>NZ_RZUL01000010.1 GCF_004005485.1 Sphingobium algorifonticola
AACGGCAGACCATCGAACATCGGCGCTTGCTTCACCGCAAGCTCGCCGCCTAACATCAACCCCCAGACGAGGCCCGCACTCCGCTAATCTACGCCGCGAGTTGCGCCAAATGTTCTGACGACGGACACGTGCGGGAACGGATGTTGTCATCAACATCGACGAAGACGCGGTAATCCGCGTTCAGGAGGATTTCGTGCCGGATGACGATAACGGCACGATCACCAGGGGCGCTGCATCTGCCAGCAATCGCTATGGCATTCATGTCGACGGTGCGGCCGCCGGGTCCATCCTTAACGACGGCAGTATCTATGTCGAGGGCCAGAACTCCGGGGGCCTCGTTTTAGAAGGAAACTGGACCGGCGACATCACACACAGCGGCGCAATGTCCGTGATTGGCGATTATGCCAAAGGGATATCGACGCAGAACATAAACGGCGACCTCAACGTATCGGGCGCGGTATCAGTGGCGGGATACGGGTCGGAAGCAATCAGTTTAGACGGTGATGTTACCGGTACAGTGACCATTCAGGGCACCGTCACGAAACGGTATTCGTTTACCGACGACGACGGCTCAACTGTAACACTCTCTCGCGAGGCATTGAGGCTCGGCACAGCCGCCGTCAGCATAAACGGAAATGTCGAAGGTGGCATATATATCGCCGCGCCGCCGGTCGATCGGGACGAGGACGACGATGATGAAGACAATGATGACATAGAAGATAGTGACGAAACCACAGGTTCTATAGTCACATATGGCAATGGCCCAGCGTTGCAGGTCGGCAGCGTAGGCGACATCATCATTGGATCTGTTGTCGGCAATGTCGGCACGCACTCCATTGTCATCGACGGGACTGTGTCGTCCAACGCCACGTACAGCAATACGGATGCATATGGCATCATAATTGGCGGACAGGGCGGAAATGTGACCTTGACGGACGGAATTGGCGTGTCCGGCTCATTGAGCGCAACGTCCTACGACCAAGCCGCAACAGCATTGCTGATTAACCAAGGCAGCACTGTGAACAGCCTTTACAACAGCGGCACAATCGCCGCTACGCTGTCGTCGGGAGGCGACGGCTTCACCACCGGTATACGGGATTTGTCCGGCACACTTACGTCGATCGAGAATACCGGGTACATTACGGCAAGCGGTACCAGTACCGATGTTCGCAATGCAATTGACCTTTCCTCCAACACTACCGGTGTTACCATCATCCAATATCTGAACGACGATGACGCCGAAGCCCGCGCGGATTATGTCGAGGAGAATGACGAGGAAGATCCCAACATCTATGCGAAGATAACCGGGGATATCCGTCTGGGATCGGGCAATGACACGCTGTCTGCTTCCACCGGCGAGATCGATGGCAATACCTATTTCGGGGGTGGCAATGACAGTTTAACGCTTGCCGACGATACTGTTTACACCGGGGATATCTATTTCGGCACCGGCGTGGGCGTAGCAACGCTGTCGGGCACGTCGACCTTTTCAGGCACGATGGACTTTGCCGGCAGGCGCGGAACGGTTACTATCGGCGACACAGCGAAATACTCCGGCGATTTTTCCAATGCCGACAATGTCGCTGTCACCCTTACCGGTGGCACGCTGATCCCGAACGAAGCAAAAACCGTGCGTTTCGGCAGCTTGGACGTCCGCTCCGGGGGAACGATTGGGGTGTATGTCGATGGCGACCAAAGTTCGACCATCAATGTCGGCAGTGCCACTTTGGCCGATGGCGCGAGCGTCACGGCGGTAGTCGACAATCTGGCAACGGCCGAGAACACCTACACGGTCCTCACATCGGCCAACCTCGACATTCAGGGGCAACTCGCCAATTCAGCCGACCTTCCCTTCATTTTCAAGAGTATCGTCACAAGCGATAGGGAAAATGTCTACCTTACAATTTCGCGCAAGACCACTGACGAACTGGGCCTCAAGAAAGCGCAAGCGGCGGCTTGGGATGCCACCTACCTGACAGCGCAGAACAACAGCAACATCACCAACAGCTTTCTCCAAGTGGAAGACTCTGAAACGCTGAACGAACAAGTCGGCTCACTTCTGCCCGATCATGCTGGCGGTGTTTTCAATTCTGTGTCGACTGCCGATCGCCTCGTCGCGCGTCACATCGCAGACGACACATCGCTCTTCAACATATCTGACGTCGGCGGCTGGCTGGAACCGATCTATTGGCGCACCAACAGAAAAGAAACCGATGTTGCAGCATACAAGGCAAATGGTTGGGGGCTATCGACCGGCATCGAGAAGCGTACCGGTCTCGGATATTTCGGCGTGTCCTATGCCTATCTACCGAGCACGGTGGAAAACAACGGCGGCACCGGAAAACTGGATATCAGCCAGCATAATGTGGGAGCCTTCTGGCGTATAGGCAGACAGTCGTTCCTAGCATGGGCGCGTATCGGCGCCTCACGTATCTCTATCGATTCGACAAGAACCTACACTGGCACATTGGACGACACGGACTTCTCCTACACCGCCGATGGAAGTTGGAATGGCTGGCTGGTCTCGGGAGTGCTAGGCGCTTCGTACAGGATCGATCTGTCCGATCGCTTCAGTATCAAGCCTAAGTTGGAACTGGAGCAGATGTGGCTGAAGGAAAACGGCTATGATGAAACCGCAAACAGCGCGGCAATCGCTCTGAGTGTCGCCAGCCGCACGAGCAAATCGCTGACCGCTACGCCCAGCGTCACAGCATCCTATTCGTTAGGGGAAATTTCGCGGGATTGGCGCGCGCTGACGTTCCAGGTTGAAGCCGGACGTCGGCAAGTGTTGAACGGAAATCAAGGCGACACAACTGCATATTTCAATGGTGATGATGAATTCGACGCCGGAGCGAACTTCACTATCGCGGGTGACGATCTCAAAGGCGCTTGGATAGGCGAAGCAAGTGTGCTCGGCGGTGGATATGATTTCACATGGAAGCTTACCACCCGCGCAGAAAAGGCGAATTCAGTAACGGATTTATCCGCCCGCGTGTCGCTCAGCGTCGCATTCTGATCGTCAGGTAGCAGGTCAAGACAGCTGCGGTGGTGCTGGCTGCGCAGCCGCAGAAATGATGATGTGTGCCGATCGCGGGAAATATGCGAGACACAATATCTTGGGACCATAAATTTTGATTTGGCGCACAAGCTGCGCTGTGGGTAGAATATCGCGGGTTGATGATGCTGCAAAAATCCATTCAGACCGTTGTCCCGCAAGGCTCGGAGCGTTGCAGGCCGACGGCAACAATCTTGATCGTGGACGACGACATCGTCATCCGGACGCTGTTGGCCAATGGCTTGGCAGCCAATGGATATAACGTGCATACCGCAGCGAACACGGTGGAGATGGATCTGGTGCGACAGCGCACATCCGTCGATCTCATCCTGCTCGACATAATGATGCCAGGCGAGGACGGCCTTTCCGCATGTCACCGGATTGAACGAGATTCTGGCCCCGCCGTGATATTATTGAGCGCACGGGGCGAAGAGCATGATCGGATAACGGGTCTTGACATGGGTGCCGCCCACTATCTGGTGAAACCTTGTAGTCTCCAGGAAGTGCTGGCGCATGTCCGGGCAGGTTTAAGGCGCCGCCCCAGCAATGAAAATGCAAGCACGAACCTGCATTTTTTGGGCTGGAGAATGAATCTCGCATCGCATGAACTGTTCGATCCGAACGGCATCCTGATCGATCTGACGGACGGAGAGTTCGCGGTGCTGCGGGTATTTCTGGAAAGCCCCCGCAGAGTTTTGAGCCGCGATCAGCTTCTGGCTGCAGCGCGAGGGCGCAATACCGATTCGTTCGACCGTGCGATTGATGTTCAGGTAAGTCGCCTGCGCAGAAAACTGAAATGCCGCGGAGAGGAAATCATCCGAACCGTCCGCAACGAAGGATATCTTCTCGTTCCGGAAGTGCATTCCATGTGATGCAGCCAGCCATTCGCAAAGGCGCACCACTTTTTCTTCGTATTTTTCTCGTGATGCTGGCGGCTGTCGCGCTGGTGCAGGTATTAAGTACCGCCCTTATTTTCCTGCAACCACCGCCTGTGCCCCCTATCGTTTCAGCGGACAGCATTATCGATATGCTACGCACCGGAAAATCGGGCTCTGGTGATCTTCGATTGTCGGACACACCACCACCCTCCAATATCGACGAGACATCTTTCCCGGAAGCGATGCATCGCAGAATTGCGAGCCAACTCGGCGTCGCGCCGGAGCGCGTGAAACTGTATTATCCCGCACGTTTCCGCCCCAAATTGCCTCCCTTGCCCAAATATCAGCCACCTCCGTCATCGGGCAACAATCAATCGGGTGCGATTATACGCGAGCGTACTGCCGAAAATCGTGATGATCTTTTGTTTGGTGATTTCAGCGTATCGCTCCAGTTGGAGGACGGTAGCTGGCGTACCGTGAAACCCACATTATCCGGCCTCGAATACTGGCGCAGCCGTGCCGTGGCCTGGCTGTTGATTTCGATGATTGCGGTGGCGCCCTTTGCGTGGTGGCTGGCGCGCAGGATTGCCAAGCCTATTGCACTATTTGCACGGGCGGCGGAAACATTGGGCAAAGACCCGAGATCTACGCCGCTTTCATTGGCCGGGCCGTCCGAAATTGCCGAGGCCGCAGCTGCGTTCAACCAGATGCAGGCACGCTTGTCGCGCTATGTCGAAGACCGCTCGATGTTCATGGCGGCCGTCGCCCATGATCTGCGGACGCCTCTCATGCGGCTGTCGCTGCGCCTTGAATCGGCGCCGGAGAGCATACAAGCCGCAGTGCGGGAGGACGTAGAGGACATGGATGCGATGATCCGGTCGCTGCTTTCCCTGTTGCGTGACTTGTCGGCATCCCCCCGTCGTCAGCGCCTTGATTTGCGCGCTATAGCGCAGAGCGTCACCGATCGAGCATTGGATGAAGGGGGGCAAGTGGCCTTGGTGGACGGCGATCCGTTGATTATCGAAGCGGATCCGATCTCGGTAAAGGCCCTGGTTGCCAACCTCGTCCAGAACGCACTTCTTTATGCCGGCGATGCAACGATAATGATGGGCCGAAGTCAGGATCATGCGTGGCTGGAAGTGCATGATAACGGTCCGGGTATTCCAGATAATCTGCTGGGACAGGTTTTCGAACCCTTCTTCCGGGTGGAAGCGTCAAGGAACCGCGAAACCGGCGGAGTTGGCCTAGGCCTTGCCAGCGTCAGGGCAATTGCACGAGCGCATGGTGGTGATGTCGTGCTGTCCAATCGTGCACAAGGCGGGCTGACCGCTCGGGTAACTCTTCCCATGTAAGCTAGGTTCGGCCGAGGCCTGTTGAAAGATGATTGCGGCGGCCGTGTAAACATATGTGCTATCTTTGTCTCACGCCGAACAGCCCGAACCTCGCATGCTTCCTTTGGATCGTAGTATGCGTACAGGTCCGAAGCGGATACATCCGAACGAATGCAGGCACAAAAATGCTCCTTATGCGCCGATCCTGGGTTCAAGGCCTGGCAGTGGGTCCATCACATTCCCGACGGGTTAGGTGCGGGAGCGAGAGCTTGCACTCGCCATAGTAGGCATTCGCCATTCGATGGTCGTGCTGATTTCTCCCCACGTCTCTACCCGCGAATGAAGTCCCGTTACAGAAACAGTTCGGCAGCAGCGTCGATGATCGCTTCGCTGTCGAGCCGGTAGACGCGATAGAGGTCAGGCAGGTCACCGGTCTGCCCGAACCGGTCTGTCCCCAGCGGGCTGACCCGTTGACCGCGCACGCCGCCGAGCCAGGACAGCGTAGCCGGTGAGCCGTCGAGCACAGTAATCAGCCCGGCATCGGGTGCGAGAGGGGCAAGCAGCGCCTCGACATGACAGGTCGGCGCACCACCTCCGTTCCAGCGTGCCGCCCGCCGCGCCGACCAGCCGCGATGAAGCAGGTCGGGCGAAGTGACGTTCAGCAGGCCAAGGCCAGGGATATCGGCAACGAGTTCTTCCCAGGCAGCGAGCGCCTCCGGTGCGACCGTGCCGCAAAAGGCAATAGCTGCGCTTGCGCCGTTGGCGGGCTGGCGCAGCCAGTAGCCCCCTGCCAGAGCATCTGCATGCCAGGCATCGTCATGACGCGACGGTTGGGAAATGACGCGCGTCGAGAGTCGCAGATAAACCGACGTGCCGTCCGGACGTTGCATGAGGTCGAAGGCGTGAGCCATCATCAAGGCGACCTCGTCGGCGAAGGCTGGCTCGTAACTTGTCAAGCCGGGTTGCCCCATGCCAATTAGCGGCGTGTAGAGCGATTGATGGGCACCGCCCTCCGCCGCCAGCGTCAGACCGGATGGTGTGCCGACCAGCAGGAAGCGGCTGTCCTGATAGCACCCATAGTTGAGGGCATCCAACCCGCGCGCGATGAATGGGTCATAGACGGTGCCGACCGGCAGCAGCCGCGTGCCGAAATGCGGGCCGGCAAGCCCCAGCGCCGCAAGAAGGAGAAAGAAATTGCTTTCCGCTATGCCGAGTTCGATGTGCTGCCCGGCAGTGTGCTGGATCCACTTTTGAGCCGAAGGGATGCGGGCTTTCTGGAATACGTCGCCAAGTTCCTGCCGACGGAACAGCCCACGCTGATTGACGAAGCCGCCGAGGTTGGTGGTTTGGGTCACGTCCGGCGCGGTGGTGACGATGTGGTCGGCCAGCGCGTCCCCCGACTTGGCCAGGTCAAGCATGATGCGACCAAACGCCGCTTGCGTCGATTGCTCCTCTCCGGGCGGGGGCGCGATCGGCGGAACCGGCAGGACGGGGGCATGTAATTCTGGGCGTTGCCGGGCCACGGCACTTGTCTCGACGAACGCTTCCAATGTCTGCGCGACATTGTCGCCCATGCCGCCCCACTTTTCCCACTCCTCGCCCGGGGCAATGCCGAGGCCGGCACGGAACTGCTCAATCTGCGCGGGATTCATCATCCCGGAGTGGTTGTCCTTATGACCGGCAAGCGGCAGACCATGGCCCTTGACGGTGTAGGCAATGAACAGGGTCGGGCGGTCGTCATTGGCGCCATCGAAGGCGTCGACCAGTGTCTCGATGCAGTGCCCGCCGAGATTTGTCATCAGCCGTGCGAGTTCGACATTGTCGAAGCTCTGGAGCAACTCGACTGTCTGCGGCTTGTCGCCGAGGTCGGTTATCAGTCGTGCGCGCCAAGCCTCACCGCCCTGGTAGGTCAATGCGGCGAAGTCGGCATTGGGGCAGTTTTCGATCCACTCCTCGATCGCCGTGCCGCCCGGACGTGCGAATGCGGCGCGCTGGAGGCGTCCGTGCTTGAGTGTCACCACCCGCCAGCCACAGGTTTCGAAGATGTCGTCGAAACGACGAAACATGCGGTCGGCCGTGGTCGCGTCAAGCGATTGACGATTATAATCAACTACCCACCAGCAATTGCGCAGGTCATGCTTGTATCCTTCGATCAGGCATTCGTAGATATTGCCTTCATCCAGTTCCGCGTCGCCAAGTAGCGCGATCATCCGGCCCGCATCTGCCTCCCGCAATTGCCCGTGCGCTATCAGATAATCCTGGACGAGGCTGCTGAAGGCAGTGACCGCCACGCCGAGGCCGACCGAACCGGTTGAGAAGTCCACCGGGATCGTGTCCTTGGTGCGGCTGGGGTAGCTCTGTACGCCACCTAACCCGCGGAAGGCTTCAAGCTTTCCGCGCGACTGGTTGCCGAGCAGGTAGTGGATGGCTTGCAGAACAGGTCCTGCATGGGGCTTGACCGCGACCTTGTCGTTTGGGCCCAACGCGTGAAAATAAAGCGCCGCCATGATCGCCGTGATCGAAGCACAGCTTGCCTGGTGGCCGCCGACCTTGAGCCCGTCCCGTTTGGGCCGGATATGGTTCGCGTTGTGAATGGTCCATGCAGATAGCCAGAGAAGCCGCTGCTCCAGCAGTTCGAGGGTGCTGACAAGTTCCTGACGGTCTGCTGCAGTAGTGGTTTTCATAAGCCTCGTTCCGTTTCCCCGACTGCAGCAAAATGTTGGTCGCAACTGCCAGGTACCAGCGCGCCTTACGCATCCTGGCAGGCGTGGAAACTAGACCTGCAACCCGGCTCATGTCCTTGCAAAATGGATAACAATTAGAGCGTAGATAGGCAGAAAAATCTTCAAAAGCCTCCAATCGTGGCAGATTATGCTAAAAAGCGGATTTGCACGTCAAAGCGGTAATGCGGTTTTGTAAACGACCGGGCGCAGCGCGAAGCTCGTCGTCACTTCTGATACGCCGGCGATCCGAGTCAGCTTCTGTCGCAGGAAATCTTCGAACGCGCCCAGTGAGTCGAACAGGCCCCGCAGTTGGTAGTCGCAGTCCCCGGTCATGAGATAGCACTCCATAATTTCAGGGAACGTCGCAACGCAGCCTTCGAATTTCGCCAGATTCTGATCGTCCTGCCGGTCGAGGCGGACACGGATGAATGCCGTGACCGGAAGCCCGACCGCGATCGGATCAACCAGTGCCACGTAACGGAATATCACGCCTGTGCTCTCCAATGCGCGCATGCGGCGCAAGCATGGAGAGGGGGAAAGCCCGACGCGTTCCGACAAATCGTGGTTCGTCATCCGTCCATCGGCTTGAAGGGCATTGAGGATGCGCCGATCCATCATATCGAGAGAAAAATCTGCCATTTTTCACACTCTAATTATCAACTGTTGCCACAAATAACCCATAAATTGGGTAATTCATGCCAATTTCTCAGTATCACTCACTACGCGGTTGAGACGTTGCGATTAGCCCTGTTGGGCTGGCGATGCCGCGCTTTCGATTCAAAGTCGTTGTCGATCTCGAAACTGCTGTCGTCGACGACTGAATAGCCTTGGCTTTCTATGGAAAGTCGCGCTCGGTGATCTGGGCGGCAGCGCCCGATAAAAGGCCTGACCAATTATTGTCATCTAACAGCTTATGATGCCTGCCATAGCCCCGAATGAAACGAAAGGCGCCAAAACGTAACAAGCGTGCGGCATATCATGCCCACCACATTGCCAAGCACGCCGCAACGCCCCCAATCACAATCTGTTGGTAATTGATCGCCAGACCGCACAAATCCTGCTTTCGCAAAAGCGGCATCGGCACCCGTGGAATGAGCGGCGATAGCATTTTAAGATGCCTTAGCTCAAACAGGTATTACCAATTATGTTGCAATTGATGCGCCACGCGCTACCAACGGGGCGACATGACTTTCAGGAGGGGAGAACCGCATCCCATGAAGATACAATCGGCCAAGGTGATCGTGACATGCCCCGGGCGCAATTTCGTGACGCTGAAAATCGAGACCGACCAAGGGGTTTATGGGATCGGTGACGCAACGCTGAACGGGCGCGAACTTTCGGTCGCTTCCTATCTGGAGGACCATGTCATACCCTCCCTGATCGGCATGGATCCGCGACGGATTGAGGACATCTGGCAATATCTCTATCGCGGTGCCTATTGGCGGCGCGGCCCGGTGACAATGCGCGCCATCGCGGCGGTCGATATGGCGTTATGGGACATCAAGGCCAAGATGGCGGGCATGCCCCTGTATCAGTTGCTCGGCGGACGCAGCCGCGACGGCGTAATGGTCTATGGCCATGCCAATGGCGGCGACATTGCCGAAACGGTTGAAGCCGTCGGCTTTTATGTCGACATGGGCTACAAGGCTATTCGCGCGCAGACCGGTGTGCCCGGGATCAAGGACGCTTATGGCGTGGGCCGCGGCAAGCTCTATTACGAACCGGCTGACGCCAGCCTGCCCTCAGTAACCGGATGGGACACGCGCAAAGCGCTGAACCACGTACCAAAGCTGTTCGAGGAACTGCGCAAGACATTTGGCTTTGACTATCATCTGCTGCACGATGGTCATCACCGCTACACGCCGCAGGAAGCCGCTAACCTCGGCAAAATGCTGGAGCCTTATCAACTGTTCTGGCTAGAAGATTGCACGCCCGCAGAGAATCAGGAGGCGTTCAAGCTGGTGCGCCAGCACACCGTTACACCGCTCGCAGTAGGCGAGATTTTCAACACCATCTGGGATTGCAAGGACCTTATCCAGAATCAGCTGATCGATTATATCCGCGCCACCGTGCTTGGTGCAGGCGGCCTGACGCATCTGCGCCGGATTGCTGACTTTGCTAGCCTCTACCAGGTGCGCACCGGCTGCCATGGCGCGACCGACCTGTCGCCAGTAACCATGGGTTGCGCGCTGCATTTCGATACATGGGTCCCCAATTTTGGCATTCAGGAGTATATGCGGCACACCGCCGAAACCGACGCTGTTTTCCCGCATGACTATCGGTTCGAGGCAGGACTGATGTATTGCGGTGAGGCGCCCGGCCATGGCGTCGATATCGACGAGGCGCTGGCGGCAAGATATCCCTACAAGCCAGCCTATCTACCTGTCGCACGGCTGGAAGACGGGACAATGTGGAACTGGTGACCGATGCGGGTCGCTCTGGTCGGGGAAGTCATAAAGGTGTCGAGCGGACGTAGTGCGAAAGGCGGAGCACGTTCGACGACAGTGATCGCCACCGGCTCTGGCACCAAAGGAACGAGGCATCGCCCTAATGCGACCGCGCGACCGCGCGACCGCATCGACGACAATCGATCTACCAACGCTCAATGACAAGGCGCTGTCGCAAAGTGACGTCACGTCGATGGCTGCAGATTAACAGTGAATGCCCTGCAACGAAATTGTGGTGAAGCTGCGGACCGAAAGCCCGATGCAGATCTTTCGGTCGTGCAGGCTCCTCGTTTTCAGAACTGGTCGAGATCGTTCGCCAGCGTCACCGGACCGCGATAATGTGCGCCAATTTGGTCGATATAGCCCTGTGTTCGCAACGGGTCGGGCGTGCCAGCGGCGAAATGGGTGATGACCAGCGCCTTCACCCCTGCCTTCGCAGCCAGCTGGCCCACGGCTTCGGGCGTCAGATGATGGGTTGAAAGGTGCTGCACCAACTGCTGCTTGGCTTGCGGGGGCATATCCAGTGAGTTGCGCGCGACATTGGCCATGGTGCCGCCCATATCGATCATCTCGCTGACCAGCAGGTCCGCGCCCTGCGCGAGTTTCTCGACCGCCGCACTGGGCCCGGTATCGCCGGTGTAGACGATCGAACGACCCGGCACATCGAAACGCAGCGACAGCGATTTGTAGTTACGATCCTGGGTGCTGCCGGGCGCAAAGTCATAATGGGAGTTCTGTGCGGCAGTTACGGTGAACCCATCAACCGATACGCGTTCGCCATCGCCCAGTTCGATCACCGCCACCGTGTCGGCAGGGGGTGCCCAGTGCTGACCAGGGATGCCATAACCGACGCGAGCGGCGGGTTGCATCGATGCGACCATGCCCGCCACCAGTTCGCGCGTGCCCGGCGGGCCGTAGACGGTGATCGGCTCTCGCTGGTTGGTCTGGTTGCGCAAACCCAGCACGGCAGACAGGCCGCCGGTGTGATCGACATGCAGATGGCTGAGGAACACCGCGCGCACCCGCGGCAGGAGAATCCCCGCGCGGGCGAGCTGCTGCACCGCTCCATCGCCCGCATCCACCAGATACACCTTGCCCTGATGCACCAGCGCGTTGGCCGGCTGCGATCGTTCAGGGGACGGCACTGGCCCGCCCATCGTGCCAAGCGTGATGAAGCCGTCGTTGGCTGGCGCAGGCTGTGCCGGAGCCGGAGTCGCCAAGAAGAGGACAGCCAGCACCGGAGCGACGAACAACTTTCCCACTAGAAATTATACCCCAATCTTATGCCGTAGGTCCGGGGCGGACGCAGTGTACCAACTGGGAAGTCGAGGATCGGGCGGGTGCCCGCGCGTGCCAGCACTTCTTCATCGGTAATGTTGTTGATAAATCCCGTGATACTCCATCCGCCCGCGCTTTCCAGCGTGGCATAGGCATCGGCCATGGCGAAGCTGCCCTGACGTTCTTCCGGCCGGAAATTCGAATTCAAGAAGCGACTGCTTTCGATATTGCCGCGCGCTCCCAGAACCAGGTCAAGTTCACCGGTCAGCGCAAACGTCCGCTCATAGCCCATATTGATCGCCCATTTCGGCGAGTTGACGGTTGGCCTGCCCGAACAGTCGATATCGAAGAATCGCGCAGCATTGACGCCGGGATTGGCCAGGCGGCTGCCCAATGTAGTGCATCCCGTGGTAACCGGTGCGCCGGTAGGCGAGAAATTGGCCGTTATGAGACTATTATATTTGCCGTTGAGATACTGAACGTTCAGGCTGAACAAGTCATTGCGGCTGGGCGCGAACCGCGCCTCGAACTCTGCACCATAAATGCGCGATTTGCCGGCATTAACCGTCGTAGACCCTTGCGCAAATATCCCGCCTGCGGTGCGTACACCGCCCACGAATGTGATCTGCTGGTCCTTGTAGTCCCAATAAAAGGCCTCAATGTTAAGCTGCAACTTGTTGTCAAAGAAGCGATTTTTTGCACCAACGGTGAACGCGGTCAAGTTTTCCGGGGCAAAGGTGTTGTTGGGGGGCTGGGCAACGAAAAAGCCGCCAGATTTGAAGCCAGTCGCCGCATTGGCATAGATTAGCGACTGTGGACCTGCATCCCATTCCAGCCCTGCCTTCCAGGTGAACTTTTCGAACGAAAGATCGCCGGTGAACGGGGCGCTGAGTGGCGGGGTGATAGGGCCGGGCAGACCGCCTGATGCCACTGACGTGAACTGTTCCTTGTCCTCCTTGGTGTAGCGTCCACCTGCTACCAGCCGCAACGCATCGGTGATGTCGAAGGTCAACTGGCCAAAGGCGGCAATGCTCTCAGTGCTGAGCCGTGGTGTGAAGCGTGTGGTGGAGATATTGCCCTGACGGAAGAAGTTTTCGGTAATCTGGTTTTCACCGAAGTAGAAGACACCCAGCACATAACGCAGCCGCTGGTCGTCGTTCGATGCAAGGCGAACTTCCAGCGATGTCTGCTCGGCCAGATCGGTCACCGTTCCGGCAAAGCCCGGCAAATATGTGAGCAAATTGACATCAGACCGACGATAGGCCGGAATGACCGTCAGCGTACCAAAACCCATATCGCCCACGATGGTGGCGCTGACTCCAATGAATTCATTGTCCAGAAAGCCATCGCTTCCAGGAAGTGCGACGCAGCCGCTGTTCACGAAATTGCCCGCACCGCCGCAAAAGGGCGGGGCCACAATTCCTGACGCAAGCCTGCGGATCGCCGCATGCGCAACTGGATCGGAAATACCGACACGGTCTTCCAGCGGCGGTACGGCATAGCGCGCCTCAGGCAGCAGGACCGCGCCTGCACCCTTGCCGCGTTGGTTGTAATAATCGGCGACCAGGGTCATCGACCAGCGGTCGGACGGTTCGATCAGCAGGGACGCACGGAAAGCCTCACCCTTGTCATCGTCATAGCCGTCGGAAATGTATCCGTCGCGATCGACGATCTGGCCCGCCAGACGCAGCGCGACGGTATCGCCGATGGGAATGTTCAGCGCGAGCGAGGCCTTTTTGCTGTCGTAATTGCCATATTCGAACAGGCCTTCGCCGCTAAACGTCCCCAGCACCGGCTTTTTGGGAATGACGTTGATCGCGCCGCCGGTGGCATTGCGGCCATACAGCGTACCCTGCGGCCCCTTGACCACCTCGACCCGCTCAAGGTCGTAAAACACGCCGGCAGGCGCCGTGGGCCGACCGACATAGATGCCGTTGAAGTTGAAGGCGACGGCGTTTTCCGCAAAGGAATTCTGCGAGTTGGTGCCGACGCCGCGCAGAAAGAAGCTGGTCGTGCCGCCGGTCGGCTGAACGACGAGCGACGGCACCAGGCGGCCAAGATTGGCGGTTTCGGTGATGCCGGACTTCGTCAGATCGTCGCCGGTCACCGCAGTGACGGCAACCGCAGCACGCTGTAGGCTCTCTTCGCGCCGCTGTGCGGTCACAACGATTTCGCCGAGGCCCTCGGCCTGATCTTCGACCGTGGATCCGGCGGTGGCGGCATCCTGTGCTAAAGCTACGGCGGGCACCGCGAATACCGCGAACGCCGTTGTAGCCAACAAAATTGCTTTCATAAATCCTCTCCCCAACGATGCGTGATGCCTTGCTTGGGCAACCACTATTTCGAAGAGAGATAACAGAGGGGCTAGGCATAGGTGAAATCTTTTGTTTTAATGATGATCTAGTAATGTTATGGATAGATATCAGCGATGCGGTTCAAAGGTCTCGACCTCAATCTCTTGGTTGCCTTCAACGTGTTGATGGATACGCGGAGCGTTTCGCGTGCGGCACACCAACTGAACCTCAGCCAGCCTGCGATGAGCGCGGCGCTGGGCCGATTGCGTGACTATTTCGGTGATGACCTGCTTGTGCTTCAGGGCAAGCGCATGTTCCCGACACCATATGCCGAATCGCTCGTTCCGATGGTACAGGACACGCTGCGCCGTATCGATGCGCTGATCACCACGTCGACCAGCTTCGATCCTGAAACGTCGCAGCGCGTGTTCCGCCTGATCGCATCCGACTATATCACTGCTGCGGTTATTGCGCCCTTGTCACGCCACCTTGCGCATGTTGCGCCCGGTATCCGGCTCGAAGTCGTACTACCATCCGATGGCAGCGCCGATCTGATCGCGCAGGGTGCATTTGACCTACTTATTACGCCCGAGGAGTTCATAAACCCGAGCCAGCCTGCCGAGCTTCTGTTCGAAGAACGTCATGTCATTGTCGGGTGGAACAAAAACCCGATTTTCAAACGTACCATTAGCCTGGACGACATTGTCAGTGCCGGCCACGTCAGCGTACATATGGGCAACCAGCGGACCAGCGCCTTTGCTGACAGTGTCATGGATAAGCTGGGCCATTTTCGCCGTATCGACATGACGGCGTCGTCGTTTACCGTCGTACCTTGGCTGATCATCGAAACCGATCGCCTGGCGCTGATGCACGAGCGGCTGGCTCGTTGCATGGCGCAGATGTTCCCGCTCGCAATGGCTTCGATACCCTTTTCTTTCCCGGCGATGCGCGAAATGATGCAATTCAACCACGCCAGATCCGCCGATGATGGCTTGGCCTGGCTGCGGGACGAACTGCGACGGCACAGTGCACTGGATTGAGCAAGTTAATCCATAAATCTGATGTTTAAGTATCCAAACAATAATATTTACAGATTTACCTCTCTCGCCTTATCCTCGGGTCACAATAGAGCAAGCTCGGTTACGCAATCCCCGGGGCGGAGAGGCAATCCAGCATGAAAAACATGCAAATATTGGTCGTGGGTGGCGGCATCGGCGGGCTGACATCAGCCATCGCGCTTTGCCGTGCCGGTCACACCGTCGAAGTTATCGAACGCGATCCAAACTGGTCGGTTTATGGCGTCGGCATCATACAGCAGGGCAATGTCATTCGCGCAATGACCGAACTCGGACTGATCGACGATTACATCGGTGCCGGTTTTGGCTTTGATCGGGTACAAGTTTATATCCCTACCGGCCAATGCGTTGCAGACATTCCCACGCCGCGCTTGGTCGACGGCTATCCGAGCAATGTCGGCATCGGCAGGCCCGCGCTGCATAAGGTGCTGGGTGACCGCGCCAAAGGCGCTGGGGCACAGATTCGCCTCGGTGTAACGGTCGATACGCTGGTCGATGATGGGGAAGGTGTGTCGGTCACGTTCAGCGACGGTTCGACTGGCAGGTACGACCTCGTCATCGGTGCGGATGGGCTGTATTCGCAGACACGCGAAACCATTTTCCCCGATGCACCCAAGCCAGAATTTACTGGTCAGTCGGTTTGGCGCTACAATTTCAAGCGCACGCCTGATGTGGTCGGCCTGCAGGCTTATGAAGGGCCAACCGGCATTGGCTTGGTGCCCCTTTCCGATGAACTGATGTACATGTACGTCACGACGCCGGAGCCGGGCAATCCATGGTATGCCAAGGAAGACTTGGCGAGCACCATGCGCAGCAAGATCGCAAACATTCCTTCGCCCGCCATCAAGGCACTGGTCGACCAGATCACCCAAGACCATGAAGTCGTGTACAAACCGCTCGAATGGATTTTGCTGGAAGGGCCATGGCACAAGGGCCGGGTCGTTTTGCTGGGCGACGCCGTGCATGCGACTACACCGCATCTGGGTCAGGGCGCCGGCATGGCTATCGAAGATGCGTTGGTTTTGGCGGCCGAGTTGGCAAGAGCCGACTCCATTGAGCCCGCGTTGACGGCCTATCGCAATCGCCGCTTCGAACGGTGTCGCTACATTGTCGAATCCTCCCGCGCCATCTGTTTCGGCCAGATCGGCAAAGGGCCGCTGGTCGATAACGCGCACGCAACAAGGGACATGTTCATGAAGGTGGCAGAGCCAATTTGAATCTGTAATCTTCTAATTTCTTCAAGGATTTAACTTATGACACGTGTCAGCGAAATTCGCTACGTCGGCTATGCCGTGACCGATCTTGCCGCCGAAGCGGCCTTCTACCGCGATGTCTGGGGCCTGAAAGAGGCTGGCGAGCAGAACGGGATGCTGCACTTTGCTGCTGAGGGCAGTGACGAGCTTTATGTCGTGCGCCTGCGTGAGGCGGACACGCAGCGGATCGACGTCATCACCCTTGCCGCGAACAGCCGTGCCGATGTCGATGCGCTGCACGTCAAGGTCGCGGCCTATGGTTGCCAGATTATATTCGCACCCAAGGCGCTCGAAACGCTGGGCGGCGGCTATGGCTTTCGGTTCTTCAGCAAGGACGGCCTGCCATTCGAGATTTCAAGCGATGTCGCCCGCGGCACATCGCGCGAGCTCATTCGCTGGGAAGGCATTCCGCAAAAGATCAGCCATATCGTCCTGCATTCGCCCGACCACAAGGAAATGGTTCGGTTCTTCACCGATGTGCTTGGCTTCAAGGTCAGCGACTGGCTGGGCGATTTCATGTGCTTCCTGCGGTGCAACCAGTGGCACCACCGCATCGCATTGCTGCCTGGCCCAGCCTGCCTCAACCACGTCGCCTATGACATGCTCAGCGTCGATGACATGATGCGCGGCATTCATCGGCTGAAGCAGCAGGGCACCGATATTCGCTGGGGCCCCGGCCGCCACACCGCCGGAAACAACACCTTCAGCTACTTCACCACGCCCGGCGGTTTTGCGGTCGAATATACCGCCGAACTGGAGGAAGTGGATGATGCCACATGGGAGGCCAAGGTCCACACCCCTGCCCCCATGATCATGGATCAATGGGGCGTAGGCGTGGGTGGACCGCAGACCATGCCGCACCCTGCGCCGGACGCAGGCCTGTTCCAGCCTGTTGGAGTCTGAACGTCATGGCGCTTTTTGAGTATTTCCCGAATTATGTATGGAATCTGTCGGTCTCGATCGCGCTGGAAAGTGGCGGCAAGATTGGAGAGATTATCGACATGTGCAAGCCGATCCGCGATGCGGCGGCAAATGGTGAAGACGCGGGCACCGGCGCGTTCCTGCAGCAATGGGTGGCGATGGGCGAAAAGCTGATCGCACTTGCCGCCGAGGATGAGGCACGCGGTCGCAGCCTTTCTGCTTCCAGGAAGCTCGAGCGCGCCGCCCTCTACCTCCTGGTGGGTGAACGCATGCAGGGCCATGGCAACCCTGCGCGTATTGCTACCTTTGCAATGGCGCAGGATACATTCGCCAAGGCGATGAAGTTGGGCAACCACCCGATCGAGCGTGTGATGATACCCTATGAGGGCAGCGAATATCCCGCGCTTTATGTCCGCGCGCCAGGAGAAGGCCCCAAGCCGGTGGTGGTTTACTGCAATGGCCTCGATAGCTCGAAGGAGCTGCTTTACTGGTCCAACCTGCCCCAGGCGCTGGCAGCACGCGGCATTTCCACGCTCTGTGTCGATCAGCCGGGCACGGGCGAGGCGCTGCGCATCGGCAACCTGCCCGCCACGCCGCATTCGGAAAAATGGGCATCGCCTGCGGTCGATTGGCTGGAGAAGCAGCCCGATGTCGATCCCTCGCATATCGGCATGACCGGCATTTCGCTCGGCGGCCATTTTGCCCCGCGCGCTGTCGCTTTCGAACCGCGCTTTGCTAGCGGCGCCGTCTGGGGGGCCAACCACAATTGGGCCGAAGTCCAGCAGAAACGCCTCCGCCGCGAGGGCGAAAATCCGGTACCGCATTACTGGGCGCATGTGATGTGGGTGTTCGGCGCAAAGGACATGGACGATTTCCATGAAAAGTCGAAGGACATGCACCTCAACGGCGTGATGGAACGGATCAAGGTGCCGTTCCTCGTCACCCATGGCGAGCAGGACCGGCAAATCGGCCTGGAATATGCGCACCAAAGCTACGACCAGTTGACGAGCAGCCCCAAGCGCGAGCTGAAAATCTTCACCCCGCGTGAAGGCGGCGTCGAGCATGTCGGCGCTGACAATATGTCCTATGGCTGCGACTATATTGCCGACTGGTTCGCCGAAACATTGGGCGGCGATACCGCCGGAAAGTCTGCATAATGACCTACATCGCCATCGCGCACGTCCTAGTGACGAGCGTAGGCAGATATTTGCAGCAGCTAGGCAATCACTGGGGACATATTACGTCAGTGACCCTTGCCGTGCTGCACGGTGTGATCAGTTTCGCCAGGAAGCCGCGCGCCGCGGAGTGGGGGGCCGATGCGCGGGTGATGCTTGACGCCGAACGCAATACGCCGGTGTGTGCTATTAGCGTCCCCGCCGCGGGCCGAATTGGCGGCCGGACATCTACGCTGAGGCACGATGTCGGTCTTTTCGCCTTTCGCGAAATGCCGCTGACCGTCCATTGGATGGATCGATGACATCGGTCAGTGCACATTTGCGTTTTAGCACGCTGATATCCGTCGTCATCTCCATGGCGATAAGTGCGGCCTTCTTCCTCCTGATATTTGGCGGCACGCCAAATATCCGAGTCTTCACCGTGGATGGACTCGCGCTGGACTTCATCCCGCAGACCTTGGCGGCCGGATTTATGTCCGCATTGGTGCCCGCAATTCAGACAAGAGCGAAAATGGTCGCAGGGAGCATCACCGGATCTCCTCCCCCGCTTTGGCAGATTGCGGTCCGCGCGCTAGGGCTCGCCCTTGGCGGCTTGGCATTGGCTGGCGTGATAACTGCCCTTCTGTGGCTCGCTGGAGCAGAGGCCATGAGTTGGGCCAGCGCCTTGGCTATGAAAATCGGCTATGGGGGGCTGCTAGGCCTTATCATCACGCCCATCGCTTTGCGCGCAATCTTGCCGAGAGGATAGCCATGGCCCGGACATTCGTCGATTTGTCGATCTATTTGGAAAACGACGTCATTACCGATCCGCCCTTCATGCGGCCGAAGATCACCTATCAGCAGCATGCCGACACCGTGGCCGAACTTGGTCACTTCTTCCCCGGCGTGACAGTCGAGCAGACCCCCGACGGCGCAGGTTTTGCCGCAGCCGAATGGGTGACGCTGACCACGCACAACGGCACGCATTTGGATGCCCCATGGCACTTTCACCCTACGATGGACGGAGGCAAACGCGCGATCACCATAGACGAGGTCCCACTTGAGTGGTGCTTCAATCCCGGCGTCAAACTCGACTTTCGGCATTTCGATGACGGCTATGTCGCCACCGCTGCCGATGTTGAAGCGGAATTGGATCGCATAGGATATGAACTTCAGCCATTCGATATCGTGCTCGTCAACACCGCTGCGGGCGGCGCGGTAGGTAACCCGGAATTCGTCAATATCGGCTGCGGCATGGGGTATGAAGCGACCATGTATCTGCTCGAACGCGGTATCCGGGTGACCGGCACCGATGCATGGAGTTGGGATGCTCCGTTCAGCCATACTGCGAAAAAAGTTGCGGAAACCGGGGATACATCGCTGATTTGGGAAGGGCACAAGGCTGGTCGCGATATCGGCTATTGCCATCTGGAAAAGCTGCACAACCTCGAAAGCCTGCCTTCGCACGGGTTCACCATCAGCTGTTTTCCCCACAAGATCCGGGGCGCGTCGGCCGGCTGGACCCGTGCCGTTGCGATCATCGAAGGCTGAGCGATGCTGGCCGCCGCGTTCGATCTTGCCGGTCGCACGGCCATTATCACGGGATCGACGCGCAGTATCGGGCTGGGCATCGCGCAGGCGCTGGCCGAGGCTGGCGCGAAAGTTGTTGTGTCGAGCGAGAACGACGCTGATGTCACCCAGACTACTCGTCAACTGACCGACCTCGGGTATTGCGCGCACGGCATCGCCTGCGATGTCACTGATCCCGTTGCGCTGCGCGCCTTGATCGATGGCACAGTGACGGCCTTTGGCGGCATCGACATTCTCGTATGCAATGCGGGCATCACAGGCGCTGCGGGCAGCTGGTCGCTCGAAGATTTCGATCAGGTTATGGCGATCAACCTTCGCTCGAAGGTGGCGCTGACGAGCATCGCCCTGCCGCATATCGCCGCGCGAAGCGGCGGCAGTGTTATCCTGATGTCCAGCCTGTCAGCGCTGCGCGGCAATGGCGCGATCAATGCCTATGCGCTGGCTAAGGCGGGTGTCGCTCAACTGGCCCGGAATTTAGCGGTTCAATGGGGGCCGAAAGGCGTTCGCGTCAATGCCATCGCGCCCGGCCTGATCCGCACCCCGCTGTCCGAACCCTTGATGGCCGACAAAACCTTTATCGACCGGCGAATAGGCATGACACCGCTGCGCCGCGTTGGCGAGGTCGACGATGTTGCCGCGACCTGCCTATTCCTCGCCTCGAAGGCCAGCGCCTTCATCACCGGCCAGCAGATCTCTGTCGATGGCGGCACATCGATCACCGATGGCAGCTGAGCCGATCCTGATCACCGGCGCGGGCGGCTTTGTCGGCAGCGCACTGATGCGCGCGCTGGCGGGGACACGCCGGATTATCGCGACCGATCGGGCGGAGCTGGATTGCGCCGATCTGCCTGGTATCACCGCGCTGCAAGGCGAAATCGATAACCCCGCGCTTGTCACGGCGATTGCTGCAGAGCCGCTCGCCGCGATCATCCACCTCGCTACTATCCCAGGCGGCGCGGCAGAGACCGATCCGGCGCTTGCGGCGCGGATCAACGTCGCCGCTCCGATGGCGCTGATCGATGCGGTGACCGCCTACGGCAACGTGCCCCGCCTGATCTTCGCCAGCAGCATTGCAGTGTTCGGCCATCCCATGCCGCAGTGGGTAGACGACGATACGCAGGTGCGCCCGCTGAAACTCTACGGCGCCCACAAAGCGATGATGGAAGAATGGATCGCGACACTCGACCGGCGGGGTACGGTACGCGGCCTCTCGCTGCGACTTCCGGGCATCTTGGCCCGCCCGCTCGCGCCATCGGGGATGAAATCGGCTTTCCTTGGCGATCTCTTCCATGCGTTGAAGACGCGCAAGCCCATCACCCTGCCGGTCTCGGCCGACGCCTACAGCTGGCTCTTGTCTCGGCGCGCGCTGGTGGAGCAGCTGATAATCGCACTCGATCTTGCTACCGACCCTGCGTCTACCCGTCTGAACTTGCCCGCCTTGCGGGTGCGCATGGGCGATTTAGTGACCGAAGTCGCGCGCCAGACAGGAGCAGACCCAATGCTCGCGACATACGCGCCTGATCCGGCAATCGAGGCCGCATTCGGTGCGCAGCCCCCGCTTGCAACCCCTGCCGCAAACGCGCTTGGCCTCACGCATGATGGCGACATTGCTGCGCTAGTGGCGAATGCCCTTGCCGATCTTTGACATGCGAAAGGACGCCGAATGAAACTCGCTACCGTCGATGACGGGACACCCGATGGTGCGCTGGCCGTCATCAGCGCGGACGGAAGCCGCTATCTGGCAACGAACGTCCCCACGCTGCAGGCTGCTATCGAAGGCTGGCACAAAGCCGAACCCACATTGACGGGGTTAGCGGCACGCCTGGACGCGGGAGAAGGCGAAAGCACCCATAGCCTCGTTTTTGCGGCCCCCTTACCCCGCGCTTGGCAATGGCTCGACGGCTCGGCCTATCGCAGCCATGGCGCGTTGATGGAGACGCTGTTCGGGACAGAGCCTCCGCCGCCGGGCCGACCGCTCATGTATCAGGGCCTGTCGCACCAGTTTCTGTCAGCCACCAGTGATGTTCCCCTGCCGCGTGAGGAGGATGGGATCGATTTCGAAGGCGAATTTGGCATTATAACGGATTTCGTGCCGATGGGCGTCACCCCCGAACAGGCGCTGGGCCATATCAAGCTGCTGGTACAGATCAACGACTGGTCGCTGCGCGCACTGGCCCCAGTCGAAATGAAGACGGGGTTTGGCTGGATCCATGCCAAGCCAGCCTGTTCACTAGCACCTTTCGCCGTAACCCCCGATGAGCTGGGCGATGCTTGGCGCGATGGTCGCGTCCATTTACCGCTGACGGTGGACTGGAACGGGGTACGCTTTGGCAATGCGGAGGGTGGACCGATGGAGTTCGGCTTTCACGAACTGGTCGCGCACGCCGCCAGTACGCGGTCGCTTTGCGCGGGCACGATCATTGGCTCGGGCACTGTGTCGAACAGCAATTTCCGTGAGATCGGCTCGGCCTGCATTGCGGAACGGCGCGGCATCGAGATGCTGGACGAAGGCAAGGCACGCACAGGCTTCATGCGGTTCGGCGATCGTGTGCGAATGGAGTGTCGATTGCGCGACGGCCGTGTGCTGTTTGGGGCCATTGACCAGAAAGTCGTGAAGGCATGATCGGTTCTGCCGATGTCCGTCGGATCGTCACCGGCCATGATCCGTCGGGTCGCGCGATATTTGCCAGCGACGACCTGTTGCCGGTCAATCCAATCGCATCGGGGGATGCCGCATTCAGCCTGGTGTGGACCACCGCGACCGTTCCGGCCGACAATAATGACGATACCGAAGGCCGGGATCGCGACGCTGGACTTACGTTGCATCAAGGTTCGGTCTTGCGGGTTGTCGACATGCTGCCCGGTGGCGTCTCGCCCTTTCATCGCAGCAGCAGCATCGATTACGGCATCGTGCTGGCGGGCGAAGTCGAACTGGAGCTTGATGGGGGTGCGGTAAGGATAGCGGGCGCCGGGGATATCATCGTCCAGCGCGGCACCGTTCACCTCTGGCGCAATCCTTCAGCGACCAATATCTGCCGTATCGCCTTTGTCCTGATCGAAGCGGTTCCGCGGATTGTGGACGGCAATCCCCTGCCCGATATCATGGAATGACCTCATGACAAGTCGTGAAGCTGTGATCCTCGTCCCCGGCCTGTTGTGCGATGCCGAAGTCTGGGCTCATCAGATTGCCACCCTTGACACGCATTACAAAGTCATAGTTCCCGACCTTACCCGACGCGATCTGCTTACTGACATGGCTGCGGACATTCTGATCGACGCACCTGCCCGTTTTTCGATTGTTGGCCATTCGATGGGCGGTCGCGTCGCTTTGGAAGTGTTCAGACTTGCACCCGATCGGGTCACGCGGCTCGGCCTGCTCGATACCGGCGTGCATCCTGCGTCGCCGGATGAACTGCCCAAACGCCAGGCAATGCTCGACATCAGCGCCAATCAGGGCATGGCCGCTCTCGCCTCGGTCTGGTTGCCCCCGATGGTCAAGCCAGGATTGCTGGACACCGATCCCGCGCTTCGGGCCAGACTTTACGCAATGGTCGAACGCATGTCGCCGCGGATTCACCGCCAACAGATCAACGCCCTGATCCATCGCCCTGATGCGGCACCTTTGCTGAAACACATTGCATGCCCTACCCTCATCGGCGTCGGCGAACACGACCAGTGGAGTCCGCCCGATCAGCATAGGCCAATTGCGGCGGCGATTGCCGGTACCGAAATGACGGTTTTTGAAGATTCAGGCCATATGGCGCCGATGGAAGTGCCGGACGCTGTGAGTGCTGCGCTGTCGGCGTGGATGGCCCGCCCGATCAGCAGTTGACCTCCAACTTGCGATTCCCCGCGAAGTACATTATTGGATCCAAAAATATGGCAGCGGGAGAACTCTAGATGGCTACAAGCCTCAAAGCCGAGGCGCGCGACGCAGAGCCGACTGCCGCGTCATGGGTACGTAATGCGTGGTATGTCGCGTGCATGCCCCACGAGATTGAGGGAAAACCTCTAGGCAGAACAATATGCAACGAACAGATGGTGTTCTTTCGCGGTATCGAGGGGCAGGTCGCCGCACTGGAGGACTTCTGCCCGCATCGCGGCGCGCCGCTATCGCTCGGGTTCCTGCGCGATGGCGCGTTGGTCTGTGGCTATCATGGATTGACCATGGGCTGCCGTGGCAAGACCGAAGGCATGCCGGGTCAGCGTGTTGGCGGTTTTCCGCCGATCCGATCCTTTCCGGTCATAGAGCGTTATGGCTTTATATGGGTCTGGCCGGGTGATCCCGATCTGGCCGATCCGGCGAAGCTGCGGCATCTTGCGTGGGCTGAAGACGAAGGCTGGGCTTACGGCGGTGGCATTTATCACGTTGCCTCGGACTATAGGCTGATGATCGACAATTTGATGGATCTGACGCACGAGACCTATGTTCACGCGACCAGCATCGGACAGAAGGAAATTGACGAGGCACCGGTTCGCACACGACTGGTTGGGAGCGAAGTCGTGACAAGCCGGTTCATGGACAATGTCTCGCCGCCGCCGTTTTGGGCCATGGCGCTGGACGGTGCAGGTCTGCCCAGTGAAGTACCGGTAGACCGCTGGCAAATCTGCCATTTCCACTTGCCCAGCAGCGTTGAGATCGAAGTTGGCGTCGCCCCCATGGGCCAGGGAGGTTATGACGCGCCAATGGACCAGAAAGTCTATGCAATGGTCGTCGATATGATGACACCAGAAACGGATTCATCGCATTGGTATTTTTGGGGGATGGCAAGACGATTTGCCGTTAACGACCAGGATTTAACCGACAGCATTCGGGATGGCCAGGGCCGTATATTCGCTGAAGACATCGAGATGCTCGAACGTCAGCAGCAAAATTTATCGCGCCAGCCCGACCGGCGACTTTTGCTCTTGAACATCGACGCCGGCGGCGTGCGGTCGCGTCAGTTGATAGATAAAGCCATTGCGGTAGAGCTGGCATGAACGGCGACCAACGCGTCGCAGCGCGGCGTCCCGCAAAATTCGCTCTACGCGCGGGCCTATCCGGCTATCGGTAACAGCCGTGGTAAGCCCGGAAGAATATGTTCGATCGCTTGAAATGTTTGATGATGCAACGCGGGCAAGCCGGAGACTGGATGCTATCGCCCATTGCAGTCGATAGGCAGCAATTTTGAAGATCTAATGGCGTTTCGCACATTGGCGATCATTCAAACTTTTTCGATGACCGAGAACGGGCAACTTGATGGTCGAAGCGACGTTAGTTTTTTGATGCGCCTCCATCCGTGGCGATCGTCTGGCCGGTAAGGAACTCGGCACCGTCGCTTGCCAGAAACAATGCGACGCCTACGACATCAGTTGGCACCGCTACACGTTCGATCGCCTGCATTGCCACCGTCTGCGTGACGACTTCCGGAGCCGCCTGCTCGATCATTGCTGTTCCCTCGGTTCGCGTGAAGCTTGGGGCTATGCAGTTTACCGTAATGCCGTACCGGCCCATTTCGCTCGCCAAGGATCGGCTCAGCCCGATTATGCCGCCCTTACTGGCAACATAGTGCGCCAAATACGGCGTCCCCATGAAAAAGGTGTTGGACGTCACATTGATGATCCGACCCCAGGAACGCGCCCGCATGTTCGGCAGGCATAACTGACTCAAGTGGAAAACGGACCCGAGATTGGTAGCCAGCACACTGTCCCAATCGTCCGGGCTGATATCCTCGAACCGCTGCATCGGATAAATGCCTGCATTGTTGATCAGGACATCCACGGGGCCAAGCTCCACTGCCACGCGACCAACAAATTCGGTGCACGATCCTCGGTCGCGAACGTCACATGGCCCGGTAAAAAGGCCCTCATTCCTCTGGAAGTTTTGAAACGCGAGGTCGGCAATGGCGACCCTGTCCCCTTGCTGCGCAAATGCCTGGGCCAGCGCCGCACCTATCCCTTGTGCGCCACCCGTGACGAGAACCGTCCTGCCCATCCTCTTCTCCTCAAATGCCAGGCTGCTCACCAGGCCATGGTTCCGCCATCAACGGCGAGATCGGTGCCGGTAATCCACGCAGCGTCATCCGAGGCGAGAAAGGCGGCAGCAGCGGCAACATCGTCGGGCGTCCCGAACCTATCGAGCATGATCTTGGAAAGCATGGCTCCTGCCCATGTGACATCAGCAAGCAGGGCTTCAGACTGGTTGGTGCGGACGAGGCCGGGTGACACCGAATTGACGCGAATCCCGTGTGGCGCACCTTCCATCGCCAGATGCCGGGTCATGCCGAGCACGCCCGCCTTTGCAGTCGAATGGGCCAACCCCGGAACCACGGCATAGCAAATCGAGGCAGAAACCGACGCAGTGTTTACGATGGCACCGGACCGCTGAGCGACGAAATGCGGCCAAACGCACTTGGTGAGATGGAACAGGATTTCGAGTTCATCGCGGATCGTCCGAGAGAACAGGTCGTGATCCATTGCGTCGAACCACGCGAAATGGGCCATCGCGGCATTGTTGTAGAGTACGTCGATCCTCCCGAAGCGGGCAAGCGCGAGATCAACCAGTGCCTGCGCATCGTCGGGTTCAGTGAGGTCACACGGATGCAGCGAGTCGATGATGCCACCAATCTCTTCCACCGCCTTGACCGTCGCCGCTGCGGCATCGGACTGCAAGTCGCAGCCGACCACCGCTGCACCTTCGGCAGCGAAGCGGAGGCAGGCGGCGCGCCCGATGCTGCCCCCACTGCCGGTAATGATGGCGACCTTTCCCCGCAGCCGATCGGCAAAGCCTGTCATGCGCGCCGTCGGCATCAATAGCGGTAGTTGAGCCGGACGTACCACGTACGTCGGTCGGCATAGGCACGTCCCGCATACTCCGGTACCGATCCGAAAAAACCTGTGACCCAATAGGTTTTGTCGAACAGGTTTTCCACGCCGAGTGTTGCGGTGATCTTTTCGCTGCGCGTCAGATAGGTAATGCTTGCATTGGCGACTTCATACGACTCGACACGTTCTGAATCGAGGTTGGCGACGCCCAGCCCATTGAAATGATCTCCCACGCCATCCATTGCCGCATTGATCATGATACTGCCGACATCACGCAGGTCGAACGTGTAATTCGCACCGGCACTGAAGCTGTAATCCGGAGTGGAGACTGGCTTCGCGTTCAAGCCCGGCGCGAAACCGGTGAAATCCGGGGCGAAGATCGGGTGACTCGAATCGGCGCGGATGTATTTCGCGTCGAGGAGACCCAGATTGACATAGAATTGCAAACCTGCAGTGGGCACCCAAGTGACTTCCGCTTCAAGCCCGTTAATCCGCTGGTCCGAAATGGCCACGGTCTGGGGCGAGATCAGGTCAGCATGATTGGTGAATTTGCTGGAAAAGGCTGTGACATTGGTGCGCAGTGTGCCATCGAACCAGTCAGCCTTAATTCCGGCCTCAAAGGTCTTGACCGTTTCAGGAGCCAGAAAGCGCGAAGCTGGCACCGGGTCGGTCGCGCGGTCACCCTCAAGATTGCCCGCCTTGTAGCCAGTCGTGTAAGTTGCATAAAGTAGAATGTTCCGGGTCGCCTGCCAGTTGACGCCGACACGTGGCGTAAACTTGCTAAAGTTCTCGCGTGGAAACACCGGGAAGCCGGGATAGCGGGTTTGATTGTCCTCAAAGAGTGAATCATAGCGGACTTTCTTCTTATCCCAGGTCTGCCGGAGTCCTCCGAGCAGGAATATATTGTCGATCACTTCCCAGGTTGCGTCGAGATACAAGGCGTAGCTTTTGGCGTCCTGGAATGTATCTTGATAGGAGCCGCCAAACCGCTCGGTGAAGCCGGGCTGGGTCACCGGCGAGAACTCGACCGGCACACCGATGGTGGAGCCATATTGCAGCTGCCCCCATTGGTTGCTGAAATAAAATGCACCGAGCGTGTAATTAAACCGGTCGCCAATCGACCCTGACAATTGCAATTCCTGCGTGAACTGGTCGTAATCCTCCCGCGATTCAACGGTACTGCCCAGAGTGATCCCGAAAATCGTCGATCGAGTAAAATCAGAGCCTAGCTGCGAAAGATATCGACCATCATAATGGCGAAAGCCCGTGATCGATTTTAATGTGCCGATGTCTGTCTCCGCAGAAGCCTTGAACACAGCGCCATAGCCGTCGAACCGGTGGCCCGGCTTGCGCTCAAACCCGCCGATGGCGGTCAGCGGCTCAAGCGCGCCACGATTGACACCGTAGACTGGAGTGAACCTGACGGAGCCATTTTTGGACAGCAACTGTGCCAGCGAAGTCGGATCCGGCGGAGCAATCGGGGTCATAAGATTTGTGCCGTCATCCTGCTCGAAGAAATCCAGATTGAGCTCGAACTCCAGCGTGTCGCTGGGCTTGAAATAAGTAGCCAGACGGGCGCCGTAATGTAGCGTCTCAGAGATATCGTCGCGCAGCACACGGTTGGCTGCATCGACCTGCTTCATGAAGCCGTCATTCTGCGTGCGATATCCATCCAGCTTGATCGCCAGCCTGTCGGCGATAAGCGGAACGCTGATATTGCCCTTGACGTCGATGCGGTTGCGGCTGCCAAAGGTGACCGAGGCGGAGGCAGTAACGTCACGCAAGTCTGGCTTGCGAGGTACGAACTTGATTGCTCCGACCGTCGCATTACGTCCATAAAGTGTGCCCTGCGGACCGCGCAGCACTTCGACCCGTTCGAAATCAATCATGTCGACATAAGCCGCAGCGGTGGATTGCAGATAGATGTCGTCAACAAACACCGCGACCGCATTTTCCGCATTCCAATTGTTATTGGCGCGCCCTGCTCCGCGCAGATAAAATTGTGGTGCGGCGAATGACACCGTGTTTTTGGGTGCCTGGAAATTGGGTATAACCGACATGAGGTCCATAACGCTCTGCACGTCGCGCTGCTGCAATTGTTCGCCGCCCAGTGCCGAGATAGCTATCGGTACGCTCTGCATGCTTTCGGACCGCTTGCGCGCAGTGACCACCAGGTCCACCACGCCGGTGTTTTCTATCTGCTCTAAATTATCGCCGACGACCGCTTGCTGGGCATGAACAGGTACAGCGGACAAAGCTGAAGCGATCAGTGCGACGGTGCTGACCCGACATAGCGTAAGACGGAATGCGCGATCCACGCCACATTGCTGACGGTAACGGGTGTTGCTCGAGATCATCTTTATCCTCCCCTTTTTGTTGGTTCGCAGCCTCAATGCACATGGCGGCTGGTTCAATCGCCTATCTTTTGGACGGGCAGAACGCGCAGGAGACGAAGCGGCACAGCGGCGAAAGGCCGCCGGCATCAGCGAACAGCCTTCTCAAAGATCAACCGAAAGATAGGTGGCGTGCCCTCTACGCTCTGCTTCACTGCAACTTCGAGTGGCAGGCGCACACGTTCTGGATGAGCGGAAGTGCGTGCGCGCTGCTTCAACGGATCACGTAAGGAGGGATATGCACATGGAAGTCGCCTTTTTCATTCCGCCGACCGTCGGATCACGCGAAGAACTGATGCAGGGCCTCGCTGGACGCAGGACCGACCTGTACCAGCGTATGCTGACTGACCTGACCGAGATCGCCCAATTCATGGACGAATATGGATATTTCGGCATGGGCTTTACCGAACATCATCTCTCTGTTGAGGGTATGACCCTGTCCAACAGCCCTTCGATGCTGGGGTTGTATCTGGGTATGCAGACGCAGCATCTGAACTTCGGCGCGCTTGGTTATGTGTTGCCGGTGCATGATCCGCTGCGCGTGGCTGCAGAAGTCACCATGCTCGATCAAATGACACAAGGCCGCGCCTTCGCGGGCTTTGCCCGCGGCGTCCAGACACGCTGGATCAACACCATGGCGCAGCACCGGTACAGCCTTGCCGACAATATCACCGATCCCGTGCGCTATGACGATGACCGTCGTCGCCTGTTCTACGAGCATCTCGAGATCATCCTGAAGGCGTGGGACAATGATACATTTTCCCATAAGGGCGATTTCTGGACGATTCCGGCACCCAAGACGGCCTGGCCAGGCCAGCGTATGAGCCGCGAAATGGGCGGCCGCAGCCTTGATGCAGACGGCAATCTAGTGGAAATCGGCGTGGCTCCGGCTATGTATAACCGCAAGCGGCCGCTAATGTTCGAGCCCTTTTCGGTGAGCCATAAGTCGATCGAAACCGCCGCCGCCAATGGCCTCGTCCCAATAGGTATCATGTGCGATCCGCAGATTGTTTCCGAACAGATCGATGCCGCGCAGCGAGGCTGGGAAAAGGCCGGAGTTTACACCCGGCGCGGCGAGAAGCTGGGCTTTGCGCGCTACATGATCGTCGGCGAAACGGATGAAGAGGCAATGGAATTTGCCGAGCTGGCTATGTTCGAGTGGACCTACTTCTTCGCTCAGTTCGGATTCAACGCCGTACTTGCGCGTCCAGGCGAAGACTGGAAGTCGATACCATCAACTATTTCGGAATTCATCCGCCGCGGCATCCTGTTCTGCGGCAGTCCTGACACGGTCAACCGTCAGCTGGAAGCAGCACTTCGAACCATGCCAGTCGAATATCTCTGGCTGTTCACGGCTAACGAACTGCTGCCACAGGCCAAAATGATGAAGCATCTGGATCTGATGACCCGCAAGGTCCTGCCTAACTTCACCGACAGGATCGGTCCTAACATCCATCGCAAAGCGGCAGCCTGAGAGGAAACAAGCCGATGACCTTTTTGAGCCTGTGGGGCGATGTCCATCGCTCGGCATTCGAACAGGGCTATCTGGATGCAGGCGGTGTACGCACACGCTTCATCCGCGCCGGAAGCCGGTCTGCTCCCAAGCTCGTCTTTCTGCACGGGACGGGCGGGCATGCGGAAGCGTTTCTGCGCAATCTCGATGCGCATGCCGCGCATTTCGATACGGTGCTGATCGACTATCTGGGCCATGGCTGGACTGAGAAGCCCGACGTTGCCTATGAAATGCCTGATTACTGCGCGCACCTCGCGGCGACCTTAGACGCGCTGGGTTTCGCCAGCGCTTCGATATGCGGGGAGTCGATGGGCGGCTGGATTGCTGCCTGGTTCGCGATCCATTATCCTGATCGGGTCGACAGGCTGGTGCTCAACACCATGGGCGGCGCGACTATGAACGCTCAGGTGATGCAGACCGTCTATGACAAGACATTGGCGGCGGTCGAGGACCCGGAGACTTTGACCAGGCCACGGCTCGAATGGCTGATGGCCGATCCTTCGGTGGTCACCGACGATCTGGTTGCATGCCGCACCCGAATTTACGCGCAACCCGGCATGAAGGAGACGATGCGCAAAATTCTCTGCTTGCAGCAGGAAGAGCCGCGCCGCCGCAACCTTATGACACCCGAAAACATGGGACAGATCAAGGCTCCGACGCTGGTCATCTGGACCAGCAAGGACCCCACGGCATCGGTCGAGACCGGACGCGAGATCGCGAGCTGGATCCCCGGTTCAGCCTTTGCTGTAATGCAAAACTGCGGGCATTGGCCGCAATATGAAAAACCCGAAGAGTACAACCGGCTATCGCTCGACTTCCTGTTGCGAGATCGGATGGGAGCCGCAGCCTGATGTCAGCAGAGGGTATCTGCATGGGGCATGGCGGGCTCATGAACTTTGGTGAACTACTCGCCCCTGATGAAGAGTGCGAGATTCGCGAGGAACTCGCACTTGCCCGGGCAGCGACAGCACGACTTCGCCCCGACATTGTTATCAAGTTCGGTAACGATCACAACAGCGGCTTTTCGCTCCGGCTGATGCCCGCGTTCCTGGTGGCTTTGCGAGCGCGGACCTTGGGTGATTTCGGCACAACGGCGGCACCACTCGCAGTGGACGAACCGATCGCCCGGGCACTTGTCGAGCATCTTCACGCGTCCGGGATCGATGTAGCGACATCCTATGACGCGCTGTTTGACCACGGGATGGTCATGGCGCTCGACAAGCTGTTCGAGGATTCGGCAAGCGTTCCCGTCGTCCCGGTGTTCACCAATTGCGGCGGGGATCTGCGCCCGCCGCTCGGCCGTTCGCTGGCGCTGGGTCAGGCAATCGGCGCATTCTTCCGCGATCATTGTCCGCAAAAGAACGTGCTTTTCCTGGGATCGGGCGGACTGTCGCACGACCCCCCGCTGCCGATCTTCACCGCCTCGCCGCCCGAGGTGCAGCAGCGGATGATCGACGGCGTCGAATGGACCGCCGATTCATTGGCCGTCCGCACCGCTAATGTCATTGAGGCCGGTCGCGAGCATGGCCATGGTGCGGGTCCGTTGCAGCCGCTCAATCCGCAATGGGACAACTGGCTGATAGAGCGTTTTGCCGAAGGCGATCTCGCCACTGTCGCTGCACAGAGCGATGCGGACGTCATTCGGCTGGGGGGCCGCGGGGGTAGCGAAATCCGCAACTGGATAGCCGCACTCGCCGCGCTTAAGGCCTATAGCGGTGGCGGCTACCGCACGGCGCACAGCTATTATCGGGCTTTGCCAAGCTGGATTACCGGCTTCGGCTTGATCCACGCCACCGCTCACTGATCCAACTGGAACTGCCAACGATGTATATTGATCCGGATGCAAAGCGGTTTCTCGACAGCCTGGCCGCCGGGCCGCCGCCGCCTGCCGACATTCAGGCGCAGCGCGCGGGATTCAGCGCCTTGTGGCGAAGCATGGCGCCCGTGCCGCCGACCGGGGTCACCATGACCTGCGCAATGGTGCCAGCAAGCGACCATGCAATAGAATGTTTGATCTACCGGCCAAGCGACACGGACGCCCCGCTGCCGGTGGTGATTTTTTACCATGGCGGCGGTGGCATCATGCTCTCCCCGGAAGATTTCGATGCGACCAACCGGATGCTTGCCCATGAAGTCGGGTGCATGGTTGTAGTGCCCCGCTATCGTCAAGCGCCCGAAAACCCGTTTCCCGCGCCGGTCGATGATTGCGTCGCAGTCTACGAATGGCTGATCGGCCATGCCAAGGAGTGGGGCGGCGACCCTGGGCTTGTCATCGTAAGCGGCGACAGCGCCGGCGGTTACCTGGCTGCCGCCGTGGCACAGGACGCGAAACGCAAAAGCTTGCCCATGCCTCTTGCCCAGGTACTGCTTTATCCGATGCTCGACATGGCAGGCATGGCGCCAAGCCGCTTCGACCGCGCCGCCTTCACCACCCACGATGCGCTGACAAGTACCGTCAGCCTGCATTTCGGCGACGCGGTGCTCGACCCCCGTGCTTCGCCGCTGCGTGAGCCTGACCTTGACGGATTGCCCCCGGCCATGATCATTGCTGTAGACACAGATCCGCTGTTCGACGAGGCGCGCGCTTATGCGACCCGACTGCGTACCGCCGGTGTGCCGACATCATTTTTCGTCTATGAGGGCCAAGTGCATGGCTTTTTCTCTTTTGGAGGCGCAATGCCCGAAGGCAATCGCTGCGTGACTCATGTGGCCGGCTGGGTTGCACGAGCGTTCAGGATGGCTGCGGGCAAATAATGACGGAACGTGTCGATTGCTTGGTAATTGGTGCGGGCGTTGTAGGTTTGGCCTGCGGCGCCGCGCTGGCTGAATCAGGCCGCGAGGTGCTGGTGCTTGAGCAGCACAGCTTGATCGGCAGCGAGACCAGCAGTCGCAATTCAGAAGTAATCCACGCGGGAATCTATTACCGGCCTGGCTCGCTCAAGGCCCGGCTTTGCAGAGAGGGCAAAAACCGGCTTTACGCCTATTGCGCAGACCGGGGTGTGGGGCACCAGCGGATTGGCAAGATCATCGTGGCGGCCAGTGAGGAGCAGGCTGTTCGCCTCAATGCAATCAACGAAAATGCCCGGGCGAATGGCGTTAATGATCTGGCTTGGCTTGCCGCAGACGAACTGCGCGCTCTTGAACCAGAATTAGTGGGGGTCTCCGCACTCTTCTCTCCCTCCACCGGCATTGTTGACAGCCACGGCCTGATGCTGGCGTTGGAAGGCGATTTGGCAACGCATGGCGGCATGGTCGTCTTAGGCGCCAAGGTTGAAGCCGGAACGGTTGGTTCGGATGGCATCACGCTGGCCATAGGCGGCGACGAGGCAATCGAACTGACTGCCGGAACGGTAATAAACTGCGCCGGGCTGCATGCCCCGGCTGTCGCAGCACGCATCGCAGGACTCGATAGCCGCCATGTGCCGACAGCGCATTTTGCCAAGGGGCACTATTACCAAATGAGCAGTCGTGCGCCATTTAGGCACTTGATCTATCCCGTACCAGAGGATGGCGGACTGGGCATCCACCTGACGCTGGATCTCGGCGGCCAGGCCAAGTTCGGCCCCGACGTTCGCTGGGTGCACGATGTCGACTATGCGTTCGACGACAGTCGCTTTGATGAGTTCATCGCCGCGATCCGCACCTATTACCCGGCCATCGATCCGGAGCGCATCCAGCCCGATTACACCGGAATCCGCCCGAAGCTTGCGGGCCAGGGGGCTGCTGAGCAGGACTTCAGAATCGAAGGTCGGTCGGTGCATGGCGTCGCCGGCCTCATCAACCTCTTTGGCATCGAATCGCCCGGCCTTACTTCGGCGCTGGCAATCGCCGACTATGTCACTGAGTTGGTCAACCGTTGAAGGCCAGCCTCAACCCCGGGCGCGCCCAGCGCATTGCTATTAGATGGCCGACGCCCGACAGAGTTAGATAAGCGGTCTGCATGTCAGGCCCGCCGAAGGCAATGTTGGTGGTGACGGGGTCACCTGTTTCGACGAACTCAACTGTCTCGCCCTCGGGTGAAATAACCCGGATGCCGCCGGTGGCCAGAGCCGCCACACAGATATTGCCGCCAGCCTCGACCGCCAGGGAGTCATAAAGCTCGAAGCCGCCTGCTCCGTAAAGTAATGCTTCGGCATTCAGGAGGCCCTGCGGCACCAATGCCATCCCCGGCTGAGGCACGGCGTAGCGCCAGATACGACCCGACATTGTCTCGCTGACATAAAGCGTCGCACCATCGGGAGACATGCCTATACCATTGGGATGGCTGCGCGGATAAACCTGCTCGGAAATGAAAGACCCATCGCAGAGGGCATAGTAGACCGCACCGACATCCTCTGTTCGGGCATAGCGTTTGCCGTTGTCGGTAAACCAAAAGCCGCCGTGCGCGTCAAAAACGATGTCATTCGGGCCCTTGAGCCGTTCCCCGTTGCAATGCGTGTATAGCGTCTCAACCACACCGGTAGCCAGATCGACCCGTTGGATGCTGCCTCCCGCATAATCCGCGGGCGTTAGGCCGGGGAGAAGCGCACCATTTACGTCATGCCATTCGAAGCCGCCATTGTTGCAGACGTACACCTTGCCGTCCGGGCCGATAGCGGCGCCGTTCGGGCCACCACCTGTTTCGGCGACAATCTCCACGTTGCCGTCTCGCGTGAGGCGGCTGAGTGTGCCCCGCGCGATCTCGACGAACAGCACACTACCGTCCGCCATGGGGATCGGACCCTCAGGAAACTTGAGTCCGGTTGCCAGCACTTCGAACCTGCCCATCGCGCTCTCCTTACTGATCTTGTTCATCGTTGCCCAAAGTCGCGCGGCCTGTGTCGACAGCCACCCGCTGAAAGATAGGTGGCCCTTCAGGGCACTTGGCTTAGATATGCACGAGTTGGAGAGGAGCAGTCGACATGGCAGGAATGCTTAGCGACAAGGTGATCATCGTGACAGGCGCAGGTAGCGGCATCGGGGAAGCAGCAGCACGCTACTTTGCCGATGAAGGGGCTTGCATCGTCGCAGCGGGTCGTACGCTCGCATCAGTCGAGCGAGTGACGTCCGATATCATTGCCCAGGGCGGTCACGCCATCGCCTGCCAAGCCGATGTCGCCGTCAGCGAAGACTGCTGCGCGATGGTGGCGCGCGCAATCGAAGCCTATGGACGGCTGAACGGCGCGTTCAACAACGCTGGCATCGATGGACCTCTAATGCCCGCTGCGGATTATCCCGAAGAGGCATTCGATCAAGTCATTGCCACTAATCTGAAAGGCGTATGGAACAGCATGCGCTTCCAAATTCCCGCAATGCTGGAAGGCGGTGGCGGCAGCATCGTCAACAATGCATCGGGTCTGAGTGAAGTGGGACAGTTCAATATGGTCGCCTATTGTGGCGCGAAAGCCGGTGTGCTGGGGCTGACCCGGGGCGCCGCGCTGGACTATGGAGCGCGTGGCATCCGGGTCAATGCCCTCTCTCCCGGTGTGATCGAAACGCCGATGATGACCGGCCAGATGGAGGCTCATCCCGAACTTCGTGAGATGTTGCTCGCCCGCCACCCGATAGGACGGCTGGGATCACCCAAGGAAATCGCCCGCGCCGCGGCCTGGATGCTGTCGGACGGATCGAGTTTCATGCTGGGTGCAAATGTTGCTTTGGATGGTGGCTATGTTGCATTGTGAAGGCGTTGGGGAAGATCTGCAAAAGGACTGTTCGCGTGGCGTCTGAAGCGTTGTTTTCAAAGGTGCGTCTGGGAACGCATCAGTTGAGTAACCGCATTGTAATGGCCCCGATGACTCGTTTGCGCGCACCGGATGGCAAGGCCAATGCGATCATGGCCGAATATTATGCGCAACGGGCATCGGCCGGGCTGATCATCACCGAGTGCGTGATGATATCGGACACCAGCGCCGCCTACATAAACTGTCCTGGCATCTATGGCGATGATTTCATCGACGGATGGCGGCTCGTAACTGACGCCGTGCATGCTGCTGGCGGCAAGATTTTCATGCAACTTTGGCATTCGGGCCGGGTCGCGCACACGTCACTGATGCCCGCAGGCGCGGCACCGCTTGCCCCCAGCGCGATCGTCGGGGTGGGCGAATTGCACACTCCAACAGGCAAGCAGCCCCTGTCCACACCCCGTGCCCTGTCCATCGAGGAGATTCAGGACATAATCCGTGCTTTCGGCAAAGCCGCGCAGCGGGCGCGCTTGGCGGGGTTCGATGGCGTTGAGATACACGGCGCGTTCGGCTATCTCATTGATCAGTTTCTACGCGATGGGAGCAACCAGCGTACCGACATCTATGGCGGTAGCGCAGAAAACCGGACGCGGTTCCTGCTCGGGATCATCACTGCGGTACAGCAGTTCTTCGGGCATGATGTCGGGGTGAAACTGTCACCAGCCAGTCGCGCACATGGCATGACCGACAGCCGGACCGAAACAACCTTTGCCTATGTGCTGGGCCAGTTGAACGAAGCCGATCTCGCCTATGTCCACATGATGGAACCTCTGCCGGGCGACGAAAGCCCTGACCTGCTCCTCGGCGAGACCGTGGCCTTTGCCCGCAAGCATTATGCCGGGCCCCTCTTGGCCAATGGCGGATTCTCCGGCGAAAGGGCGTCGCTACTGATTGCTCAGGGCGGCGCTGACTTGGTATCCTTCGGTCAAGCGTTCATCGCCAACCCCGATCTTCCAGCCCGCCTCAAGACAGGAACAGTGCTGTCGATACCCGACTATACGAACGTCTATGGCCTACCAGGCCAGCCGCTGGAAGTCGGCTACACCGATTACGCTGCCGCTTTGGTATGAACGATTCTCGAGACATTGCAGCCCTGATCGAAAAAGATCGACTGACCCAGCTTATCCACGAATTTGGCTGGGGCCTCGATTCGGGAGACTGGGACCTTTATCGAGCCTGCCTTTGTGACCGCGTCAGGATCGATTTCGAGCGGCTCACCGGCTTTCCCGAAGTGGAAGTTGCAGCCGACGACTGGACCGATTTTGCGCGGCATGCGCTTGCTCCCGTTCGTCGGCACCATGCTTATAGCAACATTCAGATTACGCTGGATGGTCACAGGGCCAAAGCGCGCGTGCATATGACTGCACGCCATTTTCTACCGAGCGACAACGGCGCTGCTCACAACACCCAATACGGATGGTATGATTTCGACTTCGTCTTGATGTCGCAGGGGTGGAAAATCGCCGGCGTCCGACATTGGTTCCAATGGGTGTCGGGCAATGTCGGACTGTTCGATTTCAGCCGGGAGCCCGTGGCGTCAGCAGTTGCGCGCGTTTTCGATCCGTCACGGATGGTTAAGCAATGAGGCCGATCTGCCGAGCCTTGAACACCGCTTCGGAGCGACGGTTGACCCCAAGTTTGCTATAAATCTGCTGGAGATACCATTTGACCGTGCCGACAGTCAGGCCGGATTCTTCGGCGATTTGCGCATTCATCATGCCCATGGCCACCATGAGCAGGATTTCCGCCTCCCGGTCATTCAGCGCCTGATATTGCCCCCCTAGCTCCTCCAAATTGACCGACCGGCTGGACGCCAGCACCTTTGGCCGAGCAAAGGAGGCGATGACTCGCTCGTGATATGACGCGAGCTCGCCAGCCCCGGTGCCGAGACCCAGCTTCATGTGTTCGATCTGCTGCCGCACGGCGCTGTTGGCGTCTGAGAAGATGCGGAGGAACCCGCCCTGCATACCCATATGGAGCGCGCTGCGAAGGGTACGATGACATGCTTTTGGATCACCCAACAAGATCTGGGCATGTGCGAGTTGAAGCGCGAAGCGGATGTTGAGGCGCGCAAACTGATGCGTCTCGAGAAAGCGCATCCAGCGGCGCAGGATCATATCTACTTCAGAAAGGCGGTTTTCCGCGATAGCCAGATAGGACGCAGCAAGCACCCGCCCGGCAACGGCACTCGCCTGACCTGGTCCCGGAACGGGCAGATCGCCGCTGGTCACCAGATTGTTCACGATCGACACCCGCCTGACTTCGCCGATGTTGCCCATCCCGGATAGGATGCGAAGACGATCTAGGATCAGGAATTGGCTAAGCCGATCAAAGTCGCGTGAAAGGGCAATCTCGGCACCTTCATCGATAACGCCGAGGGCGGCTTCGGCTGAGATCATCTGCGCAAGACGAACCTTGGTGTAATATCCAGCGATCAGCTGATCCACCAAGCCTATCCGAGTCGAAAGCGGCAGGAACTCCTCAATCAGCGCATCGGCCTCGATGGCATCGCCACGCTCCAAGGCAAGCTCAGCGAGATGCAGCGCTGGCATGGCTGTAGTCGGATTGGATCGCCCAACCACATCGATCGCAGTTTCGAAGGCGCCCCCGAAAATGGACTGGGCCTTGGCAAGCTGACCCAACTGCACGTAGCCCGCGCCGATGATGCAATCATGCCAGATGGTGCCCCAACGATTGTCGTGGCTGACAAATATCACGCGCGCCTTGCCTGACGAACCAAGATTTTGGCAGTTGAACCGCTCACGCTGTGCATAGAGCAACGAGGTATGGCTGACGGCGCCTTCAAAATAGGAATACTCACCGTCCATCGAGAGCCACTGGTGAGCAAGCGCCTCGGCCTTGACCATATCGTCACTGAGGATTGCAAGCTGCATTTCGCAATAAACCTGCTTGCGCAGGACACGCTCCAGGTCAATCCCCAGCTCAGCCCAGCGGGCCGCCGACACGCCACTGGTAAGCGCCGCCTTGACATTGCGCAGGATGCGTTGCGCCTCGCCAAATTGCCACGTCAGCGTGAGAGTGTAGGCACGCTCCAGCTGTAGTTCAGGATAGTCGATGAGCAGTTCTTCGGGCAGTTCAGCGGCATAACGCAACAGCGTGCCCTCGCGGCCTGACTGGATCAGCTTGGGCGCAACTTTGCTAAGCAATTGCGCTGTCGCTTCCGGGTCTCCTGCGGCAAAACTGTGCTTTAGCGCCCGCGCCGGATAACCCCGCTTGCAAAACCAGCTTGCTGCGCGCTGGTGCAGCATTGCCTTGCGTGCGGGGTCGCGACGCGTGACGAGAGCGGCTACCGATTCAGCAAAAATCTGATGAAATCTGAACCAGCCGGGTTCGCCGACACGCATGATAAACAACTGTAGCCCCTCGATCTCGCCAATGCGCTCGGCGCTGTCCGACCTGTCGAGTACATGGTCACACAGTTCGGCGGAGAACTCACCGAGTACGCCGGAATCGGCCACGAACTCGGCAAGTGCTTGCGGCAGGTTCTCGAAAACCTCGTCGCGCAAGAACTCAGCGACAGCTGAGCCGGGCAAAAGTTGCGGATATTCGCGAATGCCGCCCTGCCCCGCAGTCAGCGCAATCAGCCTGAGGCCGACCGGCCAACCTTCGGTACGGGCATAAAAACTTTCAATCTGCCCGGTATCCAGGGTCGATCCCATTGCCTGTTCGAGAAACATCGCAGCTTCGTGTTTGTTAAATTTGAGCTCTTCCAGCCCAATTTCGCCGATAAGTCCCTGAGCACGCAGTTTAGCCAAGCGAATGGCCGGAACCGAGCGCGAGCCGATGACGACATGCAGGTATCGGCTGGACGAATTAACCAACTGCGAAATCGACTGACGCACATCGGTGTCGCTCACGCAATGGAGATCGTCGATAAACAATATTGTTCGGCGCTCACTGTGTTCGACTGCATTAAGAATAGCAATAGTCGCGGACTTCAGGTCGAGATCAACCTTATAGTCCGGCGTGACCTTCAACCGCTCGCTGATCCCGGGGTTGCTGCGTATCAGCGAGGAAACCAAGTGGTTGGCGAAGAGCAGCTTGTCGTCATCGCTGTCATCCAGTGTGAGCCAGGCAACGGTTTCACCGCTGGCCTTGAGATCGGCATAGCAAAGACAGAGCAGCGTCGTCTTGCCATAGCCTGCGGGCGCCACCACAATGGTAGCGGCCAGGCTCAAAGCCGACTTGATCCGCTGGGCCAAACCCACCCGCTCGATCAGGTCGACGCCATGCGTCTTTGGGGGCGCAAGCTTTGCTGCCAGTATATATCCCGACAATCCGGCCTGGACGGTTTCTGGCTTGGACTTCAATGCGCCGGTTCCTTCTCGTAGCCTCACGCAAAATGGCTGAGTTCAAGACCGCTGTCCAACACCGGAATCACCGGCTGCCGCCGACTGGTTGCGAGGGCATCGGCATCCACCACTGCATTGCCTCTCCGCACCAGCAGCGGGCAGCCCAGATGCCGGGCAAGCCTGACTGCGTAAGTCCAAGAGGCCACTTCGCCTTCGTTATCCAAAATATCGCACCAAGCAATTACCTCAGCACCGTTGGTGCGGCCCTCATGATCAAGCGCGATCGAGACCAGTTCAAGCGCGCCGGGTGCATCTTCGCGAATAACAGCCGGCATGATATGCCCTGGTGTGACGAGATTTTCAGGCTGGGTATCCGGCGCACCCAAAACATGCAGAGTCAGTGCTCGTTCGGCGGCGGAGATCCCGGTTTCGCTGCACCGCGTCGCCTCGACGCTGGCCATATAGGGTGACGCGGCCCGTTCTGGAGAGATCGCTGCCATGGGCTGGAGGCCGAGAGCAAAGGCTCGGCTTGGCCGCATCGCCGCCGAGATCAGCCCCCGCCCGTGCTTGGCCATGAGATTGACGTCTGCCGCCGCAATGCCTTTCGCCGCCCGGACGAACAGCGCGCGTCCGCGACGCTCAAGCGCATCATGATCGACCAACATTGAAAGGCGGCTGGAAGGCCTGTCCCGCAACAGCATATTCATAATCTCCGCTCCTTCATTCTGGTCCGCATCTTGCGTTGGCCGGCATCGGCCAACTGCGGATCTCCAGTGCATGCATATCTTCGAATCGCACGATGCGGACCCGCCAAAGGTTAGGTGCGCTGACCAGAACATTGGGCGAAGTGCCGGTGACGGAAACACGAGGAAACGTACTGCCATGCAGCACGAAGAAGCGATTCGTTCGAAAAGCAATATAGCGGCTGACGGCGCTGCCATGGCGCGCTATCGTGCAATGGACCTGCCATCGCCGCTCGCCTGCTTGAATGCGATCGCTGTGATCGCATGCGTAGTCGATGCTGCAACTAAATGTGACAGCCAGCGCATTATTGCCGGGCGGGTTACGGCGACCGACCATTTGGACAGCGCTTGGCCTATCGTCCATTGCACCGGACGCTACCAATGACTGCGGCGTTGTTGGCAAACCTGTCTGCTGAACTGTACACGGCGCTCCGCAGGCGCGAGGTGCTCACACCCTTGGTGCAGCGTCACTCCGATCTCGATATCGAACAGGCATATGCGGTTTCGTTGGGCTTCCTCCAGCGGCGCCTTGCCGACGGTGAGCGGGTCGTCGGCAAAAAAATCGGCGTCACCAGCAAGGCCGTGCAGGACATGCTTGGTGTGCACCAACCAGACTTCGGTTTCCTCACCGACTGGATGCAAGTGCATGGAGATATCGACATCCACGCCAAAGCCCTTATCGCACCACGGGCCGAAGCAGAGATCGCCTTCATTCTGCGCGATTCCTTGAGAGGCCCGGGCATCACCGCCGCCGACGTGCTGGCGGCGACTGCGAGCATCGCCCCCTGCTTCGAGATCGTCGACAGCCGGATTCGCGATTGGAAGATATCGATTGTCGATACGATAGCAGACAATGCGTCTTGTGGCGTGTTCGTGCTGGGAGAGGAACGGCTCGATCCCGCACCACTGAGCCTGCCGGACCTGCATGTCACAGTCAGCAAGAACGGCAAGCCAATCTCTGAAGGGTTTGGATCGGCGGTGCAGGGCGACCCTGCCGAAGCCGTAGCTTGGCTCGCCAACACACTGGGCGGGTTTGGCGTCTGTCTCGATGCAGGCGACATCATCCTGTCGGGAAGTCTCGTTCCGCTCGCCCCAGCTGTCGCCGGCGATGTTTTCGAAATGATCCTGACTGACCGGGGGCAAGCGATCGGCTCCTGCATCGCCCGATTTATCTGAAGGAATATTGGCATGGTACGCGTCAAGGCAGCAATCATCGGGTCCGGCAACATCGGCACAGACCTGATGATCAAAATGATCAGATACCCGCAAAACATGGAACTTGTTGCCGTGGTCGGCATAGACCCAGCCTCTGAAGGGCTGGCCATGGCCCGCGAGCACGGCATCGCGACGACGCACGATGGCATTGAGGGACTTAGGCGATTACCCTGTTATGCGGAGATCGGTATCGCATTCGATGCAACCAGCGCCTATGCACACAAGGTCCATGACGCAGCGTTGCGGGCCGACGGCATTCAGGTGGTGGACTTGACTCCCGCCGCCATTGGCCCGTTCACCGTGCCGCCGGTCAACATCGACGCACATCTGGACCAGCCCAATGTCAACATGGTGACCTGCGGTGGACAGGCCACCATCCCCATGGTCGCAGCTGTTACCCGCGTTTCCGACAAGGTGCATTATGCCGAAATCGTGGCCTCTGTGTCGTCGCGCTCTGCGGGACCCGGAACGCGGGCCAATATCGACGAGTTTACGCGCACCACGGCCCGCGCGATCGAAGTGGTGGGGGGCGCCGCGCGCGGCAAAGCGATCATCATCCTCAACCCCGCCGAACCGCCGATGATTATGCGCGATACCGTTTTTACGCTCAGTGAGGGTGGTACCGAAGAAGCGATCCGTCAATCGGTGGCGGAAATGGTATGCGAAGTGCAGAAATATGTGCCCGGCTATCGGCTGAAGCAGGAGGTGCAGTTCGAGCGTTTCGGCGGCAACGCCCCGCTGCGGATTCCCGGCATGGGCGAGTTTACGGGTATCAAATCCATGATCATGCTCGAGGTCGAAGGCGCCGGCGACTATCTGCCAAGCTATTCGGGAAACCTCGACATAATGACCGCTGCCGCCAAGGCAACGGGCGAATTGATTGCCGCAAGGCGGATGGCGCTCGTCCACACCGGAAAGGCAGCATGATGACAGATTTTCATGTTGATGCGGGCGCCAAGCTTTACATCCAGGACGTAACACTGCGCGATGGCATGCACGCCATTCGGCACATGTACGGCATCGAGCATGTCCGAGCGATTGCGACCGCGATCGAGGCGGCCGGGGTAGACGCTATAGAGGTAGCGCACGGCGACGGACTGTCCGGCGCCAGCTTCAATTACGGCTTTGGCGCGCACACCGATTGGGAATGGCTCGAGGCGGTTGCAGACGTGCTCGATAAGTGTGTTCTGACCACATTGATCCTGCCCGGTGTCGGCACCGTCGAGGAACTGCGGCGCGCCCACGCCATCGGGGTCCGATCTGTCCGTGTCGCGACGCATTGCACGGAGGCGGACGTTGCAAAGCAGCATATTGGCATAGCACGAGATCTGGGCATGGACGTCGCCGGGTTCCTGATGATGAGCCACATGATTGAACCGGACGCCTTGGCGCAACAGGCGCTGTTAATGGAGAGCTTTGGCGCGCATTGCATCTACGTCACCGACAGTGGCGGCGCTCTCGACATGGACGGTGTCCGCGCGCGTTTCGAGGCCTATGACCGGGTGCTTAAACCGCAAACCCAGCGCGGCATCCATGCGCATCATAATCTTTCGCTCGGTGTCGCCAATTCCCTTGTCGCTGCGCAATGCGGAGCTGTCCGCATAGACGCCTCGCTCACCGGCATGGGCGCAGGCGCAGGGAATGCACCGCTTGAGGTGTTCGTCGCCGCTGCAGATCGCAAGGGCTGGAACCACGGATGCAACGTCAAGTTACTGATGGACGCCGCAGAGGATCTGGTGAGACCACTTCAGGATCGCCCGGTACGTGTAGACCGCGAAACGCTGAGCCTGGGCTATGCCGGTGTCTACTCCAGCTTTCTGCGTCACGCAGAAAGGGCGAGCGAAACATACGGCATCGATACCCGCGAGATTCTGCTGGAACTGGGGCGGCGAAAGATGGTCGGCGGCCAAGAGGACATGATTGTCGATGTCGCTCTGGACATGCTTTCGGCGCGCGCGATGGCTTGATCGTTTTTCGACCGCACGGCATGCCTTTGAATTATACAACAGACGCACGATGGGGAACACGCAGGCTCCTTGCAGACTCAAGGCTGGGCTGGGCAAATCACCTGTAGAAGAATCGGTAGCACACAGCGACAACCGTCCCCGCCAGCAAAAGCAAAAGATGGCGCGCCCTATCCTGATGATTGCGGGCTGAAAGCGTTCGAAATTCGTAAAGAGCGAACAGGATTATCCCGAGCAGTATCGCAAGGCTGACGTGCGGCAGCCGCTGTTCGAAAGCGAGACGTGCACTGATCGAATGGACAAGGATTAGCGGGACGACAAACCATGCAAGGCCATGAAGCCTGCGCCAGTCGGCCTTCAGTGCCCGCATGGCCCAGCCATAGGATGTCACGAACAGGATCATGAAAATGAATGTCGCGAGCTGACCGTTGTCCAATACCGGATCATAGCGCGGTTGTATCTCCTGCGGCCCGCCGATCTCGACCCGCAGCATTTTGACGCCAAGATTGTAGTGACCGAAAAACCAGAGCCCGGACATAAGGCCGAATGTACGTCGACGAAGGGCGAGCGAGCGCCACAGCCGTTTGCGATCGGGCCAAAGATTGATCCGCAACGCATTGCCGGGAACCAATGTTGCGAGCAGATAAGCAACACCGAAATATGCACAAAGGGAAATCTGCCATAGTGGCGGCGCACTTGGCGTGGCGAACAGCCAATAGGCTGAAAGTGGCAACACAATCAGAAGATTGGCTAGCTTGAGAGAGGTGTCCTGGCCAAGCAGCGTCATGACATGACGCCGGTTGCATCGGCTGCGCGACCTTCGCCGACGTCAGGATCGGCCTGAGGTCGACTGACATCCCAGCAAGTGAAGAGCAACAGTGGTAACGCGATGACGCACAGCCAAGCGAAGGCGTTGCGCAATCTCTTTCGAAAAGACGCGCCAGCTTTAGTCTTCATCGGCCCAGTTCCTGTTGTGTGGCAATCGGCGGCTGGCTATGGGCTGTGACGTGCTGCTGATTTCACCCTTCACGCTGGTTGCAAGATGAATCGTCCACGCAAGGCGTCCGACGAGGATATTCTGAACGCCACCCTTGCGGCACTGCGCCAAGGTGGCCCGGCGATGTCCGTGCAACAGGTTGCCGAACGGCTCGATATCACGCAGGCGGCACTCTTTCGCCGTTTCGACACCAAGCAGAACCTGATTGTTCAGGCTCTGCGGTGGCATGGCCGGTCTTTTTCCTGGACCGATACAATCCGGACCGAACCTAGCGCAGATCGATCGATATTTCGGACGCAGTTGGTCGCTTTGGCGCGCGCCGTTGCCGAAGTCGGAGAGATGTCGGTGCTTGCCGCGGACGGCTTCAGAGCAATCGGCGTTACAAAACCCATTGGACCGATGGCCATGGAAGTCGGTTTTCCAAGCTTGCCGGAACTTCATGCCGCCGTTTCGGAGTGGCTCGACAAGGCGGCCAGGAAACAGCTTGTAGAGGGCCGACATGTGCCACACATTGCCATTGCCCTGCTGGGTGGGATGAGCTTGCTGCACTTCATCACGCGTGAGAAGAACGAGGCGATTGGTGGCGAAGTCGATGCCTATGTCGATTTTCTGGTTGGTCCCGGCAATGCGGCGGAGCACCGATAGATATCCTGGACGGTTATCAAGCACGATCAGAAGCCATAGCGGAGGCGGACACCGAACGTTCGCGGTGCAGCCGGAAGGTAGCGCCATGCGGAACCCCCTGTAGCCAGTGGCACTTCCAACGTGTCGGTGAAATAGTCTCTATCCGTCAGATTTTTCGCATAGGCCGACAGGGTCCAGCCCTTGCCGATCTCGCTCAGCGCCACATCCAGATTCCAAATCGCAAAACCGCTGCGTCGTGACTCGACCGCATTTGTCGGCTCGAAATATGTACGGCCGACATAGGAAATATCCGTACCAATCCGCAATTCGAGGGCATTACCAAGCGGCGCGGCATAGCTGACACGTCCGTTGGCCGTCATCGAAGGCGCATTGGCGAGACGATTGCCCGTGCAATCTGTACCGACGGCGCATTCAGCGAACCGGCGATAGGCGGTCCGATTGATTGCAGCCGATCCACTGACATCAAGACGGTCGGTAAGCCGTGCGCGCAGCTCAATTTCTGCACCGTACGAACGGGCTTTTTCGGCATTACTGACGTAATTGGTGAATGTCAGCGGATCGGAGCGGAACACTTGGAGATCGTTATAGCCTATGTAGAAGATTGCAGCGTCAAGGCTGAGCCGCCTGCCAAACAGGAACCCCTTGTAACCCGCTTCGTAATTGATCGACCGCTCCGGGCGAAATATCTGCTGCGCGGCCAAGCTAGGGGGTAATGCAGCGGCATTTATGCCTGCACTTTTATACCCTTCAGATACTGTCGCGTACAGTGTTGCAGCGTCAGACGGCTCATACTGCACCGCAGCTTTCAAGCTGACGTCCGTATCGACTGTACTGAAACGATCGCTGCCGGGTGAAATCAAGTTCGGAATGAAGCCACCGCGCTGGGCCGAAATCCGCTGGCGGTCCTTACTGACTCGCCCACCCGCCGTTATCTTAAATCCCGGCGCCAAGGTGTAGCTTGCCTGGCCGAAGGCGGCCTGGCTGCGATCGACGAGGCGCGTGGCCGATGTTCCGACAAACTTCTGCAAACCAAAAGGCGTCGGAAAACTGAGCGCGATCTCCGAATTGAGGTGATTCACTTCACGATAGAAATAGGTTCCAACCAGCCATTCGAATGCACCTTCCCCTTGGGACGCAAGGCGCACCTCCTGGCTTATGCTATCGACATCACCTCGATTGGCTGTTGTCTGTTCATCACGGATCGAAGAGTCGCCGTCTGATAGCCGAACATCTGTCCAGCCACGATATCCGGTTACGGAGGTGAGGCTTGCCGGACCAAGATTGTCAAACGGCGTTCAAAAGGGACCCCCGATCGGCGTCGAAGAGGGACCCCTTTTCGGATATGATGTTGGTTTGTTGAAGATGGCCTTGCGCTGCGTGCGGCGGAGGGCGGGCGTAGCCCGACCGGA
>NZ_RZUL01000011.1 GCF_004005485.1 Sphingobium algorifonticola
GCGGGCCTCTCCGGTCGTTCTCGCCGCCCACCCCCGCCTCGGGGGACCCATGGGGTTTTGGGCAGTGCTGGAGGCACCGATGGTTTTTACCTTCCAACCGCCACTTTTAGCTGGACTGTCAGGATATGTCGCGGAGATGACATCCGCCCTGCTCGGTGCGGATCTTGGCCTCCCCACCACCCATATTGACGATCACGCGGCGTATATCGGCTCGTGGCTTGCGGTGCTCCGCGAGGATTCCCGTGCGATCATGACGGCTGCGGCAAAAGCCGAATCTGCTGCGGGCTATCTGCTCCGCGCGACCGGCCTCGCCGCCTCGGAGACAGCCGAGGAAAAGATCCGTGCCGCGGCATGATCGCGCGCGGCTCCCGTTCCGACCTCGCCGCCTACCGGCGGATCGTCATGGAGTTCAGTGGCGGCAAGGACAGCCTCGCCACGCTCCTGATGCTCCTCGACCTCGGCGTCCCCCAGAACTCCATCGACCTGCCGGTGCGCTGGTGAAGCCTTGCCCTCAAGATCGACGTCCTCGCAGGTGCGATCCGCAACTAGGCCGGTTTCACGACGGAGCACCCTGATCAACCCCGCATCGCCGTCAGAGGAGAGGGAGCCTTCGGCCTATTGAGCGCACCATAGCGCTCGAAAAGGAGGTCTTTGTGCACTTTGACACGCTCTATCGCCATAATCAGGCGCTATGCCCTTCAGGCTTGGAAACCCTGCCGGCGGCTTTCCACGCACTCAACGCAGCGATCGATGACTGCCAGCGATCGGGAAAGGCGCTCGCAAGCGACGCCGCCGTCCTGCTCCTCATTCGGAACCTGGCCGATATCGCCGACCGTGATGCTCCGAGCCTGACCGATCTTCGGCGCCGCTGCCGCGAAGATCGCTTAGCGGTCATCGCAGCGCCAGCCCTGCTCGATATTGCGGGAAACGATATCACCACCGATATGCCGGCCAAGCGCACGTTCCATTACCAGGCACGCCGCGCGCTTGCCCGGCTGCTCGCAGCGATCGGCCTCGATCCGGATGATGCCCGGATCAACACCGTGATCCACTCAGATCTGGATGAAGGCATGACTGAGGCGCGCCATGTCGACATTGCCATCCGCGTCGTACCGCGCGGTCTGGTTCCGGGACTTGAGCTCTCCTTCCACCGCTGCCGTGACGGCCAGGACTCTGGCAGGGTCCACCGTGCTCCTATCGCCGAATTGCTGGACGCTCCGGCGTTCGCGCGTCGGCTTGCCGCCACCATCGGTGATGTAGGCGCGATCCGCCTCGCCGCCGCTGCCTGACCCCCAGAGACAGGAGATCAGCATGGCTGATTACTATTCCCAGTGCGTCGTGTCGCCGATGCTTCCTTTGGGCGACCTAACGGCCGCCGAGCGGTTGATCCTGTGCAATGTCTTCGAGTCCGAAACCGAAAACGACGAACTTTACCTGTTCGCCGAGATCGGCCGGAATTCCATGATCGACCTCGAACTGCCCGATATCGTGGCGGCACTCCCCACCAGCACCGAGAGGTCAGTCGCAGCTGATCTGCTGTTAGGTGCCATAGCCAGGTTGCCTGACGATCAAACGGTGGCGGGGATCGATCTTGACGATCGCTGGATCGACATCCTGCAGGAGATCGTGCGCCGCTCACCAACGCTGACATTCATCGCGATTGAGACAGGGTTCAACTGCTCCAAGATGCGCCCGGACGGCTTCGGTGGGTCTGCGCTCGTGATTACGGCAGACTCTATCGATGCGATGTCGACCTCCCAGTTCATCGATGAAGCGCTGGCCCTGCGGCTCGGCACCGCGACCAAACTTTCGAGCAAAGCGGGAGGGACTGATGCCTGAGATTATCAGCACCACCGTTTATCGGCTGAGCGAATTGTCCGGCGCGGCTGCCGAACACGCTCGCGATTGGTATCGGCGCTCGGCGCCCGATGACGGGTGGCAGGAGTTCGCTTTTGACGATTTCGCACAGATTTGCGCGATCCTCGGCGTCGATCTCGCAACCCACCCTGTTCGGCTCTTTGGCGGGGGAACCCGTCAGGAGCCCCGCATCTGGTATTCCGGCTTCTGCAGCCAAGGCGATGGAGCCTGCTTCGAAGGTCGCTATCACTATGCGTCCGGCGCTTCGCGCGCGATCCGGACACATGCCCCGCAGGACGCCGAGCTTCATCGGATCGCCGATGGGCTGGCAGCGATCCAGCGGCGCAATTTCTATCAGCTCACCGCCGGCATCCGCCACGAGGGCCGCTACTATCACAAATATACAATGGCGATTGCTGTCGAGCGGGAAAGTGCCACGATGCAGATCATGACCTTGGGTGCCGAGGATGTGGTCATCGAACTGCTCCGTGATCTTGCGCGCTGGCTCTACCGACAGCTCGAGCAGGAATATTGGTATCAGCTCTCGGATGCCGTCGTCGATGAGGCCATCCTGGCCAATGAATATAGCTTTACCGAGGATGGCGCCTGTTTCCCCTGATTGGAACAGGCTCTCCAATGATCGCCTGTCGATGGAGCGGTGCCCGTGCTCATCATCCGCAGCCTGCTGGCAGACTGACCCGACCCTATCGTCACGGAGTTCATCATGGCCGATCGCGTAGCCGTCGCGATCCGCATCGGCGGAGCGCTGTCCCCTGTCCTCCCTCCTGCATTTTGCGCGGCGATCGAAAGCGACGGCGCATGCATCGACTGGGAGGGGACACCGTTCGATTCCAACGTCCTTGACCAGGGCACCTTCCTTTATCTGGCCGACCTTGACGGTGCCTGGGTCAATTCGAGGCAATCGAGCGTTTCTGTGTCGATCATCATCTCCTGTTTGCCCGCTGGGCAGGCGGCTCGCCGGGTAGATTCGGCCCCAAGCGGGTCGTCTTCGATGGGATGCGCGTTCGCAGCTTTGCCGCATCGGATGACGACGAGTTCCTGATCTCGGCGGAAACGGTGCGCGGCCTCGGCAGCTTTGCGGCGGTGATGGCGCATTTCGCGGCAGCGGAGTTAGAGATACCCCCTTTGCGGATGGAGGGCAGCTACCAGGATCATAGCTAGAGCCAGTCCGTGCCAACACCTCGCCGCCAGAGGATGCCGCATATGGGCGCCCGCGAGGCGCTGGCAACCCGCGAACGGCGGGCCGAGTTGCCGTGTGCCACGGCTGCCCGCACCACCCCTTGTTCGCGGGTTTCCCTCGGCTGCGCCTCGGTGCCAGCGCCTCTTTTGCGCGCGCCCAGAGGATGGGCATCCGGCGGAGAGGCCGCCGGCACAGACAGAAAGGCTCGCTATCATGTCTACATCGCTTGCAGCCGCACTCGCGGCACTGGAGCTAGGGCACCTCGAACCTCGCGCCGAAGACTTGAGCGGCATGGCACCGCCGCCGACTGAGGCCCTGGAGCAAACCGTCACCGCCATCTGGAGCGATCTCTTCACGACGATGGGCAACACGTCGCTGGAACGCGACATCGAAGATCTGGGCTGGGGCCTAGTAAACCTCTTCCACCGGGCCGCCGCCAAGAAACACGGCCTGGTCGATCGACTGACCGACGACATCCGGCTCTTGCTCGCCGAACAGGATGGCTCCGAAATCAGCACGGCCAATCTGGAAGAGAAGATTGATCTCGCCAAGAAGGTGGAGGAATCCGCTGGCTCCTTCGAGGTCATGCGCGACATCGCGGCCGCGCACTATATTCGCGAGACTGGGAGGTCCTGGGTGCCATCATCCGGCAATCGGATATCGCTCGGTGTCACCGCCGGGATCGTCGATGGACATGCCTTCCTGCGCGCGCGCCGCGAGCGGGCGCAGAACGCCAATATGGCGCAGGGCACGCCGGTCGTGTTTGCCGGTGGCCGGCTGACCTTCGCGAACGACGAGGATATGAAGACCTTCGCCGACAACCTCCTCGCCACGCTCAACAAGGTGCGTGCCCATGTTGGTGACATGTATCTGGTCCATGGCGGCGATATGAAGGGTATCGAACGGCTTGCAGCTTCCTGGGCCGATCAGAACGGGATCCAGCAGGTGCGCTTCGGCCTCGATCGCAAGCTGGGTGACCGCGCGGGCTTTCGCCGAAACGAGCAGATGCTCTCGCTCAAGCCGCGGTTCGTCATCGCTTTCCAGGGTAATGGTGTCATCGAACGCCTCGTTATCGAGGCAAAATCGCGGAACATCCGGATCGTCGATCGCCGTGGTCCGCTGGGAGCGGCTCCGGCATCGCTGGACCCGGCTCGCAGGCAGCGAGCGCGCTGATCGGTAGCGGGCACCGCTTTGCGGTGCCCGTCTCCGCTGTACGGCACGAAGCACCAGTCAGAGAGAGGAAAGGTGGCGATGGGGTTGGTGGCCTTCGGATGATCGGAGGCCTGTCATCCAACATTATGAGGGAGATTTTTCATGGCTCACCCCGATGCGACCCCGCTTGCGCCCATAGACTGGAACATCGTCATGGCGCGACATGCCGCTTTCGAAGCCAAAAGCGCGTCGCTCGTCGCTGTGAACAAGGCTTGCCTGTTCGAGGTGCTTGCAGCTGCGGGAATATCCAGTGTGCTGGTCCAGTTCGATGGCGGCGGCGATTCCGGGCAGATCGAAAGTGTCGAGGCCTTTGCTGGTGACGCGCCCGCCGATCTGCCGGGCGTGGACGTGGCCATGATCATCCCCCTTGCCGACGGTATGGATACCAGGTCCGAAACAACACCGATCGCCGATGCGATCGAGAGCCTGGCCTTCGATCTGCTGACGGCTACCCATGCGGGGTGGGAAAATAATGACGGTGCCTATGGCGAGTTCCGGTTCGACGTCGCCGCCGGGACGATCAGCCTCGACCACAATGATCGCTACGTCGCGGTCGAATCCTACGAACATCAGTGGTGAGGAGGGCGAGATGGGACATTGCTATCACCACGCGCTTTCGTCGGTCCGTAAATGGGGCGGCTCGCCGGAAGACTATCTGCCGCTCCACCAGTGGTTCGACGAATCCAAGGCGATCACCGCCGATTATCGGCACCGGGCGCTGCGCCATCATGCCGAGGGCGTCTTCATGCTGGAGCGCTTCTTTGGCGCGACGATCACCGTGTCCTCGGGCCGGGTCGTACCCGTCCGTCTGGTCGGCGAGCAGCATGTGCTCGAGGATCTCGGCTTCATCCCGAGCTTTGCCGACTGGGTCCGGTGCATCCAGCCCAAGCCCTGGATGGGGCGCGCCCAGCCTATACATAAGCTGGTCGATCCTTTTGCGGCACCGGCGGTCAACATGGCCGACCCGGCTTCAGCGGAGACGCGCGGGTCTTCGGTACCCTGATTGTCCTTGCGCGTTCACTGCATGGCGATCGCAGGATGAAGGCCTCCCGGTATGCTCGGCGTCGCAGGCTTGAGGTTTTCCGGAGCGCGCGCGCGTACGGCACGGGCCTGAACCATCACCTTCATGCATCAAGCCGTATACTGGTCAGGTCTTGCCGCCGTGCCTTGGACAGGCAGGAGCCATCCGGTGTCCTCGACGCGGTGATCGTCAGGCTTGTGACGTGACCTGCGGATGCGTCTGGACAGTGACGCAAAAGGCAGAGGCGATCATGGCACCGCCGCGGGAACGGTGGGGCGGCCAGGGACATTGGCTGGAAGAGCGGTGTGTTCTGCACGGTTTCCTGGAGTCTCGTGTCAGCACGAAGAGATAATCCCTCCTTTTGATCTGACCCCTAAGTCGGCCGTCCGCCGCCTCCAACCCGCGAACCTTCGGGCCGAGTTGCCGTGTACCACGGCTGCCCGCACCACCCCTTGTCTCGGGGTTTCCCCTCCGGCGCTTGCGCGCCTCTCGGTGGAGGCACCGTCCTGGCCGCCTTTTTCGGGGATCAGTCGAAGGGATCATCCTTCGGCCGACAGATAAGGAAACCTCGACATGCAGAACATCGTCATCCTCGCCGGCCACGTCGGCGCCACCCCGGAAGCCCGCACCACGCAGGGCGGCACCAAAATCACCCACTTCAGCCTTGCGACCTCGCGGCCCAAGCGTGACAGCGACGGCAAGGTCATCAAGGATCGCGACGGCTACCGCGTCGAGGACACCGAATGGCACCGGATCACCTGCTTCAACGGGGTCGGCAAGACGGTGGAGGACTATGTCACCAAGGGCATGAAGGTGATGGTCCGCGGCCGGATCCACTATACGAGCTGGACTGATCAGGACGACATCAAGCGTTACGGCACCGAGATCATCGCCGACGAGGTGACCTTCCTCACCCGCGCCAAGGCTGCGAGCGGCGACCAGGGCGGCAATGACAGCTCGGTCGATGACGACGAAATTCCCTTCTGAGGCCGGCGAAGGCCCGGCGGCTCATGCCGCCGGGCCTTTTTGCTGTTTTCCGCAGCACGCTTCGAGATCGAGGAAAGATTAGGAAATGGATCTGGAAGATCGCGGCTAGGATATTGCTCTTCCGCGTCCTCTCAGCGGCAGTGGCCCGCCGCATAGCGGCGCCATCGCAGCACCGTGCCGGTCGCAATCATGGCGCAGCTGATGTCGCCGATCGCTGGCGCGGCGCACCAGGCACCGGTGCGATCTCCTTTCGCATTACCAGTCGATCGGCATTGGAGTGTCGGACCTTTGACAAGGATATGGCCTGTGGCGCTGCGCCCCTTCGCGCCGCCCAGCAACCGCACCAGCGTGTCGCGCGCGACAATCCCGCTGGCGCGCGGGCAGGGGTGTCCCGTGCGGCACGAGCCATCGATCTCTCGCGCCGCTATCCCAGCGAGCCGGATCCGTGGTCCCTCGCGGCACCAGATCGGGCCATCGCCGTCCCAGACCCTGACGGGTGTGCAAGCGAACAACTGGCCGTTGGGCACGACCGCGACGGCAAGCAGAAATACAGCGAGCATCAGCGCTCAATCCGAAACGTGGCGGGCGTCATCCTTCAGGGAAGAGCGGCAACGTATCCGACCTCGCAGCGGGCTCGTCAGCGAGGATATCGTAGCAGCGCAAACGCACTGCCAGGTGTCGCGCCAACTCCGCCGTTGCACGGCGTCGTGCAACGGTATCGCCACACCCAATATCGGTGACGAGGGCCGGTTCGGCCGTTGCGAGCGACACCTCGAGATGGAGGGCCAGGCTATCTTCATCGACTCGGAGCATGGCCACAGAATAGAACAAAGAACGAACATCTATCAAGTGTCGATATCCAGTGAGTCACCCATATAGGGGCCTGGGTAACGCCGAGCATGATTGTCTGGACATCACACGGCGTCCCCAACAGCGTGCTGATCGCCAAGCCCTTCGCGATCGGCCAGATCGTCACGGTGGTTCCGCAGTTGCTTAACCCCGTCGGACGAGCTGTCGGCGAATAGGGCAATTTGGAAGGTCTAATCCAAATATGCCGGTCAGGCAGGATCAGCCGTAGAGCCGGTCATCCCACCAGATTGGTTCGGGCAGATCGAAGCTGATTGCTTGCGCGTCGGGATGTGCGGGATTGATCAGGATGTTGCGTTCCACCCGCGCCGGGATCGAAGGCACCAGCAACAGCGCCGAGCGTTGCGCGGTGAACCAGGACTCGCCAAAGGCCTTGCAGATGTCTTCGCGCTTGCAGTCCCACCCGGAGAATTTCGCGGTCGGGAAGACTTCGTAGCTGACGCCGTTGGGGATGGTGATGCGGATATAATGCTGGTTGGGCGGCATCACCGTGTTCGCGTGGACGAGCTTTTCCAGCATCGCCGTCGAATAATGTTCTGACGTGTAGATGATCGGGCTGGCCGCGGTGTTCCACCGTCCCGGATAGAGCCGAGCGCCCTCGCTGTCATAGATCGGATGCGCGCCATCGGGATCGCCGATCCGAAAGCAGGTCAGCACGCGGTCGGTGATCTGGGCGCTCACGCCCCGCCGCCATAGGCCGCCCGTCCCAGCAGGTTGATGACGACATCGGCTCCCGGACCCGTCGCCAGCGCCACGTCGAGCGGCGGCTTGTTGTCGAGCATGGGGTGCGCGCGGCCGAGAAAATCGCGGACCTTGGCAGGATCCTTATAGATATCGAGCGCGAAGCTGAACACCTTGGCGATCCGCGCCAGCTTGTCGCCTTCCTCGCTGGTCAGGCGCTTGGATGCCGACTTCTTGCGGCGATCAAGCGTCGCCTTGGAAATCAGGCGGAACTTGAAGCGGCTGTCGCCCGGCGCGACGGTATCGGCGAGATGGTCGAGCGCGCCGACCGGCAGCCCTTCGAGAATCGAATAGCTCAGCCCCAGGCGCGTGTCGCCCTTCCGGGGCGCAACGCCAAGCAGGGTCTCGATCGTCACGGGCTGGCTCGCCATCTGCTGCTCCTGTCTCATCTGATGCAGATATATGTCTCACATGAGGAAGACACAAGCAACCGGTGATATCCGTCCGGTGGGGCCATGACCTCTTCCGGCCGACAGCTTCACCCCGCTCTTTGAGGCGCAATCCTTGGTCCGGCGTGCGGCCTAATGCGATCAACCCGTAAAGGGTCCGGTCGCTTCGCTACGGCTTTTGGCCTGCGGCAAAAAGTGATCGCGGCCACCCACCGAACACTTCGGGCGCCAGTCGAGCGGGGATGAACCCGCCGGCTTTCAAGGAGCCTCGACATGTTCACCGACATCAAGATCGCCCGCCTGAATGCGCTCGGCCTCTCCAGGACCCTCATGATCGCCACGATGGTCATCGGTATCGGCAACCACTTCGCCGTCATCACCGCCGACGAATTCGACGGCGACGTGGTCGTCATCAACGAATATGATCCGTTCAGCTGAAACCTTCTGGCGGGGGCCTCCGCCCCCGCCCATATTGTGCGAGTGCCGATTGGACGATCTTACCGAGGAAGCGAACCCGCACTTCATTCACTCGACCCTGCGGGAGCGCATCGTCGAGCATGTCTTTGTCGGTGCAGCGCTGCGTCGGCTCTGGCAACTGGGTGTGACAGACGTTGAGGTGCTACGCTCTGAATTCGACGCAGGCGGCTATGATCTGGTCATGGCCCGCGGTCGCGTAACACGCCATATCCAGTTCAAGACCAAAATCGTCGGCGGCAAGACCGATGAGGTCAAGATCAGCCTCAAGCTGATGGGCAAGCCGAGCGGATGCGTCCTCTGGATCGTGGTGACGCCGGATCTCCTCTTCGATCATTATCTGTGGTTCGGAGCAGCACCGGGCGAGCCCCTGTCGGACATCAGTGCGTTCGCCGTCGCAAAACATAGCAAGGGGACAGCAGAAGGGGAGAAGAATGAGCGGCCTAACCATCGCAAGGTCCGGATAACCAGGTTCGAAAAGGTCGCCACTTTGGACGAGATATTGCTTCGTCTGTTCGGTGATCTCGCTGATTCCAAAGATGCCTGAGCGGTCAGGGCGGCTCCGGCTGCGCCGGACCGGGCTCTAGGCGAAACGCCCCGAGCCCCGTGCCGGGTCTCGGCCCATGCGGGTGACGATCCCTGCCGTGGGCAGGCCGTCAACAGCGCCCTGGAGTGGGCAGGCCTGCGGCATTGGCGACAGGGGCTGGTCTACCAAGGGCGAGATGCGCTGGCGGGCATAGGTTAAGGCCATCGCGGAGCGCCGCGTCATCGAGCAGGATGCGCCACGGTCCATCATAGCGCCGGGCCGCAAGATAGAAGGTCGCGCCATCGCAGGCGACCATTCGGCATCGCTCCTGCCGATCGATCAACGAGGCATTCCCGCCATAGCGAGCCACAAGCTCGACCAGATCGGCGCGCATCAGGGCGCCGCAGCGGCGGCACTGGGTGCGAACCTGGATCTGCAGCCGCTGCATCGCGCCGACGCTCGATGTCCAGCGTGGCCAAAGGGTAATGATCCGGGCGGTGTCTGTCATGATCGAAAGGATAGCGAAGACCTTGGTCGCGCGTCCAGCAGCACGTCCGAAAAGTCGGCCATGACGTTCCAAATATCCTTTCACCACCGCACCGACGGTCCCTTCCTGGCTTGGCGTCCTCGCCGCGGCACTTGCCAGCGCAAGCCCGGTACCGGGCTTCTCCACATCCGTTGCGACCCTGTCGGGTGCGCGGGCGCGCTATGCCCCGGCGGTCCGGTCGCCTGTCGGAAGGCCCCGATCGGCGGGGTCTGACACAGCTTGGAAAGTCAAACGTCATGGCCGACCCCCAGAATGACAAAGTTCTATCCGCAGACCAGCGCATCGCGACCATCGCGCGGCTCAATGATGCCCTGCGCCAGTCCATCCATAACCCGGGCGTCAACCAGGTGGTCATGACCGCCGGGGTCGCCGACCTGATCGGCGATATCAGCCTGTTTCGCGGGTTCCAGCGCCGCGCTGAACTGCTGCGCACGGTGTGCGACTATGACGCCTTTGGTCCCGACGTCGATCCGCATGGGGAGCGTGATTTCGGTCGCTTCGAGTTCGCGGGCGAAGTCCTGTACTGGAAGATCGACTATTATGATCGGGCACTGACCCACGGATCGCCCGATCCAACAGACCCAAACATCACCACCCGCGTGCTGACACTGCTTCTCACCCACGAATATTGAGCTATCATGGCCCCGACCCTGTCGGGGCCACCCTTTTACTGAAAGGATTCGCAGATGAGCGAGCCTGTCATCCAAGCCCTCGACCGGCTTTTCGACCTCGCCGCGTCCGATACCGGGCAAGCGCGCCGCGCCGCCAACTTCCTGCTCGCCTGGTGGAATGCGCAGGACAATGGCGGGTTCGATCTCGCTGACCTGTTCGGCGTCGACCATGCGGTCGCCGCCGACATGGCCGTCGTGTTCGTCTATCTGGGCGGTCATCACGGCGCGATCTACCCCGACCAACTCGGTTACGAGGACAAAATCGTGGCGCTGGTCCACCAGTGGCGTCTTCACGAGACCGCTGACTGACGTACCCGTTCGCAGCGCTGATCGCTTCGCGCCCGCCTTGCTGGCGCCGCTGGGTTGACGAAACTTCCCACGCTCAATGTCGAGTCCAGCCATCCCCCTGATCGGGGGGATGGCCGAAAAGTCTGCTTGAGCAGACTGTCGGCGGTGCCGCCTGACGTCCATTGGACCTTGCTCTCCGGCACGAGAGGGGAGGCTGCGCGGCTTGAGGGGCCGCGTCTTGCAGCGCGGTGCGGGGACAAATCGGTGTCCCTGGAACATGCCAAGGAGACCCGTCGTGGCCGACTATTTTTCCCGCCATCCCGACCATGCGTTCGTATTCGCATTCGTCTGCTTCGCGATCACCGTTTACCTGTTTCGCTATGTCGGCCCGGGCATCGGCGGCGGTGGCGATTGGTCGTCGCGCGACCATTATGAGCGCAATCTGCGCGATGGTCCCCACGATTATGAATCGTGAAGGCGCTGTGCCCATGAAGACGATCGTCGTCAGCCTGCTCAAGGGCGGGGTCGGCAAGACCTTTCTCGCCACGCATCTCGCCTGGTATCTGGCTGAACCAAGCGGCAATCGCGTCGCCTTTCTCGACCTTGATCCGCAGGGCAGTTCCACACGCCGGCTTGCCAGCGAGCGAACCGGGTGGTTTTCGGCGGACCTGTTCGATCCCGAGGCGCGGCTCGAGCTTACCGATGCGCCCGGCATCACGGTCTTCGCTGCCGATCCGCGCCTGCAGATGGTCAAGGCGGCCGCGGATGTCCGCGATTTCCTTGGCCGGTTCCCTGCGCTTGGTGCCCATTTCGACCATGTTGTCATCGACACCGGACCCAAATGGGACGAGCTGACCTTGAGTGCGATGGCGGTAGCCGACGCAGTGATCGCGCCGGTTCAGGTCGCCGAGGATTCGATCGAATGCGCCAAGATGCTACTTACCGCGCTCAAAAAGGCGGAGGGCGCGCGAGGCGGGCGCAAGGTTGATTTTCTCGGGCTGTTGCCCTCTATGGTCAATCCTTTCGACCGACGCGAAATGGACAATGCGGTCAAGCTCGCCCGCGCGGTTGGCGAGAAACTGATGTTTCCTGCCTTCATCAAGGCGCGGCCGACCTACAAGCATTCGGCCGAACAGCATCATCCGGTCTGGCGCGAAACCGGCAGCGGCGCAAAGGCGGCTGCGGACGAAATCCGGCCGATCCTGGCGGAGATCGTTCGCCGGATGGACGTTCGCCCTCTGAGTGCGGCGTGATGGGCAAGTTCGATCAGCGCGCCGAAGAGTTCGGACTGCTTGTCGGTCTACACGACAGCGCTCGGCGCGTCGAGGATCTGCCGCTCGACTGGATCATGGCCGATCCCGAAAATCCGCGGCGCGTGTTCGACGAGACGGAACTCAAGGATCTTGCTGCCTCGATCGCCGCGCGCGGCGTCCTGCAGCCGATCATCGTCGCCCCGAAAAATGGTGACGGCCTTCACGTCATTCGCGTCGGTGAGCGGCGCTTTCGGGCATCGCGCCTTGCCGGGCGCGAGACCATCCCGGCGATCGTGATAGCGGTGGTGAACCGCGCCGACACGCTCGCCGATCAGATCGTCGAGAATGACCAGCGCGCGGGTCTGACCCCCCATGATCTGGCGACCGGGATCGAACGGATGCTGGGTGCCGGCGTCACCCAGGCGGAGATCGCCCGCGCGCTCGGCCGCTCGAAGCAGTTCGTATCGCTCTATGCCGCCTGTGCCGACATGGCGCCCTGGCTGCGTGCCGCGATCGACCAGATGCCGATCCGGTTGCTCTACGACCTGCACCGGGCTGCCCGCGTTCATGGCGACGCGGTGCGCGCCTATGTCGGGGGGCTTGGCGATGAGAGCGTGACCCTGGCTGAAGGCGGCCGGTTTATCGCGGGACTCAAGGCATCCGAGACTCTGCCCGACGCCGGTTTGCGCAACGTGCCCGCGTTCTCGAACGCGCAGGGCACCGAGCGCGCTGCACCGAGCCGACCAGTTCGTGCCGGTGTCGGCCTGCGTTCGATGTTCGGCACGGAGTTTTCTTCGCAGCCCCAGCCCCTTGATGCGGTTCGGGTGACGGTGGACGGACGGACAGGACGTCTGGTCCTGCCCGAGCGGGTCCGGGTGATGTTCGACGACGGCGAGGAGATCGAGGCGTCCGTTGCGGACATTGCCGTGGGGTAGGCCATCGGAAGGGCAGGGCTTGCACCCACTCACCCCCTTACTCCGCGTAGAAACGATCGAGCTTTTCAGATAATTTTGACAGCCGCGCCCCTTCTTCAGGGGTGCGGCTGTCTTCATTTTTCCAGGACAGAGGGGATTGTTTCGTTCGGGCATTCTTCTTTCTGGAGATGCCAGGTCAGGTTGGAACGCTTGGCGTGAAGAGGGCCGGAGTCTGTTCAAGCAGACTATCAGATGAGTGGTGTTAGGTGAGGGCCGGATAGGCTTGGCGCCGTCAATGTATGACAATAGTCTTGCGGACATGGCCGTCTTCAACGTCCGTCTGCCCGATGATCTCGCGGCGCGCTTCGATGCTAAGGCGACTGCGGCCGGCGGTCGCTCAGCGCTCCTGCGCAAGCTGATCGACGGTGCGCTTGAAGACGCCGGGGCCGCGACGGCACCGCCTCGGACGCGCACGACTGACCGGCTGCACCTTCGGCTCCTGCGCGAGGATATTGTCCAGCTCGATGCGGCGGCTGATGCGCGTGGCCTCAAACGGACCGAGTGGTTGGTGATGCTGTTGCGCCGACGGTTGCACGCGACGTCGCCGCCGCCGCGCGCAGACCGGGTGGTGATCGCGCAGTCCTGGCGCGAGCTCAACCGGATCGGCATCAATCTCAACCAGGCGGTCCATGCCCTGCATGCCGCAACCATGGTGGACTCGCGTCTCGACCTGGCGCGCGAGGCCGCGCGGGTCGCTTCCTTCCGGGATGAGGTGGCCGATCAGTTGCGCGTGCTTGGCCGCGCTCTCAAGGGTGACATGGCCTATTGGGATACGGCTGATGAATGAGGATGACGACGGCGTCCTGCCGCTTCCCAGCCTGATGGAAGCCTGGCGACCGCCGACCGGAGGCAAGCGCAGCCTGCGCGGGGGGACACTACGGATCCGTTCGGGCGGCAAGGGCAGGGGCGGGAGCAATGCTGCGCCGGTGCTGTCGCCTGCCGAGGCGCGGGCCAAGCTCGAGCGGATCGTGCGCAAGGCCCCTGAGGTCATGGTCAAGATCTCCGGTAAGCAGCGTGGCGCCAGGCATCTTGCCGAGCATTTCGGCTATATCTCGCGGCACGGGAAGCTCGAAGTCCGCAGCAGCGAGGGCGAGATCATCACCGATGAAAAGCGGTTGAAGGCGATTGCCGCCGACTGGGACATGCTCGATGAGGCGATGAATCATCATGGCAAGGACCGGCCGACCTCGATGTCGATGGTCTTGTCGATGCCCGGCGGTACGACCGATGCCGCGACTATCCATGATGCCGTCCAGGCGTTCGCGCGCGTCGAGTTCGAAGGGCAATTCAGCTATATGGTGGCGCTCCACACCGACACCGCTCACCCCCATGTTCATCTGACCGTTGCGACCCAGGGTGCCGATGGGACTCGGTTTAATCCGCGCAAGGCCGACCTCCATCATTGGCGTGAGAGCTTCGCCCATGAATTGCGCCAGCGCGGCATTTCCGCCGAAGCGACGCCGCGCCGCGCGCGCGGCCATGTGCAGAAGCGGGTGCGTTCGCCGGCGCACCATCTGGAGGCCCGGACAGCGGGGCAGGGGAGGGAGTTGGAACTCAATCGGCTGATCGAAGAGCGCGCGCAGGAGTTTGCACGATCACAGAATCCGGAGCGTCGGGTGGAGGATGTGTTGGCGCTGGGCCGACAGAAGCAGATCCGGGGGGCCTACGCAGATGCCGCGTCCGCGCTGGCGGCGACCGGGAAGGCCGAGGATCGCGCGCTGGCCAAGGATATCGCCGTGTTTGTGGCCGATATGCCGGCGGCGGTGTCGCGGCGATTGGAGCGGGCGCGGGAGATCATGATCGCCGATCGGGCGGAGGGTTCGGTGGGCAGTCGTTCTCGCGAAGCCGATGGAGATGTTGGTGAAGGCCAAACGCCGATGCCGATTGAACGAAAGCCTCGGGACCGCGATCGTTAGAAAGTGACTTTAGTAAAGGCATTGCCGCTCGTGATGCGGTGAAACGCTATGCGCGCCGCAGTGAGCTCGCTAAGTCAATCCTCAAGGGAATCGGGGCAAAAGGCGAGGCATGAAAATATCTCTGGTGAATGCGGCATCGACGGCGCGCAAACTTTCAGCGCTCATTCGCAAGCATGACAGTATTTCGATTGCGGTTGCCTGGGGCGGCATCACGGAAGTCGCTCAGACGCTCCTTGCCCATAGCGAAAAGTTCGAGTCCGTTCTCCTGGGTGTCGACTTCTCTGCAACCGAGGCCGCGCTCGTCGATTGCCTCGTTGATGTTCCCAACGCCTATGTCGCGAAGAATCGCCTGGGCTGCTTCCATCCTAAGATCTTTTACTTCGAGACGGGGGACAAGGCGGAGGCGATCGTCGGCAGTGCCAACTTCACCAAGGGCGGGCTGGGCCCGAATTTCGAGGCCGGTGTGCATGCGAAGGGAGCGACCGACAATCCTTTCTTCGTACAGGTCCGCAGCCAGATCAAAGCCTACGCGCCGCTCCGCCTCCCCATCACGCCGGAGCTTGCCGAGAGCTACAGGCGCCAGGCCAAGGCGGCTGCAGGCAAGCCGAGGCCGAAGAGTCCGATCCTGCCGGACGATCGCAAAGAGTGGGCACGGGTCAACTCGCCGCTCGCCACGATGGAATGGCCCGAATTCGTGAAGCTCGCCCGTCGCGATGAATATCATGACTTCGAGAAGCGCATGAAGCTCGTGCGGGCCATCCAGCAGATCTTCTCGCGCACTCCCTCCTTCGCGAAGGTCTCGGCTGCCGAGGCCAAGGGCATCGCTGGGGTACTCGGCAAGAATGAGGCCGAAGCCGTGGGTCTGGCCGATCTTGACTGGGGCTGGTTCGGCTCGATGGGCGGTGCCGGCACCTTTGCCGAGCTGATCGGTCTCGAAGACGGCGCACTTGCCGCCGCGCTCGATGCGATCCCGCGCCGTGGTGACGTGACCGAGGCACAGTTCAACGACTACGTCGCGGCCTTCACGGCCGCCTTTTCGAAATCCTCCCGAGTGGCGCGGCTGGCACCGGCCACCCGGTTGCTCGCCATGAAGCGACCCGATGTCTTCGTCTGCGTGAACGGTGGCAACACCCCGGGCCTCGCCGAGGCGCTCTCCTTCGCGCCGACGACGATCAAGCTCGAAAACTATTGGGGCCGCGTGATCGAGTCCATCAGGCAGGCGCCCTGGTACACGGCCGAGCGGCCCACCGGGCGCGACACCGAGCTCTGGGACGCGCGCGCCGCCATGCTCGACGCCATCTATTATCGGCCGACCAACTGATGAGCGGCGTTCCCGAAGCCGGGAGCGGGCTGGCGCGCTGGTTCGGCAGTTTTGCTGATCTGAGCCTTGCTGACCAGCGTGCGGTCGCCGAACTCGTCAAAGCAGGCGGTGCCATTCAGGGCAGCGTCGAGGACATCATGCCGAGGCTTCGTCGGACCAGAATTATGGCCCTGCTGCGCGAAGGTGAGAGGGGCCGCATCGTTGGCGCCGGCGCTCTCAAGGTACCGCTGCGGCGCTATCGCCAAGGCCGGTTCGCCAACGCGGGTGCATCGATCGCCGGCTTCGAGGAGGCACCCGAGCTTGGATATGTCGTCGTCCATAGAGATCGGCGCGGCCAAATGCTCTCTGGCGATCTCGTCGAGGCGATTGCCGCGGCAATCCATGAACCCGCTTTCGCCACGACCGACAGCAACACCATGCGCAATAGCCTTGAAAGGTCGGGCTTCATGAGGGTGGGGACAGACTGGCAGGGCAGCAAGGGCACCCTATCGCTGTGGGTCATTGATCCGGGCCGCGTCATGCTCAAGGGAAGGCTGAACGTGACGCAGATCCACGGTCCGAACTCCAGCCATCGCTGATCTGCGGCCTAGCGACCGTGACACCGTTTGTATTTCTGCCCTGAGCCGCAAGGGCAGCGCTCATTCCGGCCAACCTTCTTGTGTTGCTCAACGGACGGCGTTGCGCCTCTCCGCTGGTCGAACAGCGCTTGGAGCGGCGGAGGAATATCGACACGACGCTGGGGAGGCCCTCCATAGCGCCGGACATCACTGATGATCTGCTTCTGGTCCTGAAAGGCAGCGCGATGGTTGGGATCCATCGCTTCCTCATAGGGACGAAGGCGCTCGACCTCATGGGTTGCCGCCTGATGATCGCCGCAGTAGGCCAGCACCACCGCATAGAGCGCTCGCAGTTCGAGCACGTCGGAGGTGAGGCCGATGGCTTGGATGACCGGGAAGATGTTGCGTTCGATGGTGTACCGGGCGGACTCGAAGTCATTCACCCAAACAAGTTCGTCGACCAGGTCCATCCCGACGCGAACGAAGGATGAGTATGCCTGCGCGAGTTCGTAGAATTTCATCGCATGAATGCGTGCCATGGTGGAGCGCTGGCTCTTCCGGCCGGCTGCCTGCGCGAGGAGATCGAGCGTGTCAGCCAGATGTTTGAGCTGATCGGTATTATCACAGCCCTTGGGAAGGAGCGGCCGCAGCTGCGGTGGATTACGGCCCATGACATCCGCTGGTGTTAACCCCAGCACGTCGTAATATTCTTCCACCAACTTGCCCGCTTCGGCGACGGCTGTCGTGTTGTCTCCCAGCTTGAAAAAGGCGAGAGCCCGATTGTAGCGGAATACGCGCATATGCTCGGCCTTGGCGGGCACCCGGCCTTCGACGAGCCCAAGCATTTCCTGAACCCCGGCCGCATCACCGACCATGGACTTGAGCAGCATGCGCTTCATGCCCCAAGCAAGCCACTCATCCTCACCGAGATCATACTCGTCGAGAAGAGCTTTCATCGCATCGATACGGGCCTCGCCGGGCTCGAATTGCCCTGTGCGAAGATCGTTGAAGACAAGGCCATCGAGCGCCCAAAGCCGGATTCCGGCTTCACCATCGACATCGGCGGCGATCGCCAGCAGGTAGGGTTCAATCTCAGGCCAGACGCCCATTTCATGAAAAAGCTCGTCAGTCGCGAACTGGACCAGGATCATCGCATCCCCCAGTTGACCGAACAGACGAATGAGAAGGCCGAGCTTTCCGATGCTCCAGTCTTGCCGGATTGAGCGAATGATGATGCCGCGAAGAACCTCTTGCACCTTCTTCTCAAGGTCAGGACCGCGCGCCGCCAACTCGGCTTTGCCAAGCATCCTCACAGCGTCGTGGATCTTGATGCCCGTCATGCCAAACAGCTCGAGCGCCCCGGTAGAGGGTAGGGCTCGCAGGCGGGCAGCTGCACCCTTCGCATCAATACCACACGTCTCTTGCAGCAGCTGGGTCGCCTCGTCCTTGGAGAGGGCGACATCGGCAACGCTCAGTAGGGCAATGGCTTCGCGCGCGTCGGCGGGGAGACCGTCGAACGCCCTTTTCAGAATAATTTCCTGCGCCGTTTCGACAATGTGCGTCTGTGCCTCTACATCCTCGCAGAAGGCGCGGATCGCTCCGCCATAGTCACGCGCGGCGACGGCTGCCGCGTTGAGGACATAGAAGGGCAGGCCGCCCGTCAGCCGCGAAAGGCGCTCGCAGTCCGCGAAATTCACAAGGCAGCCAGCATCGTGCGCGGCCGCAGCAATCGTATCCTCATCCCAGCCGTTGAGCGCTTCGGCCTGGATGTTGAATCTGGCCTCAAGCGCAGCGATCCATGGGCCAGGCTGGCAGAGGAGCAGCAGACGCAAGTGCGGCGCGCGGCCGACGATGGCCTCAATGTCAGAGGCAGGGATGCGATGGGCGTTGTCGATGACAACGTCGGCATGCAGGCCCTCCTGGCCGAGCGTGACGCTCAAGGTCCCCAGCATGTCGAGACCACTGGCGCCCGGCAGCAGAATCTCACCGAGCTTGCCGCTCGAACGCCCGTACATCCTCCCGGCGACTTCACGCGCGACGGCAGAGGCAAGCGCAGCACCGGGCATCTCGACGACATCGATATAGGTGACAGGGAGGGGGGCATGCTGCGCGGCTTCTGCGACCCAGGCTGTCTTGCCGGCACCGGAAAGCCCTGCGATGATGCGGACTGGCTTCTCTGCCAGCAGCGCTGGCTCGTTCATCTGCGCGCGGTAGACTGGTGGGGGTGCTGGCAACTCCTGCATCTGAACGACAAGCTGCTCGAACAGGCCGGGCAGTTCTGCCCGTGAGAAGCTGTGATCCTTGCGTGGTGGCGATCCAGCCGATGCGAGCATGACGAGGCTCGCCAGCTTCCAGGTCAGTGTCTCGGGCCGTAGCAGCGCGAACGGGAGCTGGCCCGCGAGTTCCGAGCAGACCGATATGGCGTCAGCAAGATCGCGTGGCGGACAGGGCAAGCAAGACCGGGTCGGCTCAGGACCGTCGGGCCAGTGCAACTCGACATCTTCCGGCCAATCGGACGTGGCAATCTGCTTTTCCAAGGGATCGTTCGGCGCAGCATTGGAAGCGATCACGAAACTCGGGTTGCCCGGACGAGCTCCCTTGCGATGCTCCTCCCTGATTTCCTCGAAACGCTCCAGTGCGCCCGAAATGTCGCCCGCAGCGAGTTTACCGTTACGCGTCTTGACCTGAACATAGATCCGCCGGTCGGGCAGGACGATCTCAATGTCTTCGTCGCCTTCGACGACGATCCGCTCCACCCCGGCTGCTCCCGCAAGCAGCAGGCATGCCGCGCAATACAGGTGCTGATAGAGGAAGCCGCGGTGGACTGCCTCGATCCGAATGAGTTGCCTTTCGTCGATGACCGAAATGCCATCACCGGGAAAAATTTCGCCGCTGGAAGTCGCGGCCTCTGAATCTTCGGCCAAGCGAACCTCGCGATCGAACAGATGGTCAGCGGAGATTAGCGCATGACCCCGATCATGTCACGATCCCACGGGATTGTTGCGTCTTAGTCCCATTTTCAAACCTACTATTTTCGCAAAGCTATTTCCTTCCGTTTGGTCTTCGCGCTGGCCTTCAGTCACCGCAGTTTTTCATCGGCTGTCTTTCAAAGCCTCCTCTCTGTCCTACTTCGCACAGCAAAGGAGAACGCCGTGAATGGGTTAGACCGACACCTTGCGATATCTGTCGCCGCGCACAAAACCAGCCGCCAAGCACCACTCGCGCGTGAGGCCGGCGCCCGTGTTGTTCGAATAGGCGCCAGCGTTTGCCCGGAATCGCAAAAATGATGGCCATGAGGCAGGGCAGGGGTGATTGGTCTTGACGTGGACCATCGCCTTTTCGCCGTTCCGGATGTCCGTTATCGGCTTTACCGAATAATATTCCCCCCAGTCATTGGTCTCCTCAAGCACAAGGTGCGTGACGGTGTGGCGGCTTGAGGGGCGTCGATCCACGACGAGTTTCGCGGCCGCAAGATGGTCCTCTCTGCGGTCCCAATCTCGGAAATAGACGTTCGAGGCGCAGCCAAGGACCTGCAAGGCGTTGAGCGCTGCGATATCGGCAGGCTTCGCTGCGTCGATCCAGCGCTCGCGCCCATCGTAGCTGTAGACGGCGCCGTCATATAGGATCCCGCAAAGCTGCGAGTTCAGCGGCAAGACGAAAATCGCGCCGGCCGATTTCACTCCGAAGCCATTCAATGCCTTGTGCCGGCGTTGGAGATGCAGTCGGTTGGTCAGGATCGCGGGGTTGTCCGACGTAACGAAGGGCATATCCGTGTGATTGCGGACCAAGCAAAGTTTCAGATCATCGACGATCTTCATGGTCTCATTGAAGTGCAGCATCGCTGCCTGCACGGCTGCCAATATAGCCTCTCGCATCGGCGGCATCGGGATGTCGGAGCCCGGCACGTCCTGCAGCGCCAGAACCATTTCGCTCGCGGCTCGTGAAGCGGATTCAGTTCTAAGATACTGGAGATAGGCAAAGCGCTTCAGCACGATGTTTACTCGGCCATCGACGGTTGGGTGGCCATCCTCAAGCAGCCGGACCACTTCGCCATAATTGTTCTCGACGAAATTTATCGCACTCTCGAGCTTTGGGTCTCGTCCGTAGAAATAGTCGCTCGAACACTGGTTTTTAACCGGGGCATTCGGGATGGGCTTCATCTGGCGCAGATTGATCAGACTGATCGCCAGATTCTCGCCGTCGAGGCTGAACGGCCGCAGATGAACCTTCGGTACGAAATGTTGGTTTTTGTTGAACGCCATTTCTCCGCTCGCCGCTATTCAGACTGATATGAGTAGCACGGCATAGGTATCCGAGCCTATTCTGGTAAATCGGCATCGCGTAGAACGCGCATAACCTCGCGAAATACCCCTTCGAATGGTGGCAGATCGCTCATCTGCTGCTGCAACCGTCCAGTCCACAGTGTGCTCAGACGCTTCTCTTTGGCGGCGATTGCGGCGGCTATGCCGTTGGGCATGCGTTCCCGAAGGGCGAGCTTCTGGCTGAACTCGGCGAGATATTCCGCCGGTCGGATGTCCCGCTCCTCGAGCAGATTCCACAGGTCGTAGAGATCTCGTGGCTCGGTGCGGGCCTTGTCTGAAAGGGCCGCAAGTTTCTCGACGAATATCTCTGCCAGGCTGTAGGCCAGGATGGTCGGCCCTTCCGGCAGGTCAGCAAATTCCTCGAAGGTCCGGAGGATCGGGCGATCGGCCAACGGAAAGCAAAACACCTCATTGATCGTGATATCGACTTTCACGTCGCTGCGCGCGGGCAGGGGGCCTTTGTAGCTCAGATAGAAGGTGTGGGTGTTCTGATGACCATGCCGGTCGGGCCTGTCATAGGCCATGTTGATACCTGACGCTGCCTCGACGATGGCAAAGATCTCGTCCAGGCCGGAGAGGATAGTGTCCAGCTCGATCGGCTTGATCAGCGAGAAATCGAGATCTTCGGAGAAGCGGTAATTTTCGAACCAGCAGCGGCGCAGTGCCGTCCCGCCCTTGAAGGCGAGAAATTCGCGCAAAGGATGCTGGGCCAGACCGGTCAGGAACCAGGCCAGGCAGTAGTCGCGTTCGATCACCGCCTCAGGCACGCGGCGGCCGCGCGGCTTGAGAAGGCCGTTGGCGATACGGGAAAGATCGCGCTGGGGGATCATCAACTGCTCCGGATTATATCGAGTTCGTCGGGCTCGACGTTGAGTCGGATGCGCCATCGTGCCAGCATCCGGCCCTCATTGGGAAACAACGGATCGAGACGCTGGTAGGTCGGGGTCAGCCGCGCGCGCAATGGCTCCAATGCGGCTGCGTCGGCCAGCCCGTAAAATTCCAGCAGATAGCCTAGGCGGCGGATGACCGCGCCAACGCCGAGGTGAAGCGCATAGTCGATCATCAGTTCGACCCGCAGCGTGTCGCGCTTCATCCAGAGTCCCTTGGCGACCTCTGTGACGCCACCGACATATTGCGGATGGTCGAGACCATCGATGATGGTTCGCTCGGGATCGCTGACCCGGACCCGCTCTTCGGACGTAATCCAGATCTCGGTTATGCCGAAGAAATCCTGCGGTTTGACGTCGACGAAGCGGAACTCATACCCGTGAATGTGCTGCGGGCGCAGCCGTTTGGCGCAGGAGACGATGATGGCCAACTGCGGTTGGGTGACCATGCGGTGCAGTTCGAGGGCGCTCCCGTGAGAGATGAAGTAGTCAGCGTCGCCAACCAGCGTTCTTGCGATGAGGTAGGGATCGCTCACATGCTCGGTGTCGCGGCCCCGCTCGAAGGGCACCAGATTGTAAAGGCCGGGCTTGAGGCGCGTGACGATGCCGCGCGCTTCGGTGTTCGCGACGAGACTGCGTGCCGATGACGGGCTCAGACCTGTGATCTCCGTGACGTCAGCGAGCGAAAAGATCGGCTGACGGCGTTCGTTAAGTTCGACGATCAGCTGGGCGGCCCGAGGTCCAAGCGTCTTGAGATTATATCCTTCGCGCAATTTGAGCCTCGTTGAGCGATGTTCGGCACGGTCGATATAACAGTAATTATATTATCTGGCAAGATTGCCGCGCTATATGGGACGGTTCGCGCGCATAGTATATCCGACAGGTTCAAGTTGCACCGCTGGTGGTTTACCAATCACGATAAATGTTCGTCCAAGCCGAACAAATTTGCCTGTTCTTAAACTAAGAGGCGATCGCCGGACCCGTTTGTCGCAGAGGGGCTACGGCACAAAAGACTGATTCTCAGTCACCGAGAGCGGCTGCGTTCCTGGGGCTTGGGCTCGCGACCGGGACGACGGATGGGGGGCGTAGCTGGGTCACGGCCGCGAACCACATCCTGCCTGACGCTGGGGGAGGCGTCCTTGACCATTGCCGGTCGGATATTGCGTCCCGCCGCGATATGCGCATCGAGCTGTGTGCGGGCAACTGTCATCACCCGCGCAACCGCCTCGGGATTGTCGAACAACGTCCGTCGGATCACTGCCTCTATCACGCGCATCTGGCTGTCGGCCGCGCGATCATTCTGCGTGGTGCCACGATCGCCGCGCCGCGCACCCGGCCGTTCCAAACCACTGGCGTCGCTCTCGCGGCCCGTCCCAGTTGAACCACGGACGACATCGACGTCGCGGGCTGCCATGGGCGCAATCGTATTGCGGCTCGTCTCTCCGCGCAGCCGGTCAAGCTCCTGGAGATCGCGATCGTTGGGCTTGTAGCCACGTACCTCCAGCCCCTTTTGACTGGCCTCGATCCAGACCGATCGCCGAAATTCTTCCGATCCCGTGACGTGAATCCGATCCCAATTGCGGTGTTGTGCGATGGCCACCAGATCCTTGACGACCTCCTGGCTCTCTGTCGCCGTGACCAGGCGGCGACCTTGATCGCGAAACGCGGGATCCTTCGCTTGCGCCGTCGTAAAAAAGGCGGGTTCGCCCGACCATTTCGCCTTGTCGGTATAATAGCGCTTCCGCACGCTATCCGGCACATCGCCCGCCTCGAGGGAATGCACCTTGGGCTCCTTTCGCGACGTCCCCATAGCCCCGTCACGGCCAGGTGCTTCTTCGATGGGGTCATCCTTTTGCCTAACCGGCGAGCGTTTATCCGTCGAAGCCGACCCAGGAGCTGGCGCTTTGCGCCGCTCGTCGTCAATGCCAACGCTATTATTACGGGTACGGGTTGTACCCGGTTGCTTGCGATCATTCTCTGCCATGGTCATGCCTCGCTGTTACTAACGCTTCTGATGGGTCGTGGTCCTCGTCGGGCTCGGCGGCCGCGCGCCCGGTCATTGCCATCACGAAGGCGATCGCCGCCTTCTCGTCACCGGGCGGTGGTAGTTCCTCGAGTTTCCCCAGGACGAGCATGTCGTCGGTGATCTCGCCGCCACAATAGACTTCGTCGTGGGTCAGCATGCGGGTCATGACGGGCTCTTCCTCGACGGGTGGCGGGGGGAGGAGCGCTGCCTTCTTTGCCTCGATCGCCTGGGCGAGCACATCGGAGGGGCCGCCGCCGCTGTTCGGCGGAGATGTCGACTTCGACTGCGGAATGGTTATCGGCCGCGGCGCCACCTTGGGCGGATCGGAGATCCTCCTAATAAAGCGCTTTGACCGGAAATACTCGATTTTGCGCGCACGGACGGGCGGAATGCCGCCGCGCATCAGCAGAAGTTCGCCTTTGGGCATCTGCATCAGTTCCTGGGGCATCATCAGCGCGCGGCGTTGGTCTGATTCCGATACGCTGCGGTTGGCGAGCAAGCCATGAATCGTCCGGCTCTTCGATTTGACGTTCATTGTGAAAAAGCCGAGCCGCTCGGAAAGTTCGTTGGCGACCTTCAGCTCCTTGGGCGTGAACACGATCTCCAGCCCGCAATTGGCGATGATCTCGTCGGTGACATCCGCGCCATAGATGCCGCGGGGTTGCGATCGGCTCTGGATGACTGGCAACAGGCGAAGCCCGTAGCCGGCAACGTAGGAAAAGGCCGAGGCGATGACCGGCGCCTTGCCGAGGCGGGCGAACTCGTCAAGCAGAATGAGCACCGGCACGCGACCGCCATTCTCGGGCAGTTCCCGCGTATTGAGATCGATCAGCTGCTGGAGGAAGAGGTTATAGACGGGCGCAATGCGGTCGATATTGTCGGGCGAGACCCCAAGATAGATCGATATCCGCTCGCGCCGGACCTGACGCAGATCAAAATCGGTCTCCGACGTCGCGGCATCGACATAGGGGTTGAGCCAGAGATTGAGCTTCGAGGTGATCGTCTGCTTGACGCCCGAAAATGTGTTGTCCGACGCGGAGGTGAAGTCACTCAAAGCCGATACGCAGGCCTGACTTAGCCGCTGGCCGCGCTTCTGCGCCTCTTCGACGACCTTGGGGAGTTCAACCTTGGGATCACCCGCTGTCAGACGGCGGTAGATTTCGCCGATCGTGAAGGGGAGGGCGGGGTTAGCCGCGATAAGGGCGCCGACGCCAACAAAGGCCGCGCGCGCCGCTTCCGCCCAGAACGGATCGGCCTTGTCAGGGGCCGGAAACAGCATTCCGCCGATCTTCTGAAGTTCATTGATCACATCGGTGTCGTCGAGCCGATCGATGAAGCTCAAGGGATTGTAGCGGGCGCTTCGCCCTTCAGGATCAAGCGGATCGAACAGATAGACCGCCTGGCCATGCCGCGCGCGAAAACCAGCGGTGATGTCCCAATTTTCGCGCTTCACGTCGAGCACCACCACCGAGTCTGCCCAGCTCAGAAGATTGGGGATCACCACCCCGACGCCCTTGCCAGCGCGCGTCGGTGCCTCGAGTAGGACATGCTCAGTGCCGCCGAAAACAAGGTAACGGCCACCTTTCTGACCGACGATGATCCCACTGTTGCTGCGCAGATGTTCGCGCCGGATTTCGCTTTCACGCGCGAACCTGGCCTCGCCGTGGAGAGAGCGCCCTTGCTTCAGGATGACGAGCAGGATGACGAAAGCGATGGCGCCGCTGGCCAACGCGCCGCGCTCCAGCCACAGATGAAGCAGCGGATCGCCGCGATAATACCAGAGCCAGGCAGGTATCGCCGAGATCTGCATGCGCGGGCCGATCTGGTTCAGACCGACGAGGGCCACCATCACCGCGCACAAGGCGCATGCCAAAAAGGTCACCGCGAGCATCCCCGCGACAATCGCAAATTTAGTGAGCGGTTGTGCGTCCGACAGCCGGATCAAAATACACCTCCTCAACTTCGAATTTTCCGGCGCGCTTGCGGGTCTGGACGACGACGTCGACGAGCATGTGCAACAGCCCACGAATATCGTCGCGGGCGAGATCGCGTCCGCCCTCGGATTCTTTCACCAGCAACGTCAGCTGCTCGAACGCGCCCATGGCTGAACCGGCATGGACCGTCGTGATCGATCCGGGATGACCCGAATTCACGTTGCGCAGGTAGAAGAAGGCGGTGCCGTCGCGCAGCTCCTGCAAGAGGATGCGATCGGGCCGCATGCGGAGCGCACTTTCGAGCAATTGCTTGGGGCCGACCTTCGCCAAACCCTGACGTTCGCTCGAATAGACCATATGCACGACATTGCGATGCTCGACGACGAGCTCACGCGTGTCCTCGATCGTGAGCAGCCGCTCGTCAGGCGGGATCAACTGGATCAACGCCTTGGCGAAGGTGGTCTTGCCCGACCCGGTCGCGCCGCTCACCAGGATGTTCTTGCGGGCGGCAACGGCGGTCTTGAAGAAAGCCGGCCAGTCACCCGAATCGCGCTGCGCAACCAATTGCGCATCGACCTCGCCAAGACCGCGGGCAGCCGAGCGCGTGGCGGTGAACAAACCGGTCTGCGCGAGTTGGTCGATCGCGAGATTGACGCGCGAGGGCTTGCGCACCGTGAACGATGGCGACCCGTTCGGGGTTACCGATGGAATGACGATCTGGCACCGCTCTCCGCCCGGCAAGATCGTCGAGCAGATCGGCGTCTCGGCGTTGACGTCCTGCCGGGTGAAGCTCGCGGCGGCGACGGCCAGCGTCGCCAGCCACTCGCTGTCGAGTTCGGCGACGCTATGCCAATGCCAACCGCGATGATCCTCGATGCCGACTTCGCCGGGCTTGTTGATGACAAGCTCCGTCACCTCGACCGGCTCCAGCAGCGGCAGGATCGGGGCGAGATAATGGCGCAGGACGGCGGTGTCGCTCATCCTCAGCGCCGCAACTCGAGATTATAGACGTCGGCGAAATTGAAGTCCTTCGCGACGAAGATTCCGACCTCCTCACCCTGGTTCTTCTTCAGCACCGGACGGATGTTGATGCTGTTCTGGAGCGCGATACTTGCCCCCTCGCTCGGGGTCCGGGTCGTGTTGTTGAAGTTGTTGCTCCCGCCGGAGACGGACTGTCCGGCGATATAGGCGGCGTCGTCGACCAGCGAGAGCAGCAGTGCGCTACCGAACCGCGCCCAGAAGAAGGTGTCCACGGACCCGGCGATGCCTGCGCGGCCAAGGGCGTCCGACCCCGGCGAAGCCAGGTCGATGCGCACACCCTGCGGCGTGACGGCGCGCGTCCACAACACGAACAGGCGGTTCTGCCCTTGCTGGATGCCGCCATGATACTCGCCAAGGACTTTGGTGCCCTTCTCCATCAGCACGACGCGGCCATTCTCTGAATAGACGTCGCGCGGGATCAGGCACGAAGTGTACCCTGGCTGCGCCGAATTCATGGCGGTCTGAAGAATGCAGGGGATCAGCGTGCCGGCGGTGACGAGATAGTTGCGATTGGGCAGCATCGACGCGCGAGCCTCGCCAATGGCCGAACTCTGACGAAGTGCATCAAGCGCGTTGGGCGCGCTGCGGACGGCTGAATCGGTCGAGCCGTCGCCAGCTATGCCCGCATTGCCGGTATCGGAGCCAGCGCCGTTGGAACTCGCTGGAGCCTGGAGCGCGTCGCGGCCGCCATAGGCGATCAAGGTCGAACGACGTGCCTGATCGGCCAGGTTCTGGTGCGTGTTCTGCGGTGCCGCCGCTGGCTGCACTCCGGGTTGTATTGCCGGTACGATCTGTCCATCTGGGCCAACGGTTGGCGGAGGATTGAGGACTGGCGCGTTGGGATCGGCACCCACGGCGCCGAGCGGCTTGGGTTTGGCTGCGACAGCATCATAAGCGACCGTTTCGCGCGCCGCGAGATCCGGCCGATTGGCCATTGCCTCGGGCTTCCCCATCAAACTCGAGCTGGTCTTGTTCGGTCCCGAGTTGACCCACAAAATGCCGAGCACCATCGCCGTCCCGGCGAAAATCAGGGCGGTATTCCGCTTTGCCGGTGTCATCCCCCCGATCGGATCGATGCCGCGCTCGCGAATGATCTCGTCGCGTTCAGGTGTTGGATCGCCCTGCGGGCGGTGAGGGGCCTCGGCCGGAGTCTCGTCCATCGCACTCACTCCTTCGGGTCTTGTATGGTGCGCTCGACATGCGGCGATGCGGTGTTGGTGCCGTGATCGACGCCATAAGGTGTCGGCGCGAGATTATAGACGCACAGCACCTCCCGGTTCCGGCGTAGGCGCAGTTGAGCCGCCACGGCGTGGACGACCACGAATTCGTCCCGGACGTCGAAGGGGACCAACGATTCCGAGCCGTCCGGTCGCACGAGATAGATCGCCGGGATTTCATGGTTGCCGGGGAAACGCAGGACCGTGAACTGGCCATTGTCGGAGATTTCCGACGGCTGAAGGTGGCTCGCACCCTGGACCTTGTAGTTCAAATTGCGCGGTCCATCGATGACGCCGTGGTCAAGGGCGCCCCGAACGGCACTCGCCTGCAGCGCGGCGACGCGCTGCGCCTCCTGCGTGGCGCGCATGCGCGCGGCACGATCGGCTTCATCGCGCGGGTAGCGAAACCGAACCTGGAAGAATGTGTCACGGCTCCCGCTGCCGATCGGTCCCCGGCGCGCGGTCAGTTCGAAGGCGTAGTTGCGCAATTCGCCCCCGCGATTGGTCGTGACGATGAGGTTGGTCGCTCCCGCCCGCTCGCGGGGTTTCAGGAAAAGGATATGACCGGCAACCGCCACTTCCCATGAGACGGTGTCGCCGAGCGCGACATGTTCGATCGTCTCATCGGCCCCGAGCACCACCTGGGTCGCCGTCCGGAATGTGCCGACGATGCGGTAGACCTGGGTCTCCTGATACTCGACGAACTTCACGCGCGGATCGGCCGGCCCACCGCGCGGGGTGTCCTCCGCGAGGGCGGGTGCCGCCATTATGGCGAGCAGGCTCGCGATGGAGAGAAGGCGCTTCACCGCACTACCTCTGGGTCGGCGCGGTAATTCTCGACCTGGAACCCCAATGGGTTGCGATAGCGGTCGCCCTCCGCCATCGGCGCGTTCGTGTACCGGAAGGTGACGGTCGCGATCCAGTCGCTGCTCTGGGTGTCGGTGTCGGTCTGCACCGTCCGCGTGAAGCGGACGTTGGCCACACGATCGTTGATGAAGGCGATGTTGCGCACGCGGGCCTGGACGACCGCACCCTTGCCCCAGACGACCTGTGGGCTCGCGGCGTTGTTCGAGCTGAAAAACCGGCCCCAGCGCTGTTGCTCGCCTGGTTCGGACAGAATTGTGACAGCGCGAAAATTCTCTTCGGCCGCCGCCGGCAACCAGCTTTCCCGTGTCCGGACATATTGCGCGAGGAAGAATTTCGTGACCGCCTCGTCATAGCGCATCGGTTTCTGGGTGAGGGTGGTCTGCACATCGACCGCGCCTGTCGTCTGATTGACGCGAATAATGTACGGCATGACCGTCTTCAGCGGGGCAAGGCCCGCGAGTGCGAAGCCCTCCGCAGTCGCGGCAAGGAGCCCCAGGCCGGCCACGACCCAGGCGATACGTTCGGATCGTAACGATTTGCGCTGACGGTCCTGATCCCAGGATCGGGCATGCCCGAAATAGAGTTCGGCGTCCTTGGCCGGCACACCTTCGGTCTGGCTCCGCATGATCAGCAACTCCCAAAGGTGCCGGGGGTCGTTCGCGCGGACGTTTTCTCGGGAACGGGCGGGGGCGGTGTGCCGGCATCGACTGGCTTTTTGATCTGCGGCACGGGCGGCGGGGCAGGGGGTGTCACAATTGCCGGGAGCGGCGAGCCTGGCAGCACGCTCCCGTGGATGTTCACCTCGCGCAGATGTTTGCCGTTGCAGACGGGTAGTTTCTTTGGCCCCGATGCCCCTTGGGCGAGTGACGGGATCAGTGCAATGACGACGGCTGATCGCCGGAGCGCCCGGACTATCGTGGTTGGTCTCGTCAAAGGGTCTTCCTTCCTCATGCGCGGCTCACCGAACCGCCCTGCTGAGCGGCCTTTTCGAGATTACGACTGTTGCGCGAGATGCGACGTTGCTGGAACGGCGCCGCCACGGTTCCCCATGCCGAGCCGGCGAAAGCGCCGACACCGGCCGAAGCCCCGCCGGCTATGCCGGTTGCGATCGAGGGGGCCTGAAAGAAGAAGATCGTTCCCAAAAAGATATAGACGGCGAACAGTACCGCACCCAGAGCCGCATCTCCGACACCTTCCGATGCAGTGATCGCGGTCGCACCAAGGTCAGTAATCAGGGCCGTAATGGCGATGATCACGGCCATCAGAACGATGAAGTTGAACGCCTGCCCGAGCCAACCGTGGAACAGTCTGCGCGTGGTCTCAAAGAGAGAAAGCGCGATAAAGATCGGTCCGAGCGCGATGATGATGGCAAGCGCCACCTTGGCAAAAACCGTAATTGAGAACCCGATGGCCGCAGACAAACCGGCAAGTGCTTTTAGGCCGAGGCTCAGGACGTACAGAACCAACTTATAGGGATTTATATCGCTGTACGTCGCAGCTTCGGTCTCGATCCTTGCGATGATGACGTCGCACTGACTGAAATAGTCATCGAACACATTGCCAACGCTCGTGACCGTGTGCCCCGCCAAAGCCTGCGAGATCGCATCGGGCATGCCGTGGAAAAGCGGATTGGTCACCCATTCCGTGTAGGCGACCGTCGTGGCCGCTACGTAGAGCAGGCAGAGTTTCACCATCCGGTAGACAAGCTCGCCCCAAGGCTCGCTGACGATGCCCCGCATCACCATATAGCCGAACAGCGCGATATAGATGACCAAGCCAAGCGCGAGTGGGCCGCGCACAACCTCGATGACATTGTTCAGGCGCTCGTTGAGGAACATGTCGAGCTTGCCGTCGATGTTCGTGTAAAGAGTGGTGAAGAGTCCGTCGGCCATCTCATCTTCCCATCACGGTCAATGGGCCGCCGACAGCGAGCGCAGCTTCTGACTGAGCGTCTTCACACTCTCTGCGTTCGAGCATTCCTGTGCGTCGCGATGCGTGCCATCGGCGCACGCCTTCAGGACTTCCGCGAGTTCTTGCGGATGAGCTTTGAGGTAATCCTTTCCGCGGGCGGGCGGTTGGCACGCCACCAGGAACGCCGGGACCAAAAGCGCGAATGTCTTGAAGATGGTTGCCTTCATTGATGGAGGCTCCCAAGCTTACTTGCTAAGATTTGCTCGCTCTCCTGCTGCGATCGAATGCGCTGCTCCGCCTGCTGCCTCATTGAAAGAGCCTGGAGTTGCACTGCATCGTTCTGGATATGGGCATTTTCCACCTCGACACGGGCTTGAATATCTATCACGTCCTTTGCGTCAGATGCGGTGTCCAGCGACGAGCGCAGTTCCTCGAGACCCGTCGTTCGCTGGGCGGTGACGCCATATGCTGCCTCGGCAATGGCCGCGTCGCGCGCCGCCATGTTGCCATTGCGAGAGATGGAATCGCGGTTCGACCGCTCGAAAGCGGTCGCGTCAGGGCGAAGCGCGGGAAGATCGACCCGGTAATTGGTGCGAATCCGATCTGCGGAAGATCCCAGATTGCCGAGGCCTGTCGTGTCCGAAGACATGAGGCGCTGAATGTCCCGTGCCTCGCTCGGCAAGAGGTGGCGAACGGCGTCGGTGTTCAGGGAAGAGGCAATCTGATTGACGTTCGTCAGCTTGTTGACGCTGTTGAACATGTCGGTGGCTTGGGAAATTTGCTGCTTCCCCTGTTCGATCATCGACAGGGTGTTCTTCACCGTCGAGACCGTCTGCAGAAACGTGCTGGAATCATAGACCGGGATGCCCTGCGCGAAGGCCGGCACGGAGATTGCCAATCCGCCGACAATCGCGAGCGCTCGTATTGCTTTCATGACCTTATCCTTTCCTTCTGGTGGTGGCGCGGCGGCGCTCGTGAAAGACGGGCAGCCAGTGGCTGGGATTGTCGCCATGTTCGCGGCGAACCTGATCGAGGATTCCGACGGTTTCGGTGGTGCCCGAGAGGACGGCCAGCTCGTCGGACAGGCCGCCGAGATCAAGTTCCACCACGATGGAATCGTGACCCTGTTTGACCAGAAACCGCCGACTTTCGGGGATCAGATCGTTTCTGATGAGCTTGAACTCGGCACTGGTGAGGCCGAGTCCATCGATATAATCGACCTCTCGTCCGTGGGGGTTGGGCAAGAGGATCTTGGTGGCGACCTGTTCCATAATGCTATGAGAGATGTCCGATCGCAGAGCGTCAGCCGGACTTTGCGTCCCGAACACCAGAAAGGCATTCTGCTTCCGGTAGGTCTTCAGGCCATCCTGCGCGAAGGCGCGGAAGGCATCATCGCCCAGCGCCTTCCAGAACTCGTCGATGTCGATCACGAGGCGACGGCCATCAAGCAGGGCATCGATCCGGTGGAACATGTACATCATCAGCGGCGTGCGGATCTCGGGATTGTCGAGGAAATCCGTCATGTCGAAACCGATGAACCTAGCCTCGAGGGTCAGCTCGTCCCTGTCATTGTCAAACACCCAGCCGAGTGCACCGCCGCGCGACCATTTTTCAAGCCGCGCGCCTATCCCTTCCGGATCGCGCTGTCCGAGCAACTGACGAAGCGCGAGAATTGACCGCTCCTCCGGGGGAAGGCGTCCGATCGAGAGGATGCCCTCGTCGATCATCCGCTCCTGCGTGACGCCGAGCTGGGTGCCCGATGGGGTCACCAGATGACGGATCAGCCTGCCGAGGAAGACGATGTTGCCCGGGGTCTGCTCAAGCGCGCGCAGCGGCGCAAACCCGGTCGGCACCCCATTGCGCAGCGCCAGATAGGTGCCGCCGGATGACCGCACATATATCTCGGCCCCTCGGTCCTTGTCGATGAAGATCTGCTGCGCGCCGGTTTTCTCCAGCTGCGCCATCAGGAAATTCTGGACGACGGTTTTGCCGCCGCCCGACGGGCCAATGATCAGCGTGTGGCCAAGGTCGTTCACATGGAAGTTGAAATAGAAGGGCGACTGGGCCGCGGTCTTCATCAACGCGATCGCGGCGCCCCAATGATTGCCATCGGGCTTGCCGGCCGGGAAAGTGTGGAACGGGGAAAGCGCGGCAAAATTGCGTGACGTGATCGCCGCTGGCCGCGCACGCCACGCGAAGTTGCCGGGAAGCTGCGACCAGAAGGCGGCCTCCAGCGCCGGACCCTCCCGAGCGGCCACCAGACCCGCGTCGGCGAGCGCCGCCCGGGCGGTCGAGAGATTTTCGGCCAGGCGCTTTTGATTTTCACCGAAAACCGCAAGCGAGAAATGATGCTCGCCCAGGACGAACCGATTGCTCTGCAGATCGTCGGCCGCGTCGGCCAGCTCAAGCGCCTGACTCGCAGCGGCATCCTCCGTCGAGGCCATCTGGTTCTGACGCCGGCGCAAGCGCTCCGAGGCCCGCGCTTTGCCCATGAACGCGAACGACTGCGTCACGACGAACGCGAAGTCCTGGCTGAGGAGCGCGTTCATCTGACCTGGCCTGGTCATGGCCGGATATTCGCGAATGCCGAAAAGGCCGACGAACCGGCTCGTGTCATGCGCCCGCACCTCGACTGTCTCGCGGCCGAAGATCACCCGTTCCCCATAAATGGCGGAACCGAGGTGGCCGCGGACCAGCGGCACCCTGCCTGCGCGGCCCATCATCACCAGTTCGAGCACCTCGAGCGGCTGCGAAAACATCAGGCCATTGTGCTCGTACAGGTGCAGGCGTCGGGGCCGGCAGCGTGCGAGGAGCTTCTCGATGTCACGCGCCTTATCCTCGAAGCGCGCAAGCTCGTCCTCGTCGACTTCGGCCCCCTGCTTGCGCGCCGATGCCAGACGTCGAAGGAGCACGCCGGTACGATCAGCCGATCCAACGGACGGGCGCATTATTAGCGTCAGGTAGAGCTCGTTGACGAACATGCGCTTGGCGGTCACCCGCGCGCGGTATTTTGCATCGAGATCGGCCGCAAAGGCCGAGCGAAACTCGCCTTCGGGATAATCCGTGATTGGTCGGCGGACGATATGGGTCCAGATCGCCAGACGGTCGTCGGCGATATTGCGCAGCGTGCCGTTGAGCTTTTCGTGCCAGTCGTTGAGATGGATTGGGTCGGCCGTCTCGAATGCAAGACCGTCGAGCTTGAACATCATCATGAGGTCGCGCCCGTCGAGCGCAATGATGTTGTCGTCGATATGACGCGCATAGGGGAGATAGCGCACGGGGTCGGCCTCTTGTCTGAGGATCCGCCACGGCGTCCGGGCGGCAGCGCCGCCCAACGAGTTGGCCCGGCTAGCCATGCGCGAATCCCCGGCGTTTCGCGCCATCGATCGGCAGGGGGGAGTAGGAGCTACCGCCCCACCATCCCCGATTGCGGCAGCGTGCCTTTGTCATTGTCCAGAGCCAGAGGAGGCGGAAGGCGTTCGCGTCGTGCCGCACGATCAGCCGGGCGATGGCCAGAAAGGCCCCGGCTAGCGCAAAGGCATAAAGCGGGTTGCCGGTGATGATGAGCGTCAAGCACGCCGCCAGCGCGATCGGCAGCGATGCTTCGATCGGAACGCCCAACCACATCGTTGGCCGGGTCACGGCCAGGAAGAGCGTCTCCTCCCTGAGTTTTTCGTCATCCATTCCAGCGCACTCACGCGCCGCCAGTGATGGTATCGACGATCCACTGCGCGCTGAACACGATGAAGATGCCGACGATGACGGTGACCAGGAGCCCCAGGCTCGCTCGTCCGGTGAAGAACATGAAACCCACGATGACGACCGCGATCACCGCGATGGTTTTCGCAAAAGTGCCGGTCAGCCAGGTCTTTATGTTCTCCGCCATCGAGGTGATGCCATCGGCTGATTGGGCATGGGCCGGATCGGTGAGCAGGAGCGACACCACAACGACCGCGACAAACAGTGCCAGATATTGCGCGAAACTGCGCCGGCGCGGCGTCAACCATATCTTGGAATTGGTCGCTAAGGCAGTCATTCGGCTTGTCCTTTCGGTGAACTGTTGGATGCTCCCCCAAAGACCATCAATGATGCCGTCTGCGCCCCCGCAGCGGTGTCCCATGCCTCTTGAACGCGCGGCGAGCGATCACCCGCCGAAGGCTTCGTAACTGTGGGTTCCGGCGTCACTGGCGCGGGCAAAGCGGCGGGTTCTGGTATAGCTTCACGCCTGATCGCTGGCACGACGATACTCGACGACGCGTAGACGCGGCTGACATAGCCGTTTCCGAACCCGCGCGAACGACTGCCCGTATTGTACATCGACATGGCGGTCGCGATGGCCACCTCTGCAGAAGGACTGGAGCGCGCAACGCTCAGATAGTTGGAAGCCAGCACGCGTGCGGCGGCAGCGAGATTACGGCAGGGATCGAAGGCGTCATCGACCGACAGGCCAAGCCACCTGAGATTTGCGCTGTTGATTTGTCCCAGACCCAGGTCGATGTTGTAGCCGCGGGCGATCAGCGATCGAGCGACTGCGGCGGCCGACACCCGATCGCCGGGATTGGGTGCGGCAACCCCCTTCGCATTCACGCCGATGGCGTAGGGGTTGAAATGACTTTCGGTGTGGACGACCGACACAAGCGTTTCGACCGCAACCGTTGGTGCGCATTGCTGCGCCAGTCCGACCACGGTTGCGAGCTCGAGGATCACTGTGGTGTGGTCCCTTGTTCACTGGGAGACGCTGGCAAGCTTTCGATATTTGCAAGCGAATAGGATTGCTGCCGCCCGTCGGTGAACGTCATCACCACCCGGCGCCGGGAAGCGGAATCGCGATCATAAACCTTGGTCTTCGCAACGCCACCACCGGAGCAGCCGGGGAATGAACCGCCTAATGCCAGACGCTCCCAGAGCTTCACCATAGGCGGCACGCAGGCGGGGTACTGGGTCGCACCGCCCGGGTTCGAGAGGCAAAGCAAAACCTGGCAGCCTAGATCGTTGGCGGCCGCAGGAGCCGCCTGGGCAGACATCGCCACGATCGGAACGGCAAGGGCAAGGCGCAGGCGCTGCATCTGATTTCTCCGCTTTTCAGCGCCGCTGCATTAAAAATGCGCCGACTACTCTCCGTTGAAAATCACCTCTCTTTTGAACCCGGCCCGGCGTTATCGGCAATCCCCCCACAAGGGGGGAGCGCGCTGGAATCAGTTTTCGCTGGATGCGGCTCGGACCCGGCGTTGTTCTTCAACAAATTCCTCAAGTGCTGCCGTTTGATCTGGACGTAAGGCATCGATCGCGCCGAGATGCTCGGAGCGTTCCTCGCCCAGCAGAAGAGATGGGCATCGTCCCTCGTAGTTCCCCAAATTGGGCCGATGCTGCTGGTATCCGACCAAAGCGGCCAAATCTGGAGAGAATGTCCGTGCTACCTCGGGTGGATAGACCAACCACTGGTTTTCATATGGTTTCAGCCATCCGAGGCAATAGCTCACGATCATGCCTTGACGCACACCCGGTGACTGGTTGCCGCCAGCACCATGAAGGGTCGAGCCGAGGAAGATGATTGCAGATCCTGGACTGCATTCCACTGCCACCGGCTCCTCGGGAGGTTCAGGTGTAAGCGCATTTGCGGCGTGGCTGCGTGGCCAGATCAGCGTCGTGCCATTGTCATGTCGATATTCGGTGAACGGCCACATAACGTTGAGGAGATATTCGACCTCGCCAGTTTGGCCCCGCCACATATCCTGATCGCGGTGGGGAAATTGCGGCAGTGCGCCGGGATGCAGCTCGAGAGCTTGAGCGAGATTGAGCTGGATTGTGTCGCACCAAGGACTGAGCACAGCTTGCGCGATCGCCATGATCTGGGGATGCTGGATGAACGCCGACACATGGTTCGATCGTTTGAGCAGACTGCCGAACCTCTTGGTGCGGCTGCCGTAGAAACCGCCTTCGCAAAACGGCGTTGCCTCGAAGTGCGGAGCCAGATCTCTCGCCAGCAACTGGACAATATCGCGGGGCATGATGTCTTGAAGCACGCAGAAGCCTTCGCGCATCAGTGTTTCATAAATTGACCCGTGGGCCTCGATCTCGTCTACAGGTAGCGGCTTGGTAGCCATGCGATGTCTCCCGAATTTCATGCTGCGGCGCAATCAAGATCCATCAGATGGATCTGCGCGAAGATGCCGGATTGACGCAGGAGGTTGGGGGTATCCGGGCCAATATTGATCTGCATGGCCGATAGGCCGCGGGGATCGTTGTTGTCCGGCAATCCCAGCGGAAGGCATTCCCATCCGAACGCGAGGATCTGTTGGAACCATGCCCATTCGGCAACGCCGGTATAGGTCAGGATGCCATTGCTGAGGGCGTATTCGACCAAGGCAGAGACGAGGCGATTGCGCGTGGCGAGCCGCTCGCGAGCCTTCAGGCGGCGCGCCAGGCAGAAGCGGGTTATTTCGCGAACAGTCGGGCCGGTGGGCGGTACGCGATTGCACAGATTGGGGAAGATAGTGTCGAGGATGTGCGGCCGGTCGGTCTGGAGCAGACGGGCAGAGCCGGTATGCTCACCGGTGTCATCGGTGATGACGATATAGACGGCTTCATCATCATCGAATTGATCGATCTCGTAGCGACGGGCCAGAACGGGAATGTCCCAGCCAAGTAGATCAACGAACACACGTTTGCGCTCTTCAAACATTGATCTGAATACACGGCCACTCAGGGCCTGTTCGATGCCATGTCCTGTAACCACCATCATCACCTCCATTTGTAAGGCGATCATTCGATCAGCTTGTCATGATCTGCGTTATCCCCAGAACTGGGGAGGGATCGTCAGCGCAGGATGTCGGTGAAGCTAATGGCACCGTCGAAGAGCGCGCGAATGGCGAGCATCGTGCGTTTGGTTACCCCGTAGCGGTCGCGTGCATCCTTGAGATGCTGCGTTACGGTTTCAGCACCGACTCCGAGTATTTTGGCGATTTCCCAATCGGTTTTACCCCGCGCGACCAGCGCGACGCATTCTATTTGACGCTCGGTGAGTTGCGGCGCGGCCGCGATGGGAGCTATCGTGGCGCGCGCTATCTTGCGTGCGGCTTCGAATGCGAAACTGCCGACAAGCTGGACAAGCGGTAGTTGCTCTTCGTCGAGATCCTCGCCCTCGCGCATGGCAAATGAACAGGAACCGTTTACCTCGCCAGGGACGTGTGCAGGGATCGTGAATCCGTCGCCAAGACCCGCGGATCGAGCCGCTGCCAATACCGCGTGGTCACGCGGATGGAGTGAGATCATAGCCTCCACCTTCGACCAAGCGAACCCCATGGTGGTCGTATGACTTGCACGATGGATCGGGTCAGCGGCGTACAATCGGCCCTCCTCGAACGCATCAACCCAATCTCGCGGATAGTTGACAAGGCGAACGGCTGTGCTTCCCGGGTTCAATAAGTCAATGTGATGCACGAGCGCGAAATAGCGGAAACCCATGGCTGCCGTGATTCCTTCGACAGCGTGTAGGAGTGCGCAAGGGGTCGAAGCAGCGCGGGCCACAGTGCAGAACGCCTGCACTTCGGCAAGGGTGATCATAGGCCGCCGATCTACTGGCTACACGAGAGCCTCAATATTGAGATGTCCGTCGCGGACAGCGCGAAGCACAAGTTGGGTCCGACGGCGGACGCCATAACGTCGGCGCGCGCCCTCGACATATTCGTGCACAGTGTCACGGCTCAGACCCAGAATCTGTCCGATCTCCCAGTCGCTTTTCCCCTGTGCCACCAGATCAATGCAGTCGATTTGGCGTGGGCTGAGCGCTATTGGCACGTTTGCCAGTTCATCGGTACCAAGAAGGGTTCGAGCCTGGTCGAACGCGACCGTGCCAATCAATCGGGCAGAGAGAAGGTCCGGGCTTGAAATCTTGTCATCGCCTCGACGCGCTATGGTGAACATCGCGTCGGGCTCGTCGCGCATCCTGATCGGCATGGTGAACCCAGATGCCAGTCCATGTGCGCGACCCCGTTCAAGGATCGAACGCTGGCGAGCATTGGGCGAGATATAATCTTCTAGATGATCCCAAGTGAGCCCGGAGACGGTCTTGGCGCAGGCGATGTGGACCGGATCGTCAAGATGGAGGCGCGCGTCTATCACCTCCTCGACCCAGCGCGCCGGATAGGTGGTTAACAGCAGGGCTTTGCGGGTGGTACTTTTCAGGTCGACATTGTGCACCAATGCGAACCAGCGGAATCCGAACTGACGCACAATCGCATCGAGCAAGGATTTTAGCTGATCGAGCGTCGTCGCCTGGCGGCATTCGGCTTCGAATGCGGTGATATCGCCCAAGCGACCGGCATCTTCCATATTGCTCATAGTGCGAACGGTTCGCATTCCGATTGCGGGTTCGTCCAGTCGCCGTTCGGCGAAGCCATTGAAAAACAAGACCGGATGCGTTCTGATGTCAGCTCCCCGCAACATATGCACAGGTCGTCCTAGGCGGGAGCTGCCCGGTGCCATGATGAAAGGGCACGCGTGACACTTTACCTCCGGGCAAAGTGTCACAGCCGACAAAATGATGAAATTTGCGGCCAAAGGGGATTCACTTCACCCCCCGTATGTGCTTGATTCAATCCTGTTATGTTGCACAATCCAATCATCGGTGACGGCCGCCAGCAACTGGATATGCCGTCCTTGTTGGAGATGCTTGCGCGGTCCTCGTCTCGGCCGCGCTACGCCTTTATGGTGCTCAACCTGATTGCGCAGGTTTCCCGTTCCGACGGCAGCGCTGGGCCGTTGGTAGCCAAGGGCGGCAGCCTCATTCCCTTGCGTGACTGGCTTTGTGATGCACTGACGCCGATGGGGCAGCGCGACCCCCGGCGCGTCGCCCTGGAAGAGCGGATACGCAGCGATCTGGCAATGTCCGGCGCGTTGCCGATCGATGGGGATCAGGCCACGGCTATGGTGGAAGACGCCATCCGTGAGCAGGTACGAGCTTCAGGCAAGACGAATGTGAGCCGGGCGGTGTCTGAGCTGGTGCGCGCTGGCTTGCTCAAGCGGCACTATCAGGGCTATTGCGTTGATCATCATAATCGCGGTGCACGACGCCAGGCCGTCTATATCTTGGCAGGCAGCGCGCGCGGCTTGATCGGCGGCAGACAAGAGCAGCCGAGAGCCGTTCCGAGACAGGCAGAACTCGCATTCTGATCGCTCCGGAATAGTGGATATTTAACATAATTACTATTATCAAGCCAAATTAGCGCAGTGGATCGAGCTTAGATCGAACGGCAGATTTCAGTCTGTCTCCACCCCCATTTTGTAACGAATTGGCAGGGTCTTCAATCCTTGAACCCAGCGCGATTTGGTCAAGCGTGGCTCACCAGCCATTTCCAGTGATCCCACCCGCGCGACGAATTCCTCAAGGAAGAAGCGTAGTTCTTGCCGGGCAAGCATATTGCCGAGACACTGGTGGACGCCAAAGCCAAATGATACGTGCTTGATCGGCTTGCGGTTGGGCCGAAATTCGAATGGCGCTTCGAATGCCTCCTCGTCACGATTGGCAGATGCGTAGCTGACATACATCCAGTCACCACGCGCGATCTTGCGTCCGCGCAATTCGGTATCGACTGATGCACAGCGCATGAAGTGTTTTGCGGGCGTTACCCAACGTAGCGCTTCCTCCACGAAGACCGGAATAATCGATGGATCAGCGCGGAGCGTTTCAAGATGTTCTGGATACTCGCACAATATCTGCACAGCCCCAGCTAGTGATGACGCTGTAGTATGATGGCCCGCGGTGGCGAAGCTGAGATAATGCCCCAACGCCCGTTCCGAACTCATAAGCTGACCGTTCACGCGGCCGTTTGCGATCAGCGTCGCCACGTCATCGCGAGGGTCCGCCACGCGACTGGCAGTTAGTGCTGCAAAATAATCTTCCATTGGCTGGAACGCCGCGCGCATCTGCTCAGCCTGCTGCGCCGGGGTTAAAGTCAGGGCGTCGGCGTTGATTTCATCATCGTCACCACTGAATAGTGCTTCGGTTATTTTCACCATCAGTGGCTCATCCTGAGGGGGCACACCCATGAAGTCCATCATAACGCGGAGCGGGAAAGCAAGCGCGATTTCCTTTACAAAATCGCACTGTCCTCCGGCGGCGGCCATGCGATCAACATGCGTACGCGCGATTGCGCGGACGCGCGGCTCCATCGCCTTCATGCCTTGGTTCTGGAAGAGTGGCGTAAAAAGTTTGCGAATAGCCCCGTGCTCTGGTTCGTCGGTGCCAGTCAGGCTTTGGAATGGAAAGTCCGCCCCGCCGTTGATCTCACGCATCCGCTCGATCTGTTCTGTCGCGCCAAGCACGAAAGGCTTACCGGTCGAATCGTAGATATCATTCCGCCTCGTTACCTCCAGCACGTCGGCATGCTTGGTGACTACCCAGAATGGCATGTAACCTTCTACCCGCGCCAGTCCGAGCGGGTTGTTCGCGCGCAGCCACGCGAACATTTGTCCGATCGCCGCAGGATTGGTGAAGGCGGTGGGGTTGATGATCGTCTCGCCGATATGCGGCGGCAGTTCGAACTCGTCCGATATCGTCGCGACAGTCGACATACCCTCTCTCCCATTTTTGCTTTTGATGTTTTCCACCGCGCTTAACCAGCGAATCAGTTCGGCGATAAGAGATGATGACGCGTTTCACCGCTATTGTAAATCGCTTCAATAGTGGTTGGCGACATGCTTGCCTGTCTGGCTGGTAGCTGCCAGACTGAAATTTTATCCCTTGGTTTTTCGGGAAATGGACTGTGACTGACGCAAAGGACACTCGCAGAGTTCGCGCCGCTCGCCTCTCCAGGGAGGCCCGCGCTGAACAACTCCAAGCCGCAGCCCTTCGCGTCCTCGCCGAAAACGGGATTGGTCACACCAATCATAGCTTGGTCGCGGCCGCTGCAGGGGTTTCCGTTCCAACCGTCTTTTTCTATTACAGGACTCATGCGGAGTTGACCTGTCTCGTCCTCGACAATGTCGCCGCGCAAATCCTGGATGAGATCGTCCGTCCTGGAGCGGACCGCGCCGACCCAGCCGAGGCAATCGAATGGATGCTCCTACGCTTCGCCGCGTTTATCGATGAGGATCGCGATTCGGCGCGCGTCTGGCTAGACTGGAGTACGGCGATCCGCAGCGAAACCTGGCCACGCTACCTAACGTTTCTCAGCACGGCGCGCCAATTGATCGCAGGTATGATCCAAGGAAATGTTGAGCTGGCCGATGTCATCATCGGCCTCGCCCACATGACTGGCCATATGAAGTTCACGCACGTCTCGGATGATGTCGTTGCCCGGACGATCCATAGGCTCGTCGACGGCTATCTGGCTTCTTCACCAGATGCCTGACGATCGGCTCAGCAGCTACAACACATAGCTTTCTTCCGGCACAGCTCGTCAGTCTTCACGCCAACCTCGTGCTCATACAGTACCCCTTGATCTGATCCTCGATAAAATGGCCTCGACGCATCGCCCGTCTCCATCTGACGAGCTACCTTACGAATGTCATGAATTCTGCGGAGCAGGTCAGTTGGGCAGCGTGTGGGAGCTTGAAATCCCTGAACCGTTGTCATGGAAAACTTGTATCATATTGATTATGCTGCCTTTTTGGTATGGCGTGAGAGGTATAGGGGAAGGTTATTGCTGGCAAGCCAACTTGTTATTTCCCAGATGGTCCTGCCTGTTCCATCCTTGGCACCAATAGATCAGACATCGAGTTGGACAGCGAAATCGCACGTCGAGCCAACTCATCGGTGTTTGTGGAAATAAAACGGCACGCAATTCGTCGATGCCGCAAAGGAGGGAGATCCTAGTGAACCAGGCCAAGACTCTGCGTGAATTGTCACGCGCATGTTCTCTGATCCCGATGCTGCTTGCAGCGCCGGCTTGGGCACAATCGGATACTCCCGCTCAAGCGGCTCCTCAGGAAAGCTCGACGGAGCAAAGCGGAATCGCTGATATTGTCGTTACGGCCAACCGTCGTAGCGAAAACCTGCAGCGCGTTCCTGCAACGGTCGCTGCAATTACCGGAGACGCCCTGCAGGCGCGCGGAATTGTCTCGGCTTCCGATCTGGGCGGATCGCTGCCCAACGTACGGGTCAATTCGCCCTTCTCGCAGACCCAGCCGAACTTCACGATCCGCGGCATCGGTGTCGCCAATGAGTTCAACTCCAACGCTCAGTCGCCGATCGGTGTGTACTTCGACGAAGTATATCAGGGGTTCCGGCCCAGTCATGGCGCAGCCTTGTACGATCTCGAGCGGATCGAGGTTCTGAAAGGGCCACAGGGGACGTTGTACGGACGCAATACCACCGGGGGCGCAATCAACCTGATCAGCCGTCGACCGGATCTTAAGGGTAGCAATGGCTACGTTACGGGCAGCTATGGCAATTATGACGCCTACATGCTCCAAGGTGCCGTGGAGCAAACGCTCGTGGAGGATAAGCTTGGTGTCCGCCTTGCGATGACGCGGACCAAGCGCAACGGCTTCATCAAAAATGCGGGTCCTGAGAACGGCTTTCCAGGCGTCGCGGGAAACAAGGATTTCCAAGCGGAAGATAACATCGCCGGCCGAGCAACGCTTCGTTATAAGCCAACGGATAACCTCGATATCACGTTACGCGGATATTTCGCCTACAGCGATCCTATTGGATCGGGCGGTGTTCCCTATCTTATCGGACCGGGGCAGACGGACCTAGTGGGATATAGCCGGGCGAACTTGGGGCGTCGCGAAGTTATCACGCCTGGACAAGGAAAGTTCATCACCAAATCCCAGGGCGTGCAGGCGCGTATCGACTGGACGCTGGGAGACGTCGTGGTTACCTCCGTCAGCGGTTACGATAAGGACAATTATAACCTTAGCTTCGATTTCGATGGATCGCCTACATCGATTGGTCAGTATCGGGACAGCCGCTCGAGCTTTTACGGCCTCAATCAGGATATTCACCTCACATATGATGGAAATGGATTCAATCTGATTGCAGGCATCTATGCTGGAAAGCAGCGAGTGCGGACCTTCCAGGATCTGTTATATTTCGGTTTTCTCAATGACTTTGCCGGACCGAACCAGTTCAATCCAGGAGGGCTGTTCTTCAGTGGTCCTGGCGCTCCCCCCGCTACAGCCGTCAGCACGGCGTCCGGTTACACGCAGAAGCAAACGTCATTCGCTGCCTACGCCGAAGCCAAGATCGACGTTACAGACAAGTTCAACGTCACGATTGGTGGACGTATCACCCGCGACAAGGTCACATTCACCGATTATTATTCCCTGCTTCGCGACAGTAGCTTCAATCCTGCCCTTTATGCCTATACTTCTGGTCGCACCATGCCGGGCATCGGTATCCTGACTGGCGCACTGTCTCCTGAACTTGAGCAGACTGCGACAAAGCCGACGGGGCGGATCATTCTGAGTTACGATGTAACCGATAGCAGCCTTTTTTACGCAAGCTACAGTCGCGGCTATCGGTCGGGCTCCTATAATGGCAGTTCGCCCGTCGCTAGCCCGAATGGCGTCGGACCGGAATATGTCGATGCGTTCGAAGCTGGATTTAAGTCGAGATTCTTGGACAATCGCCTCCAACTTAACGGCGCGATATTTTACAGCAAATATAGCGGCCAGCAAGTTCAGGAAGTTGCCAACGGTGCCGCCTTCATTCGATCGCTGGATGGCCGTCTCTATGGCGGCGAACTTGAACTGACCGCTCAGCCAGTCGATGACTTTCGCGTAGTCGCCGCGATCGGTTACCTCAATACTCGCTATAAAGGTGACCAGTTCTTGGCTCCCGGCGATCCCCGTGCGACTGACCCGCGCGGCGTAGCGCTGGGCGGTAATGAATTCCCCTTCGCACCGCAGGTGACTGCATCAATCGCGCCAGAGTGGACAGTTCTTCACACGGCAAATGATTCCAAATTGATCCTTTCGGCAGAGGCCCAATATCAATCTCGCCAGTGGTTCGATTTCTTCAATGACCGTCAGGCAGTTGGTCCGATCCGTAATGGTCAGAAGGCCTACACATTGGTTAATGGCCGCATTTCTTATGCTGCTGAGCATTATACGATTGCCGGGTTTGTCAAAAATGCGTTCAATAAATATTACGGGGCCTATGCGATTAACACAGAGTCCTTCGGCGGCAACTTCTTCGTGCCTGGACCTCCACGCACCTATGGCATAGAAGCAACTTTCAGATTCTAACGGTTCACTGAGTTGGCCGGCTGCCAGTCCAGTTAAAGGGGGGCTTATGCGGCGCTATAGGGTCAACCCGTCTGGCGGTATCTTGCTAGAGAACGTCGCTCCAAAACCGGTTGGTCCCGACGAGGTGCGCGTTCGAATGCGAGCGGTCTCCCTCAACTTTCGAGACCATCTTATCGCCCAGGGTGCCTATCCGCTCCCAGTTAAAGCGGACCTTATTCCCGCTTCGGACGGCGCTGGGGAGGTGGTAGAGGTCGGATCGGCGGTGGGAACAGTAAGGGTAGGAGACCGCGTGGCGACGGCCTTCTTCCCTGACTGGAGTGACGGGGAAATCAATCCGCCAGCCGTCGCCAAGTCGCTCGGCGGTTCAGTCGATGGCGTACTAGCCGAAGAGGTGGTGCTACCGAACAACGCGTTGCTTCCCGTTTCGGACTGCCTCACATTCGAACAGGCAGCGACACTGCCCTGCGCTGGCGTAACCGCTTGGAATGCGATCGAACAGGTGGGGCGTGTCGCTCCAGGAGACGTTGTCCTGCTCCAAGGCACTGGTGGAGTATCAACTTTTGCCCTTCAGTTTGCGAAGCTCGCTGGCGCTACTGTAATCCAAATCTCGAGTTCGGACAAAAAGCTTCAGATCGCTCGATCACGCGGGGCGGACCATCTCATAAACTACACTGTTACGCCTGCTTGGGATGTGGAGGCTCTCCGACTCACCGGTGGCCGAGGAGTTGATTTAGTGGTTGAGATCGGTGGTGCAGCAACGCTTGAAAGATCAATAAGAGCGGTGCGGATGGGCGGCCGCATCGCGGGCATCGGATTGGCCGGTGGCTTGGGCAAGATCGATCCTTTACCAATCTTGACTGGTGTGGTCCAGCTGACAGGTATCCTTGTCGGCAATCATCAGATGTACCGGGCAATGGTGCGGGCAATGGTGATATCCGGCATTGAGCCAGTGATCGGGCGCATCTTCGGATTTGAGAAAGCCACCGTAGCGCTAGACCATATTGTCCATGGAGACTCTGGCAAGATCGTGATCCGGATCTGATGCCGCATTCGCTCAACTACAACGCCCTAAATGGTAAGGTGATACTAATTACCGGGGCCTGCGGTGATATTGGCCGAGCCTCGATCCGCCTGCTGACTGATAGAGGTGCCAGAGTCATCGCCATCGACAAAGTGGATGCGCCAACATCAGACGATGTAGCTGATCCCGCAATCACTTGGTTGAGAGGAGACGTCACAGATGAAGCATCTGTCTCGGGATTTGTCGCCGAAGCCTTGAAGATCGCAGGACAGATTGACGTGCTTGTCAACAACGCGGGGATTGAAGGTCCAGTTGGTCCCATAACTGACCTGAGCATCGATGATTTCACCAAGGTATTCGCTGTCAACGTGCGCGGCGTGTTCCTCTGCATGAAGTATGTAATCCCAATAATGAAGGCAGCCGGAGGTGGCAGCATCATCAACATGGCCAGCACCGCTGGCCTGTCTGGGACGCCTGGGGCGTCGGCATATATAGCAAGCAAACACGCAGTCATAGGACTGACCCGCGCTGGTGCTGCCGAATGGGCAGGTAGTGGTGTACGTGTAAACTGCCTAGCGCCTGGACCGATCGATGGCAGGATGATGGAATCAATCATGGGTCGGCTGGACGCAGTGGGAAATGTTGTTCGGGAACGCATTCCTTCGGGCCGCTTCGGATCGCCGGATGAGGTCGCTAGCGTCATCGCCTTCCTGGCTTCAGATGATGCCCGGCATATGCATGGCACCGTAATTCCGGTGGATGGCGGTCGAACGGCCGTTTGATGGATCACACATCGTTGATGGTAGGTGGCGCATTGGAGCCTGCCACGATACCGGACAGATTGGAGATAGGCAGGTGATCGAGTTTTTCACGATGGGATCGCCCAGCCCCCGCAAAGTTTCGATCATGCTGGAAGAGACAGGGCTGCCTTATGTCTGGCATTGGGTGAACGTGTATGCTGGCGACCATCTTAAGCCGGATTATCTCGTCAAAAATCCGAACGGTCGGCTGCCGGCGCTGATTGATCAAGATGGGCCGGACGGTCCCCTGTTTTTGTGGGAGTCGACAGCGATCCTTCTGTACCTCGCGGAGAAGACCAGCCTGCTGCTGCCTGCATCAGGTGCTGCTCGATACGAGGTGCTCAAATGGGCGACCTTTCAGGCGACCCACGCTCCATATCTTGGGAATGCGCATTGGTATCGGCTGTTCGCGCCGCACGCCGAGCGCTACTCGATCGATCGCTTTGCCGAAGAGGCAGGCCGCATTTACAGGCTCTTGGATGACACGCTGGCTAACCGTCCATATGAGGATCAGCGTGCAATAGGCACCCCCTTCGTGGGGTGATCGGCGTGCAAAAAGGACCCCTTCATCCCGGGGATTTAGTTGGCCGACTGGTTTTGATCAGTTGGCGAGAACGGGATGTTGATCGTG
>NZ_RZUL01000012.1 GCF_004005485.1 Sphingobium algorifonticola
CCTCTCCGGTCGTTCTCGCCGCCCACCCCCGCCTCGGGGGACCCATGGGGTTTTGGGCAGTGCTGGAGGCACCGATGGTTTTTACCTTCCAACCGCCACTTTTAGCTGGACTGTCAGGATATGTCGCCGAACTTTCGAGCGCCATGCTTGGCGCTGAACTCGGTCTGCCAGTCACTCACCTCGATAGCCATGCGAGCTATATCGAGCATTGGCTCAAGCTCCTGAAGCAGGATGACCGTGCCATTCTCACCGCTGCTGCAAAGGCTGAGGAAGCATCAAGGCTTCTGCTCAAACTCGCAGGACGGATCTCTGCCGATGATACCGACGAAGCGTCTGCCGACGCTGCGTTGGCCGCCTGAAGGAGGGTGTCATGGGCCGATCGGTCAGTTACCCCAGCGGGGCCGTTGTGGCCTTCACCGTACTCGAAATCGAAAACGACGACGATTGGGACTTCGAATATGAGTGGCTCCGCGAGGAACTGCGCGAGCGCGCAGGGCAGGCATTCCCTTCCCTGATCGCGCACGACGGTTGGCGAGGCCGCGAAGACCGCATCCTCATGCGCAATGCCTATGCGGATTTCGGCGTGTCGGTTTACGCCGGCCTGGTTGCGGTGTGGATCGTCGAGCGTGACGATGGCGCCTATTGGGATGCCGATTGGCGCACGGCCAGATCGCCCAGAGCGCAGCGCTGGCTGTCCCAAATCGCCTCACGCTTCGAGGCCTTATTCGGCGACTACGTCTGCCTCGGTCACATGTCGAACGGTGAGGGCGTCTACGCAAAACGGGTAGCCTGATGCGCCAGTCACTTTGATCGTGACGAGGTGCCTGTCCTCCCTGACGAAGCCTGCAGGTGCACTCATGGTCTGAAGCCATGCGAGAGAGGCCCTGGGCCAGCCGCCAGTCTTCCGCAACCCGGCTTGCGCAGGCCCGAGTTGGCCCGGCCCTGTGGGCCGTTGGCCTGCCCGCGCCAGCCTGCCCAAGCGGGTTTCCCCTGTCGGGTGCGGAGACGGCCTCAAGCTGGCCCTGACGGGCTCTCGCTGGCGCAGCCATGAGCGGGTGCGTCAGCCTCACGCCAGTCAGGAGGACAATACCCATGCACTCATCATTTTCTGACCAACTTGCCGGCCTCGATCTTTCCGGTTTTTCGATTGGTCCTGCCCCAGTTTCCACCAATGATTTTCCGGTCCACGATGCGGTCGTCCAGACTCTTGAAGCGGTCTGGTCCGATCTATTTGCGATGGTCTCTGGGACTGCGCTGGAGGCCGATGCCGAGGACCTCGGCTGGGCGTTCGTCAACATCTTCCACCGTTCCGCGACCCGCAAATCGACCGCAGTTGACCGCGCAACCGACGAAGTCCGAGCGCTCCTGGCCACTGCCGATGGATCCGAAATACACACCCATGAACTCGAGACCCAGGTTGAGCGTGCGCAGTGTGCCGAAGGGGCCATGATCGCTCTCGAAGAGATGCGCGAAGTGGCCGCTGCCCTCTATCTCAACGAATTCGGCTCCTCGTGGAAGCCCGTGTCGAGTTCGCGCTTCAATCACAGCGCCATGCTGACTTCCGCGCTTGTGGAGGGCCGCGAGTTCGTCCGAGCCCGGTCCGAAGCCAAGCGCCGCGCCGCCATGCCAGAAGGTACGCCGGTGATCTTTGCCGGTGGCCGCACACGCCATCCAAACGAGCAGGACGCTCTCACTTTCGCCAACAACGTCTGGGCTACTCTGGACAAGGTTCACGACCGGGTTCCTGACATGGTTCTTGTCCACGGCGGTGATACCAAGGGCGTTGACCGTCTGGCATCTTCTTGGGCGGAACGACGCAACATCCCGCAAATCAGCTTCTCCCTCGACATGCGCCTGGGGGCACGCGCAGGCTTCAAGCGCAATGAGCGTATGCTCTCGCTTGACCCCCGTTATGTCGTCGCCTTTCCCGGAAACGGGGTCCTGGAGCGCCTCGTCATCGAAGCGAAATCTCGTCGGATTACCGTCGTAGATCGCCGCGGTCCGCTTGGAACTTCTCCCAAGCGCGCGGCTCTGGATACCGACTGATGCGTCCGGCATCGCGCCAGCGCCATCGGCGCTGGCGCAGGCCGTCAGAGGAAAGAGATCGCCTGTTATCGTGGGCAAGACGATCGGTCCTTCCCCCCACATTGCAGGAGAAATCTGATGACTGATTTTCAGGCGATCATGGCGGATTTTGCTGTCCGCCAGGCCGAGCGCGCGGCGCAGGCACAAAGTGAAATCCAACGGCTCAAGGCAGCTATCATTGCCCCGCTGCGCAATGCCGAAATTGCCCGCGTAGAAATCCGTTTCGATGGGTGCGGCGACAGCGGTGCGGTCGAAGAATGCGTATTCTCTGACGCCGTCGGGGCGAGTGTTCCGTGTCCCGAAGTGACGATCGACTGTGCTGGAGAAGGCGACGACAAGAGCCTCAATTCCGCCCTCGAGCAACTGACTTACCTTGCTCTCGAACGCCATCATCCCGGATGGGAAATCAATGATGGTGCCTGCGGCGAACTGGTCGTCGACGTGGCTACGCCGAGTTTCGTTCTGGACTGCCAGCTGCGTTACACGGCGACCGACGACCATTCGACTGATCTCTAGGAGAAGTGCGATGGCTCATTGCTATTATCACGCCCTATCGTCGGTTCGGAAATGGGGAGGGGGGGTGGACGATTACCTCCCGCTCCACCAATGGTTTGACCAGTCAAAGGCGATCTTTGCTGATCCGCGGCACCGGGCCCTTCGGCACCATGCCGAAGGCATCTTCATGCTCGAAACGCTGTTCGGGCCTACTATCGTCAACGCCGATAGCCGTGTTGTGCCCGTTCGCCTTGTAGGCGAACAGCACGTCCGCGAGGACTTGGGTACGATTCCTTCCTTTGCGGATTGGGGGCGCCTAATCACGCCCCAAGACTGGATGTTGCGGGGTCATCGTCTGGAAGAGCCTATGCCGCTTGGCACTGTGGAGACTGCTGCTGGCGGTGCGTTTTCAGGGGGTCTTTCGTCCGCTTCGGGAGGAGCGTCCGTAGTCGAGATATGATGTCGCCTTCGAGGCAGGCGAGGTCAGGGGTACGTGGCATCCCGATAATACGAAAAGTCATGGCTTGGCCTGTGCAAGGCACTCGGGACCAACCCGGCCTGTAAGCAAACCTTTCCTGAAGCATCCCCGTCGAGACGCGCAACCCCGATCAGGTCCGGCCGAGTTGCCGGGCTGCGCCCGGCTGCCCGCACCACCCGAACCAGATCGGGGTTTCCCTTCGGTGCGCTTCGCCGTGGCCGCTTCCTAGTCGGGTTTGCAGCCGGGATGGACCCGGAATGCTCGATCAGGAGAAAGACCATGACCAATCTCGTAATCCTCGTTGGCCGCATCGCCCGCGACCCCGAAACCCGCACGACCCAGGGCGGCACCAACATCACCTCGATCTCGGTCGTCACCGACCGTCCCGCCCGCAAGGACGGCAAGACCTACAAGGACGAAAACGGCTACACCGCCAAGGACAGCGAATTCCACCGCGTGACCTGCTTCAACGGTCTCGGCCAGAACGTCGCCAAGTACTGCACCAAGGGCCAGCTCGTGACGGTTGAGGGGCGCATCCACTATACGCAGTGGGAAGACCAGGACGGCACCAAGCGCTACGGCTGCGAGATCATCGCCGACAAGGTGGACTTCCTCACCAAGGGCCGAGCGTCGAACAATGAAGGTGCGCCCGACATCGATGAGGACTGAGCGCCTCCCGCAAACGACTAGGCTCCGATGGTTCGCGCCATCGGGGCCTTTTTTGTGCTCGCAGGCGTGAACGGCGGGGCGGGGCATCGAGCCCACACCCCGCCGCGGTTGAAGTGTCAGGCGGGGGAAAGCCTTTTGAGAGCATCCTCGATCCCGATGGTGAGCGATGCGCGGATGAGCTGCTTCAGTTGCGCAGGGTCGATAGTCTCGGCTCCGCATTCGAGAAGAACCTTGCCCAGTTCGCCGGCTGCTTCATCACGGAGCCTGGCCTCCCGTGCATCGAGTTCTTCGCGCTGCTCGCGCAGCTTCTTGAGCGCGTTCCGCGCGCTCGGTTTGGACCTGGCCATGAGTTTGTCCTTTCGCTGGCCGTTGGTCCCCTCCACGCGCGACAGTGCCAGCATGGGGCGATGTAGGAAAACGGTTTTTGCCGCGATGCCAGTGCTTTTCACGCTGACGTTGGAGAGGTCTCTCTCGCAGAAAGGCCAAGTGTGATGCGGGCTTTGGGGCCGCGTCAAGGACGACGGGGCCCCACCATTTTTACCGGGCAAGCCCGGCAAAAATCGTTTCCCCCATCGCCGCTTCGCGGCCGCGCTATGCGCGGTCCCTGACCCGGCCCGTCACCCACATCTTCGCAGCTCCTGATGCGACGCATCGAACATCAGGAGGAAAGATCATGTACGCTTCACTGAATATCGCGCAGGGTTCATTCCAGGCAGATCAGGCAGCTTTGGTTGCCGCACTCGACAAGGCTCATGCCCGGTCCCTTCACAGCTACTTCACCCAATACGTCCTGACCGATGGTGAGGCAGGTTACATCGCGGTCGATGAGGGCGATTACGGCGCACTGCCCAAGGCCATGCTGGACCGGGTCATCGACACAGTGCCCGGAAAGCTGAGCGATGAATTCTGATGCCACACACAAGGAGGAAGTCCGTCAGGGCTTCCTCCTTTCTTTTTGCTCGGGTCCCGTATTGTCGCTCCCGGAGGCATCGCGCGAGCATTCCCTGCAGCATCAGCCCTCGGCGTCCGACGCATCGAATATCTCGAGCCGATCGGGCATGTCGAGTACCTTCATTGCCGCTGCTGAAATGGCTTCTGCCTTCGTCGGAAAGGCTTCTGCCGAACTGATCGACACGCCGCTCGAATAGGTCACGGTTGCCTGGAAACCATTGCCTTTGGGTGTCGCGCTCAGTGTTACGTCCGCCATAGCCATGCTCCCTGTGGGATGTCCGCGACACCATTCTTCCTGCCGGCGGACTCGATCAATCTTTAACACAATCGGCAATCGCGCGGCATGGTATTCATCCCTTGGTCTTGGGATTTTAAAACCGCCGATCCCGTGCTGGTCATGACACTGGAACCTGCCCTCTAAGCTGGGGACGGAAGAGCACACCGTACGCGACAAATCGCAAGCGGGAGGCGGTAAAAAAGACTGTAAAGACAGCGTGTTGATGGATTTTTGCAAAAATGGCAGCTTCTCAATCAGAAATGATTGGTCGCCAATTCGCCAATCGGATTCGATTGAATGCAGTGAGAAATGGCGCATTCCTGCGCATCTCGCATGTTCTTGACATGTTCTCGTTTCTGATTTAGACAATAACCGCCTTTCGCAGTGCGTTCCGGGCTCCTGACCACAAGGAGTCCGTGCATGACACGGCCAAAATCTCTCCAGGTACATGTCACCGTCGAGCTCGCTGAGCGGGTTCGTGCTGCAGCAAAGCGGCGCGATATCAGCGTCAGCGAATGGATCCGGTCGCTGCTTTCGCAGGCATGCGAAAATGATGATCTTGCATCCAAGCTCGAAACATCGGTGGACCGCGTCAGCCGTCAATCAGTGTTCACAATGGTCGGCGTCGATGCCCTTCTCGCAGGGCATGCCGATCACGGTCTGCGTGAGCGAGCCCATCAGGCCTACGCGCGCAAATGCAAGGAACTGGGGCTCTCCGTAAACGCCGGCGAGGGAGGTTCCGATGAAGCGTAACCTCGTCAACTTCACGCGCGGAAGCCAGCTGCTCGGGCACTTCAGCTTCATGTTTGCAGCAGGTCTCAAGGGGCCGCTGATCATCGCCGCCATCGGCATTTCCTGGACTAGCTGGTGGACCATTTCGGCAGGGCTGAGCGATCACGAAACCTACCTCGTATGGATGCGAATTTATGCAGCCATCTACGGCTTCATGGAGTTCGATCCGGCCAAACAGGTTGCACTCGAAACAGGGTTTGGAGGAACCGTCCAGCTCCCCATCATCATGCTCGATGCCTATCCGCCGGTGATCCGTGCGTGGGATCATCTGCTGGACTTGCTGGGCGATGCACTGGTGCGTTCGGCCTTGCTTCTCGTGCCGGCCTTCGTGCTGTTCTACTGGTTCGCAGCGCGCTTCGGCAGCCGTTCGAAAGAGCGCAAGCATGAGCGCGGTGCCATGCTCGTGACATTACCGGAACTGGTCGACGAGCTGCGCGGGCACAACCAGCGCGAGCGCGCCCGAGAGCTTTCGAGCGCCATGGGTTGGAAGTGGCATCTGTGTTCGCCCAAGGAATTGTCGGCGGCATTTCCATACCGGCCCTCGCATCTTGCGACGGTTGTCTATCCCTGGCGGCTCGAACAAAGCCACGCCATGCTCATCGGAACTACCGGCATGGGCAAGACTGTCGCCATGTCGGACATGATTGCCGAAGCCCGCGCCAAGGGACAGCGCTGCGTCGTCTTCGACCTCACCGGCGCTTTTATCGAACACTTCTACCAGGCCGACCGGGACATCATTCTGAACCCGCTCGACGCGCGCTGTCCGCAATGGAGTCTCTTTGACGAATGCCGCACCGAAGGTGAGTTCTGGGCGGCAGCGGAAGCCCTCGTGCCCCATGATGGGGGCGGGGAGGCGCAGTTCTGGGTTATCGCAGCGCGTGCGCTGTTCGTCGAATTCTGCCTCAAACTGGTGGCCGAAGGGCGGGGCACCAATGCTGCGCTTGCCCGCGAGCTGATGACCGCTGATCTCTCGCGGGTCCACGCCATGATGCGAGGCACGATCGCCGATCCCCTGACTGCTCCTGAAGCCGCGCGTATGGCGGAATCGATCCGGGCAGTGTTCAACGTGAACGCCAAGGCGCTGAAGCTCCTGCCCACTTCCGGGCACCGCTTTTCGGTCCGCGACTGGATCGAGGAGGGCGCCCATGACGACGAAGGCACTAACGCCAAAAGAAGTGGCTCGATGGTCTTCATCTCCGCGCGCTACGTCGACATGAGCGTATGCGCGCAGCTGCTCACGCTGTGGCTCGATACGGCAATGAATACGCTGATGACGATGCCGCGCACCAAGGACCTCAAATGCTGGTTCTTCATCGACGAGCTGGGCGCGCTTCACCGGCTCCCCGCTCTCGAAAAAGGCCTGCAGACAGCGCGCAATTTCGGCGGCGCGATCGTCACCGGCATCCATGCCTATGCCAAGCTCAAGGAGGTCTACGGTGAGAACATGGCGATGACGCTTGCATCGCTTGCCCGGACCAAATTGATCCTCGGTACGGCAGACCGCGAGACCGCCACCTGGTGTTCCGACTTCATCGGGCATCGCCAGGTTCGCGACATGGAAGAAGGCTACACCTATGGCTACAACAATGCCCGCGACGCTGTCAGCCTGACGCCGCGCAAGCATATCGAGCCCTTACTGCTGCCCGACCAGTTGATGAACCTGCCGCGCCTGTCAGGCTTCATCAAATTCCCCGACGGCTTTCCAGCAGCGCCGGTCCGTCTGAAGCCGATAGACCGGGAAAGAATCGCGCATGTCTTCGTCGGTCGGGCCAAGGATCGAGAGCCAATCCGGCAGGTCGAGGGCAAGAGTGAAGGCGACGAGACGGCTGCCAATCCGCCCGCAAGTCAGAGCGAACATCCCTCGTCGAACGATGACGGGGCGGGCAAGCCTGTCGTCCCGAAGCAAGGTACCCTTCCCCTTGAGCCGGCTGTCGAGGTCGATGCCAAGCAATCACGCCAGCAGGCCGCGAAACGGGTGGAGAAGGACATTCCCGACGACACCAGGAAGGTGTCAGGTAAGTCCGGTCATCCGCGAAAATCGTCGCCCGAAGAGCGCAAGGCAATGCCGCGTAACTCCCGTCCGCTGCTGCCGAAGAATGCGGCGCTCCGCAAAGGCGATCATCCCGATGAGAAGGATCCATCGAATAGTGTGAAGGAGGGACACCGAAGCGACTTGCCGCGGGCCAATCCGCCCTCGGATAAGTCGCAAGCCGTCGATCGGATAGCCCAGCGCCAGCGAGAGGCAGAAGCCCGAAAGCTCATGCTCGAAGACGGCGTTCCCGAGCAGGATCAGCCTTCGCACGAGGGTCCCGATCTCGGCGATTTCGAACTGTGACGCACGAGGCAGACGCCGCCGGGCGGAGTGACGCCTGATGCTCTCTGTAGCCAACGTCCGCACGGCTGGCGGCGCTGCTAACTACTTTGCCGCTGACAATTACTATACCCGCGCCGATGCCGAGAGATCTGGTCAATGGCTTGGTAGAGGCGCGGAGACGCTTGGCCTGCGAGGCGTTATCGAAGCCTCGCAGTTCGAGGCCGTACTCAAGGGCATGCTGCCCGATGGCAGCCGTGTCGGGAGCGATAACAGGGCCCATCGCGCCGGCACCGATCTTACATTTTCGATGCCCAAGAGCTGGTCCATCCTTGCCCTCGTCGGCGGCGACAGGCGTATCCTCGATGCCTACGGCGCGGCCGTCCGCGAGACGCTGGCCTGGGCCGAGAAGAATCTCGCCGAAACCCGCATGGAGGTCCGAGGCAAGGAACGGGTGGTCGCGACGCGCAATCTCGTGATCGGGCTTTTCCAGCACGATACGAACCGCAATCAGGAGCCCAACGCGCACTTTCACGCGGTGATTGCCAATGTCACCCAGGGACCCGATGGCAAATGGCGAGCGCTGAGAAATGACAAGATTTGGGAGCACAACACGCTGCTCAACGCCATGACCATGGCGCGCTTCCGCTTGGCGGTAGAAAAGCTCGGATACCAGGTTGGCGAATACGGCAAGCATGGCAATTTCGAAGCGGTGGGCGTTCCCAAATCCGTTCGTGATGCCTTCAGTTCGCGCCGTGCCGAGATCCTCGACAAGCTTTCGACGATGGAGGGCAAGGGCCTCGCGGCGCGCAACGCGGCCAATCTGATGACCCGGGCGGACAAAGGGCCGGTGGCAGACCGCCAGGCTCTCGTGAACCAATGGCGCGAGGCAGCAGCACAGTTGGGCTTTGATCCGAGGCTTGTCATTTCACAGGCCAATGCAAGGGCCGCCACCGACATTGGTTCTGTCTCCGGAATTGGAAATTCGGTCCGATCGATCGGTCAGCGGGCGCGCCTTCTGGCTGCGACCTTCGCGGAGCGTCTGGGGCTACGTCAGGGCGACCCGCTTGTGCCTCGCGACATGGGGCGCCGGACGCCCGAGCAGATCGCGGCCGTTCATGCGGTCGCATCGGCGATCAGGCACTTGGGCGAGCGCGAGGCGGCCTTCTCGCGGACCGAGATTTATCGCTCAGCGCTTGGCTTCGCCTTGCCCACAACTCTTGCCGATATCGAACACCGCGTCGACCAATTGCTGCGCCAGGGCCACCTGCAAAAAGGCAAGGGTGCAGATCGCAATCTTGTCACAACCCGCGATGCAATCGGGCTCGAGCAGCGCATCATTGCGGCCGTCGAAGGTGGCCGGGGACATGGGACTGCGGTGGTCGAAGCTGATGTGGCCGGAGGGCGGCTACAGGCGCTCTCTCAGCTCAAATATGGCCTGACCTTGAACCCAGGGCAGGAGGGGGCAGGGCGCCTGCTTCTCGCTTCGCATAACCGAATTGTCGCTATTCAAGGCGTAGCTGGCGCCGGCAAGAGTACCGTCCTCAAACCCGTTGCCGACATCTTGCGCGAGGAAGGCAGGTCCGTACTCGGGCTCGCAGTCCAGAACACGCTCGTGCAGATGCTTGAACGTGACACCGGCATTCCGTCGATGACGGTCGCGCGCTTCTTGCGCCAACATCGGGACCTTCTGGAAGGAGCAGACCAGGCGAGGTTCGCCGAGGCTCGCGCGTCTCTGCGCGGCACCACGGTGCTGCTCGACGAAGCCTCGATGGTCGGCAATGCCGACAAGGAAAGGCTCGTGCGTCTCGCCAATCTGCTCCAGCTCGACCGCTTCGCCAGCATTGGGGACAGGAAGCAATTGGGCGCTGTCGATGCCGGCAAGCCCTTCGACGTCATGCAGAAGGCAGGCGTCGAAACGGCCACCATGAACACCAATCTCCGTGCCCGCGATAAGGCGCTGCGCGATGCTCAATACGCAGCGCAGGGCGGACATATCGACGAGGCCTTGCGGCATCTCGGTCCGCATATCGTCGCTTCAGGTAATACAGCTGCCATTGATGCTGCGGCGGCCTGGCTATCGCTTTCGCCTGCTGAGCGTGAGGTGACCGCGATCTATGCCTCGGGTCGCAATTTGCGCGGACAGGTGAATGACGCCGTTCAGACCGGGCTCAAGGCCAATGGTGAATTGGGACCGGGTTCTTTGCGGCTGAATGTCCTGTCGCGCATCAACCTGACGCGTGAGGAAATGCGCTATGCGCGCAGCTATGCGGCCGGCATGGTGCTCGAAGTCGACCGCCGGCAAAGGGGGCAGGGGCTGCAGAAGGGCCGCTATGAAGTGGTCGAAATCGATCCGACCCGCGAACGCGTGATGCTGCAGAACGAGCGGGGCAAGCGCTTTGAATTCCGGCCGGGCCAGATGCGACCGCAAGGTGACCAGGATCCGCTGCGTCTGTTTGAGGTTCGCCCACTAGAAATTCACGATGGTGACCGCATCCGCTGGACCGCGACCGATCATATGCGCGGCCTGCTCAACGCCGATCAGGCGCGCATCGTGGCGGTTGATCCGAAGGGTGTCACAGTGAAAACGTCGCTTGGCGCCGAACACCTGCTGGGGCTGGGCGACCCCATGCTCGAGCGTCTTGATCTCGCCTACGCGCTCAATGCGCACATGGCGCAGGGTCTGACCTCCGACCGCGGGATCGCCGTCATGGACAGCCGCGAACGCAATCTTGCCAATCAGCAGACATTTCTGGTGACGATAACCCGCCTGCGCGATGGTCTGACCCTGTTTGTCGACAATGCGGGCAAGCTCGAAGCAGCTGTTGAGCGCAATCCGGGAATGAAGCGCTCGGCGCTCGAAACGGTCAATCAGCTGCGCGATGCGGCAGCAACGGGCCAGGCGAAGGGCAAGGCGTCTGATCGTTCGCAAGAACCGGCTCGCGAGCCGCCCGAACTCGATCGCTCGATCACCAAGCCCTTCGAAATCGGGATCTGACGCAGCGTCGATCCGAAAGGGTCCATATGGGACCGGTTGACTATTAGTTCTGCTTTTGTTCTCATGTCAGCCATGCCCCGAATCGCCGATGAAATCCTGTTCACGCATATCGAAGTCGCGCTTGCGGTTGCGTCCGAAGCAACGCTTGTCGGGCTCGGTGCTGACGACCCGCGAACCCAGCGTAATGCTCGTGTTGATCTCGCGCGCCACCTGGTCGAACGCATGCAGGGTTTGGAGATCGAAGGAGAGGGGAATGCGGGCGGGAGCTCTCAGCCCACTCTCTTTCCGGGCGATCTATCGCCGATCGGCTAACCGTTGCTGTGACTTGGCTGAGGCAGTTCTGGCTTATTGAAGCTGGGTCGGGCCTTCCTTGCCCATCAGCTCCGCCACGCGTTTGGCAATGGCTTTCCAGGTGGCGATACCCGCCTCGTCCCGTGCCAGAGCGAGCGCGCCGATCTGCTCGGCGACATGAAGCGGTGCATCATCGCCATGTGTCTTCAGGACCTGGTTGGCACAGGCCCAGAGTTCCCAATCGCTCAGCATCAGCCGAGACGTCCAACAAGGCCGAGAAAGAACGCGATCAAACCGTAGCCCACGACACTGCACGCCAATAAAAGTTCAATATTGAATTTGGAGCGAGGAGGGCGGGGTTGTCCTGCTGGCCAGATCTGATCGCAGATGAGCTCGTTGAACCCGGCGCGGCGTCCGCAGACTTCCACTTCGCATCCGAGCAACCCGCGTGCTCCACGCCCGGTGTCGAGCTCCCACACCCCGCCGTCCGAATGCAGTTCAAGTCCGAAGGGGCCTTCGGCAAGACGGCCTGTCAGATAGAGCTCCGGGCCTAGCGGCATGCAGGCCCTTTCCAGTAGCGATCCCAGCGCAGCTCTGTGCGTGTCTGGATCATCGAGCAGGAGAGATCGGCTCCGCTCGGCAGTCGGCACCAGGCAGCCGTCCGGTTGCCACCGGCCGAACCTTCCGACCGGCATGTCAATCTCGGTCCACGAACCACGACGTGCCCTGTCGAGATGGTCCCGCGTGGGCCGCCAAGAAGATCGACGAGCGCGTCGCGCGCTTCGATAGCCGACGCGTCGGGGCAGGGCTGGTTGGTTCGGCATGTTCCGTCCATTTCGCGCGCTGCAATCCCGGCGATGCGGACATGGGGGCCTTCGGCGCACCATATGGGCCCATCGCCATCCCAGACATGCGTGGGTGTGCAGGTAAAGGTCTGGCCGGCAGCGACGATCGAGGCAGCGAGGAGGGCAAGCATTGGCGAGTTACCTAGCGAAGCGCGCGGCCGAACCAAAGCACGCGGCCGACAATATTGATCGTCCGCTTCTCCAGTCCGCGCCAACTGGGATAGGCCGGATTGTCGCTGAGCACCGAGACCCGCTTGCCTTGCGGCTCGATTGCGACCCGCTTGACGCTGAGCATGTCGTCCATGCGCAGCACATAGATCCCGTCGCGCAGCCGCGACTGCCCATCGTTGAGATCGACCATGACTTCATCGCCGTCATGCAGCGTTGGCTCCATCGAATCCCCGTGTACGGCGATGATCGAGAGGCTTGTAGCTTTGCTTGCGGTCAGACGGCGCAGCCACTTCTCGTCGAACCCGAACTGGGCGCATTTGGATTCCATTTCGGCCAAAGCGCCGTGCCCCGCCGAGGCTTCGACATCGAGAACCGGAACATGGACCAGTTCGACGACCGGGCCGGATCGCCGCTCGGGAGCGCCGAGGATTTTTTCATCCACGCCGAAGAAGCGGGCGAGCACGGAGCGGTCCTGCTCGTCCAGTTGGCGGGGACTGCCGCGGCGGATGTATTGCTGGATGTAGGCCGCGTTGCGTCCAAGAAGCCGGGAGATCGAGGAGTAATTACAGCCTCGTTGCTGGATCAGTTCGTCCAGGGCTTTGCGTGCATCTTCCATCGCTGGGGGTCCTATCGCATCCGTCTAGGAAATTCGATCCTAGACTCTAGGAAGCCTTCCTAATAAGAACATAACAAGAACACAAGCGGAAAGCGAGTCGAAGGCGATGGAGCTCCTGGACCAGATTGAGGGCTATTTGGCGCGTAGCGGTACGAAGGCCAGCATGTTTGGGAGAGACGCGGTCGGAGACCCCCGGTTCGTTCAAGATCTGCGCGAGGGACGGCGGCCGAGGCGTAAGACGCAGGAGAGGGTGAGGCAATTTCTAGCGGAAAGGTGCTGAGCTCCTCCAGTCTGTTCCCGCTGACAAAGGGGATATTTGCCGACCCGAATGAGCTCCTGGCACCTGCTAAGATTTTTGAGAGCCGTGCAATTAAACAGGCGACTGACACGGGGTTGCAGCCGCCGTTCGCCTTGCGGTGAGGTGAGGTCAGGTGTGCTGACGCCGGGCAATATGACGATCGAGAGGCGCTGCCCTTCTCGACCACTCACAATGTTTTAACACTGCGTGCATCACCGAAGCGAGCGGCATGAGAATAAACGTGGCCACCATTCCTCATTAACGAATAATTGTAACGTTTGTCGAATTTGGCCCACAATCTGCAAATACTGAAAAAAGTGATATTGTCGGCTAGCTTCTACTTCCTATACCTTCGGCTGGCTGCGGCGTGGCCGTACCTGAGAGCGGGGGGGAATGAACGACAAAGGGACCAAGGCGGCATTGCTCGCTCACGCGAGAGCTGCGGCGCGTTCACTCGCCAATCGCGTGACCAACGCGCAATCGCGTGCTGGCGTCTGCCTCGATCTACTGTCCGACATTGGAACCGACCCAAGTCTGGAAGCATTCCGTGAGGTCTTGCGCACCCTCCCCGCCGACGAACGACACTACTGGATCGGTACGCTCTACACATTGCTCCTCCCAACGAAGGTCCGCCGCCGACAGGCAACATACTTTACCCCTCCGACGGTCGCCGACGCAGTAATTGACCTAGCGATCGACGCGGGCTTCGATCTCGGGACGGACACGGTTCTCGACCCGGCGGCGGGCGGCGCTGCCTTCCTCTCGACGCTCGCAGGCCGGATGGCGATCGTTGGATTGAAGGCGGAAGAAGTTGCCTATCGTCTGAACGGGATCGAGATCGATTCGGGCCTCGCCACACTATCGAGCCGCCTCATCGCGGAACGGCTTGGATCGCCGTTGCCTCGCGACGTGATCCTCTCCGGCGACGCGCTGCGCGTCACGATTCCTGCATCCTATGGCCTTGTCATCGCCAACCCACCCTATGGTCGGATGGCAATTGACGAGGTAAGCGGCAAGGCTTGGCGGAAGGTTGCGCACAGCGGGCACATCAATAAATATGCGCTGTTCACCGAGTTGTGTCTGCGACACGCGCGGCCCGGAGGCATCGTTGCTCTGGTGATCCCCTCCAGCTTCAGGGCAGGGCCGCTATACGATCGGATGCGAAGGTTCATCCGCGCCCAGGCGGAAGTGCTCGCCGTCGGCTCGATTGCTGGTCGGGATGGAGTGTTCATAGATGTCGCTCAGGACATCAGTGTGCTCATAGTGCGGAAGGGCAAGACGCACGATCCAGTCGCCCCTGTCCGCTTTCCCATTGTCGGCCTCATGCCCTCGATCGCCCCCGTGGTCGAACAAATCCTACCCGTCGAGCCCGGCGACGCGTGGCCGTTGCCTGCCATAGATCCGAATCTTGTCGGGGGGGCAACGCTTGCCGACTACGGCGTGACGATACGTGCGGGATATTTCGTGTGGAACCGCGAGACGGGACGCCTCGTCCCCAAGCTCGGTCGCAAGCAGCGCGGATATCCATTGGTTTGGGCGAAGAACGTCCGGCCTGGGGAACTCTGCAAGCCCGCTGGCAAGAAGGGTGCCGGCATCGACTTCGTCACCTTCTCCGACGAGAGCACGGCGATCATTACCGGCGCGGCGGCGGTCATGCAGCGTACAACGAACGACAAGCAGCCGCGGCGACTGGTCGCTGCTATGGTGGATCCCGCTGTCTCATCCAGATGGGGTGGGTTTGTCAGCGAGAACCACACTATCGTTCTCACAGGGGACGATCCCGAACGGTTGGAACTAGCAGTCAAGCTGCTCAACACCGCTGCTGTCGACAACCGATATCGTCGCGTCTCAGGGACCGCCGCAGTCTCCGTCACGCTTCTGAGAAAACTCGACCTTCCGGCACCGGCCGTATTCTCGGCCGAGCTCGGAAAGAGCGGAGATGCTGAGGCAGCAGCGGCAATCGCCTATGGGCTCGTCCAGGAAGCGGTAAGCGCCTGATGGCCCGGTTTCGCCCTCACCAAAAGCCGCCTGGCAACGAACTGCAAGATCGCGCCGATCAGCGACAGGCAGCCATGGACAAACGCCAAGAATTGCTGTCGAGAATGGCTCAATCCAAAGCGGCCCGACAGGCAGCACCGGCGCCACCGAAAGAGATCGTGCACGAGCGCGCCACTCGCGACATCGGCCGCTACATGGAAGCCCTAGCAGGACAGCCATTCCATCAGCTTGGTCAACTGGACACCGCAGAAGTCACTCCAGCCTACGCCCAACTGGTCCGCTCTGCGGCGCAGGTAGCTTCAGATGGATCCACACAGGTCGTGATGCCGTGGCCGCCGGTCCGCGTATCGTCCTCCGCAATAGCGGGCCTTCTGACGATTGCTGCAATTGGGAGCGCTGACGCCGAACAGGTCGAGGTTCAAGGCTCGTGGGAGGCTGGCCGGCACCGCTCCGACCGCGTCCGAGCGGCCGTGTTCCCCTATGCGAGAAGTACCCATGCGCAGGCAAGGCAGGTCCAGGTGGACCGCCATGCATTTGGCGCGGTCAACTTCGACCATCTGAAACGGTATCTCCACGGCAGCGAAGACGCCGCAAAGGACTTTCATCAGGTGATGGCGCGGATCCGCAAGCTTACTGGGCGTGCATCGGACGGCAGAGACTACACTGAATTTGAACATCCGATTCTTGACGAGATCGTTCCTCACGCGCCGCCGAGGGGTGACAGGTCATCGAACAGCACGCTTCTCTGGAGGACGCGGTCGAAGACGGACATCGCGACACAGCGACGCTCCGGCGATGCGGACGATCCAGCCAAAGCGGATTTCTTCCTCTACACAATTCGTGGGGATAGCCGCATCGATGCCGACCTCCGGGCGATAAAGGACAGTCCGGATATCCTCATCCTCGATCTCACGCGCACTGCGCGAATCCGTTTGGGCTGGGACTGGATGGGCAAGGCGGCGGAGATGGTCACCTGCCTCCGGCAAATTCACCCCACCACCGGTATTCTGGCGATCGCTGACGACCCGTGGACCTATCGGACCGCTCGTTTCGACATCCTAGGCACCAAGCGCCCCGGTCGCAGCGGGAAGGTGATCCCTGCACCCGGACACGTCACTTACTCAGAAACCGCCGAGATCGTCAGGCCCACAGCCGCTGGCGCATCCGTCTTTGAAGGTGGAGTCAGCATTGACGTCGACGGCTTTTTCGGGGACGCCGGACACGGCATCGAGGCGATCAGGCGTCTGGCCAACAGCTTGGCCGACAGAGGTGACCCCAACGGAGCGACGACCGCGCGAAATCTCATCGCGACAGTGCGTCGAACAGCCTCTCTTCCAGGATCACTGGCAGAACTGTGCCGGTTCCTCGAGAGCGAGACCTCGACTGCGGCTGCGGACGATCTCCTGGCGGTCTACCGAGTGAATGCAGATATAGCTGACCTCGGGGACCCGAGGAGCCTGGCCAGCCAGGTCGATGCGCTAGATGGGGCGCTCGACACCGCGCGTAATCTCATGCGTAGCTTCGACGGTGCAACGCCGATGACCACTCTCTTAGAGAGCGTGATACCTTCTGCGCTCAGGTCCAGTTCGAAGTCCGTGTTCGTGTTCAGATCCGACCTGGTTGCCGAGTTCGCGGCTAACCGCCTCGACCTCGCCCATCCAAAGTTGGGTCAAAGGATCGAATCCGAATTCGTACGCTTCGGCGGTGAACGGGTGCTCAGTGCGGTCTCTGAACTTCCACCCGCAGCCCGGAACCAGTTCAAGCGTGTCGTGATCGTCGCTCCGACGCGCAATGCGATCCTGACGACGCTGAGCCAGCCATGGCTTCCCGAGCATGTGACGGTACTGGCCGACGCAGATACGCTGGCCTTCGCTGCGCGAGATGCAGAACGTCTCGCCGAAGAAATCGACGTGGCCTCGCTCGGGGCCCGGCTACGGAACTTTGCAGCTAAGGCGAGCAAGAGAGTGGAGGAGATCGGCCGTCACGTCGTGCGTTTCGAAATACCGACCGACGACGTCGACTTCCCCAATGCTTCAGTCATCGACCTGAGTGGCGGTCGGGGGGAGCGCAGCCTTTTAGCGATCGACCTGAAGAACGGGCAGCGCATCATAGCCCGCCGCAACACCGAGATCGTCTTGCGGGACGATGGCGCCGCGACGACATCCTTCGTCGAACGGGCTGCCTCGCTGGTGAAGGAAGGCGACGAGGTGTGTGTCATCGGCCACGGCTTCATCGAACGGGCGAGAGCGTTGGTGAATATCCAGCGGACGGCCGCGCAGGAGATCCGCGACTATCACGAACTGGTCGCAGAACGCTTCGCTGCCATTCCGGAGCCGAGCACCGCAGCGAAGCTCAGATCACTCGTAAGCACAATGGGGGATTCTACCGTGACGCCCGAGAGGGCGAGATACTGGATCGACCTCGGTGACGAAATCGAGAAGCCGTTGCATGATGTCGTTCCGCACGCTCCCCAAGACGAAGCCACCTTCATGCGTTTCACTGGAGCCCTCAACATCGGTGAGCGGATGGCTGGTAACTTCTGGAGATGGGCCGTAGTGGCGCAACGATCCCACCGCGTTCGCTTCGGCAACGTCTTCCACGACGCGTTCAGAGGCATACTCACCGATCCCCATGCCGCAATCGCGAGCAACCGCGACCACACAGACCAGATCAGAATCCTACGGTCTATGGCGGAGGAGTACGTCGCAATCGTCGACAAAGTTCGGAGTTACAGGGAGTCATGAAGGGAAAGACGAGCAAGGAACTGGGCGCCATCGACGTTGAACTGAAGGAGGCGTTGTGCGACGGCCTTGTCAACGCGATTGTCGCCAGGGTGACCGGGGCGGACGAGCGGGGACGCAACCTGCTAGGAGGGTCGCCTCGCCGCGGTATCTTTGCGGGGCAGCTGCTGCCACGCTTCGATGTCACAGGCCAGGATGACGAGACCACCGACATCCGCGTCGCGGCCGTCGGAGTCGATCTGATGGTGGTGGCCGATGTGACGGCGCCGATCCGCGTCGCACCCCGGTTCTCCGTCTATCTGCGCGTCATACCAAGCTGGACGGATCTGGCGGCGGGGGGCGGCGAGCTCGACTTCGACTTCAAACTGCGGGCGAACACACAGCAACAGATCGACGACGCCATCCGCACGGAGCGCGCGCCCGCGTTTCAGGCGGCCGGCGTCGACCGGCCCGACTGGAAGGGCATGGACGAGACGAAGCGCGCGAAGGTCCGAGCGACAAGGGCGCAGATTCTCGCCGAGGTTCGCAGGAAAGCCTACGCCGCACATGGGATCAAGTTGCTGAGCGGCGACGCAGAACTGGACCCAGACGCCAGGGACGACGGCGACCAGGCCGATACCAACCCGAACACGCCGGACAATATCAAGTCTCCCGTTCCACCGATCGCGAGATTGGTGCGCGAAGGCCGCGAACTTCCGCTGAACCTCGTCGATCCTGCCCCGATTCCGGGGAAGTGGACTAGGCTCGACCTCGACCTTCCGGTGCTTGAATTCGCGCTGGACGCCGCCGACGACGTGCTGGCATCAACTATCGATGCTTACAATCGCTCACTGGGCGACGCCATCGGTGCTCAGCTGGAAGCATGGGTCGTTGGCTCTGGCGCGAGCACCGCATGGCGCGATGTAACTGTCCAGCCCGGAGACACACTGACGGAGGAAAAGTGGAAATTGGCGATGGCTGGTCTTGCAACACGACCCGTCGATCGCAATCGCGTTCTCCCTGATCTGTCGCGCGTGATCGTCAAGGTCGAAAGGCAAGCAGACTTCCTGGATTCGAGCGCCCTCTCGATGCGAGTAATGCTCGACAACCAATCGGCTGAACTCACTCCTCCGGACTCCCGCGGCCGATGCAACACCGTATTTGACGCGGGTCTCATCATTGAGCTTCCCAACGATGCACATCGCCCGCTTCGGCTGGACCGGGTTGAACCGTCCTATCGGTTCCGCGAGCATCTCCACTATCCGGCGATCGGGCTGAACTGCGGCGTCGAGACGACCAATGGTGGTTCGATACTCACCCTCCGCACGACTTGCGCCCCTCGCTTCGCGCAGCCTCGCATCATCGCGCGCAAAATCGACCTTCCCTATCAGTTCGCAGTCCTGAAGGACCCTGATTTCGATGCGGCGCGCCTCCTGGCGTTGCCCAGCGCCTACGTGAAGTGGATCGACGAACAGGAAATCAGGCTGAAAGACACGGTCACGGCCGACCTTGACCCAGCCGACGCGGCGATCGAGGTCGCCCGCCTTCGCAAGGACATCGCATCGCAACGGGCTGAAGCACGATACATCGAACGCGGTGTCGAACTACTCATTGCTTCGAAGAAGGCTGCGGACGTGCTGGCCGCTGGCGACGGGGACCGTCGCTCACTCGAACTCAAGGCTGCGCCCTGGCGCGCATGGACGATGACCAACGAGGCGTTCGCGCTCCGCGACGCATTCGACGATAAACGCGGTTGGCGCCTGTTTCAGATGGCCTTCGTCCTCGCTCATGTCCCGGTCTTCGCCTCGCGCATGGACGAATGGCGCGAAGCACATGACTCCCTTCTCGATGAAGACGGGGTGAGTTTACTCTACTTCCCGACGGGTGGTGGGAAATCCGAAGCCTTCTACGGAACCTTGCTGTTTGCGATGTTCCTCGACCGTCTCCGCGGCAAGGATCGTGGTATCACGGCAATGATCCGCTACCCACTGCGTCTCCTCACGCTCCAGCAGGCTCAACGCCTGCTGAAGCTGGTTGTTCGGGCCGAGATGGTCCGCAAGAAGCACGCGGTTGGCTCCTGGCCGTTCGAGATGGGCTTTTGGGTCGGAAGCCAGAACACGCCGAACCACTACAACGCCTTCAAGGCGGAAATCCCACTCTCGACGGACAACGATTATCCGGACGACCGCGATCTTAATGGCGAAACCGGCGACGACGAGCAGCGCGACCGCGCTCGCCGGTACGTCGATGCCCGCGAGGCATACGACAAGATCCCCGAATGTCCGGTCTGCGGCAAATCGACCGGACTTAGACGCGACGAAACCGATGGTCATTACGGTCGACGGGCCGTGATCCTTTGCTTCAACGACGCATGCGATTGGAACCGAGCCCATGGTCGACGCCACCCCCTGCCGTTCCTCTTGACCGACGACGCCGTCTACGCCCGTGCCCCGTCCATCGTCCTCGGCACGGTCGACAAGCTGGCAATGCTCGGTCAAAACACCAGCACGATCAGCAAGGTGCTGGGCATGTTCGGTCTGGCGCGACGTATCGATGCGCACGGCAACCTCGACAACCCGCGCAGCGAGGCGGATCTCAAGCGTGATCCAGCTACTGAGCGCTGCTCGAACGTGTTTCCCGCTTATGCCAACGGCCAGAGGATTTTCCACGACCCTTTCCCCTCGCTCATCATCCAAGACGAGGCGCACCTTCTTGAGGAAAGTCTCGGTACCTTCAGCGGGCTGTTCGACACTCTGCTTGACACGACGCTCGAGGATATCGCCGACATGGCCGGTGACAATTTGGCCGTCGCGCGGCGCTGGACCGGCGATGGATGGGGTGCGCCGCGCATGCCTAAGATCATCGCTGCGACGGCGACGATTTCGGCACCGGAACGGCAGCTGGAAACGCTATACCAGCGTATTCCGCTCCGCTTCCCCTATCCCGGACCCGATCTATACCATTCTTTCTTCGCCGAGCCCGCCGAGGCGCCTGAGGAAAACGCAGACCGAGTCAGCTTGGCGAAGACTCTTCCGTTCGCACAGGCGCCCGAGGCCACCGCCCCGTGGATGCGACTTTATATCTCGCTGATGACGAACGACGCGACCCATACGGTAACAACGGTGGGTGTGCTCGCTGCCTTCCACAGCATCATCACCACGCTATGGGACGGCATGCTGGACGACACGATGCGGACTGAGACGATAGCGTATGTCCGCGCAGCGATATCCCCCGGCCGCGAGGGTGATTGGCACCGTGCGGCGCTCGATCGCGCGGTCAAGCAGGGACGCGTGGCGGACATTCTCGCACTGATCGACCTGCATCGTATCGCCCTGGCCTACGTCACCAACAAAAAAGGAGGAGACCAAGTCATCGACGCCCTCAGCGCGGCAGTGGACAAGGAGCACCGACGTATCGGTCGCGCGCATGCCGCGTTCGACAGCCGCCTCATCTCCGGTGGAATTGACATGAAGGAGATCCAGGGCGTCATGGAGGCCGCGGACAGATCGTTCGCTGGCACCGAATATCCCGATATCACCGAGACCGTCCGCAACATCGTGGCCACGTCGGCGATCAGTCACGGCGTTGACGTCGATCGGTTCAATAGCATGTTCTTCGCCGGCCTTCCGTCTGATATCGCGGAATACATCCAGGCCTCAAGCCGCGTCGGGCGCACCCATGTCGGCTTCGTCATGCTGTTGCCCACGCCGCAGAACCGGCGTGACCGATATGTGGTGGAGACGCACGACATCTTTCACAGGTTTCTGGAGCGCATGATTGCCCCACCTGCGGTGGAGCGCTGGGCCGAGAACGCGATTAGGCGCACGATGGCTTCCTACGTCCAAGCTTGGGCGATGCTAAGAGAGGCACGCGATTTCTTCGCCATGGACGACGCTCGCAAGTTCGAGGTGGCGCACATGGACCAGGTTAGCCGTCTGTCCGCGATGGAGCAACGCGACCATTTAGGCTTCAACAAGCAACTTGTCGCTTTCATGCTACGCGCGAGCGGATTCGCCGGCAAGGGCGCAACCCATCTGGGCTCGCCACACTACGAAGAGTTCTATCGCGGGCTCGTCGACAAGCAGGTCGAGAATTTCGCCCGCGACATATCTGCCCGCAATACGATTTCTAGCTTGCGTGACTATTGGACCGACATTCCGGTCTTCAAACCTCCCATGACCTCGCTTCGCGACGTCGACGAGGCAGGCTACATCGTTGCGGCCATGCGCGATCCGCTCGCCAAGGGGCGTACGGCAGACGTCGATAGGCGGGATCTCGCGAAGGTGATGAAGGCGATCAGGACGCAGCGCGGGACCGCATCCGAGTTGGACGCGGACGGGGGCAGCAATGGCTGATACGAACGAAAAGGACTGGCGGAACACGAAACCGCGCCGGCCATCTGCCTATGGGGCACAACGCAGAGATCCGGATCCACTTGAACCGCCAACGATGTCCAGGTCGCGCGTGCAGATCGCCGGGTCGTATGCGCCCGGCGTACTCATGACGTGGGAAGGTGGCAAGGGCATCTGCCGATCGGTACCACTGGCAAACGAAGCAAAAGATTTGAAGTCTACCACCATCGACTTGATCTTCGAAAATCTCGACGATGCCGTGACCAACTGGCGCGACCGTGCCGTCAAAGTTCTTCCCGACGCGTTGCCCGAGCTTGTCCTCGATACGCCCTTTCGTGATTCCAAAACCGGCGAGGCGCGGGTGCTCCGCACGGATTTCCAGATGACCAGCCCCGACAAGGTCGGCTACGTCCCCTATCCGCTCCTCTACCGCTGCGGAATCTGCGGCTCAACCCGCGAGTTCGACAGCATCGCAGATCAGGCGCGGCAGCCGCTTCCCAAGAAGTGCAATGGCCATGAGGCGCGCTGGACACAGATTGATGTGGTCTACGCGCATTGGTCGGGCGACATCGAGCCGCTCAGCCCGTTCAACTACAATTTCGATCCGCAGACACAGGACACGCGGCAGATAAAAATGTGTACTTGCGGCTCGACGAGCTTCAAGCTGCGAAACGCCGCACCTGTATTCTCCGAATGGCGGTACGTATGCGAGGGTTGCGGTGAGACCCGGTCGCTCAAGAAGGCGAACCCCGAGGTCCTCCGCCGTCTCCAGATCCAGCAGAATGAGGGAGGTCGCGCGTTCCAATGGATCGAGGTCAACATGCTCCCGGTCTCGTACCGGGCCAACTCGACCTTCTACGTCCAGCGGACCAGCTTCATTGTGTTCGAGGATAGCGGCGTCGTCGAGCTGATGATACCGAAGCGCCGGGATGCGCTAATTTCCCGGCTGGCCCAGATTCATAACATCCCCTTTGCCGAGCCCTCAGAAGAGCAGATCCGCCAGAGCGTCGAGGCGGATCAGTCGCGCAATGGCGAATGGGACGAATACGAGACCTATCTCGTCATGGCGGACAAGGCGGATGCATCGGGCCGTGGTGACGCTGCCCGACGACATCGCGACAACGCGACCGCGCTGCGCGAGGAATGGTTCTCCCACGGCGTCGTCGAACGCGGGCAGCTCGGCAGCCCTTCAGTTCTGCAGGCAATCGCCGTGCGCGAGGATTGGACACGTCGGTATGACCCGATCCGCCTCACGATCCAGCATGACGCGTTCGTGCGCGAACACATCGAACAGGCCATGACTCGTCATGGAGCAGTCGATGTGATGAACCCCGACATCGCGTTGACCGACGTCGTCAACGATCCGACGCGTAAGGCAAAGTATCAAGAGGCCACCGGATCGCTACTGAACCACCTCGGCGTCGAGCGATTGGTTCTCATCCGCGGTCTGCCAATCTGCGAGTTCAGCTTCGGCTACACTCGAGTCTCTGCCACGCCGATCTATCAGAGGGAGCATAACGGGCAGCGGGTCGACATGCCCGTCCGGCTTAAGGCATTCGACCAGTTGCCAATCCCCGACAACAAGCGTCCGATTTACGTCACGCAGCAGTCAAACGAGGCGCTATATTTCAAGCTTGACGAGGCCCGCGTCGTTCGCTGGCTCAAGGCGAACCAGATCATCGACGTTCCGGAGGACCATGTCGGGCGTGTATACTTGGAGCGTTACGATGACTTCGGCCCGTTTCTCGAGGTGTTCAAGGATCGCGAGGGCGCCGGCGGCTATCCTCGTACGCTGCCCGCCTACGTCTATCTTCTGCTGCACACCCTGTCCCACCAGATGATACATTCTCTGGCTGACACCTCCGGCGTCGATCGGGACGGAATCGGCGAGCACATCTTCCCTGCCGATCTGTCCTTCGTTATTTACCGCAAAGGCATGACGCCGGATCTCGGCAATATCTCCGCTATGTGGCGCAATTACGCCGACGCGTTCCTCAGGCGCGCGCTGGATCCTCGGACGCTCCGATGCGGGTCAGGCACACTCTGCGACACACGCGGCGGTGCCTGCCCCGCTTGCGTCATGGTGTCCGAGGTCAGCTGCATCGCCTCGAACCTGTTGCTGTCGCGAGCGGTGCTGAAGGGCGGAAAAGGTCCAGAATGGGAGCCGCGGTTCGCGCCCGACCTAATCGGCTTCTTTGATCCCAAGCTTCCCTGATGTCGAACGAACTCCTCGTATCCCCAAAGGCCACGGCCCGGCTTGTGGTCACGATGCCACCGGAGCCAAGCCGCCTCGCGGATGCGCTAGCCGCCGACCTCGCTAGCGACTACGTCGCGTTGACGAGAACGACCGATGCGTTCAAACACCTTGCTGGTCTAGCGCGCGAGCGCTTCACTATCATGATCCCATACATCGATCGCGTCGGCGCGGCATGGGCCGCCGAGCTGTTCGAGGTAACCGAAGCGTCAGAGCGACTACTGGTGCTGCGGGATGCCAGGCAGCTCAATACTTGCGGCGTTGCGGGCAAACGAGCAGAGGCAGCGGCAACGCAGATCATCGACTATGGCGGCGCAGATACATCCTGCGAAACGTTCCATGCGAAAATCGTGCTGGCAGATGGTATCGCAGCTTATGTGGGTTCGGCCAACCTCCTGCATCGATCGAAATCGACCAACCTTGAGTGCGGGATGCTTATTGAGGGGCCGGCGGTCTCGGCGGTCAAGGTGCTACTCGACGCAGTGATCACCAGCACGCGGTCCTGACCTTCGAAGAGTCACGACGACATATCGCTTTTTGCTCTCCGAGAAAGACATTCCGGAGTGTCCGACCTGGCAGTCATCGCAGAGTAGAGGCGCGCGCGTGACGCACGAGCGCGAAGTGGTAACTTTCCGCTGTCTTCGAACCACTGTTTCCGCTATGTTCTCGGGAGAAACAAGATGAACGCGATCATGACGAATTTCGAAATTGAAAGCCCCGAGGCACGCCTAGCCCAAAACTGGGAAGGGCTGTCTGAAATCGATCAGGCGATCCGTGACAATCGCCTGATGGAGTATCGGATCAAGAAGTCCTGGGCCGACCCTTGGGGGCGGAAGCTCACAATTGCCGGTGTGACCGTTATCTTAGCGGTGTTCTTGTTCCTGGCAGGTGCCTCGTTCGGGCTCTGGTGATTGGGCTGTAGATCACCATTCCTTCACTTCATCGGCAGACTCCGCGCTCGCACCCTGTGCGCCCTTGGTAACCGCATCAAGGCGGCCTCTGGATCCGCGGATCCGTTGGCGCCCGGCATCCTGAGCACGCAGCACTTCGTCGTGAACAGTGCCCTGGTCCACCTGCGGCACGTTTCCAGAAACCCATCCCCCGATTTGGGCGCGGCCGCGTACAGATCCGGGTCCTGTCACCGAAGGGCGCGAGATTGGCTGCCCTGGCGTTAGAACGAGCCTGTCCTCGATCCCGTCGCGCAGCTGTTCCGCGTAGCTTTCGATGAATTTGCCCTGCAGCGCCTGACCTTCCGGACTGAGCTGAAACGTCAGGTCGTCGAACCGGACATTGCCGTAGAAGTCGCGATTGCGTTCGATTTCGACCAAGCCCCATTCGCGGTAGGCCTGTGACAGGTTGAGGCTGCCTGCGGCGCTGTTGCCTTCGAAGAACGACGCTTGGCTTTCAAGGCGATTTGCCAGTTCTTCAGCTCGCCGCGCTTCGCGGCTGTAACTCTGCGCCTCGGTTAGCGAAGCGTTCATGCCGCTCGCGGTCGACGAAATCGAGGAACTCGACGAGGTGCTGACGCTGCGAACAAACCCGTCGCGCGTGCTCGACCAGTTCCGGCTGTCCGACATCTGTGCGAGGCTGCCGAAGATGCGTGAGCGGTCCTCGGAAGCGATGCCGATATCGCTGTCGGTCCATGTGCGGGTACCGCCAGCTTTCGCTCCTACGTTTGCCGAAAGAACACCATTAGTAACGCCAGCATTTGCGCCAGCTTCGCCCCCAAGGAACCAAGCGGTCGAAATGTCGTCGGCGGCCCTTCGTGAAAGGCCAAACTGGCGGTGTAGGTTGGTGGATGCCTGGTCGACCTCGTTGAAGGCGGTCTGGATGCTGTCGGAGTTGGATGTTCCGGTCGCGCTCTCGAAGGCCGATCCGCGGCTGAATTGGCTGCGCAGCTCGCGGAATTTCGTGACGGCGCTGGTAGTCGATTCCGTCGCAATGTTCGCATAGCTCTCGCTGTTCGAGCGGGCCTGCGATGCCATTGTTGACAGGCGTGAAGTGAACTCCTGGCCGAGGCTGGGGGTGAAGGGATAGCTTGAGTTGGGAAGCTGATCGTAGCTGGCTTCGGGAAAACTCGTCGTCATCGAGCCCGTGTCGCTGAATGTGCGGGTCTGCGCCGCGCCATAAGTGAAGCTTGGCGCGATCGTCCCTTGTGCGAACTGGCGCGTCAGAACGCTCGAATTCTCGAAGCTCGTATTGCCCAGCGAGACGTTGCCCGTGCTCGCCTCGCGCGCCGCTTCCTCGGCCGCGTTCTGGCTCGGATTGAGATAGCTAGTCGCATGGTGTGAAATCGCCATGGCGCCCTTGGCAACGCCGCCGGCCAGAAACGGCACCGAGGCGATGAGATAGCCTGCGAGCAGCCCGATATCGCTGTTCACATCGGCCATGCCGGTGAAGCTCGCGAGACTGAGGCCATTGCTTCCAGCAACCGCGCTCATGTCCGTGGCCCCCTTGTACATCAGCATCATATGCAGGATCACGAACAGCGGTCCCCATGCCGCCAGGTAGAAGAAACCTGTCACATAGCCTTTGAGTGCCAGCGGCCCGGTCTTGGGCAGCAGGAACAGCGGGAAGAGGACCGGAAACAGGGCGTAGAAAAGCACGGTCAGCACGACATTGAGGAGCGGCACCCACTTCATCGCGTTGCTGGCAATCGAGCCATAGGTCCGCTCGGTCTGGATATCGGCGCGCGTCTGGGCGTAGACGTCGACGTTGCCCGCGCCGCTCGTTGCCGCCATTGAATGCATGGCCTGGCTCATCGCGTTGATCGTCAGCGTCTGCTTGAAGATCTCGGTCGCATTGGCCGAGACCCCGGTGAGGTACTGGTAAGCCACCGGCAGGTCAGCAAAAAGCTTGGCCTTGGCTAGGGCTGCTGTCTGGTTGGGATAGAGCTGGCGTCCGAAAACCGTACCCATACCGTCGATCAGTCCGGCCCACTGCGCGTCCAGCGCATCATAGGCTTCGCTGCAGGTGATGATATTCGAAGTCACCTGACCGGTCCCGGTGTCGCGGGTCAGGAAGCGCTGGGCCCGCGCCTGACTGCCGGGCGCAATGGTCGTCCAGATGTCGCTGGTCTCGGCGAGCTCCTTCATCGAATAGCGGCCAAGCAGCACGTCGTAGAAGACGCATTGCCGGAAGTGCTCGTCGAGATTGGCCGCAAATTCCGGGTCGGAAATGCGCAAGGAGCGCGTGGCATCGTAGAGCCGTGCGCCATAGATCATGCCATTCTTAGAGTAGTTGAGATCGCCCGGCAGCCCGAACACCACCTCGGCCGAGCCGGTCAGGTAGTCGCCGACCTGGCTCGTGAAGCTCGCCATCAGCGCAAGCCCCAGCGGCACGTTGCTGACATTGGCGGGAGCGAGGCTGGGGTTGAGCCGGTCGGTCACATGGACGTCGAGCCGCGGCACCATCAGGCACGAATAGATCAGCGTCGCGCCGAGGAACCAGTTGATCCAGGCCCGCCAGTCCTGATTGAACGCCAGCGTGATGGCGGACAGGCCAAGCCCCATGACCATGACGACCTGCAGGAGGCTCTTGTAGCCCCCATTGCCTGTCCAGGCGGCGACCGCCTGGAAAACATTGACCAAGTAGTCGCCGCCGCCAACTGTGAAAATCTCGACCATGATGCTGGGCTCCCGCCGCTTTCGGCGCGCTGAAGGGGATCAGTGGGTAAGGGCGCGCGATTGCACGCCGCGCGACCAGTCGAGCGAGGCGGCCATGCCGGGCGACATCGATGCGGCGAGCACGTTCTCGATGAACGCGGTCTTTTCGATGATCTGCATGATGGCGTTGACCTTCAGATGCGTGTTCGCCTGCCTGTCGGCGAGCGCCTGCCGGACGACATTCACCTGACCCTGCCACATGGCGATCTTGGCCTCGTCCGCGCCGATGAAGCTCGACATCGAGCGGCCCGCTTCGCTGACGATCCGGTCGAGGACGGCGAACAGAAGATCGACACTGGCGATCTCCGCCAGCGTTTCGCGATCGTCGGTCGGCATGCCGCGGCCATAGGCCGCCTGGACAGTCAGGATCTTGTAAAGCGGGATCGAGGCAACCTGCAGAAGTTCTTTCTGCGCGTCGGTGATCGCGGTGTCGTCATGGATCGCCTGGACCATGCCGGCAATCAGGGCTGCAACGCGCGGGCGCAGCGCTTTGGATGCGGGAAGGCTGAGCGACTTGAAGCCGGGATCGAGGCACTTGTCCGGCTCGTCGCAGTCGAAGATCAGGACGTTTCCGTTGCTTGTCCCATCGAGCAGTGAGGTGACCAGCGTTGAGGACGCTTCCCCGACGATCGGCACGAACTTGCCCGGCTCGTCATCCTTGGGCGGGACATAGATGATCGTGCCCAGCAGCGTCATTGCATATTCGGCGAGTTCCTCGTCGAAAGTGCCATTCGGCGAGAAGAACGCGGACTTCTTGAGGATCGTCCAGGTGTAGTTTCTCGCCACGGCGGGATTTACGTCGTCATATTTGCCCGAGCCCTGCGCTGTCGTACTCGACCGCTGGCCTTTGGTGCCGCACCCGTGCTTGGCGGCTGCATAGTCGGTGAAGATGCCTTCCGAATTGCCGATCGCCTCGCAGATCGCCTTGTCGGCCAGATCGCCCTTGGGCCAGATGCCGCCCACCAGCCCCTGCGCCATTTCGCAGGAGTTGATGTTGAGGTTGTTCATGAGCTGAGCCTTCTGGCTGAACTCCTGCATGATCTTCGAGCATTCCGGGCAGACCGTGTCGATTGCCAGGCTGAAAGCAAAGCCGACCGCATTGTTGGCGACAGCCTTCAGCATCGCGACGATCTCACTCGCGTTGATGAAGCTGAAGGATCCGGCAAAGATGTCGATGCCGCCGCAGCCCGCCCGGGCGCGCGGTAGTTGCAGATTGGCGATGTTGGTCGTCTTCTGCGGGAAGCGCGTCCAGACGTTGCCGAGGCTGTAATAGCCTGCCGACTGACCCTCGAACGCGGTCGGCCCATTGACGTTAGCGGCGCCGCCAACATCGTTGAGGAACGAGTCCATCGAACTGCCTACATCGGCCGATGCGCTGGTAAGGGGGAGGGTAGCCGCGAGGATCGCGGCGACGGCACGTTTCATCCTAGTAGTCACGTCCGGCTTCCTTCGATGTGAGGAGGTAAATGCGATCCTGAAGCTCGTCGGCGCTCATCACGCCGTAACCGATCGGAATGGGCTGACCCTTGGCGGCATCCCAGAGCACCACCGCCGGCGTGACCTTGGGCTCGAGCCCCATGCGGCTGCGCTGGTTGGTCTCGACCGTGTAATTCGGGAAATGGCGCGAGGGGCCGCCGTCCGTCGAAATCGCGCGCACCGTGATGTGCCAGGTCGAAGCGACGCTCTGGACGATTGGCGACATGACTTCGCAGGCGCCGCAGCTCTGGGCGAAGAAGTAGAACAGCCCGTAGCGTTCGGATAGTTGCGCCATGACCGCATTGCGCTCGGCGCTGCGCGAGTCCTGCCACTGACGCTTGCCGAGCGTCGAGACCGGCCGCTGGAGCGTATAGTCGAGGTCAGGATCCTGCCAGATCGCCCGCTGCCAGACATCGCTGAACAGCGATGCCCGGTCGAGCTGGGCGCGCTGAAAACGGATGTAGGCCGTCACATTGGCCGGCGTCGGCTCGAGGATCGCCTTGGCTTTCAGTTCGCGCAGGTTTGCGGTGATGGCATCGAGCTGGCTCGTCGCACTCGGAGCAGGCTCAGATGCCTCCTCCCGCACTTCGGGCGGCCTGGGCCTGGCGCAATAGAACCAGTACCCAAGGCGCCGCTCCTCGCAGTAGAAGCTGTCCTGGCTGTCACTGGTCGTGACCAGGGGCGGTTCCTGGCCGCGTGCCGGAGCACTGAGCGCGGGCGCAACGGCGGTGAGCGAGAGGCAGGCGGCAAGCAGCCGCCGGACGGCCTTATTGGCTGGCGCGGGCATAATAGTCCTCGATTTTCTGCTGGATTTCGGTGGCGGCCTGGAGCTCATCGGGCAAGCGCGCGGCGTCGGTGAATTCGGCGTAGACCTCGCTGAAATCCATCTTCGAGAGATCGAGCCGTGAAAACTCGTCGATGGTAAAGCCAAGGCACTGCTCGGTCTTGGGCTTGCCCCAGGGCTTGTTCAGCTGCTGGCGGCCCTGCTCCTGCAGAATCCGCGATAGCTTGGATTCAAAGCAGCAATAGACCTTCTTCTTGGTCAGGCAGACGCCCAGGAAGCTGTCCGAGCAATAGGTCCCGACATAAGCGCACAGACCTTGCGCATCGCGCTGGTGAAGCAGCATTTCCTCGCGGCTGCAGCCGAGAGCGACAAGCAGCTGGATACCCGGAATGAGCGGGAAGCCTTTGCCCTTGCAGCAATTGAGCACGCCGAAGACCTTGGACGAGCAGGTGTTGCGCGTACCCTTGAACAGGGTGAGCGTGTCGGGATCGAACTCGCGCCGTGCCTGGTCCATCGCGTTGAGCGCGACAACCGCGTCCTTGAACTCGTCATTGGCCTCGCGCTCGATCGTCTCGCACGAGCCATCGATGCAATAGACGTCGCCGTCGCAGATGAACTGGCTGGTATCGGCTGGTTGGTCCGGGACCGGGCAATCGTAGACCCGCTCCCAGGTCCGACAGGGCTCACCCGAAAGGCAGTCCTCGCGCACCAGCGAGCAGCCGGGCGTGCTTTCCAGCGTCTGGCAGTCCTGAGCTTGCGTAAATTGGGCGCAGGTATAGCTGCGCGACCACGCCCAGCAGGGCTGGGTGACCGCGATGCCGTCGACAATCCGGGTGACAGGATCGCTGTTGGTGCAGGTCTCGGTGTCCTGCTGGCATGAGCTGTCCGCAGCAAGGCCCGCGCACTGGCTTTCATCGCGGCTTGTTGTGACGACGTTCTCGCCGGTCACGCTGTAGGGCGTCGCGCCATCGACCGGTGCGGTGCAGCTCACAAGATCGACGCGCAGGTCCCCCGAGTTGCAGCCCCAGTAGATACCGAGATAGGGATCGCACAGATTGATCGGATAGGACTGTGTGACCGTGCACTGCGGCGCCGGGTAGCGACTGCAATTGTAGATCGACGCCGGATCGCCGCCGCTCCCGCCGACGCAGTAGTAGCCATAGACCTGCCGCTGCTCGATCGTGGCATTCAGCGTCACCGGGCAGGTTCTGGTCTCCTGGGTCGCGGTATAGCCGACGTTGCAGGTCGCCATGTAGCGCGCTGCGGTGCCGGTTCCCGGAGGCAGGGGGACGCAGCGGCCCTGGCTCCCGCTGATGCTCATGCCGCTCGTGTAGGAGAGTGGATCGTCGTTGATGACATTGCTGCGCGCGACAACAGCGTCGAGATCCTGGGGCGCGAACTGCGCACGGCGATCCATGGAATCGCGCATCGTCCGGTATCCGGTGTTCGCCGTTGCCTGGCTCGCGGCTTCACGCGCCATCCGGTCGGGATCGTCGAAATAGCCCGACTGGTTCGGCACACCCCCGAAATTGGGAATGCGGTTTGCGTCCGGGTCGGTTGTCGCCGCGCTCTGCGCTGCGGCTGCCTGGTCGCGCCCGAACGCCTTGCCATCCGCCTTGGCGGCATCGGTCGTGGTTTGGGCCGAGACGCTTGCCGGCAGACAGGCGCAGGCGAGGCAGAAAAGGGGAAGGAGAAGCCGCTTCATGGGCCAATCCGTTGCAGGCGGGCAAGATGCTGGGATGCGAGGAGCGCGCCGGGACCGCCGCCTTGGGCGAAGGTTTCGAGCGCGTAAGACACGCTGACATTCCCGCTCATCTGGTCGTGGGGCGGAACCTGGGTCCGGCAATTGAAGCCATCGCAGAGATCGAAATCGCTGCTGGTCACCACATAGGTGGGGACCGCCTCGACCCCGAAGGCGCGAAACAGGCGCGGATCGATGCCGACCGCGTCGAGCTTGCCGCCGTCCGCTGCGACTTTCGCAAGCGCTGCGGTCAGGGTCTTGGCGCTGCCCCCTGGCAGCCCGCGAAGCACGACCACACCGCCTGCACGGGCGACGTCGTCCGCCATGGCGCGCAGGGCCGCCGGCGGCATCGAGAGCGAAGCGAAAGCGATGAAGCGGGGTGCTTCACCCAAGCTCTCGCTGGCCATGGTGCCCGCATCGGCCACCATCTTGTCGAAGTCGAAGACGTCCTCGCTCTCTGGCCGCGCAGATCTTGCCGCCTGCTCGGTGTAGCGCTTGCCGTGCGCCTGGGCTTCGGCGGCGCTGTCACTGGCTTGGCCAAGGACAGCTTCGGCGCGCGCGCGGGCACTGGCGGAAAGCGCCTCGGCTTCGCTCGCCTCAACCTTGGCGCGGGCGCGTATCGCTTCGAGATCGAGCTCCGGTTCGCTTGTCTGTGCTGCGGCTCCCGCCATAGCGGCCGCGCCAGTGATCGACGCGATTACAAGGAGATGAGGGAGTATTTTCATAGCGCGCAGCAGTTCCGTTTGCGCCAGACCAGATAGCCCATGTCTTCGCCAATGGCGGGATAGACCTGACCTGCCGACATGAAGGTGGTGGAGGCGCCAATGGGCGCGCAGGCGTAGCGGCCCTTGGTCTGCGGATTGGGATTGGTGGCCTGGAAGCGGTATTGCTGCTTCCTCATCACCGGCATCAGATACTTGCCGCAAAGCCCTTTGCTGCCCATCGTGCCCCAGGCGACGAGTTCGCGGTGGAGCTTGTAGGAGAAGCGGGCGAGGGCGAGCCGCGATGCCTGGACGTGCCCGATCGTCGCCGAGACATTGCCATTCAAGGGATACATGCTGCCCTGGCATCCCGCGCACCAGAAGAGTTCGTCGATCGGGAGCTTGGCCGTCGCAGCAACGCAGTCAGCCGCACAGGCCGCAAGCGCGAGCGGATTGGCGAACAGAACCGCTTCGGGATTGATGATCGCGGTGAGTTCGCTGTCCTGCCAGAGCGGATCGATCTCGGTGATGTAGAGAATGTCGACCGAGCCCTGCTCGAGGCAAAGGAAATCGGCAACGATCTCCATCCAGTAGATCAGCGGATAGGCATACCAGTGGACATGCCACTGCGAATTGTACTGCGTCGCGCCGCCCACCGCCGAAGGACCCGCCATCGACTTGAACCCGATGTCGAAGCCGGGATCGAGTTTCATCCCGCCGAGATTGACGAAACACCAGGGCTTCATGCTGACGTCGGCAAGCCGCACAGGCTCCCAGAAGCCCATGGCGATGCCCGGCCGCAAACCGCAGAGGCATACGGGAAGCGCCGGATTGCTCGTATCGGGACGGCTCGACGGCCAGATCTTCAGGCCGCCGACCGAGATCGGAAACAGGCACGACCAGCAAATGTCGGTGATCGGATTGACGAACTTGCCTGTGCAGCGGCCCGGACCGGCAGATGCCTGCGCTGGCGAAGCCGCAGCAAGGCTTAGACTGCAGGCAAGGAGCGCGCAGCATATCCATGTGAGAAGACGGTTTTTTCTGCTCATGACGATGCGCGCTCCTTGGGTCGAACCGGCTGCTCGGTGATGATGAGGACGCGGCCCTGCTGCTCGACGGTTGCGGGCACGGCGCGGATGCCGAAATGCTTGACGAGGCTGCCGCCCTGGTCGAAATAGAAGCGGCGCTGGCGGGCCTTCATCAGTTCGAGCGGCGCGCCGCGCACGAGGATGAGTTTGGCCTTGGTGCTGGCATAGCGACGGGTTGCCCAGGCAAGCTGCTCGGGGTCGTCGCCGTCGAGGAATACCAGCGGCACACGCAGCGGTACGGTGTCGAGCGGATTGACTCGTGTTCCGGCCGCCACGATCACCCGACCCTTGTCGTCGGCAATGTCGCGCTCGACGCTGATCGTCGGATCGAAACGCCAGCTGCGCGCTGCCGCCGCGGCATTGATGCCTGCGACTGGTTCGGGCCGGTTGACGCGCGCGATCGTGCGCCGCTTCAGCTCCTCGTTGAGCTTGGCCGTCTCGCCGGTCTTCTCGAGACGGGTGAGACGCGCATGAATTTGCTCGAGCAAGTCAGGCTCGATCACGGACCAGACCGTGCCTTGCTGACCGTAATCGCGGGCGCTTGTCGGCGCGGCCATCAGAAGACCGGCTACGAGGAAAGGGGCGGCGCGAAGCGGTGTCACAGGATCGGCCTCCCGACCCCGAGAATGCGCTTGGCGCAGATCCACCCGATTGCCGCATAGCGGCTGTCGAAGCCGTCCTTGTGCGCGGTGGTGACGAAATAGCAGCCTTGAGGGACCACGCCTGTCGGACCGAGCGCCAGCGGCTCGCCAAAACGGCTTGCGCGCTTGGCTACCGCAACCTTGCGGCCATTGACGAAGAAGCTGCGCTCCTTCTCGGTCACGATGTCGCCGGGCATGCCGCTCACCTTCTTGCCGAACGGCTTGCGCTTCTTGCCGAAGTGCCTTTCGAGCAGTGGTGAAGCGGGCGGATCGAACAGGATGATCTCGCCGCGCTGCGGCAGCGCGCCGCGGTCGAGCCAGATCGCCCAGTAAGGCAGGCTCGGACTGGCGTTGATCATCAGCGCATGGTCCTTCGAGAAGGCGGCGAGGGAGGTGAGCGCAAGCGCTGCCGCGCCGAGCCCTGTCCACAGCGCGAGGCGCCGGCCGGTTGGCGAGTGGAGGACAAGATCAGCGGCGCGCATCGGGAATGGCTCCCACGCGGCGCGCGACATCGGCGCGCACGGCTTCGGTGAGATCAGGCGTGCTGCCGGCCACCACCGCTTCAGCGACAAGGACCGTGCGGCCCTCTCGGCCCAGATGTTCGACCGAGGCTTCGACCGCCTGGAGATAGGCCTGGACGCGCATCTTCGTTTCTTCTGGCGGTCTTCCCGCGCGCGCCTCGGCTTCGATGAAGTCGCCCATGATGCGGCTCAGCTGCACGGTCACCACTTCGCGCTTGTCGAGCGCGAGCAGCTTGTCGGTCGCCCAGACGCCCCAGAGCGCCGAGCCGACCATGCTCAAACCGAGCGTGACGGCGGTCCAGTTCACCGCACTCATGTGGCCGCGCAGGGATTGTGTTGCCAATATGTTCTTCACAGCTTTTCTCCCGAAAGCTCACGCTCGAGATCGTTGATGAAGCGCGGCAGGCGCCAGACCACGACGAGCGTTGCGACACCGATGAGGACGAACTTGAACTCGTCGAGGAAGCCGATCTGGCGGCCTTGCTCGGCGCCCAAGAAGCGGTCCGAAATATTGGCGAGATGGTCGAAGAAGACCCCGGCATCGCCGCCGGAAATCAGAAGGAAGAAAAGCAGCGGGAGCCCGAGCGCCATGAGGTAGCTCGAGGCGAGGAAGGTGCTGCCGCGAAGCACGATATAGCAAAGGTCGGCGGCATGAGACCGCCAGCCCTTGGCCGGCAATTCGAGGCTATCGCTCTCGGCACGGGCGTCCTGGGCCCGGTCGATCGGCGTGACGAGATGGAGTGGCATCGGTTTTGGGTGTCCTAGGATGGATGGAGGGAGAAGTCAGGTTCGATTGGCAAAGGCGATCCGTTCGATCGCGTCGGCAAGCTGGTGGCCGCGCGCGATTTCGGCATCGATCGCGGCAAAGGTCTGGGGCGAGCTTGAGAACAGCGTCGCCGAATAGTCATCGAGCACGAGCCGACCGATGGCTTCGGTCTCCGGGCCCTTGATGAAGACTTCCGAATAATCGCTGCCCGAACGCTTCAGGCTGCGGATCAGGGTCTCGGTGCGGTCGTCCATGTCGAGGCGCTTCGACGCCTTGAAATCGGCGATCGTCTCGGGCTTCTGCTGGAGGATCAGCATCCAGTCGCTGTTTTCCAGCGCAGCGGTCGCGCCGTCCGACTTGTAATAGTCGTTGAGTGACTGCGTCGCGGTTGCCAGCGCCCCGCCATATTTGCGGCAAGTGCGGGCATAGGTTTCGACGAACTCGCCCATCGAGCCGCCCTTGAGCATCGACCACGCCTCATCGATCAAGAGCAGCTTCCTCACCGAACGCGGGCTGCGGGTCATGGCCTGGCTGGTCATGAACATGATCGCCGAGAGAACGACGCTGCGCAGTTCCTCGCGTGTGGCAAGGTCAGACATTTCGAAGACGGTGAAATCGGTGTCGAGATCGAGGCTCGCCTGGCCTTCGAAGAAGGCGCCATAGGTGCCGCCGGCCATGTATGGCGCAAGCGCGGTGGCAAGATCGCTCGCGGCTTCATTGCCGAGACCGGCCAGTGCTTCGCCGACGCCGGTGATCGAGGCATCGACGCCCCGTTCGCTCCAGACCATGTTGACCGCCCGGTCGATCAGGCCGCGCTCGGTGTCGCTCAGCTTTGCACTGTGCCGCGCCATCTGGCCGACAATGGCCTTCACCATGCCGAAGCAGTCGAGCCGGTAATCCTCGTCTTCGGCCGCGCGTTCGCCATCGATCATCGAGAAAGGATTGAGGCAGAAGCCCGCCTTCATCGTGAACTCAACGAACCGGCCGCCTTGCAGCTTCACCGAATGCTCGAAGCTGCGCCCGTCGTCGATGACCACGACTTGCGCGCCAGCGCCGCGCAGCGCTGCGCACATTTCCTGGAGGAGCACCGATTTGCCCGATCCGGACTTGCCACAAATCGCGACATTGTGGTTGCCAGCATCGTTCTCGAACGGCGACCAGAAGAAGGGCTGGCCGCGTCGGCCCACGAACAGCAGGTGCGGATGGACGCTGCCGAGATACTCGCCCTGCATGGGAGCGATATTGGCCGCTGTGGTCGAGAGTACAGTCTTGAAGCGCTTGAGGCGCTCCATGTCCGCGCCAAGTCCATCGGCCAGCGTCATCGGCATGGCAGCCAGCAGCCCCTGGATCTGCAGGTATCGCTCATCGGCAAGATCCCAGCCCGCCGCCTTGTAGATCGACTTGATCGCGCGTTCGTCGCGGTCCCCGCGGCCGAGCGGGGAGTAGGTCGTCAGGCCATAGAAGACCCGCACCAAACGGCGGCCTTCCTGCAGCTCCGATTGCACATGCTGCCACTCGGCCGCCTGCTCACCGATGCGGGGCAGGAAGCGCGCGCTGCGCGTTCCGGCAAGGCTCGTCGTGCGCATGAACTTGAAGCCGGCCTTGGCCGAAGCCGCTTCCTGATCGGGATAGACGAGGCACAGCATCGTCGCCGCCGGGCAAGGGAAGCGCAGCTTGTCGGTGAACATGTCGCCGATGAGCCGCGCGCATTCCCACGGCGCCCAGCGCTGGGGCATGTTGCGCGAGGAAAAATGCCGAACATCGAACGCGTCGGGATAGACCGTGCCGATCTCGGGAACGCCGTCTTCGATCTTGCCCGTCGCACGAAACCGCTCGGTGACGAGCCGCATCCGGTCTTCGTGGATGACGAGCTCGATATCGTGCCGGATCGCCTGGGCCGCGATCGCGTCGTTCGGATTATAGGGCACGGCATCGTCCTGCGGCGCGGTGGTCGGCGAAGTCAGGTCGTCGATGATCGCGATCAGTTGCTGGGGCTCGACTTCGGCGACGCCCAGGTTGAGCGACTTCAACATCGCAATAAGGCCGTCGCGGGTCTGCTTGAGATCTTCGTTGCTGACCGCCTTGGCCGCAGGCACACCGACCGAAACGATGACCTGATGGTGCCGGGCGTGGAAAGGCGCATCCTGCGAGCCCGATTCCCAGACAAGGCCGTAGAGCCGACGTGCGCGGTGACGGGCAATCGCCTCGTAGACCCCGCCCTGGACATAGCGCGGCGCAAACCAGGGTGCGACGATCCGGCTGATGCGCGGGGAGGCAAGATGCAGGACCTGGAGACAGGCGCCTGCCGGAAGCCCTTCGGAGAAGAATGACCCGAGAATCTCGCCGGTGCGTTCGTCCGCCCCGATCAGGGGAGTGACTGAAAGCACGAAGCCTTTCGAGCGCGCGTTGAAATAGAGCCGGCTCGCCGGATCGTAGACCCGGTAAGGGAGCCAGTCCGAGAGCAGATCGAGCATCAGGGCGGGCCGGTCATGCTCGGCGTGCTCGGCATCGCCCAGAAGCCCGGTGAGGAGCCTGTCGACGATCGTCTTGAGTTTCTCGGCCATCACTTGGGCTCCTTCTGTGCCTTGGCGGCGTTCTTGGCGGCCTCGATCGCCTCGATGGTCGGGAAGATCAGCGGGGCCTTGTCGGCAGATGGCCGAGGGGTTCGATCATGCGGGGGCTGCGCCATGTCGAACCCCTCGACCGCCGGTGCGCTCGCACCGGCAACCGCCTCGCGCGCCGTGGAGGGGAGGACCAGCGGCGAGGCAGAGGGGATGTCCTCAAGCGAGGACGAAGGCTGAAAGGGCTGACCGAGATCGAACGTCTCGGTTTCAGGCTGTTCGGCCGGGGGAAGGGCTGCGGTTTCGTTCAGGAGATCGCTCTTGGCCTGCGCGGCCTTCAGCTGGCGCCTGAGCTGCCGCATCAGCGGTGGGGCGGTATCCTCGCCTGCCTTGCGGCGCAGTTCTGCGGCCCAGCGCGGATTTTCGACGACCGCCCAGGCGACAGCATCGTCGTGCAGCGTCCCGGTTTCATCGACGTGCGCCGGAAAGACGATCCTGAGCGTACGCTCAGAGGTGCGGCCCTGATCGCCCGAAGCGACGGAAACAGGCGGACGCAGACCGTCATGGACCGGTCCGCTCGCGGACAAATCCTTGGTCGCGCGGGCATCGATCACCTGGCTGGGTGCGCAGTCGCCCTTGGGGGCACGGCAGGTGAAATCGCCTTCGATATTGGTGCCGAAGGTGGCGCAGCCGCTGGTCAGCACGGCAAGGCAGGCAGAGGCGAGAATACGGTGGGAAAATCCCATGACGATTATCCTTTCTTGGCCGGAACTGGGGCAACCGCTTTCGCGGGCTTGAGGAATTCGCGGAGCACGGAAGCCGGGCGATACCCTTCAAGGATCGCGCCGTCGGACGGGCGTACGATCACCGGCGTTCCGTTGAAGCCATGGGCCTTGGCAAAGGCCTCGTTGGCATCGAGCCCGCTCGTGTCACACGGCTTTGGATTGGCGAGGGCGAGACCAGAATAGGCCATATGCAGGGACACCTCAGGGCGCGGCGAGCACAGCACCCGTTCGGCATCGCGGCGGCTGTCGGCCCCGAAGATCGAAATGGGCCGTTCCTCGACGCGCGCGCCGATCGCCTTCAGTTCGGCTTCGAGCTTCTTGCAGTAGCCGCAGTGGAAATCGGAGAAGACGACGACCTTGGGGCCGTTCACCGGTCCCCAGGTGATCGCGCCGTTCGCGGGCAGGCCGGCGAGCGATACCTTCTGCGGGGTGGCGCGCGGGGCGGGCTGGCTTTCTTCGTTGGCATTGCTCCGCCGTGCAGCACCAGCAGCCAGCAAGTCTGGGTTGAGTGCGAGGAGACGGGCTGCCGTCAGGTCTTGCCGCGCCTCCATGTCGTAGATGCGCCCGATCACCAGATATTTGGCCGCGCGATCGACGTAGAACAGCGTCGATTTCGAGGCGACTTCGCACAGGCCGCCAAGGCCATCGCAGGTGATGGCGTCGATCGGCGTCTTCGGGAGGCGCAGCTTGAGCGCGGCGCGCACCTTTGCCGTGTCGGGAGCCTGAGCCGGGGAGGCGAGGCTGGCCACGCCCCAACCCGTTGCGGCTGACAGGGCGACGACGGCAGCAACGGTCGCCACCGGTCGCAGCCAGCGCCGCGGCTTGGTGGGGGTTGGATCATTTGTGGCGCGGGTCATTGGGAGTTCCTCACGTAGACGCCGTCGAGGAAGACGATCTCGACATCGATGCCGGTCGGCATCTCGACGACGGGTTGGTATTGTTCGGCGCGCTCGATCAGATATTTGCTGACCGTATCGGCGGCATCGGCAGCGCCCTGGCCGAGCCCACCGCCGAGGATGTCGCCGGCAGAGAGCTTCGAGCGGGTGCCATCGGCATTGGTCGTGACGCCGGAGAAGACGCTGTTGGCGTTCGCCGAAAAGCCGCGCCCGAACCCGCCGACAATCCCGGCAAGCAGGGCCTGGCTGACAAGGCTGCCCTCGCGGCTGACGACACGGCCACGCACGCCCGATTTTCCAGCAAAGCTGATGAAGCCTTTGACCTCGCTCACCGCGACGCGCCCGCCGGGTTGGTCGCAGGTCATCCGCGCCAGCTTCACATAGACCTTCTCGGACGAGAGATCGCCGCGCGCTGCGCCATTGACGATGCAGCCCTGAAGCCGCGTGGTCAGAACCTTGCCGTTCTGCATGACCGATCGCGCCGGACCGGTAATGCGCAGCACCACGGGAAGCGGATCGGTCTGGCTCGCGACCCCCGCCGACGCATCGACGCCGACGATGACCTTGGCAGGAGCATAGGAATTGGGCGGCAGATAGTCCGGCGAGTCCTCGACCACCACCGGCGGCGCTTCCGGGCGAGCCGCCCGCAGTCCGCTGGCTCCTGCTTTGTCGGCGGTGAAGCTCATGAGTTTGACTTCACCGGGACCGGGCAGGCCGGTTTCGCTTGCGCCCAGCGCAGAACCCGCAGGGGCAGGCTGAACCGGTCGACCGCGCGCATCGTAGCCACCCGCCTGCGGGCCATAGGCCGGTGGCGGCAGGCTTGCGGCTGCCGGGGCGGCCTGGCTGGCAAGGCGTGACTTGAGATCCGCGTTCTCAGCGGAGATCGCATCGATTGCGGCCTGGCCGTCGACGCGCATCGCCTGGTTTTCCGCCTTGAGTGCGGCCAGCTGGGATTCGATTTCCTCGCGCGGGAGGCTCGCATCCTTCATGGCCTTCTGCTCGCGGGTCACGGCATCGAGACGGTTGCCGTAGGTCGCGACGAATTCACGCTGCGAAAGGTCGCGATTGATGAGTCCTGCCGTGTCGATGGTCTGCGCGGCGGTGGGATCATCGCTCTTCGCGTTGTCGTCGCCGCCCAGGATGAACCAGCTGCCGCCGACAAGCGCGAGTGCGCCCAAGGAGCCAAGCAGAAGCTTCTGCCGCCGTGCGGTCTTCGCGTTGAGGCTGGTTACTGGCGACGGCGATGCCGGATCGGCCTGTACCGGGGTTGAGATCGAGGGAGCATCAGTCATGGCCCAACCCTCCGTTTGAACCGACGATGAAGGCGACCGTGCTTTCTCCCGATTTGAGAGTGGGCTGGGCGATCGAGATTGCGAGTGTCTGGGAGGACGCGAGATCAGCTTCGGCAAGCGCCAGCGGCCTGCGGCCACGGTTCGCCAGGCGGATGACCTTTCCGGCAAGCGCGCTGCCGCGGTAATCGGCGATGAGCTGGATTTCGAGATCGCCGACCCGTGCCGGAAGGGCGGAGGACTGCCTGACTTCGAAGCCATCGACCGTCTGGTCATTGGCCATGGCCTGGATGAGCCGCACTGCGCTCGTCTCCAGCGGCGTTTCGCTTTCCCAGCCAGATGCCTTGCTTGTCGCGATCGCCGGGTTGGTGATGAAGACCTGCACTGCCGGGACAGGCTCGACCTGGCAGGAAACCTTGTAGACGAAGCCCTTCTTGGTCGTGGCGAAGAAGCTGATCGACCGCGCCGCATAAGTCTCGGGCACCGACACGTAAATGTCGCCGCGCAGCGGTTCGTTGGTGACCGCAAAATCGTTGTAGGGCGTGCCGGTCGAGATCTTCGAGACGCTGGCAAACTGGTCGTCGATAAGCGCGAAGCGCGTCAGCTCGCGGGCCGACACGGCGCATTCGATGCTTGCTCCATCTGCAGCCTGTTTGAACTGGTCGGCGGCCTGGGCGCCGCTTCCTGAAAATGCGAGCATGGTGCTGGCGCAAAGAGCCAGGCTCCACGCGCGCTTCTTGCGTCGGTAAGCCATCACTGGGCCTCCTTCGTTGGGTCTTTGGGTGGCAACTGGCTGAAGCCTGACAGCGCGAGACGCAGGCCCCGGTAGGTCCAGTTGAAGCGGAAACGGCGTTCGTCGCTCGCGATGACCTGGGCGCCGACAAAGGTCTTGAGCGTGCCCGTCACATCGGAAGTCAGCCCCTTGGGGTCGACGGTCATCGACCGGATGACGAAGGCCTGGGTGACATCCGAACCCCGTTGCTCTTCGACAATCCGGACGAGATCGGCCTTGAGGCGCCCGTAGCTTGCCGGATCGGCGAGCTTCAGGATCTCGTCCATCCAGTAGTCGAGGCCCTCGGGGCTGCGATTGAGGAGAACGAGCGCGGCATCGCGGGTCACGAGTTCGAGATAGTCGGCCTCGACCCCCGCGCTGCTGACAGTGAGCTGCTTGGGGAGCGTTGGAAGGAGGACGACTTCGCGGTCGCGGGTGGCAGCAAGGCTGACCGCTACGACGAGCGCAATGCCAAGTCCGGCGCTGGTGAGCGCAAAGAGGTTGCGCTGGCGCAGCAGCGACTGCTGACGCTCGTGTGAAATGTCGGCAAACATGGATATCTCCCCTCAACCGGCAAGCAGGCGGCAGTGGGAAGGCGGCGTCGATTTCAGGCCCAGCAATCCGGCCGGCAGATACCAATAGGCGGCATGGGCTACCCAGGAGCTGGCGCGTCCTGCTTTTGCCTTTCGCAGCGCGAACCAGGCGCCGAAGGCAACGATGATGCCGATAAAGATATGCTGGCTGAGGATTCCCCAGGTGAAGGGGATGAGCATCCCGGCGAACTCGTCGATGGTCCAGAAGCCGATGAGCTCCGGATCGTCGAGCCGACGCGGGATGATATATGGGTCTGCCATGGCGACGCGCCTTCCCGTCCGATGCGTCAGATGACCGCGGTGACGACCGAGGTGACGATCGGAACACCCGTGCCAACGCCGATGCCGACGCCGACCGGAACAGCGACCTGTCCGAGCGAGAACCGGCCCGAGGCGAGACCGATGAGGCCGCCTGCAAGGCTGAGGACCGTGATGATCTTGCCGCCCGAGCCTTCGAGGAAATCGGTGAATTTCGTGAGGGCAGGGGTGAATGTCGTGTCGGCGCCGGCGTAAGCGGCGCTTGCGGCCAGTGCTGCGACCGCAAGCGGTACCGCGAATGTCATGGCCCGCCCGAACTTCGAGGGGTTCTGATCAATGGCGCCGGAACGCCGGGAGAGGGTGAGAGACTGCATATGGAGCTCCATCTGGAGGGGTGAACCCAGCGTTCTTTCGTTCGCTGTGTGTTCCACATGCATCTAGGAAATCGATGTAGGAAAGTCGGATTGCCGCTGGGGCTGAAGTGGCGGACGGATATGGACGCATCAATTGGCCGGCGTCGGCGATAATACGCAGAAACAGCGGCTTATCTGGTAATCAACGTCGACGAATTCCGACAAGCGTGGCGGTGATTGTCGGCGAATCGGGCCTAGGGGATGATTCGCCTAGAAACGATATGTTCCGTAAATGTTCTTTTCATTTTCCTACATAGATCACGCGCGATATGGCTACGACTCGGTTCCTCATCGTTGGAGTTTTTGTCGATGCACCAGCCCGCGCCATTCCGAGGCGAAGCCAACACCAGCCTCGCGCACATTCTTGTCCATGCAATCGAGTCGTCTGACAAACCCAAGCACCAGATCGCTCGAGAAGTCGGGATCCACCGCGAGACATTGCTTCGTGTGATGCGCGGCGATCGGCCGATCGGTCTTGATGAAGCCGCGCGCGTTCTCAATGTCTGCGGCGCCTTTCCCCGCGCCAGCATGATCCTCGCCTTGGCTGGTCAGGAGGATCTCGCCTGCGAATGGATGCGCAGCGAAATGGGGGAGTTTCTTGAGGACTTCTTCACGGCCTTGCCAGGTCAGCTCGAACGCACGCTTGGGCGACGCGTCGAAGATTTGCGGCCCCGGTGGGCGAACGGCACTTCGCAGCTCGTCGCCCGCATGCTTGCCAAGCACATCGATGATTTTGCCAACCGCGACATTTCGATGGCGCTGCCGCGCTGATCCAATTCACCTCGGAGGGGACCGAGAAACTGACCCGACAGGAGCGATCATGAATGCACATCCCCAGCCTACCGAGGACGGCGCAAGCGCTGACCAGGCTTCGCCACCAGGCCCCCCGCCAGCCCGGCTCTTACGGCTGCCCGAAGTCATCGACCGGGTCGGCCTGCGTCGTTCGGCCATCTATCAGCGGATGAGCGAAGGGCGCTTTCCCAAATCCCGCTCGCTCGGGCCCAAGTGCACGGTGTGGGTTGAGGAGGAAATCGACGCGTGGATCAGATCAATTGCGGACAAGCCGCATCGAGACGTTCTGTAAACTATCCTGAAAGAAATCATCGCGCTAAGTTGCGCGCATGGTTTATCGATACCCGGCAGGCAATCCTCTTCATCCTGAAGCCTTGAAAGAGAAGCAGCGCGCGCTTCGCGGCGGCTTTTCAACGCCGTTGACCCTTCGCGTTCATCGTGCGCTTTCCTGGCTTCGTCGGGCTGAAGCAGAACAGGAAGACCAGGACGTTCGCTTCATCCTGCTCTGGATCGGGTTCAACGCTGCCTACGCCGGTGACGTGGAAGCCTCGGCCAGCAGCTCAGCGCCGGAAGGCGAGCGTGGGCTCTTCCAATCGTTTTTCTCGACGCTCGTAAAGTTCGATGGGCGTCACCGTGTCTACGACGCGGTCTGGCAGCGGTTCAGCCAGGAGATCTGTCAAACGGCGTTCAAAAGGGACCCCCGATCGGCGTCGAAGAGGGACCCCTTTTCGGATATGATGTTGGTTTGTTGAAGATGGCCTTGCGCTGCGTGCGGCGGAGGGCGGGCGTAGCCCGACCGGA
>NZ_RZUL01000013.1 GCF_004005485.1 Sphingobium algorifonticola
CGCCAAAGCATAAACCAAAAAGCCCATGCCCCAGCAAAACGCTACAAGGAACGACTTGGCTTTATCTGATTACCCGGCGCCATAAAACCACCAGAAACCAGTGCCGTCGCCCACATGTCCCTTCATCATACTAACTATGTCAAAGAACCGTAACACTCAACATAAGAGGCGGACAGTTAGTGTTCCCCGCTATTGCTATCGGGGGACAGTCTGTCCAACTATGCTGGCGACCGTAGAAGGCGCTGTCAGTAGGCAGCGCCCTTCCGGTGAGAGGGCATATATGGAGGCGGTTCCGGCCCGTCAAACGCTTTTTGCAATTTTATTTCAGAAAAAATTGGGACCTGAAGGATAGAAGCGACTCCGAGATGTTTCGCCCGGCGCACGCATGCGCCCTGGAAAATGCCGGAGATATATGAGCTTGAACGACGCCGACGCCACTGACGCAGGCTTTGCAGCGCGCATCCGCAGCGCGCTGTTCTGGCGGTCGGGCAGCCAGATCGTGGCGCAAATGATAAGCTGGACGTCCACTCTGGCCGTCATACGGCTGCTCGATCCCGCCGATTACGGCCTGTTCGCGATGACGCAGGTCATTTTGAACTTCATGGCCTTTCTGAATGGCTATGGCCTGGTCAGCGCGCTCGTACAGTCCGAGACGCTCGATTCGCACAGGTTGCGCCAGGCCTTCGGCATCATGCTGCTGCTGAACGGGGCGTTGGCGCTGCTTCAACTGGCGATCGCCCCCGTCGCAGCCGATTATTACGAACAGCCGCTGATCGCAGACCTTCTGCGGGTGCAGGCGCTCATCTATCTGGCGACGCCGTTCATATCGATTCCCGAAGCCGTCATGGGACGGTCGCTCGACTTCCGGCGCCCGGCGATCGTCAATCTGGTCGCCGCGGCCGCGGCAGCCGCCATGGCAATCGGCGGCGCTATGGCCGGATGGGGGGTGTGGACGCTGGTTTACGCGCCGCTGACGCTGTTCTGGGTGAAGGGCATAGGCTACAGCATCGCAACCCGGTTCCTGCCGGTCCCAAGCTTCGACTTTCGCGGTACAGGGGCGATGGTCGCCTTCGGCGCGTCGCTGCTGGGGTCGCAGCTTTTCTGGATCGTACAGAGCCAGGCGGACGTCTTCATCGCCGGGCGATGGCTGTCGCCGCACGAACTGGGCCTTTATGCCGAAGCCCTTTTCCTGACCCAGATTTTTGTCAGCAAGTTCATCCCCCCGCTCAATGACGTGGCATTCCCGGCCTATGCCCGGATGCAGAGGGACCCCGCGCGAATCGCCGCTTCCTTCTGCAAGGCGGTGCGGTTGTTGCTGCTGGTGTCCTGCCCCCTCTATTTCGGTATGGCGGTGACAGCCGAACCGCTGGTCGCCACCCTGTTCGGCGAGAAATGGCTGGCGATGGCGCCCTTCGTCAGGGTGCTGGCCTTCGCGATGCCGTTCATGACGCTGCAGGTGATGTTCGCCCCAGTATCCAATGCCCTGGGCCGCCCCGGCATCACCGCGCGCGTATCCATGGCGGGTGCCGTCATCATGCCAGTCGCGTTTCTGGCGGGCATTCGCTTTGGCGCGATCGGCCTGGCCTGGGCCTGGTTGCTTGCGTTTCCACTGTTGACGCTGGTGACCGTGCGTCTCGCAGGCAAGCCGATGGGGCTGAAGGCGGGCGATCTGCTGACGGCGGCGATGCCTGCCGTGACCGCATCGGTGGCCATGGCCGTAATCGTGGCCGGGATCGACCTTATGCTGCCGCCACTGGCCGCGCCGCTGCGCCTGGCGGCGTTGATCGGCACAGGCGCGGCCAGCTTTGCCGCGATCCTGCTGCTGTTCGCGCGGCCGACGATCGACGAGATAATCAATCTCGTCGTCCGCCGCAGCATGCCCGCGTGAACGCCGGACAGGCTGCGGCGTCAAGCGCTCTGGATATAGTCGCGCAGCGCAGCAGCCTCCGCCTCGATCCGGTCGATGCGATATTTGACGAGATCGCCGATCGACACGAAGCCGACCAGCACGCCGCCGTCGACCACGGGCAAATGACGAATACGCCGCCGCGTCATCAGCGAGAGCGCCGAAATGACGGGCATGTCCGATTCGATCGTCACGGCGGGCGCGGTCATTGCATCGCGAACCAGCGCCTCCAGCATCGCCGGGCCACTGTGTCCGAGTTGATGCACCACATCCCGTTCGGAGAAGATGCCGACGACCTGGCCGTGATCGACCACGGGAACGCATCCGATTCGCTTCTCCGCCAGCAACGCCACCACGGACAGCACCGTCGCCTCGGGAGAAACCTGCAGCACGTCGCTGCCCTTGGTCTTGAGAATTGCCGCTATCGTCATCGCTCTCTCCCGTCTTGGGCCGCTTTTGGGCCGCTTTGTGGTTGGGGGACTTGATGATCCCATGTCCAGCGGCCAAAGGGAAGAGATGAAGCGCGGCCAGGCCCTCGACGATCCGGAAATCGCAGCGACAGCTTGGGCCCACTATCGCCGTATCATGGCGTGGATGGCGGTGTGCGCCATCGGCTGTGTCGGTCTGGCCATCGCCGCCCTGTGGTATTGGACCGGGCCGATGCCGCTGCACATGATCATCGCCACGGCAATCGGCGTCTTCTTTACCTTCATGCTCGGGACCGGCCTGATGGGCCTGCTGTTTCTTTCCAGCGGAACGGGGCATGACGAACAGGTCGAGGACCGCATGAAAGGGATGATCGACATCGATGACTGAGACTGTTGCAGAAAGGCGCGATCCGATATTGCGCACCGTGCCGCGCCCCGGCGACATCAACGCCAATGGCCATATTTTCGGTGGCTGGGTGCTGAGCCAGATGGACATCGCGGGCGGCATCATTGCCCATCGTGCCGCTGGTGGTGCAGTGGCCACTGTCGCGATCGAGGCGATGGAGTTCATCGCGCCGATCCTGTTGCAGGATTTGATTTCCGTCTATGCGCACATCGAACGGCGCGGGCGCACGTCGCTCGCGATCCGTATCCATGTCGTTGCCACGCGCGGCGGCGCCGAGACGCAGGTTCCGGTGACGAGCGGCCTGTTCACATTCGTCGCGCTGGATGAGAACCACAGGCCGCGCGCACTGCCGCCTGGCTGAGGGTCAACGTTCGCTGGCAATCGTATAGCGCAGGCGCGCGGTGCCGTTGGCAGGGACGCTGGTGCTCCAGAGCCACGCACCATCCTTGCGCGAGAGTTTAGTGCTTTTGGAGATCAGCTGGTCCTCGTCATCCGCCCTGATCCGTATTTCGACCGACACCGCGCGATCCGCAGCATTGCTGAGCGTCAGTTGCCGCACGGGGCGATCGTCCGTTGATTCTGGCGCTCGGCCGAAGGTCAGAAAATGCTGGCTGCTCTCGCCCGCGTCCAGCTTCACGGTTTCGCCGATGGCGTGATCGCGCAGGCGGCTGTCGGCAAGCAGCAGCGATTCGCCCGCGTGTGTGGGCGCGAATATCGCGACGCCACCGGACGGGAGCGGCAAGCCGAGACCGCCCTTCGTCTCGTTCTGCATCCGGATCATGCGCTTGAGAGGGCGTGGGGTATCATCTTCATCTTCAGCCAAAATGTCCGCCGCGTAGAAGAGCGTGAACGGCACGGTCGCGCGCTGTAGCAAGGCGACCTGCTTCTGCCCGTTGGCGTTGACGTCCACCTGCATCGGGACGCGATAGAGTTTGAGATCGCCCAGATCCTCCTGCCGGGCGATGCGAGACCCCGTCACGACGACATCTTCCATGGCCTCCGCCCGCATCATGATGGGCGCGGGCGCAGCGGGCGGAGGCGGCGATGGTGGCGGATAACCGCCATCCGGCGTCAGATCATAACGCGGCAACGGCCAGCAACGCAGCGACAGATAAGCTGAGTGAGGCTGGCCGTCGATCGCATCATAATCCGATTCGCGATTGAGCCGCCCCGCAACCGCCAGCAATTGCGCATCGGGCAGGCTGATACTGTTGCCGTTGGCGACGGTCAGCCAGGCGAAGAGGTCCAGCGTCCTGCCATCGGGCGCGACGCGGACGACATAATTGGCGGCCCAGTCGAACCCGGTGGCAAGATAAGTGAGCGTGACATCCGCCGTGACGCCTTGCGGACTGGATGTCGTCACCGACAGCGTAGGTTTTGCCGACAAGCCCGAGGGGATGGCGTCGTAAGACAGCCCCTCAGGAAGGCCAGAGCAGCGCAACCCCTCGAAGCCCTCCGCCGTTTGCAGGACCACGGCATTGTCCGGGCCGGACCGGATGACGGCGTCCTGTTCCCGCACTGTGGCGGTCGCGCGATTGGTGCGGCGCAGGTGGACGCGGTTGCCGAGCGTGCCGTCGAGCAGGGCAGCGGGGGAAAGCAGCTGGGCGTCCCGGTTCTTCTGGATGACGCCACCGGGCAGGCCGGTCACCACCGCGCTCACCGCAATCATCCCGTCCATCACCCCTTCGAAGCGGATCGTTGCGTCCCCGGCAGGCAATGTGATGCGACGCTTTTCGGTTACCAGCGCGAAGCCGCTCGGGCGATTGGCGTCTATCCCGCCATCGCCGCGATCGGGATCGCGATAGACTGTGACGGCGACCGATTCGGGTGCAGATGATGTGACGACCGTCTGCGCCAGCGCAGGGCCGGCGAAGAACAGTGTCAGCAAGGCTATGGCGGCACGCACCCAGGCGTCCGTCAGTAGCGTGTTTCGAAAACGGCGGTAAGCGTGGCGCGGCCGTTGGCAGGCACGCTGACGATCCAGCGCGCGGCGTTGCTGTTGATCCGCTCGCTGGCCTGACTTTCGCTGACGATGCGTGTGTCGGTGCGGTAAAAGTCCAGTCCCGCCTGCGTCAGCTCGACATCGGCCGCTTTTGGCCGGGCATTGCTCAGTTCATAGCGCATTGTCGTACGCCAGCGGACATCTGACAGGCGCTCGCGCTTCTCCACCACCGGCTGTACCTTCACATCGAAGGCGTCTCCGGTGGACAACGCCAGGGTACTGCCCATCGGCGTATGATCGACGGGGCTTTCGCCGACGAACTGCGGCGCGCCGGAGGCATCCTTCATGTAGAAGCGCACGGTCCCGGCGGGAAGCGCATCGCCCAGCCCTGCGCCATCTTTGCCCGAGGTCGAGAAAGTGACGATGCTGCGCGCGCTTTGCGGCTCCTCGAAACTGCCGAGCCAGGCGTTGCGGAAGGCATAGCCTGCCTTGGCTGGCACGGCCTGCACATCGAGGAAGCTGACCTGTTTTGTCTGCCGGTCGGCGATCGTTGTGCGGGCGGCCAGCGGATAGAGATAGAAATCGCCGAGTTGCTCCCGCCCGGCTGTTTCGGTGTCGGCGGAGCGCACGGTGTTGCGGTTGCGCGGGCGATAGGCATTCCTGTCGCCCTGATTGACGCTCCCCGCGACAAGCAAGGTGCGCGCGTTGGTGTAGGTCGTGCCGCTGTTGTTGGTGAGCGTCACCCAGCCCTGCACATCGATGCGGCCTGCCGCTGCATCAAACAAGGCGACATAATCCGCGTTCCAGCCCAGACCCGGCGTCAGATAGCGCAACGAGGCGGCGCGGGTGCCGCCGCGGTTGCTGTCCACCGTAACCGATAGCGTGGGCCGGGCGCGCAGATTGGGCGGCAGCGAATCATAGATGACGCGGACGGGCAGGCCATCGTCGCGCAGCACCTCGATCCGCCCACCGACGCGCAGCACGACGCCGCCGTTGACCGCCAGCACCGTCGCGCTCTCGCGCGTTTCCGCGCCGGTCGCTACATTGGTGCGGACGATGGTGATGGTCTGGCCGACGGCCTTTTCCATGAGCTTCTGCGGCGAGAGAAGATCGAAGTCGAAGTTCTGCTCGACGATGCTGGTGGCGTCCGCCGCGAAGGATACTGTCTCCGGGCGGATACGCGCGGACACGTCCGGAAACTCCAGCCGCACGATGCCCTGGCCGATCGGCAGCGGCCGGACATCCTGCACCAGCGCCAGATCATTATTGTAGATGGTGACGGCGATATCGCCCTGCGCCGACGGCTGGGCGGTCGCAGGCACCGTCATGACAAGGGCCGACACAAGCCCGGAGGCAAGGAGGCGGGCAGCACGCAGCATCGAAACTCTCCTGTCGTTTATGTGCGACAGTGGCCGATAATGTGGGTGAAGGGAATCCCCCTTCGATCCTGCAAAAAAGGGGGCAGCGCCGTGCAGCCCTGCCCCCTTGGCCATTTCTGTGCGGCGTTTCGCCTATTCGGCGGCCTCCGTTGCCGCAGGCCGACGCGCGCGCGGGCGCTTGCGCGGCGCTTCGGCGACCTCGGCCTCTTCGCTGTCATTGTCGGCACGGGCGATGGCAGGCGGCAATACAGCAAGGTCGAGACCGGTCGGCTCGTCTCCGCTATCCTCCTCGCGCGGACGACGCTGGCGCAGACCACGGCGGGGGCGCTCGGCATCCTTGGCGACGGGCGCATCCGCGCTCACGGTTGCGATGCCATCATCGTCCTCACGGGTGGTGTCGGCGTCCTCGATCTGCGCCAATGGCTGGGGCTGGGGCTGGGACTGGGGCTGGGGCTGGCGCGGCGGACGCCCGCGGCGACGCGGCTCGGCCGTCGCGGCCTGCACGGGCGCTTCCTCGGCGGCGTCTTCCCGGCGCGGCTGCGGTTGCGCAGGCGGCTGATGCTGTCCCTGCGGCTGACGGTCGCGGCGATTGTGATCCCGATCCCGATCGCGGTCACGATTGCCATCGCGCTGGCCCTGCTCACGGTTATCCCGACCATGATCGCGGGTCACGTCACGTCCGTTTTCGCGATTGTCGCGTTGGCCGTTGCCTTGCTGCCCATGACCCTGCTGTCCATTGCCCTGATGGGCATAGGCACCGCGGTCGTCGTAATCGGCATTGCCGTCGGCACCGTCGAAATCGTCACCATCGGATTCGGGGTCCCATGGGCGCTGCGGCTGGCGTTCGCGCTGGATGCCCTGCGCCTCTTCCTGTCGTGCGCGATTGTCGGCAAGGACGCGGAAATAATGGTCGGCGAACTGCAGATAATATTCCGCGTTCACCCGGTCGCCGGACAATTGCGCATCGCGCGCCATGTTGCGGTATTTTTCCAGCAACTGGGCGGCATTGCCGCGCGCCCGACTGTCAATCCGGTTTCCATTATCGTTGCCGCCCCGGCTTTGCCCGCCGGACCGGCCATTATTATTGTTGTTCCGGCCACGATTGCGGCGACCGGCCTGACGATTGTTAATCAATGGTGGTTCCTAGTATCAAAGTAATCCCTAGAAGCGCCTGCCCATGGAGACGCTCGATCCCCTGTTTCACCCGATTGTCAGACCGTTGCCCATGACATCGCTGCAATCGTTCACCGCACCGCTCCGGTCTTTCAGGGCATGGCTGCGCAGGGCCGGAGGTTCCATGACGGAAGCCCGAACCCCCAGCCTGCCGACGGCGCGTACCAATCCAGCGCCATCATGACTTTGGGAGCAGGTATTGCCCGTCCCTTCCGGACCACGGCTTTCCCTGAGCCCATCTCCTAAACGGTCGAAAAGGGGAAACCAAGGAAAATCGCATTGCTGGCTTGCAAATAAGCCTAGGCATGGTGGATTTGCAGGCACCGGTCCTGCCCGGCGATATCGCGCCGCACCGTTACATCAAACCCCGCTTCGCGAAAAAGGGCAGCGGCGCTTTCCCCCTGGTCGAACCCGATCTCGATCGCCGCGAAGCCATCCGCTGCCAGCAGGCCAGGCAATTGCGGTGCGATGCGGCGGTAATCATCCAGCCCGTCTGCACCGGCAAAAAGCGCCTGATGCGGTTCATGATCCAGCACGTCGCGCGGCAGCTGCGCGGCGGTCGACACATAGGGCGGATTGGCGAGGATCAGATCAAACCGGTCTCCGATCCCCGCCCCCCAGTCGCCCACGCGAAAATCGGCGCGCGCGGCCAAGCCCGTGCGGCGGGCATTGTCCTGCGCAACGGCCAGCGCGGCCTGCGATGCGTCGACGCCAAGACCGGTGGCATCGCACCATATATCGAGCGCCGCAAGCAACAGCGCGCCCGAGCCGGTGCCAAGATCGAGAATGTGTGTCGGCGGTGGCCTGTCGCGGAAATGGTCGATCGCCGCCTCGATCAGCGTTTCGCTGTCCGGCCGGGGGATCAGCACGTCGGGCGTGACGCGCAGGCTGAGCGTCCAGAAATCGCGCGTGCCGGTGATGTGGGCGATTGGCTCGCCACGGGCGCGACGCGCGACAAGAGGGTCGAAGGTCGCGGGTGCGGTCAGGTCACGCAGCTTCAGCAGCAGGTCGCTGCGGTCGATCTCCAGCGCGTGGGCGAGAAGCAGTTCAGCGTCGAGGCGCGGGGTGCCGCTGACGGGGGTGAGGCGAATCGCGGCGAGGCGGAGGGCTTCGGGGGCGAGCATTACCGCCCCCTCAACCGTCATTGCCGCGGTGGCGGGAACCTATGACGTTATCCGCACGGCAGTCGCGTGTCGGGAGATGGGTTCCCGCCTGCGCGGGAATGACGGGGTGTCTTGAGGCGGGCCTTCTCCCGATCACCCTGCCGCGTCCAGTTGCGCGAGCCGTGCCGCTTCATCCTCGGCGATCAGCGCGGCGATCACTTCGTCCAACCCCGGCCCTTCCAGTATCTCCGGCAGACGATGCAGGGTCAGGTTGATGCGGTGGTCGGTCACACGGCCCTGCGGGAAATTATAGGTGCGGATGCGCTCGGATCGGTCGCCCGATCCCACCATCGCCTTGCGCGCGCCGGCCTGCTCGCTTTGCGTCCGCTCCCGCTCGGCTTCGTAGAGGCGCGTGCGCAATATCTTGAGCGCCTTCGCCTTGTTCTTGTGCTGCGATTTCTCGTCCTGCTGCGTCACCACAAGGCCGGTGGGCAGATGGGTGATGCGTACCGCGCTATCGGTGGTGTTGACATGCTGCCCGCCCGAACCAGACGCGCGATAGACGTCGATGCGCAGGTCGGTCGCCTCGTTGATCTGGATGTCGACATCTTCCGGCTCCGGCAGCACGGCGACGGTCGCGGCGGAGGTGTGGATGCGCCCGCCGCTTTCGGTCGTCGGCACACGCTGGACACGGTGGACGCCGCTTTCGAACTTCAGCCGCGCGAACACGCCGGTGCCGGTGACGGAGGCGACGACTTCCTTGAACCCGCCGACATCGGGGGCGTTGGCGGAAATCAGCTCGACTTTCCACCCCTGTTCCTCGGCATATTTCTGATACATGCGGAACAGGTCGCCCGCGAACAGCGCGGCTTCGTCCCCGCCGGTGCCCGCGCGGATTTCGAGCAGGGCGGGCCGTGCATCGGCGGCATCGCGCGGCAGCAGTTGCAGCGCGAGCGCGCGTTCGGCATCGGGCAACTGGCTGCGGAGGAGCGCCATTTCCTCCTGCGCCATTTCGCGCATCAACAGGTCGCCTTCGGGATCGTCACCGCCCGCCATCGTTTCCAGCGCCATCAGCTCCTGCCGCAGGCGGCGCACTTCATGCGCGGCGCGGGCGACCGGCTCCAGCTCGGCATATTGCTTCGACAGGCGCACGAACTCCTCGGGCGGCAAATCGGCGCGCGCCATGTTCGCCTGCACCTCGTCGCGCAGCCGCTCAATCTGGGCAATGCGTTCGGGGGAGATGGAGGTCATCTCGCGCCAGTACCTGCAAACGCATCTATGCCTGCAGAACGCACGAGATCATGGATACGCCGTACTTCCTCAATGTCGTTACCGAGGAGCGGCCGAACGTAGAACTCGCCCCCAGTTGCGCCGGCATCGCGGACGAAAAGGATACCTTGCGCTCCCTTCTTGTTTGCGACTTCGACTTGCCTCTTAGCATTACCCCGAAAGGCCGTTTCGCTCGCTATGCCTGCATTGCGAAGCAACGAAAGCGCGGCATTTGCCTTATCAGTTAGGTGAGGAGCATCAGGGATAACAAATATCGGACGTTGCTGAGCAGGCGCATCAATCAGCATCGCCAGCCGCTCGATCCCCGCAGCCCAGCCCACAGCAGGCGTCACCGGGCCACCCATATTCTCGATCAGGCCGTCGTAGCGCCCGCCGCCCAATACCGTCCCCTGCGCACCAAGGCGGTCAGTGACGAACTCAAACGCTGTGTGGCGGTAGTAATCGAGGCCGCGCACCAGCCGGGCATTGCGCACGTGATTAACGCCCGCTGCTTTCAGGCCGTCCGTGACCTTCTCGAAGAAGGCCCGTGCCTCGTCCGTCAGATAGGCGTCGATATCCGGCGCGCTGTCGGCGATCGGGCGGTCGCGTGGGTCCTTGCTGTCGAGGATGCGGAGCGGATTGCGGTCCAGCCGCGCGAGGCTGTCCTCGCTCAGATCATTCTTGTGCGCGACGAAGTGCCGGACCAGCGCATCGCGCCAGGCGTCGCGGCTGGCGGCATCGCCCAGCGTGTTGAGCGTGAGTGTCACGCCCTCGGCGATGCCCAGTTCCTTCAGCAACTGGTCCGCAAACACCAGCAGTTCCACGTCCGCGCCCGGCTCCGCCGCGCCGATGATTTCCGCGTCGAGCTGATGAAACTGCCGGAAGCGGCCTTTTTGCGGGCGCTCGTAGCGGAAGAGCGGGCCGTGGGTCGCGACTTTCAGCGGCGCATATTGCTGCCAGCCTTCGGTGATGTAGGCGCGGGCGATCCCGGCGGTGAACTCCGGCCGCAAAGTCAGGCTGTCGCCGCCGCGATCCTCGAACGTGTACATTTCCTTGGAAACCACGTCGGTGCTTTCGCCGAGCGAACGCGCGAACACAGCGGTGCTTTCGAATACCGGCACTTCGATGCGCTGGAACCCGTAGAGGCGACGCACCCGGTCGAAGGTCGCGACGACATGCGCGAAGCGGTCCGCCTGTTCGCCCAGCATGTCCTGCGTGCCACGGATCGGTCGGGGAGTTTCGATTTTCGCCATGGGGATGGGCCTGTAGCGGCATTTTTGCGTGAAGGGAACGGGGATGAGGGGCATCCGCAATCCACCTTTACGTTCGGCATTCCCGCCCTTCGACAAGCTCAGGATACACTTCGGCCTTCGGCTGAAGGCGGGAACCTGTCTCGCCAACCGCACGGCAGTCGCCAAGACGGGAGATGGGTTCCCGCCTGCGCGGGAATGACGAAGTGAGGTGGCATAGGGCTGGACGCACGGGAAATCCCCCGGCATGTATTGCTGTCACATTTCCGTCTTTCCCCTACCCTTTCGGAGATTTACCTTTATGCGCCGCAGCCTTGCCGCCGCCCTGCTACTCTCCACCCTGATGACGGTGCCCGCCGCCGCGCAGGAAGCGGTCCGATCGAAGCCGGTCGCCGCCCCCCTGCCCGCCGTACAGATGCCGCAGGATGTGCCCTATCCCGGCGGCACCATCACGCTCGACGTGGATGTGAGTGATACGGTGCAGCGCATCTTTCGCGTGAAGGAAACGATCCCGGTGGCGCAGGCGGGGCCGCTGACGCTTGCCATGCCCGCCTGGCTGCCGGGCAATCATGCGCCGCGCGGGCAGATCGAGAAGCTGACTGGCCTCGTCTTCACCGCCAACGGCAAGGTGCTGCCGTGGACGCGCGATCCGCTGGACGTCTATTCCTTCCGCATCGATGTGCCGGAAGGGGTGCGCACGGTCGTCGCGCAGTTTCAGTTCCTGTCCGCCACCGCGGGCAATCAGGGCCGCGTCGTCGTGACCGACAAGATGCTGAACCTGCAATGGGAAGCCGTCTCGCTTTATCCGGTTGGCTACTTCACGCGGCAGATTCCCGTGAAGGCGACCGTCACCTATCCCGATGGCTGGCAGGCCGCGACGGCGCTGCGTGGACGCAAGAGCGGATCGACCGTGGCCTATGAAACCATCGATTATGAGGCGCTGGTCGATTCGCCGGTGTTCGCGGGTCAATATTTCAAGTCGGTCGATCTTGGGCGCAGCGTGACGCTGAACATCGTTGCCGATGCCGCCGAAAATCTGGTCTACACCGCCGATCAGATGGCCCGCCACAAGAAGCTGGTGGAGGAAAGCGCCGTCCTGTTCGGCGCGATGCATTTCGATCGCTATGATTTTCTGCTGGCGCTGACCGACGAGATGGGCGGCATCGGGCTGGAGCATCATCGTTCGTCCGAAAATGGCGTGAACCCGGAATATTTCACCAAATGGGATGATGGTCCGGGCCGCCGCAACCTGTTGCCGCATGAGTTCGTGCACAGCTGGGACGGCAAGTTTCGTCGGCCGGAAAAGCTGTGGACCCCCGATTTCAAGACGCCGATGCAGGACAATCTGCTGTGGGTCTATGAAGGGCAGACGCAGTTCTGGGGTTATGTGCTGGGTGCCCGCTCGGGCCTCTATTCCAAGGAACAGACACTGGACGCCTATGCCCATATCGCCGCGAAGCTCGATACGACGCGCGGGCGGGAATGGCGGCCGATGGAAGATACCACGCATGATCCGATCATATCCGCGCGCAGGCCCAAGGGCTGGTCGAGCTGGCAGCGTTCGGAAGATTATTACAACGAAGGCATGATGATCTGGCTGGAGGCGGACGCCATCCTGCGTCAGCAGACGCGCGGGGCGAAGGGCCTGGACGATTTCGCAAAGGCCTTCTTCGGCATCAAGCCGGGCGACTGGGGCCAGGTGACCTATGATCGGGAGGAAGTGATCGGGGTGCTGAACAGCCTTGCGCCCTATGACTGGGCAGGCTTTTTCAAGACGCGGGTTGACCTGCCGACGCGCGAAGTGACCAAGAACGGGCTGACGATGGGCGGATACCGCCTTGTCTACGGCGACACCCCCGGTTCGACCACCAAGCAGGTGGAAAAGGACCTGAAAGGCGTCGACCAGAGCTTCGGCGTCGGCATGATCGTAAAGAACGACGGGGAAATCATGGGCCTGACGTGGGACAGCCCGGCGTTCAAGGCCGGGTTGGTCATCGGCGCCAAGGTGCTGGCGGTCAACGGCCGCGAGTTCAGCGGCGACGCATTCAAGGAGGCGCTGACCGCCGCCAAGGATGTCAAGCGACCAGTCGAGCTGATCGTGCGACATGAAAAGACATTCCGCACTATTAAACTCGATTATTCGGGCGGCTTGCGCTATCCGCGCCTCGAAAAGACAGGAGAGGGCGAAGGCAATCTCGACCAGTTGCTGAAACCCAGGACATAACATCCAGATTTTCCGGCACGCAGATATTTCAAGCGTACAGACAAGGGCTATTCATGAACATCGAATTGATTTCCGTTGGCGACGATCCACCCAACAGCCTCAATGTCATCATCGAAGTGCCGGTCGGCGGCGAACCGGTGAAATACGAGTTCGACAAAAAGTCAGGCGCGCTGTTCGTCGATCGCATCCTGCACACGCCGATGCGCTATCCCGCCAATTACGGCTTCGTGCCGCACACGCTTTCGCCCGATGGCGATCCGCTCGATGCGCTGGTGATCGCGCGCTCGCCGTTCGTGCCGGGTTGCGTCGTGCGCGCGCGGCCGATCGCGGTGCTGAACCTGGAGGACGAGGCGGGCGGCGATGAAAAGCTGGTCTGTGTGCCCGACGACAAGACCTTCCCTTATTATTCCGACGTGCACCAGAAAGACGATCTCCCCGGTATCGTGATGGAGCAGATCGAGCATTTCTTCACGCACTACAAGGATCTGGAAAAGCAGAAGTGGGTGCGGATCGGCACCTGGGGCGGAGCGGAAGACGCGCGCCGCATCACGCTGGAGGCCATCGAACGCTATCGCGCCGACAAGGCAGCCAAGGCCGCCTGACGGACTTTCCAGGCACAGCAATGAGGGGCGTCGCGGCTTGGTCGCGGCGCCCCTTTTCATTGTCAGTGGGGTGACACACCACCACCGGAGCGCCCCGAAAGCATCACACGATGTGCTCGGCCTCCTGCGCCCAGGCGGGGGCCGTCGTGATCGGGCGCACCCGGGTACGCAGACGCTCGGCGGCGGCGGCCAGCCGGTCTACCGCAGGCGCGACGTGCGCTGGAGCCAAAGTGAACGGCAGCCGCACGAATCGTTCGAACGCGCCATCGACGCCGAAGCGCGGCCCCGGCGCGATACGCAACCCATGGGCCTGCGCCATGGCGGCCAGTGCCGAGGCCTGTGCCGTCGGCATTTCGACCCAGAGGCTAAGCCCCCCGGCGGGCACCGGCACACGCCAGTCGGGTAGCCGCTCGGCCAGCAGCGCCACGAGCCGGTCGCGCATATCGCGCAATGCCGCCCGCCGCCCGCCATCGGTTGCCACAGTGCCATCGAGCAGCGCGGCGGCAACCAGTTGCTCGGCAACCGGCGTCGCCATGTCGATGCTGCTGCGCAAGCGACCCAGCGCCGCGATTGTCTGGACATCAGCACGGATCCAGCCGATGCGCAGGCCGCCCCAGAAACGCTTGCTTGCCGAACCGATGCTGATGACCGTTCCTGTGTCGTCGCCGTCACTCTCGAACGCGGCGACCGGCGGCACGTCCGCACTCCCCTGACCGAACAGGTCGCCGTCGAGCGCCATGTCCGCCATGGTCTCGTCGATCACCAGCGGTGTGCGGGTGCGTGCGGCTGTCTGCACCAGCGCCCGGCGCGTTGCGGCATCCATATGGCGACCGGTCGGGTTATGATGATCGGCGATGACATAGGCGAAACGCGGCGCGGTCTGTCGCAAAGTGGCATGCCATGCATCGATATCCCAGCCGCTGGCCGGCAGGCCGACCGGCACCGCACGGCAATTGTGCCGGGCGATCGCCAGCAACGCATTGTGATAGGTCGGGTGATCGACCACCACACGATCTCCCGGCCCCGCCAGCAGATGCAGGATGAGGGCGAGACCATGCTGCGCGCCGCTGGTCACCAGAATCTGGTCCGAATGCGTGGGGCAACCCCGGCGGCCATAGTCGGCGGCAATGGCCTCGCGCAGGCGGGGAATGCCCGATGCTTCATAGCCCAGACCCGTCAACCACGCCGGAAGCTGGGCCAGTGCCGCCTCATAGGCCTGCCATAGCCCGGCCGGAGCAGGCAGCGCGGCGGCCGTCCAGTCGATCATGCCCGTGGCATCGTCCTCCACAATGGCCTCGGCGATCGTCCCACCTCCGCCCGGCACCCGCGTGACCGTGCCGGAACCCTGGCGGCTGAGCAGATAGCCTTCGTCACGCAACTGGTTGAACGCGGCAGCGACCGTCGTCCGGCTGATCCCGAGCGCAAACGCCAGTTCCCGCTCGCCCGGCACCCGAACGCCCAGAGGCACCCGTCCGTCCATCACCAGCAGTTTCAGTGCGCGGGCAAGTTGCCGCCAGGCGGGATCGCCAGTGTTGCCGCTCCGCCATTGGCCCAGATGGCGCACAAGCGACGCCGGGCCGATCGTCATATGCATCGACATGAGGCCAATACATCATAAGTGGCTATCGATTACAAGGCCATTAAGACCTATTGGCTTTTGCATGTTGACGACTCACCGCCTGATCCAGCTTCTTCTCGGCCTTGCGCTCTATGGCTTTTCCATGGCGCTGATGCTGCGCGCGAACCTGGGGCTGGACCCGTGGGATGTGCTGCATCAGGGGATCGCGCCAATACTGGGGCTGAGCTTCGGCATGACGGTCAACCTCATAGGTCTGATCGTGCTTCTGCTGTGGATACCGCTGCGGCAGCGGCCGGGCATCGGCACCGTCATGAACATCATCGTCATCGGCACGGTGGTCGATCTGGTGTTGCCGCTGCTCCCCGATCCGGCAGGCTTTGCCCCGCGCTTCGCCATGCTGGTCGCGGGGATAGGGCTCAACGGCATTGCAGGCGGCGCCTATATCGGCGCGGGCCTCGGGCCGGGGCCGCGCGATGGCCTGATGACCGGTCTTTGCGCGCGCACCGGATGGCCGGTCAAGATCGTGCGCACCGCCATCGAACTTGCGGTGCTGGCGACCGGATGGATGCTGGGCGGCACGGTCGGGCTGGGTACGGTGCTCTATGCGGTCACGATCGGCTGGGTGGTGCACCACGCCTTGCCATGGTTCAGGATTGCACCGAAACCCGCGCCGACTGTCGCGGCCTTATCCCCCTAACCAACCTCGCTCACGAACCCCCTGACCGGTTGGTGTAGACCCACGCCGACCGGTCCTTTTTCGTCAGGCCCGCATGGTGTGCGTCACGCAGCTTAGCTGCCGTTCGGGCCGGGGCCGCCCGCCCCGCCACCGGGCGCGCCGCCGGCGCCGACCGCGCCGATATTCCCGAAGATCTCATCGAACAGGCTGCGGTTGCGGCCCAGCGTCGGCGTCTTGTCGCCGCTGGGCGAGATGCGCGCCACCTGCTCCAGCCCGGTGCGATCCACCGCGACGACATTGCCCGCCGGGTCGAAACGGACACGCAACACCGTCTGGTCGGTGGGGCGCGGCGAGGCGAAGGCGAGTTGCCGCATGTCGCGCGAGACATAATACCAGTCCTGCTGGCCGAACTGCGCCGTGAAGGTCGGGCGTCCGAGCGTCAGTTCCACCGACTCGCGGTTGTCGATGCCCGGCTGCACCGAATCGACCAGCAGCTTGTCCACCTGATAGCCCTGATGCGTGCGGATGCGCGCGCAGCCGGATGCGCCCAGCAGCAACGCCAGCGCGCTGATCGCCAGCGGAACGCGGCCCAACGAAGAACGGCCCGGAAACGAAGGGGGGCCGGGGCGGGTATCGCGCATGAACTTCTCCTGACGGCACATTCGGGCGGCATTATGCCGCAAAACTGCAAAGGGGCGGTAATGCCACGGCCGGATGTTGGCCATTGCATTGCGCGCCCCGCCAATCAATATGGAAATGCGCGTGGGTAGACAAGGCCGATGCCGCACAGGCGCGGCTTCGGTCGTGCCCCTGCCCCGTTTCAACCCTCTGGATGACTGGCCCCTTTCGCTCATGTCCCTGCTCGACCGCCTGTTCCCGTCGCTGCGCACCCAGGCCGATCCGCGCGCTGCGCTGCGCCCGCTCTATGCCGCCATCGTCGCGCGCGGCCGCGCGCCGCACTGGTATGCGCAAGGGGCGGTGCCCGATACGCTCGACGGGCGGTTCGACATGATCGCCGCTATATTGTGCGCCGTGCTGCTGCGGCTGGAGGGCGAGGACGCGGCGCGGCAGGGCAGCGTGTGGCTGACCGAAATCTTCATCGAGGACATGGACGGGCAACTGCGGCAGATCGGCATCGGCGACATGATCGTCGGCAAGCACATCGGCAAGATGATGAGCGCATTGGGTGGGCGGCTGACCGCCTATCGCGCGGGCCTGACGCCGGAGGGCGACCTGAACGGCGCGCTGGTGCGCAACCTCTATCGGGGCGATGCGCCCGATGCGGCCGCGCTGGATCATGTGGCGAAGGCGCTGCGCGATCTGTGGACGGCGCTCGGCGATACGCCGACGCCCGCGCTGCTGGCCGGGGCGTTGCCGCGATGACGCCGCCGTCGCCGCAGAAGTCAGCGCCCGCGTCCGAGTTCGCCCGCATCGTCAAGCTCGACCAGGCGGTGAGCAACGCCGCAGGCGGCCACATCACCGCCGAGCCGGAGGAATGCGCCGCGCTTGCCCGCCGCTTCGGCTTTGCGCGCATAGACCGGCTGGCAGCGGACTACACGCTGGCGGAGGAAAATGGCGTGCTGATGGCGCGCGGACAGTTGCGCGCGGCGCTTGCCCAGCCCTGCGTCGCGACCGGCGAGCCAGTCGAGGAGACGATCGACCAGCCCTTCGTCATCCGTTTCGCGCGCGAAGGGGAATTGCCGCAGGACGGGGCGCTGGACGAGTTCGAATTGTCCGAGGAAGACTGCGACACGCATTTCTACGCAGGCGGCACGATCGATATCGGCGAGGCGGTGGCGCAGACGCTAGCGCTTGCCGTCACTCCCTATCCCCGCGCGCCCGACGCCGACCAGTGGCTGCGCGCCCGCGGTGTGCTGACCGAAGATCAGGCAGGCCCGTTCGCGGCGCTGGCGGCGCTGAAGGGAAAGCCGGGCGGATAAGGCGCGTGGCGGCGGACGCGAAGTTGCGGAAGTTGCGGCGTTGAAAGTCGCGGAAATACTGGGTGTTTAGTGTTATAGTACGGTTTTGCGCCAATTGTGGTCTTTCAAAAATTGGTTTGTGTCTCCAAAAACCTGTCATTCATTAATTGAAACCAGCTGTCATTTCGCGATCCCGCTTGGTTTTTCGATCAATTGCTCGCGCGAGTTCCTCATCCACGCGGTGTCGAGCGCGCTGCCGCAGTCGCTTGACCTGTCCGTGTATCTTCCGTCCTACTGGACCAAACTCCTCGACGGAACGGATGACGTAGGTCCAGAAGGTCCACGTCTTGCTCGTCGAGGTCGGCTCGAAACCCTCGACCCTGCCGAACCGCTTCGCGAAGTCCTCGAAATTGAACATGTCGCAGAGTTCGGCGTAGGTCTTGCCCGGGTAACGCTTGATAGTGGCCTCGGCTTGTTTGCGGGCGACGGCCGCGACCTTCCTGTGAAGGTTGGACATGGTCGAGTCACGCAGGAAAACATTGCGTCCGTCGTATCGGAAGCCGAGGTACTCCAGCCCATTCCGGCCCTTGCCCGCGATCAGATCACAGTTCTGCCCGCCGTCGCTCTCCCGCGTGTATCGCACGAGGGACGACTTATCCGGCTTGATGAGCAACTCGTCGCCGTGGGCACGGATGCGCGACGGCAACGATTCCATGATCTCGGTCGCCTGATCCACCGACACGGGAAGGACGAGGAGTATGTCGTCAGAGTAGCGGACGTAGCTGCCGCCGAGGCCCGTTGCCAAAGCGTTCATCTCGATGTCGAAGTCGATCAGGTAAAAGTTCGCCAGAAGGTCCGATATGGGTGCCCCCTGCGGTATCCCGTGCAGCTTCTCGTTCGGATCGATAAGTGAAGGGGCCTTGTCGTCCTCGCCAAGTATCTTCTGCCTGAAGTCGTAGGGCGAACAGAGCTGAGTCGGCACGTCCTTGTATGGCACCAGATAGCCATTGATCGGGTGGCCGCCCTTGGTCAGGCTTTTCACGCCGTAGAAGCCAAGGCGGGTGTATGCGTCTACGCGATCGACGACGCGGTACTTGGTGATGTTCTTGAAGACCGCGAAGTGGTCCGGGGGCAGGCGCTGGACGCCCAGCAGGCGGCACCAGAGGGCCTTCAGGCGCTCGTGGTCGATTGACTCGAAGTAGCTGCTGATGTCGACGGCGATGGCACAACAATCACCGAGGTCGCGCACCCTGTCGAACGCCTCACGCGCGAACTGGATGTTGCACTTGCCCCGCCGCCCGTCGCCGTCTGTCAGGATGCGTCGATAGGCGACCGGACAATGGCTGATGCCGAGACGGCTGAGCTCTGCCTCGTATGGGCCGCTCAACAGATGCCGGTAGTACGCGAAGATGTAGGCGTCGCGTCGCGCGGCGTACCTAATCGGGCGGTCTTTGGGCTTAGGCTTCGGCTTGCCGCTGCCCTTGTCGTCGCGGAAGGGTTGCCATTTCTTGGTGTAACGCAGCAGGGGAAAGAAGCCGTTCTTGGCAACACGGTCCGGGCTCGTCACCAAGGCGACGATCTCGGCGGGCTTCAAGATCTGATCGAAATGCGGGTATCGCTTGAGGTCGCTCTTCTTGAGCTGCCAGTCCGTCAATGTCTTCCCCTACAACGAGAGGGGGCGGTAGCAACCGGTTCCATCCGGTTATCGCTTCCGCCCCGCACCGTTGGCAGCGAGCCAGGCGAACCTTGCTCTGTCTGGAAAGAGCTTCGACGAAGTCGAGTATGCTGTCGCTGTAGCGGTCATCGCGGGTTTCGCGATGATCGTTCGGCTGGCGACGCGGGTTTCGGCGTTCAACGGAGTTGCCAATATGACTATCCGCTTTCTGCTTCGGTCCGCGTTCGTCCTTTACAGTCATAACGCGCTACTCTGCCCCCCTACTGAGCAGATGGCGCAGTCATACTTCACCGGCATAATCTGTGTCAATCGCGACACGCCAATGGGTGACCAAAGCAGGAAACTGATGCACGTCAATCACAGGCTTACCGGATATCGAGAAGCCAGTAAGGTAGGGGGCGAGTGGCTGCTTTGCATCTTGCCATTGCTGTGAGCGGACATTCCGCAATCGGCCACTTGCACCCCTTTTGTTCTCCGCCCATTCATGCCATAATCCCGCGCCATGGACCCGCGCGACACACCTTTGCGCAAGATCATCCATATCGACATGGATGCGTTTTTCGCGTCCGTGGAGCAGCGCGATCATCCCGAATTGCGGGGCAGGCCGGTGGTGGTAGGCGGCGGCGGGGCACGGGGCGTGGTGGCGGCGGCGAGCTATGAGGCGCGCGCATTCGGCGTGCGATCGGCCATGCCCGGCGCAAAGGCGCGGCGGCTGTGCCCGGACCTGATCTTCGTGCCGCACCGGTTCGACGTCTATCGCGCGGTATCCCGCCAGATACGGGAGATTTTCGCGCGCTACACCGATGTGATCCAGCCGCTTTCGCTCGACGAGGCCTATCTGGACGTGACGGCGAACCGGCCGGGCATCGCATCGGCCACGCAGATCGCGCAGGAGATTCGGGCGGCGATCCGCACGGAAACGGGGCTGACGGCGTCCGCCGGCGTGTCCTACAACAAGCTGATCGCCAAGCTGGCGTCGGACGAGAACAAGCCCGACGGGCTGTGCGTGATCCGGCCCGAACAGGGCGCGGCGTTCATCGCGACGCTACCCGTCCGGCGCATCCATGGCATCGGCCCGGTAACGGCCGGACGGATGCAGGCGCTGGGCATAGCGACGGGTGCCGATCTGGCGGCGCAGTCGCTGTCGTTCCTGCGATCCCATTTCGGCAGCATGGCGGACTATTATTCCGGTGCGGCGCGCGGAATCGACCATCGCCCGGTGCGGGCGCGGGAAGCGGCGAAATCGATCAGCGTCGAGGATACCTTCGGCGAGGACATCGCCGATCCCGCCTTGCTGCACGGAGAGCTGGCGCGGATCGGCGAGCGGCTGTGGCCGCGCATCGCGGCCTCCGGCATGCGTGGGCGGACGGTAACGCTGAAGATCAAGTTCGGGGATTTTGCGATCATCACACGGTCGCGCACCGTGGCCGCGGGGGTGCGCGACGCAGCAGGCCTGATGCAGATCGGCCATGCGCTGCTGGACGAGGCACAACCGCTGCGCATGGGTGCGCGGCTGCTGGGTCTGGGGCTGCACAATCTGCGGCCCGCGGAGGCTCTGACGCACGACGGCGCGGGTGACGGGCCCGCGATACCCGCGCAACTGGCGCTAGCGATCTGAACGGGCGTTACCGCCTCAGAAAGGCAGCCAGTTCCGCTTCTCGCTGAACTTCATATAGCCCGCGTTGACGCCCAGGCGATAACCGACGCCCAGCCGGATCGGGATCAGCACCACATCGCCCCAGCGCAGATAGCTCGCCGTGAAGCCGCCGACGAAATAGGCACCCCCCTCCCCCGCCGGAAACCGGTGATACAGGTCTTGCGTGTCGTAGAGATTGTAGACGAGCACGAAGGTATTGGCCGCATTCCCGCCGACGTCGAAGCCGATCGACGGGCCGGTCCAGTAGACGTCGCGCGTCCCTTCCACCTTGTGGTTGAGCGTGCCCGAGCCATAGCGCAGGCCTACCACGAACGCGCCCGACGCCTCGCGCCCGGCGATATAGGCATTGGGCTGGCCCTGATCCTTCAGCACTTTCTCAATGATGCCGGCAAGGCCCGCGGCCCCTTTTCCGAACACGCCTTCGGCCGCGCCAATCAGATCGTCCTTCTGATAGGAGGCGGTCGGCAAGGGCGCGGCGGGCGGCGAAGCAGGCGTCACCGGCGCGCCGGTCGCGGTTTCCGGCACGCCATTGTCGGTCAGGACGGCAGGCGGTGGTGCGCCGGTCTGGCCTTGCGCAGGCGTTGAGGCGGAAGGTGGGGTAGCCGCAGGTGTCGCCCCCTGCGCATCGGGCAAGGGCGCAAGGTCGGCATCGATCGCCATATTGGGATCGACCGTGCGGATCTGCGCGGTGGCAACCGGGGACAAGGCGATGGTGATGGCGCCGAGCGCCAGGGCCATGCCGCGCACGGACCAAGCCGCGCCGCGCCGCGCCGATAGTGAACCAAGCCCGCGCATAGATGTGCCTCCCCGAAATCCGCAAGAATTGCGCAGCCCATCTATCGAAGCGGCCACATGAAACAGCAATGAACGAACGGCGACCCGAGTCGATTCCGCGCCGGACCGAATCCGGCAAGGGTCGCCAGGGCCGTCGCTGGCGTCAGGCGCAGCGCGAACCGCGAAACAGCCGCGCGCGGAAAATTGCGCGATGCCGTTGCCATGGCCAGCGGCCCCCGCTATAGCCCGACGCTCGATAAGCCCAAGGGCGCCACCGGCGTTCTTTCGAGCCATGCGGAGACGTGGGTGAGTGGCTGAAACCAACGGTTTGCTAAACCGTCGTAGGGGTAAATCCCTTACCGAGGGTTCGAATCCCTCCGTCTCCGCCAGGATTGCTTCCGCAAGCATCCGCAAACTTCCATAAAAGTCCCGGATTTCAGCGGATTACTCGTCCGCAAGCGTCTCCTCTCGACCGGTTTCCGCTGCCCGCATCCGCACAAAAATGTGGGCGGAAGTGTGGGCGTAAGGTATGAGTGTGGGCGTAAACTCCCAATCGAGTGGGTGTAGCCATGGGCAAGCTGACTGCTAACGAGGTGAAGGCGGCGCTGGGGAGGCCAGGAACCTACCAGGATGGCGATGGGCTGATTCTCAAGGTGGACCGCCGTGGAGGCGCGGCATGGCGGCTACGCATCCAACACCAGGGCAAAAGAAGCGATATAGGCTTGGGCAGTGCAAAGCTCGTGTCCCTCGCGAGCGCACGGGCGAAGGCCGCCGAAGCGCGCAAAGCGATTCGCGAGGACGGGCGCGATCTGCTAGCCGAGAAGCGCAAGTCCAAGGCGGAGGCCGTCACCTTCCGCGAAGCCGCGTTGGCGCTTCACAAGGCCCGCGAGCATCAATGGGCCAGCAGCAAGCACGGCGGTCAATGGCTCGCCACGCTTGAAACGTACGCCTTTCCCACGCTCGGCAAGAAGCCGGTCGGGGACATTACAGCCGGCGACATCATCGCAGCCATCGCCGAGGTGTGGACGGCAAAGCCGGAGACAGGCCGCCGCGTTCGCCAGAGGATATGCGCCGTGCTCGATTACGCGCACGCGCGCGGCTGGCGGGCGACCGAAGCCCCGGCCCGATCGCTGGCGGCGGGCAAGGGCCTGCCCAGACAGCCGCACGGCAGGAACCACGCGTCCATGCCTTACGACGAACTGCCCATGTTCCTGACGCGGCTCCGCGCCAGCGGCGGCGTGTGGGGGCGGCTCGCGCTGGAGTTCACGATCCTGACGGCCGCGCGCAGCCAGGAAGTCCGGCTGGCGACATGGGACGAGTTCGACACCGAGAACGGCCTGTGGACCGTTCCCGCCGGGCACATGAAGATGAAGCGCGAGCATCTCGTTCCGCTCTCGCCACAAGCGCTGGCGGTGCTGAAAAGTGCGATGGCCGTGCGGCTCGACGGGACCGATCTCGTCTTCCCTGGCACGAACGGTCCGATGTCGGACATGACCCTGCTCGGCGTGCTGCGCCGAATGAAGGAGCCGTTCACGGCCCACGGCTTCCGCTCCTCGTTCCGCACATGGGTGGCGGAGAAGACCAGCTTCCCCGGTGAGGTCGCCGAAGCCGCGCTCGCGCACCAGAACCCCAACGAGGTCGAGCGCGCCTATCAGCGCGGTGCGATGCTGGAGAAGCGGCGCAAGCTGATGGAGGTCTGGGGCGCCTATTGTGACGGCGGAGGGGGCAAGGTGATCCCCACCAAGCAATGAGCGGCGCCGGGGCTATCGAGCCTCCCATCGCTTGCTGAACGGCAAGTCACGGACGCCAGCGGCGAAGCACATCACGCACGTAGGCAGGCGTCTCGTCATTCAGCGGAATCCCGCCCGCGCGCTCGACCGCGCCAGGTCCCGCGTTGTACGCGGCGAGCGCCATGTGCACCGTCCCGAAGCGGTCCAGCATTTGCCGGAGGTAACGGGCGGCGCCGGCCAAGTTTGACAGTGGGTCGAAGCGGTTGGAGACCCCCAATTCCTTCGCCGTGCCCGGCATCAACTGCCCCAGCCCCGCGGCACCCGCCCGGCTGATGGCAAAGGGATTGTAGCGGGATTCGGTCCAGATCAGCGCGTCGAGCAGCCCGGCCGGCAGACCGAACCTCGCCTCGGCGGCGTACACATGCGGAAGATATGCTGCGCGACGAAAGCCATTGGACCCAGCAAGCCCCCTCGGCTTTCCGCTTTCCTGCCCCCGCATACCGTCCGACGCTGAGGTGATCTGGGAGGGCACCGAGGCTTGCACCGCACTCGCCGCCGGCACTTCCCAAACTCCGTGCTCCACAAGTTGAAATCCGTCGGCCGTCTGCGCCAGCCGATAGCCCTGGCGCTGTTCGTCAGCGGCGGCCGCCACGGCCCCCGATTGAGCTTGTGCCTGACCGTGCGCCGGCATTCCCACAACCACTCCGATGGCGATCGATACAACTCTTAGGATCATCTCGCTCAATTCCCTGTCTGGGCCGACGAGAGAGAACATATAGAGAACATAAGTTGTAGGAAAACGCATCGGAGCGGGCGCGGAGAGGAGGTCGCGCTGGGGAGGCATGAAAGAGGAGAAATCATGCCCCAAAGCCATCAATCGGAGCGTCTCGAGCGCCGCGCGCGGGAGATCGTCGACAGTCTTGGCGGAACTTGGCGTCGCAACCGCGGGATGTGCCGTTGCCCTGCGCACGACGACTGCACCCCGTCGTTGAGCGTGAGCCTCGGCCAGTGCGCCATTCTGTTCCATTGTTTCGCCGGCTGCGCGAGGGCCGAGATCATATCGGCTCTCGGACGCCGGGGCGTTCGCACCCGCGAGCTGTTCGATGGTTCGGGCGGGCCACTGCAGGAACTCGTCCGAGAGGAGACCGCCGACCGCAATGCCGTCCGGCTATGGCGCGGGGCCGTTGCACTCAAAGGCAGTGCGGCGGAGGCCTATCTCGCGAAGCGTGGCGTGACCCAGCTTTCACCGGATCTGCGCTTTCACCGGAGAACACCGCTCGGCCCTCGCGGAGCAGTTCGGTTCCTGCCGGCAATGCTGGCCGCAGTCCGCACCGACCTTGGGGTGATCGCTGTGCATCGCACGTTCCTTGATCCGGCTGAGGCTCGGCTCGCGGACTTCGAGCGGCCCAAGCGCGCGCTGGGCAGTCTCCAGAACGGCGCTGTGCGCCTTACTGCGCCGCGGGATGGACGGCTGGGTTTGGCGGAGGGAATCGAGACCGCCCTGTCGGCCATGCAGATATTCGGCGTCCCTTGCTGGGCCACCCTCGGCAATGAGCGCTTCGGCTTGGTGGCGATCCCTGAAAGCGTCCGCGAGCTTCACCTTTTCGTGGACAACGATCGGGGTGGGGACCTGGCCGAGGAGCGCGGCCGCGAAGCCTATCGACAGGAGGGCCGGCGTATCCTCGCGAAGCGACCCGCCAATCTCGACACCGACTGGAATGACGTTCTACTCGAACGGGCGGTCGCCGCTCCCTGAACCGGCTCAGAGGAGAGGGTGCCTTGGCCTGATCGAGGCCGCAACGCGTGAAGGGCCTCGTCAGGAGGTCCTATGGCACACTCATCCCCCGCATTTGCCTTCCCCGATCGCAGCGAGCCAATGGTATTGTCCGCCGCCCGCGAGGTTCAGCGCCTCGTCGAGGCGGCCGAGACGGTCTCTCGCGCGCGCCTCAACAGCGTCCTCAATCGTGAATTCGGCGGCAGCGATGCCGATGGTCGCTGGTCGGTGCGCGATGCCCATGCCGTGCTCGAACTCGCCCAGGTGCTGTGGTTGCGCGATAGCGCAGGTCTCCCCTTGGGATCATCGATGCGCGAAGCCGAGGCGGTGTTCGCGCAGCTTGAGACGTTGCTGCCAAATCAAACCGTCCGCAGCGAAGAGCAGATCGAGCTGCAACAGTTTGCGACGCCGCCGCGCATCGCTTGGCTCCTCGCCCGAGCCTGCGCGCTCCAGGGCGGCGAGACGGTGCTCGAACCGTCGGCCGGGACGGGGATGCTGGCGGTCTGGGCTGCGAACGCCGATGCGCGCCTGATCCTCAACGAGATATCGCCGCTCCGCCGCGATTGCCTCGGCTGCCTGTTCCCGGACGCAGCGGTGACCGCGCACGACGCCGAGCTCATCGACGAGTTACTCGACCCTTCCCAGGTGCCCACGGCGGGTCTCATCAACCCACCCTATTCGCATGGGGTGGAGCGCGGGCGCGACGGGCATACGGGGGCGCGGCATCTGCGCTCGGCCTGGAAGCGGCTCGCCACGGGTGGCCGTCTGGCCGCCGTCATGCCCGAGTGGTTCGACGTGCATCGGTTCCTCGACGCCGCGCTGGGACCGATCACTCTGCACCTCAACGTCGCGGTGGAGCGCGGTTTCGTGAGGCACGGCACCTCGATCACCACCCGCCTCGTCGTGCTCGACAAGGTCGAGGACGGGCCAGCGCCAGTCATAGCACGAACCAGCGACTTCGACGCGCTTTGCGATCTCGTCGATGCCGTCCCAACGCGAGCCAGGCCGCTTCCGGCGAGGCCTGCCACGTTTATGACCGCGCTCGCCCCGATGCGGCTCGCTGGGCTGGCGACCAAGCCGCGCCCGTTGCAGCCCAAGATGCCGGTAACAGCAGCTTCCAGCGAACCCTGCGCATACACGGCACTCGACGCGCCGGCTCCGATCGCCGAACAGGTCGGCCATTACCTGCCGTATCGGCCGAGCCGGATCGTCATTCCCGGTGCGGTCGATCACCCAACGCCGCTCGTCGAGTCCGTTGCGATGGGCTCGCTAACGGCGCCGATCCCGACCGAGGTTCCGCACCTGCCGGCAGGGGCCGTTTCTAAAGGGCTGCTCTCGGCGGCGCAGGCTGAAACCCTGATCTATGCCGTCACGGCACACGCGCGCGACCTCCCCGGCAGCTTTGTTCCGCAGGACAAGGGCTGCTCGCTCGCACCAAGTCCTGACGGCGCCCCCTACCGCATGGGTTATTTCCTTGGCGACGGGACCGGAGCCGGAAAGGGACGTCAGGTCGCAAGCGTGATTCTGGACCGCTGGCTGCGCGGAGAACGGCGTCACATTTGGATTTCGAAAAACGAGGCGTTGCTCGAGGATGCGCGTCGGGACTGGTCCGCTCTCGGCGGTCTCCCGATCGACATCCAGCCGCTAGGCCAGTGGAAGCTCGGCCAGCAGGTTACGATGGGCGAAGGCATCCTGTTCGTCACCTATCCCACGCTGCGCTCGGGAAGATCGGACGCCACGCGCCTCGACCAGATCCTCGAATGGGCCGGCGATGGCTTTGACGGGGTGATCGTCTTCGACGAGGCCCACGCGATGGCCAACGCCGCCGGCGGCGAAGGATCGCGCGGCCGCGTCAAAGGCTCGGAGCAGGGCATCGCCGGGGTGCGCCTGCAAAACATGCTGCCTCGCGCTCGCGTCCTTTACGCGTCGGCGACCGGTGCTTCCGACGTCAACAATCTCGCCTATGCGACGCGGCTGGGGCTCTGGGGACCGGAGACGGCATTCGCTAACCGCGAAGCGTTCGTGAGCGACATCCGCGAAGGTGGGATCGCCGCGATGGAGCTGGTCGCCCGTGACCTCAAATCGCTCGGCCTGTACACCGCTCGCGCGCTCTCCTTCGTCGGCGTCGAATACGAGATCCTCGAGCACCAGCTCACCCCGGAGCAGATCTCGGTCTACGATGCCTACGCCGAAGCTTGGGCGATCATTCACGCCAACCTGCGCGAAGCGCTCGAAGCCACGCGGATCGTCGATGCGGACAACGGCGACACGCTCAACAGCGGCGCCAAGTCCGCGGCTCTGTCGATATTCGAGGGGACCAAGCAGCGCTTCTTCGCCCAGCTCCTCCTGTCGATGAAGCTGCCCAGCCTGCTGCCCGCCATCGATGAAGCGCTCGCTGAGGGACAGGCCGTCGTCGTTCAATTGGTTTCGACGGCCGAGGCTATGCTCGACCGGCGCTTGGCCGACCTGTCGGATGAGGAGCGAGAGGCGCTCGAAATCGATCTGTCGCCCCGCGAATTCCTGTAATGTTGAGCTCAACATTACACATATTCTTTGCAGTCGCAGTTTATGTCGAGCGTGGTGGCGGGAGGCGCAGGTTTCCTTCGGTTTCCCATGATTTCACTCCAGATAATTA
>NZ_RZUL01000014.1 GCF_004005485.1 Sphingobium algorifonticola
CACGATCAACATCCCGTTCTCGCCAACTGATCAAAACCAGTCGGCCAACTAAATCCCCGGGATGAAGGGGTCCTTTTTGCACGCCGATCACCCCACGAAGGGGGTGCCTATTGCACGCTGATCCTCACAATCAGCAGACGTTCCTGGTGACAGTCACGCGGCTGCGCGATGGTCTCACGCTCTATGTCGATAACGCTGGCAAGCTTGAAGCGGCGGTCGAGCGCAATGCCGGCATGAAGCGCTCGGCGCTGGAAACGGCCGATCTCCTTCGGGACGCTGCGTCCAAAGGGCAGGCCAGAGATCGTGTCGATCCTGCACCGGAACGCAAGCCGCCAGAGCTTGACCGGTCGATCACCAAGCCATTCGAGATCGGCATCTAGCGTCCCGCTGTCCCCATGCGTCCGCACATGGCCGGTTGACGTGAAGTTCTTTATTTGTTCTCATTGACCCATGCCCCGAATCTCCGATGATATCCTCCTCACTCATCTCGAAGTCGCGCTGGCCGTTGTGCCGGAGCACACGCTCGTCCGTCTCAATGCCGATGATCCACGCGCCCAGCGCAGCGCCAGGGTCGATCTGGCTAGTCATCTGGTCGAGCGCATGCGCGGTTTCACCATCGAAGGCGACAGCCATGGCGATCGAGGCGCGCAGCCATGCCTGTTTCCGGGCGATCTGTCGCCGATCGGATGAACTGGTAGTCTTGTCAAGGAGGGTTACTGGAGTGGCCGGTCCGGGGCGTTGGAGCTCAGCTGAAGAATTCGCTCGGCGATAGCCTGCCATGTCCGAATGCCTGCCTCATCGCCAGCAAGTGCGAGCGCCCCGATCTGTTCTGCGACGTGCATGGGTGCCTTGTCGCCATGAGTTTGCAGGACATGGTTGGCGCAGGCCCAGAGCTCCCAGTCGCTCAGCATCAGCGCAGCACGCTGACGACCCCGCCAACCGTCGCATATAGGCCATAGGCGACGAAGGCTGCGGCAAGGAGAAATTCGAGCCGGAGTTTGAATGCAGTCGGTCGAGGCTTTCCGGCAGGCCATATCTGGTCGCAGGCAAATCCGTTGAACCCTGAACGCTCCCCGACCACTTCGACGCGGGCGCCGATGAATTTGCGTACCTGGCGGGTGTTGTCGAGTTGCCAAGTCCCGCCATCATCGGTTCGCAGCACCGGTCCGTTGGCCGACCATTCGACAACGCCGGCCAGATGCGTGGTGCTGGTCACCGGCAAGCCGGGCCTTTCCAGTAGCGATCCCAGCGCAGGACAGTGCCGGTCTTGATCATGGCGCATGACAGATCGGCACCTGACGGCAGACGGCACCAGGCAGCGGTCCTGTTTCCGCCTGCGGCCCCGTCGGAGCGGCATGTCAGCCGCGGACCTCTGACCACCACATGACCGGTCGAAATTGTTCCCTTCGCGCCCCCCATCAGCTGTACAAGGGCCTCGCGCGCCTCAATAGCCGTGGCATTTGGGCAGGGCTGATTGGTGCGGCAGGTGCCGTCCATTTCCCGGGCCGCGATGCCGGCGATCCGCAAGTGAGGGCCTTCCGCACACCAGACCGGACCGTCACCATCCCAGACATGAGTCGGTGTGCAGGTAAAGGTCTGTCCGGAAGCGACGATCGAAGCGGCAAGGAGGGCAAGCATCAGAGAACCACCTTAGAGCGCCCGTCCGAACCAGAGAACCCGTCCGACGATATTGAGCGTGCGTTTCTCGAGGCCGCGCCAGCTTGGATAGGCCGGGTTGTCGCTCAGAACCGACGCCCGCTTGCCCTGCGGTTCGAGGGCAATGCGCTTTACGCTCAACATGTCGTCCATCCGCAGGACATAGATCCCGTCTCTCAGCCGCGACTGGCCATCCCCGAGGTCGACCATAACCTCGTCGCCATCGTGGAGGGTGGGCTCCATGGAGTCCCCATGGACCGCGATAATCGAGAGGCTCGATGCCTTGCTCGCGGTCAGTCGGCGAAGCCACTTCTCGTCGAAGCCGAACTGCGCGGATTTGGCTTCCATTTCGGCCAGAGCGCCATGGCCGGCCGATGCCTCGACATTGAGCAAAGGCACATGGACCAGTTCGACGACCGGGCCTGAGCGGCGGGCAGGGGCTCCAAGAACCTTCTCATCGACCCCGAAAAATCGCGCCAGAACCGAGCGGTCCTGCTCGTCCAGCTGCCTCGGGCTGCCGCGCCGAATATACTGCTGGATGTAAGCGGCATTGCGCCCCAACAGGCGCGAAACCGAGGAGTAGTTCACCCCTCGTTGCTGGATCAGTTCGTCCAGGGCTCTCCGTGCGTCGTCCATGACTGCCAGTCCTATCGCGGGCACCTAGGAAAATCGATCCTAGACTCTAGGAAGTCTTCCTAGTATGAACATAACAGGAACACAAGCGTAAAGCGAGTCTACGACGATGGAGCTTCTGGAGCGGATCGAGGCATATCTGGCGCAAACACGGACGTCGCCGAGTACCTTCGGTCGGGTGGCCGTTGGGGACCCGCGGTTTGTAAAAGACCTGCGCGAAGGCCGGCAACTGCGTTCGACGACCGAAGCGCGAGTTAAGGCGTTCCTGGCTCGTTCGGTTGATCCTGAATATTCCGGGTAATTTTTGAACTATATGAAACTGTGGATACTCTTCAGGCTTAGTCATTAGAGCTTCGATCGATCTTCATCGTAAATCCGGTAGACGCGCCTGCTGGCGATATCTTCTGCAACAATATTCCTGCCTGACTTCCGAAACGTCGATAGGGCGGCATGCACCGTATTAGCCTTCCAGCCCGTAGCTTCGACAAGCTCCGAAATAGTGGCACCGCATCTCTGCGACATCATCGCAACAAGCAAAGCTTGTTTGGTGCCCTCGCGAAGCCTATGCTCCTCATCACTGCTGGAGCGGACCGCACTGCCCGTGGGAATCATGCGGCTAGCCTCCCTCAATCTGAAGCGGTTTACCGCTGAACACCATGAGGCTGTCAGGCTCGGATGCGAACCAGGCATAACTGCCCCAAGCCAAGCTACTAACAGTCTTTCTAAATGTTGCTGAGGCGCGATCGAGAAATGCGGTCACAAATGCAACGTGCTGGGGTGCGAAACCGGCGCCCTCGGCAATTTGCAAGAGAGCTGTCTTGCGAGCATCATTGACAGGACCATCCGTATGCACAACCTCTACGAACACCAGTAGTGGATGCACTGGTCCCAGATCGACGAGCACGATGTCGGGCAGGCTCTTGTCAGCCGGGATCGTCAGACCGATTGCCTTGGCAAGCTCATCGTCCCGCGCGACGACTTTGTTCCCACTCTCGCTTAGCGTGATTACGCCGGGCTTTTGCAGGAACCTTGGCGCAAAGACCTCAATAACTGCTTTGGAGATATCAGCGCTAGGTCCGGTCGCCATGCGGCGAGTTTCACCGTTCGGGAACGTAACCAGCTCGTAAGTGCCACCCGCGGCAGCACCTTTGCGCACAATTGCGATGCGAGCGAGCGCGCCCGCATTGAGGTGTTTCTCCCGCCAGGCGGCGGCCTTGGCTATGAAGGTCGAATCGTCGAGATCGGGTGATAACAGCTCGGCGAACTCCGCCTGTAGGGCATACCGCCCTGCCGACGACGTGGTGGCTACTGGCCGATCAATGACGGCGCCGTTTTGTAGCAGAGCATAGCGGATCGTGTCGTCCCGGATTGATTCCCGCGTATTTACCGCATACCACCGGTCAGGGATGTTCAAGCCTTTGCTGGATTTCATTGACATCGACACCCAATCTACGCGATCACTGTCGTTCGTCAGCTCCGCCTGCGTGTCTGTCATCCGCGTAACCTGGTCGGGCCGGAGCCAAACTCCAGTTCCTTCCACGGCACCCACATAGAGCATCACAAAAATCGTCTTAGCTGCAATCTCCCAGATCGAATGCTCACGGTTCGCCGAACCTTCGGGGAAGATTTCCGGCAAGCGCGTGTGGATTTCCTTCCACGATAAGAGCGGCGGAAGCGTCATGATTTGAGGCCATAGAGGCCGCGCAGAGCCTTCTCGATCGTCGCGCGCGAAGCGCCCTTCGCGACAAGCCGCTCGATTCCCGCCATGGAGGCGACAGGCGGTAGCGGAATGGCCTCCAACTCGAACGCCGACACTGCGACGCTCCCGCTGATGCAACGGAACACCTGATCGACCACATCGCTGTTGAGCACGGCGGCAACGGCAGCGGGAGTCACTTTCGGCTTTCCGATCGCGCGAACCATGTTCAGGTGGTTTTCGACGATTACTCCGCCTTGCGCGTCAATGAAGGCCTGCGGCAGTTCGGCCGCAATGAGACGCCGTGCCTGTTCCTTCGCCGTCGTGCGCTGCACGAGGACACACCCCTGATCTACGATAAGCCAGTCATCCCCAGCTTCCGTCTTGAAGTAGGGCGCATGATTTTTCTTTTGAGCACGGAAAACGAAACGCCCGTCGGCCGTCACCGACTCTGCCCAGATCAGTGGAAGCAGTCCACGCGCCGCGCGAGCGCGCATCTGCGGCTTGAACCTGTTCCAGACGAGCGGGCCAGTCGAAACACCATATCCCCAGTCAGAGAGGCGCGAGGCCATGCCTTCCGCCGCCTTGATGAGTCCGACATGGTCAGGTTCGCGCGGCGCGAGCCAAGGCGCGCCGGCGGCGTCAGGCAAACCGACTTTTCCATTCTTAGTCAGGCGCGCCTCGCGCTCATTATCAACATGGAGATAATGGACCTGGAAAGGCTCGCGCTTTCCACCCCTCCGGTAGAGCGCTAGAAGAGTTTCCTGCAGGACATCCTCGAAAACGCCGCGGCGCGCATGCACGAAATCAATCGCGACAGGCGGAGCCTCAGCCGCAAGAAGCTGGCGCAAAGCAGTGTAATACTGCCCGCCTAGAACGCTCGTGGGCGTCAGGTAAGCGACAACACCGCCTGGACGCGTCCATCTCAACGCAATATCGGTGAATACGCCATACAGATTTGCGTGGCCATAGAGGCTTCGCGCATAACGCGCGCGTTGGGTGGCTGACAGGGTTACTCGACCGTAAGGCGGGTTGCCGATCACCAAATCATATTGCGCCACCGGCGTCTCTTCGAGGGTATCACAGACTTTGACGAAGACTGGCGCGGCGCGGCCGCTCGCTATGCTGAGATCAGCTAGGAAGATTTCAAGCGCAGCCTGTGAGAGCGACGCCGCATGCGGATCAAGTTCTAGCCCCGAAAGATGGGTGCCGAGATGGGCAAGGACAAAAGCCGGCTCGCACCCTTCAAGCGCCCGACACATGCGTGCGGCAACTTCCAACAGGAAGGCGCCGCCACCGCTCGCCGGATCGAGCACACGCGCACTTGACCAATCGACGACGCCCTCATCGGCGAGATCGAGTAAACGCTGAGTCAGTGCGGGCGGTGTGTAAAATGCCCCGAGGGCACTTCGCTCCTTCCCCGGCAAGAGAGTCGTATAAAGACTCGTCAGGAAGTGGCCACCTTCCATGACTGGCAACATCGCTGCCTCCCGCCCGATGGATGTGGCAAGCTGGCGCGCGGTCGCGTCCAACCTTCCCCGCACAGTCAGAAAGGGGGGGCTGAGGGTCAGTTTAGGCGCGACGCAGGCAGCAAATGCCTCAATGGCTGCCCTTGCAAAAAGGGCTGCCTGGCCGGTGCGGCGTGTCTCCGGGATCGTCTCGGCCCAAGCTCGCGAAATAACACGAGCACGCGCCAGCTCGACGCGTTTGACGTCGACCGCTGCGGCTAAGTCGGGCGTCGTGGGCTTTTTCAAGCGTGCAGCTGATATGGAATTTGTCATATCTTCCCCCCTAACCGTGCCCTCGCCGTGCACTAGCCGTTTTCGGCCTGAATGGCGCTACAATGATTTCGTCGGCTCGTTTTCGGATTTCCGCGATGTCAAAACTTGTCTGCATCTCCATCAGCTGCTCGATGGAGACGCCGAACGCCTTCTCTATTCGAATTGCCATTTGAGGCGTGAGATCCGAGCGGCCATTAAGCAGTGCAGAAAGCGCAGGGCGAGTCACGCCAAGAACCTGAGCGGCATCCGTCACTGACAAGCCATTGGCCTCGATGATTGCGCTTTTTAGGAAGCCTCCAGGATGGCCATATAACAATGGATCGCTATCGGTTTGCATACATAGCCTTTCCGCCCCGAGCTGACTTGGTGCACTGTGGCCCGTAAAGAGACGCTTTACAAGCGAAAGTTGTTCCCTTTCTGTTCATGTCTCCATCGCGGAAAGCTTGGAAGTTGAGGAGAGGTAGCGGCAGCTGCTGGGGGTCAGAATTTCCTGTCCCTCGGCCTCGTTTCTGCTATGTTCCAAGGAAACCCGAGATGAACGCCATCATGACGAATTTCGACATTGAAAGCGCCGAGGCGCACGGAACCCGCAAGTGGGAAGGGCTGTCTGAAATCGATCAGGCAATCCGCGAAAACCGTCTGACAGAATATCGGATCAAGAAGGCTTGGGCTGATCCGTGGTCGCGGACCCTGAGCATCGTCGTCGTAGTTATCTTCGCCCTTTTTGCGGGGTTCGTGATCTACTGGGACCTCCTCAGGGGCTGACGCCTACCACTCTTTGACGTCATCGGCGGCCTCCGCACTTGCGCCCTGCGCTCCCTTAGTGACCGCGTCGAGGCGTCCCCTGGATCCGCCGATCTTCTGGCGACCAGCAGCCTGAGCCCTTTGTACCTCATCATGGAGATCGCCGGCGCCCACTTGGGGCACTGAGCCGGAGTCGCCTCCGCCAGTCCGCGCGCGCGCGCGTACTGATCCGGCGTCAGAGATAGCTGGACGGGACACGGACTTTCCGGGGGCAAGAACCAGGCGATCTTCGATCCCGTCCCGAAGCTGCTCGGCATAACCTTCAATGAACTTGGCCTGCAAGGCTTGGCCTTCCGGACTGAGCTGGAAGGTCACGTCGTCGAACCGCACATTGCCGTAGAAGTCTCGGTTGCGCTCAATCTCGGCCAATCCCCATTCACGGTAGGCCTGGGACAGATTGAGGCTTCCTGCCGCGCTGTTGCCCTCGAAGAAAGACGCTTGGCTTTCGAGGCGGTTGGCAAGCTCCTCGGCGCGCCTTGCCTCGCGGCTGTAGCTTTGCGCTTCGGTGAGAGACGCGTTCATGCCGCTTGCCGTGCTCGAAATTGAGGAGCTGCTCGAGGCGCTGACCGATCGAACGAATCCATCGCGGGTACTCGACCAATTCCTGCTGTCGGACATCTGGGCCAAGCTACCGAAGATCCGCGAGCGATCCTCCGATGCTATGCCAATGTCGCTGTCTGTCCACGTTTGGTTGCGCCCTCCCTTGGCGCCGATATTGGCGGACGCGACTCCATTCGTTACACCAGCGCTCGCGCCAGCTTCCCCGTTCAAGAACCACGCTACAGTGATGTCGTCCGCTGCCCTGCGCGACAGCCCGAATTGCCGCTGCAGACTGGTCGATGCCTGATCGACCTCGCTGAATGCGGTCTGGATGCTGTCGGAATTCGAGGTACCGGTCGCGCTCTCGAAGGATGCGCCCCGGCTGAACTGTTCCCTGAGCTCGCGGAACTTCGTGACCGCGCTGGTCGTCGATTCCGTCGCAATGTTCGCATAGCTCTCGCTGTTCGAGCGGGCCTGCGATGCCATCGTCGAAAGGCGCGCCGTGAATTCCTGGCCCAGCGTCGGCGTGAAAGGATAGCTGGAGGTCGGGATCTGGTCGTAGCTGCCGTCCGGGAAGCTCGTGGTCATTGCCCCGGTGTCGCTGAAGGTCCGCGTCTGCGGCGCGCCATAGGTGAAGCTCGGCGCTATCGTGCCTTGCGCGAACTGGCGAGTGAGGACGCTCGAGTTTTCGAAGCTGGTGTTGCCGAGCGAGACGTTGCCGGTACTCGCTTCCCGGGCCGCTTCCTCGGCCGCGTTCTGGCTCGGGTTGAGGTAGCTCGTCGCGTGGTGAGAAATCGCCATGGCGCCTTTGGCCACCCCGCCTGCCAGGAACGGCACCGATGCAATAAGATAGCCTGCCAGCAGACCGATATCGCTGTTGACGTCGGCCATCCCGGTAAAGCTTGCAAGGCTGAGGCCGTTGCTGCCCGTGACCGCGCTCATGTCGGCCGCGCCCTTGTACATCAGCATCATGTGGAGGATCACGAACAGCGGCCCCCAGGCCGCGAGATAGAAGAAGCCCGTCACATAGCCCTTGAGTGCGACAGGCCCAGTCTTGGGAAGCAGGAACAGGGGAAACAGGACCGGGAAGAGGGCGTAGAACAGCACGGTCAGCACGACGTTCAGGAGCGGAACCCACTTCATCGCATTGCTTGCGATTGAGCCATAGGTCCGTTCGGTCTGAATGTCGGCGCGGGTCTGGGCGTAGACGTCGACATTGCCCGCGCCGCTGCTGCCGGACATCGAGTGCATGGCTTGGCTCATCGCATTGATAGTCAGCGTCTGCTTGAAGATTTCGGTCGCGTTGGCCGAGACGCCGGTCAGGTACTGATAGGCCACCGGCAGGTCGGCAAAGAGCTTCGCCTTGGCGAGCGCGGTCGTCTGGTTGGGGTAAAGCTGACGGCCGAACACCGATCCCATAGCATCGACGAGGCCGGCCCACTGCGCATTGAGCGTGTCGTAGGCCTCGCGGCAGGTCACGATGTTCGAGCTCACCTGGCCTGAAGTAGCATCCCGGGTCAGGAAGCGCTGTGCGCGCGCCTGGCTTCCCGGCGCGATCGTCGCCCAGATGTCGCCGGTTTCTGCCAGCTCCTTCATCGAGTAGCGGCCGAGCAGGACGTCGTAGAACACGCATTGCCGGAAATGCTCGTCGAGATTGGCAGCAAACTCCGGATCGGAAATCCGCAAGGACCGGGTCGCATCGTAGAGCCGCGCGCCGTAGATCATCCCGTTTTTCGAATAGTTGAGATCTCCGGGCAGGCCGAACACCACTTCTGCCGAGCCCGTAAGATAGTCGCCGACCTGGCTGGTGAAGCTCGCCATCAAGGCGAGGCCCAGCGGGACGTTGCTGACATTGGCCGGGACAAGGCTTGGGTTGAGCCGATCAGTCACATGGACATCAAGCCGCGGCACCATGAGGCAGGAGTAGATGAGCGTTGCGCCAAGGAACCAGTTGATCCAGGCGCGCCAGTCCTGATTGAACGCGAGGGTCAGGGCGGACAGGCCAAGCCCCATCACCATCACCACCTGGAGCAGGCTCTTGTAGCCGCCGTTGCCGGTCCAGGCGGCGACCGCCTGGAAGACGTTGACCAGATAGTCCCCGCCGCCGACCGTGAAAATCTCGACCATGTCTGTTGTCCCGCCTGGATGTGGTTGGTCCGGTCAGTGGGTGAGGGCGCGGTTCTGGACGCCGCGCGACCAGTCCAGCGATGCGGCCATTCCGGGCGACATCGAGGCGGCCAGCACGTTCTCGATGAACGCAGTCTTCTCGATGATCTGCAGCACCGCATTGACCTTGAGATGCGTGTTGGCCTGCCGGTCAGCGAGCGCCTGACGCACGACATTGACCTGAGTCTGCCACATCGCGATCTTGGCTTCGTCGGCCCCGATGAAGCTCGACATCGAGCGGCCCGCCTCGCTCACGATCCGGTCGAGCACGGCAAACAACAGGTCGACACTGGCGATCTCGGCCAGGGTCTCCCGGTCGTCGGTCGGCATGCCCCGGCCATAGGCCGCCTGGACAGTCAGGATCTTGTAGAGCGGGATAGACGCGACTTGCAGCAGTTCCTTTTGCTCTTCGCTGATCGCTGTGTCGTCGCGGATGGCCTGAACCATACCGCCGATGAGCGCCGCCACGCGCGGCCGTAGCGCTTTCGATGCGGGCAGGCTCAGCGACTTGAAGCCCGGGTTGAGGCACTTCTCCGTTTCGTCGCAGTCGAAGATGAGGACGTTGCCATTCGCCGTGCCATCCAGCAGCGAAGTCACGAGGGTGGACGAGGCTTCGCCGACGATCGGAACGAACTTGCCCGGCTCGTCGTCCTTGGGGGGGACATAGATGATCGTGCCCAGCAGGGTCATGGCGTATTCGGCGAGCTCCTCGTCGAACCGGCCGCCGGGCGAGAAGAACGCCGACTTCTTGAGGATCGTCCAGGTGTAGTTTCGCGGCACGCCGGGATTGACGTCATCATATTTGCCCGAGCCCTGTGCGGTCGTGCTCGAGCGCTGCCCCCTGGTGCCGCACCCATGCTTGGCAGCGGCATAGTCGGTGAAGATCCCTTCGGAGTTGCCAATCGCTTCGCAGATCGCCTTGTCGGCAAGGTCGCCCTTCGGCCAGATCCCACCCACCAGTCCCTGCGCCATCTCGCAGGAGTTGATGTTGAGGTTGTTCATGAGCTGAGCCTTCTGGCTGAATTCCTGCATGATCTTCGAGCATTCCGGGCAGACTGTGTCGATCGCCAGGCTGAATGCGAAACCGACCGCGTTGTTCGCGACAGCCTTCAGCATTGCGACGATCTCGCTTGCGTTGATGAAGCTGAAGGACCCGGCAAAGATGTCGATCCCGCCGCAACCGGCGCGGGCGCGCGGCAGCTGCAGATTGGCGATGTTGGTGGTCTTCTGCGGGAACCGCGTCCAGACATTGCCGAGGCTGTAATAGCCGGCCGACTGCCCCTGGAACGCGGTCGGTCCGTTGACGTTGGCAGCGCCCCCGACGTCGTTCAGAAACGAGTCCATCGAACTGCCGACGTCGGCCGAAGCGCCAGACAGCGGGAGGGCGAAGGGGAGGGCGGCTGCCAGAAGCGCAGCGATGGCTCTTTTCATCCTAGTAGTCACGTCCAGCTTCCTTCGATGTGAGTAGGTAAATCCGGTCCTGCAGCTCGTCGGCGCTCATGACGCCGTAGCCGATCGGGATGGGGCGGCCGGTCTGCGCGTCCCAGAGCACGACCGCTGGCGTGATCTTGGGCTCGAGCCCCATGCGGCTGCGCTGGTTGGTCTCGACCGTGTAGTTCGGGAAATGCCGCGACGGGCCGCCATCGGTCGAAATCGCGCGCACCGCGATATGCCAGGTCGAGGCAACGCTCTGCACGATCGGCGACATGACTTCGCAAGCGCCGCAGCTCTGGGCGAAGAAGTAGAAGAGCCCGTAACGCTCGGAAAGCTGGGCCATCGCGGCGTTCCGTTCCGCGCTTCGCGAATCCTGCCACTGGCGCTTGCCAAGCGTCGAGACCGGGCGCTGCAGCGTGTAGTCGAGCTGGGGATCTTGCCAGATCGCCCGCTGCCAGACGTCGCTGAAGAGCGACGCGCGGTCGAGCTGCGCGCGCTGGAACCGAATATAGGCCGTCACATTTGCTGGCGTCGGCTCGAGGATCGCCTTGGCCTTCAGTTCGCGCAACGTCGCCGTGATCGCGTCAAGTTGGCTGGTCGCGCTGGACGTAGGTGCTGGCGAGGGCGAATTCTGGTCCGGCGTCTTGGGCCGCTCGCAGTAAAACCAGTATCCGAGCCGCCGTTCCTCGCAATAGAAGCTATCCTGGCGCCCGGTCGGCTGGGCGCTGGGCGGCGCATCGGTCCGGCTTGCGAGCGGCTGGGCGGTCGCCGGAGACAACTGGCAAACGGAATTGGCAATCGCGCAGGCGACAAGCAGCCGCCACGCGGCCTTACTGGCGGGCGCGGGCATAGTAGTCCTCGATCTTCTGTTGGATGTCTTGAGTTGCCTGCAGCTCGTCAGGCAGGCGGGCGGCGTCGGTAAACTCGGCGTAGACCTCGCTGAAGTCCATTTTTGAGAGGTCGAGCCGAGCAAACTCGTCGATGGTGAAGCCCTGGCATTGCTCAGTCTTGGGCTTACCCCAGGGCTTGTTCAGCTGCTGGCGGCCTTGCTCCTGCAGGATCCGCGAGAGCTTGGATTCAAAGCAGCAATAGACCTTGCGCTTGGTCAGGCACACGCCAAGGAACGAGGACGAGCAATAAGTGCCGACGTAGGCGCACAGACCCTGCGCATCCTTCTGATGCAGCAGCATCTCCTCGCGGCTGCAGCCCAGCGCCACGAGCAGCTGGATGCCCGGGATAAGCGGGAAGCCCTTGCCCTTACAGCAGTTGAGCACGCCGAAGACCTTGGACGAGCAGCTTTCTCGGGTCCCCTTGAACAGGGTGAGGTTGTCCGGATCGAATTCGCGGCGTGCCTGGTTCATCGCGTTCAAGGCGACAGCCGCGTCCTTGAACTCGTCGTTGGCCTCGCGCTGGATGGTCTCGCACGAACCATCGATGCAGTAGACGTCGCCGTCGCAGATAAACTGGTTGGTGTTCGCAGGCTGGTCCGGGACCGGGCAATCGTAGACCCGCTCCCAGGTGCGGCAGGGTTCGCCCGCGAGGCAGTCTTCGCGTACCAGCTTGCAGCCCGGAGTGGCTGCAAGAGTCTGGCAATCTTGGGCCTCGGTGAACTGCGCGCAGCTGTAACTGCGGCTCCACGCCCAGCAAGGCTGCGTCACGGCGATGCCATCGACGATGCGGCTCACCGGATCGCTGTCCGTGCACGTCTCTGTGTCCTGCTGGCACGAGGTATCAGCTGCGAGACCCGCACACGGGCTTTCATCGCGGGTGGTGGTGACGACGTTCTCGCCTGTCACCGTGTAGGGTGTCGCGCCATCGACCGGCGACGTGCAACTGACGAGATCGACCCTCAGATCGCCCGAGTTACAGCCCCAGTAGATCCCGAAATAAGGATCGCACAGGTTGATCGGATAGGACTGCGTGACCGTGCATTGCGGCGCGGGGTAGCGGTTGCAGTTGTAGACCGAAGCCGGGTCAACCCCGCTGCCACCAACGCAGTAATAGCCGTAGACCTGCCGCTGCTCGACACGGGCAGTCAACGTAACGGGGCAGGTCCGCGTTTCCTGTGTCGCGGTAAAGCCGACATTGCAGGTCGCCATGTAGCGCGCCGCGGTTCCACTGGCCGGCGGCAAGGGCACGCAGCGCCCCTGTGAGCCGCCGATGCCCATTCCGCTCGTATAGGCGAGCGGGTCGTCGCTGATCACATTGCTGCGCGCGATCGTTGCGTCGAGATCTTGCGGCGCAAATCGGGCGCGCCGGTCCATCGAATCCCGCATGGCCTTGTAGCCGGTGTTGGTCGTCGCCTGGCTCGCCGCTTCGCGGCTCATCCGGTCAGGATCGTAGAAGTAGCCCGACTGGCTCGGCGTGCCGCCGAAATTGGGAATGCGGCTCGCATCGGGGTTCGTCGTTGCCGCGCTTTGCGCCGAGGCTGCCTTGTCCCGTCCGAAAGCCTTGCCGTCGGCCTTGGCAGCATCAGTTGTGGTTTGGGCGTGGAGCGGGCCGACGAGGGCGAGCAGAAGCGCGCCCACGCCAGCGAGAGAGAGGACCGATCGTTTCATGGAACCTGCCTTTCAAGACGGGCGAGGTGCTGGGCGGCGAGCAAAGCGCCGGGGCCGCCGCCGCGCGCGAAGGTCTCGAGCGCGTAAGCTGCGCTGACATTGCCGCTCATCCGGTCGTGCGGCGGAACTTGCGTCCGGCAGTCGAACCCGTCGCATAGATCGAAGTCGCTGCTGGTGACGACGTAGGTGGGAACCGCCTCGATCCCGAAGGCGCGGAACAGCCGCGGGTCGATGCCGACGCTGTCCAGCTGCTCGCCAGGCTTGGCAACTTTGGCCCATGCCGTGGTGAGAGCCTTGACGCTGTTGCCGGGCAGCCCGCGCAAGGCAACAACACCGCCAGCCTTGGCCACGTCGTCGATCATCGCACGCAGCGCTGCAGGCGGCATCGATAGCGAAGCAAATGCGATGAACCTCGGCGCCTGGCCCATGCCTTCGCTGGTCATGGCGCCGGCATCGGCCACCATTCGGTCAAAATCGAATGTGCTGGCCTCACCAGGCTTCGCGTTTGCGGCGGCCTCGCGCGTGTAGCGGCGAGCGTGCGCCTCGGCCTCGTCGGAGCTGGTCCTCGCCTCCCGCGCCAGGGCTTCGGCTCTGGCGCGGGCATTGGCAGACAGCGCGTCGGCATCGGGGGCACCAGCACTGGCCCGCGCCCGGATAGCGGCTAGATCGAGGTCCGGTTCGGCCGTCTGCGCCGAGGCGCCAGCCAAAGCAGCAAGGCTGGAAAGCGATGCGATGACAAGAAGATGAGGAAGTTTGTTCATAGCGCACAGCAATTCCGCTTGCGCCAGACCAGGTAGCCCATGTCCTCGCCAATGGCGGGATAGACCTGGCCTGCCGACATGAAGGTGGTGGAGGCACCAATGGGCGCGCAGGCATAGCGGCCCTTGGTCTGCGGATTGGGATTGGTGGCCTGGAAGCGGTACTGCTGCTTGCGCATCACCGGCATCAGGTACTTGCCGCAAAGCCCTTTGCTGCCCATCGTCCCCCAAGCGACGAGTTCGCGGTGGAGCTTGTAGGAGAAGCGGGCGAGCGCGAGCCGCGATGCCTGCACATGGCCGATCGTTGCCGAGACATTGCCGTTGAGCGGATACATCGTGCCCTGGCAGCCCGCGCACCAGAACAGCTCGTCGGTCGGCAGCTTGGCCGTTGCCGCCACACAGTCCGCTGCACAGGCCGCAAGCGCCAGCGGATTGGCGAACAGCACCGCTTCAGGGTTGATGATCGCGGTGAGCTCGCTGTCCTGCCACAGCGGATCGATCTCGGTAATGTAGAGGATGTCGATCGAGCCGGACTCGAGGCACAGGAAATCGGCGACGATCTCCATCCAGTAGATCAGCGGATAGGCATACCAGTGGACATGCCACTGCGAGTTGTACTGCGTGGCGCCGCCGACCGCCGATGGCCCCGCCATCGACTTGAAGCCGATGTCGAACCCAGGATCGAGCTTCATCCCGCCGAGATTGACGAAGCACCATGGCTTCATGCTGACATCGGCGAGCCGCACCGGCTCCCAGAACCCCATGGCGATGCCCGGCCGCAAACCGCAGAGGCAAACGGGGAGAGCCGGGTTGCTCGTATCGGGACGGCTCGACGGCCAGATCTTCAGGCCACCGATCGAGATCGGAAACAGGCACGACCAGCAGATGTCCGTGATCGGATTGACGAACTTGCCAGTGCAGCTCCCGGGGCCGGCCGCAGCCTGGGCAGGAGCACTGGACACGACGCTCAGGCTCGTGAGCAGAAGTGCCCCGCAAAGCCATGACAGAAGGCGTTTTTTCTTGCTCATGACGGCGCACGCTCCTTGAGAGGCACGGGCTGTTCGGTGATGATGAGCGCGCGGCCCTGCTGCTCGACGGTTGCGGGCACCGCGCGAATGCCGAAGTGTTTCACCAGCGTGCCGCCCTGATCGAAGTAGAAGCGCCGTTGACGGGCCTTCATGAGTTCGAGCGGCGCACCCCGCACGAGGATGAGCTTGGCCTTTGTGCTGGCATAGCGACGAGTGGCCCAGGCGAGCTGTGCCGGGTCGTCCCCATCGAGAAAGACGAGAGGTGCGCGCAGCGGCACGGAATCCAGAGGATTGACCCGCGTGCCTGCGGCAATGATGACCCGCCCCTTGTCGTCGGCAACATCGCGCGGGACGGTGATCGTCGGATCGAAGCGCCAGCTGCGCAGCGCCGAGGCGAGGATAAGGCCAGCGACCGGCTCTGGCCGGTTGACCCGGGCGATGGTCCGCCGCTTCAGCTCTTCGTTGAGGCGGGCCGTTTCGCCGGTCTTCTCAAGCTGGGTGAGCCTGGCATGGATCTGCTGAAGCAGGTCCGGTTCGATGACCGGCCATACCGCGCCGTGCTGGCCGTAATCGCGAGCCATTGCCTGTGGTGCGATGGCCAGCGCCAGCACAGTGGCGCAAACGGGCAAAGTGAGGAGCCTCACAGGATCGGCCTCCCGACCCCGAGTATGCGCGGCCCACAGATCCAACCGATCGCGGCATAGCGGCTGTCAAAGCCATCCTTGTGTTCGCTGGTGACGAAGTAGCAGCCTTTCGGCACGCGCCCCGTAGGTCCAAGCGCCAGCGGTTCGCCGAGGCGGCTCTCAAGCTTGGCTTTGGCCACGGCCTCACCGTTGACGAAGTAGATGCGGTTTTGCTCGGTGATGATGTCGCCCGGAACACCGCTCACACGCTTGCCGAACGGCTTGGGCTTCGCCCCGAAATGCTTGACCAACAAAGGCGAGGTGGGCGGGTCGAACAGGATGATGTCCCCGCGGTGCACGGTTGCCCCCCGCGTGACCCAGATGGCCCAGTAGGGTAGGCTGGGGCTCACGTTGATCATGAGCGCATGGCCCTGCGCGAAGGCGGCAAGCGAGGAGAGCGCCAGTGCCCCGGCGCCGAGCCCCCCCCAAAGCACGAGCCGGCGCGCCGAAGCTGAGCGGATCAAGAGATCAGCGGGCAGCATCGGGAAGGGCTCCCATGCGGCGCACGACGTCGGCACGCACAGACCCGGTCAGGTCCGGCGTGCTCCCGGCGACCACTGCTTCGGCAACCAGAACTGTCCGGCCTTCGCGTCCGAGCTTCTGTACCGAGGCTTCCACGGCCTTGAGGTAGGCCTGGACGCGCAGTCTGGTTTCTTCAGGCGGCCGACCGGCACGCGCTTCGGCTTCGACGAAGTCGCCCATGATCCGGCTCAGCTGGACCGTGACGACTTCGCGTTTTTCCAGGGTGAGCAACTTGTCCGTCGCCCAGACACCCCACAGAACCTGGCCGACCATGCCAGCGCCGACCACGACAGCGGTGAGATTGATCGCTGAAAGCCGCCCCCGCAGGATTGATGTTGCCAGAATGTTCTTCACAGCTTTTCTCCCGAAAGTTCGCGGTAGAGATCGCGGATGAAGCGCGGCATGCGCCACGCGACGACGAGCGTCGCGAGACCGATCAGAACGAGCTTGCACTGGCCGAGGAATGTCACGCGCCGTGCGAGGTCGGCCGCCAGGAAGCGGTCACCGAGATTGGCAACATGGGCGAAGAAGGCATCGGGACTGCCGCCTGACAACAGCAGGAAGAACAGCAGCGGCAGGCCCAGCGCCATCAGATAGGATGAGCCGAGAAACAGGCAGCCGCGAAGCAGGATGTAGCAGCCATCGGCCATGCGCGAGCGCAAGGTCTGCACCTGCGGGCTGACGGGCTGTTCGTCTTCGGACGGGTCGGTCCGGTCGAAGGGGGTGACTTGGGTAAGAGGCATGGAGATAGGGATCCTTTGGTGATGGGGTGTCAGCGGTTGGGATGAGCGATGCGCTCGATGGCATCGGCGAGCTGGTGCCCGCGCGCGATCTCGGCATCGATGGCGGCGAAGGTCTGGGGCGAACTCGAGAAGAGCGTTGCCGAATAGTCATCGAGCACGAGCCGCCCGATCGCCTCGGTCTCCGGCCCCTTGATGAACACCTCGGAATAGTCGCTCCCGGAGCGCTTGAGACTGCGGATCAGCGTCTCGGTGCGATCGTCCATATCGAGGCGCTTGCTCGCCTTGAAATCGGCGATCGTCTCCGGCTTCTGCTGAAGGATCAGCATCCAGTCGCTGTTCTCGAGCGCCGCCGTTGCCCCGTCCGACTTGTAGTAGTCGTTGAGCGACTGGGTAGCGGTCGCCAGCGCGCCGCCATATTTGCGGCAGGTCCGGGCGTAGGTTTCGACGAATTCACCCATCGAACCGCCCTTGAGCATCGACCAGGCTTCATCGATCAGCAGAAGCTTGCGCAGTGACCTTGGGCTTCGCGTCATGGCTTGGCTGGTCATGAACATGATGGCTGAGAGGACGACGCTGCGCAGATCCTCCCGGCTCGCAAGGTCGGACATCTCGAAAACCGTGAAGTCCGCATCGAGGTCGAGGCTTGCCTGGCCTTCGAAGAAGGCGCCGTAAGTTCCGCCCGCCATGTAGGGGGCCAGCGCGGTTGCGATGTCAGCGGCAGTGTCATGCCCGAGACCGGCCAGCATCTCGCCGACGGTCGTGACCGTGGCAGCCGCGCCGTGCTGGGCCCAGACGAGGTTGACCGCCCGGTCGATCAATCCGCGTTCGGTATCCGTCAGCTTTGCGCTGTGGCGAGCCATCTGCCCGACGATGGCCTTGATCATCCCGAAGCAGTCGAGGCGGTAGTCCTCGTCTTCGGCGGCACGGGTCGCATCGATCATCGAGAACGGGTTGAGGCAGAAGCCCGCTGCAATCGTGAACTCGACAAAGCGGCCGCCCTGCAGTTTGACCGAATGCTCGAAGCTGCGGCCGTCGTCGATCACGACAACCTGCGCGCCGGCGCCGCGCAGCGCAGCGCACATTTCCTGGAGCAGCACCGACTTGCCCGATCCCGACTTGCCGCAGATCGCGACATTATGGTTGCCGGCCTCGTTCTCGAATGGGGACCAGAAGAAGGGCTGGCCGCGCCGCCCGACGAACAGCAGGTGAGGATGGGCACTTCCAAGATACTCACCCTGCATGGGCGCGATATTGGCTGCGGTCGTCGACAACACGGTCTTGAACCGCTTCAGCCGTTCCATATCGGCCCCGAGCCCGTCGGCTAGCGTCAGCGGCATCGCCGCGAGAAGCCCCTGGAGCTGGAGATAGCGCTCGTCGGTGAGATCCCAGCCCGCCGCCTTGTAGATCGATTTGATTGCGCGTTCGTGGCGATCGCCTTGCCCCGCCGGCGAATAGGTCGTCACGCCGTAGAACACCCGCACGAGGCGGCGGCCTTCCTGGAGCTCGGCCTGAACATGTTGCCACTCGGCAGCCTGTTCCCCGATCCGGGGCAGGAACCGAGCGCTGCGGGTACCGGCGAGGCTGGTCGTCCGCATGAACTTGAAGCCGGCCTTGGCCGATGCCGCTTCCTGGTCCGGATAGACCAGACACAGCATGGTGGCGGCCGGGCAGGGGAAGCGCAGCTTGTCGGTGAACAGGTCGCCGATCAGCCGCGCGCATTCCCACGGGGCCCAGCGCGATGGCATGTTGCGCACGGCAAAATGCCGGACGTCGAAGGCGTCGGGATAGACGGTCCCGATCTCGGGCACCCCGTCGTTGACCTTGCCAGTGGGGCGGAAACGCTCGGTCACGAGCCGCATGCGGTCTTCAGCCACCACCAGTTCGATGTCGTGGCGGATCGCCTGGGATGCGATCGGATCGTTCGGATTGTAGGGCACCTCATCGTTCTGCGGGGCGGTGGTGGGCGAAGTCAGATCGTCGATGACGGCGATCAGCGCTTCCGGCCCGACTTCGACCACGCCCAGGTTGAGTGACTTCAGCATCGCCATCAGGCCTTCGCGGGTCTGCTTGAGATCCTCGTTGCTGACTGCCTTCGATGTCGGCACCCCGACCGAGACGATGACCTGGTGGTGACGGGCGTGGAACGGCGCGTCCGCAGAGCCGGACTCCCAGACGAGCGAATAGAGCCGCCGCGCCCGGTGCCGGGCGATCGCCTCGTACACCCCGCCTTGCATATACCGCGGCGCGAACCACGGGCCGACGATCCTGCTGATGCGCGGACTGGCAAGGTGGAGGACCTGAAGGCAGGCACCTGCTGGCAGGCCTTCCGAGAAGAACTGTCCCAGGATTTCCCCGGTGCGCTCGTCGGCTCCGATCAGCGGCGTAACCGAAAGGACAAAGCCCTTCGAGCGTGCGTTGAAGTAAAGGCGGGTTGCCGGATCGTAGACCCGGTAGGGGAGCCAGTCGGAGAGCATGTCGACCATGAGCTGCGGGCGCGCTTTGTCGGCGTGCTCGGCATCACCCAGCAATCCGCTGAGCAGCCGATCGACGACGGTCTTGAGTTGTTCGGCCATCACTTGGGCTCCTTGGGCTGAGAGGTGCTGACGATCGGCTGTTCGCCGGTTCTGACTGCCGGGCGGATTGCAGCTTTTGCGGCTTCAATCGCCGCTGCGCTCGGGAACACCGGAGCGCTCTGCCCCGCCTCAGGCCGAGGGGCTCGATCACGCGGGGGAGGCGACGTGTCGAACCCCTCGACCGCCGGTGCCTTGGCACCGGCAACGGCCTCGCGCGCCGTGGAGGGGAGGACCAGCGGCGAGGCATCTGAAGTTTCGTTGAAGGGACTGGGGGCATCGGCGCCCCAGATGCCGCCAGCCTGACCCGCGTCGTCGCGTGCAGACGAGAAGGGCGACGCCTCGTCAGCTACGTTCGGGTCTCCTTCCGCACCGTCCGGTGCTGGGGCTCTCTGGGCGGCTTTCAGCTGCCGATGGACCTGGCGCATCAGGGATCCGCCCTGGCCCTCGCCCGCCTTGCGGCGCAGCTCGGTGGCCCAGCGCGGATTTTCGACGACGGTCCAGGCGACCGCTTCGTCATGCAGCGTTCCAGCTTCATCGACATGAGCCGGGAAGACGACGCGCAAGGTGCGTTCCGCGGTGCGGCTGGTATCGGCATCCACGACGCCTGATCTCTGCCGCGCGTCAGCATGGAGCAGCACGCCGTTCGACAGATTGTCCGTCGCCTTGGCATCGATGACGTGAGCCGGTGCGCAGTCGCCCTTCGGCGCGCGGCAGGTGAAATCGCCCTCGACGTTGGTGCCGAACGTGGCGCAGCCACTGGCAAGACCGGCCAGACAGGCGCAGGCAAGGAGACGTGTTGGAAAACGCATGGGTCTATCCTTTGGGAGCAGGGGTGGGGGCCAGGGAGGGGCCAGCGCGCAGGAAGTCCCGGAGCACGGCGGCAGGCCGGAAGCCTTCGAGAACAGCGCCATCGGCGGGGCGCACGATCACAGGTGTGCCGCCAAAGCCGTGGGCCCGCGCGAAGGCCTCGTTGGCATCGAGCCCGCTTGTGTCGCAGGGTTTGGGATTGGCGAGCGCCAGACCCGAGTAGGCCATATGCAGCGCCAGCTCAGGCCGCGGCGAGCACAGCACCCGTTCGGCATCGCGCCGGCTTTCCGCTCCGAAGATCGAGATCGGCCGCTCTTCGACCCGCGCTCCGATCGCCTTCAATTCGGCCTCGAGCTTCTTGCAATAGCCGCAGTGGAAGTCCGAAAAGACGACGACACGCGGACCATTGGCAGGACCCCAGGTGATCGCGCCTTTGGCGGGAAGCTTGCCGAGCGGGACATGGCGCGGCGGGGTGTTCCGGGCTGACGCTGCGGCTGCGCTCGGGCTGCCTTCCGCTTGTGTTTCAGGATTGCTGCGCCGCGCTGCCCCCGCTGCCAACAGGTCGGGATTGAGGGCAAGCAATCGGGCGGCCGTCAGATCCTGACGGGCTTCCATGTCGTAGACCCGGCCGATTACCAGATATTTCGCGGCCCGGTCGACGTAGAAGAGCGTCGATTTGGACGCGACCTCGCACAGGCCGCCAAGGCCCTTGCAGTTGATTGCGTCGATCGGCGTCTTGGGCAGGCGCAGCTTGAGCGCCTCTCGAACCTTCGCCGTGTCCGGAGCGGCAGCAGGGGCTGCAAGGCTTGCCACACCCCATCCCGTCGCAGCCGACACGGCGATGATCGCCGCCAGTCCGGCGCTGGCACGCAACCAGCGGCGCCGCCGATTGTCCTGCTCGAGGAGAGTATTTTCAATCATTGGGAGTTCCTCACGTAGACGCCGTCGAGGAACACGATCTCGACATCGATGCCGGTCGGCATCTCGACGACGGGTTGGTACTGTTCGGCGCGCTCGATCAGGTATTTGCTGACCGTGTCGGCCGCATCGGCGGCACCCTGGCCAAGCCCGCCACCAAGAATGTCGCCGGCCGAGAGCTTGGAGCGACTACCGTCGGGGTTGGTCGTGACGCCGGAAAAGACGCTGTTGGCATTGGCCGAGAAGCCGCGCCCGAAGCCGCCGACGATCCCGGCCAGCAGGGCCTGGCTGACGAGGCTGCCTTCGCGGCTGACGACGCGGCCGCGGACCCCGGACTTGCCAGCGAAGCTTATGAAGCCTTTGACCTCGCTCACTGCGACCCTGCCGCCAGGCTGATCGCAGGTCATGCGGGCGAGCTTCACATAGACCTTTTCGCTGCTGAGATCTCCGCGTGCCGCGCCGTTGACGACGCAGCCCTGGATCCGGGTGGTCAGAACCTTTCCGTTCTGCATCACGGATCGAGCAGGCCCTGTGATCCTCAGCACCACGGGCAGCGGATCGGTCTGGCTGGCGACGCCTGCCGAGGCGTCGACGCCGACGATCACGCGTGCCGGCGCATAGGAATTGGGCGGCAGGTAATCTGGCGAATCCTCGACGACGATCGGCGGGGCATCGGGGCGCCCCACTTTGAGACCACTGCTTGCCGCCTTGTCGGAGCTGAAGCTCATCAGCTTCACCTCGCCGGGCGACGGGATCATGCCGCCCTGCGGATCACCGCTTGCGGAAACAGCACTGGGCTGAGGCGAACGTCCCCGCGCGTCATAACCGCCTGCCTGGGGTCCGTAGGCCGGTGGCGGTACAGCGGGTCCAGTCGTTGCGGGCTGGGCGGCAAGCTGCGTTTTGAGCTCGGCGTTCTCTGCAGAAATGGCATCAATCGCGGCCTGCCCATCGACACGCATGGCCTGGTTTTCGGCCTTGAGAGCCGCCAGCTGCGCCTCGATCTCCGTCCGCGGGATGCTCCCATCCTTCAGCGCCTTCTGTTCGCGCGTGACCGCATCGAGCCGGTTGCCGTAGGTCGCGACGAACTCGCGCTGCGACAGGTCGCGGTTGACCAGGCCTGCCGTGTCGATCGTCTGCGCCGCATTGGGATCGCCGGTCTTGTCCTTGTCGTCGCCGCCAAGGATGAACCAGCTTCCGCCGATGAGGGCGAGTGCTCCCAGCGACCCCAGCAGCAGCTTCTGACGGCGCGCGGTGCGGGCGTTGAGTCCGGAAAGTTCGGAAGGTGTCGCGCTCTCGACCTGAAGAGGGGGCGTGCCGTTCGCATTGACTGGATCAGTCATGGCCAGTCTCCCCGCTTGCGCCGACAACAAAGGCCGTGGTGCTGGCCCCGGGTTCGAGCTTTGGCTCGGCGATCGAGACGGCGAGCGTGTCGCGCGGTGCGAGATCGCGTTCGGCGAGCGTCACGCTCTTCGCTCCGCGATTGTGGATGCGGACGACCTTCCCGGTGAGGCTGGCGCCGCGATAATCAGCGATGAGCTGGACTTCGAGATCGCCGACCCGTGCGGGTATGGCAGTCGATTGGCGGACCTCGAAACCGTCGACCGTCCGGTCATTGGCCATCGCCTGGATGAGCCTGACGGCGCTTGTCTCGATCGGGGTCTGGCTTTCCCAATCCGCCGCCCGGTTCTTGGCGATGGCGGGGTTGGTGATGAAGACCTGGGTCGCCGGAATCTGCTCAACCCGGCACGCGACCTTGTAGACGAAGCCCTTCTTGGTGGTGGTGAAGAAGCTGATCGACTGTGCCGCGTAAGTTTCCGGCACCGACACATAGATGTCGCCGCGCACCGGCTCGTTGGTCACTGCAAAGTCGTTGTAGGGTGTGCCGGTCGAGATCTTCGAGACGCTGGCGAACTGGTCGTCGACCAATGCGAAGCGGGTCAGCTCGCGCGCTGAAACGCTGCACTCGATTCCGGCGCCGTCAGCCGTTTGCTTGAACTGGTCGGCGGCATGAGCGGGGGATGCTGCGGTGAGCAGAGCGGCCGCGCTCAGAAATAGACCCCGTGTATGGGTCCCCTTTCGGTAAGCCATCACTGGGCCTCCTTCGATTTGTCCTGTGGGGGGAGCTGGGCGAACCCGGAGAACGCGAGGCGAAGGCCGCGGTAAGTCCAGCTGAAACGGAAGCGGCGTTCGTCACTCGCAATCACCTGCGCGCCGACGAAGGTCTTGAGCGTGCCCGTCACATCCGAGGTCAGGCCCTTGGGATCGACCGTCATCGACCGGATCACGAAAGCCTGGGTGACGTCCGAGCCCCGCTGCTCTTCGACGATCCGGACGAGCTCGGCCTTGAGGCGGCCATAGCTTGCGGGATCAGCGAGCTTCAGGATCTCGTTCATCCAGTAATCGAGGCCTTCCGGACTGCGATTGAGAAGAACAAGGGCCGCATCGCGGGTGACGAGCTCGAGATAATCGGCCTCGACCCCGGCACTGCTCACGGTGAGCGCTTTGGGAACAGTCGGAACCAGCACCACTTCGCGGTCGCGGGTGGCGGCAAGGCTCCCGGCGACGACCAGTGCAAGGCCAAGGCCGGCGCTGGTGAGCGCAAAGAGGTTCCGCTGGCGCAGCAGCGATTGCTGCCGTTCGTGGGATATGTCGGAATACATGAAAGTGCCCCTCAACCGGCGAGTAGTCGGCAGTGGGAAGGCGGCGTTGCCTTTAGGCCCAGAAATCCTGCTGGCAGATACCAGTATGCGGCGTGGGCTACCCAGGAGCTGGCGCGTCCTGCTTTTGCCTTTCGCAATGCGAACCAGGCGCCGAAGGCGACTATGATGCCGATAAAGATATGCTGGGTGAGGATCCCCCAGGTGAAGGGGGCCAGCATTCCCGCGAACTCGTCGATGGTCCAGAAGCCGATAAGCTCCGGGTCATCGAGCCGTCGAGGAATGATGTATGGGTCTGCCATGGCGACGCCGCCTTCCCTTGCCGCGCTCAGAGGACCGCGGTCACAACCGAGGTGACGATCGGAACACCCGTGCCGACACCGATGCCGACACCCACCGGAACGGCGACCTGACCGAGCGAAAAACGCCCGGATGCCAGACCGATCAGGCCGCCAGCGAGGCTGAGAACCGTGATGATCTTGCCGCCCGAGCCTTCCAGAAAGTCGGTGAACTTCGTGAGGGCAGGGGTGAAGGTCGTGTCAGCGCCGGCATAGGCGGCGCTCGCCGCAAGCGCCGCGATTGCGACCGGGATGGCAATGTTGAGGGTCTTGCCGAGGCCCTTGACGCTGGCGCGCCGGGGGAGGGTGAGAGACTGCATGTGAAGCTCCGGTTGGAGGGGTGGTCACAGCGTTCTTGCGTTCGCTGTGTGTTCCACATGCATCTAGGAAATGTTCGTAGGAAAGTGTTCAGCGGCAATACCGTCTGGAGGTGGAAGGATGCGGACGCATCTTTTCCCGCTGAACGCATAAAATCGACGATAAAGGCGTACCATCAGTCATTTTGTGTCGGTGAACGCCGTCCCGGGAGGCGGGATTTGGCGACGACTCGGATAAAGGAACTGATTCGCCTCTAAACGAGATGTTCCGTTTATGTTCTTTTCGTTTTCCTACATGGGATGCTTCGCGTTATGCCTGCGAGTCGCACCAGTGCAGAACCTAGGAGACAACCATGCACCATCCAACCGCCGCCGCCAGACCGGCCAATGAAAGCCTGGCACGCGTGCTCGCCCATGCGATCGAAGCCGCTGGCAAACCTCGCCACCGGATTGCCAATGAATGCGGCATGCATCGCGAGACCCTGCTTCGCCTTGCGCGCGGCGAGCGGCCTATCGGGCTCGACGAAGCAGCACGTGTGCTCTCCGCCTGTAGAGCCCATCCCCGCGCATCCATGATCCTCGCACTCGCCGGGCAGGAAGATCTCGCCTGCGAGTGGATGCATGGCGAGATGGGCGAATTTCTCGAAGAGTTCTTCACTAGCCTCCCAGTCCATCTTCAGCGGACCCTCGGACGGCGGATTGAGGATCTGCGGCCTCGGTGGGCCAACGGCACCTCACAGCTTGTGGCACGAATGCTTGCCAAGCACATCGATGATTTCGTGGGCCGAGACATCACGATGCCACTGTCACGGTAGCCTGAGAGTTCGGAGGGGACCGAACCCAAGCGAATGAGATCAACAATGCCGAATGCAACACTGGATGAAGCGCACACACCTCAACCAACCCAAGAACCTCCGCCCGCGCGGCTCTTGCGCCTGCCGGAAGTAATCGCCCGCGTGGGACTGCGCCGCTCCGCCATCTACCAGCGAATGAGCGAAGGGCGTTTCCCAAGGTCGCGATCGCTTGGCCCTAAATGCGCGGTTTGGGTTGAGGCCGAGATTGACGAGTGGATCCGCGCCGTCTCGAAAATTCCAAGCTGATTTCGGTGGTGTAACGCTACTGTTCTAGTCAGATGGCCTCAACGCGTTTCTGATAGCCTCCTCGTTATAGGGCTTGCGCAGCGTGCGAAATCTGCTTGCTTCAGCGTCGGCGAAAGCTTGGCTTGCTTCGCCTCCAGACGCTATAACGATCGTCATGGCGGGGTCAGCCTTGCGGCACTCCCGTACGAAATCGGTCGCTGAGCCATCGGGAAGCCCTAGATCCGTAATCAGGACATCGAATTTTTCGGAAGCTATGAGCTTGCGAGCTTCCCCGATACTGCCTGCCTCTTGAACTTTATGACCCATTGTTTCAAGTACTTCGACCAACGTCATGCGGATCAGTACTTCATCTTCTAATACTAAGACACGCAAGCTTACGGCGTTGCTGACCCCGGTGTTATCCGTCCCGGCAACTGCGGCAAGATATGCAACAGGCTGATCGTCGTTCCCGAGCATCCGTCGTATTTTGCGGGCGAGGGCTTCCTGGGTGAAAGGCTTGGCGATTAGCTCGACCCCCTCGTCAAGCCGTCCGGCATGCACAATTGCATTTTGAGTATACCCGGACGTAAAGAGGACCCTTAGCTGCGGCAATTGCTCGCACGCCTGATGAGCTAGATCCGGGCTCCGCAATGTCCCGGGCATAACCACGTCAGTGAACAACAGATCAATGTGCAGGCCGCTTTTGACAATCACCAAGGCGTTGTCGGCGTTGGTCGCCTCCAACACGCGATACCCCAGATCGCGCAGCAGCGCGACAGACGTCGCGCGGACATCGTCGTCGTCCTCGACCACCAATATGGTCTCGCTGCCGCCGTCCGGAAAGTCAGATGTGGCTGGCCGTTCAGGTATCTGCTCTTCGCGGAGGGTTCGGGGCAGATAGATTCGGACCGTCGTGCCTTCACCCGGCTCGCTGTAGATCTTAATGTGCCCGCCCGATTGTTTCACGAACCCGTACACCATGCTGAGCCCAAGCCCGGTGCCCTGACCGGGCGCCTTGGTCGTATAGAACGGCTCGAACACCTTCTCGCGTATCTCGGCAGGTATTCCGGGTCCGTTGTCGGTGACGGCGAGCATCACGTAGCGGCCCGGCGCTACGTCAGGATGGGAACTTGCATAGTTGTCGTCTAGGATCGCATTTCCGGTTTCGATTGTCAGCTTTCCCACGCCTCTCATGGCATCGCGGGCATTTATCGCCAGATTGAGCAGGACGTTCTCGACTTGCGTGGGATCAGCCATGCAATTCCACAGCCCGCCCGACATAACCGTCTCGATTTCGACCGCATCACTGAGGGTTCGGCGCAGCATGTCGTCCATTCCGTGTATCAGCCTGCCGATGTTGACCGGCCGCGGCTCGAGCGTTTGTTGCCGCCCGAAGGCCAGCAGCTGCTTGGCTAGTTCGGCGCCGCGGTTGACACCAGCGAGTGCATTGCTGATGCGCAGCCTCCGGGGATCTCCCTCGGTGATCTGGCGCTGAAGCAGCTGCAGATTGCCGGCGACCACTTGCAGCAAGTTGTTGAAGTCATGCGCGACGCCGCTTAGGGTCAGGACTCATTGGTCAGAGCCAGAAGATGACGGTGGCAGCGAGTGCGATGGCGGAGAAGAAGGCGGTTGGGCATCGGTCGTAGCGGGTCGCGACCCGGCGCCAGTCCTTCAAGCGGCCGAACATGATCTCGATACGGCTCCGCCGCCTGTAGCGGCGTTTGTCGTATTTGATCGGCTCATTGCGTGATTTCCGGCCTGGGATGCAGGGCTTGATGCCCTTCTCCTCAAGGGCTTCCCTGAACCAGTCGGCATCATAGCCTCGGTCGGCGAGCAGCCATTGCGCTTTCGGCAACTCGTCGAGCAGCGCCGCCGCGCCGATGTAATCGCTGATCTGACCAGCGGTCATGAAGAAGCTCAGGGGGCGGCCGTTGGCATCGGTGACGGCGTGGAGCTTGGTGTTCATGCCACCTTTGGTGCGGCCGATCAGGCGACCAAGATCCCCCTTTTTACCGCCAGGCTCGAAGCCGTGCGGTGCGCCTTCAGGTAGGTCGCATCGATCATCACCGTTGACCTGCCCCCCACTGGTCCCGCGGTCATAACGAGAGTCTGCCGGTTTGATATTCGTGCTGCCCGACCGGCACAAGCGCGTCGGGTGTGACGCTTCCATCATGCAGGAACGCCCGACGCGCTTGTG
>NZ_RZUL01000015.1 GCF_004005485.1 Sphingobium algorifonticola
GCCTTTGCCAGCGATTTTTGCAAGGAGGGTTGGGGCTTCATCTTCGTTCCTTCGTCACTGCGACGAAGCCCCAACCCTCCTTAAATCACAACCTCAAATCTGTGCCATTGGTGCTGACGGGGAACACTCTTCATGGGATCGATCTGAGGGGTGTCGTCAGTCAGCACGACGCGAACGATATCGTTCGAGACTTCGCCGGCAGCCAGAAGCTCAAGCAGCTTGCCGCGAATGGTTCTAACCTGACGCAGCGGCTTGAGCGCCACTTCGGTGACCGTAGCTGTGCCGTCGGCCGCAAGGTCGATCAGGCTGACCGACTTCTGCTGACCCTCCTCATCGAACCCGAATGCCAAAGGCGCGCCCGAATAGCGGATGTAGTGCTGCCCGACCGGTTGCGGGCGGTGGAGGTGTCCAAGGGCCACGTAGTGCGCCCCTTCGAAGGCCCCCGCAGATACGGTCTCAATCCCGCCGACCATGCGGGTCAGGGGACGCTCGCTTTCGCTTGTCGCCGCACCGTCGACAAAGGCATGTGCGACGACAATCCATCGCATTCCCTCAGCCACGTGCTTGCGAGCGCTGGCAAGCTGGGCCCGGATGACGTCCGCAGGGCAGGCGATGGCGTCGTCTTCGAAGCACAGACGCGCGGCATATTCGAAGGCAAACGGCAGGGCGGAGATTGCCACTGGGCCATGGTCGTCGGGAATCACGAGCGGGCGCTCATCTTCATCCAGCGGTCCGCGCACAATTGCATCGCCGCCATCTGCAAGCACGCCCATCGCACCGATCTGCGCCGCAGAGTCGTGGTTGCCTGCGATCATGACGATTGCCGCATCGGATGCTGCCCGCACGGTTGTGAGAAACTGCGAGAGGCGGGTGATCGCACTTTGGGGTGGGTTGGCCCGGTCGAAGATGTCGCCGGCAATGATCACGACGTCGGGCCGCGCATCATCGATCATCGCGAGGATCTGAACGAGGATGTGCTCGTGGTCATCATCGAGGGACAGGCCATGGAACTGTCGGCCCAGATGCCAGTCGCTGGTGTGCAAGATGCGCATTAATCTGTCCTCGAATCAAAGTGCATATAAAATTTATATAGACTTGTGATGGTGCGTCAAGTAGGGCTCGGACATGGACGAACCTGCACTCAAGCCAGCAATGCTTGCCCGCCTGGTCTATCTTGACCGGTGCCTGACATGGCGCGGACAGGTGAATCGCAAGGATCTCATCGAGCGTTTCGGGATCTCGTCTCCGCAGGCAGCAATCGACCTGAGGGAATATCTCGAGCGGGTTGCAGAGCCGAAGCCTCGCTATGACACAGTGCGAAAGTGCTATGTTGCCGACCCCCACCATCGCGGCCTGCCTTTTGTGGAGGATGCAGGCTCACCGGATGAGTTTGTTGGTCATCCCACATCGAGCGGCCTTTCTGTACTTCCTTCGCCGGCACGGCAGTGCCCGCCATTTGTGATGCGTCGCCTTTGGCAGGCGATCGAGCAGCGGCAGAAGATCGAGATCGGCTATGTGTCGATGTCGAGTGGGCTGCGTCAGAACCAATGGATCGCGCCGGCGCATTTTGCCTACGACGGAGAGCGTCTGCACGTTCGGGCGTGGAGCTTCCGCCGTGAGGAATGGCGTGACTACGTTCCGGTTCGGGTCCTGCCTGACAGCACCTTTGCCGTGGCTCCGGTCGACGAAGACCTTCCGCGCGATGAAGAATGGGAAGAGTTCGTTGAAATTCGGCTTCGGCCGCTGAGCAGCCTGACGGAAGAGCAACAGGCCGCTGTCCGGCTAGAATATGGGTTCACCCAGGAAGTTCTGCGCTTCGAAGTCCGTAGGTCGCTCGAATTCTATGTCGAGCGACGCTGGGGGCTCAAACAAACGGGCGCGCGACTGGAACGCTGTTAGGCTCGCCGTGCGAGCGAAGGGTTCTGCCTCAAGGAAAGGAGATGACCATGGTTGGAAACACGACAGTCGATCCGTTGGCATGGGCCGAGGCGGTGACAAAGCCGGAAATCGACGCGGTCAGGAATCCGAGAACTGGCCATGTGCTCAATGTCCGCCGGTTGATCCGGGCATTCCGGTATGAACGCGCAATCCTGCTACGCCAGAGACTCAAGGCGCTCGTCAAAAGTGACGAAGCTCGCTTAGTCTGCGCGATGTGCGGTGTCCCAGTCTATCTGGCTTGCAGCACGACCAAGCGCTTCTTCTTCCGGCATCGCCATGAAGATGGCTCGTGTCCGGCTGTCACGCGGACGGATCTGAGCGAAGCTGATATCAGGGCCATGAAGTACCGCGGTGCCCAAGAAAGCGGGGCGCACAAGCGGGTCAAGGCACTTCTTCTGCGGAGCCTCTCAGCCGATCCACGGTTCAAGGATGTGGCCTCAGAAAGGACCTGGAGAGCGAGCGAAGGTCTCTGCGGCCTCCGCCGACCTGACGTTTCGGCCCGGACGGACACCGACAGACTGGCCTTCGAGGTGCAGCTGAGCACAACCTTCATGGACGTCGTGCTGAGCCGGAAGGAATTCTATCGGGCCGAAGGGGCGGCGCTCGTCTGGGTCTTGCCGTTTTTCCATCCGAGCTATCGGCGCATGACGGATGACGACATCCTTTTCGGGAACAACTCCAACGTTTTCGTCGTCGATGAAAAAAGTGCTGCTGCGTCCGAAAGGGCAGGGACCTTCATCATGACATGCTGGTATCGCAAGCCGCTGATACAGGGCGATAAGATCGTCGATGAGTGGGTCGAGCGCCTGGTCTGCTGGGATGAGGTCACGGTCGATGTGGACCGCCAGACCATTATCGCGTTCGACTATGGGCACAAGGCGGCAAGACTCCGCGAAGAACTCAGAGCGGCCCGCTTGGAAAGGATCGCCGCTGCCGAGGCGACTGAAAGGCAAGCCCGGGAGGACCGGGAGAATGAGCTGCGCGAGCAAGTGCTTTGTTTCGTTCTCGATGCCTCGCGTGATGACGTCTACCTGCCACGGCACAAGGAATGGCTGCTTCTCAACGATCGCCTTTGTTCCATAGGATTCGGCCTCGAAGGGGAATACCCTAATCTGCAGACAGCCACTCGCATCGTCCATTTGATCGAGAGTGCGAGGGCAGGGAAGCCGGTGGGGTTCCGATACAAGAGCTTCGCCGAGCTAGGCCATCATCTCATTCATCAGCACCCGGAATTGCTGCTCGCCTTTGGCCATATGCTTCGCAGGTTTGGGACGAGGGACGCCTTGTATAGCGACGATAGGACGGGAAAGCTGAGGGCTAAGCTTGACGCCATACGGTCTGACCTCACCCAAGACCCGAAATACAGGATGGCAAAGGATGAGGAGCGCTTGTGCGCGTTTCTTTCCATGGGAGCATCTCGAAAGGCACAACCCGACAACGACAATCGCGATCAGCAAGGCCGCGAGGCGGCATAAGCTGACCATTGCGAACACAGGACACGACCAATGAGACTTCTCGCGCTCGCCTCGGCTGCAACTTTTGTCTGCACACCCGTTGCCGTCTGGGATGGGGACGGCCCTATCTGGTTCAAGGAGGGGCCAAAGATCCGCATCGCCGGCATTGCAGCTCGCGAAATGGACGGGACTTGCTCTCGGGGACACCCATGCCCAGCGGCCTCCGCAGTTGCGGCAAGGGATGCATTGATCCGGCTACTCGGCGGGCGGAAGGGCCAGCGCGACACCGGTCATATCATCGTACGCGCACCGGCAATGCGGTGTTCGGCAAATGGGCAGAGCTACGGCCGCGTCGTTGCCAGTTGCAGGCTTTCATATGGTCGAGATCTCGCCAAAGCCATGCTCGCGACAAGAACCGTTCAGCCTTGGAGATGACGCAAGCGTGATGGGATGGAGCGCTGGAGAAGCGAAGCCGAGCTAGGATGAGTCTAGTCTTCGCCCTTGGGTGCAGCGGCGGGGTCTTGGCGATCGAGGCGGTCTTCTCTCTTGATGTTATCGACGAATGCCTGAAGCACCGCGTTTCTGTCCCGGAACACCGTCGCGGACCGGAAATGGTCGCGCACTTTCGCCTCGATCTCGCCGACCGTCTGATTTTCAGGGTTGCCAGCGGCCCACTTACGGCCGGGATGGACCGTATCGAAGGGCGACTTGTTGTTGGCTCGTGTAGTGGCGTCATCACCGTGCTTTCCGAGCCCGTAAAGAATGCCTGTCTCGTTGTTCCAGATCGGCCGGAACATTCGGATTAGGTGACTTTCAGCGGCTGCCTGATAGCCTGTCTGCACGGCCAGCGCCCTGCATTCGAAGTCCTCGATTTCGATACCTTCGACCTTCTCTATATTGCGGCGATGTTCGTTGAGGCGGTCTGCAAGCTTCGTACCCTGATCAATCGCTGTCTTGGGATTGCCCTTCGGATCGGCTTTGCCGACATAAATCGGCGTCTCGGTCCCGCTGATTGGAGCGTAAAGCCGGTTGGGCCCCGTGTAGTAAATTGCGTAGACGCCGGACCCATAGAAGCGGGTCAGGCTACCGAGTAGCTTGCGGTTTTGGGCCACCATCGCAAGCGCCACGAAGTTTCCGATGAGACTGGGTTCCGCCGGGTCGAAAAAGGCATCGGGTAATTCGTTGGGATCGATCTTGCGCGTAAGGCGCTCAAGACGATCACGCATCGCGTCAACGCTGCTGACCAGCTTCTTCCGCGCCGGGGTTGTCAGCCCCTCGGCCTCGGTGGCGGCAAGCAGCGCCTCGATCTCGGCGAGGATCTTGCTCGCCTTCGTTACTGAAGGATCCCGCGACATGCCTATTGCTTGGTGCTTTCCGCGCTTCGCAGCGCAAGGGCGACACTGCGCGCCACGCGTTCGGCGAGCGTGACTGGCACGGCGTTGCCAAGCTGCCGCATGGCCTCGGACCAGACGCCCTCGATTCGATAGGTGTCGGGAAAAGTCTGAAGGCGGGCGCTCTCCCTGACCGTGAAATAGCGAACCGATCCATCGGGCCGAGCGAGCATGTTTTCTCCTCCGGGAACGCCATGAACGCCGGCCTTCAATGCCTTCGCGGCGTCATCCAATGGGCTGCCGGTATGGCCGGGATAGCTGCGAGCTCCCGGCTGGAACCTGTGGCCGGAAAGGCCCGAGGCTTCCGCGGGGTTGCGCTCGGGGTCGGGCAAGGTCGCGAGAGCATCGCGTACGGTGAGCCATGGCAACTCAGCTGGCTTTTCCGTAAGCCGCTCTGCTCGGGACCTGGTGCGCTCGGCGTTCGACCATCGCTCCGCCTTGGAAACGTTGTGCCGTTCGAAATAGTCCCCGTGGGCCTGATCCCACAATAGGGCTTCCTGCGAATGAGACGCTTCGGGGAAGGACCATTCAATACCCTGATCCTTTCGGAACCCAACAAAGAATACCCGGTGCCGCTTCTGGGGCACGCCATAATCGGCCGCGTTCAATACCTCCGCAACAAGTCGGTACTCCAACCCGCGCTCCGCCCTCGAACTCGTATGATGCCTTTCGAGCCTGCGCAGATGCGTGGACCAGTCCTCGTCGTCCATTGCGACGAGCTCGGGGTATTGCATCTGTAGCTTGATGTATTCGTAGTAGGAACTGAACCGAGCCCGCGTCAGTCCTCGCACATTCTCGAAAATGAAGGCTCGAGGCTTGACCTCGCGCACCGCGCGAACCGCCTCCGGGAACATGTCGCGCCGGTCCGCTTGGGCGCGATGTCGGCCACCAACCGAGAAGGGCTGGCAAGGGGGGCCACCGGATACCAGCTCGATCTTGCCCTCGTGCGCGGTGAAGTCGGCGTCGCGAACGTCACGCTCGATTTCGAGCGGCCAACGTTTCGCGTCCGCCTGACTGGCATGCCGATTGGCGAGAAGGGTGCGCTGGCAATTCGGCTCCCATTCGACAATGCGCTCAGGCTTGAAGCCCGCTCGCCCAATCCCAATGCTGAGACCGCCAGCCCCTGCGAACAGTTCGATCGCCTTCATTGCGCATCATCCATAAATATCGACAAAGTCTGCCTCATTTCACCCTCTTTCCTAGTCCGGCACGCCCATCTGACCAAGGCCTTTCAGTCCTGTTTCCGCAGTTCAATCGCTGCGAGGTCTTCACGAGCCTTGTTGTGCTGAAGTGTGGATAGCTAGCAGGTAGGAAAGGCGCCCATGACGCGCCCCATATTGTGCTGTAGCGGCATCGTGCCGAGCGCACGCTGAGATGGCCATTCTATCATGTTTGTGTCGAATTTACATCTCGTTGGTGAATGCCGCCTCTTCTACTTTCCGCCTCTTCTACTTTAAAGAATCGCCCAGTCGCGATCGTCCCTCCAATCGCCGCGCAAGTGCCTCGACAAATCCCTCATACCGCTCCCTGCCCTGCGCTTGCGCTGCGGCAAGGCCACTATCCGGCAGTGGCGGATTGGCAGTAAGCCAGAACCGCACGAACAAGGCCAAAGCCTCTGTGGTGATCTCAGTCTGCTGATCGAGCTGTCCAAGCCGCCGGTCGATGCGATCAAAGCGGCGGCTGAGCGCTGCCTCGAGCTGCTCAGGGTTGTCTGGCGACATGAATGATCTAAGCGCGGCCTCCACCACATCGGGCTGGCCGACGCGCCTGCGCATTGCGAACTCGGCAAGTTGGTCGATCACATCAGGCGGCAGCCGAAACGTACGCTTGAGCTTCACAGTTCGATCCCGTCGCCGAGGTCGAGCGAGGCCTGCCGTGCGCCGCGTTCCATCGTGCGCCGGATGCGCTCGTTGTTTGCGGCTGATTGGTCAGCGTCTGCGCCGTCAGCTTCAGCAAAGTCGAATTCGGCTGCTGGAGACTTGGGCCGCGCAACCACTTCGACATGTTCGGGCAGGTCAGGCTCCCGTCGCAAGCCGCCATTAGCAGGATCGATCGTGCGCCCGCCGTCTTCGGTTGATTTGGGGTCTGGCTCAATTGGGGGCAGAGCGCTCCAGTCATCGGTGGCGCGCGCGTCCGCAGGCTGGCCGCAGTTCTCGGGGGCGGGCAACACTCGAGACTGCAGCCTCCGATCAGCGTAATAGCGCGCCTTCTTCGCCTTGATCGGCGGTGCTCCTGACAATAGCACAACCTCGTCGGTCTGCGGCAGTTGCAGGATCTCGCCGGGCGTGAGGAGTGCGCGCGCCGTTTCAGAGCGCGAAATCATCAAGTGGCCAAGCCAGGGCGAAAGTCGGTGCCCGGCATAGTTCTTCATCGACCGCTGTTCCGTGGTTGTGCCCAGCGCTTCGGAGACCCGCTTGGCTGTCCGCTCATCGTTGGTCGCGAAGGCAACGCGAACATGGCAATTGTCGAGGATGGCGTTGTTCTGTCCGTAGGCACGCTCGATCTGGTTCAGTGACTGTGCAATCAGGAAAGCCTTGAGGCCGTAGCCCGCCATGAAGGCGAGGGCGCTTTCGAAGAAATCGAGCCGGCCGAGAGCTGGGAACTCATCCAGCATGAGCAGCACGCGCTGGCGTTTGGTTGCAGGATCGAATTCTTCGGTGAGGCGGCGACCAATCTGATTGAGGATAAGGCGGATCAGCGGCTTGGTGCGGCTGATGTCGGACGGCGGCACGACCAGATAGAGCGAGGTCGGCCGACCGTTGACCAGATCGGCAATTCGCCAATCCGAATGGCTGGTGACCTTGGCGATGACCGGATCGCGATAGAGGCCCAGAAAGGACATTGCGGTCGACAGCACGCCCGATCTCTCGTTGTCAGACTTGTTGAGCAGCTCGCGCGCCGCGCTAGCGACGACCGGGTGCGGGCCCGCTTCACCAAGATGCGGGGTGTCCATCATCGCGTAGAGCGTGTTCTCAATGGTCTCGTCGGGATTGGAGAGGAAAGCCGCGACGCCAGCGAGAGATTTGTCGGGACCGGCGTAAAGCACGTGAAGGATGGCTCCGACCAGCAGTGCGTGACTGGTCTTTTCCCAGTGGTTGCGCTTCTCGAGACTGCCCTCGGGGTCGACCAGGATATCTGCGATGTTCTGCACGTCGCGTACCTCATTGAGGCCTCGGCGCACCTCGAGCAGCGGGTTGTAAGCGGACGATTCAAGGCTGGTTGGATCGAAACGCAGGGTGCGGCTGAACGTGCTGCGAAAACCGGCAGTGACATCCCAGTTCTCGCCCTTGATGTCATGCACGATCGCCGAGCCCGGCCAGGTCAGCAGGGTCGGGATCACCAGGCCGACGCCTTTGCCAGAGCGTGTGGGAGCAAAGCACAGGACATGTTCAGCCCCGTCATGGCGAAGATAGTTGTTCTGGAATTGTCCGAGCACAACTCCGGTGTCGGCCAATAATCCGGCTTTGCGGATGTCATCGCGGGTGGCCCACCGGGCAGTGCCATAGGTGTTGGCATTGCGGTTCTCGCGGCCGCGCCAAACGGACATCGCGATGGCAACCACAATTGCCGCGAACCCGCCCGAGGTGGCGATCATCCCCCCAGTATCGAAAATCTTTGGAGCGTAGGCGTCGAACGAGAACCACCACCAGAACAGGTCATAGGGGCGGTAGACTGGGTGGCCGAACAAGTGGAACCAAGGCACGCCGAGCTCTGGCTGGAAACCGAGCGCCGAGGCTGTCCACTGGGTTGCGGACCAGACGCTCGCAACAATGATGATCAGCACAGCGAGGATTTGACCCCACAGGATTTTGGCAGCCGACATGGCGCAACTCCGCTTCGTTCACGCCTAGGTCGGTGAGCTTCGGAGATGTTGGCAAGCGCGGAGTTGGGTGTTGCAGGCCTTGGCGCGGAAACGGACAGCCTGGCGCAGATTGCTAGATCGGCTCCCACGCATAATCCGGTGTGCCCGACCAAGTCAGCCGAACCATTGCGCCTTGCACAACCGACTGCACGACGTTGGGCCAGAGGGCAGCGATGCAGGTGCCGCCCGCATGGCGGACCGAGGGGTAGATGATGCCATTGTGGCCCTCGACGCGTGCCTGCGCGGCTAGAACATTGCCAGCGGCATAACCGGTTGCGGGATCGGCATCGAGCGCGGGATGATCCGCTGCTTCGCGCAGGTCAACGAACACGCCGGCCATGCTCGCCAGCATTTCGCCATATTCTACAACCGCGTTGAAATCGCCTGCATCCGCCAGCGCTTTGGTCAGGTGGTGCCCGACTTCGGCAATACAGGTTTCAACTCTAAGCGCCGCATACCATGCACCGCGGTCCGCCGGATTGAAGCGCATCGGCTCACGCGGTTTGGCATAGGCAAAGCTGGCATTGATGAAACGGGCATGGGGGACGCCGTGAACCAGTTCTTCGGGGCTGAGCGCGCCAAGCCCGCGTTCTTCGGCAACCAAACGCCCGCTGGTTGCGCCTTCGATCTCGGCGAGCAGCGCCAGTTCGTCAGGGTCGTCGGCCAGCGGTGCAAGTACGGCTTCGCGCAGCCGCGCGCTCGCGACCAGCCGGATGGTGCGCGGGAATGCCTCACGCACCAGCGGCAGTGAGGACTGCGGCTCAGAGCCCGCCACGCAGCGCGTCGATATACTGCCGGGTTTCCAGCATACGGGGAATGCCGCCTTCAATCATCGCTTCGACCGGCGACTTAGCGCCGAAGACCGGCGCCCGGTTGGGCAAGCGCGGCCAGCGGTCGGCCATTCCGTCTGCGAACAGCAGGTGCAGTCCCTTGAAGACACCGATTAGCGCCGAGGCGCGGGTCAGCTGGTCCTGGCTCAAGGTGCCATCCCATTTGCCAGCCTTGATCCGGTCCCATGTGCTTTCGGACACGCCGAGCAGCGCGGCACCTTCGGCATTGCTGCCACCCCAGGCATCGACGAGCCGCAACACGGCCTTGACGGCCGCGCCGGTCAGACGCTTGCGGTCGCCGTCGCTCGAAAAGGTCTGCAGGCCTGCTGCTGCCGGGGCCGCATGATGGGTGAATGCTGCGCTTGCCATGGCCGTTTCTCCTGACGCGAATGTACGCATCACATGGTGCGTTTGTCAAGATTGGGCTGATACCGGTCAGCTTGCCACATCATATCTCGATCGACCTGCTTCGGCCGAGTGTCCATTCGATGCCACCACCTGACCGCGGCTGGCCGCTCACATATTGCCCGAGCTGCCGGTCGAGCTGCTTTGACCAAGGGACAAGCGAAAACCCAAGGCCATCGTCGATCATCGCAAACCGGCCCGAAGCAAGTTGGATGCGCTGGCGATAGACGCCTGATACCTCACCGGATGATCGGCTTTGGCGATAGGGCAGGCCGTGCTCCCGCGAAAGTGCGGCACCAGCGTCGGCGAGGTCGCGCTCGCGCAAGGTGCCAAGCAGGTTGCGGGACAAGGCGAAGCGGTCACCGCGCCGTTGGGCAAGACCTTCGCTTTCCAGATATTCGAGCCGGCGCGTTTTCGCTGCCTCGACTTCGCTGCCAAAACCTGGACCGAGCGGCAGAGGCTCCGAGGCAATCAATTGCTTGTCGAGCCAGGTGGCTCCGCCGCTGCGCTCCTGGGTAGCAAGATCGCAATCGGAATGTGTCAGGAGCGAGGATTGCTCGCGGCCGCGCCGATCAGTCCAGACGCGCAGCTCGACGATTGCGCCCGGCGCAGCATCGCCGGTCAGGTCGATGTCGGAGAATTTGCAATGATGGACACGGCCATCGACGCCGTCGACCACGGCGTAGGCCTGACCGGTCAGCTCATTGTGAAGGCCGCGCTCGACCAGTCGCCCGATGACGGGCTCGCTCGCCCTTTCATTATGAAGGGCAAGTCGCCCCGCTTCAGCGGCAAGGCCGTGCCCGGTCATGGCGCGGTGCATCGTTTTGATGATATCGCCTCTGGTGCCAAGCTCCCGCAAGGTCTGCTCGAGTGCTGGCTTTATCCGCCAGCAGCCAGGCGCAATCTTCTCTGCCAGGCCCATGCGTTCGAGTTTTGTGGCGCGGCCGATCAGATGCTGGTTGGCCGGGTTGGCGATCCGCTGCGGATCGGGGCGCAGGTCGACCACGCCGCCGAGGCCGTCACCAAGCGTTTGCAGCTGGCGATCAAGACCGGTCCAGCGATCGGCCTGCACCTCGCGGGCCAGGCTTCGATCAATGTCCTGCTGGGTCCGTGCGCCCAGTTCCATGGTCACCAGCTGCGCGGCGCGAGCCCGCATGCCCTCGCTGATGTAGCTGCGGTCGATAACCAGGTCGCGGCCATCGTCGGCCTTGCCGCGTACCAGAATGTGGATGTGGGGATTGTCGGTGTTCCAATGGTCAACGGCGACCCAGTCGAGACCTGTGCCAAGATCCTTTTCCATCTGGGTCAGCAGATCTCGGGTGAAGCTTCGCACATCGGTCAGTTCGGCCGTGTCTTCGGGCGAAACAATGAAACGGAAATGGTGGCGGTCATCGGCGCAGCGCTCGGCGAAGGCTTCGCCGTCGATGGTGTTTTCATCGCTGCCGTACAGCGCCGCATCCTTCCCGTCGCGGGTCACGCCATCGCGCCTGAGATAGGTCAGGTGCTTTGCCAGCGGCGCTGCAGTGAAGCGAGCGCCGCGATGCCGCACGATCCTCGCCTTGACGATCACACGGCGTTGGCTGGCGCGGGAGCATGCCTGCAGGCTTGCGATGCGGCCACGGGCGAGGTGACCGGTGCTGCGCCGCGATCGGGAACCACCCGCACGGCCGCCATGTCCTGACCGATTGGCAAGTGCCCGCAGTTGGGCTTTGAGTGTGCGTGCTTTGCCTTGGCCGGAACTGCGATCTCGGATGCGCCCAGGCCTGATTTCCAGATCGTCATCACTCATGAGGTCAAGCGATGCGATACAGCGGCTGGCTCATCGAACAGCGGAATTGCGATAATTATCGAGACAGGAGCCAGCCATGGGTCAGGGCGGCTGGCTGTGAAAATCCCGCAATTCTGCGGCCCGACACCCCGGCGGCTGGCTCCGCTTTCATCTTGCCATCCTCCTGATCCATCCCTTCCTGCAACCCCGCTTCCGCACAATTTTGCGCTAGTCCACGCCATGACGCGCCAGATTGGGAGGTGGCCCATCACTGGTCGCGGTTCCCCGAGACAGGGACGAACAGGCCGCCGTGCGGACGCAGCGAAGCAGGTGGCGTAGCCGCCGTTCCTTCGCTCACGTCCGCGCTGGCCGCTGCCTCGGTCGCGGCAGTTCGCGCCGCGAACAGCTCGCTTTGCGTCCACGCAATGCGCACTTGCTGCACAGGCGACGCGCTGGCGACGACATTTGCTATGCTGTCCGATTGCAGCATCGGTGCGATCTTTGCGACATAGGCCCGGGTTTCGGCAGGAAGCGGGCGACCGCGATCGCGCCACTCCTGATAGCGCCCTGGGCCTGCATTATACGCGGCGAGCATGCCGTAGGCGCCGTAACTGTCGTACATTTCGCGAAGATAGCTGGTGCCTGCCAAAATGTTGTCGCGCGGATCGAACGGGTCGCTGCCAAGACGGAAACGGGCGCGCTGGCGCGCCCAGGTTCCAGGCATGAGCTGCATCAGCCCCATCGCTCCAGCCGACGATACCGCGCCGATCCGGCCAGCGCTCTCGGCCCGCATGACCGCATAGATCCATTGCTCCGGGATGCCGAAACGCAGCGATGCCTCAGCAACGTGCGCTGCAGTGTCGACGGTGCGCGGCGCTGCCGGGTCGGCAGCGTCCTGCCCAAAGGCAGGCGCGGCACCGAACATGGCGAGCGCAGCCAAGGCGGCAAAGCCCAAGCGGCGTAGCTGCATGGCTCAGTTCGCCTTTTCGCGCCGCGAGGGACGCGACCACACCAAAACATGGCCGTCGTCATCGCCCTTGAACAGGTTGGCCCGCAGCGGCTGCAAGAATGAGGGATCATCGATCTGCAAGCTGACATAGTCGCCAGCCTTCTCCCCGACATGCTTCCAGCCTGCGCCGATTTCGCGCGCGCCTTCATCTTCGCCAGCAACCACACGGAAGTCCGGAGCATTTTCACTATCCGATAGGTCTGCCGGGACGAGTGAGATCTCAATGCTGAGCGACAGCGTCCGCAATTGCCCGTTGTAGCCGCCACCGGCCGCACGAAAAGTTCCGATACGCATGGGTCAATCTCCTTGGGTTGAGGGTAAAGAAGCGTCGGAGGCGCGCGGATCAGCGAACCAGACATGGTCGCCAATGCCCGCTTCATCGGTCCAGACTGGGGTTGCGCGACCAATGACATGGGTCAGACGCAGCACGCCGAAATAGCGCCCATCGAAACTGTCGCGCGCTGCCGGGTTCATCACGAACAGCTCGCCGGTGCGCAGCACATGGCAGCCGGCCCAGGTCGGCAGTGCGCGCCCCAGACGGTCGCGCGGACGCGCCGCGCCGACATATTGGCCGTCGATCTTGATGCTCAATGCATCTCGGCAGACGCGCTGGCCGCGCACAGCTGCGATGCGCTTCAGCAGCGGGACGCCTGTCGGGAGGTAACGCCGTTTGGCGAGCAAGCGGCGCAGTTCGGGCGGCGGCTCGATGGCGACCCGTTCGCCAATATGCAGGCTCGCCTTGCCACGGATGGCGTAGAGTCCAGTGGGGACCGAGGCGGTCGCATTCCACACGGCGAAGCGCGCGACTGGCACGGCCAACGTCGTGAGCGTTGCGCAACTTACGATGGCTGCAAATATCATGCTGCGCCGCTTCATGGCAGAAGTGCCTTGCGCTGGAGCCAGGCTTGGTGCCGCGCGGGCGTGTAGTCGCGCGGGGTAAGTCGGCCCGCCATCCTGTTGTGGATGTGTCGCCAATATTCCGGAGCAACATCACAGGGGTCTATGCCTGACGCTTCGATGGTATCGATAAGGCGGAAGACTTGCGCGACCTTGGGCCAGCCATGGACCGAAAGCAGCAGCGCGCCGCCGGGGTCGACCTGCGGCACGGTTGCGCATTGCTTGCCCAGGCTGACAGCTTGAACGATGTCCAAGGTTGAACGGACGGTGCCATAATCGTTGGACGCCCAGCGAACCAAGGCGAACATCTGGCCCGCCATATAGCTCTCGATTCGCTCGCTACGGCTGACGATCCGTTCGGCAACGGGCCTGCCGAATTTGATCCAGTCCTCATGCTGGCCTTCGCGCCAGACCAGCGTCACATGGGTCAGCTGCGGGTCATCACCCATCCTCGTACCGGCAGGCCTTTCGGGGTCCGCCCCGCTTTTTGTCCACAGGCTCGCAGCCGTTAGCAAGAATCCGAAGGATTCTTTGTTAGGATAGTTAAGGGCAAAAATTGCCGATGTTTTCCCGTAATTTGGACGGCGTTTTGGTTCCCGATAGTCCGAACTTCCGGTTCCTGATGGTCCGAGTGTGGCGGTTCCTGATAGTCCGTGCTGCATCATGACATATCCACAGGGTGATGGTTGGTGGTCCGCAGACCGAGACGGCGCATTGCGGCGTCGATCGGGTCGGGCCGGACAGCGACAAAGTTCAACCGTTCGCGGCCGAGTGCATGTTCGATGGTGAGCGTGTATCCCGGCAGCGCTTGGCGGCGGACGATGTCGCGCAGCTCGAATGCGAAGCGTTTCGGCGGCGAGAGCGCACCTGACTTCATGTGCAGATGCTGAAAGTCGAAGCTCCAGCCTCCGCGCTGTTTGCCCCCATGCTTGCGCACGAGGCGGTAAAGCCAGCGCTCCAGACCACCGGTCAGTGCGAAGTAGTCGGCATCAATGGTGAGCACGAGCGCCTGATTGATCACGCCTTCGTAGAACCAGTCGGGGATGATCATCTCGATCCCGAGCGCGCGACCCGAATGGTCGAGACGCTCCTTCCATTCATTGATCCAGGAAAAGCGGTGCCGCCGCCGCGCGTCATGCTGGCGGATCGAGGTCGCGATGGTGGTGGATTGCAGGCGATCCAGCCCGGCCTTCAGCCGCTCGTAGCTGGCTTTGCCTGTGCCCCGCCGGGTGAAAGCAAGGATCTCGTGCGGGGTCGCGGCGATCAACCGCGAGGTAGGCCGACCGGCATCGCGCGCTTCGACGATCTGGCTCGCTACCCAGATGAGGACATCAGCGTCCCAGATAGTCGCCATGCCATGTTCGGCTGTCGCCTCGACGAGGATCGAAACCTCACCCATCCGGAAATCGATCGGACGGACTCGCTTTGATTTGGCGAGGCTGAAGAACGGCCAAGCCATCAGGTCCTGCGCGTCGCGCGCGGCAATATCGCGGCCCTGGGACATGAACAGGTCAAGCTGAGCAGGCTTGGCTGGGAAGGCGGACAGGCGTCGCATTGCGTGCCTCAGCGCCGGACCGGCGGAGTATAGCCATCAAGACGCTTGGCTGGGTGGACGATACCTTTGCCGGGATCGCTGGTTGACCGCCGCAGCCCTTGCTCTGCCCATGCGTCAAGATCTGTCACCGCATAGACGATCCGGCCACCGAGCTTGCGATAGACTGGCCCCGTCCCGAAACAGCGGTGCTTTTCGAGTGTGCGGGCCGAAAGCCCGAGGTGCACTGCAGCATCGGGCGTCCGCAAAAATCGTGCAGTCACGGGGTTGGGTCTGGCATCCATGGCAAGGCTCCGGCGAAGGTTGGCAGCAGCAGCGGGCTGTCGCTGGGGTTCGCGAGCTTTGGCGGAGGATTGGCATGGGCAGGGAGTGACCGAATGCAGGTGACGCAATATGTCACCCCCGAATGTCTCGGTCAGCGGTGTAAAAGAATATCGCGATATCCGCAGGAGACGAGGCTACGCGCTTGGGCGATCAGCCGAAGAATCTGCCGCCGCTCACTCGAGGCTTTCCAGGTCGCTCCGACAAGAGGACGGTGGTTGGGGAAGATCAGGCCGTAGGCGAGGTCACGAGAAGACGCACCCGCCACAAGCGCATCGTGAATCGCAAGGAAGCGGCTCAACCGCAGTCGTTGATTGTGCGTGATGACGTTAGCGCCTTGGGATGTGGAGCTGGAGGCGCGCGTTATCAGATGCATACGCGTGACAGCTGCGATGCGAAGTTCATAGGTCTCATCGCACGGTATCGAGACGGCGGGAACGGGCAAGGCGGCTCGGTATTGAATGCAAAGTCGCAGCTTGGAGTTGCCCCTCGTATAAACGAGATGTTTGCCGACTGATGTCGATATCTCTGCCAGCGGCTTCCAGCTCGACAGCCACATCAGAGGCAGGTCCGGGTTAGAAGTTTCGACGATGATCACGTCGGGCGATGCGCTGGGCGACCAGTGGGCCGGGCTATGGCGCGGATTTGCTTGTGGATCGGTGGGGAAAGCTCAGGCCCCATCGCCGGGACAGGCCCTCCTTTTCATGGTGTTCGACCGATGGGAAGCGAGCAATGCGCTCTTCAGTTTCGGCATAATCGCGGCGGTAATCAGCATTACGGTGCAGGAATTCCTGCGCGAAGTCCGCATAGTCGTGATCGCGATATTGATCCGCGGTCGATGGTGACCGCCATGACGAACCACCGGGCATAAAGACCCCTGCAAAGCACAGGCAAAAAGGCCAAGCTTCAAGTCTTTGTTAACCAACGGTAAGCCGCAAGTAACAAATTCTGGGGATGCTTATACCCGGAGGCGCAGAAATTTTGACGGAGCGCTTAGGGCAAGGCGTCCGATCTGTGTCCAAGAATTCAGCCTTTTTGTTCTTTCTCAAGCAGATGTCGGTAGCCGTGGGACGTCATCCAGCGTGCTCGGTCGAGGTGGGTCTCATGGACCTGACGCGCCCAGACCGGCTCCAGGGCAGGATCGATCCCAAAGACGATCTGCACAACTTCGGTCCATTCCGCACCCTCGTCCGCGGCGTCAAGTAGCCGTAAATACGTGACAAAATGGCGTTCGTCATACGGCGTTACCGTATCCGACAGGGGCGGGCTTTTTTCGAAAGAAGCAATCGTCATGGTCCGAGCCTTTGGTTCCGACTCATTTTTGCATCCACAGTCTTTTAGCACCAAGACCCACCAAAATGGCGAAAACTTCGCTTGTTCGACAACGGGCAGGGAATTGTACCTTTTCGCGGATAAGCCGTGCGCGTTGCTAGCCTGCTGAACTCAGCCGAATTTCAGTCGTGACGAGTATACTCCGTGGTTAAATACTCTGCAACGGTGGTGAGTTCGTGCAATGAAATTGCGCGAGGTCCTAGCTGCGAATCTGAAACGCTATCGGTTGGCTGCTGGCCTGTCGCAAGAAGAGCTTGCACATCGGGCCCATCTCGATCGAACCTATGTCAGCAGCCTTGAGCGTGGACGCTATAGTGCCTCGGTCGACAAGCTTGAGCATCTTTCCATAGCGCTCGGGATTGAAGCCTCAGAACTCCTTATGAGAGTGACGTCAGCAGACGAATGAGAATGCCGGAAGCCCCGCCCGGCAGGTGCCGGGCGGGGCTAGCTGTTCGGTCAGTCGCCGTTGGTGCGGCGGGCGCGCGACCAGATCAGGTTGAAGCTCTTGCCGTCTTCGTCATCGAAGAGGTTGGCAAAGATGGGAGCGGTGAAGCTGGGATCGTCGAGCTTGACCGAGAGATACTCGCGGCCTTCGTTGGAGGTCTTGGTCCAGGCGGCGCCGATTTCCGCGCGGCCGACGAAAACCCGGTGCGACGGCGCATTTTCGTTGTCGCTGGTTTCGGGGACGATGCGGACATTCTTCTGCTGCACCGACATGGTGACGATCTCGCCCTTGTATTCGTTGCCGGTCTTGGTGAAAGTTCCGATGTTGGCCATGATGCATTCCTTCAAGTTGGTCGAACCCGCGCCCATCGCGGCCTCGATGGCTGGTTGAAGGCAGGGGCTTGCGCCCGCTGCACTGGAACGGCCGAAACGCAGTGGAGGACGACGGCCAGACGGCTTTCTTGCCTCGCGAGGAATGGGCGGCACGCCCAGGGGAAGAAAGTTGGCGGAGACGGCGTTGCAGCAAGGGATCAAGCGGCGAAGCCATCCCCTGCCAACCACAGCCATTGACGAGGCAGCAGTGGGCTCGGGTCACACTTGACCGGGAGAAATGGCACTTCCCGGACTTCCAAGCCCGAACTGCGATGAGAAAGGTGTCGTCACCGGTGTGCTGCCTAGTCGTCACTGCAATCGCAGATATCGGCAACGGCCATGCGCCAATCCGGGCCTGATTGAGATCAGCGCAATCGGTCCGCCACTGGCCAGCTCAAAACCGGCTGCGAATTCTCGGCCTCGCTCCGACCGCGCAAACGCCCAGACCAAGCTGACCTAAGAAGAGGGACGCAGAAACTGCCACTCGAACACAACGCCTGCCTCGTACTGGCCGATTTGGCCGTGCGAGCCCCGCCGGGCACCTGCCGGGCGGGCGTTCGAAAATGGCAAAGCTAGGGCCGGGCGCGGTTCGATTGCGTCCAGGATGCAGCCGCGATTGTCGCAGCGCCAAGCAATGAAAAGGCGTGTTGCCATGCGCTTGGCGGCATGGTCGCCGCAACAATGCCGTGGACTGCGAGATAGCCTGCAATGGCTGCGGGCGCGGCAAAGGCAAGGCCGATCGCTGCCCGCGTCAGGTCGGACTTAGCGAACGCCAGTGCTAACCGGGCTGCAGCGAGCAGAATGATCGCGGATATGGCTGCGGCGGCGAGCGCAGCGAGAATGCCGCTATCGGTGCGGTAAGTCGCCGAACCCGCAAGAAACGCGACGAACAGCGGAAGGGCGTAAATCGAAAGGCGGAATAGAAGCGCGCAGCACAGGAATACTGCGACGATTATCAGGGCAAAGCCGATCAGCATGGCGTCCTCCTTGGAACCAAGGGCAAGGGACGCGCTCTCCACCTCCACCGCAGCGCAATGTGCATGGAAGCAATAGCAGAAATGCGCATCGGCTGGAATACCCGATGGGCATCCAGCCATGCGCCGCAACGCGATCTGACGCGATCAGGGATTGAACGGGTCATATTCATGGATGACGCTGTCGGCATCGCCATCGAATTCGGCGGTTGGAACGGCGGCATAGCCATTACCGGCTTGGAACAAGGTAACGCAGACCATTAGTGTGCGGGCGAGGCTCCAGGCGTGACGCTGTGCGACGGTGAGTGACATGTTCGAGCTCCTGTCTCGGAGCAGGGACCATCCCCGCTCGGCAGGCCCCGGACAGACGGCGCAAAGCCGCAATCACCACGAAGGTGCAGCCGCAGTGGCCGCACGCGTAGCGTAGCGGACCCTTTACGGGTTGATTGAAGGAGGCTTGGGGTCGGCCAACGGATGGGCCATAGAGAGCAGGGTGGGCCGAAGTGACCGACAGTCTCGTGAGCGAACATTTGTGATCGAAACACGATTGCACTGTTCGACCGTAAGGGACGGAAGTACAAAGCTAAGTATGGAAGAAGCTAGCCGAATCCCCAAGGTCTCGAAGCCTTCGTCGCTAATGCGGGCGCAATTTCGCGAGATCGCTCGGGACATCATTTCGAGGGACAGGCAGGCACGAAAAAACGGCCTGAGCCAAAATACTATCGGCGAGATCGAGCGTGCAATGGTCCAAGCGTTTGTCCTTGGACAAGAGACGCCGATTTGTGTTCCAGAATCCAAGACGTTGGCGACGACCATTGATTGGCTGAACATTCCGCTTCGTTCGCGGGATACGCTCGTCCACATGACGTTTTCATTCTCAAGCCGGTTTCTTACGGCGCTTGGGGGACCGCGTGAGGAAATTCCCGCAAGCCAGCTCGAGGTATTTGAGGAGTCTGGCCGAAAGAGATGGGCCTTCGTTCATCAGAATGTCCGAAGTGAGCGCTCGGTGGCCGATGGTAGCGTATCTCCGTTGGTCAGACTCGGACTGATCCGCCCTTTGCCAAACAACGAGGTCCGCTACGAACTGACGGAAAGTGGCGCAAGGTTGTGCCGAGAGTATTGGCGACGGTCAGATGCGGACGATCCTACCTTACCTCGGCAGGGTATGCGCTGATCGCGTTGATGCAGTGCACGAGAAGCAATTCAGAGTTGACGATCATTCGATCGTCCACACCGAAATCCCCAGCTTGCGGGCCTTGTCCACCAGATTGGCATTGATGCCATTACCCGGGCAAGCGACCACGGCCTTTGGGATCGCTTCCAACATCTGGTCGTTGCGACGGAATGGTGCCGCCTTCTTGAACCGATTCCAGTCTGGCCGGAACGCGACATGAGTGATCTTGCGGTTGCGCGCCCAGAGCGAAGCGATGTGTTCGCCGCCAGTAGGATTGCCGCCGTGAAACAGGACCATGTCTGGATATTTGGCGAGCACCTTGTCCAGCACGGCCCATATCCGGTTGTGGTTCTGATACTCAGGTCCGGAAGTGAACGCGATGCGGGTGCCCACCGGCAGCAGCGGTTCGGTTTCTGAGCGACGCTTCGCAGCGAGGAAGTCGCGGCTGTCGATCATGGCTGCGGTCAGGGTGCGATGATTGACGAGTGATCCGGTGCGCGGGCTCCAGGCCTTGCGGAAATGCCTTTCGAACTGGTCTCCGGCAGCATCGCGCATAAATTCCATGGCGTTGCGGCGTTCGATCAGACCGATGCCTTCGCGAAGCAGGCGCTCAAGTTCGACCGATTTGACTTCCGAGTCATCCTGCTCGCGCTGGCTGCGCTTCTGGGCGTCTTCATTGTCGTCGAGCTCGCGCTGGATCCGGCCTTCGACGCGGTGGAAGAGGTTGGCGAGCGACCAGCACAGGTCCTCCAGATCGGGTTCGAGCCTGGTGTCGATCATGGTGGCGATGAGGGCATCGAACATGTCGGCGACGGCGCCAGCGGCTATGCGCTCTTCGGGGAGCGGTCGCGGGTCGGCTTCGTCGGAGAAGGGGCGATAGCCGTAGAGGGCGATTTCATCGAGGAGATGGGCGGTGGCTGAGGTTTCGTGTTCGGGTTCTGAATCGGGCGTGATGGTCATTGCGTTGGTCCTTGGGGCCTTGGGACCGGGCACCTTGCCCGGCCTTCATGGGCGTCCCTCTGACCGGCTGCCGCGAGGCTGCATCCGCATGGACCGAAGCGCAGCGGAGGATGGCGGACGGGCGGCTATTTTGGTTCGCGATGGAAAGGCGCGGATGCGCCGCCGGAAAATAGCCGCATGACCGCCATTGCGGCCTCGCGGCAGCCGGTCTCTCGGACGCCACTCGAAGAAGGCCGGGCTGGGGCAGGTCTTGGCTCGAGTCCTATGCACGCCTCCATCGCCCATCCTCAAACCCCGTATCGGCTCAGCCAATGTCGGCAGAAAAGCGTGTCTGATCCTGCTCTCGGAGTTGATGGCGGACCCGTTTCGCCAGTGCAGCAACGCCATGCTGGCGGAGGTCGTTGTTGAAGTCAGCGAGGTCAGGCATGAGTGATACGAGTTCGATCCCTGCTGCCTGTGTGCGCTCAGTCAGGACGCCAAACGCCGCGTCGCCTGCCACATCGCGGTCACGTGCGACGTAGAGACACCGAAGTGTTGGCGGAAACAGGATGGCGGCAAGGTGGGCTGCCGATGTTGCGGCGACCATCGGCATGATTGGCAGAGCTTCGCGCAACGACAGCATGGTTTCGATGCCTTCGCCGGCGATCATAACATCATCTGCAGATCCGAACCTTACGGCGTTGCCGAGGATGTTGCCCATCGCCCTCCGCGGCGATGCGACTTTGGCCTTCGCGCAGCCGGATGGATCGAGCCAGGTACGATGGGTACCGGTCTGCAAGCCGTCGTTGTCGGTAACTGCTGCGATCAGCGCCGGGAAGGCGCCGGCTGTTGCTGGATCATCGTCCTCATTTGGTCTGTAGTAGCATCGCGGATGAAAGCGCAGGGCTGGCAGGTGGGATAGGCGTGTGATGCCACGTGACCGTAGGTAGGCGCTCGCCATTGATCCAGTCAGTGGTTTCGAGGCGGCAAACAGGCGTATGGCAGCGGTCGTCGATCCTGCGCGCGCGGGCGTGGCGAATGACGCGGCACTGCGCTGATCGTCCGAAGCCGATGGTGGCAGGCTGAGGAAGCGTTCGGCTTCCTCAATGGTTTCGGACAGACGCCCATGCCGCTGGTTGAGCCGGATGAGATCAACGAGATCGCCATATTCGCCGGTTGCGGCATCGACCCAGTTGCCGATCGCGCCGCGTTCGGTTTCGAAGAGGCGGACATAGAGACTGCGCCCGGGCGTTCCCGCGACATCGCCAACCATCCAGTAGCGGCCTTCGCGCCTGCCTGCGGGCAGATAATGGCGGCAAACGGCCTGCACGTTCTGCGCAAGCCGTTCCGACAATTCTGCCGCACGCGTGGAGAGCTTTGCCATCTCAGGCAGCCTTTCGATCAAGAATTCGGGCCAACGGGTGCCGTTCAAACAGCCGATCGAGCACAACCGACCCTGTCACCGTGTCGTCAGGCACGAACAGACGCAGTTTCCAGCTGACGATCTCGGAGAACAGCCCCATGGCTTTGAGCCGGTCGACTGCCGTCGATCCGAACCCGGTGAGTTCGATCCGGTTGACCTGCATCAGCCGCGACCGGCGCAGTTGCAGCCCATCGGCGAGATCGAGCACGGCTTGGCCTTCACGCAGCAACGCGAGTGCCTGTGGTGGCGATAACACTGGCGCGTCGGGCCTGGCCGTCGCGCGCGCTGCCCATGCTGCGGACACCCTTCGACCAACAATGCGGGTGCCATCGTCGGTCTGAAGCCGGTAGACACGGGTGGATTCCTCGGGAAGGCGCTTCCAGATGGGGAGCAACAGGCCGGTGACGATGTGCAGTTCGCTTGTCGTGAACTCATCAACTTGTGCCACCTCGTCCTGCCAGACTGCCCCGAATGTCCGCTCGTCCACCTCCTCCCAGTGGGTCTCGGGAAGGTGGGTCAGGGCGAAGTTCAGCCGCTCCATCGGTCGGATCAGTCGGATGCGGCGCTCAACCTCGCCATCGTCGAGCATGACGCTGCGAGCCGGCAGCTGGACTGCAGCGCGCCGCGAGCGGGCATTGACCAACAGCCGCGCGCCGGGTTCCCGCAGCAGTTCGAGCGCCCGTTCTAGCGGCACGGGTTGGTTGCGCTCCTGCATTGCAATGCTGAGCAACCGGGTCTCTGCGCCCGTGGCCGGATGGACGTAGATTGGCTCACTGGCTGTCACGGTGAAGCTGTCGGCGGTCAGCGTCTCCAGCCCGAGATCGTAACTGCCCGCCGCGATTGCGCTCTCGACCTTGGCGCTAAGCAACTGCTCGAACACCGTGAACTGCACGTTCTGCATGTCGATGGTGAGTGCCAGCAGCCGATTCAGGAAGGTCGTGATCGGCGGCAGTTCGTCCTTGAGGCACCCGCTGCTGTCGGTCAGCGACAGGCCGGTCATGTTTTCAAAGGTCGCGAGCGAGCATCGCTCGACCTTGCCCGCATAGATCAACACATAGAGCTGGCGCAGCGCATCGCGGGCATAGGGGCTTTCGAGATTGTCTTCGGGGCGGAACAGCCCCTGACCACCGGTCTGCCGCTGTCCTCGCGTGATCGCACCCAGAGTGTCGAGCCTTCGCGCGATGGTTGAGAGGAAGCGTTTCTCGGCCTGGACATTGGTGGCCACCGGCCGGAACAGCGGCGGCTGCGCCTGATTGGTGCGGTTGGTGCGGCCCAGCCCCTGGATCGCGGTATCGGCCTTCCAGCCTGCTTCCAGCAGATAGTGATGGCGGAGCCGCTGGTTCCTCGCGCCCAGATCGGCATGGTAGCTGCGTCCGGTGCCCCCGGCATCGGAGAATACGAGGATTTGCTTGCGATCCTCCATGAAAGCCTGCGCTTCGGCAAGGTTGGCATGGGCGGGCCGGTTCTCGACTGCGAGCCGGTCGCCCTTTGCATCGACTTTGCGGACGATCCGGCGCGAACGGCCGGTCACCTCGGCTACCATATCTGTTCCGAACCTCTGGACGATCTGGTCGAGTGCGCCTTGTACCGGTTCCATTGATGCCAATTGCTCGATCAGCCGGTCACGTCGTTCGAGCGCCTCGCGGCACAGCACGACATTGCCATCCTTGTCATAGGCTGGCCTCGACGCGTGATTGCCGTCGCTGTCGGTGAAGCTCTCGTGCAGCTGGGTCGGGAAGCTGTGGAGGAGGTAATCCAGAACATATTCTTTGCAGTCGCAGTTTATGTCGAGCGTGGTGGCGGGAGGCGCAGGTTTCCTTCGGTTTTCCATGATTTCACTCCAGATAATTGCCTGACAAGGTTGAATGCTGGGGCCGTTAGGATTGTCGGC
>NZ_RZUL01000016.1 GCF_004005485.1 Sphingobium algorifonticola
TATCGGCGCCCGTAGGGCGGCACCACATAAAAGGGGCAGGAAAGCCTGCGAATAGCATCTGCTGGCATCGTACCGGATTTGTTCGCCCTTAGCGTGCAGATACGTCACTTTCGTGTAGTCACCCCAGTGAGGAGGATGTGTGCCCATCCGAGCGGCGAAATATGGGCGAGAAGATGGTCGGGGGTATCGAGCCCTTCGCGGCGCCGGGCCTCAACGGCATGGCCAAGGTGCAGGGTGTTCCAGTAGACGATGATGGCGGTGAGCAGGTTGAGGCCGGCGATCCGGTAATGCTGACCCTCCGTCGTGCGGTCGCGGATTTCGCCCTGACGGCCGATGCGCAGGGCATTTTTCAGCGCATGATGTGCCTCGCCTTTGTTGAGGCCGACCTGTGCACGGCGCTGCATGCCGACGTCGAGTATCCATTCGATGATGAACAGCGTCCGCTCGATCCGGCCCACCTCGCGCAGCGCGGAGGCAAGATCGTTCTGGCGCGGATAGGAGGCGAGCTTGCGCAAGATGCTGCTCGGCGCGACCTGTCCAGCGCTCATGGTGGCGGCGCAGCGGAACAGATCGGGCCAGTTGGAAACGATCAGCGCCTCACGCGCCTTGCCGCCCACCAGCGGGCGCAATTCGCTCGGCGTCGCGGCAGGGTCGAACACGTACAGTCGTTTGGATGGGAGGTCGCGGATGCGCAGTACAAGGCGGCAGCCGAGCATCGCGCTGATCCCGAACAGATGATCGGTGAACCCGCCAGTGTCGGCGTACTGCTCTTCGATCCGTCGCCCTGCCTCATTCATCGTCAGCCCGTCGAGTAGATAAGGTGCTTCGCTGACCGTGGCTGGAATGGTCCGCGATGCAAACGGCGCGAAGCGGTCGTTGACGTGGGTATAGGCCTTGATGCCGGGATCGTTGCCGTAGCGGGCGTTGATCGTATTCATCGCTTCGCCCTGCCGTGCGGCGGGGAAGAACTGGCCATCGGCCGATGCGGATCTGCCCATACCCCAGACCTGGGCCATCGGCAGCGCCCCTTGCGCCGCGACCACGTTGGCCAGCGCCTGGTCGATCGCCTCGCTTTCGACGTGCCAGCGAGCGAGACGGGAGAGTTGCCAATAGTCGTGAGTGTTGGAAGCCTCTGCCATCTTACGCAGACCCAAATTCAGGCCCTCGGCAAGCAGGACGTTGAGCAGGCCGATTCGGTCGCCGCATGGCACGCCGGTGCGCAGATGCGTGAAGGCATCAGTGAAACCCAGCGCGGTATCGACTTCGAGCAGCAGATCGGTGATGCGGACGGGCGGCAGCCGGCGATACAGATCAAGCACCAGATCCTCGATCCCATCCGGCGCGTCAGCGGTGAGCCGATCAATGCGCAGCGTGCCGTCCTCGATGCTGCCTTTCGGAATTGTACCGCTGCGCGCGGCGCGACCGAGCCGGGCAAGGCCATCAGCGAGACGCACTTTGCGGTCAGCCAGCCAGACATGCGGGTCGGACGGGACCGCCAGCTTCGCGGCATGCGCGACCGCCATCGGCACGAGGACGTGGCGCAGGTCACCATATCGATGCGAGCGGTCGAGCCATATGTCGCCCGAGCGCAGCGCGTCGCGCAGGTGAAACATGACCGCGACTTCCCGGAGGCGGGCATCATCATCGCCCTTCGCCCGCAACTGTCGCCGCCATTTGGAATGCGGGCGCAAGAAATCGTCGGCCGCCGGAACTGCGCCCTTGGTAGCGATGACGGTAGCCGCGTCCAGCAAAGGCCGTGCAACCGCCGCAGCTTTGAGGTCGAGGCATCGCAGCATGCGCGGGGCATACCGACGGAAGCGGTGATACCCCTGATCAACATAGGCCAGCGGATCATCGCCCAAGGTGTCCGTCAACGTCTTGGCCGTAGCGACGAGGCTGGTGAGCCGTTCCCATCCCGCCCCGCCCGCGACCGCATCTTCCAGCGACGCGCCGTCGCCATGCGCTTCGAGCAATGATTGACCGAGTGCAGTGAAGCCGTTCAAAGTCGCAGTGGTAGCGCCTCTGGTTTCTACGACCCGCGCGTCATGCAGTTGCTTCGCGTCGCGCCAGGTGCGGCCAACGATCCGGTCATGTGTTTCGATCACCGCATCCGCAGTCGCCGTGGCCCATTCAATGACGCAGACCGCCATGATAGCGCGGCGCCGATCGGCGCCGAGGTCGCGCAGGCCATCGGCGAAGTAGCGCTCGCCCTGCCGGCGTAGCCGGGCGACGCGATGCGGTGGAACACCGGCAAGTATACCATCATTGAGGTTCATCGCGCGCAGGAACTCGAGCCGGTCGAGCAGCCGGTTCGCCGCGGCGGAGTTGTTGCCCGGCTCAATCCGGCGCAGCCAGATGAAGCGGCTGATCGCCCCCGGCAGCATCTCGGTAGTCAGTCGGTCGAGCCCATCACAGGCGACGGGATCGAGACGGGCCGCGATCCGCTTCTCGATCCGACGTTCGGCGGCGACGAGCGCGTCCGCGCACAAACGCTCGATTGTCGTGATCGCCGGCAGGATGGTCATGGTTTCACGGCAGCGGGCAATGAAGCGCCGGGCAAGGTCGTCGTTTGAGCGTGCCTGCTCGGCTTCGGCGAGAAGCCAATCGCGGAAAGCCCTGGCATACGGTCCCCGTCCGGGGAACATTCGGCTCTGTTGCAAACATTCGGGACCGCCGAGCGGCACCGCGCCTTTGTTGGGATCAGGCCGCTTTGTTGAAATGCTGATTGAGCATGGCCATGGCCTCGGTCATGGCCGAGGGGCCAATGCCAAATGATCTTTCGATCAGACGCACCTCTCCCCTGATCCCTGGCTGCAGGCACCATGCCCGGGCCTGCCCTTTGCGCAGGGCGCGCATCACCTCGAAGCCCTTGATCGTGGCGTAGGCTGTCGGCATCGATTTGAAACCACGCACGGGCTTGATCAGCATCTTGAGCTTGCCGTGGTCGGCCTCGAGCACGTTGTTCAGGTATTTCACCTGCCGGTGTTCGGTTTCTGGGGCGAGCTTTCCTTCTCGTTTCAACTCGGCGATTGCGGCGCCGTAGCTTGGCGCCTTGTCGGTGTTGAGTTTCGTCGGCTTTTCCCAGTCCTTCAGACCGCGAAGGGTTTTGCCAAGAAAGCGCTTCGCAGCTTTGGCGCCGCGGGTCGGCGACAGGTAGAAATCAATCGTGTCGCCCCGTTTGTCGACCGCCCGGTAGAGGTAGGTCCATTTGCCCCGCACCTTCACGTAAGTCTCATCGAGACGCCAGCTCGGATCAAAGCCGCGCCGCCAGAACCAGCGCAACCGCTTCTCCATCTCCGGCGCGTAGCGCTGCACCCAGCGATAGATGGTCGTGTGATCGACATCGATGCCACGTTCCGCCAGCATTTCCTCGAGATCACGGTAGCTGATACCGTACCGGCAGTACCAGCGGACCGCCCATAGGATGACTTCTCCGGTAAAATGCCGCCCTTTGAAATCGTCCATCACAACCGACCTTACCAAGACAAGGCCCAACGTTGGCAACCGCATCAGAGTTTGCAACAGAGCCGGAAAAAGCATGGAGCGGCCTGGACTGGCCGAACTGATCGCCTATGCCCGCAAGGGTGACACGCTCGCCGTGGTCCGCCTCGATCGGCTTGGGCGTTCGCTGACTGAACTGCTCGCCACAGTCGAAACTTTGCGCAGCCAAGGCATCGCCCTCCTGAGTCTTGAGGAAAAAATCGACACCTCGTCGGCCGCCGGCGAACTCATCTTCCATGTGTTCGGAGCTATCGCCCATTTCGAGCGGCGGCTAATCTCTGAGCGGACCCGCGATGGGATCGCCGCTGCACGCGCCAAGGGCAAGCAGCCTGGCCGTCAGCCGCTCGACATGTCCAAGGTGGATGCGGCCATCAAACTGGTCGAAGCCCGTATCTCGCCGACAGAGGCAGCACGGCAACTCGGCATCGGCAGATCCACCATCTATCGCGAAATGCGCCGCCTTGGCGTGGAAAGGCCTGCCTGAATGTCCAGATTGAAATCTGCTCACGATCTGTCCGGGCTGATGAAATATGCGGATCGTGCTCCGTGGGACGAGGCGATGGATGAAATGCTGTCCGCGCATCTCGGTCCGGCATGTGAAGCGACCGGCCTCGAACCCGACGCCATATTCGAGATCATCGGTGATCATTGGCAAGGGCCGCTATGGGGCTGCGCCTTTGAAGATCTGCTGACACAGGAACTGGAACCTGACGGTCGCAATCTGGTCGATGACTATCTCAAGCGCCGAGGCTGGAACGAGAAGGCGCCGAACAAGGCCTATATGCGCGCGCTGCGGGATACGATGATGTCGCTCTATGAGGTTAGCGAGGTCGTCCCCGGTCAGTCGATGACCTTGCGTGATCTGTTGCGGGATGTTGCGCCAGTCACGGTCCGCGAACACGGCGCGACACAGACCCTCGTCAACTGGGACAAGATCGCTGCACGGGTTGTCGATGTGAACGGTCGCCATGGCATCTCGGGCGCGCTGTTGCCGTTCAGCGCTGATGGCGCCCTACAACTGATCGACGCGTTTGGCCGGCTTGCGGACGATGCAAAGGACACCTCCGAACTAAACCAGACCGACCGGGATGCTATTTTACGGGCATCAGGCCCGATGTTCACGAACATGTGGCTGCTCGATTGTCTGGGCAAAGCCATGCCTGGCACCATGCCGGATATGGTCAACGCCGATGGCGATGATCTTGTGTTCCACCGCATCGTCTTCCCCCTGGCCAAGGGCGTGATCGGCAAGAGCGTGGTTCGCAGGCTGAACGCGGCACAATGGCTGGAGCCTGCCAGCGACACATTCTGGAACTGGCTGGTGCCGGTGACGAAGAAGAGAAAACCACGAACGGCCAAAGGCGGGCAGGCTTTTGTGACGACCATGGAGGACGGCACACCCGTCTTCGCCAATGTCGAGTTGGCGGGACGCAAACTGATCGTTGAGGTCAATAGTGCCGCCCGTGCGGAGAAAGCGATTGCGCAAATGGGCGAATGGCTTGGTGATTGCGTGAGCACACCTATGACCGAAATCCGGACTCTGGCCCAGTTCATGGCTGATGACGCCGCCCGCGCTCCGCAGGAAGAGCCGCTCGATATCCCGCCGGACGAAATGGAGCGCATCGTTCATGATATGCTGACACGCGAATATACCAAAACGCTTGATGAAGCGGTGCCTGCCCTTGGCAACAAGACGCCGCGCGCTCTGGCCCGCACGAAGGCTGGCCGGGCGAAAGTGGCCGACTGGCTCAAATATATAGAGAAAGGCGCAGCAAAATCCGGGGTCGGCGAGCCAATGGCTACCTATGATTTTACGTGGATGTGGCAAGAGCTGGGCATCATCGGCCTCCGCAGGTGATGCCCTTGCACGCCGTTCCGGTATTGTTCGTCCTTAGCGTTGCTTGGCGTACCTCCCACGCTATGCCCTCAAAGAGCCTGCCCGTCGGCAAGATGCACCGCGCAAGCCGAAGCCTTGGCAGTCTACAACGGCAGGCTTTATTCGGTAGTACGCCCGTCGAAGTGCTCATGATGCGTTTCGGCATCCGCCTTCGTGCGATGGACAGTACCATCGACATGTTCTGGCGGGCCGTAGAGGGTGTAGAGTTTGAGCGGCTTGTCGCCGGTATTGACGATATTGTGCCGGGCACCGGCGGGGACAATGATGCCGTCGTCATCGGCGATAGGGGTCGTTTCATCATCGATGACGACTTCCCCGCTCCCGCTCTCGACCCGAAAAAACTGGTCGCGGTCATCGTGAACCTCGAGACCGATTTCTTCTCCCGGCTTCAGGGACATAAGGACAAGCTGGAGGTTCCGGCCGGTATAAAGAACGCGCCGAAAATCGCCATTATCCGTCGTTAGATCCTCGATGTCGGCGATAAATCCTCGCATGCCCTCTTCCTTTCAACCCTTCGTCCGGTCTGATACATGTTGGGACGAAAGTCAGGACGAGTCTGTCCGGGATGCTACGTAGGTCAGTCTCAGAGCTTAGCCTAAGTTGCTTTCAGCACTCTCTCCTTCCGTAAAATTGCGAATAGGGAAGAACCCACAGAACACCCAAGCCTGTCTCGAGACGAGAAAGGATCGAACCGATGAGTGCCCTGTCCGGTCGGAATGCTGCTCCCGCCCTGAGGCATCGCGTCAGCCAGTCGCATGTCCGCGCCGGCGTCGGCCTCACGCTCTTGTCGTTCACGCTTGCCGTACAGCTGATCTGGGTTTTTGCTGTCGGCTGAACGCGCTGCGCTCCCATTCTACAGCGGCGCGGGAGCGTTCCAGTTCGGGCGTGTCCTCAGATTGCCATCCGGGCGCCGGTTCAGGTCGATGCCGTTGCCCTCCAGACGGCTGAAGCTCATGAGCTCGGTGATTGTTTCGTAGGTTGTGGACGAGCCGAAGAACTCGGTCGGCCCGTGCCAGCGCTGCCCTTCGATGATTTTCATGCGGTAGGTGCCCGGTGGGACCGCCGTCGTCGTGCGCTCGTTCTTGCGGACATATAGGGACAGGATATGCCGCCCGCTGTCCGGCTCGAAAAGCTGAACGACCGCATTGGCGTTCGACGTTATCACCGTGAGGCGGGCGGACGCGCTTTTCGGACTGACAAAGGGACTGATGGTGACACTGCCGCTTTCGGGAAAGGCGCGCGCTGGCCGGGTGTCTGGCAGCCATCCCTCGCGCTTGAGCGAATGATAAGCCGGGATGGCGACGAGTAGCAGGCTCAGCGCGAAGGGCAGCCATCGCAGGATGCTGCCGCGGGGTCGCCGCGAGCCCCTGAACCTGCCGTTCTGATAGTCGAAGCCGCGGTTGACAGGGTCGAACCATCTACCCTCAATGCCGCCTGCCCGATCATTCCACCGGTTGTCCTTGGCGCGCGCACGGTAGCGTTCACGCATATATTCGCGATCATCGAGCCCCACGATAGTCTACCCTTGGTAGGCGGCGCTGGTCGTGTTCTCGCGAAGAACCCCAACGACACCTAGAACGCTCTGAACCGCCGGCCTTGTGCCTGCCGGGATTCGCAGCGTCAGATAGCCTGCCTGGGCCGTCATCTTGTCTCTCTGCCGGTCCTTTTCGTCGTCATGCGAGCGGTCGTCGATTTCGATGAGCGCCACGACCCTGCCGGTCGTCGGATCCTCCACCACGAAATCGACGATCTTGCGCGCAAAGGGATTCCAGTCAGCGGGCGTGACCCGCCGACCGGGAACCGATGAGACCTTGAGGAGCGCGCCCATCGCGACCTGCGCGTGGATGCGGTACATCGGCAGCACATGCTCAAGCACGGCAAGCATCGCCTGTTCGCGCTGAGTCATGAAGGGTTTGGCTACCGGCGCCAGCGGGATCTGGGATCGCGGCAGCGCGCTTTTGCCCAAGATTTTCGACCAGCCGAGCACCACAAGTCCTCCCACCAGGAGGAGTGACGCAAAAAGTTCTGACATGTTCATCACGCTCTCCTCAGCCCCAGCCGTCGCGGCGGCCTTCGCCATTGTCGCGAAGGGCACGTCCATCGAGAGCGGTGCGCCGAATATTGAGCTGCACCTCTTCCCCCTTGCGCGTGATCTGGACATCGCGTGGATCGAGATTGTTGGCCCGAGCATAGTCTTCGGCCGCCTTCTCGCTGCCGAACTTGCCGGCTTCTTCGAATTCCCATCCCATGGCGTTTCTCCTTCATGGCGGCCGGCACCGCGCCGGCGGCTCCAAGCTACAAGTCGAGACCGAGGCTTCGCTCCGGCAGCGGCGGCAGCACATCGCTGCGATCGGGCTTCAGGTCGGGAGGCCGCTGCGGATCCTTCGCCGGCGGCGCCGCTCCGTCGGGCAAGGGCGGCAGGTCGGTCGGAAGCGGCGGAAGGTCGGAGAGATTGACGCCGACGATCGGACCGGGGTCGAACGTCTCGCGTGGCTGAGCGCCACCCCCCTTCCGCCCATCGATGTCGAGCCGGCCGAGCGTTTCGAGCGCCGAGGTCTTGTTGCCGGGGTTCATGTCGAGCTGGCGCGCAAGCTTTTCCCTGTCATCGACGATCATGGTGAGCTCGTCGCGCACGCGGGTCACGCCGACGTTGAAAAGGCGCTGGTTTGAAAGGTTGCGCTCATGGGCCGACATGACGGTGATGGCCTTGTCGGTGGTGATCCCCTGCGCCATGTGCATGTTGAGGCTGTAGGCAAGGTCGAGCCGCGACAGCATGGGATCACCGAGCCCTAGGGTCACGAGCGTCTTGTCCGCAGTCTCAACCTTAACCCCATCGGCATCGATGCCGACGATACGGGCGAGAGCGGCATTGAGCAGGCCGCGCTGCTTGTCATTGGCGGTCCAGCGAATCCGGTCGCCTTCGCGAAGATGCAGATCCTTCTTTTCCGAGAGCTGGAGCCGATCGCGCTGTTCGGTCGGCGACAGTTTCTGGGGATCGAACCGGATCCGGCGCCGACCGTCCGACAGTTCGATCTTACCGCTCGGATGAACTTTCAGGACATCGTAGCGCCCAGCCTTGATACCGACGTCCTGCGCACCGCCACGGCCGACCTCCAGTGTCTGGCCCTGCCGGTATGTCGAGGCATAGCGCAGCTCCTCGCGCGTCGTGTTGACGCGCTCGTAAACTGTAAGACGGATCGCCTCGCCCCTGACGCTTCCTTCGGCGATCAGCCCATCCTGTATCCGAAGATTGATCAGCGCGCGCGCATCGCGCCCCGAGGCGAAGACTGCGGTTGCCTCGCGGTCCGCAGGATCGAGCCCAAGCCACATGTCGGCCGCTGCCGCAGCTGGCTCGGGTGCCTCGACGACGCGGTCTCCCAGCACCTTCATCGCTACGCCGGCCTTGCCGATATTGGCGAGCGCGGCCACCGTGCGCAACTGGTCGGTGCGCTGACGGATATTCTGATCCATGCGCGCCATCGTGCCGCCGCCCGCCTGGATCATGGCGAAGGCCTTGCCGGCATCGATCGAGGAGAGTTGCTGCCGATCCCCGACGAGCACGAGCTTGTCCACTCCAAGCGCCGCAGTGATCTGGTGTAGCTTGAGCATGTCGTCCGACGACACCATCGAGGTCTCGTCGACGACGAGCAGGGTGCCGGCGAGCGTCTCGCGCGCAGCGTCGTAACGCGGCGTGTCGCGCTCGGAAACGAAGCGCTCGTTGGCGAGCACGAAGGAGGCGATCGTCTGCGCCTTGATGCCGGCGCCATCGGCGAGATCAGCCACCATCTTGTTCTGAAACGCGAGACCCGTAATCTTGCGCCCTTCGGCTTCGGCGACGCGCGCGACCGCCTGCAGCATCGTCGATTTGCCGGCACCGGCGACACCCTGAACACTCACCGTTTGATCCGGCGCAGTCAGGATCATGGTCGCGGCAGCGAGTTGTCCTGGATTGAGCGGCAGGGCGGCAGCATTTTGCAAGCGCTGCGGCGCATCGGCGGCCGCCACGATCGGTTCGGCTTTTCCTTTACCCTCCTCGACAGCTTCGAGGATCTGTTCCTCGGTGCGCAGCGCATCCTGCGTGGTCAGCATGCGGCCGGTTCGGTCCGCGGCGGTCGCGACGCCTGGGATGAGCTGGCGGTTCTGCACGAGCCGGTCGATCCGCTTCTCGATCATATCGACGGTGACGCCCTTGAGACCGAGATCGAGCGCCGTCTTGCTCAGCAGAGCGACGGACCAGGCCGCCTCGCGTTCGGAGAGCATGCGCACGGCGGACGCAACGCCAAGCTGCGCGCGCGCCTCGGCCGGCGACTTCACCGCCCGGGCCAGCGCATTGTCGACCAGAGGATCCTGGAAGCGAATTAGCCCACCAAGCGTCTGGCGGGCACCGTCCACGGCGTCGACGATGGCGCGATAGCCGCGCTCGAGAGCGCCCTGTGGTGTGGCCAGGCCGGCGCGTGCCTCGGCCGCTGCCCGCAAGTGTTTGCCGTCAAAGCCGTGGGCGGCGGCCTGATCGATCCAGCCCTGTTTCAGCGCGGCGCGATCCTCGACATCGAGCTTGGGATCACGCGAGCGCTTCGTGATCTCGCGCAGGCCCTCTGGCGACTTGATGCCCAGACGTGTCGCGTGATCGAGGATCTCCTCGCGGCGCTGGCTGAAGGCACCAATGACGGTCTTGGGTACGCCGGCGATCTCGAACGTGCCATGCTTGCCCTTTAGGTCGAGGCTGTAGCCGATCTGCTCGAGACCTGAGCGCAGAAAGGCGTGGTATATCGAGCCGATGATGCTGTTGTGGCTCCAGAGCTTGTCGGCATGGAGCGCCTGCCATTTGCCATCGGGCATTCGGGTCAGATTGGCGATGACGGCGTGGACATGCGCCTGGGGATCGAGCGCGCGGCTGGTGTCGTGCTGGAAGAGCGCATAGACGAGATTGCCGGTCTGGACCGGCACCTTGCGGCCCTCGATATCGCGCCGCCCCTCGGCGAGGTTTTTCTCTACCCAGGCCATGGTCTGTTTGACCGCCGCCATGTTGGCCTCGAGCACGCGCTTGTCGCCGGCGACATAGGCCATGATCGACGCGGACTTGGGCATCGAGAATGTGAGGTCGTAGCCGGCCCGCCGGTTTTCCACCTGGGCGACCGCCTCGCTGCTTGGGAGAATGCCATTAAGGATGCCTTCGAACGCATCCTTGGAGACCTCGCCGGAGAGGCCGATCGCTTCGGCGCCCTCGCCTCCCCAGGCACTGATTTCGGACGATCCCTCGACGGTGTAATAGTCGTCCTTCGCGAAATAGTTCGCGGCTCCGGAGGCGGAGCGGACGCCGGCGACCGAAAGCATCAGATTCCCATATCCATGCCGTCATGATCGCGGCCGGATGAGAAGTCCTGGCGAAGCTCGGCGAGCGTCTGGTCCTCGACCTGGGGAGCGGCGGCAACGTGCCGAAGTCCGTCCCGCCGATCGTCGCGATCGCGGGCGGCAATTTGCTGATCCTCGCCATTGACGCGCGCGCCCTGCGCCTTGTCCGCGGCATGCACGGTGGGTGCTACCTGCCCATCACGCTCGTCAGCGCGCTGCGCCGCACGGCGGGCGGCATCGTCTTCTTCCTCGACCTCCGCCGACAGGATGCGCGCGGCGAGATCGCGGGCAAGGTTGGTGGTCTCGGAAACCTCGTCGATGACCTGTCCTGCACCGTCCCGCCCACCGGCCTCTCCTGCGCCCTCCTCCTCGAACGCTTCCTCTCCGCGCTTCGACCGTACCGGCCCGACATCGGGGCGTTGGACGAAGCCCTGGGCGACCTGCGGATAGTCCTTCCATTCGAGCAGAATGCGGGCGGCGGGAAAGCCGTCGGGGAATTTCACAAAGCCGTGCATCGAGGGCAGGTTGGTGATGTCGTCGGCAATGACTAGCGGCTCGACCTGCTTGCGCGGGGTCAGCGTCGAGGCATCGCGCGTGTTGTTATAACCATAGCTATAGGCCTCATCCATTTGGCGGACTTCGCGGTTGCCGATATAGCGCGCGCATTGCTCGGCCGTGTCGAGATCGGCTGTCGCGAGAATGAGCTTGGAGCGCGCGAGCGAAGCGAGGTTCCGGGCGCCCTGCTCACCATAGACTTCGACGAGTTTTTCGAAGCTGTGAATGCCGAGGATCATCGCGCCGCCGAAGGCGCGAGCGGTCTGGAGACCGTTTTCGATGGCAGGGAGACGGTGGAGCGCGCCGAGTTCGTCGAACAGGAACCAGGTGCGCAAGCTGCGCGTGCGCGGCAGCGTCATCAGCCGGTTGATCGCGAGGTCCATCCAAAGGGTCAGGAGCGCGCGGTTCATCGGCAGGTCGACATAGGAGGACGTCACGAACAGGATTGAACCGGGCTTCTTGGTCAGCGTGATCCAGTCGCGGATCGAGAAGGGTTCGCCCTCGTCTGGCAGGAAGCGAAGGACCTGCGCGTTGGTGTTGAAGACGGCCCGGATCGATTCCGCCATGCGGGCCGCTTCGGGCGCGGTAAGCGGGTCGGCAATGGTGTTGGCGAGGAAGCGGTGAACGCGCTTCAGATCGGCCGTCATCAGATTCTCGGACAGCGCGAGATTGGAGGTTTGTCCGCGCTCCTGAAGCCGCACGCACATTTCGATGAAAAGGGTTCGCGCGGCGAGCGCCCAGAAGGGTTCGGACGAGCCACCGTCCGATGGTATCAGTGCCGCCGCAGCGGCCGTGAATTCGCTGTGCGTGCGGCAGTCGTTGAAGATCGACCAGGCCGGGCAGCGTTGATCCATGGGATTGAGGATCGTATCGCGTTCGGGATCGTAAAAGGCTTCCACATAGGCGCCGGTGAGATCGAAGATGACCGCCGTGTCCTGACGCTCGCGCATCTGGGTAACGAGGCTTCTGAGCTCGGTCGTCTTGCCAGAGCCAGTCGTGCCGATGAGCATGACGTGCGACTGCTCTGTGCGATGGGGAAAAGGAATCCCCGCGAGCGTGTAGGGATGATGGATGCCGGCTTGCTTGCGCTTAGCGAACGGGAGCGCGAGCACCTGCCGCGGCGACATGCCGGGGCACAGGTCGGAGGCTTCTGTTTCGAACTTCGCGCGGTTGTGCTCGTTGATCTCCGCAAGCAGGACCGTGCGGTCGACCAGCATGGCACCGCGTTCATGGCGTTCCTGAAGGATCGAACGGCCACGTCGGTGCGAGATATCGACGAACCAGATCGCGGCAGGAATGGTGATGAAGATCGAGACCAGAAAGGCGCCGAGCAAACCGCGCATCGCCACCGCCCAGGCCCTGATGACCTCGGGAATATAGGGAACCGCTTTCATAACGGTACGCATGATTTCGCCATCGGGAAGCGTGACATTGACGCGCTTGTTCGGGTTGAGGTCGACCCAGTTCCAGAGCGTCGCATAGAGCTTCATGCAGACGAGCTGAAACCCATGCTCGTCGAGCTTGATCGACATGATGATGAACCAGGCCCCCATGAAGGCGAAGAACCACAGGATGAACGGCAGTCTGGCGCCCGAGAACCACATCAGCATCTCATGGGTGAGAAGCTGGCTGCCGCGGGTGAAATTGCCCGCGTTGCGCTGCACGCGGCCGCGCGCGGAATGATGGGTGAGCGGGACCGGGCGCCCATCCGTGCGGATATCATCACGCGCCATGATATTGCTCCAGGCGCTTGTCGGTTTCGGCGATGATGCGGTCGCGATATTCGGGGAATTGCTCACGGATGATGATGTCGAGCGCGAGCTGCTGGAATTCGCTGATCCGTGCGATCCGACGTTGGCTCGCACTGATGAGATCGGCCGATGCGAGGAAAGCCTGAACCGCAGATCGTATGACGTCCGAGGGCTTGCAGCCGCGCTCAGCCGCAATAGCGGTGAGACGGTGATAATGGGCAAGGTCGAGCCTGACCGTGCAGTGCCTGGTGGGGGTCTTCAATGTCAGCCTCCTAGCAGGGAGGCTGGTGGGGTCTCAGAAACCGGCTGTACCTATAGCCGAGCGCGGCAGCATGAGCAACGCGAAGCTGTGGGGCCTAGCAGGTGTGTTCGTTGTGGGACACCCAACACACTGTAATTACGGCGTTTCTGTCTAGCAGCAGTGCTGTCCCACAGTGTCCCACATATCCGATTTCTGGTAAGGATTTGTTTTATCGAAGGATTCCAGTGCACCGAGGTGCGTTCGGTGTGCTTCTCTGCACCAGGGCTGATCCTGTTTCCGGGGCGTCTGGTGACGCGGTCGATGTGGAGTGGAATGCCGGTCCGGCGGGGCACCAGCCCGCCCTTGTGGCGGAACCTGCCCGTCGCGACGTATTGGCTTGCGCACGAAAAATACGCTGCCGGGCGCCCGCCGCCAAACCCGGACGTCCGTCACGAAGAGTCGATCTTCCGGTGTGCGCGACGTGCCGCTATAGAGGAGCTGTTCATGGCCCGATCAGCGTGAACCAAGAGGCCCCTATGGCACGAACATTGGAACAGGAAAGAGCTGCGATCGAAGAGGATGCCCGCAAGCTCGAGGACAGGCGGCAGAAACTGGAAGAGAAGGAGCGCGAGGCCGCGATACAGGCGGTCGAAAAAGCGGGCCTCCTGAAGGTGGAAGCCAAACGGCTTGGCGATCTGCTCGGCCGCATTCGCAAGCTCGGCCTTGACGAGGTTGAGAAGCGTCTGGCAGCCTGAAACTCCCCCTGCCGTGACTCGCGTCACGGTACGGACATGGGGGGCTCGATGCCCCCCATGTCCGTTCATTCCCACAACAAAAAAAGGGGAGAGACGCCCATGCGCCCCTCCCCGATCGGTCTCAATATTCGTCGAGCATCCCGCCCGCTGCGGTGTAGACAATCCGGTCGATCATCGGCTGGCTGAGCGCGCCATAATCCCCTTCGTCGATCGCCAGATATCCGAGATCCTTGTCGGCAATGACATGCTGATCGAAGTAGCTGTGCTGCGCCCGGCGCTCAGCATAGGCGACGGCCGCGAAGTAAGCGGCGTTGTCGGCGGCGGCGTTGGTCGAGATCATCTGCATGTCGGTGCTCCTGTCTGTCTTGAATGACAGGGGCATGGGCGTCGGGCGGAGGAGTTCGGGTCAGGGATCGCCGGCAAGGCCGGCGACCGCGAAGCGGCGGTGGGGGTCACGATTTTGTTCGGCGGCCACTGCCGCCGAGAGGGTAGGCTGTCCTCGACCCGCCGAAGAAAATGGTGGGGCCCCGCCGTCCTTGAGGCGAGCTTCTCCGCCCGACAGAATAGGAAGACTGTGAGAGATTTTTTCCTCTCGTCGGCAGACTTCGGCAAGGCGTAGCACCGTGCGGACCAACGGGTCCGTGCGGCACGCGAGCGAGCCGACCATCACCTATTCCTCATGCATTATTTCGGGACGCGGCATCACCCGGCTTGGGTGCCAGCCTGCCCTGTGCTAGGCCCGCACCGCGCTGCGAAGCTGCGGCGCCGGGACTGGTAATCCCGTCGAGACAGGCAACTCGGTGTGACTTTCACGCCGGGGTGCCTGCGCATATGTCCAGGTGCCCCGGCACTAAAAGCGTAGGCGCATGCTCGACATGTTACCAGCCCCGGCTCCCGCGCCCAGTGCGCGGGAGTTTTGAGGGCATCAATCAACCCCTCATCAGGGCCCGCCACCTACCGCGCAGGGACCATGGGAGGGCGAATGAAAAGGCAGCTCGAAGCCGCGCTGGGCAGCGATCCTGCGATCAAGCGGGCACTTGCCATCGTACTGATGCGCGAGGTCCTGCCGCTACTCGATGAGCTCGGCGAGCATGCTGCGGCGAGCCATTTGCAGATGGCGATCGATACCGCCCTCGGACCGGCCGCCTTTGGAAAGATCGATGGCTCCTGCTAAGCCTTGCGCGCCACGCTTTCGCACAACTCATGCCCAGGCCAGGCGCGCGTCATCCATGACCGCTGCGCTTGCCAGCAGACGCTCCATGCGCGGCAGATAATGGTCGACGCCATAGGTTCTCGCCCGCGCCGGCAGGCTGGGGTCCGACAGCCGTGCGCGCAACTGGTCTAGCGTGATTTCGCCGACGCTGGTGCGGTCCATGCCCAGCGCTTCGAGAAGCGCAAAGGCATTGCCGTTCGCAAGGTCGAGCTCGAGGCCGGAATCGGAAGTCAGGGCAACCCTCATGCTGATCTCGGCTTTCATCCCATCATGATGGATCGCGATGCGCCGGCCGAGGAACTGGGCCTCCTCGACGACGGCGATGACGGCAATATCGTGGTCGAAATGACGGGTCACCGCCGCGAGCGCCAGGGGACAGACCCGTGCCTCGAAGCTGTTGCCCAGATACGCGTCCGGCTCGAGGAGGACGGCGCCGATGCGCTCGCCCTCAACGCGCAAATAGGCGCGGAAGGTCGCAAGCTGACGTGCCGTGATGATGGCGCGTGCGGGCATGGCGGTATCGGCGGGGAGGGCGATGCGAAAGAGGATCGACATGGACTTCAACTCCTTGAGTGGCTCCCGCCCCCTCCCCCCTCTTTCCTCAGGGTCGGCCCCGGCCGATCGAGCCCCGGGCCAAGCGCTTTTCGCTCCGCCGCTTCGCCGGCGGCACGTGGGGGTGATCCATCCTGAGCGCCTGCCATAGGCAGGCAGTCGAAGGGCCCCCGCGTGCCGCATTTCAGCGTAGCAAAAGAGAAGAGAGGTCCCGGCCGAAGCCGGAACCTCTCCGATACAGGATCAGCCTGCGCGTTGCTGGCGCTGCGCCGCCGGACGCTGCTGCGCAAGCTTCACCACGTGCAGCGGTACGCCGGCCTGCCGCAGCTTCTGCGACAGGTTCATCTGGATGCCGGAGCCTTCGCAGATGACCGCTTCGACCGGCTTCAAGGCGAGCAGCCTGTCGTTGCGTACGAAGGCGGCCTTGGCACCCAGGCGGCGGTCCAGACGGAACAGGATGACCTTCACGCCGCGGGCTGCCGCCCAGGATTGCGCGATGGCGTCACAGCCCTTCGTCTGGGCGGTGGTGGCGAGGATCATTTCAGGCGTGCGGGCCTTGATCGAGTCGAGACCGCGCCACAGCATCTCATGGTCTTCCCAGACTTGGCCGCCCGAGAATACCACCACCGGTCCTTCGGGCGCGAACTGTTCGCGGCGTTCGCGAGCCCGGCTTGCCAGATAGTCGCGAGCGTCGATCATCGAGGCGGTGACGCCGTTCGAAACCCGGCTGCCGCGTGTCGGCGAGTAGGGACGGCCGGTCTCCACACGGTAGACTTCGGCGGCATGGTCGCGCATGCATTCCATCGCGTCCCGGCAGCTTTGCAGCGTCTGGCAAAGGAGCTGCGCTTCCTCGAGTTGCGAAGCGTAGATTTCGCTCGGATCGAAGCTGCGGGCGAGGCTGCCGAGTTCCTTCGCGGCATCGTCCTCGCGGTCGCTGATCCGCTTGGCGACGACATGGAAGCTGTTGACGAAGCCCCAGGCGAGATCGCTGGCAAAGGCTTCGAGGCGCGTATCGCGGAAGACATCGAACAGGGTCGTCATGACCATTTCAACAGCCGCGCGGGCCTGCTCCGGATCGGGCATTTCGAGCTGCTCGCTCTCATCGACCGGCGAGAGCTTGGCGCGTTCGTCATGTTCGAGGAAAGCGGCGCCGTAGAGGGGGCTTTGCGCCGTGTCTCCGGTTTCGGCGGCGATGAAGCTGGCGAGATCGGCGAAGTTCGAGAAAGAGTTGGTCATGTGAGCCTCCTTGGCGTTTGGATGTCTCATCGCTCTGATGAGACCTGGGCTCAGGGCATGCGGCGGTCAGCGAGGTCGCAGGACGTTAACCGGGCAGCCGGCCGCCAGGCCGGACCCCGGTTAACGCCGCGCCAGCGGGGAGTGGGGGAACCGATTTTGTCGGAGGCGGCGGGACGCGCGAGCGGATCGCCGGCGCCGTCAAAATTGGGGGGACCGCTCATCCTGAACGAGCGCCAACCTCGCATGCCATACTTGGCAGACACAAGAGAGTTATAGGGGTGTAAAACCTCACCGGTCATCCCAACCGCAAGTGGGATCGTCACCCGGCAGGGCGGAGACGAAGCGGTACGCTTCGGCTCCGTGAGCCAGGCCGGCACGCCGGTCTGGCGAGTAGAGCCCCGGTCCCGTCCGGTGCAAGGCAGCGGGCGGGATGCGCATGATCCGAAGTCCCCCTCCAGGATAGGACATCCTCATCCCATCCCGACGATATCCCCCATCATCGCCAGCTAAACCGCCGCCCCACTATCCCGTGCAGAGACAGCGGTCGCACATATCAGGCTCCGCTGCCCTCGGGCCGTTTCTCTGGACAACCTGGTCGTCGGCACACCGCTTGAGACAAAGAAAAGACAGGCGCGCTCCAGCACACCGAGCGAGGGCCTTCGCCGGGCGGGCGGTTCCGATGGGCCGCGCATCCCGGGCCGGCAGGGCGCGTGTCCGCGACAATGACCGCACAGGGCAGTGCGCCAGAAGCATTTGATGGACGTGCGCCACCGGCGCACGTCCATCGAAGGGACCGTATCCGGATTAGTGGATAGCCCCGTCACGGATGCCAAGGCTGGCGAAGCTGGCGATCTGATGTTCGCTCGCGACGAGCGACCAGGCCTCGGCCAGTTCGTCATGATATTCGGCATCGACGATGGCGTCGGCGCTGGCCTCGCCGAACAGGTCTTCCTCATAGGCCCGTGCATGCGCCGCATCTGCCGCCTCGGTGATCGCGCTGGCCAGATAGGCGGCGATCTCATGGGGTTTGAGGCTGTCGGCGGCGCGGCGGATGCGCGCGACCATGGCGGGGTTGGTGATTTCGATGCCGTGGGCGATCCCGGCGATCTCGTCGAATTGCGCGAACTGAAACATCTAGGCTCTCCGTTACTGGAACCAGAGGGAGGGCGGCCGCTGACGGCCGCCCGTCAGGGATCAGAGGAACTCGATTTCCTCGGCGATGATGTCGGTGTTGTAGAAGGTGCGGCCATCGCGCTCGTTGCGGCTGTAGCGGATCTCGCCGGTGACGAGCAGCCTGTCGCCCTTCTTCTTGTGGTTCGCGACCGACTTGCCGAGCCCGTTGAAGGCCTTGACGCTGTGGAACTCGTCATAGGTTTCGGTGTAGCCGTTGCCGTCCTTCTGGACCTGGCCGTCCTTGATGACCGGCTTGGACGTGACGAGGCTGAAGCTGACGCCGCCCTTGCTGTCGGTACCGAAGCGGGTGATGTCGGAGGTGATGCGGCCCGAGAGGAAAACCTTGTTCATGTGCCTGATCCTTTCGCTTGTCCTTCAGCGGGCCTGTCCCGCTGGGATGAACGAAGGCGAAGGCCCGTGGCCAAGGGACGGGCGCACCGGAGCGCCAGCGAAGGGAAACCCCTGATCGCCCGGGTGGTGCGGGCAGAGGCCGCCAGGCCTCAACACGGCCGGACGATCAGGGGTTGCGCCTGGCCCGCACGGGCGTAGCGTTCAATCCCATCAAGCGGGCGGTCCGGTCAGGGCAAGGCAGAGGACTGTCGCGCACAAGCCACGGTTTCGCGCGGGGTTCGCCCCCTTTCGAAGCGCGCTGGGACGCCAGGCGCGGCAACGCGGGGACACGCCCGCCTCCAGGCCGCAGGCGCGCGCCGTCCGGAGGGCAACCGCGTACCTCCCTGCGAGCCGCCCGGTCAAAGGCCCCGGGCGCATCGCCGATCGCTAACCATGAGAGAGGCACGACTGGGGAGCCGTCCGGGCCGCTGCAGTCCGCCGGGCACGGGGCTCACGTGCGCTCTGCCGGTCATCTGCCGGAGCGTTTCGCCGACGCGCGACAGATCGGCAGCATTGCGCTCGATCAAAGCGCGCCGCGCCATGTTAGCCGATGCTCGGTCCCGACACTCCAGGGACAGGGCGATGAAATTTGCACGGCATAGGTTGATGGCGGCGGCGGCACTTCTGGCGCCCGGCGCATCGGCGATCGCGCAGCAGCCGGCCCCGCCAGGCGAAGCGGTCATCACCGTGGAAGCCCCGCGCCAGGCGCCTGTGCCGGTCGAGCACAGCCCCTATACCGGTGCGGCGATAGCGGTGACGACCGTGCGCATGACATTACTCTACGGCGATCTCGACCTCAGGGCTCCGCGCGATGCCCAGCGGCTAATGCTGCGGATCCGCAACGTCGCGCGCGATGCTTGCAAGCAGCTCGACAGGCTTTACCCTTTGAACCCGGATGAGAGCTGCATCGAAAATACCGTCGCCCACGCCACGCCGCTTGGACAGGCTGTTATCGCGGCGGCGCGTGGGCAATAGCCGGCTGCTCCTCGCCCTCGCCTGTCTCTTGGCATCGGCCGGGGCTATGGCACGCGGCCCGGACGCAACACGGCCTGGGCCGCGGGCGACCGACGCTGCGGCCGCGCGAGGCAGGGCATTTGCCCAGAGCCATTGTTCGGCGTGCCATGCGGTCGTTGCCGACCATTTCTCGCCCAATCCCGACGCGCCGCCTTTCGAGAATGTCGTCGATGAGGAAGGCCTCACGCGCGAGACGCTCACCTGGTGGCTGCGCCATTCCCACAATTTCCCCGAGATCATGAACTTCGAGATCGCGGACCATGAGGTCGATGCCCTGGCCGCCTATATGCTGACGCTGCGTCAACCCGGTACGCGACGCCGCTAGGTCCCGTCGAGCGGTGCCGGATGGGCGCCGGAAAACGACAAAAGGGCCCGCTTCGCCGGGGAGCGAAGCGAGCCCTGCAATCCCGCGCCGGTGGCTCAGGGCGCGGGATGAGCCGGTGTCGGCCTTATTCGGCCAGTTCGGGGGTGCGCTGGCGACCTTTGCGGCGGCCGCCTTCCTGGCCCTCCTGCGGCGCGGCGCCGAAGGCGTGGTCGGCGGAGGATTCGCCCAGGCCGGACTCGGCGGGAGCGCCCGCACCGGCAGTGTCGTCGGCGCCCGGCAGCGGCGGCAGCGCGTCGTCGGTCTTGGGCGCCATCTCCGCGGCAAGATCGC
>NZ_RZUL01000017.1 GCF_004005485.1 Sphingobium algorifonticola
GCCTTTGCCAGCGATTTTTGCAAGGAGGGTTGGGGCTTCATCTTCGTTCCTTCGTCACTGCGACGAAGCCCCAACCCTCCTTAAATCACAACCTCAAATCTGTGCCATTGGTGCTGACGGGGAACAGTCACGGCCAATCTCTCTGCAAGTCCATGTGTCGAACGACCTTGCGGTGCGCGTGCGGGCCGCTGCGCGGCGACGGGAAATCAGCGTCAGCGAGTGGATCCGCTCGCTCCTTTCGCAGGCCTGCGATGACGATGATTACGTCTCCCGCCTCGAGCATTCGGTCAACCGCATTGCCCGCCATTCCGTCTTCCTGATGGTGGGCGTTGATGCGCTCCTGGCGGGGCATCCGGACCACGCGCTGCGCGAGCGAGCGCATCAGGCCTATGCCCGCAAATCTCGTGAACTCGGCCTCGTCGCCGGCACCGACGAGGGAGGCGAAGCATGAAACGCAATCTCGCCAATTTCACCCGCGGCAGCCAGCTTCTCGGCCACTTCAGCTTCATGTTCGCGGCGGGCCTCAAGGGGCCCCTGATCGTCGCCTGCGCCGTGATCGGATGGACCTCGTGGTGGACGCTTTCGGGGAGCCTCTCCGATCACGAGGCCTACCTCGTCTGGATGCGCATTTACGCCGCGATCTACGGCTTCATGGAGTTCGATCCGGAGAAGCGGATCGCGCTCGAGACAGCGTTCGGCGGGACCATCCAGCTTCCCATCGCGATGCTCGACAGCTTCCCGCCCGTGGTGCGGGCGTGGAACCATATGCTCGCTCTGCTGGGCGCCGCCTTGACCCGTTCGGGGCTGCTGCTGGTGCCGGCCTTCGCGCTCTTCTACTGGTTCGCCGCGCGCTTCGGCAGCCGCTCGAAGGAACGCAAGCACGAGCGCGGCGCGCTGCTCGTCACGCTTCCCGAACTCGTCGATGAGCTCCGCGTCCACAACAGGCGCGAACGCTCCCGCGAGTTCAACGAGGCCTTGGGTTGGAAGTGGCGCCTGTGCAGTCCGCGCGAGCTCGCCGCCGCCTTTCCGTACCAGCCCTCCCACCTGGCCACGGTCATCTATCCGTGGCGGCTCGAGCAGAGCCACGCGATGCTGATCGGTACGACCGGCATGGGCAAGACCGTCGCGATGTCGGACATGCTCGCCGAGGCCCGGGCCAAGCGCCAGCGCTGCGTCGTCTTCGACCTGACCGGCGCTTTCATCGAGCACTTCCACGACAGCCGCCGGGACATCATCCTCAACCCGCTCGACGCACGCTGTCCGCAGTGGAACCTCTTCGACGAGTGCCGCAGCGAGGGCGAGTTCTGGGCCGCGGCCGAGGCGCTCGTGCCCCACGACGGCGGCGGCGAGGCGCAGTTCTGGGTGATCGCCGCGCGCGCCCTGTTCGTTGAATTCTGCCTCAAGCTGGTGGCCGAAGGCCGCGCCAACAATGACGCGCTCGCGCGCGAATTGATGACCGCAGACCTCTCTCGCGTCCATGCCATGATGCGCGGAACGATCGCCGATCCGCTCACTGCCCCGGAGGCCGCGCGCATGGCGGAATCGATCCGCGCGGTGTTCAACGTCAACGCCAAGGCGCTGAAGCTGCTGCCTGTCACGGGACCGCGCTTTTCGGTCCGCCACTGGGTCGAGGAAGATGACCGCAGGGGCTCGGTGGTGTTCATTTCGGCCCGCTATGTCGACATGAGCGTCTGCGCGCAGCTGCTCACGCTCTGGCTCGACATGGCGATGAACACGCTGATGACGACCGCGCGCACCCAGGACCTCAAATGCTGGTTCTTCATCGACGAGCTGGGCGCCTTGCATCGTCTGCCGGCGCTCGAGAAAGGGCTGCAGACCGCGCGCAATTTCGGCGGCGCGATCGTGCTCGGGCTGCACGCCTACGCCAAGCTCAAGGAGGTCTACGGTGAGAACATGGCGATGACGCTATCGTCGCTCGCGCGGACCAAGCTGATCCTCGGGACAGCCGATCGCGAGACGGCGACCTGGTGCTCGGACTTCATCGGCCACCGCCAGGTCCGCGACATGGAGGAAGCCTATACCTACGGCTACAACAATGCCCGCGATGCGGTCAGCCTGACCCCGCGCAAGCACATCGAGCCGCTCCTCCTGCCCGACCAGCTGATGAACCTGCCGAGGCTGTCCGGCTACATCAAGTTCCCCGATGGTTTCCCGGCAGCACCGGTAAAGCTGAAGCCCGTCAGCCGACCCAAGGTGGCAGAGACGTTCATCGGCCGCGCGCAGGATCGGCCCACAGCGGGGACATCGGCGCCTGCGCTTCCGCCCGCGCAAGCGCCCCTCCCTAGCGGGCCGCGGTCGACCGAGCACCCGTCGTCGAACGATGACGGCGCGGGCAAGCCCGTGGTTCCCAAACAGGGTGTGCTGGCGCTCGAGCCGCGCCAGCCTGGCGAGGACCGGAAGCCCCCAGTGCGGGACCGACAGGACGCAGCCACAAGCCTGGCGGGCCGCGTGGATGCCCCGTCGCCCGCGACGCAGCGCGGCAGGGCCGGCGACGCGCCGGTGCGTCCCGATGGCCCCGCGTCTGGCGTCCCACATCCCAAGGATGCGGTGCTGCGTGCGAGCGCGGCGTCCGGTCAGCAGGATCTCCAAAAGCATGCGAAGGAAGCGGTTCGTCCCGATGCTCCCGCAGCCAGGGAACAGGCGCTTCGGCCGCCAGCGGCCGACAAAGCGGCCGGCAGGCGCGGCGATGCGGAGGCACGAAAGTTGATGCTCGAGGACGGCGTGCCCGAGCGCGATCCACCACCGCGCGAGGAACCCGACCTCGGTGACCTGGAGCTCTGATCATGAAGCCAGGCCCTGCCCGGCCGGGAGCTGGATCATGCTCTCGGTAGCCAATGTCCGCACGGCCGGCGGGGCCGCCAACTACTTCGCCGCCGACAATTACTACACGAGGGCCGATGCCGACCGCTCGGGCGAATGGCTCGGCAAAGGCGCGCAAAAGCTCGGCCTCGAGGGGCAGGTCGAGGCCCGACAGTTCGAGGCCGTGCTCAAGGGCCTGCTGCCGGACGGAAGCCGCGTCGGGAGCGACAACCGCGTGCACCGCGCCGGCACGGACCTCACCTTCTCGATGCCCAAGAGCTGGTCGCTGCTCGCGCTTGTGGGCGGGGATCGGCGCATCCTCGACGCCTATTCTGCCGCGGTGAGGGAAACGCTGGCCTGGGCCGAAAAGAACCTCGCCGAGACCCGGATGGAGGTGCGCGGGAAGGAGCGGGTGGTCGCGACCGGCAACCTCGTGATCGGCCTGTTCCAGCACGACACCAACCGGAACCAGGAGCCCAATGCGCACATCCACGCCGTCGTCGCCAACGTGACGCAAGGGCCGGACGGCAAATGGCGGGCGCTCAGGAACGACAAGCTCTGGGAGCACAACACGCTGCTCAATGCGATGACCATGGCGCGCTTTCGCCTGTCCGTCGAAAAGCTCGGCTACGAGGTCGGGGAGTTCGGCAAGCACGGCAATTTCGAAGCCGTGGGCGTTCCTAAATCCATCCGAGACGCCTTCAGCACCCGCCGTGCCGAGATCCTCGAAGCTGTTGCGAAGATGGACCATCGGGGACCGGGCGTGCTCGATGCCGCGACACTGATGACGCGAGCGGAAAAGGCGAGGATCGAGGACCGCGATGCGCTCGCGCACCAGTGGAAGGAGGCTGCGGCCAAGCTCGGATTCGACCCTGCGGCGGTGATTGCCAGGGCCAACGCGCGGGCGGTCCAGGACCTCGGGAACGTGCCCGGCTTGGGCGAGACGGTCCGCTCGCTTGTGGAGCGCGGGCGCTCCCTCGCCGTCTCCTTTGCCGAGCGTCTGGGGCTGCGGGAGGGCGACCCGCTCGTCCCTTCGCACATGGGCAAGCGGACACCAGAGCAGATCGCCGCAGTGCACGCCGTTGCCTCAGCCGTTCGTCACCTAGGCGAGCGCGAGGCGGCATTTCCGCGCGCCGAGATCTATCGAACGGCGCTTGGATTCGCCTTGCCCACCTCGATGCCCGAGATCGAGCACCGCGTGGACCAGCTACTGCGCCAGGGCCACCTGCTCAGGGGCAAAGGGGCTGATCGCGAACTGGTAACGACGCGCGATGCGATCGGCCTTGAGCAGCGCATCATCGCGAGCGTCGAAAGCGGCCGGGGAACTGCTCCCGCCATCGTGCCGTCCGAAGTTGCCGGCGAGCGGCTGCAGGCGCTGTCCCAGCTCAAATACGGGATGACCCTGAACCCCGGGCAGGAGAACGCAGGCCGCCTGCTGCTCGGCTCCCACAACCGCATCGTGGCGATCCAGGGCATCGCCGGTGCCGGCAAGAGCACGGTCCTCAAGCCGGTCGCCGACATCCTGCGCGAGGAGGGTCGGGCGGTGCTGGGCCTGGCCGTGCAGAACACGCTCGTGCAGATGCTCGAGCGCGAGACCGGCATCCCGTCGATGACCGTCACGCGCTTCCTTCGGCGCCACCGCGACCTCCTCGAAGGCGGTGATCCGGCGCGGGTTGCCGAAGCCCGAGCCGCCATGCGCGGCACCGTCGTGCTGCTCGACGAGGCCTCGATGGTCGGCAATGCCGACAAGGAAAAGCTGGTCCGGCTCGCCAATCTTCTTGAGCTCGATCGGTTCGCCAGCATCGGCGATCGCAAGCAGCTCGGCGCGGTCGATGCGGGCAAGCCGTTCGACGTGATGCAGCAGGCCGGGGTCGAAACCGCGGTCATGAACATCAATGTCCGCGCTCGCGAGCAGGCGCTTCGCCGGGCGCAATACGCGGCCCAGGGCGGGCAGATCGACGAGGCGCTGCGGCATTTGGTCAAGCATGTCGTGGAGGTGGCTCAGGGAGCCGCCGTCGAGGCCGCTGCCGCCTGGCTATCGCTGTCGCCGCAGGATCGCGAGCGCACGTCGATCTATGCCTCCGGCCGGGCATTGCGGAGCCAGGTCAATGACGCAGTGCAGGCGGGCCTGCGCGCCAATGGGGAGCTCGGGGCGGTGGGGATGAGGGTGGACACCCTTTCCCGCGTCAATGTCACTCGCGAGGAGCTGCGCTATGCCCGCACTTATGGCCCAGGAATGGTGGTCGAGATCGACCGGCGCCAGCGCGGGCAGAGATTGCTCAAGGGCCAGTACCGGGTGGTGGAAACCGACGCTGTTCGTGAGCGGGTGACGCTCGAGAACGAACGCGGCCGCCGCTTCGAGTTTCGTCCCGGGCAGCTGCGCCCGCAAGGCGAGCAGGACCCGCTCCGGCTGTTTGAAGTCCGCTCGCTCGACATTCACGTTGGCGACCGGATCCGCTGGACCGAAACCGACCACAAGCGCGGACTGCTCAATGCCGACCAGGCGCGCATCGTCGCGATCGACGACCGGCGCGTGACGGTGAAGACTTCGCTCGGGGCCGAGCACCTGCTCTCGCGCGGCGACCCAATGCTCGAACGGCTTGACCTTGCCTACGCGCTCAACGCGCACATGGCCCAGGGGCTGACTTCCGATCGCGGCATTGCGGTCATGGACAGCCGCGAGCGCAATCTCTCGAACCAGCAGACCTTCCTGGTGACGATCACTCGGCTGCGCGACGGCCTCACCCTCTTCGTCGATAATGCCGGCAAGCTCGAGGCGGCCGTCGAGCGTAACCCGGGCATGAAGCGCTCCGCGCTGGAGACGGTCGACCTGCTCCGCGATGCCGCAGCTCGCGGCCAGGCGAAAGGGAGGTCGCCGCTACCGGAGCGCGAGCCGCCCGAGCGCGATCGGTCGCTCACCAAGCCGTTCGAAATCGGGATCTAAGACCCTTCTCGCCGGCCGATCAGTTCATTCTGTCAACGGGCGGCGCTTGCCCGCCGGTTGCGGACAGCTGCGCGATGCGGGAGGCGATCGCCTGCCAGGTACGGACACCCTCGGCATCGCCTTCCAGGACGAGCGCGCCGATCTGCTCGGCGGCGTGGAGCGCAGCGCCTTCGCCGTGGCTTTGCAGCACCCGGTTGGCGCAGGCCCAGAGCTCCCATTCGCTCAGCATCAGCGGAAATAGCCGACCAGCCCCATGAGGAAGGCAATGACGCCGTAGGCGACGAGGCCCCCGGCCAGGAGATGCTCGATCCTAACCCTGCTTTGTCGCGGCCGCGGCGTGCCGGCGGGCCACACCTGCTCGCAGGCGATCCCGTTGAACCCGGCGCGCTGTCCCACCACCTCGACCTCCTGGCCGATCAGCCGGTGCGCTCGCACTCCGGCGTCGAGCTCCCATGTGCCGCCGCCGTCGGCCCTAAGGACCAGGCCCACTCTTCCTCGTTCGAGACGGCCGCGCAGGTGCAGGTCGGCGTTCAGCGGCACGCCGGTCCTCTCCAGTAGCGGTCCCAGCGCAGCACCGTGCGCGTGCGGATCATGGCGCACGAGAGGTCCGCCCCCGTTGGCAGCCGGCACCAGGCCGCTGTCCTGTTTCCGCCGGGCGAACCTTCGGAGCGGCAGGTCATTCTCGGGCCGGCCACGGCAACGTGACCCGTCGAATTGCGCCCGCGGGCACCGCCGAGCAAGCCCACGAGCGCGTTCCGGGCTTCGGTGGGCGAGGCGTCGGGACAAGGCTGGTTGGTTCGGCAGGTGCCGTCCATCTCTCGCGCCGCGATACCGGAGAGCCGGACGTGCGGCCCCTCCGCGCACCAGATGGGTCCATCCCCGTCCCACACGTGGGTCGGGGTGCATGTGAAGGTCTGTCCGGCGGCAACGATCGAGGCGGCAAGGAAGGTCAGCATGGAACGGCGGGCTTACTGCAGCGCGCGCCCAAACCAAAGCACCCGCCCGACAATGTTGATGCTGCGGCGTTCGAGGCCGCGCCAGCTTGGATAGGCCGGGTTGTCGCTCACCACCGAAATCCGGCGGCCCTGCGGCTCGATCGCGATCCGCTTCACGTTGAGCGCGTCGTCCATGCGCAGGACGTAGATGCCATCGCGCAGCCGCCCTTGCCCGTCGGCGAGGTCGACCATGACTTCGTCCCCGTCGTGCAGGGTCGGCTCCATCGAGTCACCGTGCACGCCGATGATGGAAAGGCTCGACGCCTTGCTGGCGGTCAGCCGGCGGAGCCATTTCTCATCAAAGCCAAACTGGGAGCATTTGGATTCCATCTCGGCCAGCGCCCCATGACCGGCGGAAGCCTCGACGCTGAGCACGGGCACATGGACCAGCTCGACAACCGGCCCCGAGCGGCGGTCGGGAGCCCCAAGGACCTTCTCGTCCACACCGAAGAACCGGGCGAGCACCGCGCGATCCTGCTCGTCCAGGCTCCGCGGGCTGCCGCGCCGGATGTACTGCTGGATATAGGCCGCATTGCGCCCGAGGAGGCGGGAAACCGAGGAGTAATTGTACCCCTGTTGCTGAATCAGCTCGTCCAGGGCTTTGCGTGCTTCGTCCATCGCCGACGTCCCAAGTGAGTGCGTCTAGGAAATCCAGTCCTAGACTCTAGGATGCCTTCCTAGTAGGAACATAACAGGAACGCAAGAGTGATGCGAGTCGAATGCAATGGAGCTTCTGGAACAGGTCGAGAGCTATCTGGCGCGAACCAGGATGCCACCGAGCAGGTTCGGCAGACTGGCGCTTGGCGATCCGCGATTAGTGGGCGACTTGCGGAGCGGGCGAAGGCTGAGGCCAGGTACCCAGGACCAGCTGGAGCAATACCTGGCCCACGAAATCGAACGGATCGAAGGCGGCGGTAAAAAGACGGCGGCGCCCCATGCCTCGTAAAACGGAGCGCATCCGCGGCATGTTTGGGACCAATCAGTTTACCAGGTCCAGGTATGCCTGGCGGATCGCTTCAAATGCGCGATCGAGCTCATCCTGCGTCGTCGACCGCCCTATACTGATGCGGACGGTGCGGTCGCACGCTCGCGCATCAAGACAAATCGCGCGCAGAACATGGCTCGGCTCGGGGATGCCCGACGTGCAGGCCGATCCGCGCGATATGGCCACGTGCGGTTGTAGGCGGAGGATCAAAGTCTCCGCGTCGCCGTCTGGAAAGGTGAGGCTTATCGCACCGGGATGGCGTTCGACCTCGCTCCCGTTGATCATCGCCCCTGGGAATGCTTTGCAAAGGCGCTGCTCGAATGTCTTTCGGCGCGCACGCCATTCGTCGAGTTCGGCAGCCGTCGGTAGGTGGCGGCAGGCCGCGCCGAAACCGATACAGAGCGCCGTTGGCAGAGTACCAGGACGGAGGCCTCCTTCTTGGTCGCCACCGAAATTGATCGGCCCGATCCTGTCTCGAATCTCGCGCCGCACCCACAAGGCACCGACACCTTTTGGGCCACCTGCCTTGTGGGCCGAAAGGCTGACTAGGTCGGCATCGAACGATAAGACGTCGACCGCGGACCAGCCGAGCGCTTGCGCTGCATCTACATGCAACAAAGCGCCCACGTGCCGACAGAGCCGGGCGACGGCTTCGATCGGCTGTACTGTCCCCAGCTCGTTGTTTACGGCCATACAGGACACCAGCAGGGTTTGCTCGTCGATGGCGCGACCGAGGGCGTCCAGGTCAACAAGACCCGCGCGCGTCACGGGCGCAATGACGAGGTCAAAGCCCCGACGTTCAAGCTCACGCGCCGGTTCGAGTACGGCCTTATGTTCGAAGGCAGTGACCACAAGTTTGAGGCGTTCGCCGGGCTGCGCCGCCGTTCCGATCAGCGCCAGATTGTTGGCCTCCGTCGCACCGGCAGTGAACACGATCTCGTCGGGATCGCCGCCGATCGCCTCAGCGATTTCTCGCCGCGCTGTCTCGATTGCGTCGGCTGCTCGCCAGCCGGCAGCGTGCTCGTGGGCATGCGGATTGGCATTGAGAGCGAGCATCGCTTCTTGCGTCGCCGCGAGAGCTGCGGGGTGCATCGATGTGGAAGCTTGATGGTCGAGATAGATCAATTCTTTGGCCCCCGGCTGCGACTGGCGGTTGCGACCAGTAGGAGCCTCTGCTAGCCCTACTGGCGAATTTGTCCAGTAGCGGGGGTGGTGCATGAGAAGTCTGCTAGATCGGCCGGACGTGCGGTTGCAAGTGTCCGGGCACGAGACGTTTCCGTGCCGCTATGGATGGCTCAAGAAGAGCTATGATGCTGTTGTTCGAGCGGCTCCGGGCGGCATCGAGCAAGTGCTTGCCGTCTTCAATCCGAACCAAGCGATCGCGGACTTCGGTGTCGGCAAGAACATGGTCGCGTCGATGCGGCATTGGGCAATAGCGTGCGGCGTTCTCGACGCGACAATCAAAGGCGGCCGCACCGAGTCGCTAGGTCCCTCAGCAATCGGCAACAAAATCTTCGGCGGGGGCGATCCGTTTCTGGAGATGCCCGCGTCTCTGTGGCTGCTGCATTGGCGCCTCGTCGCGATGCCGGGTCGCGCTACCACTTGGTACTTTGCTTTCAACGAGTTCAACGACGCGATCTTCACCCGCGAGACGTTGAGCGCGCGCCTCATGGCGCGCGTCGAGGAGCTGCGCGACAGCGGCAGGCTTTCTGGAAGTCGGATCGCGCGCGCGACGATCGACCGCGACGCAGAGTGCTTCGTCCGAACGTATGTGAGCCGCTCGTCGAAGAAGGGCATTTCCGAGGACGGCCTCGAAAGCCCATTTGCCGAATTAGGACTGGTTGCACCGCTCGGCGGCGGCGCGCTCCAATTCCGTCGCGGTCCGAAGCCTTCATTACCGGATGAGGTTTTCGCGCTCGCGCTAATTGAGTTCTGGCAGCAGCATTTCCCGACGCGAGGCACTCTCTCTGTAGAAGCAATAGCGCACGAGCCGAGCTCGCCCGGACGAGTGTTTCTGTTGGATGAGGAGTCGCTAGTGGAGCGGCTCGAGCGGATCGCAGACATGACCGCAGGCGCCATCGCTTGGGACGAAGGTGCGGGATTGCGGCAGGTGTCCGCTCGCGTCGAGGTAAGCACGATCAGTGCGCTTACCTTCGTCGATCAACTTTACCCCGATTATCAGGAGGCTGCATGACCGCGATGCTGGCCGACCGAGTCTCGGTTCTTCGCCGCTTTCGGCGATCCGTTCGCGTCGGGGCTGACACGGGTGCAGCCGAGATTGAGGGTTTTGTTTGCACTGCTACGGCTGCGCAGGCGCTGGAGACCACCATCGACCATGTGGCGACGCTCGGGCATACCGCGTTCACCTGGACCGGACCCTACGGCTGCGGCAAGTCGACCCTCGCGGTGGTATTAGCCGCCGCGCTCGGTAAGCCGGGCAAAGCACGAGAGCAGGCGATGGCGGCCCTGCCCGAAGGGCTGCGCAATCGGCTGCCACAAGCAATGCGCTGGTCGCGCCCGGGATGGCGCGTCATTCCAGTGGTCGGGCGCAGAGCAGACGCGGCAACGGTGATCGCGGAAGCGTTATCCAAACCGCCCGCGCGGCCGGATGAGACCGTCGGGGCGCTGATTGCGCTCGCGGCTAGCGAGCCCTGTGGCGTGCTCCTCATCATTGATGAGATGGGCAAGCTGCTCGAACATGCGGCCACGGAGGGTGGCGACGCCTACTTTTTTCAGGAGTTGGCTGAGGCGGCCGCGCGTTCAGAAGGACGGCTGGTGGTCATCGGCGTGCTTCATCAGGCATTCGACGATTACGCGTATCGTCTCGCGCGAGAGACTCGAGACGATTGGCTCAAGATCCAAGGCCGGTTCGTTGACATCCCCCTTTCGCCGACAGCGGAGGAGCAGGTTGAGCTGCTATCGCGCGCGATTGTAGCGCAGCCGCCCGCCGACTGTTTCGCGATCGATACGGTCGCGGCTGTCTTGAGCCGTGGTGGTCAGCAAACGACGGCGGCAGAGCGCCTGCTGCGCTGCTGGCCGCTTAACCCTGTCGTAGCCTGCCTGCTTGGCCCATTGTCGCGGCGACGGTTCGGCCAGAACCAACGGAGCATCTTCGGCTTTCTGGGATCGGCTGAACCTTTCGGATTCCAAGATTTTCTGAAAAGCACCGAAGCCACTTCGAAGAGGCTTTATGACGCCACTTGGCTGTGGAGCTATCTGCGCGCCAATCTCGAACCGTCCATTCTAGCATCGCCGGATGGCCATCGCTGGTCGATCGCAGTCGACGCGGTCGAGCGAGTCGAGGAACGCGGCGCGGATGAAATGGAGATTGCAGTCCTGAAGACCGTCGCCTTGCTCGACCTCTTTCGCGAGCGCTCAGGTCTTTCAGCGTCCTTGGAACTCGTTGCCGCCGCACTGCAGCTCCCCATGGTTGCTGTGTCTGGTGCTCTCGATTCGCTCACGCGTCGCTCCGCCATCGTTTTCCGCCGTCACCTGGGCGCCTACGCTATTTATGCCGGATCGGATTTCGACATCGAGGCCGCGATGGACGAGGTTCGAACTGAGATGCTGGCCTGCGACTATTCTCGTTTGCGTGCGACAGGAGTTTTGACGCCCATTCTGGCGAAACGTGAATATCACGAAACCGGCGCCATGCGCTGGTTTGACGTGGACGTGGCCACCCTCGAACAGGCGGAGCAGCGCGTCGCCTCTTTTCGACCCGGCGATGGCGCCGCAGGTCTCTTTCTGTTGTTGATCAATGAAGCGGGAGACAACGCCGCTCGCGTTCGCCGCCTTACTGACCGGCTCGCAGACCAGATCGGTGATCGCCCCGTCGCGTTCGGTCTGTCAGCGGACAGCTATATGCTGCGCGAGCTTAGTCATGAATTAGTGGCGCTTGAGCGCGTGCAAGCGACGCGACCCGAGCTCAAAGGCGACGCAGTCGCTCGCCGCGAAGTGGCGATGCGGCTCGCTCGCGTTGCGGGCGAGTTGGAGGATCGCCTTAGGTCTGGGCTTTCTTCAACTTCTTGGAGGGTTCCCACTGTCAGCACCGAGGAGCTACGGATGTCCGGCCCGGCCGGCCTCTCAGCCATCGCGTCAAAGATGGCCGCGGCGCTCTACCCGCAGGCGCCGCGCATTAAGAATGAACTAGTCAATCGCTCCAAACCGTCATCGAATGCCATGGCGGCTGTTCGCGCCTTGATGGTCGCAATGGCGGTAAACTCCAGTCGGCAGCGGCTCGGCATTAAGGACTATCCGGCCGAGGGGGGGCTCTATGTGTCCGTTCTCGAGCGCACGGGCCTCCATGGGCCAGGCGACGATGGAACCTACGCGTTCCTTCCGCCGCGGCCCGACGAGGACGGGCACCGGCTGTCGCCGCTATGGACGGCGGCGCGCGAACTGCTCGAACAGCGCGGCTCTGATGGTCTGAGTCTCGACAATCTTTTCGCGCTATGGCGCGCCAGGCCCTTCGGAGTAAAAGATGGGCTACTCCCCGTGCTTGGCCTAGCGTTTCTATTGGCGGAGCGAAGGAGGGCGTCTGTCTATCTCGACGGCGTGTTTTGCTCGTCAATCAGTGACCTGCTGGTTGACCGGCTGCTGCAAGACGCCTCCTCAGTGCGGCTGCGGCTGAGCGAGATCAGCGAGAAGGACGCTGCGATCTTGCGCGGTGTGGCTGATACCGTCGCCCGCCACTCGTCGGAGGACGAACTCATTGTGGCGGACCCTCTGGCCGTCGGTCGGCAGTTGGTGGCACTCGTGATGAACGCGCCTGCATGGGTGCGGCGGACGTCGCGCTTGGGCCGCGCTGCGCTACGGGTTCGAGACCTTGCCCTTTCAGCCCACGACCCCAACAAATTCATGTTGGACGACTTGCCAAAGGTCGCGGGCAAAGAGGCCACTGTGGAGGAGGTGATAGCCGAGCTCCGGACGGGACTAGAGGAGCTGGCGGACGCATACCCTGCTATGCTCGCCTCCCTGCGAGATCTGTTACTCCGTGAGCTCAGAGTTCGCAGCGAGGGAGGGGCGGAACGCTTACGGCGGAGGGCAAAAGCGGTAATGGGGGTCACCGGCAACTATCGTCTAGACGCCTTCGCCGCCCGCCTCTCGACTTATGACGAGAGCTGGGAGGCAATTGAGGGGATCGCGAGTCTTGCGGCCAATCGTCCGCCCCGCGACTGGGTCGATCGCGACGTCGATGCGGCGCGAATTGAACTAGCCTCCTTGGCGCGTGAATTTCTGCGCGCCGAGGGGCTGGCACATGTCCAAGGGCGTGGCGACGGCCGTTTCTCGTTCGCCTTGTTCATGTCTGATCCTGGGAGGCCGGGACTACTGACCCCTGAGGTTGCAGTAGACAGGGAGGAGCTTGATCGGGCGCGGGCGCTTGCTCAATCACTTCGAGCCGTTATTGGTGTCAAAGTGGGTCGTGACGTTGCACTGGCTGCTGCAGCGGAACTCGTGGCAGCGCTTGCCGAGGAATCCGAGATTGAGTCCGGCCCTGCACTTGCCGCTGGGGGCGTGCGATGAGGCAACGGCATGTGTTGGGTCTGTCGGGCGGACGGGATAGCGCCGCGCTCGCCGTGCATATGGCGCAAACCCGTCCCGACCTCGAAATGGAGTACTTCTTCACCGACACGGGCAAAGAGCTGCCTGAGGTGTATGAGTATCTCGGCCGATTGGAGGGATTCCTTGGCCGGCCGATCGAGCGGCTAAATCCGGATCGCGATTTCGACTTTTGGCTTCGCCAATATAAGAGCTTCCTGCCCAGCCCGCGCACCCGGTGGTGCACCCGCCAGCTGAAGATCCGCCCCTTCGAGCAATGGCTCTGGCCGGCACTCGACTCAGGCGACCGGATCATCAGTTACGTGGCGATCCGAGCGGACGAAAGTTATCGTGAGGGCTACGCTTCAACACACGGCAACCTTACAGTTTCGCTCCCTTTCCGCGACGCCGGCATCGATAAGGCTGGTGTCATCGACATCCTTGAGGCGAGCGGCTTGGGACTGCCCAGCTATTATGACTGGCGCTCACGATCGGGGTGCACCTTCTGCTTCTTCCAGCAGAAGATCGAATGGGTACGGCTGATGGAGCGTCACCCCGAAAGCTTCGACGAAGCTCGCTCCTACGAAAAGAACGCGCTCGAGCATGGCTCTCCCTTCACCTGGAGTGCTGGGGAGTCGCTCGACGAGCTAGCACGGCCAGAGCGGGTCGCGCAGATCAAGGCCGATCATCAAAAGCGCATTGAACGGGCCCAAAGCCGTCGACGGATCAATCCACTCCGACCAGACGCCGAAGGCCTGGAGATCGACGATCTCTATGGGCAGGCAAAGGTTTGCCTGTCCTGTCACAAATAAGGCGCCGTCGGGACCCCTCGCTCGGCCCTCGGTGTGCACTCAAACCGGGAAGCCCTTGAATTTGGCGGACGGAAGCGGCTAGCCTCTAGGAGGCCGCGTGTAATGAGCGGTCCCGAGGGGGAACGGCAAATGGCTGGCGAAGAGGGGGCGCGAGAAGCAGACGCGTTCGATGGGCGCGAGATGGACAAGATTATCCGTCAGATCGTCGACAAGGTCCGTGGCAACTACTTCCAAAACGGCGAGACTGGCCGTGGCATTCCGGCCGAGGTGAAGCGGATCATCGAAGCCAACATCGATCGGGTCTGACCATGCTCATCGAGTTTATCCGAATTACCAATTGGCGCAGCTTTCACGGGGTGAACGACTTCTTCGTGTCTAAGGACCCGGCGAAGAACGTGACCTTGATCCGAGCAGAGAACGGCGTCGGCAAGACCAGTCTGCTCGCGGCGATCAATTGGTGCTTCTTCGGAATCCTGCCGCCCGAAAGCGAGTTCGAAAATCCGACCAAGCTCGTCAACGCGTTCTCGGTTGAGCATGACGGCGCGACCAAAGCCGTAGTCGAGATCGATTTCGTCCATGAGGGTAAGACCTATCGGGCCAGCAGGAGCTATGATCAGAGAACCGAGACGACGCACCCGCTGCGCCTGAGCGACCTGCTCGATGGTGGCGAGGTGCCATCGTCCAAGGACAGGCCCGATCGCTTCATCAATTCAGTCATTCCGAGGGAAATGGCGCCGCACTTCTTCTTCTACGGCGAGGCGACAAGTAGGTACACCGGTGCGACTGGCGCCAGAAAGTTTGGCGAGGCGGTCAAGGGCATCTTGGGATCGACGGTTGCCCGTATGGCACTCGATGATCTTCGAAAGGCCTGGCAGGATTACAACAAGCAGGCGTCTGACAATACCAGCGCCGAGGCGCAGGCTGCCGAGCGCGCAATCGAAGAGGCCGACCAGCGCATCGCCACGGCGCGCGAGAACGCACGTAAGTATGACGACGAAATCGCCGCAGCCGACGCGCGCATCGATAAGCTCAATCAGGAGCTTGCGGGTGCAAAGCCCGCCAAGGAAGCGCAACAACGCCGCGCCAGGCTGGAAAGCCAGCTCGCTTCGAAAGAGGCGGACCGGGCCAAGGCTATGCAGCGGGCCCAGTCTTGGATGCAGAACTTCATCACCTCGGTTCTGGCCGAGGAGCTTGTTGCGGAAGCATCGGAGGTCATCAAAAACGAGGACACGCGCGGCAAGCTGCCGGCCCCGTATGACGAGAAGTTCGTGGACGAGATCCTGGAAGATGGAATCTGCGTGTGCGGCCGCCCCATCGAGAAAGGCTCGACCGAATACGACAAGATCAAGTCGCTGCTCGACACGGCCGGAGACCAGGCAGTGATGTCGCGGGTCATGACCACGAGCACTGCTCTAGGGCGCCTTGAGCAGCGTGCCGAGCGCGCTTGGGCCGATTACGAGCGCAACCTTGAGGACCTTCGTCGAATAGAGGGCGAAATCCAGCGGCTCGACGCCGATCTTACAGAGATCTCGAAAGAGCTCGCGGCCAACCCAATCACCGACATCGCTGAGAAGGAAGCCGCTCGTGAACGCGCTCGGATACAGCGCAGCCAGGCGACGAGCCGGAAGGTCGATGCGCAGGCCGCAATACACAATCTTGAGCGGCAGCGTTCGGAGGCGGAAAGCAAGCGAGATGAGCTCGTCAAGAAGTCCGAAGCGGCGCGGCGTTTCGTGAAGCGCGCGCAGCTCTCGGCCGCACTGACGGCCCGCTTGGAGTCGCGCCTCAAGGCCGAGGAGGAGGCCGCCAGAGCCGCTATTGAGAGCGAGATCGACGCTATCGTCAAACGCTTCATGCGCAAGCCTGCGACCGTGAAGCTCGATAGCGACTACCAACTGCGGTTATTCGACGAGAAGGGCGTCGAAATCGCCAAAAGCACCGGCGAGAACCAATTGCTCGGCCTCGCCTTCACCGGCGCGATCGCAAAGTACGCCAAGGAGCGAGAGAAGGACGACAACGACATTCTCCTCCCCGGTACCGTCGCCCCGCTAGTTGTTGACTCGCCGTTCGGCCACCTTGACCCGCTTTATCGGCGCGGGGTCGCGGAATTCCTCCCGAACCTAGCGTCGCAAGTAATTCTGCTTGTCTCGACTTCTCAAGCCTCAGAGGCGGTGATGACCACGCTTGCCGACAAGATAGGCCAGGAATACATTCTCACGCGCCACAATCGGACGGACGGTACGGGCAAGCAGCCGGAGACGATCGACATCGCCGGTAAGACCTATGACCTCACCGCTTACGGCAGTGATGTCGACGGGACCCGTATCACGGAGGTCGCATAGCCATGCGCCTGATCCAGACACCTGTTAAGCGCAGCAAGCTGTTCGAGGCGACCTTGCAGAAACTCGGCGGCAAGGACGCGACGATGTTTCCGACGTTGAGAGAAGCCCTGACGTTCTGCGCGGTGCTAGGCTACAAAGAGCGGCGCCGCGTCCCGCTTGACCCTGGTTCCGGGAGCGAGGACATCGCCGGCGCTCAGTATCAGACCAACGAGGCAGTCGATATCCTGTTCGCCTTGGCACTAGCCGACGCAAAGACGTCCGACGTGCTTCGCCCGGACCGCGAGCGGGATTGCGTTCAGATCTATGAGGAATACGCCAACGGCGGCCTCGAACTCGTGCAAAGCTGGATCGATCGCTATTCCGATCTTGACGTCGAAGATGCGGTCTGGCGGGGCTTAGCGACTATCGGCGTGAAGCCCCCGCTTTCGTCGAAACCGCCCGCCGAAGTCGTGGCACCAACGTTCTGATGTTCCGCAAACTCGGGCTGCGGACCAACTACTCATCGGAAGCCGACAACCTCTACACCGACTTCTTCTTGCCGACTTTAAGCGCGTCGGTGTCCTATCGCCGCGCGGTTGGGTTCTTCTCGCTTGGAGTGCTGCTTAACGCACCGGCCGCGATGTCGGGCATCGTCGAAGGTGAAGGTCGCATCGAACTCATCTTCGGCAAGTTGGTTTCGCCGGAAGATTTCGAGGCGATCCGCGAAGGCGCGGCTCAGCCATGGACGGATGAAGAGCTGCCACGCTTTGAAACCTTGATCGCCGAGCATCCCGGTAGCCTGCTGGAGTACCGCATCCGACTGCTCGCTTGGCTGTTCGCGGCCGGTCGACTGGAGATGAAAGTTGCTGTGCGGCCGCAGGGAATGTTCCACCAGAAAATCGGCCTGCTCGAGGATCGTTTGGGCGACGTTGTGTCCTTCAGCGGTTCGATGAATGAGACGATGAGCGCGCTCGACCCGCGCTTCAACTCGGAAGAGATTACGGTGTTCCGCTCCTGGACGGAGGGGCAGAGGGCATATGTGGAGAACCACGCGGCCAGCTTTGCACGGCTCTGGTCAGGAGAAACTGGGAGCTCCACAGTCGTTTGCGGCATCCCCGAAGCGGTGGCCGACGGGCTTAGCTTCGTTATGGAGCGGTTTCCCGATCAGCCGACGAGTGAGCACGAGAGCGAGAAAGCCCGCGCCTTCATTGAGCACACGGTCGACGCCACGTCCCGGCCAACGGTGCCGACGACAGTGCAGGGCCGCCCGTTCGCGATGCGCCCACACCAGCTCGACGCTCTCCGAGCTTGGACCGAGAATGGCTATAATGGGATTCTCGAACTCGCTACCGGTGCGGGCAAGACCATTACCGCCATCTATGCGGCGACGCGCACGGCGGAGGGGAACGAGGGCATCGCGCTTATCGTTGCCGTGCCATACCAAGATTTGGCCGACCAGTGGTGTGCTGAGCTCGGCATCTTCAACATTCGTGCGGTCAGGTGTTACGGCTCACGCGCAGAATGGGAGCCCGTCGTCCAAGCCTACCTTCGGAGGAATCGCGGCAATCAGCGGGAATTCATCGCGGTGGTCGTCGTGAATAAAACCCTGAAGACGGCCCATTTTCAGGATTTTGCGGCCCAACTCGATCCTGATCGGCTATTCTTCATAGGCGACGAATGCCACCACCATGGCAGTGAGGGCTATACGGGAAAGCTGCTCCCGGGCGCGCGCTTCCGACTTGGCCTTTCCGCAACGCCGTTCCATTACATGGACGAGGCCGCCAATCAGCGACTGAAGCAGGTCTACGATCGGTCGGTGTTCCAATACAGCCTCGCCGATGCCGTCGCAGACGGTGTGCTGACGCCTTACGAGTATGTCCCGGTCCCCGTAGAACTCACCGATCGCGAAGCGCAGGATTATCTGGATCTCAGCGACCAGATCGCGCGTACGTTCGCGGCGGCACAGGACAATCCTTCATCTCCGAGCGGCGAGCGGCTAAAAGCGCTATTGATGCGCCGTGCCCGATTGGTGGGCGCGGCTGAGAACAAGATGGTCGAGCTCGAGCGGCTGCTCCAAGTAACGCCGGTCGAGAAGTACACGCTTTTCTATTGCAGCGACGGCCGCACGCTCGTCGACGATGACGACGAAGCCGGAGACGGCCCTGACCAAGCGGAAATGAAACAACGGCACGCGGTCGCCCAAGCCTTACAGCGAAAGGGAGTGCGCGTGTCCCCGTTCACGTCGGACGAAAATCGATGGCAACGGCGCGAGATTTTGCGGCAGTTCAAGGACGGCGAGACGGAGGCAATGGTCGCGATACGCTGCCTCGACGAAGGTATTGATGTCCCGGCCTGCCGGACTGCCTACCTTATCGCCAGCTCCCGCAATCCGCGGCAATTCATCCAACGCCGCGGACGCATCCTAAGGCGCGCACCGGGGAAGGAGCAGGCGAAAATCTACGACTTCGTGGTGGTCATGCCTGAAAGCCATCTCGCAACGGAGGAGATCGCTGGTGATTTCCTTCGTAACGAGCTCGGCCGAGTCGCCGATTTTGCCCGGAACTCACTGTTCCCCGCTAGCTCCGTTAAGCCATTGTTGCCGTGGCTGAGGAGGTACGATTTAGAACACCTGGCCGCCTAGAGAACGGCTGGCCTCTCTTCCTGCGCACGAGGGCGCGCAAACTGTCCGAGAAAATTAAACTCCATCGGTGGCCGCCATGCCCTTCTGCCGCTTCCCAGCACGGCGAGGAGGACAGAATGCTTGTTGGTAGGGATGAGATTTTCCTGTTCCCACTCTCTGTTTATGCTATGTTCCTAGGAGATGCGAGATGAATGCGATCATGACGCAGTCAGACTTTGAGCGCCCCGATCCTCAGCGCTCCCAGAGATGGGAGGGACTGTCGGAAATCGATAATGCGATCCGCGATAATCGCCTGATTGAGTACAGGTGGAAAAATGTCCGTCGTCAGAACATTTGGCGCAACTCGCGGCGTAGATTAGCGGAGTGCGGGCCTCGTCTGGGGGTTGATGTTAGGCGGCGAGCTTGCGGTGAAGCAAGCGCCGATGTTCGATGGTCTGCCGTT
>NZ_RZUL01000018.1 GCF_004005485.1 Sphingobium algorifonticola
TGGCCTGCTGCCGGTTTGATGGACACCGAGATAAGGTGTTTTCATCAACCGGAGAGCATTGATGCAACGAAGGAAGTTCAGCCGCGAGTTCAAGCTTGAAGCGGTAAGATTGGTAAAGGAGCGCGGGGTAGCGGTTGCACAGGCCGCCCGCGATCTTGATGTGCATGAGAATGTGCTGCGCAAATGGGTTCGGGAGTTTGCGGCCGACAAGCAGGATGCCTTTCCTGGGCATGGCCAGATGAAGGCCGAGCAGCAGGAGATCCAGCGCCTGCGTCGAGAGGTGGCCAAACTCAAGGCGGAGCGCGATATTCTAAAAAAAGCCGCGGCCTACTTCGCGAAGGACTCGATATGAGGTTTACCTTCATCGCGAAGCATCGAGGGATCTGGCCGGTGTCGTGGCTTTGCGGGGCTCTCGGTGTCTCGCGCAGTGGGTTCCATGCCTGGCTGGTGCGTGCTCCATCGGCGCGCGCCAGAAGCGACATCGAGGTGGGGCGCAAGGTCAGGGCAAGCTTCACGCTGAGCGACCGGACCTATGGCGCGAGGCGGGTCTGGCGTGACGTGCTGGCTGACGGTGTAGATTGCGGCCTGCATCGCATCGAGCGCCTGATGCGACAGCAAGGATTGCGCGCCAGACCGCGCCGGCGCGGCCTGCCCAAGGATCATGGCGGCAAGTCAGTGGTCGCGGCCAATGTGCTGGATCGTCAGTTCGTTGCCGATGCGCCCAACCAAAAGTGGGTGGCAGACTTCACCTACATCTGGACCGCACAAGGTTGGCTCTATGTCGCGGCGGTCATCGATCTGTTCTCTCGCCGTGTCGCAGGCTGGTCTATGAGCGCGACCATGCCGGCCCAACTGGTTGCCGATGCCATGATGATGGCCATCTGGCGCCGGGGCAAACCCGATGCCTTGCTGCATCATTCGGATCAGGGCAGCCAATATACCAGTGAGCAATTCCAGCGCCTGATGCAGGATAATGGCGTGACCTGCTCCATGAGTCGATCGGGCAATTGCTGGGATAACGCGGCGATGGAGAGCTTCTTCTCCTCCCTCAAGACCGAACGGGTTCGAAAGAAGGTCTATCAGTCGCGCGATCAGGCCAGAGCCGACGTGTTCGATTATATCGAGCGTTTCTACAATCCCACCCGCAGGCATTCGACCCTGGGTTATCTCAGCCCCATCGACTTTGAACGCCAGGCTGGGGTAGCCTAAAGAAGCTTATCTCGGTGTCCATCAAACCGGCAGCAGGCCACAGGTCACCGTCTTACGTTCAGCGCCTGCGGCAGACAGCCCTTCCATCATTCGGGTGAAGACGCCCATCTCGCCCCACCGCTTCCAGCGGTTGTAGAGCGTCTTGTGCGGTCCATAGTCCTTGGGCGCGTCACGCCAGCGAAGCCCATTGCGGTTGACGAAGATAATCCCGCTCAGCACCCGGCGATCGTCAACCCACGGCCTGCCGTGGCTCTTCGGAAAATACGGCTCGAGCCGCGCCATCTGCTCGTCCGTCAGCCAATAAAGGTCGCTCAAATCCAGTCTCCTTGCGGAGCCTGAATCAGATCACGCGCCTCACATCAATGGGTCCTGACCCTAGGGCGCGGACTATTTCTGCTTTCGCATGAGGTGCGTGGTAGCCTCATTTTCGATCTTGGTCAGTTCCTCGATAGTTAAATCAAGGGCGCTACGCTGACTCTTCAGATCAATAAGTCTCTCGCGGACGCGCTCTACGAGTCTGCCCATCTGCTCATGATGTCCCGGGTCGGCATCATATAGATCGAGGAACTCCTTGATCTCTCGAATGGAGAAACCCAGCCGCTTGCCCCGGAGAATGAGTTGCATCCTCCCGATCTCGCGCTTGGAATATATGCGCGTATTGCCGACGCGTTGGGGGGCGATCAAACCCTCCTTCTCATAGAAGCGGAGAGTTCGCAGTGTGACCCCCAACTCGCGGGCAACATCATTTATACCTTGCAGTGGGGGTGTAAATTCACGCGCATCCCGCGCCCCGGCACCGTGATTATCAACAGGCGCTTTGATCCGCTCACGTCTCACGTTCGCCTTGCTCCGCCTATCAATGTCCGCCACCCTCATCCCACGGTGCCTGTTGCAAAACAGCAAAATTTGACAGTGGCAGGCTGGTGGCGCTCATGCGAGCTTTTTATTCTCCTCCTCGACAAGTTCCTTCTTCGATAGCTTGCCAATCATGGTCTTGGGCAGGCTATCGCGAATTTCGATCGCTTTTGGCATCTCGATCTTGCTGAGGCGCTCTCGAAGAAAATCCTTCAGTTCGCCCGTAGTGACGGTTGCATCCTCGTGTAGTGCCACGAAGAGCTTGGGCGACTGACCTCGGTAAGGATCCGGAATCCCAATGGCGATTGCCTCCTTGATGGCTGGATGCTGGTATGCGGCGTCCTCGATGATGCGAGGATAGACATTATAGCCGCCGCAAAAAATCACGTCCTTGATGCGATCGACAAGGAAGAGGTAACCATCTTCATCGAGATATCCGATGTCCCCAGTCCGTAGCGCTCCCTCAACGAATACCGCCTGCGTGTCTTCTTCGCGCTGCCAATATCCTTTCATGACCTGTGGGCCCCGGGCGCAGACTTCGCCCCGCTCACCTTGGGGAAGCACCCTCGTAGGGTTCTCCGGATCGCGGATTTCCAGGATGGTGCCGGGAAAGCGCGGCCCACAGCTGTTGTCTTTCACGAGGCCGTCCAGGGGATTACACGCTATGATAGGGGCCGTCTCGGAAAGGCCGTAGCCTTCAACGACTTTTGCCCCGGTCCGCTCTTCGAAACGCTCCCGGACATCGAGGGGCAGAGGGGCACCGCCCGATATGCAGGCTCTCACTGACGACAGGTTCGGAATCTTGTCGTCCGCGAGCCCGTTGAGAGCCACATAGATGGTGGGCACGCCGAAGAACTGGGTGGGGGGCTTGCGCTTCATGGTTTTGAGGACCTGGTCCATCTCGAAGCGAGGAAGCAGCACCATCTCCGCACCGATCTCGACGGAGAAATTCAGCACTGTGGTGAGCGCAAAGACATGGAACATGGGCAGAACGCCGAGTGTGCGCTCTTGGCGGGAGCTGTGCCCCCCAACATGCACGACCATCTGCGCGCTGTTGGCGGCGAGGTTGGCATGCGTGAGCATCGCTCCTTTGGGAACACCGGTCGTTCCGCCGGTGTATTGCAACACCGCAACGTCGTCCGGCTCACGCCGCACAGGATTCGGGAGAACATTGCTCGACAAGAGTCTGTTCAAACGGACGTGAATGCTCTCGTCCAGTACACGAGCATGATCCTTGCGCTTGAACAAGGTAAAGCCCAAGCCTTTCATCCGCGGCAACATGTCGACCATGCCGCACAGAATGATCTTGTCCAGGCCGGCGCTTGCTGCAACCGCCTCCACTTTCCCATGGATTGCTTTCAGATCCGGTACGGCCATCATCCGCGTGCCTGAGTCGCGGATTTGATGCTCAAGTTCTCGCTCGGTGTAGAGAGGGTTGAAATTCACGATGATCGCACCGACCTGGAGTGCGGCAAAATACAGGACAACGAAGTACGGACAATTGGGCAGGCAAAGGCCGAATCGATCGCCTTTCTTCAAGCCCTGATCCTGCAGGCCCCTGGCTGCCCTCTGCACGAGGCCGCCGATCTCACCGTAGGTCCAGGTTCTACCCAGGAAATCGATCGCTATCCGGTCTGGATATAGCGCAACCGCGTTATCCAGCAGGTCGGTGATCAATCGGGGTGGAAGCGACGGATCCTGCTGTCCGTCGAAGATGTCTGAAATGGGTTCAGCCATGGCAGCCTCGAACATCAGAAGGTCAACCGACCACCAAGGGACAGCACGACGGCATGAGCGTCGTTCACCCCGCCGTTGACCAGGATGGGGGTCTGCGCGGCACTTCCAGCATACGCGGCAGTTGTCCGATCAATCGTCTCGTCCTTGAAGGCGATGTAAGCGGCGGCGGCATTGAGGGTGAAATTGCGGGAAAGAGCAAAGCTGCTGCCCGCCGCGAAGTTCCATCGATCCGCATCTGGCACGCGCGCGTCGCGATTGCCGTCCCTCGTCGGGGTTTGATCGTGCTGCACGCCTGCGCGGATGGTCCATTGGGGGGAGGCAGAATAATCAATGCCACCCGCGAAGCTCCAGGTGTTTCGGTAGTTTTCCGGGATGGCGGTATTGAGCGGAGACCCCAGCTTGATGCTGTCGAACTCCGACCATCCGAAGCGGACAATCTGGCTGTTCAAGGTCAGCCTGGGAGACACCGCTACGCGTGCGCCGACTGTTGCCTGCCAGGGCGTGCGGAAACTCGCGCCGGTGTCGATCGAGCCATTTTGTCCGGCTAGCGGTCCGAGCAGCCCGGTCGTTGTGATCGAACCTTTCAGGTCATGCTTCACGCTGGACTTGTAGCTCGCACCCAGTGTGACGGGACCTGCGCGATATTGGAGACCAGCAGTCCAGCCCAGATCCCAACCATCGCCCTTGAGTTCCTGATGGCCATCGGCCAGGAGCGGGGAAAGATTGGGCAGATAATTAGACAGAGTAGCGTCCGCATATTCGATATTCAGCGCCGCGCCGATGCTGAGGTTGGGCGTTGGCATAAACGCGATTGACGGCTGGATATCGTAGGTGCGCAACTTCGTCTTATCGGTGGTGTAGCGCACCCAGCTTGTCGCCTCGTAGTCGGTGGTAAAGCTGTAAGGCGATGTCAGTGCGAGCCCGACGGCCAGTTTCGGGCTGACTGCAAAGGCGATCGCTCCTGATGGGAGGATGCCGTTGTTGATGGGATTACGCGATCTCTGATCACCACCGACCGCTGCAGGCGTCTGTCCCGGCCGTACGATGAGCGTATTGACGTTGTCGATACTACCCTTAGGGAGGATCGCGCTGATCGCGAAATGGCTATCGACGCCTGACACGCCCCCGATCGCCGCCGGGTTCCACCAGAGAGATTCCGCTCCCTGATCGGCAACTTCGCCTGAGAATGCGCGGCCCGCGCCCTTGACCGACTGTTCCTGAAGATAAAAGCCACCGGCATGTGCAACCTGCGGCACTGCCAGCGCTCCGACAAGAGCTACGGTTACATGACGTTTCAGGCCGTGTTTCAATGCTATTCTCCCCTCGCGTGATTTATTTCAGATGCGTTGATGTCAGCGTAAACGTATCCAGGTCTGGGTCTTGCACAGTGGCCAGACGATGCAGCCCTTCAGGCGCAAATGATCGCTGTCGATCACGGTGACGGTCGCGCCGTAAGTGCCGCCGTCCTCGGCGTTGTAGATGGTGCCGCCGGACCAGGAGCCGGATTTCCATTGGAAGCCCTGCAGGATTCGCAAGTCTTTCAGGGGGCGGCTGCGCAGCTGCGCATCCTTGTTCTTCTCATCGCGCAACTGCGGGTTCGCCCGAAGGCCGTCGGAGGACAGCAAAGTGCCGCAGATGGATGAACCGCATCTGGCAATCTCGACCACGCCATGTCGGTTTTCGGTCTGCCAACGACCCACCGCTGCGTCGGCCGGCATCGATGCCGCTGCCAGTATTGCCAGTAAGATTGTCATTCGTTCCGCTCCCATGAGGCACCGCTAACGCGATTGTTCTTTGCTGGACCGCGTCGAAGTGGCTCGAATCGGCCTCTCCCTCACCATCATGTTGACGTATAGGTAAGTCAAGGACTCAAATCGTCATCATTCTTCCGATTTAGTCCGGTGGCTGTTTGCCGCTTCCGGAGGCTGGCGATGCATCCCACCGCTGTCCGGGTTTTCTTTACGTATCGACTTGACCGAGGCGTCGGCGACGGCTCGGCGACGTGCGTAGGCGATTGAGAAAAATGCGATTACCGCAACCAGCGGAGCCAAACCCCCCAGGACAATAACGGAGGAAAAGGGGGGGAATGCCTTCTCGGCTGCCTTGAGAGGGTATCCGATTAGGCCGAGCGCGTAGTAGCCCACGGCAACCGCTGAGAGTCCCTCGACCAGGTGTTGGAGGCGAAGCTGCATGCGAACGCTGCGGTCCATTGAAGCAAGCAGCGACGCATTCTGATTTTCAATGTGTGTCTCGACCCGTGCGCGCAGGAGGGCAGTGAACTGTGCGGCTCGAAGGCTGACCTGGGCTAGGCGCGTCTGAAAATCCCGGCATGTTCGGACCGCTGGATTAAAGCGCCTTCCGGTGAAGTCGCTAAGCGACTGGAATCCTGGAAGGCGCGATACAACGAGATCGGTAAGCCGCTCTGCGACGATCTCAGCATAGGCGGCCGTGGCGCTCAGCCTTGAATCCGTTTCACTCGCTAATGTTAGCAATCTTGCGGTCAGCGACGACAGAGAGGCAAGAAGGCTATCATCAGTGCGCGAAGAATCGCGCAATGCCCGACCAGTCTCGTCCAGACTGCGCTCGATCTCATCCAGCACGTTCCAGCCATGTCGCGCAGTCGGCAAACCGAGAAGCGCGAGGTTCCGATAGTTCCCCAGTTCCTGCACGCGCTGGATACAGCGGGAAACCTCGTCAACGCTTGCGCCATTGGTCGCGACCACTAGGCGCCCATACCCTTCTGCATGTATGCGAAAGTCGCTCCAGATCCGGATGGCATCGTCGACGACGCATGAAACCAAATGGGCAGGGTGAAATGCAGCTCTCTCGATAAGCTCGGCGGCAGCGCTGTCGCTGGTGACGACGACGATCTGCGTGGCGCGGATCACGCTGCCAGGAAGCTCTTCCATCCAGGTCAAAGCCTCTGCAGAAGGTCCGGTCAGGGGTAAGTTCCACTCCGGATTTTTGTTTTCCGTAGCAAATGTAAGGGTGGTTGTGATTGCCTCGCTATGCCTTTCCCAAGCGATACGGACAGCATCTTTCCAGCCGGTTTCCATATGTCGCGCGGTACGATCCAGCTCTGCACCACGCAGATCGCTGATCACGGACCACTCCTTCTCCCACTGCTCGTCATCGAGCAGTCGTACGGTCTGTATGGCGAGCGCCGGCGGATCTAGTCTCGCAAATCGCCGCAGGTGCATTTCGTTGACGACCTGTCGGCGCAAGACATGTTCATGAAGGCGCATTTCGAATCTCCTTCAGCGCGGCGCACGCTACCTTTGTGGATGGGCCGGGATCGCCGCATTGCCGGACGCATCAGCGTTTGCTTGGGTCGGGGCTGGGGGCGGGTTTTCAGGCATTCCTTGCTGTCACGGCCACCCTCCTTCTTCACATGGCCCGTGCTCGCTCGCGCCGCTTCTGGGTACCATGCCAAACATTTCTGTTGACGTATAGGTCAATCTAAGCACCATTAGGTCATCAGCGTGTTTCTGATTCCCGATTCCATGGAGAGGCTTCGATCGATGCGTAATGTGGTTGTCGCGGGTTATGCCCGTTCGCCGTTTCATCTGGCTGGCAAGGGCGCGCTTGCGCGCGTCCGCCCGGACGATCTGGCTGCTCAGGTCATCCGCGGTCTGATTGAACGTACCGGTGTAAAGCCCGAGGATATCGAGGATATCGTGCTCGGTTGCGCCTTCCCCGAGGGGGAGCAAGGCTTCAACGTCGCGCGTCTCATCGGCCTTCTGGCTGATCTGCCGCTCTCGGTCGCTGGCATGACGGTCAACCGCTTCTGCGGATCGTCGATGAGTTCTGTGCACATCGCTGCCGGGCAGATTCAACTGGGCGCGGGGGAGGTCTTTATCTGCGCGGGCGTCGAATCGATGAGCCGTGTACCGATGATGGGGTTCAATCCGCTTCCGAACGCTGAGCTGGCCAAGAAGACGGCCGCCTATCTCGGGATGGGCGACACTGCTGAAAACGTCGCCACCAAGTATCAGATTTCGCGTGCGCAGCAGGAAGCCTTTGCCGTCGCGAGCCAGGACAAGGCCGCCTCCGCCATCGCTGCGGGCAAGCTCGAGGCCGAGATCGTCCCGATCCCGACCAAAGCCGGCATCGTCGACAAGGACGGCACGCCGCGTCCCGGAACGACGGTGGAAGCGCTTGCCGGCCTCAAGCCTGCCTTTGCCCAAGAAGGAACCGTAACCGCAGGCACATCTTCACCCTTGACCGATGGCGCCAGCGCGGTTCTCATCGCCAGCGAAGACTATGCGCTTGCCAACGGGCTTCCCATTCTGGCGCGGATCAAGTCGGTCGCGGTCTCGGGATGTCAGCCCGAGATCATGGGCATCGGTCCGGTTGAGGCTTCGCGCAAGGCGCTTGGCCGTGCAGGCCTCGATGTTGGACAACTCGATATTGTCGAGTTGAACGAGGCTTTCGCCAGCCAGTCGCTGGCTTGCATTTCCGATCTTGGGCTCGATGTCGACAAGGTCAATGTCGACGGTGGCGCGATCGCCATCGGCCATCCTTTGGGAGCGACCGGCGCGCGCATCGTGGGCAAGGCTGCGGCGCTGCTGAAGCGCGAAGGTGGCAAATATGCGCTCGCGACCCAGTGCATCGGTGGCGGGCAGGGGATCGCGACGGTGCTGGAGGCAGCGGAATGAGCGGCCCTGCTTCCGTGAAGAAGGTCTGCGTCATCGGCGCAGGCACGATGGGTGCGGGCATCGCGGCGCAGGTCGCTAATGCCGGTATTCCCGTTCTCCTCCTCGATATCGTGCGCGATCCTGATGATCGCAACGCCGTGGCGGCGGGCGCGGTGGCCAAGATGCTCAAGACGGACCCGGCTCCTTTCATGTCGAAGGCGGCGGCAAAGCTGGTCGAAACTGGCAATATCGAGGACGATCTGGCGAAAATCGCCGATTGTGACTGGATCGTCGAGGCGATTGTCGAACGGCTGGATCTCAAGCACGGGCTTTACGAGAAGATCGAGGCGCATCGCAGACCGGATGCGGCCGTGTCATCCAACACCTCGACCATCCCGCTGGGGCAACTGATCGAGGGGCGCTCGGAAGGCTTTCGCAGCCACTTTCTTATCACCCATTTCTTTAATCCGCCCCGCTATATGCGGCTGCTGGAGATCGTGACAGGAGCCGAGAGCGATACGGCTCTGGTGGAACGGATCGCTGACTTCGCAGATCGCACGCTTGGGAAGAGCGTGGTTCGCGCAAAGGATACACCGGGCTTCATCGCCAATCGCATTGGCACCTTCTGGATTCAGGCGGCGCTCAACGCAGCCTTCGACCTGGGAATCACGGTCGAACAGGCTGATGCGATCGCGGGAAAGCCCATGGGGGTCCCCAAGACAGGGGTTTTCGGGCTTGTCGATCTCGTAGGCATCGATCTCATGCCCTATCTGCAAAAGAGCCTGACCTCGACCCTGCCGGCCGATGATCCCTATCAGGCGATCGCGCGGCCCGCGCCGCTAATCGACCGGATGATCGCGGACGGCTATACCGGCCGCAAGGGCAAAGGCGGCTTTTACCGCCTGAACCGAGATGCCGGCAAACGCAAGGAGGCCATCGATCTTTCGACCGGCGACTATCGGCCGGCCATTAAGGCGCCGTCTGTTTCTGGCGCGGCTGGTAAAGGCGACCTTGCAGCTCTTATCGCCCTACCCGGTGATGCGGGCGCCTATGCCTGGGCCATCCTCGGTGCGACTCTGTCCTACGCCGCCAGCCTCGTGCCGGAAATCGCTGACGACATCGTTGGCGTCGATACGGCGATGAAGCTTGGGTATAACTGGAAGTTCGGGCCCTTCGAACTCATCGACAAGATCGGCGCGGCGAAGGTCGCCGAACGGCTCGCCGCCGAAGGCCGTCCGGTGCCGGCGCTGCTGACGTTAGCGGGAGATCGCAGTTTCTACCGCGTGGAAAATGGCAAACGGCAATATCTTGGACTGGATGGCGATTATCATGATGTCGTCAGGCCCGAAGGTGTCTTGTTGCTCGAGGACATCAAGCTCTCCTCGCAGCCGCTGATCAAGAACGGTTCGGCCGCACTCTGGGATATCGGCGACGGTGTGGTGGCCTTCGAATTCACCGGCAAGATGAACGCCCTCGACGGTGACGTCATGGCCCTGATCGGCAAAGCCATCCCGCTTGTGCAAGAGAAATACAAAGCGCTGGTCGTCTATAATGAAGGCAGCAACTTCTCGGCCGGCGCGAATCTCGGGCTTGCCCTGTTCGCGCTCAATATCGCGGCATGGGGCGAAATCGAAAAGCTCGTCGCGGGTGGCCAGGAAGCCTACAAGGCGCTTAAATATGCGCCGTTCCCGGTGGTGAGCGCGCCATCGGGCATGGCCCTAGGCGGTGGTTGTGAAATACTGCTGAACAGCGACGCGGTTCAGGCACATGCCGAAAGTTATATCGGCCTCGTCGAATGTGGGGTGGGCCTGATCCCCGGCTGGGGTGGCTGCGGTGAGATGCTCGATCGCTGGCGGCAGAATCCCGCTTTGCCCAAAGGGCCCATGCCTTCCGTCGCAAAGGTTTTCGAGACTGTTTCGACAGCGACGGTCGCCAAATCCGCGGCCGAAGCAAAAGAATATGGCTTCCTGCGACCCAGTGACGGCATCACGATGAACCGCGTTCGTCTTCTCAGCGATGCGAAGGCGAAGGCTCTTGCACTGGTCGAGGGATATGCGCCGCCCGCTCCGCCGGAATTTCGTCTGCCTGGAGCCGGCGGCAAGGTGGCCCTCGAACTCGCCGTCGAAGGCTTTCAGGCTCGCGGTCTCGCCACGTCCTATGACGGGGTGGTCTCGGGTGCGCTCGCCGATGTGCTGTCTGGCGGGGAGAAGGATCTGATCGATATCGTCAGCGAAGCCGATCTTCTCGCATTGGAGCGCAAGGCTTTCATGCAGCTCGTTCGTGACCCGCGTACGCAGGCGCGCGTGGAGCAGATGCTTGTGACCGGCAAGCCGCTTCGCAACTGACAAGATGCGGGTCGTGCGCCGTCAGGTGCGTTGGCCCGCGGGGAGATATTTAACCATGCAAGTCTATGACGCTCCACTGCGCGACATGCGCTTTGTCCTCAACGAGCTCCATCAGGATGACGGTTTCGGGGATATCCCCGCATTGTCCGAGTTCACCCCGGACCTGACCGATGCGGTGCTCGAGGAAGCAGCCCGCTTCTGCCGCGATGTGCTCTTGCCGCTCAACCGATCGGGTGACGAAGAAGGCTGCCACCTCGAAAATGGCGTGGTGCGCACGCCGCAGGGCTTTCCGGAAGCCTATCGCCAGTTCGCAGAAGGCGGCTGGACCTCGCTCGCGTCCGATCCGGAATGGGGTGGTCAGGGTCTACCGGAGACGGTGAACAAGCTCGTGGAGGAAATGATCTGTTCGGCTAATCTGAGCTTTGGCCTCTACCCAGGGCTCACCCACGGCGCGACGACTGCCCTGGAAGGCCATGGCAGTGATACGCTCAAACAGGCCTATCTGCCCAAGATGGTGAGTGGCCAGTGGTCGGGCACCATGTGCTTGACCGAACCGCATTGCGGTACCGATCTTGGTCTTTTACGCTCGCGCGCCGTACCCCAGGGAGACGGCAGCTACAAGGTCACGGGCTCGAAGATCTTCATTTCCGCCGGCGAGCATGACCTCACCGAAAATATCATTCATCTGGTTCTGGCGCGCCTCCCCGATGCGCCAAAAGGCGTGAAGGGCATCAGCCTGTTTCTCGTGCCCAAATATCTCCCGAAGGAGGATGGCGCTCCGGGACCATCGAACAGCGTGCAATGCGCGGCCATCGAACATAAGATGGGCCTCAAGGCCTCCGCTACATGCCAGATGAATTTTGACGATTCCGTCGGTTGGCTGGTTGGCGAGCCCAATAAAGGCATGGCCGCGATGTTCACGATGATGAATACCGAGCGCGTGTCGGTAGGCATCCAGGGGCTGGGCGTGGGCGAGGCCGCTTATCAGGCGGCGGCATGGTATGCGAAAGACCGGATCCAGGGCCGGGCACTTTCTGGACCCAAATATCCCGATCAGGCGGCCGATCCCATCATCGTGCATCCTGACGTACGGCGCATGCTGATGACGATGCGCGCCTATAATGAGGGTTGTCGGGCCTTGTCGGCCTGGGTGTCTCGCGCGCTCGATGCGGAGAAGCATTCGCCGGAACCGGAAGTGCGGCAGCGTGCATCGGATTTCATTGCGCTGATGACGCCGGTCGTCAAAGCCATGTTCACCGACATGTCCTTTGAAAGCGCCAACCTGGCGGTCCAATGTTATGGTGGACATGGATACATTCGCGAGAGCGGCGTCGAGCAATATGCTCGCGATGCCCGCATCACCATGATCTACGAGGGCACGAACGGGGTTCAGGCACTTGACCTCGTCGGTCGAAAGCTTGGCGCTCATATGGGTCGTTATCTGCGCAGCTTCTTCCATCCCGTTTCGGCCTTCATCGAGGAGAACAATGTCGACGGGCCGATGAAGCCGATGGTCGAGGCGCTTGCCAAGGCATTTGGCGCGCTTCAGCTTTCGACCGCGACAGTCGCCCAGCGAGCAATGAAGGATCCGGAGGAAGCCGGTGCCGCGTCGACAGATTATCTTCGTCTGCTCGGTCTGGTCGCGATGGGCTATTGTTTTGCCAAAGCCACAAAAATCGCCGGATTTCAGCTGTTTTTCGGAACTGAAGACAAGCGATTCTACGACGCCAAGATCAAGACGGCGACATTCTTCTTCGAGCGAATCCTGCCGCAGGCGACCGCGCACTTCCTGTCGATCAAGGCAGGCAAGAAGTCGATGATGGCGCTGGAGGATGAGATCTTTTGACGCTCCCCGCACTTCTTGGCGACCGACTTGCGATCCCGGCCATCGTCGCGCCGATGTTTCTGGTCTCTGGTCCGGACCTGGTGGTCGAGTGCTGCAAGGCAGGGTTGCTGGGCACTTTTCCCGTCCTCAACCAGCGTAGCAGCGAAGGCTATGGAGAATGGCTCGACGAGATAGAGGGACGGCTTGCGGGGGAAGAGGGGGCTGCGCCCTTCGGTGTCAATCTCATCGTTCACAAAAGCAATCCCAGGCTCGAGGCTGATCTGGAGTTGACGGTCCGGCACCGCGTACCGCTCGTCATCACCTCGCTGGGTGCGGCAGCCGAGGTGGTTCAGGTCGTGCAGGGTTATGGGGGTCTCGTGTTTCACGACGTTACCAGCGTGCGCCATGCGGGAAAAGCGGTAGCTGCCGGCGTGGATGGACTGATCGCGGTGGCAGCCGGGGCAGGGGGGCATGGCGGAATGTTAAGTCCTTTTGCTCTGGTCGAAGAAATACGCCGCTTCTTTTCGGGGCCGCTGGCGCTGGCAGGCGCCATTACGCGGGGCCAGCAGATCGCCGCCGCCCGTCTGATGGGGGCGGACCTGGCTTATATCGGCTCGCACTTCATCGCTGCGGAGGAGAGTCTCGCTGGCGGAGACCAGAAAGATATGATGATCGAAGCGAATGCCGCCGACATCGTCTACACCGATCGCGTCACCGGGATCGGTGCCAACTTCCTGGGACGTAGCCTCGCAGCCGCAAGCGTTCCCGAGCAGCATGGCGCCCTCTCGCTCTCCGAGGAAGCGCGTGCCTGGAAGACGGTCTGGTCGGCGGGGCACGGCGTGGGGTCGACGCAGGCGCGGCGCTCCGCGCGCGCGCTGTGCGATGACCTCAAGCATGAATTCGAAGCGACACTTCAATGACAGATAGGATGTCCTGATGAAGATCCTTGTGCCCGTGAAGCGGGTTATCGATTACAATGTGAAGCCGCGCGTGAAGGCGGATGGCACGGGCGTGGACTTGGCCAACGTCAAGATGAGCATGAACCCGTTCGACGAAATCGCCGTCGAGGAAGCCATTCGCCTGAAGGAAAAGGGCGCGGCGAGCGAGGTCGTGGCGGTATCGATCGGCGTTGCCAAGGCGCAGGAAACTCTGCGCACGGCGCTCGCCATGGGTGCGGACCGCGCAATCCTGATCCAGACCGATGATGATGTCGAACCGCTGGGCGTCGCCAAGCTGCTCGCCAAGGTGCAGGAAGAGGAAGGCGCTGGCCTGATCATCCTGGGCAAGCAGGCGATCGACGACGACAGCAACCAGACCGGCCAGATGCTCGCCGCGCTGCTGAACCTGCCGCAGGGCACGTTCGCCAGCAAGGTCGAGGTCGAGAGCGACAAGGTCAATGTCACCCGCGAAGTCGATGGCGGCCTGGAGACTTTGAAGCTCTCCATCCCGGCGATCATCACCACCGACCTGCGCCTCAACGAGCCGCGCTATGCTTCGCTGCCCAACATCATGAAGGCCAAGGCCAAGCCGCTCGCGACCAAGGCGCCAGCTGATTACGGCGTCGATATCGCGCCACGGCTGGAGACGCTCAAGGTCGTCGAGCCGCCCAAGCGTTCGGCCGGCATCAAGGTTGCCGATGTCGATGAACTGGTGGCCAAACTCAAGGCCCTGGGAGTTGCGGCGTGAGCCGCCGGAAAGCAGGAGTTGCAGCATGACGAAGACGCTCGTTTGGGTCGAACATGAGGGCGGGGCCGTCAAGGATGCGACCCTTTCTGCCGTGACCGCCGCAGCCAAGCTGGGCGAAGTCCATATGCTGGTCGTCGGCCAAGGCGTCGACGGCGTGGCCGCAGAAGCCGCCAGGATCGCCGGCGTGGGCAAGGTCCATGTCGCCGACGACGGGGCTTTTGCCCATGCGCTGGCCGAGAATGTCGCGCCGCTGATCGTCGAACTGATGGGCCATCATGACGCGTTCGTCGCGCCGGCCACCAGCAACGGCAAGAACGTCGCGCCGCGCGTCGCTGCACTGCTGGACGTCATGCAGATCAGCGACATCCTGTCGGTTGAGAGCGAGGACACGTTCACCCGTCCAATCTATGCCGGCAATGCCATCGCCACGGTCAGGTCGAAGGACGCCAAGAAGGTCATCACTGTTCGCGGCACGGCCTTTGACAAGGCGTCGAAGGACAGCGGCAGCGGTGTGGTGGAAGCTGTGAACTCGACCGGGGACAAGGGTATTTCCTCCTTCGTCGGCGCCGAGATCGTCAAGCTGGAACGGCCCGAGCTAACCAGCGCCAAGATCATCGTGTCGGGCGGCCGTGCGTTGAAGGATGGCGAGACGTTCGAAGCGACTATCTTTCCGTTGGCTGACAAGCTGGGCGCAGCGGTTGGTGCAAGCCGCGCCGCGGTCGATGCAGGCTATGTGCCCAACGACTATCAGGTCGGCCAGACCGGTAAGATCGTAGCTCCCGAAGTCTATATCGCCGTCGGCATCTCCGGCGCGATTCAGCATCTCGCCGGCATGAAAGACTCAAAGACCATCATCGCCATCAATAAGGATGAGGATGCCCCGATCTTTCAGGTAGCGGACATCGGCCTGGTTGGCGACCTGTTCAAGGTTGTGCCAGAGCTTGCAGAAAAGCTCTAGGCGATGACCGGTCTCGACGAGATCAAAAGCCTCATGGCAGTTGGTGAGCGACCGCCGATGATGGCTTTGTTCGATATCGACCTGGACGAGGTGGAACATGGCCGCGTGGTCTTTTCCGCTTCGCCCGGTCGGCAGAGCTACAATTTCATGGGCATTGCCCATGGTGGCTATGCCGCAATTTTGCTGGATTCCGCCTGCGGCGTGGCCGCCAACGCGGCCGCGCCATCGCCGGTCAACTGCGTCACTCTGGAACTTAAGGTAGCCTATCACGCGCCGTTGACCGAAGAAATCGGAAGGGTGAGGGCGATTGGCCAGGTTCTCTCAATAGGCAAAAGAGTCGCGCACACCGAAGCCAAATTGATCGACGCGCAAGGCAAGCTCTATGCGTCTGCTACATCGACGTTGCTGATAACGGCGCGCCAATAATCGATTAAAGGATAACGACCGTGGAAATCACCATCCCGCATAATCTGGGTCAGGCCGAAGCGAAGCGGCGCATTGATCAGGGGCTTCCAAAGCTCGAGCAACATATCCCAGGGGGTGGCTCGCTTAAAAGTGCATGGGTCTCGGAACATTCGCTTCAGCTTACCATCGGCGCCATGGGCCAGACGATACCAGTCCGACTGGATGTCGATGATGACAAGCTGCGGGGTGACGTAACTGTCCCCATGTTCCTGAAGATGATGTCGGGACAGATCGGCGACTTTGTTCGCACCAGCGCGGAAAAGATGCTGAGTAAGGCGTAATAAGCTGATCTGACCAGTTGCGAGAGGGAGTAAATTCAGAAGCGTTGCGCTGAGCAAATTAATTTGGATTTTGTTCCCCAACGCACTGGGAGGTTTAGGCCATGAGCGATATTTCTGACCGGGTCATCGAGATCATCGTAAAGAGCTTGGGCGTGTATCCCGATCAGGTGAGGATGGAGGCTTCATTCCACGAAGATATAGGTGCAGATAGTCTGGATGTAGTAGAGCTTGTCATGGCGCTTGAGGATGAGTTCGAGATAGCAATCCCAGACGACGCTGTTGGCGGGGTCAAGACGGTCGAGGATGCGGTGAAGTTGGTCGAAAGCTTTAAAAGCTAAAGCATCCAGAGATGAAGGTGCGTGATCTGCGGCCGCTCCTATGAGACGTAGAGTTGTGCCCTTATCGGCGCTAACCGAATGATCGCCCTTCGCGCTTCAGGCTGCAACGGAGAGGCAGTTTCGACCTGCCGCCTTTGCAGCGTATAATGCGTCATCTGCCAGTTTGATTGCCTGAGGAAGCGTCGCTTTTGCAGGTATTTGAGCCAGTCCAACGCTGACGGTTAGTGACACGGTCTGTTCATGAGTGAAAATGCTCGTCTCTGCAAATGAC
>NZ_RZUL01000019.1 GCF_004005485.1 Sphingobium algorifonticola
AGCAATCAGGCTGGCCTCCGCCAGCTCTTGGGTCAGCGCTACGGCCAGCCTGATTACTGCCTACCGTGGACGTCCATCGCCGACCTAATGCAATGTTGCGGACGGCGCAGACTGTCCAGATAAGGCGACCAGCTCCTCGAAGGCATAGGCCTTGTCGCCGAACCGCTTGCCGAAAGTGCGCGCCAGGCGGTTGGCATGCCCCGTCCAGTGCACGGTCTCGTGGCAGCGAACCGATGCATAATGGTCCATGCTGCGAAAAGCCGAGCGGCTCGGCAGCTGGATATAGTCGAAGGTCGGGGTGAAATAGGCCTGGCTGCCGCCATGGCGGACCTCCGCAGGGATGCCTGCGAAGAAGGCATCGATCGCACGCTGGCGTGCCGAGGGTTCGAGCGGCGGCTCGGCAATGTCAGGAGGATGGAAATAGGCCGGCAGACCGTCGACCTGGTCGGCATTGAATACCAGATAATGGCGCAGGAAACGGATCGTCCGCTCGGTCTCGCGGCCGGTGCCGGGATGGGTTTCGCATTTGCGGAAGGAGGAGAAGTAGACCGACAGGGCCCCACCCTCGCCCTTGCGGACATGACCGCCCAGCGCTTCGGCCTGACGCCGGGTCATCCAGTAGCGAGATCGGTAGCCCTCGGCATCGCCGAGCGCCCACAGGTAGAGCGTATTGATGCCCTGATAAGGCGTGCCGCAGTGACGCAGGGGGCGGCCACCCGCACCGGCGACGCGCCAGGGACGTGACCAGGGCGGGACCCCTTCCTCGAGCTTTCGGATGATGAGATCGGTGATCTCGGCCGCGACGTCGCGGCCGGCGCGCTTTACCTGGCTCATGGCGGATATCCTGTCGCAAGGGAAAAGAGGCCGCCGGCGCGGGGGAGCGCACCGGCGGCAGATCGTCAAAGAGACCGGGAGGGCTCAGGCCGCGAGCGCATCAGCGCCCTCCGGCGCTTCGTCCGGTTCGCCATCGTCCCCTTCATCGTCGAACCCTTCATCCGGGCTGTCGACGCTCTCATCGCCGCCCTCCTCGGCGACGAAGCCGGGATCCTCGTCCGGCGTCTTGTCGAGGAAGCGCATGGCATCGGGCACCCAGGCCAGCGCGGCGTCGCGGACCTCCGGCTCGACGATCGCCTCGCCTGCGAAGAGCTTCTCGCAGGACTGGGAGATTTCGGACTTCTTCATGGTGGCGTGCCGGGCCGTCAGCGCCGCGCCGCCGACATCGGCAAGCAGGCTGAGGATCGAGCCCTTGCTGATGCGGTCGAAGAAATTCTCCGAGGTCGGCCGCCACCAGCTTGCCACCTCCACGTCCATGATCGTGGCGAGACGGTTGTGGAGCGGACACTGCTCTGCGCGGTAGCTCGGCTTCGCTTCCAGCGAGATCGCGACGACATAGGCGAGCCAGGCCGCCTTGGCGTCGTCATCGAGGGCGCGGAACGCCTCGAACCGCTCGACTTCCGACTTGTGCTCGAGCCAGCTCGCATCGAGCCCGTCTTGGGCCTCGGCGAGATAGCTGCGCGCGCGCGTGGCCGGCTGCTGGCCCGAGACCGGATCCTGGGGCGAGCGGGCGCGGATGGTCGAGCCGTAGGCGCTGAAGCTGCTGGTGCGGTCGTCGATCATCACGAACAGGGCATAGTCGAGCGCGAGGGCGGGATGGCTGAGGAGCGAAGCCGCGAGCACGTCGCGCCGCTGCATGGCGAGTTCGTCGAACAGACGGGCGCTGAGCGGCTTGCCACCCGGCGCGACGGCTTCGGGCGGCGGCGGCGGCGGGGTGAAGCTGCGACCCGAACCCGAAGCGCCGGAAGCACCGTCGTCACTCCCTTCCCCGTCAGCATCGTCCTCGTCATCGCCGCCGAACTGGACTGGTTCCTCGCTATAATATTCGCCGTCGAGGACCATCTCGCCGCGGGGCGTGAGCTTCAGGAATGCGCCGACCTGGGACTTGAGGTCGTCTGGGAGGATGGGCGGCTTGTTATGGAGCGCCTGCTCCTCTTCCTCGAGTGCATCCCATTCCTGGTCGAGCGCCTTGTAGGCTTCGTCGCTGATGCTGTCGTCTTCCATCTCGGTGCTGATGGCATCCTTGCGCTCGGTGATCGCCTCCACCCGCGCAAGCTCCTCCTCGGTAAGGTCGGGCGAAGGCAAGATTACCCGGTAGAGGCCGGCCGCCGCACTGTGCGTATAGTTGGACGCGATCGGTCGGATCCAGCCGAGCCCGAGCTCCTCGCCGATGCGCTTGGCTTCGGCTTCCATGATGTCGGAGGCCAGCCGCTGCGCGATTTCGGGATTGATCCATTTGTCGCCGCTGTCACTGAACAGGTCACGATCGACCTTGCCGCCGGCCTGGACATAGCGATCCTCGCCCACGAGGATGGCGACGGGATCGGTCGATTTCATCGTCTCGTTGGCGATGACGCGCCGGATGGTGTCGGCATTGGCATAACCCTGGCCGTAGCTGTTCCAGACCAAGAGCTGCTTCTCCTGGTTCTCGGTGGAGGCGTAGGCTTTGGCGACATCGAGCGTGATCGCGCCTTCGCTCAGCGCCTCGAAGATCGGTTCGGCCAGCGTAGCGAGACGCAGCCGTCCCTCGACGAACCGGCGCGTCAGCCCGAAGCGCTTGGCCACGCCGTCAATGTCGCCGTTGAGGCCGATGAAATACTGGAAGGCCCGGCATTCCTCGGCCGGGGTCATCTTGAGCTGGTGGAAGTTCGCCGCGGTCGAGGTTTCCGAGAGGGTCGCTTCGTCGCCGACGAGCACCTTGACCGGCACATCGTAGGTTTCAGGATCGATCACGCCCCGTTCCGCGAGCAGCAGGAGGCCGCGAAGGCGCCGGCCGCCATCGAATACCTCGAACGTGCCGCGCGGCTTCTTGACGGGCGTGACAAGGAGATTCTGGAGGACGCCGCGCGCTTCGAGATCAGCGGCCATCTGAGGGATTTCGAGCAGCTCGTCGGGCCGCTTGCGCACATTGATCGGGGACAGCGTAAGCTTGGCGAGCTTTACCGAAGTGGTCATGGGAAGTGCTCCTTCTGGCATCCGGATCATCCCGGACACGTCCCTCGCTCCCCCTTCCCTTTCTCCGTGGTCCCCGGGACCGTCCTGAATGCTGCGTGATCGCGAAACTGCGGCTCCCGCCTTCGCCGTCGGGATTGCTTGAAACATGGCAGCGCAAAAACCATCTCGTCCCCGGTTTGAACCAGGGAGACGATGGAAGACCTGCCATGACGACGACGACCGACGCTGCGCCTGAGACCCGCTCCTTCGAAGCGGATGTTGCCAAGTTGCTGCACCTCATGGTGCATTCGGTCTATTCCGATAAGGATGTGTTCCTGCGCGAACTCGTCTCCAACGCGGCGGACGCCTGCGAGAAGCTACGCTACGAAGCCCTAAGCGACGCGCGCCTCGGATCGGGCGAACCGCCCCGGATCACGATCATGCTCGACCCCGACGCGCGCCAGATCAGCATCGAGGATAACGGGATCGGCATGAGCGAGGCCGATATGGTCGATGCGCTCGGCACGATTGCCCGGTCGGGCACGAAAGCATTCATGGACCGCATCGCCGCATCGCAGGAGGCCGAAGGCGCCCAGCTGATCGGCCAGTTCGGCGTCGGCTTCTATTCCGCCTTCATGGTCGCGGACAGGGTCGTAGTGCTCTCGCGGCGTGCCGGCACCGAGACCGCCGCGCGCTGGGCATCGGACGGGCTTGGTACCTACAGCGTGGAACAGATCGATCCAGTCGATGCGCCCGCGCACGGCACGCGCGTGCTGCTGCATCTGAAGGAGAGTGCCAGCGCCTATACCGAGCGCTATAATGCCGAGCGCATCATCAAGGCCCAATCCGGTCATGTCCCCGTGCCGATCGTCCTCAGGGAGAAGCCCGATGCCGAGGGCGAGCAGATCGCCGACGGCGCGGCGCTCTGGACCAAGCCCAGGTCCGAGATCAGCAAAGAGGACTATACCGATTTCTATCGCGGCGTCGCCGGCCAGTTCGACGAGCCCGCGCTCACGCTGCACTACCGGGCCGAGGGCCTGCACGAATATTCGGTGCTTGCCTTCGTGCCGGGGATGAAGCCCTTCGACCTGTTCGATCCCGACCGGCATGGGCGCATGAAGCTCTATGTGCGGCGCGTGTTCATCACGGACGAGGCGCAGATCCTGCCGCGCTATCTTCGTTTCGTGCGCGGCCTTGTGGATTCGGGCGACCTGCCGCTCAATGTCTCGCGCGAGATGATCCAGGAGAGCCCTGTTCTCGCGGCGATACAGAAGGGCGTCGCCAACCGCGTGCTCTCCGAACTCGATAAGCTCTCGCAAAGCGATCCAGACGGCTATCTCGGCTTCTGGCAGAATTTCGGCGCGGTCCTGAAAGAGGGACTCTATGAGGATTATGGGCGGCGCGAGACGCTGCTCGGTCTTGCCCGGTTCCGGACCACGACATCGGGCACGGAGTGGCGATCGCTCAAGGACTATGCCGCGAGCCTCAAGGACAACCAGACGGCGATATACTATGCGACGGGAAGCGACTTCGACCGGCTGGCATCCTCGCCGCAGCTCGAGGGCTTTCGCGCGCGTGGTCTCGAGGTCCTGCTCCTGACCGACCAAGTCGACAGCTTCTGGGTGACGGGTGGGCTCGATTATGAGGGCAAGCCCTTCAAGTCGGTCACGCAAGGGCTAGCGGATCTCGACCTCATCGCCCCGAGCGAAAGCGAGACACCAGCAGAACCGCCGTCGAGCGAGGTCGGCGATTTCCTGGCCTTTGCGAAGGATCTGCTGAAGGATGAGGTGTCCGACGTGCGCGCCTCGCAGCGGTTGACGCAGAGTGCGGCCTGCCTGGTGGCGCCTGAGCATGGAATGGACCGGCAGCTCGAAAAGCTGCTCGCCGCATCCGGCCAGGGGGCCGGACTTGCCAAGCCGGTTCTGGAACTCAATCCACACCACGACCTCGTCTTGAAGTTGGGATCCCTTCCGGCCGATGCGGACTTGCGCACGGATGCCGCGTGGCTGCTGCTCGATGAAGCAAGGATTGCTGATGGCGAACTGCCCGCCGATCCGCGTGCATTCGCCGCAAGGCTGGGCAAGGTCCTGTCGAGAGCGCTGGCTTGAAAACTCCTTTCGCGACTTGCCAATACGCATCGATCCGATTAATTTTTAATCAGATTGGTGATAGGTGATTAATGGCGGCCGAAACAAAGGTTTTGACAGCTCACGTACCGTTGGTGCTCGCGGAAAAAGTCGAAGCCATGGCCTTGCGGCTGGAGCGTTCGCGCGGCTGGGTGATGAAGCAGGCGCTGGCCGCGTGGGTCGATCAGGAAGAGGAGCGTCATCGCATGACGCTCGAAGCTTTCGAAGATGTCGATGCCGGACGCGTGATAGACCATCAGGCGATTCTGGCATGGGCCGATAGTCTCGCGACGGAAAGGCCGCTTTCCTCTCCCCTTAAATGAAGGTGGCATGGACCAGGAAGGCGGCGTCCGACCTTGTGCGCCTGCATGAGCATCTCAGTCCGGTCGCACCCGAGGCCGCAGCACGCGTGGTGCAGCAATTGGCTCATGCCCCGGATAGGCTGCTCGATTTTCCGCGGCTCGGCGAGAAATTGGAAGCTTTCGAGCCCCGCGAAGTCCGCCGGATTATCGTGGGCCATTACGAGCTGCGCTATGAGATCGCGGCTGGGACCATCTTCATCCTGCGCCTCTGGCATTGCCGCGAATATCGCAGCTTCGAAAGCGACGATTGAGCAGTGGAGCCATTGGGCTCACTTCGGATGAAAGGGTGAATTATTCAGCACGTGCCCGTTGTGTGTCAGGACGCGGGGCAGGATGGTTTCTTAACCGATCCCGGGCGACAGTACTTCCGCACCTCCCGCTTTTGCCGCGAGGAGACGGCGTGGTGGCGTTATCGAGACCTCCAATCATGGAGCTATGAGAGTTCATAGATGTTCAGCCCGCGTACGAGAGACGAATTCCATCGCGAGATCCTGAATTTCGGCGCCAGCCGTGCGGATCGCCGCGCGCGCCTCGACACCGATATCGGCATCGTTTCCAGGAGCGGCGTCTTCGCAGAGATGGTGACGATCGACCTGTCGCGGCATGGGGTGGGCGTCGACGGTCTTCTTCAGTTCCAGCCAGGAGAAGCCGTGACCGTCTGTTTCGGCGACAGAATCGAGACGGCGGGGACAGTCCGCTGGCATGAGGCCTTCTTCTGCGGGATCCAGTTTGACGAGCCGCTGTCCGAGGTTCAACTCGAGAAGATCGTCCATCACGCACGACCGTGAGGTGCAGCAAAACTTGGCAGCTCGCAGCACGCCCGATCCAAGGAGAAGTCGCTTCCTGCTTCCTGGTCTGACATCGCGTCGCCTGCGAGCGCAGCGTCAGTCCCCATCCTCCGGAAGCGGCGGAATGAAGCTCACCTGGGCAAGCCGCCATGCACGCTTTTTGTGTCCCGGCCAATAATGGCGCGGGTGCCTGTGATCGGTCGGCGGATGGGTATCATGCACCTCGGCGCGAATGAGTCGGCCCGTTTCGCGAAGCCGCACGGTCGCACCGGGAAATTCCTCGCGCAGCCGGTCGCACAGCTTGAGGGCATCCTCCGACAGGTCCGCGCTTGAGAGGCCGCGCGGCGCGCCGTCGATCAGTTCGGCTGTCGAGGAGCGCAGCGCCTTGATGCCGTCATTGAGGACATCGATCGAGATCAGCGCTGCCGCGACCGAGTCCGCCCACCACCGTCCAAGACCCAGGCCGATGACGCCGGCCAGGCCGGCCGCGCCCGTCAGCCAGTTGGCCTTGTTCATGAGCGCATCGGTATGAAGAAGCTTGTCGTTCAGCTCTTGCGCCAACGGCAGCTCCTTGCGCCCGATGATCAACGGCGGCACGAGAGAATAGAGCTGGGCGGCAATCATCAACCAGCCGAGCCAGATATCCTGGCCGAAGATGACGATCGAACCCACCGTTGCATGCTCTGCCGCGGCCAACGCCATCCCCGAATTGTAGAGAAGGAGCGCGCCCACGGCGCTCAACGCGACGGCAGCGAGAAAGAACCCCAGTCCGTTCAGTCGCTCATAGCCAAAGGGAAAGCGTTCGGACCGCCCGCCCTTGCGTTCGAAGCGCGCCGCGATGAGGAACATCATCGGCGGAACCAGCCCGAGCGTATCCTCCACCCAGGCCGTTTTCATCGTCTCGCTCTGCCCGAGGACGAGACCCATGGTGACGATGACGGTAAGCGTCCAGAAGATGTTCCAATATTCAAGGCGGATCGCCTTGCGCATCGGCGTGGACAGTTCGGCGGGAAGACTGTTGCCGCTCATGGTTGCTGCTGCGTCCCGGTAACAGCGCGGCTCGCACGCTCGACCGTCATGATCCAGCGGTTCTCGCCGTTGCGCGCTGCCGCTCTGATGGCGATGGGATCATCTTCTGGTCCGGAAGCGGCGAGAGGCGGCGCGAGGGCGACGTCGCTCTTCCAGGGACTATCCTTGGAAAAGCGCCCGATGGCGAGATCGAGATCGCCTGCCTGCAGCCGCGTCAGCAGGACTTCCCCGCCTCCCGGCACGGTGTGCGCATGAGCGCCTGTCCGTCGTTCCAGCTCCTTGAGGAGGCCCGTCACCTGCGGCCTGCCACCGAGGTCCGGCTCCAGAAATCCGACGGTGAAGACCTTCGTCGATGCGATGCGCCCCGACGTGTCGCCCGGATCGCGGGGCAAGGCGTCACACGCCGAAGTTAGCAACAAGAGCAGCAGAACGGGCCGTCTCATGATGCTGTCTTTCTTTCTTCACCCTCATGCGCCTCGAAGCGGTAGGGATCGAAGGCCGCCGCATCGGCATCCTGCTCTCCGGCAAGCGCCTGCTCGAGCAGTTCCGCTGCCAAGGCGGCAAAGGCGAGACCATTGCCGCCATACCCAGCGGACAGCCACACATGCGGCAAGAGGCTGGACCGTCCGATCGCGGGAAGCCCATCGGGCGAGGCCCCGAAGGTGGCGGCCCAGGCGCGGTCGATGCGGACCGACCGGCCAAGCAGGGCTTCAAGCTTGGCGGCGATCGCGCCCGCCTTTGCTGGCAGCAAGGCGTCGCGCACTCTATCGTCTGCCTGATCGATATCCTCGCCGCCCGCAATCACCCGGCCGTCCCGGTCGGTACGCAGGTAGAGATAGGGGTCACTCGCCTCCCAGATCATCGCATTGTCGCGCCACAGCGGCGCAGTGCCGGGCGGGGTTGCGATCACGAATGTCGAGAGCAGACTGAAGGCATCCGGCAGAAGGAGCGGCGCACGTTCATAGCCGGTCGCGACAATCACGTCGCCCGCTTCCAGAGTGAGCCCCCTGTCGGCGGTCAGCTTTACGCCCTCGCCCGTCTGCAGAAGCGAGGTGACGTTGATCGGGTAAGAAAGCGTCGCGCCTCGGCCTCGTGCGAGTTCGAGAAGGGCATGGGACAGGCGTACCGGATCGATCTCGAAGCCGCCGTCCGAGACGATCGCGGCCCGCGGTGCTATTTCGAATCGCGCCGCCGTCTGTCCAGGGTCGAGAAAGCTGGAAGGCAGGCCATGACGAATATGGAGCTCGGCCTCCTGCCGGAGCTGCTTTTGGTCCAGCAGATCGCCAGCGAGATAGACGGTCGGCCTTTCCACCTTCGCACCGTCAACGCCGAGCGCGTCTATGCGCTGCGACAATCCCTGCACGGCGCGATAGACGCGAAGCCAGCGCCGCGCGGCTGCTTCCTCACCGATCCGGTCGGCGAGATGGAGGAGCGGCACATCCATCGCCCACATGACCTCGGCGGTGGACGCAGCCGTGCTGCCGCATCCGGGCGGACGCCGATCGAGCAGCGCCACAGAGCGCCCGCTCGCACTGAGCCGTTCAGCGAGGATGGAGCCCATGATGCCCGCACCGAGGATCGCGACATCGACCCGGCGACCCGGCAGCGGGTCAGCCGACGGAAGCTGCCAGGCCTTGTCGTCCCAGGGAACGTCCCCGGACCTCAGATTGCGTTGCTCGCTAAGGCCGGCGCCCACCACGGACCGATCGCGGCTTGATCAGCGGCCAGGGACGTCGGAGGGCGCCGGGGTATCGGCTGGCGCTGATACCCCGGCCTCCTCCACGGCCGATCGGGCGCCTGTTTCGGCGGCCTCCTCCACGGAATTTTCGAACATCTTCTTGAGAACCCAGCCGACCGCGAAGGTCACCGTGGCTGTCACGACGGCACGCGCCGCGGTTTCCTTGAGCGATCGCCTGAAGCGACGGCGTTCGCCGCGATCGCGCAAATCCCGCGCCCCCTTCAACATCCTGTCTGCGGCCTTCATGTCCCGAAACCTCTCGCCAAAACCCTTCGCAAGCGAAGCGCGCAAAGCCGCGCGCAGTTCCCGCAAGGAAAATGAATGCCGCATGGCCCGGCTTCATGTGAACGACCAGCGGCCGAAGCCGGAACCAAGCAGGGGCCCACGGAGTCCCTTGGGCGATGACCCAGCACCAGACGCAATCGCAGGGCTCTTGCCCCTCCCCTCGTGAGCTTTCGCAGTCCGGCGCCCGGCTGGTGAAAGAGCTGGCGGACAAACATGGCTTTGGCGAAACTGCCGTCACCGCGATGCTGGCTGCACTCGATCGCGGCGGCGGCCGGCAAGCCCAGTTCAGTGATCCCGAGCTGGGCGGAATGGGCCAATGGTCACGCGGCGGGATGCTGATGATCGGCGACATGTTCAACGACGCGCTCAAGGCCCGGGTCGGCGCTCTTGCAGCCGATGCCGCCGAGAGAGCAGCGAAGGGCGGCTTCTTCAAGCCCGATGCGATGGCTGGTATCGACTGGCCAGCGGAACTCGGCACGCCGGCCGCGACCGGCTCCCAGAATAATATGCGCTACGCCTTCTTCCCCGACAAACGTCGCCTGGCGATCGCGAGGGGCGGCGAGATCGAGTTGTATGACACGGGCGACCACCAGATCGGCGGTTTCGGTCAGCAGCAGGATAGCAGCGAACGGTTGAGCTTCACGAGCCAGCACGGTCCCGTGACAATCGACATGCTCCACCGTGTCGGTGGATCGATGGACGCGCAGGCAACATCAGGATTGGACCGCCGGGAGGATAGGGAGCTCCCTCGAGAGCGGCCGACCGATGCCTTGGGTGAACCGAAGCGAGCTGGCGAACCGGACGGGTCTCGGTCCAAAGGCGAAGACGCCCACGCCTCGATCCTTGCCGCGATAGAGGGGATAGCCGGGCTTCACGCCAAGGGTATATTGTCCGATGAGGAGTTCGCCGCCAAGAAGGCGGAGCTGCTTGGCCGCCTGTGATCGTGGCACCCACCCGCCCGGCGCGATCAGGCTTAAGAGCTTGAGGCGATAGCAGCGCGTCCTGCCGAACCTGCAAATTTGGCCGGCACGACCGGACATCGGCGTCCGATGGCTCTTTCCTATACTCCATGTGCGCGTTAAGCGCTTAGCCTGAATGTGCTCCGGGCAATGCGTTTACTTTACAGGTCGTCCACGTCCGGTACCCCTATGGTCGTTAATGTCCTGTCGCATCGGACATGAATGTCCGATCGGTCTCCCTTGAATTCCCATCCCGACCAGCGCAAATGAACGCTAGAAAGGATGGTCCCATGACCGATACGCCTGATACCAAAGACGCCAAGCTCGATTCGAACGTCATCCCGCTGCGTGCCCTGGGCAAGTCATCGCGCGCGCGGGGTTTCGAGGAGAAATGGGGACCGATGGCCGGCAAGGTCGGTTTCACCATGATCCCGACGACCTTGCTGCGCGGCGCTGCCCGCCTCCAGCTCGATCCGCCCAAGTTCGCGATCGTGCTCCAGCTCCTTGAACATTGGTGGGAGCGGGATCGCGACCCTTACCCGTCGAAGGAGACTATCGCGACGCGGGTGAAGCTGAGTCCGCGTCAGGTGCAACGCCATATCGCGCTGCTGGAGAAGGAAGGACTGGTGCAGCGGCTCGAACGGCGCGCACCGGGCCGCGGCAAGACCAGCAACGCCTATGACCTGTCTGGTCTCGTCGCCCGGGTAGCGACGCTCTCGGAGGAAATTCTCGAAGAGACGGCCGAGGCCAGGAAGCGCCGGGCCGCTCTCGAAAAGCCAGGCTTGCGTCGGCGTGCGACGCCCAAGGCCTGACCGGCTGCCTCTCCCCCTCTTTCGCCATGTTCCACTGCCTGCTGACCCCGAGTGATTTTCCATGTCCGTCCTGCATCTGCCCTTCACCCTGGGTGACCAGACATTCGATCTGGCGCATCTCTCCGCCTCGACGTTCGGGTGCCCGACCGATTTTCGGCCTGGAGATCTCACGATCGGCATTCGCTACAGCAATCATTGCTATACGACCGGCTGCGCGGAGGATCATGATCCGGGCGAACGGCTGATCCTCGATCATCATGGCAATCGCCGCGCGTTCGATGACCATCGCTACACCCTTTCCCTTACCCTGCCCGCGCTGCTGGGCGCGCTTCCGACTGCCAGGGTCTGGCAGAGCTTTCGTGAGCGCAACTATATGCATTTCTCGACGGCGCTGGGGCCGGCGGAATATCGCGTCTTCTTCCAGCTGAGACGGGCTTCGCCGGGCGCGGGCCATGATCTGGCGCTGTTCGTCGAGAGTGCCTATGCGATCGACCCGGCTGATCCGGCGACGCGCGGACGGGGCCAGATCCGCTTCCCGATCCTGGCGCGAAAGACGTTTCTTGGCGAACCTGTGCGGTTCGACCATGGCCGTAACCTGCGCCGCCGCTGAGAAGGTCGGATGCAAAAAGGGCGCCCGGTAAGGCGCCCTTTAGTGGTACTCGGTGGCCCCTTAAGCTTGCGCCTATCTCGCATCACGCGTGGACCAGGTTACCCTGGCGGGGAAGCACTATCGGCTCCGAAAAGCCTCAACCGATCTGTTGCCTCTGGACAGCGAGATAATCCCGCAGACCTGAAGATTCAACTAATATTTGACTCGATCGTTCCTGAGCCAGTCTCCCGATTGCCCTTCGAGACGCTCGGTTCGCCGCGGCCTTCCGGCGATTTCGCGCAGAAAGCAAAAGGCTTTCCGGTAGCCCCCGATCGGCCCGCCGCTGATCCTGACGCTCGAACCGTGGGCTTGCCCGTATCAAAACCCTTTTCGTGTGTGCAACATGCACGACGCACAAAAGCCACCTCATCTGCTTCCGAGCAGTTGCCCAAGAATGGCCTCCCCGTCGGCCACCGGCACGAACACACGCGTGCGATACTGGATGATCTCGGTGAAACAGCCCAGCGCCTTGAGCGCAGCCAGACGCTCATGTGGGCAGCCGACAAGCTCGATGCGCGGCGAGCCGTTGACCACCGCCCGCTTGATCGTGAACGCAAAAGGCCAGGCAAGATCGATGCTCCGCCCCGCCAGGACGGCCTTGAGAACAGCGTCCGGCGGGAGCGCTTCGACGCGGTCTATGCCGAGCTTGGCATAGAGCTGCGGCACATGATCGTCATGGACGAGACGGCCGAGCCATGAGCGCCCTTCCCCATCGACGATCCGGTTGACCGCCATATGATCGCTGGGCAGCGCCGACCAGATCGGAAGCAGCAAGCCCGTCGCAAGGCGAATGGTTTCGCTATCGATCGTCTCGCGCGCGGCGGCCTCTTCCGCGCCCCAGACCTTCATGAATATTTCGCGCGTCACCTCCGCCCAGGAGGATTCGAGAAGATCGTCCTCGCGCATATATTCATTGCGGGTAGGCCGCATCAGCTCGACGCGGGCGATCGGCAGGCCCTCTTTCTCCTCCATGAGCGAGCGAGCGCGTGTACGCAGGGCTGCCTTGCCCGATTTGGCATTGACCATGAAGGCGGCGTTCGCGTCGCCATCGGCGATCCGCAGGATGCGGTCGAGCGAAACCGGGTTGCGGCGCCGCTCGATCTCGATGGTGAGGAGATGCGAGGTGGCGCCGGTCAACGGATCGGTCCGCAACACCACATCGTCAACCAGATTGGCCCGGTCGACCATGATCGTCTCGACCCCCACATCGAGCCGTCCAGCTTCACGCGCGGCGGAAACCCGGGTCTCGATGAGGGCCAGGAACTCGTCGAAGATGCTGTTCTGAAGCCCGATAGGCAGCGCCAGAATGCGGTTCAGCCAGCGTTGGATCGGGGGCATCTCGTCCTTGAGGACGCCGTCCTTGTCGACCAGTTCGAGCCCGGTGCGCTCCTGAAAATCATCGAGCGTCGTGCTCTTGAGCTTTCCGCCTGCCAGAAGGTCGAACCAGGAGAGAAGCGCCGCGCAGGCATATTCGCTCTCGAGATTGTCGGCCGGATCGAAAAGCCCCTGCCCGCCCGTCTGCCGCTGCCCGCGGGTCAGCGCACCCAGGCTGTCGAGCCGCCGCGCGATCGTCGAGGTGAAACGCAGCTCGCCCTTGCAGTCGGTTGTCACCGGACGGAACAGCGGCGTTGCCGCCTGATGGGTGCGGTGCGTACGCCCGAGGCCCTGGATCGCCCGGTCGGCGCGCCAGCCGGGTTCGAGCAGGAGATGGGCACGCTGTTCCTGGTTCACCGCATCAAGCGAGGCATGATAGCTGCGCCCGGTCCCGCCCGCATCGGAAAAGACTAGGATGCGCTTCTTGGCCGCCATGAAGGCGGCAGCCTCCGCCTGGCTGGTGCGCGCTGAACGGCTTTCGAGTTTCTGGCGACCGTCGCTTGCCGTCACCAGTCGCTTGGTGCGGCCCGTCACCTCGGCAACATTGTCGTGACCGAAATGCTCGAGCAGCGCATCGAGGGCCGACATGATGGGCGGCATCGCGCAGAGCTTCTCGATGAGCCTATCGCGCGCGGCTTCCGCTTCCGGGTTGGTGACCGGATGGCCATGGTCATCGACCATCGGCATCGAGCGCGGCGTGCCCGTATCGTCCTTGAAGACCCGCATCTGGCGCGTCGGGAAGGCGCGTTCGAGATAGTCGATCACATATTCTTTGCAGTCGCAGTTTATGTCGAGCGTGGTGGCGGGAGGCGCAGGTTTCCTTCGGTTTCCCATGATTTCACTCCAGATAATTACGGTTCCCTCGACCTCAACAAG
>NZ_RZUL01000001.1 GCF_004005485.1 Sphingobium algorifonticola
CGGCAGACCATCGAACATCGGCGCTTGCTTCACCGCAAGCTCGCCGCCTAACATCAACCCCCAGACGAGGCCCGCACTCCGCTAATCTACGCCGCGAGTTGCGCCAAATGTTCTGACGACGGACAGGGCTTCTGCGATCAGTTTCCGGCTGTTCTCCACCCCGTACAGTGCGATGAAACTGCCCATCCGCGGCCCCTGATCGGCCCCCAGCAACGTTTGGTAAAGCGCCTTGAACCAGTCGCGCAATTCGGTGAAACCAAACGCCTCGTCCTTGCCGATGGCATAGACGATGTTCTGGATGTCCTCCGCGCTCGCGCCTTCCGGCAGCACGCCAAGTTCCGCATCCAGCCTGCGCAGCGCGGCCGCCTCATGCGGCGTCGGCGGGCGACGGCGGAGGGTCGGCGCGACGAAATCCCGATGATAGGCCAGCGCATGGCCGATAAGGGCATCGAGATCGGGGTGCGTCTGCGGCGTAGCATCCGGCACATAATTGCGCAGATAGCCCCAGACCTGTTCCCGCTGCGCATCGCCCATGACTCCGACGAGGTTCAGCAGCAGGCCGAAGGTCACGGGCAGCGCCCCTTCGGGAACATGGCCGTCATGAATATGATGCACCGGATTGCCGAGCCGCTGTTCGATCGCCTGCCCCGCGTAATTGCCACGGAACTGCCAATATTCGTCCACGGCGCGGGGGATGACACCCATATGGAGCGACTTCGCCTTTTTCGGCTCGCGATAGGCGTAGAAAGCGAGGCTTTCCTGCGGCCCGTAGGTCAGCCATTGTTCTAGGCTGAGACCGTTGCCCTTCGACTTGGAAATCTTCTCGCCATTTTCGTCGAGAAACATTTCATAGTTGAACCCTTCGGGCGGCCGCGCGCCCAGCGCACGGGCGATCTTGGAGCTTTGCGTGACCGAATCGATCAGATCCTTGCCGGCCATTTCATAATCGACACCCAGCGCGACCCAGCGCATCGCCCAGTCGACCTTCCATTGCAGCTTCGCGCCGCCCGACAGGATGGATTGCTCGATCGTCTCGCCTTCATCCTCGAACCGGACGATCCCGGCATCGGCGTCCACCACCTCGACCGGCACCTGCAACACGATACCGCTTTTCGGGCTGATCGGCAGAACCGGCGAATAGCTCAGTTGCCGTTCCTTGCGCAGCGTCGGCAGCATGATGTCCATGATTGCCTGATAATGCCGCAGCACATTGCGCAGGGCATCGTCAAACTTCCCGCCACGATAATAATCCGTCGATGAGGCGAACGTGTAGTCGAAGCCGAAGCGGTCCAGAAAGTCGCGCAGCATGGCATTGTTGTGATGCGCGAAACTTTCGAACTTCCCGAACGGATCGGGCACCTGCGTCAGCGGCTTGCCGAGATGCTCCCGCAGCATCGCGCCGTTGGGCACATTGTCGGGCACCTTGCGCAGCCCGTCCATATCGTCGCTGAACGCAATCAGGCGGGTGGGAACATCCGACAGCGCATGAAAGGCGTTGCGGACCATCGTCGTGCGCAGCACTTCGTTGAACGTACCGATATGCGGCAGGCCCGACGGGCCATAGCCGGTCTCGAACAGGACATAGCCCTTCTCGGGCGCGCCATGGGGATACCGCTTCAGAAGCTTGCGCGCCTCCTCATAGGGCCAGGCCTTCGAAGCCAGCGCGGCATCGCGCAAGGAGGGCGTTTCGGTCATACAGGTTCCATGGATCAACGGACGGACGCTCCCCTTAGCGGCTTTTAAGGCTTTTTCCAGTCTTTGGACCTAGAGACAGCGTGCATGGATCGCGCTGCCTTTTCTCTCGATACCGCGTTGCGGAGCGAACTAGCCCCCGGCGAACAATTGCTGTGGAGCGCCTCCCCCGATCCCGCGCGGATGAAGGCGGCATTTGTCATATGGTTCTTTGCGGTGCCGTGGACGGTGTTTTCGCTGGTCTGGACAGCCCTCGCGACGCTGCCCTGGCATGCCGGTCCGCCGAAGGACGCCATGGGCTGGGGATTCGGCATCGCCTTTCCGCTGTTCGGCACGCCCTTCATTCTGGTCGGGCTGTGGATGCTGTACAAGCCGATCCAGATCCGGCGCGATGCCGCATCCACCATTTACGGCCTGACCGACCGCCGCCTGATCCGCATCGTAACGGGCAAGACGCGGACGACGGACATCGTGCCGCTCGACCGGATGGGTCCGATTTCAACCAAGGTCGGCAAGGATTGCTGGGGCACGCTCACCATCCAGACTGGCAGCCATGTCGATAGCGATGGCGACCGCATCACTGATCGTTTCGAAGTCGCAGCCGTCCCCGATGTGGCGCGTCTGCAACGTCTGATCGTCGAAAGACAGCGAACAGCCAGCGTTAATTGATACGCAAACGATATGTTTTCGCGGTTTCTTAACCATGGTCGGTCATAATCCGGCAGGAAAGGAGTCGCACGTCATGCAGGCGAAGCGCGGCCGGGTGCGGGTGGCAGTCGATGTGCCCGTAACGATCACAACGGTGCTCGATTCCATCGAGGCGACCGTTATCAACCTCAGCGAGGCAGGCGCGCAGGTGACCGGCGCGATATTGCCCAAGGGCACCGACTTCCAGCTCGACTGCGAAGGCCATACGACATTTGCAAAGGTCATGTGGGTCGAGCATGACCGGATGGGCGTGCGTTTTCCCTATGCCCTGACCGAGGGGCCGCTGCACGATGCGTTGCAGGCCAAGCAGACGGGGCGGGACTTGCGCGGATCGCTGCCGTTGGCGGCGGCACGGCGGCCGACCTTTGCGCACTTCGGGCGGAACCTGCGCTAGCATCCTGTCCGGCCTATGGCCGAGGCGTGCCAGAACCTTCGCATCGGCGAAAATCAGTTTCCCCTTTGTTCCGGTTTCTCCTAAACGAAGAGCGTGAAGCCGACGCCCCTTTCCCCCCTGTCCTTCCCGGCGCTGCATGCCAGCCATGCGGGCATCTGGCTGCGCGAAGGCGGGGAAACACGCGGGCTGGCGAAAGGGGAAGCCGTGGGCCGTGCGGCGGAAACGCCGGTGCTGATGCTCAACGCCCCGCTGGCCGGGCAAAGGCTGGGCTATCCCGACATCAACGGTCTCGATCTGCTGGAACTGTGGGCGTTCGTGCACCCTGCGCGCTTCGTCGTGCCGACGGCGAAAGGGCTGGCTGAGGCACTGGGCCTCGACGCGCCCGCCACCGAGGCGGACATTCCGGCACTGATTCACGCCATCGCCGAACGGCTGCTCTCGCGGCTCGATGCGCCGGTCTGGGCGGAGCGCGAAGGCGCATGGACGGCGGCGCAATCGCTTGCCCGGCTGCGCTGGCCCTGGGCACCGGTCGTCGCGCCGCGGATCGCCATGCCGGATCAGGCGGAACGCTGGCTGTTCAGCAAGCTGCCCGAATGGGAGGATGTCGCCCCCCGGCCCGCCCCACGTACGATCAGCCTGGATGGCGATGCCGTGCTGGCGCAGCTCGACAGGCTGACGGGCCAGGGCGCGGAAGCGCGGCCCGGCCAGCGGGCCTATGCGGAACAGGCCGCCGCCAGCTTTGCGCCGCGCGCCGCGCGCGATCAGCCCAACATGCTGCTGGCCGAAGCAGGGACGGGGATCGGCAAGACACTGGGTTATCTGGCCCCCGCATCGCTATGGGCGGCGGAGGCCGGCGGGGCCGTGTGGATTTCGACCTATACCAAGGCCTTGCAGCGGCAGCTCGACCGCGAGACCATCCGCCTGTTCCCCGACGCGGAGACGAGAAAACGCCGCGTGGTCGTCCGCAAGGGGCGGGAAAATTACCTTTGTCTGCTCAATCTGGAAGATGCATTACAGGGCGGCTTTGCCGGGCGCGCCGCTGTGCTCGCGCAACTGGTCGCGCGCTGGGCCGCGTACAGCAAGGATGGCGATATGGTGGGCGGCGACCTGCCCGGCTGGCTGCCGACCTTGTTCCGCCGCAACGGATCGACCGCGCTGACCGACCGGCGCGGCGAGTGCATCTATGCCGGCTGTCCGCACTATCGCAAATGCTTCATCGAGCGGGCAAGCCGCGCGTCGGCGCAGGCCGACATCATCATCGCCAACCATGCGCTGGTGATGATCAACGCCGCGCGCGGCAGGGAAGCGGCCAGCCAGCCGACCCGGATCGTGTTCGACGAAGGCCATCATCTGTTCGATGCCGCCGATTCCACCTTCGCCGCGCTGCTTTCGGGGCAGGAAGCGATCGAACTGCGCCGCTGGGTGATCGGCCCGGAAGGCACGTCGCGTGGACGGCGGCGGGGCCTGGCGGCGCGATTGTCCGACGTGGCGAGCTATGATGCGGAAGGGGCGCTTGCGATCCAGGCCGCGCGCGATGCCGCGCAGGCGCTGCCAAGCGACGAATGGCTCAAGCGCGTGGTGAGCGGCGATCCGTTCGGTCCGATCGAAGTGCTGCTGGCCGCCGTGCGCGGCACGGTTTATGCCCGCGCGGCGGAAAGCGGCAAGGATGCCGATGCCGGCTATGGGCTGGAAACCGAACTTGCCGAACCGGACGGCGCGCTGGTCGATGCGGCGCAGGCGGCCGTCACCGCGCTCGACACACTGCTGCGCCCGCTGCTCCATCTGGGCAAGCGGTTGCAGACGCTATTGGAGGACGCGCCCGATTGGCTGGATGCGCAGGCACGGGCACGGATCGACGGGGCGATTGCCTCGCTCGGCTGGCGCTGCGACCTGGTGGCGGCTTGGCTGGCGCTGCTTTCGCGGATAGGCGGCCCGGCGGATGCCGACCATGTCGACTGGCTGGCGGTCGAACGGTTCGAAGGCCGCGAATATGATATCGGCATCCACCGCCGCTGGCTCGACCCTACCAAACCGCTGGCGGAAGCCGTGCTGAAACCCGCACATGGCGTGATCGTCACATCCGCCACGTTGAAGGGCGGCGGGGGTTGGGACATGGCCGAAGCACGCAGCGGCACCTTGCATCTGTCGCGCCCCGCCGCGCGGTTCGAAGTCGACAGCCCATTCGACTATCAGGCCCAGGCGCAGGTGCTGATCGTCACCGACATCCGGCGTGGCGACATTGCCGCCCTGTCAGGCGCCTATGCCCGGCTGATCGAAGCAACGCAGGGGGGCACGCTGGGTCTGTTTACCGCGATCCGTCGCCTGCGCGCGGTGCATGCCCGCATCGCCGACCGGCTGGCGCGCGGTGGCCTGCCGCTCTATGCGCAGCATGTCGATCCGATGGACACTGGTACGCTGGTCGACATTTTTCGTGACGATCCGCATGCCTCGCTGCTCGGCACCGATGCGTTGCGCGATGGCGTCGACGTGCCGGGCGATTCGCTGCGGCTGGTGGTGATGGAAGGTGTGCCATGGCCCAAGCCGACGGTGTTGCACAGCGCGCGACGGCTGGCCGCGACCCAGACGATGGGCACCGGCAGCGCCTATGACGACGCCCTGATCCGCGCGCGGCTTGCGCAGGCATTCGGCCGACTGATTCGTCGCGCGAGCGACCGTGGCTGTTTCGTCATCCTGTCCGCCGCCATGCCAAGCCGCCTCCTGTCTGCCTTTCCGCCAGGCGTCGCCATCCAGCGCGTGACACTGGATGAGGCAATCATTGCCGTCAGCCGCCTTTCCGTACCGGAGGCCCTTGGCGAAACCGATCCTTTCGTGCATCACAAAGCGACCGGCGCATCCTGATCGTCCGTGGAGAGAGCATGAAACGCCTGACCCTGTTGCGCCACGCCAAATCGGGCTGGGACGATCCGGTCAAGCGGGATTTCGACCGCCCGCTGAACGGACGGGGGGAAAAAGCCGCGACGCTGATGGGTCAATATGCGCTCGATTCCGGCATGGCGTTCGACCTGCTGGTGGCATCTCCGGCGGTGCGCGTGGTGGAAACGCTCGATCATTTTCTGGACAGTTATGGCAAGCCGATCGAGACGGTATGGGACCGGCGCATCTATCTTGCCTCCGCCGCTGCGCTTTTCGATGTTCTGCACGCGGTGCCGGAGAGTGCAGACAATCTGTTGATGGCGGGACATAATCCCGGGCTGGAGGATCTGATCCTCGAGCTTGTGCCGGAGAGCGACGGCGACGCTCTGCGCGCGGAAGTGGAAACCAAGTTCCCGACCGCAAGCCTCGCGACGATCGCGCTGGATGTGGCGCACTGGAAGGATGTGGCGAGCGGTTGCGGACGCCTCGTCGCCTTCACGCGGCCCCGTGATCTGGATGCGGCGCTCGGCCCCGAGGCTTATTGATGCTGTTCCCCGGTGAAAGCCGGGGTCCAGGGTAACACAGTACAATTCGTGCCGCGCTGGACACCGGCTTTCACCGGGGAACAGCCGTTCGGATTGTCAGCTCAAGGCAGCCGCCAGCGTATCGCGAATGGTCTGAAGCCGGACGATCAATGTGGCATCCGCAGGCGAAGGCGCAGAAACGGACGGCGCGACTACAGCCTCCGCCGCGGGCTCCTCAACACCGGCCAGCGCCTTCTGCGCGCCACGCACGGTGAACCCCTCAACATTCAGCAGCTGGTGGATGCGGCGGACGAGCGCGACATCGGCCGGGCGATAATAGCGCCGGTTGCCGGACCGCTGGAGCGGCCGCAACTGCGTGAAACGGCTTTCCCAATAGCGCAGGATATGCTGCGGAACGCCCAGCTCGGCCGATAGCTCGCCGATTGTCAAAAATGCACCGTCCGATTTCATGACAATCATGTTGCACCTGCCACAGGTGCAGCGTCAACTGCGAAATCGGACGGCCTATCAGACGCTTATGCGCGCGCGATCCGCTCCCGCATGGTCTGGCTGGCACGAAAGGTGAGCACCCGGCGCGGGGCGATCGGCACTTCGATCCCCGTCTTGGGATTGCGCCCGACCCGTTCGTTCTTGTCGCGCAGCACGAAAGTCCCAAAGCTGGAAATCTTGACGTTCTCACCCTTGGCGAGCGCGTCCCCCATTTTGTCCAGTATCGATTCCACCATCGCGGCGGATTCGGCCCGTGACAGGCCAATATGCCGATTGAGCGATTCCGCCAGATCGGCACGCGTCAAAGTCGTGTTGTTCGTCATCAAATCCCCACCCGATGCAAACGCATGTACCGTGCGATGTGTGTCGCGACGGCTGCATGCGATGTGCGCCATTTTCAGGGCTTTGGCAAGCTATACGCTTGAAAAACAAGGTTGCATCGCGCCACTGTTTCGATCACGTTACGACTTTGCCGCCGGATGCTAGACACGCAGAACGCACGCACCCCAGGTGAAGCCCCCGCCCATCGCCTCCAGGACGACAAGCTGCCCCGGCCTGATCCGCCCATCCCGCACTGCGACATCGAGCGCCAGCGGCACCGATGCCGCCGAAGTGTTGGCATGACGATCCACTGTCACGACGACCTTTTCCGGTGCGAGCTGGAGCTTGCGCGCCGTCGCGTCGAGTATCCGCGCATTGGCCTGATGCGGAACCACCCAGTCGACATCCGCCGCCGTCAAGCCCGCAGCTTCCAGCGTTTCGCCCATGACCGCCGCCAGGTTGACGACGGCGTGGCGGAACACTTCCTTGCCGCGCATCCGCAGCTTGCCCACGGTGCCGGTGGTCGATACGCCGCCATCGACATACAGCATGGCATTATGGCGTCCGTCGGCATGCAGGCGCGTCGCCAGAATGCCGCGCGCGCCCTCCGCGCTGTCCTCGACACCCAGCACCACTGCCCCCGCACCGTCGCCGAACAGAACGCAGGTTGCGCGATCCTCCCAGTCGAGAATGCGGCTGAAGGTTTCCGATCCGATCACCAGCGCCTTGCTCGCGCTGCCACCGCGCAACATGCTGTCGGCGACCGTAATGGCGTAGAGAAAGCCCGAGCAGACGGCCGCCACATCGAACGCGATGCAGTCGTCGATGCCCAGCGCCGCCTGAACCAGCGTAGCGGACGCAGGAAAGGTCTGGTCGGGCGTCGCCGTCGCGAGAATGATGAGGCCGATCTCCCCCGCATCGACACCGGCGGCAGCCAGCGCCTTGCGCGCCGCCTCCGTCGCCAGCGTAGCGGTCGTTTCGCCATCGGCTGCGATATGCCGGTTGCGGATGCCGGTGCGTTCGACGATCCATTCGTCCGACGTGTCGACCTGCTCTGCCAGTTCCGCATTGCTGACCATGCGCGGCGGCAGGGCGGACCCCGTGCCCAGCAGAACCGATCGGCGAATCATTTTGCAGGCTGCTCCGTGGATTGTGCGGTTCGCGCCGCGTCAGCTTTCGCCTGGGTTTCGGCGAGTGCCCCGATATTAGCCAGGTCTTCGGCGATGCGGCGCGTGATGTCTTCTTCCAGCAAGCGGGCGGCGACATGCACCGCGTTGGCGACGCCCTTTACACTCGCGCCGCCATGGCTTTTCACTACGACACCGTTGAGACCCAGGAACACCGCGCCATTGTGATTATTGGGATCCAGATGATGCTTGAGCAGATGCATCGCAGGCTTCGAGATCAGAAAGCCGATCTTGGACCGCAGCGAGCTGGTAAAGGCGTTGCGCAGCACGTCCGTCACGAAGCGGGCTGTGCCTTCCGCGGTCTTGAGCGCGATATTGCCGGCAAAGCCTTCCGTCACGACGACATCGGTGTCCCCGGTGCTGATCCTGTCGCCTTCGATAAACCCATCGAACTGCATCGGCAAAGCGGTGGCGGCGCGCAGCAGGGCAGCGGCGTCGCGAATCTCGTCCGTGCCTTTCATTTCCTCTGTGCCGATGTTGAGCAGGCGGACACGCGGCCGCTCCAGATCAAGCACGGTGCGCGCATAGGCCGCGCCCATCACGGCAAACTGCACGAGGTTGCGCGCGTCGCATTCGGTGTTCGCGCCCAGATCGAGCATCACGACGTCATTGTCGCCCAGCGTGGGCAACAGCGCCGAAAGCGCGGGTCGATCGATACCCGGCATGGTCCGCAAGGCAAGCTTCGCCATTGCCATCAGCGCGCCGGTATTGCCCGCAGAAACGGCGGCCCCTGCACGCCCTTCCTTCACAGCCTGAATGGCCAGCGCCATCGAGCTGGTCTTCTTGCGGATCGCCTGGCTAGGTTTATCGGTGCCGGTCACCAGATCGGGCGCGTGGACGACTTCGGACGCCGCGCGCAGATTGGGGTGATTGTCGAGTGCCGCCTTGATCTGCGCCTCGTCCCCGAACAGGGAGAACCGCAGCCCTTCATGCCGATGGCGCGCCAGCGCAGCGCCCGCGATCATCACGCGAACGCCTTCATCCCCGCCCATCGCATCAATGGCGATCCGCGGCTGCTGGCTCACTATAATCCCCCTGGAACGGAGAGAGGCGGGTGCTTAGGCGCCGACCGCGACGATTTCGCGACCGTTGTAATGGCCGCAGGCCGGGCACAGATTGTGCGGGCGCTTGAGTTCACCGCAGTTCGAGCATTCCTGGAATGCCTGGACCTTCAGCGTATCGTGGCTGCGACGCATACCACGCTTGGAAGGAGATGTTTTCCTCTTTGGGACAGCCATGTCGGCACCTGTTTCCGTAAATTGAGACGATGCGAATAGCCGAAACGCATGAAAAGTACAGACGGCCAGTCCAGCCGCAGACCCATGCGGCCCGGAGTATCGCGAAGCCCTGCGCCTATAATGGTTTTTGCGATCGGCGCAACCATTTCCTTGCGCAGGATGCGACGCAATCCGTCTTGCCCACACGGCGCACGGGCGGCAATGTCAGCGCGAACAACGGGGAGCAAAGTTCATGATCGTCATGCCTGTCACGCTGGTCTTCGCAGCCGCCGCCGCGCTGCTCAACCTATGGCTTGGCATCCGCATCGCGCGGGTGCGAATGGCCGAGCAGGTGCTGCACGGCGATGGCGGCAGCAGCCTGCTGATGAAGCGGATGCGGGCGCAGGCCAATTTTGTGGAATATACGCCGTTCCTGCTGGTGCTGGCTGGCGTCGTCGAAATGGCATTGGGCAGCACAATGTGGCTGTGGATCGCGGTCGCGGCCTACATATTTGGGCGAATCGCCCATGCGTTCGGCATGGATTCAGATCAGCCGGCGAAAACCCGGATGATCGGCATCATGGTGACGTTCACGGTCACGATCGTCCTGACGGTGGCGGCGCTCTATGCAGCCTATGCGGGGCTGACGCGCGCGGTGGCGGTGGATATGGTGTAGGCTGCCACGATTGCGGCGAAGCACAGAACCAGCATCCGTTGGTGTCGAACGGGTACGAAAAATCAGGCCGTAACGCCCGTAATTCGATCCGCCACGAAGGGGTTGGAGCGCCGTTCATGGGCAAAGGTGCTCATCGCGCCATGGCCCGGCACAAAGGCGGTTTCACCACCAAGCGGCCATAATCGCCCGGTAATCGCGTCGAGCAGATCCTGATGGTTGCCCATGGGAAAATCGGTGCGGCCGATGGACCCCTGAAACAGCACGTCGCCGACAATCGCCAGTTTCGAAGGCGCGTGGTGGAAGACGACATGGCCCGGCGTGTGGCCGGGGCAGTGGTAGACGTCCAGCACCAGATTGCCGACCGTCACGCTGTCACCGTTGACCAGCCAGCGATCCGGCTCAAACGGCTTTCCGTTGACGCCGTAATGGCGCCCGTCTTCGTCCAGCCGCGAAATCCAGAAACGGTCCGCCTCATGGGGGCCTTCAATCGGCACGCCCAGTTCCTTCGCCAGCGTACCGGCTTCACCGCAATGGTCGATATGGCCATGGGTGATAAGGATTTTTTCGATGGTCACTCCCTGCTGTGCGGCGGCGGCTTTCAGCTTGTGCAGGTCGCCGCCGGGATCGACGAATGCGGCCTTGTTGGTGGCGGTGCACCACAGAAGCGTGCAGTTCTGCTGGAGCGGCGTGACGGGCACGAGGACGGCTTTGAGCGGAGGCATTGTCATGGCGGCAGATGTGGCGCACGGAACCCTGCTTCGCAAGGGATAGATACGCCGCAGTGCTTCCCCCGCCGCGCCATGAAAAAAGGCGCCGGAGTTACCTCCGGCGCCCTTTCCAAAGCCTGTACCGTCAGCCTCAGCCTTCGCTGCGCACGTCGCGGCGTTCGGCGATGCGGGCGCGCTTGCCGGTGCGGCCGCGCAGATAGTAGAGCTTCGCACGACGCACGACGCCACGGCGGACGACGGTGATCGAATCGATGTTCGGCGAATAGAGCGGGAAGACGCGCTCCACGCCTTCGCCGAAACTGATCTTGCGCACGGTGAAGTTGGACCCCATGCCCTTGTTGGAGCGGGCGATGCAGACGCCTTCATAGTTCTGGACACGGCTGCGCTCGCCTTCGACAACCTTCACGCCAACACGCAGCGTGTCACCGGGGCGGAAATCCGGGATATCCTTGGCGAGGGCGGCGATATTCTCGGCCTCGATCTGCTGGAGGAGGTTCATGTCCTCTTGTCCTTCATTTTGCGTTGCGCATCAGAGGGCGACTGGTCCCGAACGTCCCTGTGACGTTCCCAAAGGTCCGGCCGCCGTGACCGTGTATGATCCTGCGCCATGGCTTGCCGCCACGCCGCGATCTTCGCATGATCCCCCGATCGCAACACTTGCGGGATCATGCGCCCTTCCCATTCATTGGGCCGGGTATAATGCGGATATTCGAGGAGGCCGCTTTCGAAGCTCTCCTCATCCCCACTGGAAGCCGCGCCCATTACACCGGGAAGCAGGCGGATGCAAGCATCGAGCAGCACGATTGCGGCCGTCTCTCCGCCCGACAATATATAGTCGCCGACCGAGACCTGCCGGATCGGTCGCGCCTCGAACAGGCGTTCGTCGATCCCCTCGAACCGGCCGCACAGGATGGTTACGCCGGGCCCTGCCGCAATCTCCCGCACCAGCATCTGCGTCAGTGGTTCCCCGCGCGGCGTCATGGCGACAAGCGGGGCATCGGGTTGGGCCGCCAAGGCATGGTCCACCGCCCGCGCCAGCACATCCGCGCGCATCACCATGCCCGCGCCGCCGCCCGCCGGCGTATCGTCCACGGATTTGTGCCTGTCGGTCGCGAAATCGCGGATCTGGACGGGGTCGCACGTCCATATCCCCTGCGCCAGCGCGCGCCCGGCCAGCGAAACGCCCAGCGGCCCGGGAAACATCTCCGGGTAGAGCGTCAGTATCCGCGCCGCGAAGCTCATGGGGTGCGCGGCCGCGCCCGCAGCCACGCCGCCAGTACCCCACCGCCCAGGCACAGCGCGCCCGCCACCAGCATGCCGATGCCCATCGCCAGCAGCCATCCGGCAAAACTGCCCTGTGGATTGCGCAGCGCAGGCAGCAGGAACAGCAGAGGCGGCGCAATGACCATGGCAGCGCCCGACGCTGCCTTCCAACGCCAGTCCCACCGGAGGACATACAGCCGCCAGCCGATGACGATGAACAGCAGCATGTAGCCATAGGGCATGATCTGGCCGAAGGTCGTCATAGCGTCCAGTTCTCTGTCCTCAGGCCGGGAATGTCGGCGAAATCAGCTTGGTTGTTGGTGATAAGCGTAAGGTCGAGCGACAGCGCATGCGCTGCGATCAGGCGATCGAAGCTGCGGCGCTGCACACCCTTCAGGCGCGCCAAAGCCCCGTAAGTGTCTGCGGCAAGACGATCAAAAGGCTGAACAGTCACTATCTGCACAAGGGCATCCAACAATTTCCTGTCGCCGGCCGGATCGGAGGAATTACGGCTGCCGACGGCAAGTTCCCCATAGGTGATTGCGGACATGCACAAGCCATCCCCGATCGCCTGACGCATACGCACCCTCAGCGATTCGCTCCGTCCCTGCGCAAAATAGATGCAGATATTCGTATCCAGCAAAAACACGGCTCAACGGATCGTGTGCGTTGGCGTGGCGCGGTCCCAGTCCCGATCGTCCTGTTCGATATCTCCGCGTCCGTCTGCCATAAACCCTGTCGAGAAAGCGCCATAAAGCGCATCCAGGCTCGCCACCTTGTCATCGGCGCGACGCAACGAGAAAGTGCCATCGCCATGATCGGTGACGATGATTTCCTCTCCGGGTCGAAACCCCAGCTCTTTGGGCAAGCGCAACGCCAGAGAATTGCCCGATTTGAAGATGCGGGCGATCACCCCTTCAACCGAACGCAGACGGCTATGCTGGTTCACAAATATCTCCGTATATACATGCCGTATATACTAGACGATGAACAGCGCGTCAATCACGACGGGATCGCCGATTTCCGCCGCCTTGATCGGCACCATGAAACGTTTTGCAGGCTTGCTATCCTGGTCCGGGCGTGACTGCTCGATTTCGAGAATGTCACCCGCGCCGAAGTTTTCGACCGCGACGATCCGCCCCAGCGGTGCGCCGTCGCTCGATATGCAGGGCAAGTCGATCAGGTCGATATGATAATATTCGCCCTCGGGTAATGGCGGCAGGGCGGACCGCGGCACGGTGAGCGCCGTTCCGCGCAAGGCTTCGGCCGCCGTCCGATCGCCGATTTCGGCAAAGCGCGCGACCGCACCGTTGGGACCGGGGCGGATGCTTTTCAGCGTCAGCACCCGGTCACCCACGGCAAAACTCTTGTACTGTCTCAGACTGTCCGGCGACTGCGCGAACAGCTTGAGACGCACCTCGCCCGTCACGCCATGTGCGCCGATGACGGCGGCCAGCGTGACGGGGCGATCCGACAAGGCTTAGCCTTCCGCCTTTTCTTCGGCCGATTCAGCCGCGGGGGCTTCTGCGGCGGGCGCTTCATCAGCGGCAGCTTCCGCAGCCGGTTCCTCGGCGGCAGGCTCTTCGACAGGTGCCTTGGCGGCTTCTTCGGCCGCCTTCTTGGCTTCTTCGGCTTCCGCCAGCTTGGCTGCGCGTTCTTCGGCGCGTTCGGTCGCCTTCTCGCCCGGCTTGCCCTTGTTCGGATTGTTGCGCGGCGCACGCTCCGTCACACCGGCGGCATCCAGGAAACGCAGGACGCGATCGCTCGGCTGCGCGCCGACCGAAACCCAATGCTTGGCCCGATCGATGTCGAGCACGACGCGCTTGTCATCATCCTTGGCGAGCAGCGGATTGTAGCTGCCGATCCGCTCGATGAACTTGCCATCACGCGAAGACCGGCTGTCGGTCACGACGATCCGGTAATAGGGCCGCTTCTTGGAGCCGCCACGCGACAGACGAATTGCAGTTGCCATAACTCTAACCTTACCTTTCTTGAAACATAATCAATGTGTTGAAATCATTTCTTCATAAACTTTTCGAAACCCGGCGGCAGCTTCGGCATATCGCCGCCGGGCAGACCGGGCATCGCACCCATGCCACCGCCCGCACCGCCCATGCCACCGGCACCGCCGCCGCCCAGCAAGCCGCCCATGCCGCCGCCGGCGAACATCTTCCCCAGCCCCTTCAACCCGCCCATCTTGCGGATCTTCTTCATCGCGGTTTCCATTTCCTGGTGCATTTTCAGGACACGGTTGACCTCCTGCACCGTTGTGCCGGACCCTTTGGCGATGCGGATCTTCCGCTTGGCGTTGATCAACGCAGGGCGCGACCGCTCCTTGGGGGTCATCGATGAGAGGATGGCGTCCATATGGACCAGCGTCTTGTCGCTGGCACCGCTCTGCGCCATCGCCATCTGCGCCTTCTTGAGGCCGGGGATCATCCCTGCGAGCGCGCCCAGGCCACCCATGCGCCGCATCTGCGCCAACTGGGCGCGCAGATCGTCCAGATCGAACTGGCCCTTCGCCATTTTCTTGGCAAGCTTGTCCGCCTCGTCGGCATCGATGCTCTCGGCGGCTTTTTCCACCAGACTGACGACGTCGCCCATGCCCAATATGCGGCTGGCGACGCGGCCCGGATGGAAGACTTCGATCGCGTCGAGCTTTTCGCCGACCCCGGCGAACTTGATCGGCTGGCCGGTCACCGCCCGCATCGAGAGGGCCGCGCCGCCGCGGGCGTCGCCGTCCATCCGGGTGAGCACCACGCCGGTCAGTGGCACCTGCTCGGTAAAGGTCTTGGCGACATTCACCGCGTCCTGGCCAGTCAGCGAATCGACCACGAGCAGGATTTCATGCGGCGTCGCAATGTCCGACACCGCCCGCATCTCGTCCATCAGCGCCTGATCGACATGCAGCCGCCCTGCGGTGTCGAGCATCACCACGTCGAAGCCCTGAAGCTTGCCCGCCTGCAACGCTCGCCGGGCGATCTCGACCGGCGACTGGCCCGCGATGATCGGCAGGGTCGCCACATCGCACTGTCGGCCCAGCACGGCCAGCTGCTCCTGCGCGGCCGGGCGCTGCACGTCGAGCGAGGCCATCAGGACCTTCTTGCGGTCCTTTTCCTTCAATCGCTTCGCCAGCTTCGCCGTCGTCGTCGTCTTGCCGGAGCCTTGCAGGCCGACCATCATGACGATGGCGGGCGGCGTCACGTCGATCATGAGTTCGACACTGTCCGCGCCGAGCATGGCCGTCAGCGCATCGCTCACGATCTTGACGACCTGCTGCCCAGGGGTGACGGACCGCAGGACATTCTGGCCAACGGCTTCTTCGGTCACCTTGTCGACGAAATCGCGCACCACCGGCAGCGCCACGTCGGCTTCGAGCAGCGCGATCCGCACTTCGCGCATCGCCCCACGCACGTCCGATTCGCTGAGCGCGCCACGGCCCTTCAGCTTGTCGAACACGCCACCAAGGCGATCGCTCAATGAATCGAACATGCCAACCTCACTGGGGCGCGAACCCCTGAAAATCCTTGCCTTCCCTGAAACGACAAATACGCCGGTGGGCGAAACCTCGCCAACCAGCGTTATCCTTCGTGCCGTCCCCAAGGGACCTGATGGCGCATCGGATGTGTCAGGGCACCGGCGGGCTAGGCCCGTCGATCTGGCGGCGCTCTTAGCGCAGCGCAGCGCCCGGCGCAACCGCACGCCAATTTACCCCTTCTCAATGCTTTTGGCCCACAACGGCGCGCATGCAGGGGAATGTTGATCGCAAGGCGCCACCGCCGCCCACCGGAGACGGCGGGCCGCGTCTCAGCGCGCAAGACAAGGCGCAGCGCGATCTGCTGACCGGTGCCATTCTCTTTGCCGCCAGCATATTGTTCGTCGTCAACGGCAGTACGGCGATGGGCCAGGTCATCGATGCCCTTTCGGGCCTTGGCGCCGGTGTCGAGGAAGTGCTGACCATTGCGGTGCTGCTGAATGTCGCGCTGATCCTGTTCGGCTATCGCCGCTATCGCGATCTGCAGCAGGAAGTGGCGCATCGCGCCGCAGCGGAAGAACGGGCGCGTTCGCTGGCGGCGATCGATCCGCTGACCGATTTCTACAACCGGCGCTCACTACTGGAGCAGGGCGCAGCGATGATCGCGGACGCCCACGGCCGCGGGCGCGCGGTGGCGGTTCTGCTGCTCGACCTCGACCATTTCAAGACCGTGAACGACATTCACGGTCATGAGGCGGGCGACCATGTCCTCAAGGTGGTGGCCGAACGCATCGCCCGCGTCATGCCGCCCCATGCCCTTGCGGCGCGGCTGGGCGGTGACGAGTTCGCCTGCACCTGCATTTTCGACCCCGCCCATCCTGAAACGGTGGAGCGCGTGGCGGAAGACGTGGTTGCGGCGCTTTCCCACGGCGTCGCCTATGGCAGCAGCGAGCTGATCGTCAGCACATCGCTCGGCCTGTCGCGGTCGGACTGCGACGGCGACCAGATCGACGTGCTGATCCGTCGTGCCGACATCGCCATGTATTCCGCGAAAAATGCCGGGCGCAACCGCCATGCCTGGTTCGCCTTCGCCATGGAGGAGGAATTGCACCGCCGCAGCGTGATCGAAGCGGCCATGCGCCGGGGCATCGCGCAAGGCGAGTTCGTGCCCTATTATGAGCCGCAGATGGACCTGCTGTCGGGCGAATTGCTCGGTTTCGAAATGCTGGCGCGCTGGGAAAGCCCCGAGCTGGGGCTGACTGGCCCGGACCAGTTCATCCATGTCGCCGAGGAAACCGGCATGATCGGCGAGCTTTCCTTCGCTGTCATGCGCCGCGCGTTCAGCGATGCGCGCAACTGGGATCCCGCCCTTACGCTGTCGGTCAATATCTCCCCGTCGCAACTGCGCGACCCTTGGCTCAGCCAAAAATTGCTCAAACTGCTGCTGGAAACCGGCTATCCGGCCAATCGGCTGGAAGTGGAAATCACCGAAACCTGCCTGTTCGAAAATCTGGAACTGGCCAAGACGATCGTCCAAAGCCTCAAGAACCAGGGCATCCGCATCGCCCTCGATGACTTCGGCACCGGCTACAGCTCGCTGGCGCATCTGCGCGCATTGCCGTTCGACCGGATCAAGATCGACCGCAGTTTCGTGACAGCCATGGGCGACAATGGCGAGAATGCCGCGATCGTCACGGCAATTGCCCGGCTGGGCGAAAGCCTGGGCCTGCCGGTGACCGCAGAGGGCGTCGAGACGCTGGCGATCGAGACCCAGTTGCGCGGCATCGGCCTCGCCAAGGGTCAGGGCTGGCATTTCGGCAAGCCCATGACCATCGAACAGACCCGGCGCATGCTGGCCGATCGCGGCATGCTGCCCGCGCGCGAGCGGACCGTCGCGCCGACCGACAATGGCGTGCCGCCGCGTCAGACGCTTTCCTTCGGCTGACGCCGCCGCTGCCGCCCCAGCGGCAACCGCGCCATGGACTTGCCATGGCAGCCGCATTACATCGCACCGCATGAACGGCCGCTTCTCCAAGATGCAGGGTCTGGGCAACGACTTTGTCGTGATCGACGCGCGCGATGCGCCGCTGGCGATGACGACGGCGCGCGCCCGCGCCATTGCGGACCGGCACAGCGGCATCGGCTGCGACCAGTTGATCCTGATCGAGCCATCGGACGTCGCCGATGTGCGCATGCGCATATTCAATGCCGATGGCGGCGAGGTGGAAGCCTGCGGTAATGCCACCCGCTGCGTTCCGCTGTTTCTGGGCCGCGACGTGCGGATCGAAACGGCAGGCGGCCTGCTGGAGGCGCGGTTGACCGATGGCGGCGCAACCGTCGACATGGGGCAGCCGCGGTTCGATTGGGACGCTATCCCGCTCGCCTATGCGATGGACACGCGAGACATGCCGGTCGGCTGGGACCATCTCGATCACCCCGCCGCCGTCAATGTCGGCAACCCGCATGTCGTGTTTTTCCAGCCCGGGATGACGATGGATGACGCAGCACGCATCGGCCCCGTGATCGAGACCGATCCGTTGTTCCCGGCGCGCGTCAACGTCAACTTTGCCGAGGTCGAGCGGGCGGACCGCATCCGCCTGATCGTATGGGAGCGCGGCGTGGGGCTGACACGGGCATGCGGCACTGGTGCCTGTGCGACCGCGGTGGCCGCGATCCGGCGGGGACTGGCGCGTGGGCCCGTCACGATCGTCCTGCCTGGCGGCGACCTTGTGATCGACTGGTCGCCGGGCGCATCCATCCGTATGTCCGGCCCGGCCGCACATGTGTTCGACGGCACGGCGGACTGGACACGGTTTTGAGCAGACAGGCCATGGCCGCCAACGGACCGCAGCTCATCACCATGGGTTGCCGCCTCAACATCGCCGAAAGCGAAACGATGCGGGCGCTGGCCGCCGGGCAGGATGATCTGGTGATCGTCAACAGTTGCGCGGTGACGAACGAAGCGGTCCGCCAGACGCGGCAAGCGATCCGCCGCGCCCGCCGCGACCGGCCCGACGCGCGCATCGTCGTGACCGGTTGCGCCGCACAGACCGACCCCGCGATGTTCGCCGCCATGCCCGAAGTCGACAGCGTGATCGGCAACCGGGAGAAAATGGCGGCGGGGAGTTTTCGCGTTGCAGGGGCCATCCCGCACCCGTCATCCCAGCGAAAGCTGGGATCTCTCTCGCCTGAATTGGGTCCTGTAAGCGAGACCCCAGCTTTCGCTGGGGTGACGGAAGAAATATTCTCTAAAATCCGTGTCTCCGACATCATGGCCGTCCGCGAGACTGCCCCGCATCTGGTCAGCGCCTTTGCCGACCGGGTTCGTGGTTTTGTGGAAGTGCAGAATGGCTGCGATCACCGCTGCACTTTCTGCATCATTCCCTATGGGCGGGGGAACAGCCGATCGGTGCCGGCCGGGGCGGTGATCGATGCCGTGCGGGCGCTCGTCGATGGCGGCTGCCGCGAGATCGTGCTGACCGGCGTGGATGTGACCAGCTACGGTCCCGACCTGCCCGGCCAGCCCACCCTGGGCCTGCTGGTCGAGCGCATATTGAACGCCGTGCCCGCCCTGCCCCGGCTGCGCCTGTCATCGCTCGACAGCGTGGAGATTGACGACCGGCTGTTCGCGCTGGTGACCGAAGAGCCGCGCCTGATGCCGCATCTCCACCTTTCGCTTCAGGCGGGGGACGACATGATCCTGAAGCGCATGAAGCGCCGCCATAGCCGCAAGGACGCGCTCGACATGGTGGCGCGCATCCGTGCCCGCCGCCCGGATGTGGCGATCGGTGCGGACATCATCGCGGGTTTCCCCACGGAAACCGAAGCGATGTTTCAGAACAGCCTGGCACTGGTCGCCGACTGCGCCATCGTCCACGGCCATATCTTTCCCTATTCGCCGCGCGAGGGAACCCCTGCGGCGCGCATGCCGCAGGTCGATCCGGCCCTTGTCAAGGATCGCGCCGCGCGCCTGCGCGACGCCTGCGCGATCCAAAGGGACGCCTGGCTGCGCAGTATGGTTGGGAGTCGGCAAGCGGTCCTTGTCGAGCGCAGCGGACTGGCAGGCCATGCCGAAAACTTCGCGCCGATCACGCTGGGGACACCCGCGCCGCCAGGCGAAATCCTTGCCGTGCGCGTGACGGCGCTTGAGAATGGCCGCCTGATCGCGCAAGAGGCAGTGCATGACTGAACCAAGCTGGCGCGATCGCCTATTCGGCGGCCTCAAGCGTACATCCGATCGCCTGGGCGACAATCTGACCGGCCTGTTCAGCCGCGCGGCGCTGGATGAGCAAACGCTCGATGAAATCGAAGAGGCGCTGATCCTCTCCGACCTTGGCCCGGCCATGGCGTCACGCATCCGTGAACGTCTTTCGCAGGGGCGTTTCAACAGGGAACTGACCGAAGATTATCTGCGCGAAATCATTGCCGAGGAAATCGAGAAAGTGCTGGCACCGGTCGCCCGTCCGCTGGAGATCGAGGCTTTCCCCCGGCCGCAGGTGATCCTGGTTATCGGCGTGAACGGATCGGGCAAGACAACGACGATCGCGAAACTCGCCAATCTGTTCCTTGAGCAGGACTATGGCGTGATGCTGGCGGCGGGTGACACGTTCCGTGCGGCGGCCATCGGCCAGTTGCGCGTTTGGGCCGACCGGCTGGGCATTCCGATCGTATCGGGCAAAGAAGGCGGCGACGCGGCCGGTGTCGTGTTCGAGGCCGTGAAACAGGCGACCGAAACCGGCATCGACGTGCTCATCGTCGACACCGCCGGACGCCTTCAGAACAAGCGCGAATTGATGGATGAACTGGCCAAGATCCGGCGTGTGCTGGGCCGCATCAATCCGGCTTCCCCGCACGATGTGGTGCTGGTTCTGGATGCCACCACTGGCCAGAATGCGCTTAGCCAGATCGAGGTGTTTCAGGAGGTTGCGGCGGTCACCGGCCTTGTCATGACAAAGCTGGACGGCACTGCGCGCGGCGGTATGCTGGTCGCGGCGGCGGAGAAATATCGCCTGCCCATCCATGCCATTGGCATCGGCGAGAAGATTGAGGATCTGCGCCCCTTCGATCCCGCCGACATGGCGCGCGCGATCGCAGGCACCGCTTATGCGCGGTAGCCAAAGACTCTCACAAAATCGTCATGCTGAACATGTTTCAGCATCCATTGGTGCGATCTGCGTGTTGGTCACACACAACGAGCAAATGGATCCTGACTTTCGTCAGGATGACGAAGGAAAAAATTGCAATGCCCGATAGCGCAGGATCTGTAAGCCCGGCCTCGTCCAAACCGACGCACAACGGCACGCTCAGCCTGCTGCTCGATTTCGGGCCGCTGCTGGTTTTCTTCCTCGTCTACAAAGGCTTCGGCTGGGTGGTGGGGCCGGGCAGCCCGGTGACCGCCATGACAATCGGCACCGGCGCGTTCATGGTCGCCATCGCGATTGCGGTGATCGTCTCGAAAGTGAAACTCGGCAAGGTTTCGCCGATGCTGTGGCTGTCGGCGATCCTCGTCCTCTTTTTCGGATCGCTGACCATCTATTTCCAGGACCAGAGCTTCATCCAGATCAAGCCGACGATCATCTATACCTTTTTCGCGCTGATGCTGTTCGCGGGTCTCGCCCGAGGCAAGCCGCTGCTCAAATATCTGTTGCAGGCGGCCTATGATGGCCTGTCGGAGGAAGGTTGGCGCAAGCTGTCGCGCAACTGGGCGTTTTTCTTCCTGTTCATGGCGCTGCTGAACGAGGCACTACGTGCCTTTCTGACGTTCGACACCTGGCTGGCCGTGAAAGTCTGGGGCGTGACGTTGATTTCGTTCGTGTTCGCCGCCGCCAACATCCCCATGCTGATGCGCCACGGCCTGTCGGTCGGCGAGAAGATCGACAGCGAAGAGATCGGCGAAACGACACCGCCGCAGGGCTGAGCGCCGGTTTAGGCGTCAGGCCGATGTGCGCGATGGCAGCACCCTTGAACGCCTATGCCAGTCCGGCGGTGCGAGGGGATAGAGCAGCACGTTTTCCTGTTCGACGCGTCGACCCAGCGCCGCCAGTATGGCGCGCGTCTCGACGCAGAAGCGCGGCCACTGCGCGGCAATCTCCGGGTCGGTCCACGCTGCCATATAGCGCGTGAACGCAGCAGAAAGTGTACCCATTTCGGACTGAAAACGGCTGGCAGTCGCGCGCGCCGCGGCATTGCCACGCGCGAGCATCGCCGGGTAGAAATGATCGTCCTCGATCGCGAGATGTGCGAGCAGAAGACGCGCCAGCCGCCACCGAAGGGCGCTCACGCTGCGTGGCTGTGTGTCGTCCGCAACGGCTTCGGCCAGTTGCTCGGCAATCGCGATGACATCGGCATGTTGCCGCCGCAGTTCGTCGATATCCACCCCCAGCGCCTTTCTGCTAAGGTTCCGCTCCTGAATTAGTCGAACTCGGAGCTTAGGCGCGCGCGCCCTTAGAAAAGCTTAAGGGCGCCGCCGGATTGGACCGGAAGCGCCCTTCTGCATGTCAGGCCGACAAAGCGGCGTGTCAGCCCTGCTGGTCTGCCCGCTCGATGCCCTTGCCATCCAGATTCTGGGCCACGAAATCCCAGTTCACGGCATTTTTCAGAATGGCTTCGGCGTAATTGGGCCGCGCGTTGCGATAATCGATGTAATAGGCATGCTCCCACACATCGAGAATGAAGAGCGGCGTCGCGCCATGGGCGACCGGCGTGTCGGCATCATGATAGGATGTGACTTCGAGCTTGCCGTCCTTCAGGTTTAGCGCCGCCCAGCCGCTGGCGAAATGGCCGACCGCTTCAGCCTTCAGCTTGTCGAGCAGCGCATCGACCGAACCGAAGCCTTCGGTGATGAGGTCGAGCAGTTCGCCCTTCGGTTCGGTCTTTTCCGGGCTGAGGCCCAGCCAGTAGAAGCTGTGGTTCCAGATCTGGCCGACCTGATTGAACAGACCGCCCTTCGATGTCTTGATCAGTTCCACGAGCGACTTGCCCTGCAAGGCAGGATCGGCGGCGACCAGCTCGTTCGCCTTCACGACATAGGCATTGTGATGCTTGCCGTGATGATAATCGAACGTTTCGCTGGAAATCAGATCGCCAAAGGCATCCTTGGCGTAGGGCAGTTCGGGAAGGACGAAAGCCATGGTTCACTCTCCTCATGTGAAGCGGCGGTACGGGACAGGGACAGAACGGCCGCGCCCGCAATAAGCTCCCGTGCTCTAGGGTCAAAAACCCGGGCTTGGAAGCGGGAATGTTCGATCAAAGCCGATCGAAAATCTTTGTCGCCCCGCGCCGACGATACATCGGCGCGGCGAAGATCAGCCGATCGATTCGCCCGCTTGCAGCAGCCCATGTTTTTTCAGGCAATGCCGCAACTGATCGTAGCTGAGGCCCAGCCCCTTGGCTGTCGCGCGCTGGTTGTAGCGGTAGCGGGCCAGCGCACTTTTGAGGATCGCCACTTCGTGCGCATCCATCGCCATGCGCAAGTCGCTGATGTCCTCATAGGCGGCGAAGGGGGCAACCGGCGACGGCGCGGTCGGTGGGGCGACATCGGTCGATTCGCGGCGTACCGATTGCCGCGCTGCATTGGGCATGGTGACCGGACGCCAAGGCGAACCGAAAGGATCGAACGTAATCCGGTCGATCGGCCGTGATGGCTCGTCCCAGCGATAGACGGCGCGCTCCACGACATTGCGCAATTCGCGCACATTGCCCGGCCAGCGATAGGCCTCCAGCTCTGCCATCGCACCTGCGGCAAAGCCGGGCCATTGCGGCCAGCCGATTTCGGCCGCCATCTTGCGCCCAAAATGATCGGTCAGCACCGGCACGTCCCCTTCGCGTGCGCGCAACGGCGGCAAAGTGATGACTTCAAACGACAGGCGATCGAGCAGGTCGGCGCGAAACCGCCCTTCCTCCGCCGCCAGCGGCAGATCCTCGTTCGTCGCCGCAACGATCCGCACGTCGACGGTTACCGGACGCGACGCGCCGATGCGCGACACCTCGCCATATTCCACGACACGCAGCAAACGCTCCTGCGCGGCCATCGACAATGTGCCCAGCTCATCGAGGAACAGGGTGCCGCCGTCTGCTTCCTCGAAACGCCCGGCGCGCGCCCGCGTGGCGCCGGTAAACGCCCCGGCCTCATGCCCGAACAGCTCGGCCTCGATCAGCGTTTCGGGCAGCGCCGCGCAGTTCATCACGATCAGCGGCTCGCCCCAGCGAGGCGACAGGCGATGCAGCCGCTCGGCGATCAGTTCCTTGCCCGTCCCGCGCTCACCGATCACCAGCACCGGCCGGTTCAATTCCGCCGCGCGTTCGGCCAGTTCCATCGCATCGAGAAAGGCGAAAGACTGGCCGATGAACTGAGTGTTTTTCTCCATGGCCAAACTATGGCGAAAAACCCCAACATTTCGCAAGTGAAATACGCCAACTTTCCCAACGCTGTCTTAAAAAATGGCGAAAAACCGCCATTTCCGAAAACTGGCACGACCCCTGCAGAGTTACTGGCAACCCCGCCAGACACGAACCGGCGGACCCACATGAAGGCCATAATCCAGGGAGATTTCGAATGTTCACTGTCAAGCAAATTAGCCAGCATCTGTCCGTCGCGATCTGCGCGGTGCTGTTCGGGTCCACCATGGTGCTGAGCGCCGTAGGCCCGGCCCGTGCAAACGAAACCGGCACTGCGCCGCACAGCCTGGCGTCCGAAGCAACCCCCGGAGCCGTCCGCTATCTGGCGTAAACGGCTCCAGACCCTGCCGGGGCGGGCATCAGCCCCCCTCACCCGCCCCGGCACCCTCTCAAGACCAGCCACCAGGAGTAACGAAATGGGTATTTTTTCCCGAACCCGCGACATCATCGCCGCCAACGTCACCGACTTGCTCGACAAGGCCGAAGACCCCGCAAAGATGATCCGGATGATCATCATGGAAATGCAGGAAACGCTGGTCGAAGTCCGCGCCTCCGCCGCGCGCACCATTGCCGATCAGAAGGAAATGCGCCGCCACATCAGCAAGCTGGAAGCGTTGCAGGAAAGCTGGACCGAAAAGGCGCAGCTCGCGCTGTCGAAAGGTCGTGAGGATCTGGCCAAGGCCGCGCTGGTCGAAAAGCAGAAAGCCGCCGACATGGCCGGGCAACTCACGTCCGAAATCACCGTGCTCGACGATGCGCTGAAGGCGTCGGAAGAAGATATCGCCAAGCTGCAAGCCAAGCTGCGCGAGGCGCGCGCCCGCCAGAACAGCCTCGTCACCCGCATGGAAAGCGCGGAAAACCGGCTGAAGGTGCGCGAAATGTATGCCGGTGAAAAGGTGCAGGATGCCTTTGCCCGCTTCGACATCCTGGAACAGCGCGTCGATTTCGCCGAAGGGCGCGCCGATGCGATGAACCTGGGCGGCACCCCGCCGAGCCTGGAAGAGGAAATCGCCGCGCTCAAGGCCAACGACAAGGTCGAGGCGGAACTGGCGGCGATGAAGGCTGCGCAGCAGCAGAAGGAAGGCTGATCCGATGGAAGACATTCTCGTCCCCATCGTGGTGGTCGGAATCCTCTTCCTCGGGCTGCCGTGGGTGATCTTCCACTACATTACGAAGTGGAAGACATCCGCGACGCTCACCAACGAGGATGAGGCAATGCTGGACCAGATGCACGAAACCGCCCGTCGGCTCGACGAACGGCTTGCGACCATCGAACGGATCATCGCCGCAGACAATCCCGATTTCCGTCCGGCCCGCTCCGCGACCGCCGACGACGACTACAGCTTCGACCGGAGGAACTGACATGACTGCCCGCCGCACCAAGTTTTACCTCGACAAGCAGAACGCCAAATGGAGCGGCGTCTGCGCGGGGATCGCCGACTATACCGGCATCGACGTTATCTGGGTTCGCATCGGGGCCGTGCTCGTCACGCTGATGGGTGCCTTCCCCTGGACGCTGATCGCCTATGGCGTCGCCGTCTGGCTGGCCGATACCAAGCCGCACGGCCTGTATCAGGACAAGGAAGACGCCAAGTTCTGGCAGGGCGTACGCAGCAATCCGGCGCGCAGCACCCGCGACGTCCGATCCAAGTTCCGCGACATCGATCGCCGTCTGGCCGACATCGAAGTCTATTACACCAGCCGCAACCAGCGCCTTTCGGACGAGATCGAAAGCCTGCGCTGAGCCGGGGCACTAACGGGGAATACGTATCATGCAATTTTCTTGGTATTTAGCTGCACTCCTCATGTGTATCGTGATCGGCGTTAGCAGCCTGCTCAGCACATGGATCCGCGTAAAGCATGGCTACCCGATCGAGAATGATGACGGAGAAACCGTTTATCGAACCGATCCCGACGCTGATCGAAAAATCGCGTTGCTGACCGGCGAAAATGAAAAGCTGCATGGTCGCATCGGCCGCCTCGAGGAACGCATCGCCGTGCTGGAACGGATCGCCACCGATCCCGCCGCCCGCACCGCTCGCGAAATCGAAGAACTGCGCTGACAGCGACGCAAGGGAGAAAGACGATGTTTCCATTTGAAGCCTTTGCCCCCGCGGCGCTGATCGTCGGGACACTCGGCATGGTCGGCTGGGTCATCACCACCTGGCTACGCGTCCGCCACGGCTATCCGCTCGACGGGGCCTGGGGGCAGGCCGTCTACCCGAAATCGAGCGACGAATCGATGGAGCGGATCAAGCTGCTGAGCCAGGAAAACGCCCAACTTCGTGCCGAACTCGGCTCGATCAAGGATCGCCTCGCGGTGGTGGAACGGATCGTCACGGACGGTGCGCACAGCCTGACCCGCGAAATCGAACAACTGCGCGGCCCGGCCAACTGAGCCGCTGCCTGCCATGCAAGGATAATGGATATGGTCGCAACATGGATATGGGTTCTGATCCCGCTCGCCGCGATCGGCGTAAAGGGTTTCAAGAGCTGGCTGGATCTCAAGGAACGGCAGCTTGCAATGCAGAGCCACGAAACAGCGGAAAAGACCGCCCAATATGCAGCCCAGACCGAACGGCTGGAACAGCGGGTGCGTGTGCTGGAACGGATCATCACCGACAAGGGCGTCGACCTGTCCGACGAAATCGAAAAACTGCGCGATACGCCGCTGAACTGAGTGTCGCGCACACATTCAGCGCCGGTTTGCCCCTGCACATTGGCGGACCGGCAAGACAAAGGGAAAAGCATCATGCAGGACCCCGTTTTCTACCTGACGATGGCCATGGCGGGCTTGTCCGCGATCGCGATCGTCGCCGTCACCGCATTGCGCGGATGGAATGGCTGGCTCGACCTCAAACGCGCCGAACTGATGCGTCAAGGCAGCGACGCCGGCGCGCCTTCGGTGAGTAACCGCATCGAAGTTGCCGACCTGAAGGAACGCATCCGCAAGCTGGAAGCGATCGCCGCCGGGGTGGATCTGTAGCGGCCGCCGCCCCTTCCCGCGCGGCGGCTTTCCTCCTGACGATTTATCCCTATATCGGGGCGCATGACACAAACGCTCCCGCCGCTTGCCGACCTCCAGGATGAATATGCGTTTCTCGATGCGGACGATCGCTATCGCCTGCTCATCGACCTTGGCAAGCAGCTCGAACCGATGCCCGATCCGCTCAAGACGGACGCGACGCTGGTGCGGGGCTGTTCCGCAGCCGTGTGGGTCTATCCGCTACGCCAGGATGACGGGACGCTGCACTTTCTGGCGGACAGCAATGCCGCAATCACCAAGGGGATCATCGCATTGGTGCTGACCACGGTGCAGGATCGCCCGGCCGCCGAGATTGCCCAGACCGACATCGCCCACGCACTTGCCCCTTTTGACCTGCGCAATCAGCTCAGCTCCAACCGGACGCAGGGCATTCCCAACATGATCGCCCTCATCCACGATACTGCGGCGCGTTATGCCGAGGCATAGCAGACGATAGCGGCCATTTCTGCGTTTCGCCGACCATATGGGGCTTGCGCCTGCGCGTCGCCCATGTGATCCTTTGCCCCAAGGCCTCGACAAGAAGGCTGTGTGGATGAGGATGTGCCGATGCGTCTTGCTTTACTCGCCCTTGCCTTATGCTGCGCCGCGCCCGCCCTTGCGCAGGTAGGCGTAACGGATAGCTGGGTCACGACCGGCGATCGGGTTCGTGCGACGGCGGCGGGTATCGGCTTGCCGCAACAGGCGGGGCCGGTCGCGCTGATACGGACCGGAGAAATCTCCGATCCCGGCACCGGCATGCACAGCTATGCAAATTATGTGTCCGGCGATGATGTGGTGCAGGCCAGCATCTTCATCTATCGCCCCGGCCATGCCGACATCACGCTGGCTGCGCTGGGCACCGAACGGGCGCTGATGGAACGTTTCGGCCCCGGCACACGCCGTGTCGGTGAACATGTTGTCGGCGCGGGCAACACCCCCGGCACAGCGTTGCGCATCCTTTATGACGGCGCGGCGGGCGGAGAACTGACCCTTGCCGCAGCCTTCGTGCAGGCAGGCCCCTGGATGGTTAAGCTGCGCGTGACGGCCACGCGCGATCGCGCGGCCGATGTGAAGGCGGCAGTCGATGCGCTGCTCGCCGGTCTTGTTTTCGATGCACCCGCGACGCTCAAACCTGTGCAGACACTGGCGATAGCGGAATGCACAGCGCGCGACACCAGCGCACAATGGTGCCGCCGCGATGTTATCGCCGTCGGCGAAGCGCGCTTCGACATGCTGCAATCGGCACAGGCGGGCGCGCAAGGCGCAATCTTCATGCCGATCGATGATGCGGCCGGCGTTCTGCGATTTGACCCGCTGGCGGGAACAGGCGGCTATCGCCTCACCCGGTACGGGATCGGGGGAGGCGTGGTCGCAGGTGATTTCGCCGCCCTGCCCTCCGCCGGACAGATTGCCGCCCTGATCGATGGCAAGGACGCGACGGCGCTTACATCCCGCGCAGCTATTAGTGACAACAAGACCGTGTTGCGCAATCGCGTGGCGCAATAGCTTCTGGGCATTCGGCGACGGCACAAAGCAAGGTTTGTGAGGAACGGCCGGTTCCTGCCCCGCCTCCGTTTTTGTCCGGCAAGGATGCTGTGGATTAAACTCGGCCCATGGGGTTATGACCCGTGACGATGCGTCCCTACCCTGATCGCGCCGCGATGGCCACGCGCTTCGCGTCTGTCCGTGCCGCACTGGAGGCTGCATCGGTCCGCGGCAGGCTCGCAGGCTATTGCTACGAGTTTCTGCTGTTCGGTTTCAAGCAGGCATGGGCCTGTCTGTTCGGCGGCCTGATGCTCGCATTGCTGCTGGGCACGCATTTCCTCTACCCGGCCGATGCTCCGTTCCATCGTTATGATTTCCTTACGGTCGGCGCGGTCGCGATTCAGATTGCGATGCTGGCCCTGCGGCTGGAAACACCGCGCGAAGCCGTCGTCATCGGCGCCTTCCACATAGTGGGCACCATCATGGAGTTGTTCAAAACCGCGGTGGGGTCATGGATTTATCCCGAAGGCAGCGTGCTGCACATTGGTGCCGTCCCGCTGTTTTCCGGCTTCATGTATGCCGCCGTTGGCAGCTACATCGCGCGCATCTGGCGCATCTTCGATTTTCACTTTCCCGGCTATCCGCCGCAATGGGCGACGATCCTGCTGGCGACGGCGATCTACGGCAATTTCTTCGCGCATCACTGGCTGCCGGATATCAGGCTCGCTCTTTTCCTTGCCGCGCTGCTGCTTTTTGCCAGGACATGGGTTGTCTTCACCCCGTGGCGCACACCGCGCAGGATGCCGCTGCTCGTCGGCTTCTTCCTTGTCGCCCTGTTCATCTGGTTCGCCGAAAATATCGGCACGTTCGCAAACGCATGGGCCTATCCCAGCCAGCGCACCGGCTGGCACATGGTATCGCTCGCCAAGCTGGGCAGCTGGTATCTGCTGATGATTATTTCCTTCGTTCTGGTATCGATGCTCCATCGCACGGCTGTGCGGTCCGATACCGTGCCGGAGCCTGCCTGATGTTCTTTTCCTTCCTCGACGAATTGCGGTCCGCAGGCATATCGGCGGGCGTCAAGGAACATCTGGTGCTGCTCGACGCCTTGCAGCGCGACGTCATTGCCCGGCGGCCGGAGGATTTCTACTATCTCGCCCGCGCGACCTTCGTGAAGGACGAGGCGCTGTACGACCGTTTCGACCAGGTGTTCGCGCGTGTCTTCAACGGACTGGAAAGCGACTATGGCGTCGGCGGTGCGGCGATACCCGAGGAATGGCTGCGCGCCGTGGCGGAAAAATATCTCAGCCCGGAGGAAATGGAGAAGATCAAGGCGCTGGGCGACTGGGACGCGATCATGGACACCCTCAAAAAGCGGCTGGAAGAGCAGCATGGTCGCCATGAAGGGGGCAGCAAGTGGATCGGCACCGGCGGCACATCCCCCTTTGGCAATGGCGGGTACAATCCCGAAGGCGTACGGATCGGCGGGGAAAGCCGGCACAAGCGCGCCGTCAAGGTCTGGGAGCAGCGGGCTTTCCGCAACCTCGACAACAGCAAGGAACTGGGCACACGCAATATCAAGGTCGCGTTGCGCCGCCTGCGACGCTTCGCGCGCGAAGGCGCGGCGGAGGAGCTTGATCTGGACGCAACCATCGCCGGGACCGCACGGCAGGGCTGGCTGGACATCCGCATGCGCGCCGAGCGGCGCAATGCCGTCAAGCTGCTGCTGTTCCTGGACGTCGGCGGTTCGATGGACCCGTTCATCAGCCTGGTCGAAGAGCTGTTTTCCGCCGCCACCGCGGAGTTCAAGAATCTGGAATTCTTCTATTTCCACAACTGCCTGTATGAAGGCGTGTGGAAGGACAATCGCCGCCGCTTCGCCGAGCGCACACCGACCTGGGACATCCTCCACAAGTTCGGCCATGACTATAAAGTCGTGTTCGTCGGCGACGCGGCGATGAGCCCCTATGAGATCACGCATCCCGGCGGCAGCGTCGAGCATTTCAATGCGGAAGCGGGTGCCGCCTGGCTGCAACGCGTGACAACCACCTATCCCGCCAGCGTCTGGATCAACCCCACCGCAGAGGATTATTGGGGATATAGCCAGTCGACGCAGATCATCAGGGAACTGTTCGCGCAGCGCATGTATCCGCTGACGCTGGCCGGTCTTGAGGATGCCATGCGTGAGTTGACGCGGAAACGCTGATACACTTTGCGACATAAAATCCGTGGGTTGGCATAGTCTTGCGACGGACCTTTCCGACATGTTGGGCATTGACCCATCGCATGAAAGGAGACTGTCGATGACCCCCGTGAAGACCATTCTCGCCGCCCTGATCGCCACCGCCGCGATCGCCACGCCCATGGCCGCTAGCGCCGCGCCCTGGCAGAGCATCAATCAGCGTCAGGCCAATCTCGACCGCCGGATCGACCAGGGCGTCCGCAGCGGGGCGCTGAACCGGGCGGAGGCACAACGCCTGCGTACCGAGTTCCGCGATCTGGCAAGGCTCGAAGCGAACTATCGGCGTTCCAACGGCCTGTCGGCGCGTGATGGTCCAGAAAAACGACCGTCAGTATCGCCGCTGATCGACGGGAGGGGGCCGACAAGGTCCGGCCCCCCTCCCGTTACTCCGCGTCGAACAATGCCCCGCCGGTCATCGCCCGCGGCACGCCGGTCGTTCCCGGAAAGCTGATCGGCAGCGCTTTCAGACTGCGCACGGCCATATAGGCAAACCCTTCCGCCTCGACGCTGTCCCCATTCCACCCCAGCGTATCGACCGCGTGAACCGGAATGCCGGTCGCCGCGCCGATCATCCGCATCAGCGTTCCATTATGCCGACCGCCCCCCGCCACATACAATGCCGTCGGCCGCGCGGGCAGATGGCGCAGCGCCAGTTCCACCGACTGCGCGGTGAAGGCCGTCAGCGTCGCGGCGCCATCCGCCAGTGAAAGCCCGCGCACCGGCTGAAGCGTGAAATCCTCCCGGTCTATGCTCTTGGGCGGGGGCATGTCGAAAAAGGGGTGATCGAGCATCCCTGTCAGGACGCTTTCGTCGATCCGCCCTGTGGCTGCAACCGCGCCGCCGTCGTCGAAACCGACGCCGCCCTCGACCTGCATCCAGTTATCGATCAGGCCGCTCGCCATGCCCGTATCAAATGCGGTCAAAGCGTCGTCGGCGCCGATGTACGTGATGTTGGCAACGCCGCCCAGATTGAGCACCGCCAGCGGTCGGGGCAAGTCTGCGGCCAGCGCGCGGTGATAAACCGGCAGCAGTGGTGCGCCCTGCCCGCCTGCCTCCACATCCGCGCTGCGCAAATCGGCCACGACAGGAATGCCGAAGGCCCCGGCCAGCCCGTCGGCATCGCCGATCTGCCATGTCCAGCCCTGGTCCGGCTTGTGCGCCACGGTGTGGCCGTGAAAGCCGATCACGTCGATGTCCTGCGCCTGCCACCCGGCGCGGCCCATCAGGTCGGCCACCGCCTCCACATGCGCCTGCGTCAACTCGGTTTCCACCGCATCGATCAGCGGCTCGAAACCGGGAGCAGCCATTGCCATCGCCCGCGCGCAGGCTTCGGTCAGCCGCGTACGGAAGCCCGCGTCATATGGCGTGGAATGAAAGCCGATCCGTTCGACCTGTCCCTCACCATCGGTACGGATCAGCGCCGCGTCGATCCCGTCGCGCGACGTGCCGGACATCAGCCCGATTGCAACCATGCTACCCAAGCGACAATCTCCATGCTAAGCGCCGCGCGCTATGAGCCAGTACACATCCGATCTTCTCCGCTTACTCGACAGCCGCGGATACATCCACCAGCTAACCGACGCAGCGGGCCTCGACGCGCTCGCGGGCAAGGAGATCGTGCCGGGCTATATCGGGTTCGATCCGACCGCGCCGTCGCTCCATGTCGGCAGCCTTGTGCAGATCATGCTGCTGCGTCGCCTGCAGCAGGCCGGGCACAAGCCGATTGTGCTGATGGGCGGCGGCACCGGCAAGATCGGTGATCCCAGCTTCAAGGACGAAGCGCGCAAGCTGCTGACGACCGAGACGATCGCCGCGAATGTCGCCAGTATCAAGCGCGTGTTCGAGCGGTTCCTGACCTTTGGCGACGGCCCCACCGACGCCATAATGCTCGACAATGCGGAATGGCTCGACGCTCTCGAGTATATTCCGTTTCTGCGCGATATCGGCCAGCATTTCTCAATCAACCGGATGCTCAGCTTTGACTCGGTGAAGCTGCGGCTCGATCGGGAGCAGTCGCTGTCCTTCCTCGAGTTCAATTACATGATCCTCCAGGCCTATGATTTTCTGGAGCTGTCGCGCCGCTCCGGCTGCCGTCTCCAGATGGGCGGATCGGACCAATGGGGCAATATCGTCAACGGCATAGAATTGTCGCGCCGGGTCGATGGTACGCAGGTCTATGGCATCACCACGCCGCTGATCACGACAGCGGACGGCGGCAAGATGGGCAAGACGATGAACGGCGCGATCTGGCTGAATGCCGATGCACTGTCGCCCTATGACTATTGGCAATTCTGGCGCAACACGCAGGATGCCGATGTCGGCCGCTTCCTGGCGCTGTTCACGGACCTGCCGCTGGACGAGATCGCGCGCCTCGAAACGCTGCAAGGGGCGGAAATCAACGACGCGAAAAAGGTTCTGGCGGATGCCGCTACGGCCATGGCCCATGGTGCGGACGCCGCCACGGCCGCCGCCGAAACCGCTCGGCGGACGTTCGAGGAAGGCGCAGGCGACGCCAATCTGCCGACGGTCAGCCTGGGTATCGAAGGGCTGACCGTGGTACAGGCCAATGTTGCATTGGGCTTTGCGCCGTCGAACAAGGAAGCGCGGCGCAAGCTGTCCGAAGGCGCGATCCGCGTAAACGGCACTGTGGTTTCGGACCCGGCCCATCCGCTCCGGCCCGGTGACAAGATCAGTTTCGGCGCGAAGAAGCACGGCATCGTCGTCGCCTGATCATCCGGGCGAGCGCGCATGGCAGTTCGTCGCGCTTCTTGCCGCATTAACCAAAACCATTGACGCCCTTTTCGCATTCGCGCCGCTATTCCTTAGCCAAGGACTTGAAAAAAGGGGCGTATGTGAAACCTGCGAAAAAAGAGACAGGCCGGTCCGCGCCATCAACCCAGCGGCGGGTGACGCGCGATCTGGTCGATTTCAAGGCGCGTGCCACAAGTCGCGGCGGCACTTATGGTCTCCAGATCGTCAATATATCGCCGCTTGGCTTGATGGCGCGTGTAGAGTCGCCGCTGTCCGCAGGCGATCATCTGCTGATCGAATTGCCGCATGTTCGCAGCATCGAATCCGTGGTCCGCTGGGCAGAGGACGGTCGTATCGGGGTCGAGTTCGCGCGGGGGATCGACGCGGATCACTATGCGATGATGCTCACCTTCATGCCGCAGCGGCAAACAAGCTGGTAGGGAGGGCCTGTAAAGGCAGCCTACCATTGACGCGCCGGGCCATGGGCGTACAAGCGCGCCATGGCCAAAGCCGATCGTCTGGAACGTCTCGACAGCCGTCGCATCGTACTCGAAAGCGAATATCGCGAAACGCTGATCGGCGCGCTGGAGCGGGTCGCATCGGGCGTATGGGGACTCTTCGGTCATCGTCAGGACAGGCACGGCATCGCAGCCTATGCCGATGTGATCGAAACGCTCGACGAAATCGGCCAGTCGGTCGATTCGATGCGGGCGCAACTCGCCATGGCACCCTTTGCCCTACACCGGGATTTCATGGCTGCCCGCGGCCCCGTGCGATCCGATGCCGTCGGCGAACCCAAGCAGGCGCAGGCCTGGCTCGCGCGATTGGCAATTCAGACGCAAGATTAGTCAAGCGGAGCATTCAGCCGCCGCGCCGTCAGGATCGTGACGACGGGGCTGAGCATCTGCCCCTTCATCACGCCTTCGCCTTCGGTCGGGGATGTCGGCGCGGCGAGAATGCGGCGGACCACGTCCATGCCCTCGACAACTTGCCCGAAGGCGGCGAAACCCGCGATGTCGCCCTCGCCGCTGGTCTGCGCATCCATCGACGGCATGGCACCGAGCGTGATGAAGAAATCGCCGTTGGCGCTGCCCGGCTCATAGCGCGCCATGGAAATCGTCCCGGCCTGATGCGACAGCCCCGTCTGCGTCGTCGGCTCATGCACCACCGGCGGCAGAATACGCTTGGGATCATTGCGTGTCCCGCCCTGAATGAACCCCAGATCGGGCGATCCGGCGACCTTCAGCGCCCGATAGAAGGCCGTGCCGTCGAAGCGTTTCTGATCGACATAGCGCAGGAAATTGGCGGTGGTGCGCGGCGCGCGTGTTGCGTCCAGCGCAAGGACGATCGGCCCGGCACTGGTTTCCATCCGCACGGTCACAGTTTCCGGTGGGGCCGTGGTCGGCTGAGGTGCGGCGGTCTGGGCCAACGCTTGAGGCAACAGGATGAGTGCCGCCAGAACCATCATCACCAACCGCATAGTGCCTCCATATGCTGCGCCATCCACGGCAGCATAGGCAATTTCCCGGTTTAGTCGCCATGAAAAAGGCCCGGCGATCCCCCCAGATCGCCGGACCTTTCGCCCCAACGGAGCCGTTGGCTTCGACTGGTCAGCCTTTTCAGGCGACCCGTGCTTCAGGCTCCGCAATTTCTTCGGGATCGCGCAGCACATAGCCGCGGCCCCAGACGGTCTCGATATAATTTTCGCCGTTGCAGGCCAGCGCGAGTTTCTTGCGCAGCTTGCAGATGAAGACGTCGATGATCTTGAGTTCAGGCTCGTCCATGCCACCGTAAAGATGGTTGAGGAACATTTCCTTGGTGAGCGTGGTGCCCTTGCGGAGCGACAGCAGCTCCAGCATTGCATATTCCTTGCCCGTCAGGTGGACGCGGTTGCTGTCCACTTCCACGGTCTTGGCATCCAGATTGACGGCCAGCTTGCCGGTGCGGATGACCGACTGGCTGTGCCCCTTCGATCGACGCACGACGGCGTGGATGCGGGCGACCAGTTCATCGCGGTGGAAAGGCTTGGTCACATAATCGTCGGCCCCAAAGCCGAAGCTGCGCACCTTGCTGTCCATCTCGCTGACCCCCGACAGGATCAGCACCGGCGTCTGCACCTTGGCACTGCGCAGCTTCTTGAGCACGTCATAGCCATGCATGTCCGGCAGATTGAGATCGAGGCAGATGATGTCGTAATCATACAGCTTGCCCAGATCGAGGCCTTCCTCGCCCAGATCGGTCGTGTACACGTTGAACCCTTCGGTCGTCAGCATAAGCTCGATCGCCCGTGCGGTCGTCGGCTCGTCTTCAATCAGCAGCACGCGCATTATGCAGCCCCTTTACTCGTGGTTTCCGTTCTCCCTGCAAGAACGGCAGCCAAGGCAATCCATTAACCAAAATCTTTCTGAACGTAAAAGGTTAATTTTTGCCTAAGCGGCCTGAATCCACGAGTCGCGGCCGAAACGAGTCGCGCTTATGCGGCTCAACGGCCAAGTTTCTGGGTCAGATAATCGAGGCAGGCTTCGACGCGCGCCGGGCGCAATCGCGATGGTGGTGTCACCAGATGCAGTCCGGTGACGGGCGGCGTCCAGTCCGGCAGGACGATTTCCAGAGCGCCGCTGGCGATATCGTCGCCCGCGATGAAATCCGGCAGAAAGGCAATGCCGACACCGGCGCGCAAGGCCTCCAGCATTGCATCACCGCTGTTCGTGAGCATGCGCGGGCGTGGCTGAACCGACACGGTTTCGCCACCGGCTCTGGCAAAGCGCCACGTCTCCGGATTGGCGACATTGGTGTAGAGCAGGGAATCATGGTCGGCGAGATCGGATGGATGGGTTGGACGCCCCCGGCGATCGAGATAGGCCGGCGCAGCGATGAAATGCAGTTGTACGTCGCACAGACGGCGCGCCCGCAGCGAGCTGTCGGGCATCATGGCGATCCGCAGCGTGGCATCCAGGCCAAGCTCCACGATGTCGATCCGCGCGTCCGACAGATGCAGATCGACGAGGATGCCGGGATGCAGCATCATGAACTCGGCGAGCAACGGCGCGACACGTTTGAGGCCAAAGCTCATCGGCGCGCCCAGCCGAACGATGCCCGCCAGCTCGGCTGTGTCCTCGCGCGCCGCCTCTTCCGCCGCAAGCCCCTCCGCCATGATCCGCGCGGCATGATCGGCCAGCCTGCGTCCGCTTTCGGTCAGCGCCAGTCGGCGGCTCGTCCGGCTGAACAGGCTCGTGTCCAGATGCTGTTCCAGCCGGGTAATCGCCTTGGACACGGTGGCTTTGGATACCGACAGCGCGCGCGCCGCGTCGGTAAAGCTGCGATGCTCGACCACCGCCGAAAACATCGCCCAGGCTTCAAAATCCGGCAATCGCATGGAAACAATCCGTTTCATAACCGCTCGTTTATGAAACGATCCTGATCGCTATATTGCAGAAAATCAAGTTTGAAAGGATGTTCGACCATGACTGACATCTTCACCGAAGACCGCACCGACACGAGGCTCGCGACCGTTGAGCGTCGTCCCTTTTCCTCGCTTGGCCATGCCGATCATGGCTGGCTGAATGCGCGGCATCATTTTTCCTTTGCCGACTATCATGATCCCGCCCGCATGGGCTGGGGCCGCATCCGGGTGTGGAACGATGACGAAATCGGCCCGCACAGCGGATTTCCGCCGCACCCCCACCGCGATATGGAAATCATGACCTATGTGCGTACCGGCGCCATCACGCACAAGGACAGCATGGGCAATGAGGGCCGGACGGCGGCAGGCGATGTCCAGGTGATGAGCGCGGGCACGGGTGTGCGCCACGCGGAGTATAATCTGGAAGATGAAACGACGACGCTGTTCCAGATATGGGTGTTGCCCCGGTCTGCCGGAGGCGCGCCGAGCTGGGGCGCAAAGCCCTTCCCAAAAGGCGATCGGTCCGGCCGGTTCGCGGTGCTGGCGAGCGGGTATGACACCGATGGCGATGCCTTGCGCATCCGCGCCGACGCCCGCCTGCTGGGCGCGACCGTCAGCGCAGGCGAAACGCTGACCTACGACGTGGACGAAGGAAACCATGCCTATCTCGTCCCCGCCACCGGCCGCGTCGAAATCAACGGCGAAACCTTCGCCGCGCGCGATGGTGCCGCCATCCGCGGCGGCGGCACGGTCGTCGTTCACGCTCTGGAGGACAGCGAAATCGTGCTGGTCGATAGCCGGTAACGCCGCTGCCTCCGCCGTCCGCGTCATCCTGCCCCCACCCTTGACGCGGACGGCATCGCTTTTCCCAGCCCCCTCACTCTTGGCCCCTCAGATCCCGAAAGGAGCATCCCATGGCAAAAGTCCTCGTTCTTTATTATTCGACCTATGGCCACATCGAAACGATGGCGCAGGCGGTTGCCGAAGGCGCCCGCGCGGCAGGCGCGACCGTTGACGTCAAGCGCGTTCCCGAAACCGTTCCCGAAGAAATTGCGCGCAACAATCACTTCAAGCTCGATCAGGACGCGCCCGTCGCGACCATCAACGAGCTGGCAGATTATGACGCCATCATCATCGGCACCGGCACCCGCTTTGGTCGCATGTCGAGCCAGATGGCGGCGTTCCTGGACCAGGGCGGTGGCCTGTGGGCGCGGGGCGCGCTGAACGGCAAGGTCGGCGGCGCGTTCGTCTCCACCGCGACACAGCATGGCGGCCAGGAAACCACCCTGTTCTCCATCATCACCAACCTGCTGCATTTCGGCATGACGGTCGTTGGCCTCGATTATGGTTATGCAGGCCAGATGAACAATGACGAGATCGTCGGCGGCGCACCTTATGGCGCGACCACGATCGCGGGCGGCGACGGCAGCCGTCAGCCGAGCACGATCGATCTGGATGGTGCCCGCTATCAGGGCCGCCGCATCGCCGAAGTGGCGATGAAGCTGCACGGCTGACACTGTCCTCCTCCGTCATCCTCGTCTCCAGGTCGTCATCCCGGCGAAAGCGGGGATGACGACCACGCGCAAATGTCTTACACCCCCAACAGCAGCCGCGCTGTCAGCCGGTTGCGTTTGAGCAGCCAGTGCATCCCCATCGGCACCCCCAATGCCAGCGCCAGCAGCATCCATTTGCCGAGATAGGGCGTCAGATAATGGATGATCGCGACGTGCAGATACACGATCGTGAGCGCCGCACTGCCCAGCGCGCGCAGCATCCTCCGCCCCGGCAGCGCGGCTTGCGCAACCCGGAAAACCAGCAGCGATATTGCCACCGCAGCCGTGATGGACAGCACCGGCCAGCCATAGTCCCCCGCTTTCATGTTGAGCGGTGGCGCGACAAGGACGATCCCGAAGCCGACGGCCGCAAGGACAGCCCTCATCCATGGCCGCCAGGCCATATCGCGCCACAGCCATCCGATCCACAGCAGCACCAGCGCCATCGGCACGGTCAGCAGGCCCAGGGGCGACACATCCGTCATCCCGCCCGATACATAAGCGAGTAGCGCCGCCCCTGCCGCTATGCCCCACCAAGCGTACCCGCGCGGGTCGCCCCATCGGCAGGCCAGTGCGTTGGCGATGATCCGCGCGACGATCAGGCACGGCACGAACCAGAACACCGTAAACGGCCCGCGCAGTTCCGATCCGCCAAATGCGACACGCCCCAGATCATCGGGCCAGTTGTGGAAAATCGGCCGTTGCCCTTTCAACCCCTCGACGGCGAAGTCGACGGCCAAAAGCACTATCAGCCAGGCGACATAGGACAGCCCCTGCGTCGCCACCTGCCGGCGCGCGAAGCGCCATGCGGGGCGCGGCTGCATCAGATAACCCGACAGCAGGAAAAACAGCGGCATATGAAAGGTATAGAGGAATTCGCGCACTGCGCCGCGCGTCCACACATGGCCGACGACCACGGCGATAATGCCGATCCCCCGCGCCACGTCGATCCAGTCCAGCCGCGCGGCGGACGCTTGTGCCGACGCTATTCCCGACGCATCCGGCGCCGCTCTTCCCCCGCTCATGGCAAATGCCTATAGCAACCTCCACCGCCGTCAATTGCCCATCGCTCTTACCTTATCGGAACCCGCCGTGACCCTGCTTGCCGACCGCGTCCTCTTCATCGACGGCGAAGCGATCATCGTCGACAAACCGGCGGGCCTGCCGGTCGATCCCCCGCGTGACGGCGCGCTCAGTCTGGAAAATCATCTGGAGTCGCTGAAGTTCGGGTTCCAGCGGTGGCCGCTCGCCGTTCACCGGCTGGATCGCGATACGTCCGGTTGCCTGCTGCTGGCCCGCAATCCCAAGGCGCACAAAAGGTTCGGCCAGGCGTTCGAGAGCGGCGGCGTCACCAAAATCTATCTCGCGGTGCTCGATGGCGTGCCCGCCGAAACCAGCGGTGAAATATCTCTGCCCCTTCTGAAAGTCAGCAGCGCGGCAGACGGCTGGCGCATGGTGCCCGATGCGAAGGGCAAGCCCGCCGTCACGCGCTGGACCTTGCTTGCGACGCAGGGCGGCAAGGCGCTTGTTCGCTTCTCGCCCGCCACAGGGCGCACGCATCAGATCCGCGCGCATGCGCTGCATGGCCTTGGCCACGGCATCGTCGGCGATCCGGTCTATGGCAGGCCGGACGACGGCAAGATGCTGCTGCACGGTCATTTCCTCTCGCTGCCCCGCGCCAACAAGCCGCCAGTCGAAGCGACGGCACCGCTGCCGCCGCATTTCACCGAAGCGGGCTTCACCGCCGACATGCTCGATCCGGCACCGGTCGCCTGACATGGACACGCCGTTCCCCGTGCCCGAAGATGCGCTGGAGGAGCGGTTCATCACCGCCGGGGGGCCAGGCGGGCAGAATGTGAACAAGGTGGCGACCGCCGTCCAGTTGCGCGTGGACAGCTTCCGCCTCGGCCTGCCGCCTTATGCCTGGCGCAAGTTCAAGACACTGGCGGGATCGCGGATGACGGCGGCTGGCGTTGTCGTGATCCAGGCGCAGCGTTTCCGCACGCAGGAGGCGAACCGCGCCGACGCCCGCGCGCGCCTGGCCGAGATGCTTGCCGAAGCGATGAAGCGCGACCCCCGCCGCATCGCGACGAAGCCCAGCCGCGCGGCCAAGGCCCGCCGCGTCGACGCGAAAAAGGTCCGCAGCGGAGTAAAACAGGGGCGCGGGAAAGTCAGGGAGGATTGAGCGTATCAATCCTCCCCTTTCAGGGGAGGGGGACCGCCGCAAAGCGGTGGTGGAGGGGTGTTACGCTCTCGATAGGGTCACACCCCTCCGTCAGGCTGCGCCTGCCACCTCCCCTTCCAGGGGAGGATTTAAGCAAGATCAAATCCTCCAAAAACGCGCGAGGCGAAGACTCCCCCTCTCCGCTTGAGGGAGAGGGTTGCGCAGCCCCGGATCAGGTCCGGGGCGTAGCTGGGTGAGGGGTATGCGGTTCCTTCGGAACCGCGCGGACCAAAGGCCCGCTCACCCTCATCCAGCTACGCCTAGGCTCGTTCCTTGCCAAGGCTGCGTATCCTTCTCCCTTCAAGGGAGAAGGTTTGGTAGAACATGGACTCCCCCTTTCCCCCGCCCTACATCTCTCCCCATGTTCGACCTCAAAACCCCCGACGCCGCCGACAAGCCGGCCCTTTACGCCGACTTGCTCGCCGCTGCCGACGCGCTGACCGCGGATGAGCGGGATGCGGTTGCCAACATGGCCAATCTGGCCGCGCTGCTCTGGCAATATCTGCCCGATCTCAATTGGGCGGGATTCTATCGGATGGTCGGCAACGAACTGGTGCTCGGGCCGTTTCAGGGGAAGGCCGCGTGCATCCGCATTCCGCTGGGCAAGGGTGTATGCGGGACGGCTGCGGCCACCCGCGCCACCCAGTGCGTCGCCGACGTCCACGCCTTTCCCGGCCATATCGCCTGCGATGCGGCATCCCGGTCCGAACTGGTGGTGCCAGTGATCTATGGAGATCTGGTGATTGCGGTGCTTGATCTCGACAGTCCGCTGCCCGGCCGGTTCGACTCGGCGGATGTCGCGGGGCTTGAGACGCTGGTCGCGCGCGTCGCCGGGCGCATCGCCTGACCCGTTAACCATCTTCCTTGCGGAACGCCGCGCAAGACACTGATTTCCCGCACTTCATTGCCCCGTTTCGGCACAGCGCGCCGCCCGCGACATTTGGTGTTTGGCGGATCGCGATGCTAAATATCGCGTTAACAGTACGCATGCTGCGCCCGGTGTGACGCGTTGACGGAACCGGGGCAGACGGAACAGGGAGTGTTGACGATGCGGAGCGTTTTGATCGCAACGGTGATGCTGGGTGGCGCAAGCGGCCCTGCGCTGGCGGAACAGGTCCGGCCGGGCGTGACCTACCCCACCGGCACGATGCAGCAGCCAGTGATGCCGCCCGCCGCCCCTCAGGTCGCGACGCCCGTCGGCCCGCGCTGGGGCCAGCGGATCGATGGCCGCTGGCACGGCGGTGTGCGGGCGCCCGGCGGCTATGGGGCCTATCGCCGCCCGGTGCGCGGGTTCGTTCTGCCGCGCTACTGGATTCAGCCGGGTTTCTACATCGCGAACTATCAGGCCTATCGTCTGCCGCCGCCGCCCCAGGGCTATGGCTGGTCGCGCTATTATGATGATGCAGTGCTGACCGATGCCTATGGCCGCGTCTACGACAGCCGGAGCGACATCGGCTGGGATGGCTATGAAGGCGGCTATGCCGATGCCTATCCCGACGCACGGCCGGACAATGGGCTGGGTGGTGCGGCGATCGGCGCGGTCGCGGGCGGCGTGGCGGGCAATGTCATCGCCGGGCGCGGCAATCGCACCGCCGGAACGGTCATCGGCGCGGTCGCCGGTGCCGTTGCCGGCGCCGTGATCGACAAGGCGGAGGATGCCGGACGCGGCACGCGCGCCGCCCCGCCACCGCCGCCTCGCCATGAAGGCGCATGGTCGCGCGGTCCGGCAGGCGAATATCGCTATGATGGCCATTGGGAAGGCACCTGGACACGGGAGGACGGCAGCACCTACACCGGGGCCTATGACGGCCGCTTCGAAGGGGATGTGGAAGGCCGCCCCGGCACCTATCATGCAGGGCCGCCCCCGGCGCATTGGGGCCAGGGACCGACGGTGCACGTCACCACCAGCCACGGTCCGGCGCCGCATGTCACGACGACGACCGGACCGGGCGGCTATTATGCAAACGGCTATTATTACCCCGCGCCGACCATCACGACGATCACAATCACGCCTGCGGAACCCTGCTACACCGAAACGACAACTTATGTGACGGAGCGGCGACCCGTGCGGCATCACCGCCCCGGCCGGGCCAGGGGCAGCAAGACCATTCGCATGTGAGCGTTTGGCAGCCATAGCTTTCCAGCCAGTAAGGTACCGTTCCCCCGCAAAAGCAGGGGAACACGGCATAGATGCTCGAAGCGGATAATCGCCTGGGCGTTGCATAGACAAGCGGCGGGCGGGCGGTGCCGCGAAGGCGTTGATTGTCGCCGAAAAAGGGGGACTCAGCGGATTTGCCGCGCAATTGCGGTTTCCCTTCGTCCGCCGACCGCCTATCGGCGGCGCGATGGATTTTGCCGATACCTACATCATGTACGAAACGCAGGGCCGCGCCGTACCGATCGTGCTGCGCGGGGCGGCGATTGCCCTGTTGCAGCGGCATTTCGGCGGCCCGGACGATGCCGCCGCGCTGATCGCCGAGAATCGCGAGACGATCGATGCCGTCGCCGCCTTCCTGATCGCGGAAAACCCGCAATGGCTATGGTCGCTCGAAATCGATGCCGAGACGCTATTGCGCTGGGGCCGCCAGCGCGACCTGTGGCACTGGAAACCGGTCTGACGGCGCAGTGTGCGCGAGGATCGCCGTCTTTGTCATCGCTATGCAATAATCTTCAGATTGGCCCCGGATTTCGTAGTAAACGGGCTTTTAATCCGAAGCTCGGCGCGTCATAACAGGGCAACGATTCAATAGGCTTTCAACAGGACGGGAGATGACGTGAGCGCGCCTTTTCGGTTTCCCCGCTTTTTCGTCACCAATCCCAGCCCTTGTCCCTATCTTCCGGGCAAGCATGAGCGAAAGGTGTTCACCGAGCTTTCGGGCGAACATGCCTCGGAACTGAACGACGCTCTGGGTCGCATCGGCTTTCGCCGCAGCCAGAATGTCGCCTATCGCCCGAGCTGCGCCGATTGTTCCGCCTGCGTATCGGTCCGCGTCGTGACCGACGCGTTCCGGCCCAATGCGACGCAGCGCAAGCTGTTGCGCCGCAACGAGGATCTGGTCGTCACCGCCTGCAAGCCATGGTCGACCGAAGAGCAATATGCCCTGCTTCAGCATTATCTGCAGACGCGCCATCCCGGCGGCGGCATGACCGAAATGGACGAGATGGATTATGCCGACATGGTCGAGCAGACGCCCGTCAACAGCCATGTCATCGAATATCGCGAGCCGGGGGAAGATGGCCGCCCCGGTCGTCTGGTCGGTGCCTGCCTGACCGACCGGCAGGCCGACGGGCTGTCGATGATCTACAGCTTCTTCGACCCGACGATCGCGCATCGCCCCAGCCTGGGCAATGTCATCATCATGGATCATATCATGCGCGCACGCCGCGCCGGTCTGCCCTATGTCTATCTGGGCTATTGGGTCGCCGGATCGCAGCGGATGCAGTATAAGGTGCGCTATCGCCCGCTCGAACGGCTGGGCCGCACCGGCTGGGTCCGCTTCGATCCCGACGAGCAGAGCGGGGCCATCCGCGAAGCCGCCAATCGCGACGAGCCGCCGCTTCCGGTGGAAGTGCAGGGCATATTTCGTAAATAATCAATAGCTTGCACGTCGTTATTGCGATATTGTCTGATACAGGGTCTACGCCGCAACTTCGTGACTGTACAACCAGCGTTTCGCATTGAGGATCGCCCCATGCCGGACCTGTTCGCCTACAAGATCCTGACCGCGCAGGAGTTCGCGCAATTGCGCAGCGACGGCCATTTTGCCGGGTCGGCCGTCGATCTTGCCGATGGTTATATCCATCTGTCGACGCAGGCGCAGGCGGCGGAAACGGCAGCGAAGCACTTCGCCGGGCAGGACAATCTCGTTCTCGCGATGGTCGATCTCGTGCCGCTGGGCGATCAGGTGAAGTGGGAGCCATCGCGCGGCGGCCAGCTTTTCCCCCATCTTTACGCACCGCTGCCGCTGGGTGCTTTGACGAAGCATGTCGTGCTGCGCCTCGATAGCGACGGGCAACATCAGTTTCCGGCGGGGTTTTGACGCCCCTCTCCCGTTTTCCTGCGAAAGCAGGAATCCAGGGCGGGAAGGATCACACCACGCAACCCTGGACTGCTGCGTTCGCAGGAGAACGGTGGGCTTCCCCCTGTCCTGGCGGACGCTAACCCGTTAAAGGCCTCAGCTTTCTTGCGTCATGCGCGCAGTCAAGGCAGTTTGGAAAAATGACGCATCAGGTTCACATCATCGGCGGCGGGCTTGCGGGGTCCGAAGCGGCCTGGCAACTGGCGCAGGCGGGGGTGAAGGTCCGCCTGTCCGAAATGCGCGGCGCGGGCGATATGACGCCGGCGCATCAGACCGACGGGCTTGCCGAAATGGTATGTTCCAACAGTTTCCGGTCCGACGACCCGGACAAGAATGCCGTCGGCCTGCTGCATCAGGAAATGCGACGCATGGGGTCGCTGATCATGGCGCAGGCGGACCGGGCGAAAGTCCCGGCGGGATCGGCGCTGGCCGTGGACCGGGATGTCTTTTCCGATGGGGTTACCCGCGCCCTGGGCGATCATCCCAATGTCGAGATCGTACGCGAACGCATCGACGTGCTGCCCGACAGCGGCCTCACCATCGTCGCCACGGGCCCGCTGACCGCGATGACGCTGGCGCAGAGCATCGGCGCAGCGACCGGCATGGAGGCCCTTGCCTTCTTCGATGCGATCGCGCCGATCGTCCACCGCGACAGCATCGACATGGATGTCTGCTGGATGGCGAGCCGCTGGGACAAGGGCACCGTGGACCCCGACAATCCCGAATGGGACGGGCGCGATTACATCAATTGTCCGATGGACCGGGACCAGTATCTGGCCTTCGTTCAGGGCCTGATCGACGCGGAAAAGACCGATTTCAAGCAGTGGGAAAAGGACACGCCCTATTTCGAAGGCTGCATGCCGATCGAAGTGATGGCGGAACGCGGCCCCGAAACGCTGCGCTACGGCCCGATGAAGGGCAAGGGTCTGGACGATCCGCGCACCGGCCGCTGGCCCTATGCGGTGGTGCAGTTGCGGCAGGACAATGCGCTGGGCACGTTGTGGAACATGGTCGGTTTTCAGACCAAGATGAAGCATGCCGCGCAAGTCGCGTTGTTCCGCACCATCCCGGGCCTGGAAAAGGCGGAGTTCGCACGGCTCGGCGGTCTGCATCGCAACACCTTCATCCGCAGCCCGGAATTGCTCGACGGGGAGTTGCGCCTGAAGGCCGCGCCGCACATTCGCTTTGCCGGGCAGATCACCGGTTGCGAAGGCTATGTCGAAAGCAGCGCCATCGGCTTGCTGGCGGGCCTGTTCGCAGCGGCGGAGATCTCCGGCCGGCCGATCGCCCCGCCGCCGCCCGAAACGGCACTGGGCGCGCTTCTGGGCCACATCACCGGCGGCGCGGATGCCGCGGGCTATCAGCCGATGAATATCAATTTCGGCCTCTTCCCGCCGATGGCCGACGCCCATAAGAAGCAGCGCAAGGAAGCGATGACCGCGCGCGCGCGGGCGGCGCTGGGAGACTGGATGCAGGGGCTGGATATGCTGGAGACGGCGTAAGCCGCGCCGCACTACCCGTTCCGTTCGTACCGCGCGGATGATCCATTCTTCAGCACCGGCACTTCGCCTTGGGCTTTTCCTTCGGCGCGGTGGCCGCGAACTCCGGCGGCGTCACCTTGCCATCGCGGTTGGCATCGGCGGCGGCAAAACGGTCGCCCGTCGCCACTGCCCATTCCTCGAACGAGAGAAGATTGTTGCCATCGGTATCGAGCGCCCTGAAGGCATTGGTCCGCGTGGACAGCATTTCGATCCGCGTGATGATGCCGTCCCGATTGCGGTCATAGCGGGCAAAGCGGCGCTGTTCACGGCTCTGCGGCGTGGCACCGGGCGGCATCGGGGGCGCATCCCCCATGGCGTCGGCTTCGCCGTCGGGCGGTATCTCGATTGCCGCCGTCGCCGACACGGGGCTTGCCGGCGGCCTTTCCTCCGCGGCCGCCTGGCTGCGGCTTTGCCACCAGAACAGCCCCGCCGCCGTCAGCAACATGGCGGCCACGACGCCCGCCAGATATCGTCCCATCGCGCCATCCCTCTCTGCTGCCCTTGCCCAGCGATCCTAGCCTCAGCGCCCCGGCAACGCCATCCGCAACAGGCGCGCATAGAGGCGGGGCGTCATCGTTGCCGGGCCTGGCTGTCCGCGACCTATGTCATGCCGTGCCAGCCGTGTGAGCATCCGCAACGGCTTGGCACCGGCGAGACGCGCGGCAAGATAATCCTGCGCCAGCGATACCGCCCGCTGCGCCGTCACGGCGTCGCCGATATGGCCCGAGAGATCCCACAAGGCCCATAGCGCCCCGGCCCTTTCGTCCGCCGCGCGATCGAGTGCCCGGAACAAGCCACCGCCACGCCCCTCGGCAAACGCGCGCAAGGCCGCATCATCAAGCGGCAGCAGGTCCAGCAGCGCCTCCCACCCGTCGATCATCCGCAGCATCGGATCGCGCGCCGCCATGACGTCACGGTCTGCCCGCAGCGCATCGACCAGCGGGTCGCCGCGCCCCTTCGTCGCGCCGTCGTCGCTCAGCACCTCATGCCACCAGGTCAGGCGCATCTGGCCGACCATCGGTTCGCGCGTTGTCCGCACAATATCAGCCAGCCGCGCATCATAGGCCCACAACAGGGCATGGCGGTCCGCCTGCCCACCTGCGTGGCCGACCAGCAGCCGCGCGAGCGGGGCCAGGCTTTTGTCGCCGTTAATCATGGCGCTTCACGAAATCCTAACCAGCGCAAGCGCATGGCGCATATTGGACTCAAACCCGGCGGGGAACCGGGCCATGCGGATGTGACGGATTTATGGGCAAGTCGCGGGGCAATACAACGGATTTTCGGCGCGATACGCCGGGCGGTGTTCTGGGCAGTCTGCTTCGGAACACGCGCGGCAATGTGCTGCCGATGGTCGCGGCGGGCATGTTCCCCATGCTGGGCCTGATCGGCGGCGGTGTCGACATGAGCCGCATCTACCTCACCAAATCGCGCCTGCAACAGGCCTGCGACGCTGGTGCCCTGGCCGGGCGCAAGATGATGGCGGGCGGATCGTGGACCGCGAACAGCAATGCCGCCAACACGGCCGCGCGCGCCATGTTCGACGCCAATTTCGTGGACGGTGCCTATGGCACCACCGGCCGCACGCGCACCTTCACCGAAAATGCGGGCACCGTGACCGGCACGACCAGCGTGACCGTGCCGATGGCGCTGATGAAGCTGTTCGGCGTCACCAGCCGTCAGCTTACCGTGACCTGCCAGGCGGAAATGCGCATCCCCAATTCGGACGTGATGTTCGTGCTGGATAACACCGGATCGATGGCACAATGCGCCAGCGGCAACAGTTGCGGGTCGGACACCAAGATCGTCGGCCTGCGCGCGGCGGTCAAATGCTTCTACGAGGCGCTGGCGAAGATCGATACCGACGAGGATTGCGGTTCCGTGCCGACGACGGCCAACGGCAGCGACGTGCAGTTGCGCTTCGGCTTCGTGCCTTATGCAGTCAACGTGAATGTCGGACGCCTGCTTCAGAACAACTGGATGGTGGATGAGCATCTGTATCAGTCCCGCGTGCCGGTGCTGAAGGCAACGGCGAGTTTGGTGGCCACATCGAACGGCAGCTACGGGTCGTGGAGCGGCTACACGACTTACGGCACCTACACCGACGTGGATTCACAGGACGACTGCGACGATCTGGCAAACTCGTTCGACGCCAATCTGGACAACGGCACCGAGGGGGCACCGTTCAACCAGAAATACACCGGACGGAGCGATGCCTTTCCGACCGATACCTTGGTCGATTTCGACGTGAACATGCCGATGCGGCAGCGCGACGCCAAGCGTCAAAGCTACAGCAGCAGCACGGACACCTGCGTGGTGGAATCGCGTACGCGCAACTTCACGCAGCGGCGCACCTATACCTATTTCGATTATTACACCTACCGCCCCGTCACATTGAATGTTTCGGCGCTGAAAACGGGTGGGTCGACCTGGGCCAATTCGATCAGCCTGCCCCGCGACACGCGTGGTGTTTACGCATCGACCACGTGGACCGGCTGCATCGAAGAACGACAGGCGCATGTGGCGGACAGCGATCCGTCGAACGACTACAACCCCATCCCTGCGACCGCGTTCGACATGGATATCGACATGATACCGACGAGCGATCCTGCGACGCAGTGGAAGCCTCAGCTTCAAGACGTGCAATGGGGTCGATTCGATGGCAGTGGGAACACTGTCGCAAATGTCGACACGGCCGGCAATCTCGCCCGCAATTACACCGGGCCTAATTGCCCAGTCGCGGCCCGGCGGTTGCAGGAATATCTCTCGGCGACGGATTATGAAGACTATGTCGACAGCATGACGCCGGCGGGCAATACCTATCATGACATCGGCCTGATCTGGGGCGCGCGACTGCTGTCGCCCACCGGCCTCTTCGCGGCGGACAATGCCACCACGCCCGAAGGCGGCGAAATCCAGCGGCATCTGATCTTCATGACCGATGGCGATACCGTCACCGACAATCGCAATGTCTCGCCCTATGGGATCGCGTGGTGGGATCGGCGCCAGTCGAACTCCGCATCTGCACCGTCGAACGCACTGCTGACGAGCAACGTCAATGCGCGGATGCAGGCGCTGTGCACCAATGTGAAGAACCGGAACATCACACTTTGGGTCATTTCCTTCGGTAGCGGCGTATCGAACGCGGCGCAGACCGCATTGCAGAATTGTGCCTCGCCCGGCCGCTTCTACAGCGCGGCGGACAGCGCCCAGCTGATCGACCAGTTCCGGCAGATCGCCGACAATATCTCGCAACTGAGGCTGACCAACTGATGCGCCGCCCGTTTCCCCTGCGCCGCAAACGGACCGCGATTTTGCGCGACGAGCGCGGGCTTTCGGCGGTTGAGTTCGCCCTCATCTCGCCGGTGTTCCTCAGCCTTCTGCTGGGCGGGGCGGACATGGCGCACAGCCTCTACATGAACAGCGTGCTGGAGGGCATATTGCAAAAGGCCGGCCGCGACGCCAGCCTGGAGACGGGCACCGAAACGGCGCGCCAGGCGCAGATCGACGCGCTGGTCACGGCGCGTGTCAAGGAACTGGCACGGGCCGCCAACGTCACGGTGACGCGGCGCTATTTCAAGGACTTCACGAAGGCTGCGCAGGCCGTCGGCGAAACATTCTTCGACGGCAATGCCAATGGCGTGTGCGACGCAGGCGAAGCCTATCAGGACACGAACAACAACAATGTGCGCGATGCCGACGGTGGCGACAGTGGCCAGGGCGGCGCGAAGGACACGGTGATCTACACCGCGGACATCAGCTACCCCCGGCTGTTCCCGATGTACAAGATGGTGGGCCTGCCCGCGACGGTGAACATGCGCGCGACGACCGTGCTGGCCAACCAGCCCTATGGCGAACAGGCGCAATATGGCGCGCCGACGACAAGGAACTGCACATGACCGCGCCTGCCGTCCCTCGCACAGGCAACACGCCGTTCCTGCGCCTGCTGCGCGATGATCGCAGTGGCATGGCGGTGGTCGAGTTCGCGCTGTGTCTGCCCTTCTTCGTGGCCTTCACCATGGGCGGCGTTGAGCTGACCAACTTCACCACGACCAAGATGCGGATGAGCCAGATCGCGCTGCAGGTCGCCGACAACGCCTCGCGTATCGGCACGGGCAGCGTCGTCTCGTCCAAGCAGATCAGCGAGGCGCAGATCAACGACCTTTTGACGGGTGCCGGGCTCCAGGCCGATGCCCTCGACCTCTACGGTCGTGGCCGGGTGATCCTCTACAGCCTGGAGCCGGTCGCCAACCCCAATACGACAGACCGCTACACGATCCGGTGGAAACGCTGCCGCGGTGCCAAGACGACTTATGCAGGCAGCTACACGCAGGGTCAGACCAACCTGACGGGCTTCGTCTACACGCCGCCGGTCGGCACGACGCAGACGATCAAGGCGCCCAACGGCGGTGCCGTCATGGTCGTCCAGCTTTCCTATACCTACCGCCCGCTGATTACGCAGGCCTTCGCCCTCAAGAGCGAAATCCTGGAGTTCGGCGCCATGACCGTGCGCGATCCGCGCGACATGACCGGGCCGAGCGGCGGTGTCGGCATCTACAATACCGAGGGCGTGACTGTATCGACCTGCTAATCGGCGGGGGCAGCCGAGCCGCCCCCGCGTCGGTCGGGATTACCGATAGCAGACTTTCTTCGCGGCCGTGACCACGCGTGACGCATCGATCAGTGCCGCCTTTTCCAGATTGGCCGCATAAGGCAGCGGCACATCCTCGTTCGTGACGCGCAGCACCGGCGCATCCAGATCGTCGAAGCCCTGTTCCATCACCACGGCGGCGATTTCGCTGGCGATCGAGCAGGCCGGCCAGCCTTCCTCCACGACCACGATGCGGTTGGTCTTCTTCAGGCTTTCCAGAACCGTGGCGGTGTCGAGCGGACGCAGGGTCCGCAAGTCGATCACTTCGGCCTCGATCCCCTCGCCCGCCAGCGTCTCCGCCGCTTCGAGCGCCAGGCCGACGCCGATCGAGTAGCTGACCAGCGTTACATCCTTGCCCGCCCGCATGATCCGTGCCTTGCCGATCGGCAGCACATAATCGTCGAGCTTCGGAATGTCGAAAGTGCGGCCGTAAAGCAGCTCGTTTTCAAGGAAGACGACCGGATCCTGGCAGCGGATCGCGGCCTTCAGCAGGCCCTTGGAATCCGCCGCATCATAAGGCGCGATGACGATGAGGCCCGGCACGCTGGCATACCACGGCGCATAATTCTGGCTGTGCTGCGCACCGACACGGCTGGCCGCGCCATTGGGACCACGGAATACGATGGGGCAGCGCATCTGCCCGCCCGACATGTAATTGGTCTTTGCCGCCGAATTGATGATGTGGTCGATCGCCTGCATGGCGAAGTTGAAGGTCATGAACTCGATGACCGGCCGCAGGCCCCCCATGGCCGCGCCGGTCCCGACCCCGGCAAAGCCATATTCGGTAATCGGCGTGTCGATCACCCGGCGCGGACCGAACTCGGCGAGCAGGCCCTGCGTCACCTTGTACGCGCCCTGATATTCGGCGACTTCCTCACCCATCACGAACACGCGATCGTCGGCGCGCATTTCCTCGGCCATCGCATCGCGCAGCGCCTCGCGCACCGTGATCTTCGCATATTCGGTGCCTTCGGGGATGGCCGGATCGGCCACCTGCGCCCTGGCTTCGGTGGCCAGCTTCGACGTGCCACTTTCCGCCTTCTTCGGCGCTTCCGTGGCAGGCTCCGCCGCAGGAGGTGCAGGGGCCGCAGCCGGTGCAGGTGCTTCCTCCGCGCCATCCTCGCCGGCCATCGTTGCGATAACAGTACCGACTTTCACGCCATCTGTACCTTCGGCGACCAGAATCTTGCCGACGATGCCTTCATCGACGGCCTCGAACTCCATAGTCGCCTTGTCCGTCTCGATTTCGGCAAGGATGTCGCCCGACTTCACTTCGTCGCCTTCCTTCACCAGCCATTTGGCCAGCGTGCCTTCCTCCATTGTGGGCGACAGCGCCGGCATCTTGATTTCGATACCCATCAATATTGCTCCACCAGCACGTCGGTATACAGTTCGGCCGCGTCAGGCTCCGGCGAGGATTCGGCGAAATCGGCCGCTTCGCTGACTTGCCTGCGGATATCCTGGTCGATCTTCTTGATTTCCTCCTCCGAGACGCCTGCCTTTGTCAGATAGGCTTTCACGCCTTCGATCGGGTCGGACTTGTCGCGCATTTCCTGCACTTCCTCGCGCGAGCGATATTTCGCCGGGTCGGACATGGAATGGCCGCGATAGCGATAGGTCTTCATTTCCAGCAGGATCGGCCCCTTGCCCGACTGCACCCATTTGAGCGCCTCTTCGGTCGCGCCGCGCACCGCGAGCACGTCCATGCCGTTCACCTGAATGCCCGGAATGCGGAAGCTTTCGCCGCGGCGATAAAGCTGGTCTTCCGCCGACGATCGGTTGACCGAGGTGCCCATGGCATATTGGTTGTTTTCGATGACGAAGATGATCGGCAGCTTCCACAGCTCCGCCATGTTGAACGATTCGTAGACCTGACCCTGATTGGAAGCCCCGTCGCCGAAATACGCGACGCACACGCCGCCATCGTTGTTGTACTTGTGCGCAAAGCCCAGGCCCGCGCCCAGCGATACCTGCGCACCGACGATGCCGTGACCGCCGTAAAACTTGTGCTCCACGCTGAACATATGCATCGACCCGCCCTTGCCGCGCGAAATGCCCGCACCGCGCCCGGTGAGTTCCGCCATGATGACATTGGGATCGATGCCATAAGCGAGCATGTGGCCATGATCGCGATAGCCGGTGATGACGCTGTCCTTGCCGGGCGTCAGCGCCGACTGGATGCCGACAGCCACCGCTTCCTGACCGATATAGAGATGGCAGAAGCCGCCGATGAGACCCAGGCCGTAAAGCTGGCCGGCCTTTTCCTCGAAGCGGCGGATGAGGACCATCTGCCGATAAAACTCCAGCAGCTCTTCCTTGCTCGCCTTATAGTCCGAAGGCGTGTCGGGGCGTTCACGATTATGGTCTGCCGGTGCAGGCGCACCCGCCTTTGCAGGGGCAGAGCGCGGCGATGCTGATTTGGCCAAAGGAGGAACCCTTCTTTGTCGTTCCGGGGAGGGAGGCGTCGATATAGAGCCAGTCGGAGGTATAATGCAACGGCTGCAACCGTGGTACAGCGACCAATCTGCCCGGATACCGCATGAAAATGCCGCACCATCGGCGGACTGGTAACGCGCGTTACTTCAGTGGCACGATCACCTCGTCGGGGTGGCCCACATTAAGCTCCCGCCGGACCAGTTCATCGACCATATCGGGGTCGGCACGCCGCGGATCGAGAAGCGCAACCCGGTTCTTGAGCCGGTCCCGCTGTGCCTGCACCGTTGCCAGCTCGGCACGACTGTCCTGAAGCTGCCGGGCATAGTCGCCCCAAGCCAATATGCCGCTGGAACCGAACACGGCATAAGCGGCGAACAGCAGCAGCAGGAAGAGGGCAAGCGCCGGTCCGAGCGCGGACAGCAACAGCATTCGTAACTTCGCGAGATGGACCATCTTTGTCTTGAATCACAGACGAATCGCGGTTGCAATGGAAAAATGGTTAATCCGCGCTCAACCGTTTCAGATGCTTAGCCCCCGTCGTTCAGCGAAAGATCGAACGGCCCGCGTAAACGGCGATGTCGCCCAGTTCTTCCTCTATCCGGATGAGCTGATTATATTTTGCCAGCCGGTCGGACCGGGCGAGCGAGCCGGTCTTGATCTGCCCGCAGTTGGTGGCGACGGCGAGGTCGGCAATCGTCGCATCCTCGGTTTCGCCCGAACGATGCGACATGACGGCGGTGTAACCCGCGCGCTGCGCCATCGATACCGCCGCGAGCGTTTCCGTAAGCGTGCCGATCTGGTTAACCTTTACCAGCAGCGAATTGGCGAGGCCCTTGTCGATGCCCATCGAAAGGCGCTTGGGATTGGTCACGAACAGATCGTCGCCGACCAGTTGCACCGTGTCGCCGATCGCATCCGTCAGCGCCTTCCAGCCGTCGAAATCATCCTCGCTCATGCCGTCTTCGATCGACTTGATCGGGTAGTGCCGCGTCAGATCAGCAAGATAATCGGCCATTTCATGCGGCGTCAGCGACTTGCCTTCGCCGACCATCTCGTATTTGCCGTTCTTGAAAAACTCGGTCGCGGCACAATCGAGTGCCAGCACCACGTCGTCGCCCGGCGTGTATCCGGCCTTTTCGATGCTCGCCATGATGAAATCCAGCGCATCGGTGGTCGAGGCGAGATTGGGCGCAAAGCCGCCTTCGTCGCCCACCGCCGTCGCGAGACCCTTTTCATGCAGGCCCTTCTTGAGCGTGTGGAAGATTTCCGCCCCGATCCGCACCGCATCCGCCAGATTCTCGGCACCGACGGGCATCACCATGAACTCCTGAAAGTCGATGGGATTGTCCGCATGTTCGCCGCCGTTGATGATGTTCATCATCGGCACGGGCAGCACATGGGCGGAAACGCCGCCGACATAGCGATAGAGCGGCAGGCCGCGAGCATCGGCAGCGGCCTTGGCCGTCGCGAGGCTGACCCCCAAAATCGCATTGGCGCCCAGGCGCGACTTGTTCTCGGTGCCGTCCAGGGCGATCATGGCGGCATCGATTTCGCCTTGATCCTCAGCGTCGAGGCCCGTGATGGCTTCGGCGATTTCGGTGTTCACCGCCTCGATCGCCTGCAACACGCCCTTGCCGAGATATTTGCTCTTGTCGCCGTCGCGCTTTTCGACTGCTTCATAAGCGCCGGTGGAGGCGCCCGACGGAACGGCGGCACGGCCAAAACTGCCGTCTTCCAGCATCACGTCCACCTCGACAGTGGGATTGCCCCGGCTGTCGAGTATCTGGCGCGCGTGAATGTCGAGAATGGCAGTCATGTCTGTCCCCTTGAGGATGAAAGGCAGCAATAGGCGGTCGCTTAGCCATGCCGGGCCTGCATGGCAATCCGCCATCATCGCCGCCGCCCGACAATCGGACTGTTGCACTTATGCCGCGCCACGCGATATCCGTAACGGCATCGATATGAAAATCGCACTGCTCGCCCAAATCTGATAACGGTTTCGGAACCGTTGCGGTCGGCGAGCATTGACCGAAAGAAGATGCTCCACCCGGAGCGCCGCACCATCGCGAGGAGGATAACCATGGCGGATACGCTGAACGAGACCAACGGCACCAAGGCAAAGACCACGGCGAAGCGTGCCGTGCGCAAGACGGTAGCCAGCGGCGAAACGACAGCGCGCAAGGTGAAGGCGCAGGCGAGCACCTCCGCGACCAGGGTCAAGGCAGATCTGAAGACCGCCGCAGTCGGCAAGAAGTCGGTCAAGGACACCGTGCGGGAAGGCGCTGCGACAGTCAAAGCCGCGGCGCTGAAGGCGACGGAAAATGTCGATTGGAAAGCACAGGGCGACCAGATCAAGGAACAGGCGACGAAGACGGCCCGCGCCGCTGCCGGTGCCGCCAAGGAAACCACGGGCGGTGCGATGCACAGCCTGTCCAAGCTGATCGCCGATACGGCGGGCACGGTTGATGCGAAGCTCGGGCCGCAATATGGCGATTATGCGCGCTACGCGGCGGAAGCCGTCGCAGGCGCGGCCAAATCCCTCGACGCCAAGGATGTCGATCAGCTGGTCGGCGATGCCCGCGATTTCGTGCGCAAAAGCCCGGCCGTCGCGATCGGCGCGGCGGCGGTGGTCGGTTATGTGCTTATGCGCCTGGCAAAGGGTTCAGGCTCGGACGAAGCCTGATCTGCGCGGCCTTACCTGTGCGGGCGGCCATCAGCCGGTGCTGACACAGTCTGTGCTGACATATGCCATGGGGCGGAGCGTATCTGGTGATTGAGGAAAATCCCCCAGCCGATGACCGGCCGGTGACCGGCACGGCGGGCATCGCTGACGACGTTTCCGATGACAGCATCGGCGGTCGGCTCAGCCGTCTGGTCGACAGCGCCCGCAGCTACGCCGATGCCGAACTGGATCGCCAGAAGGTGCGAGCCGGCCTTGTCGCCGTCGCGATCCGGCAAGTGGCGATCCTGATCGGCATGGCCGCGATGCTTACGTTTGCGACCACCTTGGCCCTGATGGTCGGGCTGATCCTGGCGTTGCAGGATGTCGTCGGCGGTCCCGGTGTCGCGACAGTCATTGTCATCGTCGGCGCGTTACTGATCGCCGTCGGGCTGATCCTCGTTGCCAAGGCGAAGATCGTCGCGCTCAAAGAGGCACTGAAACCATGATGGGCGAACCGGATTACCGTGCCGCCATCCGGCGGGCTGAGGAACAGCGCGCCCGATTGATCGCCGACGCTCGCGCCTTTGGTGCGCGCATCGCGCCGGAGCGGCTGAAGGCGGATGTGCGGGAACAGATACGCACAGCGGTATCGGATGCCGGAACGCGGGCGAAGGCCACGGTGCGAAGCCATCCTGTCGCTGCGGGTGCGATCGGCGCGGGCCTGCTGGCTTGGCTGTTTCGTCGCCCGATTGGCCGTCTCATCGGACGACTGCGTCGACCGCAAGCGGAACCGCTGCCGCCGCCGCCCGTTCAACCCCAACCGATCGTTCGCGACGATGACGTGGGGGCGCTGCCGCCCGACTTGCCGCCCGCGCCGCCACCCGCTGCTGTCGTCACGACGCCCGCACCCCCGCCTCTACCGGAGACCGACGATGAAGAATGACATCCACGAACAGCTCGACCGCGTACGGGAAATTGCCGGCGAAACCGCGGAGGCCGCGGCGGAGCGTTTGAAAACCGTGCGCGACAGCACCGCCGATAGTCTCGCCCGATCGCGGGAAAAAGCGGCCATCGTCTACAATGATGCGCGCGACAAATCCTATCGGGCGGCCGATCGCGCCAACACGTTCGTGCAGGAACATCCGATTGCAGCGACCGCCGCCGCGGTGGCCGCAGGCGCGATGATCGCCCTCATCTTTCCCAAGGGGCGCGCCCTTGCGCGATCCGTGCCGGGCGCGTTGTCTGCCGTCGGCGCGCGAGCCGGGCAGATCGCCAGTGTGGCGGTCGATGCGCTGGAACATCGCGCGCAGGACATCCGGTCCGGCGCAGGGCATGCCGCGACCGAAGCGCGCACGGCGATTGGCCATGCGGGCGCCAAGGCATCGGATGTAGCCGATGCAGCGGCCGGCCTTGCCCGCGACGCGATCCATGCCGCAGAAAAGGTCGTCGGCAACGCCGTGGAGAAGGCATCCGACCGGTTGCGCAAGTAACCGTCGCGTTTCGCAGCGCTAGGGAAAAGCCGGTTTTCCTCGGGAAAACCGGCTTTTCCTTTGGCTCGTCCCCTTGGAAAAGCCGCAGGGGGCTGCTACCGCCTTGGCCTTGTTCCCCAGCAAGGATAACGGCATTGAGCAAGATGCATCTCGTGATGGGTGGTCGCGTCAAGGATCCGCAGACCCTCGATTTCGAAGATTTGAGCGCCATCGATTTCGTGGGCGTGTTTCCCGACTATGCATCGGCGGAAAAAGCCTGGCGCGCGGCGGCACAACGGACCGTCGACGATGCGGAAATGAAATATGTGGTGGTCCACCTTCACCGCCTGCTGGAGCCTGACCAGCACAGCTAAGCCCCGCTCGGCTAAACCGCACGGACGCCCACTGTCAGCGCGTTTCCAGTTCCGCCGGGCGTTGGCGAAATCGCAGATGCAGCAGTGGCCTGGTCAGCAACAGTCCGGCCACGAAACCGCCGATATGCGCGCCGATCGCGATCTGCCCCACGCCTTCGTCCGGCCCGGCGCCGCGGGTTGCGATACCGATCATGACCTGAATGAGGGTCCAGCCCGCCGCCAGCCAGGCGATGCGGACGACGTTGGCCGAAAACGGGCCGATGCGTCTGACTTTCTGGGCGCTGTACATGAGTGCATAGGTCCCGATCAGCGCGGAAATGGCGCCGCTGGCACCCACCATCGGCCCGCCCGCCATGGGATCGAGCGCCCATTCGGCCAGCGCGGCCGCATAAGCGCCCAACACATACAGCAGCAACAGCAGCTTTGCGCCCAGCACATGCTCGACATGACGACCGCAGAACATCAGCATCAGCAAGTTGAAGCCAATGTGCACCCATCCGCCATGGATGAGCGTCGCACTCAGCGGCGTCAGCCACACGGGCACGGCAAAAGGGCCTATCGCATGGGCAAAGGTGGTCGGCTCGCTCAGCCGCAAGGGAATGAAGCCGCCGACGATGGCGGCATAGTCGATCTGCCCCAGCCCCCATGTCAGAACGAACAGCGCAAGCGTGACGATCGCCAGCCAGTTGGTCATCTGACCGCGGGGGATCTTCATCGGGCTGGTGCGCGGGGGATCATCGCCCGGTTGTCGGACAGAAACGCATCAGATGAACGCGATCTTGTCGACCAGATAGAACTTCTCGCCCGAAGGCACGGTGACTTCCACTTCGTCGCCGACCTGCCGACCGATCAGCGCGCGTCCCAGCGGGCTGTTGTAGGAAATCATGCCCGATTTGGCATCCGCTTCCGCTTGTCCCACGATCTGATAGGTGACGGGCTTGTCATCCTCATCCAGCAGCGTGACGGTCGCGCCGAACACGACCTTGTCGCCCGACAGCATGGTCGGATCGATAATCTGCGCGCGCGACAGCTTGTCTTCCAGATCGGCAATCGTCGCCTCGACCTGACCCTGACGTTCCTTCGCCGCATGATATTCGGCATTTTCAGAGAGATCGCCATGGGCCCGCGCTTCCTCGATGGCATCGACGATCTGCGGACGCTCGGCTTTCAGTTCCCGCAACTGCGCCGTGAGCTTTTCATAGCCGATCATCAGCATCGGCATCTTTTCGGCGGTCGCCATGGACATTCCTTTGTCAAAAACAGTCTCTAACGGCCCCACCTGCGAGTGGCCGTTTGCAGCTTTACTGAAGTGCAGGGGTTCAGGTCAGCGACGCAGAATAATAGGACTGCAACGACCGAACTTCAAGAGGACGCGCCCGCAGCGCCTCAATCGCATCGACCGCGGCAACACTGGCAGCGGCCGTCGTGAAGCTCGGTATCTTCTGTTTCAGCGCACTGGCCCGGATCGACTGGCTGTCTTTCAAGGACTGCCAGCCTTCGGTCGTGTTGAAGATAAGATCGATGCCGCCATCCCTGATCCGGTCGACGATATGCGGACGGCCCTGTGCGACCTTGTTGACGATCTCCACCTTGATTCCGCTGTCTTCCAGAAAGCGCGCGGTCCCGCCGGTCGCCACGATCGCAAAGCCCTGCTCCGCGATTTTGCGCGCGGCTGGCAGGATGACCGCCTTGTCGCTGTCCTTCACCGATATGAATACGGTGCCGCCGCGCGGCAGCAGCGTGCCCGCCCCGATCTGCGCCTTTGCAAAGGCCATGGCAAAATCGGCGTCTATCCCCATGACTTCACCGGTGGATTTCATTTCCGGCGACAGCACCGGATCGACACCGGGGAACCGCGCGAAGGGAAATACCGCTTCCTTGACGGCGATGTGGTTGATGGCGTGACGGTCGATCTGCGGCAACGCGCGCAATGTCTCCCCCGCCATGACCCGCGCGGCGATCTTGGCGATGGGCGTGCCGATCGCCTTGGCGACGAAGGGGACCGTGCGGCTGGCGCGCGGATTGACTTCGATCAGATAGACATCGCCATCCTTGACCGCGAACTGGATGTTCATAAGGCCGCGGACGGACAGCGCCCGCGCCAGCACATCGGCCTGCCGGTCAATTTCCGCGATAATGTCCGCCGACAGGCTGTAGGGCGGCAATGAGCAGGCGCTGTCCCCGGAATGCACGCCCGCTTCCTCGATATGCTGGAGCACGCCCGCGACCACGACATCGGTGCCGTCGCACAATGCATCCACATCCACTTCGATCGCATCGCGCAGATACTGGTCGATCAGCACCGGGGAATCCCCCGACACCTGCACCGCCGTCGCGATATATTCCTCAAGCTGCGCCTGCCCGTCGACGATCTCCATCGCCCGGCCACCCAGAACATAGCTTGGCCGCATCAGCACCGGATAGCCGATGCGGTTGGCGACCGCGATCGCCTCTTCGCGGCTGCGGGCGATGCCGTTGGCAGGCTGACGCAGTTTCAGCCGGTCGATCAGCGCCGCGAACCGCTCGCGATCCTCCGCCAGGTCGATCGCATCGGGCGACGTGCCAAGGATGGGAATGCCCGCATCCTCCAGCGCCTGCGCCAGCTTCAGCGGAGTCTGCCCGCCGAACTGGACGATGACGCCGACAAGCGTTCCGGTGGATTTTTCGACATCCAGGATTTCCAGCACGTCCTCCGCCGTCAGCGGCTCGAAATAGAGGCGATCGGATGTGTCGTAATCGGTGGAGACGGTTTCCGGATTGCAGTTGACCATGATGGTTTCATAGCCTGCATCCCCCAGGGCAAAGCAGGCATGACAGCAGCAATAGTCGAATTCGATCCCTTGCCCGATCCGGTTCGGCCCGCCGCCCAGAATGACGATCTTCTTGCGGTCGGATGGCGCAGATTCGCATGCAGGCTCGCCGAAGCTCGGCGCTTCATAGGTCGAGTACATGTAGGGCGTTTTCGCCTCGAACTCCGCCGCGCAGGTGTCGATACGCTTGAACACCGGCCGGACGCCCAGGCGATGGCGCAGCGCGCGCACCTCATCCTCGGTAATGCCGCCCGTCATCGCAACGACGGCTTCCCGGATCAGGCCGGACCCGCGCGCCACCGCCCTCTGCATGCCGGGGCGCAAATTGGCCGATTGCAGCGCCAGCCAGGCCAAACGCTTGTCCGAAAAGCCCATGGACTTCAAACGCCGCATCCCGTCCGCATCCTGCGGCAGGCCATCATCGAGCACCTCCTGCTCGGCCTCCACAATTTCCTTGATCCGCTCCAGGAACCAAGGGTCGTACTTCGCAATGGCGTGGATTTCGGCGACAGTTAGGCCTTCGCGCAAGGCCTGCGCCGCGACGAGCAGCCGGTCCGGCGTCGGTTGGGACAAGGCGGCGATGATATCGTCTTTCGACGCGCCGACCAGATGATCGACCTGATTGAAGCCCGAAAGCCCGGTCTCCAGCCCCCGCAGCGCCTTCTGCATCGATTCATGGATCGACCGGCCGATCGCCATCACTTCGCCGACGGATTTCATGGCGGTGCCCAGCAGCGGTTCGGCGCCCTTGAACTTCTCGAACGCGAAGCGCGGGATCTTTGTCACGACATAATCGATCGTCGGCTCGAACGACGCAGGGGTTGCCCCGGTAATGTCGTTGGTGATCTCGTCCAGCGTGTAGCCGACCGCCAGCTTCGCCGCGACCTTCGCGATCGGAAAGCCCGTCGCCTTCGACGCCAAAGCCGACGACCGCGACACGCGCGGGTTCATCTCAATGACGATCAGGCGGCCGTCCTTCGGATTGACGGCGAACTGCACATTGGAGCCGCCCGTCTCCACGCCGATCTCGCGCAGCACCGCGATGCTGGCGTTGCGCATGATCTGATATTCCTTGTCCGTCAGCGTCAGCGCCGGGGCGACGGTGATGCTGTCGCCGGTGTGGACGCCCATCGGATCGACATTTTCGATCGAGCAGATGATGATGCAGTTGTCGTTGCGATCCCGCACGACTTCCATCTCATATTCTTTCCAGCCGAGCAGCGATTCCTCGATCAGCACTTCGGTGGTCGGCGAGGCATCCAGTCCGCCGGTGACGATCTGCACGAACTCCTCACGGTTGTAGGCGATGCCGCCGCCGGTGCCGCCCATGGTGAAGCTGGGGCGGATGATGGAGGGAAGCCCGGTGAACTCCAGCGCGTCGAGCGCCTCCTCCAGCGTATGTGCGATCCGCGAGCGGGCGCTTTCCAGGCCGATCTTATCCATCGCATTACGGAACTTGATGCGGTCCTCCGCCTTGTCGATCGCCTCGGCATCTGCGCCGATCATCTGCACGCCATATTTCGCCAGGGTGCCATCGTTGAACAGCGCCAACGCGGTGTTGAGCGCCGTCTGCCCGCCCATGGTCGGCAGGATCGCGTCGGGCCGCTCCTTCTCGATGATCTTCGCGACGATCTCCGGCGTGATCGGCTCGACATAGGTCGCGTCCGCCATCTCCGGGTCGGTCATGATCGTGGCGGGATTGGAATTGACCAGAATGATCCGGTAGCCTTCCTCCTTCAGCGCCTTGCACGCCTGGGTCCCCGAATAATCGAACTCGCACGCCTGCCCGATGATGATGGGGCCTGCGCCGATGATGAGGATGGATTGGATGTCGGTGCGTTTGGGCATTATTCCAGGCTTTCACGAAACAGCCGAACATACGGAGGGCTGACAAAGGACGTTAGGCAATTAAAACTTGAATCGTTCAGCGTACCGGCATCAGTGCGTAACCAAGCGGTTTCATCAACATCTGTCATGGTGTCGTTGGTTTCCAGCCGCCAGGATCGCAACCCGCATTTGGTCGCAGCCTTTAGAACATAGTCGCTAACGCTTGCCGCATCGCGCGCGGGGTCGGCCTTGCCATCGGCCCATTTTGGATACCAGCCCGTGGCGCGGCGATATTCCAACGTGACAACCGCCTTCTCAGCGCGCATCTGCTGAACAATCCATCCACCCAAAAATGCGAGAGTGGAGAGTGCCACGCCGCCAGCGAATGGCACAAACCATGCCCTTCTCAATGCACTGCTCCCGTAACCGCTTCGCAGCCCCAGCCGTCATATTCGACGTCGAATAATATTTCGATTTGCAGGCATTTGAGCGTCAGCGCGCGGATGGAGGCTTCGTCGACCGCCTGTTCGCATTCGAGGAAGAGATAGGGGTCGCCGCCGTCCTCCGGCTCCTCGCGGTCCAGCTCGACGAAGCCGAACTGGCTGGCGTATTCCAGCAGCCGTTCGAGATCCTTCTCGCTGCCCCGGAAGCTGACGTCCACCGGGCGCGGGGTGCGGGCCTTGTCGCCATTGGCGGCGAGGCTGGCGAGGACGCCCTTGTCGGCTTCCCATTCCTCTTCCAGCCGGGCGGGATCGACCGGGGGCAGCTTGAGGCTCATGCGTCCGCGCCTTGCTTGGTCAGGCCCGCCACGAACCGCTCGAACAGGTAGAAGCTGTCCTGTGGCCCCGGCGAGGCTTCGGGGTGATATTGCACGGAAAAGGCGTTGCGGTCGGTCAGTTCCAGTCCGCAATTACTGCCGTCGAACAGCGAGACATGCGTCGGCTTCACATTCTCGGGCAAGCTGTCGGTATCGACCGCAAAGCCGTGGTTCATGCTGGTGATCTCGACAAGGCCATCGGACAGGCGCTTGACGGGATGGTTCGCGCCGCGATGCCCCTGATGCATCTTGACCGTCCTGCCACCCGCCGCGATCGCCAGCAGCTGATGCCCCAGACAGATGCCGAAGATCGGCACGTCCGCATCCAGCAGAGCCCGGATCACCGGCACCGCATAGGCTCCCGTCGCCGCCGGATCGCCCGGCCCGTTGGACAGGAACACGCCGTCGGGCTTCAGCGCCATCACATCGGCGAATGACGCGGTCGCGGGTAGAACGGATACCTGCGCCCCGGCCTTCACCAGATTGCGGAAGATGTTGTTCTTCGCGCCATAATCGATCGCGACGACATGCGGGCGAAGTGTGTTTTGGCCGTCGGCTTTGCTGTCGCCATAACCCTGCCCCAGCGTCCATGCGCCGCCGGTCCAGGCGCGGCTTTCCTTGCCTGTCACGGCGATGGCAAGGTCCATCCCCTCCAGCCCCGGCCATTCGCGCGCCTTGGCGATCAGGGCAGGCAGATCGAATGCGCCTTTGGGATCATGCGCGATCACCGCATTGGGCGCGCCTTTTTCGCGGATCATCCGTGTCAGCGCGCGGGTATCGACGCCCGAGATGCCGATGCGGCCATTGGCTTTCATCCACTGATCGAACGGCGCGACGTTACGGAAGTTGCTCGGCTCGGTCACATCCTGCCGCACCACGCAGCCCAGCGCGAACGGCTGGTCGGCCTCCACATCGTCCAGGTTCGTACCGACATTGCCGATATGGGGAAAGGTGAAGGTGACGATCTGACCGGCATAGCTCGGGTCGGTCATGACTTCCTGATAACCCGTCATCGCGGTGTTGAAGCAGACTTCGCCCACCGCATCGCCGACGGCGCCGAAACCGCGGCCGAACACGCAGGTCCCGTCCGCCAATACCAATACCCCGCTGGCTCCTTTGGGCACGGTGAGGGTCTTGGCATCTGCCATCGCTTATGGTCCTTATTTTTGGTTCTGATGACGGCCCGTCTGAAGCGGGTTAAACGGCCGGGTCACTATGCCTGCGGGGCGGCAGGGTCAACTCCTGTTAAAAATCTCTTTTTCCGTTATAGCTGTTTCTTTCCGCCAGACAGGACCGATTTTTTGCGATGATTCGTGACGCCATCAAAGCCGCCCAGATCGATGCGATGAAGGCCGGCGACAAAGACCGCCTTGCCGCCGTGCGCCTGATTTCCGCCAAGTTGAAGGACCGTGACATCGAACTGCGCACCGCCGCGCAGATGCCGGACGACGACGCGATCGTCGTCGATGTGTTGCAGAAGATGGCGAAGCAGCGCCGCGAATCGATCACGATGTTTACCGACGGCGGCCGCACGGAACTTGCCGCGAAGGAGCAGGCCGAGCTGGCGGTGATCGAAAGCTTTCTGCCCGCGCAGATGAGCGAGGCGGACACGCGGGCCGCGATCGAGGCGATCAAGGCGGAAGTGGGCGCGACGACACCCAAGGACATGGGCAAGGTGATGGCGGTCCTGAAGGAACGCCACGGCACGGTGATCGACATGAGCAAGGCAAGCGGGCTGGTAAAGGCGGCTTTGTCGTAACAGGTCCGTCGCGCGTCACGCCCAAAGCCCGTTCGTCCCGAGCGAAGTCGAGGGACTTCGTGCATCGCGCTCGACAGCCGCAAAGGTTACGGCATAATCGACAGATGACGTTTTGGGTGTACATCCTCCGATGCGCAGACGGGCGCTACTACACGGGTCATACCGATGACCTGGAACGACGCTTCGGCGAACATCAGACAGGCGGTCATTGCGCATACACCAGCAAGCGGCGTCCGGTCACTTTGATGTGGTGTCAGCCTTTCGCCAGTCGCATCGAGGCGCTGGAAACCGAACGGCGAATAAAGCCATGGTCTCGCGCAAAAAAAGACGCTTTGATCCGTGAGGATTGGGCCGCCTTATCACATTATGCCCGGCCACCGCGCGAACGTCCCTCGACTTCGCTCGGGACGAACGGAGAGAGTGGCTCTCACCTTCATGTTGTTGCCGACACACCATGTCCCTGACCCCGCAATGGCTGGACGAACTGCGTGCCCGTACCACGCTGTCGACGCTGATCGGCAAGAGCATCAAGGTGCAGAAGGCCGGGCGCGAATATAAGGCGTGCTGCCCTTTTCATAACGAAAAGACGCCCAGTTTCACGATCAATGACGAAAAAGGCTTCTACCACTGTTTCGGCTGCGGCGCGCATGGCGATGCGATCCGGTGGATGACCGAACAGCGCGGCCTGCCCTTCATGGATGCGGTGAAGGAACTGGCGGCGGTCGCAGGCATGGACATCCCCGCCGCCGATCCCCGCGCCGCCAAGCGCGCGGAACAGGCCAAGGGACTGCACGATGTGATGGCGGCTGCGCAGGGCTTTTTCGAGGAGCAGCTTGGCGGCATCGACGGCGCGGACGCCCGTGCCTATCTGCTCAAGCGCGGGATCAGCGACGCGACCCGCCGCGCCTTCGGCTTTGGCTATTCCCCCGACTCGCGGACCAGATTGAAAACCGCGTTGCGCGATTTCGGCGATCCGATGCTGATCGAGGCGGGATTGCTGATCGACCCCGATGCTTCGGAGCCGGAAGGCGAAAAGACCAGGAAACGCGACAGCTACGATCGCTTCCGGGGCCGCCTGATGATCCCGATTCGCGATCCGCGCGGCCGCGTGATTGCCTTTGGCGGACGCATATTGGGCGCGGGCGAGCCGAAATATCTCAATTCGCCCGACACGCCGCTTTTTGACAAAGGGCGCACGCTCTACAACATCGATCGTGCGTCCCCCGCCGCCCGCCAGACGGGCCGGGTGATCGTGGTCGAGGGCTATATGGACGTTGTCGCGCTGGCGCAGGCGGGCTTTGGCGAATGCGTCGCGCCGCTGGGCACGGCCCTGACCGAACATCAAATCGAACGGCTGTGGAAGATGGTCGAAGTGCCGATCCTGTGCTTCGATGGCGATGCCGCGGGGCAAAAGGCGGCGATCCGTGCGGCCATGCGCGCCCTACCCCTGCTACGGCCGGGCCACAGCCTTGCCTTTGCCACTTTGCCGCAAGGGCAGGACCCTGACGATCTGGTGCGCACCGCTGGCGCATCGGCATTCGAGGCTGTGCTGACGCAGGCCGAACCGCTGGTCGATCGCCTTTGGAACCATGCCGTCGCCGCCGGTCCGCTCGAAACGCCCGAACAGCGCGCGGCGTTGAAGCAGCGCCTGTCCGAATATACCGATGCGATGACGCATAATGATGTCCGTGCGCATTATGTGCAGGCATTTCGCGAGCGGCACGATGCCCTGTTTTTCACCCGCAGCGCCCGGCAGGCGCTGCCCCGGCGCGATTCGCGGGACGCGGGCGGCCGAAGGGGACAATGGAGCAAAGGCCAGTGGAAGCCGCCGATCGCACCGCCTTCTGGCGAGGCGCGGGTCATCAGGGCCGTGGGCACCGAAGGCGTGCTGCTGGCGGGGATGATCTGCGGCCTGCTGCGGTATCCCGACCGCATACGCGCGCATCTGGAGGTGCTCTCCGCCCTGCGAATTGCCGATCGCCAGCTTGCCGCGATCATGGAAAAGCTGCTGGCGGGTGTCTGGCGCGAAGAAAGTGTTGAAACAGAGGGCCTGCTTACCATATTGGGGACAGGTGAATTGTATAATAGGGCGAAGGGGCTGCTCCGGGCCGACGCGCTGACATTCACCTTTACCCGAAAAGACGCCGACGCGACTCGCGCACGCCGCGATCTGGACGAGGCAATCCGGGTGATCGCAGCCGGACCGGAGATCGAGGCGGCGCTGGCGGAAGCCACGCGGCGCGCGATGGAAACACTGGACGAGGCAAGCCTGCAACAGCAGCAGGACTTGCTGAAACTGCAAGCGGATCACCAGCAGCGGCTGGCCGATCTGATGCAGCCCGAAGACATAATTTGACGGTCCTCAACGGACCCACGAGCAAGGCGATTACATGGCGAGCAAGGCGAACAAGGGCACCCCGACCGAAGATACCGAATCCGGCGATGCGCCGCTGCTCGACCTCAACGAAGCGTCCGTCAAGAAGCTGCTCTCGCGCGCCAAGAAGCGCGGCTACATCACCTATGACGAGCTGAACAATGCCCTGCCGCAGGACCAGATGTCCTCCGAGCAGATCGAGGATGTGATGTCCGCGCTTAATGACATGGGCGTCAACATCGTCGAGAATGAGGAAGCCAGCGAAGACGGCGACGACGCGCGCGACGATGACGTCGATACCGTCGATTCGGCAGAGGACGAGGACGAGGACGGCGCGCCGTCGCGCGTGGCGGAAAAGAAGAAGGAAACGGTCGATCGTACCGACGATCCCGTGCGCATGTACCTGCGCGAAATGGGTGCGGTCGAACTGCTGAGCCGCGAAGGCGAAATCGCCATCGCCAAGCGAATCGAGGCCGGGCGGGACACCATGATCCTGGGCCTGTGCGAAAGCCCGACGACATTCAACGCGATCATCGAATGGTCGACCGCGCTCAACAACGGCGAAATGCAGTTGCGCGAAATCCTGGATCTCGACGCCATGCTGTCGAAAGACCCGGCGCCCGAAAGCCTGGAGGACGGCGCGGAGGACGATGACGGCGAAATCAGCGCCAAGACTGCCGGACCGACGTTCAAGGAAGAGGAAGAGCCGGAAGAAGCCTCTGCCGATGCGGATGAGGATGAAGAGTCGATGACCGAACGGCGCGCTCCGCGCGTCGAAGAGGAAGACGAGGAAGACAACACCCTCAGCCTGGCGCAGATGGAAGAGCAGCTCAAGCCGATGGCGCTGGAGAAGTTCGCCACCATCACCGAGATTTTCCGTGCCTTTTCGAAGGAACAGGCGCAGCGCCTGAATGCCATGGCGAATGGCGACAGCTATTCGGCGAAACAGGAAGCAAAATATCAGCAGTTGCGCGAGGACCTGACCGCGCAAGTCGAGAGCGTGCAGTTCCACCAGCAGAAGATCGAATATCTGGTCGACCAGCTTTATGCCTATAACCGCCGCCTGACGGCGCTGGGCGGGCAGATGCTGCGTCTGGCCGAGCGCCACAAGGTGCCGCGCAAGGATTTCCTCGACCGCTATGTGAACCACGAGCTGGACGACGGCTGGCTGGCGAGCGTCGCCAATCTGGACAAGAAATGGGCAGCCTTCGTTGCAGCGGAAACGCGCGCCGTCGATCGCATTCGCGTCGAAGTCGCCGAAATCGCGCAGGCGACCGGCATGTCATTGAGCGAGTTCCGTCGCATCGTGAACATGGTGCAGAAAGGCGAGCGCGAAGCGCGGATCGCCAAGAAGGAAATGGTCGAGGCGAACCTGCGCCTCGTCATTTCCATTGCCAAGAAATATACCAACCGCGGCCTGCAATTCCTTGATCTTATTCAGGAAGGCAATATCGGCCTGATGAAGGCCGTCGACAAGTTCGAATATCGCCGCGGTTACAAGTTCTCGACCTATGCGACATGGTGGATCCGCCAGGCGATCACCCGATCGATCGCCGATCAGGCGCGGACCATTCGTATCCCGGTGCACATGATCGAGACGATCAACAAGCTGGTGCGGACCAGCCGCCAGTTCCTGCACGAACAGGGCCGCGAGCCGACGCCCGAGGAAATGGCCGAACGCCTTTCCATGCCGCTCGAAAAGGTCCGCAAGGTGATGAAGATCGCCAAGGAGCCGATCAGCCTCGAAACGCCGATCGGCGACGAGGAGGATTCGCATCTGGGCGATTTCATCGAGGACAAGAACGCGATCATCCCGGTCGATGCGGCGATCCAGGCCAACCTCAAGGAAACGGTGACACGGGTGCTGGCGTCCCTCACCCCGCGTGAGGAGCGTGTGCTGCGCATGCGCTTCGGCATCGGCATGAACACCGATCATACGCTGGAGGAAGTTGGGCAACAGTTCAGCGTGACGCGCGAACGCATTCGCCAGATCGAGGCGAAGGCGCTGCGCAAGCTCAAGCACCCCAGCCGCAGCCGCAAGATGCGCAGCTTCCTCGACCAGTGATGCCGTAGGCAGTGGCAGCGACGAGACGTGCGCCGCGCCTCCATTTCATGTCGACGGCTTAACCCTGTCTTTACCCCGGCTGCGTAACAGTCGGTCGAACATGCATCGCGCGGCCGCGTCTACCGAGACGATGGCGCAGGCACGGGGCAATCAGGGGTAAGCAATGCAGTCTGCGGTTCCGCGCGATGGAGAAGGCAATGTCGGCGACGTCATCGCCGCGCTTGTCGCGGCCGACGGCACCGCAGCCCATCTTTACGCCGATCCGTCAGGCCGATCGCTGCTCAACGCATCGCTGGCGAACCTCGCCGATGCGGCCCATTATCTGTGCATGCTGCATGGCCGCCATCCCGGCGTAATCGATCATGCCGCGACCCGTACCGCAGATAATGCCGCCCGTAGCTGGCTCCTCCAGGCGGCCGACGCCTTTACCGCCGAACGCAGCTTGCTGACGCAGGTCGCCGTCGCCGTCGGCCCCTTGCCCAGCACGGCGGGGCAGGATCAGTGCGACGCGACCGTGCTGCAACAGCGCCATGCGCTCGACATGCTGGCACAGTCCGATCGCCGCGGCTGTGCCATGGGTGCGGCGATCGCGCTGGTCATCGATTGGGGTGCTGTGCGCAAAATCCTCGAAACGGCGGCACTACGGGTCGGGCTGGAGCCACGCCCCTCGATGCTGCCGACCCACGCGGTGACCTTGTCCGTCGCCGATGCCCTCGGCAGCGACGAGGCCAGCGCCCGCGCGCTGCAATTCGGCGCGCGGCAGTTGCTTGGCCAGCATCGCGGTCTGTGGGACCTGCTCTCCGCGCGCGCCAGCATCCGCGCCCACGCCTGATCCGCAAATGCCACTGAGGGGGTTGCCACACTCCCGCACGCTCCCTAGTCCCCGTTACAGGATAGCGGAGCACATCATCCCATGCGTTTTGAAGGCACCCGCGATTATGTCGCGACGCAGGATCTGAAAGTCGCGGTCAATGCCGCCATGTTGCTGCGCCGCCCCTTGCTGGTGAAGGGGGAGCCGGGAACGGGCAAGACCGTGCTGGCCCAGGAAATCGCCAAGGCGATGAGCGCGCCGCTGATCGAATGGAACATCAAATCGACGACCAAGGCGCATCAGGGCCTGTACGAATATGACGCGGTCGCCCGCCTGCGCGACGGGCAACTGGGCGACGCGCGCGTCCACGACATTGCAAACTACATCCGCAAAGGCAAGCTGTGGGAGGCCTTCACCTCACCCACATTGCCCGTGCTGCTGATCGACGAGATCGACAAGGCCGACATCGAGTTTCCCAACGACCTGTTGCAGGAACTCGACCGGATGGCCTTCCACGTCTACGAGACCGGCGAGACCATCGCCGCGCGCGAACGGCCGATCGTCATCATCACATCGAACAACGAAAAGGAATTGCCGGACGCATTCCTGCGCCGCTGCTTCTTCCACTACATCAGTTTTCCCGATCGCGAGACGATGCAGGCGATCATCGATGTCCATTTCCCCGGCATCCAGAAAATCTTGGTCAACAAGGCGATGGACATATTTTACGACATCCGTGAGGTGCCGGGCCTGAAGAAAAAGCCATCGACGTCGGAGCTTCTCGACTGGCTGAAGCTTCTGCTGGCGGAGGATCTGCCGCTCGACGTCCTGCAATCGCGGGATGCGAGCAAGGCCATTCCGCCGCTGCATGGTGCGTTGTTGAAGAACGAACAGGATGTGATGATGTTCGAACGCCTCGCCTTCATGGCGCGGCGCAAGGGATAGGCTTCACGAGGGCGCAACTAGCCCCAGCTCTTCCGTCAATGCATCGAGATCAGCGCCTGGCTTCACCAGTAACCAGTCGCGGCTCGCAGCGCCGTTCACGACGGTCACTGCGCCCTTGGGGCAGATGCCAAGGCAACTGACTTCGACAATACCCGCCTGCCCCTTGCGCCCCTTCTTGAGCGCCAGATGCTTCTTGAGCGCCTTGGCAAGCGGCTGCCTACCCTTCTCGCCGAAGCCGCCATCCACTTTCTTCGAGCATTTCCGACAGACGAGAATGGCGGTCTGCCAGTTCGACCGGACGCGGCTCTTCACCCGCCACGCCCTGCCGCGACGTCGGGCTTCCACGTCCGTCGTTCCTCGGCGACGCGCAGGACATCATAGGCCGCCTGGATGGCCTGAAACCGCGCCGCAGCGTCGGCATCTCCGGGCCGGATGTCCGGGTGATTTTCCTTCGCAAGCCGCCGCCAGCTCTTGCGCACGGCCTCGAAATCCGCGTCGCTTTCCAGTTCGAGCACCGCGAGCGCGCGCATTTCATCACGCGATCGGCTGCCATCACCGGGACCGCCCCAGCCATAAAAGGCGCTGCCCTTGAATCCGTCCGCGTCGCGCTGTTCCGCCTGTTCGCGTGCGGCACGCTCTTCGGCGTCGAGGCCCTGAAAATAGTCCCAGTTCCGGTTATACTCCCCGGCATGCTCGGAGCAGAAATACCAGCGTTCCGGGCTGTTGGGCGATTTGGGGGCGGGGCAGTCCCCAGGTTTTTCGCAGCCGTGCCGGTCGCACAGGCGCACCTGCTGTGCATCCCGGGCGGAACCATAGCCGCGCCATCGTGGAAAACCCCAGTCATTTGATCGTCTGGCTTTGGACATCGCACCAATGTAGCGGTTGCCCCGCGCCAAAGAAAGGAAGCAGGGCAAAGAAAAACAAATGCCAGGAGGCCTGTAAGCCGGGTTCTGTCCATCCCGGCAAGCCGGAACTGGGCGACCATTCATCTAGGACCATGATCGCTCATGGCCTCAAGCAACCAACCCGGACGATCGAGCCGAAAAATGCCCTGGAACTTGCGCTCCGTGCCGTCCCTATTCGGTCTTGCTCCCGGTGGGGTTTACCATGCCGTCGCCCGTTGCCGGGGACGCGGTGCGCTCTTACCGCACCCTTTCACTGTCACGCGGCCGAAGCCTCAAGTCCTAAGACAAACGCGACCTGCTCTCTGTTGCACTTTCCCTGGAGTTGCCTCCGCCAGCCGTTAGCTGGCACCGTCTTTTCGTGGAGCCCGGACTTTCCTCGCCATATCGCTATGCCGCGGTCGCCCAGCCTCCTGGCATTGCGGCCTTAGCGGCAATTTCCCGGCTAGTCATCCCCCCGCGGCTTCGGCAAAAGCAGCGCCAGCAGAATGGCGCGACATTCGCCGTCGATGATCCCGTCGATCATTTCCGGGCGAAAGCGGCGCTGGAAGGCAACGACGGCCGCCTCCTGATCGGTAATGTCATAACCGAAGCGTTCGAGCGCGAGCATAAAGCCGCTATCGGTCCAGTGCGGGTCCATGAGGTTCTTGGTCGGGCGCGGAAGGGCCAGCCGAAGCCGGGCCAATGTGTGCCAGGGAAAAAGCTCGCCAGGGTCCTGCTTGCGCGCCGGTGCGATGTCGCTGTGACCCACGACATTGCCGCGGGTGATGCGATATCGCTGCACAATATCATTCACCAGCGGAACTAGCGCTTGCATCTGCACCTCAGGAAAAGGGCGATAGCCCCATTCATGGCCCGGATTGACGATCTCTATCCCGATGCTGGCGGAATTGACGTCGGATATGCCGCGCCAGTGCGACTTGCCGGCGTGCCAGGCGCGCTTCTCCTCGGCGACCATGCGGATCACCTGCCCGTCCTCCGTCACGACATAATGGGCCGACACTTTCGATTCCGGATTGGCGAGCCAGTTGATCGCGCTCGCTGCATCAGGCATCCCGGTATAATGCAGGACCAGCATCGAAACCGGCGCCTTGCGGTCATCGAAATTGGGAGAAGGCGTTTCGATGATGCCGCTGTACATCACGACGGTGTCTCGATCATCTGGCCCCGTTTCGCGGTACGGATCGTGATGACCGCTACGCCCACAAGCACGAACACTCCACCCAGCATCATCATTCCCGTGATCGGCGTGTCAAATATGACGTAGGAGACAATGACGGAGAGTATCGGCGCAATCAAGGTGTAGGGCATGACGGCCCCGATCGGATGCCGCTGCACCAGGATCGACAGGCCGCCATGCCCGATGATTGTCGAACCGATGGCGGAGAAGCCGATCCACAGCCAGGCCAGCGCAGGCATTGCGACGATTCCGGCCATGGCCTCACGCTCGAATATCAGCGCGAGCGGCCCCAGAATCATCACCCCAGCCAGACCGAGCCACGCGAACAGCGTCGCCACGCGCACGTCAGCCATCTGGCGCGTCATCAATGAGCCCACCGCCCAGATCAGGGACGAACCGGCCATCAATGCAAGGCCGGGGAGTTCGTGGATGGCAGCGGGATCGAACCCGACGAGCATGACCCCGGTAAAAGCCAGGAACAGCCCCATGACACGCGGCAGCCGGATTTTTTCGCCCAGGAACAGCACCGAAAGGAGCACCGCAAACGGCGCGCCCATCTGCCCCGCGATGACGAGCGCGCCGACATTGTCCGAAATGGCGAGCGCCATGTTGATCGGTATGTAGAATAACGCACCCGCCAGCACGGCATAGAGTGGAATGACGCGCATCCGCCCCGGCACGAAGCGCAGGAACGGCAGGCATAACACCGCCACGATCGCCTGCCGCAGAAAGGCGGCCGTCAGCGGCGAGGTGAGTTGCAGGGCCAGCTTCACCGCAATCACGTTCAGCCCCCATGTCACAGTCATCAGGGCGATAAGGACCCAATCCCGCAGGTCGAACGGCCGCTCGACATGTACGGGTGGTGCAGGCGGTATATTGGGGGAGGCAGGCGAAGGCATAGCTTCGCCCTAACGCATAATCGTCGGTAACGCAGCGACTATCAGCGCGCGCGACGGATCGGCTGTTCGGCTATTTCACCCGGACCGCCACGGCGCTCATAGCTGCCGCGGAAATCCCGGCTGGACGCGAACTCCTCTGTCTGGCCGATCACCGTTTCGCCGGCACCCAGCAGAAGATAGCCGCCGGACCGGCTATATTGCGCGAGGCGCTGAAATGCCTTCCGCCGCATGTCCAGCGAGAAATAGAGAAGGACGTTACGGCACAGGATCAGGTCGTAATGGCCACCCGGCACTTGCGGGTCGAACAGATTGTCGACCCGGAAATCGATCATCCGCCGCAGGTCGTCATTGGCTTTCCAATCATCGCCGACAGGTTCGAAAAATCGCAGCAGGTCGGTGATCGCGAGGCCACGCTGAACATCGATCTGCGAGAAAATGCCGGATTTGGCGCGCGCGACCGCGGCGGTGGAAATGTCGGTCGCCAATATGCTGATACGCCAGCCCTGCCAGCGATCCTGATCCTTGCGGAACTGCATCGCCAGCGAATAGGCTTCCTGTCCGGTCGAGCAACCGGCACACCAGATACGCAACACCCGCTCGCTGCGAGTCTGTTGCATATGGGGCAGCAATTCCCGCGCGATCATGTCGAACGTCTGGAGATCGCGAAAGAAGCTGCTTTCGTTGTTGAGAAGCGCGTTGACGACGTCGTCGCTCAATTGCCGTTCGGTTCCCGACAGCAACCGCGCGACCAATGCTTCAAGATCAGGCAAGGCATTGGCCCGCAGGACCGGCTTGAGCGCGGTTTCGATGCGCCATATCCGGTTTTCGGCGAGAATCTGGCCCGTGCGCGATTCGAGGAGGCCCGCCAACACCCGCATCGCGCTGGTGAAGCTGGTACGGCTGGTCTCGGCCACCGCCGCCCGTGCTACCCCATCGCTCATGCCACGGGGGCAATCTGATGACTGAGATAGGGCATGATCTTCTCCGGCGGCAATAATGCGGCGGCGAGGCCCGACCGGGCCACCGATCCGGGCATGCCCCACACGACGCTGCTGGCTTCATCCTGGGCGATGACAATGCCACCGCCATCGACGATATGTGCGGCGCCAAGCGAACCGTCACGCCCCATGCCCGTGAGCACGATGCCCGCGGCACCATCGCCGTAACAGCGGGCGATGCTCATGAACATCGGATCGACGGCCGGCAATGCGCTGAGCGGCGTGCGGTCGGGCGACAGGGCGACGGCGATCTGCCCACCCCAGTTGCGGCGGCACCCCAGATTGGCTTCGCCCGGCGCGACGTAAACATGATCGGGGCGCAATATCTCGCCCTCTTCGGCGACCTTGACCGGCAGCGACGTCATGCGACCAAGCTGCGCCGCGAAATAGGAAATGAAGCTGGCCGGAAGATGCTGCGTCAGCAGGATCGGAACGCCGACGGTTTCCGTCATGCCCGCAAACAATTGGCCAAGCGCATGAATGCCGCCGGTCGATGCACCAACGCCCAGACAGGAGAGGCGCCGACGCCCGGTCGCATCGCGCAACTGAATGGTCTGCTCCGTGCCATCTTCATTTTCGACGCCCACGATACGCGCGATCCGCCCCAGCAGCGCACGGGCAAACTGGTCGCCGAAAGATCCGTGGGTCGGCTTCGAAAGAATGTCGCTCGCGCCGATCGCAAGGGCTTCGACGGCGACGGCGCTGCCTTCCTCGCACGCGCCGGACAGGATGATGACCTTTGCACCATTGCCCGCTGACAGGATCGAAGGCAGGGCAACGATGCCGCTTTGCCCCGGCATCTCGACATCGAGCAGGACAAGATCGACACTGACCTGCGCCAGAACGGTCAACGCTTGCTGCGCGTTGCTGGTCTTTCCGACGACGACGAAATCCTCGTGCGCGGCCAGGATACGTTCGAGCACGGTACGCGCGACCACGGAATCATCGACGATCAGCACACGATGCTGACGCCCTTCCTTCCCTGATCTGACGGTAGCCTCACTGCGAGCGAACATCTGCAAAAAACCTTCAGGCGAACGTGACAAGTTGAGGAGACGACGCCTCCTGTGCGCATGAGGAAAAGGTCAGATGACTCCCACGATCTGGAGCTTGCTTTCGAGCGTGTCACGATCGAACGGTTTCATCACATATTCGTCGGCACCGGCCTCAACCGCCGCCTTGATATGTCCCAAGCCATTTTCCGTCGTGCAGAAAATGACTTTCGGTCGCGCGTCGAGCTTCGTCTTGGACAGTTCCTGGAGGAATTCCATCCCGCTCATCACGGGCATGTTCCAGTCGAGAAGAACGACATCGGGCAGCGACGCTTCGCACTGCGTAAGGGCGTCGCGGCCGTCACAAGCCTCCGTCACGTGGATGTCGAGCGACTCCAATATGTGCCGAGCGACCTTGCGAATGACTTTCGAGTCATCGACGACGAGGCAGTTTTTCATCAGTTTAGGACCCTTTTCCGGCGCTTCCCACGCAGCAATGCCTTAGCGCCTAAAGCTGAGCGATTGGTAAATGGCTGATTGAAAAAGATTTACGCGGCCTGTGCCGTCAACGCAGGGTCTATGAAACTGGCCAGAGATACCAGCAGATGCGCCGTGCCTTCATTTTCCACAATGGCCTGGACGAACGGCGCCCAGGCTGGCGACAACGGACTGTGGAGAGGCAGCGGGGCCTGCTGCACCGCGCAGATATCGCTGACGGATTCGACGATGAGGCCGTAGCTGTGGCCGCTGATGTCGGCGACGATGGCAAGCTGGCCTTGCAGGCGCGACGCCGACCGGTCGTCGATCAGCGCGGCGATGTCGATCATGGTCAGAACGCGGCTGCGCAATGCGGAAAGCCCGGCAATATGACGCGGCATGCCCGGCACGGGTGAAATGTCGGCGAAGCGCACGACCGCTTCGACGTCTTCCGACCGCACCGCGATCGGGGTTCCGGCGACGCGCGCGAACAGATAGAGGGGATCAGTCATGCGGCACGGTCCTTGCGGATGGTTTCGATCGCCGCCATCAGAGCGGCGCTGTCATAACGATAGATGGTCGGATCGTTGACGCCAGAAGGCCGTGGCGCAGAGCGCAGCCTGACCACCGGATGGCTTTGCGGAAGGCAATCGGTGGCGCCCGAACCCACGCTGACCACGACATCATCGGGCCTTAGCGGTGCATCCTCAGGCAGGCCGATAACGACATCATATCCCGCCTGCTGCAAAAGCGGTGCAAGCATCTCCCGCGCCCAAGGGTCGTCCCCTTCCGCCAGAACACAGCGGGGCGGTGCGTCATCCCTCACCGGATCATGTGGCATCGCCGCGAACAGAACGAAGGGATCGAGGATTTCGAGGTGGATGCCATCGATCACGGTGACCCCGCTGATCGGCCCGTCGGACAGGCGCATGTCCGGGACAGTGGGCATTTCTACGATGTCGATCACGCGGCCTACGGGATAGCATATTTCCCGGTCACCGTCGCGCAATCGCAGGGCCGTGACGCGATCGGTATCGAACCGGTGATGGCCGTTCGCGACCCACAGAAGGCGATCGTCCACCCGCACGAACGCGCGGCCCGCAGACATGCCGAAGCGGGCTGCATCGATGTCTTCGACTCGCTCGACAAGCGACAGGCGGAGCAGCCGCTCCTCGCCGCCAAGCTCCCGAAACCGCAAAGCACGGATCATCTCTGGGCCGGCTTCCGCTTGTCGATCATGGTCCGGCGCGGCCAATCCGCCATTGTCGGCCGCAAGCGACAAACCGGCGGCATTGGCGAGGCCAGCGGCATCGAGCAGCAGCATCGGCCGACCATTGTCCGGCAGGGTCATGCCCGCATAGACTCCCGCCATCATGACGACGGGTGAGGCGGGCCGGATAACCAGCTCCTCATGATTGTCCACACTGCCGACGGCCATGGCAAAGGGTATCCCGGACGAAGAACGGACCACCATGATCGTCCGCGGACCGTGCATTTCGGCGCGCGGCAGGCCGAGGACGTCCTCCAGTTCGATCATCGCGTGGCGGATGTTGCGGATGGTCGCGATACATGCGCCGCCAACCCGGGTGATCGACAGCATTTCATTGTTTTCGTGCAGAATCTCGACAATCGCGGCACGCGGAATGGCAAATTGCTGCCCGCCAGCACGCACGATCAAGCCGGGAATGATGGTCAACGTGAGTGGGACGCGCAGGATGATGCTCAAACCCTGTCCGGGGCGATTGTCGATGGCGATCACGCCGCCGATCCGTTCTACATTGGCCCGCACGATGTCCATGCCGACCCCGCGCCCCGAAATTGCCGACACTTCGCGCGCGGTCGACAGGCCGGGATGGAAGATCAGGTCCAGCCGTTCCTCTTCGGTCATGCGCGCGGCGACATCGGCCGTGATCGCGCCGCTTTCAAGCGCCTTGCGGACCAGCCGGGCGGTATCGATACCCCGCCCGTCGTCGCTGATCTCTATGACGATCTGATTGCCCGACTGACGGGCGACGAGGCGCAGCAGACCCGCCTCCGGCTTACCTGCCTGCACCCGTTCGGCCGGAGTCTCGATGCCGTGATCGATGCTGTTGCGCACGATATGTGTCAGCGGATCGACCACCATCTCGACCATCTCGCGGTCCATCTCGACATCGCCGCCTTCCATATCCAGCTCAATGCGTTTGCCGAGATCCCGGCACAGGTCGCGAACCATGCGCGGGACAGCGGCGAACAAGCGGTCAACACGCTGCATCCGGGTCTTGGAAATGACGTCGCGCATGTCCGCAACGCAGGCAGACAGCCGCTCGAACGCGCTGTCCAGTTCCGGGTCCGATGTCCGCTCGCGCAGCTTGCGCGAAAGCTCGTTGCGGGCAAGAACCATGTCCGACACGCCGTTCATCAGCTGATCGATCAGCGTGAGAGGCAAGCGTATGGTACGCATGCCGCCAGCCGCATTTTCGCGACGCTGCGGCGCTGCTGCGGCGACGGGCGTTTCGACGACGGGCGGTGCGTCCACGGCCCGCAGCGCCGCGATCAACATATCGTCATCCTCGTTCGCAAGCGAGGCACCCGAGGCCACGGCTTCCGCCAGTTCGCCGATACGATCCATAACCGCCAGAACGGCACTCACGGTCGCCGGATCGGCCGTGCGACGATCGGCGCGAACATCCGACAGCACATCTTCGGCGGCGTGGCTGAGCCGTTCGAACCGCGGCAGATTGAGGAACCCGCAGCTTCCCTTGACGGTATGGAAGAACCGAAAAATCGCATCGAGACGATCGCGATCGGACGGATCGGCTTCCCACGCGACGACGACACCGGCGAGCGCCTCAAGCGTTTCCTGCGTTTCGGAAATGAATTCGCCCAGTAGTTCGTCCATTTGCCCCGTCCGATGCCAGCACGTGGCGCGCATCATCGGGCAGGGATGGTTAAGACCGCGTTAAAACTGCGGACTTTCAGCCATTTGGCCAGCAGCCCTCAGCCCGGAAGACTGGCGCCGAACAGCAGGACCGGATCGCCCGGCTGGGACAGCATGATGTCGCCGCCAGCGCGTACGACGAGGGTACGGATCATCCAGGCCGCCGCCGTGCGCGCCGACAGGGCGTCGGCCGCAAGTGTGCCGCCGAGCGCCCCGCGCAGCTCGGGATCGAGAATGACTTTCGGCCCTTCAGCGCGAACGACCAATTCGGTCACATCAGCCCGGCGTTCCGCCCCGATGTCAAGTTGACCGCCCCGCACCAGTGCATCCCCGGCGATGAGCGCAAGGTTGAGCAATATCTTGGCGGCCGGCTTGGGCAGGCTGTCGTCGGCAACCATCCAGCCGATCTTGACTCGCCCGTTGGCGGCGAACATGCCCTCGATCGCCGTCAAGGTCTCGCTGGCAGGCACGCTGTCGCCATAGCCCCCGGCCGAACCGAAGGCGAGGCGGAAGAATTTGAGCTTGTTGGCGGATGTCCGGGCGCTGTCAGCCAGCAATTCCAGACAGCGCTGGCGCATTTCCGGGTCAGTCTCGTCCGCCATCAGTTCCAGCCCGTTGTTTAGCGCGCCGACGGGGCTGAGCAAATCATGGCACAGGCGCGAACACAGCAGCGCCGCAAACTCTAGGCTCTGGTCGTTGGGCAGATCAGTCATGCAAGGGCTTTCCGGCGTAACCGACAAAGTACGAAGGGACGAAACAGCCCTGCCTCTTGCCGCCCCGCGTACGGCGATGCAAGCGATGATGTGACGTCACGCGTCGAGCGCCTGTCCCTCCACGATCAGCTGTCGCTCCACGAAGCGATCGTGCAGACCGCCCTCCCCCGCCTGCCAAAGGCGCATGCCGCCGCTTGCGATCACGAGCCAGAACTGACCGTCCGGCAAGGCCTGCGCCGCGTCTGTCGGCGACGGCACCGGATTGCCTTGCGGATGCGAATGATAATGGCCGATCACGGCCCGTCCGCCCTGCCGTGCCGAACGGTGCGCGGCGAGCAGCGTTGCGGGATCGATCTCGAACCGGCGCGCGCGGTCGCGCGCGACATTGGCGGCCGGGACGATATCGGCGATCGCATCCCGCGTGCCGAGCAGCAGGCCGCATATTTCCTCGCCCGCTGCGGCGCGCGCGCTGGCGATCAGGCGATCATGCAGCAAACTTGATAAACGCACGCTCATCCCCACATTGCTAGTCCATGCTGCCGGGGCTTTCCACCATCAACGCCACCATCGCCGACGCCCTTTCCGGCGCACGGCTGGACAAGGCGCTGTCCGCCGTGGTGCCCGACCTTTCGCGCGAGCGCATCAAGGCGCTGATTCTGGAAGGCCAGGTGATGACCCCCGATGGTCGTGCGATGACCGATCCTGCGCTGAAGGTAGCGGGCGGCGATCGGTTCGCGCTGCATGTGCCGCCTCCCGCCGAGGCGACGGCACGACCGCAGGCAATCGCCCTCAACGTCGTCTATGAAGACGCTGACCTGATCGTCATCGACAAGCCCGCAGGCATGGTCGTCCATCCCGCGGCTGGCAACGCCGATGGTACGCTTGTCAACGCGCTGCTGCATCATTGCGCGGGGCAATTGTCCGGCATCGGAGGGGTGGCGCGCCCCGGCATCGTCCACCGTATCGACAAGGACACGTCCGGCCTGATCGTCGCGGCCAAGAATGACATCGCCCATGAGGGGCTGGCCCGGCAGTTCAAGGACCACAGCATCGCGCGCCGCTATGCCGCGATCGTCAGCGGTCGCCCCGTTCCCCCGGCGGGCACGGTCGATCAGTGGATTGGCCGGTCCGACAGCGATCGCAAGAAGATGGCGGTGCAGCCCGAAGGACGCGGGAAGCATGCGGTGACGCATTACCGCATGCTGGAGAAACTGCGCGATTCGGCACTGGTTGAATGTCGGCTGGAAACGGGCCGGACGCATCAGGTGCGCGTGCATATGGCCCATATCGGTCATCCGCTGATCGGCGATCCCGTTTACAGTAAGTCGAAAAAACATTTCAAATCGATACTCGAAACGCTGGGTTTCAATCGTCAGGCATTGCACGCGCGCACGCTGGGGTTTATCCATCCCGTAAGCAGAAATGCTTTGGCCTTTGAAAGCCGAATCCCGGCTGACATGCAGGAACTGTTAAGCCAGCTTCGCGTAATCTAGGTTCCAATGTGCAACAGTGTCCCGGATGCCTCTGGAGGGTCCGCGATACGGAAAGGAAGGATATTGTCATGCCAAAGGGAAGCAATGTTCCCGCGACGATTCCGGCGCTGGGCGGTGATGCCAGCCTCAATCGCTATCTCAGCGAAATCCGGAAGTTTCCGATCCTGGCACCCGAACAGGAATATATGCTGGCGAAACGCTATGCCGAGCATCAGGACCCCGAGGCCGCGGCGCAACTCGTCACATCGCATCTGCGCCTCGTGGCGAAGATCGCGATGGGCTATCGCGGCTATGGCCTGCCCGTCAGCGAGCTGATTTCCGAAGGCAACATCGGCCTGATGCAGGGCGTGAAGAAGTTCGAGCCGGAGCGTGGTTTCCGGCTCGCGACATATGCCATGTGGTGGATTCGCGCGTCGATCCAGGAGTTCATCCTGCGCTCGTGGAGCCTGGTGAAGATGGGGACCACGGCGTCGCAGAAAAAGCTGTTCTTCAACCTGCGCCGGATGAAGAACAACATCGAGGCGTTCGAGGACGGCGATCTGCGCCCCGAGGATGTGACGCACATCGCCACCAAGCTCGGCGTGTCCGAAGAGGATGTCGTCAGCATGAACCGTCGCATGGCGATGGGCGGGGACACGTCGCTCAACGTGCCGCTGCGTGAGGACGGCGAAGGCCAGTGGCAGGACTGGTTGCAGGATAGCGACCCGTTGCAGGACGAGCGCGTCGCCGATGCGCAGGAGCGCGACATGCGTCATGCGATGCTGATCGAGGCGATGCGTGATCTCAACGATCGCGAAAAACACATTCTGGCCGAACGCCGTCTGGCCGAAGAGCCGAAGACCCTGGAAGACTTGAGCCAGGTCTATGGCGTTTCGCGCGAGCGGGTGCGCCAGATCGAAGTGCGCGCGTTCGAGAAGCTGCAAAAGGCGATGATGCGGATTGCCGGAGACAGGCTGCGGCTCGCCGCGATCTGAGCCGTAGCGATACGCATGAACTTACGGAGGGTGCCGACTTTGGTCGGCACCCTTTTTCGTGCTTCGGGCAATGGCAGCGGCGGCCAGTTGCCTGCAACTGGCCCTTGGCGAACCGCCATCGATGGGCGATGAAGGCTTCATGCTGTCCACCGCCCTCTCCCGCCGCCTTGCGCCGCGCGGCATCCATTATGGCTGGGTGGTCGCCAGCGTCACCTTTCTGACGATGCTGGTGATGGCCGGAGCCGTCGGTGCGCCGGGCGTGTTCATCGTGCCGCTGCAACGCGAATATGGCTGGAGCGCGGCGGACATATCCGGGGCGCTGGCGATCCGCTTTGCCCTGTTCGGCCTGATGGGGCCTTTCGCGGCAGCGATGATGAACCGCTATGGCGTCCGCCGGATCATGCTGATCGCGCTGGGCATCGTGACCGGCGGGCTGCTGCTGTCGCTCGGCATGACGGACCTGTGGCATCTGGTGATGCTGTGGGGCGTGGTCGTGGGGCTGGGCACGGGGATGACCGCAGTCGTGCTGAGTGCCACGGTCTCGACACGCTGGTTCGACAAGCGCCGCGGGCTGGTGGTCGGCCTGCTCTCCGCCAGCACGGCGACGGGGCAGCTTGTGTTCATGCCGCTGCTGGCGGCCCTGACGGACAGCTATGGCTGGCGGATGGCGCTGGGCCTTGTCTGTGGGGTTCTGGCATTGGCGGCGGGCGCGGTGATGCTGCTGATGCGCGACCGACCTGCCGATATGGCGCTGCCCCCCTATGGCGGTGACGCGGTGGTGCCTGCGCCGGTGGACAGCAGCAGCCTGGGCACGGCGATGCTGGCGCCGCTGGTCGCTCTGCGGGAAGCGGCCGCGACGCGCGCTTTCTGGGTGCTGTTCGGCACCTTCTTCGTATGCGGGGCGAGCACCAATGGCCTCATCCAGACCCATTTCATCGCCATGTGCGGCGACTATGGCCTTGCCGCGACGATGGCGGCCGGGATGCTGGCGATGATGGGCCTGTTCGACTTCATCGGCACGGTCGGTTCGGGCTGGCTTTCGGACCGGTTCGACAACCGGCGGCTGCTGTTCGCTTATTATGCGCTGCGCGGTCTGTCGCTGGTGATCCTGCCGTTTACCGGCTTTTCCTGGTATGCGCTTTCGCTGTTCGCGATCTTCTATGGGCTGGACTGGGTGGCGACGGTGCCGCCCACGATCCGGCTGACGGTGGAACGCTTTGGGCCGGCGCGGGCGAACATCGTGTTCGGATGGATATTCGCGGGCCATCAGATCGGCGCCGCTATGGCCGCCTGGGGCGGGGGACTGTCGCGCACCTATCTCGCCAGCTATCTGCCCGCGTTCTTCATCGCCGGGCTGCTGTGCTGGATCGCGGCGCTGGCGGTGCTGTCATTGCCGGGGCCAGTCCGCCCCAAGGCTGTTACCGGCGCACCGATGCCCGCCTGATTAGAGGCCCGATTAGAGGGATGACGGGCGCGACGGTGCGCGTTAGCATCCCCCTATGGACACATCCGTGCAACGCCCGGCCCCGCCGCCGCCCGCCGCCGCGCCCCGCAATCCGCGCCGCTGGCGTCGCCTCCTGCTGAAGACCGGCATCGGCTTTATCGCGCTGTCGCTGTTGCCGGTCGCGCTGTTCCGTTTCGTGCCGCCGCCCGTCACGCTGACGATGCTGTTCGACAGTCGCGGGATGACGAAGGACTGGATGAGCCTTTCGGAGATCGACCCGGATATGGCGCGGGCAGCCATCGCCGCGGAGGATGGCAAATTCTGTTCGCATCACGGCTTCGACGCGCTGGCGATCGCCAAGGCGATGCGTCACAACGCCAGCGGCGGCAAGATAAGAGGCGGATCGACGATCAGCCAGCAGACCGCCAAAAATGTGTTTCTGTGGCAGGGCGGCGGGTTCGTCCGCAAGGGGCTGGAGGCGTGGTTCACCGTGTTGATCGAGATGCTGTGGGGCAAACGGCGGATCATGGAAGTCTATCTGAACGTCGCAGAGACGGGCATCGGGACTTATGGGGCCAATGCGGGGGCCATGCGCTATTTTGGGCATGACGCCAGCCGCCTCACGCGGACGGAAGCGGCGCGGATCGCCGCCATCCTGCCGCTGCCCAAGAAGCGCGGCGCGATTGCCCCGAAGGGCTTCACCCGCCGCTATGGCAACAGCATCGCCGCGCGGATCGGCGTGGTGCAGCGCGAGGGGCTTGACGCCTGTCTGCGATGAGGTGCGGCAAGGCATAAGTTGCGTAAGTTGCGGCGTTGAAACCCGCAGAAATCCTGGCTTTCCAACATATCCAACAGGAAAGGGGGCGCGCCCGACAAGGCGCACCCCCCTTTCTTTTTTTCCGACTGATCGCAGGATCAGAAGCTGAATCGCGCACCAATCCGGATCGTGTAGAGCGACTGACGCGAATAGATGGTGTCGGTCGGGGTCGCGGTTGGCGACGAATACCGATATTGCGCGCAAGGCTGCGCCGTGCTGGTGGCCGCTGCCCCGCCGGGTGCCTGCAGACATTGCGCGCGCACAGCAATCACATTGTAGGGAAACGCATATTCGCGAATCTGACCCCAATTCTTGTTGAGGAAGTTCGTGAAGTTTTCGATATCCGCAAACACCGTGATGCGCGAATCCCCGAGCCCGGTCGGAATTTCCTGATCGAAGTGCAAATCGATTTTCGTGAACCACTTGGCGTTGAAGGCGTTGCGCGGTGCAATCTTGCCGCGGAACTTGCCCAGACCCGTCGTATTGATGAGATTGTCCAGATAGGCCTGCGTGGCGGGCGTATCATAGGAGACAAGCGGATCGTTGGTCGATGTCGGCACATACATCAGATAGCGCGAATTGGAGCCGATCGTCCCGAATATGCCGCTGCGCGCGTTCGACACGTCCTGGAACGTATAGCTGTACGGACGGCCGATCCGCGTTTCACCGAACAGCGATAGCGTCGTATTGTAGTCGCCGAAAAACGCCCGCTTGAACGTCACTGTATATTTGAAATTATGCTTAACTTCATCGTTCGACGTACCATAGGCCGCACCGTTCGCATCGAGGAAGGCGCCGTTACCATAGTTGGATGACGCAGTGGATGATGTCGCAGGTGCCTGATCCTTGATGTCCTGCCACGTGTAGCTGGCGTTCAGGTCAAGACCAAAGTCAAACGACTTATCGACACGGGCAACTGCAATGTAGCTGCGGCCCTTTTTCGTGTTGGTCAGGAACAGGTCAGAGTTGGTGTCGGCAAAGGTTGTTAGCGATGCATAGCGTACACGACCATCCGGCGTACGCGACGACGTGGGGGTGACGCGCAGGTCGGTGAAGAACACTTGGTTGCGGACCGCCGAGTAGAAAAGGTCCGCCCCGAAGCGCCAGCCGCTGCCGAGGAAGCTGCCAGCATCCGGCGTGTAATCCGCCGACAAGGTGCCACGCCACTGCGACGGAACCCGGAAATTCGGCGCCAGCGCGTTGGTGGGCGCCGTGGCAGACGACGCGACGCTCGTCAGTACGGAATTCGCGGCGGCAGGAATGGTCGCGCCGTTAACATTGTTCAGGATCGCATCGCCATTCGCAGCCGTCGTACCGGTAATCGTTCCGTTGTTGTTACGCCGGATATCGATCAGGTTTGACAGGAAACCCGTATTGGAGAAGCTGTTCGAGACATAAACGTCCGGCGACCCGCCGGAGAAGATACCGACCCCGCCACGAATGACCAGCTGGCTCGATGGCTTGAAATCGAAACCGATACGCGGCTGGAACACGCCGCGGCCGTTGATGTAGGCCTGATTGGTGAAGCCGTAACGGTTGGTGAAGGCCTGGTTGAGGGCAGGACGGCTGCTGCCGCCAAACATGTCGTAACGCGCGCCATAAGACAGGGTGAGCATGTCACTGATGCGCCAAGTATCCTGTATGCCGAAGCTGTACGATTGATAGCTGAACTGTGCGGCGGCATCTGCCGGATCGAGCGACGGCACCGCATTTTGATACCGCAGGCGTTGGGCGTTGCCCGCCTGGAAATCGGCGATCGAGTCGAAGTAATAGTCGCCAGCCGTACGCTGAAGGAACAGATTGAAAATCTTGGTATCCTGGAAATCAGCGAAAATGCGCAGATCATGGTCGTCGCGGTTCAGACGCGCCTGCACAAGACCACCGTAAGTGCGGCTGTTCAGGGCGTTCGACTGACGCGAGATATCCGGCCCGAACGTCACCGAAGCGAAGCCCGGTGCGCAAGCGGTGGAAGCGCCGTCACCTGCCGCTCCGGGATTGGTGCGGTCAGACGTTGGTGCGGTGCAGACCTGGAACTGAGCAAAACCACGACCCAGGATGGGATCCTGGCCGCGCTTGTAGTCCTTGTAGAAGGCGCGCACTTCGGTCGAGAAATCGTCGCTCCATTCGGAGTTGAGCTGGAAAACGCCAGTATGCAGCTCGTTCGACGAAATATAGCCGTTCGATTCCAGACCCAGCCCGGTCGAGCCCGTGGCGAAGGTGTTCTGGTTAAACTGGATCGAGTCTTTGGTGTAGATGTAGGTCAGCGAGGCACGCTGCGTGTCTGACAGGTTGGCGTCGAGACGAGCAACCAAGCGATCGTCGCTGTCGGCGGAATCGTTGAGAACGCCGCCGGTATCGTAATTGTAGCGCGACTGGGCAATCTGCTGAATCTGGGCAACGGCAGCATCAGTCAGGTTCGGAATCACCGTACCAGCGTTGTCGCTTGGTGTACCTTCAGCGATCGGCGTTCCTGCCCGAATACGCTCGCCCGCAATCATGAAAAACAGGCGATCCTTGATGATCGGTCCGGAAATTTCCGCACCATAGTTTTCATATCTGAAGTTGGGCAAGTTTACACGGCCGGTCGGGACGCCCGGACCTGCCTTTGTTTCCTTGCCAGTCAGTTCGTCCGACGAGTAGGCGTAGAAGCCGGTTCCGTGAAACTCGTTGGTACCCGATTTCAAAATGGCGTTGATGGCGCCGCCCTGAAAATTGCCTTCGCGCACGTCATACGGCGCGACCTTGGTCTGGAATTGCGCGATCGCGTCGAGCGGGACTGGCGACCGGCGCGTTGGCAGGCCATCGGGGTTGAGACCGAAATTGTCTGTGACGGGCACACCGTCAACCGAGAAACGGTTAAAACGGGCGTTCTGTCCAGCGAACGAGACGGCACGACCGGAGCCTTCGGCATAATCGAGACGTGCGAAAGGATCGCGGCGCATGAGGTCTCGAATATCGCGATTGACCGATGCAACGGCCGCGATGTCCTCTGAAGTCAGGACGGTCGCGGGACCGGAACTGACAGTGCCTGCACCGACAACACGCGACGCCGTCACGACGATTGCGTCGCCTGCGCTCGTCAAGGCGACCGGGATTTCATAAGGCTGCGACACGACAGTGAAGATGTCCGTCACCTGGAAACTGTCATAGCCTTCGGCCGTGACGGTCACGCTGTAGGGACCGCCGACGCGCAGACCGGACGCGTTGAACGCACCCGAGGCATCGGTGGTTGCGCGCGATGTCGTGCCTGACGGGACGTTCACGATCTCGACCGTTGCGCCGGCAACTGGCGCACCATCAGCCGTGACGGTGCCGCGCACCGACGACGTCGTTTCCTGCGCGAAGGCGGGGGTCGCGATGGCCATTGCCATGCTGATCGACGCCGCACCGGCGGCGAGAAATATCTTGAGGTCCCTCATGTCCCTGTTCCCTTGGCTTTGGCCGCTGCGCCCCCAATTGAGGCAGCCGCCTGAATGACGCTTAGTGAGTCGCCCGTTGCGATTACGGGGCCATGACGTCGCCCCTGTGATGCTGTGATTGCAATTTTGTGACGATGCTGCGCTGCGCCATGATGCGCTTGGTCGCGGCTCTGGCTCTGTTGGCCACTCGCAGACATCCTCTCAACGCGCCGCTAGCGCCCGAAATGCCGGAAATCACGCAAATTTAAACAGGCTGTCACAATTGGCCAGAGAGGTGCGGCAATTTTGCAACGCAGCAGGATTATTTGCGACGGCGGAAGGGGATGTCGGGTGCGGGCCAGCCGGGAATGATCCGCGTCACTTCTGTTGTCATACTGACGGAAGTCGGGATCCATTGTTGCTGATATGGTTCGCCTTCGCGAGGACGGAGCTAATGGATCCTGACTTTCGTCAGGATGACGGGCTTTTGTGTGTCAGACACCATGAAAAAGGCCGACAGTTTCCCGTCGGCCTTTTTCAGAGCTATGCGTCGCGCCGCAATGATCAGGCGGCGTCGCCCGCCTTGCGCTTTTCGCTTTCGGTGAACACACGGATCGGTTCCTTGCGACCGTCGACCACGTCACGGTCGATCACCACTTCGCCTACACCCTGCATCGAGGGCAGATCGAACATGGTGTCGAGCAGGATCGATTCGAGGATGGAGCGCAAGCCGCGCGCGCCGGTCTTGCGCTCGATCGCGCGCTTCGCGATCGCCACCAGAGCCTCGTCGGTGAACGTCAGATCGACATCCTCCATCTCGAACAGCTTGCCATATTGCTTGACCAGCGCATTTTTCGGCTCACCCAGGATCTTGACCAGCGCGGTCACATCCAGGTCTTCCAGCGTCGCGATGACGGGAAGGCGGCCGACAAACTCGGGGATCAGGCCGAACTTCAGCAAATCCTCCGGCTCGCTCTGGCGCAACAGCTCACCCGTGCGGCGCTCCTCCGGCGCGGCGACATGCGCGCCGAAGCCGATCGACTTGGCCTCCAGCCGGTCGCCGATGATCTTCTCCAGCCCTGCGAACGCGCCGCCGCAGATGAACAGGATATTGGTCGTATCGACCTGCAGAAACTCCTGCTGCGGATGCTTGCGCCCGCCCTGCGGGGGGACCGATGCCGTGGTGCCTTCCATCAGCTTCAGCAACGCCTGCTGCACGCCTTCGCCCGAAACGTCGCGCGTGATCGAGGGATTTTCCGCCTTGCGGCTGATCTTGTCGATTTCGTCGATGTAGACGATGCCGCGCTGGGCCTTTTCGACATTATAGTCACTGGCCTGGAGCAACTTGAGGATGATGTTCTCGACATCCTCCCCGACATAGCCTGCCTCTGTCAGGGTCGTGGCGTCAGCCATGGTGAAGGGCACGTCGAAGGTTTTGGCCAGCGTTTGCGCGAGCAGCGTCTTGCCGCAGCCGGTCGGCCCGACGAGAAGGATGTTCGACTTGGCGAGTTCGACCTCGCCCGTCTTCGCGCCGTGATTGAGGCGCTTGTAGTGGTTGTGGACCGCGACGGAGAGCACGCGCTTCGCCCGGCTCTGGCCGATCACATAATCGTCGAGGACGTCGCAGATTTCCTGCGGGGTGGGAACGCCGCCATCCTTCTTGCCGACGAGACCGCCCTTGGTCTCCTCCCGGATGATGTCGTTGCACAGTTCCACGCACTCGTCGCAGATGAACACGGTCGGCCCCGCGATCAGCTTCCGCACCTCATGCTGCGACTTGCCGCAGAAGGAGCAGTAGAGCGTACTCTTGGAATCGGAGCCTTGAAGCTTTGTCATTACGGTCTTTCCTGACCCGGCGGGAAGCGGATTACCCGCCCCCGACCACCGGGCTTGTCCTGTCCACGGCCAGTCTAGACCGCGTGACGCGCGTTTCACAAGAGACGTTTATGTGACAGCCGCGTAAATAATCTGTTGGCGGAGGGTACCTCCGCCGGGTTCATTCGCTCTTTATTCGCTGGTTTCGGCAGGGGTCGGGCGCTTGTCGAACACTTCATCGACGATGCCGAACGCCTTGGCCTCATCCGCTTCCATGAAGGTATCGCGGTCCATCGCCTTTTCGATCTCTTCGATCGGCTTGCCGGTATATTTGGCATAGAGGCTGTTGAGCCGCGCACGGATGCGCAGGATTTCCTTGGCCTGAATCTCGATATCCGATGCCATGCCCTGTGCCCCGCCGGAAGGCTGATGCACCATGATCCGCGCCTGGCTCAATGCGACTCGCATGCCCGGTTCACCCGCGGCCAGCAGGAAGCTGCCCATGGACGCGGCCTGGCCGATGCACACGGTGCCGACCTTGGGCCGGATGTACTGCATCGTATCGTGGATCGCCATGCCCGCCGTGACGACCCCGCCCGGCGAGTTAATGTACATATAAATGTCCTTCTTCGGATTTTCCGATTCCAGGAACAGCAGTTGCGCGACGATGAGCGAGGCCATTTGGTCTTCCACCTGCCCCGTCACGAAAATGATCCGTTCGCGCAGCAGGCGCGAGAAGATGTCGAAGCTGCGCTCGCCCCGGTTCGACTGTTCGATGACGATCGGAACCAGTGCCTGCAAAGGATCTGACAATATGTCTCTCATGATGCTCTTTCGCTTTGTGCTTTTGCCGTGCCCTACATCGGGGCAAAGGGGGACGGGTTCAAGGGGATTAACCGTTGCGCAAGAGGCGCCCTGCCAAAACGCTACCGGTCGCGGGCGAAGTCCGCAGGCGCGCGATGGCCAAGATAGGCCAGCCGCCGCATCTCGCGTCGTCCGCGCACCACCGTATCGAGGATAAGGCCGCACATGCCGTTGAGGACGGCGATAATCATGAGGCCGGTGACGAGAATAGCGGTGGGGAAGCGCGGCACCAGCCCGGTTTCGACAAAGGTGAGGATCAGCGGGACTGCCAGGACAAGCGCGGTGAGCGCAAACAGTGCGCCAACCCCGCCAAAGAACCAGACGGGCCGCTCGATCCGGTACAACTGGATGATCGTACGCAGGATGCGCCAGCCGTCACGCCAGGTGCTGAGCTTGCTGACCGATCCTTCCGGGCGCGCGGCATAAGCGGTGATCTGTTCGGACACGGGCATCGCCAGTTCGAGCGCATGCACGCTCATTTCCGTCTCTATCTCGAACCCCGCCGACAGTACCGGAAAGCTTTTCACGAACCGGCGGGAAAAGATGCGATAGCCCGACAGAATATCCGTAAAACTGCGCCCGAACAGGCGACGGAGCAAGCCGGTGAGCAGCAGATTGCCCAGCCGGTGCCCACGGCGATAGGCGGCCTCCACCTCCGACCTGCGCGCGCCGACGACCATGTCGAGATTGTCGGCGAGCATCGCAGCGATCATGCGCGGGGCGGCGGCAGCTTCGTAAGTCGCGTCGCCATCGGCCATGACATAAATGTCGGCATCGACATCGGCGAACATGCGGCGCACGACATGGCCCTTGCCCTGTTGCCGCACCGCCCGCACCACGGCCCCGGCGGCGGCGGCCAGCGCCCGGCTGTCATCGGTGCTGTTGTTGTCGTACACATAGATGGTGGCGTCCGGCAGGGCCGCCGCGAAATCCCGCACCGTCTGCGCGATCGCCCCCGCCTCATTGTAACAGGGCAGGATGACGGCGACGCGCGGCTGGGGGATGGTTTCGGACGCAGTCATGGCCCTGCCTCTACTGCCGACGCCTTTGCGCAGCAAGCCGTCGGGCCTGCTGCGCTCCAGCGAAACTTACACCGTCATCCTGACGAAAGTCAGGATCCATTGGCTCTTGTTTGGAGACATAGCGCAAACATAGGGCCAATGGATGCTGAAACGAGTTCAGCATGACGCTGTAAAAATCAAATAGCGTACGTCGAGTATCAGGCGTCGGCCTTTTTCGCCTTCGGTGCGGCCTTCTTGGCCGGCGCCTTCTTTTCTTCTGCGGCGGGTTCAGCCACTTCCGTCTTCGCCGCAGCCGCCTTCTTCGCCGGAGCCTTCTTTGCGGCAGGCTTCGCTTCGGCTTCTACCGTTTCGGCTTCGTCCTTGGCCGCGGCCTTTTTAGACGCCTTCTTGGGTTTTCCGTCATGGTCGTGATCGTGGCCGCAATCCGGGCCATGGACATGCGGCTTGATGTCGCCATCCTCTTCCTCGATCGCCGCTTCCAGATCAGCCAGGGTCACGCTGCGATCGGTGATTTCAGCCTTGTCGAACAGGAAGTCGACGACCTTGTCCTCATAAAGCGGGGCGCGAAGCTGCGCTGCTGCCATCGGTTCCTGGCGCACATATTGAATGAAACGCTCACGATCCTGCGGGCCATATTGCTGAGCGGCCTGCATGATGAGGCGGTTCATTTCCGCATCGCTGACCTGCACCCCGTTCGCCTGCCCGATTTCGGAGAGAAGCAGGCCAAGGCGGACGCGGCGCACCGCGATCGCGCGATAATCGTCCTTGTCCTTTTCCATTTCCGCGAGCGCGGATTCGGGATTTTCATCGTGCCCGGCTTCATGCTCCAGCTGCGCCCAGATCTGCTGGAACTCGGCCTCGACCATGCTCGGCGGCACGTCGAAGTCATGGGCAGCGGCAAGCTGATCGAGCAGCTTGCGCTTCATGTGGGTGCGGGTGAGGCCGTTATGCTCCTGCTCGATCTGCCCCTTGAGCAGTTCGTTCAGCTTTTCGAGACCTTCCAGACCGAGGCCCTTGGCGAAGTCGTCGTCCAGCCGGGGCTTCGACGAATGGAGGATCGCCTTGACGACGATATCGAAGGTCGCGGCCTTGCCCTTGAGATTTTCGGCATTGTAATCTTCGGGGAACGTGACGTTGAGCACCTTCTCGTCCCCGGCCTTCACGCCGATCAGCTGATCCTCGAAGCCGGGGATCAGATTGCCCGATCCGATCTCGACCTTCATGCCTTCGCCGGTGCCGCCATCGAACGCGACGCCATCGACCTTGCCCACGAAGTCGATGACCACGGTGTCGCCGGTCTTCGCCTTGTGCCCGGCCGGATATTCCTCGAACGCGCCCTGCTGCGCGGCGATCTTGCCGGCCGCCTCGGCGACTTCGGCGTCGGTCACTTCGACCGTCAGACGTTCCAGTTTCAGTCCGTCGATATTCGGCGTGGCCACTTCGGGCAGCACTTCAAGCGCAACCTTGATTTCGGCATCCTTGCCGAAGTCGAAGCCTTCGTCCAGTTCTACGGAAGGCTGCATCGCGGGGCGCAACTTGTTGTCGGCGAGCAGCTTCTGCACGCCATCCTGGATGGCGCTGTTGAGCGCCTCGCGCTGGAGCGCCTCGCCGTGCATCTTGCGTACCAGATTGGCGGGTACCTTGCCGGGGCGGAAGCCGGGCATGCGCACCTGCGGCGCCATGGTCTTCACTTCCTGATCGACGCGCGCGTCGATGTCAGCCGACGTGATGGTCAGGGTATAGGCGCGCTTGAGGCCTTCGTTCAACGTCTCGACAATCTGCATTTTTCCATCAACGCTTTCTGTAAGCTGAAACTTCGTGGCGCAAAGCCGAGAAGGGCACGGCGTGGCTGGTGCGGGCGAAGGGACTCGAACCCCCACATCTTGCGATACCAGAACCTAAATCTGGCGCGTCTACCAGTTTCGCCACGCCCGCATCGGTCGCCGGTCGGCGGGCCATAGAACAAGGCTGCGCGAAGGGCAAGCGACAAGGATGCGGGGGGTAAGATGGGGCGTGCCCAATCCTCCCCTAGAAGGGCAGGTAGCAGGCGAAGCCTGACGGAGGGGTATCACTCTCGCGCCAGGGTAACACCCCTCCACCACCGCTTCGCGGCGCTCCCCCTCCCCTGCCAGGGGAGGAACATCGGGTCAGTCATTCGCGAACGAAAATGGCGACAGCCCGCGTTCGCGATCGCTGAAACGCAAGGTTCTGCCGCGCGGCGGCGCGCTCCGCTGGGCGCACAGCGTGCGGGTGCAGGCAGGGCAACCCGGACCGACCGGCTGCGCCTCGGCATCCACCAGATTGAGACCGCGCGCGGCGATCAGCGGGGCTGCAAACTCCGCTTTCAAGCCAAGCGCAATGCCGAACATCGCGCTGACGCCGGTCTGCAACGCAGCGCCCTGTGCCTGCACGGTGCGGGCAAGGGTGAACCAGCGTTCGCCATCTTCCAGCGCCACCAACTGCCGCACGATCTCTCCGGGCCGGGCAAACGCGGCGTGGATGTCCCACAGCGGGCAGCGCCCATCCGCCTCGACCAGCAGCGAGGCGCTGGCCCCCGCATAGCGTTTCGACACCTGGCCGGCGCGATCGAGCCGCAGCATGAAGAAAGGCAGGCCCCGCGCCCCGACGCGCTGAAGCGTCGTCAGGCGATGCGCGACCTGTTCGAACCCGGCATTGAAGCGCCGCTGGAGCAGCAGCAGGTCATAGCCGCTGCTTTCGCATGCGCGCAGGAAACGGGCATAAGGCATCATCAGCGCCGCAGCAAAATAGCCTGTGAGGTGACGCCGGAACAGTCGCTGCGCCGTGCGATCGGCCAGCGCCGCGCCGGAGACCAAGGCGTTGATTTCCGCCAGCGCCTCCAGATCGGCGAGCAGATAGGCAAGCTGAAAACAGCGCGACGGCCCGTCAAGCATCTCGGAAATCTGGAGCTGGCGGGCGTGCAGATCGAGCCTGCGCACCGTATCGGGCATGACATCGGCCGGCAGGATGCGGATCGCGAATTGATGCTTCACCCGCAGTCGCTCGGCAATCGCGCCATAAAGATCGCCGGAGCTGAGGCGCAGTTCGTCGGCCAGCGTCTCGGCCTGCGCATCCAGATCGGCGAAATGGTTACGCCAGCGTTCGATTTCGCGCCGGACCAGCGCGATCGGCACGGCTTCCTCGGTCGAGGCGCGGGTGCCGCCTTCGACGGCCCGGTCGAACGCGCGGGCGAAGGCCTCGGCACCATTGGGCGCTGCGGCGAGCCATTCCTCGATTTCCGTCCGGTCGATGCCGATGTCCGCGAACATCGGATCGGCGAGGCGGCGGCGCAGGCCATCCATCCCACCGCCCGGCTCGTCGGCCCCCAGTGCGCGCGGATCAAAATCGAACCGGTCGGCGAGGCGGAGCATCAACGCGGCGGACAGCGGGCGCTGGTTGCGCTCGATCAGGTTGAGGTAGCTGGGCGAAATATCGAGCGCCGCGGCCAGCGCGACCTGAGTCAGCCCCGCCCCGCGCCGCAGCCGTCGCACCGCATGTCCCGCCAGAAGTTTCTCCGCCATATTCGCTACATTGTCACATTATTTACAAAACAACAAGGTGATTTGCGATTATTGCGACCTGTACACCGCAATTATTTACAAATATCGTGGCTCATCCGGTCGGCCGCGGGTAAATCCTCAGGCAACGCCCCGCTGCGAGGGGCTGACCTGACACGATATGCCCTAGGAGACGCAAGATGACCGAACCCACCCGTTCCCGCGCCGTCTTTTCGACGGAAGATTTCTCGCTGATGAAGGAAGCGATCGCCGACTACATCAAGAAGATCGCCGACGAGCCGAAGTCTTCCAAGTTCAGCAACCTTTACCATCGCCTCGGCCGCCTGGGCTGAACGATACAGACTTCCTGGGGAGGAAGGCGAAGCCCGTCACGATGCGCAAGACATCGTGGCGGGTTTCGCTCGTCTGCGGGGCGTCGTCCGCGGTGAGATTTTGTTCACCCTTGTCGTGCTAGGGCTTGGGCAACCTTCTTGTTCAGGATGATGGCCCAAGCCGATGTACAAGATTTTCGCCCTCGTCGTGTTGCTGGGTGCACCTGTACTGGTGACGGTGATCGACAATCTGCTGCCCAAAAAGCCGGTTGTGGCGCAGGTAGACAGCCGTGGCTTTGCCGACAAAGGCGAGGCCGGATCGACATCGAGAGCAGCGCCCTCCGCACCTTTCGTCGCCAGCGCAGCACCATCGGTGGCCGGTGTTCCCGCACTCGATCCCACGGGTATCGCGCCCGCGCCGATGCTGGACCCCGGCTCCGCGCCACAATCCGTTCCTGAACCGGCAACGTCGGCCGTGCCGCTAGGCGAGGCCTTCGTGCCCCCTCCGCCAGGCGCGGACATGAGCGCGGACGACGACCGACCTTAATGCCGCACCTCAGCCAGGGAAGCGGACGGCCAGCCTTGCGTCAGCCTGGCCCTTCCTGAGCCTAGCCCTTCTTCAGAATGTCGAGCGCGGCGACGGTGAGGGCTTCGGCGGCCGTCGGTACGACCTTTTCCGCGTCGGGTGCCCAGAAGGGGCTGTGCAGCGACGGCAGGTTTACCTCGCCTTTCGCCGACTTGGCCATTTGCGCCGCCGGAACGCCGCCGACCCAGAAAATGAAGCTGTTGATCGACTTGTCCGCGCGATAGAAGCGGCTGAAATCTTCGCCGCCCATCGCGGCAGGCGCCTGAACGACGCGATCCTTGCCAAAATGCGCCGCAAACAGCGCCGCCATTTTTTCCGCAAAAGCCGGCGGATTATAGGCTGCGGGGGTGAACTCATCCTTCACCTCCACCACCGGCATCTTGTCCTCAGGCAGGCCGGAGGCGATCGCTTCCCCCCGGGCGATCCGCTTGATGCCCTCGATCAATGCGGCGCGGGTTTCATCCGAATAGCTACGCACGGTGAGCAGCAGAGTCGCCTCGTCCGGGATGATGTTGTGCTTGGCACCGGCACGGAAGCTGCCGACGGTAACGACGGCGGGGTCCTGCGGCGATCGTTCGCGGCTGATCAGCGTTTGCAGCGATGTGACGATTTTCGCGCCCAGTACGATCGGGTCGCGCGTTGTTTGCGGATAGGCACCATGGCCGCCGACCCCCTTCACGACGATGTCCACACTATCGACATTGGCCAGTGCGAAACCCGGCGTCCAGGCGATCTGCCCGGCCGCGAAATTGGCGGCATCGTGAAAGGCTATGGCATGGGTCGGTTTGGGGAAGCGGGTGTAGAGGCCATCCTCCAGCATCATCCGCGCGCCCTTCCCCGTTTCCTCGGCAGGCTGAAGGATCATGACGAGCGTTCCAGACCAGCCGGTCTTGTTCGCCGACAGCAGCTTGGCGGTTTCGACCCAGGCGGCCATATGCGTATCATGTCCGCAGGCGTGCATGACGCCGCTTTCGATGCCGTCGCCGGTCGTCGCCCGCACTTTCGATGCGAAAGCCAGGCCGGTCTGCTCGACCACCGGCAGGCCATCCATGTCGGCACGGATCATCAGCACCGGACCGGGGCCGTTCTTCATCACCGCGACCACGCCGGTGCCGCCGACTTTCTCGGTCACCGTAAAACCCATCGCCTTGACGCGCGCGGCGAGCTTGGCGGCGGTCTGCACTTCCTGGCCCGACAGTTCGGGGCTGGCATGAAGGTCACGATAGAGCGCCATCATTGCGGGGGTATCCGCCTTGATCGTGGCGGATATGTCCTGCGCGACGGCGGGCGTGGCGAGGATAAGCGGGATTGCGGCCAGAACGGCCGGTGTGATGCGCATCGATGGTTCTCCCTTGCTGGGTGGCAGCATAAGCGGAAAATCAGGCGCGACTAGAGGGCGTGTGCGGCCTCTTCGCTGGCGAAGGTGGTCGCGAGCCAGTCCCTGAAGGCCTTGACCTTCGGCACGTTGCGGTTGTGCGGGGGATGGACGATCCAGTAGCGCATCGGGTGGAGGACCTGCGAAGGCATGGCCTCCACCAGCAGCCCGGCCCGTATCTCCGCCTGCCACAGGCGCACGCTCAGGATCGCGATCCCCTGTCCCGCGATCGCGAGCCGCCCTTCCATCGCTTGCGAATCAAGGGAAATGCCCCCGCGCGGCACATCGCCCGACAGCGGCGCACCCATCTGCGTGAACCAGTCGTGCCACCATATGTCGTCGGGCGTCATGCGCGGCTGATGATGGAGTTCCGCCGCGCTGCTGAACGGGCCGTGCTGCGCCAGAAAGGCGGGGCTGCACATCGGGGCGATCCGGTTGACCATGATCTCCCGGCAGTCGAGGTCCGGCCAGCTTCCTGCCCGGCCCCCGCGAATGGCGATATCGACACCGTCGCGGGCGAAATCCACCCAGCTGTCCGACATATGCAGGCGCACCGCCAGATCGGGATGACGCATCTGGAAAGCGCCAATCCGCGGAGCAAGCCACAGGGTTGCAAAGCTGTTGGTCGTGCTGATCGTCAGGACAGAGGCGTCCTCCCCCGCGAGCGCGGCAAAGCCGCTGCGCATATCGTCAAAAGCACGGCTGATGACGGGGGACAGCGCCTGCCCCTTGTCGGTGAGGGCGATGCGGCGACCCGTCCGCTGGAAAAGCGACACCCCCAGCCGGTCTTCCAGCGCCTTGATCTGATAGCTGACCGCGGCCTGCGTCATGCCAAGTTCCTGCGCGGCGGCCGTGAAGTTTTCGAGCCGGGCGGCGGCCTCGAACACGCGGACGGCGGCAAGCGGGGGGAGTGTCTGCATGACGCAATACATAAGCTGTGCTGATATAGCCGTCCATCCTTTTGTTGGCCTTTCCCTTAGGTTTCCGGGCAATGGAGAGAGGCAAAGCGACGACACAGGAGGACGTTATGCGCGATGAAAATGATATGCGGATGCTGGAGGCGCATCGGGCAGCTATAGGCGATGCCATCGATGCGCTGATCGGCCGGATCATGCAGGCATTCGAAGTGCTCCACCGCATCGAATGGTCCGCGCCGTGGCGCAACGGACGATGCTGATTGTGCGGAAGCGGGCAGTTGCGGGGTTGCGTCGGGCGAAGCGCGCCCCATTATGGGGCGATGGCCGACATAGACATGCCCCCCCTGCCCGCCCCGTCACCGGCGTTGATGGACCGCGCCAGCCTGTTCCTCGATTTCGATGGCACGCTGGTCCCGCTGACCGACGTGCCCGAGGGTGTGACGGTTGACCCCGCGCTGCTCGCGCTGCTTGAACAATTGCATCGGGTGCTCGAGGGACGGCTGGCGATCGTGAGCGGACGATCGATTGCAGTGCTGCGCGACCTGTTCGGTCTGGGCGGGTTTCGGCTGGCGGGCAGCCATGGTCTGGAGCTTGCCGATCCGGGGCAGGCCCCCCGCGCGCCTGCACGACTGGCGGCTGTCGATGCTGCGCAGGCGGCGCTTGAAGCCTTCGTAGCGGACAGGCCAGGCTTGCTGGTCGAGCGCAAGACGCTGAGCGTCGCACTGCATTTCCGGCTGGCGCCCGATCAGGAAGCGGCCTGCCGGACGCTCGTCGAACGGATCGTCGCGGAAACGGGGCTGTTCCTCCAGACCGGCAAGATGCTTTTCGAACTGCGGCCCGGCGGCGCGGACAAAGGCAGCGCGATCCGCGCGATGATGGGCCAAAGCCCTTTGAACATTGGAAAGCCGCTGTTTATCGGCGACGATGTAACCGACGAAGACGGCTTTGCCGAGGCGATCGCGCTGGGCGGCCAGGGCATATTGGTCGGGCCGCCACGCGCCACTTTTGCGCAGTGGCGATTGGAACATGTTGGCGCGGTCAAGCATTATCTCACCGAGAGCGTCGCCTACCTCAGCAGTTAGGGGCTTTTCCACACGTGCCGTTCCGGCGCGACCTGTGCGGCGCTTTCCCGATGTCAGGGGAACCATGCACGATCACGACCGCAATTCACGCGACCTCAATCTCTGGCCGATCGGCAATTGTCAGGCGTCGGCCCTGATCGACAGTGCCGGGCGGTTCGTCTGGGCCTGTGTTCCGCGTGTGGACGGCGATCCCGTTTTTTCCGCCCTGCTCGACGACGCGGCTTGGGACGCGCCGGAGGCGACAGGCTTCTGGGTGATAGAGCTGGAAGGCTGCACCACCGTCGAGCAACGCTATCTGCGCAATACGCCCATCCTGCTGACGCGGCAGAGCGACGCAGCAGGCAACGCCATCGAAACCTATGATTTCTGTCCACGTTTTCGGCACAAGGGCCGGATGTATCGCCCGGTCGCGTTTGCGCGCGTCGTCCGGCCGGTCTCTGGCAGTCCGCGCATCCGCGTGCGCCTGCGCCCGACGACCGCATGGAACAGCGAGGCAGTGCCGGTCAGCTACGGGTCGAACCATATCCGCATGGTCCTGTCCTACATGGCGATGCGGCTGACGACCGACGCGCCGATCGGCCTCATCAACCAGGAAAGCTGGTTCCGCCTGGAACAGGACGCCCATTTCTTTCTGGGGCCGGACGAGAGCTTTTCCGATGCGCTACGTCCGGCGGTCCAGCGCATGATGGACGACACCATCCTGGAATGGCGTTTGTGGGTGCGCGGTCTCGCGATACCGCCCGAATGGCAGGAAGCGGTCATCCGGTCGGCCATCACGCTCAAGCTGTGCCAGCATGAGGAGACCGGGGCGATCGTCGCGGCGCTGACGACATCCATTCCCGAACATGCCGACAGCGGGCGAAACTGGGACTATCGCTATTGCTGGGTGCGCGACGCCTATTACACGGTCGAGGCGCTGAACCGCCTGGGCGCGCTCGACGTGCTGGAAAGCTATCTGGTCTATCTGCGCAACATCGTGGATGGTGCCAAGGGTGGGCATATTCAGCCGCTCTATGATGTGCGCGGCAATGCACGGCTGGACGAATGGGAAGCAGAAGCGCTGCCCGGCTATCGCGGCATGGGGCCGGTGCGTGTCGGCAATGCGGCCTATGAACAGGTGCAGCATGACGCCTACGGCCAGATCGTATTGTCCTCCGTGCAGGGGTTCATCGACCACCGGCTGCTCCGCATGGCGGGTCAGGCGGATTTCGAGGCGCTGGAGGCCGTCGGCGAACGCGCCTGGGCCGTGCATGACAAGCCTGACGCGGGCCTTTGGGAATTGCGCAACCGGACCCATGTTCACAGCTACAGCGCCGTCATGTGCTGGGCGGCCTGCGATCGGCTCGCGCATGCCGCCGGTGCCTTGGGTCTGGCGGCCCGCGAAGCCTATTGGACAGAGCGTGCAACGGCCATGCGCAAGGACATTCTGCAATCCGCGTGGCGCCCTGAGAGCAACGCTCTGTCCGCCAATTTCGAGGATGACGCGCGCGACGCATCGCTGCTGCAACTGCTGGACCTGCGCTTTCTCGCGGCCGACGATCCGCAATTTCTTGGCACGCTGGCGGCGCTCGAAACCGATCTCCGGCGCGGCTCGAACATGCTGCGCTACAGCGCGCCCGACGATTTCGGCGCGCCGGTGACGGCGTTCAACGTCTGCACATTCTGGCTGATCGAGGCGCTGCACCGCACCGGGCGGCGCGAGGAGGCCCGCGCGCTGTTCGAGGAGATGCTGACCCGCTGCACGCCCGCGGGCCTGCTGTCGGAAGATATCGACCCGGAAAGCGGCGAGCTGTGGGGCAATTATCCGCAAACCTATTCGCTGGTGGGAATCATCAACTGTGCCGTGTTGCTCAGCAAACCCTGGAGTGAGTGCCGATGAGCCGCCTGATCGTGATTTCCAACCGGGTCAGCCGCCCGAGCAAGGGCGGCGAACAGGGCGGCCTGGCCGTGGCGCTCGCCGCGGCGCTGCGTCAGAGCCGGGGCATATGGGTCGGCTGGTCGGGCAACGTGACCGAAAAGTTCACCGGGCAGATCGCGTTCAATGAGGACGACGGCGTAAAGACCGCGACGATCGACCTGGAGGAACAGGACGTCGATGAATATTATAACGGCTATGCCAACAAGACGCTGTGGCCGCTGTTCCATTTTCGCATAGACATTGCCGAATATGCGCGGGACTTCGAAGGCGGCTACAACCGTGTGAACCAGCGTTTCGCCGATACCGTAAGCCCCCTGGTGGAGCCGGACGATGTGCTGTGGGTGCATGATTATCACATGATCCCGCTGGGCCAGATGCTCCGCAGGAAAGGGCATCGCAACCGCATAGGCTTTTTCCTGCACATTCCCTGGCCGCCCACACGTCTGCTGGTATCGCTGCCCCATCACAGCAAGCTGGTGGAAACGCTGTTCGCCTACGATGTCGTGGGATTCCATACCGAGGAATGGCTCGAATCCTTCCGCCATTATGTCGAGAAGGAAATGGGCGGCAGCGTGGATGGCGACCATGTGACGCTGGGCGGCCGCACGATCCAGGCAATCGCCTGCCCGATCGGCATCGACGCGCCCGAGTTCATCGCTGCCAGCAAGGGCGAAGCAGCGGCCAAAATGCAGGAGCAGGTGCGCAAGTCGCTACAGGACCGGGCGATGATCGTCGGGGTTGATCGGCTCGATTACAGCAAGGGGCTGGAGGAACGGTTCAACGGCTATGCCCGCTTTCTGAAGGACAATCCCGATATCCATCGCCAAGTGGTGCTGGTGCAGATTGCGCCGCCTTCACGCGGCGAAGTGGAAAGCTATCAGGAAATCCGCGCTACGCTGGACGCACTGGCAGGGCGGATCAACGGCGAATATAGCGATGTCGACTGGACACCCATCCGCTACGTCAATCAGGGCTATCCGCGCGACCAGCTCGCGGGCATCTATCGCGCGGCGCGGATCGGTCTGGTGACGCCGCTGCGCGACGGGATGAACCTGGTCGCCAAGGAATATGTCGCCGCGCAGGACCCCGAAGACCCCGGCGTCCTCATCCTCTCCCGCTTCGCAGGCGCCGCGACGCAGCTCAAGGATGCGCTGCTCATCAATCCCTACAGCCCCGAGGAAATGTCCGATGCCATCGGCAAGGCGCTGCGCATGCCGCTGGAGGAGCGCAAGCGGCGCTGGCAGGCGATGATGCAGATTATCGAGGAACAGGACGTGTCCTGGTGGCGATCGGCCTTCGCGATGCGACTGGAGGACGCGCACAAGGTGAGAGAGCCGCAGGAAGCCTGACGGAGTCGCGATCGGGCCGTAGCGGTGACGCTAGACCTTGTTCGCCGCCTCCACCCATTGCGCCGTCAGCACCGTGGCGGCCTCGACATCCTGGGGGAAATCGACTTCCTGCCAGGGCAGTCCCTCGATCGAGACAGTGCCGACGGCATGCCCCTTCGCAATGATGTCGATGGCGCGCAGATACCAGCGTTCGACGCCTTCGGGCGTTCGCATCATCTGGTCCACCTGATTGCGGAAAATCGCCGGACCTTCGCCGCGAAAGGCCAGCATACCGATCGACTCGGCATTGGTATCCGGCGGCAAAAGGCGCTTGCCGATGGCGTGGAGGCGTCCGGTCGCATCCCGGTTCACTTTCATGTCATCATCGTCATAGTCCGCCTTGACATCGACGGTGACGGTAATGGGCGCGCTGGCCCCGGCAATCAGCCTGGCGACGATCTCCGGCGAGACGATGGTATCGCCATTCAGGATGATGAAATCGCGGTCCATTTCCTCGCGCGCGATCCAGCAAGTGCCCAGATTGTCGGCAACCTGAAAAAAGGGATTGAACAAAGTCCTGATCCGCGCGCCGGTGTCGCGATAGAGTTGCAGCGCATGATCCTCGACCCGTTCGGTGCGAAAGCCGGTGACGACCACGATGTCGGTCACGCCATTGGCGACGAGCGCCGCAACCTGCCAGCCGATCAGGCTGCGGCCGTTGAAGTCGATCATGCATTTGGGCACGTCGCGGGTCAGCGGCAACAGGCGGGAACCTTGCCCGGCGGACAATATGATGGCTTTGGTGATGCTCATGCGCCCTGCCCTAGCCAATTCCCCCGCCATCGACAATGACCGGCACACGCCGTAGATGCGGGGCAACGGGAAAGCAGGTTCTGATCCATTGGCGGGCTTCAAGATAAGGGGATGGCGCAAGCGCGAGGCTAGTGCCGGGCGCGCGGCGGACGGCAGCGACGCTGCCTTCGGCCGCATCCTTGCCAACACGGCCTGGTTGCTGGGGGGCAAGGGCGTCGGCGCAGTGCTGAGCCTGTTCTATCTCGCCATCATCACCCGCACGCTGGGCGTGGCCGACTTCGGCCGCTTTGCGCTCATCACCAGCACGGCGCAGGCGATCAGCGTTCTTGTGACTTTCGAATCCTGGCAGATAGTGGTGCGCTTCGGCCAGACCCATCTGCAAGGCGGCGCGCCGCATGCGCTCAACCGTCTGATCCGGTTCTGCATATTGATCGACATGGCGTCCGCGCTGGCGGGATGCGCGATCGCGGCGGGCATCGTCATTCTGCTCGGGCCGTGGCTGGGTCTGTCGGACGATCTGTCGGCGCATGCGCTGCTGTTCTGCGCGGTCATGCTGATCGGCATCCGATCGACGCCGATGGGCATGCTGCGGCTGTTCGACCGCTTCGACACCGGCACCCTGGCTGAAACGGTGGTGCCGGTCGTGCGAATGGTGGGCGCACTGGTCGTGCTTGCGTCCGGTCCTTCAGTGACGCGCTTCCTGATGGTCTGGGGCGCGGCGGAACTGCTGTGCGCCGGGGCCTACTGGGTGCTGGCGCTGCGTACCGTGCGCGGGCGGATCGGGTCGTGGCGATCGGGGCAGATATGGGCGGCGCGGGACGAAAACCCCGGTCTCGTCGGATTTCTGACAGCGACCAACCTGTCGACCACCTTTTCGTCGGCGGGCAAGCAGGTCGCGGTGCTGATCGTCGGCCTGTTTACCGGGCCGGTCGGCGCGGGTCTTTATCGTCTGGCCTATCAGCTCAACCAGGCATTGGCGAAAATCTCGCAACTGCTATCCCGCACCGTGTTCGCCGAACTATCGCGGGCCAGCGCGTGCAACAATATGGATGATCTGCGCGCGCTGCTGCGCCGGACGAACCGGCTGGCGCTGGTATCAGGCGCAGCAATCGTGGTGCTGGTACTGCTGACGGGGCAACCGTTGCTGCGGCTGATTGCGGGCCCCTCTTTCGATGGGGCCTATCCCATCCTGCTGGTGCTCGGCATTGCAGCAGCCATAGAGGTCGTCGGCCTGGGCTTTGGCCCCCTTCTCATGGCGACCGGCCGGACGAGCCGCGCGCTCCAGATCAGCCTCGCCACCACTGCTCTGCTCCTGACCGCGCAAACCCTGTTGTTGCCGATACACGGCCCGATCGGTGCCGCCTATGCCAACGTCCTGGCGGCGATCGTCGGCCTTGCGCTGCTGGGCTGGGCCAGCCGCGCGGCGATCAGACGCTAGGCGCGCATCGCCAATATCTGCTCGACCAGCACGAGATCCTCGGGCTTGTCCACGTCGATGCAGGCTTCAGCCTGCGGCATCGCCACGATGCGCGCCTGCGCGCCGAACCTCTTGCCGAGGCGCGCGGCCGCCCCCTGGATCGTCAGGATGCGCAACAGCGCCCCGCCGAGCAGCCACGGGCCGAAGGCACCGACGATCTTCATGCCTTTCTTGCGGTCCTGCTCGACCGATTGCCACCGCTCCAGCATCGGCCGTGCGCGATCGCTGCCGATCCAGAAAAGATTGGCCCCCGACCACCAGCCGTTGCGGAACTTGAGCCAGGTGCGGCGGCTTTGCGGATAGCGGGCGAGCAATATCCGCCGTTCCACCATGGCAACGGCGATGTCACAACCAGCCGCTCCCGCAATCATGCTGTCGATCATCGCGGCGGACAGCAGCACATTATCCGCCGTCGTCAGCAGCACCGGCAACGCCGCCGGGCCATCGATCGCGGCGAGGACCGAGCGGCTGATGCCTGCGCCGCTTTCCATGAACCGGATCGCCGGATCGTCGATCCACACCGCAAGCTCCGGGTCCGCCCTCAGCCCGGCGACGTTCTGCGCCAGTATGACGATGGCACCGATAGCGGCGTGGCGCGAGAGCGTGTCCAGCACATGCGCGAGCATCGGACGCCCGCCGACTGGCAGCAACGCCTTGGTCGAAACACCGCTGCCATCCAGCAGCGGATCGGGGCCGGGGCGGCTGCCCGCCAGGATGATGGCCGTCACCCCGGGGGGGCTTTGCGCGTCGAACATGGCGCGCCTGTAGCGAAACATTCGCCGCGCGCCCATATGGGCAGGGAAAGAAATGCGATTCGGCGCGTTCGGAGGCGTAATGAAAAAGCTCTGGCTCCTCTCGAACAGCAACAGCGGCAGCTATGATGCGGCGTTATGTGCGCGCATTGGCGATACCGTTGCGGCCAATGGCGCGGCATTCGACCGCAGCATCACCCTGCCTGACGACGACCTACCCGACCGGGCGGAGATCGAGGCGGCAGGCGTGGACATATTGGCGATCCTGACCGGCGACGGGACGATCAACGCGATGGTGAACCGGCTGGAAGGCTGGGGCGGGCAGGTACTCATCCTGCCCGGCGGCACCATGAACCTGCTGTCCAAGGCGCTGCACGGCGATGAAGTAGCGCCGCTGATCGTCGAACGCACGCTGAACAACCACGCGCATGACACGGCGCTGCCGGTCGTCGAAGGCTGCGGCCATCGCGCGCTGGTCGGCGTGATCGCCGGCCCGACCGCCGCTTGGGTCGATGTGCGCGAGGACATGCGCGCGCTCGACATTTTCAGCCTGGCCGCGACCGTACCCGGCGCCATTGCCCAGACATTCCGGGGCGATATGGTGCGGCTGGCCGGACAGAGCGAAGACTATCAGGCGATCTACATCCAGCCGGTCGGCGACATGCTCGAAGCGATCGGCATTCGCGCGCAGAATGCGGCGGAGCTGGTGCAGCATGGCATCGCCTGGCTTTCCGGGGATTTTCGCAAGGGTCCGGCCGAAGTGCTCGCCACCGGTCCGGTGGTGACGGTCGAATGCGACAGCGACATCGGGCTGCTGGTCGACGGCGAAAAGCGCGAAGGCGCACATCCCTGCACGTTCGAAGCGGGCAAGAGCCGCCTGCGCTTCATCAAGACGCTGCCGGGCTGACGCGCATCCATGACGCTGCTGTTCCACGCCAGCGACCTGCATTTCGGGCGGGAGGACGGCGCCGCACTGGCCTGGTTCGTGAGCGAAGCGGAACGGGCGCGCCCCGATGCGATCGTCATTACCGGCGACCTGACGATGCGCGCGCGCCACAGCGAGTTCCGCGCGGCATGCCGCTGGCTGGAGCGGCTGCCTGCCCCCGTATCCGTTGAAGTCGGCAACCATGACCTGCCCTACTTCGATCTGCTCGCCCGCTTCTTTCGCCCCTACAAACGTTATGACCAGCTGGAGCGGATGATCGAGCGCCCACTCGCGCTGCGCCATGTCAGCATTGTGCCGCTGCGCACCACGGCGCGCGCGCAATGGCGGCTCAACTGGTCGAAAGGCATTGTCACTGCCGATCGACTGGCGGAAACGCTGGACGTGCTGGCCGGCGCGCAGACGCCGCACCGGCTGATTGCCTGCCATCATCCGCTGATTGAGGCGGGAACCAGCGGCACCGCCGCGACGCGGGGCGGGCGGCGGGCGCTGCGGGCGCTGGCGACCCGTGGCGCGACCGCCGTACTTTCCGGCCATGTCCACGATCCGTTCGACCATGTTGAGATGATCGACGGCCGCGCCATAAGGCTGATCGGGGCTGGCACCTTGTCCGAGCGGTTGCGCGACAGCCGCCCCGGATATAACGCCATCCATATCGATCCCGTCACGCAGGCGATGACAGTGGACCCGGTCACGCTGTCCTGATTGTCACGCGCGCCGATTGACACGACGCCAGCGGTCCTTACGCTGACGCAACATGAAGCATCACCTCGCCCTCTCGCTCGCGCTCCTTTCCACCCCGGCCCTCGCCGCGACGTCCCCCGCCGATCCCTATGCGGCGCGGATCGCCAAAGTGCTGGCGCAAACGCCGCTTATCGACGGCCATAACGACTGGCCGGAGGCGCTGCTCGACAATGCGGGCGAAAGCCGCTGGACGATGGACCTCAATCGCCTGCCTGTGAAAAACTACGATACCGATATCGAGCGGTTGCGGCAGGGGAAGGTCGGCGGACAATTCTGGTCGGTCTATGTCTCCGCCAATCTGCCGGAATTGGAGCAAGTGAAGGCGACGCTCGCGCAGATTGCGATGGTGCACCATTTTGCCGAACGCTATCCCGACACCTTCCGGCTGGCGACGACGGCGGCACAGGCGCGCGCGGCATTCAAGGCAGGCCGCATCGCATCGATGATCGGGGTCGAGGGCGGCGGACAGATCGACGGCAGCTTTGCCGTGCTGCGCACGTACAAGAGCCTTGGCGCGGGCTATCTGACGCTTACTCATTCGCGCACTATCGCCTGGGCCGACAGCGCGACCGACAATCCGCAGCATGGCGGCCTGACGCCGTTCGGAGAGGCTGTTGTGGGCGAGCTTAATCGCCTCGGCATGCTTGTCGATCTCAGCCATGTGAGCGAGGATACGATGCTGGATGCGCTGCGCGTGACGAAGGCACCGGTCATCTTCTCCCATTCCAGCGCGCGGGCACTGTGCGACCATCCGCGCAACGTTTCGGACGCCGTGTTGAAACAGGTTGCGGCTAATGGCGGCATCGTGATGGTCGCGTTCGCGCCAAACTATATTTCGGAAGAGCGCAGGGTGTGGGGCGCGGCGCGCGGCGCGGAACAGGCACGCTATAATGCGCCGCCGTTCGGTGGTCTCTACATCGGCCAGCCTGACAAGGCGAAAGCGGCGCTGGCGGACTGGGACAAGGCCAATCCCGAACCGGTCGTCACCATTGCGCAGGTCGCCGATCATATCGAGCATATCGCCAAGGTTGCAGGCGTCGATCATGTCGGGCTGGGTGGCGATTATGACGGCCTGCCCGCGCTGCCCAAGGATATGGACGGGGTGGAAAGCTATCCCCGGCTGCTGGCGGAATTAATGCGCCGCGGCTGGTCGGATGCGGATGTCGCCAAGCTGGCGGGCGGCAACATCCTGCGCGTGATGGAAGCCGCCGAAAAAGTCGCGGTCACGATGGCGGATCAGCCCCCTGCCAGCGGCACAATCGCTACGATCGACGTCAAAAAATAGGCCTTTGGTCTTGCAAGATCGGGGAAATGCGCGCAGGCGCTGCCCTCCCCCATCGCACAGGACAGGCATTCAGACTCATGGCGACCTATCGAGACCCCGCTTTTCAGGACCGGCTGGCGCTGGCCGCGCAGGCGAAGCAGAAGGCACTCGACAAGCTGAAGGCCAAGGCGCCTGTCGATCCCGCAGTGCTTGCCGAGCGCAAGGCCGCCGCCGAAGCCAAGGCCGCGGCGCAAGCCGAAAAGCGCGCCGCAAAGCTGGCGGAAAAGAAAGCCGCACAGGAGGCCGCCGCTGCTGAGAAGGCTGCGCGCCGGGAAGCGGAACTGGCCGCACGGCCGGTGGTGAAGGAAAAGGTGCAGCTTACGCCCGAGGAGCAGAAGGCCCTCCGCGACGCCAAATATGCCGCGAGGAAAGCCCGCAAATAGCAGTGCAAGACCGGTTCCCCGGCGCAAGCGGGGATCCAGCGTTTCACACACCGACACTGCGTTGCTCTGGACTCCGGCTTTCGCCGGAGAACAGGTTTAGGACCTCAAAACCTAAACGGGAAGGACCAGGCTCGCTTCCAGACCGCCTTCGGGGCGATTGGCGAGGTCCAGACGGCCATTGTGCTCCGCCATGATCGCACGGACGAGCGCAAGGCCAAGCCCTGCCCCGCCGGTTTCGCGGTTGCGCGACCCTTCCAGACGGGTGAACGCCTGCGTCATTTCGTCCATCCGGTCTTCGGCGATGCCCGGTCCCTCGTCACAGACGCACAGGCGGATCACGCCATCGCCCGGCACCACCGATACATGCGCGCGATGGCCGTAGACCACCGCATTTTCGATCAGGTTGCGCAATGCCCGGCGCAAAAGCTGCGGGCGCACTGCGGCGACAGCGCGCGGACTATCGATCATCGCGACTGGCGACCCCAGCTCGACGAAATCCTCGACCACGGCATCGGCCAGAGCGGCAAGGTCCGTCTTGACGACCGGTTCGCTGCTGCGCCCGGCGCGCGCCAGCGACAATATGTCGTCCAGCATGCGGTTCATTTCCTCGATGGTGTCGGCCATGCGGGCGCGTTCGGCGTCATCCTCCACCGACTCGGTCCGCACCCGCAGGGATGCGAGCGGTGTGCGCAGATCATGCCCGATCGCGCCGAGCATCCGGTCCTTTTCGTCCAGCATGGCGAGCAACCGCGCGCGCATGGCGTTGAACGCCATCGTGAGATCGCGCACGTCGCCCGGCCCTCGCTCTGCGACCGAATCGGCCGTGCCGGTGGTCGCAAACTGGCGCGCGGTGACCGTCAGATCCTTAAGCGGACGCGCAAGCCGACGCCCGATCAGCAGCAGCGGCAGCAGCACGATCACATAAAGGATGAGCGTCTGACCGACGAGCCAGACGTTGAGGCGCGGGATGGTGGTGGTCATGCGGCTCTGCGCGATCACCCATTGTCCCGGCTGATATTCGACCGCCAGCGTCAGGCGGCGCGGCGGCGGACGCCGTTCGGGATCGATGCGCTCGCGCAGGCGACGCCAGCGGCCCGGCACCGGATTGTCAGCGTCCTCGGCGGCCAGAATGCGCAGCGGGGTGATGCCGATATCCTGCAATATGTCGGCGGCGCGGCGCTCCGCATCGGGCCGCGCCTTGCCGACCAGCACCGGCGTGCTGGACTGAAACCGCACACGGGCGATGCCGCCGCGCTGGCGCGTCCGGCCTTCGTCGCGCCGATCCAGGCTGTCGACGATACGCGCGACGGCGGGCGCGGTCGCCGCCGTCAGCAGCATCCGGTTGCGTTCGCGCATCAGCAACGCAAAATTGATCGCCTGTGCGACGAACAGCGCCAGCGCGACCACCAGCACGACCTGCCCCGCCAGACTTTTGGGGATGAGACGCCGGACGACCCCGCTCATGATCGGCTCACAGGACAGTCACAGCTTGCGCACGTCCGACGCCAGCGTATAGCCGCCGCCCCAGACCGTCTTGATAAGCGCCGGGTTTTTCGGATCAGCCTCGATCTTCTTGCGCAGGCGGCTGATCTGGTTGTCGATCGCACGGTCAAAGGCGTTGGCTTCCCGCCCCTGGGTGATGTCGAGCAACTGGTCCCGACTGAGCACATGGTTGGGCCGCGTGACGAACGCGAGCATCAGATTATATTCGGCGGTGGAGAGCGGCACGGAAACGCCCTCGCTATCGACCAGCATCCGTTCCTGAGACTTCAGCACCCAGCCGGAAAAGGCATAGCTCGCGCCGTCGATCGCGGCGACACGTTGCCCGCCTGTCGCGACGCGGCGAAAGATCACCTTGATGCGGGCCACCAGCTCGCGCGGGGAAAAGGGCTTGAGGACATAATCGTCGGCCCCCATTTCCAGTCCGACGATCCGGTCGGTTTCCTCCGACCGGGCGGTCAGCAGGATGACCGGCGTGTCGCTCGTTTCGCGAATATGGCGGCAAAGGCTGAGGCCATCCTCGCCCGGCATCATGATGTCGAGAACGACGAGGTCGATCGCATTGGCGGTCAGCCGGATGCGTGCCTCCCGCGCATTTTCCACCGCCGTCACGCGGAAGCCGTTGCGCTGAAGATATTGCGCCAGCGGCTCACGAATGGACCGCTCGTCATCGACAAGCAAAAGATGGGGACGATCGGTCATGATGCGGCGCTCATCGACATTATGTGTCACGCATGGAGGCGAGAAGGAAGGGCGAAGGCTGCGCGCGATGCGCTACCTTCGCCCTTCGCGCGAAACCGGGCGGCCGTAGGGAGGGGGAAGGAAACGCCCGGCTCCGAATTATCAGTTCTGCGCGGGCGGCGGCGGTGCCATGTCCCGCCACTTGCTCTTCATGCCGCGACCAGGCCGGGCCGCCTTCATTTCCTCCGCCGTCACCGTGCCATCCTTGTCAGCATCGGCGCGATCGAACATGGCGACGGGGCGCGCCATGAACTCGGCGCGTGTGATCGTGCCATCCTTGTCGGCATCCATACCGCGACCGCCCATCATGCCGCCACGGCGCGCCATCCGGCCCATCCGCTGGCCATCGGCACCGCCACGTTCGGCGCGTGCTTCGCGCCATGCCGCAGCCTTTTCCATGCGCGCGTCACGCGTTGCCTGGAACTCGGCCTTGCTGATCTGGCCATTCTTGTCGGCATCCATGGTCGCGAAGCGCGCGTCGAACCGCTGCTGGCGCAGTGTCTCGCGCTCTTCCTTCGTGACCTTGCCGTCCTTGTTCAGATCTATTTTCGCAAAGGCCTGATCCGCCGCAGCGGTGACTTCCGCCTTGGTGAGTTTGCCGTCCTTGTTAGTGTCGGCCATCATCGCTGCGCGCATCGGGCCGCGCATGGCAGATGCGCCCGCACCGGTATCAGGCTGGGCGATGGCAATGCCGCCGCCGACCAGAAATGCGCCGAGGGCCGTCGAAATGAGAAGTTTCTTCATGGGGGGCAGTCCTTTTCTTCATGTGTCCTGATACCCCTTTTGGCACTGCCATGTCCCGCAACTATGTCAGCAGATGCCCTGAATTGTCGCAAACTGTCGCGACCGGACGCAAAAAGGGCGGAGACCGTGGCCGGTCCCCGCCCCTGATGTGCGATCAGATGTCCGCCGTGCGGCCCGTCAGAAAGCCGCCGTCAGCGTGAAGAGGATCGTCGAATCGGCAATCGATCCCACGCCATCCTGGCCCTTGCTGAAGCTGGGCTGGAGATAGGCGGACTCGCCCTTCGAGATGTCGGTATCGACATAGGCCACGCCGACCGTGACCGGGCCGAGCACGAAATCGGCACCGACCAGCCAGTCCCAATATTCGCCGGTGGGAGCGACCGAGGTCGCGAACGGCCCGAGACCTGAGTTACCGTTGGAATAGCCGATATGGCCCTTGAGCGTCAGCGGCGTGTTGGGAATGCCCGTCGAGGCGTCGCCCCAGATGTAGAGGTTGTCATTCTTGTCGCCCGGCACGTCATAGACGCCATTGAACGCGGAGGTGCCGTTGAGATACCAGTTGCCGAGCGCTTCCTGCTTCGGCGCATAAGCCACACCGGCAAGCAGGTTGAGCGGACCCGTGGTGCCCGAAAGCTTCACATAAGGCTCAAAGAAGTCGGTGTTGTCGAAGCCACCCGGATACATGTACCAGGTCACGCCCATGTCCAGCGCGCCGCCCGAGATCGGGAGCTTGTAGCCGGCGACGATATCCAGTTCCATGTTGGCGCCGCCAAAGGTGCCCCAGCCCGACAGGTTGGATCCCCAGAATGCGACATAGGCACCGCTCTCATGCGAGATGGTGGCACCGCCCTGGATGGCCAGCTGCTCGTCGCTTTGCGACACGCCACGGAAGCGATAGTCGGAAACCAGACCGACGCTGCCGGTCACAGTGATGGGGCTTGCAGGCTCTTCCTGAGCCATGGCGGGCGTAGCCGCAAGCAAACCGATAGCCGCGCAAGCAAGATAATAGCGCATGAACATCCCCTTTTACCAAAGAAATGTTCCGTCCTGCGTCCGAACCGCCCGCGCATCTCGGCAAAGTCAGGCTCTGCGGTGCGAAAGTCGAATCGGCTGCGTTCTTGGTAAAACGGGTGATCCGTCGGGGAAACCGGAAAATGCCGCAATGCAGCATTTTCCGTGATGCCGTGCCTCTGAAGACACAGTTTGTGTCTGAAATGTTGCTATTTGATGTGAAAATGTGAAGCTAGACTCCGCACGATCCTGTCGCACGGAGCCTCGCCGATAGGTCAGGCGGTTTCGAGCGCGGCGAAATCTGCGGCAAGACGCTGCGCATGCGGCAACGCGACGGGCAGCGGCTGGTCTTCGCGCAGAGGCACGAAGCGGCCGGTTTCCCCGTCCAGACCCAGCACGCGGCCTGCATGAATGTCCACATACCAGCCGTGCAGCGCAATCTCGCCGCGCGCGATGCCGACCGCAACCGCCGGATGGGTGCGCAAATGCGCTATCTGCGCCACGACATTTTCCAGCGTGATCGCACGCAGCAGATCATGGTGGTCGAGCTCCGTATAGCTTTCCCGTGCAACCTTCTGCGCCGCCGATGCGTGACGCAGCCAGGCTGCGACACTCGGCATCGTATCCACAGAGCCATCCTTGGTCAGCGCCTTCATGGCACCGCAATCCGAATGGCCGCAAACAATGATCTCACGCACGCCAAGCACCATCACCGCATATTCGACCGTTGCCGTGACGCCGCCTGTCGCCTGGGAAAAGGGCGGCACGATGTTGCCCGCGTTGCGGCAGACGAACAGGTCGCCGGGATCGGCCTGCATGATGTGTTCCGGCACGATGCGCGAATCCGCGCAGGATATCATCAGCGCCTTCGGGCTTTGCCCCTGTGTCGCCAGCTTGTTGTACAGGGCGCTCTGGTTCGGGAAAACCTCGCTTTCGAAATTGAATACACGACCGATCAGTTCGTTCATGGCAATAGGCTCCTTCCTGCTGCGCCCGCCCAATAGCGATGCGCAACAGCTAGGCCGTGCAGTTTGCTGTGGCGCAGCAGATTTGTGAAAAATTATTGCTGAAGCGTGGACGTGCGCGGCAGGGTGATCGTCACCCGCAGGCCCCCTTCCGCACGATTGGCCAGATCGATCCTGCCGCCTTCGATTTCGACGGCGCGTACGGCGATGGCAAGCCCAAGGCCAAGGCCCTGCGTGTCGCGTCCACGCGCATCGTCCAGCCGGACGAACGGCCGCAATACGTCTTGCAACCGGTCCGGGGCGATGCCCGGCCCGTCGTCATCGACATGCAGGACAATGCTGTCGTCATGATCTTCCACGATCAGAACGAGGCTGTCTCCGTATTTCGCGGCATTTTCGACGATGTTGCGCAACGCACGCTTGAAGCCGACCGGGCGGACGATATGCGTCAGATGATCCGGCCCGACATACTCCGCCGCCCCACCCGCATCGGTGATGTCATCGATGATCGTCGCGGCCAACACAGCGATATCGACCCGCTGCGGTGTCTCGGGGTCCTCGTCGCCGCCCAGATAGGCGAGCAGCGATGACACCATCGCCGACATTTCGCGCACATCATGCGCGATGGCGGCGCGCAGACGCGGATCGTCGATGTTTTCCGCACGCAGTTGCAACCGTGCAAGCGGTGTGCGCAGGTCGTGCCCGACCGCCGCCAGCGCCTCGACACGATCGGCGATCAGCGAATGGATGCGTCCCTGCATTTCGTTGAAGGCACGGATAAGGTCGCGTACTTCGCTGACCCCCGTCTCCGGGATGATTTCCTGATCGCCATGGCCGATGCGCGCCGCGGCAATCGAAAGCCGTCGTACCGGGTGTAGTGTCGCGCGGATCAGCAGCGCCGCAATGAGGCTGAGGGCGACAGCCACGCCGATCATCATCGCGATCCAGGCGAAGCGGAACTTGCCTTCCTGCACCAGTTGCGGCGCCTTGAACGTCAGCCATGTGCCATCGTCCAACCGCAAGCTGCCGGTCACGATGGTGCGCCGTCCCGGCTCGCTGAGGTACAGGCGCAGATCGTGATTGGCCAGCACCGGTTCGCGCGCCACGATCTGGTCGCGCATGTCGAACAGGTCGGCGGACATCGGTGAAGGCGGGGGAAGCGTCCGTTGCCAGCGCACAGTGAAATTGGCGCTCGACAAACGATTGGCCATCGCCGGGCGCTCGCTTGGCGCGCGCTGGATCATCACCCGCGCGGACGTCGCCAGATGTTCGGCCATGCGATTGGCCTCGTCCTCGCGAACCCGCAAGCCGCTCGCCCGGTCGTACAATATCGTCCCGGCAAGAAACTCCACCACTATCGTCAGCAGCACGATCGCCAGAATGCGCCCGACGATGCCGACCGAAGGATGCAGCAGAGCCTTCAAACGCGCTCGACTTCGGCGCTGAACATATAGCCGATGCCACGCACCGTCACGATCGGGGCCTTGCCACCGTCGGTCGACAGCTTGCGGCGCAGGCGGCTGATGAGCACATCCACGCTCCGGTCGGAGGAATCGCCCAGCCGCGCGCGGGACAGTTCGATCAGCCGCTCCCGCGCGATCACCCGCTGCGGATTGTCGATGAACGCGACCAGCAGGTCGAACTCCGCGCCGGTCAGGTCTATCACTGCGCCAGCCGGCGAGAGCACCTCGCGGCGCGGAAAGCTGACTGTCCAGCCATCAAAGCGCGCCTCGCGACGCCCGGCGCCTTCGTGCTGCCGGTCCATCCGACCGCGGCGCAGCACGGCGCGGATGCGCGCAATCAGCTCGCGCGTATCAAACGGCTTGGCCAGATAGTCGTCGGCCCCCAGTTCCAGCCCGATCACGCGATCGACCTCGGTACCCTTGGCGCTGACGAAGATGAGCGGGACATCGCTTTGCTGACGGATCTGCCTGCACAGATCGAGCCCATGGGTTCCGGGCAGCATGATGTCGAGCACCACCGCATCGACGGGCACTTCGGCCAGGATGTTCCACATTTCGGGGGCCGAACCGGCGGGGCGAACGTTGAAACCATTTTGCTGGAGCGAACGCATCACCAGCGTGCGCAACGCCGGATCGTCTTCTACGATCAATATCGTGGGTGCCGTCATTGCCGCAGTGGTCCGTTCACAATCATACTGCCATGTATCGGACCATGCAGCGCCGCTTTCAATGTCCTGCATCCTCGTCACCGGTTGCCTAGCGTGGCGGGGCCTGTGCCCCGGCCAAGCTGGCTCTAATGACGGCGAATGTCGCATCCATTATGCAGAAGTAATAAAATGTTTCCAGCGCGGAATATCCGGCGGACGATTATCCGTTGGCGGGCGATCCCAGGGTGACGGATGCAAGTGTGCACCACGTCACCCCGCCTGCATCGGTCAATAGAGCACCACGCTGCGGATGCTGTCTCCGGCATGCATCAGATCGAAGGCGGTATTGATATCGTCCAGCGGCATGGTGTGTGTGATGAGATCGTCGATGTTGATCTTCCCATCCATATACCAGTCGACGATCTTGGGCACATCGGTCCGCCCGCGCGCGCCGCCGAAGGCGCTGCCTTTCCACACCCGCCCGGTGACGAGCTGGAACGGTCGGGTCGAGATCTCCCTGCCCGCTTCGGCGACGCCGATGATGACGCTTTCGCCCCAGCCGCGATGGCAGCATTCCAGCGCCTGGCGCATGACATCGGTGTTGCCGGTGCAGTCGAAGCTGTAGTCCGCACCGCCGTCGGTCGCGTCGATGATCGCGGCAACAACCTTGTCGTTCCCGACATCCTTGGGATTGATGAAATGCGTCATGCCGAACCGCTCGGCCATTTCCGCCTTCGCCGGGTTGATGTCGACGCCGATGATCTTGTTCGCGCCGACCAGTTTCGCGCCCTGAATGACGTTAAGACCGATGCCGCCCAGCCCGAAGACCACGACATTGCTGCCCGGCTCCACCCCCGCCGTCCAGATGACCGCACCGACGCCGGTGGTGACGCCGCAGCCGATGTAGCACACCTTATCGAACGGTGCGTCCTCACGGATTTTCGCCACTGCGATTTCGGGCATGACGGTGAAGTTGGAGAAAGTGGAGCAGCCCATATAATGATACAGCTGGTCGCCGCCGAGCGAAAAGCGGCTGGTGCCGTCCGGCATCAACCCCTGTCCCTGCGTCGCACGGATCGACGTGCACAGGTTCGATTTCTGGCTGAGGCAGGTTTTGCATTCCCGGCATTCGGGGGTGTAAAGCGGAATGACGTGATCGCCGACCTTCACCGACGTGACACCGGGGCCGATTTCGCGCACGATACCCGCGCCTTCATGGCCCAGGATCGACGGAAAAATGCCTTCGCTGTCCTTGCCCTCCAGCGTGTAGGCGTCAGTGTGGCACACGCCGGTCGCCATGATCTCCACCAGCACTTCGCCCGCCTTGGGACCGGACAGTTCGACTTCGTGGATTTCCAGGGGACGGTTGGGCGCTACGGCAACGGCGGCTTTGGTCTTCATGGGCGGTCTCCCCGGAGTGTGTCGTCCCCCGGCTCTAGCCATTGGCCTGCCGCCGCGTCAAACAGGATCAGCCGTGCAGCCCTTTCATCACCATCGTATAGCTGACGAACAGCAGATAGATGCCGAACGTGATCTTCAGCGCACGGGGATTGAGCCGGTGCGCCATCGCGACGCCGTAAGGCGCGGTGATGATCGACGTCGACGTGATCGCAACCGCCGCGGGCACGTTGACGAAGCCGAGCGATCCGATGGGCAGGCCAGGCTCGCCAAGCCCGATCAGGATGAAGCCGATCATGCCGGGCACCGCAATCAGGGTGCCGACGCCCGCTGCCGTCGCGATGGCCCGGTGGATCGACTTGCCGCACAATGTCATCACGATGATGGCGATCACGCCCCCGCCAATGCCGAGCAGCGAGGAAAACGCGCCCAGCCCGCCCGCTATCCCCGCACGAACATAGCCGCCGGGCATTTCGTTCCAGTAGACCTTGCCGGAAAAGACGGGGATCAGGAAGTTGAGCGCCATCAGGAACACGCCGCCACCGAAGATCAGCGCGAGCCCCTGGTTGCTCACCCGGTCGGCAAGCAGGACGCCACCCCCCACGCCCAGCACCATCCAGGGTGCCCAGCTTCGCAACACATCGAAATCGACCGCGCCACGCCGCGCATGCGCCTGAACCGACCGGATCGATGTGACGACAATCGTCGCCAGCGACGTGCCGATCGCGACATGGGCAAGCTGGGCGGGATCGCCACCCAGCAGCGGCAGCACGACGAACAGCGCAGGCACGACGACAAAGCCGCCGCCGATGCCGAACATGCCCGCCGCGAACCCGGCGACGAGCCCCGCACCCAGCATCGCGACGATCGGCACCAGCCATTGCGAAAAATCAGCCAGTGGCATCAGACACGCTCTCCGACGCTCACGCGCCCCGGTTCAACCATGAAAACATCTATCCTGTCGGCTAAGCGTCTGTGCATAGGGCCTTCCGCATGGTGATAAGCGGAACGCCACCATCTTCGAAACGAGCGACATCCACAAACCCGCAAGCATGATAAAGCGGCGCGCCTGCGAGCGTGGAGGACAGTTCGAGTGTGCGAAAGCCTTCGGCGCGCGCCGCCGCCTCGCACAATGAAAGGATCAGCCGCCCGACGCCCTGCCGGGCATGGTCGGGATGGGTATACATCGCCCGGATGCGCGCAGGCTCCGTCACCGGATCAAGCAGCCGGTCGCTGCGGCCGGGCGTCGCATCATGCCCATAGGGTGTCTCGCGCCGACTCCAGCCGCCGCATCCGGCCAGCGCATCGCCGCGCGCAACGATGAAATAGGTGCCGTCCGCCACCAGACGCGTATCGACGCCCATGAACCCCCGGCTGACGGCGATCTGCCCCGGCGTCAGAAAGGCCCGCTGAAGATCATCGATCGAAGCGTCCACCAGTTCTTGCAGCGCGGGAAGATCGTCGGGCACGGCCAGCCGATGAACGAGCGCGCCTGCCGGAGAAGAAACGACCATTGTTCCGCCATGAGTAGGAATGGGGCATGGAAACAGGCTGTGGGTCCGGGGCGGCATCCACATCGGACGCCGCCCCGTTCGTCACACCGCGATCAGAACTTGAAGTTCGCGCGGGCATACCAGAAGCCGCCGTTGAAACCCAGCGGGGAGTCGTCCGGATAGACCGACCCGCCGATGGTGCCACCGGTCGACTGATACCAGTTCTGATTGGCCAGACCCGTCGACCGGTAGTTTTTGTCGGGATACTGGTCGAAGATGTTTTCCGCGCCCACAGCCAGCCGGATGTTTTCGGTCAACTCATAGGCGATTTCGAGATCGAAGGTGAATTCGGACCCGAACGTCTTGTTGCCGCCGTCGGCCGTGGCGGCGAAGCTCGTATATTTGCCGAAGTAATTGGCGCGGGCCATGATCGACAAGGCATCAAGCGACCAGTTTTCGGTCAGGTTGCCACGCCATTTGGGGTTCAGATTCTCGATATTGCCCACACGGACCGCGTCGATGACCGCCGTCTGCACGACCGCGGCGGGTGTACCCGTCACGGCAGGCAGGTTGAAGTTGACGGTGCCGACCCGCGTCACCTTCGTCTTGTTGTAATTGCCCGCAAGCGTCGTGTTGAACCGGCCCCAGCCGCTCGTCATCGTATAGCTTGCGACGACATCAACACCGCGCGTCCGGGTGTCGAAGCTGTTCGTGAAGTAGCGCACCCGGCCCAGCGTTTCGGCATTGGCAACACCGGCATTGCGCAAGGCCTGACGGCGTTGCTCGGTGTTGATTTCGATATTGCCGGTCAGGCCGATACGGTCGGTCACCTTGATCTGATAGGCGTCGACCGTCAGGGTGAAGGCCGATGCGGGCGTAAGGACGAAGCCCGCCGACAGGTTTTTCGACTTTTCAGGTTGCAGGGCGGTCGCCCCGAAGGCCTGCGCCGCCGCCGTGGATACCGGATAGATAGCCGATTCGATCGGGTTCGGCCCGGTAAACGCAGTAGCGACGTTCGTGGTGAACAGCTGCCCGGGAGTCGGCGCGCGGAAGCCGGTCGATGCCGCACCGCGTACGGCGATGGCATCAGTAAAGGCATAACGCCCCGTCGCCTTCCAGTTGGTCGTGCTGCCGAAGTCGGAGAAGTTTTCGTGACGCAGCGCAGCCGAAAGACTCAGCCCCTCGACAACGTCGGCATCCACTTCGCCATAGAAGGCATAGCTGGTGCGCGCCTGATCCACCGTCGAATCCGGGCCGTAACCGGGAAAGCCGTTGGACCCCAGTTGCTTCGTCACGACAAATTGCGTGCCGTTGTCGCGCTGCACGGTTTGCGACGCGAAACTGCCCGACTGATAGGACGCCGGATCGCCAAGGCCGATGATATAGCCTTCGCGCCGATGCTCGCCGCCGAACGCCAACGTCAGCGGGCTGGCAAGGCCCATGTCGAAATCATAGCTGAAGTCGGCGTTGAAGTTGGTTTCGCGCTGTTCGAGCGACCCCATGTAGAATTCCGTCGGCGTGGCCAGGCCCAGCGACGGGTTCATCGTTTCGGTCATGCGATAGCCGATACGGTTCTGGCCATAGCTTGCCGAAAGATCGTAGTTCAGACCGAAGGAAAGCTGCCCCTTGATGCCCGCCGCGATCGAGATGTCCACGACCTTGCCGTAGAAGCGCGGCGTGAAGCCCTGCGGATAGAGCGTGGTAAAGGATGCGGTGCGGCCTTCCGCGTCATAGACCGGCCTGCCGCGCGAATCGAAAACGCCCGGCAGCGTATCGAGATAGAGCGGCGTATCGAAAATGCCGCCTGCGGCCGCAAACGTCGCCGTTCCCGTTCCCAGCGCATTGGGGCCGGTCACCGAGATCGGCTGGCGATAGTTGAAGTCGCCTTCCTGCTTCGACCGGCCGTAGTTGCCGAACATGTAGATTTCCGCCTGATCCGAAATCTCTATGCCCGAATTGAAGAAGACGCGCTGCGCCTCCACCTGCGGATCGCCCCATATCTGCACGGGATCGCGGACATCGGCATAGCCTGCCTGCTGCGAAAGGATCAGGGCACCGGGGCGCTGGACGCCACGGCTGGTCTGCTTGCTGTCGAGATATTCGCCGCTGATATTGAAGAAGCCTGCGTCGGTCAGCTTGAAACCGGCATTGGCGGAAATCTGGATATTCTCGCCGTCGCCCTCATAATATTGCCCGTAGCGGGTGTTGACTTCAAAACCGCTGCTGTCGCGTTTCAGACCGTAGTTGATGACGCCGGCGATCGCGTCCGAACCATATTGGGCGGCGGCGCCGTCGCGCAGCACTTCGATCTGGCCGATGGCGATGGTCGGTATCTGGGCAAGATCGACACCCTGCGCGCCCGCGGCCAGTGCCCCGCCACCAATCTGCACCAGCGCGGCGCGATGGCGACGCTTGCCGTTGACGAGGACGAGGATCTGGTCTGGCGGAAGGCCGCGCAGCGTCGGCGGACGGACAAAGGTCGATCCGTCGGCAATGGCGAACCGGCCGACGTTGAACGATGGAATAAGGTTGCGCAGCACATTGTTCATGTCGCCCGAAGCCTGCTGCGAAAGCGTTTCGGCGGTGAATACATCGACCGGCACGGCCGATTCGGCAACGGTGCGGTCGGTACGGCGCGTTCCGGTGACGATGATCGTGGCACCAGGTTCTTCCGCGGCTGCCTGTGGCGTCACTGCGTCTTGCGCGACGGCCGGTGCGGCGTGGCAAAGGGCAATGCACAGCGCACTGCCTGAAATCAGACCCAATCTTTTCATTCTGGCCCCCTTTGAATGTTATCGATTCTGCTTTGGAGCCTCTCCCTTATGTGCCTTTCGTCCCTTGCTTGATGTCGTCCATCCCCCCACGAGATGCGGGTCTTTGTTTGACCGCTTGTCGTTATCCAACGAAGCATGATCCGGCATCCGCCATGCTCCTTGTCGGCAAGGCGAAGAAAATGCTGCGATGCACCGCGAAAAAGGGCGCTTTTCTCTCCCATGAGGCGTCGGAAACCCTTGAAAAGGATCGGACATGGGCGCATTTAGCGGCTGCCCCGAAGCTCAGGGGCGTTTGAAGGGGATCGGTCAAAGACCGACCCCGCCAGGAGGATGCCAATGCCTATGTTCCCCCCCGCTGGACGCAGCCTGTTTGCGTTCGTACTTCCCGCAGCTGCCCTGCTGTGCGCCCCGGCCGCGATGGCCGAGACGGATCTGGTGGTCAGCTACAGCGCCGTCAGCAGCGATATCACCAAATCCATGCCGGTCGCGATCGACGACTTGCAGCTCGGATCGGCGCAAGGCCGCGAGACGCTGCGCAAGCGCATCAATTTCGCCGCCAAGACGGTGTGCGGCTATACCGGCATGAACGGCGTGCGCCCGACGAAGGACTATCAACGCTGTTTCGACAGGGCGACGACGGCCGCGCTGTCCGATCCGCGTGTGAGCCAGACCGCCGCACGCTGAACCGTCGCGTCGTTTGAGAGAATCCCGGTTGCGCCCCAACGCGACCGGGATTTTTCATGTCGGCGTCAGATCATCGTCAAATGCCGCCATCGGTGACCGGGCGGCCGATCGCCTCCAGCGCATCGCGCAATGCCGCGACACAGGCATCGAGCGCGGCCTGATCGGTCGAGCGCACGACGAAGTTCGCGCCGACGCGCCCTTCGCGGAAAAAGGGATAGCTGCCGATCTGGCAACCGTCATGGGCCTTTTCGGTGGCGCGCAGCAAGTCGGCGACTTCGCTTTCCGCCACCCAGCAGCCGATCTGGCGCGACAGCAGCGGCAGGCCGCCTTCGAGTGTTCCGGTCAGGCTTTCCAGCATGCCCGCCGTGATGTGCGGAACGCCCGCCATGATGAAGATATTGCCATGGCGAATGCCCGGCGCGCCGGACATGCGGTTCTCGATCAGGTCCGCGCCTTCAGGCACCCGCGCCATCCGCAGCCGCGCCTCGGTCAGGCCGCCCCGCTCGGCATAATAATCTTCCAGAACCGCGCGGGCGCGCGGATGCACGACCACCGGCACGCCCAGCGCCACAGCGATCGCATCGACCGTGATGTCGTCATGCGTCGGCCCGATGCCGCCGGTGGTGAACAGATAGTCGTTGCGCGCGCGCAGGACGTTGACGGCCTCGACGATCGCCGCCTCATCGTCCGCCACGACCCGTACTTCCTTCAGCCGGATGCCCTGCACGTTCAGCCATGCGGCGATCTGGGCGATGTTCCTGTCCTGCGTCCGCCCGGACAATATCTCGTCGCCGATAATGGCGAGGGCGGCGGTCCATATGCGTTGGGGGCTGGTCATGCCTCGCCCATAGCGCGGCGATGCGGCGGGGCAAAGCGCCCTCTCGCAAATCGCGTCGCACCCGCCTATAATGGTGCGATGACAGATTATATGACGATCACGGCCGATGCGCCGGTATCCCGCTCCGCGGCGATCAAGCTGTATGACGAAGCGGGCTTTGCGGGCATGCGCAAGGCGGGGCGCCTCGCCGCCGAAATCCTCGACGCGCTGGTGCCGCATGTCGTGCCGGGCGTGAGCACCGGCGAGCTGGACGACATCGTGCGGCGCATGACGATCGAGGGTGGCGGCGTGCCCGCGACGCTCGGCTATCGCGGTTACACGCATAGCTGCTGCACCTCGATCAACAATGTGATCTGTCATGGCATCCCCGGCGACTATCGGCTGAAGGACGGCGATATCATCAACATCGACGTGACGCCGGTGGTGGACGGCTGGCACGGCGACACCAGCCGGATGTTCATTGCCGGGGACGCGCCGATCAAGGCGCGCAGGCTGATCGAAGTCACTTATGAATGCCTGATGCTGGGGATCGAACAGGCACGGCCGGGCAACCGGATCGGCGATATCGGCCATGCGATCCAGCGGCATGCGGAACGGCACCGCTATGGGGTGGTGCGCGACTTCTGTGGCCATGGCCTTGGCCGCGTGTTCCACGACAGCCCCGAAGTCGTGCATCTGGGTCGCCCCGGTTCCGGGCCGGAGCTGAAACCTGGCATGTTCTTCACGATCGAGCCGATGATCAACATCGGCAAGCCGGACATCCGGATGCTCGACGACGGCTGGACTGCGGTCACGCGCGACCGCACATTGTCCGCGCAATTCGAACATTCGATCGGCATCACCGAAACGGGCTGCGAAATCTTCACGAAAAGCCCGACCGGACTGGACGCGCCGCCCTACGTCTGACGCGCCTCAGCGATGCGGTGTTCCAGATAGCGCACCTGTTTCGCGCCGCCGGGCAGGGTGGCGCGGCCGATTTCGGCAAAACCCAGCCGTTCGTGAAACGCATCGGACGCCGGATTGGGCGGAACGCTGTTGATTTCGCAGACCACGCGGTCATGCCCTGCGTCCTGCGCCGCCCGGAACAGCGCCGCATAGAGGCTGCGCGCATGGCCCCGCCCCTGCGCCGCCTGCGCCACGACAACCCGATCGACATAGACGAAGCGCGCGAACCGATCGCGGAACCACAGGAAATTGGGGCTTTCATAGTCGGCGTCCTGATCGAACGCGACCAGCAGTGCGTCGGCATCCGCGCAGCTCTCTCCCACCCGCATTGCAAGAAACGCCTGCGCCACCAGATGTCGCAAACGCGGCGCGTCGAGCGGCGACAATTCAGCTTCATGCGCGGCGTTGAGCGCCAGCAGCGCCGTGGTCAGCGGTGCGCCATCAACGATGACATCGGCTGAAAGATCATGATGCACAAGGTTCGTCACGCGCCGAGGACTCCAGACAGGCGGGAGGGCATAGCCTTATCGCGACACTGTGCCTAGCCAAGGTGCGCCCTGCCCAAAAATCCGGCATCCACTGTCGCCTTTGCCCGAAAACATGGCACTATCGACAAATCATGCTGCATCGCGGAAGCTGTTCCGGCGATTCGGCAATTGGCACGGTAATTGTTTGTTTACGAGTGCGACATGCGCGCGGGGGGCGCGTAAGGACGGGTTCGTTGCGCAGTCGCCAAAAAGGGGTTGGAACAAAGCCTGATGAAAAAGATCGAAGCGATCATCAAACCGTTCAAGCTGGACGAGGTCAAGGAAGCGCTGCACGAAGTCGGCGTGTCCGGCATCACAGTGACCGAGGCCAAGGGCTTTGGACGACAGAAGGGACATACCGAACTCTATCGCGGCGCCGAATATGTCGTCGACTTCCTGCCCAAAGTGAAGCTGGAAGTCGTGGTAGAGGACAGTCTGGCGCAGCGCGTGGTCGAAGCGATTGCCGCAGCGGCGCAGACCGGTCGTATCGGTGACGGCAAGATATTCGTCTATGCCGTAGAAAGCGCGCTGCGCATCCGCACGGGAGAGCGGGACGACGACGCGATCTGACATCATCACCTCACGCGGGTGGCATCGCTCGCGATAGGAATAACCACTGCCCGCGGGGGCACTTACGGAAGGGTAAGCAACGATGGCGAATAAGCCAAAAGACATTCTGAACATGATCGCGGAAAAGGAAATCGAATGGGTCGATGTCCGCTTCACCGATCCCAAGGGCACATGGCATCACCTGACCATGTGCGCGGGCGTGATCGGCGAGGATGAGTTGACCGACGGGCTGATGTTCGACGGCTCCTCGATCGAGGGCTGGAAGGCGATCAACGAATCCGACATGATCCTGAAGCCCGATCTGGACGCAGTCTATTTCGACCCGTTCAGCGCGACGCCCATGATGATCCTGTTCTGCAACATCGTGGAGCCTTCCACCGGCGAGCTGTATGCCCGCGATCCGCGCTCGACTGCGGTGCGTGCCGAAGCCTATGTGAAGGCCGCCGGGTTCGGCGACACAGTGTACATCGGCCCGGAAGCCGAGTTCTTCATGTTCGACGACGTGAAGTTCGGCACGGATTATGCCGGCAGCTTCTTCAAGATCGACGACATCGAGCTGCCGACCAACACCGGCCGCGATTACGACGGCGGCAACATGGGCCATCGTCCGCGCGCCAAGGGTGGCTATTTCCCTGTCGCGCCGGTCGATCCCTGCACCGATATCCGCGCCGAAATGGTGTCGACCATGCTCGAAATGGGCCTGCCGTGCGACAAGCATCATCATGAAGTCGCCGCGGCGCAGCATGAGCTTGGCCTGACCTTCGGCACGCTGACGACCACGGCCGACCGCATGCAGATCTACAAATATGTTGTGAAGAACGTCGCCGCCGCTTATGGCAAGTCGGCCACGTTCATGCCCAAGCCGATCAAGGAAGACAATGGCTCCGGCATGCACACCCATATTTCGATCTGGGACAAGAAAAAGCCGCTGTTCGCGGGCGATGGCTATGCCGGTCTCTCCGACATGTGCCTCTATTTCATCGGCGGCGTCATCAAGCATGCCAAGGCCCTGAATGCCTTCACCAACCCCAGCACCAACAGCTACAAGCGGCTGGTGCCGGGCTATGAAGCGCCGGTGCTGCTCGCCTATTCGGCGCGCAACCGTTCCGCCTCCTGCCGCATTCCTTATGGTGCGGGCGCCAAGGCGAAGCGCGTCGAGTTCCGCTTCCCCGATGCACTGGCCAATCCCTATCTCTGCTATTCGGCGCTGCTGATGGCGGGGCTCGACGGGATCGAGAACAAGATCCATCCCGGTGAAGCGATGGACAAGAATCTCTACGACCTGCCGCCCGAGGAACTGGCCGAAGTGCCCACCGTCTGCGCATCCTTGCGTGAGGCGCTGGACAGCCTGATCGCCGACCACGACTTCCTGCTGAAGGGTGACGTGTTCACAAAGGATCAGATCGAAGCCTACATCGAGTTGAAGTGGGACGAAGTGGCGCGTTGGGAAATGACACCTTCGCCCGTCGAATATGACATGTATTACAGCGGCTGATATTCGGTCGGCTGAGTTCGAGGCGGCTGGGGGGTAGCAGCCGCATCAGCAGGGACCGGCCCTTGCCCGTTCCCTGACACGAAGGCCCGGCTGTGCGAGGCAGCCGGGCCTTCTTCGTGCGATCGTTACAGTGGCATATGCCATACAACATCCATGTTCTTGCATACAAAATATCTCACTCCTTGAGGGAGCCTGCGGCGGGCGCATTGACAACAGCGCCCGCGAACGGGACTTTCGTGACCATATCAACGGCGGGGATTTTCCCGTCATTGCAAATGGAAGCACCCGCCCCAGCACAGGGCAACGGTGTCTCGGGGGAGAGGGCAAAGGATGCGCGACGGCTTCACCCGGCGGGAGATGTGCACGACCGGCATCGCGATGGTGCTGGCGGCACAGACCGGGCGCGCGTTCGGTCAGGTGTCGGGGCTGCGTTCACCGCCGCGACTGAAGGTTCCAGGCGACGTCACGCTGTCCGCAGGAACCGACAAGGGCGAATGGCGCACCTATGGCGGCACCTTGTCGAGCACCCGTTATTCACCGCTCGACCAGATCACGGCTGACAATTTCTCGACGCTCGAAGTGGCTTGGCGGTTCCGCCCCGACAATCTGGGTCCGGTGCCCGATCCCAATCTTCAGGCAACGCCGCTGATGATCGACGGCATATTGTATCTGACGGCGGGATCGCGGCGCGCGGCCGTGGCGCTCGACAGCCGCACCGGCGAGATGCTGTGGAAATATAATATCGACGAGGGCATTCGCGGGCAGAAAGCCGCCCGCCCCGGCAGCGGCAGGGGCCTGAGCTACTGGAGCGACGGCACCGAAAAGCGCATCATCTATGTGACGCCGGGCTATCGCATGATCGCGCTCGACGCGAAGACCGGACGCCCTGTGCCGGGTTTTGGTGACAACGGTGTCGTCGATCTCAAGACGCAGCTTGGCCAGGATGCCGACATCGATCTGGATACCGCCGACATCGGTTTGCACGCCACGCCGCTCGTGGTCGGCGACGTGATCGTGGTGGGTGCGGCGCATCTGCCCTCCTCCACGCCGATGAAGAAGCATATCAAGGGCGCCATTCGCGGCTATGACGCGCGCAGCGGCAAGCGCCTCTGGATATTCAACACCATTCCGCAAAAGGGCGAGTTCGGTCACGAGACCTGGCTCAATGGATCGGAAGTCTACACCGGCAACGCGGGAAGCTGGGCGCAGATGAGCGCCGACCCGGAATTGGGGCTGGTCTATGTCGGCATCGAACTGCCGACAGGCGACTGGTATGGCGGGTCGCGGCCTGGCGCTGGCCTGTTCGGCGAAAGCCTCGTCGCGCTGGACGCGAACACCGGGGAACGGCGCTGGCATTTTCAGCTCGTGCATCACGGCATCTGGGATTTCGACATTCCCTGCGCGTCGATCCTGGCCGACATCACCGTCAACGGCCGCAAGATCAAGGCCGTCGCCCAACCCAGCAAGCAGGCCTGGGTCTATGTGTTCGATCGCGAAACGGGGAAGCCGGTATGGCCGATCCCGGAGCGCAAGGTGCCGATCGGCGACGTGCCGACGGAATGGTATTCGCCCACCCAGCCGCATGTCACAAAGCCGCCCGCCTTCGACCGGCAGGGCGTCACGGTGGACGACCTTATTGATTTTACGCCGGAACTGCGCGCCGAAGCCGAAAAGCTGATCCAGGATTACCGCATCGGCCCGCTGTTCACGCCCGCGACCTTCAGCCGCTATCCCCGGCCACGCGCATCGATCGTTGCGCCTTATGGCGATGGGGCGGGCCAATGGCCGGGCGGCGCGCTCGATCCCGAAAGCAACATTCTCTACATTTTCTCGAACTCCGCATTTGGCGCATTTGCTAACCGGCCTGCCGATCCCAAAGTAACTGACCAGGCGATGGTGCCGGGGCTGATCCCGCCGCCCGGAGAGACGGCACGACGACCCAACCGGCTGACCGTCCAGGGCCTGCCACTGCTCAAGCCGCCTTATGGCCGCATCACCGCGCTGGACCTGAACAAGGGATCGATGCTGTGGCAGGTGCCGCATGGCGAAACGCCCGATGACGTCCGCAACAATCCCGCGCTCAAGGGGCTGACCATCCCGACGACCGGCAGTTTCGGCAAGGTCGGTACGCTGGTCACCCGCACGTTGATCATCGCCGGGGAAGGCACGGTCACCACGGCGGAAGACGGCAGCAAGGGCGCGTGGCTGAAGGCCTATGACAAACGCACCGGCGCGCAGGTGGGCCGCGTCCGCATGGCCAAGCGTGCCACCGGATCACCCATGACCTATTCGGTCGATGGTCAGCAATATGTCGTGATCGCCATGACCTCTCCCGGCGAGCCGGGGGAACTGGTCGCCTATCGCCTGCCCCGATGAGCAGGCCACGCACTGGCATGGCGCCGGGGGGAAACGCATGATGAGAAAACGGACATGAGCGAGGAACGGCCAAAAGCGAAAGTCGCCATCATCGGGTCGGGGAATATCGGCACCGACCTGATGATCAAGATCATGCGCACGTCGGACATTCTGGAAATGGGCGCGTTCGTCGGCATAGACGCCGAATCCGACGGCCTGAAGCGTGCGCAGCGCATGGGCGTCGCGACCACGCACGAGGGGATGGAAGGGCTGACGCGCCTGCCCGTCTGGCCCGAAATCGCTGTCATATTCGACGCCACATCGGCCGGGGCGCACCGCCATCATGATGCGCTGGCCCAGGCGGCGGGCAAGCTGATGATCGACCTGACGCCTGCCGCAATCGGCCCCTATGTCATACCGGTGGTCAACGGCGACGCGCATATCGACGCCACCAACGTCAACATGGTGACGTGCGGCGGCCAGGCCACCATTCCGATCGTGGCGGCGGTATCTTCGGTCGCGACCGTGCATTACGCTGAAATCGTCGCCTCGATCGCGTCGAAATCGGCAGGGCCCGGCACCCGCGCGAACATCGACGAGTTCACCGAAACGACCTCGCGCGGGATCGAGGACGTCGGCGGCGCGGCCAGAGGCAAAGCCATCATCATCCTCAATCCGGCCGAACCGCCAATGATCATGCGCGACACCGTGTTCACTCTGTCATCCGGTGCCGACGAAAGCGTGATCGAGGCGGCGGTCGAGACCATGGTGGAGCGGGTGCGGAGCTATGTGCCGGGCTATCGCCTGAAACAGCCGGTCCAGTTCGAGCGGTTCGGCTCCAACAATCCCGCGCATATCCCCGGATATGGCCTGTTCGAAGGCACCAAGGCGTCGGTCTATCTGGAGGTGGAAGGTGCCGCGCATTATCTGCCCGCCTATGCCGGCAATCTGGATATCATGACGTCGGCGGGACTGCGCACGGCCGAGCGGATCATGGAACGTCGCATGGGGGGGCTAGCCGCATGACCGCCTTCGACCCCGTGACGACGAAAATCTTCGTGCAGGACGTCACCCTGCGCGATGGGATGCACGCCATCCGCCATCAATATGGCATCGATCATGTCCAGGCCATCGCCCGCGCGCTGGACGACGCCAAAGTCGACGCTATCGAAGTGTCCCATGGCGACGGCTTGAACGGCTCCAGCTTCAACTATGGCTTTGGCGCGCATACCGACTGGGAATGGATCGAGGCGGCAGCCGACGTGATGCAGCATGCACGGCTGACGACGCTGCTGATCCCCGGGATCGGCACCATCGAACAGTTGCGGCATGCCTATGCGCTGGGCGTGCGGTCTGTCCGTGTGGCCACGCATTGCACGGAAGCCGACATATCCCGCCAGCATATTGCGGCCGCGCGCGATCTGGGCATGGATGTGTCGGGTTTTCTGATGATGAGCCATATGAGCGATCCCGACGCTCTGGCGCAGCAGGCCAAGCTCATGGAAAGCTATGGCGCGCATTGCGTGTATGTGACCGACAGCGGCGGCGCGCTCGACATGGACGGCTATCGCGCCCGTCTGGAAGCCTATGACCGGGTCCTCAAGCCGGAGACCGAGCGCGGCATCCATGCCCATCACAATCTGTCGCTGGGCGTCGCCAATTCGATCGTCGGGGTGCAGGCGGGCGCGATCCGGGTCGATGCCAGCCTGGCGGGCATGGGCGCGGGCGCGGGCAATGCCCCGCTCGAAGTGTTCATCGCCGCGATCGAGCGCAAGGGCTGGCGGCACGGCTGCGACCTGTTCAAGCTGATGGACGCGGCCGAGACTCTCGTCCGCCCGTTGCAGGATCGCCCCGTGCAGGTCGATCGCGAGACGCTCAGCCTTGGGTTTGCGGGCGTCTATTCCAGCTTTCTGCGGCACGCCGAACGGGCATCTGCCGACTATGGCATCGACACCCGCGACATATTGATCGAACTCGGCCGCCGAAAGATGGTCGGCGGACAGGAAGACATGATCGTCGACGTCGCGCTCGACCTGCAAAGGCAGGCTGGCCCACAGGCCAGACAATGACTGCATGACAGTAGAGGGATGAGGATAATGGACACCATGAACATGCATCGCCGCCACATGCTGGGCGGCATCGCCGGTCTGGCGGCACTGAGCGCCTTTCCCGCCATGACGCGCGCTGCCGCGCCGGACATCACGAAGGTCAAGACCCGCACGACCGGCAAGGTCGAGGTGCTCTACAAGTCGCCTTATTATGGTCCCAACGGCATGTGGGTGTCGCCGGAAGGGCTGTGGATCATCCACCAGATCGACGAAAATCAGGCGACGCTGATCGACATCGATACCGGCAAGCTCATTCGCGAGGTGCGCTGCGAAGGCGTGCTGCGCGCAAGCGGCATCTGTCTCGACGAACAGGGCATCATGTGGATCGGATCGACGTACAACCGCCTCATCGTCGCCTGCGATCCGGCGACCGGCAAGGCGATGCGCAAGTATAGCACGCCCGGCGCGGGGCAGATCTATTCGATGAAGGGCGATGTGAAGGGCCAGCGCACGCCGCTGCAACCCGCCTATCCCGCCCCTGCGCCTTCGGGACCGCGCCCTTCGGGACGACGCGGCGCAGGCGAACAGGAACTGACGGCGACCGAAGGCCCGGCCGGAACCGGCGCACACTGCATCCTGCCCAAGAACAATCTGCTGTTCGTCAATGTGCCGCCCGCCCGCGCCATCTTCGCGATCGACAAGACAAGCTGGCAGGTCGAAAACAGCTTTCCCACCGCAGGCGACCGGCCCCATGACATGACCTGGGTGGATGCCGCCAAGGACCGCCTGTGGTGCTCCGATTCCAACTACAACGCTTTTTTCCTGCATGATGCGGCAACCGGTGTCATACTGGAGCGCGTGAACCTGCCGGAAGGATCGCCGGTCATTCACGGGGCAAAGCTGCACAACGGCTTTATGTACATGTGCGACGACGTCGGCTGGGTCAGCCGGGTTCGATTTTCAACCTGAGGGCGACCCCGGCGGGACAAGCGGGGCGACAAGGATGTGACGGGAGACGGATGATGGCGACACCCAGAAACAAGTCGGTGCAGAAGGCCTTCAAGATGCTGAGAGCCTTTCAGGAGCCGAACGAATGGCTGACCAGTGCCGAACTCAGCCGCCGGGCGCAATTGCCCGAAGCGTCGGGATACCGGCTGATCCAGACGCTGCTGGAGATCGGCGCGGTCATCCGCGACGATCGCGGCCGCTATGGTCCCGGCATGCTGCTGGTTTCGCTGTCGCGCTATGTCGCCCATGAGCGCCTGCTGCGGGACGCCGCCAACACGATATTGGAGGATCTGGCGGCGGAACTCGACCTCATCGTCCATATGGGCGTGCTGGAGGACGGCATGGTCACATATGTCGCCAAGGCAGGCACCAACGAGCGGTTCCTTGTCCACACCCGCGTCGGCACGCAGCTTGAGGCTTATTGCTCGGGCCTTGGCAAGGTTCTGCTCGCCGCTCTGCCCGCGCATGAATTGGAAGCGTTTCTGGTCGAAGGCGAGCTGATCGCGCTGACGCCCAATACCATTACCGACGCCCATGCCTTCCGCGACGAGATCGCGCTGGTGCGGCGGCGTGGATGGGCCATCGACAATTGCGAGATTGCGAACGACCTGCGTTGTGTCGCGGTGCCCGTGATCGACAGCAGCGGGCGAACGGTTGCCGCCATTTCCTCTTCCGATTCGGCCGATCGGATGACGGAAGCCCGGCTGTCCGAAGTGCGCGACGCGCTGGCGATGGCGGCGCGGGCGATCGGCGCGCAGATATACCGGACAAGCGGCCCTTCGCCGTTCCGCCTGCCCGCCGTCGGCACGGAAGCGCCGTTGCTGCGCAGCGGGAAGGCGCGCAGCATCGGACTGCCCGGCCGCCAGCCGCACTGACCATGACCAAGGCTAGCATAATGATGACCATCGACGCGGCCATTTTCGCCCGGCCTGCGGCCTTGACACGCCGCAGGTGCGCCTGCGTGGGACAATGCGGATGACCGGCGGCGACATAACGTCAACCGCCCCGGCGGATAGTCCGGCGGCCCGCCCCACCCGCGTACGGCACAGCGTCCTGTGGCTGACAGTGCTGGCGTACATGATTACCTATATGGATCGCGTCGTGATTTCGACGGCGGCACCGTCCATTCAGGCAGAGTTCTCGCTCAGCAAGGAAACGATGGGCTGGATATTGGGCGCTTTCCAGATCAGCTATGCACTGTTCCAGATACCCGGCGGCTGGCTGGGCGACCGGTTCGGTCCGCGCGCCGCGCTGACAGCGGTCGTGACCTGGTGGTCGGCGTTCACGGCCGCTACCGCGCTCACCTGGTCCGCGGGGTCGATCATCGTATGCCGCTTTCTCTTCGGCATGGGGGAAGCGGGTGCCTTTCCCATCGCCACACGATCGCTGTCGCGCTGGATGCTGCCCGCCGAACGCGGCTGGGCGCAGGGGCTGACGCATGCGGGATCGCGGATGGGCGGCGCCATCACACCGCTGATCGTGGTGTATATGATCGCCAGTTTCGGCTGGCGCGCGCCCTTTCTGGTCTTTGCGCTGGTCGGGCTGGGCTGGGCCGCGCTCTGGTGGTTCTTCTATCGCAATTCGCCTGCCGAACACCCTGGCGTCAATGCTGCCGAACGCGCGCTAATCGAGGACGCGATCGGCCAGTCGGGCAAGGGCAAACCCGGCTCCGTTCCCTGGCGGATTATCCTGTCCGCGCCGCAGATATGGCTGCTTTCGGTGATGTACTTCTGCTACGGCTGGGGCATCGTCACCTTCCTGCAATGGTTTCCGACCTATCTGTCGGACGCGCGCGGCCTTGAGTTGAAGGCCATGGGGATCGCCGCGAGCATTCCGCTGCTGGCCGGGGTGGCGGGCGATCTGGCCGGAGGGTGGCTGTCCGATACGGTCCTGCGCCGCACCGGGCGGATTACCTTCGCCCGCCGCCTCATCATATGCGTCGGTTTCATCGTAGCGGCCGTTGCCGTGCCGCTTGCCGCGACCAATGCCGATCCGATTGCGGCAATCGCCTGGTTCGGCCTTGCGGTGTTCGGCCTCGAACTGGTCGTTGGCGTCGCCTGGGCGATACCGCTCGACATCGGCGGCGAATATGCCGGATCGGTCTCGGCGGTGATGAACACCTTCGGCAATCTGGCGGGCGCGATCGCGGCCGTTGCAACGGGCTATATTGTGGCGCAAAGTGGATGGGAAAGCGCCTTTTTCGTCATCTCCGGGCTGGCGATGGTTGGTGCGCTGCTATCACTCAAAGTCGATGCGTCGAGGAAATTGCTATGATCCGCTGCCTGTCGATCGCCCTGCTGCTCGCCGTTGCCGCACCTGCTCCTGCCATCGCGCAGACGGCACCCGCGCCCACTGCGCGGCCTTACAGCAAATTGCTGAGCGAAGTGGGCTTCATGGGGTCCGAATGCGTCCGCTACGATGATCGCACGGACAGCTACTTCGTCGCCAATCAGGGTCCGCCCGGCGAAGGGAATGACGGATTTATCTCGCGCGTCTCACCCGACGGCAGCGTGCTGCAACTCAAATGGATCGAAGGGGGCCGCAACGGCGTGACGCTGGTCCAGCCGCTGGGTTTGTTCATCAAGGGCGACAGCCTCTATGTCGTCGATCCCAGGACGGTGCATCGCTTCGATCGGGCATCGGGCGCGCCGCGCGGCAGTATCGACATTCCCGACGCCGTGCGCCTCAACGACCTGACGGTCGCCGACGATGGCACGATGTATATCAGCGACAGCGGCAGCGACGACCGCCCCGGCGCTATCTGGAAAGTCGACAGGCGCGGGCGAGTCTCCGCTTTTGTGAAACGCGACGACGCGCTGGAGCGGGTAAACGGCATCGCCCTGCTGGCCGATGGGACGGTGGTTCATGGCGGGCGCGGCGTCAATCTGGTGTTCCGCGATGGCAAGGGCCGGGTCCTGCGCGAACGGACCTTGCCGACGGGGCGCATAGACGGGATCATCCCCCTGCCCGACGGCAGTCTGCTGGTTGCCAGCCAGGATGGCCACAATGTCTATCGCGTACCGCCCACAGGCAAGGCGGAGGTCGTGGCGCAGGACATCGCCGTTCCCGCCGCCATCGGCTGGGATGCGAAGCGCAACCGGCTGCTGGTGCCGCAGATCAGGGCGGCGTCGCTCGCTTTCTACGAGCTCGGGCAATAGCCCGTCGTCACCCGAATAGGGCGCGCTGCGCCGCTGTGCGCGGTGCCCATTTATAGGCCTGTATCGCATTGCCCCAGAAGAAACGGCGGCGGTCCTCGGCGCTTTTCAGGGCGAAATAGTCCTGCACGATAGCGATCGCCACATCGACTGGCCCATCCCCTTCGACATTGGGCCAGTCGCTGGCAAACAGCACCCTGCCCGCGCCGAATGTCTCGAACAACTGGTCGAGGCGCGCCTTGTGATCGATCATGCGGGGGCTGACATGCCCCGCATGCAGGCTGGAGGAGAGCTTGACAAACAGATTGGGGCGCGCGGCCATCTCCCGCAGCACGCCGTCATAGGCGGCCATCTCGGCCGGTGCGGGATCGAACTTGCACAGATGATCGATCACGACCCGCAGGTGCGGCACCGCATCGCTGATGCGCACTACCGCCTGAAGCAGATCAAGGCGCGGATTGGCGGTGTCGAGCACGAGATCGGCATCGGCCACGCGCTTCAGCCCGTCGATGAACACGGACTGGCGCGCCTGCGCCACGATGTCATAGCGCCACAGATTGCCATACCGCAGGCCGCGCAGCAGCGGATCCTTTGCATGCCGCGTGAATATCTCCGCGAAATCCGGGGCCTCGATACGGAAATTGCCGATCACGCCGACCATGATCGGGTCACGCGCCGCCTGTTGCAAAGCCCATAGATTGTCTTCCACCCAGGGGCTGGCATCGACATGGATCGCCGCCACCACCGGATGCCGCCGCATCACCTGGCGATAGAGCGCCGGGGACGCGCCCGTGGCATAGGACACCGCCGTCTTCGGTCCGCGATAGGGTGCCCCCTGCGGCCGCGTCGGATCGAACAGATGGATATGCGTATCGACCATCGGTGTCGCGCGCGCGCGCGTCTGCGCCATCACCGGCGCCGCACCCGCGATCGTCGCTGCGCCCCCCGCCAGCAGGCTGCGGCGTGACAGGGCGAAAGCGGCATCGTCGGCCATGACCCGCCTCAGTCCTGCGCAGGCAGCGCGAACGACAGGATGTTCGATCCCGCTGCCACCGCAACATATTGGCGGTCCTTCACCATATAGGTCATCGGCGAGGCGCGCCAAGCATCGTTGGTCGGCACCGTCCAAAGCGTCTTGCCCGTCTTCGCGTCCACGGCGGCAAATCCCCCGGCCGTCTCGCCATGGAAGAGCAGGCCACCGGCGGTGGATAGCACGCCGCTGTAATTGGCCTCATGCGATCCGGTCAGCGCCTTTTCCCAAACGATCGCGCCGGTTTCCGGGTTCAGCGCGCGCACATAGCGGCGACCTGGATTCTTGACGTCCACATTGGCGCCGTAGATGCGCCCGCGCGTACGGAAAATGCCGCAATCCTCCGCCGCCATCACGTAGAACAGGCGGGTGTCAGGATTGTACGCCGTCGAATACCAGTTGGTCGCGCCGCGTACTGCCGGACAGGCGAACACGCCTTCCGCATTGGGTTCCCGCCCGGGGACAAGGATCGGGCGGCCACTGGCGTCGATGCCGCTGGCCCAGTTCATCTTCTCCACAAAGGGTTTGGCGAACAGGAACTGGCCATTGGTCCTGTCCAGCACATAGAAAAAGCCGTTGCGATTGGCCTGCATCAGCAGCTTGCGACGCTTGCCCTGATAGACGTCGTCGACCAGCACCATCGGGGCCGTCGCATCCCAGTCGTGCACGTCATGCGGCGTGAACTGATAATGCCAGCGCAGCTTGCCCGTCGCGCCGTCGAGCGCGATCACCGAATTGGCGTAGAGATTGTCGCCCAGCCGGCCGCTGCCGTCGGTCGAGGGATAGGGATTGCCCACGCCCCAGAACACCGTGTTGCTGTCCTTGTCATAGGATCCCGTCATCCACGTCGCTGCGCCCCCGGTCGCCATGTCCGGCCCCTGCCATGTCGCAGCAGCGGGGTCGCCGGGCGCGGGCACTGTCCAGAACCGCCAGGCAAGCTTGCCGGTCGTCACGTCGAACGCCGCCAGGAAGCCGCGCGTCGGGGAATCGCCGCCCGACACGCCCGACACCACCAGATCGCCGATCACCAGCGGGGCCGGTGTCGCATAGTAGCGGCCGCCATAAGCCGGATCGGTCAGCGGCACGGTCCACATCACCCCGCCGGTCAGACGGTTGATGCAGATGAGATAGGCATCGTCCGAAGTGAAGATCACCCGGTCGCCGACCACTGCAACGCCGCGATTAGGTCCGTTGCCGCTCGCCACCCCTGCCGAAGGGCGCGCCGCCGTCGCCGGGCCGACCGGCTGGAGGGCAACGCCCGCAGGTGCGGCGCGCGGTGTTTCGGCGATGCCGCCCGCAGGCACCGGCTGGCGCGCCGTCCGCCCCGCGCACCAGAAACTGCGGCCGTTGCGCGCGTCGAGGGCACAGACCTGCTTGGCGCCGGTGACATACATCACGCCATCGACGACCACCGGCGTCGTTTCCAGCCCCACCCCGCCGGGCGAGAACATCCATGAAAGGCGCAGGCGATCGACGTTGCGGCTGGTGATCTGCGCCAGCGCGCTGTGCCGGTTGCCGCTCGGCAAGCCGTTGTAGGATGGCCACTCGCCCCTGACCGGGGTCAGCACCGCCGCCTTGTCGGCAGCAGTCGGCGGCGGCACGGTCGCGTCGGTGACCGGTCCCAGCCGCTGCGTCTTGAGGCTCGCCATATAAGCGATGACATCACGCCGCTCCTCCGCACTTGCCTTCAGCGCGGGCATATAGGATGTCGTTTCCCGGCTGTAGTCGATATATTCGCCGGCCTCGATCGACCGCAGCCTGCCGTCCAGCGTCTGCAATTGCAGGCTGTTCTCGGCCTCGTTCCGGGCAAAGCCGCGCAGCGTCGTTCCATCGCGCATCCGCACGTTGACGATCGTCCACTGCATATCGGGGCAAAAGGCCCAGCCGGGGCAGGACGCGGTGGTACGGCTGCCCATCAGCGCAGTGGGATTGTCCAGCATCCGGCCCATGTCGTCAGGCGTGGAGGTCGCGCCGATAAACGTCAGGTCCGGGCCGTTGCTGCCGCCACGCCCGCGCACCATGTGACAGTCGGCGCACTGCCCCTTGCCGAAGAAAAAGGCTTCGCCGGCCGCCACCTGCGCATCGGTGGCGGTGACGGCGGCCACCACATTCCAGGACCGGATGAGCGCGACGTAACTGGCCAGTTGCTTATCGTCGAAGCCGAACGCAGGCATGCCGCCTGCGCCGTTGCGGATGATCGCGGCGATCCCGGCGTCGCTCATCGCGCGCAGCTTCGCGCTGTTGGCCAGCGCCGGTGCACGGTCCCCGCTGCGCCCGCCGGAGCCGTGACAGCCTGCGCATGTCTCCTCGAATTGTGCCGCGATGACAGGATCACTGACTGGGGCCACCGCTGCGGCGCCGGACGTGGGCGTACCGTTCTGCCCCACCGCCACGGACACGCCCGCGATGGCCGCCGCAACGCACAGCATTATGTGCCCGATCGACAAATGCAGCCCCGAAAACAGCTTCATGATCCTGCGCAACCCTTGATTGTTGAACCTTCATACCGACGCAACGGGGCGCGTGCCAATCCGGCCACGCGCCCCGCCCCCCCGACATTCCGAACGCGGTGCCGTGCGTCTAGAAAGCCTTGCGGATCCCGACCGTTACGACCCGGCCCAGAACGTTGCCGACACCGATGCCGTTGCCCGAGCGAATGCGGGGCGGATCGGCGTCGAACGCGTTATCGACGTCCAGCGTGAACTCCATGCCCTTGGCAAGGCCGCTGCCGCCCAACTCGAACCCGAAGTGCAGATCGACCGTGGTATAGGCATCGACCGTCTCGACCGACTGGACCGACGTCGTCCCCGTCACCGCAACATATTGCGAGCGATATTTGTCGTTGAAGTTGACGTTGGCAATTGCCGTGAACCCGCCGGTCTTGGCGGACAACGAACCGCGTGCGCGGAACTTGGCCTGGCCGAACGGGAACTGATCGACCTTGGGCGCGCCGGGAATGGCGGTCTGGTCGTAATTCAGCACACGGTTTGCCTGTACCTGCACGCCCATCGCCGTCGATCCCATGTTCCAGCGATAGCTCATGTCCACGTCAATACCCGAGGTGTCGATGACGGCCAGGTTGGCGCGGCGCAGGATGGTGATGATGTACACCGGCGGAATGTCCGCGGCGGTGTTGACCGCCGATGGGAAGTTCTGGAGCCGCAGGCCCTGGATGGTGTTGAACACCGTCTGCGGGTCGATCGGCAGCGACGTACAGCCCGTGCCACCCGATCCATAAGGTTGACCGTTGGAGCAGGAGATGTTGTCGATGAAGAACTGGTTGAACTCCGGCAAGACATAGAAGAAGCGCGATTCCGGGAAGGCGATGCGCCCGGTGAAGTTGATGTTGTAATAGGTCGCGCTCGCCTTGAAGCCGGGCAGCGCCGGGGGCGCCAGATCAAGGCCGAGCGACCATGTCGTCGCTTCTTCCGCGTCCAGATTGGGATTGCCGCCGGCAATGAAGATGTTGCCCGTGCGGATCGGGGTAACCCCTGCGGGCGTCAGACCACCGGTGCCATAGCCGGCCCGCGTGTCGGGACCGAACAGGTCAGGCAGGGCCGGAGCATGGAAGGACGTGCCATAGCTGCCGCGCAGGGTGAAGCCGTCGATCGGTTCCCAGTTGACGCCGACCTTCGGATTGAAGGTGCTGCCGAAATCGCTGTAATTGTCATAGCGTGCCGAAAGCGACACATCGAGGCGGCGGAACCCGCCCATCGCATTCTCGTCTCCGAAAATCGGGATGAACAATTCGCCGAAGCCCGAATAGACGGTGCGGCGGCCGATCTGCTGGCCCAGATTTTCCTCAAAGCCGATACGGCTGAGCGTATTCTTGCCGTCGTAGAACTCCTTGCGATAGACGCCGCCCAGCGCGATCTTCACTTCACCGCCCGGCAGGTTGAACAGCGGGCCGTCGATCTTGCTGTTGATTTCCCAAAGCCACTGCCGCGATCCGAAGAACTGCTCGTAATTGGCAAGGCCCACTTTCACGGCGTCGCTCGTGCGGCCGCTGAACGGATCGAGCGCCGTGGCAAGCGTCGTGCCTGCCAGTGCCGAGGAATTGACGCGCGGGTCGAAGCTGCCTTCGCTCAGGTCCGTCGTGCTGTGCGATCCGGTGAGGTAGGTCGTCCACTTGAACGTCGACAGGGTAACGTCCGCGCCAATGGTACCGCCATAGACTTCGATCGCCTGCACGTCCTTGATGGGTACGCCGGTGACAGCAGGGACATTGTAATAGGCCGTCACCGCATTCACCGTCGGCGCGACCTGCGCCGAGGGGAAGAACGGGTTGGACCGGGTTATCGTGCCGCTCGCGCCGACGGGATCGCGGAACGCATCCTGGTTGGTCTTCGAATGAAACGCGTCGAAGAACAGCTCGATATCCGGTGTCACGTCCTGATGGCCCGCAGCGAAGAAACTCAGCCGCTCCTGACGCGGATAAAGGTCAAGGAACCGGGCATTGTCGCAACGCACATTGCGGTTGCCGGTGCCAAACTCGATGTAATCGCCGGCGGGCGCGCCGTTGGCGTTCTGCAGGCGGAAGGATGCCGGAACGCAGGTGTTCTGCGAGCGATTGTCCTGCCCGCCGACCGCACGGAAATCGTTGGTGGCGAAATCGCGGTCGGTGCCGCGCAGGCGGCTCGTCTTGGAATATTCGACCGAGGCGACGATACCACCGGTTTCCCACTTGGTCCCGATGACGGCGTTGGTGTTCATCAGATTATAATCGTCGCCGACACCGTAGCGGAACGACGCCGTTGCGCCGTCGAAATCCCGACGGGTGATGAGGTTGACGACGCCCGCGATGCCATCCGACCCGTAGACCGACGACGCGCCGTCGGCCACGATCTCTACCCGCTGGAGGATCGAAGGCGGGACGATCGACGGATCGGCGATGTTCTGGAGATGCCCGGTGCCGACGAGACGGTGGCCATTGATGAGGACCAGCGTCTGCGCCTGCCCCAGTCCGCGGATATTGGGCGCGGTGGACAGAATGCCGTTGGACCGCTGATCGGGCCGCGGGGCCTGGTTGAACGTACCGAGCTGCGGCACGTTCGCCAGCAGTTCCTGCACCGTGGCCGACCCGGTGTTCACGACATCTTCGGCACCCAACTGAATGAGATTGGAGCCGGTAGGCGGAACGCCGCGAATGCTGCTGCCGGTGACGATGATGTCGCGTGTCATCGCCTCGTCCTCGACGACGCCCTGTTCCTCCGGCGTCACGCTGGCACTGGTATCGACCTGTGCCAGGGCCGTTGCCGATACCATGAGCGCAGGTACGGCCACGCCGCAGCGCAATAATGTCAGCATACGCATTGGATCAATCGAGATACGCATAAGATCCTCCCCATTTGGCCATCGGGATCGATGGTCCATCTCCTTGCGTCGCTCTCGCCGGGCCGGTCCGCGTTCGGATCCTGCTCGCCAGACGTGGCAACGCTATGCCTGATAAATCCGGGATGCCGGGGGGTTAGTCAATTTTGCGTCCCTTCACACTCTCAACCTATGAGGGCCGGATCGATGATGTATACAATATGGATATGATGAGTACATATAAACAAGATATTGATAATAAATAGTTATTCCGGCGATCTGAGGGCATTTGATAGTCGGGTTTGGCGTTGCGTACATCTCTCACAGGATAACAGCACGGCTGTCATCGCGTCGGCTTGGCCGTTGTCATCGTGTCTCCTTCCCTGTCACAATCAGCCATCACGCAGCCGACTGGCGGCGCCGGACAACGATAGGCGGGAGAGCGAAGAAGTGGGAAGCGACGCGCATGGCCAAGGCCGCCCACGCAGCATGCCCGTGCGCTATCGCATGCTCGGCCTGATCGCCGTGCTCACGACTCTCAACTATCTCGACCGGACCTTGCTGAGCATCGCGGCACCCGCAATGACTGCCGACCTCGGCCTTGATCCCGCGACGCTCGGCGTCGTCTTTTCCGTCTTTTCATGGAGCTATGCGATTGCGCAGGTCCCCGGCGGCATCGTGCTCGACCGGCTGGGCGTACGGACCACCTATTTCCTGTCCGTCACCTTGTGGTCGCTGTTCACGGCGCTCCAGGGCGCGGCGTTCGGCCTGTGGTCGCTGCTTGTCACGCGCCTGTGCCTGGGCGCGGCGGAAGCACCCTGCTTCCCCGCGAACAGCCGCGTGCTGGTAAGCTGGTTTCCCCAACGCGAGCGCGCGCGAGCCAACAGCGTCTATGCCGTCGGGCAGTATGTCGGCATCGCCTTCATGTCTCCGTTGCTATTCTGGACCGTGGCGACCTTCGGCTGGCGGGCGCTGTTCTTCATCGTCGGGGGCATCGGGGTCGTGCTCGGCTTCGTGTGGCTGCGGTTGTATCGTGACCCGTCTCGACACCCGTCAGTCACGCAGGCGGAGCTGGACCTGATCGCAGCCGACGGCGGCGTCGTATCGAGCGGTGCCAGCTTGCCCTTTAGCTGGCGCAACGTCCGCTGGCTCATCACCCGGCGTCAGGTGTTCGGTGCGTCGCTGGGCCAGTTCGCGACCAATTCCACGCTCATCTTCTTCCTCACCTGGTTTCCGACCTATCTCGCGGTGGAACGCAAGATGAGCTGGATCAGCGTCGGCTTCTACGCGACCTTGCCGTTCATCGCTGCCTCGATCGGTGTGCTTGCGGGCGGCCAGATTTCCGACTGGCTGGTGCGCCGCACAGCTTCGCTCAGCATCGGGCGGAAGTTTCCGGTCGTGGCCGGGCTGATGCTGTCGAGCACCATCATCCTGGCCGCCGGGCTGGACAGCAATGCGCTGGTCATCGCGGTTCTTTCCATTGCCTTTTTCGGGCAGGGCATGGCAAATCTGGGCTGGACTCTCATTTCCGAAGTGGCACCGGCCAGCCTGGTCGGGCTGACCGGCGGCGTGTTCAATTTCTGCACGCAACTGGCCGGGATCATTACCCCGATCGTCATCGGCCTCATCGTCCAGCAGACCGGATCGTTCCACGGTGCGCTGGCCTTCATAGGCTGCGTCGCACTGGTCGGGGCGCTCTCCTACATCGTCATCGTCGGCAAGGTGGAACGGATCGCCCCGCCCGTCTGGACGCACTAACCAGAACACAGCCTTGTCGTTCACCTGTTGAGCGATCGCCCATCCAGGGGGTTTGCATGGCGAAAGGCGCGGCGCATCATCATACGAAACGACAAGACGAATGGACAGGAGAGCGGGTTTGGACCGACGGCAATTCATGACCGGCGCTGCGGCGCTGACAGGCGCGATGCTTGCCGTCCCGTCTGCACTGGCAGCACTCCCCAAGGCGAAGATCACGCGCATCCGCTTCTACCGGACGCCGACTGACGCCGCAGGTCGCCCAAACGTCCGGCAGCCGACATTCAACCAAAGCACGCATATCGTCCAGATCGAGACCGACGCAGGCCTAACGGGTGTCGGCGAAGGTGGCGCGCCCGATGTGATGGAACAGCTTGCCGGGCAATTGATCGGCGAGGACCCGTTCCGCACGGAGCGGCTGTGGCAGATCATGCACCGGGGCTATTTCTATCCTGCCGGGCGCGAAAAGACGCATGCGCTGGGTGCACTCGACATCGCCTTGTGGGACATCAAGGCAAAGGCGCTGGGCGTGCCGCTCTATCAATTGCTGGGCGGGCGATCGCGCGACCATGTCGAATGCTACGCGACCGGCTTTTCCATTCCGAACCAGCCCAAGGCCAGCCATGGCGAGCGCGCACGCGCCTGCATGGAGGCGGGCTTCCACAGCTATCGCATTCACGATCCGGGCCAGGACATTACCTTCGACCGGTTCGCGCAAGTGCCGCGGATGGCCGCCATCTGCCGCGAAGTGCGCGAAGGCTGCGGCCGCGACGGTGGCTGGGCGATCGACTTCCACGGCGAATATGACCAGAATGATGCCATTGCCCTGGCTGACATGATCGCGCCGCTCCGCCCCTATTTCGTCGAGGATCTGGTGCGCAGCGATAATCTCCAGACCTATGCGCTGATCCGCAGTCAGGTGAAGGTGCCGATCGCGGTGGGCGAGGTGCTGGGGAACAAATGGGACTGGACGGCGCTGATCGAAAAAGACCTGATCGATTATGGCCGCGTCACCATCCCCAATGTCGGCGGCGTGACCGAGTTCATGAAGATCGCGGCAATGTGCGAGGCGCACAATATCGGTCTCATCCCCCACTTTACCGGCCCGATCGCGACGGCGACGCTCGTGCATTGCGTCGCCGCGACATCGACGCCCGCGCTGATGGAAATGAGCGGCGGCGGACGACGCGTCTGGCCCTATCTCAACAACAGCTATGATTTCCGCAACGGCAGGCTGGAAATCAACGATCGCCCCGGCATCGGCTGCGACGTGGACTTCGCCAAGCTCGAACTGCTTGGCGACTATGCGGAACGCTATGCGCCGATCAAGACGTTGCAGCGCAAGGACGGGTCTTACACCAATTGGTAAGCGCAAGCGGGCCGACGACCCGTCAGCTATGCGATATCGTAAGTCCCATAGCGGGGGAATTGCAATGGACGTGACGTTCAGACATAAAGACCGGTGCTACTTTCAAAGAACGATATAATCGGTCGTTCCGTTGTCTCGCACGATTATCTGCTGATATGCGTTTCCGGCAGCATCGTAGAGATAGGCCGATAGCGTGAACGGTTGGGTGCTATCCTGATCATAGTTGTAGAAGATGCGGCTACCGTCATCGTAAATCACGTCCTGCGTGTCTAAACGACCCTGACTGTCGTAACTGAACCATGCTTGAGCCCAACTCTGGCTATTGTTTTCGTCGATGTTCACAAACGTGCGACTACCATTGTCATATTGCACGTCGTGAGCACTCAGACGCCCTTGCGCATCAAATGTAAACCAGTCCTGAGACACGAAACTCGCATTACCCTGGTCGAGGTTAATGAACGTCCGCGTGCCGTCGTCAAAATACTGATCGACGCTGTCCAGCCGTGACTGGCCGTCGAAAACACTCCAGGTCTGTTGCGTGGCGCTTGTATTGGTGACATCGAATTCCACGATCAACTTGCTGCCATTGTCATAAATGACACTTTGCTGGGTGAGTTGCCATTGAGCAGTGTAGATGTCCTCGATCTGACTCCAGTCATTGCCCGCGAGATCGTCCACGATCCGCTGTGCCGCCTCAAAACCATGCATGCCCAGATCGAAACTTACAGGAGCTGAAGAATTGCGAATGACCAGCACGTCATTTCCGCTACCGCCTGAAACATTTGCGGCAACATCCGTCACATCGAAAAAGACGTGATCGTCACCGGCCCCACCCAACAGAATGTCACTGCCGCTGCCACCATCCAGAATGTCGCTGCCGTCGCCGCCGATCAGCCTATCGTCACCGCCATTGCCATAAAGGTCGTCTGCCCCATAACCGCCTTCGATTACGTTGTTTTCGTCACCACCTTTCAGGATGTCGTTGCCCGCATAGCCTGATATGGTCCCACCCGTCCGACCGGCAGACCCATCGTAGACATCATCTCCATAATACATTTGCACGTCACCGCGAATAACACCGTCATTTATGACTGTCGTATTAGTCTGGATCAGTGCCTGCTGTTGCGCGTTGAAGTCGGTTTCAAATCCAGGTACGCGGCTAAAGCCGTATCGCCCCACTTCGGAATCCGCCGAGATATAGACGTGCCCGGCGACGCCGTTCACAAACGCATCGGGCGAATAGCTACCGATGAGATCGAAACGGTCCCGATCTGTGATTTCTATGGCCTGCAGATTGTCGGCATTGCGAATTGTAATGTCGTGAAACGAAGGGTTGGACGCACCATTGACCTTTTCAAATCCAAAAAATCCGCCCAGATCGAGATCGACGGTGCCGCTGGTCGCCAGCAATAGAGTATCGACGCCCGAACCGCCATACACCGCCGCAGGTTGAACGGAACTGCTGCTGAGAAAGGACAAAAAGAGCGTGTCGTCGCCAATTGCAAGATCGATGCTGCCGGTCACCTGGCCAGTGGACGTCAGGCTGACGAAATCATTCATCCCTGACCCGATCAACGACTCGAAGACGGAACCATTGCTGATGCCGACCGATCCACCCGAAAGCATGGTGATTGTAGCGTCTGCGTTTACGCTGCTCACGAAGTTGACATAGGCATCTGCTCTTGCCTCGACACTCGAAAAGCCCGACAGGCCGACCAGATTGTTCCCGCTGCCGTTTACAGTGTCGAACGGCATGTCGATGACCAGTTTTTCGAAACTGTCTAAGCTGGACGTGCCGTTCATATAGAGAACAGAAACGCCGCCTCTGAGGATGAGTGTATCGTCTCCGCTCCCTCCGTACATGCCGGTCGGCAGTAGCTGATGAATGTTCGATTGCAGCAGAATATCGATCGTGTCGGCGCCGCTACCCAGATGTACTTCGCCGACAATTGCGCCCCCATTCACAATGAGATCGTCGCCGGGGCCGCCTTGGATGGCAACCGCGTAGCTGCCTCCGCTTGTCGTACTGATGACCGCACCCGACTGATTGAAAATCGTACCGCCGGTTCCCACGATCTCAATGACAGCAGCACTGCCGGAAGTCCCCAGAACACGACCGCGATCAGTGTTTATGAACGTGGCGCCATTCCCCAGCAGCCGCACGGCCGGATTGCCATTGAGTTGCACCGAATTGGTATAGTTAGCGCCCTCACCCAAAACATCGACCATCTGTCAGCACCCTTTTGTCTTGCGCCATGAGTTAACGGGTCACTTCGAACAGCGCGAGGAGAAAAGCGCAAGCAGCCGCAGGCATCATATACCGCGGCCGCGGCCATGCTGCCTTCGCGCCTGCTTGCCCGAAATCAGGGACCGCATAGCCCGTACAGTACGGCGCCGCCAGTAACTGAATGGCAATGTTAGGCAGCATGACCGCAGTGATCTCGATTGCGAAGCCACGATATGTCGCCTGTCCGGTGCAGCGACAGTCGCCCGGCACCGTCCCGGGTGCTTGGCCGACGTTAGCACTGGACAGGATCACAGAAATACCATACGGTACCGTATGTAAAGCAACAACGGATGCCAGCATATGACTATGGCCCAGTATATCGATGCAGACTTCGGCACCCTCGATCGCCGGATTTTCTGGGACCAGGCAATCTATGAACGCGAATTGAGCCATGTTTTCGCGCGCAGCTGGCTGTTCGTCGCCCATGAGAGTCAGGTCGAAAGTCCCGGCGATTTCGTGACCACCTACATGGGGGAAGATTCAGTAGTCGTTGCGCGCGGCGACGCTGGCGCGATCAACGTCTTTCTCAATTCCTGCCCACACCGCGGCAACCGCGTCTGCTTTGCCGATAGCGGCACTGGGCGTCAGTTCACCTGCAACTATCACGGCTGGGCCTTTGGGCTCGATGGCGCGCTCAAGAAAATGCCCAAAATGGGGCTGTACAAGTCGACACCCGGTTTTCGGATGGAGGACTGGGGCCTGAAGCGCGCGCGCGTCGAAGCCTATAAAGGCCTGGTTTTTGCGACGTTCGATGAAGAGGCGCCATCGCTCGGCGACTGGCTGGGCGATTTCCGCTGGTATCTCGATGCCGTGCTCGATGCGGAGGAAGGCGGCACCGAGTTTCTGCCCGGCGGTGCGACGCGATCGGTGATGCGTTGCAACTGGAAGTTTCCGGCCGACAATTTCGTGGGGGATATCTATCACGCCTTATGGACGCATCTGGGCGGGTCGGAGCCGACGCTGGGGCGGCATGGCGGCGTGAAGGTGGAGAACGAAGGCAGCTACCAGGTGTCCGTGAATGGCCACGGCTGGGAGTTCAACGACAGTTTTCTCGGCAATGCAGCGACAATGGGCGATCGCGACCTTTTGCGCTACATGCGGTCGCGGCACGAAGCGATCATTGCGCGGCTGGGCAAGTTTCGCGCCGACATGTGGGGGTCGGTCGCATCCGCTACCATTTTCCCGAACTTCTCCTTCCTGCCGGGCTATTTCACCTTCCGCACCTTTCAGCCCAAGGGGCCGCTCAAGACCGAAATCCATTCCTGGACGCTGGTACCCAAAGCGATGCCGGATGACATCAAGGATCGCTTTCGCCGGGGGTCGATGCGGACCTTTTCGCCGTCCGGCCTGCTGGAAATGGACGATGGCGAAAACTGGGAACATTCCACTACGGCGAACGCAGGCTGGGTCACGCGCCACCAGCGCCTGTGCTATGCCATGGCGCCGGACGGAGAAAATACTGTGGCCGGCTTGCCGGGCTCGGCATCTGCGGGACAGCTGTCCGATGCCAACCAGCGACTGTTCTACAAACGCTGGGCGGAGATGATGGACGCGGAGCGATGGGCGGATATCTCGCTTGCACCGCAGACAGCACCGGTGAGGCATTTGGCCGAGGCAGCGGAATGAGTGCAACTCTGACCGGTAAGCCCGATTATGCGACCTACCCGACAATCAGTTCGGCTCAGGCGCGGGACGCGGCCCGCCATTTGCTCGCCATGTCGGGTCAGGGAACAATTGTCGATGATGCCCTGCTGCTTCGAATCGAACGCTTCTATCATCTGGAAGCACGTTTGCTTGACGAGGAACGATATTCCCAATGGTATGATCTGCTGGCCGATGATTTATTTTATTGGATGCCGTTGAGGGAGAACCGTTTTCGTCGGGACAAGCGGCCCGAGCTTTGCCCCGAAAACATGGCGCTGTTCGATGAGCGCAAAGTGGATATCGCAATGCGGATTGGGCGGCTCACGTCCAATCTCGTCTGGACCGAAGATCCGCCGACGCGCCATGTCTACGTCATTACCAATGTCGAGGCATTCGCAACGAAGGTTAAAGGCGAATATGAAGTGCATTCGTGCTTCATCCAGTACCGCAACCGCGCCGAACATGATGAAGCGACGTTGTGCGGGCGACGACGCGATCTGCTGCGCGCTGTTGACGGTGGCTTTCAGATAGCCCGGCGGCTGATACTGCTGCCGCAATCGGTGCTGCTGACCAAAAACCTGTCGGCCTTTTTCTGATGGGACGGCTTTTGGGCAATCGGGCCATCGTTACCGGCGCAGGCTCGGGCATCGGCCGCGCCGTCGTCCGCCGCTATCTGGCCGAGGGGGCACAGGTCATAGCGGTCATCCGCAAGGAAACGGACCGGGCAGCATTGGAGGCGGAAGGCGCACATGTCGTAATCGGCGATGTCGCGCATTATGATACTGCGGAACGGGCGGTAGGCGCAGCGATCGCCACCTTTGGCGGTCTCGATACCTATGTGGCGAATGCCGGTCTGTGGGATTTTCACAAACGTGTCGAGAAGCAGTCGCCCGATGCGCTGCAACACGCGTTTCAGGAGATTTTCGGCGTCAACCTGCTGGGTGCGCTGTTCGGTGCACGCGCGGCTATCGCGGCCCTGCGGGAAACACATGGCAGCATGATCGTTACCGGTTCCAATGCCTGCTTCCGCGCGGGCGGCGGCGGTGCCTTGTATACCGCGTCCAAGTTCGCGTTGCGCGGGCTGGTCATGCAACTGGCAAAAGAGTTTGCGCCGGATGTACGGGTCAATGGTGTGGCCCCTGGCGCCACCGATACGGCACTGTCCGGTCCCGCGGCGCTAGGCCAGCGGGATCGCACGATGAACGGCGATGCGGATCGCATGGCCATCATGGCGTCCCACATGCCACTGGGCCGCGTTTCGCAGCCTGACGAGCATAGCGCGCTCTATGTCTTGCTGGCCGCGTCGTCGGAAAGCGCCTATGTTACCGGTGCCATGATGGCATCGGATGGTGGCCTCACGCTCTCCATATAATCCCGAACAGCGCCCTATGCAGCTGTCAGTTGTGGCGCACCGATCAGAATCCTTTCGCACAAATCGATGGCTGTCTCGGCCGCATCTTGCAGAAGAGTCGGCGCGACACGCATGTACGAATAGGCGATCACAGCTCGCGCAGCCGTCTCATGCTCAGGGACGCCGCATCCGGCAAGCAGCCCCTCGATATAGCGCAAGCGAAGCTGATCGACTTCCTCCAACGCCGCGCGGGCGCGGGTGTCGCGACGGCCCCACAGCCTGACAGCCAGCTCAACATCGGCACCATGACGTGATCGTCGTCCTGCAACCGGAAGACGCAACAGGCGGCGCAACCGCAACTCGGGCGACGCCCCATCGCGTTCGAGCCGCTCGATGAGCTGCAAGGTCGCCTGCCTGCGCCAATGGTCCAGCATGGTTTCGTACAGGGCATCCCGGTCCTTGAAATGCCAGTAGAAGCTGCCTTTCGTGACATTGAGCTGTTTGGCGAGCAACTCGACGCGCACGCCATCAATGCCCTGCATTGCGAGCAGGTTCAGCGCCGCTTCGGTCCAGGCCGAAATATCGAGCGGACCCGTTTCGTTCGATCGTGATCGCCGTGTTGCCATGTGCACTCCTCAATCTGCTTCCCATAGCGGCTTAGAGCAATCACGCCAATTCGCAAAAACATACGGTAGCGTATTGACATGAGCGTACAGAAAAAGGCATGAAGATACACGCAGAGATTTGGAAATGGCGTGATGATCGATACTGTGCAGACCGGAAAAGGAAAAAGCGTCCGCGCGCTTGATCTCGACACCAACTATCATGAGGCGGGAGTAGGCGATCCGGTCATTCTGCTGCACGGTTCCGGCCCCGGCGTTTCAGGCTGGACGAACTGGAAGCGGGTGCTTCCGCGCCTGGCCGAAGATTTCCGTGTGCTGGCCCCGGATATGGCCGGTTTCGGATTTACGCAGCGCAACCCCGACCTGCATTACGACATAAAGCTGTGGGTCCGGCATCTGATAGCGTTCATGGATGCCCTGGATATCAAGAGGGCCAGTCTGGTCGGGAACAGCTTTGGCGGTTCGCTGTCGCTAGCCGCGGCATCCCGTTTTCCCGATCGGTTCGATCGCCTGGTGCTGATGGGAACGCCATGCGATGCCTTCATGATGACACCCGGCCTGCGCGCGGCGTGGGACTATACGCCGGATCGCGATGTCATGCGGGCAACAATGCTGCACTTTCCTTATGATCCTGCGATCATCACCGACGAGCTTGTCGAGGATCGCTATCAGGCGAGCCTTATTCCCGGTGCGCAGGAAGGGCTGCGCAAATTGCTCGTCCAGCCGGCCGAAGACGGTGACACGCCACTTTCGGGGATGCCGGAACATCTTGTCAGGCAGATTGCCCATCCCACACTGATATTGCACGGACGCGAGGACAAGGTGATCCCGGTCGAGATGGGCGTGAAGCTGGCCCATGCAATGCCCAACGCCGAACTGCACATGTTCGGCAAATGCGGACACTGGGTGCAGTCGGAACGCGCGGAGGCGTTTATCGCGCTGGCACGGCGTCACCTGGGCGCGGCTTCGTGATGCGCAGCGAGATCGAAGCCCTGAGCTACATCATTCTGGAAGTGTCGGACATTGCGCTTTGGCGTGTTTTTGCGACGGACATACTGGGCCTTCAGGCGACGGCGCGCGACGACGGCGGGATTGATCTGCGCATGGATCAATATGCGTGGCGCATACGGCTGATCGAAGGGCCCCGCGACGACATGGCCTCGGTCGGATGGGAAGTGCGCGACGCGGCTGCGCTTGCGGCTTTGTCGGCGCGACTTGACGCACTCGGCATCGCGGTCGCGGCGGGTACGGCGGATGACAGGGCGGATCGCTGCGTTGCCGACCTGATCCATTTTGCCGACCCCGAAGGCAATCGCCACGAAGCGTTCTATGGGCCGTTGCAGCGAACCGAGCGCCCCTTCATCAGTCCGACGGGCGCCGCATTCAAGACAGGCCGTCAGGGGCTTGGCCATATCGTCCTGAGTTGCCGCGACAAGGCAAGCATGATGGCCTTTTTCCTGGATATACTGGGTTTCCGGCTGACCGATCATATCCATACCGAAATCGTTCCGGGTCGTCCCCTCGAACTGAGCTTCATGCGCTGTAACGGGCGTCACCATTCCCTGGCGCTGGCACCGGTCCCGATCCCCAAAAAGATCGTGCATCTGATGGTCGAGGTCACCTCCATCGACGAGGTCGGCCGGGCGCTGCATCGCTGCCTTGATGCGGATGTTCATTTGTCCTTCACGCTGGGCAGACATTCCAACGACGACATGCTGTCCTTCTATCCTCGGACACCCTCCGGGTTCGATCTGGAATATGGCTGGGGTGGCCTGGAAGTCGATGAGGAGAGTTGGCACGTGGTAACGCATGCCACCAATTCGGCATGGGGGCATATCTTCCAGCGTCCACCGCGCCGATCCCTGCCTGAGGCGGCAGCGTGACGGCCGACCATCAAATCCTCGCACGGCGCCTGCGCGAGGCTTACAGCGCCGGGGCGATTGATCCGCTGCGTGACGGGCTTGATCCGACCGATGCGGCAGGGGCCTATGCGGTACAGTCGATCAACACGCAATTCTGGCAAGCGTCCGGTCGACGGATCGTCGGCCGCAAGATAGGGCTGACGGCGCAGGCCGTGCAGGCGCAGCTTGGTGTGGCACAGCCAGATTTCGGCACGCTGTTTGCCGACATGGCAATCCCGCACGGCAGCGTGCTGGCGACCGGCAAGACCCTTCAACCCAAAGCCGAGGCCGAAGTGGCATTGGTGCTGGCCCGCGACATCGACGATCCGCAGGCAACGCCGCAAACCGTCGCGGCGGCAACCGATCATGCCATAGCCGCCATCGAAATTGTCGACAGCCGCATTGCCGACTGGAAAATCAGCTTCGCCGATACGGTAGCCGACAACGGATCATCGGCCTTCTTCGTGCTGGGTAACGACAGGAAATCATTAGGCGGCCTCGATCTTTATACTTGCGGCATGGTGCTGGAAGTCGATGGCGTCCTTGCATCGCTAGGCGCAGGGGCTGCCTGTCTTGGGCATCCGCTCAACGCAGCCGCCTGGCTGGCGCGCACACTGTCTGCGCTGGGCGAACCGCTGCGTGCGGGCGACATCCTACTGACCGGCGCATTGGGACCGATGGTCTCCTTGACGCCCGGAACGCGCATCGAAGCAAAAATTGGCGGGCTGGGATCAGCACAATTTCACTATGGGGAGAATATCTGATGGCAGGGCGGATCAAGGCCGCAATCATCGGATCGGGCAATATCGGCACCGATCTGATGATGAAGATCATCCATCATTCCGACTGTCTGGAAATGGGCGCACTCGTCGGCATTGATCCGCAGTCCGACGGGCTGGCATGTGCGAAGAGGCTAGGCGTTGCGACCACAGCCGAAGGTATCGAAGGCCTGCAAGCCTTGCCCATCTGGCCGGACATTGGGATTGTATTTGATGCGACGTCGGCTGGCGCGCACGGGCATCACAGCGAGATAGTGACCAGCGCCGGGAAAGCGATGGTCGACCTGACCCCTGCCGCGACCGGGCCTTATGTCATACCGGTGGTGAATGGTGACGCGCATCTCGACGCCCCGGACGTCAACATGGTGACATGCGGCGGGCAAGCGACCATCCCGGTGGTGGCGGCGGTCGCTTCGGTCGCGACGGTGCATTATGCCGAAATCGTGGCGTCGATCGCGTCGAAGTCGGCCGGTCCCGGCACGCGCGCCAATATCGACGAGTTTACCGAAACGACGCGCCTGGCGATCGAACGAGTCGGTGGCGCGGCCCTTGGCAAGGCGATTATCATCCTCAATCCCGCCGAGCCGCCGATGCTGATGCGCGATACCGTTTTCACACTATCGTCCGGCGCAGATGAAGCGGCGATCGGCGCGGCCATCGAAGCGATGGTAGCGCGGGTCAATACCTATGTACCGGGCTATCGGCTGAAACAGAAAGTGCAATTTGAACGCTTTGGGGCGAACAACCCCGTTCACATTCCCGGCTTCGGGACGTTCGAAGGCATCAAGACCAGCGTATTTCTCGAAGTGGAAGGCGCCGCCGATTATCTGCCCGCCTACGCCGGGAATCTCGATATCATGACGTCGGCCGCGCTGCGGACAGCAGAAAAGATGGCCGTGCGTCGCTTGCAGAAAGTGGCGGCATAATGGCCTTCGATCCCACCACCACCAAACTCTACATCCAGGACGTTACCCTGCGCGACGGGATGCATGCGATACGCCATCAATATGGCATCGATCATGTACAGGCGATCGCCAGGGCGCTCGATGCCGCGCATGTCGATGCGATCGAAGTGGCGCATGGCGACGGACTGAACGGATCGTCGTTCAATTACGGCTTTGGCGCGCACACCGATTGGGAATGGATCGAGGCCGTTGCCGATGTGCTCGACCATAGCGTGCTGACGACACTCCTCATTCCCGGAATCGGCACGATTGCGGAACTGAAACAGGCGTATCGGCTGGGTGTACGATCGGTGCGGGTGGCCACGCATTGCACCGAAGCGGACGTTTCCCGCCAGCATATAGCCGCCGCGCGTGATCTGGGTATGGACGTCTCGGGATTTCTGATGATGAGCCATATGATCGCGCCCGACGCGCTCGCCGCGCAGGCGAAGCTGATGGAAGACTATGGCGCGCATTGCGTCTATGTGACCGACAGTGGCGGTGCCATGGATATGGAAGCCTATCGCGCCCGCTGCGAGGCCTATGACAGGGTGCTCAAGCCCGAAACCCAACGCGGGATCCACGCGCACCACAATCTGTCGCTGGGCGTCGCCAATTCGATCGTCGGGGTACAGGCCGGCGCGATCCGCATTGACGCGAGTTTGGCAGGCATGGGTGCGGGCGCGGGCAATGCGCCACTCGAAGTGTTCATCGCCGCAGCGGAGCGCAAGGGATGGCTGCATGGCTGCGATCTCTACAAGCTGATGGATGCAGCGGAGGAACTGGTACGCCCGCTGCAGGACAGGCCGGTACGCGTGGATCGCGAGACGTTGAGCCTTGGCTATGCCGGTGTCTATTCGAGCTTCCTGCGCCATGCCGAAAAGGCGAGCGCCGATTATGGCGTCGATACGCGCGAAATCCTGGTCGAACTGGGCCGCAGGCGCATGGTCGGCGGACAGGAGGACATGATCGTCGATGTCGCGCTCGATATGGCGGCGGCGCGTGGCTGACCGCCCGTCGATAGACAGTCTGAAAGTGCGTTTGCGGTTGCCGGTATTCGTCGCGCCGATGTTCCTCATTTCCGGCCCGGATCTCGTCATTGCTGCGGCGAAAGCAGGCATTATCGGGGTTTTTCCCGCGTCCAACGCGCGCACGATCGAAGGGCTCGCCAACTGGCTGTCGCGGATCGAGCGGGAGCTATCGGCCGCCGGGCGATCGGGCATGTGGGCGATCAACATGCTCGTGCATCAAAGCTATGAACGTTTCGATGCGGAACTCGACATCATCTGCCAGTACAAGCCGCAGATCGTCGTGACGGCACTGGGCAGCCCCAAACGTCCACTGGATCGGGTTCATGCCTATGGCGGCGCGGTGTTCAGCGATGTCGTCACGCCCGATCAGGCGCGCAAGGCCATCGATGCCGGTGCCGACGGTCTCGTCCTGGTCGCCTGCGGTGCCGGTGGACATACGGGGCAGTACAGCCCGTTTGCCTTCGTCGAGGAAGTGCGGCGGTTCTGGGACGGGCCATTGATATTGGGCGGCGCCATCGGCAGTGCGCGCGGCATTCGCGCCGCGCGTGAACTGGGGGCGGATTTTGCCTATATGGGCACGCGTTTCATCGCAGCGCGGGAAAGCCTGGTATCCGATGACAATCGCGAGATGCTCGTGCGCGCGACGATGCAGGACATCGTGACCACCCATGCGGTGACCGGCGTCGCGTCCAACTGGATTCGCGAGAGCCTGGAGCGTGCGGGATTTGACGCGGAAAAGCTCGACCAGAAGAAGAAGATAGATTTTTCCAACGTGCATGGCGACAGCAAGGCATGGAAAACGATCTGGGGCGCAGGGCATGGCGTTGGCCACACGCGCGCTATCCAGACGGTTGCCGAAATCGTCGATGATCTGCTGCGCGAGGATGCCGCGTGCAACGCGCGTACAAGGGAGCGCGTGGTTCTGTCCTGACCGGCGATCGCGCGGTGCCGCTGCCGACGGCATCCCCGCGCGATCGCTCCCCAGTCAGTTTCTCACAGGCTTTCCGGTTTCGAGCATGGCCGCGATCCGCATTCTGGTGCGGGGATCGCGCACCCGCTGCATGAAGCTGCGACGCTCCAGCGCCAGCATGTCGGTTTCGCTGATGACGTCCATGATGTCTTTCTCGCCTCCGGTAATGACCTGCGACAACGCATCGGAAACCACCAGATCATAATCCGTGGCCATGCCGCGTCGGTGGAATCCCTCGGCTGCCATTGTCAGCGCGCAATGGCCACTCGGTCCCGGCAGTCGGAACGTCGGCGGGAGGGGAGCGGCATAGTTCTCGACAAGTGCGATCGCCTTTGCCTTCGCATCGAACAGCAGGCGATCACGGTTCATCGTTATGCCGTCACTCGGCGCAAGAAAACGCAACTCGCGCGCGTGGGCCGCCGATTTGGATACCGTGGCGGTGCTAATGATTTCGAACGCGCGAGCCACGACCGGCAGCGGTCCTCGGGGCAAATCGCCAAATGCCGTCCACCGATGCAGCAACTCCCCGCACCCGCCCCAGCCCGGAATGATGCCCACGCCGCATTCCACCAGACCAATATAGGTTTCGGCATGGGCCTGGATGGCATCGGCATGCAACAGCAACTCGCATGCGCCGCCCAGGGCAAGCCCGGCGGGCGCGCCCACTACAGGGAAAGGCGCATATTTCATCGCTTTGAACACTCTCTGGCCTTCCCCCAGAAGGTGTTCGATCGCATCCCAGTCACCGGCATCGATCGCTTTCACGGCGGTATCGAGATTGGCACCGGCGGAAAAGTTCGCAGCGTCGCTATAGATGACGATGGCCTTCATGCGTTCGGCAACCAGCGTGATCGACTGATCGAGCAGCGCCAGGGTCGCCATATCGATTGCGTTGACCTTCGATGTAAACTCAAAACAGGCGATGCCGTCGCCGATATCCCACAATGTCGCTGCCGCATTCTGCAAAAGCGGGCGCGACGTGCGCTTTACGTCTTCCAGCGACAGCATGCCGTCGGGCCGGGCGATGGTGTGATAGGTGCCATCTATGCCAAAATGGCGAAGTTCATCATCTACGCCCTGGTAGAAACGACGATCGCCCGCAGCGGCCAGAAAGGCAGGCACATGCGCGCCTTCGGCATGGAGCCGCGCGGTGAAGCTGGCCGGGCCGATACGGTCGATGAGCTCGAATGGTCCGTATTTCCAGTTGTAACCAAGCTTCATCGCCCGGTCGATCGCGACGATGTCGTCCGCCGCTTCCGGAACCAGACTCGCGGCATAAGCCAGCGTTTGTCCAAGCACCGCCCAGGCAAAAGCGCCCTGCTTGTCGCGGCCAGCGATCAGGCTGCGCAAGTCGGCCGCTACCGGGCCAGGCTTGATAGCGGCGCGATACAGGCCCGTGGTCAGGTCGATCGCCTCGCGGCTTTTCCCTTTTTCACGGTTGATGCGATAGAAGCCCCCTTTGCTTTTCTTGCCGATGGTTCCTGCGGCCAACATCGTTTCGATAATCGGCAAAGGGCGAATGGCCGCATGAAAGGGATCCGATGGCGGCAACAGGGCCTGCATGCTGTCTCGTAGAAGGGGCAGGAGATCGATTCCGATCAGATCGAGCAAGCCGAATATCCCGGTCGCAGGGATGCCCATCGGGCGTCCGCCGATCGCATCGGCTTCCTCGATTGTTATATCGAGATCCAAGGCGGCGTTGACGGCCGTCAGCAGCCAGAAGGCACCGATACGGTTGGCTATGAAGCCCGGACTGTCTTTCGCGCGGACGACGGATTTTCCCAGCTGCCGGTCGATGAAGTTTTCGACACGCGCGGCCACAGCGGGTTGGGTGCGCGGCCCCGCCACAAGCTCCATCAGGCGCATATGGCGCGGCGGATTGAAGAAATGTGTAATCAGGAAAGCGGTGGCGAATGAGTCAGACCGTCCCTCGATCAACCGGGCGAGCGGAATAGTCGATGTATTGGACGAAATGGCTGAGCCCGGCACATGCAGACTGTCGATCCGGGCGTAGAGCGCCTGCTTGACATCGATACGCTCGGTAACGGCTTCGACGATCCAGTCGCATTCGGCAATCCGCGCCAGATCGTCCTCGATATTGCCTGCTTCGACCATTTTCGCCGACGCGGCCGTCATGAACGGGGAAGGCGACGCCTTGAGCATGCTGGCTATCGCGGCCTGGGCAATGGCGTTGCGGTTTTCGCCGTTGTCCGCCGCTCTGTCGAGCAGCAGGACCGGAACACCGGCATTGGCAACCTGTGCGGCGATGCCCGCCCCCATCGTGCCGGCGCCGATGACGCAGACTTTGTTGATGCCGGTCATCGTCAGATCGCCTCAATCAGCGTGGCGATGCCCTGTCCACCACCGACGCATTGCGTTGCGACGGCATAGCGCGCCCCCTGCCGTTGCAGCAGCGACGCCGCTTTCCCGACAATCCGTGCGCCTGTCGCACCCAAAGGATGCCCCAGCGCCAGCGCACCGCCGTCCATGTTGATCTTCGCGGCATCCAGCCCCAGTTCGTTGGCGCAGGCTATCGCCTGACTGGCGAAGGCTTCGTTGAGCTCGATGACATCCACATCGTCAATCGACAGCCCTGCCCGTTCCAGCAGCTTGCGTGTCGCGGATACCGGGCCGATGCCCATGATTTCCGGTGCGCAGCCCGCTACCGCGACGCTTCTGATACGGCCGAGGATCGGCAGGCCATGTGCCCTTGCATAGTCTTCGCTGGTCATCAGCACCGCCGATGCGCCGTCCGTCAAAGGAGAGGATGTACCCGCGGTCACGCTGCCGTTAGCGGCAAATGCCGGCTTGAGCTGCGCGAGGATGTCGGCCGTCGTTTCGGGGCGGATCGTTCCATCCTGATCGACAGTACCGTTGCGGGTCTGGACAGGAATGATCTCGTCCGTGAACCGGCCTTCGGATCGGGCGACCCCGGCCTTCCGATGGCTTGCAACGGCGAACGCCTCTTGGGTCGCACGATCGACATGAAATTGCGTCGCGACATTTTCGGCAGTGTCGCCCATACCCATATAGGCACCGGGGCGGGCTTTCATCAGCGCGGGGTTAGGCAAGGGATTGAAGCCCGCCAGCGGTATCCGGCTCATGCTCTCGACACCGCCGCACAGATAGACATCACCCGCACCGATTGCGATTTGTCCTACCGCCATATGCACGGCGCTCATGGACGAGCCGCAGAAACGGTTTACCGTCATCGCGCCGATGCTGAGCGGAAGGTCCGCGATCAGCGTGACCAGTCGTGCGACATTCATCCCCTGCTCGCCTTCAGGGAAAGCGCAGCCGAGTATGACGTCCTCTACATCCCGCGGGTCGACGCCCGTGTTTCGGATCAGTCCGGCAATCACTTGCGCAGCCAGATCGTCCGGCCGCACTCGGGCCAGCGCGCCCTTCCCGGCAAGATGGAACGGCGAACGTGCGTAGCCTGCAATCACGGCATTTCTGGGGGTCATCATTGATCTCGCTACAACGCCGACCGGGTCGGCAGGGAAGAAAGTAGGCACCGGATTGGCCATGGCTGGAGAGCGCCCGGCCAGTCGGCCGGAACACATCCGTCAGAAAATCACCTTTGCGGCCGAGACCGGATAGAGGCGCAGCAAACCGTCCTGCGCGCTATGGCTTACAGAGTCGCTGTGACGGCATTCTGGATCAGGCTGCTTTGGCCTGCTGCATAGACTTCCAGGATGAAAGCGGCGAAAGACGTCAGCACCACCGGATTGGCGCAACTGAGCCATTCCTTGTCGTCGCGGGCGTGCTTGTCCCAATCATAATCAGCGTCCGACAGATGCGCCGCGGCGGCGGTCGTTTTCTCGATACGGCCCTGCACCGGCAGCAGCCTTGTATAGAACAGCACGCCCGATACGATGAACAGGACAAGCCCCGCCGCCAGCGGAATATTACCCAGAAACGGCACATCCAGCATGAAGAAGATCGCAACGCCGGAGAAGAACAGCAAAGCGACCTGGAACTGCGTCACCCAGACATCTGTGAACTGGAACTTCTGATACATGCGCGCCATCAAGGCCGGTGTGCGCCATTTGTCGAACAGGATCTTCGTCGTGACGTCCGATGCCATGCCGCCCAGATACAATGCCCAGCACAGGAGGTGGATAATCAGCAGAATGGTGAAAAGCATGGGTGAACTCCGTTAAACAGACGGAACGGTGAAGGACGACAGCAACGTATCGATCATCGGTGTGATCAGCTCGTCCCGCGCTATGCCGAAAATGAGCCGCCTGGCCGACGACAGCTCGATTATGCCATGCACACCCGCCCAGAGGAGATGCACCGCCAGATTGGGGTCTTGCGTCATCAGGCCCGCGGCATAAGCCTCTTGCGCGGCATCGTAGGAAATCTGCCAGGATCGCAGCGTATCGGTCGTCGATAGCGGAAACGCCGCCATTTCCTGTTCGTACACTTCGAAGGCGAGCGCATATTCGTTCGGATTGTCGATCGCGAACGCGGCGTAAGCGACGAAGCTGGACCGGAGCCGCTCTACCGGATTGGTACAATCGCGGGTCGCGTCTGCCACAGCGTCCGACAAACGGATCAGCGCGGCCTCCCGAACGGCTTCGAATATGCTCTGCTTGTTCGGAAAATAGCGATAGGTGGTCATCGCGCTCCAGCCCAGTTCGGCCGCGATCGCGCGCATTGTCACCGCATCATAGCCGCTGGCGGCGAAAAGCTTGAGCGAAGCCTGGCAAATCATCGCCCGCGCTTCGATCAAATCCTCGTCCTTGAGTTTTTCGCGTCCCATCGCTTATCCCGACGCGTGTTGCTGGTAACGCAGCGGCGGGTTCGGCGTCGCGCGCGCGCGCGCTGCGGCGATGCGGATCGCTCCATCGTGCGACATGGCATCGGGTGTCCACTGAAACGCCGTATCGAAGGCGAGTGCGACATGTGTAACGCCCGGCTCCTGCTCCAGCTGCTCGACCGCCGCGCGCATGATGTTGCCCGCCATCATGCAGCCGGGGCCTGTGGTGCAAAGCGTGACGTCGACACGCCCCGAGGCATCGACGCTCCAATGCCGGACCAGCCCCATATCGATCAGCCCGAGCGGCGCGTTGGAAGCGACGCTGCATGGATCATAGACCTGGTTGAGGGCTTGCCCGACCCTTTCGTGCAAATCCTGCGTCATGCCGCAACCCCCTGTTTCAGAGCCGCTTCCGCACGCCAGTGGCTATAGGGCTCGGCCAGGCCATTCTCCCGCTTGGCGACTTCAAAAGCGTCATTCTCGATGCCTGCCTTGAGCGTGGGAATGTCAAGCCCGGCAAGGCGCGCATAATTCTCGCCCAAAATCATCGCCTTCATCTCGTGCGTCAACGTGGGCAGGCCATAGCGCGCCTTATACTCGTCGGAGAAATCGAACGCCATGAAATGCTCCAAAATCCCCTGCGAATGACAGAAGATGCTGCCATCGGAATAGACGATCTTTGCAGGACCAGCCCACAGGAAGAACTTGGCGAGGACCTCCTCGAACATGCCGGGCGCGAGATGCAGCAGCAACGTCGTGATCTCGAGATTGGCATAGACATTGGGAAGCTGCGCAATCGCCTGACATGTCTCCTCAACAAAGGCCATGCCCGCATGGACGATTTCGAAGTTCAGTTCGGGAAATTCAATTGCGGCGCCGAAGACGTCGTCGACCTTGTAGGCATTGATCGGCACAGGACCGTTGCAGACGGCTTTGTGCACCGCGACAGTCTTTATGCCCAAATCGCGTGCGGCCGCGAAGATCGGGAACGCCACTTCGGGATCGTCCATGCGCCAGCTCTGAAGCGGATTGACCCGATCTGGGTAGAGCTTCAGTCCCACGGAGTTCGGCAGTTCCTTCATCTGTGCTTCCATGTCGGCAATCGCACTGTCCGTGTCGTCCATCGGATCTACGCCGACATAAGTCAGGACACGGTTGGGAAAGCGGGTCGCGAGGTCGACATTCTTCTCGTGCGAAGCCAGGCCATCCTTGAACCAGGAATCCAGCCGCAGATTCTGGTGACAGGCGATATCGACATCGCTTTCAAGAAACAGTGTCTTGACCAGCGTGTCTGTTGACCAGCTTGTGAAATAGGCTTCCTGCGACATACGCAGGTGCGGCGGATTCCAGTTGGAATGCAGATGCCACAGCGTGTCGCGAAATGCAGGCGCGAACCGGTTGGGCTGCAAATTATCGTCGGACAGATTATAGGCATGCACCGTCGGGTTGATGACGAAAATATCCTGGATCATAACCGCTCCTGTGGGTCAGAATTTGAAAAGAAGTTCGGCGCCATAAGTCCGAGGATCGCCGGGCACGACATAATCGAAGCCGAAGTCGGAGAAGTCCTGGATCGCGACTTCGTACTTCTTTCTGAAAATGTTGCGCGCATAGAGAGCGATCTGCCAGCCCGTATTGCTGTCCGGGCCGAACTCTATGCGGGCGTTGCTGAGAATGCGGCTTTTCTGGCGCAGCCGTTCCAGGTTGGCGACCGTGTAAAAGCTCGAACCGCGATAGGAACTGTCCGCACGCAAGGTCAGCGCGTGGCTTCCGGTGACGGGAATGGAATAGGCGACGCTGACATTGGCCGTCATCGACGGCGCACCGGGCAGCTTGTTGTCGGTAAAGTCGACGCCGCCGGTGGTGATGAACTCGGTCAGTTTGGTCGCAAGCAGGCCGAGCGATGCGCCGATCGTCAGTCCGGTCACGGGACGCGCCGTCAATTCGGCTTCAACGCCATAAACCCTCGCCCGTCCGGCGTTGTCGAGAATGGATGTCGGCACATTGTTGTTGTTGACCAGCGTGAACAGCTGCAGGTCCTGATACGCATAATAGAAACCCGACAGGTTGAAGCGCAGGCGCTTGCCGAACAGATCGGATTTCAGCCCCAGTTCGTAGCTCGTCAGCGTTTCTGAGTCATAAGGGTCAAGCTGCCGGGGGTTGAACACCACACCGCCGTTGAAGCCGCCGCTTTTGAATCCGCGAGCGACGCTCGCATAAAGCAGCGCGTCGTCCGTCACCTGATAGTCGAGCGAGATATTGCCGGAGATGTTGGAGTCGCTGAAACGCCGTTTCTCATTCACGAACAGCGGGATGGCGAATTGCGGTTCGGTAAACGCGAGATTTTCGACGAAGCGCGCCCTTTCCTTCGTGTAACGGATCCCAAGGGTCAGCTTCAGAGCATCGGTAAACGCATAGTCGCCGCGCGCGAACACAGCATAGGCGCGAGTCCGCTGTGCATAATCCTGCGTGACGAACGCTACGAGCGGCTGGCCGGGGGCAGGCTGCGGGTTGAAACCGAAAACCGGACGCAGTGCGCGAAAGACGTCGAAATCATTGTCCGCCTTTATGCGGAAATCATAGAAATAGGCACCCGCAATCCAGTTCAGCCGCTGCCCGCCCGGAGACGTCAGGCGCAGTTCCTGCGTAAACTGCTCGGAATCATTGGCGTAGTTGATCGTGAAAGTGTTCGCCGGGGAAACGTCATTGTCTATTCCCGTGCGCCGCTTGATATCGTCATAAGCGGTGATCGACAGCAGGCGCGCAAAGCCCAGGTCAACCCCTACCTTCAGATAGCCGCCGTAAGACGTGACTTTCTCGACGCCGCTGCGGTCGAAAGCGGCACGGAACGGATCGCCATCGGTATCGCGATAGCCGAGGAAATCGACACATTGGCCGGCAAGTGCGGCAGAGGCCGTGCATGCGCCCCCGCTGGCGGTGCTGGCTACGCCGCGATGCTGTGCAAACTGTCCGATCTGTCCTTCGCCGGCATGCACATTTGCATCGATCGTGAAGTTATTGGCCCCTTCATAATGGACCATGATCCGCCCGGAATCGGACCGCGCACCTTTGGTGCGGGCGTTCGTCACGCTGTTGAACATGTAATTGTCGCGTTCGTAGTGGTTGGCGGCGACCCGGACCGACAGGCTGTCGGTGATGGGCAGGCCAACGGCGCCCTGCAAGCTGAACTCGTCGAAATTACCATAACGGGCGCTGAGATAGCCATTGGTGTCCGAGGACGGCTGGCGCGAGATATAGTTGATCGCCCCCGCGGTCGTGTTGCGTCCGTACAGCGTCCCCTGTGGCCCGCGCAGCACTTCGACGCGTTCGGTATCGAACAACTGGAATTGCAGCGCACTTGAATCGCTGATGTACACTTCGTCGACATAAACGCCGATGGGATTGGCCGAATTGGCGTTGAAATCGCTCGACCCGACGCCGCGAAGATAGATGCGCGGGTTGGACAGGTCGAACGTCTTGTTTACCGTCAGGTTGGGAACGAGCTGAAAGATTTCGGTCGACGTCACCACGGCGGAACTGGCCAGCACATCGCCGCTGACAACGCTGATCGCGGCGGGCACATCTTGCACATTTTCCGATCGCATTTGCGCGGTGACGACGATCTCATCAAGGGTAGCACCCGCTTGTGGGTCGGCTGCTGCCGGACCCTGCGCGCATGCGACGCCCGATACGAGAACCGTGGCGATCGCACCGATGCTGCTGAAAACCCGTGCCTTTCGTGAAAATCCCATCATTTCGCACCACCCCTTCGCATTGCGGCGACCGGCCGAGTCGGACTGCCGCCCCTCTTGTTGTTTCCGATTCATGAACCGCAATTAAAAAATATACAACATATATTTTACGTTGTATATCCAATGACGATCGGTCATACAGGCCCGCAAGGAACGGCCGGGAGAGGAACGGATATGCTCGAAAACATCGGAATTTATGAAGCGGCGCGCATGGTGCATGTCGTTGCATCGACGCTGTTTGCAGGCGGCATGGCGTCCGACCTCGTCGCCCACGCATATTGGCGCAAACAGGTTTTTCCGGCATCGGCCAGGCTGCTGTTCGGAAAGTTTGTCTTTGCCGATACCTGGCTGACGCCGGTGATGATCGTCAGCATCCTGGGCAGCGGCTTCTGGATGATCTGGGCCAGCGGCATGAACCCGTTGCAAAGCCTTTGGCTCGGCGCGTCGCTGGTGCTTTTCGGCTTGTCGGGCATCGCTTTCGGCGCGCGTCTCATGCCGCTGCAAAAGGCGATATATGCGCAGAGCCAATCATCAAAAGATCGCCCCGCCGCCCCGACAGAGCGTGAGGCTCTGACGCGGCTTGATGCGCAGTGGAATCGCTGGGCGCTGGTCATCGGCGTGCTGACGCTCGTGGTGCTGCTGCTCATGATCGGCAAACCACAGTGAACGCGCTCCCCCATGTGCCGCTCGCCGCGCAGCCCTGCGGCCCGTTGCGGACCGTCGCCGATGTGGAAGCATTTGAAATCCTGCCGCTTGCGCAGCGCTTGCCCTGCACAACGACCTATGCCGTGCTGGCCCATGCCGCCGGGCTGTTCGGGGATCGGGATGCCCTGCTTTCGCTGCGGGATGCAACCGGCGACCTGGTCGACCGCATTAGCTTTTGTGCGCTTTTCGCGCGCGTCACGCAGGCGGCCAATCTTTTCCACGCCCTCGGCGCGAACAGCGATGACGGCATCGCTTTCCTGCTCCCCAATCTGATCGACACGCATGTCGTGTTGTGGGGTGCGCAGGCGGCTGGCATTGTCTGTCCGATCAATCCATTCCTCGCCGCCGATCAGATCGCGTCGATCGCCGATGCAGCGCAGGCGCGCATACTCGTCGTCGAATCGCCGTCCCGTGATCCGGGCATGTGGGAAAAGATCGCGGGCGTTTCGCGCTTACTGCCGTCACTGCGCGCTGTCGTTCTGGTCGGCAGTACGCCGGAAGAAGTCGCAAGACTGCAACCGGACATATCGGTACCGGTCATATTGCTGGAGCAAGCCGAACGCTATTCGTCCGATGGTTTGGACAGCGGCAGACAGATCGACGCCCAGGATGTTGCAGCCTATTTTCATACGGGCGGGACAACCGGCGTGCCGAAACTCGCCTGCCTGACGCATGGCAATCTGTCTTGCATGGCCTGGCTCCTCGGGGCTGGGACAACGGCGGCGGCGGGTGAGAGTATCTTCTGTGGCCTGCCGCTGTTTCACGTCAACGGCGCAATGATAACGGGTCTCAGTCCGTTTCTCTATGGACAGACGGTCGTCCTGTTGACGCCGCGCGGCTATCGCGATCCGGCCATCGTGCCTTCGCTCTGGAAACTCGTCGAACGCTTTCGCCCTTATGCGCTGAGTGCCGTGCCAACAGTATATGCCGCGTTGGTGAACGTCGATCCGGCCGGTAACGATATAGGGTCTCTGCGCCATGCGATCAGCGGCGCTGCGCCGCTGCCGCCCGAAGTGCTGCGCCGTTTTGAAGCGCTGACGGGTGTGGCGATCGCCGAGGGCTATGGCCTCACCGAAAGCAGTTGCGTTACCACGGGCAATCCGCTGGAAGGGGAAAAGCGGGCGGGATCGGTGGGTATCCGCCTCGCCTATACCGGGCTGCGCATAAGCCGCGATGGCGGCAGAACGGAGATGCCGGCGGGCGAGACCGGCTCGGTGCTGCTGTCCGGTCCGCATATCTTCAAGGGATATCGGGAAAGCGCCACGCCCCCGCTGAATGCTGAAGGCTGGTTCGATACCGGCGATCTTGGCCGTTTGGATGAAGACGGCTATCTGTGGCTGACAGGCAGGGCGAAGGATATCATCATCCGCGGCGGTCACAATATCGACCCTGCAACGATCGAGGATGCACTCGCGCAACATCCCGATGTGATGCTGGCGGCCGCGATAGGCCGCCCGGACAGATATGCCGGCGAATTGCCTGTCGCCGTTGTTACTCTTAAGCCGAACGCTTCGCCAACCCCGCAATCGCTGCTCGATCATGCGCGCGCGACCATATCCGAACGTGCAGCGGTGCCGGTGGAGATAAGCATCATAGCGCAAATGCCGATGACGGCCGTCGGCAAGATATACAAGCTGCCGTTGCGCCACCGCGCGATCGAAGCGGCCTTTCGCCAGGCCTTGTCGGAGGCTGGTATAGCGGCGGAAGTGCATGCCGAAGAGGTCCCCGGCAGAGGCGCCGTCGCCAGCGTGCGTGTCGATGCGGCGGATAGCGAAGCGGCAATCGCGCTACTGGCGGAGTTTTCCGTGGCGCACCGCGTCCTCGTTTATGATTTGGAAGAAGGAACCTGAAATGGAAAAGTCGTTCAATCCCGTCGGCGCGCCCCCGCCTATGTCCGCTTATTCAAACGCTAGCTGGGCGGATGGTCGCCTGCTTTTCATTGCCGGGCAAGTTGGCGTCGCGGCCGACTATCAGCCGGTGGGCGATGGCGGCATCGAATCCCAGACCCGTCAGACGATGGAAAACATCCGCATCATCGTGGAAGCGGCGGGTGGTACGATGGCCGATCTGGTTTCGCTGGTCGTCTATGTCCGGTCGATGGCCGATGCGCCGATCGTCAACGCCGTGCGGAAGGAGCTGCTTACCGCGCCTTATCCGAGCAGCACGATGCTCGAAGTCAGCGCCTTTGCGCATCCGTCGCTGCTGGTGGAGATTTCTGCCGTGGCGTCGATTGCAACCTGATGTCTGCGCTCGAAGCCATAAGGGATCAGTTGCGCAGCCGTCGCGCGGGCCTTGGCGACCTCATACAACGTCGCCAATCCATGGATGATTTCGGTGCATCACGCCCGGAGCCTGCGGGATCCAGTCGCGCAAGCATCGACCTGGGCAACGGCCTCACTGCCGATCGCCTCACCGGGCCGGGTTCGCGCACCGCGCGCAAGATACTCTATGTGCATGGTGGCGCCTATATCTCCGGGTCGGCGACATCCCACCGGCCGATGGGTCATGCGCTCGTCGCCGGTACGCAGTCGATCGTCACGATGCTGAATTATCGGCTCGCGCCGGAGCATCCCTTCCCCGCCGCTGCACAGGACGTTGCCACCGGCTTTGAGGCAATGGCGGCGGAAGGTGGCGCGTATATCGTCGTCGGCGATTCCGCGGGTGCCGGCGCAGCTTTGGCTGGCTTCATCCTGGCGCGCGACAGCGGCATCCCGTTACCGCGCGCGATCGTGTGCATCAGTCCCTGGGTCGATCTCACACTGGCGCATGATAGTCATGTCCGGCGCGCCGACAGCGATCCCATGCTCACGCTGGATGGCCTCAAGTGCGCGGCCGAGCTGTATCTTTCGGGTACAGCGGCCACGCATCCGTTGGCCTCGCCGCTTCTGGCGGACCTGTCCGGCCTGCCGCCACTGCTGATCCAGGTCGGCACCGACGAAATATTGTTCGACGATGCGACGGCGCTTGCCGGGCGCGCCAGATCGTTCGGCGGACCCGTAAGGATAAGCACATGGGACGGCATGTTCCACGTCTGGCACGCCTTTCTTGGCATGCTGCCCGAGGCCGATCGCGCCATCTTGGAAATATGCGACTTCATCAACGACCATTTCAGGGACATTCAGTCATGACGCTCAAAGGGAAGACATTGTTCATGTCCGGCGGCAGCCGGGGCATCGGCCTCGCCATCGCCATCAGGGCCGCGCGCGATGGCGCCAACATCATCATCGCCGCAAAGACCGCCGATCCGCATCCCACCCTTCCCGGCACGATTCACACCGCCGCACGGGAGATAGAGGCAGCGGGCGGCCAGTGCTTGCCCCTCGCGCTCGACATTCGCGATGACAAAGCCGTGGAAGCAGCCGTGGCGCAGGGCGTGGAACGGTTCGGCGGCATCGACATCGTCGTCAACAACGCCAGCTCGGTACGGCTGACGGACACGCTGGCAACCGAAGTGAAACGCTACGACCTGATGCATCAAATCAACGGGCGTGGCACCTATGCCGTGACCCGCGCCTGCCTGCCGCATTTACTCAAGGCGGAAAACCCGCATATCATCGCCATCGCGCCACCGATATTGACGGAAGGCAAATGGTTCAAAAACTATGCGCCCTATGCCATTTCCAAATATACGATGAGCCTGTTCATCCTGGGCTGGGCAGAGGAGTTTCGCGATCGGGGCATCGCCAGTAACGCCATCTGGCCGCGTACCGCCATCGCCACGGCCGCCGTTTCCCACGAGATCGGGGATGCGCAGATGCTCGATCATGCTCGCACACCGGAGATCGTCGCCGATGCCGCCTATATCGTGCTCACGCAGAATGCCCGCGAATGTACCGGCAATTTCTTCATCGACGACGAAGTGCTGATCGGTTCAGGCAAAGGCGACCTGTCGGTCTATGATGTCAAGCCAGGCAACCCGCTGCTGTCGGACTTCTTTCTCGATCCCCTGCTTGGAATGATGCCCGCCCCCTGATCGTGCGTTGTTGCGACGGGCGGCTGGTCCTGCCTGGCGGATCACCGACGGCACAGCGGCAGTAATTGCATGCGGCGTCGCCAAGCCGCACGCTTGTCGACGTCCATTGGCCGACCTGAGCGCGACACCATCGTGCCAGGCAAGCACCGGTGGTCGCCGATCGGTCGTCGGTATCATCAGCGCCTGAATCTGTGCAAATCCGGCGCAGGGGTGTTCCGCAGCGCGGGGACTTCTTCGCCGGGCGCAGCAAGGCGCCGCCGTCATGCAATGCGCTGCGCCAACCATTTTGGCAACCTGCTGCTGTATCGAAGAATGGTGGACAGGGCTGGATTCGAACCAGCGTACGGGAAACCCGGGCAGATTTACAGTCTGCTGCCTTTAACCACTCGGCCACCTGTCCATCGGGCGTTGCGGCTGCGCGAAACAGGCCGTGTTGCCACCGGAGGGGCGCTCAATGACGAAAGGAGGCTTGCCTGTCAATGCTTCCCGTGAAAAGAACGCGCCATGAAAAGAGGACATCGCACCGGAAAGCCGAAGGGGGGATTTCCCCGCTTTTATGGCCGCCACGCCGTCATTGCGGCGCTGGCCAACGAGAACCGCATCGTGCGCAAGATATGGGGTACGCGTGAGGCTCTGACCGCGCTGGAACTGCCCCCCGTGCTGCCGATCGTCTACGCCGACGTGGCCGACCTTGGCCGCATGGTTCCGCATGACGCGCCGCATCAGGGCATTGTGGCGGAAGTCGAGCCGCTCGACGATATCTGGCTGGGCGACATCCTGGAGGATGGGCGTGATGACAAGCGGCCGATCCTCGTGCTCGATCAGGTGACAGACCCGCACAATGTCGGCGCGATCCTGCGCTCTGCCGCGGCGTTCGATGCGCTCGGCATCGTGACGCAGGACCGGCATTCGCCTGCGGAAACCGGCGTGCTTGCGCGGGCTGCATCGGGCGCGCTCGAAATCGTGCCCTGGGTGCGCGTCGTCAACTTGGCGCGTGCGCTCGATGAAATCGCCGAAGCCAATTACTGGCGCATCGGCCTGGACGGGGAAGCGGAACTGACGCTGGACAAGGCGATCGGCGAATCGCGCGTCGCCATGGTGCTGGGTGCCGAAGGCGAAGGGCTGCGCCACAACAGCATGGCGCATTGCGACATATTGGCAAAGCTGCCGATCAGCCCGCGGATGGAATCGCTCAATGTGTCCAACGCGGCCGCCATTGCGCTCTATGCTGCGGCGATCGGCTGAGCACGCAAAACCAGGAGCAGAACGATGATGGCTTTAACGCGCGCGGCCCTGGGGCTTGGAATGGCGCTGCTTCTGTCCGCCTGCCTGCTGACGCCAGGCACGTTCGAATCGACATTGGACATCCGCGCCGACCGCAGCTTTACCTTCGCCTACAAGGGCGAGGTGATTGCCAGCGACCCGTCCGACATCGGCAAGGGCTTTAAGGAAGGCGGTACAGGCGATGACGATGCCCCGGTAACGGAGGACGAGGAGGCGACCCTTCAGAACATCGCCTGGCAGGCCGAGAAAGACGATGGCAAAGCCGACGACCAGAAGGCGGGCGAGGATTTCAGCGACGTCGATCCCGAAGCCGATGACAAAGCCGATGCCGCGACGAAGCGGCGCAAGATCGACGCGATCGTCGCCGCTCTTCGCCGGGAAAAAGGGTTTCGCTCGGTCAACTATGCCGGTCGGAACAAATATCTGATCGATTATGTCATCGACGGAACGCTCGACCATGGTTTCGTCTTTCCGTTCAATGTCGATGCGGAATTCGTCTTCCCTTTCATTGCGATCGAACTGCGCGGCGACGACCGGGTGCGCGTGAAGGCACCGGGCTATGCGAATGGTTCGGCCAGCCGGAAAAGCGGCATGGGCAGCGGAGCGGACGACATGGGCAAATATCTCGACGGCACGTTCACGCTCACGACCGACGCCGACATCGTGAGCCAAAATCAGGAAGACGGCGCTGCCACGGTCGCGGGCAAGCGACAGATACGCTGGACGATCACCCCGCTGACCAACGAGGCACCGATGGCGGTCGTGCGCTTTCCGACGAAATAGCAGGCCTTGCCAAGCTGCGTCTTGAAAAGCCGTGGCGCGATGACGATCATCAACAGGACCAGAATGGCGAGGTGCCCGCTGTTGCGTCGGCCGATCAAGGGCAGACATAGGCTGGCATCATGATGGAGTGTTGATCTTTGCGTAGTCCCGAAAGCGTTTCCGCCATGCTCTGCCCCATCTGCCACACCGGCCTTGCGATGTCGGAGCGGCAGGGTGTGGAGATCGACTATTGCCCGCAGTGCCGGGGCGTATGGCTTGATCGCGGGGAACTGGACAAGATCATCGAGCGCAGTAACCAAGCGGAAGCGCCCGCTAGGGCGCCACAAGCGCAGCCGAGTTTTCGTCCCGATCGAGTGCCGCCGGTCGTGCCGCATCAGGTGGAGGGCTATCGCCCGCATTATGAGGGCGACTATCGCCGCAAGCGCAAGAAAAGCTTTCTGGAAGAGCTGTTCGACTGAAGCCTGGGTCTACTGCGGCGTCCCGAACAGCGCCGCCATGATCGCCTGATCTTATGCCTTCTCCAGCGTACACTGGAGCGGGTGCTGGTTCTGGCGCGCGAAGTCCATTACCTGGTTCACCTTCGTTTCGGCCACTTCATAACTGAAAATGCCGCATACGCCGACGCCGCGTTGGTGAACGTGCAACATCACCCGCGTGGCTTCCTCCATGTCCATCTTGAAGAACCGCTGGAGCACATGGACGACGAACTCCATGGGCGTATAATCGTCGTTCAGCATCAGCACCTTGTAAAGCGAGGGCTTTTTGGTGCGCGTACGAGTGCGAGTGGCGATACCGACGCCTGGCCCCGTCGTGCCGGTGCCGCCTTCATCGTCCTTGCCCTCGTCGCTCATGCGCGGGGCGTCCCGAAACTCTGTTGTGAAGCTGTTCATGTCCGCTCAGAATATGGCATCTGCGGCGCGGGACGCAAGAGGCTGTATGCGGCGTTTGTCGCGATTGCCACGGATGTTCGGGTGGCGAAGCCGTGCGCGGGCGGCCGCGGGGGAGCACGACGGCGCGAACGTCCTGTCATGCACTGCAAAGCAAAATGGCCGCCTCCCTTATGGGAAGCGGCCATCGAAGACTTCAGGCGCGATACTTCAGGTGCGCGGGGCACCCGTATCGCTCAATGCCTTCAGGCGGCGAGCGACTTGACCTTCTCGCTCATCACCGACATGCGGCTGCTGAGCGGCTGGGCAACGTCGCCGGCCAGCTTGATCATCGCTTCGCTGTTCTTCGCGCTTTCCTTGGCGAAGGCGTCGAACGCGCTCGAGAGCATTTCGGTCTGGAGCTGGAAGAACTCGGTCGGCGACTTGACGGCGGCCAGGCTCTTCATCATCGCGCTGGCCTTTTCGAAGGTCAGGCGGCTGTATTCAGCGGCTTCCTGGCCCATGGCTTCCATGCCCTTGGCCGCGATCTTGCCCGATTCGACCATGGCTTCGACATTGCCCTTGGCCAGCTCGGTCATTTCTTCCATCGTCTTGGTCGACTTCTCGACGCTGACCTTCGCCTTTTCGTTCATTTCGGCAAAGGCCGACTGGAAACGGGTCTTGGCTTCTTCGGTGTACTTCTTGGTGTTTTCGATCACGTCGTTCATGGTCGTCTTTCCTTCTGCGATTGCCACTTTGATGGTATCGTCCACCTGCGGCATGGTTTCGTTCAACGGGCTGGTCACAACTTCGGCTTCTTCGGTCTGATGCACGGTTTCGATCACCGGCTCCTGCACAACCACCGGTTCCGGCTTCTTGACGACTTCGGGTTCGGCGACCGTGATCGGCGGTGCAACGCGTGCAGGTTCTGCGACGACCGGCTTGGCGGTCGTCGCCTTCTTCTCCGGCGCAGCGGCCACGGGCGCTGCCTTTGCCGGAGCCTTGCGTTCAACCGCAGCCTTCGGCTTCGGCGCAGGCTTGGTCGTCGCAAGATCGGCAGCTTTCAATGCTTCGCGCGCCGTAAGGGCCACGCCCTTGCCGCCGCTGACGGGTGCCTTGCGCGGCGTTGCCATCTTTTTCGGTGTATCGGCCATATCGACCTCCATCATTGCTGCGATGCACAATAATGCTTGCCGGGCCGGAAATCAAGAACTTTTGTGCAGTGCAGCAAAAATATCATATGGCTGTAACAAAAGGGAAATCATCGGCCTTCAGCGCGCGCGGACGTAACGTCCAGGCGCGTCCTCGATTGCGGGCAGCCGTCCCTCGCCAGGGATACGCGCGCCTTGCGCAGGCACCTGTGCCGCGCTCAGGCTGTCGAGCCACTGACGCCAATCCGGCCACCAGCTACCCGGCGTTTCCTGCGCCTGTTCGATGAATGCGTCCAGCGTGGCGACGGCATCGTCGCATGTCCAATATTGATATTTGCGGGCCACGGGCGGATTGACGACGCCCGCGATATGCCCCGATCCGGCCAGCAGGAAACGGCGCGGCCCTTTGAAATGCTCGACCAGCTTCCACACGCTGCGCGGCGGCGCAATATGATCTTCCTTCCCCGCCTGAATGTAGCTGGGCGTCGTGATTCGCGAAAGGTCGATCGGCGTCCCGTCGATGCTGATCGCCCCGGCCTGCACCAGCTTGTTGTCGCGATAGAGGTCCCGCAGATAGGCGCGGTGCCACTTTGCGGGCAGGTTGGTGGTATCGCCGTTCCAGTAAAGCAGGTCGAAAGGCTTGTAATCCTGCCCCATCATGTAGTTGTTGACGACATAGTTCCAGATGAGGTCGCGTCCGCGCAGCAGGTTGAAGGTCGCCGCCATATAGCGCCCGTCCAGCACACCTGATGTCGTCAGACGGTCGATCATAGCAAGCTGGTCGTCGTCGACGAATAACGTCAGGTCGCCCGCTTCGGAAAAATCGACCTGCGCGGTGAAGAACGTCGCGCTGGCGACCTTATCCGCCTCGCCTCGTGCCGCCAGCAGCGCAAGCGTCGCCGCCAGCGTCGTCCCCGCCACGCAATAGCCGATGGTGTGGACGCTGGGCACGTCGAGCAGACCCCGTACCGTATCGATCGCGTCGATCTGCCCGCGCAGGATATAGTCGTCCCACGTCACGTCCTTCATGCTTTCGTCGGCGGACTTCCACGAAACCATGAACACGCTGATCCCATGATCCACGGCCCATTTGACGAAGCTTTTTTCCGGCGCGAGGTCGAGGATGTAGAAGCGGTTGATCCACGGCGGGAATATGACCAGCGGCGTTTCCAGCACCGTTTCGGTCGTCGGGGCATAATGGATGAGCTGATAGAGCGGCGCTTCGTGAATGACCTTGCCCGGCGTCGCCGCGATATTACGGCCAACCTCGAAATGGCTGCCGTCCGTGTGCGACAACTGCCCCTTGTCGAGGTCCGCCAGCATGAACTGAAAGCCCTTGATGAGGTTCTCACCCCCGCTTTCGATCGTCTTTTCCAGGACCGTCGGGTTCGTCATCGGGAAATTGCTGGGTGACAGCGCGTCCACGATACTCGCCGTGGCAAAGCGCAATTGCGCCTTCTGCTTGGGGTCGATGCCGTCGACACTGTCGGACAGCCGTGTCAGATAATCCGATGTCAGCAGATAGCCTTGCTTCATCAGGTCGAAAAACGGATGCTTCTGCCACGCCGGGTCGGCAAAGCGGCGGTCCTTGCGCGCAGCCGGGCTTTCGGCAGGCACGGGATCGGGCGTCTCCTTCAGCCATCCCGACCCGTCGAGAAACCTTTGCCACAGGGCTATGCCTTCCTCGACATAATCGCCCTGCGCCTTGGCGAGGGCGGCGGCATCGAAGGCTGGCTGGCCATGCGCCATCTGGCGTGTCGCATGTTCCAGCATCATCTGTTGCGCGCGGCCGATGCTGTGCGTCCACTGCTGCATCTGATCGAGCGTCGGGATCAGCGTCTGTGCCGCCTCGATAACCGGCTCGATCACAGGATCGATAGTCGGCTCGGGCGACGCATCCCGGACACCATGTCCGTACGAGGGCTGCTGCGGGGCATCTTGCTCCGGTGGCGGAACCTTGCCCTGCTGTTGCGCCTTTCCCATAGCCTTCGTCCGGCTTTTCGTGCCTGTGTTGCCCATCATGCTCTCCTGCGCGAAAACCCGCGCGCCTGTTGCGGCCAGTTGTTCTGGCCAGCCGCGTCGGCTCGGTCTATATGGCCTGTGTCCAAGACCGGACCGAAGGGCACTCTGCCATCCTCTACGGAGCATACACAAGGCCGCAGCGCCAGAAATTGACGAAAGTATCGATCCATGTCTGAAGAGTTCTACCGCATCAAACGCCTTCCCCCCTATGTCATCGCCGAAGTGAACGCGATGCGGGCGGCGGCGCGCGCGGCGGGTGAGGACATTATCGATCTGGGCATGGGCAATCCCGATCTGCCCCCGCCCGACCATGTGATCGCAAAGCTGGTGGAAGTGGCGCAAAAGCCCGACGCGCACGGCTATTCGGCGTCCAAGGGGATACCCGGGTTGCGCAGGGCGCAGGCCAATTATTATGCGCGCCGCTTCGGCGTGGAATTGAACCCCGATACCGAAGTCGTGGTGACGATGGGATCGAAAGAGGGGCTCTCCAGCCTCGCCACCGCGATCACGGCGCCGGGCGACGTGGTGCTCGCCCCCAACCCCAGCTATCCGATCCACACCTTCGGCTTCATCATCGCGGGAGCGACGATCCGCTCGGTGCCGACCACGCCGGATGAGAATTACTGGCGCGCGCTCGACCGGGCGATGGCGTTCACCGTGCCCCGCCCGTCGATCCTTGTGTGCGGCTATCCCAGTAATCCGACGGCGGAAACGGTCGATCTTGCTTTCTACGAACGGCTGGTTGCTTGGGCTAAGGAAAACAAGGTCTGGGTGCTGAGCGATCTTGCCTATTCCGAACTCTATTATGACGGCAATCCCACGCCTTCGATCCTGCAGGTGCCCGGCGCCAAGGACGTGGCAGTGGAGTTCACGTCACTCAGCAAGACCTATTCGATGGCAGGGTGGCGTATTGGCTTTGCGGTCGGCAATCCGCATCTCATTGCCGCTTTGACCCGCGTCAAATCCTATCTCGATTATGGCGCGTTCACACCCGTGCAGGCGGCGGCCTGCGCCGCGCTCAACGGGCCGCAGGACATTGTGGAAAAGAACCGGGAACTCTACCACAAGCGCCGCGATATATTGGTCGAAAGCTTCAGCCGGGCAGGATGGGAGATCCCTGCACCCCGCGCCTCCATGTTCGCCTGGGCACCACTGCCCCCGGCGCTCAAGGACATGGGCAGCCTGGAGTTTTCCAAGCAGCTGTTGACGCACGCGAAGGTCGCGGTGGCGCCGGGCGTGGGCTATGGCGAGGATGGCGAAGGCTATGTCCGTATCGCCATGGTCGAGAACGAACAAAGGCTGCGGCAGGCGGCGCGCAACGTGAAACGCTATCTGCAAAGCATGGGCGTCAACACACCGACCAGCAAGGCGGCGATCTGAGCGCGCAGCGGCTGGCGCTGATCGGTCAGGACCTGATCGCGCACCGGTCAATAAGGCACGGGAACGCCTCGCCACGGGCGTTCCCGTGCTTTACGGATTTCGTCCAAACCCCAGCCAAAGGTCAGCTGCGTCGATGATTCCCCTGCCCCAGGTTTCCCAGGTCGCGCAGACGATCCAGCTGGCGCTTGCGCCCGTATTCCTGCTGGCAGGTATCGGCGCGTTTCTCAATGTCTGTACCGGGCGGCTGGCGCGCGTCGTCGACCGTGCGCGCTTCGTGGAACAGGCGGTGCTGGAGACGCGCGGGCGCGAGCATGACCGTATGGTCGCGGAAATCCGCAAGCTCGACCGTCGCATGACCGTGGTCAACACCGCCATATTCCTGACCGTGGCGAGCGGCGCGGCGGTCTGCCTTGTCGTCATTCTCCTGTTTGCCGCAGAGCTGTTCGACGCGCATATGGGGACGCCGATCGCCGTGCTGTTCATCATGGCGATGTTGTTGCAGGCCGCCGCCTTCATCACGTTCATCGTGGAAATCCGGCTGGCGGCGCGCACCATCCACATTCGCAATGAGGTCCTGTACCATCAGGCCGAAGCGGAAGAAACGTGACGGCCCTAACCGGCGAAAAGCGCCTGTTGCAGGCCGTCGTGGCGCTCGCCTGCGTCGTGCCCGTCGTGACCGGCGGCATGGGAATTATTGCTGGACCGGGCTGGCTGCGTGGCGTCGATGCGGCACCCGCCGATCTCGACAGCCATTTCCGGTACATGAGCGGCATCTTCTTCGGCGTGGGCCTTGCCTTTTGCACCTGCGTCCCGGCGATCGAGGCGAAAGGCGAACGATTCAGGATGCTGGGCGCGTTCGTCGTGATCGGCGGACTGGCGCGGCTATGGTCGCTGATCGCGGTGGGAACGCCGTCCACCGGGCATCTGCTGGGTCTCGGCATGGAGCTAGGCGTCGTCCCCTGCCTGATGCTGTGGCAAGCGAGTTTCGTGCGCCGGTTCAGCGCGTCGCGATAGCGCCTTCCAGTTCCGGGCCGCTGTCGACGGTCGGGCGAAAATCAGGCTTGATACGGATCCGGGCCGCCTGCTCATAGGCATAGCCGATGTCGAGCAGCTTCTGGTCGTCATGCGCGGTGCCGATGAACGACAGGCCGACCGGCAGCCCGCGCACCAGCCCCATGGGCACGGTCAGATGCGGATAGCCTGCAATCGCCGCGCGGCCGGTCGATCCACCCGGCCCTTCATACTGATCGCCCCAGGCCGTATCCGATGGCCATGCCGGACCATAGCTGGGCATCACGATCATTTCGATCCGGTTCTCCGCCAGCATCCGGTCGATGCCGTCCTTGCCCGCCAGCCGCAGAGACGTCTGCCGCGCTGCCAGATAGGCAGGATCGTCCAGCCCCTTCGTCGCCTCTGCCTCCATGAACGTGTCCTGCCCGAACAGCGGCATTTCCCGCGCCGCTTCGCGATCATTGAATTCGATCAGGTCGGACAGCGTTCGGTCCAGCACCTGATCGGCGCGCGTGGTGGCGAGATAGGCCGCAAGGTCGGCCTTGAGTTCGGTATAGAGCACTATGCCCTCGGCGTCGCCCATGCCCTCGGCCGGGGTCGGCTTGATCTCCACGAGTTCGGCGCCCGCGGCCTTCAGCGTGGCCAGGGCCGCATCGAACCGGGCGCGCCATTCAGGCTGTGCGCCGATCCGGACGATACCGATCCGCATGCCTCTGATCCGGGCCGGATCGAGCGCGGCAGCATAGTCCTTTTTGTAACGGCTGGCGTCACGCGTCGCAGGATCGGCAGGATCAACGGCGATCATCGCCGAAAAGAGCATTGCTGCGTCGCGCACACTGCGCGCCATCGGTCCGGCGGTATCCTGGCTGTGGCTGATCGGCACGACATGCGTTCGGGGAATGAGACCGAGGGTCGGTTTCAGGCCGACGAGACCCGTCATCGAACTGGGGCAGATGATCGACCCGTCTGTCTCGGTCCCCACCGCTGCCGCCGCAAATCCCGCAGCAATCGCTGCCCCCGATCCGCTCGACGAGCCGCAGGTCGTGCGATCGAGCGCATAGGGATTGCGTGTGAGGCCGCCGATTGCGCTCCATCCGCTGAGCGACCGGCTGGAGCGGATGTTCGCCCATTCCGACAGGTTGGTCTTGCCGAGGATGACGGCCCCCTGCGCCCGCAGCGCCGCGACGAGCGGGGCATCCCGGCCCGGATTATTGCGGGCAAGTGCCAGCGATCCGGCCGTGGTCGGCATCCCGCGCACCTCGACATTGTCCTTGATGAGGATCGGTACGCCATGCAGCGGCCCGCGCAGCCTGCCCGCCTTGCGCTCCGCATCGCGCGCCTGCGCCTCGCCCCGCGCATCGGGATTGAGTGCGATGATGCTGTTGAGACGCGGCCCCGCCCGGTCCATCGCCGCGATACGCGCCAGATAGGCATCGACGGCGCTGGTGCTGGTGATACGACCTGCCGCCATGCCTTGCGTCAAGCTCGCGATCGTCTCCTCCTCGATAGCCTGCGCACGAAGCGGAATTGCGCATGCCGCCCACAGGATGAACAAGGGGACGGATATGCGCATGGATGGCACCCTTTCTCAAAGCGATTGTAAGCCGGAACGACACGCATGAGAGGGGCCGCCGGGTCATGCCCGACGGCCCGTCATTTGCATGGTCAGCGGCCGGAAGCGCCGCCCAGGGGAAACGTGAATCGCGCTATTGCGCACATCGAAATCGCGGCTTGGGAAGGTGTTTCAAGCGCGCGGCCCGAGGGGCACAATCGACGCAGCGGCGTCGCTCAGCGGCGCGTTCCCCGAATGGACTTGACCGACCCCATTGCTGAACCATGAGACATCGGATCACCTCCTTTCGCTATGTTGAAACAGTGCGTGCCGGGTGGGGCAACAGCCTTGATCGGCGACACAGCCGTTGTGAATCAATCATGGGTGACGATCAAGGCTTGTAATAATCTTTTTTCGAATCATACTTGTGCGCTCGCGCCGCGTCGCCGCGCACCACTTTAGTCCCGGCAATCCTCGATCACGCGCGTCACTTCTGCCCAGGGCGGCAACACCAGCGGTGCCATGCCGGAAACCTGCACCATGAAACGGCCTCGGCTGAAGGCAATCTGATCCAGCACAGGATCACTCGCCGGGCGTATGGTGCCGAATGCGCCACCCGGCGACAGCGGCTGCATTGGCCAGCTGGCTGCACCGAAGCTGGTACGCACAGTCACCTGCGCTGCGGCGGGTGCGCCGGGCATGACGATAAGAATGCGTCGTGCGCCCCGCTCGCATCGAACCGTCACAAGCGGCGCGGCAGCAGCCTGACCGAACGCCGCTTCGCTATCCGCACCGTTCTGCGCGTAACGCCATGCGCCAGATGTCATGGGCCAGTCACGCCAGTCGGCCGAGACAGGCGGCTGTGGGGCAGGCGCAGGGGCCGGAGGCGGCGTGGGCGCGGGCTGCGGCACCGGCACATCACGCGGCGGCGCGACACAGGCGGCAAGCATCACGACGGGAACGAGCGGGACGAAGGACAAGCGCATAGCAACGGCTATGGCCGAGCAGGCGACCGGCCTCAACCGCTAATCGCCGGGCCGAGCGATAGCGGGTTCAGGCGGCGTAGATCGCAGGGCGGTAGCGCGGCTCTGGAATCGGGAAACCCTTCTCTCGCGCGTAATCAAGCCAAAGGCCGATAGCTACCTGAGCCTCCGCAATGGCTTCCACAGGGGTAGCCCCATGGGCCGAACATGGCTTGAGATCGGGGACATCCGCAATCCACACCTTGTCCTCTTTCGACCAGAACACATTGATATGATAATGATGGTCCATCACTCGTCCATGCTTAGGCCGTAGGCTTCGACCATATCAAGGAATTGCTCGATCTGATAGGTCTTGGCGTCCTTGCCGTTGGGCTGGATGATGAGCGGGCGGTCGAGACCGTGTTGCGCATAGACATGATGACTGCCGCTGACGCGAACAAGCCGAAAACCGAACGCTTCCAGCAGATGCTGAAAATCTCGGAACGATAAGTTGCGGCTGCCTTGAAGCAGGCGCTGGAACAGTTTGGCTGGCTTGACCACGGCTACCTCGTTGGAAAATGTCCAACGCGTCTAATAAACACACTGGATCGTGGGTCCAGAATGTAATGCCCGCTGCGGCATAGGCGAGTGCGAAAAGATAGGTCACCATGAACAGCGGCCATGTAATCTTGATTTATTCAGAACGATAAATAATTGAAATGTTGTGATTACGAACCAGGCGACGAACGCAGTATCATTAGTAAATCGACCTACCGCCCCATCTTCCGCTGCACTTTCCCGTACCGCATCTTTCGCGTGCCCGGCTTCCCCTCGCTCGCCCTTCCCCTAGGCGCGGCGACCTGCTGATCGGCGGGCAGCCCCAGTTCCTCCGCTTCCAGCTTGCGGATTTCGTCGCGGATGCGGCCGGCTTCCTCGAACTCCAGGTCTGCGGCGGCGGCGCGCATCTTCTTTTCCAGATCCTCTATGTAGGCGCGCAGATTGTGGCCAACCATGTGCGGGCGATCGGCGTCGCCGGTATCCACCAGCACACTGTCCTTGTTCGAGACATGGGCGATGATGTCGCCTATGTTGCGCTTGATCGTGGTCGGCGTGATGCCATGTTCGCGGTTATAGGCTTCCTGCTTTTCGCGCCGCCGGTTGGTTTCGTTGAGCGCGCGTTCCATGCTGCCGGTGATGCGATCGGCATAGAGGATCACCCGCCCGTCTACATTGCGCGCGGCACGCCCGATCGTCTGGATCAGCGAGGTTTCGGAGCGGAGGAAGCCTTCCTTGTCGGCGTCCAATATGCCCACCAGCCCGCATTCGGGAATATCCAGCCCCTCGCGCAGCAGGTTGATGCCGACCAGCACGTCATAGACGCCCAGCCGCAGGTCGCGGATCAGCTCGATACGCTCCAGCGTCTCGACATCCGAGTGCATGTAGCGGACCTTGATTCCCGCCTCGTGCATGAACTCGGTCAAATCCTCCGCCATACGCTTGGTAAGCGTGGTGACGAGGGTGCGATAGCCCGCCGCTGCCGTCTTGCGCGCTTCGTTGATAAGGTCGTCCACCTGATCTTCGACCGGCTTTATCTCGACCGGCGGGTCGATGAGGCCAGTGGGACGGATCACTTGTTCGCTGAACACGCCGCCGGTCTGTTCCATTTCCCAGTTGCCGGGCGTGGCGGAGACGCTGACCGTCTGCGGTCGCATCGCGTCCCATTCGTTGAAACGCAGCGGCCGATTGTCGATGCAGCTTGGCAGGCGGAAGCCATATTCGGCCAGCGTGATCTTCCGCCGGTGGTCGCCCCGCGCCATCGCGCCGATCTGCGGCACGGTCTGGTGGCTTTCATCGACGAACAGGATTGCGTTTTCGGGCAGATACTCGAACAATGTCGGCGGCGGCTCGCCCGGCAGGCGACCGGTGAGGAAGCGCGAATAATTCTCGATTCCCGCACAGCTTCCGGTCGCCGCGATCATTTCCAGATCGAAATGGGTGCGCTGTTCCAGCCGCTGTGCCTCCAGCAGCTTGCCCTCGGCAATCAGTTCCTTCAGCCGCTCGGCCAGTTCGAACCGGATCGCTTCCATCGCCTGCTTGAGCGTCGGCCCCGGTGTGACGTGATGGCTGTTGGGAAACACCTTCACATAATCGAGCGTCGCGACGCGCTTGCCGCTCAGCGGATCGAACTCGGCGATTTCCTCGATCTCGTCGCCAAAGAAGCTGATGCGCCAGGCGGTATCCTCATAATGGCTGGGGAAGATTTCCAGATTGTCGCCCTTCACGCGAAAATTGCCGCGTGCAAAACCCATGTCGTTGCGCTTGTATTGCAAGGCGACCAGCTTGCGGATGATCTCGCGCTGGTCGGCGCCTTCGCCTTTCTTCATGGCGAAGGTCATCGCCGAATAGGTCTCGACCGAACCGATGCCATAGAGGCAGGATACCGACGCCACGATGATGACATCGTCCCGCTCCAGCAGCGCCCGCGTCGCCGAATGGCGCATGCGGTCGATGCTTTCGTTGACCGAGCTTTCTTTCTCGATGTAGGTGTCCGAGCGCGGAACATAGGCTTCGGGCTGGTAATAATCATAATAGCTGACGAAATATTCGACGGCGTTGTCCGGGAAGAAGCTTTTGAACTCGCCGTAAAGCTGCGCAGCGAGAATCTTGTTGGGCGCAAGGATCAGCGCGGGGCGCTGCACCGCCTCGATTACCTTGGCCATGGTGAAAGTCTTGCCGGAACCGGTGACGCCCAGCAGTACCTGGTCCCGCTCACCCGCGCGCGCCGATGAAACCAGCTCCGCGATCGCCGTCGGCTGGTCCCCCGCGGGTTCATAATCGGACACCAGCGTAAACGGCCTGCCGCCTTCGCTTTTTTCCGGGCGCGCGGGGCGGTGCGGCACAAAGTCCTTCCCGGTTTCGGGTTCGGCGAGCGAGGTTCGGATTTGAATAGCCATCGCGCACTGATATGGTCTGCCCGACAGGCCCGCGCAACAACTGCGCGCGCAGACGGGAGAGTGCCACGATGAAAACGGTGATCGTGATGGGCTGCGCGGCGTTGATGCTGGCCGGATGCGACAAAGGCGCGGAACAGGCCGCCACTGGCCCGATGAGCGCCAAGCAGGTTGCCGACGCCATGGATTCCGTGAAGCTGGAGCCGGGCGAATGGGAAGCGACCCAGGAAATCGTCGATGTGAAGATGACGGGCGTGCCCGAAGGCATGCCTGCCGAGGCGATGAAGCAGATGATCGGCCAGAAGAATACGGTGAAGCATTGCGTGACGCCGGAGCAGGCGGCCAATCCGGGCGCGGATTTCCTCGCCGCGCAGAAGGACGCGAAATGCACCTATAGCGACATGCGGATGGCCGGTGGCACCATTAAAGGCGCGATGACATGCAGCCCGCCCGACAATCCCAAGGCGACGATGAAAATGACGATGAACGGCACCTATCTTCCGGCGAGCTATGCCATGGCGATGGAGACCGAACTGACCGGCATGCCAAACGGCATGGCCATGCAGATGAAAATGAAGACCAGCGGGAAGCGCATCGGTGCCTGCCCGGAAGGAAGCGGAACCGACGCCAAGATTTCGGGCTGATCGCGGGCACTGTGGGAGACGAACGATGATCGGCTATGTCACTATCGGAACCAATGACATCGCGGCGGCGCGACAGTTCTACGACAGCCTGCTCGGCATGATCGGCGCATCGCGCATCATGGAGTTTGGCGAGGAACTGGGCGGCTTCACCATGTATGGCCGGTCCATGACGGAACCGGGCTTCGTCATTACGCATCCCTTCGACGGCGCGGCCGCGACTCAGGGCAATGGCAATATGGTCGCCGTGCAACTGGACAGCCGGGCGCTTGTCGATGCGGTCCATGCGCGGGCGCTCGAACTGGGCGGGAGTTGCGAAGGCCCGCCCGGCCTGCGTGGCGAAGAAGGAGATATGGCATTCTATGCGGCCTATTTCCGTGATCCCGAAGGCAACAAGCTCGCCGCGTTCAAATATGGACCGGCCGATTGATCCAGCCTTTCGATCTGCCTGCCTATCTCGAACGCATCGCTTTGCCTTATGCACCGGCTGCCGATGCCGCCGGGCTGGCAGCGGTGCATCGCGCGCATCGGCTGGCCATTCCGTTCGAGAATCTCGACATTCCCCTGGGCGTCGGCATCCATATCGATCCCGCTTCGATATTTGCCAAGCTGGTGACGGGGCGTCGCGGCGGCTATTGTTTCGAACAGAACAGTCTTTTTCTTGACGCGCTCCGCGCGCTCGGCTTTACGACCCGCCCGCTGCTCGCGCGCGTGTGGCTGATGGCGGAAACGACGCCACCGCTGACGCACACGTTCAATCTCGTCACGATCGATGGTCGGGCATGGATTGCGGACGCAGGCTTTGGCGGCAGCTTTTCGCCGCCGATGCTACTTGACGACGGGGCGGCGCACAGCGCGCCTGATGGCACCGCCCACCGGCTGATCCGGCTGGACGACCGCGCATGGATGCTGGAGCGCGCGGGCGACTCAGGCCCCACCGACGGTCGCAGCATGCCGACCCGCGACTGGCAGCGGCAATATAGTTTTACTCTCGATTCGGTGGAGAGCGTCGATCTGGAACTTTCCAATCACTGGACATCGACACGCCCCGGAACCCGCTTCACCACGCTGGCCATCGCGAGCCGCGTGACCGAAAACGGCTTCGTCTCGCTGGTCGACAGGCAGCTTTCCGAACATGGCGGTGGCGAAAGCCGCCATCGCACCATCGCCTCGCCAGGCGAGTATCGGGCTGTGCTGGCGCAGCACATGGGGCTTGCCTTGTCCGATGCGCAGGTAGAGCATCTGTTTCACGGGATGCAATCCTGACACAGGGGAGAAGACGGCTATGCGGCGATATCGGTTGACGGCCTTGCTGACGATGGCACTGGCGGGATGCAATGCGGAACCGGCGCCGCAACCAAAGCCGGAACCAGCACCAGTCATCCTGCAATCCGGCGCCTGGACATTCAAGCGGACGCAGACGGGCTACAACACGCCCACGACCACAGCAGAGGACTATGCCCGCATGGTCGGCAGCAACAGCGAAGCGAAACTGTGCCTCAAGGTGGATACGGAAGGACGCCCGGACGCCGACGCGTTGGCGGGACGGGAAGGCACGGATTGCTCTTACACCGACGCCAGTATTCGCAAGGGCCGCTTCATCGCTACCCTGGCCTGCAAGGCTGGGGCCGGCACATCCGAGTTGGTCGTGGAAGGCAATTACAAAGCCGACAGCCTAACCCTGGGCGTGAGCATGACCCAGACCGTTGGCGGCAAAGCGGTTCTGCGCACGACGCACGACCTGTCAGGCAAGCGGACGGGGGATTGTGAAGCCGAGTGAGGATTGCTGCGCTGATGCGCTGACGATGGTCAGCAGAACAAGCGAAAACCTTGGCTAGAAAACCGCCGCCACAAGCTTCGCGAAGGCATCTGCCCGGTGGCTCATCGCATGTTTCGCTTCGGGGTCCATTTCGCCGAAGCTGATCGCATGGCCGAGAGGCTGGAACATCGCGTCATAGCCAAAGCCATTGCCCCCGCGCGGCGGCCAGACCAGCGTTCCATCGACGCGCCCCTCGAACGCCTCGACATGTCCGTCGGGCCATGCCAGCGCCAGTGCGCAGACGAAATGGGCGGAACGGCTGGCGCCGGGCCCGGCGGCCTCGACTTTTTGCCAGACCGACGCCATCGCCAGATCGAAATCCTTGGCCGGTCCCGCCCATCGCGCCGAAAAGATGCCCGGATCGCCCAGCAGCGCATCGACGCACAGGCCACTGTCGTCGGACAGGGCCGGCAACCCCGAAAGGTCCGCCGCCTGCATCGCCTTCAGTTCGGCATTGGCGATGAAGGTGGTGCCGGTTTCCTCCGGCTCGGGCAGATCGAGGTCCGCCGCCGAAATCGGTTCAACGCCATAGGGACCAAGCAACGCCCGGATTTCCCGGACCTTGCCGGGATTGTGGCTGGCGATGACCAGCTTGCCGGGCAGCAGCTTGCGAATGGCCTGCGGGCCGTTGGGATCATCGGCGATAAAGTCACTCACCGGCTGGTCGCCCCCGAAACAGCCGCGTCCTGCGCCTTGAAGATTTCGTTGCAACCTATCCGCGCAAGACGCAGTAAACGCAGCAGTTCCTCCTCGTCGAACGTCGCTCCTTCGGCTGTCGCCTGCACTTCGGCGAGCTTGCTGTCGCCGGTCAGAACGAAATTGGCGTCCGCCTCCGCGCTCGAATCTTCGATATAGTCGAGATCGAGCACCGGCGTGCCCTTGTGGGTGCCGCAGCTGATCGCCGCGACCTTCTGTACGATCGGATCTTCCTTCAGCAGGCCCTTCGCCATCAGCCCGTCGACCGCGATACGCAACGCCACCCATGCGCCGGAGATAGAGGCAGTGCGGGTGCCGCCGTCGGCCTGGATAACATCGCAATCGAGCGTGATCTGCCGCTCGCCCAGTTTCTTGAGATCGACCACAGCGCGCAAGGAACGACCGATAAGACGTTGGATTTCCTGTGTCCGACCCGACTGCTTGCCCTTGGCCGCTTCCCGCGATCCGCGCGTATGCGTGGCCCGTGGCAACATGCCATATTCCGCCGTCACCCAGCCTTCGCCCTTGCCGCGCAGGAAGGGCGGCACCTTCTCCTCGACCGAGGCCGTGCACAGCACGCGGGTATTGCCGAAACTGACGAGGCAGGCCCCTTCGGCATGGATTGTGAAGGCAGGCTCCATGGTAATGGCCCGCATCTGATCGGGGGTGCGGCCGGATGGGCGCATGAACAAAGACTCCTCAAAAAGCGTTGACGCGGGGCTTAGCGTCAGGCGTTGCTGCTGACCAGCATGGTGAACAGAAAAGTGCACCACGCGACCAAAAGACGCTAGAGGGGTGGCAAGGGCGGCGATCCGGCGCCGGACATGACGAGAGGCAGGCATGCAGGGATTTCAGGCGGCATTCATCATCATGACGCTGACGGGCGCGCTGGCGGGGTGCGCCACCACGCCAGCACCGTCGCCAGTGGCCATGCAGGGTGAAACCATCCGTTTCGCTGCCGGGCGCTGCATGGGTGCGTGCCCCGTCTACAGCGTGACCGTGGAACCGGATGGATCGGGTGTCCTCGTTCCGGAAAAGCATACGTCGGTTCCCGGCGAGACCCGCTTCACGGTGACGCCGCAGCAATATCGCCGACTGCGCGACAGCCTGGCACCCTTCCGGCCTGCGACAGGCACGGAAAAGCGGATCGGGGCGGGCGATGCCGATTGCCGCCGCATGGCAACCGACATGCCGTCCTATCAGATTCGCTGGACATGGCGCGATCAGCCACGCACCCAGATCGACTATTATGGCGGTTGCCACGATCCGCAAAATGCGCGGCTGCGCGCCGCCATTGCCGCCGTTCCACGGATGCTCGATATCGAACCGATGATAACCCCGGGCAGCAATACAGGGAAAGCGCGATCATGAAGCCGACGATCCTGCCCCGCCTGCTGCGCGTCTTTGGCATGGCGTTCCTGCTGATGGGTCTGCTGTGGGTCGGCCAGGGAACCGGCTATGTGAAATGGCCTGCGGAAAGCTTCATGATCGACATGCGCCCCTGGGCATGGCGGGGCGCAGGGCTGGCCGGGCTGGGCGCGGCCATGCTGGCGCTTTCGGCGCGGCTGGGGCGATAGCATTGAGCGACAGCCCGATGCAGCTTACATAAGGGCGATGACGACTGCTCCCATCACCGAAATGACGGACCGCGCGCGCGATGTCTTTCGCCTGGTCGTGGAAAATTATCTCGGCACCGGAACGCCCGTCGCGAGCCGGACCATAGCCCGGCTGGCGACGCTGAACCTCTCGCCCGCCTCCATCCGCAATGTGATGCAGGACTTGGAGGAAATGGGCCTGCTCGCCGCGCCCCACACGTCCGCCGGGCGGATGCCGACCGAAACGGGGCTGCGTCTGTTCGTCGACGGTATGATGCAGGCAGCCGAGCCGTCGCCGGAGGAACGCCGCGCCATCGAGATGCAGGTGACCGAAGGCGGGCCGATCGAGGATGCTCTGTCCGCCGCCACGCTGGCCCTTTCGGGCCTGTCCGCCTGTGCCGGTATCGTCATGGTGCCAAAACGCGAGCCAGTTCTGCGCCAGTTCGGCTTCGTCGCGCTGAACGAGGGACAGGCGCTGGCGATCCTGGTGGCGCAGGACGGTACGGTGGAAAATCGGGTGCTTGACCTACCGCCGGGCGTGACACCCTCCATGCTGACTGAAGCGGCCAACTATCTCTCCAACCGGCTGTCGGGCCTGACGCTGCGTCAGGCGCAGGACCGGCTGGCGCACGAACTGGCGGCGGACCGCCGGGCGCTGGACGGCGCGGCGCGCGAACTCGTCGATCGGGGTCTTGCCATCTGGTCCACCGACATCAGCGACCGCCCGGTGCTGATCGTGCGGGGACAGGCGAACCTGATCGATGACAATGCTTCTGCCGATCTGGAACGGGTGCGGCAATTGCTGGACGAGCTGGAAGGCAAGCAGGAAATATCGCGCCTGCTCGAAAGCGCGCTGGCAGGCAGCGCGACCAAAATCTTCATCGGATCGGAAAACAAGCTCTTTTCCCTGTCCGGTTCTTCGGTCATAGCCGCGCCCTATCGCGCGGGCGATGGCCGTGTCGTCGGCGTGGTCGGGGTGATCGGCCCTACCCGCTTGAACTATGCGCGCGTGATACCCATGGTGGATTTCACGGCACAGACCCTGTCGAGATTGATGAGATGAGCGAGACTGATACCGAACGCATGATGGACGAAAACAGCAACGATACTGCCGCCGATGCCGCGCCGGTCATGACCGAAACAGGCGAGAGCGCGCCGAGCGATTCGCGCATCGCCGCGCTGGAGGAAGAACTGGCGGTCGCACGGCAGGACGTGCTCTATGCCCACGCCGAAACACAGAATGTGCGACGTCGGCTGGAAAAGGAACTGGTCGACGCGCGTGCCTATGCCGCGACCGGCTTTGCGCGCGACATGCTGACGATCGCCGATAATCTGGCGCGGGCGCTCGCGGCGATTCCGGCGGAGTTGCGGGAGGACGAGAAGATGAAGGGGCTGGTCGTCGGCCTTGAAGCGACCGGCCGCGAACTGGACAGCGTGTTCCGCAAGAACGGCATCGAGAAGATCGAGGCGATGGGCCAGCCGCTCGATCCCAATCTGCATCAGGCCATGGTCGAAATCCCGTCTGCCGATGCCGCACCCGGCACGGTCGTGCAGGAAATGCAGGCGGGATACCGGATCAAGGACCGGCTGCTGCGGCCAGCGTTCGTGGGAGTGGCCAAGGCGGTGGAGTAAGCCTGCCCTGATTTGCACGAGACAGGCAGACGGCGGTGATCCAGGGGATCGCCGCCGTTTTCATATCGCCATCGCCCCGACGAAGGCTGGGGTGACGATGAGGAAAATTGAGACCCGTTGAGCAGGTGTATTCCGTTCCCCTGCGCAAGCAAGGGTCCAGGGCCACAAGCGATAGCATCCCGATCCTTGGACCCCTGCTTGCGCAGGGAAACCATGTATGACCGGGCCGACGGGCGCCATCAACGAATTATTTCACGATATATCTTGACTGTTTTTCTTTCAGATATATCTTGAGTGCATCGAAACGCTCTTTAAGGAACCATGATGCGATTCTCTACACTCCATTCCCTTCGTACCGCGCGCGGTGGCCCCATGGCCGCCTCCGGGGGACGCTCTTCTTTCGGCGGCGGTCGGCCAGGTGGCCGCTTCGGCGGGCGCGACGACGGCAACCCGATGGGTCATCGCGGCGGGCGCCGTCGCCTCTTTGACGCAGGCGAACTCAAACTCATTCTCCTGCATCTGATCGCCGAAAGCCCGCGCCACGGCTATGACTTGATCCGCGCGATCGAGGGCCTGTCCAACGGTGCCTACGCCCCCAGCCCCGGCGTCGTCTACCCGATGCTCACCCTGCTCGCCGACATGGAAATGATCGTCGAGCAGCCGGGCGAAAGCGCGCGCAAGCTGTTCGGCATCACCGATGCCGGTATCACGCTGCTGGAGGAAAAGCGCAACGAGACGCTCGATGCGCTCGGGCGGCTCGATATGCTCGCCAAGCGCGCCGAACGCACCGACGGCGCACCGATCCGCCGGGCAATGGACAATCTGAAAATGGCTTTGCACAACCGGCTGAGCAGTGATGCGGCGGACGCAGACACGATATTGAACGTGGCGGCGCTGATCGATGAAGCCGCCAGCAAGATCGAAAGGCTGAAATAATGGCCAGCAGCAGCGCCACCGTGCCGACCGAAAGCGGCAGCAAATATCTCCAGCAACTCTGCAAGCACTGGAGCCACAAGCTGACGGTCGAGTTCACTGCCGAGAAAGGCACCGTCACTTTCCCCAATGCCGTCGCGACGATGACGGCCCAGCCCGACAGTCTGCTGGTCACGATCGAGGCGGAGGACGCCGAAACCGTGGAGCGAATGAAAGGCGTGGTCGCCAACCATCTCGACCGCTTCGCCTTCCGCGAAGCGCCGCTGCCGTTCGACTGGACATGAGGGCAGGCTGCTATTTCTCCGCCCCGTAGATCGTCCTTCCATAGACGTTGCCGGGCGGGGAATAGCGGCACACCAGATAGTCGTCGCGGTCGTTCGATGCGACCGCGCAACCGATCGCTGTCGTGTTGTGCCAGACCATTTGCGTGTAATGGCCGACGTCGCGCCAGTCGCCGGTGCTGCTGAAATCAGGGACGGGGCGCGCACGGTAATAGCGTTTCTCGCGCGTCCACGCCTCGCTCATTTCTTCGTAGGTGAAGGCACCGCGCGACCCCATCCACAGATTTTCGCCCTGCGGCGTCGGACGGCTGGCTTTCGCGCTGTGCTGAAACCGGCGCAGGCGCGCAAGTTCCCGCGCATAGACCAGCGCCTGCGCGGCGAGAGTGGCGTCCCATGTCACCGGGGCCATGCCGATGGCCACGCGTTCCTCATTGTGCACATCCAGCATCACGGCCCGCAACAGGCGTTCGCCGCGCGGGCGCGCACGCTCCGGCTCTTTCCAGACCGAACGGATATTGGATTGCCGCCGCGTCTGCGCCCCCGCCATGCTCGGCACGACAGCAGGCACCATCGCAAGCCCGAGTAGCCACCACCCCAAAATCCGCATAGAGACCCTCTTATGTCGTCTCCTTCTGCCGCGCTGACCCTGAACAACAGCCTAACCGCCGATCTGGCGCTGTATATCCACTGGCCGTTCTGCGTTTCCAAATGCCCCTATTGCGACTTCAACAGCCATGTGCGCGAACATATCGACGAGGCCGCATGGCAGGCGGCCCTACTGGCGGATATGGCGCATGAAGCCGCCGTCACGCCGACGCGCCGGCTGGGTTCGATGTTCTTCGGCGGCGGCACGCCTTCGCTGATGCCGCCGCGCATTGCAGCCGCGCTGATCGCCGGTGCGGCACGACAGTGGGAGTTCGCCCCCGACATCGAGATCACGCTGGAAGCCAATCCCAGTTCGGTCGAGGCGGCGCGTTTTGCGGATCTGGCGGCAGCGGGTGTCAACCGTGTCTCGCTGGGTTTGCAGGCGCTGGACGATGCCGCCCTGCGCTTTCTGGGCCGTGCCCACGACGTAAGCGAAGGGCTTGCGGCGCTCGACATGGCGCAGGCGGTGTTCGACCGGGTGACGTTTGACCTCATCTATGCCCTCCCTGGTCAAAGCGCGGCACACTGGGAATCGGAACTGGCGCAGGCGCTTCGCTTCGGCACCGGGCATCTTTCGCTCTATCAACTGACGATCGAACCCGGCACCCGTTTTGAAACTCTGGTGCGACAGGGCCATTTCACACCCGCCGATCCCGATCACGGCGCAACCCTCTATGAAGTGACGCAGGCGATGACGGGCGCGGCCGGCCTGCCCGCTTATGAGATCAGCAACCATGCTCAGCCAGGCCAGGAAAGCCGCCATAATCTGACCTACTGGCGCTATGGCGACTATGTGGGGATCGGTCCGGGTGCACATGGACGGCGCCGCGGAATGGCCACCCAGCGTCACCGCAAACCGGAAAACTGGATGGATGCCGTGGGGCGCAACGGCCACGGGCTGAAAAGCGAGGAAGCCTTGTCGCCGCGCGATCGTGCGACAGAGGCGCTGCTGATGGGCCTGCGCTTGCGCGAAGGCGTCGATCTGGCCGCCATTGCCGCTTTGTCCGGCGTGACACATGGGGCACTCGTGGATGATGCTGCGATAGCGCGGCTATCGGCGATGGGCTTCATCGCGGTGGAGGGATCGCAATTGCGGGTGTTGCCAACCGGCATGCTGCTGCTCGATGCCATCCTGCCGCAGATCATGCTATAGCGGCCGGGCATGACCGCTGCCCAATCCCTGATCGAAGACTGGCGGGCGTATCTGGCGCAGGACCGGCGACGGTCGGTACATACGATACGCGCCTATGTCGCCACGGCCGAGCGGCTGGTGGCTTTCCTTGTGGCGCATGAAGGTGCCGCCGTCACCCGCGATGCGCTGACGCGGCTGACGTCGGCCGATATTCGCAGTTTCCTGGCGCAGCGCCGTGGCACCGACGGAATCGGCAATCTCACCACCGCGCGCGACCTGTCGGCCATCCGCGGGTTCCTGCGCTTTGTCGGCGGCGCGGATGCGATGGTGCCGGTGCTGAAAGGGCCACGGGTGAAGCGTGGTGTCCCTCGCCCTGTCAATCCCGACGATGTGGTTGCTCTGGCGCAGACGGTGGCCGATGACGCGCGCGAAGGGTGGATTGGCGCGCGCGACTGGGCGGTGCTGTTGCTGCTCTACGGCGCAGGGCTGCGCATCGGCGAGGCGATGGCGCTCACCGGCGATGTCTTGCCACTGCAGCCGACACTGCGCGTAACGGGCAAGCGCAACAAGACCCGGATCGTTCCGCTCCTGCCGCAGGTGCGCGAGGCTATCGACGCTTATCTGGCGCTATGCCCCTATCCTGCAATGCCGGGCGAAGCCTTGTTTCGCGGCGCGCGCGGCGGGCCGCTATCGCCCGCGTTGATCCGTCGCGCCGTGCAGAATGCGCGCGGCCAGCTGGGCCTGTCAGCGCGCACCACGCCCCATGCTCTACGCCACAGCTTCGCGACGCATCTGCTCGGCCGCGGTGCGGACTTGCGCGCGCTTCAGGAACTTCTCGGCCATGCCAGCCTGTCCTCGACGCAGGTTTACACGCAGGTCGATGCGGCCCATCTGCTTGACGTCTATCGCAATGCGCATCCCCGCGCCTAATCGGTTTGGCTGGACGGTCTCCAGGTAATCAGCCGATAGATGTAGAACGCGATCGCCAACGCCACCGTCGCGGTCGCCGCCGGGCCGATATAGCGATCGATCTCCTTGAAGTTCGCTCCCAGCACAAAGCCCGCATAGGCCAGAATCACATTCCAGATCAGCGCGCCCGCCGCCGTCCACAAAAGGAAGCGGACATGGCCCATGCGGAACAGCCCTGCGGGCAGAGACACCATCGTGCGCAGCGCGGGCATGAAGCGAAACACGAACACGATGGCCTGACCGCGCCGTGCGAACAGCCGATTGAGCGCCTCGACATCCCGCCATTCCAGAGTCGCCCAGCGGCCGAACCTGTCGATCAGCGGCTTCAGCCGGGTGAAGCCCAGTTTCCAGCCAATCAGATACCACACATAATTGCCCATTGTGGTTCCAGCCGTGCCTGCCATCAGCAGCGGCACCATGTCCAGACGCCCCTGCCCGACGCGGATGCCACCGATGCCCATGATCAGTTCCGACGGGATCGGCGGAAACACATTTTCGAGCACCATCAGGACAAATATGCCCCAATAGCCGCCCGCGTCAATGAGGTGGAGAACCCAATTGGTCATATCCTCATCCTCTCCAGTGGGAGAGGATAGTGGAGGTTAGCCGAAGGCTTACCGGAACTTGGAGAGGGGCTGGAACCCATCGAAAGCGTGCAACCCCTCTCCCGCTGCGACTAGGCACCCCGGCGAAGGCCGGGGTCCCAAGTCTCGCTGCCCTCTCCCAAAGGAGAGGAGGAAATCGATCCAAGACCATGAGGGGTGATCTAAGCCCGCGCCGCGAGCCGCGCGTCGATGGCGTTCCAGATCATGCCGCCCGTATCGGTCCCGTCGAAAGCGTCGATCGAAACGATACCAGTCGGCGACGTGACGTTAATCTCGGTCAGCCATTCCCCGCCGATCACGTCGATGCCGACGAACAGCAGTCCGCGCTTTTTCAATTCCGGCCCCATCGCCGCGCAAATCTCTCGCTCGCGTGCGGTCAGCTCGGTCTTCGCCGCCGAACCGCCGACGGCAAGGTTGGAACGGATTTCGCCCTTGCCTGGAATCCGGTTCACCGCGCCGGCGACTTCGCCGTCGATCAGCACGATCCGCTTGTCGCCGCTCGCCACGCCGGGAATGAAGGCCTGTACCATGAAAGGTTCGACCCATGAGGCGTTGAAGAGTTCCACCAGCGCCGACAAATTGGCCCCGCTGCCGCCGACATGGAACACCGCCGTCCCGGCGTTGCCGTAAAGCGGCTTGACGACGATCTCGCCATGTTCCGCCAGAAAGGCACGGGTTTCGGCCAGGCTGCGCGTAATCATCGTCGGCGGCATGAAGCGCGCGTAATCGAGCACGAATATCTTTTCGGGCGCGTTGCGCACCGCGGCGGGATCGTTGACCACCAGCGTTTCACCCTGGATCCGCTCCAGCAGATGCGTCGCCGTGATGTAGGACAGATCGAACGGCGGGTCCTGCCGCATCAGCACGACGTCCACGTCCCGGCCAAGATCGATCCGCACCGGTTCACCGAAGGTGAAATGATCGCCTTCCTGCTTGCGCACCTCGACCGGGCGCGCCTGGGCGATCACCCGGCCGTCGCGCATGGTGAGGTCGGGCGCGAGATAGTGGAACAGGCGGTGGCCCCGCGCCTGCGCTGCCAGCATGATATGAAAAGTCGAATCCCCGCCGATCTTTATCGACTCCATCGGGTCCATCTGCACGGCGACATTGAGAGACATGCGCTATTCTTTCCTTCCGTTCGCCCTGAGCCTGTCGAAGGGCCATGCCGAGCGTAGCGAGGTGCCTTCACTTCGTTCAGGCGAAGGCTTCGACTTCGCTCAGCCCGAACGGGGGAATATCTGATTAACCCCCATGCCAGACGTTGGTCAGATGGCGCGGCGGACGGCCCGGCGCAAGGAGCATCACATCAATTCGCATGTCATCGCCCGGCTGGCAGTAGGTGGCGGCCAGGATTTCCGCTGCCGCAGCCACCCGCGCAAGTCGGCGTTCGTCGATCGCGAAATCCAGTTCGGCTGCGCGGCCGCGCGCCTTCACTTCGACGAAGGCGACGATACCGGGCTTGCGCGCGATCAGATCGATTTCTCCCAGCGGTGTGCGTACCCGCCGCCCGATGATCTGCCAGCCCTTGAGCCGCAGCCACCATCCGCACAGGCGCTCCGCCTGCCGCCCGCGTTTCTCGGCGGCAAGTCTGGCCGCATCGGGCTTCTTCATCCTTTCAGTTCCATGGCGCGCGCGTAGAGCGCGCGGCGGTCCATTCTTAGCGCCTTGGCTACCTCGCCTGCCGCCTTTGACACTGGTAAATGCGCCATCGCGGCGATCAGCGCGGCGTCGGCATCGTCCTGACTGGCGGCGGGGGCTTCGCCGGGCGGGCCAATGACCACGACAATCTCGCCCCTGGGCGGCGCATCGCCATAGCGCGCAGCCAGTGCGGACAGCGTGCCGGTCGCCGTTTCCTCGAACCGCTTGCTGATTTCGCGCACCACCGCCGCGTCCCTGTCGCCCAGCGCAGCAGCCATGGCGGCGAGGCTCTCCGCCAGACGCGCGCCGCTTTCATAGAAGACCAGCGTGGCGCGCAGTCCCGTCACTTCGCGCAGCGCGTCGTCCCGCGCCTTGGCCTTCGATGGCAGAAAGCCCATGAAAAGGAAGCGGTCGGTCGGCAGGCCGCTCAATGTCAGAGCCGCAATCGCCGCGCTCGGCCCCGGCAGGCTGGTGACGAACCGGCCCGCTGCCCGCGCGTCACGCACCAGCTTGTATCCCGGATCGGAGATCAGCGGCGTTCCCGCGTCGGACAGCAAGGCAACGGCTTCCCCCGCCATACGCTCGACCAGTCGCAAACGCAGGCTCTCGTTGCTGTGGTCATGATAAGGGACCATCGGTGTATCCGCCCCGGCAACCCGCAGCAGTTTCGCGCTCACCCGGGTATCTTCCACCGCGATCACATCGGCGCGGCGCAATATTTCGGCAGCGCGCGGGGTCAGGTCTCCAAGGTTGCCGATCGGCCCGGCCACGATATATAGGCCGGGCTCCAGCGGGGTCTCCGCGCTGACAGAGTCATGATTGTCCGTTTCCATAAGGGTGCCAGATGACAGAGAGGGATGCCGGACCGCAAGCAGGCATATTGCCAGCGGCCAAACGCGGCGCGCGAATCGCGTTCGCTATCTCCGCGCTGACGGTGGCGGGGTGCCAGACGATCGTGCCGCGCGGCACGCAGCCGGGCGGTCCTGCCGGTCCGGCCGACCCTGTGGAGCCGCGCCCGGTCGAACCGGGCCTGCCCAGCGATAGCCAGCGGCATCGCGTCGCCCTGCTCGTGCCGATGACCGGCGCGAATGCCGGCGTCGGCCAGTCGATCGCCAATGCCACGACGCTTGCCCTGCTGGACACGAAAGCGGAAAAGGTCCGCATCACGACCTATGACACGGGCGCCGGTGCCGCCGCCGCCACGGCCCGCGCGCTGGCCGAAGGCAACCGTCTGATCCTGGGGCCGCTGATGGCCGAGGATGCCCGGATTGTCGGTCCGATCGCGCAGAAGGCGGGCGTGCCCGTCATCAGCTTTTCCAACGACACCAGCGTCGCGGGCAATGGCGTCTATCTGATGGGGTACAGCCCGACGCAATCGATCGAGCGAGTCGTGACCTTCGCGCGCAGCAAGGGCATGAGCCGCTTTGCCGCGCTGGTGCCGCGCGGCACCTATGGCGAACGGGCGGGCACATCGCTGCTGCGGGCCGTCGAGGGCGCAGGGGGCACCGTCGTCTCCATGCAGCCGTTCGATCGCGCGCCCGCATCGATCACCGCTGCGGTCAGGAAACTGGATGCGGCGTCACCCTATGACGCGGTGCTGATCGCCGATGGCGGCCGGATCGCGCTTCAGGCCGCGCCGGTCCTGCGCAAGAGCGTGAAGGGCGCGCGCGCACAACTGCTCGGCACCGAATTATGGAATACCGAAAGCGCCATCGCCGGATCGCCCGCGCTGCGCGGCGCATGGTTCGCAAGCGTTTCGGACGGTCTCTACGGGCAACTTGCGACGCGCTATCGCGCCCGCTTCGGCACGACGCCGTTCCGCCTGTCGTCGCTCGGCTATGACGCCGTGCTGCTGACCGTGCGGATCGCGCAGGACTGGAAAGTGGGCACTGCCTTTCCCGCCCGGCGGCTGGCCGATGCGGGCGGCTTTGCGGGGATCGACGGCGCCTTCCGCTTCGGCCGCACCGGAATCGCCGAACGCGCGCTGGAAGTCAGCCAGGTCAACGCAGGCAGCTTCTCGGTCGTCGATCCCGCACCGAAAGGGTTCGGGGAGTAAGGCGTTCGATCGGAAATCTGTTTCTAATGTACTTCGTCATGCTGAACTTGTTTCAGCATCCATTGGCTCGAATGCGTCAATGACGCCCCCAAGTCAGAGCTAATGGATCCTGAAACAAGTTCAGGATGACGCGCATGGAGAGCGCCGTGACCGGTTGCCCTGCCGCGGCAATGACAATCGTGCCTAGAGTATGCTCTGCCCCGTCTTGGCCCAGTCGGCCATGAAACCGGCGATGCCCTTGTCCGTCAGCACATGATTGAACAGCGATTTGATGACGGCGGGCGGCGCGGTCATCACGTCGGCGCCGATCCGCGCGCTTTCCAGCACATGAATCGGATGGCGTACGGACGCGACCAGGATTTCGGTGTCGAAGGCGTAATTGTCGTAGATCAGGCGGATGTCCTGGATCAGCGCCATGCCATCGAAGCCGTTGTCGTCATGCCGGCCGACGAAGGGAGAAATGAACGCCGCCCCGGCTTTGGCCGCCAGCAAGGCCTGATTGGCGGAAAAGCACAGCGTCACGTTGACCATCACGCCATCGTCGGACAGCGCCTTGCAGGTTTTCAGGCCATCGATCGTCAACGGCACCTTGATGCAGACATTGTCGGCGATCTTCCGCAGGACGGCGGCTTCCTTCATCATCGTTTCATGGTCGAGCGCGACCACTTCGGCGGAAACCGGCCCTTCGACGATGCCGCAGATTTCCTCGACCACTTCAAGGAACTTGCGGCCCGATTTGGCGATCAGCGACGGGTTGGTCGTCACCCCGTCAAGCAGGCCGGTGGCGGCAAGATCGCGGATTTCGGCAGTGTCGGCGGTGTCGACGAAGAACTTCATGGCAGTTGCCCCTTTCGGCACGGTGATTCGATGGCGTCGCTATAGGCGCGCAAACCCCCTTGGGGTAGGGCGCAGATCATGACTCGCGCCCGCGTCCTTATTCTCAATGCCGCGCTCGGCCCGCTCGACTATCGCGTGCCGCAGGGGATGGCGGTGGAACCCGGCAGCATTGTCGTTGCCCCGCTCGGCCCGCGCCAGCTGGTCGGCGTTGTGTGGGAGGACGACCGCTTCCCCGATGTCGAACCGGTCGGCGACAACCGTCTGCGCCCGCTCCTTTCCGTCATGGATGCGCCGCCGATCCCAGCGCCCCTGCGCCGCCTTATCGAATGGACCGCAGACTATTATATGGCGCCGCCAGCCGCAGTGCTGCGCATGGCGCTTGCTTCGCACAGCGCGCTGGAGGGCGCGCGCACGACGATCGAGTATCGGGCGACCGGCCATGTGCCCGATCGGCTGACCGGCCCGCGCGCGCAGGCGCTGGAGCGGATCGGCGACCGGCAGGGGCTGATACGCGAACTCGCGGCGATCGGCGGTGTGTCCGACGCGGTCATGCGCGGCCTGGTAAAGAGCGGCGCGTTCGAGGCCGTCGAAGTCAGCACCGACACACCTTTTCCCGAACCTGATCCCGACTATCATCTGCCCGCTCTGTCGGACGCGCAAAGCGCCGCAGCGCAACAGATGACAGCAGCCGTCACGGCGCGCGATTTCCGGCCGTTCGTGCTCGACGGCGTGACCGGATCGGGCAAGACCGAAGTTTACTTCGAGGCAGTCGCCTGCGCCCTGCGCGACGGGCGACAGACGCTGGTGCTCCTTCCCGAAATTGCGCTGACGGAACCGTTTCTCGACCGCTTTACCCGGCGTTTCGGCGTAGTACCGGTCGCCTGGCACAGCGGCCTGCGGCAGTCGGAGCGGCGGCGGGCCTGGCGCGCCATCGCGTCCGGCCAGGCGAAGGTCGTCGTCGGCGCGCGATCCGCCCTGTTTCTGCCCTATCCGCAACTGGGCCTGATCGTGGTCGATGAAGCGCATGAAACGAGCTTCAAGCAGGAGGATGGCGTACATTATCATGCCCGTGACGTGGCCGTGATGCGCGGGCTGATGGAAAAATGCCCGGTCATTCTGGCCTCGGCGACCCCCGCGATCGAGACACGGCATCAGGTCGAGCTGGGGCGTTACACCGAAATCAGGCTGCCTGCGCGCTATGGCGGCTCGGAAATGCCGGAGATCATCGGGCTCAACCTGCTTACCCATCCACCCGAGCGCGGACGCTGGATCGCGCCGCTGCTGGTCGATGCGATCGACGAGACGATGGCAAAGGGGGAGCAGGCGCTGCTGTTTCTCAACCGGCGGGGCTATGCGCCGCTGACTCTGTGCCGCCATTGCGGCTATCGTTTCCAATGCCCCAACTGCACCGCCTGGATGGTCGAACATCGGCTGACCCGACGACTTGCCTGCCACCATTGCGGCCATGTGATCCCGGTGCCGAAGGCCTGCCCCGACTGCAAGAGCGAGGACGCGCTGGTCCCCTGCGGTCCCGGCGTTGAGCGGATTGCCGATGAGGTGGCGATGCTGTGGCCAACGGCGCGTACCGCCATCGCCACGTCGGACACGCTGTCCTCCCCGGTACGCGCCGCCGATTTCGTGAAAAGCGTCGAAGGCGGAGCCGTCGACATCATCGTCGGGACGCAACTCGTCACCAAGGGCTATCACTTTCCCAATCTGACGTTGGTCGGGGTGATCGACGCGGATCTGGGGCTGGAAGGGGGTGATCTGCGCGCGTCCGAACGGACTTTTCAGCAGATCGTGCAGGTATCGGGGCGGGCCGGGCGCGGGGTGAAGCCGGGCCGCGTCTTCATCCAGACGCGCATGCCCGAAGCGCCCGTCATCAAGGCGCTCATCAGCGGCGATGCGGAAGCGTTCTACGCGACCGAGACCGCCAGCCGTCGCCACGCCCATGCCCCACCCTTCGGCCGGTTCGCCGCGATCATCGTTTCGAGCGACGATCCGGCCGAAGCGCAGGATGTCGCGAAGCTGATCGGGCGAAGCGCCCCGGATGCCGAGGGTATGCGCGTCTATGGCCCCGCCCCCGCCCCGCTCGCCGTGCTGCGCGGGCGACATCGCCATCGGCTGCTGGTGCATGCGACCCGGCAGCTCGACGTGCAAAGCGTGATCCGGGAATGGCTGGATGCTATCGTCTGGAAATCGGGAACACGGGTCATGGTGGACATAGACCCCTATAATTTCCTCTAGCCGCGCGCGGCGCTGCACTGTTCCCGGCCGCTACTCCTCCAGTCGCACCGTCTCGATGTCGATCGGCTGCTCCAGCCTGCCCGTCGTTTCCGCCCGCAACAGCGCCTCGCGCAAGCGCAGCGCCCCGTCGCGCGCGGGCGAAGCATGCGGTGAAAAGGCAATGGGGTCGAGCAGCCGCGCAGCAACAGCGAACTTCTTGCGGTCGGCATAGGACATGGCGAGCGTGAAGCGATAGCCGCTGTGTTGCGGGACCAGCGCGAACGCCTTGTTCAGCCCGTCATAGGCGATCTGCGGCATGGTTCCGCCGCGCATCTGGTGATAGCGATAGAATTGGAACAGCGGGACGGCATCCTCGGTATCGGCCTTGTTCCCCTGCACGATCGCCGTCAGCGCCGCGCGCCATTTGGCGGCATCGTCGGTTCCCGCCGCGCGATCGAGCAGAATATCGGCCTTGGTGCCAAAGGCGCGGGCGTTTTTGGGATCGAGTGCAATCGCCCGGTCCGCAGCCGCGAGCGCGGCGTCAGGCTGTCCGGCAGCCTGTTCGACTTCAGCGAGCAATGTCTGTGCATAGCTGCTCTGGGGATGTTGCGCGGCGGTAGCGCGTATTTCCTGTGCCAGACGGGCAAGGCCGTCGCTGTCCATCGGCTGCATGCTGCGCAACGTCAGCATCATCATCGCGGCCTGCCCCGGTTCCACCGGCGCCACTGTGACGGGGAAGTCCGGCACCTCCCGCGGCGTCATCCGGCTGATCGACATGCGCGAGGTCATGTAAGCGCGCAATTCCTTGTCCAGCGCCTTGAACCCGCCCGCGAAATAGCTTTCGGCATCCTTGCCTTTGCCGGCAACTGTTTCTTCCAGATATTTGTGAAACTCGTCGCCACGCGCGGTCTTGTACCGGAACATGTGCGTCAGCAGCCATGCCGTGCCGTAGAAGCGGTCGACCGTCATGGCGTTCATCCGTTCCGTCTGCCCGGCGAACAGTTGCGCGACCGGCAGCGGCTGCATGCTGACCAGCCCATAGGCCCGGTACAGGGGCGGATAGCCGAACTCGATCGTATCATCGGGCTTGAACTTGATGACCGAATAGAACTCCGCGAACCCTTCGACATACCAGGCGGGATAGGCCACGGGGAAATAGTGCAGCATGAAATGATGGGCATATTCGTGGAAGAAGATTTCCTCCGCGCCCAGATCGAACTGCCCGTCCTTGCGCTCCCGCCCGACCACGGCATAGCCGTTGCGCTGGGTCTGCCGGTAATAGCCCGCAAGATTGTCGCGCCCCGTCAGCCGCGCGACGGACCCGGCATTGGGCAAAGTGTAGACGACGACCGGGGCACCCGGCTCATCGTCCAGCGTGTCGGTGAGCTTGCGCAGCAGAAAATCGAACTTCTCCAGCCGTGCGGTGAAGGTCTGCAACTGCTTCGCCGATCCGTCGCTGTAGACGATGAAATGCCGGGAACGCGCCTCGTTCCAAGCGGCATGCGCCGGTGCGCCGCACAGCCACATTGCGATCACGACTGCCAGCATAGCCCCGACCTGCCGCATCTTCATTGCGCCCACTCCCCGCTGCTTCCGCCTTATTGCCCGATCTGCGACGCCAGATAAATGCTGAAAATATGTCCGAAAGGCCCGGATTGACAGCATTGTGCAAGCCGCTATCGCACCCCGATGACGATCCCTTCCCCCTGCACGAAAGTCTGCACGCTTGATGCGCGGGGACATATATGCCTGGGCTGCGGGCGGACGCTCGACGAGATCGGACGATGGAGTATCATGACCGATCAGGAGCGGCTGGCAATCATGAAGAGGGTGAAGAAATCGGTCTGATGGCGGGCTCATCACGCAATATAGCCGCAGCGAAACATCCCGGCGCAGCATTATGGGCATGAATATAGGCAATGGCAGGATTGGCGAAAAGCACACGGATGGAGCTATCCGCTTCCCCAGCTGATGAGAGCCGCGCGTCTATCATCATGCCCTGCGCGTCATAGCCTTTCAGTCCCAATGTCCTGATCTGCATAACAGGCGGTATGGCATCGTGCCATTCGGCTGCCCGGTCCGCATGTTCGCGCGCGAAAATGGCGAAACTGTTGCGGAACGGCGTAGAAACATCATGGCTGAGATGGTGAAACAATATCAGCGGTTCGCCGGGCTGCGCATCTTCAAGAGTGATACGGCATGGATAGCCCGGCGTATTATCAGCGATTATCCTGCAAGCACCGAACGTCCGAAGCGCCAAATCGTCCAACCCGCGGTAAGGCAGTACGATGGAAGGGTGCAAACCTGTGATACGGTATGTCATTATGCCATTCCTGCTCTGTAACGTTGAGCCCTGGGCATAAATGCTGCGCCAAATGCTATCTTCCCGATACTTGCGACGATATTCCGGCCGTGCTTTCCCATTTCCCTTTGCAGCTATTGGCCATATGTATCGCGGCCTATGACATCCCTGCTGCGCCGCATTGCCGCCATCCTTATCCTGACCGGCTTTGCCGCCACCGCGCGCGCGGACCAGATGGACCTGACCGCCGCGGCACGCAGCGTGGTGCGCGTCGCACTCGTCGCCAGCAACGGCGCACAGGCCTATTTCGTGGGCCATGGCAGCGGGCTTGTCGTCGCACCCGACAAAGTGTTGACCAACGCCCATGTCGTAGAGCTGGCGCGCGACGAAAAGGACATCGTGATCGGCATCGTGCCGTCCGAAGGCAAGAAAAGCTATGGCGGGCGGATCATCGCTTACTCGCCGGGCAATGACCTGGCGTTGATCCAGATGGAGGACGGGCGCTTGCCGCCGGGCAGCTTTTACGCCGGAGCGATCGCCGATGGACAGCATGTGACGGCGATTGGCTATCCCGGCACGGTCGATCGCGCGCAGGGTCTGGGCCTGAAGGACATGGTGGAGCCGATGATCGCGGTGAAGACCGGCGGCAACATTTCCTCAGGCCGGTCGGGCAAGGCCTTCGATACGCTGCTGCACACGGCCCCCCTGGCGTCGGGCAACAGCGGCGGGCCACTCGTCGACGATTGCGGCCGGGTGCTTGGCCTCAACAGCTTCGGTTCGATTTCGGACGGCAATGATGCGGAGTTCGGCTTTGCCGTCTCCAACCGTGAGATCGCCTCTTTCCTGCGGCAGGCGGGGGTCACGTTCCTGCGCACGTCGGCGCCCTGTCGCTCGCTCGCCGATATCGACGAGGCCGAGGCGCAGCGCGTGGCGGCGCTCGCCGCGAAACAGGATGCCGCCACGCGCGCGAGCAGCGAGGCGCAGGCGGCGGCGCTGGCGAAGGCGCGCGAAGCGGCCGAACAGGACATTATTGCCGCGCGGGAAAACATGATGGCGCTGGCCGCCGTCCTGCTGGCGCTGGCGGTGCTGGCAGCCGGGGCCGCGGGTCTCAATTACACGCAGGGCAAGCAAAAGCCGACATTGTGGTTCGGCATCGGCGGTGGTGCGCTGCTGGTTGGCGCGCTGGCGATTTTCCTGCTCCGCCCCAGCTTTTCCGGCATCGAGGATCGCGTCGCGCGGACCGGCGTGGAAAGCGGCGCGGTCACCACGATCCAGACGATCGGCTATGACGCGACCGGCGACAATCTGTGCCGCATCGATGAAGGACGCAGCCGCATTACCGTGTCACCAACGACCGACGTGCCGCTCAACTGGACGGCGACGGGCTGCGCAAACGGCAAACGGCAATATCGACGGGAAGGCGAAGAGTGGATCGAGGTAGCCAGCGCGCCCGACGATGCCGCGATTACCGTCACACGGTTCGATCCCGCTACCGGGGCGCTGCGCAGCGAACGCTATCTGGTCGATGCCGACACGCTCGAGCGCGCCCGCGCCATTCGCGCCCGCACCGACGCAGGGGCCTGCACGAGCGATGCATCAGCCTTGGCCGGGCTGGCGCGCATGCAGAACGATCTGCGCGCACTCCTGCCCCTGCAACCCAATGAGCGGCTCGTTTATCAATGCGGGAAAGGCATTGCCGCGCCTTAGGCGGCCGCGCGCACTTCGCCTGACAAGGCCGTGAACTCGTCGCGCAGCCGATGGGCCTTGCGGGCGATATCGTCGGCCGTGGCGAGCAGGCTGTGTGCGGCCGCGCGGACGTCGCTCGCCTGATTCTGCAAGTCGGCCATGCCGCCCGCCGCGTCGCGTGATCCGCGCCGCACATCGTCCATCGCGGCCACGATTTCCCGGCTGGAGGCACTTTGCGTGGCGACGGCTTCGCTGATCCGGTCAGCGTTACCATCCAGCCCGGCGGCCATCCGCTCGACGAGCGACACACTCTCGAGCACCTCGTCGCTGGTCGCGGCGATCCGATGCAGTTGCTGGCCGATTTCACCGGCGACGGCCTGCGTCTGTCGGGCGAGTGCCTTCACTTCCTGCGCCACCACGGCAAAGCCGCGTCCGGCGTCACCAGCCCGGCTCGCCTCTATTCCGGCATTGAGCGCCAGCATGTTGGTCTGCTGCGCGATGCCCGTAATCTGGTCGAGCGCGCCGCCGATGTCCTGCACAAGGGTGCGCAGATCATGCGCGTAGGTGCGGTTGTGCTGGCTCTGCGCATGAACGCTGCTCGCCTGCACGCGCGCCGAATCGACGCTGGCGTCGACGTCGCGGATAATGGCGCGCAAGGTGCCGGTGGCGGCTTCCATCTGTCCCATGGTCTGCGCGATCGCCTCGACATCCTGCGCCGCGCGCGACGCCATGATTTCGGACGAGGCGGACGTCTGCGTCATCTGTTCGGCCATGGCCCGCATGGAGGCTGCCGCTGCCGCCAGCCCGTCGACCAGATGCGACAGTTCCGCACCGAAGCGTGCGAACAGGCCGTCCAGCAGACTGGCGCGGGCAATCGCCGCTTCGGACGCGGCATGTTCCATGTGGCGCAGATTGGCTTCGGCGGCATGGCGCGCGATCGCCGCCTGCCGCGCTTCCCGCGCCCGTGTGGCGGCAATCCCGATCGCGCGGGCAATGTCACCGATTTCGTCGCTGCGATCCGCGCCGGGCACGTCGGCTTCCTCATCCATCGCGGTGCTGGCGGTATAGGCGGCAATCTGGCCCAGCGGCTCCACGATCCGCCGATTGGCGATCCGCAACGTGGCATAGCCGCCGATCAGACCGAAGATCATGATCATGGCCATCGCCCCCTGGGTCAGCACCCCGCCGATGCGCAGCCCGTCCCGTTCCGCATTGGCAAGATCGCGCAGGCCGCGGATATACAGTTCCGCATTCATCAGCAGCGGCCCGACCTGCGTGTAGAAAGTGCCGGACAGGAAGAAATCGAGTGCATCGGCATCCCCTGCCTGCAAAAGGCGCGCAAGCTGTACCAGCGCAGCGTCGGCGCGCGCGCGTTCGTCCGCCATGTCGGTCCAGGCGATGCCGCCGGCCTTTTCCGGTGCCGCTTCGGCAAGGCTGACCCAGTCTGCGGCGATTTCACCCTGGAGCGAATCGACGGCGCTCGCGCCGCCCTGCGGCGTCATGTTGCCGCTTTGCACTTTGTTCGCGATCACCAGCGCCTGACCATAGCCGTTCATCGCATGTTGCAGAGTGCTGATCGGCACGAGGCGGTTTTCGACGAGCCGCGACAGCCCGTTCTGGTTGACGATCGAGGCCCCGAAGACCGAGAGCGTGAGGAACAGGAGCAGCGCCACCAGGATCGCCACCACGATCCGCACATGATTGCCAAGCGACCGGCCTTCACCGCGAAGGAAACGATGCGCATGCTGAAGCCAGGACGTCATACAGGAACACTCGACCGCAATGATTTTTTGTTGCACGGCCTATGCGCCATCGCGCCATAAAAAATGGTTAACGCGGGCGGCGATCGCGCGCCGCCAGTGCAGCAATAAGTGACACAAAACCGTCATATTACTGTCATGAAGACGTTAACCTTTGCCGACTGCGCGCCTGCGAAATGCCGCAGCGATCATGCAGGTGCCCGTGGCGGACAAGCCCATCATTGGCCGCGATATTGGCGGCGCGACCCGTTGCCACCTAATCGCCCGTGGCGTCTTGCATCCTTACACCCCTCCTGCTAACCGGCGCGCACATCAGGGGGGTGGGGCAACCACCTCCCCTTCTTGGCATGAGCGCCATTGCACAGCGGAGGACTTTCACAGCGTGGAGACGAGTGGCAGCATTCAGGCGAGCCTCAGCGGACGCTATGCCGTGGCCCTGTTCGAACTGGCGCGCGACGGCAAGGCGCTGGATGCGGTAGGCGAAAGCCTGGCGGCGTTGAAAAAGGCTGTCGCCGAATCGGGCGAGTTCAAGGCATTGATCGTCAGCCCGCTGGTGGGTCGCGACGCCGCGACGAAGGCCGTCGCTGCCGTGGCGCAGTCGATGGGTCTCGATCCGCTGACCGCCAATTTCCTGGGCGTGCTGGCGCAGAACCGTCGCCTCGGTCAGTTGCCCGCCGTCATCCGCGCTTATGAAACGCTGCTGTCGAATCACCGGGGCGAAGCGCGCGCCGAAGTCGTTTCGGCCTATGCGCTCGACGATACGCAGATGAGCGCGCTCAAGCAGAGCCTCAAGGCCCGCGTTGGTCGCGATGTCGCGGTTGATGCAAGGGTCGATCCCGCGATCCTGGGCGGACTGGTCGTGAAGATCGGCAGCCAGATGATCGACAGTTCCATCCGTACCCGTTTGAATAGTCTCGCCCACGCAATGAAGGGCTAAAGACCCGCAAGGGTCCGATGAAAGGTTAAGTCATGGATATCAACGCCGCAGAAATCTCCAAGGTCATCAAGGACCAGATCGCCAGCTTCGGCACGCAAGCCCAGGTGTCCGAAGTGGGCACCGTGCTGAGCGTGGGGGACGGCATCGCCCGCATTCACGGCCTCGACAATGTGCAGGCCGGTGAAATGGTCGCCTTCGCCAACGGCGTGCAGGGCATGGCCCTGAACCTGGAAGCGGACAATGTCGGCGTCGTGATCTTCGGGTCGGACAGCGAGATCAAGGAAGGCGACGTCGTCAAGCGCACCGGCACGATCGTGGACGTGCCCGTGGGCAAGGGTCTGCTCGGCCGCGTGGTCGATGGCCTTGGCAACCCGATCGACGGCAAGGGACCGATCGTTTCCGATCAGCGCATGCGCGTGGAAAAGAAAGCGCCGGGCATCATCCCGCGCACATCCGTGCATGAACCGGTGCAGACCGGCCTGAAGGCGATCGACACGCTCGTTCCCGTCGGCCGTGGCCAGCGCGAACTCATCATCGGCGACCGCCAGACCGGCAAGACCGCCGTGGCGATCGACACCTTCATCAATCAGAAGGGCGTCAACGCAGGCGACGATGAAAGCAAGAAGCTCTATTGCATCTATGTCGCGGTCGGCCAGAAGCGGTCCACCGTCGCGCAGATCGTGCGCCAGCTCGAAGAAAACGGCGCGATGGAATATTCCATCGTCATCGCCGCGACCGCTTCGGAACCCGCACCGCTCCAGTATCTCGCGCCCTATACCGGTGTGACCATGGGCGAATATTTCCGCGACAACGGCATGCACGCACTGATCGTGTACGACGATCTGTCCAAGCAGGCCGTGGCCTATCGCCAGATGTCGCTGCTGCTACGTCGTCCTCCGGGCCGCGAAGCCTATCCGGGCGACGTCTTCTATCTCCACAGCCGCCTGCTGGAGCGCGCGGCGAAGATGAACAGCGACAACGGCTCCGGTTCGCTGACCGCCCTGCCGATCATCGAGACGCAGGCCGGTGACGTGTCCGCCTACATTCCGACCAACGTGATTTCGATCACCGATGGCCAGATCTTCCTCGAAACCAACCTCTTCTATCAGGGCATCCGCCCGGCGATCAACGTCGGCCTTTCGGTCTCGCGCGTTGGTTCCGCCGCGCAGACCAAGGCGATGAAGAAGGTGTCCGGCTCGATCAAGCTGGAGCTGGCGCAATATCGCGAAATGGCCGCCTTCGCGCAGTTCGGCTCGGACCTCGACGCCTCGACGCAGAAGCTGCTGAACCGTGGCGCGCGCCTGACCGAGCTGCTCAAGCAGCCCCAGTTCTCGCCCCTGCCGTTCGAAGAGCAGACCGCGTCGATCTTCGCGGGCACCAACGGCTATCTGGATGGCATCGCCGTGTCCGACGTCAACCGTTACGAGGAAGCGATGCTGTCGTTCCTGCGGCATGATCATGCCGACCTGCTTGGCGAAATCCGCAGCAGCAAGGACCTGTCGGACGACAGCAAGGGCAAGCTGAAGGCTGCGCTCGACAGCTTCGGCAAATCGTTCGCGTAAAAGTAATCCGTCATCCCGGCTTGCGTCGGGGTGACGAACCACAAGGTTCGTCATGGCAAGTCTGAAAGAACTCAAAGGGCGGATCGCCTCGGTCAAATCGACCCAGAAGATCACCAAGGCCAAGCAGATGGTCGCCGCGGCGAAGCTGCGCAAGGCGCAGGCCGCCGCCGAAGCCGCGCGCCCCTATAACGTGCGTCTGGAACGCATCGTCGCCACGCTGGCGTCCAAGGTATCGGCCAGCGAAAGCGCGCCCAAGCTGCTGGCCGGGACGGGCAAGGACGACGTGCATCTGCTGGTCGTCGCCAATTCCGACCGCGGTCTGGCCGGTGCGTTCAATGCCAATATCGTGAAAGCAGCGGTGCTGAAGGCCCGCTTCCTGATCGCCGAGGGCAAGACGGTGCAATTCTATCTGATCGGGCGCAAGGGTCGCCCGGTCATCAACCGCACCTTCCCCGGCATGATCGTGGGTCAGTATGACACGACCGGCGCGAAGGCCCCCGGCTACGAACAGGCGCAGGCGATCGCGCAGGACATCAGTGCCATGTTCTTCGCGGGCAAGTTCGACGTGGCGCATCTGTTCTACTCGACGTTCAAGTCCGCGCTCGCGCAGATCCCGACCGAGCAGCAACTGATCCCCGTCGCAATCCCCGCCGACGCCCCCGCCGCCAGCAACGCAGCGGTCGAATATGAGCCGGATGAAGCGACGATCCTTGAGGATCTGCTCCCCCGCAACATGACGATCCAGCTGTTCAAGGCGCTGCTGGAAAACATGGCGTCGGAACAGGGCGCGTCGATGACCGCGATGGATAACGCCACGCGCAACGCCGGCGACCTCATCAACAACCTGACCATCCAGTACAACCGCAGCCGCCAGGCCGCGATCACGACGGAACTGATCGAAATCATCGCGGGCGCAGAGGCGCTCTAAAAAGACCCGAAGGCAAGGAAACGAACCATGGCAACCACCAATAATGTAGGCCGCATTTCGCAGGTCATCGGCGCTGTCGTCGACGTGACCTTTCCCGATGCGCTGCCCGCCATTCTGAACGCGCTGGAAACCAGCAACAACGGCCAGCGCCTTGTTCTGGAAGTCGCGCAGCATCTGGGCGAGAACACCGTCCGCACGATCGCGATGGACGCTACGGAAGGGCTGACGCGCGGTCAGGAAGTGACGGACACCGGCGCGCAGATTTCGGTGCCGGTCGGCCCGCAGACGCTGGGCCGCATCCTGAACGTCGTGGGCGATCCGATCGACGATCGTGGCCCGGTGAACGCCGCCAGCCGCGCGCCGATCCATGCCAAGGCCCCCGAGTTCGTGGACCAGTCCACCGAAACCGCGATCCTGGCGACCGGCATCAAGGTGATCGACTTGCTCGCGCCTTATGCGAAGGGCGGCAAGATCGGCCTGTTCGGCGGCGCGGGCGTCGGCAAGACGGTTCTCATTCAGGAACTCATCAACAACATCGCGAAGGGCCATGGCGGCACCTCCGTGTTCGCAGGCGTGGGTGAGCGGACCCGCGAAGGCAATGATCTCTATCACGAGTTCCTGGACGCTGGCGTCATCGCCAAGGATGCCGACGGCAATCCGACACCCGAAGGCTCAAAGGTGGCACTGGTGTTCGGCCAGATGAACGAGCCGCCGGGCGCCCGTGCGCGCGTCGCCCTCTCCGGCCTCACCATCGCGGAATATTTCCGTGATCAGGAAGGGCAGGACGTGCTGTTCTTCGTCGACAACATCTTCCGCTTCACGCAAGCGGGTTCGGAAGTGTCGGCGCTGCTCGGCCGTATTCCTTCGGCGGTGGGCTATCAGCCGACCCTGTCCACCGACATGGGCGCATTGCAGGAGCGCATTACCTCCACCAACAAGGGGTCGATCACTTCGGTGCAGGCGATCTACGTGCCTGCCGACGATTTGACCGATCCGGCCCCGGCGACGTCCTTCGCGCATCTTGACGCGACGACCGTTCTCAACCGCGCAATTTCGGAACTGGGCATCTATCCGGCAGTCGATCCGCTCGACTCCACCAGCCGCGTGCTGTCGCCCGCCGTCGTCGGCCAGGAGCATTACGAAACCGCCCGCCGTGTTCAGGAGACGCTCCAGAAGTACAAGTCGCTTCAGGACATCATCGCCATTCTGGGCATGGACGAGCTGTCGGAAGAGGACAAGATCACGGTCGCCCGCGCCCGCAAGATCCAGCGTTTCCTCAGCCAGCCCTTCCACGTCGCCGAAGTATTCACCGGCATCCCCGGCAAGTTCGTGCAGATCGAGGACACCGTGAAGTCGTTCAAGGCGGTCGTGGACGGCGAGTATGACCACCTGCCCGAAGCGGCCTTCTACATGGTCGGCGGCATCGACGAAGCCATCGAAAAGGGCAAGAAGCTGGCAGCGGAAGCGGCGTAAGGCTTGAATAGCCCCTCCCCTTCAGGGGAGGGGTTGGGGTGGGGGCTAAGCGCAACCATCCTGACTGCCCCCACCCCCGGCCCCTCCCCTAAAGGGGAGGGGGGAGAAGCATGAAATGCCCCTACATTTTGAACTCGTGACACCGGAAAAGCTCGTTCGTTCGGAGGACGTCTACATGGTTGTCGTGCCCGGCAGCGAAGGCGATTTCGGTGTGCTGGAGGGCCATGCGCCGTTCATGTCCACCGTCCGCGACGGCGCGTTGCAGGTGTTCGCCAGCGCTGGTGCTGCGCCCGAAACGATCGACGTCGTCGGCGGCTTTGCCGAAGTGACCGAACAGGGCCTCACGGTCCTCGCCGAACGCGCGGGATAATATTCCCCGACACATAAGCCGACGACCATAAAGGGCCGCCTTTCGATACCGGAAGGCGGCCCTTTGTATGTTTACCGTTACACCGGAGATATCCCCCTCCGTTCGCCCTGAGCCTGTCGAAGTCTGTCCTGAGCGCCTGCCGCAGGCGGGCAGTCGAAGGGGGGCAAGACTGAGCCAAAGGCGAAGTCCCTTCACTTCGTTCAGGAGAACCCTTCGACAAGCTCAGGGCGAACGGTTTTCAGCTTTCATACCGCGCCCCAGCCGTTCCCCGGCGAAAGCCGGGGAACGTGGGGGCTATCGTAACTCGACGCCTCCGCAATCACGCCTTATGACCGCTTGGCAGGGGGAACCACGTCATCACGCCGTCACCACGCATCACCGCCGACAGCCCCCGCGCCATTCCGCTAGGCTGGCTCCTCGCCGCGCTTGCCGTCTGGCTCGGCGGCACGCAGCTTTTGCTGTGGCGGTTCCTCGATATCGCGCCTTGGTGGGCCTATGCGCTGGGGGTGAGCGGCGTGGTGGCGCTATGCGTCGGGATCGTGCGGCTGGTGCCTGCCGCCCTGGACAGCGGCGTCTCCATCCGCATATTGGTCGTCGGCTTTGTCGTTGCCTTCGTGCTGATGCTGCTCGGCGGGCAGGGCCGGTTCCTCTATGCCAATATCGACTGGCAGGTGCGCTATGCCGTGCTGCGCGACATGGGGATCAACCCGTGGCCGTTCGTCTACACATCGCGCCCTATGCCCGATGTGCTGCGCGCGCCGATCGGCATGTTCTTCCTGCCCGCCCTTGCCTTCAAGGCGTGGGGGTCACGCGCGGGCGACATCGCCCTGCTGTTCCAAAACAGCGCCTTGCTGGGGATGCTGCTGGCGATGGCATCCCGTCTGTTTGCCGGCACCCGCGCACGGCTATGGGCGCTGGGCGTGTTCCTCGCGTTCAGCGGTCTCGACGCAGCAGGCGCATTGTTCGTTCATGGCGGCCTTGCCGATCATCTGGAGAACTGGGCGCAGATCCAATATTCCTCCACGCTCACCCTGGCCTTCTGGGTGCCACATCATGCGATGACGGCGTGGATCGGCGCGCTGCTGTTTCTGCTCTGGCGCACGGGGCGCATCCCGCTCAGCGTCTTTCTCGCGATCCTGCCGCTCACCCTGCTCTGGTCGCCCTTCGGCCTGCTGGGCACCCTGCCCTTTGTTGCGCTGGCGGGGATCGAGACGCTGATCCGCCGTCGCCTGCGCCTCAGCGACATCGCCCTGCCCGCGCTCTCCAGCCTGCTATGCGTGCCGGGCCTGCTCTATCTGGGTGCAGCGGGTGACGATGTAGGCATTCGCCTGTTCGCGCCGGGGGGGCTGCGCTACATCGTCTTCCAGCTGTTCGAGACTGCGCCCTATCTGGTGCCGCTTGCCCTTGTCGCCCGCACCGGACGCTTCGGCCTGCCGACATTTCTCGTCATCATCGCCTGCCTGCTGCTGATGCCGTTCGTCCAGATCGGCTGGTCGATCGACTTCATGATGCGCGCGTCCGTCCCGGCGCTTACCATTCTGGCGGTGATGGTTGCCGATGCCGTGGCGCCGGGCGATCAGGGTGCACCCGCGCCGATCCGCTTGTGGCTGCTGCTGGCGCTGGTGATCGGCAGCGTGACCGGCGCGCATGAAATCCGCCGCGCGCTGACGCAACCGCCCGCGCCCGAAGTGCGCTGCACCTTCTGGAAGGCCTGGGACCAGAGCTTCGCGGCTTTCCCCAAAGGTTCCTATCTCGCGCCCTTGCCGGATATGCCTGCATGGGTGCGACCGCATGCTCCGGCCCGTGCCAGTGCGGTGGAGCCGGAGCAGTGCTGGCGAGGGGATTGGTACAGGCGCTCTACCGGCTGAGCACCGCGTAAAGCGAAAGGCCGATCGGAAAGCGGATATGGTCGACCAGATGCCGTTCCGCCGCGAATATCCCTTTCAGCATCGCATTGACCGGCGCGGACGGGCGCGCATCCAGCGCCGCCTTGCTGCGCGTCACCTGATGCGCGATCCGCTGCATCACCGCGAGCGGGAACAGCAGGCTGTTGAAATAGCCGATTGCCTGCACCTGCATCCCGGCGTCCTGCGCCACGACCTGAAGGCTCTCGCGCGTGTAGCGCCGCTTGTGGTGATGCAACGCATCATGATCCGACCAGAGCCATGGTACCGCAGGCACCGTCAGCAGCAATCGCCCGTCCGTCTTCAGACGGCCGCCGAGCGCAGCGAGCGAGGCGCGGTCGTCGTCGATATGCTCCAGCACGTCGAGCAAGGCAATCATGTCATAGTCCGTATCGCCAAAGCCGATGTCATGCGGCAGCGCGCCGCCCGCGATGGTGCCGATGCCGTGCCCGGCGGCCAGCGCACGGGCGTCGGCATCATATTCGAACGCATCGAGCCTGCCATAGCCCGCCAGCAGCGAGAGATTGCCGCCGGTGCCGCAGCCCGCCTCCAATATGCGGGCATCGTCACCCAGCGGCACATGCCGCTCGATCAGATGGGAAATGATGGCGCGGCGGGCGACGAACCACCAGTGGTCCGCCTCCTGCGCGCTCATGCTCGAATAGGCTGCGCGATCCATTGGTCGTCCCCCGGAAGATCAGTGTCGGTAGCGGGGACCGCGACGGCGGCGCTTTCGTCCGCCCCCACGTCCTCCGCCACTACATAGAGCGGGCGGTTGCGCACTTCCTGCGCAACCCGGCCCAGATATTCGCCAATGATGCCAAGGCTCATCAGATTGAGGCCGCCGAGCATCAGCACTGCAACCATGATGGAGGCATAGCCGGGCGTGTCGGCCCCTGTGACCAGCGTCTTGACGACCAGCGCGACGGCGTAGCCGAACGCGAGCATCGCGATCAGCCCGCCCAGATAGGACCAGATGCGCAGCGGCATGGTGGTCGAGGATGTGACGCCATCGAGCGCCAGCCCCCACAGCTTGCGCAGCCGCCATTTGGTCTGCCCCGCCTCGCGCGCCTCGCGCTCATAGTCGACGGTGGCGACGCGAAAGCCGACCCAGGAAAAAAGCCCCTTGTTGAACCGCGCCTGTTCGCTCAGTTGCTTGACCGCATCGACGGCCTGTCGGTCGAGCAGCCGGAAGTCGCCGACATTTTCCGGGATCGGATAATCGGCGAGGCGATTGAGGATGCGATAGAAGACATGCGCGCTCCACCGCTTGAACCGGCTGTCGCTGGACCGGTCGATGCGACGGGCATTGACGACCTGCGCACCGCCCAGCCAGAGCCGTACCATCGCTTCGATGACTTCCGGCGGATCCTGCAAATCGACGTCGATGGGGATGACCGCATCGCCACGCGCACGGCTGATGCCGGCGGCTAGCGCCGCTTCCTTGCCGAAATTGCGGGAGAGCGCGACATAACGGACATCCGCATTCATCCGCGCGAGGATCGCCAGAATATCCCGCGTCCGATCGCTGCTGCCATCATCGACGAACAGATATTCGGCCCGTGCATCGGGGCCGATCAGCGCCAGCGCGCTCTGCACGGCAGGCCGCGCGCGATTGAGGAACAGCGACAGCGATTCCTGCTCGTTCAGCACGGGAATGACCAGCGACAGGGCAATGCGATCCGCCATTCGGCTTCCTGATTGTCTTGTGCCCCTCCCCTGCGGACGGGCGCGGATTCACCTTGGGCAAAATTGGTTAATGAAGGGTAACGTCGGGCGCAGATTGCGTGATCGTTCCCCCGCATCAGGCGGCCGCGCGACCAGACATTAGGTTTTTGTCAAAGTTTCCCGCCTATTCACCTTGATCAGCCATCATTTGTTGGGGTGGCCGCACGAACATTCGGCACCTCATTGCTTGCGGGAATATCATGAGCGCATTTGGACGGAAAAGCGGACCTGGCGGCGGCAAGCCCGGCTTTGGCGTAGCCCGCCCGATGCAGCAGGGCAGCAGCCCGGCGCGCGAGAAGGATGTGCGCGGCGGCGAGCAGTTCCCCCCCGTCGAACCCGCCGCGCTCGCCCCCAGCGCCGATCCGCTGTCCGCCGCATCGCCCAGCCAGCAGCGCCATGCCGAGGCCATGTCGCGCCTGTCGGACCGGTCGAACAGCGAACATATTGCGCCGGAAGGCCCACAGGGGTTCGAGGCTTCAGTCCACAAGATCAAGGAACAGGTGCTGCCGCGCCTGCTCGAACGCGTCGACCCCGAAGCGGCGGCGACGCTGTCCAAGGACGAGCTGGCCGAAGAGTTTCGCCCGATCATCATGGAAGTGCTGGCGGAGCTGAAGCTGACACTCAACCGCCGCGAACAGTTCGCGCTGGAAAAGGTGCTGGTCGACGAATTGCTCGGCCTTGGCCCGCTGGAAGAGCTGCTGAACGATCCCGACATCACCGACATCATGGTCAACGGCCCGCTCCAGACCTATATCGAAAAGAAGGGCAAGCTGCAGATCGCGCCGATCCAGTTCCGTGACGAGGAACATCTGTTCCAGATCGCGCAGCGGATCGTGAACAAGGTCGGCCGCCGTGTCGACCAGACGACGCCGCTGGCCGACGCCCGCCTGCCGGACGGCTCGCGCGTTAACGTGATCGTGCCACCGCTGAGCCTCAAGGGCACGGCGATCTCCATCCGCAAGTTTTCCGCCAAGCCGATCACGCTCGACAATCTCGCCCAATGGGGCGCGATGGACCAGAAGATGTGCACCGCGCTCAAGATCGCGGGCGCATGCCGTTTCAACATCGTCATTTCGGGCGGCACGGGTTCAGGCAAGACGACGATGCTCAATGCCCTTTCGAAGATGATCGATCCGGGCGAGCGCGTGCTGACGATCGAGGACGCGGCCGAACTGCGGCTGCAACAGCCGCACTGGCTCCCGCTCGAAACACGTCCCGCCAACCTGGAAGGGCAAGGCGCGATCACGATCGGCGATCTCGTCAAGAACGCCCTGCGTATGCGGCCGGACCGAATCATCCTGGGCGAAATCCGCGGGGCGGAATGTTTCGATCTGTTGGCGGCGATGAACACCGGCCATGACGGCTCCATGTGTACGCTCCACTCCAACAGCCCGCGCGAGTGCCTGGGCCGTATGGAAAACATGATCCTAATGGGCGACATCAAGATCCCCAAGGAAGCGATTTCAAAGCAGATCGCCGACTCGGTCGATCTGATCGTTCAGGTCAAGCGCCTGCGCGACGGTTCACGGCGCGTCACCAACGTCACCGAAGTGATCGGCATGGAAGGCGATGTCATCGTCACGCAGGAGTTGTTCAAGTTCGAATATATCTCCGAGGACGAGAACGGAAAGATCATCGGCGAATATCGCTCGATGGGCCTGCGTCCCTATACGCTGGAAAAAGCCCGCGGCTTCGGTTTCGACCAGCCGTTCCTGGAGGCGTGTCTGTAGGCGCGGTGCGGCTTGTTCTTTGTTGTGTCGAAACAGTAAAACACATACAAATCACAGCGCAGACTGTGCGATGGTCTGCAAGATGCGCGTGAAACGGTGAACCTTGCGGCCGTAGCACGTCGGTTATTGCGATCGACGGAGCGCCATGCGGGGGAATGCAAGTCCCCGCCGCGCATCTCGGCGAAATCGATCTTGTCGCGGATCTTTTGCGGCTGTCAGACGCCCTGCGCGCCGGCCAGTGTTGCGCCGTCGATCAGATATTCCGAACCCGATATGAAGGCTGCGTCCTCGGACGCGAGAAAAGCGACGAGCGCGGCGACTTCGCCGACCTGCGCCATGCGCTTCATCGGCGCCATGCCTTCGAACATGCCGCGCGCCGCTGCCGGATCGGGCGACCGGTCGATCACACCGCGGATCATGTCGGTTTCCACGACGCCGGGGAGGATCGCGTTGCAGCGGATCTGCGTCCCTTCCGTCGCACAATGCAGCGCCACGGATTTGCACAGCGCCAGCACCGCCGTCTTGGTCGTCGAATAGGCGACGAAATTGCCCATGGCGCGATGCGCGGACATCGACGAGTTGATGATAATCGAACCCGTCGGGCCGCCGGGGTTGGCGCGCATCAGCCTGACGGCGCTTTTCACGGTCAGCATAACGCCGGTCAGGTTGACCGATAGGATCTTGTCCCAGGCGGCAAGATCGATCGACTCGATACTGCCGTCGCCGCTCTCTACCCCCGCATTGGCGAACATGATGTCGAGGCGACCGTAATCGGCGCGCACGGTCGCCTCGATCGCGGCCCAGTCATCGGGGTTCTCGACCCGACTTTTCAGGAAACGGGCACCGGTTGCATCGGTCACGCTGCGGGCGGCCTCCGCGTTCGATCCGGTAAACAGCAGCGTCGCGCCATCGCGCGCCAGCCGTTCGACGGTCGCGCGGCCAATCCCGGATGTCCCGCCAGTGACCAGCGCCACCTTGCCGTTTAAATCTGCCATTGTTCGTGCCTCTTTTGGAAATTGGGGTGCCGACTGGGTTTGGCCATAACAAATTAAAGGATCCCGTTCCTCCCCTGGAAGGGGAGGTGGCAGGCGAAGCTTAACGAAGGGGTGTCACTCTCGTGCTAGGGTAACACCCCTCCACCACCGCTGCGCGGCGGTCCCCCTCCCCTTGCAGGGGAGGAGCTTTATGGGCGCAGCGTCCCCGTCGCGCGGGCAATGGCGGCGGTGTCGAAATAATAAGGCGTGATGCCGCTGAACCTGTCGCCCCGCACATGCATCACTTCGCACATCGGCATCGCCAGCCGTTCCCCATTGTGGCGCGAGGTCGCATGCATCGTCAGCATCACGATCGCGTTCGTTTCCGAAATGGCAAGGTCGTGCCGCTCCAGCGACGGGTCTTCCCAGAAGGCGAACACCTTCGTGTAGAGTTCCTGCAATGCGCCCTTCCCCTTATATTCCCCGGGATAGGGCATGTTGTCCGCCTCCAGAATGCGGAAATCGTCGGTCAGCAGCGCATCGACCGTCGCCCAGTCACCCGCAGCCGTGGCGGCGTACAGGGCGTCTACCATCTCGGTTATCTGCCGGTAACGGGCACTGTCCATTGCATCCTCCCAGTGGCGCGGTGGCTGCCTTCCCGCAGCCCTCCGGTCTTTCAGGTGCGCTCCCCGCGCGCGGGAGTCACCCTCTCACAATCGGCAGGTTCCCGTGGAGGCACCCGCATGTGCATGGTCGGCCGACGATGATCGGGAGGATGACGACCATGGCGGGACGGCTGGATGGCAGGATTGCGCTGGTATCCGGCGCCTTGCGGGGCATTGGCCTGGCGATCGCGCAATGCCTGGATGCGGACGGCGCGCATACGTTCGTGACCGATCTTGATGCGGCGGACAGTGCGGATGTGGCGAGCGCCATGGCGACGATGGCGCAAGCCCGCTACCTGCGGCTCGATGCCACCGACGAGGCGCAGTGGCAGGCGGCAAGGGCGGAAGTGGAGGCGGCCTATGGCCATCTCGATATTCTCGTGAACAATGTCGGCGCGGACCTTACCGGCAAGGTGCAGGATCTCGACCTTGCGGACTGGCGGCGGCTGATGGCGATCAACGTCGACAGCGTGTTTCTGGGCACCAAGACGTTCCAGCCATTGCTGGCAAAGGGCGGCGCCAGCACGCCCTACGGCTCCAGCATCGTCAACATCAGCTCGATCATGGGAATCGTCGGCATGGGCGAGGTTTCCGCCTACAACGCGTCGAAAGGCGCGGTGCGGCTGTTCACCAAGTCCAACGCGCTGGAGTTTGCCGATGCGGGCGTGCCGATCCGCGTCAACAGCGTGCATCCCGGCTTTGTCGAGACGCCGCTGCTGCACAAGGGCATGCAACGCTGGTCGGAACGCGACGGCACGCTCACGCCGCAGCAGCTCATCGCGGCCATGGCGCAGACGACGCCGGTCAAGCGGCTGGCCCAGCCGGTCGAGATCGGCAAGGTCGTCGCCTTCCTCGCCAGTGACGACGCCAGCTACATGACGGGCAGTGAAGTCGTGGTAGACGGCGGATGGACCGCGCGCTGACCCCCCCTTTTTCCCGAACAGAAAGCCGACGACCATGAACGCATTTTCCCTTGAAGGCACGCTCGCCCTCGTGACGGGCGCCACTGGCGGTATCGGCCGGGCAACCTGCGCCGCTCTGGCAGAGGCGGGTGCCACCGTCATCGCGACCGATCTTGCCGCGACCGCGGATATTGCCGGTGCCGCGGCCTATCGCCCGCTGGACGTAACCAGCGAGGATGGGTGGGCGGAGGTCGTCGGGTTCATCGACGGGACTTATGGGCGGCTCGACATTCTGGTCAACAATGCAGGCATTTCGGTGACCAATGCGATCGCCGACAGCAGCCTCGCCGAGTTTCGCCGCTGCATGGCGATCAATGTCGAAGGTGTGTTCCTGGGCACGAAGGCGACACAGCCCTTGCTCGCCGCCAGCGGAAAGACCCGCACGGGCGGCGCATCGATCATCAACCTGTCGTCAGTCGGCGGGCTGAAAGGCGCGGCCTATATGGCAACCTATTGCGCCAGCAAGGGGGCGGTGAAGCTGTTCACGAAGAGCGCGGCGGCCGAATATGCGATGCTGGGCCTGCCGATCCGCGTCAACAGCGTGCACCCTGGCGGCATCGATACCGGGATGATGGACACGATCTACGCCCGCTATGTCGAGGCCGGCCTGTTCCCCGACGAAGCGACGGCGCGCAGCACCGTGTCCGCCGGTCATGCGATGGGGCGGATGGGCGCGCCGGAGGAAATCGCGACCGGCATAGCCTATCTCGCCTCCCCCGCTGCGAGCTTCATGACCGGATCGGAACTGGTGATCGACGGCGGCATGACCGCGCGGTAGCATAAGATACTCGGTCAGATCATTGAACGGGCTTTATTCCGCCAGCTTCACCATCGTCTTGCCGAAATTGGCCCCGGTGAACATTTTCGCATAGGCGACCAGCGTGTTTTCGACACCATGGGTGACGTCGAAGGCCATGCTGACGCGTCCACTGTCCAGCCAGGGCCGGGTCAACCGGTTGATCGCCTCGCCGCGTCCGTAGAAGTCCGGCGAGAAGAAACCTGCGACGGTCAGGCGCTTCATCAGGATCAGGTCGAACTGGCTCGGCCCGATCCGCTCCTCCCGGTCGTAAGTCGCGATCAGGCCGCAGATAGCGATGCGGCCATAGAGCGCCATATTGGGCAGGACCGCATCGAGCATCGGCCCGCCGACGCAATCGAAATAGACGTCAATCCCTTCCGGCGCGAGGTGCGCCAGACGCGTGGCGACATCCTCCCCCTTGTAATCGATCGCTGCATCCAGGCCGAAATCCGCCAGCAGGCGCGCGCATTTGGCCGCGCCACCGGCAATGCCGATCACCCGGCATCCGCTCGCCTTTGCAAATTGTGCGGCAAGCAGCCCGGTCGCGCCCGCCGCGGCGGAGACCAGCACCGTCTCCCCCGGCCGCGCCTTGCCATAGTCGTTCAGGCCGACATAGGCCGTCCAGCCATTCGGCCCCAGCACGGCGAAATGCTGCCGCATATCGGCGATCTGCGGCACCTGCCAGATGTTGCCTGCGTCCGGGGCAAGACGGGAATAATCCGCCCACTGCCCGTATGCCCGCACGATCGCGCCTTCGGGATGGTCCGGGTGCCGCGACTGGACGATCTGCCCCAGCACGAAGCCCATCACCGGGCTGCCCAGCGGCAGCGGCGGCATATAGCTGTCCGTCCGCGGCGTGAACCACATGCGCGTCCCCGCATCGAGCGAAAACCACAAGTTGCGCACCAGAAGCTCACGCGCCCCGATCTGCGGCAGCGGACTATCATCCAGCCGCATCGCTCCCGCAAAATCCTGCCCCTGCGGATAGCGTTCCAGCCGCCAGACGCGGTTCGTTTCGGCCATGGTTCCGCGCCTCTCCCATTGCATCGTGGCGAATGTGCGTTGCCAAGCCGCGCGGCGCAGCTATGAAAAGCGTCAATTGCAGGCGATATGCGCCGCCGTCAGTGCGGACGACAGAGCAGCGAAAAGGGAGCGGAATGGCGGAGACTTATCATCGGGTTGTGAAGGCCAGCGATGTGGAGGAGCGGGCGATGCTGCCATTCATCGTCAACCGCTGGCCAGTGCTGGTCTGCCGCGAGGACGGTGCAATCCATGCGCTCATCAACCGCTGTTCGCATGCCGCAGCGGAGCTTGCGCCCGAAGGCCGGGTGCGGCGTGGCGCGGTCATGTGTCCGCTGCACGGAGCGCGGTTCAAGCTCGATACCGGCGAATGCCTGGGCGGCGCCGGCTACAAGCCGCTCAAGATTTTCGCCTGGCGCGAAGATGCCGAAGGCTGGATCGAAGTCGCGGTGCCGGACGACGCGCCGGGGATGGAGCATCTGCCGGTCAAGCCTTTGGGGTGAGGTGAGCTTACTCGCACAATCCTCATTCCCGCAAAGGCGGGAATGACGGTGATTTTACGTCTGAACGGGATTATTTCCCAGCCTTCGCCCAACCAATCCCCCGCCGCAGCAGGTCGTAAAATACCGGCAGGTCCCAAGCGCAACGATCGACGGTTGGCCAGTAATCCAGATGCGGCTGCATATCGTAATGGCCGCGGCAATGGCCGAGCGTGTTGTAGAGTACGGCGCCCTCACCCTGCGGCTTGATGTAGAGCACGGGATGCGAGGCATTGGCCCACTGATCCTCGTCGAAACCCGTCGCCTCGCCTTCGAACGCCGTTTCCAGCAGGACATGGAGGTCGCCATGCGTTTCCATCAGATACAGCTCGTCCGTCGTCTCGAACGGCTCTATGCCCTGCGTCAGCGGATGCGCGGGGTCCGCGACCGTCACGCGATAAGGCGCGATCGGCGGGTGCGCGATGAACTGGCTGCCCAGCGTCTCCATGAACAGCGGCGCCCAGCGCGGGCTGCCGTAGAGACCGTTGTCGAACAGGCGCAGCACGGAATTGGTGCCGTGCAAGGCATACCAGCGCCCGCCGCCGCGCACCCAGTCGCGCAGCGCCTCCTGCACATCCAGCGGCGGGATGACGTCGCAGGTGTAGGTCACCAGGAAATCGGCCTGCCGGATCGCGTCTATATTGGCATAATCCTCGAACACGCGGGTGCGGACCCGATCGTCCTCCGCAAGCAGTTTCAGCAGTTCCAGCCGCGCAAAGTCGATATCATGATAGAGACCGCCCGCGATCAGCACGCAATCGATGCGCTTGCCCGTCTCGCCCGTCATGTCAGAATTGCACGCGCTTGGTGAAGCCGCCGTCGATCACGACATTGGCACCGGTCATGTAGCGGCACGCAGGCGACGCGATGAAGGCGATGGCCTTTGCGATTTCCTCCCCCGATCCCATGCGACCCATCGGAATCTGCTGCAATATGCCGGTGTAGAAATCGGGCATCGCCTGCTTGATCTGGTCCCAGGCGCGGCCTTCCATCTCGACCGGGCCAGGCGACACGCAATTGGCGCGAATACCCTCGCCGGCCAGCTTCTGCGACAACGCGGCGGTATAGTTGATGACGGCGGCCTTCAGGGCGTTATAGGCACCCGGTCCCATGAAATCCTCCAGTGCGGCGGTCGAGGATATGGTGACGATGGACCCGGCATCGGACGCCTGAAGATACGGAAGGGCCGCCTGTACGCCGCGCACCAGCGGCAGCACGTCGGCGTCGAACACCGCGCGCCAGCCCGCCTCGTCATCCACGCCGGTGTTGGCGGAGGTGAAGGGAATGAAGATGTCGCACCCGCCCAACTGTTCCGCCGCTGCACCGATCCAGGCGGCATGCGCGTCGGCGTCGGTCACGTCCACCGCACCGCCGATAACGGTGCCGCCGGACGCCTTGAGCATGTCGACGGCCTTGTCCACACTCGCCTGCGATCGCGAACAGAGCGCAATCGAGACGCCTTCTGCCGCCAGCACTCTGGCGGTGGCGAGGCCGATGCCATGGCTCGCGCCGACCAATATGGCTTTCCTGCCGGACAGGCCCAGATCCATGATCGCTCTCCCATTTAGACGTTGCGCGCACAGCCTCGCGCACGGATGATGCTATGACCTTAGTGCAGAGGCGCGTGAACTGCACTGGCGATTCCGTCAGTGGCTTTTGCCGGTCCGGCAGGCGACGGATGCGCTTGCGCAACGAGGACCGGCGAACGGAAGAGGCAGAAGTTTCGATGGACAGCATCCGTCTCGCCGATCTTGTCCGCCATCATGCGCAGATGACGCCGGACGCCGTGGCGCTGGTGTTCGAGGATCGCGAGACCCGTTTTGCTACGCTGGACCGGCAGGCCAACCAGATTGCCAACGGCCTGATCGCCGCCGGGCTGCATCCGGGCGACAGGATCGCGTTTCTGGGCAAGAACAGCGACCTGTATTTCGCCCTGTGGCTGGGTGCAGCGAAAGCGGGGGCGGTACTGGTGCCGGTCAACTGGCGGCTCGCGCCGCCGGAAGTCGCTTATATACTGTCCGATTGCGCGCCTCGGTTCGTCATCGCCGATCCCGCATTTGTCGACCGGCTCGAACCGGCCGCCGCTTATGTCATCCTCTCGACCGACGATGCACCGGCGTGGCGCGACGCGCAGGATGACGCCGATCCGCGGCAGGATGCAGGCTATGATGACCCTGTCCTGCAACTCTATACGTCCGGCACCACCGGCCATCCCAAGGGCGCGATGCTGAGCAACCGCAGCCTGCTGGCGCTGCGGCAGCAGACGCCCGACGCGCTGATGCCCACGTGGAACCGGTGGAGCGCCGATGACGTCGCCCTAGTCGCGATGCCGGTGTTCCATATCAGCGGTTCGGGCTGGGGCCTGTGGTCGCTGCAACATGGCGGCAAGGCCGTGGTGGTGCGCGAGTTCGATCCACACCAGCTGTTCGACCTGCTCACCCGCCATCGCATCACCAAGATCATGATGGTGCCGACCGCCATGAAAATCCTGTGCGATCATCCCGGTGCGGCCGATGCCGATTTCAGCTTCCTGCACACCATCTGCTACGGCGGATCGGCGATCCCCCTGGATCTCATGCGGCAAGCGATCGCCCTGTTCGGATGCGGCTTTGCCCAGATGTACGGGATGACCGAGACGGCAGGCACCGTCGTCGGCCTGCCGCCGGAGGACCATGACCCGCAGGGGAATGTGCGCATGCGCAGCGTGGGCATCCCCCTGCCCGGCGTATCCGTGCGGGTTCTGGACGAGGCTGGCCAAGAGGTGATCCCCGGTGCCATCGGGGAAATCGCCATCCGCTCCCCCTCGACCATGACCGGCTATTTCAACCGGCCCGATGCGACAGCAGAAACGCTGGATGCGCAGGGATGGCTGCGCACCGGCGACGCGGGCTATCTGGATGCCGACGGCTATCTGTATCTTGCCGACCGGATCAAGGACATGATCATCACCGGCGGCGAGAACGTCTATCCCGCCGAAGTCGAAAACGCGCTCTACAGCCATCCGCACGTCGCCGATGTGGCGGTGATCGGCGTGCCCGACGCGAAATGGGGCGAGGCGGTGAAGGCGATCGTCGTGCCGGTGGAGGGCGCATCGCCCGAACCGGCCGCGCTCATCGCCTGGGCACGGGACCGCATCGCAGCCTATAAGGCACCCAAGACCATCGATTTCCGCGACAGCCTGCCCCGCAATCCCTCCGGCAAGATTTTGCGGCGCGTGCTGCGCGAGGAATATCGCTGACCTCGCGCTTGTTGCAGGTTTGCCGGATTTCAGGACAGCCTAGACTGCGTGCATAGGGCGCAAAACCCTCGTCCGTCATCCTGACGAAAGAAAAAATGCCCGCAACGGGAGTGGACCACGCAGATGACCGCCAATTTTACCGGGCCGCTGGAAGACCGGATCGCCATTCGCGAAGTGCTCGAAAGCTATGCCGATGCCGTCAATCGCGTGGATGAGGCGCTATGGGCGTCGCTCTGGGTGGAAGATTGCCACTGGGATCTGTCGCATTATCCCGAGCTTGGCATCGTTTCCGGCAAGGATGCCGTTGTCGCGCTCTGGGCGGGGGCGATGCCGCATTATCCCAAGCTCAGCTTCATGGTCATGCCCGGCATGATCCGCGTGGATGGCGATCGTGCGGAGGTACGCGCCTATATCTCCGAAATCTACGAGGAGCCAGGCACGCTGAAGGACAAGCGGGCGCGCGCCTGCTACAATGACGTGTTCGTCAAGCGCGATGGCCAATGGCTTATCCAGAGCCGGTCCTTCACGATAATCCACCAGACCTGATAGGCCGCATCGACCACATTCCCGCAACACAAAGGATGCCTCATGCTTGTCATCACCGGCCAGATTTTCACCGACCCTGCGACCCTGCCTGAGTTGTTCGGGCGTCTTCAGGCGCTGTGCGAGCCTTCGCGCGCCGAAGACGGATGCCATTTCTATCACATGGGGATCGAGGATGCCGAAAAGGGCATCATCATGGCGATGGAAGGCTGGCGGGACATGGAAGCGTTGCAAACGCATCTTGCCCTGCCCGCAGTCGTCAAGCTGCTTGCGGATTTCGAAGGACGCTACACCAACAAGGTGTCGCTGCACGAGGTATCCTCTACTCAGGCGCTGTAAGGGCTTTTCCGCCCTCTCTCCATATCGGGCGGAAGAGGAAGGCCCGGTTTGCGCGCGCAGACCGGGCCTTTTTATGACCTTATGCGGTCAGCGCCACATAGCGTTGCAATTCCCATTCGCTGTCGCCGAACAGCGACGCGAGCACCAGCACACGCTTGAACGCCTGGCCTACCATCAGCTCCTCCGTCGTGCCGATGCCGCCATGCAATTGCACGGCATCCTCCGCGAGAGTCATGGCGTTTGCGGCGATATAGGCCTTCGCCCCGGCGATGGCGGCGACGCACGCGTCCCCTGACTGCGCGGCCGCGCGATACAACTGCCCGCGGCTCAACTCCAGCCGTGCATAATGGTCCGCCATGCGATGCTGGACAGCCTGAAAATCGCCAATCGCCTGACCGAACTGGTTGCGGGTCTTGAGATAGTCGAGCGTCGCGTCGAACATCATGCCCATCAGGCCGATCAGCTCGCCGCAGACCGCAAGGCGCGCATCGTTCAACGTCGATTCCAGCGCCTCAATGGAGCCGGGCATCGGCGTTGCGGGGGTTTGCGCGAAGTCGATGTCGCTCGCGGCCGATCCATCCGCCAGCCGATAATTGCGGCGGGTGATGCCCGGCGCATCCGCTTCGACCAGATAGAGGCCGAGCGCGCCATCGGCCCCGCGCGCGACAACCACCAGATTGTCCGCATAGGGGCCGCCCAGCACCATCTGCTTTGTGCCGGACAGAAGCGGCTGCGCGCCGGCGCCGCCCACACTGGTCGCAATTGCTGCGTAACCAAAACGTGCGTTGCGTTCTGCCACGGCGAGGGCCGCGAACTGCGTGCCGGATGTGAGCGCGGGTAGCAATGCCGCGGCCTGATCCGGTGATCCGGCGCGTTCTATGATTTTACCCGCGAGAATGATGACGGGCAACACCGGCTCAACGGCGACCGACCTGCCCAGTGCCTCCATGACGGTAATCATTTCTACCGGACCGCCACCCAGCCCGCCAAACGCTTCGGCAAAGGGAAAAGCAAGCAGACCCGTGTCCGCCAGGAGCGCCCAGCCTTCCGCGCTAAACCCGGACGGGGCACGCACATAGGCAAGCCGTTTGACCGAGTCGTACCGGTCGTTCGCGAACCGCTCGACCAGATCGCGGAGCATCCCCTGCTCGTCGCTGAGATCGAAATCCAAAGCTGCCGTCCCCTAATGGCTCCGCCGGTCGGCCATTCCCTCCGAACCGGCATATTCTGTCATATTCTGTGCAATACCCACTAAGCACCGTGATGCCCCATGCATCGCCTGCGTTTTCCAATAGTTTGGAACGGGGCAGGGCGGAAAACCTATACGGAGTCATAGGTTTTTGCGCTCTTGTCGCCACCCCTGCGGCGGTATATTCTCCTATGCATGGAGAGAACAGGCGACAGCTTTGCCGCCTGCATGGATGATAGCGGCAAGACCCCAATAGGCACCGATATCCGTTCACGCAGGCATGTGCCCACCGCGATAGCCACGGCGGCCGATATCCGCCCGGCTGCGGAAGCCTTGCGCGACATCGCGCTTGAACTCGGCAATTTTCGCGTGGCGGCCTGCGCCAATATCGCCTCCAAACTCTCGATGTGCGACGAAGCGGGCGAAGTGCTCGCCTCCACTGTGTTCGGCTGGCCTGCATCGCGCGAGCAATGGTGGAAGAAACCGCTGCTGGCGCTGAGTTCGCCGCTGCCCTTTGCCTGCCGCTATGAAAGCGAACCATTCTGGGCCAATGCGCGCGGCATCCACACGCGCGCGCCCAATCCGCTGCTCGACCAGATCGACCTTTCGCATTTCAACGACGATGTGAACGGCGCGGCGGCGATCGTGGTGCCTATTCATCTGCCGTTCGGTCAGATCGGCGCAGTGAGCTTCACGCCGATCGACAACGGGCGCGACGACCTGTCCCGCGAGTTCGATCTGTACGCCGACCAGCTTGAATATCATGCGCGGCGGTTCATCAGCGGCTATTCGCGCGTGACGATGCAGCGGCCCTGGATTCCGAAGAATTGCCGCCTGTCCAAACGGGAAGTGGAATGCCTGCGCTGGGCGGCGGTCGGCAAGACCGATGTCGAAATCGCAATGATCCTGGGCCGCAGTTGCGCCACGGTGCGCTTTCACATTCACAATGCCGCCACCAAGCTGGAAGCGGTGAACCGCAGCCAGACGGTGTTCAAGGCGACGCAACTGGGTTTCCTGGGTGCCGTCGCCGCAATATCGCCGCGCTCCACCAACCCGGAAAATCTGGCTCACAATTAAGCCACGCCGCGGATGCGCCCAAAATGGCCTGTCGGCAACGGCAAGCCTTTTTCGTTTCGGGACACGAGATCATCCAGTCCCGTCCGCAGCAACCTGCGGCAACCTATGCTTTGTTACAGCGGAAATCGCCTGCGTCTCTCCCCATAGTCAGGACGAGAAACGCAAGGAGGGCGCGCGTCATTTCCAGCCGGGTTGCCATAGCGGAAGGGCTGTTCACGCAGAGCGAGGCCCCGTGCCTGATCGGCGGGCGGGAACGCACAAGCGGGCGCATCGTCTTCCCCTGCCCGGACGACTCCACCCGCTGGGAGCCAGTGCCGCTGCCTCGCCAGGGTATATTATGGTCGTGGACGATACAGCGTTTCCGTCCCAAATCGCCGCCCTATGCCGGGCCGGAGGCCTTCGAACCTTTTGCGCTTGGCTATGTCGAGTTGCCGGGCGCGGTGATCGTCGAGGCACCGCTCACGGGCATTGCTTTCGACGCAATCCGCATCGGCATGACCTTGGAGACGGTGCTCGTGCCGCTGACGAGTGACAGCGAGGGCCGCACTGTCGTCACCTTCGCCTTCGCCCCTGCGGAGTTGCAGGCATGAGCGACGTGTTCATCGTCGGCATCGGCATCCACCCCTTCGGCCGCACCGACGGACTTATGGGATTGCAACAGGGTGCGCATGCCGCGCGCGTCGCTCTCGCGGACGCGGGCGTCGACTGGCGCGACATGCAGTTCGGCTTCGGTGGATCGGACGCGGCGGGCAATGCCGATTCGATCGTCAACGAACTGGGGCTGACCGGCCTGCCTTTCATCAACGTCAAAAATGGCTGCGCCACCGGCGGATCGGCGCTGATCGGCGCATGGCAGGCGATCGCCTCGGGCCAGAATGACATCGGCATCGCCATCGGCTTCGACAAGCATCCGCGCGGCGCGTTCAACGCCATGCCCGCCGAATATGGCCTGCCCGACTGGTATGGTGCGATGGGCATGATGGTGACGACGCAATTCTTCGCCATGAAGCTGCAACGCTATATGGCGCTGCACGGCATATCGCAGGCGACGCTGGGGCGTGTCGCGGAAAAGGCCTTTGCGAACGCCGCCCATGCCGATCATGCCTGGCGGCGCGTGCCGGTCGATCTCGATACCATTCTCGACAGCCCGATGATCAGCGATCCGCTGACCAAATATATGTTCTGTTCGCCCGCCGAGGGCGGTGTCGCGCTGATCCTGGCGAGCGAGAAGAAGGCGCGGGAACTGGGCAAGGCACAGGTGCGAATCAAGGCGGCGGCGATCCGTACGCGGCCGCCCGGTTCGTTCGAGGTTTTCGCCCCAAGCATCGCCATAGAACGCGGCGGCGCACCCACGCTGCTGGCATCGGCAGCCGCCTTTGAGATGGCGGGAATAGGGCCGGACGACATCGACGTCGCGCAGTTGCAGGATACCGAATCCGGCGCGGAAATCATGCATATGGCCGAAAACGGCTTTTGCGCGGACGGCGCGCAGGAGGAATGGCTGGCGGAAGGCTGGAGCCGCATCGACGGGCGGCTTCCGGTCAATACCGATGGCGGATGCCTCGCCTGCGGCGAACCGATCGGCGCGTCCGGCCTGCGTCAGGTCTATGAGAATGTAACGCAATTGCTGGGGCGCGGTGGTGGGCGTCAGGTGCCCGGCAACCCCAGGACAGCCTATTCGCATGTCTATGGCGCGCCCGGCATATCCGGCGTGACGATATTGGAACGATAAACATGGACCTCAATTTCTCTCCGCAGGACGAAGCCTTCCGGGCCGAGGTGCGCGCCTTTCTCGACACCCACCTGCCCGAGCATCTGCGCGCGGGCATGCGGGCGACGCCATCGGTGTTCGTGGAACCGGATATCGGCCGCGAATGGCAGCGCATCCTGCACGAGAAAGGCTGGCTCGCCTATAATTGGCCGGTCGATTGCGGCGGGACGGGCTGGACCACCGTGCAACGCTATATCTTCGAGAAGGAATGTGCGCTGGCCGATGCGCCGGGCCTTCCCGTGCTGGGGCTTAAACTGTTGGGGCCGGTGATCTGCCGGTTCGGTACGCCGGAACAGAAGGCGACGCTACTGCCGCGCATTCTGGACGGCACGGATTACTGGTGTCAGGGCTTTTCGGAACCCGGCGCGGGATCGGACCTTGCCAGCCTGAAGACCCGGGCGGAAAAGCGCGGCGACCATTATGTCATCAACGGGCGCAAGCTGTGGACGACGCATGCCCATCACGCGACAAACATCTTCTGCCTCGTTCGCACCGACGGCACGGTGAAGCCGCAGGCGGGCATCAGCTTCATCCTTGTGGACATGAATCAGCCTGGTGTGGAGGTCCGCCCGATCAAGGGGCTGGCGGGCGATCATGAAGTCAACGAAGTCTATCTGGACGATGTGGTCGCGCCGCTCGACAATCTGGTGGGGGCGGAAGGCGAAGGCTGGACCATCGCCAAGTTCCTGCTGGAAAATGAGCGTGGCGGCGCCTGTCATGCCCCCAAGCTGCTTGCCGACATCCGCAAGCTGCGCGCGGCGGCGGGGCTGGAACCGGATGGCATGGGCGGGAACATGGCGCAGGACGCCGCCTTCATGGCCGCACTGGCGTTCGTCGAGCTGGAAAGTCAGGCGCTGGAGATGACCGAACTGCGGGTGCTGGCGGAAATGGCCAAGGGGCTGCCGCCGGGACCGCAAACGTCGCTGTCGAAAATGGTCGCCTCCACCTTGCGGCAGAAAGTCGACGGGCTGGCGGTGCGGCTGTTCGCCTATGCCGGGCTGGCGCTGGAGGAGGCGCGGCCATTGTACGGCAATGACAGCCCCGCGCCGCTGTACAGCAAGGATGCGCAGCTTGCCGCGCCGCGCTATCTCAATAGCCGTGCCTGGACGATCTTCGGCGGAACCAATGAAGTGCAACGCACGATCATCGCCAAAACCGTGCTGGGCCTGTAGCATGTCCCGCAACGACAAAAGACGGAGAGTGAGATGCAACTGAGCCGCGACGCGCTGCTGAAGGCCTATCGCCAGATGAAGACGATCCGGGCGTTCGAGAACCGCCTGCATGACGAGATCGCGCTGGGCGAGATCGCCGGGTTCACGCATCTCTATGCCGGTCAGGAAGCCTGCGCCGTGGGCGTGTGCGAGCATCTGGGGCCAAAGGATTATATAATATCGACGCATCGCGGTCACGGCCACTGCATCGCCAAGGGATGCGACGTGGTGGACATGATGAAGGAGTTGTACGGGAGCCGCGAGGGGCTGTGCAAGGGACGCGGTGGCTCCATGCACATCGCCGACGTCAATGTCGGGATGCTGGGGGCGAACGGCATTGTCGGCGCAGGCGCGCCGATCGCGGTGGGCGCTGGCATTTCCGCCAAGGCAACGGGCCATGTCTCCATCGCCTTTTCCGGCGACGGCGCATGCAACCAGGGCACGACGTTCGAGGCGATGAACATGGCCGTCGTCCTGAAAGTGCCGGTTATCTTCGTCTATGAGAACAATCATTACTCGGAACATACCGGTGTGGATTATGCCGTCGGTGCGGACAGCATCCTCGATCGGGCGGGCGCATTCGGCATGAAGACCTTCCGGGCGGACGGCACCGATTTCTTCGCGGTGTACGAAACCATGCGCGAAGTGATCGAATACTGCCGCACGACCAAGCTGCCCGCAGCGGTCGAGCTGGATACCGAACGCTATTTCGGCCATTTCGAAGGCGATCCGCAACGCTATCGCGGCCCCGGCGAACTGGACCGCATCCGCGAAGAGCGCGACTGCCTCAAGACGTTCCGCGAGAAAGTGACCGAGGCGAAGCTGCTGGATGGCGCGGACATCGACGCTGTCGACGCCGAAGTCGAGGCGCTGATCGACCGGGCCGTCGCGGAAGCCAAGGCCGCGGAAAAACCCAAGCCCGAGCACGTCCTGGAAGACGTGTACATCAGCTACTGACCGCAGGGATCATTCAGACATGGCCATAAAGATGATCCGCGAGGCGATCCTCGAAACCATCGACGCGGAAATGGCGCGCGATGAAAGCGTCATCATGCTGGGCGAAGATATCGTCGGCGGCAACGGCGCACCGGGCGGTCCCGAAGCGATTGGCGGGATCTGGAGCACGTCCACCGGCCTGTGGGCGAAATATGGCCCGGACCGGGTGATCGACACGCCGATTTCCGAAAGCGCGATCATCGGTGCGGCATCCGGCGCGGCGCTGACGGGCAAGCGGGCGATCGCGGAAATCATGTTCGCCGACTTCATCGGCGTGTGCATGGACCAGATCTGGAATCAGGTCGCCAAGTTCCGTTACATGTTCGGCGGCAAATCCACCTGCCCCATCGTCATCCGCATGGTCTATGGTGCCGGGTTCAACGCCGCCGCGCAGCACAGCCAGTCGATCCACGCGATGGTGACGGCGATGCCCGGCCTGAAAGTCGTGATGCCCAGCACGCCCGCCGACGCCAAGGGGCTGCTGACGCAGGCGATCCGCGACGACGATCCGGTGATCTTCCTGGAACACAAGGCGCTTTACGCGGTGAAAGGCGACGTGCCCGATGGCGAATATCTGATCCCCTTCGGCCATGCCCGCCATGTCACGCAGGGCGACGACATCACCCTATTGGCGACGGGCATGATGGTCGGCTTTGCGGAGAAGGCGGCGAAGCAGCTTGCAGAGGACGGCATCGGCTGCGACATCATCGACCTGCGCACCACCAGCCCGCTGGACGAGGAAGCGATCCTCGACAGCGTGGAGCGCACCGGCCGCCTGCTCATCGTCGACGAAAGCCCGCCGCGATGCAGCCTGGCGACGGACCTGTCCGCGATCGTCGCGAACAAGGCATTCGCTTCCCTGCGCGCGCCCATTGAAATGGTGACGGCGCCGCACACCCCGGTTCCCTTCGCGCGGGAACTGGAATCGGCCTATCTCCCCTCCCCCGACAAGATCGTGACGGCGGCCACCCGCCTCATGTCGTACAAGCGGGGTTGATCGTCATGGCCAAACTGCGCGCCTTCACCATGCCCAAATGGGGCATCGAAATGACGGAAGGCGTCGTCGCCGAATGGATGGTCGCGCCAGGTCAGCCGTTTGCGAAAGGCGATACGCTGGCGCTGATCGAGACCGACAAGATCACCAACGAAGTCGAGGCGGAAGCGCCGGGCATGTTCCCGCGCCTGATCGCGACGCCCGGCAGCACATGGCAGGTCGGCGAGCTGATCGCGGTGCTGGCCGATGCAGGCGACGCGCCCGCCGACAGTGAAGTCGACGCCTTCATCGCGGGCTTCACCCCTGCCGATAACCGGGTGGCATCGCAGGCGGGGGCAAAGTCGGAAGCGGTACCTGTTGTGGCCCCCGAACCGGAGCCGCAGCCAGTCAAGGCGGTCGTCATCGCAGACGACATCAACATCTCGCCCGCCGCCCGCGCGTTGGCCGTCGAGAAGAGCGTCGACATTTCCGGCATCGCAGGATCGGGCGCGAAGGGGCGCATCAGCTTTCAGGATGTGTTGCAGGCGAGCCTCGCCGATGCGCCTGCCCCCGCCCCGGCCGGAGGCGGCGCGCCGGTCGATCTGACGCCGGTCGGCAATGTGCTGGGCGACGTGTTCGCTAGCCCGCTGGCAAAGCGGCTGGCGGTGCAGCACAGGATCGACCTGTCCGCGATCACCGGCACCGGCCCGCGCGGGCGGATCAGCAAAGCGGACGTGCTGGCGAAGGTCGCGCCGGAAGCGCCGGTTGCGGCCGCGCCTGCGGCGCCCGCCCCGGCATCGGGCAGCGTCGAGATCATCCGCATGTCGCCGATGCGCAAGGCGATTGCCCGTGCGCTCAGCCACAGCAAATCGACGATCCCGCATTTCTATCTGCGCGCCGAAGTGCGGATCGACGCGATCCTGGGGCTGCGCGCGCAGGCCAAGGCGGCGACGGGCGAGGCACCCAGCATCAACGACTATATCGTGCGTGCGGTCGCGCTGGCGCTGTCGCGGCATCCCGATGTGAATGTGCAGGTGCATGGCGAGGAGATTCACCGCTTCGCCAGCGCCGACATCGCCGTTGCCGTCGCCACCGACAAGGGGCTGATCACGCCGATCGTGCGCGGCGCGGAGGCGCTGTCGGTCGCCGCCATATCGCGGGAGGTAAAGGCGCTGGCCGACAAGGCACGGGCCGGAAAGCTGGCACCGGAGGAGTTTCAGGGCGGCAGCTTCTCGATCAGCAACCTCGGCATGTTCGGCATCGACCAGTTCGACGCGATCATCAACCCGCCGCAGGGCGCGATCCTGGCGGTGGGCGCAGGGGTGCGCAGGCCAGTGGAGATCGGCCATGCGCTCGCCTTCGCCACGGTCGTGAAGCTTTCCCTTTCCTGCGACCATCGCGCGATCGACGGCGCGGTGGGGGCAGATTTCATGCGGACGCTGAAAGGGCTGATCGAGGAACCGGCGGGGATCGTGGGGTAGTTTTGCCCTCTCTCCTTGAGGGAGAGGGAGGCGCCCGCCGCACAGCGGTGGGAGGGTGAGGGGTGCGATTCCATCGGAACCGCGCGGACCAAAGATCCGCTCACCCTCATCCAACTCCGCCTCATTCGCTGCGCCCATGAGACTGCGTATCCTTCTCCCTTCAAGGGAGAAGGTTTGGCTCTCTGCGGCTGCAATGCTATCGCGCCCCGATGTCCCTCCCGCTCACCCTCCCCCCGCTTGCGCCGCAGATCGGGCCGGTGCTCGAAACATTGAGCATCGTCGGCACTGCGCTGTTTGCCGCATCGGGCGCGCTGGCGGCGGCGCGGTTGCACCAGACTTTGGTGACCTTCGCTTTCTTCGCGCTGGTGACGGGCGTGGGCGGCGGCACGCTGCGGGATTTGCTGATCGGTGCGCCGGTGTTCTGGGTGGCGGACCCGCTGCCCGCCATCGCCTGCGTCGCCGCCGCGCTACTGGTGTGGATGACGCCGCGGCACTGGTGGAGCGATCGTGCGCTGGACTGGCTCGACGCCGTAGGTCTCGCCGCCTTCGCGGTGTTCGGCGCGGCCAAGGCGCTGTCGTTCGGTATCCATCCGTTCGTCGCGGGGATCATGGGGGTGGTGACGGGCTGCATGGGCGGCATCATCCGCGATCTGCTGGCGGGCGAACCTTCGATCCTGCTGCGCCCGGAAATCTACGTCACCGCCGCCGCGCTCGCCTCCGGCCTGTTCGTGACGCTGGCCGCGCTGGGCGTCCCCGTGCCGGTCGCCAGCGTGATCGCGGCGCTGGCGGGCTTCGCACTGCGCGCAGTGGCGATCGCGAAGGGGCTGGCGCTGCCGGGGTACAGACGGGGGTGAGGGTGCGACTTTAGTGGTTGTGATGGGCCAACCCTCTTTCGTCATTCCCGCAAACGCGGGAACGACGGTTATGGGTGGGTAGCGGAACGGCGGCTTCGGGACGAAAAGTGAGATTTGTGGACATTGACGCAGGCGAAGTCAAAGTAGAAAAGCCGGAGGTATGAGGCGCATGTATCCGCTATTTCTTGCCATCATCGGCCTGTTGATTTTTGCAGGCGGTGTGATCTGGAAAATCACCAGCGCGGATGGCTGTACGAAACAGAATGGCATCGTCGTGGGGGGTCTTACCCGCAGCCAGCATTGCGTCGGTGCTCGATAATGATTGCTGAAACGGGTGGGAAGCAGCTAGTCCGGTTTTGGAGAGATAGTGCGCAATAGCTGACGATGCGCGCGAAAATTCTTCGGCAACAATCGCCCGGAGCTGCCAACCGCGACCTACCCGTTCAGAGGCAACTCGTCCCGGTAGACGACTATGGAATGGCCCAGAAGCGCTGCATCTTGCGCTGCCGATCTTAGAGTTTCGTCCTCCATGGCCGAGAGATCAGCGTTAAGTTCCTTCTCCCGCTGAACCTCGACGAAGTTCCACCCTCTATCTTCAGCCCCCGCTATGGCAGTTGACCGGGCAGATTCTATTCCTGACCCTCTCCCAAAGAGCATGAGCGCATGTCGCGCGCCGGGACGGAAGCGGGTGGCCTCGGTCGCGACACCTTTTGCTGAGAATATGAACAGTGCTTCGGTCATATGCTCAACCTACACGATTGTCCTCCGGTATCAATGTCGGCTCCCCACCAGATTTTGTCATTCACCACCTGATGTGCCATCAAAATGAATGGCCGGTTTTAATGATGTGTCTGATTTGGCGGAGTGACCAAGAATGGTCGCTAACGGACCTGCTGCCTACCAACCCCTACCCACAATCATCGCCCACAACGACCGCTCTTCCTCAGCACCCACAGCCCGCGGCGCGCCATAGCCGCGGCATTCAAGGCACGCCGCGCGGATCGCGCCACCCGTAATCAGCCCCCGCGCGTCGCCCACCGCCTGCAACGCCCATTGCCGGTTCAGCCAGGCCTGTCGCCCCAGCCAGTCGCGCGGGATCGCCGCTTCCTCGGTGCCGGAGCCTATCCACTCCTCCACGAACTGCGCGAACTTGTCGGGGGCTTTCTCGATATAATAAGGTTGCGCCTCGGCGGGGTCGATCTTTGCCAGTTTCGCGGCTTCGGCGATCGCGTCCTCCAGACCGCCGAACTGGTCGACGAGGCCGATTTGCCGTGCGGTGCCGCCGTCCCACACGCGGCCCTGCGCGATGCCGTCCACCTGTTGCGGGGACTTTTTCCGCGCCTGCGCTACCAGCCCGACGAAGCGCGTATAGACGGCTTCCACGCTGGCCTGCGCCAGCGCGTCGAATTGCGGGCTGACGCCGCCTGCCAGATCGGGTTCGCCCGACAGCGGCGTCGTCTTGCTGCCGTCCGTGGTCACGCCGATCTTCGCCAGCGTCCCTTCGAAGCTGGGGAGGATGCCGAATACGCCGATCGATCCGGTGATCGTGCCCGGCTCGGCAAAGATGCGGTCGGCGGGTGTCGCGATCCAGTAGCCGCCGCTCGCCGCGACATTGGCCATCGAGACGACAACGGGCAGACCGCGCTTCTTCGCTTCCAATATCGCCTGCCGGATCTTTTCGCCCGCGAGCACCGATCCGCCCGGCGAATCGACGCGCACGACCAGCGCCTTCAAGGATTTTTCGGCAAGCGCGGTGTAGAGCAGGTCGGATATCGTATCGCCCGCCGCGCTGCCCGGCCCGGCTTCTCCATCGATGATCTCGCCCGCGACCGTCAGCACGCCGATCTGGCCGCTGTTGGCAGGCGTCTTGGCCTTCGCATAGCGGGCAAAGTCGATCGCGGCAAAGGCGCTGGCCTTGCCGTCGCTGGCCTTGCCCGCGATCTGTGCGACGCGCGCGGCGAACGCTTCGCTGCCGCCCAGCCTGTCCACCAGCCCGGACGCCTGCGCGGCCTTGGGCAGATCGCCTTGCGTGGCAGCGGCCACAGCCATGGGATCGGCAATATAGGGGGCGAGCTTCGCCTTGGGCCGCGCCTTGCCGACTTCATCGAGCCAGGTCTGCCACAGCGCCCCGGCAAGGGCCTGATCGGCCTGCTTCGCTTCGGGCGACTGGTCGGCACGGGTATAGGGTTCGACGAAGCTCTTGTAGGTGCCGACGCGATAGACATGGGTGGTGACGCCCAGGCGGTCGATCAGCCCCTTGTAATAGAGCCGCGATCCGCCCGGCCCGGCCAGAAACACCTGACCGAAGGGATTAAGCCAGACTTCGCTGGCGTGGGCGGCAAGCTGATAGCCGTCCGCGGAATAGATGGTGGCATAGGCCAGCACCGGCTTCTTGGCGGCGCGCACTGCGTCCAGCGCCTTGCCGATGCGGGTGAGCGCCACCTGTCCGCCACCCAAGAACCCGTCGAGATTGAGGACCACCGCCTTGACATTGGCATCGCCCTTTGCCGCTTCCAGCGCCGTCACGATATCGCGCAGGCGATATTCCTTCATTTGCGGCGCGTTGCCGGGCAAGGCGGAGAAAGGATTGGCCTGTTGCGGCTGTTCGACGATCACGCCTTCCAGATCGAGCAGCAGCGCGCCTTGCGTCACGCTGGCAACCGGTGCGGGAGAATAGGACAGCGCAGCGTAGAGCAAGCCGAAGAACAGCAAGAGGAACAGAAGAACCAGCGCATCCTTGATGCCAACCAATATGCGCCATGCGCCGCGAATGAATGCCAAGGGAAACGCCTTCCGTGCCGGTGTTCCTGTCACCTAATGCCTCGGCGGTTACGCTTCAATGGCGGGGCCGCCCACGATCCACCTTGCAAGCCTCTCTCGCCATCACATTTTTCTTGGTCATGGTCTTGACCGGGGATCGGCGCGCGCCATATCTGCGGCGCTGGCACTCTTCCTCATAGAGTGCTAACAGACAGAAGTTCACTGGGAGCGGAAGCGAGTCGGCATATCCATTGCGCCCTGTGCCATCATGGAGGTGGCGCACACGCATCGGGTCCGGCCCGCCATGTTCCCTCCACGAAGGGAAAGGCAAATATATGGCATTCCGTCCGTTGCATGACCGCGTTCTGGTCCGTCGCATCGAAGCCGAAGCGAAGACCGCTGGCGGCATCATCATCCCCGACACCGCCAAGGAAAAGCCGCAGGAAGGCGAAGTCATCTCCGTCGGTTCGGGCACCAAGTCCGAAGACGGCAAGGTCACCCCGCTGGACGTCAAGGCCGGTGACAAGATCCTGTTCGGCAAGTGGTCGGGCACCGAAGTGAAGGTCGAAGGCGAAGACCTGATCATCATGAAGGAATCGGACATCCTCGGGATCGTCGGCTGATTTCAGCCGCCCTGTAGTTCCTTTCACATTACAAGCAGAGGTATAATCTCATGGCTGCAAAAGACGTAAAATTTTCCCGCGACGCGCGTGAGCGCATTCTGCGTGGTGTCGATATCCTGGCCGACGCGGTCAAGGTCACGCTTGGTCCCAAGGGCCGCAACGTCGTGATCGACAAGAGCTTCGGTGCGCCCCGCATCACCAAGGACGGCGTTACCGTCGCCAAGGAAATCGAGCTGAAGGACAAGTTCGAGAACATGGGTGCCCAGATGGTCCGCGAAGTCGCTTCGAAGACCAACGACGTCGCCGGTGACGGCACCACCACCGCGACGGTGCTGGCGCAGGCCATCGTCCGCGAAGGCATGAAGTCGGTCGCGGCCGGCATCAACCCGATGGATCTGAAGCGCGGCATCGATCTGGCCGTGACCAAGGTCGTCGAAGACCTCAAGGCCCGTTCCAAGCCGGTTTCCGGTTCGGCCGAAGTCGCGCAGGTCGGCATCATTTCCGCCAATGGCGACACCATCGTCGGTGAAAAGATCGCCGAAGCGATGGAGCGCGTCGGTAAGGAAGGCGTCATCACCGTTGAAGAAGCCAAGGGTTTGGATTTCGAGCTGGATGTCGTCGAAGGCATGCAGTTCGACCGCGGTTACCTGTCGCCCTACTTCATCACCAACCCGGAAAAGATGCAGGTCGAGCTTCAGGATCCCTATATCCTGATCCACGAGAAGAAGCTTTCGAACCTGCAGGCGATCCTTCCCATTCTGGAAGCGGTCGTGCAGTCGGGCCGTCCGCTCCTCATCATCGCGGAAGACATCGAAGGCGAAGCCCTCGCCACGTTGGTCGTCAACAAGCTGCGCGGCGGCCTGAAGGTTGCAGCGGTCAAGGCTCCGGGCTTCGGTGATCGTCGCAAGGCGATGCTGGAAGACATCGCGATCCTGACCAAGGGCGAGCTGATTTCCGAAGACCTCGGCATCAAGCTGGAAAATGTGACGATCCAGATGCTCGGCACCGCCAAGCGCGTCACCATCGACAAGGACAACACCACCATCGTCGACGGTGCGGGTGATGCCACGGCGATCAAGGGCCGCGTCGAAGCGATCCGTGCGCAGATCGAGAACACGACCAGCGATTACGACAAGGAAAAGCTGCAGGAGCGCCTTGCCAAGCTCGCCGGTGGCGTTGCAGTCATCAAGGTCGGCGGTTCGACCGAAGTGGAAGTGAAGGAGCGCAAGGATCGCGTTGACGACGCCCTCCATGCAACCCGCGCTGCCGTGGAAGAAGGCATCGTTCCGGGCGGTGGTACGGCCCTGCTGTACGCCACCAAGGCTCTCGAAGGCCTGAAGGGCGCGAACGACGACCAGACCCGCGGCATCGACATCATCCGCAAGGCGATCACCGCGCCGGTCAAGCAGATCGCCCAGAACGCAGGCGTCGATGGCGCCGTCGTCGCCGGTAACCTGCTGCGTGAAAATGACGAGACCCGTGGCTACAACGCCTCGACCGACACCTACGAAAACCTGGTTGCTGCCGGCGTGATCGACCCGACCAAGGTCGTTCGCACGGCGCTGCAGGACGCGGCATCGGTCGCCGGTCTGCTGATCACCACCGAAGCGGCGATCAGCGATACGCCAACCGACGACAAGGCCGGCGCCGGCATGCCCGGTGGCATGGGCGGCATGGGTGGCATGGGCGGCATGGACTTCTAAGTCCTGCTTTTCATACCCAGGAAAATCGGGGCCGGAGGTGCAATCCTCCGGCCCTTTTTCTTTGCGGCTCTCACCACTCTGGAACCCGGCTTTCGCCGGAGAACCGGGTACGTCGCAATTATCGTGCGCCCGATCCCAAAATCGCCCGCAACCGGAACGATCTGCGCGGCGCATCCTTGTTCCAGACAATAATTTCAACGGAACCTTCTTCGTGCCACCAGCCTTTGCCGCATCAACCCGTAACGACCCGATCGCCATCGCCCGCGTCCTGTGCATCCTGGGCGTGGTTTACGTGCATGCCTGGACAGGGCGGACGGGGGAGGAACTGGCGCATATGGCGGGCAGCGGACAGGAATTGCTGCGATGGACCGTCATGGAAGGGCTGGGCAAAAGCGCGGTGCCGCTGCTCGGGATGATATCGGGCTATCTGCTGGCGGGGTCCCGAAGGGCGCTGCACTGGCGCAGCCATGTGTCGGCCAAGGCCCGCACGATCCTGCTGCCCATGCTGCTGTGGAATGCCATTGCGATTGGGTGCGTATCCGGCGCGGCGATGGCGGGCCTTATTCAGGCACCCGTGCCGCATTCGGCGCGCTGGATGATCGAGGAAATGCTGGCGCTGACCCGTGCGCCCGACATCAACGTGCAGATGCCGTTCCTGCGCGACCTGTTCGTGTGCATGCTGATTGCGCCATGGCTGGTCCGCTGGCGGCCACCGGCGCTGGCATTGTTGGCGGCGGCAATCGCGGGCGTCGCGGTCATCGGCCTGCCACAACCTTTGCTGTTGCGGCCGATCATCCTGCTGTTTTTCGTGACGGGCATGATCGCGGGCAAGACGGTGCTGGCCGAACGCGCCGCCGCATTGCCGCTGATCGTCGCACTATTGCCTTTCCTGCTGTTGATGCCGGTCAAGGTTGCGCTGTCGCTGCCTCCGGCACCATTTTCCGTCAGCCATCCGCACGCCATGGCGCTGCTTGATCTCGCCATGCGGATCGCGGCGGCACTCGCCTTCTGGCGTATGGCGCACGGCATCGCACAAACGCGTCTGCGCATTCCGCTCCTACGAATAGAGCCTTATGCTTTCTTCCTGTTCTGTGCCCATCTTGTCCTGATATGGCTTGGTGGTCCGGCCATCGGCCAGTGGACCGGCCCGCTCGGTACGCCGCTGTACCCCACATTTCTGCTGATGCAGCCGCTGCTGGCATTGGCGGCATCCATCCTTCTTGCCAAGGCGATAAGCCATATTTCGCCGCGCGCGGCCCGGATACTCAGCGGCGGGCGTCTGGCGCGATCGGACGATGGCCTTGCCCCGGCTCGGAAGATGCCCTCTGCAAAGCGTCAGGTCAGGCCAACACCGGCTGCGGCCTGACCAGGCTTTCGGCGGCATCCATGGCGATCACGATGGAACGCTTGCGCGCATCGGGATCGAACATCGCGCCGCTCACCATCACTTCGTCAACACCCGTGCGGGCAATGAACGCCGCCAGATCGCGCGCCACATCCTGCCGCGTGCCAATGGCCGAACAGGCCAGCACATTGGCCAGCATCGCCTGCGCCTGCGGGGGTAGCGACGCGCGATAATCGCGCACCGGCGGCGGCAGCTTGCCCGGCGTACCGGTCCGCAGAGCGACGAAGCTCTGCATCATCGACGAGGCCAGCAGTTCGGCTTCCTCCCGCGTATCGGCCGCAAAGACGTTGAACCCCGCCATTGCATAGGGCCGGTCAAGCTGCTCCGACGGTTTGAAATCACGCCGGTAGACGGCGAGCGCGGCATCCAGCGCATCAGGCGCGAAATGCGATGCGAAGGCATAGGGAAGACCCAGCACCGCCGCAAGTTGCGCGCCATAAAGGCTCGATCCCAATATCCACAGCGGCACATCTGCACCCGCGCCGGGCGTGGCCGTGAACCCCAGCCGGTCGTCGCCCGCGAAGTAGGCCTGCAATTCCATCACATCGCGCGGAAACTGATCCGCCCCGCCGGTGAGCGCGCGCCGCATGGCCTGCGCGACACGCTGGTCCGATCCAGGTGCCCGGCCCAGACCCAGATCGACGCGTCCGGGAAAAAGCGCCGCCAAGGTCCCGAACTGTTCCGCGATGGCGAGCGGCGCGTGATTGGGCAGCATGATGCCGCCCGCGCCGATACGGATGGTGGAGGTCGCCGCGCCGACATGCGCGAGCACTACCGCCGTGGCGGCAGACGCGATACCCGCCATGCCATGATGCTCTGCGGTCCAGTAACGGCTGTAGCCCAAGGTCTCGGCGGTGCGGGCAAGATCGGCGGCCTCGGTCAGCGCGGTGCGGACATCGCTGCCCTGGCGGACGGGGACGAGATCGAGAAGGGATAATCTGGTCATGCCCCTGATATAGGGCATGACCAGTTGCATTTCACTACGCTATTTTGCCGATCAGGCTTCCAGCGTCGCAGTGAGCGTGATGTCCGCCTTGAACAGCTTCGATACCGGGCAATTCGCCTTGGCCTTCGCGGCAAGGTCCTGAAAGGTTTCGTCCGTCGTGCCGGGGATGTTGGCGGTCAGCGTTAGCGCGACCGCGGTAATCGTGAAACCCCCGTCCTGCTGCTCCAGCGTAACCACAGCCTTTGTCTCCATTTTCTCCGCCGTCAGCCCCGCTTCGCCCAGGATGAGCGACAATGCCATGGTGAAGCAGCCCGCATGGGCCGCGCCGATCAGCTCTTCGGGATTGGTGCCCGCTACCCCTTCGAAGCGCGAAGCGAAGCCGTAGGGATGCGCATCAAGCGCGCCGCTCTGCGTCGATATCGCGCCGATACCGTCCTTGATACCGCCGCTCCATACGGCCGATCCGCTGCGATTGATCTTCATGACTTTCTCTCCTTCTTGGGGGCACAACATGGCCATAACGCGCGATAGAGACAGTATAACGACGCCAACAGCGGATGGGTCCTGCCGCTCAGCGCCCCATATAGGCGATGCACTCCACTTCGACCGCTGCGCCACGCGCTAGGCCGCTGCTGCCAAAGGCACTGCGCGCAGGCAGGCGACCGGGCTTGAAATAGGTGATGTAGATTTCGTTGAAGCGCGGCCATGTCTGCATGTCGGCCAGCATCACCGTGCATTTGACCAGATCGTCCAGGCTCGCGCCGCCAAGCGCCGCGGTCTTGGCGACGTTGGCCATCGCGTTACGGGCCTGGGTGTCGAAATCGGGCGGCAGGGTGCCGTCGGCTGCCGTGCCGAGCTGACCGGACAGATAGAGCGTGTCGCCAGCCCGGACCGCCGAACTCAGCGGCCGCCCCGGCGTGACCGGGCCAAGATATTGCGGGCCGGGAGACGCGGCCGTCTGGGCATGAAGCGGTGCGGCACCATGCGCCGCGACTTGAACGAGCGTGGCGATGCCGATCGCTACCCAACGTGCTCGATATCTCTGCCGCGCCATTATGGTCCTCCTCAACATGCGTCACGATCACAGACGATCCGTTGCTGTCGTTCCGCCATCATGACGCGATGCCGCAGGCTGCTGCCTTACGCCGCCTCGTCCTGGAACTGCAATCGGGCGAGGCGGGCGTAGAGACCGCCTTGCGATGTCAGGACGGCATGCGTACCCTGTTCCACGATGCGGCCCTGATCCATCACCACGATGCGGTCGGCGGCGCGGATAGTAGCAAGGCGGTGGGCGATAACGATCGTGGTGCGGCCGCGCATCAGCCGGTCGAGCGCATCCTGCACCAGCCTTTCCGACTGCGCGTCTAGCGCCGACGTCGCCTCGTCCAGCAGCAGGACGGGCGCGTCGCGCAGCAGCGCGCGCGCGATTGCGAGCCGCTGGCGCTGGCCGCCGGACATGCGTGTGCCGCTTTCACCCATGAAGCTGTCGAGACCCTGGGGCAGCGCCCGCAGGAAATCTTCGGCATGGGCGGCGCGGGCGGCTTCCCACAACTGCTCGTCGGTCGCGTCCCAATTGCCATAGCGCAGATTATCACGGGCCGACGCCGCGAAGATCACCGTTTCCTGCGGTACAAGCGCCATCAGTCCGCGAATGTCGGCCGGATCGGCCGCGCGCAGATCGACGCCGTTCAGCGTGATTGCCCCGCCCTGTGGATCATAGAATCGCTGCGTCAACTGGATCAGTGTGGACTTGCCCGCGCCCGATGGCCCGACAACCGCAATCGTCTCGCCAGGCTCCACAACCAGCGTGAAATCGTCGAGCGCCGTCGTGTCGGGGCGAGTCGGATAATGGAATGTGACATTGCGGAACGCAATCTGCGCCTTGTCGCTGGCGGGGATAGCGGCGGGTGCGGCAGGCGCAGCGATTTCCGGCACCGCCGTCAGCAGTTCGTTCAGCCGCTCGGCCGCGCCCGCCCCACGCAACAGATCGCCCCAGGTTTCGGTCAGCGATCCGAACGCCCCCGCGACGAGGCCGCTGGTCAGCACGAAGGCGGCGATGCTGCCGCCCGACAACGCGCCGCTCGCAACGTCGATCGCGCCTTGCCACATGATCATCGTAACCGCGCCGAAGATGAGGCAGATGACTACGCCGGTCATCACCGCGCGCAGCATTATGCGTTTGCGGGCTGTGTCAAACCCGCGTTCCACCGCGCCACGGAAGCGCGCGGCTTCCCGCTCTTCCTGACCGAAGGACTGAACGATCCGCATCGCGCCGAGCACTTCGGCGGTCATGCTGCCGACATCGGCCAGCCGGTCCTGGCTGCTGCGCGACAATTTGCGCACCCTGCGGCCCATGATGACAATCGGCAAAATGATGAGCGGGATGCCCAGCAGCATCATGCCCGCCAGTTTTGGCGCGAGCGCAACCATATAGCCGACGCCCAGCACGCCAGTGACGAAGTTGCGAAGCGCGACCGATACCGTGGTGCCGACCACCTGTTCGATGACGGCAGTATCCGACGTCATGCGCGAGGCGATTTCCGAAGGCCGATTGTCCTCGAAGAAGCGTGGTGCCATCCGCAGCAGGTTGCGCTGCACCGCGGCACGGATATCGGCCACCACCCGCTCACCCAGCCAGGAGACGAAATAGAAGCGGCACGCCGTGGATATGCCCAGGATGATGACGATCAGCAGCAGATACTGAAACCAGCGACCGATATCGCTGCCGTCGCCGCCGCCGGCAAAACCCCGATCGATCACCAGCTTGAAACCGCTGGGAATGGCGAGTGTAGCTGCCGACGCGCAGAGCAGGGCCGTGAGCGCGCAGATATAGCGGCCCGGATAGTTGCGGGCGAACCGCCATACCATGCCCAGGCTGGCAAGCTTGCGCCCCTTGGGCGATTTTTCGTCCTTGCCGCCACCGATGTCCTGCGGCGTCGCCCCGCTTGCGTCTCTGCTCATGGCCGGTGCTTAGCAGCCCTCCGGTGCACCCTCAATCGCAAAGGCGGGATGCCCCCGGTCTTCAGCCCCGTTGTCCCGAGGCATGAGCCGATCCGGGGCATATTTGATCCACCGCAAGACAGTTATCGAGGAATTTACGTTGCAGCGCGGCACGAAACAGGCTTTTGTTAGCGAAAGCGTGCTACGCAAGCGCAACAAGGAATGTGGGTTCACGATGCTTTACAGCGCATATGAGTTTCAGCGTAACCTTCTGGCCGGGGCCAGCGCGCTGGCCAATGCCGGTGCGGAATTGCTGAACAATCCGGCCAATCCCTTCTCCTATTTTGGTGGCGGGCCGATCCTCGCTTCGGCGCTCGACGTGTTTGCGCATGCCGCAGCGCCGCGCGGCAAGCCGGATTTCAATTTGCCGACCACGCAGATCGACGGCCAGACGGTTGCCGTGACCGAAGTGATCGAGGCGCGCAAACCCTTCGGACAGCTTCGCCATTTCACCCGCGAAGGCGCGCACCCGAGCGACCCTCGGCTGCTGATCGTGGCCCCGATGTCGGGCCATTTCGCCACGCTGTTGCGCGGCACCGTGGAACGGCTGCTGCCGGGGCATGACATCTGGATCACCGACTGGCGCGACGCGCGCAACGTGCCTCTGTCCGACGGGCGTTTCGACCTCGACGACTATATCGATTATCTGATCGAATGGCTGGAGCATATCGGACCCGGCGCGCACATGCTGGCGGTCTGCCAGCCCTCGGTCCCCTGTTATGCCGCTGCCTGCCTGATGGCCGCAGACAAAAACCCCGCGCGGCCGCGTACGCTCACCATGATGGGCGGTCCGATCGACACGCGCGAGGCACCCACCGCCGTCAACATCATGGCGACCGAACGGCCGCTGGGCTGGTTCGAGCAGAATGTCGTCGCGACGGTGCCGTTCAACTATCCGGGCAACGGTCGCCGCGTCTATCCCGGTTTCATGCAGCTGGCCGGGTTCATGACGATGAACCTTGGGGACCATCTGACCAGCCACTGGGAAATGTTCAAGCATCTGGTTGACGGCGACGAGGACAGTGCCGACGCGACCAAGAAGTTCTACGAGGAATATCGCTCCGTCTGCGACATGACGGCGGAGTTCTACATCCAGACCGTCAGCGAGGTGTTCCAGAAGCACAGCCTGCCCAAGGGCGAGTTGATGCATCGCGGACGGCGCGTCGATCCGGCCGCGCTGTCCGACGTGGCGCTGCTGGCGGTCGAAGGCGAACGCGACGACATTTCGGGCCTGGGGCAGACGAAGGCGGCGCTCAAAATCTCGACCGGTCTGCCGGAAAGCCACAAGAAATATTATATGGCCAAGGGCGCAGGCCATTACGGCATTTTCAACGGCAGCAAGTGGCGCACGAAAGTTGCGCCGGTCGTCGAGGAGTGGATCGCCCGGCACAACGGGTGACGACCAGGAGACGCGGGCGCGGCCCTGACGGCGCAGCGCCTGTGCAGCGTCAGCTCACACCCCTTTGAACGTATCGCACTGCGCGGGATCGCCGCTGTCCAGCCCCTTGCGCAGCCATTCCATCCGCTGCGCCGCGGTGCCATGCGTGAAGCTTTCGGGCACCGGGCGACGCCCCGCGGCTTTCTGGAGCGTGTCGTCGCCAATGGCCTGCGCCGCGCGCATCCCTTCCTCCAGATCGCCCGCTTCCATCAGATTGGTGTCGCGCGCGGCCCAGACCCCGGCATAGCAATCCGCCTGCAATTCCATCGCGACTTGCAAGGCATTGCCTTCCGCTTCGGACGCACGCTTCTGCGCCGCGCGGACTTTCTCGGCCGTGCCGGTGATCGTCTGGATATGATGGCCCACCTCATGCGCGATGATATAGCCGATGGGGAAATCGCCCGGCGCGTTGAACCGTGTTTCCATCTCGTTGAAGAAATCGGTGTCGATGTAGATTTTCTGATCGGCGGGGCAATAGAACGGCCCCATTGCCGATTGCGCCGCGCCGCAGCCCGACATGCCGTTCTGACTGTAGAATACCAGTGTCGGCGGCGGATATTGCTGCCCCTCGGCCTGGAAAATATCGGCCCAGCGCCGTTCGGTCGATCCCAGCACCTGAAGCGAGATGCGCTGCACAGGCGTGAGCGCCTGCACGTCAGGCTGCCCCGTCTGCACCTGCGGCGCGCCGCCGCCACCGCCCAGCAGGCTCAGCGGATTGATGCCCAGAATCATGGCCCCGATGACGAGAATTGCGATGCCGCCGATGCCGAACCGGCTGCCCAGCAGCATGCCGATCAGGCCCAGGCCACCACCCAGCCCGCCTCCACCACCGCCGCCACTGCCGCTCTGCACTTCGAAATGGCTGCTTTCGCGTTCGTCGTCGAGCCGCATCGGATGTCCCTCCTTCAAGTGCTGCCCACGGTAGGGCAAACTATGCGTCAAGGAAACGGCCCACGCCCCCTTCCGCTCCGCCCGGATGAAATCTTTGCAATCGCGGACCCATGGCGCAGACGGCGCGCTTTGTTGTATTGCAGTGCAATATGACCAAGCCATTGTCCGAATCGCCCGCCGTCGGCCTGTCCCATGCAAAACGTCGCCGGGCCGCGCCTCCGATGCCCCTGCCCGATCATGTCGCGTTGCTCCTGCAAGGCGGCGGGGCGCTCGGGTCTTTTCAGGCCGGCGTATTCGAGAAGCTGGATGAACTGGCGATCGAGATAGACTGGGTGGCGGGCATTTCGATCGGTGCGGTCAATGCGGCCATCATTGCAGGCAATCCGCCGGAGTTGCGGCTGGAAAGGCTGAAGCGATTCTGGGACACCGTGAGCGGCGGCATGCCGAATCTGTGGATACCCGACAACGACCGCATTCGCGAAGCGGCCCATCTGGCGGCGGCGCAGGCTGTGATGATGTTCGGCGTTCCCGGTTTTTTCCGGCCGCACCTTATTCCCCAGTCGTGGCAACCCGACGGATCGCCCGGCGCGATCAGCTATTATGACACCACGCCGCTGGTGGACACGCTGAACGCCTTGGTCGACTGGGACCTGCTGAACGATGGACCGGTGCGCATCTCGATCGGCGCGGTCGATGTCGAAAGCGGCAATTTCTCTTACTGGGACAATCGCGGCGCGGACGGGATGACCCGATCCAATGTGCGGATAGACGCGCGGCATATCATGGCGTCGGGCGCGCTGCCGCCGGGCCTGCCGCCGGTGGAAATCGACGGGCGGCATTACTGGGACGGCGGCATGGTATCGAATACGCCATTGGCCTATGTGCTCGATCACCAATGTTCCGACATGCTGGTGTTCCAGGTGGACCTGTTCCCCGCAGAAGGACCGATGCCCCGACAGATGACCGACGTCTGGTCGCGGCAGAAGGATATTCAATATTCCAGCCGCACCCGGCAGGTGACCGACCAGTATCTGCGTCTGCGCCGCGAGCATCAGGCGATCCGGGCGGTCCTCAATCACCTGCCCGCCGACATGTGCGCCGACCCCGAAGTCGCGAAGGTGCGCGCACTGATCGACGACAGCGCCGTGAATATCGTCCACCTGATCTATCGCAGCCGCGCGTGGGAGAGCGGCGCGCGCGATTTCGAGTTTTCGCGTGCGACCATGCTCGATCACTGGGCGCAAGGGCGAGAAGCGGTGGATGGCGTCATGCACAAGGGGGACATCATCGCCCGCAATATCCTGGACGGCACCAGCGCCGCCTTCGACCTCGACCATCCTTCCCATCTCAAGGAAACCCCGGCATGACACTGAAAGGCAAGACTGCACTCATCACCGGATCGACGTCCGGCATCGGCCTTGCCTATGCGAAGGCGCTGGCGGGCGAAGGCGCGAACATCATTATCAACGGCTTCGGCGACAAGGACGCGATCGAGAAGGAACGGCTGGCGCTGGAAGCGACGAGCGGCGCGAAGGCGCATTACAGCGGGCACGATCTGACCAAGGCGGACCAGATCGAGGCCATGATGGCGGAAGCGGCCAAGGCCTTCGGCGGCGTCGACATCCTCATCAACAATGCCGGTATGCAGCATGTCGCCCCGGTAGAGGCGTTTCCGGTCGACAAGTGGGACCTCATCATCGCCCTCAACCTCACCGCCGCCTTCCACACCACGCGCCTGGCAGTGCCCTATATGAAGCAGCAGAAATGGGGTCGCATCATCCAGACCGCATCGGCGCATTCGAAGGCCGCGTCTCCGTTCAAGAGTGCCTATGTCACCGCGAAACATGGGCTGGCGGGCTTCACGAAGACGGTTGCGCTGGAAGTCGCGACCTTCGGCGTCACGGCCAACTGCATCAGCCCCGGCTATGTCTGGACGCCGCTGGTGGAAAACCAGATTCCCGATACAATGAAGGCGCGTGGGATGACGCGCGAACAGGTGATCAGCGATGTCCTGCTGGCCGGTCAGCCGACCAAGGAGTTCGTCACTGCCGAGCAGGTCGCGGCGATCGCGCTGTTCCTGTGCAGCGATGCCGCCAGCCAGATCACCGGTGCAAATCTGTCCGTCGATGGCGGCTGGACGGCGCAGTAGTAAACAGCAATCCAAAAGCCGTTCACCCTGAGCGAAGTCGAAGGGTGATGCTGAACGAAGTGAAGTGCGTTTCGCCTGCGGCTCAACTTAGCCCTTCGACTTCGCTCAGGGGGAACGGAAGTGAACGGCAGGCATTTCCGCCGCTCCCCCTTCACAAATGCATGAAATCGCGGGGGTAGCTTTGTATGTGGGCGCCGCCGTCGATGTAGAGCACCTGTCCGGTCACCGCCGTCGCCTCGGCCAGATAGACGACAGCCTGCGCGATCTGCTGCGCTTCCGGCAGGCGATGCAGCGGCATCGCATCGCGCAGCCGGTCCATCTGCGCCGCGCTGTAGTCCTCCGTCGCGATCGTCAGCCCCGGCGCCACGGCGTTGACCCGGATACGCGGCGCAAGATCGCGAGCGGCGAGCTGCGTGAAGCCCGCCAGCGCCATTTTCGACAGCGTATAGGCCAGCTGGTCGCCATGCGGATGATCGATCCGCTGGTCCAGAATGTTGATGATGCAACGGTCGGTCAGACCCGCCGGCACGGTAGCAAAAGCCTTGCTGAGCAGGACCGGCGCCGCACAGTTGACGGCATAATGGCGCATCAGATCGTCCGCCGTTACGCTATCCAGCCGGTCCTGACCGAATATCGCCGCGCTGTTCACCAGCAGATCGGGCGGACGGCCGAAATGCAGCGCGATGGCCGCGATCAGTTCCTCCGCTGCTTCGGGATCGGCAAAGTCGGCGACGAAGCCTTCCCATTCGGTCGCATGGTCCTCCAGCGCCAGCGCCAACGCCGATTCCAGCCGCACGTCATGGCTGCCGTGCAGCGCCAACGCATAGCCCTGCGCCGCCAGAGCCACACTGATCGCCGCACCAAGCCGACGATGGCCGCCCGTCACCAGCGCCAGCCGTTTGGCCGACAGGGGCAATGGGCCGATGCCGTCCTGCGCTGCGGCATCATCGGCCGGGCGCGACAGCGGGCGAAAGGCCGCGCCTGCCGGTTCCTCCGGCAGCTCGGTCATACGCCCATCAGTTTGAGCACTTCCTTGCGGCTCTTTTCGTCGTCGCGGAACACGCCCATCATCCGGCTGGTTTTCATCGACACCCCATGCGTCCGCACGCCGCGGCCCGACATGCAGCCATGCGCCCCTTCGATCACGACCGCCACGCCCAGGGGCTTCAGATTATCCCAGATGCAGTCGGCGATTTCCGCCGTCATCCGCTCCTGCACCTGAAGACGCCGCGAAAAGGCGTTGAGCACCCGCGCGAGCTTCGAAATCCCCACAACCCATTGGTCGGGCAGATAGGCGATGTGCGCTTTGCCCACGATCGGTGCCATATGATGTTCGCAATGCGACTGAAACGGAATGTCCTTCAGCAGCACGATCTCGTCATAACCGCCCACTTCGTGAAATATCCGGCTCAGATGATAGGCAGGATCATCCTGATACCCTTCGCAATATTCCCGCCAGGCGCGCGCCACGCGCTTGGGCGTATCGATAAGGCCCTCGCGCGCCGGATCGTCGCCCGACCAGCGGATCAGCGTGCGAATGGCATCCTGCACATCGTCCGGCACGTCGATCTTTTTCGGGCGCGCCATATCCTGCCCGGCATCCTCAAATTGTGCGCTCACGCCCGTCCCCTTGCCTTGACTTGTGACAGGGATATGGCGACGCATCCGGCAAATTGCCAGACCCCGACACGCCCCGAAACGCAGGCAACTGGACAGTATCGGGCAGGAATGGCATGTCGATCGCATGGATGATGTCGCGAACATGATTGCCAAGGCGAGAGAATGGACCCCGGCCCCGATGGCCATCGCCACCGTCGTTCAGACCTGGGGGTCCGCGCCGCGGCCACGCGGGTCACATATGCTGGTGCATCGCGACGGCCGGTTCGAGGGATCGGTGTCCGGTGGCTGTGTTGAAAATGCGATCCTCGCCAGCGCCGAACAGGTGATCGCCAGCGGCCAGGCCGCGCTCCACCGTTTCGGCGTGAGCGACGGCGATGCCTGGGAAGCGGGCCTGCCCTGTGGCGGAGAGATCGCAGTGCTCGTCCAGCCGGTCGCCGACCACGGTTTTCCGCTGGCTGTGATCGAGGCGATCGCCACGGCCCGCGCGGCAGGCGAAAGCCTTGCGGTGTCGACCGACCTCGACAGCGGTCGCAGCGTGATCGGCGCGGCAGAGGGTGCCTTCGTCTATTGCTATCGCCCGCCGCGCCGCCTCATCATCACCGGTGCCGTGCAGATCGCGCAGGCGCTGGCCGGGCTGGCGCGTGAAATGGGGATCGCCACGACGGTCATCGATCCGCGCGGACGCTTCCTGACGCGCGAGCGGTTCCCGCATGCGACGCTGGACGACCGCTGGCCGGACGAAGCCGTGACCGCCCTGCGCCCCGATCCCGCGAGTGCGATCGTGACACTGAGCCACGACATCAAGATCGACGATCCCGCGCTGATCGCGGCGCTCAACGCGCCGACCGGTTATATTGCCGCGCTGGGATCGCGCAAAAGCCATGCAGCGCGACGCGAGAGGCTGGCGGCGGCAGGCTTTGCCGATCGCGACCTGGACAGGATCGACGGCCCGGCGGGTCTCGACATAGGGGCCGTCGGCCCGGGCGAAATCGCGCTGTCGATCGCGGCGGGCATGGTGCAGGCGTTCAACCGGGTGGCCGCCCGACAGCCAGAGACGGTGTAGCGATGCGCCCCGATCGCGTTGCCGCCGTCTTGCTTGCCGCGGGCAATTCCACACGCTTTGGCGACGAAGACAAGCTGATGGCGGAACATTGCGGCAAGCCGCTGATCGTGCACGCGCTGGAAGCCGTCGCGTCGATCCCGTTCAAATATCATATCGCCGTCGTCCGCCCGATCGCGCTGGCCCCGATCATCCACCGCAAGCTGGACCGACGCGGCTATACGCTGCTGGTGAACGACGACCCCGAAGGCGGACTGTCCAGCAGCATCCGCATCGCCGCGGCCCATGTCGCGCAGCTGCGCTGCAACGGCATGCTCATGTGCCTGGCCGACATGCCGCACGTTCCGCAGAGCCATCTGATGCGGCTGGTGCTGACGGCCGAGGATATCCGCTCGGTGGTCGGCAGCACCGACGGCTTCACCCCCGGCCCGCCCGCCTTTTTCGGCCGACGCCATTTCGCCGAGCTTCAGGCGCTGAAGGGCGATCTGGGCGCGCGCGCACTCATCAGCCAGAATCTGCTGCTGGAAACCAGCGGTGCCCTGCTGCACGACGTCGATACGCCCGAAGACCTGCGCCCGGCCGAACCGGCCAAGGCCACGGAAAGTACGAGCGAACCCGGCGCGGTCGGCAGCGACTAGGGCGTTTTTCCCGTCGCCTCGAAGCGGAAGCTGACGGCGACCGAGGGGTCCAGCCCCGTGCTGCTGTCACCATTGCCGACACCGAAGGTCTGCCGCGCGATCGTCGCACTGCCCGAAACGCTGCGCGTCAGCCCCGCGCCTTTCAGCGTGAAGCGGATGGTCTGCGGTGCGCTGACCCCCTTCAGCGTCAGGGTGCCCCTTGCGCTATAGCCATCCGCGCCCGTCGCACGGGCGCCTTTCGCCACGAAAATCGCCTTGGGATGCGCGGCGACGCCCAGAAACTCGTCATTGGGCAGCATTTCATCCTGCGTCGGATCGCCAATATGCGCGCTCGCCATGTCGATTTCGACACGGATGTCGGCGGTTTCCGGGCGATCAGGGTCCATCACGATCCTGGCGGTCCAGCGGGAAAAACCGCCGCTGATCCGGTCGCTGCCGTTGCCCACGGAAAAGCCCAGGGTGCCGCCAGGCCGGACAGTCCAGAGCGGCGGCGGCCCGGCCGCTTCGTCCGCCACAGTCATGTTTTCCGGCTGTGCGGCATTCGCGACCACCGGCTCGCTCGCATTGGTGGCAGGTGCTTCCTGGGCAGCGACGACATCGGCGACCTTGGCGGCGGGTGCCGCTACAGCAGCGGGTGCAGTGCCCGCCGCCCGGTTTGCCATCACGCCGCCGATTACGAACGCGCCGGGGATGAGCGCGATCAGCACCGCCATCAGCGCGACCGACCGCCCCGGCACCATGCGCCAGATCAGCCCGTCACGCAGCAGCAGATGATGGCGGATCGCACCGGCGACATGCAGGGCAAACAGCGCAACACCGATCCAGCCGAGCAGCCCATGTGCGTTCTCGCTCAGCTCGTGCGCCGCCTGCGGCAGCGGCAGATGGGGGAGCGGCACTGTGCCGAACAGCAAGGTCGGCACCTTGATCTTCGCGGTGGAAACCAGCGCCCATCCGCTGAGCGGCGCCAGCAGCATGAAGCCATAGAGGCCGATATGCACGCCCTTCGCGAGCGCCCCTTCCCAGCCGCCTTCCATCGCCGCGGGTCGCGGCTTGCGCAAGCGGGTGAGCACGCGCGCCAACGTGAGCGCGAGGATCAGCATGCCGACCGACTTGTGCAACTGGTAGAGCGCAAAACCCTTTTGCCCCAGCGTTTCCAGCGACCAGCCTACCGAGAATTGAAAGGCTAGCGCGGCGGCGATGGCCCAGTGGAGGATGATGGCGGTGCGGCTGTAGCTGTGCATGTCGGCTCCCGGCGAGTGAATGACGATGCCTAACCGATATCGCGCGAATCGGCCATCACCGTTGTGCAAAACAGCGCGCCGACGCCCTGTGCGAAAAAAAATGCGCGCCGCTGTGGCGGCGCTGCCCTTACGGCAGACTGTCATTCCCGTCACCTCTGCCGACGGGCTGCTTTACGGAAACGTAAAGTCCTCTTGCCTTTCGCCCCCCGGACATGACATGGACAGGATCAAGACGCCCGGTCGGGCGAGTCCAGAGAGAGGACGCAGGATGGAAGCCTATATCTATGATGCCGTGCGGACACCGCGCGGACGCGGCAAGGCCGACGGGTCGCTGCATGAAATCACCCCCATACAGCTCGCGACGCAGACCTTGCAGGCGCTGCGGGACCGTACGCAGGTCGACACGGCGGATGTCGACGACGTGATCCTGGGGTGCGTGACGCCGGTGGGCGAACAGGGTGCGGACATCGCCCGCGTTGCCGTGCTGAATGCGGATTATGCGCAGACAACGGCGGGGGTCCAGGTCAACCGCTTCTGCGCCTCCGGTCTCGAAGCCGTCAATATCGCCGCGGCCAAGGTGATTTCCGGCGAGGCGGACTTTGCCATAGGCGGGGGTGTCGAGCATATGAGCCGCGTGCCGATGGGATCGGACGGCGGCGCATGGGCCTTTGACCCGGCGGTGGCGTGGCACACCTATTTTGCGCCGCAGGGCATCGGGGCGGATCTGATCGCCACCAAGTTCGGCTTTTCGCGCACCGATGTCGATGCCTATGCCGTCGAGAGCCAGAAGCGCGCGGCGCAGGCCTGGAAGGAAGGCCGTTTCGCCAACAGCATCGTGCCGGTGAAGGACGTGATCGGCGAGGTCGTGCTCGACCATGACGAGCATATGCGCCCTGAGGCCGACATGCAGTCGCTGGGCGGCCTGAAACCCAGCTTTGCCGCGATGGGCGAGGACATGCCCGGCTTCGATGCCGTCGCCCTGCTCAAATATCCCGAGCTGGAGCGGATCAACCATGTCCATCATGCCGGCAACAGCTCCGGCATTTGCGACGGCGCGGCCGCCATATTGGTAGGCAGCAAGGCGATGGGCGAGAAATATGGTCTGAAGCCGCGCGCGCGGATCAAGGCGATGGCGTCGATCGGATCGGAACCGACGATCATGCTGACCGGCCCGGAATATATCGCAGGCAAGCTGCTCAAAAAGACCGGGATGACCCAGGACGACATTGACCTGTGGGAACTGAACGAGGCGTTCGCCAGTGTCGTGCTGCGCTACATGCAGGCGCTGGACCTGGACCACAGCAAGGTGAACGTGAACGGCGGCGCGATCGCCTTCGGCCATCCGCTCGGCGCCACCGGCGCAATGGTTCTCGGCATCGCGCTCGATGAACTGGAGCGGTCCGGCAAGGGTACTGCGCTCGTCAACCTGTGCATCGGCGCGGGCATGGGCACCGGCACGATCATCGAGCGGATTTGATTTCGAGATAACCTCTCGGCCGTTCGGGCTGAGCCTTTCGAAGCCCTGTCCTTCTTCAAGAAGAAAGACCTTTCGGCAAGCTCAGGGCGAACGGGGGAGAGATGTCCCCCAAGGGAGAGACTGACATGACCACCATCGCTTTCGACATCGACGCAGACGGCATCGCCACCCTGACCATCGACGTACCCGGCCAGTCCATGAACGTGATCGGGCCGGAGTTTCTGGCCGACCTTTCCGCTGCGATCGACCGGATCGGGAGCGAAGAGGCGATCAAGGGCGCCGTCATCTGCTCCGGCAAGGCCAGCGGCTTCATGGGCGGCATGGATCTCAAGAACATGGAGACGATGCTGATCCCGGCCCATGACGGCAAGCTCGACATGGCGACGCTGTTCGACCGGGTGTTCGTTCTCAACGCCCTGTTCCGCCGCCTCGAAACCTGCGGCAAGCCGGTCGTCTGCGCGATCGAGGGCACGTGCGTGGGCGGCGGCTTCGAACTGGCGCTCGCCTGCCATCGCCGGATCGTCGCCGACAATCCCAAGGTGCAACTGGGCCTGCCCGAAATCCTCGTCGGTCTGTTCCCCGGTGGTGGCGGCAGCCAGCGCCTGCCGCGCATTACCGGTGTGCAGACGGCGCTGATGTACATGCTCCAGGGAAAATTGTTCCGCCCGCAGGAAGCACTTGGTCTCAAGGTGGTGGACGAACTCGTTCCCTCTGGTAATACGGTCGCGGCCGCCAAAACCTGGTTGAAGGCCAATCCTGCCGCCAGCGTTCAGCCATGGGATCAGAAAGGTTACCGCTTTCCCGGGGGCGCTGGCGGCTTCAACCCCAATTTCGTGCAGACCTTCATCGGCGCGACGGCGATGACGATGAAGCAGACGCAGCGCAACCTGAACGGTCCGCTGGCGCTGCTGTCCGCTGTCTACGAAGGCGCGACCCTGCCGATGGATCGCGCGATCCGCGTGGAAAGCAAATATTTCGCGAAGATCATGGCCGATCCGCAGGCGAGCAACATGGTGCGTACGCTGTTCGTCAGCAAGCAGGCCGCCGAACGCGGCGCACGGCGGCCGAAGGATTTGCCCAAGGCCCCCACGGCGAAGCTCGCGATGCTGGGTGCCGGCATGATGGGCGCGGGCGTCGCCACCGTCTCGGCACAGGCCGGTATCGACGTCGTGCTGCTCGACCGCGATCAGGCCTATGCCGAAAAGGGGAAGGAGCATGCCCGCTCTGTCCTCTCCAAGCGCCTCGGCAAGGGCATGACCCCCGAAAAGCTGGAAGAGACGCTGGCGCGCATCACGCCGACCACCGATTTCGCTCAGCTTGAAGGCTGCGACTTCGTGATCGAGGCGGTGTTCGAGGATACGGCGATCAAGGCCGAAGTCACGAAGAAGGTCGAGGCCGTTCTGGGCGCGGACACGATCTTCGGATCGAACACCTCGACGCTGCCAATCACGGGGCTGGCCAAGGCGTGGAGCAAGCCGGAGAACTTCATCGGCGTCCATTTCTTCTCGCCGGTCGAGAAGATGCCGCTGGTCGAAATCATCGTCGGCGAAAAGACCGGGCCGGAAGCCATCGCCAAGGCACTGGATTATGTCGCGCAGATCAAGAAGACGCCGATCGTCGTCAACGATTCGCGCGGCTTCTACACCTCGCGCTGCTTCGGCACCTATGTGCAGGAAGGCGCGGAACTGCTGGCCGAGGGTGTCGGAGCGGCGCTGATCGAGAATGTCGGCAAGCAGCTTGGCATGCCGGTCGGCCCGCTTGCGGTGTCGGACGAAGTGTCGATCGAGCTGGGTTACAAGGTGATGACCGCCGCGAAGAAGGAACTGGGCGACGCCTATGTCGACAGCGCCGCCGATGCGGTGATGACGAAAATGGTCGAGATGGACCGCCTGGGCCGCAAGAACGGCAAGGGCTATTATGATTATCCCGAGGGCGGCAAGAAAGCGTTGTGGCCGGGCCTGGCGGACAGTTTTCCGCTTGCCGCGGTGCAGCCTTCGCCGGAAGTGGTGCGCGAGCGGCTGCTGTATCGCCAGCTTATCGAATGCGCGCGCTGCTTTGCCGAGGGTGTGCTCGAAACGCCTGAGGATGGCGACATCGGCGCCATCTTCGGCTGGGGCTTCGCACCGTGGACCGGCGGACCCTTCAGCCATATGGACACCGTCGGTATCGCGACCGTCGTCGCGACGCTCGACCGGCTGACCGCCGAACATGGCGCGCGCTTCGCCCCCACGGAGCAACTGCGCGACATGGCCGCGCGCGGCGCGACATTTTATGGCAAGGCGGCGGCGAAGGAGGCGGCTTAGGGTTTTGCTGTAATATCTTCACCGTTCGCCCTGAGCTTGTCGAAGGGCGTAGCTGAGCGCAGCGAAGGCCCTTCGCCCGGATCAAGTCCGGGGTCAGGAGAAGGCTTCGACAGGCTCAGCCCGAACGGTGTTTGTATGTCGTGAGGATACTCTAACGCCGTTCTAACCATTGCCATGCCATGTCCGCCTGCCTATCGCCGCGGCCAAGGACATGGAGTGACGCAATGACGGACAAGCCGACAGTTCTGGTGACCGGCGGCGCGGGCTATATCGGGAGCCATGCGGTGCTGGCGCTGCGCGATGCCGGCTGGCCGGTCGCGGTGATCGACACGCTTGTTACCGGATTTCGCTTTGCGGTGCCCGATGACGTTCCGTTCACGCAGGGCGATATTGCGGATCAGCCGCTGGTCGAGGCGTTGCTGCGCAGCCATCATGTCGGCGCGATCATGCATTTCGCCGGATCGGTCGTGGTGCCCGAATCGGTCGCCGATCCGCTGAAATATTACCATAACAATACCGTCAAAAGCCGCGCGCTCATCGAATCGGCCGTGCGCTGCGGCGTGCCGCATTTCATCTTCTCCTCGACCGCCGCGACTTATGGCACGCCGGAGGAAAGCCCGGTGCGCGAGGACGCGCCGCAGCAGCCGATCAACCCCTATGGCATGTCGAAGCTGATGACCGAGGCGATGCTGGCCGATGTCGCCGCCGTGCATCCGATCAACTATTGCGCGCTGCGCTATTTCAATGTCGCAGGTGCCGACCCGCAGGCGCGCACCGGCCAGTCGACCGCCGGGGCGACGCATCTCATCAAGGTGGCGGTCGAGGCGGCGCTGGGCAAGCGCGACCATGTCAGCATATTCGGCAGTGATTTCGATACGCCCGACGGCACCGGGGTGCGCGACTATATTCACGTCAGCGATCTGGCGGCAGCGCATGTGCTGGCGCTGGAGGCGCTGATCGCCGATCCGGCCACCAGCCATCGCCTCAATTGCGGCTATGGCCGTGGCTTTTCGGTTCTGGAAGTGCTCGACGCAGTGGATCGCATCACCAACCGCCCGATCACGCGGCGGATGGATGGCCGCCGCGCGGGGGATCCGGCCGCGCTGATCTCCGATAACAGCGCCATATTGGCGCGCTTACCCTGGCAGCCGCGCCACGCCGACCTGGATCAGATCGTGACGCATGCGCTGGCATGGGAACGCCGGTTGGACGATATGCGCAAGTGATGTCGCCGCCGGTTCGGGAGGATACGACCTCCCCCGGACGACGGTGATGTTGCGGAAGTTGCGGCGTTGAAACCCGCAGAAATCGGCGCTTTCCTACAAAAGCAGCCTCAACGCGTGCCGGACGGCTCCTGCCCGGCTGCCACGGGCTGCGGCGCACCTTCCCAACCGCCACCGAGCGCCTTGAACAGCGCAACCTGCGATTCGGCCCGCGCGGCCTGTGCGTCGGCATAGGCGGCCCGCGCGTCGGCACGGCTGCGCTGCGCATCGAGCAGTTGCAGGAAGCTGTCAGACCCCGCACCAAATCGCTTTTCGGCGATGAAGGCCGCACTTTCGCTGGCCTTGAGCGCGCGCGACAGTGCCTCCTCACGCTCGATGGCGCCTTTCAGGCGGGCAAGCGCCTGCTCGGTTTCCTGCAAGGCGGTCAGCACGGCCTTGTCGAAGGACGCGAGCGAGCCTTCGGCGATTGCCTTGTTCTGCCGCACCCGCGCGCGCGCCGCGCCGCTGAAGGGGAAGTTCCAGCTGATGAGCGGTCCAACCGAATAGCCGAACGAGTCCGACGTTCCCAGATCGCTGGGGCTTAGCCCCGTCGTGGTGACCGAACCCAGCAGCGAAATCGACGGATAGAGCGCAGCCGTCGCGACGCCGATCCGCGCCGTATCCGCCGCCAGTTGACGTTCGGCCTGCCGCACATCCGGTCGCCGCGCAAGCAGCGCCTGTCCGTCACCCACGGCGATCGGCGCGCGTACCGCCGGTGGCGTGACACAAGCGGCCGCGGCCGCATCGAAGGATGCAGGCGGTTCGCCGGTCAGCACCGCGAGCGCATAGAGCGAAGCGCGACGTTCGGCCTCGAACCCCGCCGCCTGCGCGCGCGCTTGCTCGACCAGCACGACGCTCTGGTCGACATCACGCTGGGTATTGCGGCCACCGGCCAGCAAACGGCGCGTCAGGTCGAGCGTCTTTTCCTGCAAGGCGAGCGTGTCGCGCGCGACCTGCGCCTGGGCACCGGTCGCGCAGGCATTGGCGTAGGTCAGCGCGGTTTCCGCCGCGACCGACACGCGGGCGGCATCCAGGGCCGCCTCCGCCGCGCCGATGTCGCCCCGCGATGCTTCGATCGACCGGCGGACGCCACCGAAAAGATCGAGCTCATAGGACGCATCCAGACCGGCGGTATAGACTTCCTGGGTGAAGCCCGTCAGCCCCTGGCCAAAGTTGACAACGTTGCGCGAGCGGGTGAACTGCCCGGATGTGGTGGTCGTCGGCAGGGCTGCGGCGCGCGCCTCCGACAGCAGGCCACGGGCGCGACGGACATTGGCGGCGGCGACGCGCAGATCTGTGTTGTGGGCCAGCGCCTTCGCCACCAGCCGGTCGAGCGCGGGATCCTCGAACAGATGCCACCACTGCGTTGCCGCCGGTGCATCGGTAACGGCGGTGGTGCCGGAAAGCTCCGCCAGCCGCGCCTGATCGGCGGGCAGCGATGCGGGCGGGCGGTAATCGGGGCCAACGGCGCACGCGGACAAGGCGAGAGCCGACGCGAAAGCCAGCGCCGTGCGCAGAGTAAAGGTAGCGGCCTTCACGACAGCGCCTCCCCACCTTCGGTATTGCGCGGCGGCGGCGGCGTCTTGCGACGGGATGCGATCCAGGCCGACGTCTTGTCCCCCAGCATGCGACTGATGACGTAGAAGGCCGGCGTGAACATGAGGCCGAAAATCGTGACGCCGATCATCCCGAAGAACACGGCGATCCCGAGCGCCTGCCGCATTTCCGCGCCCGGTCCACTGGCGATGACGAGCGGCAGCACGCCCAGGATGAAGGCGATCGACGTCATCAGGATCGGCCGCAGACGCTGCTGCGCGGCCCGCTCAGCCGCGGCGCGCGGCGCCAGCCCCTCATCCTCGCCCTGGCGGGCGAACTCCACGATCAGAATGGCATTCTTCGCCGCCAGCCCGATCAGCACGACCAGACCGATTTGCGTAAGGATGTTGTTGTCCCCACCCATCAGGTTGACGCCCAATATCGCCGCAAGCAGGCACATCGGCACGATCAGGATGACGGCCAGCGGCAGAACCAGGCTTTCATATTGCGCGGCCAGCAGCAGGAACACGAACACGACGGCGAGGACGAACGCGACGATGCCGGTATTGCCCGCCTGCTTCTGCTCGAACGCGATTTCGGTCCATTCATAGGTAAACCCCGGCGGCAGTATCTTGGCCGCCAGCGCCTCCATGCTCGCCAGCGACTGTCCGCTCGAAAAACCGCGCACGGTATCCCCCTGCAATTCGGCAGCGGGATAGAGGTTGTAGCGCACGACGCGATACGGCCCGCTTTCGTTGCGCAACTGCATGACGGCGGACAGCGGCACCATCGCGCCATTGGCCGATCGGGTGCGCAGATGGCCGATATCGTCGACATCGTCGCGATAGGGGGCGTCGGCCTGCGCCGTCACGCGGAATGTGCGGCCCAGATAGTTGAAATCATTGATGTAGGACGAGCCGAGATAAGTGCCGAGCGTCGCGAAGATATTGTCCACCGGCACACCCATCTGCTCGGCCTTCTGCCGGTCGATATCGGCATAGAGGCGCGGCGTCCGCGTGTTGAAGGTCGTGAAGACAGAGGTGAGGCCGGGCGTCTGGTTGGCGGCCATCATCATGCCGAACGCCGCCCCTTCCAGCGCCTGATAGCCCGCGCCGCTGCGGTCCTCGATCATCATCTTGAACCCGCCCCCGGTGCCCAGGCCACGGATCGGCGGCGGGGCGAGGAAGAACACGCTGCCAGCGGTGATGTTGGAGACCGCGCCCATCAATTCACCGGTGATGGCGTCGGCGGACTTGCGATCGGCATGCGGCTTCAGACGGACGAACATCGTGCCGCCGCTGGGCGAATTGGTGAAGGTCGCGCCATCGAACCCGGCGAAGGCGACGCTGCCGTCGACGGCCGGATTCTTCGACGCGATAGCGATCAACTCGCGCACGGTCTCGTCCGTCCGTTGCAGGGCGGTGCCCGGCGGCATCTGCACCACGCCGATCAGATAGCCCTGATCCTGCGCGGGCACGAACCCCGAAGGCGTCTGCGTGAAGCGCCAGCCCGCAAGCGCCAGCAGCAGCGCGTAACAGATGCCGACAATGGCCAGCTTCCGCACGGTTTTCGCCGTGACCTTGCCATAGCGCTTGCCCAGCCGATCGAAGCCGCGATTGAACCGCGTGGCGAAGCGGGCCGGATAGCCGCGCCACCCGGCCGCGGGCGCATGATCGCTTTTCGGCTTCAGGATCAGTGCGCCGAGCGCGGGCGAAAGCGTGAGCGACACGAAGGCGGAAATGGCAGTCGCCCCCACGATCGTGAGCGCGAACTGCTTATAGAATGCGCCGGAGATGCCCGGAATGAAAGCCGTCGGGATGAACACACCCGACAGCACGAGCGCGATCGCGATCAGCGCGCCGGAAACCTCGTCCATCGTCTTGTGCGCGGCGGCCAGCGGGGACAGCCCCTCCTCATGCATCAGACGCTCGATATTCTCGACCACCACGATCGCGTCGTCGACGACGATACCGATGGCCAGCACCAGCCCGAACAGCGACAGGCTGTTCAGCGAAAAGCCGAACACCGCCATCATCGCCAGGCTGCCGATCAGCGACACCGGAATGGCGATGATCGGGATGATCGCCGCGCGCCAACTTTGCAGGAACAGCAGCACCACGAGGCTGACCAATATGATCGCCTCGACCAGCGTGCTCTGCACCGCTTCGATCGAGGCCGTGATATATTCGGTGGGATTATAGGGAATGGTGTAGGCAAGGCCCGCCGGGAACGTCTTCGACAGCGACTGCATTTCCGCGCGCACCGCGTCTGCCGTTTCCAGTGCATTAGAACCGGGCAGTTGCGTCACGACGATCGCAACGGAGGATTTGCCGTCGATATAGCCTTCGGTCCCGTAATCCTGCGCGCCCAGCTCTATCCGCGCGACATCCGCCAGCCGCGTGAGGCGGCCCTGATCGTCGCGCTTGATGATGATCTGGCCGAACTGATCGGGCGAGGACAGGCGGCCCTGCGTCTGGATGTTGAGCTGAAAGGCGGTTCCACCCTGGTTGAACGGCGCTTCGCCGACCGAACCGGCCGCGACCTGCGCATTTTGCGCGCGCACGGCATTGCTGATCTCATCAACCGTCAGATTGCGCGCGGCGGCACGATCGGGATCGATCCACACGCGCATGTTGTAATCGCGCGCACCAAATGTCTGGACACCGCCCACGCCCTGAATACGCGCCAGCCGATCCTTGATCTGCAAGGTCGCATAATTGGACATATACTGGTTGGACAGGGTGCCATCGGGCGATGTCAGCGCCACCACCATCAGCAGATCGGGCGAGTTCTTGCGCACGGTCACGCCGATCTGGCGGACCTGTTCCGGCAGGCGCGGTTCGGCGGAGGAGACGCGGTTCTGCACGAGCACCTGCGCCTGATCGACATCGGTGCCCTGCTTGAAGGTCACCGTGATCGCCACCGCGCCGGACGCCGTGGAGGAGGACTGCATGTAGATCATGTCCTCGACGCCGTTGATCGATTCTTCCAGCGGCGCGGCGACCGTTTCCGCCAGTGTTTCCGCCGATGCGCCGGGGAAGCTGGCATTCACGACGACCGTCGGCGGCGCGATTTCCGGATATTGCCCCACCGGCAAGGTGGGATAGGCAATCGCGCCCATGATGACGATGAGAATGGAGACGACCGCCGCGAAGATCGGGCGATCGATGAAAAAATGGGGCAGGCGCATCAGCGTGCCGTCCCGGCTGGCGCAGCCTTCCTGTCGCTGGCCGCGCCATTGCCCGCCGCACCGTTGCCCGCCGGGCCGTCATCCGCAGGCGTGGCGACCGTGGGACTGGGCGGCGCCGCCGGGCGCGATTCGACGGCGGAGGCGCGCGGTGCGATCTTGCCGTCGCGCGGCTTGACCGGCATGCCCGGCTGCAGACGCGCAAGACCGTCTATGACGATTTTCTCGCCCGGCTTGAGGCCCGTACGGACGACGCGCAACCCTTCGACCATCGGCCCGGTTTCGACCGGGCGCGGCACCGTCTTCCCATCCTTCCCGACCAGATAGACGAGCTTGCGGGTCTGGTCTGTCAGGATCGCTTCGTCCGGCACCAGCATCGCGCGATAGGTGCCCGAACCGAGCAGGCGCGCGCGGCCGAACATGCCGGGCACCAGGAACCCTCTGGGATTGGCGATTTCGGCATGGGCGCGGATGGTGCCGGAGTTGGTATCGATAGCGTTGTCGACGAAGATCATGCGACCGCGCCAATTATACCCTGTCTCGTCGGCCAGTTGCACCTCGACGGGATTGGCGGCGTAGCGCGAGGAGGCGCGCTCCCCCTTGGCGGCTTGGCGGATATATTTGAGATAGAGGCTTTCGGCGCCTTCGAAGCTGAACCAGATGGGATCGACGGTGACGACCGTGGTCAGCAACGTCTGACCCGCGTTGACATAATCGCCGATCGCGACACGCTTGTCGGACACTCGCCCGCTGATCGGCGACCGGACGGTCGTGAACTCCACGTCGAGCGCCCGCGCCTGCACCGTCGCCTGCGCCGCCGCTACATCGGCGGAGGCCGAACGCAGGGTCGCCAGCTTCGTTTCATATTCTTCCTGGCTGACCGCCTGGAACTTGCGCAGATCTTCGGCACGCTTCAGCTCGCTGCGGGCATTGGCGAGCGTCGCCTGTGACCGGACGAGTTGCGCACGGGCCTGTTCAAGCTGCGCGCGGAAGGGGCGCGGGTCGATCTGGAACAGCATGGCGCCCTTGCCGACCTCTACGCCCGCGCGAAAGCCGATCTGCGTGATCTGCCCTGATACACGGGGCAGCACCTGCACATCCTCCACGGCCTCGAACCGGCCGACATAGTCATCCCAGTCGGTCACGTCGCGCACCAGCGGCGCGGCGACGGTGACGGTCGGAGGCGGCGGTGCCTGAGGAGGCTTTTGACCGCAGGCGGCAAGCGCAACGGTGAGCGTGAGGAGGAGCGAAGCGGCGGGGGGGGAGAGCAAACGCATCCTCGCTATCTGCTGCACCGCAGTATCAATTGCAAGTAGCAACTTATATCGAGGCGCAATAAAGTTTGATGTCGATAAAGGAATCGCGCGAACCATTGTCACGCTTCGACGTCTGTCATGCACTATCGCGCGACAATGATTGCGTTACTGGGCCGCAGGTTGCGATCCGGCAGAGCGCGCCAATTACGTCCGGTGCCCAATGATATTGCGTAATAACATGACATATTTATGTCGTATCCGAAACGGCATCGATTGCCGATCAAGATGACGCGTGAAAACCGCGGTTATGCTCCATAAAGCGTCGCAGAGGGACGCGGGCCCGCAGCCGTCGGTCAATGCCCCGGGAAGGTCATGACGGCGCGACTCGGCAGGCCCTCGGCCACCAGCGCCGCCATGCCGCCCAGATCAGGCAAGTCGATGGCGAACAGCGCCATCGCAAGCTGCGCGCCCTCTCCCCGCAGCAACCGGGCGGCCGCAAGGGCTGTGCCGCCGGTGGCGATCAGATCATCGACCAGCAATATTCTGGCACCGCCGGGAAACTGGCCACGGTGCACTTCCAGTCGGTCGGTGCCATATTCGAGCGCATAGTCGATACCGACGACAGCGCCGGGCAGCTTGCCTGCCTTGCGCACCGGAACGAAACCCGCGCCAAGCGCCGTGGCAATGGCCGCGCCGAGGATGAACCCGCGCGCCTCGATACCCGCGACATAGTCCACATCAAGCGTGCGGGCAGCATCCGCCATCAGCGCGATCAGCGCGGCAAAGCCGTCCGCATCGGCGAGCAGCGAGGTGATGTCGCGAAACTGAATGCCTGGCTTGGGGAAATCGGGGATGGTGCGCACCAGCGCCTTCAGGCTGTCGGCGGTCATGCGGCCTCCGGTTGTCGAACGCAGGGAAAAGGCGCGGCATCCGTGAACGGGATGCCGCGCCTTTCGAAAGTTTCAGGATACGGCGCCGTCATGGCCACCGCAGTCCCCTCAATGCTTCTTGTCGCGCCAGATGTTCTGATACGCCGCATAAGCAAGGCCCGTGGCGATCGCGAGGAAGACCAGCGCCGCCAGACCCGCGCTACGGCGGTTTTCCAGCTTCGGTTCCGCCGTCCACGTCAGGAAGGCGGCGATATCCTGCGCCATCTGATCCACGGTCGGCTTGGTCCCGTCGGTGTAGGTCACCTGACCTTCGGCCACCAGCGGCTGCGCCATCGCGAGATTGAGGTTCGGGAAATAGGGATTGTAGTTGAGGCCCGGCGGCGTCGCGGCGTCGGGAAACTTCTTGAGAAGCTCCGCAGGCTGCGGCTGATAGCCGGTGAGCAGCGAATAGACATAGGCGCTGCCGTGATGGCGAGCCTTGGTCATCAGCGAGAGATCGGGCGGGATCGCATTGTTATTGGCCGCAGCCGCCGCAACATTGTTCGCAAAGGGCTTGGGGAACTTATCCGCAGGCACCGGATCGCGCGTCGACATTTCGCCAGTTGCGGGATCGACGTCAGGGGTCTTGATCGCCCACTGCTTCGCGATCGCCTTCACTTCGGCTTCGTTATAGCCGATCTGCTGAAGATCGCGGAACGACACGAACTTCAGGCTGTGACAGGCCGAACAGACTTCCTTGTACACCTGGAAACCGCGCTGAAGCTGCTGGCGATCATAATGGCCGAGCGGCCCGTTGAACGAGAAGGCGACTTCCTTGGGCGGAAGGTGGAACTCATGCTCCACGGTCGCGGCGGGCGGCTCGCTGATGTAGGACACGGCACCCGCGCCGAAGGAATACAGCAGCATCAGCGTGAAGAACGCGCCGATGGCAACAAGAGCTGGACGAAGCATATTGTTATAGTCCCCTTATTCGGCCGGAACCGCGCCGGGCGTCAGCCCCCGGCTGTCCGTATCATTCTTCGCGCCATGCTTCGCGAGCACCGCTTCGGTGATCGAATTGGGCAGGGGCAGCGGCTTTTCGAAATAGGCGATGGCCGGCAGAATGATGAGGAAGTGCGCGAAATAATAGGCCGAGGCAAGCTGGCTCAGCATCACATAAGGCTCTTCGGCCGGTGCCCCACCGCAATAGCCCAGGATGAGGACGCAGGGGATGAGGCCGAACCAGAAGAACTTCTTGAACAGCGGCCGGTAGCTGCCCGAGCGCACCGGCGAATTGTCCAGCCAGGGCAGGAAGAACAGCAGCAGGATCGACGCGAACATCGCGACCACACCCAGCAACTTGGCGGGCACGAAGAAGAAGTCGAAAGTGAAGGCGCGCAGGATCGCGTAGAAGGGCCAGAAATACCATTCGGGCACGATGTGCGCGGGCGTCGAAAGCGGGTTCGCCTCGATATAATTGTCCGGATGGCCCAGGAAATTGGGCGCGAAGAACAGCAGGATCGAGAAGAGGATGAGGAACACGCCGAGGCCGAAACCGTCCTTCGCCGTGTAATAAGGGTGGAACGGCACGGTATCCTGCGGACCCTTGACGTCCACGCCCGTGGGATTGTTCGAGCCGGGGATATGCAGCGCCCAGATGTGCAGGATGATAACGCCCGCAATCACGAAGGGCAGCAGATAGTGCAGCGAGAAGAAGCGGTTGAGAGCCGCATTGCCGGGTGCGAAACCACCCAGCAGCCAGGTCTGGATCGGCTCGCCGACCACCGGGATCGCGCCGAACAGGCCGGTGATGACCTTCGCGCCCCAATAGGACATCTGGCCCCAGGGCAGTACATAGCCCATGAATGCCGTCGCCATCATCAGCAGGAAGATGACCAGGCCGAGCAGCCACACCATTTCGCGCGGGGCTTTATACGATCCGTAATAAAGACCGCGGAAAATATGCAGATAGACGACGATGAAGAAGAAGCTGGCCCCGTTGGCATGCGCATAGCGGATGGCCCAGCCTGCGTTCACGTCGCGCATGATATGCTCGGTCGTGCCGAACGCGACCAGTTCATTCGCGGCATAATGCATGCCGAGCACGATGCCCGAGACGATCTGGATCATCAGCGCGACACCGGCGAGGACGCCGAAGTTCCAGAAATAGTTGAGGTTGCGCGGCACCGGATAGCCCGCGCCGACCGCGCCATAGACGAGACGCGGGAGCGGCAGGCGTTCGTCCAGCCACTTCATCACCGGCGCCTTGGGGGTGTAATGCTCTGCCCAGGGGAAGCTCATCTGTCTGTTCCTCAGCCTACGAGAATGGCGGTGTCGGAGGTGTACTTATACTCCGGGACCATAAGATTGGTGGGCGCCGGGCCCTTGCGGATGCGGGCTGCGGTGTCGTAGCTCGATCCATGGCAGGGGCAGAAATAGCCGCCGAACTCGCCCTTGTTCTCGCCTTCGCCCGCGCCCAGCGGCACACAGCCCAGATGCGTACAGACGCCCATCGTGACGAGCCACTGTTTCTTGCCGTCAACGGTGCGTTCCTCCAGCGTCTGCGGGTCACGCAGCGAGGACGCGTCCACCGCATCGGCCTTGGCAATTTCGTCCGGCGTCAGATGACGGACGAACAGCGGCTGCGCGCGGAAGGTCGTCTTGATCGCCTGACCGGGCTGGATCGCCGACAGATCGACTTCCGTGGAAGCGAGCGCCAGCACGTCGGCACTCGGGTTCATCTGGTTGATGAGAGGCAGCACGACCGCAACGGCGCCGACCCCGGCAAAGCTGACCGCCGCGATGTTGATGAAGTCGCGCCGACGCACGCCTTCCCCTGCCACCGGCGTTTCCGTTTCGATGTGCTCAACGCTCGCCATGCACCTTGACCCTTGCCATTATCATCCCAGACCACGCATGCTCCGCCGCCAGATCCACCCCCCTTGCAAGAAGGCAGAGTTTTGGGGCCGCGCAAGCGCAGCCCTGACAGCGATGACGTAGTTCAGCCGCCCAATAACGTCGAAAAGTGCGGTTTGCCAACAGCATTTTCACAGGCCATGTTATATTTTGTTGCAACGCGCTATCGAGCCTTCATGCGCGTTGCTCTCTACCAGCCCGAAATCGCCGGCAATGTCGGCGCGATCCTGCGGCTTTCCGCCTGTTTCGCGGTGCCCGTGGACATCATCATGCCCTGCGGATTCGCCTTTTCGGACGCGAAACTGAGGCGCGCGGCGATGGATTATGGTGCCGCCGCCGACGTCACCCGCCACGCCGCCTTTGCCGATTTCGATGCCGCCTGCCGCGCCGCCGGGCGGCGTATCGTGCTGATGTCCACCCATGCCTCCGTACCTTTGCCGGACGCCGTTTTCCGCGCCGACGACGTGCTGCTGATGGGATCGGAGAGTGCAGGCGTGCCCGATTTCGTGCGGGATCGCGCCGATTTGCGCGTGCGCATTCCGATGGCGGCGGGATTTCGATCCTTGAACATTGCCGTTTCCACGGGCATCGCTTTAAGTGAGGCATTGAGACAGACGGGGCAATATCCGCAATGAACGACACGACGATCGACCGGCCACGCCCGGAAATCACCCTGCAACTGGATGCGCAGCAGGCCGCGGCGCGGGCGTGGTTCGAGACGTTGCGCGACCGGATCTGCGCCGCGTTCGAAAGCATTGAGCGGGAAGCGGGCAGCAACGCCGCGTTCGCCTATACCGCCTGGGACCGGGAGGCCGAGGGGCTGACCCCCGGCGAAGGCGGCGGCGGTGTGCGCGGGGTGATGAAAGGCAAGGTGTTCGAGAAAGTCGGCGTCAATGTCTCGACCGTCGGCGGTGCCTTTGCGCCGGAGTTCGCCCGGTCGATCCACGGCGCGGGCGACGATCCGCAATTCTTCGCGACCGGCATCAGCCTGGTGGCGCACATGGCCAACCCGCATGTACCCGCCGTGCACATGAACACGCGCTTTCTGGTGACGACCAAACGCTGGTTCGGCGGCGGTGCGGACCTGAACCCGCCCCTGCCCTATGCCGAGGATACCGCCTTTTTCCATAGCGTGTTCAAAGATGCCTGCGACGCCCACGATCCGGCGTTCTATCCAGCGTTTAAGGCATGGGCAGACGAATATTTCTACATTCCGCATCGCGGCGTGCATCGTGGTGTCGGCGGCATATTCTACGATCATCGCGACGGCGATTTCGATGCCGATTTCGCGCTGACCCGATCCGTCGGCGAGGCGTTTCTCGCCGCTTATCCGCCGCTGGTGCGCAAGCGGATGGATATGCCCTTCACGCAAGCCGACGAGGCGCAGATGCTCGAATGGCGCGGGCGTTATGCAGAGTTCAACCTGGTGCACGATCGCGGCACCTTGTTCGGCCTCAAGACCGGCGGGAATATCGACGCGATCCTGATGAGCCTGCCGCCCCGCGCCACCTGGAGCTGAACCCCGATGGCGCTGGCGCATGTCGATCCGCGTCAGGTGGCGGCGGTGGTGACGCATCTGGAGATGCGCGAAAGGCCAAAGCCTGCGCCGCTGCCGCCATCGACACTGCGGCTGGTGCGGTGGAAAGCCCCGTCCGTCGAGAAATATCGCCTGCTGTTCCGGCGGGTGGGCGAACCCTGGCTATGGTTTTCGCGGCTGCTAATGGCCGATGATGCGCTGGCCGCGATCATCCACGACCCGGCCGTCGAAATCCATGCCGTCACCGATGTACGGGGGATCGAGATCGGGATATTGGAGCTGGATTTCCGGTCCCTGCCCGATTGCGAACTGGCCTTCTTCGGGCTGGTGCCGCAACTGGCCGGGCAAGGCCATGGCCGCTGGCTGATGGGACAGGCGAAGATGCTGGCATGGCGCAAGGGCGTGGAGCGGTTCTGGGTGCACACCTGCACGCTCGATCACCCCGCCGCGCTGCAATTCTATATCAAATCGGGGTTCGTCCCCTTTGGCCGGGCGATCGAAACGTTCGATGATCCACGCATGCATGGCGTGCTGCCCCGGGAAGCTGCGCCGCATGTACCGCTGCTGGCTTAGGCCACGCCTCGCTCAGGCCGCCGCTTCCAACTGGCGATAGAGACGCCCGGTCATCACGATGAAATAGACCTGGATGACGGCGGAAAGCGCCGCCACGGCGATGCTGCCCAGCAGCGCGGCAAGCCCCGCCCCGCCCGCCAGCCGCCCGATGATGCCGAACACCGCCTCGGCGGCGCCTTGCACCACCAAGGTCACGACCAGAAACACAATGAAAAAGGCGAACAGCCGCAGGAAATGGCCACGCGACAGGGCCCAGCTCTGGCGGATGGCCCCCACCGGGCCGATCGTGCGGTCGGCCATCAGGGCATAGAGCAGCAGCAACCGCACGCCCACGAACAGCATCGCCGCGGGCACCAGGATATTGAGCAGCGCCACCATCGCACCCGCGCCGCCCGCGGCATGCACCAGCGCGCCGATCAGGCTGAGCCCTATTGCCAGACCCACGCCGCCCGCCATCACCAGCAGACCGGCGGCGAACAGCACGGGCAGACGCCGGAACGCCAGCACCATCGCCTCGCGCACGCTGATCCCGCTGCGCAAGCTGAGCGCATAGAGCGCCAGCGCCCCGGCCAGGATCGCGACGATCGCCAGCATCAGCGCCAGAATGAAGCTGCCGGGCAGCGCAGGCACCGGCACATTCGTCGCGCCCGACTGAATCGCCGCCATATAGGCGACAAGCTGTGGCGGGACGATCTGCTGCACCAGCACCGAGGGTAGCGCCAGAAAGACGAACGCGACCGGAAACAGCAGCGCCCCCTCGCGCTTCACGAAGGCCAGCGTCTCTTCCCAGGCCCGACCGATCGAAAGTGGCTTCATCATGGGGTTTCCGGTGGCTGCGCGGGAAACGCACCCTTGATCGCGGCGCGCGGGCAAGTCAAGGAAGCTGGCATGGATCATCTGCCTGCCCCCGCCCCGGCCGCGACCATGGCATCGCCCATCGAATGGCGTCGCGACGCCAATCCCGTCGCGTATCCCGACGCCCTTGCGGACATGGAAGCGCGCGCCGCCGCCGTCGCCGCCGGACAGGCGCAGGAACGGGTCTGGCTGCTGGAGCATCCGCCGCTCTACACCGCCGGGACCAGCGCCAACATCGCCGAACTGCTCGACCCGCGCTTTCCCGTGTACGACGCCGGGCGCGGCGGGCGCTATACCTATCACGGGCCGGGGCAACGGGTCGGCTATCTAACGCTCAACCTTGGCACGCGCGGCAAGGACATTCGCAATTTTGTCCACAATCTGGAAGGCTGGGTGATCGACACGTTGGCCGACTTCGGCGTGGCGGCCCGGCGGGCGGACGGACGCATCGGCATCTGGACCGACACGCTGGACGGGCGCGAGGCGAAGATCGGCGCCATCGGCGTACGTGTGCGCAAATGGGTGACGATCCACGGCTTCTCCGTCAATATCGCGCCGGACCTGTCGCATTTCGGCGGGATCGTGCCGTGCGGCATCGCAGAGTTCCCCGTCACCAGCCTGGCGGCGCTGGGCAAGACAGTGACGATGGACGATTTCGACGCAGCGCTGGGCGCCCGGTTCGACCAGTTTATGGCGCGGCTGGGGCGATGCGGACGGCCTGCCTGACCTTGACGTAAGGCGGCGCGCTTGACGAAGGATAACAGCGCGTTAAGGTCACGCACAAATAGCCGGTCGTTTCAGGAGCCTTGGATGCCATCATTGTTGCCGCTTCGTCGCGTGGCCCTGTTAACGGCGGCTCTCCTTCCCCTCGCCGCCTGCGGATCGGGCACCACCGAAACGCAAAGCAATGTGAGCATGAAAGACCTGGAAGTCGTCGACGGCACCGCCAGCGACGCCATGACCGATCTGGACGGGGTACGCAGCGAAGGCACCGCCCTCGCGCCGACCGGAGAGAGCAACAGCACCCCCGCCGCGACGCGGACCGCCGCCAACAATGCCAGCGCCCCGGCGGATGTCGCCGACACCGAAGTGATCGCCGACCAGTGAGCTTTCACCCTCGGTTCATCGCGGAACCGATATCGGCCGCTGACAGCGGCGCCAGGGTGCGCTAGGCCGCATTGAGCTGACGCCAACCAAGGATTACCCAAGAGTGACACGCCTTTACACCCGCCGCCCGATCCTCGCGCTGGTAACGGCGACCGCCCTGGCCGCACAGCCCGCACAGGCGCAGTTCTTCTTTTCGCCGCCCGATCTTTCGAGCCCGCCGGTGACCGGCGCGGAGCCGACGTTGGGCCTCAACATGCCCGGCGCGACGCAGGCGGAACTGGATGCAGGGCTGGTGTGGAACCTGCGTGCGGCACTCAACGTCGCGGCGCTGCAATGCGATTTCGAGCCGACATTGCTGACGGTTTCCAACTACAACGCCATGATCGCCCATCACAGCAAGGAACTGGCGCAGTCCTTTGCCACCCTGGGTGCCTATTTCCAGCGCACCGTCGGCAAGGGGAAGCCGGGCCAGGCGGCGCTCGATCAATATGGCACGCGCATCTATTCGGGCTATTCGACGGTGCAGGCGCAGCGCAATTTCTGTCAGACGGCATCCTCGATCGGCCGCGACGCGATTTTCATGCCGCGCGGACAACTGGTCGACGTCGCGCGCAAGCGGATGGGCGAGCTCAAGAAATCGCTGGTGCTGAGCGGCGAACGCTATTTCGGATCGCCCGGCTACAACTATAGCGCGGTTCTGCCGCCGCTGACCGAGGAATGCTGGAAAAAGGGCAAGCTGATGGCCAGTTGCAAGGCCCGCTGGGATGCCGAGGCCGCGAAAAAGCCCGCGGGCTGAGGGCGGGCGGGACGCGGAAGGCCTACCGCAGCCCGAGCGTCTTGTGCGTCTGCAAGGTCAGGCGCCATTGCGGCCGGTCCATGACGAAGGCGATCGCCACATCCACATGCGCGGCGGCATCGGGATCGTCGAGCGGCTGGACAAGCCAGTGGTCGAATGCCCAGCCTTCCATCGCCGCATAATCGCTGCCCGGCTGCGGCCACACCAGTTTCAGCTCATGGCCGGATGTTTGGACGACCTCGCTCCCCGCCTTGGGGCTGACGCAGATCCAGTCGATGCGCGGATGCACCGGGAGCGTGCCGTTGGTCTCGATCGCAATCTCAAACCCGGCATCGTGCAGGGCATCGACCAGCGCGTCGTCCACCTGCAACATCGGTTCGCCGCCGGTCAGGACGATGTAGCGCAGCGTGCGCCCTTCGCCCCAGAACCGCTCGACGGCGGCAACCACGGCCGCCGCATCGGCAAACTTCCCGCCGCCCGCGCCATCCGTGCCGACAAAATCGGTATCGCAAAACCGGCAGACGGCGGTCGCGCGATCGCCTTCGCGGCCCGACCAGAGATTGCACCCGGCAAAGCGCAGGAAAACCGCGCGCCGCCCGGCCTGCATCCCTTCCCCCTGCAGGGTGAGGAACATTTCCTTGACGGAATAGGCCATGCGATCAGGGCTTTACGGCATAGCGGGTGGGATCGGGCAGGCCCGCTTCGACAAACCCCTTCGCGCGCAGGCGGCAACTGTCGCACAGGCCGCAATGCAGCCCGTCCGGCGTCGGATCATAGCAGGACCAGCTCATCCCCGCATCCAGACCCAGCCGGTCCGCTTCCCGCACGATATCCGCCTTCGTCATGTGCTGGAGCGGCGCGTTGATGCGGACGGCATGCCCTTCCACCCCGGCCTTCGTGGCGAGCGCGGCCATCGCCTCGAACGCGGCGATGAACGCCGGCCGGCAGTCGGGATAGCCCGAATAATCGAGCGCGTTGACGCCGATGAAAATGTCCCGCGCGCCCGTCACTTCTGCAAAGCCCAAGGTGAGCGACAGAAAAATCGTGTTGCGCGCCGGGACATAAGTGACGGGAATATCGTTCCCTACCCCGCCCTTCGGCACGGCGATGTCGGCGGTCAGCGCCGATCCGCCGAATGCAGTCAGATCGAGCGGCAACACGATGTGCGACAGGACATTAAGGGCCTTGGCGACGCGCGCCGCGGCCTGCAATTCCACCCGGTGACGCTGGTTATAGTCGATCGTCAGCGCGAACAGTCGGTGCCCGGCCTCCCGCGCCAGGCCCGCCGCGACCATCGAATCGAGGCCACCGGAAAGCAGGACGACGGCAAAGCTGTTATCGGTATCGGATCTGGAGGAACTAGGCATCGCCTGCCGCTACTCCCGCCGTCGCGCGGGCGCAAGACCGGGCGCGACGACGCAGAGACGACAGGTTATCGGCAGACGCCGACGCGCCGCCCCTCCATCGCCATGGAGAACGGCGCGCCATCGACGATCCCCTGCGCCTCGATCTGGACGAGGCGTGGTGTTTCGATGCGGATGTCCGTCCGCTCGTTACCGGCCAGGCCACAATCATTGGTCACGGCGACCGACTGCGCGCTGTCGGTCACCACGAAACGGCGGCATTGCGCGCCGGGATGGCGCAGCTGGAGCAACTGGCGCGTATCGCCCAGGCACAGATGCACGTCCTTCCCGCTTTCACGATCATGCAGCACCCAGTCGCCAGGCTCCAGCGTCGTCAGCCCGCGCGGGGCAGGCGGAACAGACTGGGGCCGACCCGCGCCAATGAGGGCGGTCAGCAGGACGGCGCCGACAAGCGCCTTGCGCGAAACGGTCGTGGCCATAAACAAGCGTTCCCCACTGCGCGCGCAGCCGATGGACAGGTACGGGCACCTTTTGATGGCCGAGCGCGATATCCCCTTGCGACCATCGTTTGCCACAGAATTGTGGCAACTTCATAGCGCAACCGGAACGGCTCTGCCGCAATCATCCGCTGCGATCGGAGGCGCGGGTCAGGCCGATCAGTTATCGAAACTGTGCAGCGGTATCGGGAACAGCCGTGAACAGAAGGCGCAGTCTACGGTGATCTGCCCGGCCTCGTCGGCCATGTCCGCGCGCTCCTCCGCCGGAAAGCGCGCGATGACGTCTCGGATATGCGCGATGTTGCACCGGCAGCCCTTCACGATCGGGCCGGGATCAAACAGGCGCACTTCCTCTTCCTCGTGAAACAGGCGCCAGATGATGTCGGAGAGCGGCAGCCCGTCATCGGTCAGTTCGGCATCCTGCAACGTCGCCGCCAGGGCCTTGGCATGTTCCCATTCGACATGGTCGTGGCGGACATGCAGCCGCTCGCGCCCCACTTCGCCTTCGGGGAGATGCTGAAGGAGCATGCCTGCGGCGAGGCAGCGCCCGTCAGGATCGTGGCGGCTGGCGATCTGAACGATGCTGGGGATCTGCTCCGACTGGCAGAAATAATGTTCCGCCGCTTCGCCCAGCGAACTGCCTTCGAGCGGGACGATGCCCTGGTAGCGACCGCTCGCGCCTTCGCTCGCAGGCGCGGCCTGGTCGAAAGTGATCGCCAGATAGCCCTTGCCGAACAGGCCGAACAAGGTGGGATCGGTGCCCAGCTCCGCCAACCGGTCGGCATCGAACTGAACATAGCCGCGCACCGCGCCAGCCTGATAGTCCGCTACCAACAGGCGGACGACGCCATTTTCGGTCTGCGCCTGAAGCGTCAGTTGCCCGTCGACATGCTTGAGCGTCGATCCCAGCAGCGCGGCGAGCACCAGCGCCTGTGCCAGCAGCCGCTCGATCGGCGGCGGATAGGCATGCGCGGCCAGCACCTGCTCCAGCACCGGGCCGAGCCGCACGAGGCGACCCCGCACGCTGCGCGCGGGAATCGTGAAGCCGACAGCCTGATCGAGATCGAGGGAAAGGGGCAAGACAAAGGCTCCGTTCGTCCCGAGCGAAGTCGAGGGACAGGTCACGCAGCGTCCCTCGACTTCGCTCGGGACGAACGGAGGTTGGAACACAGATAGACGTTAGATAGGCGTCAATCGGAAAAACTCAACCGAGCTTTCCAAGAGCCCACAGCAGCACCGACTTCTGCGCGTGCAGGCGGTTTTCCGCTTCGTCCCAGATCAGCGACTGCGGGCCGTCGATCACGTCCGCCGTCACTTCCTCTCCGCGATGGGCGGGCAGGCAGTGGAGGAAACGGGCCGTCGGCTTCGCCAGCGCCATCAGCGCGGTATCGACCTGATAGGGCATCATCGCCGCCAGTTTCGCGTCGGCATGGTCCTGCCCCATTGAAATCCACGTATCGGTCACGATCACGTCGGCACCGCGCGCGACTTCGGCGGCGTCGCGTGACAAGCTGATCGTCGCACCGCGTGCGGTGGCTTGCTCGGCAAAGCGCGGGTCCGGCTCATAGCCTTGCGGCACGCCGATGCGGACGTTGAACTTCATGAGTCCCGCCGCCTCGATGATCGAATGCAGCACATTATTGCCATCGCCCAGCCAGGCCCATTCGCTGCCCGGCAGGGTGAGGCCATGTTCGATGACGGTCAGCAGGTCCGCCATGATCTGGCAGGGGTGCGACAGGTCGGTCAGGCCGTTGATGACCGGAACGGTCGCGTGATGCGCCATTTCCTCGATTTTCGCATGATCGTCGGTGCGGATCATGATCGCGTCCACCATGCGCGAAAGGACGCGCGCGGTATCGGCGATCGTCTCCCCCCGGCCCAACTGGCTGGTCGCGCCGTCGAGGATGAGCGAGGTGCCGCCCAGTTGCCGGATCGCCATGTCGAACGACACGCGGGTGCGCGTGGAGTTCTTCTCGAAGATCATGGCCAGCGTATGCCCGGCAAGCGGCGCGTCGGCATCGGCCTTGCCTTTCGGAAAACCGGCGCGCGCGGCCTTGCGGTCGATGGCGTCGCCGATCATCGCGGCGATCGCGTTGCCGCCCGCGTCGGAGAGGTTCAGGAAATGGTTTGTCATGAGAAGGCTATCCTTCCATCTACTCCGTTCGTCCTGAGTAGCTGCCGAGCGAAGCCGAAGCAGCGTATCGAAGGACATGAGCTTTGGCGCAGATCCTTCGATACCGGCCTTCGACAAGCTCAGTCCTTACTCAGGACGAACGGGGTTAAATCGGCCGAACTAGGCCGCAACCGGCACGGCAAAGCTCCGTGCGCCTGCGGACAGGCGTTCGACGCATTCGGTGATGTGGCTTTCCTCGATCACCAGCGGCGGCAGGATGCGGACCACATTCTGCCCCGCGGACACCGTGAGCAGCCCGTGATGATCGCGCAGATGCGCCACGAAGGATCGCGCGTCGGCGCTGTCCTTCAGCTTCAGGCCCAGCATCAGGCCCATGCCCCGCACTTCGGCGAACAGATCGTCGTGATTGGGGATCATCTGTTCCAGCGCGGCGCGCAGGCGCGCACCTGTTGCCTTCACCTGATCGAGGAAACCCGGCGCCATCACCACGTCCATCACCGCGCTGCCCGCCGCCATCGCCAGCGGATTGCCGCCATAAGTGGAGCCATGCGTGCCGAACACCATGCCCTTCGCCGCTTCCTCGGTCGCAAGGCATGCGCCCATCGGAAAACCGCCGCCGATGCCTTTCGCCACCGCCATGATGTCGGGGATGACGCCATATTGCTCATGCGCGAAGAAGGTGCCGGTGCGGCCATAGCCGCACTGCACTTCATCCAGGATCAGCAGCACGCCATGTTCGTCGCAGAGCGCGCGCAGGCCTTGCAGAAAATCCTGCGTCGCGGGCGTCACGCCGCCTTCGCCCTGCACAGGCTCCAGCAGGAAACCGGCGGTATTGTCGTCGATCCGCGCCGCCGCCGCTTCCAGATCGTTGAAGGGCACCACGTCGAAACCGGGCAGCAGCGGCTCGAACCCGTCGCGCATCTTGGGCTGGCTGGTCGCGCTGATCGTGCCGAGCGTCCGCCCATGGAACGCGTTGTCGAAGCTGATGATCTTGTGCCGGTGCGGATTGCCATTGGCATAATGATAGCGCCGCGCCGTCTTGATCGCGCATTCGACCGCTTCGGCACCCGAATTGGTGAAGAACACGGTGTCGGCGAAGGTCGCATCGACCAGCCGCCTGGCAAATGCCTCACCCTGCGGACTGCCGTACAGATTGGAGACATGCATCAAGGTCGCCGCCTGATCGGCAATCGCCTTGGTCAGCACCGGATGGCCGTGGCCGAGCAGGTTGACGGCAATGCCGCTGGCAAAATCCAGATAGCGTTCGCCGCGCTCGCCGATCAGATAGCAGCCTTCGCCACGCACCGGCCGGACATCGCACCGGGGATAAACGGGCATGAGCGGCGTAATCGACATGAGCGTCCCTTTCAGTTCACGATTGCATTTGCGCGGCGGGGGCAAATTGAGGCCAGGCACCAGCGCCTGAAAGCAAAAAGGCGGCCCCCGCCGGGCCGCCCTGTTGCGCAATCCGTCTATACAGTGGCGGACGGCGGAGCGTCAACACCGTGCATAGCGGGATACATAGCGCGATTCCGGGTGCGAGTCGGTGCCTTTACAAGCCGTCATGAATAGGAAATAGTTGCACTTCAAAATCCAGTTATGACCGGCAACCTGCGGCTCTCTGTCGCCTTGTGCCGCGCAATCTTCATCGGGGAGGCTAAAGCATGGCCACAACACTGACCGTCAACGGGCAGGCGCGCGAAGTCGACGCCGATCCCGACACACCTTTGCTGTGGGTGTTGCGCGACGACCTCAATCTGACGGGCACGAAGTTCGGTTGCGGCGTGGCGCAGTGCGGCGCATGCACCGTGCATGTCGACGGTGCGCCGACACGGTCCTGCCAGTTGCCGATCTCCGCCGCCACGGGCGCGATCACCACGATCGAGGCGATCGACGGCGCAGAGGCGAAGGCCGTGCAGGCCGCCTGGGTGGCGCTCGACGTGCCGCAGTGCGGCTATTGCCAGTCCGGCCAGATCATGAGCGCGGTCAGCCTGCTGAAGGATAACAAGACGCCCAGCGACGCCGACATCGACAGCGCGATGAGTGGCAATCTCTGCCGCTGCGCGACCTATGTCCGCATCCGCGCGGCGATCCATCAGGCAGCGAAAAGCCTCAATCCGCAGGAGAAGGCGGCATGAACGCGATCATTCCTAGCTCTGCGCGGTCTTTTGGTCGCTTTTCCCGCCGCGACGCGCTGCGCACCGGCGGCGCGCTCGTCATCGGCATAATGTTGCCGATGGGCGGCGCATTGCAGTCGCAGGGCGCGCCGCCGATGCCGCCGGTCGATCCCAACGCCTTCATCCGCATCGCGCCGGACAGCAGCGTGACCGTTCTGATCAAGCATATCGAGTTCGGCCAGGGTCCGAACACCGGGCTTGCGACGCTGGTCGCCGAGGAACTGGACGCGGACTGGAGCCAGATGCGCAGCGAAAGCGCGCCGGGCAACGACACGCTCTACGCCAATCTGTTCCTGGGGTCGCAATTGACTGGCGGATCGACGGCGATCGCCAACAGCTTCATGCAGATGCGCAAGGCCGGTGCCATGGCGCGCGCCATGCTGGTGGCGGCGGCTGCCCGCAAATGGGGCGTCCCGGCGAGCGAAGTGACGGTGACCAAAGGCGTCATCGCGCATGCCAAATCCGGCAAGTCCGGCACGTTCGGCGAATTTGCCGCCGATGCCGCAACGTTGACGCCGCCCGCCGACGTGCCGCTGAAGGACGCCAAGGCCTTCACGCTGATCGGTCGCGACAAGCCGCTGGGCAAGCTCGATACGGTGGCGAAGACCAACGGCACGGCGAAGTTCGGCATCGACACGCAGATGCCCGGCATGCTGACGGTGGTGGTCGCCCGGTCCCCGCGCTTCGGCGGTACGCTGAAAAGCTTCGATGCCGCCGATGCGTTGAAGATCAAGGGCGTCGTCGCGGTGAAGGCCGTTCCGACGGGTGTCGCCGTCTATGCCAAGGGCATGTGGCCGGCGATCCAGGGGCGCAATGCCGTGAAGGCGGAATGGGACTTCACCAAGGCCGAGAGCCGCGGTTCCGCCGAAATGATCGATGCCTATCGCGCGAAGGTGAAAACCCCCGGCACGGTCGCGGGCAAGCGCGGCGATGTCGATGCCGCATTGGCAGGCGCCAAGCTGATCGAGGCAGAATATGCCTTCCCCTATCTGGCGCATGCGCCGATGGAGCCTCTGTCCGGCGTCATCCAGTGGGACGGGAAGACGGCAAAGACCCTGTTCGGATCGCAGGGGCCGGGGCTCGACAAGGGCGCGATTGCGCGAACACTGGGCGTCGCGGCCGACGCCGTCAGCATCGACGTGACACTGGCGGGCGGCAGCTTCGGGCGCAGGGCCACCGGCGACTCGCATTTTGCAGCGGAAATGGCGGCCGTCGCCAAGGCTTATGGTCCCGGCGCTTTCAAGCTGGTGTGGACGCGCGAGGACGACATCCAGGGCGGCTACTATCGCCCGGTCATGGTCCATGCCATGCGCGGCAGCGTGAAGGACGGTAAGGTCGCCGCCTGGTCCAACAGCATATGTGGCCAGTCCTTCGCCTTCGGATCGGCGCTGGAACCGTTGATCGTGCGCAACGGGATCGACACCACCATGACCGAGGGTGCAGCGGACCTTCCCTACGCCATCGCCAACATGCGCTGCGACGTGCATGTCGATGCCTCGCCCGTCCCGACATTGTGGTGGCGATCGGTGGGGCACACCCACACCGCCTATGCCGTCGAATGTTTCATCGACCAGTTGCTGGTGGCGGCGGGTCAGGACCCGGTGGCCGGACGGCTTGCCCTGCTGACCGAAAAGCCGCGCATGGCGGGTGTGCTTGCGGCCGTGGCGAAGCTGGCGGGATGGGGCAGCTCAAGCGCGCCCAAGGGCCGCGCCCGCGGCGTCGCCGCGGTGGAGAGCTTCAGCAGCTATGTTGCGCAGATCGCCGAAGTGTCGCTGAACGAGGATGGCAGCCCGCGTGTGCACAAAGTGTGGTGCGCCGTCGATTGCGGCGTGGCGGTGAACCCGGATGTCATCCGCGCACAGATGGAAGGTGGCATCGGCTTTGGCCTTGGCCATGCGCTTTATGCCGCCGTTCCACTGGAAAAGGGTGCGGCGACCGTCGGCAATTTCGACGGCTACCGCGCGCTCCGCATCAACGAGATGCCGGAAATCGCGGTCGTGATTGTCGCGTCGAACGAAGCCCCCACGGGGGTCGGCGAACCCGGCGTTCCGCCGATCGCACCTGCCGTCGCCAATGCGCTTGCGGCGCTCGGCAAGGCCCGGCCTTCGGTCTTGCCGATGGTGACCAGCGCCTGATCGCGATAAATACTAAGACCTCTTGTCGAAATGTTCCCCGGCGAAAGCCAGGGTCCAGAGCAACGGGGTACAGTTCTGCGAGACTCTGCACCCCGGCTTTCGCCGGGGAACAAGAGAGTTAAGCATCGCCTTCAGCCGATCTGGTCCCAGGCGCTGGCGATGTCCGCGATCATCCCGCGGGCCTGCGTCATCGGTTCGATGCTGCGTTCGCGCACCGCGTCGATCATGTTGCGGCGAGCAGCGCGATAGATCTGCGCAAGGGAGACGGCGACATCGCCGCCACGCTCGAAATCGAGGCTGGATTCGAGGGCATGCAGGATCGACATGGCGCGCGCCTGCTTTTCCGACGCCTTGGCCATATCGCCCTGTTCCTGCGACAGGATCGCGGCGTCGAAGGCGAGCAGCAGTTCATCGAACAGGATTTTGACGAGGCCGTGCGGCGTCGCGCCTTCGATGCGGCTGCCTGCGTGGACAGCCGCATAGGCGCGGCTGGCGTTGCCTGCCCGTGCGCCGATACCGATGCCTGCATATCCGTTGCTGTAAAACATGGTCTGTCCGTTTCCCTGAAATAAGGCTGCTGCTTTTTATGGCGATCCCGCGTCAGTCTTCGCTGTTGGTCCACACCTTGATCTGCTGATCGATGTAGCTTTGCGTCGCCTTGAGCGCCGCCAGCTGCGTATCCATCGCGGCAAAGGCGGCGGCGGTGCGCGTTTCATACCGTTCCATGTCCTCATCCAGCTTTTCGAGCTGTTCGGCATAGGCTTTCTTGAGGTTCTCATATTTGGTGGTGGCGCTCTTCACTGCGCCGGTATCGGACAGCAGCGTGTCGCTGACCTTCTGCACTGCGCCAGCGAGGCCCGGATTGGTTTCGCTCGGCACCGCCGGGTTCAGCATCTGCGTGACGGCCGTCGGATTTTCGGCGAGCACCTTGTCCAGCCGCACCGTGTCGATCTTCAGCGTGCCGTCGCGATTGGTGCCCACGCCAATGTCGCCCAGCGTCGCATAGGGACCGGAGGAAACGAGGCTGGTCGATGTCAGGCGCCCCAACTGGCGCATCATTTCGCGCACGCCCGAATCGCCCGCCAGCGCGCCGGACAAGGAAGGATCGGCACCGACGGCGGTCGCTTCGTTCAGCGTCTTGCGCAGTTCGTTGTACGCCTCGACAAACTCGGTCACCAGATCGCGCATGGTCGAGGCCGGTTCGGTGCTCGCCAAGGTCACCTTGGTGCCCGGTGCAGCCTTGTTGAGGTCGATGCGGACATAGGGAATGGCGGTATCGACCGTGTTGGTCTTGTTGCGCATCTCTATGCCGTCGATCAGGATGATGCTGTCACGCGCGTCGGCGCGCTGCACCAGGGCGCCGGGCGCGCCGCTGGTCGTGAACCGCTGAAGGTCCGCGTCGGCGGTGCCCGCTGTAATGGTGAAGGCGCTCGCCTCGCCGGTCGCGCCCTTCAGCACCAGCCGCGCGCCGCGATTGTCGGTGACGACCGAGGCCTTGACGTCCGCGCCGGTGGCGTTGAACGCCGCCGCCAGCCCTTCCAGGCTGTTGTTCGCGCCGGTGATGTCGATCGTGTAGTCCGTTCCGCCCGTCGTCAGCGTGAGCGTGCCCAGCCCGACCGGTGTCGTCTTGGCCGCAAGCATCGCCGATTCCATCGTCTGTGCCGACGCCAGCTGCTGCACCTCGAGCTGCGCGGGCAGGCCCGTGGGCACCCCGCCGGGGAGCAGGGCGACGCTGGCAATGGTCGGATCGTTGGAGGCAGGCTGTCCCGAAAAGCCGGTCCCGCCGAGCAGGTCGGTCAGCGCCTTGGAAAAGGCGGTGAGCGAACTGGTGGCCGATGCCAGGCCGGAAATGCGGGCATTGTTGGTGGAAATGCGATTGTTGATCGCCGTTTCCTTTGGCTCCCGCGTTGCGGCGACGAGATCGGCGACGATCTGCGCGGAATCGATGCCCGATCCCACCCCGAGCGAATTGGCGATGCTGCTGCTGATCGACGACATGAACGGCGGTCCTTTCAGAGAGGAAGAACGACCGCAGGAACCGGATGTTTAGCGATTATCGCAACCGCGGGTCGGGCAGCGACCGTCAAGCCACCTGGGCGAGTATCTGATCGACGGTGCCCGGCTTCAGATTGGCCTGCGCACCCTGCGCCAGTGCCGCCTGATCGACGATCCGCTGGGCGATCCGCGCGACCTGTTCGACCATGTCCTTGCTGGCGGGGGGCAGCGGCACGATGATGATGGGGGTGAGCGCCGTCAGCGCGGCTTCGGCACTGGCGATGCTCTGCGCGCTGCTGCCGGTGGCGCGGATCGAGGCGAGGATATCGGCGACTTCGGCGTTGACGCGCGCATACTCCGCCGCGCTGGCAAGCTGATCCTCCACCCCGGCATCGATGTCCGCGCCTTCGCCGCTGTCGATCGGAACGGCCCGCGTGCGATTGTCCAGCGCCGCATCGGCACTGTTGCCCGACCGGGCGGCGGCGACGGGTGCAACCGGCGGCGTCGCGGGAACCGGGGTTCCGCGATCGACGGGCGATATGTCGCTGCGTTGCACATAGTCGTTCATGACGCCTATCCTAAAGCGTCCCCATGAAGAGATTACGGACGAACGACCCTAAAGTTTAATTTACCCTATCAGCGGGCGGCGACGACTATCGCACCTTGTTGCCATCGGCGTCGAAGCGCAGCGCATCGGGCACGGTGATGAACGGCCGGTCCATCTCGCTCGCCATGCGGTTTTCGACGCGGAAGACGAAGGCGAGCACGGTCGCCACCGCCATGTAGAGCGCCTCGTCCACGATCTGCCCGGCGCGCGAGGTGAAATAGATGGCACGGGCCAGTTCTGGATATTGCAGCACCGGCACCTGATTGGCATCGCCCAGTTCACGGATTGCCGCGGCAATGGCATCGCGCCCGCGCGCGACCACGACCGGCGCGGCGTCCTTGCCGGGGTGGTAGCGCAGCGCGACCGCAAAATGCGTCGGGTTGGTGATGATGACGTTGGCCTCCGCCACCGCCTTGCGCGCCGAACCGCTCAGCATCTCATATTGCCGCCTGCGGATCTGCCCCTTCACTTCGGGCGACCCTTCGGTTTCCTTGTGTTCGTCCTTCACTTCCTGCTTGGTCATCGCCAGCCGCTTGGCGCGCTGAAAAATCTGCGCGGGCACGTCGATCCCGGCGACGACGAACAGCGCGCCGCCCATCGCGAGGCAGGCGGTGACGAACAGCCCCCCCAGTTCCATCAGCGCGGGTTGCAGGGGGGCACTGCCCATGCCGACGATCGCTTCGAGCTGGTCCCAGATCAGCCAGAAGCCGATCGAACCCATCAGCGCGACTTTCGCCAGCGACTTGAGCAGTTCGATGAACCCCTGCGGCCCGAACATCCGCTTGAGGCCGCTCATGGGGTTGAGTTTCGAGGCCTTGGGCGCGAAGGCCCCGGTACGGAAGCCGAAGGAGCCAAGCAGCGCGGGCGCGGCCACCGCCGCCAGCACCGTCGCGAGCAGGATCGCCGCGACCGGCAGAGCCACGGTCTGCAAGAGGGCGATGCCCCGTTCGCCGGGCGAAAAGTCCGTCAGATCGCCGCGATCGAAGCGCAGCGCCAGCCGCAGCATGTCGCCCAGCGCGGAAAACAGCAGCGGTCCTGTCACCGCGAGGCAGCCGACGCCCGCCAAGACGACCATCGCGGTGCCCAGTTCGCGCGACTGGAGGATGTCGCCGTTCTTGGCCGCGTCCTTCAGCCGTTTGGCTGTCGGTTTTTCGGTCTTTTCGCCGCCGCCGGTGGGGTTTTGCGCCATTGCCCGTTACCGCCCCGTCGCTATGGCTTCGGCCCGTTCGAGGCCCGCGCGCAGCGCCGCACTGATCCCCTGGCCCATGATCGGCGCGGCCATCGCCATCAGCAGCAGCCCGACCAGCAGGGTAACCGGCAGGCCGACCGAGAACAGGTTGAGTGCCGGAGCCGAGCGCGCCAGCATCGCCATCACCAGTTGCACGAGCACGAGCGCAAAGCCGACGGGCAAGGCCACGGTCAATCCCGCGCCCAGCAAGGTGCCGCCGAACATCACGAGATTATAGGATGCATCGGCCGACAGCAGCGGGCCGCCGGGGGGCAGCGCCTGATAGCTTTGCACGACATAGCTGACGAGCATCAGATGCCCGTCCATCGACAGCAGCATGAAGGTCGCGACGATCGAGAGATATTGCCCGATCGCCTGGGTCGACTGGCCCGACTGGGGATCGACCATCGCTGCGAACCCCAGCCCCATGGTGTTGCCGATCGTTTCCCCCGCGACGAACGCGGCCGCATAGCCGATCTGGAGCGCGAACCCCATGGCGAGCCCGGCCAGCACTTCGCCGATCACCAGCATGAAACCGCTGATGCTGGCGATGCCGCCATCGGGCAGCGTGATCGTGACCGAATTGAGCGCCGCCATGCCGAGCGCGAGGCTGAGGATCAGGCGCAGCTGCACTGGCACGGCGTTGGCGCCGAAGATGGGCGCGGCGAGGAAGGCAGCGCCGGGGCGGATCATCGCGACCAACCATATCCACAGCTGCGCCTCGACACCCGCGAAGCCCGGCGCGATCATCGCAGCATATCCGGTATGCGCTCGAATATCTCGCGCGTGAAATCGGTGAGCAGCAGCAGGATCGAGCCGCCGAACAGCGCCAGCGTGGCCATGACGATGATGAGTTTCGGCACGAAGCTGACCGTCTGTTCGTTGATCGAGGTCGCCGCCTGGATCATGCCGATGATGACCCCGCCGATCAGCGCGGGCAGCAATATAGGCGCAGCGGCAAGCGCGGTGATCCAGAGCGCCTGCTGCGCGAGGCCCATGAAGAAATCGGCGTTATCCATGGGGTGCGCCCGTACACCCATCCCTCAACCCGTTCGGGCTGAGCTTGTCGAAGCCCTCCCCTGAACGAAGTGAAGGGCCTTCGCTGCGCTCAGGCAAACCCTTCGACAGGCTCAGGGCGAACGGGGATAGGATGGTTTGAAGGCTCACGTCGCGAACGATCCCGCAAGCGACCCCATCGTCAGCGCCCAGCCATCCACCAGCACGAACAGCAGCAGCTTGAAGGGCATGGAGATGATGGTCGGAGAGAGCATCATCATGCCCAGCGCCATCAGCGTGGAGGCGACGACAAGATCGATGATGAGGAAGGGCAGAAAGATCATGAAGCCGATCTGGAACGCCGTCTTGAGTTCGCTGGTGACGAAGGCGGGCAGCAGGATGGTGAAGGGCACATCCGCGACGGTGCGATAGGGCGGCGCTTCGGCAAGACCCGAAAACAGCTTGAGATCGCTTTCGCGCGTCTGCTTCGCCATGAAGCCGTGCAGCACCTTGCCGCCGCGGCCGATCGCTTCCTCGATAGAAATCTGCCCCTTGCCATAGGGATCGAACGCCTGCCCGTTGATCTGGTCGATCGCCGGACGCATCACGAACAGCGAGAGGAACAGTGCAAGGCCGACGAGCACCTGGTTGGGCGGCGTCTGTTGCAGGCCCAGCGCCTGCCGCAGCAGCGACAGGACGATGATGATGCGCGTGAAGCTGGTCATCATCAGCACTAGCGACGGCAACACCGTCAGCAGGCTCATGAGGATCAGGATCTGGAGGCTCAGCGACAGCGGACGGCCATCGCCGGACACATCGCTCAATGCGCGGGTGAGGGCACCGGACGTCGCGGCGGGGCCTGCAGGCGCCGCCTGCGCGAAGGCAGGGTCGATGAGCAGGAAGGCGGCAAGCAGAAGTACCAGACCAACCACAATGATTTTCGTCATCCCCGCGAAGGCGGGGACCCATCTATCGGCATGAGCCGAGGTGGCGTTGGCAAGTTGGGTTCCCGCCTTCGCGGGAATGACGGTGGGATATGATCCGACGGAGCAGCTACCGGACACGTCCGATGCCCCCCGCCACACCAGTACCCACGCCACCCGCCAGGCTCACCGGCACCGCCTTCCCTTCGGCGAGCTTTTCGATCCGGCCGCGCGTTACCGCGATCAGCAACCGCTGGCCGTCGAACTCGACAATGGCGAGCTTGCCGAAGGTGCCCATGGGCAGCGCCTCGACGATCTTCAAAGCCCGGTCACCCTGCGCGCCGAAGCCGCCGATCAGGCCGGGCTGATATTTCTTCCACAGCCACAGCGCGCCGAACGCCATGCCGCCGACCAGCGGCACCATGATGAGCAGCCTGATGATATAGTCCAGCATGAAAGCCCCGCGCCCCTGTTACCGTCCGGCAGACCGCGGATCAGGTGCGTCGTTCGACGCCCGCCATCCGCGTTTCCGTATTGGCGACTTCGACGATACGGATGCCATAGCGCCCGTTCACCGTCACCACCTCACCTTTGGCGATGAGCGCACCATTAACCATGATGTCAAGCAATTCATCGGCCTGGCGGTCGAGTTCGACGATGCTGCCTTCCGCCAGGTCCATCACTTCGGCGAGTTTCAACGATGTCGATCCCACTTCGACCGACAGTCGCACGGGAATGTCGGACAGCAGGCGGAACTGCCGGTTGTCAGACGGGCGCGCGGCCTGCCCGAAGGCTGCGGCGCTTTCGATCTTGGGTGCTTCGGTCATGTCACTCATGGTCTGGTCCTCAATTCATCTTTTCGATCATGAACGCGGCGCGTCCATCCTGCTCGCCGATATTGCCGTGGGCGATGATGCGATCCCCCACGATCAGCGGCAGGCTGCGGTTGATATGTACGGGAATGATGTCGCCGACCTGCAAGTCGCGCAGCTCCGCCAGCGTCAGGCTGGGCCGGGCCAGCACGGTGCGCGCTGGCAGGCGGATATTCTTCATCTGGCGGGCAAGGCGCGTCTGCCATTCGGGGTCCTGCGTCGCCTTGTCGTCATGCACCTTCGATCCGGTCAGCGCATCGATGGCACGCAGCGCAGCGAGCGGGAACACCACATCGACCGGCCATTCCTCGTTACGGATCAGGCATATGGTAAAACGCTGCACGACCACCTGATCGGTGGGCGGCATGGCGCAGGCAAAGCCGACGCCGATTTCCCGGCCGATGAGACTCATGTCGAGCGGCACGACGTCCGACCAGCAATCGGCAAGCTGCGTCACGATCGCCTGCGACAGGCGGGTGATGAGGCGTTCCTCGGTCGGCGTGAACTCCGGGCGCATCGGCAGGGTGCGGTTGCCCGCACCGCCATAGAAACAGTCGACAAGAGTCGAGATCATGCCCGCATCGAGGCGCAGGATCATCGCGCCTTTCAGCGGAAGCGCGCGATAGACGCTCATGCTGCTGCTGCTCGGCACTTCGCCGGCCCAGCTTGCATAATCGGTGACGCTGACAGGATGCGGGCCGATATCCGGGCGGGCGCCAATCAGCGGTTCCAGGATGCCGCGCATGCGCCGCGCGAGCTTTTCCGCCAGCCGGTCCAGCCCGGACAGCATGACGGGCGCCTGGGTATCACCCTTGCCGAACGCAAAAGATTGAACGTCGTCCATTCGCAATCAGTCCCCTGGCCGATGCCAAAGGGACTGACCCGGCACCGGACGCCCTATTGAATAACGAAATTGGTAAAATAAACGTTATCGATGCCGCCGTAGCCGGTTTTCTGTTTCAGCACATCGTTGATAAGGCTCTTTAATTTCTTCTGGAGCTGAGCCTTGCCCTGCGGCGTGATCAGCGCCATCTGCTCCTGCTGCGCGAGCATCAGCAACACTTCGGAGCGGATCGCCATTTCATGCGTGGTCATCGCTTCGACGACGCGGGCGTCATAATAAGTGCTGACCGCGATCGAAATCTGGGCGAAGGCATCGCTGTCCGCCATGTTCGATGTGAACGGCATCTGCACCTGGAAATAGGTCGCCTGATATTTGGACGGGTCGGCCGGTGTCGGCAGGTCGATGCCCTTGCCCGCGCCCTTGCCATGGCCAAGGCCCGGCGCGGCACCATGGGCGGACGCGGCAACGCTGTCGCCGTCCTCACCCTTGCTTTCGGCCGGTGCGGCATGCGCCTTGGCGATTTCTTCCGGGTCCTCGCCCTTCAGCACCAGAACAGGCTTGTTCGGATCTTCCTTCGGTCCGGTCTCTTCGTGCGAGAAGGCCCCGGCGGCATAGAGGCCACCGGCCGCGCCAGCACCACCCAGCAGCGCGACGACGCCCAGAATGAGGATCATCTTCATCCCCTTCCCCTTGGCTTTCTTCGGCTCGGCGCTGTCACTCATCACTGGTTCCCCTGGCTCTACGGTCCGTATGACGCATCACGCGCCATGGCGGGCGCGATCAGGCATAGCGTGCGCGGCGCGTGGCGTCGGCAGGCGCATGGCCCCCCGCATCGCGTGGCTCCGCCTCACTAGATACGGTCGCAGCGTCGGAACCTTTACGGTTAGCGGCGGCGTGACCATGATTTTGCGACTGACCCTGCGAAAGCGCTGCATTTGCAGACTGTTGGCTGGATTGTTGGCCGGACTGGCCCGACGACGTACCCTGCCCCATGCCGCCGTCCGCGCGCGCCGTTTCGGAAACCGCAGCGACCCGCTCGACCGTGACCTCGCCGATCCGCAGTGCGGAAAGCTGTGCGTCGGCTTTCAGCAGATGGCGATCCTGCACCAGCATCGCCTCGGCTACTTTCGTCTCGACCGTCAGCGTCACATTCGCACCCTGATCGCCTGCCCGGATATCGACGCGCATCGGGCCAAGATGTTCGGGCGACAGGCGGAAACTGCCCTGTCCATCGCCCTTCCCCAGCGCCGCAATCTCGCGCGCCAGCCCGTCGATCCACTGCCCGCCCGATCCCATGTCGATCACCTGCTGGCCCAGCATGCCGCCGATGTCGGCGACGGGCGACGTCGGCGCGCCGCCATTTGCGGCGAGCGGAGCAGACGGCGTCGCCGTTCCGATAGCGGATGTACCTGCCGCAACGGTTTGCGACGGTGCGGCGGGCGATGCATCGGCCTTTGACGGCTCGGTGGCGGGCGACAGCGTTGGGAGGGCAGTCACGGACGGCGGGAGAGACCCGGCGCCACGCTCCGTCGGTATCGGCCGGGCGGTCGTCGGCTTTGCTGTCGGCAATGCCTTTTCCCCGGTCGGCTGCGGCGATTGCGCAAAAGCGGCGATGGCCGCCGCCAGATCGGACGGCGGTGATCCCGTCAACGGCGCGGCGGACGATGCCACCGGCGCGGCGTTGTTGCGCGCCAGATCGTCCGGCGCACCGCTGGCCGGTGCACGCGTGATTGATGCCGGTGGCACTGTGCGAACCGTATCGGTGGCGACGGCAACAGAGCCGGTTGTCGCAGATGGCAGAACCCCCGGTTCGGTCGGCATTACAGTCATCGGCGCAGGCGATGACCCGGCGACCAGCCGTTCACTCTCGGGCGTTTCCGCCTTCATGGTCTCGGTCGCGGGCGATGCATCACCTGTCGTCGATGGCGGACCAACCGCTTCGTCAGCGACCGGCGCCATGGCCGACTTGGCGAATGTCCGTGGAACGATATGCCGCACCGGTTCAACGATACTTTCCACTTGATCCAGATAGGTTGTCAGTTCCGAAGCAAGCGACGCTGTGTCCGACCTTGATGTGACCGGCTGGCCTTCCGCACTGCCGGGCGCAGTGACCCCTGCGACGGGTTGCGCGCCGGCTGTTTCGGTCGCCGAAAGTGGCGGTGCCTCTGCGCCAGCCGGCGTAGCCGCGGCGGACGCCAGGTCCGATGCCGCGACGGGGCGCGTCGCGCTGCCCATCAGGGTGGCAAACAGCGCGGCGATGCCGCTCGGCGCCGGAGCGCCGCCGGATGTCGGCGCGGCCGGGGTCGTCGCGCTCAGGCCTTTCGCCAGTCCACTGTCCACCATCATCGTCATCCCTCTGCTTTCTGTATCCTGCGATAGCGCGGGAGCGCGGCGATCCGCGCTTCCTGCCGCTCCGCCATCAGCGTGCGTGTCTGGTCCTTCAGCCGTGCGGCGATTTCCTTCTCGCGGTTCGCCTCGATCCGTCGGCCCTGCTTCTCCTCCAGCCGCAGATTGGCGTCGTAGAGCGCGCCATCCAGCTGCCGTCCCGCCTGTTCGAGCCGATCGGCCAGCTCGCGGTAAGCACCAAAGGCCGCGCCGCTCGACATGCTGTCGGTCTGAAAAAGCTGCTTGCGCACTTGGCTGAGCCGCTGCGCGTTGTTTGCAATGGCGTTCGCCTCATCCTGCGCGCGCACCGTGTCCGCAACGGCCAGCGCATGCTGGACATGGCGAGCGCGCAGCACGCGATGGCGGCGGGCGAGCAGGCCCTTCATGCGCCGAACTCATTGACCAGCGCCGCCGCGCTGCTAGTGAGGTCGACGCGGCTCTTCACGTCCTGCCGCAGGAAATCGAGCACTTCCTGTCGCCGCGCAACGGCCTCATCGATCACCGGATCGTTGCCGGGGCGATAGGCCCCCATCAGGATGAGATCGCGATTTTCCTCATAGGCCGCCCACAGCCGTCGATAGGATGCAGCGGCCGCCAGATGTTCGTCGTCCACGACATCGGCCATCACGCGCGACAGGGACTTGCCGATGTCGATCGCCGGAAAGATCGCCTGTTCCGAAAGATGGCGCGAAAGCACGAAATGCCCGTCGACGATCGCGCGGGCGGCATCCACGATCGGATCGTCAGTATCGTCGCCGTCCGCCAGCACCGTGTACAAGGCCGTGATCGACCCGCCCGAGCGGGTATCGACCCCAGCCCGTTCCACAAGGCGCGGTATCAGCGCGAGGGCGGATGGCGGATAGCCTTTCATTGCGGGCGGCTCGCCCAGCGCCAGCCCGATTTCCCGCTGGGCATGGGCGCAGCGCGTCAGGCTGTCGAGCAGCAGCAGCACATTCTTGCCCCGCGCCCGGAAATATTCGGCGATGGCCGTCGCGCGCGCGGCCGCGCGCAGGCGCAGCACCGGGGGATGGTCGGCCGGCACGGCGACGACGACGCTTTTGCGCATCATGCCGCCGGACAATTTGGTTTCGAGGAAATCGGCGACCTCGCGCCCGCGCTCGCCGATCAGGCCCGCGACCACGATGTCGGCTTCGGCACCCGCGATCATCTGCCCCATCAGCACCGACTTGCCGACGCCGGACCCGGCGATGATGGCGATCCGCTGCCCCCGTCCGGCGGTCAGCAGCGCGTTGACGGCGCGCACCCCCAGATCGAACGGTTCGGTCACGCGGCCGCGATCAAGCACATTGCCGCGCACCCCGTTCAATGGCCAGATGCCGCCCGCGATGATCGGTCCCTTGCGATCGAGCGGCTGGCCCATGGCGTCGATCACGCGACCGATCAGCCCCTCGCCCACCTGCACCATGTTGGCGGCGCTGTCCGGCTCCACGCGCGCGCCGCTTTCCAGCGGCGCATCATTGTCGAGCGGGACCAGCAAGGTCCGGGTGCCGCGAAAGCCCACGACTTCGGCGCGCGCGGTCGTTCCGTCCGTCGCCGTCACGCGCGCGCCTGCGCCAATCGGGCGGCGAAAGCCGGTGACTTCCAGCATGCCCGCGTCATGGCTGACCAGCCGCCCGACATGGCGCGGCTGGTTGTTCTGCAATTGCAGATGATCGAACAGCGTTTCCGCCTGGCGGATGGCCGCTTTAAGCATGTTGCCCGCTCACAATCTGCCTTCCATATCGTCCAGCATGGCCTTGAGCCGCGAGAGGCGCACATCCGGGCCATCCTCGATCCAGCCATCGGCGGTATCGAGCCGTACCGAGCCACGCCGCAGGGTGGGATCGGCCACCACCGGCACCCCGATCTGCACGGCTTCGATGAACGGCAGATCTTCCGCATTCACATGCAGGGCATGGCGCGTGTCGCTATCCTCTATGAAGGCGGCAACCGCCTGGCAGCGTTCGAGCAGCAACGCTTCGTCGATTGCCACTTCGCCCACGATCTGGCTGACCAGCCGTATGACGGCGGCGGAGAGCACCGTGGACAGCGTACCGGCCGAGGCGGGCGCAAGCTGTTCGAGCGCGTCGGCCAGCCGGGCGCAGGCATCCTGATCGGCGACGATCGATTCCTGCGTCACCCGGCAGCCTTCTTCGAAGCCCATGGTGAAGGCGTCGATGCGCGCCTGTTCGATCGGGTCTTCCTGCACCGGCGGCGCGGGGCGCTGCGCGGGATGCAGGCTGCGTGGCGCAGCATCCTGCCGGTCGCCGTAAAATGCGCGAAACGCCGGGCGCGTGGCTGCCACGGCGTCACCGATCGAGCCGATGCCCACGGACACCGCATCGGCCGCCGAACCGTCACGCCACAGGTTAGACAAAGTCGTTCCCCTTGCCAGTCAGCATGATCGTGCCCGCTTCGGCCATCTTGCGCGCAGTGGCGATGATGAGCTTCTGCGCCTCGATCACGTCGGCCAGGCGCATCGGCCCGCGTTCGGCCAGCTCGTCGGCGATCGACGATGCGGCGCGGGCGGACATGCAGCCGAAAATGCGACCCTTGAGCATGTCGTTGGCACCCTTCAGCGCCACCACGAGGATTTCGTTGTCGATGGTGCGCATCAGCGCGCCCAGATTCTTGTCGTCCATGTCGATGAGGTTGTCGAAAACGAACATCTCCTCCTCGATCGACAGGGCGATCATCTTGTCGCGCTTCGCCAGTGCCTTGATGATCCGCTGTTCATTATCCTTGCGGACGTTGTTCATGATCGCCGCGGCTTCGAGCGTGCCGCCGCGCTGCGAGGACTTGCCGCTCTTCGCGCTGGGCGATCCGCCCATCAGCAACTGTTCCAGATCGTCGAGCGCCTCCGCACTCACCGGACCCAGCGTCGCGACGCGATAGATGACTTCTTCCTGATATTCGGCAGGCAGCATCTGAAGGACGTCGGCGGCGACGGGATGTTCCAGATGCGCCAGCACGATCGCCATGATCTGCGGATGCTCCAGCTCGATCAGCGCGACGATTTCCTTCGCTTCCAGCCATTTGAGGACGGAAAGCTTGTTCGACCGGGTCGGCGGGGTGATGCGGGCCAGGATATTGTCCGCCCGGTCCGGGCCGAGTGCCTTGGTCATCGCGCCGCGAATATGCTGGGTGGCGCCATAGCCGATGGTCGTGCGCTTTTTCGCCTTGTTGACGAAATGGTCGAGCGCCTCGTTCACTTCGTCGATCTCGACGTCGGCGACATCATACATGGCGTAGCCGAGCGCGCGCACTTCGTCCGGCTCCAGGCGCGAGAGTATCTGCGCGGCTTCATCCTCATCGAACAGCATCAGCAGCACGGCGGCCGCGGCGCTGCCCTTCATGACGGTCTGGGCGTCAGGCATTGTCCTTCTTCCCTTCCTTCAGGAGATCGCGGACAACCAGCGCGGCGCGATCGGGATCCTGCTTCACGAAGTTGCGAATGAGGCTGGCGCGCTGTGCATAGTCTGGCGTCGAGGATATCATGTCGAGCGTGACCGGACGGGCCGGATCGGCCTGTGCGGTGCGGGTGAGCTCGGTCGCGATTTCCTTGCCGAGCACCGGTCCCTGAACCACGGCCCGCGCCGTCGCCTCTTCCTTTGCGGCGGCGCGGCGCTTCATCAGCGGGCGACCGATGCCCAGGATCAGGACGAGGGCGACACCCAGCGCGGAGAGGTTGCGCGTCAGCATCGAGACCCAGCTTGCTTCATACCAGGGCGCTTCCTCGACCGTTTCCTTCACGAAGCCGCGCGACGACAGGGCGACCGTATCGCCGCGTGCCTGATCGAAACCGACCGCGCCTTTGACCAGGGCTTCGAGGGCGGCGATCTCTTCTTTCGAGCGCGGCTTGCCCTTTGCGTCGGTGTCGAGCGCGACGGCGACCGAGACGCGCTTGACCGTGCCGACGGCATCGCGGGTGACGGAGACTTCACGCCCCAGTTCGAAGCTGCGGTTGAAGGTTTCGGCCGTCTTGAACGGCGGCATGGCGGGGATGGCGGGGGCGGCGGCGGTCGCCGTGCCCGCGGCCGTGCCGTCCGGCTGCACCGTCGGCGTCGCGGTGGCCGTGGCGGCGGCGGGTGCCTGGTCCGAAAGCGCACCGGGAATGCCGGTTGCTTCGCCATTGCCATTGAGGCCCTTGTCGGTCTGCCAGCTTCCCTGCTCGACGCGAAGGCGCGCTTCATCCTGCGGATAGGTTTCGCGCGTCGCCTGGCGTTCGGCGAAATTGAGTTCGGCGTGGACTTCGGCGGAAAACTTGTCCGCGCCCAGGATCGGCGTCAGCAGTGCGACGACGGCCTGGCGATAGCGTTCCTCGATCCGCGCCTGCACTTCGATCTGCTTGTCGGATGTGCCATCGCCGCCATTGTCGGAAAGCAGTCGGCCGTTCTGGTCGACCACGGAAATGGCATCGGGCGACAGTTCGGGCACCGAGGAAGCAACGAGGTGGACGATCGCCTGCACCTGCTGATCGCTCAGCTTGCGACCATTGGCGAGGCGCAGCATGACAGACGCGGCAGGCTTCACCCGATCGCGCAGGAAGATGCTGGGCGGTTCGACGGCCAGATGGACGCGGGCACTATCGACCGCGTCGATCGCCTCGATCGTGCGGGCCAGATCCATTTCACGGGCGGAGCGGAGCTTTTCCCCTTCGACGGCGCGGCTCGCGCCCATCGGCAGGCTGTCGATCATGCTGTTGCCGTCCGGCGCGCTCTTGGGCAACCCTTCGGACGCCAGCGTCATCTTCGCCTTGAAATAATCGTCTTCGCTGACGGTCAACGCACCGTTCTTGTCGAAATTATAGGGGATCGCGCTCTTGTCGAGCACTTCGCCGATCGCCGCCTTGTCACTGTCGGGCAGGCCCCGGAACAGGTCGCGCTGCGGCGGCTCGCGCAGCGAGAGCCAGGCCGCACCGGCCAGCGCCATGACGACCAGAAGGCCCAGCATCGGCAGGCTTTTCTGCACCGCCGGTTGCCCCATGAAGCCGGAAAAGCGGGCGCGCATTGCGTCGAGGCCAGCGCCGCCCCCTATACCGCTGCCCATGCCACCGGGCGCGGCAGGCACCAGGGACGGTGAGCGCGATGCGCCCTCGAGTGTGAGATTTGCGTCGCTCATGGTTTATACCGGCATGCTCATGATGTCCTTGTAGGCGGACAGGAGTTTGTTGCGGACCTGAAGCGTCGCTTCAAAGCCGATCGAAGCCTGCTGCTTGGCCAGCATGACCGCAGCGATATCTGTCGTTTCCCCGCGCTCGAAGGCAGCGGCGGCGTCCCCGGCCTTGGCCTGGAGACCGTCGACCTGTTCCAGCGCGGATTTGAGGGCGGCGGTGAAGTCGCCGGGCTTTGCACTGCCCGTGCCACCGCCCACGCCGCCTACGCTGCCGCCGTCGATCGGCGCCGTGACGTCGCGCAGTGCCGCGTTCTTTTGCAGGATGGCGTTGCGGATCGCCATCACGCCATCTGTGGAAATGCCGCTGCTCATCGTTCAGCCCCTCCGCTCATGCCGCTGCCAGATCGCGCATTTCGGCAAGCCGATAGCGCAAGGTACGTTCCGAAATGCCGAGCTTGCGCGCAGCGAGCGCGCGATGCCCGTCGGTCTCGCGCAGGGCCATGCGGATCGCGTCCATCTTCGACAGGCGGGCGACGTCCTGAAGGCGCACCGGCGCGGTGATCTGCGCGCGCGCCTTGAGTTCCGCCTGCGGGGCAACGCCCGTGATATGCAGATCGTCCGCCTCGATCCGGTCGCCTTCGCGCAGCACCATTGCGCGCTGAAGGACATTGCCCAGTTCGCGGGCGTTGCCCGGCCAGCTGTGCGCCGCGAGCTTGTCCATCGCATCAGGCGTGGGCCATGGGAATGCGTCGGTCGCGCCCAGTTGCACCATCTGCTTGTGCTGGCGCAGCAGGAGCGCGGCCGCGATAGCGCAAATGTCGTTGCGGCGCTGCGCGAGCGGGCGCAGTTCGAGCGGCATGACGTTGAGGCGCCAGTAGAGATCGTTGCGGAACCGGCCCATCTCGCATTCGGCGGCCAGATCGCGGTTGCAGGCGGCGATCACGCGAACGTTGACCGGCACCGGATGCGTCGCGCCCACGGGAAGGATTTCGCCTTCCTGAAGCGCGCGCAGCAGCTTGGCCTGAAGCGCCAGCGGCAGTTCGGCAATTTCGTCGAGGAACAAGGTGCCGCCGTCCGCCGCCAGGAACAGCCCGTCCGATGCCGCGGCGGCTCCGGTGAAGCTGCCTTTGCGATGGCCGAACAGCATCGCTTCCATCATGGTTTCGGGCAGCGCGGCGCAGTTGACGGCGATGAAATCCTTGTCGGCCCGGTTGCTGTGGGCGTGAAGGAAGCGCGCCATGCCTTCCTTGCCCGTGCCGGTATCGCCCTGCACCAGGACGGTGGCGTCGCTGCGGGCGATGCGGGCGGCAAGGCCCATCAGCTTCGCACTGCCGACATCGCCGACGGCAGGAAGGCCGGCAGGCCGCGCCAGTTCGGCGATCAGCGCCATGGCAAGGCCCATGTCGGCAAGGCCGAAGGCAACGCGCGCAGGCATGCCCGCCGCAGCAGGCTGATAGCAGGGCGCGCCTTCGCGCAGGTCGATCAATATGTCGCGATAGGTGGCATGGGCAATTTCGCTGGCAAGCAGGATACGGGTCGTGCCCTTGTCGCGCGGGGCCGCGGCGTCAACCTGCGCTATGCTGTGGAAGGCGTTTTCGAGCCAGACCGGCAACCCCGGAAGGAGCGCGCAAACGCCAAGGCTCATGTCCAGTGCCGACATGCAATAAGGTCCCCATGTTGCGATGCCCCGGCACCCCCGTGCCCGACCATCCCTTCGATAGGGCCAATCTGGCTTCCAGACCTTATGATATGGTTAACAGCAATAAAGATTTGCCGGTGAGCGGCAATTTCCTTCCGGGGGGCGGCAAGGCCGTGCCTCCCGCTGATCCGCCAGACGGACGGCAGCATTGGCGCGCGCCGCACCGGGAGCGAAACGGCTTACGTGGCAAGCCCCGGAAAATCAATGAATCCCGCGCATGCGCGAGGCGGCGGCAAAAAAAATGCAACATTGCTTAAAGCTCTGCGTGCTGCCGCCGTTCTCCCCTTTCGAGGCCGCAACCGCCACGAAGGCAAGCGACCTGAGTTGAAGCGGGAAAGGGAAACATCATGACTGTCATTAACACCAATGTCGCCGCAATGCGGGCTTCCAATGCATCGTCGAAGGCCAACGCTGGCCTGCAGACCGCCCTGGAGCGCCTGTCCACCGGCAAGCGTATCAACAGCTCGAAGGACGATGCCGCCGGCCTCGCCATCTCGACGAAGATGACTTCGGAAATCCGTGGCCTCTCCGCCGCGGTCCGCAACGCCAACGACGGCATTTCGCTGGCACAGACCGCCGAAGGCGCGCTGAGCGAAATCACCAACATCGTGCAGCGTTTCCGTGAACTGGCCGTGCAGTCGGCCAACGGCACGCTGACCAACGCAGACCGTACCGGCATCCAGGCGGAAGTCGATCAGCTGTTCGAACAGTATACCGACATCACCGACCGCACGTCGTTCAACGGCACGCAGTTGCTGGACGGTTCGGCCGCCACCGTCGACATTCAGACCGGTGCGAAGTCGGGCGAAGTCGTCACCGTCACGCTGACCGACGCCTCCACCCTGTTCACCGCCGCTCCGGCACTCGGCACGCAGGCTGGTGCCAGCACCGCGCTGACGGCGATCGACACGGCGCTGACGACCCTGGCGACCGACCGTGCGTCGCTCGGTGGTGTCCAGAACCGTCTGGAAGCATCGATCAGCACGCTGACGACCTCGATCACCAACCTGACCGAAGCCCGCTCGCGGGTGGAAGACGCTGACTTCTCGGCCGAAAGCACCGCTCTCGCCAAGCAGCAGATCCTTTCGCAGGCTTCGACGGCGATGCTCGCTCAGGCGAACCAGAGCCAGCAGGGTGTCCTCAGCCTGATCCGCTAAGATCGGCTGATACGGATTGGGCGGCAGGGTCTTGGTCCACCTTGCCGCCCGATACGACCCCCGGCACTCAACAGTCCCCACTGTGCCGGGGGTCTAACCTTCGATCAGGATCAACCGAAACCCTCGTCCCCCCGGGCGGGGGTTTTTCGCATGGGCACGCGCGCGCGCTGTCTTTCATCGCACGGGAAGGGCGCTTCGCAGGTGCAGCATGCCGCGGCGCTTGATAATCGGCCGATCCTGCCCAAGGTCATGGCGATGACGGAATGGAACAGACGCGAAATGGTTGCCGCGACAGGGGCGGCGCTGGTCATGGCGCGCAGCGGATCGCTGGCTGCCGCGACCGCTGGCCCCCAGGGGTTCGACTGGGCAACGCTGGTCGCACGGGCGCAGGCGCTTTCCGCCACGCCCTATCGCAATGTGCCGCCGAACCCCGGCGCACAGGCGGTGGATTATGATGCGCTCAATGCCGTGCGGTTCCGAGACGACCGCACACTATGGAACGACCGCAACGACGCCACCGGCATCCGCCTGTTCCCGCTCAGCCGCAATGCGAACCAGCCGGTGTTCCTGCATCTGGTGGATCGGGGTCAGGCTACGCCGATCGCTTACGATCCCGGCTTTTTCGATATGCCGGACGACAGCCCAGTGCGGGCGCTGGGCAAGGATGCCGGATTTGCGGGCTTTCGCGTGATGACGCAGGCGCGCGACGCGGACTGGCTGGTCTATATGGGTGCAAGCTATTTCCGCGCGGCGGGTGCGCGCAAGCAGTATGGCCTGTCCGCCCGCGCCGTCGCGATCGACACAAGTAGCGGACGTGAGGAGTTTCCGCGCTTCACCCATTTCTGGCTGGAGCATGACGGCCCGGCGGCCCTTACCGTCTATGCTCTGCTCGACGGTCCGGGGATCGCGGGTGCCTATCGCTTTCGCAACCGGCTCGACCAGAGCGGCGTGCATCAGGACGTGGATGCCGCGCTCTTCCCCCGGCGTGCCATCGGTGAGCTGGGCCTGATGCCGATGACGAGCATGTTCTGGTACGATCAGGCGCATCGCGCGGGCACGGACGCGCGCGCGACTGACTGGCGCCCGGAAATCCACGATTCCGACATGCTGCTCATCCGGTCGGCCAATGGCGCTGCGCAGGCGCGGCCGATGGTCAACCCCCGCGCACCGCATGTCAGCAGCTTCACCGAGCCGGACGCCCGGGGCTTTGGCCTGTTGCAGCGCGACCGCAATTTCGATCATTATCAGGATGACGGCGTCTTCTACGATCGACGCCCGTCGCTGTTCGCCACGCCACGCCAGCCTCTGGGCGGTGGCAAGGTGCGCCTATACAGCTTTCCGGCGACCAGCGAGTATGACGACAATATCGCCGCTTACTGGGTGCCCGATGCCCCGGTCGCGGCAGGAAAGCGGATCGACCTTGGCTATCGGCTCGACTGGCAGGACGACGCACCCTCGCCGCCCGCCGCGCTGGCGAGCTTAGCCGATGTGTTTCGTGGTGTGCTGGAGAGTGGCGGCGTCCGGCTGGTACTCGACTTTGCAGGTGGCCCCGCGACGGCCGACGGCGTGGCGGTGCATGTCGATACGATGAAGGCGCAGTTGCTCAAAAGCGCCGCCTATCCGGTTCTGGGACAGACGGGGCGGTGGCGCACCGTGCTCGACCTGCGGATCGACGCCGGGCTGGGTGCGGAAATCCGCGCGCAATTGCGGCAGGGCGACCGGGCGATCAGCGAAATGGTGCATTATCCGCTCAATCCCTGACGGAACTTTTGAGGGATTTCCAGACTTTATCCGTCCGACGGATAGGCAATGGGCGCTATGCGTCACATCGGCATAAGACAAAGGGTCACAAGAACATGGACAGCCTCGTCACCGGCAACAGCCGTGCGGACTGGAACGACCGGATGGTCAGGCGCGATCGTGCGGCCGCCGCTTGTGCCCCCTTGCCCGTCTTTGCCGAGCCGCGCGCATGGCACATGCCCGTACCCGCTCCGCATCCTGCCGACGAAGCGCCCAGCCTGCCGCCCGAAAGCCCGTTGGCGATGCCTGAGCAGGATTTCGCCGCAAAGCCCGAACGCCGGCGTGCCGCGCCGCCCGCCGGACCGGGGTTGCGGCGCATGACCGTGCTGTTACTGCTCTGCGCGCTTGTCGCCGGTCCGGGCATCGCGCTGATGCTCGCGCCCCTGCGTCCGCAGGGCCTTTCGGGGTGGGAAATCGGTTATCTGTTACTGGCGGTGCCGCTGTTCACCTGGATTGCATTCGGCTTTGCCAACAGCCTGATCGGCTTTGCCGCCATGCTGCGCGGGGCGGATGACGGTGGCGCGACGGCAACCGATGTCGTGCCACGTGGGCGATCGGCGATCCTGCTGCCCGTGTGCAATGAGGATTTCCTGACGATCATCGGGCGTCTTTCGATCATGGAACGGTCGCTGGAGGATCTGCCCGGCCGGGACAGTTTCGATTTCTTTATCCTTTCCGATTCCAGCGCCGAGAATGGTCAGCAAGAGAAAGAAGCCTATGCCTGCGTCCGCGACGCGTTCGTCCGCCCGGTCTATTACCGGCGGCGCACCCGCAATGTCGGACGCAAGCCGGGCAATGTCGCCGACTGGGTAAAGCGGTTCGGCGGTGCCTATGACTATATGGTGGTGCTGGACGCCGACAGCGTGATGAGCGGCCAGACCATGTGCCGCCTCGCCGCGCAGATGGACGCGCAAAGCGACGTGGCGCTGATTCAGACGATCCCGGCGGTTGTCGGCGGCCAGACGCTGTTTGCGCGCTGGCAGCAATTCGCCAGCCGCCTTTACGGGCCGATGTCGGCGCATGGCGCGATCTGGTGGTCGGACCGGCAGGCGACATTCTGGGGCCATAATGCGATCATCCGGGTCGCCGCCTTCGCGCAGAGCTGCGGCCTGCCGGAGCTGAAGGGGCGCGCGCCTTTCGGCGGGCATATCATGAGTCATGACATGGTGGAGGCGGCGCTGCTGCGGCGGCGCGGCTGGTCGGTCCGCATGGTGATGACGCAGGACAGTTTCGAGGAGTTTCCACCCTCCATGCCGGACCTTGCGATTCGTGACCGGCGGTGGTGCCAGGGCAATATCCAGCATGTGCCGCTGATCGCGCGGATTGCCGGGCTGCATGTCGTCAACCGGTTTCAATTGCTGGTCGGCGCGTCCGCCTATGTCACCTCGCCGATGTGGCTTGCGCTCATCCTGCTGGTCGTCGCGGGCGAGTTTGCCGGGGCCTGGGCAGTGAACGCAATGTTGCCTTCCGGCACGTTGCTGGGGCTGACGCTGCTGCTGCTGTTCGGCCCGAAACTGATGGCCATTGGCCTTACCCTGCGTGACAAGGCGCGGCTGAAGACCTTCGGCGGCGCGGGACGCCTCGCGGTCAGCGCGATTGCCGAAGCCCTGCTGTCGGTCCTGACCGCCCCGGTGCAGATGCTGACACACAGCATCAACCTCACCAGCATATTGGCGGGCCGCAAGAGCGCGTGGAACGGCCAGTCGCGCGATTGCGACGGCATTCCGATGCGCGAGGCGATCCGCACCTTCCGCTATCATGTCGCGCTGGGTGTCGTCCTGCTGGTTGGCGGTGCCTCGTCGGGGATCAGTCTGCTATGGCTGACGCCGATCATCGCCGGCTTGCTGCTCGCACCGGCGCTTGCGTGCGTGACGGCACGCAAGGATATCGGGCGGATGCTGGAACGCAACGGCCTGTTCAACGTGCCCAAGGCATGGTGGCAGGCGGCAAGCTATCGCCCGCTGCGCACGCGGCTGTCGGTCGGGCGCGCGACGTCGGTGTGGACTGCGCCCATCGCCGTGGCAAACGACGCCTGACAGACAGGATCATTCGTCAGCCGTCAGTCGTTCCAGTCGGCCAGCATGCCGCGCAGCTTGTCGAGCGCGGCTTTCTTGATCTGGCAGACGCGCGCGGCACCGATGTCCAGCGTCGCGCCGATTTCCTCGAGGTTCAGTTCCTCGACGAAATAGAGTTGCAGGACGATCGCCTCGCGCTGCGGCAGTTTCGATATTCCCTGTGCGATCGCTTTCTTTAGGCTTTCGCGTTCCAGCACGTCGTCGGCGCGATCCTCGACATCGGCAAACCACATTGACTGGTCCGAATAGGCTTCGTCGATGCTGCTGTGCTGGACCATTTCGGCGCTGTCGGCGGCGACGCGATAGTCGGCAGGCGTCATTTCGAGATGCGCGGACATTTCCGCTTCCGTAGGCACCCGGCCGAGGCGCTGTTCGAGTTCGCTGCGCGCCTTCCCCAGTTTCTTGCGCGTCGCCATGGCGGAGCGGCACAGCGTCGCATGGCGGCGCAGATGATCGATCATCGCCCCACGCACGCGCATCTGCGCATAAGTGGCAAAGCCATGGCCACGATCCTCGAAGCCGTTGGCGGCCTCGACCAGTGCGAGCATGCCGATCTGGAGCAGATCCTCGATCTCGATCGCGCTCGATACCCGGCCATGGACATGCCAGGCGATCTTGCGGACGAGCGGCATATATTGCTTCGAAAGCTGCGCGGGCGTGAGCGGCCCGGCGGTGCGGCCATAAGTATTCGCGTCTGCCGCGGTGATCTTTTTCATATACATCGGCGCGCGACTCCTCAGGCAACCCGCTCGCGTGGCGCAGGCATCGTCCCCGGCAGGGGATCATGCCGCGGCATCGCTCGCTGCTCTCCCCCAACCACCGCCACCACTTCCACAGGCTTCCCGTCGGGAATCTCAAGGAAGGACAGCACAGGCGTTTCTGGCAGATGAGGCTTAAAAAGTCGTGCAAGCGCGCGACGGGCCATCGGCGACGTCACAATCGCGAAATTGCGGGCCTGCCCCATGATCGGACGCGCGGCCTGCGTCACGGCTTCCACGATCCGCCCGGCGAGGGCAGGTTCGATCGGATGTTTGGCGTCGCCCGCAACGCGCATTGCCTGCGCCAGCAGGGCTTCCAGATCGCCGTCGAGCGTAATGACCGGCAGCGGCATCTTGACCGGCACAAGGCCCTGAATGATGAGCGAACCGATCCGCTGACGGACGGCCTCCACCAGTTGCTCGTGGCTGTAATCGGGCCGTGCGGCATCGATCATCGCCTCGCAGATGCGGCGGAAGTCCTTGAGCGCAATGCCTTCCATCAGCAGCGAGCGGCAGACGGCGGAAATCTGGGCAAGGCTGAGCAGCGCGGGCGTGAGACCGTCGACCAGCTGCGGCGCATTGTCCTTCAGCGCGTCGAGCAGCTTGCGCGCTTCGTCCAGACCGAACATTTCGGCGGCGTTCATGGCGATGAGCTGGTTGAGATGGGTGGCGACGACCGTGGCCGGATCGACCACCGTATAGCCGCACACCACCGCTTCGCTGCGCTTGTCCTGCGCGATCCACACCGCGTCGAGACCGAAGGTCGGATCCTTGCACGCGCGACCGGGCACTTCGCCTTCGAGCGCACCGCTGTCGAGCGCCAGCAGATCTTCCGGCCAGATTTCATCCTCGCCGACCACGACACCGGCGATGGTGATGCGATAGGCGTTGGGTTCAAGCGCCAGATTGTCCTTCACCCGCACCATCGGCACGACGAAGCCCAGTTCGCGGGACAACTGGCGGCGGATGCCGGTGATGCGGGTCATGAGCGGCGCGCCCTTGCGCTCGTCCACCATGCCGATCAGACCATAGCCGATTTCGAGGCCGAGCACCGCGCCGTCGGACACGTCTTCCCATTCGATATGCGCGGGATTGACGGGTTCGGGCTGCGGCGCGGGCGCGTTTTTCTTGGCTTTGGCTGCCTTGTTGAGCTTCCATGCGATGAACGCGCACAGCGCCGCCGCGGGCAGGATGATCATGTGCGGCATGCCCGGCAATATGCCCAGGAAGCCCAGGATCGCAGCGACCGGCAGCCAGGCCTTGCCCGCGCCGAACTGGCTGGCGATCTGGCCCGACAGATCATGTTCGGAGGTGACGCGGGTGACGATGGACGCGGCGGCGATGGACAGCAGGAGCGCAGGCACCTGCGCCACCAGCGCGTCGCCGATCGCCAGGATGATGTACGTCGAGGCCGCTTCGCTCAGTGTCAGACCATGGCTGACAAGGCCCAGCACGATGCCGCCGACGATGTTGATGACGAGAATGAGAATACCGGCGATGGCATCGCCCTTCACGAACTTGGACGCACCATCCATCGAGCCGTAGAAATCTGCTTCGGTCGCGATTTCGGCGCGGCGGCGCTTGGCTTCTTCGGGGGTCATCAAGCCCGCGTTCAGATCCGCGTCGATCGCCATCTGCTTGCCGGGCATGGCGTCCAGCGTAAAGCGGGCGGACACTTCGGACACGCGGCCCGCGCCCTTGGTGATGACCACCAGGTTGATGATCATCAAAATGGCAAAGACGAAGATGCCGACGACATAGTCGCCGCCGATCAGCAGATTGCCGAAGGATTCGATGACGTGCCCCGCCGCATCCGCGCCGGTATGCCCGTCAACCAGCACCACGCGCGTCGAGGCGACGTTGAGCGCCAGGCGCAGGAGCGTCGCGAACAGCAGCACCGTGGGAAAGCTGGAGAAATCGAGCGGCTTGGCGGCGTTGAGGGCGACCATCAGCACCGCGAGCGAGATCATGATGTTCGTGATGAACCCGATGTCGAGCAGCAGTGCGGGCACCGGCACCATCATGAACATCACGACCATCAGCGTCGCGAGCGGCAGCACCGCTCCCTTCGCTGCGCTCATCCACACTTTGCCGCTGGCCTGACTGCGTGTCATATCCTGATCTTACCTTCCGAACGTCGCGAGCATGAGATAGGCGAGCCGGGCCGTCGCCGGCTCCGGCCTGTTGGTATCGACGGCAGTGGTGCTGGCCGCGAGCCGCTGCGTTTCGATCCGCACATAATCGGCGGGCTGCACCGGCTTTGATCCGGCGGGCAGCGACCAGTCGGCGGGGATCGCGGCATCGACATATTCGACCGCCACACCCTGCGCACCCCGGTTCAGCTTCGCCTCGAACCCGGCGCGGATGTCGGCGAAGCTCCGGGCATTGCCTTGCCGGTCGTAGAAGATGGAGCGATTGGCGCGCGCGGCCGAAGGAAACAGCGATGCGGCGCTGGCCCCAGGCGCGGCGTCATGCGCGGAAAGAAACTTCGCCGCGCCGCCGACGCCCAGAAAATGCGCGAGATAGAGATCGACGGGCTGCGCCTCCCGGCCCAGCCGCTTTTCGAGATAGGCCTTGTTGTCGGACGCATGTTCCGCCGCCATCACCGACGCCGTTTCGGGATGATTGCGCAGGTCGAGGATCTGTTGGCGCAGATGCGGGTCGGACACATAATAGCGTCCATTGCTGCCCTGGCTGATCGCATCCGAAGCCCAGTCCAGCCCATATTCGCTGCCATGGTCGTTGATGACCGCCAGCCAGCTCTGGTCGACGAACTGGTAAAGACCCGTGGCAGAGGATGTGCTTGCCTTCGCGGTCGGGTTCAGGCTGCTTTCGATTTTCGCCTGCCCCAGCAGATAGGAGAAATCGACGCCGGTGCGGCGGCTTGCCATCGCAATCGCGTTGGTCACGCGATTGCCGACGCCGCCGACGCTGGCATTTCCGGTACTGTTCATGTCGGCAACGGCAGACACTGATGATAACCCCCAATTGGTACAGGGTTATTTAAGCAAGTACCGTGCCATTTTTGGATTTTTGAAATGACATGAAAAAAGCCCGGAAATCCGGGCCATTTTCAAATATCGTTCCCCGGCGAAAGCCGGGGTCCAGGATAACGGAATACTGCTGTGTGAGACCCTGGACCCCGGCTTTCGCCGGGGAACAATTACCGTACAGTCAGATAGCGTCCCACTCAGCGGCCGTATGTCAGCGGCGTCTGCCGCGCGCCATGGGCTGCGGCCATTTCCATGCGCTGACGGACATGGTCCTGCAGCACATTGGTGTGGATACGGGCGCTTTCGATGACCGGCATCAGATCCTTCAACCCCGCGCGCACCGCCGGTTCATCGCGCCACGCGCCTGCCGCGCGCACCTGTGCCGTCGCTTCGCGCACGCGGGCGGCGGCGGCGTCCAGCGCGATGGCGTCGTTGCCCTCAAGCGCGGTGCGCAGCGCGGCGAAGGCATCGCGCAACATATCAAGGGCAGCAACCGTCATGCCCGGATCAATCCTGCGGCAGATCGAGGTCGAGCATCTTCTGCGCAATCGCGTCGGCATCGACCGGATAATTGCCCGATGCGATCGCCGCCTTGATGGCGCCGATACGGTCCATGTCGATGGGTGCGCCCTCGGCCGCCATCCGCGCTGCGGGGCTGGGCGATACGCCATCGGCCCCCGATTTCCGGCCCGAAACGCTGCCGGACGGCGCGCTCTTGCCGCTTTCCCGGAGCTTTGCGGTGTCGATGGCGGAGCCAGACCCCAGTCCAATCGCATTAATCATGGGTCACGTCCTTCTCGTATCCGGCGGTCCAGAGCGCCGGAAAAAATGCCTGTACAGGCCTATATACGGCAGCATTCAGTAATCCTTAAATCCCGGAATCTTCACAAGCCCGGTTTCGACCACTTGCGCCAAAACCGGCGCTGCTTTTTTGTCCTCGCCGCGCACGCGGATCATCGCGCCGATCGCACCATCCTCATCCGCTACCATCAGGCGCGAGACCTGGAACAGCGCACCCCCGGCAACAAGCTGCACCGGATCGCCGCGCTTGACCACGATGTCGCGGCTGGGCGCGGGCCGGGCGGCGACAGGCCGCGCAACGGGCGCCGCCACCGGTGTGACATTGGCCTGCACCCCGCCGGTGGACAAGGGCACGCGAATCCGCCATCCCAGCGCATCGCATTTGACGATCGCCGCCCCGAAAACCGGGCCTTCCACGTTCGGCGTGGACGGGCACGGGGCCAGTTTCAGCCGCCGGTCAATCGGCGCGACCGGACCGCCCGGCTGGCCGAGATTGGCACCCACGGTCATCGCCACCAGACTGTCCAGCCGGTCGAGATTTTCGAACCTCTGCTGGGCCATCGCCGGACCGGCCGCGAGTGCTGCCGCCAGTATCGCCGCCAGTGCCGCCATGGTCATCGTCGAAAATATGCGCAAAGCCTGTCTCCTGACATTCAATGCACATACGAAAGCAATTGTCGTGCCAGTCGCTCAGTGTGGCGGGCTCCGGCGGCCCGGTATGACGCGGATCACTTGACCGGATGCCCCTTCGGCGCGCTGGTCAAGCCCGCGAATAACGAGCGCATCCTCCCGCAATCCGGCGTTTTTCAGCGATCGCGCGACTGCGCCCAGCCGCGCGGCTGCCAGATCCCAGCTATCGAACCGGGCCGTCCCACTGTCCTGCCCGGCCGAGGCCAGCTCGACACTGGCACCTTGCGCGACATAGTGCCGCGCCACCGCTTCGATCTTCGCAATACCGGCAGGTGTCAGCATCGCCTCGCCCGGCACGAACAGCGCGTCGGCGCGCCAGTTTTCGCCTTGCGCCATCGGCTTTGCGCCAAATTGTGCGCCAACGCCGTTCAGCACCTGGGTGCTGCTGTGGCCGCTCGCCTGCAGAAGCACGAAAAAACCCAGCAGAAGCAGCGCCAGATCAGCAAAGCTGATGGCCCAGCGCGCGCTGCGCATCTGACCATCGGCGCGCATCAGGCGACTTCGCGCATGGCGGCGCGGCGCACCGGCGCATTTTCGCGCCGGGCGACGGCCAGCATCCGCTCGCACAAAGCCTGCTGCCAGGCGTGTTCACGCTGCGAAAGGCTGATGAGCCGCGCTGCCACCGGCGCCGCGATCAAATTGGCCAGGACCACGCCATAGAGCGTCGTGAGCAATGCCAGCGCCATGGCGGGGCCGATGCGGGCGGGATCATCCATCGCCGCGAACATGCCGATCAGGCCGATGATGGTGCCCGCCATGCCGAGCGCGGGTGCGGAATCCGCCAGCGAATACCAGACGTTATGGACCGATCGGTGCCGCTCGGCGCGATCGGCGAGCGTCTGCGTTGCCCACATTTCGAACTGTTCGATCCGCTCGCAATGGGAAAACTTCCGTACTGCTTCGGCCAGAAAGGGATGGGCGCGCCGCACCGTGTCGGTGCAGAGGCGATCGGTGCAGGCAATGCCGCGCAATTGCGCGAGATGATCGACCTGAAGCATGGCGGCGCGCGCGGCATCGCGATCCCGATCGGGCTTTGCGGTGACCAGCGGACCCAGCGCGCGCATGGCATTGCCCAGCGCCGCCGCACCGTTCTGGAGCAGGGCCAGAGTCAGCATGCCGCCCAGCATCAGCACCAGAGTGAACGGATCGAGGATCGCATCCAGAATGTTCGTCACCCGCAATCCCCCTTCCACCGGCGTTTTCCGCCCGCATCGCGCCGCGCCTGCCGGGCGGCAAAAGCCGGCCAGCGACCGGCAAAAAATTGCCGCCCTTGCCGCAGATGCACGGCAAAACCACGGAAATGCTTGGGTCCCGAACCGGCAAAGGCCATCGCGCCAAAAACTGGCACGGCCTTTGCAGATATCCGTCTGGACCGGCCACCCCATGATCCACAACGATCAGAACGGCAGTCGGCTTGGAAACTTTAACGGGGACGAAACGGCAGATGAGCCTGGAAGACAGCCTGTTCGGTGTGCACGGCAAGGCGCTTGCGCTGCGTTCGCAGCGGCTGAGCCTGCTGGCGTCCAACATCGCCAACGCATCGACGCCCAATTACAAGGCGCGCGATATCGATTTCGAAGCCGCGCTGAAAACCGCGACGGAGGAAGGCGCCAGCGCAGGCACCGCGGCACAGGGCGCGATGGGCTATCGCATTCCGCTTCAGCCCAGCGTCGATGGCAACACCGTCGAGCTTTCAACCGAACAGACGCTGTTCGCCGAAAATGCGGTCAAATACCGCACGACGCTGTCTTTCCTCGAAGGCCGCATCAACACCCTCAACCGCGCGCTTCGGGGAGAATGACGATGGCCGGTGATCCCATGAACATCTTTGACATCGCCGGGCGTGCCATGTCGGCACAGCTTGTGCGCCTCAACGCGACCGCGTCCAACATGGCCAATGCCGGCAATGTGACCGGCAGCGAAAAGTCCGCCTATCGCGCGATCCGCCCGGTGTTCCAGTCTGTCACCGAAAAGCCGGGCGTGTCCACGGTCACGGTCGATCGCGTCGTCACCACGGATGCCAAGCCGGTGAAGCGCCACGATCCCAATCATCCGCTGGCCGATGCCAATGGCGACGTGTTCGAAGCGGCGGTCGACAGCAGCGCGGAGCTTGTCGACATGCTCGAATCCGCGCGGATGTATCAGAACAATGTGCAGGTCCTCCAGACCGCCAAGTCCCTCATGCTCGAAACCATAAGGATCGGCAAATGACCACGACTGTCACCGATAGCGCCGGGTTGACGCTTACGCAGACCAAGACTGCGAAGGAAACCGGCAATTCCAACATGGACCAGGCCGATTTCCTGCGGCTGCTGACCACGCAGTTGCAGACGCAGGATCCTTTCGAGCCTGTCAACAACAGCGAGATGGTGTCGCAGATGGCGACCATCACCAATTCCAGCGGCATCGCAGAAATGAATGCCTCGCTGAAAGAGATCAAGAATGAGCTGTCAGGCACGCGCCTTGGCGATGCGGCAAGCTGGATCGGTCGCTCGATGCTGGTCGAAAGCAACCTCGCCGCGCCCGACGCGGCCGGTCAATATGCCGGCGAAGTCGCGATCACCGAAGCCAGTACGGCGCTCAGCGTCGATCTGGTCGATGGCAGCGGCAATGTCGTGAAATCCATCGACCTTGGCGCACAGGACGCAGGCAATGTCGCCTTCTACTGGGACGGCAAGGACGACGCAGGCAACAACATCGGCACGCAGACGCTGCAAGTGAAAGTGCGTGGCGCCGCCAATGCGCAAGTCGCGACCTGGGCCAGCATCGCCGCCGTGCAGTCACCCGCGGATGGCAGCGCCTCCAAACTCATCACGCCGCTTGGCACCTTCGATCCGTCCGCAGCCATCCGGCTCGGCTGACCATCCTCACGCAGGGAGTATAAACCATGTCCTTCTACACCTCGCTTTCGGGCCTCAAAGCCGCCCAGTCCGACCTGTCGACGATTTCGAACAACGTCGCGAACGTCAACACGACCGCCTTCAAGAAGAGCAAGGCTGCTTTCGGCGATATCTTCGCCTCCGCGCCGACGCAGAACACCCGCCAGGTCGCGGGCCAGGGCGTGCGCGTGCTCGGCATCAACCAGCAGTTCGTGCAGGGCACGATCGAGACGACGGACAAGACGCTCGATCTTGCGGTAACCGGCGAAGGCTTCTTCACGGTGAGAACCGTCGGCACCGGCGGCACGACATCCTATACCCGCAACGGCGCGTTCAGCGTGGACAACAACCGCTTCGTGATCGACACCACCGGTGCGCGGCTGCAGGTGCTGCCGGTTGATACCGCCGGCAACATCACCGGCACCACCACGGCAGACCTGACCGATCTCCAGATCCCGCTGACGAAGCCCAGCGATCCCACGATCCAGCTCGCCAGCGTGTCGGTATCGGAAAAGGGCATCATCGGCGCGACCTATGCAGATGGCACCACCGAACCGATCGGCGCGGTGGCAATGGCCAATTTCGCCAGCCAGGACGGCCTGCGCCAGAAGGGCGACGCGCATTGGGAAGCCTCCATCAGCAGCGGCAACGCCCAATATGGCGGCGCGGGCCAGGGCCTCTACGGATCGGTCCGCTCGGGCGCGCTGGAACGCTCCAATGTCGATATTACCGAGGAACTGGTCAGCCTGATTTCCGCACAGCGCAATTTTCAGGCGAATGCCAAGGCAATCGAAACCGGCACCGCGATGACGCAGACGATCATCCAGCTGCGTACGTGATCGCGGTCGGATAAAGGCAAGGAACGCTCATGGATCGGCTGGTTCACACATCGCTTACGGCACTGCGCGGCGCGATGGCGCGGCAAACGGCTGTCGCCAACAATCTGGCGAACGCCAACACCGTCGGCTTCCGCGCGGAGATCGCGAACGCCTCCACCCGCTATCTCGACGGGCAGACGTTCAAGACGCGCGCGCAGCAGGCCGAACAGGTGGTGGCGGCCGACATGAACCAGGGTGCCGTCACTCAGACCGGCAACCCGCTCGACGTAGCGCTGAACGGCGACGCGCTGCTGGCGGTGCAGGCCGACGACGGCGCAGAGGCCTACACCCGGCGCGGTGACCTCAAACTCAGCGAAAGCGGGCTGCTCACCACCGGCGACGGCAAGCCCGTGCTGGGCGAAGGCGGACCGATCACCCTGCCCGCCGCCGATAGCATCAGCATTGCCAAGGACGGCAGCATCTGGATCGTGCCGCAGGGCGGCGAAGCGAACCAGCCTCAGCGCGTCGATGCACTCAAGCTCGCCAACGCCAGCGGCAGCAGCATCAAGAAGGGTACCGATGGCCTGTTCCGCGAAGTGAACGGCGGCGCATTGCCGCAGGACCCGCTAGCCAGCGTGACATCGGGTTCGGTCGAGGGATCAAACGTCAACCCGACGCAGGCGCTGGTCCAGATGATCGAGGCCAGCCGCGCCTGGGAAACGCAGATCAAGATGATCACCACCGCCAGGGAAATCGACGACGGGGGCGCATCGCTGATGCGCCTGGATGCCTGATACGCATCCCCGACCGACACGCTTAGGAAGGATTGAACGATGAGCAACGCCGCCCTCCACGTCGCCCGCACGGGTCTCGACGCGCAGAACACCAAGATGCGCGTGATCGCCAACAATCTGGCGAACGTGAACACCACCGGGTTCAAGCGCGACCGCGCCGATTTCGAAACGCTGGCCTATCAGCAGATGATCGCCGCGGGTTCCGCGTCCGACAGCGAGAACAAGTTCGCGACCGGCCTGTCGCTCGGATCGGGCGTGGCGCTGACCGGCACCAGCAAGATCGACACGCAGGGCACCGTCAGCCAGACCGGCAACGCGCTGGACCTGGCGATCGAAGGCGCTGGCTATTTCCAGTTGCAGAAGCCCGACGGCACGATCGCCTACACGCGCGCGGGCAATTTCAGCCTGACGGCGGAAGGCACGGTTGTCAGTTCCGATGGCCTGCCGCTCATCCCCCAGATTCAGGTGCCCGAAGGCGCCACCAGCGTCACCATCGGCAACGACGGCACTGTTTCGGCCACCTTGCAGGGTGAAGCCGCACCGACGGAGCTGGGCCGCATCGAAACGGCGCGGTTCGTCAATCCGGCGGGCCTCCAGGCGGTCGGCAGCAACCTGCTGGTCGAAACGGCGGCCTCGGGCATTCCGCAGATCGGCGTGCCCGGGCTGGAAGGGCGCGGTGCGCTGCGCTCCGGCTCGCTCGAAGGATCGAACGTCAATGTCGTGGAAGAGCTGGTCGACATGATCGAGACCCAGCGCGCCTATGAAGTCAATTCGAAGATGATCAAGGCGACGGACGAAATGCTGCAATTCATCAATCAGCAGATGTGATGAAAAGGATGACCATGCGTTTCCTCACCACGTCGATCGCGCTGCTGTCCGTCGCCCTTGCGGCGCAACCGGGCGATGCCGCCAGGCGCAAGGCACCGAAGGTCGAATATACGCCGACCTATGCGGCGCCCGTCCCGCCCCCGGCGCAACCCAACGGATCGATATTCCAGATGGCGTCAGGCTATTCGGCGCTGACCAGCGGCGCGCGCGCGGCCACCGTCGGCGACATCATCACCATCACGCTGGTCGAACGCACGCAGGCAACCAAAAGCAACAGCGCGGACACCAGCCGCGATGGCTCCATCAGCCTGACGCCGCCCACCACCGGGCCGTTTTCGCTCTTCAAGCCCAGCGATGTCGGCGCAGGCGGCGGCAATACCTTCAAGGGTCAGGGCGCGGCATCGCAATCCAATGCGCTGTCGGGCGAAATCACGGTGACGATCGCGCAGGTCTATCCCAACGGCACCATGCTGGTGCGCGGCGAAAAGGCGCTGACGCTCAATCGCGGAGACGAGTTCATCCAGATCTCCGGGCTGATCCGGCAAGCCGATGTAAGCCCCGACAACCGGGTGCTCTCGACACGCGTCGCCGATGCCAAGATCATCTACACCGGCAAGGGCGAAATCGCCCGCGCCAGCCGTCAGGGCTGGCTGCAACGCTTCTTCACCATGCTCAGCCCCTTCTGATGCATCGCACGATGGAACAGCCCAAAGCCATGACCCGGACATCGAACCTCTTCCTGAAAGCCATCGGCGTGCTTGTCTGCCTGATCGCGGCGATCGCTTTCATGCCACAGGCACGGGCGGAACGGATCAAGGATCTGGGCACGTTCCAGGGCGTCCGGCCGAACCAGTTGACCGGCTATGGCCTTGTGGTCGGGCTGGCCGGCACCGGCGACGATGCGATCCAATATGCGACCGAAGGCATGAAGGGCGTTGCCGCCCGCTTCGGCCTGACTTTGCCGCAGGGCGTCAACCCGGCGCTCAAGAATGCCGCCGCTGTCCTCATCACGGCGGAGCTGCCTGCCTTTTCCAAGCCCGGCCAGCGGCTTGACGTGACGGTGTCCGCACTGGGCAAGGCGAAGTCGCTGCGCGGCGGCACCCTCATCCTTTCGCCGCTGCGCGGCGCGGACGGACAGATTTACGCGATGGCGCAGGGCAATCTTGCGGTCGGCGGTCTGGGCGTCTCCGGCGCGGACGGCAGCCAGGTTTCCGTGAACGTGCCGTCGGCGGGCCGCATTCCGGGCGGTGCGACGGTCGAGCAGGCCGTCGCCACCGGCTTTGATACCGCCCCGACGCTGACGTTCAACTTGGCCGAAGCGGACCTTACCACCGCGCTGCGCGTCGCGGACGGCATCAACCGGGCGTTCGGCGATCGCCGCGCGCGCGCCATGGATGCCGTGTCGGTCACCATCGACGCGGCGCAAGGTGCCGAAGAACGCATCCTGATGATGGGCCTCATTGAGAATATCGAAATCAAGCCTGCCGAGGCGCCGGCCCGCGTGATCGTCAACGCCCGCACCGGCACCGTCGTCATCAACGGCGCGGTGCGTATCGCCCCTGCCGCCGTCGCCCACGGCAAGCTGACCGTCAGCGTCAAGGAATCGCCCACCGTCGTGCAGCCCGCGCCTTTCAGCCAGGGCCAGACCGCCGTCGAGCAATCGAGCACGATCAACGTCGATGAAGAACGGCGGCCGGTAATAGATTTTAAAGGTGGCGCTTCGCTGGCCGATATAGTGAAGGCGGTGAACGCAATTGGCGCATCCCCGGCCGACCTGGTCGAGATATTGGGGGCGCTGAAGCAAGCGGGCGCCATGAAAGCCGAACTGGTGGTGCTGTGATGACGCAAATTGCCTTTCCTTCCGCCGCTTCGGGTGCAGGCCGCACAGCCGCGTCACCCGATCCCCAGGCGAAGGCACAGCTTGAAAAGACCGCCAAGGCATTCGAGGCCATTTTTCTGCGGCAGATGATTGCCACCATGCGGTCGTCCAGCCTGGGCGAAGGGCTGACCGACAATGGCGAAAGCGCGCAATTTCGCGACATGGCGGACGCACGAACGGCCGACAACATGGCCGAGACGGGCAAGTTCGGCATTGCCGAGCTCCTGGTGAAGCATCTGACGCAAACGCTGCCGACCGATCCCGCCACCAAAGCATCGCCTGACGGATCGCCCGCATGAGCGGCGACCTGTTCATCATCGGCGCTTCGGGCACGAAAGCCTATCGCGCGGCGCTGAGCGCGGTTTCGGAGAATATCGCCAACGCCAATACCGCGAACTACAATCGTCGTTCGATCAGTATGCGGGAAGCCCCGTCATCGGTTTCGACCATGATGCTCTACAGTCCGCAAGTAAGCTTCAGCGGCGTCGATATCGCGCGCGTCAATCGCGCCAATGATCCCTATCTGGATGCGACCGCGCGCCTGACCGGCACGGCCATGGGCAGCGCCAACGCACGGATGCGCTGGCTGTCGGATATCGAAACGGGGCTCGACGACAGCGATACCGGGGTCGGCCACCTGCTGTCCGACATGTTCGGGGGTGTCGAGAAACTGGCCGCGAACCCGTCCAACGACGCGCTGCGCACCACATTGATCTACGGCATGCAGCGCGTGGTCGAGTCATTTCACCAGACCGCCAATGCGCTCGAAAACTCGCAGACCGGCATTGCCGCCGATGCCAGTGCCGACGTGCTGGCGGTCAACAACGCGCTCGACGAGCTGGCGCGGGTCAATACCAATCTGCTGCGTGCGCAGGATGGCACCGCCAACCATGCGCAGCTGCTCGACAGCCGCGATGCGGCCATGGCGGAAGTCACCAAGCGCCTCAACGTCACCGTCAGCTTTGGTACGAATGGCACTGTCGCGCTCGATTATGCCGGACAGACGATCGTTTCGGGCGGTGACCCGATGAGCTTTGCCGTCACGCAGAACAGCGATGGAACGCTGGCTTTGGCGCTGGAAGGGAGCGCGGTCGCCGCGCCCGCCAACGGATCACTGGGCGGCCTGTTCCAGAGCGGCACGATCGCACGCGATCGTCTCGCCGCGCTCGATACGCTGGCGGTGCAGTTCGCGACCGACATGAACGCCTGGCACGCGCAGGGCACCACCGACGCCGGCAATCCGGGCGGCGCCCTGTTCACCGTGGGCACCACCGCCGCCAGCCTGACCCTGGCGATCAGCAGCAATGCCGATGTCGCGACGCGATCGGCCGACGGACGGCTGAACGGCAATCTGCTCAACATCAGCTCGGTGCGCGGCACCGGCGGGGTGGAACAGGGCTGGACCGCGCTTATCGCGACCAACGCCAATCTGCTCAACGCCACCAAGGCGGAGTTCACGGCCGCGGAAAACCGCGACGAACAGGCGCGCGCCGCGCGTGAGAATGTCAGCGGCGTCGATCTCGATGCCGAGGCGGCCGATCTGCTGCGTATCCAGCAGGCCTATTCGGGCTGTGCGAAGATCATTCAGGTCGCGCGGGAAACCATCGACGCCATTCTTTCCATCATCTGATAAGGAATAGTCCCCATGGTCGCCATCACCGCCCAGACGCTGGCCGATGAAATCCGGCGCCAGAAGGCGCTGTCGCAAAGCATCGCCGCCGACCAGACCGCCGTGTCCACGGGCATCCGCCTGACGAAAGCGTCACAGGACCCGCTTGCCTGGGTGCAGGTGTCCGATCTTGCCCGGCAGCAGGCACAGCAGGCGGCATGGACGACCAACGTCGGCTATGCGCAGGGTCGCGCCGCCAAGGCCGATTCGAACCTTGAGGAAATGAACAGCCTGTTTTCACGGGCGCAGGAACTGATGATCCAGGCATCGACCGCCTCGCTCGACGTGTCGGGCCGCGCGGCGATCACGACCGAGCTGGAAAACATCCGCATCGTCGTGAGCGAACTGGTCAACGAAACCGATTTTCAGGGGACGCCGGTGTTCGACGACGGCCAGGCGACCGCCATCCCGGTGTCGCGCGGCATCAACCTGCAGGTCGTGGCCACTCGGCAGCAGATATCCGAAGGTATCGACGTGTCCGGCACCGCAATGTCGCTCGACGCGATATTGGCGGCGGCGATCACCACCGTATCGACCAGCGGAAATCCTGATGCGGCGCTGAACGGCATCCGCAAGGGGCTGGACCATATCATCAACGAACAGGCCGCGCAGGGTGTGCGCGGCGACCGGCTGGAAACCGCGAAGGACAGGCTGGTCGATATCGACCTGACGCTGAGCGAGCGGCGCAGCGCGCTGGAATCCACCGACCTGACCGAAACGCTGGCCAATGTGCAGGCGAAGCTGACCACCCTGGAAGCGGCGCAGGCCGTGTTCGCGAAGATCAACCAGCAGACGCTGTTCGACTTGATCCGATAAGCCTTCGCCCGACGGCAAAGCCGACGGCCAAGGGCAAATTTCACGGGCAAGGCACAATATAAAACGAACAGTCTAAACCCGACGGTAACCAAACCGTCCTTACAAGGGAGTGGCATTGCAGGGCACAGCCACTGGAAACGCTTCACGCGGGGATCATCATGTTCGCAATTATCGGCCTAGTCGTCCTCATCGTCATGGTTTTCGGTGGATTCATATTCACCGGCGGCGACATCGGGCCGGTGCTCCATGCCCTGCCGCACGAAATGCTCATCATCGGCGGCGCGGCCGTCGGCGCGCTCATCATCGGCAACAGCGGCGCGGACCTGAAGGCGCTGGGTGGCGGCCTTGCCAAGGTGTTCAAGGGCCCTGCCTACAAGAAGCAGGATTTTCTCGACTGCATCTTCCTGGTTTCCAAGCTGATGAAGATGCTGCGTGTCGAAGGGCCGGTGGCGCTCGAACCACATATCGAGGACCCCTCCTCGTCCACCGTGTTCACCGAATATCCCCGGCTGCTGAAAGACAAGACGCTGGTCCACCTGATCGCCGACACGCTGCGGCTGGTCGTCGTGTCCTCGGGCACGCTTGATCCGCATGCGGTGGAGGAGGTGATGGACAACAGCCTCAAGACGCATCACCACGAAGCGATCAAGCCCGCCGACAATCTTCAGGGGCTGGCAGACGCCCTCCCCGCTCTCGGCATCGTCGCGGCGGTTCTGGGCGTCGTCAAGACCATGGGGTCGATCGACCAGCCGCCCGCCATTCTGGGGGCGATGATTGGCTCCGCGCTGGTCGGCACCTTTCTGGGCGTGTTGCTCGCCTATGGCATGGTCGGTCCGTTCGCCAATCGCTGCCGCAGCGTGATCGAGGCGGACGGCGCCATCTATCATGTCGTCAAGCAGATCATCATCGCGTCCCTCCACGGTCACCCGCAGCCGCTGGTGATCGAGGCCGCGCGGTCCAGCCTCAGCCACGCCAACCAGCCGGCCTTCGCCGAAGTATTCGACGGCATGCGGGGCAAATAAGCCATGGCGGGGGACAGCAAGAGCAAGCGCGGGAACGAGCCGGAACCGCGGCCGATCATCGTCAAGAAAATCATCGTGGAGGCGCATGGCGGCCATCACGGCGGCGCCTGGAAAGTCGCCTATGCCGATTTCGTGACCGCGATGATGGCGTTCTTCCTGCTGATGTGGCTGCTCGGCGCGACGACCGAAAAGCAGCGCAAGGGTCTTGCCGACTATTTCACGCCAACCATGGTCATGATGAAATCGGGCAGCGCGGGGGCGACCGGCCTGCTCGGCGGCGACAGCATTACCGGCAAGGAAAATTACCCGACGACCGGCGGCCAGGGCAATATGGCCATCACCATCCCGCGCGACGCTTCAGGCACGAAGGACGAAGGCGGGCGGATGAAGAAGGCCGCCGACCGCCAGCAGTTTGAAAAGATCAAGGCCACGCTGGAAGCGCGGATGGCCGCCGACAAGGCGATGGCGAAGCTGCGCAAGAACATCCGCTTCACCGAAACCCGCGAAGGGCTGCGCATCGACGTGATCGACGAGGCGGATTTCGCGATGTTCGCCATGGCGACCGACCGGCTGCTGCCCAATGCGCGGGCGCTGATCGCCGAAGTGGCCAAGGCGTTGCAGGGGCTGCCGAACGATATCATCGTGCGCGGCCATACCGATGGCCTGCCCTATGCCGCAGGCCGCACGATGAACAACTGGCTGCTTTCCTCCGCCAGAGCCGAAGCGACGCGCAAGGCACTGGCCGATTCGGGGATCGGCAACAGCCGCTTCGCCAAGATCGAGGGCGTCGCCGACCGCGATCCCTATGTCGCGAAGGATATCTACGATCCGCGCAACCGGCGCATGTCGATCGTGCTCGCCTGGTCGAAGGGCAGCGGCGAGGCGGGATTCGATCAGGAAACGCAGGCGGCGATCCGGGAGCGGGACGATCCGCAGCGCAAGGCCACGGAACAGGCGCGCGCGCTCGATATGGGAGGCACCGGCCTGCCGCCGGGCGCAGTCGTCATCAATCCGGGCACGAAGGGCACCAAACCGGGCAAATAAGCCGGGCGTTCAGGACGCACCTGCACAAAACCGCCTTGCCAATTCCCCTGTCGAAACGCTAAGCGGCGAGGCATGGGAATCCTCGGCAAGATCTTCACCTGGTGGAACGGCGCCACCATCGGCACCGCCCTGTGGAGCGCGCGCAACGGCACGCGCGTGGGCGAGGATCATCAGGGCAACGTCTATTTCCAGGGTGGCAAGGACGTGCATGGCCAACCCCGCCGCTGGGTGATGTACAATGGCGCGAACGACGCCAGCCGCGTCCCCGCCGAATGGCACGGCTGGCTGCACAACACTTTCGAGGCCGCACCCGAAAGTTTCCTGCCGCCCCCGCGCATCTGGGAAAAGGACTTCACGCCCAACCTGACCGGCACGCCGCAGGCCTATCGCCCGAGCGGCGCGATCGAAAAGGGCGGCAAGCGCGCCAGCGCCACCGGCGACTATGAGGCATGGACCCCCGACGCGGGGTGAGGGGCAATACGCGCTTACTGCGGCCATCGTCATTCTGACGAAGACCACAATTCATCGGCCGCACACTTGCTATTGTATCAGCATCTCCGTTCGCCCTGAGCTTGTCGAAGGGTTCCGCTGAGCGCAAGCGAAGCGCCTTCACTTCGTTCAGGATAGCCCCCTGCGACTGCCCGCCTGCGGCAGGCGCTCAGGATAGCCCTTCGACAAGCTCAGGGCGAACGGCTGCTGTGCAGGGAATCTTGCCCAAGCAATTCCACCACATCGCGCCCCGTGATCTCGGCATCCGCGTCCGCGATCGGCGCGAACGCGAGCGCGCTTTCCGGTCCCGGTCCTGCGTCCAGTATCGCGCGCCCGCGCGCCATCGGCACGTCGCGGATCGCCGCGCTGAGCTGGATCAGATAGTCGGCCTGCCGGACCTCGATGGCCCCCAGCGAGGCCAGATGCCCCGTCATGAACTGACAGTCGAGCAGCGTGAAGCCGCCGCTGCGCAAGCGTGCGACCAGCCAGCCGAGCGCCACTTTCGATGCGTCGGTGCGGCGCGAGAACATGCTTTCGCCGAAGAACGCACGGCCCAGCGCGACGCCATAGAGCCCGCCGACCAGATCGTCGCCGTCCCAGCATTCGATGCTGTGCGCGAAACCCAGGCGATGGAGATGCAGATAGGCCGTCTCGATGCTGTGGTTGATCCAGGTCGACGGACGATCGGGGGCCGATTGCGCGCACAGCGCGACCACCGCCGCGAAATGGCTGTTGGCCCGCACGGTGAAACGGTCGCGCCTGATGGTCTTGGCCAGCGACCGCGACAGGCGGAAGCCGTCGAGCGGCAAGATCGCCCGTCGTTTCGGTTCCACCCAATAGATATCCTGCGCCTCGCGGTCGTCGGACATGGGGAAAACGCCGATGGCATAGGCCTGCAGCAACAGAACGGGGTCAATCGTCATTACCCCCTCACGCTACGCGGCTTTCGCCCGGCGCGCCAACGCAATCCGCCGGATCGGACAGCGCGGACGGCGGCACGAGGGTGGCGGCGCAACGGCGGTCCGGGGCGGGCGGCAAAAGCCTTGCCACCCTGCGCCGGTCGAGCTAAAGCGCGCGTCTTCGTCGGCACGGCGTTGTCGATACAGGAGTGTAGCTCAGTTGGTAGAGCGTCGGTCTCCAAAACCGAATGCCGGGGGTTCGAGTCCCTCCACTCCTGCCATTACTTGCGCCTTTCGGGGCGCAAGGCTATGGACGCGGAGTTTCTGGTCGCGAAGCAGCGGCCGCATCCGGGAAGCCTGAAACAGGCAAGGCCCGGAGGGCGGCCTATTGCTTCGCGATCTGTGTTGTTTTTGAATGGGTTGAGCGATTGCCATGGCCAAGACATCCGTTGCGGATTTCGTCAATCAGGTGCGTGCCGAGGCGAACAAGATCGTGTGGCCGACGAGTCGGGAAACGATGATGACCACCGTGATGGTCGTCATCATGACATCGATTCTGGCGCTGTTCTTTTTCGGCATCGACACCGTTTTCGGGGCGGCGGTGAAGTGGCTGCTGGCGCTGGCGGCAGGCTGAGGCAGGCTTAATGGTTACATCGCTCATACGCGGGAGTTTTGGGAAGTTTCATGGCGCGCTGGTACATCATCCATGCCTATTCGGGCTTCGAGAACAAGGTCCGCGATTCGATTCTCGCCGACGCCGATCGTCTGGGCCTGTCCCAGCTGGTCGAATCGGTCGAGGTGCCGGTCGAAACCGTGACCGAGGTGCGGCGCGGCAAGAAGGTGCAGTCCGAACGCAAGTTCTTCCCCGGCTATGTGCTGGCGAAGCTGGCGATGAACGACGATGTCTATCATCTGGTCAAGAACACGCCCAAGGTTACCGGCTTCCTCGGCTCCATGGGCAAGCCGCAGGCGATCAGCGAGGCGGAAGCCGCGCGCATCCTCAACACCAAGGAGGAAGCCGCCGCGAACCCCAAGACGAAGATCACGGTCAATTACGAGATCGGCGACAGCGTCAAGGTGCTCGACGGCCCGTTCGCCAGCTTCAACGGCGTGGTCGAGGAACTGGATTTCGAAAAGAGCCGCGTAAAGGTCTCCGTCTCGATCTTCGGCCGCGCGACGCCCGTCGAGCTGGATTTCGAACAGGTCGAACTGGCGAAGTAGCGTTATTCCCCTCTCCTTTGGGAGAGGGCAGTGAGACTTGGCAGCTTGCTGCCTAGTCGCAACGGGAGAGGGGTTCCGCGCTATCGCGACGGGCACACCCCCTCTCCAACTACCGCTAGGCAGCACGCTGCCAAGCGTTCGTATCCTCTCCCACCGGAGAGGATGCTTACACCGCGGGAGGCCGCTCTTCGGATCGGCTGCTTGACCGCTAAACTTGAACCGGATGGACTTTTGACCATCCCGCAACAGAGTGAGTAACCATGGCCAAGAAGATTACGGGCTACATCAAGCTCCAGGTGCCTGCGGGCGCCGCCAATCCCTCCCCGCCGATCGGCCCTGCACTGGGTCAGCGCGGCGTCAACATCATGGAGTTCTGCAAGGGCTTCAATGCGGCGACCGGCGACGTGGAAAAGGGCACGCCCCTCCCCACCGTCATCACCGTCTATGCCGATCGCAGCTTCTCCTTCGTCACCAAGACGCCACCGGCCACCTTCCTCATCAAGAAGGCTGTTGGCCTGAAGTCGGGTTCCAAGGAACCGGGCAAGGTTGTCGCGGGCAAGATCAAGCGGTCGCAGCTTTCGGAAATCGCGCAGGTCAAGATGAAGGATCTGAACGCGAACGATATCGACGCCGCAACGAAGATCATCGAAGGCAGCGCCCGCGCAATGGGCCTCGAAGTGGTGGAGGGCTGAGATCATGGCAAAGCAAACCAAGAAGGCCAAGGCGCTGGCCACGGCGATCGATCGCGAAAAGCTGCACGGCGTCGATGAGGCGCTGGCCCTTATCAAGACCCATGCGACCGCCAAGTTCGACGAGTCGGTCGAAGTCGCGATTAACCTGGGCGTCGATCCGCGCCACGCCGACCAGATGGTCCGCGGCGTCGTCACCCTGCCCGCGGGCACGGGCAAAACGGTGCGTGTCGCCGTGTTCGCGCGCGGCGACAAGGCGGAAGCAGCGACTGCCGCCGGTGCCGACATCGTGGGCGCAGAAGATTTGCTCGACAGCATCCAGGCCGGCAACATCGATTTCCAGCGCGTCATCGCGACGCCGGACATGATGGGTCTGGTCGGTCGTCTCGGCAAGGTGCTGGGTCCCAAGGGCCTGATGCCGAACCCGAAGCTGGGCACGGTGACCCCGAACGTCGCCGAAGCCGTGAAAGCGGCCAAGGGCGGCCAGATCGAGTTCCGCGTCGAAAAGGCCGGGATCATCCACGCCGGCCTCGGCAAGGCGAGCTTCAGCCAGGCGGACCTACGCAAGAACTTCGACGCCTTCGTCGATGCGATCGTGAAGGCAAAGCCGACCGGTTCGAAGGGCAAGTACGTGCGCAAGATCGCGCTGTCGTCCTCGATGGGTCCGGGCGTGAAAGTCGACGTGTCGGAAGTGGCCTCGGCCTGATCTGAGGCCGAAGCATTAGAGAAAAGGCCCCGTCCTCGGCATAAGGACGGGGCCTTTTTCGCATTTCGAAACAGCACAACGTCCCGTTCCCCGGCGAAAGCCGGGGTCCAGGGCGGTACGCTCTGCACTTTGTTGCTCTGGACCCCGGCTTTCGCCGGGGAACAGCTTGCGCGGATTTCCTTCTCCCGCCATGGTCCGCACACCTTTCGAGAGGAGTCCCCCCGCAATGAAAATCTCCAAGTCAATCGCGTTCGGCCTGATCGCCATTGCCAGCCCCGTCGCCATGCTCGGCGCGCAGCAGGCGATGGACCACAGCACCATGAACCACGGCGCGCAGCCGATGGACCATGCCGCGCATCAGGCGATCATGGCGGCGGTGAAGGCGCCCAGCCGTTCCGCTACCAACACGCCGCGCGACGCCTATCGCCATCCGGTCGAAACCTTGATGTTCTTCGGGGTGAAGCCCGATCAGACGGTCGTCGAATATTCGCCGGGCGGCGGCTGGTACACGGAAATCCTGGCGCCCCTGCTCAAGGACAAGGGCACGCTCTATGCCGCACAGGCGCCCGGCCGGGGCTTCGACAATCTGAAGGCAAAGCTGGCGGCGACCCCCGACGTCTATGGCAAGACAAAGCTGGTGCCCTGGCCGGAAACGGGTATTCCGGCGGACAGCGTCGATACGCTGCTGACGTTCCGCAACGTCCACAACATGGTGATGAACGGCACCGAGGCCGCGAACTTCAAGGCTTTCTATACGATGCTGAAGCCCGGCGGCACGCTGGGTATCGTCGATCACCGCCTGCCCGAGGATCGCGATACGGCGCTGGAAAAGTCGTCCGGCTATCTCAAGGTATCGACCGTCCGTCGCCTCGCGGAAGCCGCCGGTTTCCAATATGTCGGCGCATCCGAAGTGAACGCCAACCCGAAGGATACGGCCGACTGGGCCAAGGGCGTCTGGACGCTGCCCCCGGTCCTGACCAATGGCGAAACCGACAAGGCGAAATATCAGGCGATCGGCGAAAGCGATCGCATGACGCTGAAGTTCGTGAAGCCCGCCAAATAGGGCCAGCCAATTACCGCTTCTGCGCCGCCGCTCCATTGCGCGGCGCAGCAAAGCGGTTAAAGCGGTGGCGTGGACAGCGCCACCGCCCCCTCTGCCGATCCCATCGCGACGATAGCGCCGCAACCTGAATCCCCGCGCGAGGAACGCGCGCTGTTCGCCATCGGTCTGCGCCTGTTCGCGATGCTGTGTTTGGCGATCATGTTCGCACTGGTGAAACTTGCCAGCGAACGCGGCGTCCATCTCGTCGAATCGCTTTTCTATCGTCAGGCGCTGGCGATGCCGATCGTGTTCGGCTGGATCATGCTTACCCAAGGCGCAGCATCGGTGCGCACGCAACGTATCGGCGGGCATATTAGCCGCACGACGCTGGGCCTTGTCGGTATGGTGTTCAACTTCGGGGCCTATATCCTGCTGCCGCTGACCGAAGCGACGACCATCGGCTTTACCATGCCGATTGTCGCCACCATCCTGTCTGCGGTGCTGCTCAAGGAAGCGACCGGTATCCACCGCTGGAGCGCGGTGCTGATCGGCTTTGTCGGTGTCCTTGTGGTGGTGCGGCCCGATACGGCGCATTTTCCGCCGCTGGGCCTCGCCGTTGCGCTGGTCGCCGTGGTCCTCACCAGTTTCATCGCGCTGCTGCTGCGCGATCTGGGGCGCACGGAAGGCGCAAGCGTCACCGTGTTCTGGTTCACCTTCCTGTCCATACCGCCGCTGGGCATCGCCATGATCTTCGTTGCGCAGGCGCATGACCCGCTTACATGGGGCATATTGGCGATGATCGGGATCAGCGGCGGCCTCGCCCAACTGGGGATGACGGGCGCGCTGCGCTGGGCGCCGGTATCGGTCGTGCTGCCGATGGATTACAGCACGCTCCTCTGGGCGACAGCTTTGGGCTGGCTGTTCTGGAACGAGTGGCCGCAACCGACTACCTGGATCGGCGCGGCGCTCATCGTCGCTTCGGGCCTGTATATTGCCTGGCGCGAACATATCCGGCTGAAGGCCGCGCGGGATGTGGTCGTAGCCTGACCGTCCCCCGGCCTGCGCCGGGGAACAGAATATCTTTATTCCGCTGCTTCCGCCACGGCTTCCGGCTCGGTCCACACCAGCACCGGCTTACGCGCCGCCAGCGTTTCGTCGAGGCGGCGGCGTGGCGCAAAATAAGGCGCGCCCTTGAGCGCCGCGTCTCCGGCATTTGCCCTTTGCGCGACCGATCGCAATGCCACGATGAACTGATCGAGCGCGGCCTTCCCCTCGGTTTCGGTCGGTTCCACCAGCATCGCGCCATGGACGACCAGCGGGAAATAGACGGTCATCGGATGGAAGCCCTCGTCGATCAGCCCCTTGGCGATGTCGAGCGTCGTGAAGCCCTCGGCCATGCCCTTGTCGCTGAACAGCGCCTCATGCATGCACGGACCGGACGCCGCGAAGGGCGCATCGAGCACATCCTCCAGGCTGCGCAGGATATAGTTGGCGTTGAGCACGGCGTCCTCGCTCACCTGCCGCAGGCCGTCGGCACCGTGGCTCATGATATAGGTCAGCGCGCGGGTGAACATGCCCATCTGCCCGTGGAACGCGACCATGCGACCAAAGCTGCCGGCATGATGCTCGCCCGCCGTTTCCTCCTCGATCAGCACATGGCCATCGGCGGTCTTTTCCACAAAGGGCAGCGGCGCATAGGGCGACAGAGCCTCGCTGAACACCACCGGGCCGGAACCGGGGCCGCCCCCACCATGCGGGGTTGAAAAAGTCTTGTGCAGGTTGATGTGCATGGCGTCGACGCCCAGATCGCCGGGGCGCACCCGCCCGACTATGGCGTTGAAATTGGCCCCGTCGCAATAGACGAAGCCGCCCGCTGCGTGCACCGCTTCCGAAATCGTGCGCAAATCGCGCTCGAACAGGCCGCAGGTGTTGGGGTTGGTGATCATCACCGCCGCAACATCGGGGCCAAGCCGGGCCTTGAGCGCCGCGAGATCGACGCGGCCTTCGGGCGTGGCCGGAATATCCTCCACTGCATAGCCGCAGAAGGCGGCCGTCGCCGGGTTGGTGCCGTGCGCGCTCTCAGGCACTAGCACGACCGAACGGGCGTCGCCGCGCGCTTCCAGTGCGGCGCGGATCGCCAGCAGGCCACAGAGCTCGCCATGCGCGCCAGCCTTCGGGCTCATCGCGACGCTGTGCATGCCGGTCAGCGTGACCAGCCATTCGGCGAGTTCGTGGATCACCGCCAGCGCGCCCTGCACCGTCGATTGCGGTTGCAGCGGATGAATATCGGCAAAGCCGGGCAGGCGCGCCATTTTCTCGTTGAGGCGCGGGTTATGCTTCATCGTGCAGGAACCGAGCGGAAAGAAGCCCAGGTCGATCCCGTAATTCTGCCGCGACAGGCGCGTGTAATGCCGCACCGTTTCCGGCTCCGAAAGGCCGGGCAGCGCGATCGGCTTGCGCCGCTCCAGCCCGCCCAGACGGCTTTTCACCTGCGGCGCGGGTGCGATGTCGACGCCTGTCGTCTCATGCGATCCGATTTCGAAGATCAGCGCCTCTTCCAGCATCAGAGCCTTGTTGCCCGTGATCGTCGGGTTCGCAGTCGCCTTGTCCTGGGCCAGCGCGACGGGTCGCGTCGGACGCCCTTCCTTGAGCATCGTCATGCGAGCACCTCCTTCAGGCCCCCACACAGGGCCGCAATATCATCCTCGGTCGTGGTTTCGGTCACGGCCACCACCAGCCCGCCGGAAAGCTCCGCCGCATCGGGAAACAGGCGGCCCAGTGATACGCCCCCCAATATGTCCCGATCGGCCAGCGCCCGCGCGACTTCGCGCGCATCCTGATCGAGCAGGATCGTGAACTCGTTGAAGAAGCTGCTGTTGAGCAATCGCACGCCCGGCACCGCTTCCAGCGCCTCGGCCGCCTGCACCGCGCGCGCGTGGTTCAGCGCGGCAAGATCGGTCAGCCCCCTTTCGCCCAGCAGAGTCATGTGAATGGAAAAGGCCAGCGCGCACAGGCCACTGTTGGTGCAGATGTTCGACGTCGCCTTTTCGCGGCGGATGTGCTGTTCGCGGGTGGAGAGCGTCAGCACGAAACCGCGCTTCCCCTCCGCGTCCACTGTCTCGCCGCACAGGCGACCGGGCATCTGCCGCACATATTTCTGCTTGCAGGCGAACAGGCCGAGATACGGCCCGCCAAATTGCAGGCCGACGCCGATCGACTGGCCTTCGCCCACAACGATGTCCGCGCCCATGTCTCCGGGCGGGGTGATCGCGCCCAGCGCCACCGGCTCGGTCACCACCGCGATCAGCAGCGCGCCGGCAGCATGGGCCTTGGCCGCAAGCGCGGACAGATCGCCGATGCGCCCCAATATGTCGGGATATTGCACGACGACGCAACTGGTGTCGCCGTCGATGGCGTCGATCAGCGTCTGGATGTCGGGTTCGGCGTCGACGCGCGGGGTGGTGTAGACAAGCTGATCGCCGGTGAAGCGCGCCATCGTGCGCGCGACGGACACATAATGGGGATGCAGGCCGGACGACAGCAATGCCTTGCCGCGCCGGGTGATACGCCGCGCCATGCCGATCGCTTCCCAGCAGGCGGTGGACCCGTCATACATCGATGCATTGGCGACATCGCAGCCAAACAGCCGCGCCACCTGCGTCTGGAACTCGAACAGGACCTGCAACGTCCCCTGCGCGATTTCCGGCTGATAGGGGGTATAGGCGGTCAGGAACTCGCCGCGCTGAATCAGATGATCGACGCTGGCGGGCACATGATGGCGATAAGCGCCAGCCCCCAGAAAGAAGGGCACGTCGCCCGCGACCATATTCTTCCGCGCCAGCTTCCCCATATGCCGCTCCACCGCCAGCTCGCTGGCATGATCGGGCAGCCCGTCGATCTTCGTTGCAAGCTGCGCCTCGACAGGCACATCCATGAAAAGATCGTCGATCGACTGGACACCGATGACGTTCAGCATCGCGCTGCGATCGGTATCGGTCAGGGGAAGATAGCGCATCAGGGTTCCTTGACTGGCCGGTCAGAGACCGGCGACAAACTTGCGATAGGCGGCCTCGTCCATCAGGCCTTCCAGCTCGGCGGTGTCCGCGATCCGCAGCTTGAAGAACCAGCCGTCCTCTTCGGGATCGCTGTTCACCAGCGCCGGCTCCTCCTCCAGTGCGGCGTTGGCCTCGACCACTTCGCCGGAAATCGGCGCATAGACGTCGGACGCCGCCTTGACCGATTCGACGACGGCGGCATCGTCGCCCTTGTCGAACTTCGCGCCTTCGGCAGGCAATTCGACGAACACGATGTCGCCCAGTTGCTCCTGCGCATAATCGGTGATGCCGACGGTCGCGATGTCGCCGTCGACATCGATCCATTCATGTTCGTCGGTAAAGTAACGGCTCATTGTCAGGCTCCTGGCTTCAGGCGGTGATAGCGGTGAGGGACGAAGGGCATCGGCGCGATCGTGGCGGCAAGCCGCTTGCCGCGTACTTCGACGTCAAGCACGGTGCCGATTGCGGCATGCGCGGTTTCGACCCAGCCCATGGCGATCGGCGCACCGACCGTCGGGGCAAAGCCGCCCGATGTCACGGTGCCGATGCGGTCGTTGCCCAGAAAGATCGCGGCCCCTTCACGCGCGGGCAGCCGCCCTTCGATCGTCAGGCCGACCCGTCGCGATGGCGCACCTTCAGCCAGTTCCCGCGCGATGCGCGCATGGCCGATGAAGCCGCCCTGTTCGCGGCGACGCTTCGATATCGCAAAACCCAGGTCGGCGGCGATCGGGCTGACCGCGGTATCGATATCATGCCCGTAGAGCGGCAGGCCCGCCTCCAGCCGCAAGGAATCGCGCGCGCCAAGCCCGATCGGCTTGACCTGATCCAGCGCGCACAGCGCATCGGCAAGCGCCTCAACCGCTTCGGCAGGCACGCTGATTTCAAAGCCGTCTTCGCCGGTATAGCCTGAGCGCGAGATCCACAGATCATGCCCCTGCCAGACGAACGGGCCGCACTGCATGAAATACAGGTCGGCCGTCGCCGGGATCAGGCTGGCCAGTGCAACGCCCGCTTCCGGTCCCTGCAAGGCGAGCAGCGCCTGATCCTCCATGTGGTTGATGGTGATGTCATCCGACAGCTGTTCGCGCAGCCAGCCGATGTCCTCATATTTGGTTGCGCCGTTGACCACCATGTAGAAGTCGTCCGGGCGGCGGCTGACCATCAGGTCGTCAAGAATGCCGCCTTCCTCGTCGAGCAGCAGCGAATAACGCTGGCGGAATGTCTTGAGGCCCAGAATATCGCCCGGCAGCACCGTTTCCAGTGCCGCGTCGACATCTTCGCCGGTAAAGCCGATCTGCCCCATGTGGCTGACATCGAACAGCCCGGCATGGCTGCGCGTCCAGCTATGCTCCGCCATGATGCCTTCATACTGGATCGGCATGTCATAGCCGGCGAAGGCGACCATCCGGCCGCCCCGCGTGCGGTGCCAGGCATCGAGCGGCAGCTTTTCGGGCACTGAACCGGCAGCATCGCTGTCGGGTGCCGTGTCCAGAACGTCACTGGGGGTGGTCATCTTCCGGTCTCCGGCACGAAAAGGGCTTCTGCAATCACATAACGAACCACGGACGGCGGTCCCTCATGTCATCACCCCCTCTGTCACGGAACCTGAGAGCTTTGACCGGACGATCCTCTCCACAACGGAGCGATCGGGCGGTTTACACCTTCGGTGGAACGGCATGCGGCCGTTCGCTTTCCAGAGTGTCCAGCCATGATACGGTCCCTTGGCCTGAGAGATTCCGGGGCGGTTGCTCCTTCGGCGTCCGCGCGGCGCTGACCGCTCGGCACTCTCCCGTATCATGCCCGCGCCCGATCCGTTGACCGAATCCGACGCGAAGACAGATCGTCCATTGCCCAAAGGCTGCGGCGCGTCAATCCGGCTATGAACTGGGCTGACCGCCAAACAGGGCGAAATGCCGATTTTCCGCATAGCGGTCGGTCATGCCGGCAATGAAATCGGCGATGTGGCGGCTGCGGTCCGGCTCGTCGGCGTCGCAGCCTTCCGGCCAGCCGTCCGCCATCAGCGCGGGATCGGCGCGATAGGCCGCAAACAGATCGGCCACGATCACCCGTGCCCGGTCCGCCGCCGCCAGTTGATCGGCATGATGATAGAGCTGCGCATACATGAACCGCTTGAGCACGCGCTCTGCCGCCGCCATCTCGTCGGAAAAGCCGATGAGCGCGCGCCCCGCCTGCCGCACGTCATCGACCGTCCGCACCCCACTGTCGGCGATCGTCGCCCGTGCGGTCTGGATAACGTCGTTCACCATCACGCCGATCTGGTCGCGCACCAGTTCGCGCAGCAGACGCGCGTCGGCAATGCCGGGATGCCGTCCTTTCACCCGCGCCCAGCAGGCCGCGACCATCGGCACCTCCAGCAACTGGTCGAGCGTCAGCAGGCCCGCGCGCAGCCCGTCGTCGATATCGTGATTGTCATAGGCGATGTCGTCGGCGATCGCCGCCACCTGTGCCTCCAGGCTCGGCCAGTCCCGCAGGTCGAGGGGGAACAGCGCATCGACATCGGCCATGGCCCAACCGGGTTGCACGACCGGCCCGTTGTGCTTCGCCAGCCCCTCCAGCATGTCCCAGCTCAGATTGAGGCCGGGAAAGCGCGGATAGGGGCATTCCAGCCGCATCAGCGTGCGCAGCGTATGGGCATTGTGATCGAAGCCGCCCTGCCGCGCCATCGCGGCCTTCAGCGCATCCTCCCCCGCATGACCGAAAGGGGGATGGCCGATATCATGCGCCAGGCACAAAGCTTCGGTCAGGTCCTCGTTCAGGCCCAGCGCGCGGGCGATGGTGCGGCCGATCTGCGCGACTTCAAGGCTGTGGGTCAGGCGTACACGATAATGATCGCCGTCGGGCGCGATGAACACCTGCGTCTTGTGGCGCAGGCGCCGGAACGCGATCGAATGGATGATCCGATCCCGATCCCGCTGGAACATGTCGCGCGGCCCCCGCGTCTCGCCCCCCGGTTCGGCGTGGAGCCGCCCCCGGCTGGCATCGGGGCGCGCGGCATAGGGGGCGGGGCTGGTCATGCGCGCTACCTAGGGTGCGATGGCGTCAAAGAGAACCGCTGGCGCAGGGTTTATTATCACGCAGTTCCCCGGCGAAAGCCGGGGTCCAGAGCAACAAAGTGCAGTCCGCGCCGGCCTGCGCCGGGGAACGGAAACGCGACCACACCAACCCCATCACATATGAATGGGCTTGCCCCGCACCGCCATCGCCGCTTCCTTGAACGCTTCGGCATGGGTGGGATGCGCGTGGCAAGTATAGGCGATGTCCTCGCTCGATGCGCCGAACTCCATGGCCTGCGCCGCCTGCGCGATCATGTCACCGGCAGGCGTCGCGATGATCCACACCCCCAGCACCTTGTCGGTTTCCGCGTCGGCGATGACCTTCACGAAGCCTTCGGTGTCGCGGATCGCCTTGGCACGGCTGTTCGCCATCATCGGGAACTTGCCGGTCTTGACCGGGCCGCGCTCTTTCGCCTGCTCCTCGGTCAGGCCGACGCCCGCGATTTCGGGATGGGTGTAGACCACCGAAGGAATGACGTCGTGGTTCACGATACCCGTCAGGCCCGCGATATTCTCCGCAACGGCAACACCCTCGTCCTCCGCCTTGTGCGCCAGCATCGGGCCGGGGATCACGTCGCCGATCGCCCAGACGCCCGGCACCTTGGTCGCGAAATCATGATCGGTTTCGATCTGCCCGCGCGCGTTGACCGCCAGACCGATCGCGTCGAGGCCAAGGCCCTCGGTATTGGGCCTGCGGCCGATGGCGACCAGCACCACGTCGGCCTCGATCACGCTCGCGTCGCCGCCCTTGGCCGGTTCGACCGATACGGTGGCTTTCCTGCCCTTGACCGACACGCCGGTTACCTTGGTGCCCGTCTTGATGTCGAAGCCCTGCTTCTTGAACAGCTTCGCCGCTTCCTTGCGCACGTCGCCATCCATGCCGGGCAATATCTGGTCGAGATATTCCACGACCGTCACCTGCGCGCCCAGCCGCCGCCACACCGATCCCAGTTCCAGCCCGATCACGCCGCCGCCGATCACGACCATATGCCCCGGCACCTTTTCCAGCGCCAATGCGCCGGTGGAATCGACGACGATGCCCTTGGCGTTATCCACTTCGACACCCGGAAGCGGGGTGACGGAGGAGCCAGTGGCGATGACGATGTTCTTCGCGGTCACCGTCTTGCCGCCGACGTCCACGCTATGCGCATCCTGGAAGGTGGCGAGGCCCTTGATCCAGTCGACCTTGTTCTTCTTGAAGAGGAAGGCGATGCCGTCGGTCAGGCCCTTTACCGCACCGTCCTTGTCGGCGAGCATCGCGGGCAGGTCCAGTTCGACCTGGCCGACCTTGATACCGTGCTTCGCCAGCGCGCCCGAATGCGCGGCCTCATAATGATGGGAGGCATTGAGCAGCGCCTTCGAGGGGATGCAGCCGACATTGAGGCAGGTGCCGCCGAGCGTCGCCCCGCTTTCCGCACAGGCGGTTTTCAGGCCAAGCTGCGCCGCCCGGATCGCCGCGACATAACCACCGGGTCCGGCACCGATCACCAGCACATCGTAATCATATTCGGCCATTCTTCACTCCATCACCACAGGCCGTTCTCCTGCGAAAGCAGGAGCCCAGGGCGTTTCAGGCAAGGCTATCGAACAGATCATGCCATCGCGGATTGGTCCGCTCGATCAGTTCGATTTTCCAAGCGCGTTTCCATTTCTTCATTTGCAGTTCGCGTAACCGTGCGTCCTGCAAATCGTCATGATATTCAAACCAGACCAGCAATCTGCAGTCGTGATCCTTTGTAAACCCGTCAATCAGGCCATTGCGATGCTGATATGCCCTGGCGATCAAATTGCTGGTTACGCCGATATACAGCGTTCCGTTGCGCTTGTTCGCCATCAGATAGACAAAACCGGCTTTCGTTGCACTTCTCCGCCCTGGACTCCTGCTTTCGCAGGAGAACGGCTATTCAATCTCTCAGCGTCTCACAAATCGATCAGGAGGCGGGTCGGATCCTCGATCGCGTTCTTCACCGCGACCAGGAAGGTCACGGCTTCGCGGCCGTCGATCAGGCGGTGGTCGTAGCTGAGCGCGAGATACATCATCGGGCGGATGACGATCTGTCCGTCGCGGACGACGGCGCGATCCTCGATGCGGTGGAGGCCCAGCACCGCGCTCTGCGGCGTATTGATGATCGGCGTGGACATCAGCGATCCGAAGACGCCGCCGTTGGAGATGGTGAAGGTGCCGCCCTTCATGTCCTCCATCGTCAAGGTACCGTCCTTGGCCTTCCTGCCGAACTCGCCGATCGTCTTTTCGACCTGCGCGACGCTCATGCTTTCGGCATTGCGGATGACCGGCACGACGAGGCCATTGGGCGCGCTGACCGCAACCGAAATGTCGGCATAGTCGTGATAGATGATCTCGTCGCCCTCGATCTGCGCGTTCACGCCGGGCACGTCGCGCAGGGCCATCGTCACCGCCTTGGTGAAAAAGCCCATGAAGCCCAGGCGCACTCCGTGCTTCTTCTCGAACAGATCCTTGTACTTCGCCCGCGCTTCGATCACCGCGCTCATGTCGACATCGTTGAACGTCGTCAGCAGGGCTGCGGTTTCCTGCGCGGTCTTCAGCCGCTTGGCGACCGTCTGGCGCAGGCGTGTCATGCGTACACGCTCTTCGCCGCGACCGGGCGCGGAAGGGGCGGCAGCGGCGGCAGGCGCGGCGCTGGCGGCCGGTGCGGCTGTGGCCTTGGCCGTCCCCGCAGCGACGGCAGCGACCACGTCGTCCTTCGTCAGCCGTCCGTCCTTGCCGGTGCCCTTGATCTTGCTGGGGTCAAGCCCATGCTCCAGCACCAGACGGCGCACGGCCGGCGACAGGGTCAGATTGCCGCCTTCGCCATCGTCCTCGTCCGCGGGGGCAGAGGCCGTCGGCGCGGGGGCTGCGGCTTCCGCCTTCGCAGGCGCTGCCGCTGCCGCGGGGGCGGGCGAGGCTGCCGCACCGCCCGCCTCGATGATCGCAATCACCGCGCCGACATTGACGGTATCGCCTTCCTTGACGAGCTGCTGGCCCAGCGTGCCTGCGACCGGCGAGGGCACGTCCACCGCAACCTTGTCTGTTTCCAGGCTGCAAATGGGTTCATCCAGCGCGACGGCATCGCCCGGCTTTTTCAGCCATGCGCCGACGGTGGCTTCGGTAACGGATTCGCCCAGGGTAGGGACTTTGACTTCGGTGGCCATGGTGCAGACTTAGCCCTTCTTCTGGCGACGGATTTCGGTGCGGACGCTGTGACCGAGTGCATCGGCCACCAGCGCGCCCTGTTCGGCGATGTGACGCTTGGCAAGACCGGTGGCAGGCGATGCCGACGCCTTGCGCCCCGCATAGCGCGCGCGCATCGGTGCCTTGCCGGCCTGCTCCAGGCTTTCCTCGATGAACGGCTCGACGAAGAACCATGCGCCGTTGTTGCGCGGCTCTTCCTGGCACCAGACGACCTCTTCCAGGTTCGTCATGCGCTTGATGCGGGCGGCCAGCGCCTCTGTGGGGAAGGGATAGAGCTGCTCCACACGCACAATCTGCGTGGCCTTGTCGCCTGCCGCGTCGCGGGCCTCGATCAGGTCATAGGCGACCTTGCCGCTGCACAGCACCAGCCGCTTCGTCTTGTCGTCCGCCGCCGGATTGGTGTCCGAAAGCAGCCGCATGAAATGCGTCTGCCCCTGGAAATCCGATGCCTTGCTGACCGCCAGCTTGTGCCGCAGCAGCGACTTGGGCGTCATGATGATGAGTGGCTTGCGGAACGAGCGCAGCATCTGGCGGCGCAGGATGTGGAAGTAATTGGCCGGCGTCGTGCAGTTGGCGACCTGGATATTGCCTTCCGCACACAGTTGCAGAAAGCGTTCGAGACGCGCGGAGCTATGCTCTGGCCCCTGCCCTTCATAGCCGTGCGGCAGCAACATGACGAGGCCGTTGGCGCGCAGCCATTTGGATTCGGACGACGCGATATACTGGTCGATCACGATCTGCGCGCCATTGGCGAAATCGCCGAACTGTGCTTCCCACAGCACAAGGCTTTTCGGGTCGGCCAGCGCATAGCCATATTCGAAGCCCAGCACGCCATATTCCGACAGCGGCGAATCCAGCACTTCGAAGCGGCCGTGCGGCACCGTCGACAGCGGAATATAGCGGCTTTCGCTATCCTGATCGACCCACACCGAATGCCGCTGGCTGAACGTGCCGCGGCCGGAATCCTGACCCGACAGGCGCACACCATAGCCTTCGGACAGCAACGATCCGAACGCCAGCGCCTCGCCGGTCGCCCAGTCGAAATTGTCGCCGGTGCGGAACATCTCCGCCTTTGCTTCCAATATGCGGCGCAGCGTCTTGTGGATGTTGATCGTGTCGGGAACGCTGGTCAGCGTCCGGCCCAGGCTTTCGAACAGCTTCGCGGGAATGCCGGTTTCGACATTGCCGCGCGCGGTTTCGGCGTCGGCGGGCTGCGACAGGCCGGACCAGCGCCCGGCGAACCAGTCCGCCTTGTTCGCCTTGTAGCTTTTGGCCGCCTCGAACTCGTCTTCCAGATGATCGACGAACTCCTGCGTGGTCGCCGTGACAAAGCCGTCATCGATGACGCCCTGCGCCTTCAGCCGGGCGGCATAGACATCGCTGACCGGCGGATGCTGGCGGATTTTCGCGTACATCAGCGGCTGGGTGAAACTCGGCTCGTCGCCTTCGTTATGGCCGAAGCGGCGATAGCACCACATGTCGATCACGATGTCGCGGTGGAAGGTCTGGCGATATTCGATCGCCAGCTTGCAGGCGAAGGTCACCGCTTCGGGATCGTCGCCATTGACGTGCAGGATCGGCGCCATCACGCCCTTCGCCACGTCGCTGGGATAGGGCGACGAACGCGCAAATTGTGGCGAGGTCGTAAAGCCCACCTGATTGTTGACGACGAAATGGATGCAGCCGCCGGTATTGTAGCCGCGAATGCCCGAAAAGCCGAAGCACTCCCACACGATCCCCTGCCCCGCGAACGCCGCGTCGCCATGGATCAGCACCGGCAGCACCTGTTCGTGCGTGCCGAGATCGTCGCGGAACACCTGTTGCGCGCGGACCTTGCCCAGCACGATCGGATCGACGGTTTCCAGATGCGAAGGATTGGGCACCAGGCTCATGTGCACCTTGATTCCGTCGAACTCCCGGTCGGTCGAGGTGCCGAGATGATATTTGACGTCGCCCGATCCGCCCACGTCCTCCGGGTTGGCGGTACCGCCGGAAAACTCGTGGAAGATCACGCGAAAGCCCTTGGCCATCACATTGGCGAGCACGTTGAGGCGCCCGCGATGCGCCATGCCGAACACGATCTCGCGCACGCCCTGCGCACCGCCATGCTTGATGATCGCCTCCAGCGCCGGGATCATGGACTCGCCGCCATCCAGCCCGAAACGCTTGGTGCCGACATATTTGCGGCCCAGGAACTTCTCATATTGCTCGCCGTGGATGACCTTGGTCAGGATCGCCTTCTTGCCTTCGGGCGAGAAATGAATTTCCTTGTCCTTGCCTTCCATCCGCTCCTGCAGGAAGCGGCGCTCCTCCACATCGGCGATATGCATATATTCCAGGCCGACATTGCCGCAGTAGTTGGCGCGCAATATCTCGACCAGCTCGCGCACTGTCGCATATTCAAGGCCGAGCGTACCGCCCAGATAGACTTTCTTGTCCAGCGCCGCGCCCGCAAAGCCATGATATTCCGGCGTCAGATCGGCGGGCAGCTCGCGCTGCGAAAGGCCGAGCGGATCGAGGTTGGAGGCCAGATGCCCGCGCACGCGATAGGTGCGGATGAGCATCATCGCGCGGATCGAATCGCCTGCCGCTTCGGCGATGTCGGCATCGGACACGGTCTTGCCCGCCGCCTTCGCCGCAGCCTTCACAGCGACCTGCATCTGCGTCGGGTCAAGCGCGCCGGTCAGGTCGTCGGTGTCCACCGGCGGCCAGTTGGAGCGTGCCCAGCTTGGACCCTGCTCGATTTCCCCCACGCCCGCAAAAACGTCCTGACCTTCGTAACCCATGTTCCACCTCACTTCCCCTCTCCCCTTGCGGGAGAGGGTTGCGCAGACTTAGCCACGAAGTGGCTTAGTCATAGCTGGGTGAGGGGTATGCGGTTCCAGCGGAACCGCGCGAGCCAAAGGCTTGCTCACCCTCATCCAACTTCGCCTAGCCAGCACGCTGGCAAGGCTTCGTATCCTTCTCCCGTCAAGGGAGAAGGGTCTCTGTCAGCCCTTCAACACTTCGAGCAGCGTGGTGCCCAGTTCCGACGGGCTGGTCGAAACCTTGATGCCTGCTGCTTCCATCGCCGCGATCTTGCTTTCCGCATCGCCCTTGCCACCCGAAACAATCGCGCCGGCATGGCCCATGCGACGGCCCGGAGGCGCCGTGCGGCCCGCGATGAAGCCGGCCATCGGCTTCTTGCGGCCGCGCTTCGCCTCGTCGATCAGGAACTGCGCCGCCTGCTCTTCGGCGTCGCCGCCGATCTCGCCGATCATGATGATGCTTTCGGTGGCATCGTCGGCCAGGAAAAGCTCCAGCACGTCGATGAAATTGGTGCCGTTCACCGGGTCGCCGCCAATGCCGACCGCCGTGGTCTGGCCAAGACCCGCGTTCGAGGTCTGGAACACCGCTTCATAGGTCAGCGTGCCGGAACGCGAGACCACGCCGACGCTGCCCTTCTTGAAGATGGAGCCGGGCATGATGCCGATCTTGCATTCGCCGGGCGTCAGCACGCCGGGGCAGTTGGGACCGATCAGCCGCGACTTGCTGCCCGAGAGCGCGCGCTTCACGCGCACCATGTCGAGCACCGGAATGCCTTCGGTGATGCACACGATCAGCGGGATTTCCGCGTCGATCGCTTCCAGAATGGAGTCCGCGGCAAATGGCGGCGGCACATAGACGACCGATGCGTCGGCACCCGTCTTGGTCTTGGCTTCCAGCACCGTGTCGTAGATCGGCAGGCCGATATGGCTGCTCCCGCCCTTCCCCGGCGTAACGCCTGCGACCATCTGCGTACCATAGGCCAGCGCCTGTTCGGTATGGAAGGTGCCGGTGGCCCCGGTCATCCCCTGGGTGATGACTTTCGTGTTCTTATTTACGAGAATGCTCATCATATCTCCAGAAAGTTAAATGCGGCGCCACCAACGTGAAATAAAAAGTGATATCAGCGATAACAGCGCAGGGATGACTAAGACAAAGAAAGCCAATATAAGAAACATTCCACCTGACATCATTCCACTTTTGTCAGATGATGCATTGATTTGCCAATAGATCAAAAATACCAAAGCAAAAAACGCAACAATCTCAATTATAGAAACGATTAAAGCCCATCGACGCTTAATTCGAGAACCTATCCAAACATGCAACAAGTACCACCCCAGCATACATGCCGGAGCGGCAATGCTGATGAGCTGGTCGTTCATGCCAGCGAATTATCGATACCCCGACACGCCACCAGCAATTCCTTCACCGCGTCCACCGACACCTGAAGGTTCGCCTTCGCTTCGTCGCTCAGCGCGATTTCGATGATTTCCTCGACACCGCCTGCGCCGATCACCACCGGCACGCCGACATACAGGCCATCGACGCCATATTTGCCCTCGACATAGGCGGCGCAGGGCAGGACGCGCTTCTGGTCACCCAGATAGGCTTCCGCCATTGCAATGCCGCTGGTGGCGGGCGCATAGAAGGCTGAGCCCGTCTTGAGCAGACCCACGATCTCGCCGCCGCCCGAACGGGTCCGCTGCACGATCGCGTCGATGCGTTCCTGCGTCGAGCGGCCCATGGCAATCAGGTCGGGGATCGGGATCCCCGATACAGTCGAATATTCGATCACCGGCACCATCGTGTCGCCATGGCCGCCCAGCACGAAGCTGGTTACGTCCTTGATCGACACCTTGAACTCGTCGGCGAGGAAATGGCTGAACCGCGAGCTGTCGAGCACACCCGCCATGCCAACCACCTTGTTGTGCGGCAGGCCGGAAAACTCGCGCAATGCCCATACCATCGCGTCGAGCGGGTTGGTGATGCAGATGACGAAGGCGTCGGGGGCATTGTTCTTGATGCCCTCGCCCACTGCCTTCATGACTTTGAGGTTGATGCCGAGCAGGTCGTCGCGGCTCATGCCCGGCTTGCGGGCGACGCCGGCGGTGACGATGATGACGTCTGCGCCGGCGATGTCGGCATAATCGTTGGAACCGGTGATCTGCGAGTCGAACCCTTCGACAGGGCCGCACTGCGACAGGTCGAGCGCTTTGCCCTGCGGAATGCCTTCCACCACGTCGAACAGGACGATGTCGCCCAGGCCCTTCAATGCCGCGAGATGCGCGAGCGTGCCGCCGATGTTGCCAGCGCCGATCAGCGCGATCTTCTTACGGGCCATTGTCATCCTCCAAACGTTACCAAGCTGGAATTGGGGGATCGCTTAAGCCGAATAGGTTAAGGTTTCAACCGTGCAAAGCAGCCATACGGCAATTATCTTTGCACATCATTCGCAATTGCATTAATGATTGCCGTGGCCCACGGCAAGATAGTCGTCCGACTGCATTTCGAGGAGACGCGAGACCGTGCGTTCGAACTCGAATGCCCCGTCGCCGCTGGGGTAGAGGGCAGCAGGTGGGGCGTCAGCGGAGGCGAGCAGCTTTACCTTATATTCGTAGAGCGCGTCGATCAGCGTGACGAACCGTGCCGCCTCGTTCCGCTTTTCCGGCCCCAGCACGGGAATGCCGACGATGATGACCGTATGGAAGCGCCGCGCGATCGCCAGATAATCGGTCGCGCCCCGTGCTTCGGCGCACAGCCGCTTGAACGAGAATACCGCAACGCCCTTCAGGCTCTTGGGCACATGCAGCGTGCGCCCGCCCTGCACCGGCAATTCCTCGGTGGGTACATTGGCGCGGTCGGTGGGGGGATAGTCGGTCAGGCGGAAAAAGGCGGCGCTCAGCGCCTCGGAGGCCGCCTCGCCGTTGGGCACATGCCACAAGGCGGCGTCGCCCAGCCGGTCGCGGCGATAATCGGTCGGGCCGTTCAGGCCCACGACGTCCAGCCGGTCCTTTATGAGATCGATGAAGGGCAGGAACAACTGCCGGTTGAGGCCGTCCTTGTAGAGATCGTCGGGCGGGCGGTTGGATGTCGTGACAATGGTGACGCGCGCCGCGATCAGCCCCGCAAAGAGGCGCGACATGATCGCCGCGTCCGCCATATTGTTGACGACCATCTCGTCGAAACACAGCAGCCGCGCTTCATCGGCGAGTGCCGCCACCACCGGCGGAATGGGATCGCCCGTCTCGCTCTTGCGGGCCTCAGCCAGCCGGGCATGCACGTCGATCATGAACTCGTGAAAATGGACGCGGCGCTTGCGGCGGACAGCCACGCAATCGTGGAACAGGTCCATCAGCATCGATTTGCCGCGCCCGACGCCGCCCCACATATAGATGCCGCGCGCCGGTTCGGGCAGTTTGCGCAGCATCCGCCACAATGTCGATCCGCGCGGCGGCACGGCCTCCAGTTCCTGCTGCAAGGCATCGAGGCGGCGGGCAGCGGCTTCCTGGTCGGGATCGGCGCGCAACTCGCCTGCCGCGATCAGCCGATGATAGCGGGCCAGAACGTTGGGCATGGTCTCAGGCCTGGGGCGGGGCGGCGCTGCCCTTGCGGATCGTCGCCATGAATGCCGCAACGGTGCCGAAACTCTGTTCCACCGTGCCGCGCAGGAACACCATGCGCCGCGTCTCCCGCGTCAGTTCCACGATGGCGTCCATCGGCTCGTCACCGCTGCCAGGTGCCGCATATTGGATCGACAGATCGATGGTGGAGGCAAAGCCGCCCTGTTCGACGCCGCATCCCCGCAAGCCCGCGAAAAGGGCGATATCGATGAATCCCGCAATCGCGCCCCCGTGCATCGCCCCGCTGATGCTGGTCAGCAACGGCTGCGGCGTGAAGCGAACCCTGGCCCGCGCCGGCCCTTCGGAAAGCACCGACAAGGGACCATAGAGGCTGTTGAACTGCGCATTTTCACGCGGTCCCCATAGCATCCAGCCCGGATTGGCAGGATCAGGCTCCCACCGGAAGAGATCCAGAGTGGTCGGCTTCACGCGATCAAATCGCCCGTTCCACCATCAGCTTCTTGGTTTCGGCGATTGCCTTTGCCGGGCTGAGGCCCTTCGGGCAGACATTGGCGCAATTCATGATCGTATGGCAGCGATAGAGCCGGAACGGGTCTTCCAGCTCGTCGAGCCGCTCGCCGGTATATTCGTCGCGGCTGTCGGCCAGCCAGCGATAGGCCTGAAGCAGGATCGCCGGGCCGAGGAACTTGTCGCTGTTCCACCAGTAGGACGGGCAGCTTGTCGAGCAGCAGGCGCACAGGATGCACTCGTAAAGCCCATCGAGCTTCTCGCGCTCTGCAGGCGACTGGAGCCGCTCCTTGCCCGAAGGCGGCGGCGTCACGGTCTTGAGCCAGGGCTGGATCGAGCTGTACTGCGCATAGAAATGCGTGAAATCGGGCACCAGATCCTTGATGACGTCCATGTGCGGCAGCGGCGTGATCTTCACTTCGCTGCCGCAATCCTCGATCGCCGTGGTGCAGGCGAGGCCGTTCTTGCCATTGATGTTCATCGAACAGGAACCGCAAATGCCTTCGCGGCACGACCGGCGGAACGTCAGCGTCGGGTCCTGCTCGCTCTTCATCTTGATGAGCGCGTCGAGAACCATCGGGCCGCAATTGTCGAGATCGATTTCGAACGTGTCGTAACGGGGGTTCTCCCCGCTGTCGGGATCATAGCGATAAACCTGGAACGATTTAACGTTGGTCGCGCCTTCAGCCTTGTGCGTCGTCGCGCCCTTGCCGTTGATGCGGCTGTTCGCGGGCAGTCTGAATTCGGCCATATTCCTCGTGTCCCATATGAGTCCCGATGCGCCCCCTCAACAATATGGGGACGGCTTAGTCAAGCTGCCAGCATCGATGACACTGATCGAAACGGTTGCGATGCCGTAGAGAGCGTTTAGGGATCAGGCATGCACTTGGCGATCTACGATATGGACCGGACGATCACGATACGCGGCACCTTCACGCCGTTCCTGCTGTTCGCGGCGCGCCGCCGCGCCCCCTGGCGGCTGGTCGCGCTGCCGCTTTGGCTGCTGGCCATGGCCTGTCACAAGGCGGGGCTGATCGCGCGCAAGCCGCTCAAGCAATATGGCATTCGCCTGCTGGTGGGCCGGACCATTCCGGCGGGGACGGCGCATGACCTGGCGGCGCGTTATGCCGCCCATGTCATGGCGCGCAATGTGCAGCCGGGCGCGCTGGCGGCGATAACGCAGGATCGCGTCAAGGGGCGGATGCTGGTGATGGCGACGGCCGCGCCGGATTTCTACGCACGCACCATCGGCGCCGCGCTGGGCTTTGACGCCGTGATTGCCACACGCCACGCCGCCGCGGCCGATGGCGGCGTCTCGCACCGCATTGTCGGCGAGAATTGCTATGGCGCGCACAAGCTGGTCATGATCCGCGACTGGCTGGCGGCCACCGGCCACGCGCCGCACACGGTGCGCTTCTACAGCGACGACCTGTCCGACGCACCGACGCTCGACTGGGCCGACGTCGCCTTTGTCGTCAACCCCGACGCGCGGCTGAGCCAGGCGGCGGCCCTGCGGGGCTGGCAGACGCTTGTGTTCCGCTGATATGTCTTTCGCTGAAGGTCCGTCCGACGGGCGCACCGCCGCGCCGCCCGAACCGATCGCGTTCCTCGCCATTGCGGAGGCGCATCAGGTGCCGCACTGGCTGCCGGTCGCCTTGCGTCTCGCCGCCGATCCCGCGATGGCGGTCAGCGTCTTGTCACCCTCTTGCGCCATATTGGATATGGTCGCCGCGCATGACCCGGCAGGCCGCCTGCGCCCGGTCAGGCTGCGGCGGCCCTCGCTCCGCCCTGACAGCCTGTTCGACCTGCCGTCGCGCCTCGCGACGCTGCTCGCCAACTATCGCATCATCGCCGCTGCGCCGACGATCGTCACAACCGAAGTGTCCAGCGCGCTGCTGCGGTCCATACCAGGCTTCCGCGCGCGTCTCATCCAGATCAAGCATGGCGCGGGCGACCGCGAGGGCGGCTATCGCGGGCGGCACGCAGCCTATGACCTGACGCTCGTCGCAGGGGAGAAGGACAAGGCGGAACTGATCGCGCGCGGACTGGCTACGGCGGAAAATTGTGTCGTCACCGGCTATGCCAAGGCCGAGATGATGGCGCAGCCGGTGCGCCTGTTCGACAGCGACCGGCCGGTGGTGCTGTACAACCCGCATTTCGACAGGCGCCTGTCCTCCTGGATGCGGCATGGCCCGGCGGTGCTGCGCTGCCTTGAAACGCTGCATGATTTCAGCATCGTCATCGCGCCGCATGTGAAGATGGCGCGCGCCGCACGACCGATCGTCACCGCTGCTCCGCATATACGGGTGGATATGGGCAGCGCCCGCTCGATCGACATGAGCTACACTGCCGCCGCCGACATCTATCTGGGCGATGTCAGCAGCCAGGTCTACGAGTTCCTGCTGCGCCCGCGCCCCTGCGTATTCCTCAATCTCGACCGTATCGACCATGTGGGGGACAAGGCTTTCGCGCACTGGCAGTTGGGCGAGGTGGTCACGGATATCGCCGATCTGCCTGCCGCATTGCGCCGGGCGCCCGTGCGTCACCACGATTATCGGGCAGCGCAGCAAGCCGCCGTCGCCCACTCGATCGACCTCTCGCCCGTCCCCGCCTCCCAGCGGCAGGCAGACGCCATCCGCGCCTTCCTCAAAAAATCCGCGACAGGCGCAGGGCGCTGATCTAACACCGCGCGCGATGACGACCGAAACGATCCGCTTCACCGGTGCCAACGATACCCCCATCTGGGGCATGTCCAATGCGGAGCGGCTGCGCCGCATGGTGGCGGGCGCGGCAAAGGGCGGGCAGCATCCGGCGGACGGCCACGTCCTCCACGCCAATCTGGCCTATGCGTTCGACCCGCTGCTGCTGCGGCTCGCGCTCGACACGCCGGGCAGCGTGTTCCGCCGTGGCGACGATCTGGTGCTCGCGCATCTGCCCGAAGGCACCGATCCGATGGCAGTCGGCGATCACGTCACCGACCTCGCAAAGGGCGAGAAAGTCTACAACCGGCAGCTTCGCAAGCTCGAAGTGCCCTTCGCCCGCCGCCTGACACCCGAAACCCGCCGCGCGATAGAGCGGCAAAGCTATTTCGGCGCGTACAAGGGCGTGACCGACATTCTGACCAAATATCTCTGGCCGGAGCTGGCGCTGTTCCTCACCCGCATTGCCGCACAGCTCCGCATGACGCCCAATATGGTGACGGCCATCGGCGCGCTGTGTTGCGTGCTGGCGACGCTGTTCTTTGCCGAGGGGCAATACTGGGCAGGCATGGCCAGCGCCTTCGTCTTCATGGTGTTCGATACGGTGGACGGAAAGCTCGCCCGCTGCACGATCACCTCATCCAAATGGGGCAATGTGTTCGACCATGGCATAGACCTCATTCATCCGCCTTTCTGGTGGTATGCCTGGGGCGTGGGCCTGGCCGCGCATGGGCTGACGCTGGAGAATGAAACCTTCGCCATTCTGATGATCGCCATCGTCGCGGGCTATGTGCTGCAACGCCTGATCGAAGGCGCGTTCATCAAGGATTTCGGCATGGACATTCATGTCTGGCAGCGGTTCGATTCCCAATTCCGCCTCATCACTGCGCGCCGCAATCCGAACATGGTGATCCTGTTCGTGTCGCTGCTGGTCGGCCGCCCCGATCAGGGGCTGCTGTGGCTGGCGATATGGACGGTGATCTCGCTGATCGTGCATGCCGTGCGCCTGGCGCAGGCCTATGCCGCGCGGGCGGCGGGCGGCACCATCACAAGCTGGCTGGAACAACGACCATGAACCCGACGATCGAAAAGTTCGGCTATCCCGCCACCCTGATCGCCGATTTCACGCACTGGGTGGTGCTGCTGCGCCCGGCCCAGCCGACGCTCGGGTCGCTGGTGCTGGCGGCGAAAAGTGACGCGACCGCCTTCGGCGCCTTGCCCGCAGAAGCCCATACCGAGTTGAAAGCCGTGACTGTCGCCATAGAGGCGGCCCTCGCCCGCGCCGTCGATTATGCCAAGATCAATTATCTGATGCTGATGATGGTCGATCCGCATGTCCATTTTCACGTCATCCCCCGTTATCAGGGGGACCGCAACGTCGCGGGGCTGACGCTGACGGACGCAGGCTGGCCCGGCCAGCCCGATCTGGGTACGGCGACGAAGCTGGACGACGATCAGATCGCCGCCCTCGTCGCCATGCTGAAACCCCTTTTCCCCGCCTGAGAACCGCCGAAACTAAACCGCGCTTTCCGGCCAAAACACTCTAGCGGCCGGTCCCGAAGGCGTAAATGCGCGCGTCGTGAGTCACCAGATAGACCTTGCCCAGCGCGATGACCGGCTCGCCGAAATGTACCCAGCCGGGGATCGTCTTGCCGCTGGAATAGAGCGGCTTTCCCGTCACCGCGTCGATGGCATACAGCGTCAGGTTGGAAACGGGCGTCGCGCGCTTGTTGGCTGAGATCGGATCGACCGCCGGTATCCGGCTGCCATCGGCGCGCACCGGATTTTGCAACGCCTGCCCGCCCGTCGATGTCGCAAACAGCACGCCGTTCGCCACGCTGGGGGGATCGGGCATGATCATGTTGGGCGATGTCCATTGCGGCACGACGTCGATGCCGTCCCCGGCCTTCACCACTTCGAACGCCATGATGCTGCCGTCGGCAATCGCGCCGTTGGTCGTCTTGAACGTCGGCGCATCCTTCGATGGCGGACCCCACATCGGCACATAGAGGAAGCGGCGGCCATCGGGCGTCAGATAGGTGGTGATCGCGCCCCACACGCCCTGGCTGGGATCGGTGCCGGATGCGGCATCATTGCCGAGCTGAGCGGATTGATACAGCGGCTTGGCATGCGCCGCCGCCTTGCCGCCGCCCATGTTGGCCGCGTCGAGGATGCGCAAGATGCCTTCCTTCTGCGACACCGCGATCAGCGTCTTGCCGCCGAACTCGAACACCACCGGGCTGGCCGATCCGCCCAAGTCCTTCGACAGGATATATTCGTGATTGGCGGGCGTGAAACTGTCCTGCACCCGCACCGCCTTGGGCGACAGACGCATGATCGTGTCCCCCCAGCTTCCCGCCGCCGGATCGTACAGCCCGTCGGACGTCTCGAAGATCAGGCTGTTGCCCGGCCCGCGCGCCAGCCCGCCCCGACCCCACGGTCCCGCCGGGCGATTGCCGCTGGTGAAAAAGCGCGTCACTTCCGGCGCGTCAAGATTTTCGACATCGACCGCGGTGATGGCCGAGGCATCGGTCCGCGCCGCCGTTGCGCTGGGTTCGGGCATGCCGGGCCGCCGCGGTGTCGGCGAAAGCGCCGCCCACAGCGGCGACCTGCGGTCCGTCACCTGGCCGCAGGCCCGCCCGCTGGTGGTATAGACTACATTGTCGATGAGGTTGAGGCTCCATGCCCGTGCAAAGGGGGCCACCATCTCGGTCGGCTTCATCTTCTCCGTGCCGTCGGCCAGGCTGACCGCGCGCAACATCCCGTCGCTCGCCATGAAGAACAGCAGGCTGCGCGCCTTGTCGATCACCGGCGTGGCATTGGCCGTGCCGGGGCACAGCCAGTCGGGCACCTTCGCGGGCGTGTGCGGATTGGGAAAGCGTTTCTGCCACAGGGTCGCGCCGCTGTTGGCATCGATCGCGGTTATCACATCATCGGCGCCCAGCACGAACAGCATGTCCTTTGCGCCCTGCGGCGTCGCCACGCCTGCGGCCACCACCGGCGCGGTCAATGTGGAAAGGACGACATTCGACACCGGGGTCGACAGCTTCGTTTCCCACTGCACCTTGAGGCGCGACACATTGGCTTTCGACAGGCGGGTTTCGGCGCGGTTCCAGCCGGTGCGTTCGGGGTCATAGCCCCATGTCGTCCATTCGCTGACGGCTGTCCCCGCCTCCGGCGCGGCTTGTTGCGCCGCGGCAGGGAAATTCAGCAGGCTGAGCGCCAGCGCCACATGGGAAGCCAATATCCTCATCATCACTCCATCCTGCACGCAGGGAACGAACAAGGCGACATCGGAAAAATCCCGCTGCCGCCGCCACGCAAGCGGCCAACGCCGCCGAAAAGCGGGGAGCGTCGCCACGCGACGCTCCCCCAGGGGGACCTACATCAACTTCATCGTCAGGCTGAGCGTCACCGTGCGCCCGAACGGATTGTGGGCCAGGCTGTAATAGCCCGCGGCACTGTTGTAATAAGGCGGATCCTTGTCGAACACATTGGCCGCGACCAGCGACAGCCGCGTGCCGTTCAGGAAATCGCCGTTGAACTCATAACCCAGATTGAGATCGAAGGTGGTGAATGCCTTGATCTTGTCGCCGCCGCCATTGGGGTTGCCATTGGCGTCGCGCGTCAGCGGATTGACCGTGGAGGACGCGGCATAGTTGCGGAACGAGCCCGTGTAGTTGACGAACGCCCGCGCGGAGAAGCCTGCATCGGCCCAGCCGAGATAGCCGCGGAACTTGGTTCGGATCGACGGGAATGTGCCGTTGTTGCCCGCCGTGTTCAAAATGTCATAGGTCGCACCGCTGCCGAAGGACTGGGTGTATTTCGTGAACTCCGTGCCGGAAATCCCCGCGCTGAAGGTCCCCGCGCTATCGGTCCGCAGGTCATAGTCGATCTGATAGTCGACGCCCGCAATGTCGAGGTTCAGCCAGTTGGTGTTGAGCGTCTGGTAGATATAGTAGGTACAGGCCGCCAGTGTCCCGGCCTGCGGAATGCCGACGGTTGAGGCGGAAATCTGCGCCGGGGTGGCGCAGTTGGGGTAGAAGCTCATCAGATAATTGGCGGACGAAATGCCCAGCACCTGTTCGATCTGGCTGCCGGTTACGCCCCCGGTGAACGATGTCTGCCAGTAGGTGACGGCCGCGCGCAGGCCGGGGACCGCCTTTGGCGCGAAATCAACGCCGAGCGACCAGCCGTCGCCTTCCTGTGCGCCCGCCTGCGGATCGCCGCGCGTGACCTGGATACCGTTCAGCGCCGCGAGGCTGCATGAAGTCGCGTTGGCGGCGCAGCCGGGCAAGGTGCCTCGGATTTCAGGGAACAGCGCGGTATCGACGGTCACGTTGCGCAGCCCCGGCACCCAGTTGGCGGTGCCGAACGCGCCGAACTCGTCGCCCAGGATGGTGAGCGGCGGTGCCACGAAGGACGTGGACCAGTTGCCGCGGAACCGGACGCCATCGACGATGTCCCAGTTGAAGGCGATCTTGGGGTTGGTGGTCGAACCGAAATCGGAATAACGGTCATAGCGGCCTGCCAGCGACAGGTCGAACTTGTGCACCAGCGGCACATTCATGTCGGGCGAAACGATCGGCACGTTGACTTCCGCGAAGGCCGACTTGACGTTCCGGTCGAAATCGAACTTCAACTGCTGCGAATTGGTGCGGGCCGGCCCGGCGTTGGCGCGGGTCACGAACTGGCCCAGCTGCGTGAACAGCAATTCGCCGCCGACCGCCACTTTCACTGGCCCGGCGGGCAATTCGAACAGCGATCCGCCGACGCTGGCCCGGACCTGCTGATAACCCGATGTGTTGCGCAGCAGATTGGTGTTGTCGAGGATACGGTCGAGTGTCGCCTGCGACGTGCGGTTGGTGGCGCGGGGGTTCCACACGTCCAAAGCATTGGCGGTCGTCAGGGGGAGTTGCGTGACGATTGTCGTCGTGCCGGGGATCGAGGGTTGCGTCAGGCTGCCGCCGCCGTTGGTCGTGCCGTTGAGGGCAAGCAGCGCCGCCGACTGGTTGATCGCCCCTTCGCTGAAGGTGCTGCTTTCGTCGCGCCCGGCGCTCGCCAGGAAATCGAAGGTCCAGTCGCCGCCCAGCTCATAGGCCGATGTGAAGCTGGCGTACATGCTGTCGGAATCGTTGCGGTTGCGCGCCGGGCCGAACAGCTCGGTCGCGTCCCAGCGGATCTGCTGCGTGGTCGCGGTGATCCCGGCGGGGTTGGTGTAGAAGGGATTGGCCTGCGCCCCCGTCTGGAACACGGTGGCGGGGGAGATCGAACCGGCGCTGCCCAGCGAAGTGCCGCGACGGCGCGCATAGAGCAGGTCGAGGCCCACGGTCAGCTTGTCGGTCAGGTCGAACGACATCTTGCCCATGATGTTCTGCCGCTCTTCCTTGCCGACCAGATCGGTGTCGGCCCAGGGCGTGCACTGAAATCCGCTGGCGTTGTTGGCCACCGGCGTGGTCGAGGTGACCGAAGGATAGATGTTGTTGGGACCGGCCAGGCCACCGGGCTGGATCGAGGCGGGGCCGCAGTTGAGATTCTGGAAATTGGCGCCGAAGCGGCCATTGCCCACGGGCACCGTGCGATGGTCGGGGAAGGTGAAGTCCCGGTCCCGGTTGCGCAGATTGTCCTGGTAGATGTAGGTCGCGCCGAAGACGACCGACCCGCGATCCCATGTCTTTCCGAACAGCAGACCGCCCTGATAGCCCGTGGTGCCATCCCGCACCGTGACCGCGGCGTCGGCCTGCAACCCGTCGAACTTGCTGCGGGTGATGAAGTTGATGACGCCCGCGACGGCATCCGACCCGTAAATCGACGAGGAGCCTTCCGCGAGCACTTCGACACGCTGGATCATGTTGAACGGCACGATGTTGGGATCAAGGAAGGTGTGGTTCGTGCCGCCGGTCGGCCCACGGTGCCCGTCGATGAGGACGAGGGTGGAGTTGGACGCGCTCGCGCCAAGCTGGTGGATGCTCGGCTGATAGAAGGCGGCGGTGGTGCCCTGCCCGGTGGTGCCGCTGAGCGAAGGGACGGACTGCAACGCGCCGGTCACGGTCTGCGCGCCGGTCGCTGCCAGCGCCGCGGTGCTGACCGACACAAGATTGGAGCCGATCGGCGCCACGCCGCGCAGGCTGGTGCCGGTCACGACGATATCCTGGGTGCTGATGTCGCTTTCCGTGCCTTCGACGACCGGCGTACCGATCGGCGATTCGCCTGCGCTGGCGGGCGGGGGCGTGACGACAGTGCCGACCGGTGCATCCGCTGCACCCGACTGGGCTGCGGCAGTGGTCGCGGTGAAGGCGGCTACCCCGATCGCAATGGCGGATGCGCCACGCGCAAGCTGAACCACGAAAGCTTTCATGACAATTCCCTCTCCTCGATGCAGGCCTCTCTGAGCCTTGGCCCGAGTCATCGCAGTCCGAAGGGAAGCTGTCAACTTCTTACATGCAAGATTTACAGTTTTGTATGCAAAGAACGAAAATAGATACAATCGATGCCATCCGCTTCCGGCGTACAGCGGTCTTCAGCGACGCGCGAAACGGGGCAGAGGATGCCGTTGAACGATGGGGGCGGGCGGCCATCAAAGACGATCGATCCGCCCCGATTACATCAATATATTCAGTGCGTTGCTACAGCCGTGCGAGAGACGCCACCCTGCCGGACGGTCACTTCAGCGTCAACAGATAGGTGGCGATTGCTGCCGCCACGGCGGGGTCCTTCTGCCCGGCATAGGCCATCTTGGTGCCGGGCACCACTTTCTGCGGCGCTGCGATGAAGGCGGTCAATGTGGCTTTGGTCCACACCACCTTGGATGCCTTCATCGCGGGGGAATAGGCATAGCTGGTCGCGCCTGCCTTGCGCCCGCCGACCGACCACAGGTTCGGCCCCATCACCGATGGCTCCCCTTTGCCGACCTTGTGGCAGATCGCGCATTGCGCGAAGCCGGCGGGTTTTGCGGCCGCGGTCTGCGCCAGCGCCCCCGATGGCAGTGCCAGAAGTGACAGCGCACCGATGGCGGCGGCTTGGCACAGACGACGGGACTCGGTGGAAATCCTGCTCATGACGTGGGCGACCCCGCCTGGCCTTCGCTGCCGAAATTGGTGGCGAGATAATCGACGATCTTCGCATAATCCTCATCGGAAACCTGCGCGCCATAGCCGATCATCTGGTCCACGGTCTGCGCCCACTGGTCGGATGTCTTGCGCTGCGCCGTCACCTGCGAGGCAACGTGACAGCCGGTGCACGTCTTTTCGACGATGCCGCGCGCCGGGCCTTCGGGCATGGCTGCGGACGCATCCGCCTGCGCCGGTGCATGCATCGCCAGCGCCGCCAGCAGCGCCGCACCGCCAGCCGCGACAGCGGACTTCCTCATCATGGTCATGGTCATCACTCTCCAGCTACTGTACAGCCAATTGTAGCGCCGCGCCCTGTATTGGGCATGAATAATATTGGGCATGAATATCTGTGCGTTTTCGCGCCTATATCAGCGGCCGCCAATATTCGAAGCGGATATTGCAGGCATTCATCTCACGGATTGAGAGAAAATCAAGTCGTCACGATTACGGCTGCCACCGCGATGCTGTGTGCAACTGTCGATCAACGCCGCAATCCTGTCCAAAAAAGCAAGGCAACCGCCGATAACCGGCGATCCGACGCTCTCACATAGCGACATAGGGTGACACCGGTGCACCGTCTGGCTGCGGATGAGGCTGGCATTGGCGCGCTGTCTGGTCAAGACTGCGGGCGCAGGCTTCGCCGCATAGGCTCGGCGCGCGACAGGCAGGGGACAAGATCGTGAGGGGATTGATCAGGAAGCAGAGCGTGGCACCCATTGCCGCTTCCCCCGTGCTTTGCCCGCCGTGGCGGCACGTGCGAAGGTGGGTGCGCGGCGCCCTGTTCGCGCTGACCGGCGGCACGTTGGCGGTATCGATGCCATTTGCCTCCGCAACGGCGCAGGACGGTACGCCGACGTTCCAGATTTTCCAGTTTCCCGCCGACGGCATGCCCCGGATCGACGGCGACGCCGCCGACTGGGCGATGGTCCCGCAAAGCTATGCCGTCACCACCGCGCACATGACAGAAAATGACGGCAAGCATGCCGGGCCGAACCCCGCGACACTCGACATCAGCGTCAAGGTCGGCTGGGTCAAGGGCCTCAACCGGCTCTATTTCCTGTATGAAGCCTATGACGATTACTGGGATTTCGCCTTGCCCGGCCTGCACAACGACACGTTCGAGGTGGTGGTTGACGGCGATGCCTCGGGCGGCCCGCTCATCGACAACGGGCACAAGGATGTCTGGACGCCTGATGTCGTCGGTGCGGCGCGCGCGGTCCGCGATCCGCGCATCAGCGTGGCGGAAGCGCATTGGGCCAATCACGGGGTGCATGCGCAGAATTATCATGTGTTCACGCCCGCCCGCGACAAGGACTGGACGATGGCCTGGGGGTCGCCGACCTGGATCAAGGCCTTTCCTTATGCCAATGCCAAAGTGGAATATGATTTTCAGCCCGGCCAGGCAGGGCGGCTGACCTTGGAGTTCTGGATCACCCCCTATGACTATGCGGGCGCGGAAGGGCCGGAGCGCGCCGTCGAATCGGTCCTGCGCGAGAACAAGCTGATTGGCCTTGGCTGGGTGGTGATCGATTATGACGACGTGAAGAAGTCCGAAAACAACGGCTTCTGGACCTTGTCGAAGCAGCGCCGGATGTTCGGCAATGCGTCCGATCTGCCGCTGTTCCGGCTGATGCCGATGGAGGCGGGATCGCGCCGGTCGCCCGATGCGCAATGGTCCTTCACCGTCGTCGACATGGATCGCAGGCTGGTGGCGTTCCGGGATGAAAGCGCGGGCGACATCCGCAGCTGGAAATGGGATTTCGGCGACGGGTCGTTCTCGACCGAGCAGCATCCCCAGCACAGCTACGCCAAGCCGGGCAATTATGTCGTCATCCTCGACGTGACGGGGGCTGACGGCACGGCGCGCCGTTCGAAAGTCTGGGACGTGCAGCTTCGCTGATCGTCCTGCCGATCGGCGACCGCGCCGATCCGCGCTGAAAGCGTCGGTGGCCTATATGCCGCCGATCGTCACCGTCGCGCCGCCGTCCACGACGATCGACTGGCCCGTGACATAGCGTCCCGCGGGCGCGGCCAGAAAGACGGCCGCGCCGGCAATGTCCTCCGGCTCGCCGATCCGCTTGAGCGGCGTACCGCGCAGCGCCTCGGTCAGGTTCGCCTCGTCCTCCCACAGGGCGCGGGCGAAATCGGTGCGGACCAGCCCCGGCGCGATGCAGTTCACCCGCACATTGGCATGGCCCAGTTCCGCCGCATAATTGCGCGCAAGCTGAAAGTCCGCTGCCTTCGAGACATTATATGCGCCGATCACGGGCGATGCGCGATAGCCGCCGATCGACGAGACGATGATGATCGCGCCATCCCGCCGCGCGACCATGCCGGGCGACACCGCCTGGATCAGCCAGTGATTGGCGAGCACATTGTTGCGCAATATCTTTTCGAACTGCGCGTCGCTGATCCCCGCCATCGGCCCATAATAAGGGTTCGCGGCCGCGTTGCAGACGAGAATGTCGATGCCGCCGAACGCCGCTTCGGCTTGCTCGACCAGCCGCGCCAGGTCCGCCTTGGCCGATATGCTGGCGGCGATCGCGATGGCGCGGCCACCCGCCTCGGCATTGATCGCATCGGCGACGGCGTCACACGCGTCCTGATTGCGAGAGGATATCACGACATTCGCGCCCTGCGCGGCATAGGCCTGCGCTATCGCCTTGCCGATCCCGCGCGAGGAACCGGTGATGATCGCGGTCTTCCCCGCCAGCGAGAAAAGCGAGCCGCGCGAAAAGATATCGGTCATCAGGCGTCGATGGCGGCGCGGATGCGATCCCGTACCGCTTTGATGCGCCCTGCCGCTTCGGTGAAGGTCGCGACATCGGCGCGATTGCCATTGGCGCGGGCGTCCTTGGCCGAATCCTCATAGCCTTCCAGATCGGTTTCCAGCGCATCGACCAGGATTTCGGCTTCGTCCTCGGTAAAGGTCAGGGTGACGGATTTCATGCGAACTTCTCCTTTCGGACGCATCTATGGGCCTCGCTCCCGGAGTGCAACCGTCGTCGGGCAAGGCGAACGGATCAGCCGATGTTCAGCGCGGGCCGTCCGTGCTCGACCGTGATCGTCGCCGCCGTCGATACCGGCGCGCCCTTCTCGCTCACCATCGGCACCACGCGGCAGCGGCTCTGCCATGTCGCGGCGGTCACGTCGCACAACAGATAGCCGCGCCGGTCGCCGGTATATTTGAGGAACGGGTTGCGCGCGATGATCCGGTCGGTGTTGGCGCGCTTGTCCGCGCCGTCCCCGCCCGAGGATATCGACGTGCTGACGAACTCGACGGCCACGGCGTCGCCCGTGCCCTGCCGCTGGCGCAGCTCGCCTGCGAAGTTCTGATGCTCGTCGCCCGTCAGTACGACGACATTATTGAGGCCCTTCACGCGCGCCAGCAGCCGCTCGCGCGGCGCGTCATAGGCGCCCCAGCTGTCCATGTTGCGGATCACCTCCGGCTCGTCGCCGGTGCGCCGGTCGAGCGGCATCACCATGATCTGCTGCGCGATCGCGTTCCAGCGCGCGGCCTTCTGCTTCAGGTTGCGGTCCAGCCAGGCTTCCTGCGCCTCGCCGATCACCTGCGCCTTGGGGTCGGACACGCCAGCACAGACGGTCTTGAAGCCGTCGTCGCACGGCTGGTCGGTGCGGAACTGGCGCGTATCGAGCAGATGCAGGTCAAGCAGATTGCCATAGAGCGCGCGGCGATAAAGCTGCATGCCGCCCGCTGCGGGAAAGGACGACTGGCGCAGCGGCATATGCTCATAATAGGCCTGGAACGCCGCGGCACGGCGCAGCGCGAAGATTTCGGCCGGATTATTGTCCCGGTCGATCAGGCCGACCCAGTTGTTCTCGACCTCATGATCGTCGGGCGTCAGGAACCAGGCGGCGGCGGCATGCGCGGCCTGCAAGTCGGGGTCCAGCTTGATCTGCGTATAGCGACGCCGGTAATCCTCGATGCTGTAGAGCAACTGCCCTTCATGCGCGCGGACGAACGGCCGGGGCAGGCCGTCATAGCCGAACGGCACCGGCGCACTGCGCCCTTCATAGATATAGTCGCCATAATGATAGACGAACGCCGGGTCGTCATGGGCCAGGTGACGATAGGCAGTGTACCAGCCGTCCTCGTAATTCTGGCATCCCGCGACCGCAAAACGCAGCGCATCGACCGACGCGCCCGGCGCAGGCAACGTCATCGCCTTGCCGCGCATCGACCGCTCCCGGCCGATCGAGAAGCGATACCAATAGGGCCGCGCGGGTTGCAGCCCCGCCACTTCGACATGCACGCTGTGCGCCAGCTCCGGCCGCGCCTTCGCCGTGCCCTTGGCGACGATCGTGCGCATGGCCTTGTCGCTCGCCACTTCCCAATCAACGTCGACCGGGGCCATCGGCATGCCGCCATGCGCGTCCTGCGGATCGGGGCACAGCCGCGTCCAGATGACGAACCCGTCCGCTGCGGGATCGCCCGCCGCCACGCCCAGCCGAAAGGGATAGGCCACGAAAAGCTGCTGCGCGCGCAGGATGGCGGGCGCGGTCATCAGCGCGGACCCTGCGGCGATGCTGCCGATCAAGGTGCGGCGGGAAATAGCGTTGGTCATGCGGACAAGGTTCCGTCGTCGAGAATGGGCTTCGTCTGCCTACCGATGCTTTGCGACACTATGGCGAAACGATCGACACGCTGTCGAGACACTATATCCTTCAGGGCTTGACGCGATGGCGCAAAGTGGCAAACCGATGCCATCGGGCGCGCTGCGACGCCCTTTTTTGTATTTCCCGGAGTTGTCCCTTCATGTCGCTCGCCTCCTCGCCGTTCAAGGCCGCCGTGCTCGCCCTCTGCCTTGGCACCGCCCCGCTGGCGCTTGCCCAGCCGCCCGCCCCGATGCCTGCCCCCGGCGGCGGCCCCGCAGACACGGTCACCACGCAGTTGCCGCGCAACGTCATCCCCACCCATTATGCCATCACCGTCACGCCCGACGCGCCGAAGCTGACGTTCACCGGCCAGGTGACGATCGAGATCATGGTGACGAAGGCGACCGACAGCATCACGCTGAACGCCGCCGACCTGACCTTCGGCAAGGTGTCGATCGCCCGCGGCAAGATGGCGGCCACGGAAGGCACCGCCACGGTCGATGCAGCGGCGCAGACCGCGACGCTCCGTTTTCCGCAGGCGTTGACGCCGGGCCGCTACAGCCTGTTCATCGATTATGCCGGGGTCATCAACACCCAGGCGAACGGCCTGTTCGCACTCGACTACAAGGACAATGCGGGCCAGGACAAGCGCGCCCTTTTCACCCAGTTCGAGGCACCCGACGCCCGCCGCTTCGTGCCGAGCTGGGACGAGCCGAGCTACAAGGCGACGTTCGACCTCAGCGCCGTCATTCCCTCAGACCAGCTTGCCGTCGGCAACATGCCGGTCAAGAGCAAGACCGCGACGGCGACCGGGAAGACGCTGGTGACATTCGGCACTACGCCCAAGATGTCCTCCTATCTCCTCTTCTTCGGTCTGGGCGAGCTGGACCGCGCGACGAAAATGTCGGGGGCGACGGAAATCGGGGTGGTGACGGGCAAGGGCAACACCGGCAAGGCGCAACTCGCGCTCGACGGGGCCGTTGAAATCCTGCCTTGGTTCAACGACTATTTCGGCACCCCCTACCCGCTGCCGAAGCTCGACAATGTCGCCGGGCCGGGCCAGAGTCAGTTCTTTTCCGCCATGGAAAACTGGGGCGCGATCTTCACCTTCGAACGCGCGCTGCTGGTCGATCCCAAGTTCACGTCCGAAGCGACGACACGCCGCATCTACGAAACCGTGGCGCATGAAATGGCGCACCAGTGGTTCGGCGATCTCGTCACCATGGCCTGGTGGGACGACCTGTGGCTGAACGAAGGCTTCGCAAGCTGGATGGCGACCAAGGTGACCGACAAGCTGAAACCCCAGTGGGAAATGCTGCTGACGCGCGTGGGCGGCAAGGAAGCGGCGATGGCGCTGGATGCGTTCGCCACCACCCATCCCGTCGTTCAGAAAATCACGACGGTCGATGAAGTGAACCAGGCGTTCGATGCGATTGCCTATCAGAAGGGCGAAGCCGTCATCACCATGCTGGAATCCTACGCGGGTGAGGACGTGTGGCGCACCGGCATCCGCGCCTATATGCAGAAGCATGCCTATGGAAACACGCTGACCGACGATCTGTGGCGCGCGGTCGAAGGCGCGGGCGCGCAGGGACTGGTGACGATCGCGCATGATTTCACGTCGCAGCCCGGCATTCCGCTCGTCACCGTCGAGAGCGCGCAGTGCAAGGGCGGCATGACGACGCTCAGCCTGAAACAGGGCGAGTTCAGCCGCGACGCGAAGGGCAAGACGCCGCTGCGCTGGCATGTGCCGGTGATGGCGCAGACGATCGGCGGAGCAGCGCAGCGGATGATCCTGAACGGCAGCGGCACGATGACGTTGCCCGGTTGCGGCGGCTATGTCGTCAACACGGGCCAGGCAGGCTATTACCGCACGCTCTATCCGGCGGACAATCTGTCCGCGCTGACAGGCAGTTTCACGAAACTGCCCGCCATCGACCAGCTTGGCCTGCTCGCGGACAACTGGGCGCTCGGCATCGCGGGCTATCAGCCGATCGCCCGGCCGCTGGACATGATCGCCGCCGTGCCTGCCGATGCCAGCCCTGCGGTGCTCGCGGCGCTCCCCGGCTATCTGCAAGGGGCCTATTTCATGTTCGAGGGCAAGCCCGACATGGAAGCGAAGGTGTCGGCCTATGCCTCGGCGAAGCTCACGCCCGTGCTCGCCGCCATCGGCTATGACGCAAAGCCCGGCGAAGGGCCGCAGGTGCCGCTGCTCCGCCAGACTCTTGTCGATACGCTGGGCGCCATGGGCGACCGGACGGTCGTTGCCGAAGCGGGCAGGCGCTTCGCCGCGCTGGCGAACGATCCCGCCGCGCTCGACGGTCCGCTCAAGAATGTGTGGCTCGGCATCGTCGCGACCAATGCCGATCAGGCGACGTGGGACAGGCTGCGCGCCATGGCCAATGCCGCACCGACGGCCCTCGAAAAGAGCCAGCTTTTCGCGCTGCTCGGCGAAGCCAAGGACCCGAAGCTGGCGCAGCAGGCGCTCGACCTCGCGCTGACTGACGAGCCGGGCAAGACGACGAGCGCGGCGATCATCGCATCGGTGGGCTATACGCACAGCATGCTCGCCGTCGACTTCGTGCTCGCCCATCGCGCGCAATATGAAGCGATGATCGACGTGTCGGCGCGGTCGCAGGCACTGGCGCGGCTGGGCGGCAGTTCGGCGGACCTGGCGATGGTGACCAAGCTTGACGCCTATGCCACGCAATATCTGACGCCGGAATCGCGCAAGGTCGTCGATCGCGCCATCGCCGCGATCAAGGCCCGCGCCGAAACCCGCGCCCGCATCGCCCCCGACATCGCCACCTGGCTCGCGAAGAAATGAGGTAAACGTCTTTGGCGATTGTCCCCTTCGAACATGGATATTTTGTTCCCCGGCGCAAGCTGGGGAACAGGAAATGCCGACGCGCAGTGGATAATCGCGGGGTACGATCACCCCCGCGCCGAAACAGCGCGACTTTCCGGCACAAGCCTGCTAGGGGCCAAGCCATCGCGCGCCAGCATTGACCGAGCATGCCGCGGTGGGAGAGCGTCAACCGCTCGCCCCCTCTGACCTGCCGAAGGAATTACCGCATGAGCCGCGCCATCAACCTGTCTGCCGCGCCCGCCGCCGTCACCACCCTCTGTGCCAAGCACGCCATCCGCATTTCGAGCATCGAGCCGCTGGAATCCGGCGGCACCCGAGTCGTGCTGCTCAGCATGGATGGCGCCGACAGCCTGCGCAAGCGCATGAAGGATCAGGTGCTGACGGGTCCGGTGACGCGTTCGGGCCTCTACATGGCGCGCCGCCCGCTGCCGTTCGACCGGCACTAGGCCCGTTTGGCCGCGCCGTCCGCCGATTAAAGGCGACAGGCGGCGACAATGCTGCTAGGGCCACGTCCATCGCGTGACACCGAACGCAAGCGTTCACGCGGCCGAGAGACCCGATGCGCTCCCGCTTGCCAGCCGGAGTAGAGCGTCTCTTCCAAAGACCTCTTGCCAGTTTTCCGCCCCGTCAGGCGCGTCCAGCCCGGCTCTTCGCCGGACGGACGCCACGACAGGCGACAGTTTCGACGTATTGGCCGGAGCCGGACAATGCGCTGTCATATTCGACTATCCGGCCCATTATCGACATGCGCCCGGCTGCGGCCGCCGCATGACAGACGACCTTAAAGGAACGACCTATGCCTATCGGCACCGTAAAATTCTTCAACGCAGACAAGGGCTATGGCTTCATCGCCCCGGAAGAAGGCGGCAATGACGCCTTCGTTCACATCACTGCGGTTGAAGCAGCGGGCATGCACACCCTGACGCAGAACCAGCGCGTCACCTACGATCTGGAACCGGATCGTCGTGGCAAGCCTGCGGCGGTAAACCTGCAAGCGGCCTGACGGCACGGATGCGCGCGGCGGATCGGGGGCGGCGACGCCCTCTCCGCCGCCGTATAGTCTCGCCGCCATACAATCTGCCGCCGTACATCTGGCGCTGCGTGCCGACCGGTCCGCCTTCTCTCGCCTCCGGGAACCTTGCCATGTCGCATTCCGATTTTTGCCGCGCCCAGGCCGCCAAGGCTCAGGCCGATGCCGACGCCACTTCGCTGGACAATGTCCGTGACCGATGCCTGCGTTCCATGATCGCGTGGACCGAAATGGCCGACCGCGCCGAACGCGTTGCGGTCGAGCGCGCCACACGCGAAGCCGCGTCCGCCACCACCCGCCTCCTATAGGGGCGCTGTCCCGCTTTCGCGACTGCCCGACGGGCACATGCGATGGAAAGACGCGACTCGCTTCGTCGCATCTGCTACCTTCCAGAAACAATAGGATGGCATCGGCGAGTCCTTCGCGACCGTCGGCGCGGATGTCTGGAGAGGAGTGACGGCATGATGGATGTAAACGACCTTCTGCACCGCCAGCAAATCTCGCTGCTGCGCGCGGCGCGCGCCGAAAGCGCCGCCACCCGTGCCGTGCTGGAAGATCAGGCCCGCGCCTATCGCGCGCGCGTGAATGCCTATCGCGACAGCAACCGCGCCGCATCCGTGCATTGATCCACAGCCGGTACGCGTGATGTCGGCTACATATGCTGCGAACCTGTGCCTTGTGTTCCCCTGCGAAAGCAGGGGTCCAGGGTCGCCTGGGACGGTATTTTGAGACTCTGGCCCCCTGCTTCCGCAGGGGAACAGCATCTATTTGCTTGAAGAGGATAATCCCCCATGTGCTTTCGTAAAAGCGCCATTCATCTGCGCCATGCGACTGTGCACGGATGATCCTGCCCACTGCCCTGCGCCGCAAATACGCTGCCACCCTCCTCCTTGTCGCCGCCCTGTCCGCCTGCGCGACGCCGCAAAACCGCGTCGAGGCCGGGCTGGTCGATGCGGGCATTTCTCCCCGGATGGCGGCCTGCATGGCGGACCGGATGGTCGATCGGCTCAGCCTGGTGCAGTTGCGCCGCCTCCAGTCGCTGTCGAAGGTCGGAAAGACTGATTTTCGTACCATTTCGGTCGATCAATTTCTGTTCCGCGTCCGCGCGCTTCAGGACCCCGAGATCCTGACCGTCACCAGCAAGGCCGCGCTGGTCTGCGCCATCGAGGGCTGACGGCAAATCGACTTTGCAATTTTGCAAAATCGATTTGCGAAGTCACACTGGCGTTGCCGCGCCGCCTGTGCTTTAGGGGCTGCCATTCCCTTCCCATTCTGCACGAAAGAGGCGGCGTCCATGAACATTCATGAATATCAGGCCAAGGAACTGCTGGCGAAATATGGCGCACCGATTGCGGCTGGATATGCCGCGTTGACGGTGGAGGAAGCGGTTGAGGCTGCCGCCAAGCTGCCCGGACCGCTCTATGTGGTGAAGGCGCAGATTCACGCGGGCGGTCGCGGCAAAGGCAAGTTCAAGGAGCTTGGACCGGATGCCAAGGGCGGCGTCCGTCTCGCCTTCAACCTCGATGAAGTGAAGGCCCACGCCACCGACATGCTCGGCAACACGCTGGTGACGATCCAGACGGGTGACGCCGGCAAGCAGGTCAACCGCCTCTACATCACCGACGGCGCGGACATCGCGAAGGAATATTATCTCGCCTTGCTGGTCGATCGCACCAGCAGCGAAGTCGCGTTCGTCGTGTCGACCGAAGGCGGCATGGATATCGAGGAAGTGGCCCATTCGACACCCGAAAAGATTCACACCTTCTCGGTCGATCCCGCCACCGGTTTCATGCCGCATCATGGCCGCACCGTGGCCGCTGCGCTCGGCCTGACCGGGGATCTCGCGAAGCAGGCCGCAAAAGTCGCGCAGTCGCTCTACGACGCCTTCCTCGCGACCGACGCGGCGCAGATCGAAATCAATCCGCTGGCGCAGACCGAACAGGGCAATCTGCTCGTGCTCGACGCGAAGGTCGGCTTCGACGGCAACGCCCTTTTCCGTCACAAGGACTTGATGGAGTTGCGCGACGAGACGGAGGAAGACCCCGCCGAACTCGAAGCCAGCAAATATGACCTCGCCTATATCAAGCTGGATGGCGACATCGGCTGCATGGTGAACGGCGCGGGCCTTGCCATGGCGACGATGGACATCATCAAGCTGAACGGCATGTTCCCTGCCAACTTCCTGGACGTCGGCGGGGGCGCCAGCAAGGAAAAGGTGACGGCCGCGTTCAAGATCATCCTGTCCGATCCGGCGGTGAAGGGCATTCTGGTCAACATCTTCGGGGGTATCATGCGCTGCGACATCATCGCGGACGGTATTGTCGCGGCGGCCAAGGAAGTGAACCTTTCGGTGCCGCTCGTCGTCCGTCTCGAAGGCACGAACGTGCAGCAGGGCAAGGACATATTGGCCGGATCGGGTCTGCCGATCGTGTCGGCCGACGATCTGGGCGATGCCGCGCGCAAGATCGTCGCGCAGGTGAAGCAGGCGGCGTGATTCGGGCGCGGCGACCGGGCGACGCTACGGCACCGCCCGGCCCCTGCGATACCCTTGCTTTGGGCAGGCGAAAAGCCCATCTGATGCCGATAACTCCCCGGGAAGAGGCATGACTGGAGGCTCGTGAAATGAAGATATTGGTGCCCGTGAAGCGGGTGATTGACTATAACGTAAAGCCGCGCGTGAAGGCGGACGGCACCGGCGTGGACCTCGCCAACGTCAAGATGTCGATGAACCCGTTCGACGAGATCGCGGTGGAAGAAGCCATTCGCCTGCGCGAAAAGGGCGCCGCGACCGAAATCGTCGCGATTTCGATCGGCGTCGCCAAGGCGCAGGAAACGCTCCGCACCGCGCTCGCCATGGGGGCCGATCGCGCGATCCTGATCCAGACCGATGACGAAGTGGAGCCGCTCGGCGTCGCCAAGCTGCTCGCCAAGGTCGTGGAGGAAGAACAGCCTGGCCTCATCATCCTGGGCAAGCAGGCGATCGACGACGACAGCAATCAGACCGGCCAGATGCTCGCTGCACTGCTCGGCCGTCCGCAGGGCACCTTCGCGTCGAAGGTCGAAGTCGAAGGCGACAGCGTGTCGGTCACGCGCGAAGTCGACGGCGGTCTCGAAACCGTGAAGCTCTCGCTTCCCGCGATCATCACCACCGACCTGCGCCTGAACGAACCGCGCTACGCCTCGCTGCCCAACATCATGAAGGCGAAGAGCAAGCCGCTCGCGCAGAAAACCCCCGCCGATTACGGCGTGGACATCGCGCCGCGCCTCGAAACATTGAAGGTCGTCGAACCGCCCAAGCGGTCGGCGGGGATCAAGGTCGCCGATGTGGATGAACTGGTGGCGAAGCTCAAGGCAATGGGAGTGGCAGCATGAAGACGCTCGTCTGGGTCGAACATGAGAACGGCCATCTGAAGGATGCGACGCTCGCCGTCGTCACCGCCGCATCGAAGCTGGGCGAAGTCCATCTGATCGTCGCGGGCGAAGGCGTCGGCGCGGTCGCCGATGCCGCCGCGCGGATCGCGGGCGTGCAGAAGGTCCACGTCGCGGATGACGCCGCCTATGCGCATGCGCTCGCTGAAAATGTCGCGCCGCTGATCGTGGACCTGATGGGCCATCACGATGCGTTCCTCGCGCCCGCGACCAGCCATGGCAAGAATATCGCGCCGCGCGTCGCCGCTCTGCTGGACGTCATGCAGATCAGCGACATCCTGTCGGTCGAAAGCGAGGACACGTTCACGCGGCCCACTTATGCGGGGAACGCCATCGCCACCGTGAAGTCGAAGGACGCGAAGAAAGTCATCACCGTGCGCGGCACGGCGTTCGAAAAGGCAGCGACGGAAGGCGGCAGCGGCACGATCGAAGCCGTCGCGGCGACCGGCGACGCTGGCACGTCCAGCTTCGTTGGCGCGGAGATCGTCAAGCTCGAACGGCCGGAACTGACATCGGCGAAAATCATCGTGTCGGGCGGTCGCGCGCTGAAGGACGGCCCGACCTTCGAAGCGACCATCTATCCGCTGGCCGATAAGCTCGGCGCGGCGGTCGGCGCATCGCGCGCGGCGGTGGACGCAGGCTATGTGCCCAACGACTATCAGGTCGGCCAGACCGGCAAGATCGTTGCGCCGGAAGTCTATGTCGCAGTCGGCATTTCCGGCGCGATCCAGCATCTGGCCGGCATGAAGGACTCAAAGACCATCGTCGCGATCAACAAGGACGAGGACGCCCCGATCTTCCAGGTCGCGGACATCGGCCTTGTGGGCGACCTCTTCAAGATCGTGCCCGAACTGACGGAAAAGCTCTGATCCGCTAAAGTCCTCCCCTGTAAGGGGAGGGGGACCGCCCGCAGGGTGGTGGAGGGGTGTCCCCCTATCGTGATGGTGACACCCCTCCGTCAGTGCTACGCACTGCCACCTCCCCTGTCAGCGGAGGAATCAGGAAGCTGTCGCCGCTCCACTTACATCCAGCATCTTGCCGTCGGTGATGATGACTCGGTCGCCCAGTTTCGCCTGCGCGAACAGCAGCTTCGCGAAGGGCGTCGGCACGCCGATGCAGCCATGCGTCGCATTGCCCCATTTCACATCGCTGCCGTGGATGGCGACGCCGTCATTGGTCAGCCGCAGCATATAGGGCATTGGCGCGTCATACAGGTTGGACACATGGTCTGCATCCTTCTGCGTGATCGGGAAGGTGCCGACCGGGGACGCCTTGTCCGTCGCGCCATAAACGATCACCGCCGCGCCGATTTCATATCCGGCGCGAAACACCGACAGCGTCTGCGCTTTCAGGTCCACCGTGATGATGAGCGGCCCGGCGGGCACGCCCTTGTCGTCCCACACATAGTCGCCATGTTCGAACGGCCCGTCGATCTTGAGCACGCGTTTGACTGTCATCGGATCGTCGGCCATCGGATCGTCGGCCGGTGTCGGCACTGCGGCCTTGGCTGCGGATGCCGGTGCTTTCGTCACCGCGACGACGATCGGCTTGCCCTGATTGACGGCAGGCGGCGCGGCAGGCGGCTCGGCGCGGGGCCGTGCCCCGCCCGGCATGTTGGTCGCGGCGATGGCCGTGCCGACGAGGGCCAGGAAAAGACCGAAACGCACCCAGCTTTGCGGGCGCAGCTGCCTGATTTTGTTAACGATATTCATGGGCCGGGGGACTCCTGACGGCCTGCATATCGGCACCGGCGGGAAAAGCCAGACCCTGATTTTGCCTGTGCCGCTCCGGGACGATCGGCCCCTCGCCCGTTAACGGAACATCGAACCACGGCATTTCCTGCAATTGCGATTGACTCGCAATTCCGGCGATGGCATGCGTTTGCGACTGATTTGCATTAAAGGGTTCCCGTGGTCCATCGTCCTATCGCCGCCGCGCTGCTTGGCGCATCCAGCCTGCTGGCCGCCGCATCCTGGTCACCCGCTTTCGCCGAAGACGCCGCCCCCGCCGACAGCGCGGACAGCGCCGACGATCGCGGCATCATCGTCACCGGCCAGCGTCTGCCGGATATCGAGGGCGGGCAAGTGGCGCGCGGCGCGACACTGGGGGCCTTTGGCGATCGCGACCTGTTCGACACGCCGGTCAGCACCAAATCCTTCACCGAAGCCTATATCGCCGATCAGATCGCGCTCACATCCAACGACATCGTCGCGCGCGACGCCTCCTTCTCCATCACCAACGCAACGACGCTGAACGGGGCGGGCGCAGGGCGGCTGCGCGGCTTTCGGATGGAACCGTTCGAATCGAGCTATGACGGCTTCGCCACCGTCGCCACGCGCCGCTACCCGATCGAAATGCTCGAGCGCGTCGACATATTGAAAGGGCCGACGGCCGTGTTCACCGGCATCGTCGGCGGCGTGGGCGGCACGATCAACTATGTGTCGAAAAAGCCGCTGGATACGCCGCTCACGCGCGTCACCGGCCTGTTCGCCTCGCAGGGGACATTCGGCGGCCTGCTGGATATCAGCCGCCGGTTCGGGCCGGACAGCCAGTTCGGGGTGCGCGCCAATCTCTCGCTGCGCGACGGCGAAAGCGCGATCGACGATATCGAGGAAAAGAGCAATGTCGCCCATCTCGCGCTCAACTGGCGCAAGGGACCGGTCAGTCTCGACCTCCAATATGGCAATTTCTATTCGCTGACGCGCGGCGGCGCGGGCGGGTACAGCTTCGCGCCCGGCGTGCCGATCGGCCCCGCGCCGCAGGGCGACCGGGTCAGCGGGCCTGATTGGGACCGCCGCATGCAGCATGACCAGTTCGTGCGCGCGATGGTCAACGTCCGCCTCGCCGAGGGATGGAGCGCCTTTGCCGTCGGCGGTCTGCTGCGCAGCCAGGAACGCTATGTCGGCTTCTTCAACAGCGTGATCGACGCCGCGGGCAATGCCGAGGGCGGTGCCTTCGCGCAGGAAGGCGAAGTGGAATGGGGCGACGGCTACAACATCGACGTTGGCCTGCGCGGGCGTTTCCGCACCGGCCCCGTCGGCCATGCCATCACGCTGTCCTACGGCGTGATCCGCTCCAAGCCGCAATATTCCGATCTGTCAACCGATCCGGCCTATGCCGTCCCGCGCTTCAACATCTACGACGATGCCAGCCAGAACCTGCCCGCCCCTGCTTTGTCCGGCACGGGCACCTTCTTCCCGCTCAGCGACAGTGAGACGCAAGGCGTCGTCATCGCCGATGAACTGGCGCTGTTCGACGATCGCCTGCTGGTGACGGTCGGCGCGCGCTATACGAAGATCGCGATCGACAGCTTCAATTACGCCGCGCCAACCACGCCGGCCGAAGTACGATCCTATCGTTCCGACGACTGGTCGCCTGCTTTTGCCGCGCTGTTCAAGCTGACACCCAATGTCTCGGTCTACGCCAATTATCTCAAAGCCGTGGAAGCAGGCTCCACCGCACCGATCGAGGCGAGCAACAACGGGCAGATCATCCCGCCGGGCGTGTCCCGCCAGTATGAAGGGGGGGTCAAGGCCAATTTCGGCAGTTTCGGCGCAACGGCGGCGGTGTTCGACATCGAGCGTCCGTCCGCCTATATCGATCGCGATCCCGCCTCGCCGACGTTCGGGCGCTATGACGTGTTCGGGCGGCAATGGCATCGCGGTGTGGAGCTGGACCTGTTCGGCACACCCCTGCCGGGCGTGCGCATATTGGCGAGCTACGCCTATCTCGATGCCGAACTGCTGGAAAATGCCGATCCTGCAGTGAACGGCAACCGGCCGGTGTCGGTGCCCAAGCATGTGCTGGTCCTGGGCGGCGACGCCGACGTGCCCGGCCTTCCCGGCGCGGCGCTGCTTGCCAACATGCGTTACAGCAGTGGGCAGGTCTATGACACGTCCAACGTCCGCACGATCCCCGGCTTCACGATCTTCGATGTCGGCGCGCGTTATCGTTTTGCGGCGGGCGGAAGGCCGCTGACGGCGCGCATCAACGTCAGCAACGTCTTCGACAAAAGCTATTATCAGTCGACCGATTTCACGGCGCAGCCCGGTGCCCCGCGCACCATTCGCCTGACGCTGTCGACCGAGTTATAGCGGCGACCCCGTGTCGATCCGCAACGCCCTGCTGCTGTGGCACCGCTGGTTCGGCCTGATCGCCGCGCTCTGGCTGTTGCTGCTGGCGATCACGGGCTCGCTGATCGTGTTCTACGACGAGATCGACCGCAGCCTCAATCCTGACCTGCGCAGCGTCGCAATCCGGGCGGGCACCGCCCCGCTGGACGACATCCGGGCTTCGGTCGAGGCGTATCAGCCGGGCAGCGCCCTCGACTATCTCATGCTGCCGCAGCATCCGGGCGACAGCATCCTCGCCTTCGTCGGCCCGCGCCTCGCGCCGGGCGCAAAGGCCCCGGACGATTTCGTCTATCGGCAGATTTATGTCGATCCGCATGACGGCCGGATATTAGGTACACGCATTTTCGGCGAGGCCGGGCTGGACCGCCGCCGCCTCGCGCAATTTCTCTATCAGCTGCATATGGATCTGAGCCTCGGTCCGGTGGCCACCTGGCTGCTCGGCCTGCTGGCGCTGTTGTGGACGCTCGACCATATCGTCTCGGCATTGCTGAGCTTCCCCAGTCCGCGGCGCTGGCGCGAGAGCTTCCGCATCCGCCGTGGCGTCAGCGGCTACAAACGGCATTTCGATCTGCATCGCGCCATCGGCCTGTGGCTGTTCCCGATCACCCTGATGCTGGCGATCAGCGGCCTGTCGCTCACCTGGCCGGAGACATTTGACTCCGCCGTGCGGGTCTTTTCGCCGACCAGCGGCTTTCCGACCGACGATCTCAAACCCCTGGCGCGGCCCGATCATGCCCCCGCGCTGTCGCTCGATCGTGCTGTCGCGCTGGCGGAGCGGAAGGCGGGCGGCCAGAATGTCCAGGCAATATCGCTTCACCCTGATCTCGGCGTGTACTGGCTGCGGCTGTTCGATTCGCGCGATCTGGACGACAGCGGCCGTCGCTGGATCGTGGTGCGCTACGGCGACGGCGCGATCCTGTCCGACCGGCATATGGCGCAGGGCAGCGCAGGCGACGTCTTCAGTGCGTGGATGTTTCCGCTGCACAGCGGCAAGGCGTTTGGCTGGACCGGCCGGATCGCGATTGCGTTATCCGGTCTCGCGCTCAGCCTCGTCATCATTACCGGCGTCACCATCTGGGCACGCAAGCGCCGGGCGAGGGCACAGGTCGCGGGGCGGACGACGGGCCGCTGGCGCATGCTGCGCGCCTGATCATCCGGGCACGCGACGCGCCTATTCCACCGTCACCGACTTCGCCAGATTGCGCGGCTGATCGACATCGGTGCCCTTCAGCACCGCGACATGATAAGCGAGCAACTGCACCGGCACCGCATAGACGAGCGGCGCGATCAGCGGATGCACCTTGGGCATCTCGATCGTCGCCATGCAATTCTCGCCTGCCTGCGCGATGCCGTCCGCGTCGGAAATCAGCACCACCTTACCCCCGCGCGCCTGCACTTCGGCCATGTTGCTCACGGTCTTGTCGAACAGCGGCCCGGACGGCGCAATGACGATCACCGGGACCAGCTCGTCGATCAGCGCGATCGGCCCATGCTTCATTTCGCCCGCCGCATAGCCTTCGGCATGGATATAGCTGATTTCCTTCAGCTTCAGCGCCCCTTCCAGCGCCATCGGATAATCCGGCCCGCGCCCCAGATACAGCACGTCCCGTGCGGGCGCGATCAGATGCGCCATGGCCTCGATTTCGCGATCATGGCCCAGCGCCTGGTTCATGGCGGCCGGCGCTTCGGACAGGTGCCAGACGATCTCGGCTTCCTCCTCCGGGCTCAGGTGCCCTGCCGCCCGCGCCAGATTGGCCGCCAGCGCCGCGAGTACCGCAAGCTGGCAGGTAAACGCCTTGGTCGATGCCACGCCGATTTCCGGCCCGGCATGGGTGGGCAGCAGCAGGTCGGCCTCCCGCGCCATGGAGCTGGTCGGCACGTTCACCACCACGGCGATGATCTGCCCCGCCGCCTTCGCATGGCGCAGCGCGGCCAGCGTATCGGCCGTCTCGCCCGACTGGCTGATGAACAGCGCGAGGCCACCCTTTTCCAGCACCGGATCGCGATAGCGGAACTCGCTCGCCACATCGATGTCCACGGGCACCCGTGCGAACTTCTCGAACCAGTATTTCGCGACCAGCCCGGCGTAGAAACTGGTGCCGCAGGCGACGATGGTGATGCGCTTCACCTGTCCCAGGTCGAAATCCATGTCGGGCAGCGCCACCTGATTTTCCATGCGCCGCAGATAGGATCGTAGCGTCTGCGCCACGACCACCGGCTGCTCGAAGATTTCCTTCTGCATGAAATGGCGATGATTGCCCTTGTCGATCAGCGCGCCGGACACGCCGGAAAGGGTTACGGCGCGCGCGACGGGCTGGTTGTCCTTGTCAAAAATCTCCGCGCCCTCGCGGGTGATGACGACCCAGTCGCCTTCCTCCAGATAGGCGATTTTCTGCGTCAGCGGTGCCAGCGCCAGCGCGTCGGACCCCAGATAGGTCTCGCCGTCCCCATAGCCGACCACCAGCGGCGATCCCAGCCGCGCGCCGATCAGAAGGTCGGGATGGCTGCGGAACAGGATCGCCAGGGCAAACGCGCCATGCAGTTGCGGCAGCACCTGCGCCACTGCGTCTTTCGGGGACAGGCCCTGTTCGATCTTCTCGCTCACCAGATGCGCGACGACTTCGGTGTCGGTCTCGCTGTCGAAATGCCGTCCGCGCGCGACCAGCGCATCACGCAGCGGCTTGAAGTTCTCGATGATGCCGTTGTGGACCAGTGCGACTTCGCTGGTAGCGTGGGGATGGGCGTTGCTCGTCGTCGGCGCGCCATGCGTCGCCCAGCGGGTATGGGCGATGCCGGTCACGCCGGGCAGCGGCTCGTCCCGCAACTCGCGCACCAGATTGACCAGCTTCCCCTCGGCCCGCCGCCGCTCGATCGCGCCATCATGAACGGTGGCGACGCCCGCGCTGTCATAGCCGCGATATTCCAGCCGCTTCAGCCCGTCGACCAGCCGCTCGGCAACGTCTCCCGCTCCGACGATACCAATAATGCCACACATGCCTGGGGGGAGCCTTTCAGAGTTGGTAGGGAACGCGGATACCCGGCATGTTCGCCGGAAAATCCCTGGTGTTGCGGGTGATGAGGATAGCGCCATTCACCTGCGCCGTCGCGAGGATATAGGCATCCAGCAACTTCATCTTGGTCCGGTGCCTGATGTCCGCTGCCGTCCTGCCGATGTGGCTGTCGATCTCGACGATCTCGAATGGGGTTATGAGGTGCTCCACGACATCCCGCTGCTCCAGCGGCTCGCCAGCCAGCACTTCGGTCCATACGACCCTGCTGATCCGATGCCGTTTGTATCGCGACAACTCGGCAATTGCCTGGGGCTTGTCTTTCAGCCAGTCGATCAGGATATTGGTGTCGAAGAACGGGTCGGACACAATTCAGATTTCGTCATAGGGTGTGCGATCTTCCCGCATGGCCCGCTGATACTCGACTCCATCGCCGATATCGTCGCGTCCCTTCCAGTAACCGGCCCCCCGTGCAATCCAGTCGTTGTTGTTCGCGTTGCTCACCAGATACAGCTTCACCGCCTCGCGAATAGCCGCCGCCCGCGAACGCTTCGACCTGGCGGCGAGAGCATCCAGCTTCTCGATATCTTCCTGGGGTATGTCGGTGAGGATTCTCATTTCGCAGCACTCATTCTGGCCCGATACCAAACGACAATCTCACGCAGCAGCGCCGCACGCGACTTGCCCTGCTTGGCGGCACGCTGGTCGAGCCACTGAATATCCTCATCAGGCAGATCAGCAAGAATGCGTGTCATGCCACAATGATATCACATCATGATATCATGTCAAGACCGCCCCGCCTTCCGCTCCGCCATCTTCGCGCGAAACCGCTTTGCCCAGCCGGGTAACGCCTCTTGCTTGCCCCGCGCCAGCGCCAGCGCATCGGCCTCCACATCGCGCGTCACCACCGATCCCGCCCCCACGATCGCGCCATCGCCGATCGTCACCGGCGCCACCAGCGCGCTGTTGGAGCCGATGAACGCTCCCGCGCCGATCTCCGTGCGATATTTCAGGAACCCGTCATAGTTGCAGGTGATCGTGCCCGCGCCGATGTTCGCGCCCGCGCCCACGCTGGCGTCGCCGATGTAGGACAGGTGATTGGCCTTCGCGCCCTCGCCCAGGGTCGCCTTCTTGATCTCCACGAAATTGCCGACCTTGGCCTTCATCCCGATATCCGCGCCGGGCCGCAGCCGCGCATAGGGGCCGATTTCCGCGCCCTTGCGCACCACCGCGCCCTCCAGATGCGAAAAGGCGTGAATCACCACATCCTCCTCCACCACCACGCCAAGGCCGAAGACGACATGCGGTTCCACCGTCACGTCGCGCGCCAGCACCGTGTCGTGCGAAAAGAACACCGTCTCCGGCGCCACCAGCGTCACCCCGTCGCGCATCGCCGCCGTCCGCCGCTGCGCCTGCCACGCCGCCTCCACCCCCGCCAGCTCGGCGCGGCTGTTCACGCCTGCCACTTCCAGCGGATCGGTCTCCACCACGGCGCTTTTCTGCCCCGGCAGCATGACGATATCGGGCAGATAATATTCCCCCGCCGCATTGTCGTTGCCGATCTGGTCGAGCAGGACGAACAGGTCGGTGGACCGCACCGCCATCAGCCCGCTGTTGCACAATGTCACGGCGCGCTCCGCCTCGCTTGCGTCCTTATATTCGACCATCTTCTCGATGATCCCCTGCCCGTCGGCGATGATGCGGCCATAAGCCGCCGGATCGTCCGGGCGGAAGCCCAGCACCACTGCGCGCGGATCATCGCCCCGGTTCAGGCGATCGAGCAACGCCTTCATCGTCGCGGCGCTCACCAGCGGCACGTCGCCATAGAGGATCAAAACATCGCCCACGAATCCCGCCAGCGCATCATGCGCCTGCGCGACGGCATGGCCTGTGCCAAGCTGCTGCGCCTGCACGGCTATCGCAACACCCCGGCCGGCCACCGCCGCCTCGACCTGCTCGCGGCCCGCGCCGACCACGACCACCTGCCGCTCCGGCCCCAATTCCGCCAGGCTGGCGATCAGGTGCAGCAGCATCGGCCGACCCGCAATCGGGTGCAGCACCTTGTGCAGCTTGGATTGCATACGCGTCCCCTGCCCTGCGGCAAGGATGATGGCGGCAACGGGGCGTGTCACGATCGGGGGATGTCCTGCGCTGTTTACGGCTCACCCTCTGCCATGTTTGGCTTGCATTAGCCACTGCGCAGCAGGCATGGCGGCGGGGATGGCAGACATTCCTTTCGATATTATTGGCTTCGATCTCGACGGCACGTTGATCGACACCAGCGGCGATCTGGCGGCGGCGGTCAATCATGCGATCACCGCCATCGGCCGCCCTGCCTATCCCGCCGATGCGATCCGGCCTTTCGTCGGAAAGGGCGCACGGATCATGCTGGAACGGGCGCTCGCCGCATCGGGCGATTGCACCGCAGAGCTGGTGGAGGATCGCCTGCCGGTGCTGCTCGATTATTATCAGCAGAACCTCGCCATCCACAGCCTGCCTTATCCCGGCTGCGTCGCCGCACTAGATGCGCTTGCGGCACGCGGCCTGCGCCTTGCGATCTGCACCAACAAGGCGGAGCGGTTTGCCGTTCCGCTGATGCAGCAACTGGGCCTCGCCGATCGCTTCGCCAGCATCATCGGCGGCGACACGGTGGGCAGCGCCAAGCCCGATCCCGCGCCGATCCGCGCGATGATCGCCCGCGCGGGCGGCGCCAACATGAAAAACCCCCGCTGCCTTTTCGTCGGCGACACGATCAACGACATCGCCGGCGCGCGCAACGCCGGCATCGCCAGCATCGCCGTCAGCTTCGGTTTTCTGGAAGGCGCAGTGGATAGTCTGGGCGCGGACGCCGTGATCGATCATTTCGACGATCTGCTGCCCACGCTCGAACGCTGGCCGTCATGACCCTGCGCCTCGAAAGCGACGGCCCGGTCGCCACCCTGCTGATCGATCGCGCGGACAAGCGCAACGCGATGACGCAGGCGATGTGGGCGGCACTGCCCGCGCTGGTGGATCAGGCGATGACCGATGAACGCATCGCCGTGCTCATCCTCGCCTCAGCCACCCCCGGCCTGTTCTGTGCCGGGGCGGACATCGGCGAGTTTGCGGAAAGCAGCGGTGATGCGGACTGGCGCGTCGCCAATCAGGCGGCGATTCGCGCCGCCCATGCCGCCCTTGCCCATGCGCCAAAGCCGGTGATCGCGGCGATCGACGGCGATGGCATCGGCGGCGGCTGCGGCCTCGCCATGGCCTGCGACATCCGCATCGCCGCCCCCGCCGCACGGCTCGGCATCACGCCTGCCAAGCTCGGCATCGTCTACAGCCTGTTCGATACGAAACTGCTGGTCGATCTCGTCGGGCCGGGTCAGGCGAAACGCCTGCTGTTCACCGGCATGCTGATCGATGCGGAGGAGGCGCTGCGCATCGGCCTGATCGACGAGCGGGCGGACGATCCCCGCGCCCGCGCTATCTCGCTTGCCCATGGCATCGCCGCCAATGCACAGCATTCCGTGCGCGCGACCAAGGCGATCGTCCGCAAGATCCTGGACGGCCAGAGCGATGACGACGCCGAAACCCTTGCCCTTTTCCGAGACGCCTTCACCCGCGCGGAGTTCGCCGCCCGCGTCGCCGCCTTCGCTCAGCGCAAAACATAGCGCACCAGCGCCGCCAGTCCCTCGGCCGACAGCGGAAGCAGCAGCAGCGCCAGCATGACCCCCAGCACGATCCGGCTCACCGCCGCTTCATGGCGAAAGGCGGGCGGGGGCGGCTCCGCAGGCGGCGGACCGGTGAAATATCCATGCTCGTCGATAAACATGGTGGCTGCCTTTCAAACTTTTCCCGCGCGAAAAGAGAATCAATAAAGATCGTCGTCATTCCTGCCCTTCGACAAGCTCAGGATAAACTTCAGCCAAAGGCTGAAGGCGGGAACCCATATTGCCATTCGCACCTTAGCAATGTGTCGTGAGATGGGTCCCCGCCTTCGCGGGGATGACGGACAAATATATGGCTTTGTACATTTCGTAGAAGTCTCGCGCAAGCTGGGGAACATCACGCCTCGGCAAACCCCGATTGCAACTCCCCCGCATGTCCCGCGTTTGCATGACAGAATAGTGCGCTATACCGCCACAACAGCCCCGTCAGGAGACTCCCCATGACTCGCCTCCACCCCCGCCTCGCTTTCGCCACTGCTCTCGTCGCCCTCGCCGCCCTGCCCGCCTGCACGACGATGGGTGAAAGCGCCGCCGCCCCCTCGGCCAGTGCCGCCCTGCGGGGCGCTGACGGCACCGCGCACGGCACGGCGCGCATCGAACAGACGACCAGCGGGCTGACCGTCACGCTCTCGGCAATCGCCGTGCCGCCGGGTATCCACGCCGTCCACGTCCACACCACCGGCACCTGCACCGCGCCCGATTTCGCCAGCGCGGGCGGCCACTGGAACCCGATGGGCAGGCAGCATGGCATGGACAATCCCAATGGCAGCCATATGGGCGACATGCCCAACATGACCGTGGGCGCGGATGGCACGGGGACGCTCGTCTACACGATCGCCGGCGGCACCCTCACCGATGGCGCCAACCCGCTGTTCGATGCCGACGGCGCGGCGATCGTCATCCATGCCAAGGCGGATGACAATGTGAGCGACCCGGCGGGCAACGCAGGCGGCCGCATCGCCTGCGGCGTGCTCGCGAAGGGTTAGGCTTCTGGCTGTTCCCCGGCGAAAGCCGGGGTCCAGGGCGGCAAGGATTGCACGTCGTCATGCTGGGCAGCGGCTTTCGCCGGGGAACAGCCAATATTCCGACGGCACAGCAAACCCGCACACCAGCACCATCCCGCAAACATTGCTGGAACATTGCTCGAACGATTTGAAGGTTAATTCGACGGACGGCGCCCGGTTTTCCTTGAATATGCCTGCACGTCCACGATATTATAGCGGTATGGCGGTACAAGCATGTGCCGCCGCAAAGGAGACGATTACAATGGCTAACTGGTCTGACCCCCGGACGCCGGACACCGGCTTTCGCACGGGCTTCGGCGCAGGCGCGGAGACGCGCGGCGCTGCGTTCGACGCGGGGCTGCGGTCCTATATGCTGTCCGTTTACAATTACATGGCGAGTGGCGTCCTCCTGACGGGTCTCGTCGCGATGCTGTTTTCCTGGGGTGGCGCAAGCTCCCCGGCTGCCCAGATCATGATGGGTCCGGGCATCCTGAAATATGTCATCATGTTCTCGCCTCTGGTGTTCGTGATGGTGTTGAGCTTCGGCATCAACAAGCTGTCGACCACGGCGGCGCAGGCGCTGTTCTGGGTCTATGCCGCGGTGATGGGCCTGTCGCTCTCGACGATCTTCCTGGTCTATACCGGCGCGTCGATCGCGACGACCTTCTTCGCCACGGCCGCGGCCTTCCTGGGGCTGAGCCTCTGGGGCTACACCACGAAGAAGGATCTGTCGGGCTTCGGCACGTTCCTCATCATGGGCGTGATCGGCCTGATCGTGGCATCGCTCATCAACATCTTCCTGCGCTCGCCGGTCATGGACCTGGCGATCAGCGCGGTCGGTGTGCTGCTGTTCGCGGGCCTCACGGCCTATGACACGCAGAAGATCAAGAGCATGTACGCCTATGTCGCGGGTACGGAGTTCATGGGCAAGTCGGTAGTGATGGGCGCGCTGACGCTCTACCTCGACTTCATCAACATGTTCCTGTTCCTCCTCCGCTTCCTGGGCAACCGCGAATAATCGCAGCCCGAAAAGCGAACAAAAACGCGAAGGCCCGGCGGAGCAATCCGCCGGGCCTTTTCGTGTGCGCCAACCCCCTCTCCCCTTCAGGGGAGAGGGCCGGGGAGAGGGGGCTGTAGCTCCCTGTTGCGCTTCGGACACAGCTTTCAAATATCCGCTTTCGGACATTTTTTGCAGCTAAGCCTGCCCTCTCCGACTTTCGAGGGAGAGCGTTACAGCCTCAATTCTTTGGGGCTATCCACCGCCAGAGCCATCTCCACCGCCGCCATCGCATGCAGCGTGGTTGTATCATACAGCGGCACGCTGGCGTCGCCCTTCTCCACCAGGAGCATGATTTCCGTGCAGCCAAGGATGATCGCCTGCGCCCCGCGCGCCGCCAGTTGGGCCATCACCTCGCGATAGGCCACGCGTGAGGCGGGATTGACCACGCCCTTCACCAGCTCGTCATAGATGATCGCATGCACCGTCCTGCGGTCATCCGCCTCGGGCACTATCACTTCCAGCCCGAACCGCTCGGCCAGCCGCGCGGTGTAGAAGGGCTGCTCCATCGTGAAGGCCGTGCCGATCAGCGCGACCTTCTCCAGCCCGTCCGCCCTGATCCTTGCGCCGGTCGCATCGGCAATATGCAGCAGCGGCACCCTGATGCCCGCCGCGACCGCATCGGCCATCAGATGCATGGTGTTGGTGCAGATCAGGACGACGTCCGCCCCGCCCTGTTCAAGCCGCTGCGCCGCGTCGATCATGTCGGCGGTCAGTGCGTCCCAGTCCCCCGCATGCTGCTTGGCGGCAATATCCCCGAAATCCAGCGAATAGAGCAGGCATCGCGCCGAATGGACCCCGCCCAGCCGCGCCTGCACCGCCTGGTTGATGATGCGATAATAATGGGCGGAGCTTTCCCAGCTCATACCGCCGACCAGGCCGATGGTTTTCACGCCTCTTCCGCCACCGGCAGCAAGATCGTGATCGTCGTTCCCTTGCCCACGATGCTGGCGATGTCCATCCGGCCGCGGTGCCGCTCCACGATATGCTTCACGATCGCAAGGCCAAGGCCGGTGCCGCCCATCGCGCGGCTGCGGCCTGAATCGACGCGATAGAAACGCTCCGTCAGGCGCGGCAGATGGTCCGGGCCGATGCCTTCGCCTTCGTCCGCCACGGACAGGCGCACCATGCCCGATGCGCCGCCCGTCAGGCTGACGGTAATCGGCGTGCCCGGCCGCGCATATTTCACCGAATTGCCGACCAGATTGTGCAGCACCTGCGACAGTTGCGCGCGGTCGCCCTGCACCGGCGGCGCGGCGCTATCGATCTGCGCCACCACATCCTGCCCGCGCGGGCCGTGGCTGTCGCGGAACACCGCCACCACTTCGGCCGCCAGCTCACGCAGGTCGATCGCATCGTCCGGGGTGCGATATTTCTCCGCCTCGATGCGCGAAAGCGACATCAAATCGTCGACCAGCCGCTGCATCCGCCGCGCCTCGCCGTCCATGATCTTCAGGAAGCGGCCGCGCGTATTCTTGTCCTCCGCCGCGATCGGATCGGCCAGCGTTTCGATGAAGCCCAGGATCGCGGCCAGCGGGGTGCGCAGTTCGTGGCTGGCATTGGCGACGAAATCGACGCGCATCCGTTCCGCGGCATAGCTGCCGGTGCGGTCCATCAGATGCACGATGCGGCGCTTGTCGTCGCCGCTGACGGCATTGTCGTCATGCGAGGGCAGCGCCGCTATCCGCATTTCCCATCGCTGTTCGCGCGTACCCAGCCCGACCAGATTGATCGACACCGGCTCGGCCATCGGGCCGGGGCTGGAAAGGCGCTCGGCGGCGGCGGGGTGGCGGATGGCGATGCGGGCATCCTCCCCCACGATATGCGTGCCCAGCAGGCGCAGCGCCGCGCGGTTCGCCCGCACCACCTTGCCCCGCGCGGCGATCAGCAGCGGTTCGGATATCCCTTCCAGCACGGCGGGAAAGTCGGGATGGTCGAGCAGATCGACCGCCGTCGGCCCTGCGGGCTGGTCGATCGTCGCGGCGGTCGGCGGCGGCGCGCTGTCGGCCATGATGAACAGCGCAAGCAGCCCGGCCACCCCTGCGATCACGCCACTTTCCCAATGACCGCCGAACAGATAGGTGCCCGCCGCCCCCGCCAGCACCACGGCGACGGATACGATGTTCTGGAGCGGGCTGGTGCGATTCATGGTTACCGGCCTAGATTATTCGCGCAATTGCTGCGATGGCTAATCGCCATGAGCGCGCAAGAAACTGACGGCCCGAACGGGGACATGCCGGAGGGAACCGGCCGCGACCCCATCGGCCCCGATCAAACCCGTTCCGGCGCACCGTCGCGGCGACAGTTGCTGATGGGCGGTGCGGCGGCGGCTTCGGCGATCATCTCGATCCGCCCCGCGCTGGCGCAGACGGCGGCCTCGGTGCTTTCCTGCCAGATCCCGGTGCCCGATCCCGCGCGCTCGGCCAGTCACATCGCGGCCAACGGATCGCTGGTGCCAGCGGGCACGAAGGGCGCCTTCGCCGGGTCGCGCCGCCCCTTCACGGGGGAGGAAGTGCGCGCGGCGCTGCGCGGCCGCACCCTGCCGGGCGCCAGCTATCAGCAGAGCCAGGCCTATCTCAACTATATCCGCCGCCTGCAATCCGGGCAAAGCGGCTTCACCTGCTATGCCTCGCTCCAGATGCCGCGCTGATTGACCGCGCTTTTTTAACCGGCGCGCAATAGAATGCGCGGCGCGATGACCAGCCTTCCCCATTATCGTGCCATCCCGGCCACCGATCTTGTCATCCGGCCACTCGCGGACATCACCCTCCTCTATCATCGCCCGTCCGGCCAGACGCATATGGTCGCCAGCCCCGTACCGGAAATCCTGGCCGCGCTAGGCGCGCATCCGCTAGACAGCCACGCCATCCATGCGCGCCTCGCCACCTGCTACGACCTGGGCGATCCTGATGAGGCGCGCGCCGCCATCGCCACGCATCTCGCCGAAATGGCGGCGCTCGGCCTGATCCGCGCCGCATGAAGCATCGCATCGCCCTCACCATCGGCCCGGCCAGCTTCCGCATCGGCGCCGCATGGCGCGCACCGGTGGCGCGGCTCGCCGCACTTTATCATGATTATCCCGCCCCGCCCGGTGGCATTGCCGATTTCACCGTGCGGCTTGATCCGGTCCGGCCCTGGCGGCGCTACATCCGCCCGTCGATCCACATTACCGGCGATCATGGCCTGGCCGATGCCGCGCCGATGGCGCTCGCCCACGGGCTGCTCGCCGCGGAAATGGGGATGAACCTGCAAATGGCGCTCGGCTGGCGGCGGCATCTGCTGCTGCATGCCGCCTGCGTGGAAAAGGATGGCCGCGCGCTGCTGATGACCGGCGAATCCGGCTCGGGCAAATCCACGCTGGCCGCGATGCTCGGCGAACGCGGCTGGCGCTTCATGGGGGACGAGTTCGCGCTGCTCGATCCGGCGACGGGGGCGGTGCATGCCTTCCCCCGCCTCATTTCGCTCAAGAACAGCGCGATTGCGGCGATGGAGGCGCAGGTGGCGGACGCCGCCCGTTTCGGCCCGTTGCTGCGCGGCACGGCGAAAGGCGACATCCGCCATCTGCGCCCGCGCGCCGATGCGATCGCGCGGATGGATCGCCCCGCCACGCCGGCGCTGCTGCTCTTCCCGCGCTATGGCCAGCCTGTCGATATCCGCCCCGTCGATCCCGGCGAATGCTTCATGCGGCTGACGCAGGCTTCGACCAATTACACCGCGCTCGGCGAAGCGGGGTTCGATTGTCTCAGTCGCTTCGTTCAGACCATTCCCGCCCAGGCCATCGACTTTCCCGACGGGAACAGCGCCCTGGCGCTGGTCGATGATCTGTGGAACGCGCTGCGGTGAGCGCCGCGCTTCTCGTCGCTGCGCTGCGCGATCCCGCGTCCGTCGCCGGGCTGTCGGGCGCGCAGTGGAACGCGCTGATCGCCGCCGCCCGCGCCGAACGGCTGATCGGCACGCTCGCCTTCCGGCTCGAAGGCGTCGCTGTGCCGCCCGCCGTCCGCCCCATCCTCGCCGATGCCCGCTTCGATGCCGCGCGGGAGGCGCAGACCGCCCTGTGGGAGGCCGATCGCGCCGCCGCCGCCCTCGCGCCTCTCGCTATCCCGGTGATCCTGCTCAAGGGCACCGCTTATGCCGCCGCCGGACTCTTGGCCGCGCCCCTCTCCCCTGCACTGGGCCGCTTCATCGGCGATCTCGACATATTGGTGCCCCGCGACGCGCTGGATGCGGTCGAGGCGGCGCTGCTGGATGCAGGCTGGGAATGGGTGAAGCCCGATCCCTATGACGACGCTTACTACCGCCAGTGGATGCACGAGCTGCCCCCGCTCATCCACCGCGACCGCGACCGGATGATCGACGTGCATCACACGATTCTGCCGCTCACCGCGCGGCCAAAGCCCGATATCGCAGCCATGATCGCGGCCAGCATCGCGCTGCCCGGCGGCCTGCGGATATTGTCGCTCGAACATAGGGTCTGCCATGCCGCCGCGCATCTGCTTGCCGATGGCGATCTGGCGGGCGGCCTGCGCAATCTGTGGGATATTCACTGTCTGTGCAGCGCATCCGGCGCGGCGCAAGAGGATTTCACCCTAAGCCTGATGGAAGAAGCCGCCCGGCACGATCTCGCCGCGCCCGTCGCCCGCGCCCTGCGGTTGGCGCATCATCTCTACGGAACGCCGGTCAAAGCCTACAGCGCGCCAATCTCGCTCGACCTTCGGCTACGGCCCAGCGACCGCCTGTTCCTCACGCGCCTCCTCGCGCGCGACGGCTGGGGCCGCGAAACGCACAAGGCACTTCGCCAGTTGTTCTACGTCCGCTCCCACCTGCTACGCATGCCCCCCCCGATGCTCGCCCGCCACCTCCTCACCAAATGGCGCAAGGGGCACCGGCCGGGGTGATCGAGCGTGCGGCCCTATCGCGGCCTGGCTCAGCGGCAGGTGCCATGTCTCGCCCTGCACCGGATCGCCAAAGGCGTGATGCACATCGGTGGAGACGCATGTGAAGCCGTTGCGCGCATAGATGCGCCGCGCTGCATCCAGCACAGTGTGAGTCCACAGCGTGACTGCGGCATAGCCCTTGTCCCGCGCAAAGCCGATGCAAGTGCGGACAAGCGCATCGCCGATTCCGCGTTGTCGGGCAAAGGGTTCCACATGCAACAGGCGAAGGCGGGCAACATCCTCGCCCTCATCGGTCAGGAAAACCGCGCCGGCCATCACGCCTTCGATATCGGCCACCCAGCATTGCTCACGGTCCGGCTTGAAATTGCGGAGGAATGCGGCGGTCGTCTCGGCCTCCAGCGCCTCCAGTTCACGGCCCCAGCCATGGCTTTGCGCGTATAAAATGGACTGGCGCGTGGCGACCTGGCTGACTTCGCCGGTCCGCGCAGGCCGTATCGTAAAACGGGCGCAGGCCTGCGGATCGAGCAGCAGGCGCGCTTTTGTCAGCGCCTGCATCAGGTCATCGCGCTCCACGACGCTCAGCCGATCCAGATCCTGCGCGACAGCCGTGCGTTGCCGCTCATCGATCAGCGTGAAGATCGCATGGCCTTTCGGTGTCAGGGCAATGGGACGGGCGCGAGCATCTTCGGAAAGGCGATCCCGGATCACCCAGCCACGAGTCTCGAACCGGGCAATCATCCGGCTCAGATAGCCGCGATCAAGCCCCAGCGTATCCTGGAGCGCATTGGCCAGCACGGGCTGTTGCCGGGCAATTTCGAATAGCAGTCTTGCCTCCGCCAGATTGACATCCGTGTCGAGAAACCGCGCATCAATTGCTCCGACATGCCGGGTAAAGAAGCGGTTGAAAGCGCGAACGGATTCGATGGCTTGGTCCATGCCCCCCCATTCAGCCCGATTTGTTGACTGTGTCAACTATCTACATATGTACATCGCCGATTTTTGAAGAAACGAAGCGGACGCATCGGCAACACTGATCTCATTCCCGCATCCCGCAGCGACGGCACAAAAAGAAAGGGGCCGGTCTTGCGACCAGCCCCTTCTTTTGCATCAGTCCCGAAGGGCTGACGGCAAGGCTTACATGCCCGAACCCGGACCGTAGGTGATTTCCACGCGACGGTTCTGGAGTTCGCGAACGCCATCGGCGGTTTCCACGCGGGGCTTGCTCTCGCCGAACGCTTCGGTCGAGATCACGCCATCGGGGATGCCCTTGGACGTCAGGTAGCTCTTCACCGCGTCGTTGCGACGCTGCGACAGGCCGACGTTGTACGAAGCCGAACCCGACTTGTCCGCGTGACCGGCCAGCATGACCTGCGCCGAACCGCAGTTGCTGTACGCCGAAATCGCGTTGTCCAGGATGGTCGCGGCATCGGGGGTGATGTTCGACTTGTCCCATTCGAAGAACACGATGTACGGCCCAGGCGTGCATTCCACAGCCGGCGGAGGCGGCGGGGGAGGCGGCGGCGGGGGCGGCGGGGGAGGCGGCGGCGGCGGGGGCGGCGGAGGAGCTGCCGGTTCGCCGAAGTTGTAGCTCAGGCCGACGAGCACGCTGTGGGTGCGCAGGCGGGCATCGACGTCCGAACCGGCCGCGTTGAAGCGCGGATCGGGGCGGTTGCTGGTGACCAGGCCCATGTCGGGGTGGTTGTAGAAGCGATACTTCAGCGAAGCATCGAGCTTGTCGGTCAGCGGGAAGCGCACGCCGGCGATAGCCTGCCATGCAAAACCGGTGTCCGAATCATCGGTGGTCAGCGTGTAGAGATAGGTGCGGGCAACGCCGACACCGCCGCCGATGAAGCCCTGAAGGCCATCGTCGGGACCGAAGTCAAGCAGGCCGTTGACCATGAAGCTGAGCGAGCGCACGTTGCCGCGCGTGCTGTTGACACCGTTGCTGTAGGCCACGACGTCGGTGTAGGCGCGCTTGAACGCGACTTCCGATTCAAGGCGGAAGCCGCCGAAATCGTAACCGATGACGCCATCGACATCATAGCCGGTGTTGTAGTCGGCCGTGGCAACCGGGTTGATGATCGTCAGATCGATGTCTTCCACGATCATGCCACCGGCGTTGGCGCCGATGTACCAGGCATCATCACGCGCCATGGCGGGGGTCGCCAAGGCCGTGGTAGCGAGCGCTGCTGCGAGGGCAAGCTTCCGCATAATATTCCCCTTTCAAAATGGTCACGAAGGACTGCGGAAACCGTCTAGCTTGTGGAAAGTTTCATGGCAAGTGCGCAAATCGCGGAACTGTGGCCAAAATGCCGCAGTGCCGCAACCAAATCTCGCCTTCGATACCCTTGGAATTGCTGCATTTCTTGCATAGTTTCGCTCGTGCATTTTTTTTGTTGGCTTTGCGGAACGGTGCGCGAAAGTCGCGCTCCAGATCAGCATTCAGGCGATCATACCGTGCAGGCGCAGCATGGCCAATATCGCCCCGGTCGCCGCCCGCCCCTCGACGTCGATAACACCCCCGCCGGAGGGGTCGGGGATCGCCGCGCCGCGCCCGCCGATCACGCGGAGGCCGCCCTGATAGAAGCCGTCGGCGCGCACCGCCCCGTCGCGCCAGGCTGTGCCGTCCCATGCCATCGCATGGCCGCGATCGCGCACGTGCGCCGCCATGCCCATGACCGGCGCGACGAAGCGCCATCCCCCTTCGGTCCATCCGGCGATCGCGTCCGCCTGCCCCGCCCAGGCCCCGGTCGGCGATGCCGCGACGATCCAGCACTGGCCGGGCACGGGGCTTGGCGGCGGGCTGGCCAGCGTCGCGCTTTCCACCAGCGGCTGCACCGCGATGTCGAGTCGCGTCAGCGCCTCGTTATGCGTCAGTTCCTTCTGCGCCTGCCCCGCCTGCAACAGGGGCAGCGCCAGTCGCGCGCTCTCATTCGCCATCATTCCGTCTCCTTGCATGGTTTAAGGCTCGTATTCAGCCCCATCCCGTTCCCCTGCGAAAGCAGGGGCCCAGGGCCACATGGAATTGCCCTTCGTTGCCCTGGCCCCCTGCCTTCGCAGGGGAACCGCCCGCTGTATGTGATCCTCACCCCCCGATCCCCAGCATCGCAGGACGGCCGAGGCCATGCGTCCCGCGCTGCTGCACCCGCAGCGTAATCGCGCCGCCGCCCGCCGCAGCCAGGTCCGCCGCCCGGTCGGCCGCCGGATAGAGCCAGGACGCCACGTCGGTCTCGACCGTCCGCAGCACTGCCCCGCCCGCCACCACCGCGATCGCCCAGCCTTCGCGTTCCTCGCCCAGCGGCGCATCCACGCCATCGGCCCAGTCCCATCCGGTCCGGCTGCGGCGTATCCAGCTGATGCGCCAGTCGCCCGCGCCCTCCGCCTGCGCCGCCAGATGCACCGGCGCGAGCGGCAGCATCGCCTCGCCCCGGATCAGCCGCACCGCGTCCACCGGCACCGTGTCGCCGATCCCGATCGCCATCGCCTGAAACAGCGCCCCGCGCGCCACCGCCTCGCCCGGCACCGCGACCAGCCGGTCGGCATCGATCAGCAGAAACGCCTCACCGGCGGCATGCCCGGCGATCGCCCATTCGGTGCCCCGACGCCCGCGCAGCAGATGCGTCAGCCGATACTGGCCCGGCCCTATCGGCTGCACGCGCCCGAACTGGATCAGCTCCTCGCCCACCAGACACAGATTGGCCCCGCGCAGCAGCGCCGCGTCGTCCGCCCCCGTCAGCGCCGCGCCACCGGTCGGCACCGCCACGTCGATGCTGCCGTGCCGGTCGAACAGGCTTGCCGATCCTGCACCCGGCGGCACGACCACATGGCCCATCACAGCGGCGGGTGCCGTCCGGCCGATAGGGCTGGCGGTGCCGCTGGCCGGATCGACCGTGAACAGCGCCGCGCGCCGCCATCCTTCGGATACCCCCGCCGCCGCCAGCATCACCACCGGCGCATCCGGCGCGCTGTCGCCGACGACGGGCAATTCCGCGATCATCAGCCGGGTGGCCCCATGCGGCGCATCCGGCTGGCGCAGCACGCGCCCGCCGCTCGCCGCCGTGACGGGGGCGGCCGCACCGGGCCAGCCGCGCAGGCGCAGGCGTACGCCCATGTCCGCCCATTCGCGCGTTTCCACCCGCCAGCGCCCGGCTTCCCCCATGCCCGCCTCCCCCTCGCCCGCATCCCCTGCAACCGTCACGATGCTGCCCGGCACATGCAACAGCGCATCCCATCCGCACAGCAGGTCGATGCGCCCGCGCGCGCGCCACGCCTGCGTCAGCCGGGCCTGCGCCAGCGCCTTCGCCGCCTCCGCATCCATCGCGGCGGGCAGGTCGATGGTCCGCGCGACGCGCCCCACGCCCGGCCGCACGGCTGTCTGCATGCCCGCCTGATAGTCGCGCGCGGGCGCATAATGGCGCAGGCCAAGGCGCAGCGGCACATCCTCGGCGGGGTCGCGCGCTGCCCTGCGCGCCGCTTCCGCCGTACCGTTGATCCGCGCCGCCAGGCTCGGCAGGCCGATCGTCCCGCCCGGTTGTGGCTGGGTCAGCGACAGGCCGTCGGCGCGCGCGGTCAGCACCAGCCCCTGCGCCTGCACCAGCGGATCGATCGCCGCCGCGATATCCTCGCCGCTCGCGGCATAGCCATCGACGCTCTCGCCCTCAGCCGCGGTCGCCCCGCCCGTGATCGCACCCCCGGTCAGATCCGCCACGATCGCCCCTGCCGATACCGGCCCGTCATCGGCGACGACTTCGAACGTCAGCGAAGGAATGCGGTTGCCATAATCGGCCAGTTGCAGATCCTCGAACAGCGCATAGGCGATGCCGCGATGCGCGGGCGTCTGCCCCACGCCTTCCGCCGCCGCGATCAGCGGATCGACCGCCTGATCCGGGCCGCCGTCATGCAGGCGGAATGCGCCGATCTCGCTCTTGAAATCGCCCGCTTCCCCGCGCAGCAGATTGCCGTCCGCCCATATCCGGCCGATGCGCAGCACCCGCCGCGCCGATAGAGCCACGGCAAAGCTCGCCGCATAGCTGAACGTCGTCACCCCCGGCTGTCCCTTGCCGCCGCCGCTGTTCGTGGCGGTCTCGCGCAGGTCGGTCGCCCAGATCACCGTGCCCGCCACCCGCATCGTGCCGAACACGCGGGGTATCTGCGTGCCATAGGTGGATGTCTGCACCTGCAATTCGGTAAGGCGCGGCCCCTGCCTGCGCCCCGGTTGAAACAGCACCGCCTGATCGAAGGCCCGCCCAGCCAGCGCCCCGATCGCCCCGCCAACCGGCCCGCCCAGCACCGTCCCCACCGCCCCCAGCACAATCGTCGCCATATGATATTCCCTGTAACTCTCCTCTCCAGCGGGAGAGGCCAGCATCTCTTCTCCGGTGGGAGAGGATAGTGAAGGTTGGCCGCGTGCGGCCTACCGGAACTTGGAGAGGGGTTCCGCCCAAGCGCGCCCCCTACCGCCCCCAGCGCCACATCCCGATCACCGGCCACAGCGCCGCGCCCGGCATCTCCACCACCCGCCGCAAGCCCGCATGCGCATGCACGAACCCGCCCGGCACCCGCAGCATCAGGTGGAATTGCGCCGGTCCCGCCTGCACCAGCAGCACATCGCCCGGCTTGCCTGTCCGCACCCGCCGCAGCCCGGCGGCCCGCAGCCATCCGGCAAAGCGCGCCGGATCGCCGCCGCGCAGCCCATAGCCCTCGGGCACCGCAGCCCGATGCCCCGCCGCCGCCAGCGCGCAGGCGACCAGCCCCACGCAATCCAGCCCGCTCTCCGCCACCCGCCCATGCAGGCGGAACGGCACGCCGACCAGCGCCCGCGCCGCCGCGACGATCCTGTCGCCTCTCTTCATGTGCCTTCCCCTTCGGTGTTCCTGCGAAAGCAGGAACCCAGTGTCTCTTGGTCAGAACCCGGCAACCCTGGACTCCTGCTTTCGCAGGAGAACAAAATCGCGCGCAAAGACGCAAAGACGCGGCGAGCAAAATAGCCCTCCGCGCCTCCACGCCTCCGCGCGAACCACGCTCACGCCCCCGGATAGCGCGTCAGCAGATCGTTGCCCGGCAGCCACGGCTCGCCGCGAAAATTGACCGCATTGGCAAAGCGCCCCACACAGCTTTCCAGCCGCCGGTCGCAGCCTTGCGTCAGCAGCACCCGCGTCCCCGGCGTCACGGCAAAGGGCGGTGCATCGGCCAGCGTCACGCCGTCCGCGTCGCCCGCCACGATGGCCTGCACGATCCCGACATTCGCCCCGCCCAGCCAGCGCAGCGTCCCGAACGCGTAATACTCTTCCGCCCCCATCCCGCCCGTAATCCCGACCACGGCATCGTCCGCCCCGCTCGCCACCGCCACCCGCCGCCATTTGGCCAGGTCCACGCGGCAATCCCTGTCGCCCAGGGTCGCACGGCAATCGGGCGTCGTCTCGGGCGCGACCGGCGCGTTCAGCACCGCCGCCGCGCCCGCCAGCTCGGCCGTGAACGCCGCGCCTTCGCGCTCCACTGCGCCCAATGTGCCCTGCGCCAGCACCAGCCACAGCGCACCCGGATCGGTCCACTCGGTCAGCGCCAGCGTCACCGCCGCGCCGTCCCAGCGCCCCGCCTCCAGATCGCGCACCGTGATCGCATCGCTGGAAAGGGCGCCGCGCACGTCCATGCTCTCCGGTTCCAGCTCAGTCCCCTGCCGGATGGCCGAGGGCACCAGCCCCGGTGCCGCGCGATACCGCACCCCGCCGACCGTCAGATCGCGGTCGTGGCTGGTCAGGCCGATCGTCACGCCGTCGCGCCGCGCCAGCCGCCAGCAAAAGGCCAGCGCCGAAAGATCCTGCCCGAGTATCGCCGCCGCGCTCATGCGCGCAGCTCCACCAGCGGCACCGAAGGCACCTCGCCCGCCGCATGCGTTGCGCGGCTCACTTCCAGCGCATCCTCGGCAAAGCGCACCGGCACGTCGAAGCGAAAACCGGCCGTGATCGCCGCCCCGGCGGCGGGCGCGATATCGAAGGCGATCACCCCCAGCCCCGCATGGCTCCACCCGCTCGTACGCTCCACACCGTCCACCGCGATCCTGATGCTCCCCGCCACCGGCCGGGTGATGATCCGTTGCTGCGCGTCCCCGCCCGCTCCGTAATATTTGCACAACTGGAACGCGCTCGCCGCGCCGTCCCCCGTCCCCAGAAACTGGTCGAGCGGCCCCGGCGTGTCGCCCAGCGCGCAGGACCGGTCGTCGAACGGATCGGTAAAGCGAAAGCCGCGCGCCGCCCCCCGTCGCGCCCGGAAAAAGGCGATCAGCGTCGCCACGTCGCTTTCGGATCGCACCCCCGGCCCGACATCATAGCGCATCCGCGCATCCGCCCAGTCGCTGCTGCGCCGCTCATGCCCCGAAAGGCTCTCGACCGTCTGCGTCGAAAATGTCGGAACGACGCTCGCCTCGCGTCCCAGCGCCAGCGGAAAGATCACATCGTCGAACGCCTGCACATCGCTCTCCTCGTCCAGCGTGAATAGGGTCAGGCCGTCGCGCGCCACCTGCGGCAGCGCCCACAGGAAGGTCCGCGCCGTCCCCCGGTCGCGCGCCGCCCGCGCCGCCGCCACGATCCTTGGCCATTGCGCCGCCGCATCCTGCGCCAGCAGCACGAAGCCCGACAGATAATGCTGCGCCGCCACCGGATAGCCGAGCCGCGCCGTGGCTTCCGCGATCCCCCGCGCGGTCAGCGCCACGCGCCCCTGCGTCACCCAGTCATAATCCTCCAGTTGCAGCACGTCGAACGCCGGGGCCGCCCAGCCGACCGGCATGTTCACACGCTTGGCTTCCGGCGCGTCAGGGTCCAGGATCGTCGGCAGATAGACGAGCAGATGCGTCACCGCGTCGGGCGCCACCGCCTTCACCGCCGCGCACAGCGCCGCCGTCGACTCCGCCAGCACCACGCCCGCCAGATCGAGCAGCGCCCGCTGCGCCGCATCCTTGCTCCCCCGCACATCGGGAATGGAAACCAGCGCCGCGCCGAACCGCGCCCGCGCCGCATCGTCATACAGGCATATCCGCCCGTCGGCGGGCAACACCCACCACCAGGGTTCCCCCACCTGAAATTGCACCGGCAATCCCGCGTCCAGCGCGATCCCCACGAATGCCTGCGCGACGCCCTGCAAATAGCCCATCGCCGCCGCATTGGCAGGCGACAGCAGGGTGGAGGGCGGCACCCACCCCGTCAGCGCCGGATCGCCGTTCTCCGCCCGCTGCTTCCACGCCTGCGGGCAATGCGCGTCGAACAGTTCGTAGGACAGCGACCAGATGATGCCGAAGCCCAGCGCCTGTGCCCGTTCCGCAAAGTCCCGGTGCCAGGCCACGCACGGCGCGTTCAGCGCCGCGCCGCCAGCGCCGGTCGCGATCCACCCCGCCCCGTCACGCGCCAGCGCGAAATAATGGCTCATCCCCACATAATGCAGAATGTCGCCGCGATAGCCGAGCGCGAGCATCGCCCGGATCAGCCGTTCGGACGTCTGGTTGAAACAGTCGTCGTAACCGTTGGCGATGCCGATCCCATGTTCGGGCAGCATCACGTCGCCGACCGCCAGCACCGATCCCGCCCCGTCGCAGGCCATGTCCGTCATCGCCGCCCAGCCTTCGACCGGCGCGGCAAAGGGCGTGCCGCCTTCGTCATAGCCCGGCGGCACCAGCGACACGAACATCCGGTCCACGTCCCCCGCCCACACCGGATCGGCCTCGCCCGGCAGCAGGAAGCCGCCGTCGAGCGCCGCGAAATCAAGGCTGATCGTCGCATCCTCCGGCGTTCCGACGGCATAATTCCACAGCCGCACATACCAGCTTCGCGGATTTCCGGCGGCGTCGCGACCCTCGATCGTCAAGGTCGGGCCATTGATCGCGTCGAGCGGCAGTATTCCCCCGCTCCGCCAGCGAAACCGCAACACGCAGCCCCGGAAATCCCGGTTCGTTTCATAGACGAGCAAAGGGTGATCCCACCGGTCCTCCGCGTCCCAGATCAGCCCGGCCAGATCGCCCGACCCGCAAAATGTGGCATCGACGCGCAGACTGTCCGGCCCGGTCGTCGTCACCGCCGCCATCATCGGCCGCGGAAAATTGACTGTCCAATAGGGCGCGGCAAACCGCTTCATCCACGCCCCCTCCTGCCCCGCCCGGGCATCCGCCAACCAGTGATCCATCATGATTTCCCCTATAAATCCTCCCCTTGCAGGGGAGGATTTTCGCGCGCCGCAAATCCTCCTCCCCCATTGGGGGAGGGCAGCGAGACTTGGCAGCGTGCTGCCTAGTCGCAGCGGGAGAGGGGCCGCGCCCTATCGATAGCGCGCAATCCCTCTCCAAGGTCCGGTAAGCCTTTGGCAAACCTCCCCTATCCTCTCCCACAGGAGAGGATTTAAGGAGCAACAGTGCGCCCCCCGCTAATCCCCCACAGCCCCCCGCACCGCCCGCGCCACTTGCCGCGCGCTCCGCGCCAGGGCGCGCGGCGCATCGCCGCCCGCGCCGTTGACGTTCACCACCACCCGCACCTCGCGCACGCCGCCGCCCATGCCGAAACCCGTGCCGCCGCCCGGCACCACCTGCCCGCTCGACGTCGGCACGAACAGTTCCGGCCCGCGCTCGCCCACGATATAGCCGCGCCCGCCGACCACCGGCCCGCCCGTCGCCCGCCCCGGCAATCCCAGCAATCCGCCGACCACGCTGCCCGCCAGCCCCAGCAATCCGCCACCGCCGCCGGACCCGCCACCCAGCGCCCCGATCCCGCTGCGCAGCGCCGATCGCGCGATCTCGTCCAGCACCCCCACTGCCACCCGCCGCAGATCCTCGAACCCGAACGCGCCGGTCCGCACCGCGCGCAACAGCCCGCTTTCGATCGCCCGCCCCGCCCGGTCCGCGCCTGCCGCCAGCGGCCCTTCCAGGCCACCGCGCATCGCCTCGACATCGCGGGCAAAGCCCTGCACATCGGCCCGGACGCTGACCACCAGCCGTTCCACTTCCTCATCCATCGGGATACATCTCCATCAATCGCGCGATCGTTGCGGCGTCGGGCGGCGCACCCCCGCCCCCGCCCCCGCCAAAGGGCACCGTCCCGCTGTTCGCCGCATCCAGTATCGCCCCCAGCTCATCGGGCGTCGCCCCCCAGAACACGTCGGGCACCCACCCCAGCACCAGCGCCGTCACGCCGGAGAGGCGAATGGCAGTGTCGGTGAATTGCGTCATGAGATCGCCCTGTTCACAGCCGTTCTCCTGCGAAAGCAGGCTGCGTCCTGAGCCTGTCGAAGGGTGTCCAGAGCGGCACGCACCGCGCCCGGAACACTGGACTCCTGCTTCCGCAGGAGAACAAGATTTCGCGCGGAGCCGCGGAGGCACGGAGATGCTCGCCCCAAGCCCATTCCCTCCGCGCCTCCGCGCCTCCGCGCGAACCCAATTCTCACCCCGCCCCCTCCAGCACCTGCCGCAGCACGGTCCGCAGCACCGGCATCGCCTGCGCCACCCCGCCCTGCACCAGCGCCTCGCCGAACGCCGCGCGCGTCATCCCCTCGGGTCGCGCGGCCAGGCAATGCCAGAACAGCGCCGCCATTTCGCCCAGCGCCAGCTCCCCCGCCGCCGCCCGCTCGACCAGCGCAAACAGCGGCCCCAGTTCCGCCTCCGCCGCCACCAGCGCCGCAAAGCTCGGTCGCACCACCAGCGTCGCGCCCCCGATCACCAGCCCCGCCTCACCCCGCGCGATATTGGGCGGATCACTCCATACTCCCACTCCGTTCGTGCCGAGCCCTTCGACTGCCTGCGAAGGCAGGCGCTCAGGACAGGCCAAGGTCGAGGCACCCCGCGCACCGCCCGCCGCCACCTTGCCCGTCACAGGCTCACCACCGGCCCGCTGCTTTCCAGGCTCACGGTATAATTGCGCTCGCCGTTATAATCCCCGGCATAGTCCAGCCGCGTGACGAGGAACCGCCCGCGCATCCGCTCGCCGCTGTCGAAGCTCAGCTCGAAATCGTCGATCGTCCCCGCCAGCGCATGGTTGCGGATGCGCACCTCGGCCGCCGATCCGGTAAAGATCCCCGCCGCCGATACGCTGACGGCACGCACCCCCGCGCCCGACAGCAAGGCCCGCCATCCGCCGCTGTCCTTGCTGGTGATGTTCACTGCCTCGCCGCTCACCGACATCTGCGTCGTGCGCAGCCCCGCGACGGTCTCATAGCCCGGCGGCACCGCGCCATCGCTCACCTTCAACAGAAAGCTACTTCCATTTTCCACAGCCATATCGCATGTCTCCGTTCATGATTGGTCACAGGCCCGCAACGGGCCGGACAGCTTTTGATGTCGCGCAAGGGAGAGGAACCTGGACATGATCGCTTTCACATCCGCACTGATGCTCATGCTTGCCGCCAACCCGGCCGACACGATGGGCAAGGCCCGGCAGGATTATTCGGCCTGCCTCTCCCGCTTCATGCAGGACGCGCTGGAGCGGAAGATGGACAAGGATGAATATAAGGGCGCGCTGAAAGCCAAATGCGCCGACCAGGAAGCCGCCTTCCGCACCGCCATCCTCGCCTCGGACAAGGCGGACGGCATGAACGCGAAAGACTCCGCCGCCGACGCCGACGACCAGATCGCCGAATATCTCGACAAGTTCACATCCGAATATGAGGACTATCAGAGCAACGCGGCACCGCCGGGGGCATAACCCCTCCTCTCCAGTGGGAGAGGATAGTGGAGGTTAGCCGAAGGCTTACCGAAACTTGGAGAGGGGTTGCGCAGCCAGCGTATCAATCTACCGGTCGTCAATTGCGTGACAAAACCGCAGAAATGCTGGCATATAAACTTTTGCTTATGTGTCAGCGCAACTTGACGATTGCAATTTTTTTTCACAGTATGCGCAACGCAGCATCCATCCGCTGCAGTGATAGTCACACTACCTTATCGTCAGGGTCTTTGCTTTAGAAACCAAACGAATACTGGCGGGGCCACCGGCGAGTGTGTTGTCGCACACTTTCCAAAGACCCAAATCGCCAGCGAGTATAAGAACGTACGAATACGCGCTTCATAACACACCTCACATTTTGGACGTTGGCTTGAGGCCAACCCTCCGAGAAGCCCCGTGCCCCTCGCGCGTAAAAGGGACTTTGGGTCGGAGTTCAAAATGTGGGGTAGTGTGACTACCGAATAAGGTTATCCCGCGAGTCGCAGATTCGGTCAAGGGGTTGCGCTTGCAAATCTGTTCTTGAAATGATCTTCACAGACAAGAAAGCCAACTCGGGCGGCCTGCAATTGGCCGATCTGATCGCCAGGCCCATCGGTATAAAACGACTACGCCCGGAGCAGGTAAACAGGGCCTATGATATCATCACCACCAAGTTTCACCGCAGTGCAAATGGCAGATTCGACGGCATAGGCCTGAAGTGCTTTCCCTAAAAAAGCGAAGGGCCCCGGTTACACCGAGGCCATGACGCCGACTGGGAACAACCCCCTGTCCATTTGTTGATAATGTAGCAAAATTGCTACAAAAGTCAATTGACTTGTCAACTCACCCCAACACCCGCACCCGATAATCCACCGTCGCGCGCCAGCCTTCTTCCCGCGCCCGCACGATCCGCGATCGCAGCAGTCGCGCGCTTGCCACCTGCCAGCCCGGCACCGTGATCCGCCCGATCGCCGCATCGGCCAGCGCCAGCATCTCCGCCAGCGCCGCGCCCGTCTCGCCCTTGTCTTGCACGATCAGCGTCAGGCGCACTTCGCGGCCCGGCGCGTCCTTCGTGCCCCAGTCCGCGCCGATGCAGTCGCCCAGGATCGCATAAGGCGCGCTCGCCTTGCCCGGCGGCCCGTCGAACATGCCGTTCAGCAGCGCGTCCAGCGCCGCATCCCCGCGCAACGCCGCCAGCGCCGCCGCGCGCACCGCCATTTCCGGGGCCATTTCCGCACTCATCCGCCCGTCCTCCCGACATAGCGCAGCCGCGCATCCTCAACCCAGCGGTCGATCAGCGCGCGGCCTTCGATCACGATAGCGTCGCCCTCGGTCGAAACCGTGACACCCGGCACGGCGCGTGCCTCGTCGGCTACCCGGTCGCGCAGCCGATCCGCCGCCCGTTCCCCGATCGCGCGGCCCCGCTCCAATATGCCCCTCATGCCCATCCTCCTCATGCCAGCCGCATCCGCCGCCAGGGTCGCCACAGCGCCGTCACCGCAGCGGGCGGCGTCGCCGCATCGCCTTCGCGCAGCCCGTGCATCTCCGCCGCCATCCGCACGATGCCGTGCCGGATGCCTTCGGGGATCGCCGCCGCATCGTCCGCAATGCCCGCGCGATACCGCACCCGGATGCGGCCCGCCGCCCCTGGCTCCATCACCCGCACCCAGCCATCGCCGTGCCGATCGATGTCGATCGCATAAGCGTCGACCGCCAGAGCAAACGCCGCCCCCTCCGCCGGCACCCCCGTCACGCTTTCGATCGCCACCACCGGCCGCGCATCCAGCCGCTGCCATGTCCCGGTCCGCACCGGCATCACATCCTCGCCTGCCCGCACGATCAGCCACTGGCCGATGAACCGCTCGCACAGGTCGGTCGCCGCGCGGATCAGCCGCTCCAGCAGCATGTCCTCGCCGCCGCTGTCGATCCGCAGATAGGCCTTGAGGTCGGCCACCGGCACCGCCAGCCCCGCCGCCTCGACAATCGCCAGTCCCATCGGCCTGTCCTTTCCCGCTTCCGTCAGAAAAAGGACCGCCCGGCGCACCACACACCGGGCGGTCCTCATTAACCCCTCCACCCGTTCGCACCCCACAACCCGTTCGGGCTGAGCTTGTCGAAGCCTTCCCCTGAACGGAGTGAAGGGCCTTCGCCTACGGCTCAGGCGAACCCTTCGACAGGCTCAGGGCGAACGGAATGTAGGTCCGTTCTCATCCTGCCTACGACACCGCAAACTTCATCAGCTTGATCGCCTCGCTGTTCGCCACTGCGCCGCCGATCCGCTTGACGGCATAGAAATGCACGAACGGCTTGTTGCTGTACGGATCGCGCAGGATGCTCGTTTCGCTGCGCTCCGCGATCACATAGCCGGTCATGAAATTGCCGAACGCGATCGACAGGCTGTCCGCCGCGATATCCGGCATGTCCTCGGCCTCCACCACGGGATAGCCCAGCAAGGTCGCGGGCGCGCCGCCGTTCAGCCCCGGCTGCCACAGGAACGCGCCATCGGCGGTCTTGAGCTTGCGGATCGTCGCCAGCGTCTTGCTGTTCATCACGAAGCTCGCCCCCTGGCGATAAGGCGCACGCAGCGCCTGCACCAAGTCGATCAGCCTGTCCGCCCCCGCGCCGCTGGCAAAGGCGCCCGCCGCCCCGCTCGCCACATATTGCAGCGATCCGAACGCGCGCACCCCGTCCGCCTCGGCCGTGGTGGTGTAGGTCAGGAAGCCCCTGGGCCGGTTGGTGCCGTTGCCGGTCACGAACGCCGCGCCTTCCGCCGCCGCAAACTCGCGCCCGATTTCCTGCGCAAGCCAGCCTTCGACATCGAACGCGGCATCGTCCAGCATGGCCTGGCTCGCGGCGGGATTGGCGAACAGCTCACCGGAGGGCGGCGCGATTTCCGCGAAGTTCGGCGTCGCCGTTTCCGCCCGCGCACCCGTCTCCGCGGCCCAGCCCGAAGCGATGCCGCCCGTCGCCACCAGCTTGCGATATCCCGCCGTGCCCGTCCGCACGACATTAGCGATGGCGCGGATCGGCGAGGCGGCCTTGAGCACCCCGTCGATCGACGCATCGATTTCGCGCGGCACTGCAAAGCCGCCCACCGGACCCGAAGCGCCCGACAGGCTCTTCAGCTCCAGCCCCGCTTCCTGCCCGCGCCGCAGATAGCGTTCGACGAACGCGGTCCGCGCCGGATCATCCTCCGCTATGCCCTTGACGCCATCGAGCGCAGGCCGCTGCGCCGCAACGCCCCGCGCCGTCACCTGATGGCGCAAGGCAGCGACATCCGCCTCCAGCGCCGCGATCTTCTCGCCCTGAAGAACCGCGTCAAACGCACTCTCCAGCGCATCCGCCTTCACTTCCAACATAGACTTCTCCTCTTTGGTGATCTTCAAACGGCACAAAAAAAGCGGCCCCGAAGGACCGCTCGTGAAAACCGCTTATATCGTCACCCCTGCGCAGGCAGGGATCTCAGGCGTTGATGGGCTTAAAGCCGAAACCTATCGCTGCACATCGACGCCATCTGATGATGCCGCAGCCTGCATGTCCAGGCTCTTGAAATAGAACTGCCCGGTGGAGCAACTTGCCGATGCGATGACCGGTCCCTCAATCTTGAACGGCAGAATGCGTTCGACACCGGCAAATGTAACTTTGGCCTTCCCCTTTCCATCAGTGATGATTGCGAAGGGAACAGCGACATTCATGCCTACTTTGCCGAACACCTCCGGCTCGCGGCTATTGTTACTCGACTGGAATGCCACAAAGACTTCACCTTTTTTTACGGCTTTCTGTTGTCTTTCGGCTGTTATGCGAATGCCGACCATATGATTGCCATCAACACTCTGGAGCCGGGCATTGGCAACCGGCATATATTGTGCATCCGAAAGCAATTCCACGGCATTCACCGTGCCGCGCAACACATAGTCCGGCCCGGATTGCTCCATCTTGACCTGCGAATAGCGACCCGCCCGCGTATCGCAGTCATATTCGATGACTCCGGCATGGGCCTGTCCCATGGCAACTATCGCAACCACCGATCCCGTTGTAAAACGTACCCATCCGATCATCGCTTGCTCCGTGACTGAAAATCGCGGGACCACTTCGTGCCAAGCATATCCGCACACCCCCTCAAAACGCCTTGGGCAACCCCGCATCCTTCAACGTTCCATTGGCGGTATGCTTCACCTTCACGCCACGATCCAAGGTTACATGGCGATCGGTTATCGGGCTGTACCAGATTTCATGATCGCCCTTGCCATGTCGGACGAAGCTACATCCTGCGGCCAGCAATAAGGCTTTCACATCACCGTAATAGCCTGCCACGCCGCCCGGCTTGCCTGTCAGTAGGCGAGTTGCAGCGGACTATCGAAAATAGGCCGGATGGTGGGGCGGGGTCGATCGTCGGATAGGGCACCATGCTTTACCGGCTTTGCTTTCGCGAGGCAGGCAGCGATGATCTCTTGCTCGTTAAGCGCGATCATTTCGGGCGCAGCTTCCTTAAGGCGCTCGATAAGCGACCAAGGGTCATCGGCTTCCAGCCACAGGCCGGGGATATCGGATTCCGCAACGTACCAGCGATTTGTCTCATCATCGCAGGCGATGTGTACAGTCAGCTCGAACGTCTCGTTCATGGTCCGATTGCTCCATTGCAGCCCCCTGCTAATGGTGCCCCACAAAGATTGAAAAGCTATAAAGCGACTCATAATGCTCCGATATTCCATATGGTGTCGTCGAACGACCATACAACGGTCAGCATATATTCCCCCTCGATAGTTCCGTGACGATTACATACTCAGTATGAAAATCGCAATTGTGTTTACAACGCATGTTGTGCGTACTGCGTTGTACCCATCTCACCCCTCCACCGCCACCACCCGCGCCAGCGGCTGCATCGGCGCCCGCACCAGACTCACCTCCACCAGATCCAGCGCCAGCAATTCCCGCGGTCGCGCCCCCCGCGCCGCCTTCACCCGGTATCCGAACGACAGCCCGCCCATCGCCCCCTCCCGCAGCATCGCCATCGCCGCCCGCCCCGCCGCCGTCCGCCCGCTCACCCGCGCCACCACGCGCAGGCCGCGGGCGTCCTCGGCCAGCGTCTCTACATAGCCCAGCGGCGTATCGGGCCGATGCTGCCACAAGAGTGGCACCTGCCGCCCCTTCAGCGCCCCGAACGCCCCCCGCCGCACCACATCGCCCCCGCGATCCACCGCATCGAACACCGCCGCATAGCCCGCAAACCTAAGCCCCTCACCGTCGCCAAAGCCCCCCTCCCGCCTGCGGGAGGGGTCTGGGGAGGGCCTGTCCGATTGATCCACGGCCACACCCCCCCTCACGACCGCACCAGCGCAAACAGCCCCATCTTCACCGCCATCCCGATCAGCACCAGCGCCAGGCACCCGCGCACCGCCCAGCCGATTGCCGCCGCCCGCGCCGTCTTTTTCGCGTCGCGCCACGCACGCAGCAGCTCGCGCAGCTCCGCCACATCCTTCTCCGCGCCGCGATCGGCCAGCCCCAGCCGCTCCAGCGCCCGCCCCGCGCCCAGGTCCGACGCCTCCTCCACCAGCGCGCGGATCATCACCAGATCGCCGCCATCGGCTTCCGCCTGGCTCACCAGCCGCGCCAGCATGTCCGTATCGTGCATGAAACCGCTCCATCTTTACAAACACACTCCCTCCCCGTTCGCCCTGAGCGAAGTCGAAGGGTCAGCCTGAGCGTAAGCGAAGGCACTTCACTTCGTTCAGTGGAAGGCTTCGACTTCGCTCAGCCCGAACGGTTCATGGACAGCTCGGAAGCCTCCTCCTCCCCCCCACCCCGATCCCCAGCATCGCCCTTTTCTCCTCGCCGCTCAGGAAATCCGCCGCCGCCACCCGCTCCCACAATGCCGACCGTTCATCCGCCAGTGCAGGCACCGCATCCATGTCCACCCGCAGCACCAGCCCCGGCCACCAGCCCGACAATCCCTGCGCAATCCCGCCCAGGATCATCGCCGCCATCGGCAGCACGCTTTGCCGCCACAGCGCCTTGTTCGCCTCGCGATAATTGGCATAAGCATTGTCGCCGGGCAGGCCGATCAGCATCGGCGGCACGCCAAAGGCCAGCGCGATTTCCCGCGCCGCCGCGCTTTTCAGCCCCACGAAGTCCATGTCGGCGGGCGTCAGGCTCATCGACTGCCATTTGAGGCCCCCTTCCAGCAGCATCGGCCGCCCGGCATTGCCCGCCCCCTGAAAGGCGCTTTCCAGCTCCGCCTTCAGCCGGTCGAACTGGTCGGGGGACAATGGCACGCCGTCCGCCCCCGGATCATGCACCAGCGCGCCGGAAGGCCGCGCCGCATTGTCCAGCAGCGCCTTGTTCCACAGCGTCGCCGCATTGTGGATCGCCACCGCGCCCGCCGCCGCGCCCGCGCAGCCCAGGCCGTAATGATCGTCCAGCGGATGCGCGCTTTTCAGGTGGATGATCGCGATGCGCCCCGCTGCATCTTCGGACCACAGCCGCGTCACATGGTCGCCCACGCGATAACGATAGGCCATCGGCCAGCCGCGCGTGTCGGCCTCCACGCTCACCCGCTCGGGGCGCAGCGCGAACAGCTCGGCGGGCATGCCGTCGGCATCGCAGGCGATCTGCACATAGCCATTGCCGTGCAGCAACAGGTGCATCGCCAGCGTCTCGATCAGCCGCTGCCCGCCCGATCGCCGGTCGATCAGCGCAAGAGCCGCGGCCTGAGCGGAGGCCCGAGCGGAGGATTGCGCGGAGAGTCGCGCGGAGGCCTGCACGGCGGATGGCCCCTCTGCTGCATCGGGCTGCGCTTGTGCGGGGAGGGGTAGTGCGTCTGTGGAGGCGTCAGCGCCGCCGCCGCTCGCCAGCACCTGCACGCTGCCCACGCTTTCGCACACCAGCCGCACCGCCCGCTGCGCCACCGGATTGCCGATCACCCCGGCGCGCACCTGCGCCTCGTAGGACGCGGGCCAGTCCCCCAGCGGCGTCACGGCACCCCCGCCCCATCCCCCGCCAAAAGGCCGCGCAAAAAAAGGCCGCGCAATCGCCTGCGCGGCCTTGAAGCCGAACCATTTCATGTGTGTGTGCTCCTGTTATCCTGTATTATCCTCTCCGGACGGAGAGGATAGCGAAGGTTGGCAGCTTGGCTGCCTACCGCAGCTTGGAGAGGCGTTCCGAACGATGAGACGCAGAACAACCCTCGCAAAGTCCCTCCGCCGCAACCCCACCGACGCCGAAAAAGCCCTCTGGCCCCACCTCCGCGCCAACCGCCTCGACGGCCACCATTTCCGTCGCCAGTCCCCGGTCGGCGACTATATCCCGGATTATCTCTGCGCCCGCGCGAAACTCGTCATCGAAATAGACGGCGGCCAGCACGCGATCGACGCCGAACAGGACGCCAACCGCACCGCCATCCTGCAAAGCCAGGGCTACACCGTCCTGCGCTTCTGGAACCATGATGTGCTGGGCAATACCGAAGGCGTCGTGGAGGAAATCCGCCGCACCTTGCATATCATCACAGGCGACTGATCCCCTCTCGCCCCCCCCGGCATCCTGCGCATCATCACAGGCGGCGCAATCCCTCTCCAACTGCGACTAGGCCTGCGGCCAAGTCTACGTATCCTCTCCCAACGGAGAGGAGAGAAAGGCAGCGCACCTTTGTCTCCGCACCCGACGCAGCCCCCCACCGCCTCTCCGGACGGAGAGGATAGCGAAGGTTGGCAGCCTGGCTGCCTACCGCAGCTTGGAGAGGCGTTCCCCCGCCAGCAACGACGCCCCTCTCACACCCCCCGCACCCTAGCCTCACCCCCGCCTTTCCCCAGCATCAGCCAGCTGATCCCCCACACCAGCGCGTCCGCGCGGTCCGGGGATCGTCCCGGCCCCGCATAGACTCCGCCCGTCAGCATCCCGCACATCTGGTCCTCCAGCATCGGGAAAGCGCCGCGATGCGCCACGCGCCCCGCTTCGTACAGGGCCGCCACCGGTTCCGCCCGCGCCACTTTCCCGCGCGATGCATGGACGAGGCGCAGCGGCAGGTTCGCGTCCACCGCGCGCAGCACGCTTTCGATCATCGCCCCGCCGTTGTTCGCCTCCGCCACCACCCGGTCCGCACCATAAGCATGCGCCGCATGCACGACCGCGCGCGCCCAGCCTTCGGGACGCAGGCCCGCGACGCTCGCATCGGCGATCACATAGGCGCGCCCGTCGCCGCCCGTCCCCGCCACGATGATGCCGCACGCGTCGCCATCTCCCGCCCCGGCCGGCGGATCGACCGCCACCACCACGCGCGTCAGCACCGGCGAGTCCACACCCCCCGCATCCCCGCCCGGCACATGCGCCACCCGGCACTGCTCGATCAGGGCGCGGGTCCACAGCGCACCGTCGATATCCTCCACCAGCTCCCCGTCCAGCTCCTGCCGCCCCAGCCGCGTGCCGCCGAACTGCGCCGTCACGCTTTCCAGAAAGGCAGGCGGCAGGTTCGCGCCATTCTCCAGCGTCGCCCCGCGCGTCAGCACGACATCCTGCTCGATACGACCCAATAGCGCCCGCACCAGCGGCACCGGCCGCGGCGTCGTCGTCGCCACCACGCGCGGCCGCTCGCCCAGCCGCAATGCCAGCTCCAGGTTGCGCCACGCCTTTATTCCCAGCGGCCATTTGCCGATCTCGTCGGCCCAGGCATGGCTGAACTGCGGCCCGCGCAGCGCCTCCGGGTCCGACGCGCCATAGATGTGTGCCACCGCGCCCGATCGCCATTGCAGCCGCCGCAGCGCCGGATACCACATCGGCCGGTTCCATTCCGGCGCGATCGCCAGCAGGCCGCTTTCGCCTTCCACCATCACGCTGCGCGCCTCTGCCGGGCTGGCCCCGATCAGGGCGATGCGCGCGCGACCGTCGCCTTCGGCAATGCCGCGCACCCATTCCGCCCCGGCGCGCGTCTTGCCGAAACCGCGCCCCGCCATCAGCATCCAGATGCGCCAGTCGCCCTCCGGCGCGATCTGCGCGGGCCGCGCCTGCTGCATCCAGTCGGCCCGCATCGCCGCCACGCCTGCCGCGCCCAGCCGCGCGAACAGCGCATCGCGCGCCGCCCGGTCGGATCGCAGCAGCATTTCCATCCGCGCCAGGCCCCCCGGATGGTCCGCTTCCCCATGGGCCTGCTTCACCTCCGTCACGCCCGTCACCCCCTGGCCTGCGCTTCGATCATCGCCCGGTTCGCCGCATAGCGGGCCGCCATCGCGTCCATTTCCGCCTTCATCCGCGCCACCACATCGGGCGCGTCGGGCCGCGCGCCCTGCTGCCCGCCTTGTTGCCCACCCTGCTGCATCGCCAGCCGCGCCGCGCGCCGCGCCTCCACCGTCGCCCGGTGCGCCTGCAACAGGCGCAGCGCGATCGCATGCGGCACCGCCGTCACCGTCTTGGTCGCTTTCACCCGCGCCATGGGGCCATGGCCCTCACGGATCACTTCCACCCGCTCCGCCCCGTGCAGGCAATCGCGCAGCATCCGCATCTCCAGCTCGCAATAGCTTTGCTCGATCGCATCGTCCCACGCCTCGGCAAAGGCGGGATCGCGCTGGCGCAGATCATAGGCGCTGGAATAATGCAGCCCCGCCGCGCGGCATCCCTCGCGCACATTGCATGTCGCCGCCAGCACCTGCAGGAACAGCGCGCGCCGCGCGTCGGTCCACCCGTCCTTGCGCGCCTTGCGCAGCTGCCTGCGCGTTGTGCCATCCCCCCGCGCGCAGGATTGCAGCACCAGCGGACCGGAATAGACCGCTATCCCGCCATCCTGTCGCGCGCGCCCCTTCCCCTTGCCGCCGTTCGCCATGTCCGCCTCCCGCATGCGCCAAGCCCCGCCCGCGGGCCGCGCACAAGCAAAAGGGCCGACCCTCACGGACCGACCCTTGCTTGCACACCCTGCGGCGGCGACTCACTTTTCCCAATATCGACTCATATGCCAGATCAGCGTCACGCTGTCAAGACATTTGTGCCTATCTGGTTACACAATTCCTCCCCTTGAAGGGGAGGGGGACCGCCGCGAAGCGGTGGTGGAGGGGTGTTACCCCGCGCGATAGACCCCACACAGCTTGTTCCCCGCCGGATCGCGCATATAGGCCAGATAGAGCGGACCGAACGGCCCCTGGCGGATACCCGGCGGGTCTTCGCACGGGGTGCCGCCGTGTGCCACGCCCGCCGCGTGCCAGGCATCGACCTGATCGCCCGATGTCATCGAAAAGCCGATGGTGCCGCCATTGGCGCAGCTCGCCGGTTCGCCGTTGATCGGCTTGCCGATGATGAGCAGCCCGCCCGACGGCGACATATAGACGACGCGGCCGCCATCCGGCGTCGGATTGCCCGGCGCCACGCCGATCACCCCCAGGGTGGCATCGTAAAATGCCTTGGACGCATCGACATCCTCCGCTCCCAGCACGATATGGCTAAACATGGTCTCGTCTCCTTTCAGGTTAAAAACGATCGCGTAACCCGTTCCCCGGCGAAAGCCGGGGTCCAGGGCAATGAAGGACGGCTTTATGCGACGATGGACCCCTGCTTTCGCAGGGGAACGGAAGATATGGTAGGGACGGCCATGGTCGCCAGGTACAATTCAGTTATCCGCTACACCACCAGCTCGGGCCGATCCGCCATCCCTTCGATCATTGGCTTCTCCGCTTCCAGCACCGCGGCAAAGGCGGGCCGCGCCTTCATCGCCGACAGCCATGAGCAGATGCGGGGATAGAGTGCCTTGTCCACCGGGGGGCAGCAATAGGCCAGGTTGATGAAAGGTGATGCGACAGCGATATCCGCGAGTGTCAGCCGATCCTCGACCAGAAAGCCGCTGTCGGGGATCACGCTCTCCAGATAGGTGAAAAGCCGGGGCAGTTCGTCGCGCTCGGCGGCATCGGCGACCGCCGCGTCGCTCGGCACCTTCATGAACTTGGGCGCGACGATGCGGTTCCAGAACAGCTTGCCGCCGGTCGCGAACAATATCGTGTCGGCGAACTCGTCATACCAGATCGTCCGCGCCCGCGCGCGCGGTTCGGCGGGGATCAGGGCCGGCTCGGGATATTGCGCATCCAGATAATGCACGATCGCGCTGCTGTCGCTGATCGCGAAATCCGCGTCGGCAAAGCCCGGCATCTTGCCGAAAGGCGACGCCTTTTCAAATATATCGTTGCCGCGCCCCAGCCCGGCGGGCTGCAAGTCCAGCGCGATGCCCTTTTCCGCGGCGAACAGCAGCACCTTGCGCACGAAAGGCGAAGGCCGCATCCCGTAGAGGATCATTTCATGCTCTCCCGCTGGTCCGTTGTCGGATGCCCTGTTGGACAGGCGCGCATTCTATCCAACAGGTTGCATATTGCAACGATTTTCTGCGCTGGCTCCGGCGTCGGCTTCGCGCTACCGCAGCGCAGCATGCTCACCCGCCTCTATCAATGGACCCTGGCCAAGGCCGCCCACCGCCATGCGGAACGGTGGCTGTTCGCCATTTCCTTCATGGAATCGAGCTTTTTCCCCATTCCGCCGCATCCGCTGCTCGGCCTCATGTGCCTCGCCCGGCCGGAAAAGGCGCTGCGCTACGGCTTTGTCTGCACCCTGGCGTCGGTGCTCGGCGGGCTGCTCGGCTATGCGATCGGCTATTTCTTCTTCACCCTGTTCGGCGCCGCGATTCTCGATACGCTGGGGCTGGCGGAAAGCTTCCCGACCGCGCAATGCTATCTGCGCGAATATGGCGCGCAGATCATCCTGATAAAGGGCGCGACGCCCATCCCCTTCAAGCTCATCACGATCACCGCGGGCTTCGTCGGCCTGCCGCTGTTCACCTTCCTGTGGGCCAGCATCGCCAGCCGCGCCTTCCAGTTCATGATCGTCGGCTTTCTGTTCTGGAAGTTCGGGCGACCGATCAAGGCGTTCATCGAAAAATATCTCGCCTGGCTCTCCGCCTTGTTCCTCGTCCTCGTCGTCGGCGGCTTCATCGCCGCCTCGCTGCTGACCAGCGGCGAAGGCAAGACCGACAAGTGCAGCCGCGCGACGGTGGCGGCCACAGCTGGAAAACCCCTCTCCCCTTGAGGGAGAGGGAGGGGCCCGCCGCGCAGCGGTGGGAGGGTGAGGGGTATGCGCGCGCAAGGCGAGCGCCAACCAAAGGTCCGCTGCCCCTACACATCACCTCAGCCCCCATCCGTCACCCCAGCGAAGGCTGGGGTCTCGTGCCTCCAGGTCGAATGTCGCCGCCTGGGACCCCAGCCGTCGCTGGGGTGACGGGTAACAGAGCGGGGCGGCGGCGGCGCACCCCCGATCCTCCCCTGGAAGGGGAGGTGGCATCGCGAAGCGATGACGGAGGGGTGTCACCCTATCGACAGCGGGACACCCCTCCACCACCCTGCGGGCGATCCCCCTCCCCCTTCAGGGGAGGATCTCAGTGGCAAAGAGCATCGCATCGTCGGCAAAGCTCTTGAACTCCAGCGCATTGCCGCTCGGGTCGTGGAAGAACATCGTCGCCTGCTCCCCGGCCTGCCCGGCAAAGCGCACATGCGGCGCGATGCCGAATGTCACACCCGCCGCCGTCAGCCGCGCGGCGAGGGCGTCCCAGTCCGCCCGCTCCAGCACGACCCCGAAATGCGGCACCGGCACGTCGTGCCCGTCCACCGGATTGTGATGGGCGGGCCCGCCCTGGCCCGCCCCGCCCTGGCCCGGCACCAGATGCGCCACGATCTGATGGCCGAACAGGTTGAAATCGATCCACTGGTCGGCGCTGCGCCCTTCCGCGCATCCCATCACGCCGCCATAAAAGCGTCGCGCCGCCGCCAGGCAATGCACCGGAAAGGCCAGATGAAAGGGCCGGATGACGGCCTTGGGCATCGCCCGTTCCTCGGTCATTGAAGTCGCTCCGTCATTGAAACTGTCACCAAAGCGCGCAATAGCAGCATCCGTGCCCCAACGCCCCCCTTTACCTGCCCTGCTCGCCGCGCATCCCTCTGTCACCGCGCTGCTCGCGGGCCTCGCCTCGGCGGTCGGCCTTGCGCCGCTCTCGCTCTGGCCGATCACGCTGCTGTGCCTCACGCTGCTCATCCTGCTGCTTCAGGCGTCGCAGGGCAGACGGCATGCCTTCCTGCTCGGCTGGCTGTTCGGCGTCGGCCATTTCGCCGCGGGTCTCAACTGGATCGCCCATGCCTTCACTTATCAGGATGCGATGCCGCACTGGTTCGGCTATGGCGCGGTCGTCCTCCTCTCGCTCTATCTCGCGGTCTATCCCGGCCTCGCCACCTTGATCGCCTGGGAAGGCGCGCGCCGCCTGCCGCCGCCCCGGCGCGTGAATGGCCGGGTTCCCCGCGTCAGCGCCGCGCTCTCGCTGCTGCTGGGGGCAAGCTGGATCGGCACCGAATATCTGCGCGCCACCCTGTTCACCGGCTTTGCCTGGAACCCGCTCGGCATTATCTGGCTGCCGACATCGCTGGCGCACAGCGCGACGCTGGTCGGCACCTACGGCCTTTCGGGGCTGGCGATCGTCGCGGCGGGTGCGCTCCATCTCGCGCTCGGCCGCCGCATCGGCTCGGCGCTGGCGATGGCGCTGCCGCTCGCCGGGGCGGCTGCCATCGGCCTGCTGTGGAGCAGTTTCACCGTCCTGCCGCCCGCCCGGCAGACCGCCCCCGCGATCCGCATCGTTCAGCCCAATATCGGGCAGGACGTGAAATACAGCCCGGCGATGGAGGCGACCAATTTCGGCAAGCTCGCGTCGCTCTCTGGCGCGGCGGAACCGCGCAGCCGCCTCATCTTCTGGCCCGAAGCGGCGATTCCCGCCTGGCTGGACATGGAGCCGCAATGGCGCGCCCGCCTCGCCAGCCTGCTGGGGCCAGGCGACCTGCTGCTGACCGGCGGCGAGAAAGTCTATTTCGAGGACAGGACGGTGAACGGCTATACCAGCCAGGTCCTCTCCGGCGCGCACAACAGCCTGTGGATCGTCGACGCCCGCGCGCGGCTGCTGGGCCGCTATGACAAGGCGCATCTCGTCCCCTATGGCGAATATCTGCCGATGCGGCAGCTGCTCACGCCGCTCGGCCTCTCCCGCCTCGTCCCCGGTGACGTGGACTTCTGGCCCGGTCCCGGCGCACGCTCCCTGCCCCTGCCTGCGGGCACCGGTCGCCCGCCGCTCAAAATGGGGGTGCAGATCTGCTATGAAATCATCTTTTCCGGCCATGTCGTCGATCAGGCCAACCGGCCGGACTTCATTTTCAATCCCTCCAACGACGCCTGGTTCGGGCGCTGGGGTCCGCCCCAGCATCTGGCGCAGGCGCGGCTGCGCGCGATCGAGGAAGCGATACCGGTCATCCGCTCCACCCCCACCGGCATCTCCGCGCTGGTCGACGCGCAGGGCCGCATCGTCGACAGCCTGCCGCACCGCACGGCGGGCTTCATCGACGCGCTGCTTCCCCCGCCGGGCGGCAGAACGCTCTTTTCCCGGGTCGGAAACTGGGCCGCGCTCGCCCTGATGCTCGCGCTCGTCGCCTTGGCGGTTGCCACACGCCGCAACCGTCATTAAAGGGCCTATATAAACTTTTGTTTATATCAGTTCAGAATGACGGGAGTCCCATGCGCAGCCAGTTTCTCTTCACGTCCGAAAGCGTCAGCGAAGGCCATCCGGACAAGGTCGCCGACCAGATCAGCGACGCGATCGTGGACCTGTTCCTGTCGATCGACGATCAGGCGCGCATCGCCTGCGAAACGCTGACGACGACCCAGCTTGTCGTGCTGGCGGGCGAGATCCGCGGCAAGGGCATCTATGAGGACGGCCAGTGGGCACCCGGCATCCCCGAGCGTGTCGAGCAGGTCGTGCGGGAAACGGTCAAGCGCATCGGCTATGAGCAGGACGGCTTCCACTGGGAAAGCTTCCGCTTCGAAAACAATCTTCACGGCCAGTCCGCCCATATTGCGCAGGGCGTCGATGAAAGCGGCAACAAGGATGAAGGCGCGGGCGATCAGGGGATCATGTTCGGCTATGCCTCGGACGAAACGCCCGACCTGATGCCCGCGACCCTCTATTACAGCCACAAGATTCTGGAGCGCCTCGCCCATGATCGCCACGCCAAGGTGGTCGATTTCCTGGAGCCGGACGCCAAGAGCCAGGTCACCCTCGAATATATCGACGAAAAGCCGGTCCGCGCGACCGCGCTGGTCGTCTCGACGCAGCATGCCGCGGGCATGGACAATGACGAAAGCCGCGCCAAGCTGCGCGCCTATGTCAAAGGCGTGATGGCCGATGTGCTGCCGGAAGGCTGGATGCCGGACGACGCGCAGATTTACGTGAACCCCACCGGCCTGTTCGAAATCGGCGGACCGGATGGCGACGCGGGGCTGACCGGCCGCAAGATCATCGTGGACACCTATGGCGGCGCATCGCCCCATGGCGGCGGCGCGTTCAGCGGCAAGGACCCGACGAAGGTCGACCGCTCGGCTGCCTATGTCAGCCGCTATATGGCGAAGAACATCGTCGCCGCCGGCCTTGCCCGCCGCTGCACGATCCAGCTCAGCTATGCCATTGGCGTCGCCGAACCGCTGTCGCTCTATGTCGATACCCACGGCACCGGCACCGTGCCCGAAAGCGCGATCGAGGCGGTGTTGCCCACGCTCGTCCGCCTGACGCCCAAGGGCATCCGCACTCATCTGAAGCTCAACAAGCCCATCTACCAGAAGACCGCCGCCTACGGCCATTTCGGCCGCGCGCCCGATGGCGACTTCTTCCCTTGGGAAAAGACCGATCTGGTCGATCAGCTCAAGGCGAAACTGGGCTGATAGCGCCCGGCGCGGTGTCCGGTCCGGCAAGACTGTCGCACCGAACCGGACATCGCGCGTGACATCGCGGCGATCGGGGTCCAACCATAGTGCTGCACGCTGTCGGCCCCGGCGAACAGCAGCGGCGGCGGGCAACGCCGACCTCTCGGCATCCCTTTCACATCCGCTGCCACCAATCGTCGGCGACCGCCGCGAATGGGTCCGTGCCGAACCGGTATGGATCGGCGGGGAGATCGATGCCATAGACATATCAGGGGCGATCGGCGGGACATTCGGTCAATCACCTCTTCATGATGCCCATCGTCAAGGTTGATCGATGATCTACATCCTCGCGGCGCTACCGATCGTTATTCTGATTGTGTTGATCGGGTGGCTGAAAATCCAGCCATTCGTCGCATTTCTGGTCTCCGCGATCAGCTGCGCCATCCTGCTCGGGCTTCCGCCGGAGCAGATCGCGCCGACGATCGAGCGGGGCATTGCCGACATGCTGGGTTCGCTTGCGGTGATTATCTGTCTTGGCGCGATGTTCGGGCAGCTCATTGCCAAAAGCGGCGCAGCGCAACAGATCGCGCAGTCCTTGCTTGGAAGGTTCAGTGGCAACGCGCTGACGGTACCGCTGATGCTGACCGGGTTCGTGGTGGGTCTGCCGCTGCTGTACAACGTCGGCTTTGTGCTGCTCGTCCCCCTCGTGCTGGCCCTGGTGCAGCAGGCCCGCGCATCACCGACGGTAATAGCCATTCCGTTACTCTCGGGGCTGTCGGTCGCCCATGGTTTCCTCCCGCCGCACCCCGCCCCGCTCGCGCTCGTCGCGCAGTTCCAGGCCGATATCGGAAGAACGTTGCTGTACGGCCTGATGGTGGCGTTGCCGACATTGTTCATTGCCGTCCTGCTGACGTTGCGGCTGATGCCCAAAGGCGCATCGTCACCCATCGACCAGGGCAACGCCGCCTCGGCACCGGCGGATGACTTGCCCTCGCCATTGGCAAGCTTCGCCATGGCCTTGCTGCCGATCCTTGCGATAGCGGGCACCGTGCTGTCGTCCGGTCATGCGGGCGCGACGGGCAGCGGGTGGTTTGCCCTGCTGTCCCATCCCATGACGGCCCTGTTGCTATCGCTGGTCGTCGCGACCTACGTCCTTTGGATCCGCGCGGGGCGGGCACTGCCACCGCTGATGGCCAGCTTCAATGATGCCATCGCATCCGTCGCCCCGATACTGCTGATCATTGCGGGCGCCGGCGCGTTGAAGCAGGTGCTGACCGTTACCGGCGTCAGCGGTTCGCTGGCGGAGGGGCTGGCCGACATCCCGCTCAATCCTCTGATCCTCGGCTGGGGGACGGCGGCGCTGCTGCGTGCGGCGCTCGGCTCGGCAACGGTCGCGGGCCTTGCGGCTGCGGGCATCGTCGCCCCCCTCCTCGCGGCCTCCGGCACCGATCCCGCCATGATGGTGCTGGCCGTGGGCGCGGGCAGCCTGATGTTCAGCCACGTCAACGACTCCGGCTTCTGGATGTTCAAGGAGTATTTCGGCCTGACCATTGCGGAGACGATCAAGTCCTGGTCGCTCATGGAGACCCTGGTGGGACTCGTGGGGATCATCATGGTACTGCTGATCGACGCTCTGGTTTGAACGGCCAATGCGCTGACGCGGCACTTCGGCAGGCATTGCGGCGCGACCACGAATTGGCACAGATGCCTGTTTGGCCGCTCTACTGTTCCGGCAACCAGGGTATGGTTCCCCCGCAAAAGCGGGGCGCCCAGGGCCGCTCGGACCAGCATTTCAGGCCCTGCCCCCCTGCTTTCGCAGGGGAACGAGACATCCATGCCTGACGGGGCAATCGCCCCCTATTTCATCGTCGGTATGACGAAACTCTGGTCGATCACGGCCCCGCCCGATGGCCAGCGTTGCGTTACCTTCTTGGTGCGCGTGAAAAAGCGGATGCCATCTTCCCCATATTGGTCCAGGTCGCCAAAGCCTGACCGCTTCCAGCCGCCGAAACTGTGATAGGCCACCGGAACAGGGATCGGCACGTTGATGCCGACCATTCCAACGTCCACGCTGCTCGCGAATTTGCGCGCATAGTCGCCATTGCGCGTAAAGATCGCAACGCCATTCCCATATTGATGACGTGACGGATAGCTGAGGGCCTCATCGAAGCTTTGCGCCCGCAGGATCTGGAGAACGGGTCCGAATATCTCCTCCTGATAGCTGGTCATGTCCGGCCGGACATGATCGATCAGCGTCGGCGCAAGAAAATACCCCTGCTCATAGCCCTGAAGGCTGAAGCCACGGCCGTCGATCACCAATTCAGCGCCCTCATCGACCGCCATCTGGATATAGCTTTCGATCCGCGCCTTGTGCTGCGCGCCGACGACAGGGCCGTAATGCGCGTCCGGGTCGGTAGCGATGCCGACCCGCAATTTGCCGATTGCTTCGACCAGTCGTTGCCGCAGCTCGGTCGCAACCGCGTCACCCACGGGCGTCACGACCGGCAGCGCCATGCACCGCTCGCCTGCCGAACCGAAGGCAGCGCCCACGATATCGGCCACGACCTGATCCATATCCGCATCGGGCAGGACGATGCCATGGTTCTTGGCACCACCCATGCACTGCATCCGCTTGCCCTGTGATGCCCCCCGGCCATAGACATATTGCGCAATGTCCGATGATCCCACGAAGCTGACCGCCTTGATGTCGGGATGATCGAGAATGGCATCGACCATTTCCTTGTCTCCGTGGATGACATTGAAGATGCCCTCGGGCAGCCCCGCTTCCAGCGCCAGCTCGGCCAGGCGCACGGGCACGGACGGATCGCGCTCGGATGGCTTGAGGATGAAGGCGTTGCCACAGGCGATTGCGGGCGCGGCCATCCACAACGGGATCATGGCCGGGAAGTTGAAAGGCGTGATGCCAGCGCAGATGCCCAGAGGCTGACGCAGCGAATAGACGTCGATGCCAGGACCAGCGCCCTCCGTGTACTCACCCTTTATCAGATGGGGAATCCCGCATGCAAACTCGACGACCTCCAGCCCGCGCTGAATGTCCCCCTTGGAATCGGCGATCACCTTGCCATGTTCCGAAGAGAGCAGGCGGGCAAGGTCGTCCATGTTCTGCTCGATCAGATCCTTGAACCGGGATATCACCCTGGCGCGGCGCTGCGGATTGAGCGCGGCCCATTCCGGCTGCGCAGTCCGGGCGTTTTCCACGGCACGCGCGAGTTGAGACGCGTCGCCCAGACTGACCTTCGCCTGCACCTGGCCCGTTGACGGGTCATAGACATCGCTGGTGTGGGTGCCGTCCCACGTTGCCGATCTGCCTCCGATGAAATGCGTGATGCTGCGCAAGATACCCTCCAGGTCCGATTGAGAGTCGCGACATAAACTTGTCAGCTTTGCACAAACAGGCCTATGGATGCATATCCATTGTGCAGAGATACCAATGCTCGATTCCGAACAGCTACGTGTTTTCCTCGCCATTCTGCGCTTTGGGAATACGCTCGCGGCGGCCAAGCGGCTGGGGGTCGATCACAGCACGGTGTCGCGTCGCCTCACGGCATTGGAGCGGGCACTGGGCGCGCGGCTTTTTGACCGCTCGCCGAGAGGATTGACCCCAACAGAGGCGGCGGGCGCGCTGATCGGCCACGCGGAACGGATCGAAACAGAACTGATCGCCGCAGCCTCCTGCGTCGCGCGCGCGGACGGCGAAATCACCGGCACCGTGCGGCTCGCCACGCCTGAGGTGTTTGGAACATCGCTGGTTGCGCCGCGCATGGCCGAATTCCGATCGCGATATCCCTCCCTGGTGCTGGAATTGGCACCGGAAAGCCGGTTTGTCAGTCTTTCCAAGCGCGAAGCGGATATCGCGATTGCGCTGAAGCCTCCACCGCGCGGACGGCTGGTGGCGCGCAAGCTGGCCGATTATCGTATCGGCATGTATGCCGCGCGAAGCTATCTTGCGGCGCATGGCCCGATCACGGACAGAGCGGCGCTATCTGGGCACGCCTTCATATCCTATATCGACGAGTTGCTCGATTATCCGGAATTGAACGCACTGGAAACGGCGCTGCCCGGTGTTGCGACCGTGTTCCGGTCAAGCTCAAGCTCCGCGCAGCAGGCCGCCGTCGCCGCCGGAGCGGGACTGGCGATGCTGCATTGCATAGCGGCCGAGCGTGACCAGCGGCTCACCCGCATATTGCCCGATCTCGTCGAGGTGCGGCGCAGCTACTGGCTGGTCATGCACGCCGACCAGCAGAAAATGCCTCGCATTCGTGCGGTCGTCGATTTCCTCGGCGAACTGGTGGACCATATGATCGATCGCAGCTGATCGCCCGAAAAGCCGACGGTGCCGTCACGTCCGCATCGGCAGGAGGAACAACGTCGTCCCCGGATCGGCGCGCTTCGAGCGATGACCTAGCCGACGAAGCGCGGGGCGATCATGTCAGCTCCACAAATGATCGAGGATCGATTGCGGCTTCATTTCTATGGAGAAGCCCGGTGCAGCCGGAGGCATATATGCGGCGTTGCGGACGATGCAGGGATCGACGAAATGCTCGTGCAGGTGATCGACATATTCGATGACCCGCCCTTCCCGGCTGCCGGCGATCGCGACATAGTCGATCATGGCGAGATGCTGCACATATTCGCACAACCCCACGCCGCCGGCATGGGGGCAGACCGGAAGGTCGAACTTTGCCGCCATCAGCAACACCGCGAGCACTTCGTTGAGGCCGCCGATGCGGCACGCATCGATCTGCACGACGTCGATGGCCTGCTGATCCATGAATTGCTTGAACAGGATACGGTTCTGGCACATCTCGCCGGTCGCAATCTTCACCGGCGCCACAGCGGAGCGAATGCGCCGATGCCCGATGATGTCGTCCGGGCTGGTGGGCTCCTCGATGAACCAAGGCTCGGCAAATGCGAGCGCGTTCACCCATGCGATCGCCTGATCGACTTCCCAGACCTGATTGGCGTCGATCATCAGCTGCCGGTCGTTGCCGATAACCTCCCGCGCAATCCGTACGCGGCGAATATCATCATCAAGGCTTGCACCGACTTTCAGCTTTATATGCTGGAAACCGGCATCGACCGCTTCCTGGCACAGGCGGCGCAGCTTGTCGTCCGCATAGCCCAGCCACCCCGCGGATGTCGTGTAACAGGGATATCCGTTCGTTTCGAGGTCGGCAATCCGCGCTGCCTTGCCGTCTGCCCTGGCTTCAAGCAGGTCCAGCGCCTCTTCCGGCGGCAGAACGTCGGTAAGATAGCGGAAATCCACCAGCCGCACGATGTCTGCCGGTGCCATGTCGGCAATCAGGCGCCAGACCGGCTTGCCCTGCGTCTTTGCCCACAGATCCCAGACGGCGTTGACGACCGCCCCGGTTGCCAGATGCATCGCCCCCTTGTCCGGCCCGATCCAGCGAAGCTGGCTGTCGCCGGTGATGTGCCGCCAGAAGCGCCCGCCGTCTTCGCGGATCCAGTCGAGATCGAGGCCCACGACTCTTGGCGCGAGCGAACGGATGGCGGCACAGCAGATTTCATTTCCGCGACCGATCGTGAAGGTCAGCCCGTGTCCGGCAAAACCGTTGTCGCATTCGAGGATCAGATAGGCGGCCGAATAGTCCGGTTCCGGGTTCATCGCATCCGACCCGTCGAGGGATAGTGACGTGGGAAAGCGGATATCGAGCACGCGCATTGCAGTAATCTTAGGCATCATCCTCACCTTTTTTTGTGTCGTACAGCACGCCATTATGGATCGACGCGACCGAAACGCAGCCGGTCAGCGCCATCGCGACCCGCAATTCGCTTTCCAGAAAAGTCAGCAGGCGAGTCACGCCCGCTTCACCTCCGGCGGCCAGCGCATAGACCCAGGCACGCCCCAGCAGTACGCCATTCGCGCCAAGCGCCAGCATCCGCAACACATCCACACCCGACCGGATACCGGAGTCAGCGAGAATGACCATGCGCCCCGCCACCGCTTTCGCAATGTGCGGCAGCGCCTCTGCTGTGGATGGCGCACCGTCCAACTGTCGGCCGCCATGATTGGATACCACTATGCCGTCGGCGCCAAGGGCTTCGGCCTGGAGCGCGTCACCGGCATCCAATATGCCCTTGATGACCAGTGGCCCGTCCCATTGCTCGCGCAGCCAGGCGATATCGCGCCAGGCGATCGACGGGTCGAAGTTCGCACCCAGCCAGCCCATGAAATCCTCAAGGCCGCTACCCTGCTTGAGGACCGGCGCTACATTGCCGAGCACATGCGGACGGCCCCGGATGCCCACATCCCAAAGCCATCGGGGATGCGTCAGCGCCTGCAGTGCGCGTCGCGCCGGCGCGTGGCGGCCTGACATGCCGGAATAGGCATCCCGATACCGGATGCCGGGGGCAGGCATATCGACGGTGAAGAAAAGCCCGGGACATCCCTGCGACCGCGCTTCGGCCAGCAGTTCCTTCATGAAGCCGCGATCGCGGATCACATAAAGCTGGAACCATGGTGTGGCACCGCTGTCGCGTACGACCTCCGAGAGGCTGCACAGGGATACCGTGGATAACGCGAAGGGAATAGCGGCTGCCTGCGCCGCCCGCGCCGCCTGCACCTCTCCGCGCCGCGCATAAAGCCCGGCGATGCCAACGGGACCAAGTCCGATCGGCATGGACTGATGCGTGCCGAAAAGATTGGTGGACAAGTCTATGCGCGACACATCCTGCAGTACCCGCTGGCGCAGGCGGATTGCGGCCAGATCGCGGACGTTGCGCGCCGCCGTGCCTTCCGATTGGGCCGCGCCATCCAGATAGTCGAACAGGAATCTCGGCAGTCGCCGTTTCGCCAAGGTACGGAAATCGGCTGGAGAACGGGCGATCATATTTCTGGCAGATCCGATTGCAATTGAAACACCGCCGTTCAAAACGAACGATTTTGATTTACTGATAGATCGACATTCTATATATTGGAAGAAATAGTCAAGCAATAAGGGAGAGAGGCATGCGGCGATGCTTCGTGCTGGACCTGAAAAGCGACCGCGACCTGATCGCCGCTTACGAAGCACGTCATGCACCAGGTGCCGTCTGGCCCGAAGTCCTGCGCCACATCCGGCAGCAGGGCGTCATCGAGATGGAGATATGGCGCGCGGCGGATCGTCTGGTGATGCTGTGCGAGGTTTCGGAAGACTATCCCCGCCCGCTGCCGCCCCATTCCCGCGTCGTACAATGGGAAAACGAGATGCTGTTGTACCAGAAGCCACTGCCGGCGGCCTCGCCCGATGCAAAATGGCTGGAGATGAAACGTATCTTCATTTTGCCGGATACCGAGACGTGAGCAGCCCTTTGGTGAACCGGCTTGCCCAATCCGGCCTGGCCCTTCCGGCGCTGGGCTTCGGCGCGGCTTCGATAGGCAATCTTTACCGACCGGTTTCGGATGCGGAGGCCGAGGCGACCGTTCTGGCCGCCCTTGATGCGGGCATGACCTATATCGACACCGCGCCTTATTACGGGTTCGGCCTGTCCGAAAGGCGTGTCGGCGATGTGGTGCGGGGACGCAAGGATATCGTTCTTTCAACAAAGGTCGGGCGACTGCTGCGCCCCGATCCTTCGGTGGGCGACGATCGCGAACGGCACGGCTTCTGCTCCCCCATGCCGTTCGCGCCGCATTACGATTATAGTCATGACGCGATCATGCGGTCGGTCGAGGACAGTTTTCAGCGGCTCGGCCTGGCGCGGATCGACCTGCTCTACATCCACGACATCGGCCATCGCACCCATGGCGCGGCGAACGGTCAGCACATGGACGCGCTGGTAGCGGGCGGCGGGCTGCGCGCGCTGGAGGCGTTGCGCGAGGAAGGCGTCATATCGGGCTTCGGCATAGGGGTGAACGAGCTTGAAGCGTGCGCGGAGGTGATGGCGCATGCGCAGCTCGATGCGATATTGCTGGCTGGCCGTTATACGCTGCTGGAACAAGACGCTCTTGATGACATGCTGCCGGCCTGCCTCGCCGCAGGGACGGCAGTGGTCATCGGTGGCCCTTATAATTCGGGGATCCTCGCCACCGGCACCCGTCAGGCCGGGCCCGTTCACTATGATTACGGGGTGGCCCCGGCACATGTGGTCGAAAAAGTTGCGCGCATCGAGGCCCTGTGCCGCGATCATGACATACCGCTTGCCGCCGCCGCGCTTCAGTTTCCGCTGGCGCATCCTGCGGTGGCCAGCGTCATTCCGGGCCTGGGCAGTGTGGCGCGGGTGCAGCAGACGCAGGCGCTGGCGACGCAGGCCATTCCCGGCGACTTCTGGGCGCAGCTTCGTGCCGAGGGTCTGGTGCGCCCGGATGCGCCCTTGCCCGGATTGCCGACACCGTGCTGATCGACGCGCATCAGCATTTCTGGGATCCGTCGCGCGGCGACTATCACTGGCTTTCTCCGGGCTCGCCGCTCGACCGGGTGTTCGGCCCTGCTGACCTGATTGATCAGTCTCGCGCCCATGGCGTTACCGGAACCATTCTTGTCCAGGCCGCGGAAACCGAGGCCGAAACCGACTATATGATCGCACTGGCCCGTGCGACGCCATGGGTCGTCGGGATTGTCGGCTGGATTGATCTCGCGGCCCCAGACGCGGCGGCCAGGGTTGCCCAACGCGCTGGCCCCTGCGTCGGCTTGCGCCCGATGTTGCAGGACATGGCGGACAGGGAGTGGATATTGGGGACGGCCCTTGAACCAGCCCTTTGCGCGATGGCCGATCGATGCATGGTGTTCGATGCGCTGGTGCGCCCCGACCAGATCGCCGCAATCACCCGGCTCGCTGACCGATTTCCCGGACTGACCATCGTGATCGATCACGCGGGCAAGCCAGCGATCGGCGACAGGGCGGCCGAAGCGGTGTGGCGGTCAGCAATTGGCGAGGCGGCGCTGCGGCCGAACATCGCCTGCAAGCTGTCCGGCCTGATGACGGAAATGACCGCCGGTGCCACCGAAGCAGACCTTGTTGCGACGATCGCAGTGCTTGTCGATCTGTTCGGACCGGACAGGCTGATCTGGGGCAGCGACTGGCCTGTCCTGACATTGGCGGGCCGCTATGGCGACTGGATCGACCTTTGCCGTCGATCCGTACCGGCGGCCCAGCATTCCGCAGTTTTCGGCGCAAACGCGCTGCGTATCTATGGCATTGACAGGGGATGACAGGATGAAAGGCCGTTTGAATGGCAAGGTCGCGCTGGTAACCGCGGCGGCACAGGGGATCGGCCGTGCGACGGCGGAACTGTTCGCGGCGGAAGGCGCGCAGGTTTTTGCGACGGACATCAATGTCGAACCGCTTGCCGATGCAGACGGCCTGATCGTGCGGCAACTGGATGTGCGGGATGCACAGGCCATAGAGGCCTTGCTTGCCGAAAGTGGCCCGCTCGACGTTCTCTTCAACTGCGCGGGGTTCGTTGCCAACGGCGCCATATTGGAATGCACCGAGGCGGACCTGGCCTTTTCCCTTGACCTCAACGTCACGGCCATGGCGACGATGGTGAAGGCCGCCTTGCCCGCCATGATCGACAACGGCGGCGGATCGATCATCAACATGGCGTCGGTCGCCGGATCGGTAAAGGCCGTGCCCAATCGCTTTGCCTATAGCGTCAGCAAGGCCGCCGTTGTCGGGCTGAGCAAGTCGGTGGCGATGGACTATGTCACGCGCGGCATAAGGTGCAACGCCATCTGCCCCGGAACGGTCGACACCCCGTCGCTGCATGACCGCCTGCGGGCGACGGGCGACTATGAGGCCGCCTGGGCCGCCTTCACCGCCAGACAACCCATGGGGCGGATCGGACGGCCTGAGGAAATTGCGGCGCTGGCGCTGTATCTGGCATCGGATGACGCCGCCTTCACGACCGGTCAGGTGCATGTGATCGATGGCGGATGGGCGAACTGACGCCCGCTCCCGCTTATTCCACCCCGTTAAAGGATATGCGATGAAGCTGTTACGCTATGGCACCGCGGGACAGGAACGCCCCGCCCTTCTGGACGCCAATCATCAAATCCGCGATCTGTCGGCGATCGTGACGGATATCGATGGCCCCATGCTCGGCAGCGGCGCGATCGACCGTCTGCGCGCTATCGATCCATCGACCTTGCCAGTCGTTTCCGGCGACGTGCGGATCGGGCCCTGCGTCGGCCGACCCGGCAAGTTCCTGTGCATCGGCCTCAACTATCACGATCATGCCCGCGAAACCGGCGCTGCGATACCCGAAGAACCGGTGCTGTTCGCCAAGGCGACGAGCGCGCTGTCCGGCCCGAATGACCCGGTGATCCGCCCACGCGGCGCGCAGAAGCTGGACTGGGAAGTCGAATTGGCGTTCGTCGTGGGTGCCGAATGCCGGTATGTCGACGAAGCGCAGGCCGCCGCGGCGATCGCGGGATATTTCGTCTGCCATGATGTGTCCGAGCGGGCATTCCAGCTGGAACGCGGCGGAACGTGGGACAAGGGCAAGGGGTGCGACAGCTTCGGTCCGATCGGCCCGTGGCTGGTCACCGCCGACGAGGCGCACGACATCCTCGATCGCCGGATGTGGCTTGAGGTCAACGGCCGTCGTTATCAGGATGGCAGCACCGCAGACATGATTTTCCGCCCTGCCTTTCTGCTGTCCTATATCAGCCAGTTCATGAGCCTCCAGCCCGGCGACATCGTTACGACCGGAACGCCGGCCGGCGTCGGCCTGGGGCAGAAACCCCCCGTCTATCTGCAACCGGGGGATAGCGTCCGGCTGGGCATCGACGGGCTGGGCGTGCAGCAGCAGAGCGTCGTCGAGGAAGGGTGAGCGACATGAGCGCGGCCATAGTCTCCCTGATAGCTATGGCGACCCTCTCCGATGCGCCGCCTCTTCCCGAAACTGGGCGCCCCTTGCCTCAAAAAGATACGCCGGCCGAAGTGCAAGGGAGCGCCAATCCCCCGCAGCCCCCGGTAGAGCAAGCCAATGATATCGTAGTGACGGCGACACGATCCGGCCCGTCCGACCGCGTGACCTACAATGTTCAGGCCGCCACCAGCAATGCGACGGTCACCGTCGCCGATGCACTCAATCGCGTGCCCTCGGTCAGTGTCGACCCTGACGGCAAAGTCGCATTGCGCGGTCAGGAAGATGTGACGATCTTGATCGATGGCAAGCTTGCGACCTCGCTTCAGGGTGACGAGCAGGCCGTGGCTCTACAATCCATGTCCGCCGATCAGCTTGAGCGTGTGGAAGTGTACACAACGCCGCCAGTCCAGTTCACCAGCAACGGCGGCGGCGGCGTCATCAACCTTGTGACGCGAAAGACGCGCGACACACGCCCCAAGGGCTCTGCGCTTGCCGCAGTTGGCTCCAGCAGGCGGTACAAGGTGTCGTTGTCAGGCAGCGGGCAGCTATCAGGGGCGCGTGTTGAAGGCAATGCGGGCTATCGGCGCGATTATCCCGGCAGCATCAACGGGACTGATCGTATCACGACAGACCCCGATACCGGCGAGACTACCCGCCTGACCATCGCGCGCAACAACCGATGTGCGCAAAAAAGATGGGATCTGGGCGGCAGCGCCTCTGCCGACCTCTCGTCCATCGATACTGTCACCCTTGGCGGAACCATGTGGGGACGCAGAGGGGATTGTCAGTCCGACGCGCGGCAGCAGCAATTTGCACAAAGCGGGATCACACTTCTAGACCTCATGCGGACGGCTCTGCGCAGCTATGACCGGCGATATGATGCCGAGGCAACCGCCCGCTACGCACATAACGGCAAAAAAGACTCGTTGTCCTTGAATGCCAGTATCGGGAAGACATCTTTCGACGGATTCGACTTCGTTCTCAACCAGTTCTCGGTTCCTGTCAGATCAGATTATATCGACTATCTGATCGAGCGACGGGACAATCGATTTTTAACGCTGGGCACAGACTATCAGCGCAAGGCCGGGCGCCTGAACTTGGCTATGGGTGGACAGTTCGAACGCCTGGATCAGGCATATGAGAACTCTGCGTTCCTGATAGACCCTGACACGGATGTAACGACCGAGAACGGCGATTTTGTTTCCAGTTTCGCATATAAACGCGCCATATTGGGGCTTTATGCCAAAAGTGATTTGCGCCTTGGCGGAGTTTTACTGGGTGTTGGCGTCCGATATGAACACGCCCGCCAGAAAATAGGCGAACGCAGCTGGATGTCTCAAGGACCGGACCGGTTCAACCCAAGTTTTTCGGCGGCGTTGAAAACCAGATCTGGTGCCAATGTGCGGTTTGACTATGCGCGGCGCATTCAGCGGCCAGTCCCTACCGACCTTAACCCGGCCATAATCTTCGGCAACCTCTTCAATCTGTACCAAGGCAATCCCGACCTGAAACCGGAAGTCATTGATCTCTTGGAATTGGGATTGAGCAAGGAAGGCGGCGGTCAGCAATTCAGCGGAAAACTATTCTATCGCGATACCGCGGGTTACATCGTGGACAGGCTGGATTTAATCCAATCATCCGTCTTGCTGGCTACCAAGGTCAATAGCGGGTCTGCAAAAAGCTATGGGCTCGATGTAAGTGGAAAGCACGCAATTGCGCAGGGCTTTAGTGTGTCGCTGAGCAGCGTTCTAGCCATTATGCAAGTCAACTATACGGGCTTGTTTGGTGATCCGCAGCAAGACCGCATATTTGCCCCCAGTGTGAAGGTCGGCGCAGACTATCGCGTTACGGATGACGATCAGATCCAAGCCAATTTCGAGGCTTCGAACCGTATCCTTACCGGCCAGGGCATCAAAGGATCGTTGCTTACGACCAACCTGTCCTATCAACGCCGCTTGTCCTCCCGCATCGCGGCGAATGTGACTTTCAACAATCCCTTTCGCTGGCAAAACGTCAAGACACGCACGAAAAATGAACTGGTGCAGGAGATCGGCGACCGCCGTGTGCGTGACAGCAGCGTTTTCCTTGTCTTTCGATTTGGACTGGGCGCTACGAAAGTTGCAGGCAGCGATGCGGACTTGGCTGCGCCCGTCCGCAATTTCTGACGGGGGGAACCGATCGTGTCGAAAGTGCGCATCGTCCGGCGTCGGCCTGGGGCAGAAACCGCCCGTCTATCTGCAACCGGGGGATAGCGTCCGGCTGGGCATCGAGGGCCTCGGCGTCCAGCAGCAGAGCGTCGTCGAGGAAAAAAAGATCATCAAACATAAGGCAGCAATATTCAGAGACCAGGTGCCAACTGCCGAAACAGCAGAAAGTGGCGTCATGGGAAACAGCGTTGTTATCGGGGCCAGCAGCGGCATTGGCCGTGCGTTGGCGGAAGCCCTGGCGGCGCAAGGCCATGTCGTTCAGGCCGGCAGTCGCAGTCCATCGACATGGGCGGCACCGTCAATCGGCTGGCAACCGGTCAATATCACCAGCCTGCCTTCGATTGACGCCTTTGCCAAAGCGACGCTTGCGCGCTTCGCCCGGATCGACATGCTGGTTGTCAGTGCGGGGGCCTATACGGCTGGCGCTATTGAGGAAACGTCGATCGACGAGGGCAAGGCGCAGTTCGACACCTATGTTTTCGGGACGATAGCGGTCATCCAGGCCTTTCTGCCGAAACTGCGCGAGCAACGCTCAGGCAAGATCATCATCATGGCGTCCAGCGCCGCTGACGCGGCGATACCGTTTCACGGTTTCTATAGCGCGAGCAAAGCGGCGATCGCCTCGTTCGCCGAATGCCTCGCGCATGAAATGGCCCCGTTCAATATCGACGTCATCACCGTCCTCACCACAGGTGTGCGCACATCGGCATCAAGCAAGAGTATACGGTCCGCCGCCCGTCTGCCTGTTTATGACGGCAGCAGGGATCGCGCCATCGCGGCGTTCATCGAGGATCAGGATAGCGGCATGGAACCGGCCGATCTGGCGCAGATGATACTCAAACGCGCCCAAGGATCGGGCGGGCCGCACATCATCCGCATCGGGGCGCTGGCGAAGATACTGCCCTATATGAAGCTTGTGCTGCCCAGCCGTCTGTTCCTGAAAAATGTCAGGCGGTCATTCGAATAGCCGCCCAATAGCCACTGGCGAAAAGCGACCGCCGGTCCGCCGGTCATTCCATCGGCGGCAATGCGGCGTCGGCACCGAAAGCGCGAAACTCCACCAGACCAACCGATCCACCCGGCGCGTCATTCTTCAGCAGAACGCGCAGTTTTCCCGATGTATGATCTCTCCGTATGGCATAGGTCTGCGGTGCATCGGTGTTGGAATTGAGCCAGGGTGACAGGCTGACCCACTTGCCGTCCTTTTCGAGTTGCAGGCGCCAGGCGGTAACCTGATCCTTGCCCTGATTGTCCTCTGTCAGGGTTGCGGTGATCCGACGATAGCGACCGTCCAGCGTAAAACTGATCGACGCTTCCGCGCCTTTGGCGACGGCCTCTCCGCTTGTAATGCTGCCGTCGACCACGCGGTCGAGATTATCCCAGTCCGCATCGGGATCAATCGTCGAGCGCCGCGTCAGCGCGCCGGAAACCGGCACCAGATCGTCCGGGCCATTCGCGGCGATCGTGCCGCCGAGAGTCACCTGGTCAAGGCTGATGCTCTTTTCGGGAATGATCGTCAGTTCATTCTGCCCCCTGGTCGTCATGATCGGCACCGCGACCGTAGACCAGCCGCCCGCATCCGCCGCTTTCAGCGTTGCGGCATATCGCTGCTTGCCGATGCGGATATCGACTTTGGTGTCCGCCTGAACCGCATGACGCAGCGACAGGGACGCGCGGCCTCCCAAACCGGCGTCCAGCATGATCTTGAGTGGCTTGCCGCCTTCGCACAAGGCATAACCGGACCCGTTGAAGCCGGAGATATGCTGACTGGTGGCGACGCAGCCGGTGCCATGTTCCGCCTGATAGATCGGCGCATAGGCCAGCATCGCACGATGGCCAGGTTCCAAACCGGCCTTGGCAACGATCGCATCGGTTTCGACGGGTCGGGCGCCGGGAAGGAAGAAACGCGCGGCATCGATTGTGCGGGTTCCCCCGTAATTGGCGGACGGGGTGTCGCTGAAGTTGTTGCGGATAACCAGGTCACGTTGACTCATGCCCTGGGCATAGGAATTGTTATGCAACCACGTCCGTTCCCCCATGTTCTCGATGACATTGCCCTCCCACAGGATGTCGGAACTGCCCTCGTCCGGATACAGCGCCGCAAAATCGTGCCGCATCATGAAGATGTGATTTCCGGCTATGATCGTGGGCTGCCCCGTGCCCCGCTGATTGCCGACGTTGTAGATGCCGCCGCCGTCGCGGCCCGCCTTGACGATATCGTACAGGCGATTGGCAATGACGCGGTTCGACCCATAGGGGCCGGGCGTGTCGCTCCAGCGATAGCCAAGCGCGATGGGCGTATACCCCACATCATGAATATCGTTGTGCGCTACCAGAACATTATCCGCCATCGCCGCGTGAATGGCCTGGGCGGCGTTGGGCGCATCCAGTCCGATCCGATAGATATGGTTGTTGTTGACGGCAACGGCGGTCACACGATCCGCAGCCGATCTGGAATTGCATCCGACGCATGAATCGATGTCGTCGATCGAACGACGAAGATCGCCGATCTGGACACCATTGCCGCCGAGATTGGCGATCGTCGCGCCCGACACTGTCCCGTTCTTCGATCCGCGATCGAAAAACAGACCGGCAGTGCCCGAGTTGAAGATATGCACACCGCTGAACGCAACGGCATCGGCAAAGCGGGTGTGAACCGTGGCCGGTGGGCTTCCCACTTCCCAACTGCCCGCTTTGTCGCGCAAGCTGTTGGACTGATTTCCGATGTGCCCGAACGAAGATTGCGGCCGCAGGTTCGTGGCATGTGCGAAACCAATGTTCTCGAAAACAAGGTTGCGCACGGGGCGCTTGGCAGTCCCATTGATCCGCACCAGCGTGTCCGGCACGACAGCCAGTATCGTTTCCGCAGCGGCCATGTCCGTGCCGACGACCGGTTTGTAGAATATCCGATCTCGCGCCGTATCGAGATACCATTCGCCCGGCTGGTCGAGCAGTTCGAAAGCGTTGCGCACCTCGGTCGGATTCGCGATCAACTCCTCATGCATCGGCGAACCGGGATTTTCGATGGAATCCCGGCCGCCGCTGCGCAGGCTCCAGCCGGGCTGCTTCATCGTCACCACGGTCTTGCCATCGATCAGCTCCGCCCTGGACATCGACAGAATGCGCCACTTCCAAGACCCCGGCCAGACGAACTCGACAAGATCGGGATTGCGATAGGCGGGTATCGCGGTTCCATCGCCGACAAAGCCCGTGTCCGTGATCGTCACCGACTTGAACGGACTTGGCCCCGCCGCCAGTGACGCAGGCGTGCCGCCGACATAGAGGTTGCGCGATCGTGTGCCCGCAGGCACCGGTGCCTCGAAGATGCCGTCGCCGTCCGGGTCGCTCCACTTTCCGGTCAGGTTCACGCCGCCGCTGATGACCGGGCGTTCGTCAGCGGCATAAGCGCGATAAACAACCCTGGCCTTGGCGCCACCGCCATCTTCAGGGCCAAAAACGAGGGTGCGATCGACGAAATAATAGCCGCCGCGCAAATGCACCGTGATGTCGGATATGTGTTTCGCCTTGCGAACGGCCTTTTGTGCGGCGCTGATCGACCGGAAGGCGCGATCGGCACCGGTGCCGCTGTTGGTGTCGTTTCCCCGCGCCGGATCGACATAAAAATTTTGGGCGGTCTGTGCGATGGCCAGCGTCGGCAGGCTGCTTCCAAGTATCAGGGCAAACGCGATGTTTCTGATCGTCGTCATTGTCTCTCTCCCATTCGGTAATGTTTCACCCGGTCGATGCACGACCGCGCAATTGTGTCTGAACGCGCGTCAGTTCGGCGGCGGTCAGCGAGTATTTTCGCAGGCAGAGGATCGCCAGCGTCACGCCGGTGAAGGGTACGGCGCAGAACAATATCCGCATCATCAGGACCGTATCCGGATGCTGGAGGGGCAGCGACGCATCGAAACCCGACAGATTGAGAATGAGCGCCGCGAAGATGTAGGACAGCGACATGCCAAGCTTCGTGATCCACTGGTTGGCCGCGGCAAGCAGGGCCTCGTTGCGTTGCCCGGAGCGCAACTCATCGGCATCGGTCAGATCCGCCGTCATCGACGACATCAGGACATAGAATGCCGACAGGCCCGGTGCGTGGAGAAGCGCAATCAGGAACTGGCCCCATGGCCATTGCGGCGAATATGCAAAGAACTTCAGGATCGCGGATATTGCTATCAATCCCAGGCACAGCATCATCGCGCCATGTTTTCCGAGCAACTGGGACAGGCGCGTGACGAACGGCACAGCCAATATTGCCAGCGTGTTGAACACGATGCCGAAAAGCCCCGCCATCGTCGCGGCCGCCACCTTGTCGCCGCCGAACACCCAGTAGATGTTGATATACAGGGAGAGCGACGACACGGTCATGAGCGACATCATCGTCAGCACGCTGGCAAGGGTGGCCCGCATGAAATCCGGTGATGACAAGATGAACCGCATCGATTCCATGAAAGGCACTCTGGGCCTCTCGACGATCTGCCGTGGCTGGCGCGGTTCGGGAACGCCGATCGCGACGACAAGGCAGGCGGCCGTCAGAAGAAGGCCGCAGCCCAGGCCGACATAGCGCACGCCTGTCAGCGTATCCTGAAAGATCGCGAGCTGGGCGAGCGGGAACAGCCAGGCATAGGTCATGCCGACCGATTTGTGTGCGATGCCAACGAACGCGTTGATGCGCGTACGCTCATCATAATCGGACGAAAGTTCGATCCCCAGCGCCTGCCAGGGCACCAGAAAAGCCGACGCCGCGGTGTAGAAGATCAGGCTCCACACCAGAAACCAGATGACATAGAATGTTTCTCCTGCGCCGCGCGGTATCCACCACATGGCTGTAAAGGATGCGCCGAGAAGAAAGGCCGAAACAAACAGATAGGGCTTGCGCCGCCCCCATCGGGTCGATGTCCGGTCGGAAAGATAGCCGAACAGCGGGTCGGTTACGGCATCCCAGAAACGGGCAAGCGCGATGACGACGCCAATCCACAGCGGATTGACGCCCAGTGTCAGGTTGAGAATGGGATTGGCGAGATAGTTGGGCGCATTCAGCGTGAAGCCCGCCACCAGCCCCCCTGTTGCGAAACGCGCCTTGCGGCCCGACGGAACCCGGTCGGCCCCGTCGCTGGCAGGCATCGTTTGCGCAGGCGTGGTCACGCTTCATCCCGATAGATGGCGAGTGCCTTTTCCGCATCGGCGCCATCATGGATCATCGCCATGAATGCCGCCACGATGCGTGCCGGATTGGGGTGCTGATAGATGTTGCGCCCATAGACCAGACCATGTGCGCCCTGCGCCAGGAATGCAGCGGCCTCCGCGAACACCTGTTCGATCGGCTTGCGTCCGCCGCCACGGACGAGAACCGGGCAGCGCGCCGCCTGCACCACTTCATGATAATCGTCGGCATGGTCCGTCGGATCGGCCTTGATGACATCGGCGCCCAGTTCCCGCGCCTGCCGCACGAGCGAGACGATCAGCCGCTTGTTGCCATCGACCTGATAGCCGCCGCCATTTTCGTTGGACTTGAGCACCAGCGGTTCGACCATCAGCGGCATGCCGTAGCGGTCACAGGCGGCGCGCAGGCGACCGACATTCAGGACCGACTGGCGATGCAGGTCCGGCTGGCCGGGCATGAGCAGCAGATTGACGACGACGGCGGCGGCATCGGCCTTCAGCGCGCCGATGATCGGTTCGTCATAATGGACCAGTTGATCGTACATCACGGCATGGGTGACGGGATTGTAGAGATTGCCGACATCGGTGCGCAGCACGAGACCCGGCTTGTGCGGGCCTGCGACGGATTGCAGCAGATCGGCCTGCCCGATGTTCATCTGAATGGCATCGGGAGCGGCCTTCACCAGCGCATCCACGACACCGGCCATGTCCTGCAAGCCGTCCAGAAAACTTGGCTCGTTGAAGATGCCATGGTCTATCGCGACATCGAGGCATTTGCCGTCCGCAGCCAGGAACCGGTTGATCCGCGGCTTGTGGGAATTGAACATCATGCTTTCTCCATTTTCTTGACTGGCGCGATCATCACGCCGTGACGTTCGCTGAGGACGCGCGTGGTGCGTTCGACCTCGCTGTTGATCCGTACCTCGTCCCACCCGAGCGCCGCGCCGGCGATGCGGGCGACAGCCTCCAGCCGTTCGCGATCCGGGGGACGAAACAGGCCCATTGCGGTGCGGCGCAGCAGCAGATCATCGAGATGCACAACCGCTTCATGGACACAGGCCGCGGCAATGGCGGCATCATCGGCGTCAGCGGGCGCCGGGGAATGGCCGCCGATCGCCAGCATATGCGAATCGGCCACGCGCGTCCGGCCCAGCAGCGGCAATATCCGATCGGCAGCCTGTTCAGCAAAGGCGCGGAATGTGGTCCATTTTCCGCCGATCATGGAAAGGACGGGAAAGGGGCGATCGGCATCGGGCGGCAAGTCGGCGATATGGTGGTCGCGGCTGATCTGCCCCGTGCTTCCGGCATCGCTGCGCGGCAAGGGGCGTACGCCGCAGAAACGCGACACGATATGGCCATGATCGATCTGAAGCGCGGGAAAGACGGATCGCAGCGACGCGAGGATATAGTCCACTTCCTCATCCGTGCAGCGCGCCTGATCGGGATGGTCGATCCGCAAGTCCGTGGAACCGACCAGCATGCGTCCGTTGACCGGAAAGGTGATGCAAATCCTGCCTTCCGCGTTCTCGTAGAAAATCTGATGTCCGGCGCATGTCGCCAGCAAGTCGGGATGATCGATGACGAGATGCGATCCCTTGGTGCCGCCGATGAAGCGGGTGCTCGTCCCCACCGCCGCGTTCGCGATGTCGATCCACGCCCCCGTTGCGTTGACCATGATCCGCGGACGGACCGTATGGCGATGCCCCGACAGGACATCGACCAGAACGACGCCATCCCCGGCGATGCCGTCCAGCGCGACATAATTGACGGCGAGACTGTCCGGGGAAGCGGCGAGCGCATCGTCGATCAGTTCGAGGCAGAGCCGTTCCGGCAGCGCCACCATGGCATCATGATAGGTGGCGGTGCCGACGATATCCTGCCGCAGGAGCGGGTGCCGCGACAGGGCTTCGCGGCGGTTTTCGATCCGGTGGCGCGGGAGAATGCCGCGCCGGGCTGTCAGCACATCATAGATGGTCAATCCGATGCGGATCAGCCAGAGACCGCGAACGGGCGGTCGTCCGGTGCGGCGGAACGGCCGCAGGATCGCGTCCACGATGCCCGCCCAGCGCCGCAGCACGGGAATGGTCGTCGCCAGCGGCTCCACTGCATGAGGCGCATTGCGCAAAAGCCGGTCCCGCTCCGCCACGGATTCGGCGACGAGCCGGAATTCGCCATTTTCGAGATAGCGCAGACCACCGTGGATCATCCGGGACGAAGCGGCGGTTGCCCCGCTGGCGAAATCGCCCTTGTCCACCAGCAATGCCGCCACGCCGTTGATGGCCAGCTCTCGCAGCAGACCCGCACCGTTTATCCCGCCGCCGACGATCAGCACATCGACGTCCTGCATCTTCTCGAGGCGGGCCAGGGCTTCGGGTCGCGCGGGCAGCTTCATGCTGCGGCCTCGTTCGCCAGATAATCCAGCATGGCTGGCGTGCGCGGCCAGGACAGTTCGACATGCTGCGCGGCGAGCGCGCGACGCAAGTCCGAAGCGTCGACTTCGGCAAAGCTGTCCACATTCTGTTCGAGGGCGATCGCGGCCGCGGTTCCGGCGGCCTGGCCAAGCTGCATCATCGTGCGCGACAGTCGGCAACTTGACGCCGCGACCGAGGAAAAGCCCGCACCACGGCAGGCCACCGCCAGATTGTCGACATCCAGCGGCAGCAGAGAACGGAAGGGAACGCCATAAGGCTGGTCCAGTTCGCCGCAACCGGCGCGCCCGGTGTCCGCCCCATGCGTGTCGCGCGCGTGATCGGCAATCGTGACGATGTCGGGATCGGTCTGCGCGCTGATGCCTGCGAGCAAATCATGTTCGGTCAGCATCTTGCGCGCGATGATGCGCGGGCCCTCCCGCACGCCAAGCCCCGGTGCGATCCAGACCATATGAAAAGCCTGATATTCGGGAAAAATCGTCTGGACATGGTGCCAGTGCGCCCGGATGCGCCGCATGCATTCTGCGCGCGCTGCGGCATAGCCCAGGTCCATCGCCTCTCGACCGGACATGGTGGGGAGCGCGTTTACATTGAAGTCGCCATTGGGATATTGCGTGAACACGGCCGGCGGAAAAGCATCGGCCCACCAGCAATCCGCAGGAATATCGGCGGGCAGCGGGTCCGTGCCCGGCGCGGCCTTGCCCATGCGACTGACCCGATAAATGAGCGTGGCGCCATTCAGGCGATCATTGGGCGTGACGGGCGCACTTGGCTCATCGAAGCGCGATCGGGCATCCTGGCCCAGCAGAGTCTGACATCCTGCATCTTTGGCCACTAGGATGTTGGCCGTCGCATCTATGACGAAATCGGCCGTGACCGCCGCATCATTGTCGAAAAACAGGGTATCGATGCGCGTCCCTGCCACGGCGCACCGCAGGAAGGACGTGGTTTTCCAGATGGTGCAGCATCCCGTTTCCAGCAGCATCGCTTCCATTTCGGCCGCATAAATCGCGGGTTCGAAGGGCACGCCCGACCAGTGGCTGCGGATGAAGGCTTCGCTTTCGGCGAACGGCCCCGCACCATGCCGCCGAAGCGAGTCGAGATATTGTCTCGCGGGATCGATCAGCAGTTCCGACCCGGGCACGACAGGCTGATTGGTCGGGCCGGACTGCCATTTGAAATGGCGGTGATAGCGGTAGATGCCGATGGCATTTTCGTGCCGACGGAGCCTGCGATACAGATCGAAGGCGATGCCGGTGCCGCCGACGCCCGGCTCCCAATTGTTGACGCCGCCACGGGTTGCGGTGCCGCCGAGCATGTCGGACTGCTCCACCAGAAGGACGCGGATGCCAAGCCGTGCCGCCGCGAGCGCCGATCCGAAGCCGCCGCTGCCACCGCCGATGACGACGAGATTATAATGCAGGTTCATGATACCGCTCCCGATGGCCTCCGGTCAGAGCGGAACGACTTCCTGCACCATCGGCCAGAGGATCGTTTCCTGGACCCACAAATGCGCCGGCAGGGCACAGATATCGGCGATCATTTCACCGATCTCTTCGGGCTGGATACAGCGCGCTACGGTGTCCGCGTCACGCGCGGGCAGCCCGGCGGCGCCGTCAAACTCGGTCGCGCCCCAGGACGGCGTGAAGGTCGTCACGCGGACACCCTGTTCCCGCAGTTCCCCGTACAGCGCCTTGGAGAAATGAGCGAGGCCTGCCTTTGCGCCCCCATACAAGCCCCAGCAGGGCCAGGCCTGATGCGCCGCAACACTCGATACGTTGATGATCGTGCCGGATTTCTGTGCCGCCAGCAGCGGCGCGATGCGTCGGCAACCGAGCAGAGGTGCAACGAAATTCTGACTGACGACCGATTCGATATCCTCGTCCGTCAACTCCCCGATCGCAAGGATGCGACCGCCACCGCCAGCATTGTTGATCAATATGTCCAGGCGACCGGCTTCATCCACAACCTGCTTGATGAGAGCATCCCAGTCGGCACCGCTCGTCGCATCGGCCTTCACGGCGATCAAGCCGGTTCCATCGGCAGCGCGAGCAAGTGCAGCCTCGTCTCGGCCAGTAATATAGACGCGCGCGCCCCGACCATGAAGGGCCTTGGCGATACCCAGGCCGAAGCCCTTGGCTCCCCCCGTTACAATCGCGACGCTGTCAGTGAGCGGCTGCATTCCCTTGTACATCTTGTCTCCTGTCTTTTTTCTTGTCCGGCAGCAATTCAAACCCAAACCGTCTGGATATCGTAGCGGCCGCAGCGGCCACCTGCCTGCCGATCACCCTCAGTTGCGCGTCATCGAAACGGAAGCTCGGCCCGGTCACCCAGATTGCCGCAGTCGGCGCGCCACGATGATTGAAGATCGGTGCGCCAACACAGCGCAACCCCTCGATCTCCTCGCCACAGTCGATGGCGAAGCCGTCCGCGAGAACCTTTTCGATTTCCTGATCGAAGCGTTCACGGCTGTCGATCGTGCGTTCGTTGAAGCGCGTGAACGTCATGCGGTCCAGCAGGGCATTGCGCTCGGCGGCGCGCATATAGGCAATGAACACTTTACCCGGCGCCGAAGCATGCAAGGGGAAATGCGTACCCGGATCGACCAGGAATTTGATGGGATTGCTGGCGGCAACCTGCTCCAGCACCACACCCTGCATATCGACGCGGACACCGATGAGAACCGTCTCGCCGGTGGCATCCCGCAGCCCCTGCATCACATCGATGGCATGTTCGATCAGCTTGTCTTCGCCGATCGCGGCATAGCCGAGCGACAGCAGCTTGCGCGTGAGCCGGTAGCGCATGTCGCCATCCCGGTTGAGATAGCCGCGCGCCTCCAGCGCACCGGTGATGCGAAATACGCTGTTCGGCGGCAATTCGAGATGGTCTGCGATTTCGCGCATGCGCATCCCATCAGAATGACTGGCGAGAAGTTCCAATATCGTCAGGGCGCGATCCAATGCCGGCACCTGAAACTCATCAACCTTGCTCATAGCACATGTTCCTGTTGACTATTTTCGAGCTTGGTCGATTTATAGATCGATGTTTTATATATGGTCTGTAGATGATCGACGCAAGCCATTTTGTCAAACATCCTCGCTTGGTGCTGTCAAACCCCATCGTCATCGAGCTGCCGGCAAAGCCCTTTTGCTGTGCGGTCGCCGGTCCTGACACTGGCCGTCGAGCAACCCTTTTCCACTGGTAGCCATGAAAGCATACTTGATGTGATTGACTCATAGACCAACGTTCTATATATCGTCAACCAACAAGGCGCTGTGGCGGCATGCGTGGAAAGCGGCCGGACAAGCGACGAGGAGGGTGAGGCGATTATGGCGTTGCTTGGCATCGACATCGGCAGTTCGGCCATCAAGGTCGCTGCTTTTGATGCCACCGGCCGTGCCCTTGCGCAGGCAAGCCGAGCCTTGCCCTCAGTGGTCTCTGAACAGGGCACGGTTGAACGTGATCCCGATCTGTGCTGGGCGCTGACATGCGCTGCGATCAGGGATGTCGTGGATGCGCTGCCCACGCAGCCCATCCTGGGCATAGGCGTAACCGGATGCGGCAATGGCGCCGTGTTTCTCGACAAAGAGGGCAATGCGATCGCGCCGGGAATATTGGCGATGGATCGGCGCGCCCGGAAATATGTGGACGCAGAGGCGCTGCCCCGCATGCAGGCCTATCCGGGACAGCTCAAATGGCTCCTGCAATGGTACGATGACCTGCATGACGGCCACAGACCTGCGCTGGGTTCGGCACTGTTCTGGAAAGATTATGTGCGATTGCGCCTGACGGACGGGCTGGCGACGGACTTCACCGATGCCGGTGCTGGCGGCCTGCTCGACGAAGATGGCTGCGCGCCGGATGCGCCGCATCGCGCAGTGCCGCCGATAAAGTCCAGTCTCGAGACCGCAGGATATGTAACAGCGCGCGCGTCGGCGCAGACCGGTCTCAAGGCGGGTATTCCGGTTGCCGTCGGCTGCGTCGATTTCGAGGCGGCGGCGATCGGATGCGGATTGCAGCCTGCGCACGAAGTGTCGATCGTTGCAGGCTCCTGGAGCATCAACCAGAGCTATTCGGATCGCCCCGCGCGCACGGGCGAAATATTCCTTTCCAACCCTTCGGTTTTTGCAGACCGCTGGCTGCTGCTGGATGGCAGCCCCAATTCGGCCAGCCACTTCGACTGGATGATCCGCGCAGTCCGCCGGTCGAACGATTTCGCGCATGCCGCCGAACAGGCGGCACGGCATGGGCCCGGCAATGTCATTTTCGTGCCTGGCCTGTTTGAAGGCGGTGCCCGTTTCAGCGGACTGCAAGCATCCGACTCCATCGACACGATGACCTTCGCCGTCATGGAAGGCGTGGCCTTTGCCCATCGCCATCACATCGATCGTTTGCGGGATGCCGGCGTTGCACCGCTGCGCGCCAGGCTGACCGGCGGCGCATCGTACAGCCCGTTGTGGAGCCAGCTGTTCGCCGATATTCTGGGGTTGCCGGTGCTCGTATCGCAAACCAGCGACATCGGGGCGCTGGGCGCTGCGATGATCGCGGCGGTCGCCAGCGGCATATATGACGACCTGCCCGTTGCGCAGGCCGTCATGACCGCCAATTTTGCGGCATTCCATCCGTTCGGCGAATATGAACAGCGTTATGCGCGTTACGTTCGCGAGCTGGAGCGCGCGGCATGACGGCCACCTTTCATGCGCCGCCGGTCATCATCTACGGTGGCAATGCGCTGGCGGACCTTGCGCCGCAGCTGCGCCGCCTCGGGACGTCACGCATCCTGCTGATAACCGACCCGTTCATGCAGGCGAACGGCGTCGCGGCGGCGGTGGCGGGCGCGGTCCGCGCCTATGGATATCATCTCGAAATCTTCGACGACATCCAGCCCGATCCCACCGACCTCAATGTGGCGGCCGCGGTTGCGGCGCTCAAGCAAATGGACGGCGATGCGATCGTGGCCCTGGGCGGCGGCAGCGCGATGGACACCGCCAAGGCGGCGGCCGTTCTCGCGACAAATGATGTGCCGCTTGCGGCGCTGGAAGGTGTCGGCAATGTGCCCATAAGGGGCGTGCCGCTGATCGCCATTCCGACCACGGCAGGCACGGGCAGCGAAGCCACCAAGGTTGCGGTCATCACGGATACGCAGCGGCAGGTGAAGATGTTGCTGCTCGATCCCTTCGTCATGCCGACCGTCGCGATCGTGGACTATGAACTTACGCTGTCGATGCCCGCATCATTGACGGCATTTGTAGGCATCGACACGCTGACGCACGGTATCGAAGCCTATGTGTCGCGCCGGTCCACGCCGATCAGCGATCTGTTTGCGCTGGAATGCGTGCGGCTTGTCGCGCGCCATCTGCGTACGGCGGTAGCAGAGCCGGACAATCACGATGCCCGCGACGGAATGATGCGCGCGGCAATGATGGGGGGGATGGCCTTCACCAACAGCAGCGTGGCGCTGGTTCATGCCATGAGCCGCCCGATCGGTGCGCTGTTCCATGTGCCGCACGGCCTGTCGAACGCAGTGCTCCTGCCGACGGTCACGCGTTTTTCCATCGACGGCAATGCGAAACGCTATGCCGAGGTTGCCCATGCGGTCGGCGCGGCGACGCCGGATCAGGACGATGGCGTGGCCTGCGCCAGGCTGATCGAATGGCTGATCGCACTCAACGATGATCTGTCGGTGCCGCTGTTGCGACACTGCCGGGGTGTGAGCGGCGATGCCTTCGATGCAGTCAAGGCCAAGATGGCCGAGGATGCGCTGGCATCCGGCAGCGCCAACCATAATCCGGTCGTGCCGGACGCGGCGCAGATCATCCGCCTTTACGAAGAAGCCTACTGACCAAAACATAAATCATCTGAAAACAAAGGGAGGACATCATGAAAATGCACATTTCACGGAAAATGCTCGCAAGCGCGGCCTGCAGCGTCAGCGCACTGGCGCTGAGCATGGGAACCGCAGACGCCCAGACCGAGACGCCTCCTCCCGCCCCCGAGGCATCATCCAGTCAGCCGCAGGAGGCCCAGGCCGACGCCAGCGTGGCGGACATCGTCGTCACCGGCTATCGCGCCAGCCTTGAAAGCGCGGCACGCTCCAAGCGTGATGCCATCAATTTCACCGAATCCGTCAATGCCAGCGACATCGGCAAATTTCCCGACCTCAACCTGGCTGAATCGTTGCAGCGTGTCCCCGGCGTCCAGATTTCGCGCGATCTCTCCAGCGGCGAAGGCACCCAAGTCCGTGTGCGCGGCCTGGGCCCGAGCTTCACGCGCGTTGTTCTGAACGGAACGCCGATCAATCCGGCGACCGATGGCGGTATCGACGACAATTCCAACGGCCGTGAAGTGGATCTCAATCTGTTTCCGTCCGAACTGTTCACGAAACTCGAAATCTCCAAGTCGGCGCAGCCCGAACAGCTGGAAGGCGGCCTGTCGCTGGTCAATCTGAGACCCGCGCACGCCTTCGACAAGCCCGGGCAGCACATGTACCTGGCCGCCAACAGCAGCTACAGCACGAGCGCACGCAAGGCCGGATATGGCGCGTCGCTGATCTATTCGAACACCTGGGACAATTTCGGCATTCTGATCGGCGCGGTCGGCAATGTCCGTCGCTATTCGAACGACGCCTATTGGTCGAGCGGCTGGACGAACGCGAATCTCAATTGCGCCGGATGCGACAATACGCAGAGCAACCAGTTCACCTTTGCCACATCCGTCCCCGCCAATTCCGGGAACGGGCTGGTCGCCGGCACGCCGATCACGCTCAACACGTTGCTGGCGCTCAACCCCGGCCTGACCGGGAACCAGCTGACAAACGCCTATCTGCCCCGCGCCGACCGGCATGAATATCTTTCGGGAACGACGAAGCGCGGGACCGGCCTTGTCTCCCTGGAATGGCGGCCGAGCGATAGTCTGCGCTTTACCGTTGACGCCATGGGGAACAAGACCCGCAATGTCTTCGACCGCTACAACTCCAACTGGTATGTTCGCAGCAGCGCGCCGGCAACCACGGGTGGCATGGTGCCCATCAATGTCAAGGTCGACGAAAACAATGTCGTGACATCCGGCACGTTCGCCAATTCCAACTTCTTCGTCACGCAGCGGCACACGGTCGACCGCAGCTATTTCTATCACGTCAATCCGTCCGTATTCTGGAATCCCGCCGACAATCTGGAAATCGATCTGAGCGGCTATTACAGCCAGGCCGAACTCAAGCGCAGCATTCCGACCCTGTGGATTACGACACGCCTCAATCAGGGCATCACGGCGAACTACAGCTATGGCGCGGATCAGAAGGTCCCAACGGTCTCCTTCAACTTCGATGTCGCCAATCCAACCTCGGGCATCTGGACGTGGGAAAACGAAACGGTCCAGCGCGAGGAACGCACAACGGACAGCAAGGGTGCGCGTCTCAATTTCCGCTATGATGTGGACCCGGATTTTCGGGTGTCGTTCGGCGGCGCTTATGACCAGTCGAAACGATCGATCCTCGCCTACAGCGCGGACGCCACGGCAGCCTTGCGATCCCAGATACCACAGGATCAGATCGCAAATTATCTGACGACGATCACACCGCGCGGCATCCCGAACCGGGGATATACCACCTACACTGTTGTCGATCGCGAAAAGCTGCTGGCGGCGACCAACCTCGAAGAGCTGGAAGCAAACGCCCCCTTGCGCACGCTGACGGCCCTGGGCACGAGCATCGGCGATGTCGAGGAAAAGGTAAAAGGCGCCTATCTGCAATTCTCCGGCACCACCCAGATCTTTGACCGGGACCTGCGCATCAGCGGCGGTGTTCGCTACACGGCGACCGATCAGATCGTGTCCGGGCCGATCCAGCTGGGCACTGTCATCAGTTTTCAGGACATCGAGACAAATTATGACGCGTGGCTGCCGTCGCTCAACCTGTCTTACGAACCGATGGACAATCTGATCGTCCGCGGGGCGGTTTCACGCACCATGACCCGCGCCAATCCGCAACAGATTCTGCCCGGCACGGTGATTACCGATGCCACCGTGCAGAATGCGCGCGCGGGCAACCCGGAACTCAAGCCCTATTTCTCCGACAATTATGATCTGGGCCTGGAATATTATTTCAGCCAGTCAGGCTATGTCGCGCTGGGCGGCTTTACCAAGAAGGTAACCGGATTTCCGACAACCCAGTTCACCAACGCCATATTTGGCGATCTGGGCATTCCCATCAGTGCGTTGCTGGCGTTTCAGCAAGACGCGGTCAACGCCAATGGCGGCCTGAACGCGCCGATCATTATCAGCCGCCCGGTCAACACGGATGTCGTGAAACTCAAGGGACTGGAAGCAACCTGGGTGCAACCTCTCGACTTCCTGTTCAAGGGGATCGGCTTCAACGCGTCATTCACCTATGTCGACGACGGCGACACCAATGTGGTGACCGCGATCGCGCCGCGCATCTACAATCTGATCGGCTATTACGAAAACGACAATCTGTCGCTCCGCGTAAGCTGGGTGCGTCAGGCATCGCGTGTGGTGGCCGGGGCCCCGACAAACGGCTTCGTCAATGCCGTACAGCGGGAGCAGGCACGCTCTCAGGTCGATGTGTCAGCGCGCTACAAATTCGAATTGATGGGCAAGGCGCTCCAGCTGAGCCTGGACGGCACGAACATACTCGAAGCCAAAACCCTCACGTCACAGGATGACGGCATCACCTCGCTGCCACTCCGCCTGCATAATCCGGGCGCACAATATCGCCTCGAGCTTTCGATGAGCTTCTGAACGCCTGCATGCGGAGGGCATTCCGATATCTGGACGGCCCTCCGCATCATCACCGAATGCGGATCCCATAATGCACGATGCTCTCGGCCGTTTCATCAAGCATCGCCTGTCTGTCGCGTGGACATGCAGCGTTGCCGCAAGCCTGGGCGTCTCTTCGCTGGTCGCCGCCGACCCCATGCCGTTCCATCAGATGGGGGAAGCGGCACCGCTTACCGTGCCGAAAGGCATGATCCCCGACACGGCGACATGGGCGCACTGGGGCAATACGGCGGGCAACCTGCGGTTTTCGAATGCAAACCAGATCGACGTGCGCAACGTTTCACAGCTCAAGGCCATATGGAAATACAGCCCCGGCCCGGATGCGACGGCGGGCGTGTGGCAGGCGACGCCGCTTGTCGTCAACGGGGTCATGTATCTGACCGATCCGTATGATGGGGCCGTGGCGCTTGACCCGGAAACGGGCAAGGTGCTCTGGACCTTCCGGGTTCCCGACCGCAAATTGCGGGTACGCGGGATCAGCTACTGGCCCGGCGACGCCACACATGGTCCCCGCATCATCTTTGGCCATTATGACCGCGTCTACGCGCTCGATCCGGCGACCGGCCGTCCGATCGCCGACTTTGGCGATGGCCATGGCTATATCGATCTGCGCAAGGGGATCACGGAGGATTGGCCGGACAATGAATGGCAAATCACATCCCCTCCGGCGATTTTCGAGAATCTTCTGATCGTCGGCGGCGCAACGTCGCGTGTCCAGTTCACAAGCCAGGGCGCCTCGGTAGATCCGCGCGCCTATGACATTCGCACTGGCAAGCAGATATGGCGCTTCAACCTGGTGCCGCGGCCGGGCCAGCGCAATTTCGGGACGTGGGCAGGCGACAGCTGGAAGAACCGGACCGGCCCCAGCGCCTGGGCCATCATGGCGGTCGATCCCGCACTGGGTCTGGTCTATGTTCCGGTCGGAACGGCCAATGCCGTCATGCTCGGCATGGATCGCCCCGGCGACAATCTTTACGCCAATTCCATACTCGCGCTCGACGCACGGACGGGCCGCTATCGCTGGCACTTTCAGACGACGCGCCATGACATATGGGATTATGACCTGCCGTCGCCACCGGCCCTGATGGACATCGTGGTTCGCGGCAAAAAGATACCGGCCATCGTGCAGGTGGGCAAGACCGGCCTGATGTTCATCCTGGACCGGCGAAACGGCAAGCCCGTATTCGGGGTCGAATATCGTCCGGTGCCGCGCAGCGAGATTCCGGGCGAAATCGCGGCCGAGACCCAACCGTTCCCGATCAAGCCGCTGCCGCTCGTTCCGCTCGGGTTTCGCCGCGCCGACATGACCCAGGTAACCCCCGAATCCAATCGCGCCTGCAACGCGCGCTGGGACCGGGAGGGCTTGCGCGACAGCGAAATCTATCAGCCGACACGGCTGCACGGCGGCACAGTGGTCGCGCCGAGCAACAATTCGGCGGCAGGCGGCACTTATGGGGGCGCGTCGATCAATCCCTACCTCGGCTATATCTACATCCATACCCGGCGGGCTATTGGCTATCATGCGGTGGAAGAGGATGGCAAAGGCGGAATCCGCATCAAGGGGCCCTATCGCGGCCTGACCGACGATCAGGGCCTTCCCTGCGCCAATCCGCCCTGGAGCGAACTGATCGCGATCAACGCTTCGACGGGTGATGTCGCGTGGCGGCGGCCGCTGGGTATCGTGGAGGCGCTGGGCGAACGGGGGCTGTCGGTCGGCAATCCCGGCAATGGCGGTTCCGTCGCGACGGCTGGAGGCCTCATATTCATCGGCGCGACCAGCGACGCGCGTTTTCGGGCCTTCGACGGGTTTACCGGCAAGGAATTGTGGGTGCACAATCTGCCTGCCCATGCAACCGGATCGCCGATCACCTATATCGGCAAGAGCGGCAGGCAATATGTCGTGATCGCGGGCGGCCGATCCCGCGAGGAAAACAGTCTGATTGCCTTTGCCATTCCACGGCCCGGAGAGCGCACGATCGACATCGCGCCGCGGTCGGCAGGAAAGGCCGCGCAGGCCAAGGTCGAGACCGCAGCCGTATCGTCAGCCCCCCTGCCACGCACGGTGGAGGAACTGGCACCCTTGCCGGGCAAAGCGGCCTTCGTTGAAATGTGCACGGCGTGCCATGACGTAACCACGTCGCTCATGCGTCGGCGGACGGCGCGCGACTGGCGCGACACGGTAAGCGATATGCGCGGGCGCGGCGCGCCCGGCGACGATGCCAAGGCGGCACGGGTCGTCGACTATTTGACGCAGGCCTACGGCAATCCCTGATTTCCCGGAGACAAATGCGATGTTCATCAATCGGCGATCCGTCCTGCAAGCGGCTGGCTATGCATGTCTGTGCGGGTCATCGTCACAGTCCGCGCTGGCGAGATCGCGTCGACCAAAGCCCAAGGTCATCGCCAATCTCTACGCTTATTACGACGCCCATACCGTCGGACTGGACCCGTTGCCAGGAACCGAAAGGGCCATCCGGGAGCTGGCGCCGCTGGGCTATGACGGCTTCGAATTCTATTCCTACAACATGCGCCAGCCGAACGTCGTTTCCGACATGAAGCGGCTCGGCAAGCAATTCGGCCTGCCGTTGACCGGCTGCACCTACAATGAGCCCATGTGGGACAAGGCACGGCACTCGCACATCGTTTCCGATGTCACCCCCATGATCGAACGGATGGCGGCAATCGGTGTTTCCACGTTCAATTTGAACGTCGGGGATGCGGGCCGGCGCAAGACATCCGCAGAGCTGGATGCGCAGGCGGATATTCTGAAATACATTCTCGCCCTATGTGCAAAGCACGGCATTGCCGCGTCGCTCCACAACCATGTGCACGAGATCGCCGACGACATGTTCGACCTGCGCGAAACCCTGAAACGTGTGCCGGACCTGATGCTGGGTCCTGATGTAAACTGGCTCACGCGGGCGGGGATGAACCCGGCGTCGTTCATAGAAATGTTCGGCAGCAGGATCATCTATCTGCATCTGCGCGATCAATATGCCGACGGCCGCTGGACCGAATATCTGGGCCAAGGTGCAACCGACTTTCCAGCCATCGCAGCGGCGCTGGACAGGATAGGCTTTAGCGGCGGTCTTGCGGTGGAACTGTCGTTTGAAAAGGGCTTCACGCCAACGCAGCCGGTCTGGCAATCCTATGCGGCCAGTCGCAAATATATCAAGAAGATATTCGACATCTAGCGCGGGCCACCAGTATCTCAGCTAACCGGGAGTGCGGTCGGCGGACCTTGCCACGGCCCGGCCAGATGCATGATGTCGCCAATCGATTTGGCTGTGCGGACAAGATCGGGTTCGGTGGCGGCGATCGCGGCAGCGACTGTGCGCGGATGCGGGCCAATCGGCAGCAGCGCATCAAACAGCCGGTGCGGTGCATCATCGGCATCCGGCGGCACGGCACCGGCCAGGGCGACGACGGGCTTGCCCGCGGCATGTGGGCGAAGCGCAAGGAAATTGATTTCCATATCGTTCACAGCTCCGGCCACGCTTCCAGCGCAGACCTATACCGAATGGCACAGGCCGTTGCGCCGCAACGCCTTTTGCCGATACATACCGTGCACCCAGAAAGATATGCTTCGCTTTCTGCCAACACAAAGATTGCAGCCAATGGGGAATGGGTGGCGGTCTGAACGGATATGCGAAATGAAGCAGTAGCGGCATGGCAATTACCCAAAAATCAATAAAGATTCTTTGGTCCGCTTCGGGCGGGCTATGTGCGTTTCCTGATTGTCGACAGCGACTGACTTTCAGCGAAGCCGGTGATTTTGCTCCTTACACATTGGGCGAGATGGCGCATATTTGCGGTGACCAACCCGGCGCAAACCGCCATAACGCAGCGCAGACGCCTCAAGAGCGGGATGACTATCAGAATCTCATTCTCTTGTGCCCCACTCATCACACCCTCATCGATCGTGCCGAAAACGAAGGACGATTCCCGGTCGAATTTTTGCACCAGATCAAGGCTGACCACGAAGCCTTCGTTCGATTGCGGCTTCATGCAGTGCCAGCGACCGACAAGCAGGCGATAGCGCGTGAAATTTCACCGTTGCTTGCCGCCAACCATCAGGTTTGGTTGAACTACGGCCCACTGTCCGACTTCGCGCGCAAAAACCCAAATAACGATGCAGCCTATGCTGTTTGGCTTTCTGAGCGACTGGGGACGATCGTACCGAATAATCGCCGCATCGCTGAGGTTCTAAACGAAGGCGTCCATGCTTTCACGCCCGCAGAACAAGCGATCATCGCCGATTTCCAGCTTCATGCTCGCAGTTACGAGCGCTGGGTGGCAGATGAGATTGCTTATGAAGGCGTTGTCCGCTTTCCGAAGGCCTTTGCCGAATTGATTGAAGAGACGTTGCATGCCAGCACATAGTGAAGCGTTCCCTTGGCCGAGCTATTATGGTCATTTCGACTTCTTTGAACAACGAATGCGTGCGCACAGCCGCGTGCGCGACCTGCAATCGTTGGGAAATGGGAGATACAGTCTAATCAAGACCGATGGCACCGTGCTCGAAGCCTTCGTTTGCGAATGCTACTCCTATGGCGCTGCTGAGTATCTGGAAACGATCTCTAAGCTCGGAAAGTTGGATGTGATTATCATCTCGTCCAACTGGTGCGGATATTCGGACGACCTCAAGATGCAATGCAGTGCCGAGCAGGTCGGCCTCTTCAGCATTCGGGATTTTATGGCGGCGCTCAATCGACCCAACTTCTGGGCCTATCTCAGTGACTGGGACGAGGAGCGCTACAAAAAGCGAGGCTTCCTTTGACTGAGAGCGTTGCGGTTTACGGGTTCGGCTCGTTCTTCAACGGCAAGGCCCGACCGCATGACATCGACCTATTGCTTGTGCATCGCTCAACAGATTCAGAGTCCTGCAAGTTTGCTATCGACTGCAAGGCCCAGATTAAATCGGAACTCCCTGCCGCTGACGTCGTGATGCTGTCACAGGCCGAGGCTGAAAGTCTCGATTTCCTTGAAAGGGCAAAGGCGATAAAGTTGGACAACGTGAGCGCCGCAACCATGGAGGCCGATGTGCGGGAACTTGCGAACCGACTCTTGAGACGCTGAGTGCACCACACGGGTCACACTCACTCGACAATTTCGAACCGGAAATCGCGGCCCGTGTATTAAATCCCCGTGGCGACATGGTGGCGATACAGATTGAAGGCATAAATTGGGCTCGCCTTGAAGGCGATTATCTCACTGATTTATATCGGAAAACTGGAGCGGGCGAAGGGATTCGAACCCTCGACCCCAACCTTGGCAAGGTTGTGCTCTACCCCTGAGCTACGCCCGCTCTGGCGGCCGGGGACGCAAGTCCTTCCGGCGGGTGAGGCGCGGCAACTAGCATCGGTTTTGCGATGCGGCAAGCGGGTTTTTTGGGCGTCCGCTCCAATCCTGCGGAAATTGGCGGACGGAAGCGCGGAAACGCGGCAAAGCGGACGGGATGGCTTGCGCAGGCGCGGCAATGCCCCACATAAGGGGCAGCATTTCTTTCATGCATCAGGCAGGAGACGGACATTGGCGACGCTGGGGTTGAGCGAGGCGGACAAGCAGGCGGTGGAAGATTTCCGCCGCGACGTGGTGGACCCGTCGCGCACATCGCTGGTCATCGTTGATTTCTGGGCCGAATGGTGCGGGCCCTGCAAGCAACTGACTCCGGTGATCGAGAAGGTGTGCGCCGAATATGCGGCCAAGGGCGTGAAGCTCGTCAAGATCAACGTCGACGAGAATGGCTTCATCGCCTCGCAATTCCGCGTGCAATCGATCCCGACCGTTTACGCCATTTTCCAGGGCCAGCCGGTCGCGGACCTGACGCAGGCGCGTACCGAAGGGCAATTCCGCCAGATGTTCGACCAGTTGCTGGCGCAGCTTCCCATCGAATCGGACGAAAAGGCGCAGGCGCAGGAAATCGCGCCGCTGATCGCCATGGGCGAGGATGTTCTGACGCAGGGCGACGCAGGCCGCGCCCTCTCCATCTTCACGCAGATCGTCGAGATGGCGCCGGACAATGCCGAGGCGCTGGCCGGGCAGATTCGTGCCCTCGTCGCACTGGGCGAGACGGACGAGGCGCAGGCCATGCTGGATGCGCTGCCCGAGGACATCGGCAAGACCCCGCCGGTCGAACGCGCCCGCGCCGCGCTCTCGCTGGCGCTGACGGTGCAGCCGGTCGAGGATCTGTCGGGTCTGGAAGCGAAACTCGCCACCGATCCCGACGATCACGAAACGCGTTTCGCGCTGGCGAACGGGCATATGGCTAATGGCGACCGCGATGCCGCCGCCGACGCCCTGCTCGCCATCATCGCACGCGACCGCGACTGGAACGAAGGCGCCGCGCGGCAACAGCTGCTGAAAGTATTCGAAGTCGTCGGGCTCGAAGATCCGTGGGTTTCGGCGCAACGGCGGCGGCTGTCTGCCATTCTGTTCGGTTGAGATGGCGACCCAGCGCATATCGCTGTTCCCGCTGACGGGCGCGTTGCTGTTTCCGGGGATGCAGTTGCCGCTGCACATCTTCGAGCCGCGCTATCGTGCGCTCATCCACGATGCGATGGCGCGCGACCGGCGCATCGGGATGATCCAGCCGCGCGGTGATGCGGCGGCGGGAGCGGCGGGCGGCGGGGCAGGACGCGAGGCGAACCCGGCGCGTCCGCCGCTCTATGCCATCGGCTGCGTGGGCCATATCGGCGAGTTCGAGGCGCTGGAGGACGGGCGGTTCAACATCATCCTGACCGGCCTTGCCCGCTTCAAAATCGTGCGCGAACTGGACGTGACGACACCCTTCCGCCAGGTCGAAGCCGAAGTGGAAATCGACGGCCATCGCGATGACGACATATTGGCGTCGGCGGAGCGCGCGGCGCTGGAACAGGAATCGCAACGCTTCGCCCGCGCGCAAGGCTATATGGTGGATTGGGATGCGGTGTCGCGCCTGGACGACGCATCGCTGGTGAACGGCATTGCCCAGATCGCGCCGTTTGACCCGGCGTCCAAGCAGGTGCTGCTGGAGGCGACGTCGCTGAAGGAACGGGCGGAGCGGACGATCCAGCTCATGCAGTTCTTCGGCCGCACCGACGGGGACGGCGCCGCGACGCTGCAATAGGGGTTGCGGGCGCTTTGCCCATGCGGGGAGCGCGGAAGTTCACGAAGTTCACACAACGTTACCCGCCCGGTTTCCTACTTTTGGGGTGGTGGCGGGAGGAGGCTGGACCGGTAACAACGGCGTCATTCTGACGAAAGTCAGAATCCATTGGTACGGGGTTCGCGCGCCTTCGCCAATGTTGAGCCAATGGAGGCTGACCTTCGTCAGCATGACGAATGGCGGAACAAAGTACCTCTTTTTGTCATTCCCGCCCTTCGACAAGCTCAGGATAAACTTCAGCCTTCGGCTGAAGGCGGCAACCCATTTCGCCAGCCGCACCCGAGTCACCAAGACGAGAGTTAGGTTCCCGCCTTCACGGGAATGACGGTTATGGGTGGATTACGGAATGACGGCTTTGAACCATTTAGTAGGAGAAAGCTGTCATTCGCTACACGACCACAGGGGGTTGAAGCATGGAAACCCATGACCTTGATAGATTTGGCATTCGGTCTGTGGAGGACATCGCCTTGTGCGAGTCTTCCGCCGCGTTAGAAACTGATATCCGTGCGGCTCCCGGCTTATCCGAATTGCTACAAGACGATTCAATAACGTCTCATGTCGGTCATTACATACTCAATGGCGTGATACGCAAATTGGATAGACCCCTATTTCTTCGGATTTGCGATGGCGAGATTGGTCAGATGCTCTCCAATCTGAGAGGCAAAGGTGAACACTACATGTTCATACCACCTCTCCAGGCGCGCAAGATCGGCCCTGAAGAAGTAACGCCGGAGGCGTTCCTCAAAGCAGCCGGTTGGGAAGTCTTGAATGACGACGACCACGTTATCTTTTGGAAGGCTTGGGAAAAAGCTGGCAGTCGTTGGGTTTAGTGAGCGACCGCTTATAAAGGTGAGCGGCAGCCGACAAGAATGGCAATAGATGGTCGCGTGACGCCGGGCGGCTTTCCGCCCCCGAACCGGACGGGCCAATCGGTCGCGTGGATAGCCTTTGAAGCCGGAGCGCTTTTAGGGTGGTTAGCGGACGGTCGGGTTTAGATATTAAGAAGGGCGTTGTCGGACCAAACATCCTCATATCCCTCAGCGACCAGAAACCTCCAGCCCGGAGGCAGGGCTATGAACGGCAATGCCGCCGGACAATGCTCTGCCAAGTGGTAAACATGCAGCGGCCTGAAAAAGTGCGGGTCATCGGACCATTCTCCTGACCAGATGAACCATCCAGTCGTCCCACTTTCCGGCGGATGACGAAGGCCATTGAGCGGTAACTCACCTCGCAGGGCGCTCTCGGAAATACCGACCTTGTATGTCTCTTCGGACGGCATGAATTTTGCGCCATACCGCTGACATATCTCAAGCTGCATTTCATCCATGCGCTAGATTTAGCGGGGTCTGCCTATGTCCGCTATGGGGAAGCCAGAAAACTCCCGTGATCGGCTAAAATTGGTCGAAAAACGACGCTCCCCCTAAACCGCTTCCCCCATCAGCAATTTCGGCAACGCTCCCGATTCCCCGCGTGCTTCCGCCATGAAGCGGTTCTTGAGCGGGGTCATGCGCTGGACGGCGCCCAGGCCGAAGCGGCGGATGGCCGACGGGACGCGGCCTTGCAGGTCGAACAGGCGGACGAGCACGTCGGTCGCCACCGCGACACTGAGCGAATCGAGGCTGCGCCATTTCTGATAACGCGCCAGCAGTTGCGCGTCGCCGGGATCGAGGCCGAGGCGCATCCCTTCCACCAGCACCTGCGTCAGGGCCGCGACATCGCGCAGGCCCAGGTTCAGGCCCTGCCCCGCGATCGGGTGGATGCCGTGCGCGGCATCGCCGACCAGCGCGAGGCGCGTGCCGGCGATCGTCGCGGCATGATGGAAACCCAGCGGATAGCTGGAACGCGGCGAAATGATGCGGATGTCGCCCAGGAAACCGCCCATCCGCTTCTGCGCTTCGGCCAGCCAAGCGCGTTCGCTCAGCTTCAGCATGGCGGGCGCCTGTTTCGCGGGGACGGTCCACACGATGGCGGAACGGTTGCCCGGCTGCATGGGGAGCAATGCGAAGGGACCGCCGGGATAGAAGATTTCATACGCGGTGTTGGCGTGCGGCACGTCATGCTCGATCGCGGTCACCATGCCGACATGCGGATAGGACCAGCGGGCGACGCGCATCCCGGCGGCGTCGCGCGTCGGGCTGTTGCGCCCCTCCGCCCCCACCAGCAGCGCGGCGGCAATCTGTTGCCCGTCACCCAGCGTGATGCGGACGCCGTCGGCATCGCGATCCACGCTGGTCGCCCGTTCGGGCTGGAACAGCGTGAGGCCGTCGGCATGCGCAGCGGCATCGCGCAGGGCGATGCGGATGTCCCTGTTCTCGAACATGGTGCCCATCGCGCCGTCGCCATCGGGCGTCACGAAATCGAGCGCGCCGGGCTTCAGACCGTCGCTGACCCAGATACGCTCGATCGGGCAGCCCTTACCCGCCAGTCTCTCGCCCACGCCGATCGCGCTGAGCATGTTCCACGTCGCACTGGCGATGGCGGAGATGCGCCCATCGAAACCCGGCGCAATCGCTGCGTCGGCGTCTGCCGGGTCGATGACGGCGGTCTGCACGCCATGGCGGCTGAGCGCGATGCCCAGCGTCAGGCCGACGAGACCTCCGCCCGATATGATGACGTCGAACCGCTGCATAGGATGCGTCCCCGATAACCGAGCCTATGATCTAGGGATGCGAGGGCAGCAAGGAAAGGCCCTCGATCAGCTTGACCGGGTCGGATCGGTCAGCGGGTCGATCGCGGCAGGCGGCGGGTCGCCGCGCGCGGGCAGCGCCACGCTCGTCTGACGCTCTATCATGCGGTGGACGACAGGCTGGCCCGGCCCCTGGTGAAGGGCGCGGATACGTTCCAGATTGGCGGCGTCGGCCTGCGTCCGGCGCTGGTTGTGGCGGATGTAATCGAGCCAGGTCGGCACGGTATAGCGTTCGATCCACAGCGTCTCGTCACCCAGATCGCGCAGCAGGGTCCAGTGCCGCGCGCCGTCGCGCACGCGTATCCGCCGCCGCTCGGCCATGGCCGACAGGAAAGTGGCGATGTCCGGCGGCATGATCTTATATTCGATCTCGACGGCGATCGGCCCGCTGCGCTGTTCGATCTCCACCGCCAGTTCGGGTTCGCTCCAGCGGTTCTGCGGATCGAGGTTCAGTTGTTCCACCTGCGGCAGCGGCACGAACAGGCCGAGCGGCACGCTCAACGCCTGGATAGCGGCGGCCACCGTCAGGGCGAGGGCGACACCATGGACATCGGCGATTTCCCCGAACAGCCAGGCTCCCGCCGCCATGCCGCCGAACGCCGCCATCTGATAGAGCGCCACCGCGCGGCCCACGACCCAGCGCGGCGCGGCCATCTGCACTGTGACGTTGAAGGTGGAAAGCGCCAGCACCCAGCCCGCCCCGCCCAGCAACAGCGCCAGAACCGTCACCACCGTCAGGCTGCTGTGCGCGCTGACCGCGGCGCTGATCGTCATGGCGGCGGCGGATAGCCGCACGATCCATTCGGTCGACAACCACTGCCGCACCCGTCCACTGCCCAGTGCGCCCGCCACCGCGCCAAGGCCGAAGGAACCCAGCAGCAAGCCATAAGTGAGCGGCCCGCCCGCCACCTGATCGCGCGCGATAAGCGGCATGAGCGCGGGAATGGCGCTGGCGGCCAGACCAAAGACCAGCGCGCGCAGCAGCACGATCCGCAAGTTGGGGGACATGGCGACGTAACGGATGCCCGCCCCCATCGCATCGGCAATCGGTTCGCGCGGAAGGAGGCGCGGCGGCCGTTCGGGCTTCCACCGGAACAGTACCGTCATCAGCGCGATATAGCTGCACGCGTTGATCGCAAAGGCGGCCGCCGCGCCCGCCGCCGCCACGATTGCCCCGCCGATCGCCGGGCCAAGGCTGCGCGCGATGTTGAACCCCATGCTGTTGTAGGCGACCGCACCGGGCAGCGCGGCGCGCGGCACCATGTCGCCGACCGACGCCTGCCAGCTTGGCCCGTTGAACGCCGTGCCACAGCCGATGAGGAACGTGAACATGAGGAGCAGGGCGGGCGTAATCCACCCCGCCCAGGCCGTAAGCGCAAGCGCGACCGATACCAGCAGCATGAAACCCTGCGCGCACAGCATCACCACCCGGCGATCCAGATTGTCGGCCATGGCCCCCGCCAGCAGCGAGAGCAGCATGATCGGCAAGGTGGTGGACGCCTGCACCAGGGCGACGAGCGCGGGAGAGGGTGACAGGGATGTCATCATCCACGACGCGCCGACCGACTGGATCAGCCCGCCGAAGTTGGAAGCCATGCTGGCCAGCCACACCGCGCGGAAGATCGGCACGGAAAACGGAGACACGGGCCGGGCGGGAAGATCGGGCGCTGGCATGGCTGACGCAGGCCCTAACCGGAAAGCGACGCTTTGGCCATGGGCGAAACCGCGGCGATTGCCCTGCGCGGGCGCTGCCTTACTTGATCGTCACGATGTTGAGGCCACCCGGCTTGGTCGAGGGGTTGGACGCATTGGGCTTGGGCGGCTTTTCCGCCTTGGGCTTGCGGGCTTCGCGACTGGTTTTCTTCTGGCCCTTGGCCATGGCGATGGTCCTTCTATGCTGTGCGTGTCGCCCTGATAGCAGATCGCGCACCGCATCGCGTATCTATTCGCCGGATCGGTCAGACGGCGTCGATCAGCAACTTGATACCCAGCCCGATCATCAGCAGATAGACGATGGTGTAGAAGCGCGCGCCGTGGACGCGCCGGACCAGCCAGACGCCCGCCAGCGTCGAGGCGATCGCCAGCGGTGCCAGCGCCGCCGATGCCGTCAGATTGGCCGCGCCAAACTCACCCAGGGCGATGTAGGCTGGCACCTTCGCCCAGTTGATGATCGCGAACAATATGGCGTTGGTGCCGACATATTCGGTGTGCGGCAGCCGCTGCGGCGTGACCCAGATCTGAAAAGGCGGTCCGCCCGCATGCGCGATCTGGCTGGTGAAGCCGGTCGCGACGCCGAAAGCCGCACCGGTAAGTGGCGACGCGCGCGTCGGCGCAGGCATGCGGCCGCCGCGCTCCACCCACAATCGCCAGACGCCGAAGCCGACGGATATGAGGCCGAGTGCCGCCATGATCGCGGCGACCGGCAGGCGCGCCGCAATCAGCCAGCCGAGCGCGATGCCAAGCAATGCGCCCGGCAGCATGATCGCGACGATCCGGCGGTTCCAGTCCCGGCGAAACGACCACACGCTCACCACGTCGCTGGCAATAAGCAGCGGCAGCAGGATGGCCGCCGCCTGCACCGGGCCGGTCGCGAGCGCCAGCACCGGCGTCGCGAGCGCGCCGAGCCCGGAAAAGCCGCCCTTGGCCAGCCCGATCAGGATGACGGCAATGCATGCGGCCAGGAGGAACCAGGGATCGGCGAACATGGACCGGCCGTAGCCTGTGCGGTGGGCGGGCACCAGAGGACTGGCATAGCGACGATTGCAATTGCTGCATCTGTACCGCCGCGCTTTGCGATTGAAGCAGGACGAGACGATACCTAATTGCGCTGTCCCGACATTATATTTCATCAAGGAGACATAAAATGCGTATCGCAACTTACGGCGTCGGCGCCCTCGTGGCCATCAGCGCCCAGATTCTGACTTTCTATTCGGTACTTTACGCCTGATCTGCACAAAAGGATCACCGGCTTCGCTGCGCCGTTAAAGCAGGACAACAAAAAGCCGCCCAGGGCATGCATGCCGGGGCGGCGTTTTTGTTGGTGCGACACGTGCGCCGGGGCTAGTCAGTTGGCGAGCCAGCCGACCAGCAGATAGCCGACGACGGCCACCGGGCCGAGCGCAAGCAACGTCAGCAGCACCAGCGCGATGCGGATCACGACGACATCGACACCCGTGCGCGTCGCCAGACCCGCGCAGACGCCCATGATCTTTGCGTTGCGGCGGTCGAGAGTGAAGCTGCGGTCCATAATCTTCTATCCTTGTCGAAACATATGGGGTTGAAACATGCGGGGTCCATGCCCCGCGGAACGGACGTGCCGGACGTCGGCTTTGACGTCGGCATTGGCGGCCAGTCAGGCGAACGAGACGGCCGGACCGGCGGCTGCGGTGACGAACACGGTGGCGACGATGAAAGCGGCGACCAGCGAGAAGGCGGCGTTCTGAAGCTTGCTGAAAGACATGATGATATTCCCTGTTACCTACCAAGCCGGACCATCCGGCGGATGCCAATAGCTTTGCACAGGCCGTGCCAATTTCGATTTTGCCCGGAAAATGGGACTATCTGTCGGCACGGCGCACGAATGAGCGCGGAATAAATCCCGTGAGTTGGGATAATTTTCCAACCTGTCGTAAATCGTCATGCTGGATTCAGATTTCTCTGTGCGATAGCCTGTGCCCATGCATTCGCTTCCGGCTCGACATCTGTTCGTCTACGGCACGCTGCGACGCGGCTGCGCAAACGCTGAGGCGACGTGGCTGGCAGAGGTTGCGCTCTGGATCGGGACCGCACAGGTCGCAGGCCGTCTCTATCATGTGGCAGGCTATCCGGGGCTGGTTCCCGATGCGCGCGGGCTGATGGTGCGGGGCGACCTGTTTCGCCTGCCGCATGGACCGGCGGGCGAAACGATCCTCGCCCGGCTGGACGCCTATGAGGAATGTGCGGCCGACTGCCCTGCGCCGCATGAATATGCGCGGATCATCCTGCCGGTGCAGACGCAGGACGGCACGGTCGATGCGTGGACCTATGTCTATCGCCATTCCACGGCCGGGCTCGACCTCGTTGTGGGCGGCGATTTTCTGCGCGACGCCCTGCCCCCGCCCCGCTAGTCTCCCGACCGGGGGAAAGCCCGAGGAGACCCGTAATGCATGACGACCTGACGCCCGACAGTCCGCAGCCCGCCAGCCTTCATACCGACAGCCTGGAACAGGACCGCCTGCCGGAGGATCGCAACTGGATCGCCTCGACCGGGGTAGACCGCCGCCGCCTTCTGGTGGGCGGGGCCTTTGCCGCCGGTTTTGCCGCTGCCTGCCAACCGGTCGCTTCGACCACGATCCAGACCGACGGCGCGGACATTGGCGAGGACAGCGCGACCGTGATGGCGGCGGACGGTTTTGCCGTCCCGCTATTCGTCGCGAAGCCACAGGGCAGCAAGCCCGCGCCCGTCATCGTCGTCGTGCATGAAATCTTCGGCGTGCACGAATGGATCAAGGACATCTGCCGTCGTTTGGCCAAGGCTGGCTATTGCGCCGTGGCACCGGACCTGTTCGCCCGCCATGGCGACGCGACCAAGATCGCCGATTACAAGGCGCTGATCGAAGGCATCGTTTCCAAGGCACCCGACGCGCAGGTGCTGAGTGACATTGACAGCGTCTATGCGTGGGCGGGCGAACATGGCGGCGACGCATCGCGCCGGGGCATTACCGGCTTTTGCTGGGGCGGACGTGTCGTGTGGCTCTATGCGGCGCATAGCAAGGCGCTGGACGGCGGCGTCGCCTTTTACGGACGGATGACGGGAAAGCCAGCGCCGCTTCAGCCGATGATCGCGATCGACGAGGCAGGCAAGCTGAATGCTCCCGTGCTCGGCCAATATGGCGGCAAGGACAGGGGGATACCCGTTGCCGACGTCGCCCTGATGAAAGCGAAGCTGAAAGAGGTCGGCAAGTCACCGCCGTCCGACATCACTGTCTATCCCGACGCCGATCATGGCTTCATGGCCGACTATCGCCCGAGCTATAACGAAGCGGCAGCAAAGGCCGCGTGGACCGCGACCCTCGATTGGTTCGGGAAATATGTGAAGGGGTGAGCGTGCCGCTGGTCCCCGGCGAAAGCCGGGGTCCGGGGCAACGAAATGCATCTCTGTGCAACTCTGTGCAACTCTGGACCCCGGCTTTCGCCGGAGAACAGACGTTATTTCATCGCCTGCACCGCGGCCAACGTGTTCTTGACATGCGCGGTGTAGCTCATGTCGCTGTGCACATAGGCGACGCGGCCGGTCTTCGCGATGACGTAGGAGGTGCGGTTGCTCATCCCCGCGCGCTGCGGCAGGGCGACGTCATAACCGGAAATGACACCCGGCCCGGCGGAGGCGACGGTAAACTTGTTGCGGCATTCCTCGACCGAAAACTTGGCCAGCTTGTCCACCGGATCGGCGGACAGGCCGATAACGGTCGCGCCGGCTTTCTTGAAAGCGTCCGTCGCCTCAGCGAACTCACGCGCCTCTGCGGTGCAGCCCGGCGTGAAGGCGGCCGGGAAGAAATAGAGCACCACCGGCCCCTTCTTCAGCTCCTGCGCCAGGTTAATGGTGCGGATCTTCCCCGCCAGCGCGCCGCGCGTCGTGAAATCGGGCGCTTTGGCACCGACGGGCAGTGCGGCGGAGGCCAGCGTCGGCATCGTGAGGAGAGCGGCGGCAAACAGCGGGAGAACGGATTTCATGGCGCAATGTCCTTTTCCGGCGAAGGGGAATCCTGTTGCTGCGGTGATGATCGCTATTGCCGCCGCGCGCAAGCCCGACGCGCGGCGGCATGCGATCTTACCCTATCGACAAAAGCCCGCTAGACCGCGGCGATGCTCAGCCGCCTTACCATCAGCGATTTCCGCAACCATGAGGACGCGCTGATCGTGCCCGCGCACGGCTTCATCGTGCTGACGGGCGACAATGGCGCGGGCAAGACCAATATCCTCGAAGCGATATCGCTGCTGGCACCGGGACGCGGGCTGCGCGGCGCGGCGCTGCGCGAGATGGCGCGGCAAGGCGGGAGCGGCGGCTTCGGCATCGCGGCGCAGGTGGACGGCGTAACGATAGGGACCGGCGCGACCGCCGAGACGCCCGACCGGCGCACCGTGCGAATCGGCGGCACGCAGAGTGCGGCGACGGCGCTGGCCGAACATCTGGCGGTGCTGTGGCTGACGCCCGCGATGGACCGGCTCTTCGCCGAAAGCCCCGGCGGGCGCAGGCGCTTCCTCGACCGGCTGACTCTGGCGTTGCATCCCGGCCATGCCACCCACAGCGCCCGGTATGAAGCAGCGATGCGCAGCCGCAATGCCCTGCTGACCGACAGTCGCCCCGCCGATCCGGCCTGGCTGAGCGCGCTGGAGGGACAGATGGAAGCGCATGGAACGGCGCTGGCCAGCGCACGGGCGGACTGCGTGGCGGCGCTGGCGATCGCGCTGGCCGAGCAACCCGACGAGACGTTCGCGCGGCCGTTGCTCGCTATCGAAGGCTGGACGGCCGATGCCGGGCCGCTTGCGACGCAATTGCGGGAGGGGCGCCGCCGCGACGCCGCCGCCGGGCGCGCCCTGTCCGGCCCGCACCGCAGCGACCTGATGGTGCAGCATGCGGCCAAGCGTCAGCCCGCAGCACTCTGTTCGACCGGCGAACAGAAGGCGCTGCTGCTGTCGATCATCCTGGCGCATGCCCGGCTGGTGGCGCAGCGGACCGGCCATGCTCCGGTGCTGCTGCTCGACGAAGTGGCGGCGCATCTCGACCCGGCGCGCCGGCTCGCTTTGTTCGACCGGCTGGCGGCGACCGGTGGGCAAGTGTGGATGACCGGCACCGAACCGGCGCTGTTCGACGGGCTGGCGCAGGCCACGCGCCTGCACGTCGAACAGGGACATATCACCCGCGTGTAACGACATGGCAATTTCGTTCCCGCTGTCACGCAGGAGGGTGCGCCGCGCAACGCATCGTCGCAACGCTTCGCCGCAGACCAGTGGCGCGGCTACGTCTCCTCCCGTCTATGGCTTTCAGGACAAAGCGAGGGGTCGCACCTACCATGACAATGATGTTTCGCGCGGCGTTTGTGCTGATGGCCGCATGCGGCCTGTTGGCTGCACAGACACCTGCGATGGCCGGAACCCTGCAATGCGCGCCTTATGCCCGGCAGATTTCGGGCATTCAGCTTTTCGGACGCGCCGCCGACTGGTGGGCGCAGGCGGAGGGACGCTATGATCGCGGGCAGGAACCGCGCGTCGGCGCGGTGCTGGCCTTTGCGGCGTCCGGCGCGATGCCCGCGGGCCATGTCGCGATGGTGAGCCAGGTCGTCTCCCCGCGCGAGGTGCGGCTGACGCATGCGAACTGGTCCTATCGCGGCGGCATCGAACGGGACGTCCGTGCCATCGACGTATCGGCTGCGAACGACTGGAGCGACGTCAAGGTCTGGTACGGCCCCACCGGCGCCCTCGGCACACGATCGAACCCCGCGCGCGGTTTCATCTATGCGCAGGCACCGGCGGCCGCAGATCGTCCGGTACAGATCGCGGCGGCGGCGGGAACGACCGCGCTCAACTAATTCTTGCCGACGGGCGTCGCATCCTCGATCCACCGCGATGCTTAACCCGATGCTAGGCATTTCTGCCTAGACCAGTCGCTGGTGGGGTGATGACGAGCTTTCGGAATCACGATGATGCGACATTTTCGGGTCAAGGCAGCAGCGATGCTGCTGGCGACCGGTCTTGCCCTGGCCAGCGCCATGCCGCTGCGCGCGGCGGACATATTGCAATGCGTTCCCTATGCCCGCGCGGTGTCGGGCGTCGTCCTCTATGGCGATGCATGGACCTGGTGGGACCAGGCGGCGGGTCGATACGATCGCGGCCATCGTCCGCGCAAGGGCGCGGTGCTGGCGTTCCAGCCGTACGGACCGATGGAGCTTGGCCATGTGGCGGTGGTCAGCAAAATCCTGTCGGCGCGCGAAGTGCTGATCCGCCATGCCAACTGGTCCAGCCCCGGCGCGATCGAGGAGGATGTGCGGGCGATCGACGTGTCCGATGCGAACGACTGGAGCGAAGTGCGCGTGTGGCATACGCCGACGGGGCAGATGGGCGCACGGACCAACCCGACATTCGGGTTCATCTATGGCGAGAAGGCGCGACTCAATCCGTTCACGGGGCTGGGCGGATACCGCCTCACGCAGGCGATTGCGCCTGTACGCGAAGCAGCGTCGGCGCCCAAAGCGCAGACACCGCGCCTTGCTTACGCCGATGTCTCGCGCATCGAGGATTTCCGTCCGAAGAAAGAGCGTTCGCTGGCGGACATCATTCGCGACGTGAAGCGGGATGCGCGGATCAGATAGTCCTGCGGTGCCGCACCGATGGGGAAACGACACGCCATAACGGCCCTCACGTCAGAATGACGGCACTTACGCCCCGCCGCTATCCTGCGCAGCATGTTCAAACCAGGCTTCAACGGGACCGGACAGCTTGATAGTCAGCGGCTGGCCATGGCGATCCTTCGTCTTGCCCGCCGCGACTCGGATCCAGCCTTCGGATATGCTGTATTCCTCCACATCGTTGCGTACCCGATCCTTGAAACGGATGCCGATGCCGCGCTGGAGCACGTCCATATCGAAATAGGGGCTGCGCGGATTGGTGGAGAGGCGATCGGGCGGCGTGTCGGCGGCACCGCTACCCGTCGGTTCGCCAGTTTCGATATCGGTCATGTCAATGGTCCTGCAACAGAAAGCGGCGCACTAGGAGGCATCGGACAAGGCGTCAACGCTTCTGTCAGGCGCGCACCTCGCCCACCATGCCCGCGCTGTTGTGCCGCAGCGCCGTCAGCACGCTGTCGACAATCGCGTCGGCATCCAGCCCGGCGTCGGCATATTGCTTTTCGGGCTTGTCCTGATCCTGGAAAATGTCGGGCAGGCGCAAGGTACGAATCTTGAGGCCCGCGTCAGTCAGGCCAAGGTCGCTTGCCATGGTCAGCACATGCGCGCCAAGCCCGCCGATCGCGCCTTCCTCCACCGTCACCGCCACTTCATGCGTCGACAGCAGACGGCGGATCATTGCCTCGTCCAGCGGCTTGGCAAAGCGCAGGTCAGCGACGGTGGTGGACAGGCCCTTGGCTTCCAGCGCCTCGGCGGCTTTCAGCGCCTCTTCCAGCCGGGTGCCGAGCGAGAGAATAGCAACCTTGTGCCCTTCGCGCACGATGCGGCCCTTGCCGATTTCCAGCCGCTGCGGCACGGCGGGCAAGGCGACGCCAGTGCCGTTGCCGCGCGGATAGCGCACGGCGATCGGCCCGCTGTCATGCACCGCGCATGTGTGGACCATATGGACCAGCTCAGCCTCGTCCGCCGCTGCCATCACAACGAAATTGGGCAAGGTCGCCAGATAGGTGACGTCGAAACTGCCGGCGTGCGTGCAGCCGTCCGCCCCCACCAATCCCGCGCGATCGATACCGAAGCGCACCGGCAGATTCTGGATCGCGACATCATGCACCACCTGATCATAGGCGCGCTGGAGGAACGTCGAATAGATGGCGCAGAACGGACGCATGCCTTGCGCGGCGAGGCCCGCGGCGAATGTCACCGCATGCTGTTCGGCAATACCGACATCGAACGTGCGGTCGGGGAACGCCTCCTGAAACTTGTCGAGACCAGTGCCCGACGGCATCGCCGCCGTGATCGCACATATGCGGTCGTCGCGTTCGCCCTCGGCAATCAGCGCCTTGGCGAACACCGCCGTATAGCTGGGCGGTCCGGGCGGCGCCTTCGCCTGCGCGCCCGTCACCACGTCGAACTTCTGCACGCCATGATATTTGTCGGCGGCATTTTCGGCCGGGGCGTAACCCTTGCCCTTCTTCGTCACGACATGGACCAGAATCGGTCCTTCCTCCGCATCGCGCACATTTTCGAGAACGGGGATCAACTGTTCCAGATTGTGCCCGTCGATCGGGCCGACATAATAAAAGCCCAGCTCCTCGAACAGGGTGCCGCCCATCGCCATGCCGCGCGCGAACTCGTCAGTCTTGCGCGCTGCCTTCTGCAAGGGGCGCGGCAGCTTGCGCGCCACCCGCTTCAACGCCTCGCGCACCGAAAGAAACTCACGACTGGACACGATCCGCGCCAGATAGGCTGACAGGCCACCCACAGGCGGGGCAATCGACATGTCATTGTCGTTGAGGATCACGACGAGGCGGTTGCCCGCCTCGCGCGCGTTGTTCATCGCCTCATAGGCCATGCCGGCGGACATCGCGCCGTCGCCGATGACCGCAATGCCCTTGCCCGGTGTCCCCTGCAACTTGTTGGCGATGGCAAAACCCAGCGCCGCGCTGATCGAGGTGGAGCTGTGCGCTGCGCCGAACGGATCATATTCGCTTTCGGCCCGTTTGGTGAAGCCCGACAGGCCGCCGCCCATGCGCAGGGTGCGAATGCGATCGCGCCGCCCGGTCAGCACCTTGTGCGGATAGCATTGGTGGCCGACATCCCACACCAGCCGGTCGTCGGGCGTGTTGAATACATAATGGATCGCGGCGGTCAGCTCGACCACGCCCAGCCCCGAACCCAGATGGCCGCCGGTCACGCCGACCGCCGAAATGACTTCCTGCCGCAATTCATCGGCCAGCTGGGGCAATTGCTCGGGTGCCAGTTTGCGCAAATCGGCCGGCACATGGACGGTATCGAGCAGCGGCGTAAGCGGACGTTCAGACATGGATATCGTGTTCTCCTGCCTTCAGCTTAGCGGCTTCGGCAGAGCATGTCGAATAGTGTAATGCGGATGTCAGGCCGCGCACCTGGCGCAGGTGCCGAGGACTTCGATCACGGGGCGGTCCGCCACGAACCCTTCGTTCGCCGCGCGCTTGCGCACATTGCCGGTCAGCGCGTCGTCATCGACATGCTTCGCCTCGCCGCATGTCTTGCACACCAGAAAGATGCAGTCGTGCAGGCAACCGGGATGCGCATTGGCGATATAGGCGTTGGCGCTTTCGACGCGCGTCGCGAGGTTTGACGACACGAACAGGTCGAGAATGCGATAGACGCTGTTGGGCGCAACGCGCTTGCCGCGTGCCCGCGACACGCTGTCGGCAATGTCATAGGCGGAAGCAGGCTTGTCTTCCCGCGCCAGCGCATCGAAAATGGCGGCGCGCATCGGCGTCCATTGCTCGCCGCGGTGCTCCAGCGTTGCCTGTGCAGCCTCAGCCAGCGAGCGGCCGGTTGGTTCATGGTGATGATGCGCATGCGCCATGCTGACTATCTAGGCGCACGGGTCCGGCGCGGCAAGCCCGGCTGTACGACAGCACCGGGCCGCACCCGCAACGGATGCAGCCCGGTACAGACATTGCCGGTCAGGCCGAAGCGTCGGCCAGAACCTTGTCCGTCGGCGCGGAAATCGACGGATTGCGATCCTTGATAGCCGCGCGTGCCCGGCGCACGCCCGCGCCATAGTCAGGATGCACCTGATCGAAAAGCGCGCACTGCCGTTCCTCGATGAAATCCGGGATGTCGCCCATCGCGGCGGCGATGTTGGAGAACAACCGGTCTTTCTGTGCCTGATCGAACAATTCGAACAAAGCGCGCGGCTGGCTGAAATCATCATTGCCTTCACGATGATTGTAGCGGTCGGCATCACCCGAAATGCGCAGCGGCGGCTCGCGATATTCGGCGCGCTCCACCGGCCCGCCAAAGCTGTTCGGCTCATAATAGGCGGCCGGATTGGGATTGTTCGGCGTAAAGCGCATCGCCCCATCCTTGTGATAATTGTTCACCGGCGATTTGGGCGCGTTGACGGGCAAGGCCTCGTAATGCGTGCCGATCCGGTGCCGATGCGCGTCGGCATAAGCGAAGATGCGGGCCTGGAGCATCTTGTCCGGCGAGAAGCCGATGCCCGGCACGATGTTCGACGGGCTGAATGCGACCTGCTCGATCTCCGAAAAATAATTGTCGGCATTCCGGTTCAACTCGAACTCGCCGATGTCGATCAGCGGATAGTCGCCATGCGGCCACACCTTCGTGAGGTCGAACGGATTATAGGGCGTCTTGTCGGCATCCAGTTCCGGCATGATCTGCACCTGCATCTTCCACTTCGGAAAGTCGCCGGTCTCGATCGCCTCGAACAGGTCCTCCTGCGTCGATTCGCGGGTGCGACCCACGACATCGGCGGCCTCTTCATTAGTCCAGTGCTTGTGGCCCTGCATCGTCTTGAAGTGGAACTTCACCCAGAACCGCTCACCCGCGTCGTTGATGAGGCTGAAGGTGTGGCTGCCATAGCCGTTGATGTGACGGACGCCGACCGGCAGTCCGCGATCGGACATCAGGATCGTCACCTGATGCAGCGATTCGGGGCTGAGCGACCAGAAATCCCACATCGCCGTCGGTGAGCGCAGATTGGTGCGCGGATGGCGCTTTTGCGTGTGAATGAAGTCGGGAAACTTCACCGGATCGCGCACGAAGAACACCGGCGTGTTGTTGCCGACCAAATCCCAATTGCCCTCGGGCGTGTAGAATTTGAGCGAGAAGCCGCGCACGTCGCGCTCGGCATCCGCTGCGCCTGCTTCACCGGCCACCGTGGAAAAGCGAGCAATCATCGGGGTTTCGGTGCCGGGTTGCAGCACCTTGGCGCGGGTATATTTGCTGATGTCGCCTGTGATGCGCAGGGTGCCATGCGCGCCCCAGCCCTTGGCATGCACGACGCGCTCTGGAATGCGCTCGCGATTCTGATGCGCCAGCTTTTCGATCAGCTGATAATCCTGCAGCAGCAGCGGACCGCGCGGCCCGGCGCTCAGCGAGTTCTGGTTATCCGGGATCGGCGCGCCCGCGCTCGTCGTCATCACGGGGCCGCCGGTCTGCGGGGCGGATTTCGGCTGGTCGGTCATCGCTGTTCTCCTCGTCGTGCCATGCTCTATGGTGAAACAGTGTCTAAGCCGTCGGCGTTACATCAGAAAATTGATTAAAAATGCCACATTGATCGCAAAAAGCGTTTACCGCTGCGCCTTTGCGCCAGCCCCTCTTGCCTCAGTGCCCCTTGCCTCGGTCCGGCGACTCGCCTAGCGATTAGCGCGTCATCTGGGGAGTAGCCAGCCACGGCTTTGGCCGTGGGTCGCGCATCAACATATTTGGTGGAGACACCATGGTGCGCGGGGCAGGATCGATGGTCCTGTCTGTCGAGACCAATGGCATCGGCTTTCCGTCCCGGTCGGGCGGGAAGGCCGGTGACATTGTGTCCATCCGCTGCCCGACCCCGGACATTGCCCCATGGACGCCTTTCTTGCATCGACCGCCGTGGTCGCCCTCGCCGAAATCGGCGACAAGACGCAATTGCTTGCCATTCTCCTCGCCGTCCGCTTCCGCAGACCAGTCGCGGTGATCGCCGGGATATTGGTGGCGACGCTCGCCAATCATTTCCTGGCGGCGCTGCTGGGCCATGGCATCGCCGGGCTGCTGGACAGCATCGCCTTCCGCTATGCCATCGCGCTGGGGTTCATTGCCATGGCGCTGTGGACGCTCGTCCCCGACACGATGGATGCCGACGATGCCCCCCGGTCGCGCGGCGGCGCCTTCGCCACCACGCTGGTTGCATTTTTCCTGGTTGAGATGGGGGACAAGACGCAGGTGGCGACGATTGCGCTGGGCGCGCAGTTTGGCGCGACGGTCGGGCAGGTGCTGGCGGTCACGGCGGGAACGACCCTGGGCATGATGATCGCCAACGTACCGGCGGTGTATCTGGGGGAGGCGCTGATCCGGCGCCTGTCCCTCGCGCGGATTCGTCAGGCGGCGGCACTGCTGTTCCTTGCGATCGGCCTGTGGCTGCTTGCCGGTCTCCAATAAATTATCAATCTATCGGCCATAGGATGCCGCAGCATAGGCCAATGCGGAATGCCGCGATGCTGGGAGAGCGAAAGACCCGATATGGTTCAGGTAATCATCAACAAGGCTGCGCATCGCGTCGAAATTGCCTTCAAGGACGGCTATTCGAAGGCCGCGCTGGCCGGCTTCGATACGCAGTTGCGGGCGGCGGCATCCCTTGCCAAGGGGCATGGGTCCTGGTTCGACATTCTTGCCGATTTCAGCGATTTCGGCGTCATGCCGCAGGACACGACGGACGATGGCCACGCGCGTATCGCCTGGTGCATGGCCAACGGCCTGCGCCGGTCCGCCAATGTCACGGGCAGCACGATCATGAAGATGCAGATCGAGCGGCTCGCCCCCGATCCGCGATTCCAGTATTTCCGTACACGCGAACAGGCGGCCGCCTGGCTCGACAGCCCCTATAGCGACTGAGCGCCGGACTGCGGCAGGCAGCGGAAGGACCCGGACAGAAGGGGCCGTGGCGGGGATCGCTTTATTGCACTTGCCGCCGCCGCCTGTTACCCGCGCGCCGTCTCTCTTGCTTTCGGGGAAAGTCCGCGCATGTCCGATTCCATCAACCGCGTTGTCCTTGCCTTTTCCGGCGGTCTCGACACCAGCGTCATCCTGAAGTGGCTGCAACAGACCTATGGCTGTGAAGTCGTGACCTTCACGGCGGATCTGGGCCAGGGCGAGGAGCTGGAACCGGCCCGGCGCAAGGCGGAATTGATGGGCGTGAAGCCCGACCATATCTTCATCGACGATCTGCGCGAGGAGTTTGTCCGCGATTACGTCTTCCCGATGATGCGCGCCAACGCACTCTATGAGGGGCTTTATCTGCTCGGCACCTCGATCGCCCGGCCGCTGATCGCCAAGCGCCAGATCGAAATCGCGCGCGCGGTCAACGCCGACGCGGTCAGCCATGGTGCGACCGGCAAGGGCAATGATCAGGTGCGGTTCGAGCTGGGCTATTATGCCCTTGCGCCCGACATCAAGGTCATCGCGCCGTGGCGCGAGTGGGACCTGACCAGCCGCACCCGCCTGATCGCCTTTGCCGAGGAGCATCAGATCCCCATCGCGAAGGACAAGCGCGGGGAAAGCCCCTTTTCGACCGACGCGAACATGCTGCACACGTCCTCCGAAGGCAAGGTGCTGGAGGACCCGTGGGAGGAAGTGCCCGACTATGTCTATTCGCGCACGGTCCATCCCGAAGACGCGCCCGATCAGCCCGAAGTCATCACCATCGACTTCGAACGGGGCGATGGCGTGGCGATCAACGGTGAAGGCATGTCGCCTGCGACCCTGCTGGAAACGCTGAACGATTACGGCCGCAGGCACGGCATCGGGCGGCTCGATCTCGTCGAAAACCGCTTCGTGGGCATGAAGTCGCGCGGCATGTACGAGACGCCGGGCGGCACGATCTACCATCTCGCGCATCGCGGGATCGAGCAACTGACGCTCGATCGCGGTGCCGCGCATCTGAAGGATGAACTGGCACCGCGCTATGCCGAGCTGGTCTATAACGGTTTCTGGTTCTCGCCCGAACGCGAAATGTTGCAGGCGGCGATCGACCACAGCCAGAGCAAGGTAACGGGCACCGTTCGCCTGAAGCTTTACAAGGGCGGCGTCTACGTCACCGGGCGCAAGTCGCCGCATTCGCTTTACAGCGAGAAGGTCGTGACGTTCGAGGATGACGCGGGCGCCTATGACCAGCGCGATGCGGCGGGCTTCATCAAGCTGAATGCCCTGCGCCTTCGCCTGCTCGGGCGGCGGGACGGCGCGTCCTGACGCATCGGGCGCGAAATGCCGTGAGGCGCAGGCGATGAAAGGGGAGCGCCGTCGGCTGTTTCCCTGGCGCTACGGCATGTTTCTGGCGTTGCTGGCGCTGTGCGCGCCACTCGCGCTTATGCTGCCCTGGCATGAAGCGGTGATGGCCGGATTCGATATTGCCGCGGTGACCTTTCTGCTGTCGGTCTGGCCGTTGCTCGATGCCAACGCCGAAGCCATGCGCGATGCGGCGCGGCGCAACGATGCCAATCGCGGCATCATGCTGCTACTGACCGCCATCGTCACGCTGGTCATCCTGATCGCGGTCGGCGTGGCCGTGACCGCCCATGATGCGCCCAAGGGCGGCGCCATCGCGTTGCTGCTGGTCACGCTGACGCTGTCGTGGATCTTTTCCAACAGCGTCTACGCCCTGCATTATGCCCATATCTGCTATCGGGACGAGGCGCAGGCCGCCTGTCAGGCCGGTATGGCCTTTCCCGGAACCGACGAGCCGGACTATTGGGATTTTCTCTACTTCGCCTTCACGCTGGGCATGACGTTCCAGACATCGGACGTGACGATCAGCGGAACCGCGGTGCGCCGCATCGTCCTCTTCCACTGCCTTGCCGCATTCATCTTCAATCTTGGCGTGATTGCCTTCACGATCAACATATTGGGCGGTTGACCGGCGCTGGCGTTCCATGCCTTCACCGCTTGCTTACCCTTTTGGGTTAGGCATGCACGATGACCGCCGCGACCGACCCCTGCCCGCCTTCCGCCGTCAGCCATGGCGTCGGCATCGCCGGTCTTGCCGGATTGCTCGCGTGGACGGGTGTCGCCTGGCATTATGGCATGGACGGTCCTTATGCCGGGCTGACCGCCGTTGCCGCCTGCGGCCTGCCGATGATCCTCTGGTCGCTGCTGGTGGATCGGGTGCATCGCAATCGCTCGACCGGGATCGACTGGAACGGCCCGCCGCGCCCGTTGGCCGATGTTCTCGACACCAGCCTCGTCAAGATCGCGGGGCTTTGGGTGACATGGGGTGGCATCGCGATCCTCTATGGCCTCGGCCGCTGGTACTGGAGCGGCGACTATCGCTTCGTCATGCAGCTGTTCGGTGCCGCAGCACCCGTGCTGCTGGCCCTCTCCGTCCCCTATGTCCTGTGGCTCGATCGCCGCCTTGTCGATCCGAAGGACGCGACCTACGCCTTTGGCCAGTGGATCATCGGCGGCGCGGCGGGGCAGGCGGACCTGAGCCAGGTCGCGCATCATCTGCGCGCCTGGCTGGTCAAAGGCTTCTTCCTGGCCTTCATGCTCTCCGTCGTGCCGGGCAATTTCGCCAATCTGGTCCACTGGAAAGGCGCGGACGTGCTGGCCAGCCCGTTTGCGCTCACCAATTTTCTGGTGACATTGCTGTTCCTCATCGACGTCGCCTTTGCCACGGTCGGCTATATGCTGACGTTGAAGCCGCTCGACGCGCATATCCGCACCGCCAATCCATTTCTGGCCGGCTGGGTCGCGGCGCTGATCTGCTATCCGCCGTTCGTGCTGATGGGCGGCGGCGGGCCGCTCGATTATCATCCGGGCACGGCGGACTGGTCGCACTGGCTGGCGGGTAGCGGGCCGCTGCATGTCACAGCGCAATGGATCTGGGGCGCGATGCTGGTGGCACTGACCGGCATCTATGCCTGGGCGACAGTGGCCTTCGGCCTGCGCTTTTCCAATCTCACGCATCGCGGCATTATCACCCACGGTCCCTATCGGTGGACGCGCCATCCGGCCTATCTGTCGAAGAACCTGTTCTGGTGGCTGTCCACCCTGCCTTTCCTGGCGACCAGTGGCAGCCTGATCGACATGGTGCGCAACAGCGCAATTCTGGCGCTGGTCAGCGGCGTCTATTACTGGCGCGCGCGGACAGAGGAAGCGCATCTGCTGCCCGATCCGGCCTATGCGGCCTATAGCGCGTGGATGGCCCGCAACGGCTGGATCGACCGGCTGTTGGCGGGGGATCGCGGACGACGGGCGGAGCCGGTCACGCAGCCTGCGGAGTAAGCGGGTATACGAATACAACTGTTCCCCGGCGAAAGCCGGGGTCCAGAGCAACGCAATACAGTCCTTTGTGGCCCTGGGCCCCGGCTTTCGCCGACGAACAACTGCTACGCTTAAAAACTCTCTTCCGCATAGACCCGGCTGACATCACCGCCCCATTCGCCATGATAGCGGTCGAGCAGCCGTTCGGCAGGCGTCTTGCCGCTGGCGACGACATCCTGCAACGCGGCGAGATAGCCCGTTTCGTTGTCGCCCGCGCTGTTCAGCCGCCCCCGCGCAGCAAGGCCGCTGCGGGCGATCTCCACCACTTCGGCTGCGATATGGCGCAGCGTCCTGCCGCCGCCGATCGGCGCGTTCAGCCCGAGACGCGGCACGGAGTCGCGCAGGGCCTGCCGTTCGTTCATCGACCAGTCCTTGACCACATCCCACGCGGCATCCAGCGCCGTGTCGTCATAGAGCAACCCGACCCAAAGCGCGGGCAGCGCGCAGATGCGCCCCCACGGCCCGCCGTCCGCGCCGCGCATCTCAAGAAAGCTCTTCAGCCGCACTTCGGGGAAAGCGGTGGAGAGATGATCCTCCCAATCCTTCTCGGTCGGCTTTTCACCGGGCAGGACGGAAAGCTTGCCTTCGAGGAAATCGCGGAAGCTGAGGCCCGAAGCGTCGATATACTTCCCCTCGCGGAACACGAAATACATAGGCACGTCGAGCGCATAGTCGGCATAGCGTTCGTAGCCGAAGCCGTCCTCGAACACGAAGGGGAGCATGCCGGTGCGGTGCGGATCGGTGTCCGACCAGATATGGCTGCGATAGGACAGGAACCCGTTGGGTTTGCCTTCGGTAAAGGGCGAATTGGCGAACAGCGCCGTCGCGAGCGGTTGCAGCGCCAGCGAAGTGCGGAACATCTTCGCCATGCCCGCTTCGCTGCGATAGTCGAGGTTCACCTGCACCGTGCAGGTGCGCAGCATCATGTCGAGGCCCATGGAGCCGACGCGCGGCATGTGCCGCAGCATGATCTCATAGCGGCCCTTGGGCATGATCGGCAGGTCGGCGCGCGTCTTGTCCGGCCACATGCCGAGACCCAGGAAGCCAAGGCCCAGCATGTCGCCGACATATTTCACCTGTTCGAGGTGCCGTCCGGTTTCCGCACAGGTCTGGTGCAGATTTTCCAGCGGCGCGCCGGACAGTTCGAGCTGCCCCGCCGGTTCCAGGCTGATCGTGCCGTCGTCGCCCGAAAGCGCGATGATGTTCTCGCCTTCGAAGACCGGCTTCCAGCCATAGCGGGTCAGGCCGATAAGCAGGGTGTGGATGCCGCCCTTTTCCTCATAGGAAGGGGCGTGATGATCCTTGACCGAGTAGACGAACTTTTCATGCTCGGTGCCGATGCGCCAGCGTTCGGGCGGCTTTTCCCCCTTGGCGAAGGCCGCGATGAGCTGATCGCGGCTTTCGATGATCGGATCGCTGCCGCCGGAGTCTGTTCTGGTGCTCATGCCCCGCCCTTAATCGTTCCGCCACGCACGTCAAATCAGGCGGGCAGGATGCAGATAAGGCCCCGTTATGACAGGCGCAATCCCATTGCGTATCGCAACCTGTTTATTCCGCGCCTCCCTGCGGCGCCCAGTCGCCGTTCAGTGTCATCCATGCGGCGGTCGCTGCGATCGCGGCGGTTTCCGCGCGCAGGATGCGCGGGCCGAGTGACACCGGCACCGCGGCGGGCAGCGCGCGAATGGCGGCGCGCTCCGCAGGATCGAAACCGCCTTCGGGCCCCACCAGCAAGGCGGCCGGGCCGCGATAGGCCACCAAAGCCTGGGCCATCGGCACGCCACCCGTCTCGTCGGCGAAGAAAAGATGCCGCCCTTCGGGCCAGTCGCGGAGCAGCGCGTCGAGCTTCACCATAGCGGCGAGGTCGGGCAGCGCCGTGCGGCCGCACTGTTCCGCCGCCTCCACCAGATGCGCGCGGAGCCGATCAAGATTGAGCCTGTCCACCACCGCGCGCCGGGTCTGCACCGGCTGAAGCCGCGCAACGCCCAGTTCACACGCCTTTTCGGCGATGAGGTCGATCCGGCCCTTCTTGACCGGCGCAACGCACAGCCAGAAATCCGGCACCCGTTCGAGCGGCTTCGTCCGCACGACGCAATCGAGCACAAGATCGCGCTTGCGGATATCGCGCGCCCGCGCCGCCCATTCACCCGATCGCCCGTCGAACAGCAGCACGATGTCGTCCGGCTTCACGCGCATCACGCTGATGAGATAATGCGCCGCATTGCCCTCGACGGTCACTGCCACGCCTTCGCCGAGCGCGGCCTCCACATAGAGGCGCGACGCGCTCTGGGGGGGCCATGCAGGGGTTGCAGTCATCGTGAAATCCATTCATCGGTTCGCGCGGACGTCCTCTCTAGGACGCAGGGCGACCGGAGGACAAGTGACCCAAGCCATCGTGCCAGACAGCGAAGCCCGCAGCCTGATCGCGCGTCTGCCGGCCCTGCCGCGCGCGCTCGCCATGCTCGCCCGGTTCGACCGGCCGATCGGCTGGTGGCTGCTGTTTTGGCCCGGCGCATGGGCGATCGCGCTGGCGGGCGGGGCCTTCTCGCGCTGGGACATGATCCTGTGGATATTGCTCGGCAGCATCGCGATGCGCGGGGCGGGATGCGTATACAACGACATCGTCGACCGCGATCTCGACCGGCAGGTTGCCCGTACCGCCGCCCGGCCGCTGGCGAGTGGTGCTGTCTCGCTCAAGGTCGCATGGGCCTGGCTGGTGACGCTCAGCCTGATCGGTCTTGTCGTGCTACTCCAGCTGCGCCCCTATGCCCAGGTCGTGGCGCTCGCCAGCCTGGCGCTGGTGGCCGCCTATCCTTTCATGAAGCGCATTACCTGGTGGCCGCAGGCGTGGCTTGGCCTAGTCTTCAGCTGGGCCGCGCTGGTGGGGTGGAGCGAAATCAGCGGCAGCCTGACCCTGCCCGGCCTGACGCTCTATGCGGGCAGCATCCTCTGGGTGATCGGATATGACACCATCTATGCATTGCAGGACCGGGAAGACGATGCGCTGATCGGCATCCGTTCCAGCGCATTGCGCATGGGGCGGCGCGTGAAGCCGGGTGTCGCGCTGTTCTATGCCGGTGCGCTCGCCTGCTGGGGTGCAGCGATATGGCAGATACGACCGCAGCCGCTGGCCCTCGCCGCGCTGCTGCCGGTGGCTGCGCATCTCGCCTGGCAGGTGCTGACATTGCGAGAGGACGGTGCCGATCCGCTCGCCAAGTTCCGCGCCAACCGCTTTGCCGGACTGCTGATGGCGCTTGCCTGCCTGGTCGTCGGAAGCGCATGAGCGCATTGCCACGGCTTTGTCGCATCACACGGACATAATGCTACGCACCGGGCGTTAGGGCAGTGACGGGAGCGACTTTATGATGAACGGGTTTGGACTGTGGGCGGACATGCTGTCCACCTGGAGCGCGATGGCGCAGGGCGCGACGCGCATGGGGACGCTGACGAAGGATTCCGCCTTTGTCGTCGATCATCGCACGCGCCTGATGGCGGACGCCATGCGTAATCCCCTGACCGGCGATTATGCCGAGCTGTCGATGATGGTGCCGGAAAAGGTGACGGCCTTTTCGCAGGCGGGCTTGGCCGGATTTCAGGCGATGACACGCTTTCAGGCGGACGGATTTGCGATCTGGCAGAAGATGATGGGAATCGCCCTGTCCGGCCAGCCGATGACCGCCGCGCAGGGCATGGCTCTGGCATCGCAATCGACCCGCGCGCTCAAACGCGCGAACCATGCATCAGGTCGCACCATGGCCCCGATCGAAAATGGCGCGACCGCCAACGCCCGGCGGCTGCGCAAGAAAGCCGACTAGAGATCAAGCGCCTTGCGCAGCGCCGCGTTGATGCGGCTCTGCCAGCCCGGTCCGGTCGCCCGAAACCCCTCGACCACTACGCTGTCGAGCCGCAACGTCACCTGCCGCTTGGGATCGGCGGATTTGGGACGGCCGGGCTTTGTAAGGGTGCCGTCGGCGGGGCGGATAAGACGATCGCCATCGTAGATAGCGGCACGATTCCATTGATCGTCTGTCCATTCTGGCAGGTCGTCATCATCCAACCCAATGATCGAACTTTCTTTGTTCACGGGCGTTGCACTTTCTCATCGAAAAGACACGTATTCCATCTGGAATCGGCGTGAAAGCAAACATTACCAACCGGTTATCGACAAATCCGTACGCCAGAAACCGTGGTTCAGGATAAGGCTTGCGATCGTCTTCCAGAACGATGTGAACACCCTTCAAAATCTCAGGTGCATCGACAAAGTCCAGTCCCCGGTTTTCCAAGGTCCATAGGCGCTTCGTCTCATCAAAACTAACCTTCATGTTCCATCCCTCTGCCGAAACGAAACGCGCGAGGCGGTCCGCCTTAGGTCAAGCAACACACAAAGGGCTTATGAGAATGGAATCCGAGATTAGATCAATGCGAAGTGTTGAGCAGAGTTACCGTGTGTTGCTCCATTTTATGTAACTCCAAAAACTATCTGCGTCAAGGCTATTCCGCCGCCAGCAGTTCCTCTGCCCCGCCCAGATCGACCGAGACCAGGCGACTGACGCCCTGTTCCACCATCGTCACGCCGAACAGGCGGTGCATGCGCGCCATGGTGACGGCATTGTGGGTGACGATCAGGTAACGGGTCCGCGTATCGGCGACCATCCGGTCGAGCAGGTCGCAGAAACGTTCGACATTGGCATCGTCGAGCGGCGCATCCACTTCGTCGAGGACACAAATCGGCGCGGGATTGGTCAGGAACAGGCCGAAAATCAGCGCGACCGCCGTCAGCGCCTGCTCCCCGCCCGACAGGAGCGTCAACGCCGCCAGCTTCTTGCCCGGCGGCTGGGCCATGATTTCCAGGCCGGCCTCCAGCGGATCCTCGCTGTCGATCAGCTGGAGATGCGCCTGCCCGCCGTCGAACAGTGTTGTGAACAGCCGCCGGAAGTGCCCGTCCACCGCTTCGAACGCCGCCAGAAGGCGCTGCCGCCCCTCGCGGTTGAGGCTGCCGATCGAGCCCCGCAACTGATGGATCGCCTGCGTCAGCTCCGCGCTTTCGGCGCGGCTGCGCGCCTGTGCGGCCTCCAGTTCGGCGAGTTCCTGAGCGGCAACCAGATTGACCGGGCCGATCCGTTCGCGCTCCGCCACCAGCCGGTCCTGTTCGGCCTGCTCGGTCTGGGCGATGCGGATGGTGGCACTGTCGAAACCGGTTTTTTCGGGCAATACCGGCGGGGGACATTCGAACCGCTCGCCGGACAACCGTCCCGTCTCCAGCCGCTTGTCCTGCGCCGCCTCCGCCCGTGCAGCAGCACCCGCGCGCGCTTCGCGGGCGGCGCTGACCTGCTCGGCGGCGGCACGTTCCCGCGCTTCCGTCTCAGCGAGCGCCGTTTCGGCAGCGCGCTCCGCTGTCTGCGCAACGGTGGCCCGATCGGCAAGCGTCGTCACCGCATCGGCGAGCGTCGCGATCTCCGTATCCAGTGTATCGGGCTTCCCGTCGAGCGCCGCGCGATCGGCGGCGATCGCGTCCGCCCGCCCCGCCATTGCCGCGATCCGCTTGGCCGCCTCACCCGCCCGCGCGCGCCAGCCACGCGCTTCGGCCTCTGTCGCCGCAAGCCGCTCACGATCGCTTGCGGCGGCGCGCTCGGCCATCGCCAGATCGGCCTGTGCCTGCGCAACCGCAAGCCGCGCCCGATCGCTTGCCTGCGAGAGAGCGGCGACATGCGTGTGCGTTTCCGCGCCATCGGGCAATGCCGCGCGCGCGCCCTGCGCCGCCTCATGATCGGCCAGCGCGGCGGCATGATCGCGCCGCAGATCCTCGAGCCGTGCCGCCAGTGCATCATCACGGGCAGCGCGCCGCTCGATGGCCCCGGCAACGTCATCAAGGCTCCGCAATGCCGCCCGCGCACGCTGCTCCGCATCCGCGAGTCGGGCGCGTCCGGCAAGCAGCGCGGCGGCGGCCGACTGCGCGGCATTTTCCGCCATGGCCAGCGCCTGCCCGGCATCGTCGACATCCTGCGCCAGCCCCGGGCGCTGGGTGACGATGGCGTCGAGCCGGTTGCGGCGGATGAGCCGCTGTGCCGCCTCGGCGCCACCTTCCAGCGCCACGAAACCGTCCCAGCGCCGCATCTGCCCATCCAGCGTCACCAGCCTTTGTCCGACCGCGAGCGTCTGTCCGGCGTCATGCTCCGCCACGGCAATCTGCGCCAGCCGCCGCGCAAGCTCGGGCGGGGCCGTCACATGATCGGACAGCGGCGTGGTGCCCGACGGCACCGCGGGATCGCCCGCCAGCGCCTCGCCGCCGCCCCAGCGCCGCGTGCCCGCAACGCCGATCGCCGCTTCCAGATCGTCGCCCAAAGCCGCCGCCAGAGCGCGTTCATAGCCCGACGCAGCCGTGACACGATCGAGCGCGCGATCCGCACCGTCCCGACGCTCCAGCGCCTTGGCGAGCGCCGCCGCTTCGCTATCGAGCGCCGCCAGCGCCGCGCGCGCAGCCGACAGCGCCGATTCCGCCGCCGCCCGCGCCGTTGCGGCCTCGTCGCGATGCGTTTCGGCCGCCGCGATCGCCGCCTCCGCACTGGCCTGGTCAGCCTGTGCCGCCTGCCGCGCCACCGTGGCTTCTTCGCGACGCGCTTCCAGCGGCGCGAGGGCCGGCAGGTCCGCCTGTTCCGTCTCGGCCCGGCGCAGGTCACGCTCGGCACGTTCCAGCCGGCCCTTCGCCGCGATCAGCGCGGCTTCGGCGACGCGCAGTTCCGCCTGCTCGCCCGCCTGCTGCGCCATGGCCCTGGCCAGCGCGACTTCGGCATCGCGCGCGACGGTTTCGGCTTCCGCCACGCGCGCCGCGCGGTCCGGTGCGGTCGCCTGGGTTTCCGCGATACGCGCCTTCAGGGCGGCACCTTCTTCCGCCAGACGCGCGAGTGCCTGCGCGGCATCATGCGCCAGCGCGCTTTCGCGTCCCCTGTCCTCCTCCAGTCGCGCCGCCTGCGCCGACAGATCATCGAGACGCCGGGCGATCGCGGTGCGTTCGGCCCGGAGCGTGGCGAGGCGATGGCCCGCGTCGGTCGCGGCATCGCGCGCCTGCTGGGCCGCACTGCGGGCCGTGGCCAGCGCATCGACCGCCGCACGGACATGGGCTGCGGCGGCTGTCTGCGCTTCCTGGGCCATGCCGACCGCTGCCTCGGCCGCCTGCGCTTCGGCGCGGGCGGCCTCGGCCGCCGCAGCCGCCTCACGCCAACGGGCAAAGATCGTGCGGGCCTCGGCCGTGCGAATCTGGCCCGAGAGCACGGTATAGCGTTCGGCCGCGCGCGCCTGCCGCCGCAGCGCGTTCGCTCGATTGTCCATATCACCCAATATGTCGTCCAGCCGGGCGAGATTGGCTTCCGCGGCGCGCAATTTCTGTTCGGCGTCGCGGCGGCGCACATGCAGCCCGGCGATGCCTGCCGCTTCCTCCAGCATGGCGCGCCGTTCCTGCGGACGAGCGGCGATCACGGCGGCGATCTTCCCCTGGCTGACGAGGGCCGGACTGTGCGCGCCGGTTGCCGCGTCGGCAAAGATCAGCGACACGTCCTTCGCGCGCACATCCCGCCCGTTGGCGCGATAGGCGCTGCCCGCGCCGCGCTCGATCCGGCGGATCACTTCCAGTTCGCCGTCCGCGCCGACATCGACCGAAGGGAAGAGTTCGCCCTGTTCCTGGATGGTGAGCAGCGCGACTTCGGCAAAATCGCGCTGCGGGCGCGTCGCCGTGCCTGCGAAGATAACGTCGTCCATGCCACCGCCGCGCATGGACCGTGCGCTCGATTCGCCCATCACCCAGCGGATCGCTTCCAGCAGGTTGGACTTGCCGCAGCCGTTGGGACCGACGATGCCGGTCAGCCCCGGCTCGATGCGCAGTTCGGTCGCATCGACAAAGCTCTTGAAACCGCTGAGTTTCAGCCGCTTTATCTGCACGGCGTGGCCCTCACCGCGCCATGCCCGTCAGAAAGAAGCTGCCCCCCGCGCGCCAATCAGACGCCCGCTTCCTTGAGCTTCGTCCGCAGGACTTCCCATGTCGTCGCATTTTCCACGACGCTGTCGTTGATGAGCAAGGTGGGTGTGCCGCTGATATTGTATTTTTCGGTGGCCGTCTGAACCGACGACGCCAGTTTTTCGGCGGCGGCACTGTCTGCCAGGCACTGCTTGCCCTGATCCTGAGCGATCCCGCGCTGCATGGCGAACTCAAGCAGGCCGGTGCTGGTGGCGAGCGATACGAAACGCTGCTGCGGCGGCGCAGCCATCGCCGCCTGATACGGCCCCTCGCCCATGGCCTGCACCTTTTCGAACATCGCGGGCTGATTGGCGAAAAACTGTTCAGACAGCGGGAAGAACGGTCCCGGGCCGCTGCACCGCGCCAGCAACGCCATCGTCATATCGAGTGGATCGCGCACATAATTGCGCAGCTCGAAACTCACTTTCCCGCTGTTGACCATTTCCCGCAATTCCTCGGCGGATTGCTTGGAGAAATCGGCGCAATGGCTGCATGTGTAAGACGCAAACTCGGTCACCTTGACCGGCGCATCGGGGTTGCCCATGCGAAAGCCGCCATCGGGCGTCGCGGCAACCGTATCGGCCCAGGTGGTGCCCGCAGGGGCCGCCACAGCCGCAACGGGGGCACCGCTGGGCGCGGTGGTGTTGCCACCTTCCTTCGAGCCACAGGCGGCAAGCGACAGGGCAAGGGCAGCGGCGGCCAGAGCAGAGGGGGCAGAGCCGTTCAGCAATTTCATCGAAAGCATGTCCATTTTCATGAGAAGATGTATCTCGCCACCCGATGTAATTCAGTTGGCCTCGGCAGGCAACGCAGCCCGCAGCGTAGCCCAGGTCGACGTGTTGGCCAGCAGCTTTCCGTTCAGGGTGAAGCCGGGCGTCCCGCTGATCTTGACGCCTTTCCACGCGTCGTCGGTCATCGCCAGCACCTGCTTCATCGCGGCCGGACTGGCGATGCAGGCGTCGAGCTGAGCCGGTTTGAACCCGCGCTTGGCCATGAGGGCATAAAGACCGGTCTTGCGACCGATATCCTTCATGACATCGGTGTTCGACTGGCCGGCGATCGGATTCTGGTTCGCCGCCTCATAGGCTTCGATCTGCGGGAACCAGGCCGTTTGATTGGCGAACAGCGCCTCGTGATTGCCGAAGAAGCGCGCCGGGCCGCCGCAGCGCGCCAGCATGGCGGCGGTCAGGTCATAGCGGTCGCGCACGGCGTTGCGCACCTCGACACTCGTCTTCCCGCCCCGCACCCAGCCCGATTTCAGCGGTGCTGAGGATTCCGCCACGAAAGCCGCGCAATGATTGCAGGTGTAGCTGACATATTCGACGACTTTTGCCGGGGCCAGCGGATTGCCCATCACATGGCCACCCAGCGGCGAGAGCGTGATCCTGCTCGTCCAGTCCGGGGCCTGCTGCGCCAGCGCGGTGCCGGGCAGCAGGGCGAGAAGACCGAAAAGGAACGCGCGCTTGTTCATCACATGCTGTCTCTGCACAAAAGGATCAGCCGATCTTGGGCAATCCGCTGGAATTGGCAAGCCCCTGCGCCAGCGATTCGAGCACGGCGCGCAATTCCGGGTCGCCGATGTCGCGCAGCGAATCGCCAAGCTCCACCGGCACGGGGCGCAGATTTTTGGGCGGCGGACTGCGCAGCGGTGCGCGCGGCTCGACATGGCCCTGCCGCATCGTCACCTTCGCAACGGCGGCATAGCCGAAGAAGCGGTTCACCCGCGTGATGATGTCCGGCAGCATATGTTGCAGCATCGGGGCATGGCCGCTCGATACCGTGAGCGTCAAGGTGCCGCCCGCTTTCTGTCCGACGGGAAAGCGGATCGATTCGGGCACGCAGATATCGGCATGGTCGCGCCCCACGATGTCGGCCCAGCGGGTGACGATGCTCGACTGCACAAAGCCGAACTTGCGGAAGGCGGCGCGGCCGATATCGGGCATCAGGTCGGCGATCGCGCGTGGCCCCATGGCGCGCGGGCGCTCTTCGGCCGGGGCCTTGCCATGCTTGCCTTTGCCGACCTGCGTCTTTTCCGGTGGAGGGCGTTCCGTCATCGTCCGCTTCATGGCATAGCCCGGCCATGCCCGTCGAGAGCGCATCGGTCGCCGACCGACTCCTGCACTATTATGATTGCCATGCGCGCCGCCTGCCCTGGCGTGCGCCACCGGGGACGAACGCGACCGATCCTTATCGGGTGTGGCTGTCCGAAGTGATGCTGCAACAGACGACGGTGGCGGCGGTCATCCCTTATTTCGAGGCGTTTACGGCACGCTGGCCGACGGTCGCCGATCTGGCCGCGGCCGATGATGCGGCATTGATGAGCGCATGGGCCGGGCTTGGCTATTACGCCCGCGCGCGCAATCTGCTGGCCTGTGCGCGCGTCGTGGCGCGTGAGCGTGGCGGGCGTTTCCCGTCGAGCGAAGCCGAATTGCGCGGCCTGCCCGGCGTCGGTGCCTATACGGCCGCCGCGATTGCCGCGATCGCCTTTGGCGCACGGGCCGTGGTGGTCGATGCCAATGTCGAGCGGGTGGTCGCCCGGCTGTTCGCGATCGCAACGCCGTTGCCGGCTGCCCGCGCCGAGATCCGGCAGCGCACGGACGCCATCACGCCCGAAGCACGCGCCGGGGATTTCGCGCAGGCGATGATGGACCTTGGCGCGACCATCTGCACCGTGCGCAATCCGGCCTGCGGCATCTGCCCGCTGCGCGAGACCTGCGCGGCCTTCGCGACCGCCGATCCCACAGCTTTTCCGTTGAAGGCCGCAAAAAAGGCCCGGCCGCAGCGCAGCGGCGATGTCTGGTGGATCGTGCGGGACGACGCCGTCTGGCTGGAGCGGCGACCCGCCAAGGGGTTGCTGGGCGGCATGCGCGGCCTGCCGACGTCGGCCTGGATTGCAGACGCATCCCCGACACCAAAGCCGACGACTTCGATACAGGTCCCTATAGGGGCCCCGATCGGCGGGCAATGGGACAGGCTGCCCATGCCCGTGACCCATGTGTTCACCCATTTCGCGCTGTCACTGACCGTACATATCGGCACGGCAGATAGCGATTGCACTATGCCGGGCGACGGGGAATGGTGGCCGCTTGCCGCGATCGGCGACGCGGGGCTGCCGACCCTGTTCGCGAAGGTCGCCGATGCCGTGATGAACAGAGAGGACGCCTTATGTCGACGACTGCCGCAGCCATGAGCCTGACCATCGACCGGCGCAGCCTGCTGCGCGGCGCGACACTGCTGGGCGCGGGCGCTGCCTTTCCGCTTGCCGCCCTGGCAAGGACGCCTGCGGAAAGCTGGCCCGGATTACAGGGCCTCATCGACGGCTATGTCGCGCAGCGCCGCTTTGCGGGCGGTGTCATCGCCGTGGGACGGGGCACCGCCGCGCCGGACTATCTTTCGGGCGGCACGATCGCCAGCGACTCGCCGGTGAAGGCAGACCCCGACACGCTCTGGCGCATCTATTCGATGAGCAAGCCGATTACGGGGATGGCGGCGATGATCCTGATCGGCGAAGGTAAGCTGCGTCTCGACCAGCCGATCGCCGATTTCATCCCCGGTTTTGCCAGCATGCGGGTGCTGACCAGCCCGGACAGCAGCCTCGACGCCGTACCCGCAAAGGCGCAGATCACCGTCCGCCATCTGATGACGCATACGGCGGGCCTGGGCTATACGATCGTGACTACCGGGCCGCTGCTGGCCGAATATCAGCGCCTCGGCCTTTATGCCTTCATCGCCTCGCGCGCGCCCCTGCCCGGCCAGCCGCCGATGGTGCATGCGCCAAGCCTGAAGGATTTCGCCGACCGGCTGGCCACCCTGCCGCTGGTCGCCGAACCGGGCACCCGGTGGAGCTATTCGGTCGGGCTGGACGTGCTCGGTAGGGTCATCGAAGTCGCGTCCGGCCAGCCGTTCGACGCGTTCCTGCAATCCCGCATCTTCGATCCGCTGAAGATGACGAGCACGGGCTTTACGGTGACGAAGGACAATGCCGCGCGGCTCGCCACCAATTATTATCATGCCGGTCCGGTGACCTTGCCGGTCGATCCCGGCGCGACGTCCATCTTCCTCGATCCCCCGCCGTTTCCGTTCGGCGGTGCCGGGCTGATTTCCAGCGCGCGCGATTACGACCGCTTTCTTGCCATGCTGGTCGGCCTCGGCACGCTGGACGGCACCACGATCATGGCCCCGGAAACCGCGCGGCTCGGCATGTCGAACCTGCTGCCACCCGTCGTGCCGACGGACACGGCGATGTTGAAAGGGCGTGGCTTTGGCGCGGGCGGGCGCGTGACGCTGACTGGCCCCGGCACCGGCAGCTTTGGCTGGGCGGGCGCGGCGGGCACGGTGGGCTTCGCCGATCCGGTGCGGCAGGTGCGCGCGGGCGGATATGCCAATTACATGCCTGCCGAAAGCATCCGCTGGCAGGCCGATGTCCCAGCGGCGGTGTACAAGGCGCTGGCGTGATCGCGGCGACCGCTGCGGTTCCCGGTTTCGTCGGCGGCACGCTCGATCGCGCCGATCAGGTGCGCAGCGATCCCGTGCGGCTCGCCGAAGCCTTTGCCGACCGGCGCGCGCGGATGCTCCTGCTCGACGGGCTGGACCCGGTGGTGGATGGCGCGGCGATCGCGACCGCCTCTTTGCCCGAGGACGCCGAGCCGACCGATTTCGTTCTGCTGGGCATCGGCGCGGCCGGACCTGTCTTCGCGTACCTCGATCCCGCGCTTGGCACCGCCGCGACCTATGCGCCGAAGGTGTGGGCCATCGCCCCGCTGCTCAGCCCCGACCAATTGGCACTCTACGGCACGGCGCGCAGCCTGATCGACTGGCATGCGCGCCATGGCTTCTGCGCGCGCTGCGGCACGCCCACCGTCCCGTCCAAGGCGGGCTGGGCGCGGCGCTGTGGCGGCGGCACGCTCAGCGGCAGCGAAAGCGAGCAGCGCGGCTGCGGCGCGGAGCATTTCCCGCGCGTCGATCCGGTGACGATCATGCTCGCCGAACATGACGGCCGCGTGCTGGTGGGGCGCCAGCCCCGCTTTCCCGCCGGGCGCTATTCCGCGCTGGCGGGCTTTGTGGAGCCGGGCGAAACGATCGAGGAAGCCGTCGCCCGCGAATTGTGGGAGGAAGCCGGGATCGTGGTAGAGAATGTCCGCTACGCCATGAGCCAGCCCTGGCCCTTTCCTTCCTCGCTGATGATTGCCTGCGTGGCCACCGCGCGGGACGACGCGCTGACGATCGACATGACCGAGATCGAAGATGCGATGTGGGTGACGCGCGACGAGGTGCGCGCGGCCCTGGCGGGCGAGGCAGGCGCGCGATTTTTGGCACCGCCGGAAATGGCCGTGGCCTATCATCTGTTTCGGTTTTGGCTGGGGGAGTGAAGCTATGATGATGATGGCTTTGGCGCTAGCTGCAACGGGAATACAACTTGCCCAACCGAAAGGTCATCCTGAACGGTGGATCACCGATAGCGATTATCCGGCAACTGCAAAAAGCCGCGGTGCTGTAGGCCAAACGCGTTTTCGTATCGCGGTTTCACCCGAAGGCAAACCGGTACTATGTGATATTGTCGCGAGCAGCGGACACAGCGATCTTGACCAACAAACATGTGCATTGATGATGCACAGATCCGAGTTTTCACCAGCCAAAACAGCGGATGGCCAGCCAGTTTACGCCACCTTCAAGTCGAGAGCGATTTGGCGCCTTCCCAGCAGGCCGCGACCCGCAGTCGAGCAGATAGCGGACTTGGCCTTAACAGTGGCCACACTACCAAAGTCTGTCAAAAATCCCGCCAACGTGCTGGTCGCGCTTCTGGTAAAGGCCGACGGCACAATCGCAGAGTGCAAACCTAGCGAAAATCCGAATGACGTCGAAACAGTTGCGAGGCTCGGTAAGGTGGCATGTCAGCAGGCGGTCGCCCTACTCAAGCCGCCAGCGATGTTAAATGCCCAAAAAGAACCGATCCTCTCCGTTCAGGGCTTCATGGTCAGCTTTTCGACAGCCCCCTGAGATTTAACGCGCCCGCCCCAATAAGCTCCGTCGCCGTCCATAGCCGAAATACAGCACCAGCCCGATCACGTTCCAGATCAGGCAGGCCATCAGCGTTTTCGTCGGCAGGCTGGCGAAGAGGTAGAGGCAGCCGCCGATTGCGCCGAGCCCGACGACCCAGGCGAAGGGCACGCGGAACGGGCGGCGCATGTCCGGCGCGCGGCGGCGCAGCACCAGCATGCACGCGCCGACGGCGGCGAAGGCGATCAGCGTCCCGGCATTGGCCAGCGCAGCGATTTCATCGATCGGCAGCAGCCCGGCGAGCACCGCCACCAGCACGGCGGTGAGCAGCGTGATCCGCACCGGCGTCCCGCGCTTCGATATCCGGGCGAGGCCCACGGGGAGGAAACCGTCGCGCGCCATGACCAAAAAGATGCGCGACTGGCCGTAGAGAAAGCCCAGCAGCACCGTTGGCAGCGCGATGATCGCGGCGATGGCGACGATCCGCGCGACCTGCCCCTGCCCCATTTCGCGCAGGATCAGTGCCAGCGGCTCCGGGCTGTCGGCAAAGCGGGTGAACGGCAGCGCCCCGACGGCGGCGGCCGCAACGAAGATGTAGATGAGGGTGCAGGCGATCATCGATCCCACGATGCCGATCGACAGATCGCGTTCCGGGTTCTTCGTTTCCTCCGCCGCCGTGGAAATCGCGTCAAAGCCGTAGAAGGCGAAGAAGATGATCGCCGCCGCCGCCATCACGCCACGCTCCACCCCGTCCGGTCCCATCGTCTTGGCAAAGCCGAACGGCATGAACGGTTCCAGATTGGAGGGATCGAAGGCCGGGAGCGTGAAGAAGACAAACAGGCTGAGAGTGGCGATCTTGATGACGACCAGCGCGGTGTTGAGCCGTGCGCTTTCCCGCGTGCCCATGCACAGCAGCAGCGCGACGACGGCGATGATGAAGATGGCGGGCAGATTGACGATGCCGCCCAGCGCCGGGCTGGCCGTAAACGCGACCGGAAAGCCGACGCCTGTGAGCAGCGGCGCCGCATAGCCTGACCAGCCGACCGCGACGGTCGATACGACAAGCGAATATTCCAGGATCAGGCACCAGCCGACGATCCAGGCGACCAGTTCCCCCAGCACCGCATAGCTGTACGTATAGGCGCTGCCGGCCGTCGGCATCAGCGTCGCCATTTCGGCATAGGCGAGGGCGGCGCAGGCGCAGATCGCGCCCGCGATCGCGAAGGACAGCAACACGGCGGGACCGGCGCGATCGACGCCGACACCGATCAGCGTCAATATGCCCGTGCCGACGATCGCCCCCACGCCCAGCGCCAGCAAATGCGGCCAGGACAGCGTCGGCACCAGCCGATGCTCCGCCGCCGTCGCCACCAGGCTGTCGATCGGCTTGCGCCTGTTCCAGTCGGCCATGTCTGCTCCCCGTGCTTCGTCATTATGTTGCCGATACGCGCACGATAGCGAGGGATGCTGGATTGCGCGAGACTCATAAATCCTCCCCTGGCAGTGGAGGGGGACCGCGCCGAAGGCGTGGTGGAGGGGTGTCCCGCTATCGATAGGGTAATACCCCTCCGACAGGGCTGCGCCCTGCCACCTCCCCTTGCAGGGGAGGATTAGCTAGCCCTCCCACATTGCACCTGTCCCCCCGGCCCGCTAAGGCGCGGGGTCATTCCCCCTCAGCACAGAGTTCCCCTGTTTCATGCTCAGCCTAGACGAAGCCCAGAAGCGCGCCGAAAATCTGGTCGAGGCCGCCCGCAAGGCCGGGGCGGATGCCGCCGACGCGATCTATGTCTGCAACGCCAGCACCAATGTTTCGGTGCGCTTGGGCGCGCTGGAGGATGTCGAGCGGTCGGAAGGCGAGGAAATCGGACTGCGCGTGTTCGTCGGCCGTCGCTCGGCAACCGTCTCGGCTTCGGACATGAACCCTGCCAGTCTTGCGACACTGGTCGATCGCTGCATCGCCATGGCCGGGCAGGCGCCCGAGGATGCCTATGCGGGCCTTGCCCCCGAAGACCGTCTGCTGCGCAAGAAGCCCGCGAGCCTCGACCTGTGCGACAAGGGCGAGCCTGACCCCGCCGCGCTGAAGGAGCGTGCGCTGGAGGCGGAGGATGCCGCGCGCGCAGTGCCCGGCGTCACCAACAGCGAAGGCGGCGGTGCGTCGTCCGGCCGCACGCAGGTCGCGCTGGCCACCAGCCATGGCTTTGCAGGCAGCTATGCGGGGACCAGCCATGCGACCTATGCCAGCGTGCTGGCGGGCGAAGGTGCCGACATGCAGCGCGACCACGCCAGCCACAGCGTCCGCCATCTGATCGATCTGGACGATGCGGAGACCATCGGCAACAAGGCAGGGCAGCGCGCCGTCGCCCGCCTCAATCCGATCAAGGTGGAAAGCGGGCAGATGCCCGTCATCTTCGATCCGCGGGTCGGGTCGAGCCTGATCGGCCATCTGGTCGGCGCAATCACGGGACCGGCGATCGCCCGTCGCTCCAGCTTCCTGCTCGAACGGCTGGGGGAAGCGATTTTCGACAGCCAGGTGACGATCATCGACGATCCCCTGCGCGAACGCGGCCTGCGATCCCGTCCGTTCGACGGTGAGGGCCTGCCTACGCAGCGCCGCGCGCTGATCGAGGCCGGCGTGCTGACCGGCTGGCTGCTCGACAGCGCGTCGGCCCGGCAGCTAGGCCTTGAACCCACGGGCCATGCCAGCCGGGGCAGCGGCGGCGCACCCGGCGCGGGGCCAAGCAACGTCCATATGGAAGCGGGCAGCGCGACACCGGGCGATCTGATGGCGGATGTGACGCGCGGCCTGTATGTCACGGACCTGATCGGCATGGGCGTCAACGGTGTGACGGGGGATTACAGCCGGGGTGCCTCGGGTTTTCTGATCGAGAATGGCGGCGTGGTGCGCGCGGTGGCGGAAATCACCATAGCGGGCAATCTGATCGACATGTTCCGCAATCTCGTGCCGGCCAATGATCTGCATTTCCGCTATGCGACGAATGTGCCGACGATCCGCATCGACGGGATGACGGTGGCGGGCGGCTGAGAACCGAATGCGCGACGGACTTTTCCGGCAGACGATCGACGCGGTAATGCAGGCCGCCGACCATGCGCTGACCCTGTGGGCGGGTGGCAAGACGCAGGTGGAGCGGTGGGAGAAGACGCCCGGCGAAATGGTGTGCGACGCCGACATGGACGTGAACGCAATGCTGAAAAGCGCGCTGTTTGATCTTGCGCCGGACGCAGGCTGGCTGTCGGAGGAAACCGCGGACAGCGCCCATCGCCTGGGCACCGACCGCGTGTGGGTGGTCGATCCGATCGACGGGACGCGCGATTATCTGCGCGGGCGTGACGGCTGGGCAGTATCGGTGGCGCTGGTCGAATATGGCCTGCCCCGCTTCGGCATATTGGCAGCACCTGCCCGCAACGAGCTGTGGCTGGCGCAGGCCGGGCAAGGCGCGACGCGCAACGGCCGGACACTCGTGGCCAGCACACGGACGCAGCTTCCCGGTGCGCGCGTCCCCGCCGATACGCTGCCCAAGGCGGACCGCGACCTGACCGCCGTTGCCAAGCCCAACAGCATCGCGCTGCGCATGGCGATGATCGCGGCGGACGAGGCGGACCTGCTCGCCACGATCCGCTGGGGCAATGAATGGGACATCGCCGCCGCCGCCCTGATCGCGATGGAGGCAGGCGCGGCGGTGAGCGACGCGCTGGGCCGCCCCCTGGGCTTCAATAACGCAAACCCGACGGCGTTCGGCGTGCTATGTTGCGCACCGGGCATCCATGCCGCGGCGGTGGAACGGCTGGAACCGCGGGCGCGCGAGATATTGGGGCGGGGGTAGCCCTACTCCCTCTCCCCTTTAGGGGAGAGGGCCGGGGAGAGGGGGATGTTAGCAAACGCCTACTTCACGTTCTCCTGCGAAAGCAGGAGTCCAGATTCGCTTGGGATGCGTCCAGAACCCTGGACTCCTGCTTTCGCAGGAGAACAATCTATGACCGTTCTCTTGTCCACAACCCCACTCGTGCCGCATCCGCAGGCCATTTCCGTGCCCGCCCCCGCGCCTGCATCGCCGCCTTCGCGACCCAGCCGACTTTTGCCGCCTTGCTGGTGAAAACCCGGTCGGTGAGCGCCGCTTCCCCGCGCCGCGCCACTTCGCGCGCAATATCGCCATAGATCCCCGCCGCCGACAGCACCGCCCAGGCGCTCCGATAGCCGAGCGCGCCGGTGCCGTGCCGCGCGCTATCCTCATAGGCCGCTGCCATCAGCGCCAGCCGATGCTGCAATGCCGCTAGTCTTCCGCGATCCGCCATCAGCGCGTCCGGCGCAATCCCCGCCTCGGCCAGCCAGTCGCGCGGCAGGTAGCAGCGCCCCGCCCCCGCATCTTCCGCAACGTCGCGCGCGATATTGGCGAGCTGGAACGCCAGCCCCAGATCGCAGGCGCGATCCAGCGTCGCGTCGTCATCCGGGTCGACGCCCATCACCACGGCCATCATCAGGCCCACCGCGCCCGCGACATGATAGCAATATTGCAGCAGGTCGTTTTCCGTCTGCGGTCGCCAGTCCGCCGCATCGAGTGCAAAGCCTTCGATCAGATCCCAAGCGAAGCGATGCGGGATGCGACATTCGGCAACGACCACGCCCAGCCCGTCGAACGCCGGATCGCCGGTCGGCTCGCCGCGCAAGGCCGCGTCCGTGAGGGTACGGATCGTCGCCAGCCGGGTCTGCGCATCTTCGACCAGCGCCATGGTGCCGCCATGGTCCTGCCCATCGGCCAGATCGTCGCACTTGCGGCACCAGGCGTAGAGCAGCCAGGCGCGTTCGCGGGTCTGGCGATCGAACAGCTTGGACGCGAGTGCAAAGGATTTGGAGCCGCGCGCGATGCTTTGGGCGGCGTGAGCGACCAATATCCCCCTCCCGCTTGCGGGAGGGGTTAGGGGAGGGGCTGTTACGGACATGATAGGAAGCCAAATGCCCTCCCCCGCCCCGTCCCGCAAGCGGGAGGGGAGGTTAAAGCTGCGCCGCTTTCATGCGGAAGATCGTTTCATGCGGCTGATAGGCCGCCATCGCCACCAGCAGCGTCTCGATCGTTTCGGCCTGCACGATGATCCGGGCATGCGCCGGGCGGATGAAGCCCGTATCGATCATGTGCCGGTTGAACGCGATCAGATGGTCGTAAAAGCCCGCCGCATTGAGCAGCCCGACCGGCTTTTCATGATAGCCAAGCTGCGCCCAGCTTACCGCTTCCCACAATTCGTCCATGGTGCCGACGCCGCCGGGCAAGGTCACGAAGCCGTCCGACAAGTCCGTGAACAGCGCCTTGCGCTCATGCATATTGGCAACGATGCGCAGGTCCGTGCAGCCGCGGTGCGCCACTTCCACGCCGACCAGCGCCTGCGGGATCACGCCGATCACTTCGCCGCCCGCATCCAGCGCCGCATCGGCCACTGCGCCCATCAGCCCCAGCCGCCCGCCGCCATAGACGACACCGATGCCCTGCGCCGCGAGCGTCCGCCCGACATGCCGCGCGGTTTCGATATAGGCGGGATCGGCAGGCGTGGCGGAGCCGCAATAAACGGCAAGGCGTTTCATATCTCCCCCTCCCCTTCAGGGGAGGGGGCCGGGGGGAGGGGAATGTAAGTTATGATCGCGAGCGTTGGCGGCGTTACATGCCCCACCCCAACCCCTCCCCTGAAGGGGAGGGGCTTTTCAGCAATCCCCATCATAGCATATCCTCGACCATCAGCGCCGCCGTCGCCTTCGCGCTGCCGACGACGCCGGGAATGCCTGCGCCCGGATGCGTACCCGCGCCGACGAGATAGAGGTTGGGGATCACATCGTCGCGATTATGCGCGCGGAACCAGGCGCTTTGCGTCAAAAGCGGTTCCAGGCTGAACGCGCTGCCCAGATGCGCGTTCAGATCGCGCCCGAAATCATTGGGCGCATAATGGAACTGCGTCACGATCCGTTCGCGGATATCCGGGATCAGCCGCTTCTCGATTTCGCCCAGGATGCGGTCGGCATAGACCGGCCCCATCTTGTCCCAGTCGATCGGCAGCTTGCCCATGTGCGGCACCGGCGAGAGCGCGTAGAAGCTGGAGCAGCCCTCCGGCGCCATCGACGGATCGGTGACGGTCGGATGGTGCAGATAGAGCGAGAAATCCTGCGCCAACACGCCATGCTGATAGATGTCCTTGAGCAGCCCGTCATAGCGCGGGCCGAACAGGATCATGTGATGCGGGATGCCCGGCCATGTCCCCTTGATCCCGAAGTGGACAACGAACAGCCCCGGCGACCATTTCTTGCTGGTCAGCTTTTGCGCCTGCTTCCTGCCGCGCGGATGCTTGGCCAGAAGATCGCGATAGCTGTGCATCAGGTCCGCGTTGCTCGCCACGGCATCGGCTTCGCCGCGCCAGCCGCTCGCGGTGCGCACGGCGGTCGCCCGGTCGCCCACCGTCTCGATCTCGACCACCGGATCGCCCACGCGCATGGTGCCGCCGATCCGCTCGAAATGGGTCGCCATGCCCGCGACCAGCCGGTTGGTGCCGCCTTTGGCGAACCAGACGCCGCCGTCCTTCTCCAGCTTGTGAATGAGGGCATAGATCGCGCTGGTGTTCATCGGATTGCCGCCGACCAGCAGGGTGTGGAACGAAAGCGCCTCGCGCAGCTTCTCGTTCTTCACGAAGCTGGAGACCATAGAATAGACCGACCGCCACGCCTGATATTTCGCCAGCGCGGGCGCGGCCTTTATCATCGAGGCGAAATCGAGGAACGCAACCGAACCCAGTTTCTCGTATCCTTCGTGGAACACGCCAGCGCTATATTCGAGGAAACGTTCATAGCCTGCAATATCTTCGGGATCGAGCTTGCCGATTTCGCGGCGCAGCGACACTTCGTCGTTGGAATAATCGAAATTGGTCCCGTCCGGCCAGTTGAGGCGATAGAAGGGCATCACCGGCATCAGGGTCACATCCTGCGCCATGTCGTGACCCGACAAACGCCACAATTCCTGAAGACAGTTGGGATCGGTGATGACGGTCGGCCCGGCATCGAAGACAAAGCCGTCCTTTTCCCAATAATAAGCGCGGCCGCCGGGCCGATCGCGCCCTTCCACCAGCACCGTCTGGATTCCCGCCGATTGCAGGCGAATGGCAAGCGCAAGCCCGCCGAAACCGGCGCCAACGACGATAGCTTTTTTCTGCATTACGATCCCCGGCGCATCAGTGTCTTTATCGCTCTCGTTATGGGGACGGGTGGCCGTCCGCACAAGATGCGCCCCTTGTCATACAGTGTCGAGCGGCCCGCGTAGAACCGCTCGATCAGCGCGGGCGAAAGCGAATAGAAACGCTGGAAGATGCGATAACGTGCCGCCGGTTCCGCCGCGAAGAACAGGATCGTCCCGAGCATTCGATAATAGCCCGCGCTCGCCCAGTGCGCCTTGGCGAAGCTGCGACTTTCGGTTGCGAGTGCCGCGCCGCCCATCGGCCATTTGTCCGCCACATGCAGCGCGAACGCTACGGCATCGGGCAGGGAATAGCCGGTCATGGGGTGGAAGATGCCGCCCCGCACCCCGGCCCGCGCCACGGCATCCCCCTGCGGCCAATAAGCGTCGAAATCCCCGCCATGCACCACCGGCAGCACGCCGGTTTCCTCATGCTCGACTGTCTCGACCGTCCATCCCTGCGCCGCGGCATAATCGGCGATCCGGGCGCGGATGGTCTCGACCGGCAGATCGGGGCCGTCGCTGTAATAGGTATCCTCGACGAAAATCCGCTGTGCGTCGATCGGCAGCAGATAGACGAAACGATATCCGTCGATCTGCGGCACGGTGGCGTCCATGATGACCGGCCGGGTCAGGCCGTGCGGTGCGGCAAGGTTCAGCCTTTGCCCAACGAACTTCTGCCACCCGCATTTCAGCACCGAAAGATCGCCGCCGCCGCGCGCGTCGATCATCGATTGCGCCGCGATCTCCCGCCCGTCGGCCAGCATAACGCTTGTCGGCGACAGCGCGGTGGCGCTGCCCTGCACGATGGCATCGCCCAGCACGGCGCGCAGATGCCGGTCGAAACTGTCCGACGTGATGCTGTTGTACGGTGTCGAGAGCGTCCGCCGATATTGGGGAAAGCGCACGTCATGCCCCCCGTCCCAGCGATGCGCGATCATCGGATCGATCAGCCAGCGGTCACCGTCCGGCACATCGCCGTCGAAGAACGACCAGACATGATTGCCGCCGACGTTGCGGTCCTTCTCGACCAGCAGGATTCTCGCTTGCGGATGCTTGGCCCGCACCGCCAGCGCAATCAACCCGCCGGAAAGCCCTCCCCCGATAATGGCAAGATCGCAGGACAGGCTGTTGGGGGGCGGCGCATCGGACATCACTCTGCCCTAGCGGGTGGAGCGCGGCGCGGGAAGGGGGTGGTGTTGGCGGTAATCCATTCTACACAATCGTCATGCTGAACTTGTTTCAGCATCCATTAGCTCTGACGTCGCAATGACGCCCATAGGCCAGAGCTAATGGACCCTGAACCAAGTTTAGGGCGACGAAGTATATGGGTGAACCGTCACCCGTCCATCAGTGCCGGGAAAAAGCCTTCGTGCGCGGTGCGGATGTCGGCGAGTGATATCGCGCCACCATTCAGCACGATCGCATCGCCGCCGGTCGTGCCGATACGCGTCACTGCAATGCCCGCCGCCTGGATCACGTCCGCCGCGCCGCTGGTCACGACATAGCGCGCCTGATCCTCGCCGAACGCCGTCAAATGATCTCCGATGTCCTTCAGCGTCGCACCGATGCCGCCCGCCAGCGCCATCTCGGCAATCGCCACCAGCAGGCCGCCGTCGGACACATCATGCACCGCGCTCACCTTGCCCTGCGCCACCAGATCGCGGACGAACGCGGCATGCGCCTTTTCCTGTGCCAGATCGACGGGCGGCGGCGGGCCGTCCTCGCGGCCATGGATTTCGCGCAGCCAGAGCGACTGGCCCAGATGGCCGTTGCTCGCGCCGATCACGAAGATCACCTCGCCCTCAGCCTTGAACGCCACCGTCGCCATCTTCGCAATGTCGTCCAGCACGCCCACACCGCCGATGGCAGGGGTCGGCAATATCGCACTGCCCCCGCCGGTCGCCTTGCTTTCGTTATATAGCGACACATTGCCGCTCACGATCGGGAAGTCGAGCGCGATGCAAGCCTCGGAAATCCCCTCCAGACAACCCACGATCTGCCCCATGATGTCGGGCCGCTGCGGGTTGGCGAAATTGAGGCAGTTGGTCACCGCCAGCGGCAGCGCGCCGACCGCGCTGATATTGCGATAGCATTCCGCGATCGCCTGCTTGCCCCCTTCATAGGGGTCGGCATAGCAATAGCGCGGGGTGCAGTCGGTGCTCATCGCCAAGGCGCGGCTGGTGCCGTGGATGCGGACCACGGCCGCGTCGCCACCGGGCGCCTGCACGGTATCCGCGCCGACCTTGTGATCGTACTGCTCCCATATCCAGCGGCGCGAGGCGATGTCCGGGCTGGCCATCAGTTTGAGCAAATCCGCAGCGATGTCGGTGCTTTCTGGAATGTCGCCGAGCGGCGCGGGCTTGGGCGTCGGCACATGCGGCCGGTCATAGAGCGGCGCATCGTCCGCAAGCGGCGCCAGCGGAATATCGCACACTGTCTCGCCATGATGCACCAGCACCATGCGGCCCGTGTCGGTCACTTCGCCGATCACCGCGAAGTCCAGTTCCCATTTGTGGAAAATCGCTTCGGCAAAGGCTTCCTTGCCGGGTTTCAGCACCATGAGCATCCGTTCCTGCGATTCGGACAGCATCATTTCATAGGCCGTCATGCCGGTTTCGCGCTGCGGCACCTTGTCCATGTCGAGCCGGATGCCGACGCCGCCCTTGCTCGCCATTTCAACCGAGGAGGAGGTCAGACCCGCCGCGCCCATGTCCTGAATGGCGACGATCGCGTCCGACGCCATGAGTTCGAGACACGCCTCGATCAGCAGCTTTTCGGTGAAGGGATCGCCGACCTGCACCGTCGGACGCTTGGCGTCGCTGTCCTCGCCGAAATCCGCGCTCGCCATGGTCGCGCCGTGGATGCCGTCGCGCCCGGTCTTGGATCCGACATAGACGATCGGGTTGCCGACGCCCGACGCCGCCGAATAGAAAATCTTGTCCTGCTCCGCGATGCCCACGGTCATCGCGTTGACCAGGATGTTGCCGTCATAGGCCGGGTGGAAGTTCACTTCGCCGCCGACGGTCGGCACACCCACGCAATTGCCATAGCCGCCGATGCCGCGCACGACGCCGGAAATCAGGTGGCGCATCCGGGGATGATCGGGCCGACCGAAGCGCAGCGCGTTCATGTTCGCCACCGGCCGCGCGCCCATGGTGAACACGTCGCGCAATATGCCGCCCACGCCGGTCGCCGCGCCCTGATAGGGTTCGATGTAGCTGGGGTGATTGTGGCTTTCCATTTTGAAGATGGCGGCGAGCTTCGTGCCGTTCGGCCCTTCGCCGATATCGATCACGCCCGCATTCTCGCCGGGGCCGCAGATGACCCAGGGGGCGCTCGTCGGCAGTTTCTTCAGATGGATGCGGCTTGATTTATAGCTGCAATGTTCCGACCACATGACGGAGAATATGCCGAGCTCGGTCATGTTCGGCTCACGCCCCAGCGCGTTCAGCACGCGGGCATATTCCTCCTCGTTCAAACCATGTTCGGCGACGATTTCCGGGGTGATCTGGGGCGTGGTGCTGGACATGGCGCGCGTTTAGCGGGACGACGCAATTTGAGCAACCGGCATTGGGCCAGCTATTGGGCTATCCGGCCACACACTCCACCGTGACATGCGCCATGCCGGGCACGGCCATGACGGCGGCGCGCAAGGCCGGAAGATCGGCCGACGTGCCCAGGCTGATGATGGCGGCGTGGGCATGCGGGCCGATACGCCAGACGTGGAGGTCCGCGATCGTCGCGCCATGCCCTTCCGCCAGTGCGCGGACCCGCGCCATCAGCTGCGGTTCTGCCGTGTCGAGCAGGATCGCGGCGGTATCGCCCATCAGGCTCCAGGCCCATCGCGCGATGACGACTGCGCCCATGATGCCGATCGCCGGATCGAGCCAGACCCAGCCGAGATAGCGCCCGGCCAGCAGCGCGGCGATGGCGAGGACAGACGTCAACGCATCGGCAAGCACATGGATATAGGCCGCGCGCAGATTATTGTCGCGATGGCCGTGCGTATCGACGGCATGGTCATGGCCATGCGGATCATGATGATGCGCGTGGCCGTGAGCATGGCCGTGATCCTCCGCCAACATCAGCGCGCTGACGATGTTGACCGCCAGTCCGACGATCGCGACCAGCGTGGCTTCGCCGAAATCGACCGTGACCGGATCGCGCAACCGCATCGCCGATTCAAGGGCGATGCCGACCGCCACGACGCCCAGCATCAGGGCAGAGGCGAACCCGGCGAGATCGCCGACCTTGCCCGTGCCGAAGGTAAAGCGCGGATCGCGCGCATGAACACGGGCATAGCGATAGGCGAGCGCCGCCACCCCCAGCGCACCGGCATGCGTCGCAATGTGAAAGCCGTCCGCCAGCAAGGCCATGGAGCCGGTCCACCAGCCCGCGACAATTTCCACCACCATCGTCGCGGCCGTCAGCCAGACGACCAGCAGCGTCTTGCGCGCGTTACGATCATGACCGGCGGCAAGGTAGATATGATCGAAATAATGGCTGTGTTCGCCTTCGTCGACCGGCGCGCGTTCCATCGTCATTTCCCGTATCGGCGGATGATCGCCAGCAATTCTTCGGCGGCCGCCGCCCGCGCCGCATCGGTAAGGCCGGGCCGGGCCATATGCTCCCGGACATGGCTTTCGATCAGTTCCTCCATCAGTCCGCCGATGGCCCCGCGCACCGACGCGACCAGTTGCAGCGTGGTCGCGCAATCGGCCTCTTCATGAAGCTGCCGCTCGATGGCTGCCACCTGCCCGGCGATCCGCCGCACCCGCGCCAGCAACTTGTCCCGGTCTGCCACATGATGTCCCATAGCATAGTCCCCTATACTATTTAATTGCCATGGGAAAGCCCGCGATACGGGCCGTGCGGGCGTCACGGGCCAAGGTGTCGGCGATCAATCGCGTCGAACATGCATCTTGTGTTTCCCTGCTTTCGCGGGGGAACAAGACATCCCTCCCCGAAGAGGATGATCGCCGGGGGGATTACAGGCGCGTCACCCGACCGAACAGCACATGATAGGCGTCGCTGCCGCCCTGCGTATCGAACGCCTTCATGACGCACCGTAATGCAGGCGGCGAAAGCGGCCCGCGGCCCGGTATCGGCACGACTGCGCCGATGCCTTTCAGATGCGCCACCAGCGCCCGGCCGCTGCCCCAGGCCACCGGATAGGTTTCGTCGAAGGCAAAGCTGTCGGCATAGGTTGCGAGCATCGCGCGCAATTCGTCCAGCGTCGGATAGTCGGGAACACCCGCTTGCACGCCGCAGGCATTGTGCGCCGCCCGCCAGGCCGCGAAACTCCCCGCACCCATGGTCGAGAAGATCAGCCGTCCGCCGGGCCGCAGCAGCGCGACGAGCCGCGCGATGGCCTGCGCCAGATCGTCGAACCACTGAAAGGCGAGGCTGGAGAGGATCAGGTCGAAATGCGGTTCGTCGAACACCGGCCGCTCGCCGTCCATGACCATGAACGTGCCCGCGACCATGCCGCCCCGTGCCGCCTGCGCCACCATCGGTGCGGCAAGGTCCGTGGCGACCAGTGTCGCGCCCGGCCAGCGCAGGCCGATTTCGCGCGTCAGCAATCCGGTGCCGCAGCCGATTTCCAGGATCCGCGCGCCGCCCGGCAGGCGCACCAATCCGGCCAGGTCCGCAACGGCGCGGGCTGCATAGCGCTGCACCGGTGCATGCGCCTCATAGCCTTCCGCCGCTGCGCCGAACGCGGCTGCGATCCGATCCTTGCGAGTCTGTCCCATGGCGTGCCTGTGACAGAACCGCCCGCGCGGTGAAAGAGGATGGCGCTGGCTGCGCGAGGCGATATGAGGACAGCATGACACCGACCGAAGATCGCCTGCTCCCGATCGACGCACTGCGCGGCTTTGCCGTGCTGGGGATAGTGCTGCTCAACATCATCGGCTTTGCGATGCCGGAAGCCGCCTATATCAATCCGGCGGCCTGGGGAGGCACCGGGCCAGCCGATATCGGTGCCTGGTTCCTGGCCTTTGTGCTGTTCGACGGCAAGATGCGTGGCCTGTTCTCCCTGCTGTTCGGCGCGTCCATGCTGCTCATCATCGAGCGGGCGGAACTGGCGGGGCGCGACGGCCGCCGTGTCCACATCATCCGGGCGGCCTGGCTGTTCCTGTTCGGCATGCTGCATTTCGTGTTGCTGTGGTGGGGCGACATATTGATGGCCTATGCGCTGGTCAGCCTCATTGCGTGGCTGTTCGTCGGCAAGGAACCGGCGGCGCTGCTCAAATGGGCCTTTGGTGCCTTTCTGTTGCATTTCCTGTTCGTTGGCGGGGTGATGGCGAGCGCCTATGCCTATCGCCACGCCATATCGCTACCATCCGCCACGCCGGACATGATCGAAGGCTATCGGGCAATGGTCGACAGCTTCGGCGCGCCGGGCAATCCCGAGATCGCGCGCGAGGTGGCACTCTACCGCTCGGGTTTCGGGGCGATCGTGACGGCCTCGCTGGCGGCCCTGCCTGGGCAATTCGGGACGCTGGTCTATTTCCTGCTCGACACTTTGGGCTTCATGCTGCTCGGCATGGCGATGCTGAAAGGCGGATTCCTCACCGGGCGCTGGCCGATCGACCAATATCGCGCCGTCGCACGCCGCTGCTTTCTGGTCGGTCTGCCGCCCGCAACTGGGCTGGCGATCTGGGTCGTCGCATCGGGCTATGATCCGCTGGTGGCATTCGGCACCGCCTTTGCCTGGTCCTTTCCGTTCCGCATCCCGCTTACGGTCGGCTATGCGGCGCTGTTCATGGCGCTGATCCTCGCCGCACCCCGTCATCCGCTCGTGCGGCGCATCGCCGCTGCGGGGCGGATGGCCTTCACCAACTATCTGGGCACCAGCCTGGTGATGTGCGCCGTCTTCTACGGCTGGGGGCTGGGTCTTTATGGCCATGTCGGTCGCGCGCAGGCCTATCTGTTCGTGCTGGTCATGTGGGCGCTGATGCTGCTGTGGTCAGAACCCTGGCTGATGCGCTTCCGCTATGGCCCGCTGGAATGGGTCTGGCGTTCGCTCGCGCGCGGATCATTGCAGCCAATGCGACTGAATCGCACTTAGGCCGAAGTTTACTATTGCGACCTATTAGCAAGAACGCTATTTCTGTGTTTCAGGAGAGCGCAATGGTCGTCTGTATCTGCAATGCGATTCGCGAAAAGGACCTGCGGGAGGCCGCACGCGAAGGCTGCGACACGCCATGCAGCGCCTATGCCCGCTTTGGCCGCCGCCCCAAATGCGGTCAGTGCGTGCCGTTTGCGCGAACCATTATCGCTGCCGAGCGCGCTACTGCCTGACGTTCTCAATTGAAAAAATGGCGGATTTCCGCCGTTTTTCACATGACTTCGCCGCACTCCCGCTCTATGACAGTGGCGTAACACGCAGTCTGGAGCATATCCCATGAAGGGCGACCCGAAGGTCATCGACTATCTGAACGAAGTGCTCAAGAACGAGCTTACGGCGATCAACCAGTATTTCCTGCACTATCGCATCCTCAATCACTGGGGCGTCAAGAAGCTCGCCAAGTTTGAATATGAAGAGTCGATCGACGAGATGAAGCATGCCGACAAGCTGGCGGAGCGCATCCTGTTCCTCGACGGCCTGCCCAATTTCCAGCTGCTCGGCCGCCTGAAGGTCGGCGAGACGGTGGAGGAAATCCTGAAATCCGACCTCGATCTGGAATATGAGGCGCTGCCGCCGCTCAAGGACGGGATCGCCTATTGCGAATCCATCCGCGACTATGTGACGCGCGACCTGTTCCAGCATATCCTCGAAAGCGAGGAAGAGCATATCGACACGCTGGAAACCCAGTTCGAAATGATCGAGCGCATGGGCCTGCAGAATTACATCCAGCTCCAGTCGGAACCTGCGGAGGACTGACGGCAGTACAGATTGCGGCGGACGATGCTGTGCCCCGGTGAAAGCCGGGAAGCGATAGTCTTACAGCCGCGAAAGCCGTTGCACGGGCTCGATCCGCCGCCCGAAGCCGCCGGGGCGGCGCGTGACGAGGGGGTTGCTGTCCCGTTCCAGCGCGGCGAGCGTTTCGGTGAAACAGCCGCGCAGGCCGACCACGATCTCGACCAGCTCGTCCGGGCTTTCATGATATTCGACGCAGCGGCGCGCGACCATTTCGATCTGCTCGGCCATGTCCCCCAGCCGTTCCGCACCAAATTGGCGCGATTCGCCTTTCAGCGTATGCGCCGGGATCACCAGCGCGGCGGCATTGCGCGCGCGCATGCCTTCCTCGATCGCCGCGACGGATTTCGTCCCGTCCTCGCGAAAATAGCCGAGCAGGCGCACGAAACCGCTGCCCAGTTCCGTCCGCGCCCGGATGAAATCGGTCATGTCGATAAGCGGGGTATCGAGAAATGACACGGCGCATGCTCCTGACGGGCTGCCCCTTATGCAGCCACTTGCACCACCTGTAATATGCGAACGGTAAATGGACGGTTAAATCGCGGAAAACAAACCTGTTTCAGATTGGACTATCGCATCGGCCTACCCGCGTGAGGTGAAATGCGGGGCTGCGCGCGTCATCCAGGGCAAGGAACGCCCATCCCTGCTGCGCGCACAATGCCGCCAGTTCGCCCGCTGCCATGGGATCGTCCGCCAGCACGACAACCGACTCCAGCGTCCGCATCGCCCGTGCGGCGCGCAGCGCGGGCCATGGGCAACGCATGCCGCGCGCATCGATTTCAGGCGTCTGGTCGGTGGTAGGCACCCGGCAGCGTCAGTTGTCGTAGGGATTTTTGGTACTGCGCAGCGTCAGCCGCACCGGCACCGCGCCAAAGCCCAGTTCCCGCCTGATCCCGTTCACCAGATAGCGGCGATAGCTTTCGGGCAATATGTCGAGCCGGGTGCCGAACAGCACGAAGCTGGGCGGACGCGTCTTGATCTGCGTGATGTAGCGCAGCTTGATGCGCTTGCCGCCGGGTGCGGGCGGCGGATTGGCCTCCAGCGCCGTTTCGAACCAGCGGTTGAGCGCCCCGGTCGAGACTCGCTGCGACCAGGCCGTGCGCGTTTCGAAGGCGACGCGGATCAGATCGTCGATGCCCTTTCCGGTGATGGCCGACACCGTCATGATCGGCACGCCGCGCACCTGCGCCAGCCCTTCGTCCAGCGCCTTCTTGATCCCCTGGTACAACGACGAACCGTTTTCCGACACGTCCCATTTGTTGATGGCAATCACCAGCGCCCGGCCCTCTTCCAGCACGCGGTCGGCGATGCGCAGATCCTGCGCCTCCAGCCCCAAGGTCGCGTCGAGCAGCAGCACCACGACTTCCGCGAAGTTGACGGCGTTGAGGCCATCGGCGACCGCCAGCTTCTCCAGCTTGTCCTGCACCTTCGCTCGCTTGCGCATGCCCGCCGTGTCGATCAGGCGCACGATCCTGTCCTCGCCTTCGGGCGAGGTCCAGGTCCAGTCGATAGCGATGCTGTCGCGGGTGATGCCTGCTTCCGGGCCGGTAATCAGCCGTTCCTCGCCAAGAATGCGATTGATGAGCGTCGATTTGCCGGCATTGGGTCGTCCCACGATCGCGAGCTTCAGCGGCGCGCTTTCATCGTCCTCGTAAAAGGCGGGCGGATCGTCGGGGGTGTCGGTCTCGTCCTTTTCGAGATGCGGGCGCAATGCCTCGAACAGTTCGACAAGCCCCTGTCCGTGCTCCGCGGACAATTCGACCGGCGCGCCGAAGCCCAGGGCGAAACTCTCCAGCACACCGTCGTCGCCTGCCTTGCCCTCCGCCTTGTTGGCGACGAGGACGACCGGCGTATTGCCGCCGCGCAGCCAGCGGCCGATTTCCTCGTCCAGCGGATTGACGCCCTCGCGCGCGTCGAACATGAACAGGGCCACGTCCGCCTCGGCCACAGCCGCTTCGGTCTGCTGGCGCATCCGGCCGGGCAGGCTGTGCGGGTCTTCATCCTCGTAACCGGCGGTATCGACCACGCGGAAATCCATGCCGACCAGCGTGGCGTCGCCCTCGCGGCGGTCGCGCGTCACGCCGGGGCGATCGTCGACCAGCGCCAGCCGCTTGCCGACCAAGCGGTTGAACAGCGTCGACTTGCCCACATTGGGCCGCCCGACAATGGCTACGGTGGGCAGCTTCGCCACGTCACATCCCTTAAAAACACATATCTGAAAAGCAAATGCCGCCCGGTCCGCGCCACCGTGATGGACGCGGGCCGGGCGGCCATATCTATAGGGCCTTGGCCCCGATTATCGCAATGCCGTCAGCCTGCCGTCATCCGCCAGCAGATAGAGCATGTTGTTCGCAACCACCGGTGAGAGCGACATGGAACGGTCCATGTCCTGGGTCGCCTGCACCGTGCCGGTCGCCGGATCGACATAGGCCATGTCGCCTTGCGTGGAAACGAGGATCAGGCGCCCGCCCGCAAGCACCGGCCCGGTCCAGCGGATCGCCCCGGTCTTCTTCTTTTCCTTGCGCCAGCGGCCAAGCTGGCTGATCCAGCGGATCTTGCCGGTCGCCCGCGCCACGCACAGCAGCTTGGCATCGCTGGTCACGACGAACAGCCATTCGCCAGCGACCCAGGGCGTGGAGATGCCCGCAATATTGATTTCCCAAAGCCGCTGGCCGGTCACCAACTCGTAGGACGCCATGCGCCCGCCCTCGCCGATCGCAAACACGCGGCCCCGGTCGATCACCGGATCGGCATCGATGTCGGTCAGCGAGGCGACCGCCGTCGAAATGCTGGTGCGCGAGAGCGCATCGCCCCACAAAGTTCGTCCATTTTCATAGCGATAGGCATTGAGCTCGCCCGAGCTGTATCCCGCGATCACCGTACCCTGCGCCGCCGCCGGGGCCGCGACGCCGAACACCGCCGTCACCTGCAGCGTCGCGGACTCGGTCCACTGGGTTTCGCCATCGCTCTGGTTCAGGGCGAAAATCTGATTGTCCTGGCTCATGACATAGGCATGACCGTTGGCCAGCGTGGGTGCGCCGCGCAGCGGACCGCCGGGACGCTTTTTCCAGATGATCGCGCCATCGGCGACATTGAGCGCGGCGACATCGCCCACGCCCGTCGACGCATAGACCCGGTCGCCCACCACGCTGACACCGCCGCCGAACAGCGAACGGCCATTGCCTTCGGCAGGCAGAGATGTTGCCCACAGACGGGCCCCGGTCTGCGCATCCATGGCGATCACGCGTGCGTCGGCGTCGATCACGAACAGCTTGCCGCCCGCCACGACCGGCGAGGCCGCCAGCCGGGCGCGCGGCGTGCTGCCTGCGATGGTGGCCGTCCAGGCCTGCTGCGGCTGCGCGCCCAGCGCGACATGGCCCATGGCCTTCGACGGATCGCCGCCGTGCTGGCTCCATTCGGTGTTCACATAGGATTCCGGCAGCGTCACCACCACATCGGCCAGCGCGGGATCGACTTCGACCCCCTGCTCGCTGGTCAGGATCGATGTCCGCTTGCCGACCACGGGCGTCTTGGGTCCGCCCTTCTTGCCACCGACGATACCGCAGCCGCCCAGCAGGGCGATGGCGGCAAGTATCGTGCCGCCCTTCAAGAGCCTATTGCGCATCCGTGCCGCCATCCTTGTTGTCTTCGATCGCATCGATCCCCAATAAGCCTGCCATCTGTCGCGCGCGTGAACGGATGGTTTCGGGCACCTGAGCGTCCTTGGCTACCGCGGCGAATATCGGCCCCGCCAGATCGGGCTTGCCCATTTTCATATAGGCGATCGCCGTCATTTCTCCTGCGCTGCCAAACCACGGATCGCCCGCGACCGCCAGCGGTTTCAACCGGGCAACGATGTCCGCAGGCTTCAGGCCGTCAAACTCCAGCGCGGTCTGCCGCACCAGCGCCAGATCGCGATAGGGCTGATCGAGCGCCCCGTCGGCCGCCATCGCCTTGTAAAGTGCGATCGCCCCGGCGCGGTCGCCCTTTTGCGCCGCCACCGCCGCTTTGGTCAGTTGCGCCGCCGCCCGATAGCCGGGCTGGTCGGCATCCGCGATCGCCTGCAACTGCGCGGCATTCGGCGTGCCACCGGCGACCACCGTATCCAGCAGCTTGCCCAGTTCTTCCGCCGTCGCGCCCGCCGCCTGCGTGCTGCGATGATCCCAGTAGAGCCATCCCGCCAACGCGATCAGCCCGGCGACGATCGCGCCGATCACCCAGCGGCCATAGCGCGTCCAGAAACCGACCATCCGGTCCTGCCGGACGGCATCGTCCACTTCGCGAAGAAAGGCTTCATTGGATTGTGGCGAAACGGCCAACATCACTCTCCGAAATCACGGCCGACTTGACGGCAAAAAAAGGGGGGAATTGGCCGCGGACCTTAGCGATCCCGGCCCTGTACGCAACTTACTTTTTCGGCCGATACACCTGGTCCTCGGTCGGAAAGGCGCGCGCCCGGACATCGGCGGCATAGCGCGCCGCCGCGCCTGCTATCGTGTCGGCGATCGCCTCGTACCGTTTGACGAACCGGGGCACCCGGTCGAACATGCCCAGCATATCCTCGCTCACCAGCACCTGTCCGTCGCAATGGGCCGACGCGCCGATGCCGATGACGGGAATATCGATGCTGTCGGTGACGGCAACGGCAAGATCCTCCATCACCCCTTCCAGCACCACGGCAAAGGCACCCGCCTGCGCGATCGCATGGGCATCGGCCAGAATCTTTGCGTGCTCCGCATCGCTTCTGCCCCGCGCGCCATAGCCACCCAGCGCATTCACGGCCTGCGGCGTCAGGCCCACATGCGCCATTACCGGAATGCCCCGCTGACTGAGGAACGCGATGGTCTCCGCCATCGCCTGCCCGCCTTCCAGCTTGACCGCGGCGGCCCCGGTTTCGGCGAGCACCCGGCTGGCGCTGGCGAAGGCGGCGGCGGGTGAAGCCTCATAGCTGCCGAAGGGCATATCGACGATGACCAGGCTGTGATAGCTGCCGCGCACCACCGCCGCGCCGTGCGCGATCATCATGTCGAGCGTGACGCCCAGCGTCGAAGGCAGGCCGTAGATCACCTGCCCCAGCGAATCGCCGACGAGCAGCATGTCGCAATGCGGATCGAGCAGTTGCGCCTGTCGCGCGGTGTAGGCCGTCAGCATCACCAGCGGGTCTGCCGTCCGGCGGCCGGACTTGCGCTGCTGAATGGCCGGCACGGTCAGCCGCTTCATTGGCGCAGGCGTGGGATTGGCACGGCTGGTGGAGGTGTCGAGCGTGAACGTGGTGGACATGGCCGTTCCCTACCCCACCCCCGGACGCGGCGCAAACGGGGTAAGGAATATGCCTAATTCTGATCCTCCCCTGGAAGGGGAGGTGGCTGGCGTAGCCAGACGGAGGGGTGTCCACCTATCGCGAGCGAGACACCCCTCCGTCATCGCTTCGCGCTGACACCTCCCCTGCCAGGGGAGGATCGTCTGAAATGGTATTACGATCAGTCGTCTTTCTTCACCGGCAGCAGTTCGGGCACTTCGGCCTGTGCCGCCTTGGTGGGTGCGGCGGGGGCGGCGCACCCCTTGGCGAGGCCCATGCCTTTCAGAAAGCCGCGCCGCACCGATCCGGCATAGACGGCGGCTTCCACGCGGCGCTGCTGCTTGTCCGCACCGGTGATGACGCGCACGAGGCCAAGGCCCGGCAGGATCGCCTTGACGACTTCGCCCGCCGCCGTCGCGGCCATCGCCGCGCCCTCGCCATCCTTGTTGCTGGCCGAATCGACGTCGCGGCCCAGCGCCGTTTCCAGCTTCACCACTTCGGCGCGAATCTGTTTGCACGTCTTGACCCCGCGCGTGCTGTAGGGCGCGCTGGCTGCAAGTTGCAGGATTTCGGGAATCTTGTCGTCCTTGATCCGGGTGTCGCGCAACGGCTGGGTGACGGCGCGCTCGATCCGGTCCTGCTCCTGCGCGACGGCAGGTGTCGCAGCGATGGACGTTACAGCGATCGAAAGGGCCAGCGATACGCCGACGCCCGAACGGAACAGAGTTTTCATGATGGCCTCCCTCACTTTCTTTTCTGAAGATAGTTACGGGAGGGTAACGCGGGAACCGTCAATCGGCTCCCGCGTCGGTATGATATTGTATCGGAAGTCAGCGCATCAGAAATTGCTCTTGATCGTCAGGCCATAAGTGCGCGGATCACCCGGCTGCCCCGCGACCAGGCCGACATTGCTCGGTGCGGTCTGGAGCAGTTCGAAATAGTTGACGTCGAAGGCATTACGCACCCAGCCGAACACGTCGATATCGCCGCCCCGAAAACCCAGCCGGAAGTTGGTGAGCGCATAGCCCTTGATCCAGGTATAGTCCGAAGGCGACGGATTGGACGAAAAGCGCGAGCGATAATTGCCATCGACGCCCAGATACACTTGCCCGTCCTTGCCCAGCAAAGTGGCTGGAGTGTTCGCTTCCGCGCCGTAAGACAGCGAAACTTTCGACACGCCGGGCAGACGCTGACCGGAAATATCGCAGTTCGCCGGGCTGAACGACGGTGAAGCCGTAGTCCCGGGCCGACCGGCGGGGCTGGCCGGATTGGCGGCCGTCGCGGTGGTGCCCCCCGACAGTTCGGGCGGGCAAGGCGCGTCGACGAACTCCTTATATTTCGCATCGGTATAGGCACCGTTGACATAGGCCGTGAACCGATCGGTCGGGCGGATTGAGAAATCCGCTTCGAAACCCTGCGATCGCACCTTGCCCGCATTGGCAAGATAGCCGCGCAACACGCCCAACTGACCGTTGGTCACGGTCGCCTGATAATCTTTGATATCGGTGCGGAAAGCGGACAGGTTGAAGGTCGCCCTGCGATCCCACAATTGCGTCTTGAGACCGACTTCGAAATGATTGACCGATTCGGGCTTGATAACGCCGGCGGACGTGATCGGATTGCCCGCCGCATCGGTAGGCAGGCCGTTCTGGTTGATCCCCACCGTCTTGAAGCTCTTCGCATAGGTCGCATAGGCGAGCACGTCCTGCGCCAGCTTGTAGCTGAGCGTCAGATCATAAGTGAAGTTCCAGTCGCTGACGGACGGCGCGCTCGTTTGCGGCTGATAAATGCCGCACTGCGCCGCGCCAACGGGATTGGTGGTTGCCGACTGGGGGCATGTCAGGACTGCGCCAGACCCGGTGGTGACGACCCGCTGATAAAAGCCGGACTTCTTGTCATAGTTGATGCGCGCACCGGGCTGGATCGTGAAGGCGTCCGTCAGTTTCCAGCTTACCTGACCGAACACGGCGGCGCTGGTGCTCTTCAACGATTGTATGTTGGATGCGGTCAGGCCGTTCAGTACGCTGGGATCGTTCGCCAGCGCGCCGGTGAGATTCCAGCGACTGGCATTGACACCCTGTTGCTCCACACCCTGGGTATCGATCCGCTGCTTGAAACCGAAGGCCCCTAGTACGAAATCGATATCTCGCCCCGAATAATTATAGCGCAGTTCCTGGCTATACTGGTCCTGCTGCGAAGGATTTTGTGATCTGGAGACGATCGACAAGCCGGTAAAGTCGCGGTCGTTCTCCGGCTTCCAGTCCCAGAAGCGCCATGCGGTAACAGAGGTAAGCGTACCGGGGCCAAGGTCCCACTCCGCTTTCAGCGATGCCCCGCCGATCTTGTTACCGGCGCGCAGACTGGCGTCGATGTCGGTCAGGCGGTCGAAGGGATTGCGGCTGACGACCGTATAGTTCTGCGCCGCGGCGAGTGCGTCATACTGTCGGCTGAGCAGGCGTTGGGTGGCCCCCACGCGCACGAACACGGTGCCGCAGCATTCCGGCTCCTGACGGCTGTAATCGCCGGTCAAGATGATGCTCAGATCCTCGTTCGGCTTGAACAGCAATGTCCCGCGGATGCCCAGATTGTCCTGTTCGTTGATGTAGCGGTCGCTCGTCACGTTGAAGATGGTGCCCCGGCGGCTGGTCGCGGCGATGGCGATGCGCGCCGCGATCTTGTCCGTCAGCGGACCGGAAATCACGCCCTTCGCTTGCCGGAACTCCAGATTGCCGACCGTAAGTTCGGCGCGTCCTTCGAAATCGAACGTCGGCTGGTTGGTCGTGATATTGATCGCGCCCGCCGTGGTGTTCTTGCCATAGAGCGTACCTTGCGGACCGCGCAGCACTTCGACTTGCGAGACATCGAGGAAATCGAAGACCGCAGCGGCGACACGCGCATTGTAGACATCATCGACATAGATGCCGACGCCCTGCTCGAAACCGTCGCTGGTCAGGCCGAACGGCACGCCAAGCCCGCGAATGTTGACAGATGTGTTGCGCGGATTGGAGGAATAGACCTGCAATGTCGGCGCGAGTTGCTGAAGCTTGTTGATGTTGAAATTGCCGGTGGCTTCGATGCTGTCGCCCTTGATGACCGAAATCGCCAGCGGCACGCTTTGGGCGGTTTCCACACGGCGGCGCGCCGTCACGACGATCGCGGATACGCTCGATGGCCCATCGGATTCCGCCTGATCGGCCGGTATGGGTGGAGCCGCTTCCTGGGCTTGTGCGGCAGGCACCGCAAAGGTGGCGCTCGCCGCCGTGGCGAGCAACAAGTGGCGTACAGTCATGAAAGTCCCCTGTAATGGTCCGTTGACGGGTCTTGCTTGTTGCGCTTCCGGCGGTCCGGTCGTCGCATTCAGGCTTTGATTTTTGTCGGTAATCAGGCGTTGAAGCGGGTCTTCTCCGTAACGTCGATCTGCACCACCCGCGCATCGTGCACGGTCAGCAGAATCGACCCGAAGCGCAGGCCTTCCAGCGCGGCACGGATGGTCGCCACGCTGCGCTCTATATCGATGCGGATCGGCGCGCCGGCGGCTTTTGCGGTTGGCGCGATGAAACGTTCAGGTTCTTCGTTGCTCATCATGTCCCTCTGTCGTTCTTCATATCTCAATTTATTCGATAGACAAAAAAGCAAAGTTCGCAGGCTGCGAAGATAAACTTCGTGCGCTCAGGACCGGTCGACATTCAGAGGATGACGTGCCGAAAATAGTGGTTTTTCGTGACCCGGAGCGCAGCGTACTAAAAGTACGTGAGCACCGGAAGCACGGAAAACCGCCATTTGCAGGCCGTAAGGACGGAATGTCGATCGGTCCTAGCGAAACAGGCCGTGCGGCGGATGGTGCGGCGTGGAGGGGACGGTCAGGGCCGGGCCGCCGCGTTGCTGGCCAAGCGGCCCATGATCGTCGGCCAGCGCGATCAGCCGGTCCAGCAGGGCCTGTCCGAACCGCCATTCGCCAAGGCCGCTTTGCGCGTTGATATGCCCGCTATGGCCGGCATCGATAATCTGGCTGCCCCAGTTCTTGCCGATGCTGTGCGCCCGCTCGTAGAAGATGTAAGGATCATTGCGACTGGCGACGAGGATCGAGGGAAAAGGCAGGGCGCTGCGCGGCACCGGCGCGAAGCCGCCGATCGTTTCGGGTGTTTCGGTCCGCTCGCAATCGGGCGGCGCAACCAGCAACGCGCCTGCCACCGGCCAGCCATAGGGCTGGCTCTGCAACGCGCCCCACCACGCCACGGCCAGGCACCCCAGGCTGTGCGCCGCCAGAATGATCGGCGCGCCATGGGCATGCGCCGTCTCGCGGATCGCGGTGTCGAGCCGGTTGACCCACGCGTTGCGACTGGGGCTGGACCAGCTTCCCAGATCGACACGGCGACAATCCCCGCGCCGCTCCTCCCAGATCGTCTGCCAGTGGCCCGGCCCGCTGTTGTTCAGGCCCGGCACCGTCAGCACCACGGGTTGCTGCGCGCGCCCGGCTGCGGCGCCGCCTGATAATCCGAATCGCTCCATATCGCTGCTCCTCGTGAGGGGAGCCTGCACCGTAATTCTATTATTATAGTAGACAATAGCCGAGCGATGAAATGTGGCGAAATCTTGGCGGGCGGAAAAGCGCACTCTCAAGGGCGGGGAAAAGCCACATTCTGCCTGTTGCCGACCGCCATTTCGCTGTGCGCGGGACGATAATCCGGCCTCAGATATCCAGCGAAACAGGCTCCGCCAGGCTGATGCTGTCGAGCACGCGCGCCGTTTCATCCCGTACGCGCAGCATGATGCGATGCAGGCGGCATTCGGATTCGGGCAGGCAGTTGGTGCAGCTCTCATGCGCGAAGCGGCTGGCGCAGGGCGTGAGCGCCAGCGATCCGCGTGTCAGCCGCACGATGTCGCCATAGCTGATGTCGATGGGCGAGAGGGCCAGCCAATAGCCGCCGTCGCGGCCGCGCTGGGTATCGACCAGCCCCTCGCGCGACAGTTCGGAAAGGATGACGGTCAGAAACTTGGCAGGGATTTTCTGCGTCTCGGCGATGTCGGTCAGCGGCACCGGCCCTTCACCATGATGATCCGCCAGATGCTGGAGCGCGCGGATGGCATAACGGGTCTTCTGCGAAAGCATAACCCTTCCATCGGCGCATATGCCCGCAATTTCAAGTACTCTGGCAGAGATAGCGATCAGGGTTGCAGGATCGCGCGCGCCATGCCCGGAAAATCGGTGAAAACGCCATCGACGCCGGTAGCGATCAGCAGCCGCAGCGCCGCCGCATAATCGCCATGCGCGGCGGGATTGTCCCCCCGGCGCAAGGCGGGTGGCAGGAACATGTTCTCGGCGCGCAACGTCCACATATGCACCTGCAATCCCGCGCCATGCGCCTGCGCGACAAAGCCGGTGTCAAGACCGTCCGGCCCCACGATCAGCGTGCCTTCGGCGCCGATGGCATCGGCGTAGGTCGCGATATCGCGCATGCCCGCGTCAGTCAGCATGTCGGCATAAGTGACGCCGGACAGGTCGGGCGGTCCATATTCGCGGGCGACAAGCTGAACGAGCCGCAGCCGCGTCTTGCCGCGCAACGCCTTCAGATTGCCGACCTCGAACGACTGGATGAAGACCGGATCGTCCGCCGCGCCATAGCCGAAACGGTCCAGCAACGCGAGCAGGGGTGCTTCGTGCGGAAGCCCGATCGAGGCGAAATAGCTGGGGTGCTTGGTTTCGGGATAGATGCCGATGCGCCGCCGCGTCTCGGCTTCCTTCGCCTTGACGAGCGTCAGCACTTCCTCGAATGTTGGCACCTGATAGAGGCCATCGAACCGGCGGTTGGCGGAGCGCACCTCGGCCAGACGTTCGCGTGCGCGGAGCGTGCGCAGTTCGGCCAGCGTGAAATCCTCCGTGAACCATCCGGTCATCGCCTGCCCGTCGATCGTGCGCGTCGTCTTGCGATCGGCAAACTGCGGATGATCGGCGACATCGGTCGTGCCGCCGATCTCGTTCTCATGCCGCACGACCAGCACGCCGTCCTTGGTCAGGACCAGATCCGGCTCGATATAGTCCGCACCCTGATCGATCGCGCGTTCATAGGCCGCGAGCGTATGCTCGGGCCGCTCCCCGCTGGCGCCGCGATGGGCGATGATGATCGGTTGCGCCATGGCGGCTACGGGCATAGCGGCCAGCAGCAGTGCGGCAAACAGGGTTGTCAACATCGCGCTGGCTTAGGTGTGCTGCATGACAGCGGCGTGACGGCGCTATCCCCCAAAATCCCCGTTCGTCCCGGGCGAAGTCGAGGGACATGCCGCGCGCACTGCGCAAGCGTGTCTCGACTTCGCTCGACACGAACGGAAGGGAGGCATGGAAACGGCAACGCGTATTATCCGCCTAGCGCAGCGGCATAAGCATCCGGCTTGAATCCCACCAGCCGCCGGTCGCCAAGGTCCAGCACCGGGCGCTTTATCATTGAGGGGTTGGCGAGCATCAGCGCGATCGCCTTGTCCGCGTCGATCCCCTGCTTGTCCGCCTCCGGCAAGGCGCGGAAGGTCGTGCCTGCGCGGTTCAGGATGACCTCCCAGCCATGCTCCTCCACCCATCCGCGCAGCGTCGCCGCGTCGATGCCCGACGCCTTGTAGTCATGGAAATCATAAGCGACGCCATGCGTATCCAGCCACGTCCGCGCTTTCTTGATCGTATCGCAATTCTTGATGCCGTACATGGTGATCGTCACGCCCTGTCCTCCTGTCGATAACGGCCCGTCAGGGCTCCACCCGCTGCCACCCGACGCCCTCATGACCCCATGCACCGACGCCCGGATGCAGGATTTCGGCAATGATCTCGACCGATTCAACGAGGCGCGGGCCGGGGCGGTTGAAGAAATACTGGCCATCGGTAGCGTAGACTTTTCCGCTCCGCACCGCGCGCAACGCCTGCCATCGTGGATCGGCCGCGACGCCCGGCAATTCGGCCAGGGTTTGCGGAATGCGGAAGCCGCAGGGCATCAGGATGAGGACGTCGGGATCGGCGTCGGCAATCTGGTCCCAGCTGATCCACGGCGAATGCTGGCCGGGCGTCGCAAGCAGGCTTGTTCCCCCCGCCGCCTCGATCAGTTCGGGCACCCAGTTGCCCGCCACCATCGGTGGATCGAGCCATTCGATCGCGGCGACGCGCGGCCGGGGACGACCGGCGACAGCGGCGGAGACGGCGGCGATCCGCGCCTGCAACTGCGAGACCACATCGGCGGCATGATCCTGCGCCCCCAGCGCCGCGCCGACGCGCAGGAAATCGCCCCACACATCAGCCATGTCGTCCGGCGCTGTGCTTACCAGCACCGGCTGCTTGCCCGTCCACGCATCGAGCGCATCCTGAATATCCGCCGGCGTTACGGCGCAGACCGCACATTGCGTCTGCGTCAATATGACATCGGGCGCCAGCGCGCACAGTTTATCCCCGTCGACTTCATAGACCGACAGGCCGGAGGCCACGATTTCCTGCACCCGCTTTTCGATTTCGCCCGACGCCAGCCCCTTGGCGAGCTTGGAATTGGTGATGACGGGCAGCACCTCCACCCCGCGCGGCCAGTCGCATTCATGGCTGCGCCCGACCAGCGCATCGCCAAAGCCCAGAGCCACGGCAATCTCCGTCGCGCTGGGGAGCAGCGAAACGATACGGAGGTCAGAGGTGCTCATGCTTCGGCTCGTAGCGCGGTGACTTCAATCTCGATCTTCATTTCGGGCTTGATGAGGCCGCAGACGATGCAGGTCGCGGCCGGGCGGATCGCGCCGAACACGCTGCCGAGCACCGGGCCGATACTGTCCCAATAGGCCGCGTCGGTGATATAATAAGTGACGCGCACCACATCGCCGAAGCTGAACCCGCCTTCGCCCAGCGCCTTGCCGATCACCGCCAGCGCATTGCGCGCCTGGTCCGCCACATCCTCCGGCATGATGCGCGTATCGGGATCATAGCCGGTCGTCCCTGCGACGAAGCACCAGTCCCCCTGCACCAGCGCCCGCGAATAGCCGACCTGCGCCTCGAAAGGAGAACCGGAGGAGATAAGCGTGCGGGTCATGGGAATACCTTTGCTGAAGGAAAGATGCGGGGCCGTAACCGAGATCGGGCGAAGAGGTAAATGCAAAAAAGCCCTCTCCCCTTGAGGGAGAGGGTTGCGCAAACTTAGCCACGAAGTGGCTTATCCGTAGCTGGGTGAGGGGTATGCGCTCGCAGGGCGAGCGCGCGGACCTTTGGTCCGCTCACCCTCATCCAACGTCGCCTAATCCGCTCCGCTCATACGCCTGTCCTGAGCGCCTGCCACAGGCAGGCAGTCGAAGGGGCTTCGTATCCTTGTGCCTTCAACGGAGAAGGTCCGGGTCGATTTATGACAATCACATCTTCAATCCGTCGCCATCCTGTCATGGCTGCGTCGTCATCCCGTCACCTGCGCGGTGCAGCGGCTCTCCATCGATTCAGCAACGTCCTGAATCGCGATCAAGGGGAACATCATGAACCGTCGCCTCCGCTTGCTGGCCCTGTTGCTGTGCGGCACCGCCGCCACCCCGGTGCTTGCGCAGACAGCCCCGGCGCCTGCCGCCGATCCGGTCGAGGCAGCAACCGATCTAGGCGACACGATCATCGTGACGGCGCAGAAGATCGAGCAGCGTGCGGTTGACGTGCCGATCACCATTTCGGCCACCAGCGGCGCGCGGCTGAAGCAGCTGGGCGTTTCGGACCTTGATGAGCTGTCCAACTATATTCCCGGCCTCAACATTCAGGAACAGAGCGCCAACAACCCCGGTATCGTCATACGCGGCATCACATCGGACAGCGGCTCCGCGCAACAGGCGCCGCGCATCACCCTCTATTACAACGGCGTCGACATATCGCGCTCGCGCGGCTCCTATCAGGACATCTACGACGTGGAGCGGATCGAAGTCATCAAGGGACCGCAGGCGACCTTGTTCGGCACCGCGTCCGCCGTCGGCGCGATCAGCATCATTTCCGCGCGGCCCAAGCCCGGCCTGTCGGGCGAAGCCTATGGCAGCTACGGCAATTATGACGCGACCGTCCTGGGCGGTTTCCTCAATGTCGGGTCGGACAAGATCGCCGCCCGCGTCGCCTTCGCATGGAAAAAGCGCGACGGCTATGTCACCAATCTCGCCCCCAATCAGGATGATCTCTATCGGCAGGATCAGTTGGGCATCCGCGGGTCGCTGCGCTTCACGCCAAGCGAGCGGTTCACCGCCGACCTGATCCTGACCTACGACCGGCAGCGCAATTCCGGTACGCCTTTCATTTCGCGCGTGTTGCCGACGACGGCAGGTCCGGGCAATCCCTTCGGCGTCGCACATCTGGGCGGATCGCCGGTGTCGGCCGCTGTACTCGGCGCGGAAAAGCTGGGCCTCAACCGCGACGTCTACGATGCGAACCTGACGTTCAGCTGGGACATCGCCGACGACTGGACGCTGACGATGGTCAACGGCTACCGCGATTTCAACAGCAACGAAGTGTTCGACGCCGACGGATCGGCCGCGTGGTATCTGGAGTTTGCGGAGGAAGCCGTTGGCTGGCAGGCAAGCCACGAAACGCGTTTCGCCTATAATTCGGAAAGCTTCCGCGGCTCCTTCGGCTGGAATCTGTTCCGCGAGGACAGCTTCCAGCGTGTACCCTTCTCGACCGAGGAAGGCACCTATCTGCAGTGCGCGGCGCGGCTGGTGCCTGGCCTGGCCTGCATCAACAGCGCAGGCGTGGTGACGGCGTCGCAGGCGACCGCCATCCTGACGCGCGGCGCGGCGACGACGATCCCCTACAGCTCGACCTTCGAAAATCAGGGCAAGAACGACAGCTATTCGATGTTCGCGGACGGCACCTGGATCGCGTCGCCATCGCTTGAACTGACGGCGGGTATCCGCGCGCTGATCGAAAAGCGGCGTTCGGGCTTCATCGCCCGCGCGCCCAATTCGGTGATTACCGGCGCGCCGCTTATCCCGGGGCAGATCGACACCGGCGGACGGACATTCCGCAACGAAGACAGCTTTCAGGCCTTTCTGCCGCGCTTCAACGTCCTGTATCGTTTCGCGCCCGGCGTGAACGGCTTTGCCACCGTATCGAAGGGCCGCCGCTCGCCCACCGTCAATCTGGGCGCCGCGCGCGTCAATGGGGTGGTCGTCGCCAATAGCCAGGCGGTGCCGGAAGAAAATGTGTGGAACTATGAAGTCGGCCTGAAAGCGGCGACCGGCATCTTTTCCGGCTCGCTCGGCGTCTATTACCAGACTTACGACAATTTCCAGGTAACGGTGACTGAAAACGCCGTGACCCGCACCGTCAGCGCCGGGTCCGCCAGCAATCTGGGTGTCGAGGCCGAAGTGCAGGTGCAGCCGACCTCGTGGCTCAATATCTTCGCCAATGTCGGCTACATCGACGGCGGCATCGACGACAAGGCAGAAAACGGCAATTTCACGGGTGACAAGTTCCGCCTGCAACCCGAAGTCCAGGGCGCGGCGGGCTTTACCATCGATGCGCCGATCGGCAACGGCGCCCGCATCTTCGCAACGCCCAGCGTCACCTATCGCAGCCGCATCTTCTTCGAAGTGCCCAACAACCCGCTCATCAGCCAGAAGGCAGTGACGCTGGTCAACCTGCGCGCCGGGGTCGCCTTTGCCGATGACCGGATCGAGATTGCCGGATTCGCCCGCAACCTGACCAATCAGGATTATCTGCTCGACGCAGGCAACACCGGCGGCAGCTTCGGCATCCCGACCTTCATTCCGGGCGAGCCGCGCTTTTACGGCGTGCAGATAACGGGCCGTTTCTGATCTAACACCCTATAGCCGGAGGACCATGCCATGACCTTCCCGATCGATCGCCGCCTGCTTATCAAGGGCAGCATATTTGGCCTGGGCGCGCTCGCCATTCCGGGTGCGGCGGCCGCACTGGCCGGTAAAGGCTTTACCCATGGCGTCGCCAGCGGAGAGCCTTCGGCCGGCTCGGTGCTGCTGTGGACACGTTTCGTCGCCGCGAATGACACGACCTTGCGCTGCGAAGTCGCCGCCGACAGCCGCTTTGCCAACGTCGCGGGCGGCGGCGAGGTTACCGCGCGGGGCGAAGCGGATCATACCGCCAAGATTACCGTTGCGGGTCTCAAGCCCGGTACCGTCTATTACTATCGCTTCGTCGCCCCGGATGGCAGCATGAGCCCGGTCGGCCGCACAAAGACCCTGCCCCAGGGCGATGTGGCGCGCTTCGGCATCGCGCTCTTTTCCTGTTCCAACCTGCCGTTCGGCTGGTTCACGGCCTATGGCCATGCGGCGCAGCGGCAGGATATCGATCTGGTCGTCCATTGCGGCGACTACCTCTACGAATATCCCGTCGGCACCTATCCCAGCGCGAAGGAGGCCCTGCCCGGCCGGCTGATCCAGCCAACGAACGAAATGGTCACGCTGGCGGACTATCGCCTGCGCCATGCCTGCTACCGGCTCGATCCCGACCTTCAGGCCCTGCATGCGATGTTCCCGATGATCGCGCAGTGGGACGATCACGAACTGGCGAACGATGCATGGACCGACGGCGCGGAAAATCACCAGCCGGAGACCGAAGGCGACTGGGCAACGCGCAAGGCCGTCGCCGAGCGTGTCTATCGCGAATGGATGCCGGTGTCCGAGGCCCCCTACAGCGCCTATGAAATCGGCTCGCTGGCGACGCTGTTCCGCCCGGAAACGCGCATAACCGGGCGCAGCAAGCAGCTCGAACTGGCCGAGGCACTGGCCGGGCGCGGCGACCTTGGCAAGGCGCTGATGGAGTTTCGCGACGGGCCGTGGAGCGCGAAGGACCGCAGCCTGATGGGTGAACGCCAAGAAAAATGGCTGTACGACGGTCTTGCCGCCTCCACCCGCAAGGGCACCGCGTGGCAGATCGTCGCGCAGCAGCTTGTGATGGGCAACGGCCGCTTCCCGTCGCAGGCCGCGGATTGGGTGCCCGCATCGGCCCCGGACTATATCCGCCAGCGCACGATGGCCGGCGTCGCCGCATCGAAAGCTGGCCTGCCGTTCAATCTCGATGCGTGGGACGGCTATCCCGCCGCACGCACCCGCCTTTACGAAGCCGCACTGACGGCAGACGCGAATATGGTTGTGCTGTCGGGCGACAGCCACAATGCCTGGGGCTATGATCTGGGCGATCGCGGCAGCAACGGCAAGCGCGTGGCCGCAGGTGTCGAGTTTGCCGGGCACAGCGTCACCTCACCCGGCTTCGAAAGCTATGTGCCGCAGGTGGCCCCGGCCGATGTCGCCGCCGCCCTGCGGCAGACCAACCCCGATCTGATATTCAGCGACACCAGCCGTCGCGGCTATGTCTCGCTCGACATCACACCGCAGCAGGTCAGCGGCGCCTGGCATTTCATGCGCGATATCCGCAGCCGCACGAACGAGGTGGCCGAGACCAAGACCATGCGGGTGCGCAAGGGCATGCGGACGCTCGAAAGCGTCTGATCGATCCGTCGACGGACTGATAACGAATCTGAAACGACATGCGGTTTATGATGCTGGCCGAGCGGGAGAGCGTCATGGCCGGTATGGCAGGACACAGGAACAGCATGCGGACGGCGAGCGGAGGCATCCGTCTCGCCGAACGCCGCCTGCTGCGCCGGTCCAAGATCTTCACGCCGGTCACGTTGAACGACGGGGAGCGCGACATGCGCGCGCATCTGCTCGACATCGGCACCGGCGGCGCGCTGTGCTTTACCGAAACGGCATTGCGGCGCGGCGCGATCGTCGATGTCGCATGGCAGGGCGCGCAATGGGCGGCGGAAGTCGTCTGGATCCGCAATCGCCGGTTCGGCCTGCGCTTTTTGTCGCCGCTGTGCGCCGCAACCGTCCAGAGTGTCATCGTCACACCCACCGCCTGACCCCACGTTTATTCCCGCCAGGGAAATGATCGGGCTGTAACTTCCTGCCGCTTCGCGCAGAATAGCGCAAAGGAGTGTGCGTGCAGGCAAGCGAGGACGAATTGCAGCGAATGATGGTCGGCGGTCTGGACGGTGACGCTGCCGCCCACCGCGCCCTGCTGCGCGCGCTCGTTCCGCTGCTCCGCCGCTTCTTCGCCAGGCGGCTGCGCGATGCGGACGGAGAAGTCGACGACCTTGTGCAGGAAACGCTGATGGCCATTCACACGCGGCGGGGGACATATGACCGCACCCGCCCCTTTGCCCCTTGGGCCTTTGCGGTCGCGCGACACAAGATGATCGACCATTTCCGCCGCCACCGCCAGCATCTGTCGATCGACGGGCTGGACGACATTCTGGTGACCGAGGGGTTCGAGGCAGCGAGCGGGGCGGCGATGGATGTCGATCATCTGCTCGCCACCATTCCCGACAAGCAGGCCCAGGCGATACGTGACACGCGTGTCGAGGGGCTGAGCATCGTGGAGGCGGCAGAGCGGCGCGGCATGAGCGAATCGGACGTGAAAGTGTCGGTCCATCGCGGCTTGCGGGCGCTGGCGGCGCGGCTGCGCGGCGACTTATGATGGAGACGGACATGCTGATAGAAACCCTGGCGCACGACGTGCGGCCTGTGCCCCGGCGCGCGGTGGAACGGCGGATGGCGGGGGCGCTGGCGACCGGCGGCCTTGTCGCGGTGGCGATCATTCCGATGACGATTGGCCTGCGCGACGATCTGGCGGCGGCGCTGGCGGGCGGCACCTTCTGGATGAAGCTGATCTACACATTGGCTCTCGCGCTGGGCGGCACGGCCGCGGCCATAGGCCTGGCGCGCCCGGACGCGCCGCGCCCGCGCGGTCTGTGGCTGCTGTCGGTGCCCGTGCTGCTGATGGCGGGTCTCTCTGCCCATGAATTGCTGGCTACCCCCGCTACGGAATGGATGGCGCTGGTAAAAGGGGAAAGCTGGGATCGCTGTGCGCTCAACATTCTGTTGCTGGCGCTGCCGATTTTCGTCGCAGGTCTCTGGGCATTTCGCCGGTTCGCGCCGACCCGGCTGCGGCTGACCGGAGCGATGGCAGGCCTGGCGGCCGGCGGCCTGTCCGCGACGCTCTACGGGCTGCACTGCCCCGAAGCATCGGCGACGTTCGTGCTGCTGTGGTATTCGCTGGGGATTGCGGTCGCGACGCTCGGCGGCTGGCTCACCGGGCCGCGCCTGCTGCGCTGGTAACGTCAAAAGAGGCAAGGCGTTCGCCAATCGCCATGCTATGCGCCGCGACCATGACGGCGACCGACCTGCACGAAATCTTCATCGTCACCTTGCTGCGCCGTGCCGGTGGCACCCGGCGGCACTGGCGACTGGCGCTGGGCGAGGTGCGCGTCTACCCGGTTGAGACTCATCCGCACTGCAACTGGGCCGTGACCCCGCACGGCACCTTGCGCGACATGACGGAAATAGAGCGACTGGCGGACGACCTGCGCCTGCGTTATCCGCGGATCACGCCGGGCTGACGCCTGCCTTTGCGGCGCGCACGGCGGCGACGATTTCGGCGTTGGTCGGGTTGCGCCGCAGGGTAAGGCCGCCGTTCACCTGAAACGTCTGGCCGGTCATGAAACAGGCGTCGGACACGATCCAGGCGATGGCGTTGGCAATATCCTCGCGCGTGTTGACTCGCCCCAGCGGATATTCCTTCTCGAACGCCGCCACGACCGCCGGATTGGCCGCGGCGCGCGCCGTCATCGGCGTTTCGGTGAAACCCGGCGCGACGCTGTTGGCGCGGATTCCGCGATGCCCGAACTGGTTGGCGATGCAGCGGATGACGTGATCGGTGCCGGCCTTGGTGCCCATATAGGCGGCGTGATCCTCCAGCATGATCGTGGCCGTGGCGGAGCTGATCTGCACGATCGATCCGCCGTCGCGCATCACCCGCAACGCCGCCTGATAGTAAAGGAAACAGCCGGTGAATTGCAGATCGACGATCTTCTGCAACTCTTCGCGCGTCGTTTCCAGAAATGGCTTGAGCAGGCCCCATCCGGTCGCATTGATGGCGATGTCCACTCCACCGAAGCGCGCCACGGCGGTGTCCATCAAAGCGGCCAGTTGCGCTTCGTCCGTCAGGTCGCACAGCGCCCAGGCGCCATCGATGCTGTCGGCAAAGCGCGCAAGCTCTTCGGCATGGCGCCCGCCCACGACAATCTGCGCACCATCGGCATGCAGTCGCGCGGCAATGGCCTGGCCCATATTGTCGCGCCCCGCCGCCCCCATGACGACAGCAACCTTGCCCGCAAGCGGCTGCGCGGTCATGCGACGCCCGCGCCCAGTTCCTCGATCAGCGCGGTGCGCAGACGGAACTTCTGGATCTTGGACGTCGACATGGGCCAGCTTTCAACGAAGCGGATGTGGCGCGGCAGCTTGAAACTGGCGATCGTGCCGGTGCAATGGGCGATCAGCGTCGCGGCGTCCGTCACCGCGCCTTCGGCCAGCTCGACGAACGCGGCGGGCACCTCGACATAGCGATCGTCGGGAATGCCGACCACCTGCGCCAGCTTGACGGCGGGGTGCGTCTGCAACGCCGCCTCGATCTCGGCAGCGGCGACATTCTCCCCTCCAACCTTCAGCATGTCCTTCGTCCGGCCATGGAACATGATGTGACCGCTTGCGTCGAACGATCCGATGTCGCCCGTGTGCAACCAGCCGTCGCGGATGCTTTCGGCCGTCTTGTCCGGCGCATTATAATAGCCTGAGAGCATGTTCGGCCCGCGCGCGCAGATTTCGCCTGGCGTGCCTTCGGGGCAGGGCGCGCCGGTCTCGATATCGCGGATGGCGACTTCCCATTCGTCCAGCGGGACACCGAGACGCTCCGTGCGCAGGGCGAAACTGTCCGAAAGACGGCTGGTGCAGATCGTGCCCGCCGCCTCGGTCAGGCCATAAGTGCCGACATGCGTGATGGCGGGCATGGCGGCGATCATCGCCTCCTTGATCCAGGCAGGCTGCACCGCGAAATTGCTGTTCATCAGGCGCATCGACGACAGGTCGGTATCCTTGAAGGTGGGATGCTCGATCAGCCCCTGCATGATTGTGACGAAGCTGGGATAGGCGACGGTCGCCCGCTCATCCTGCAACATCTTGAGCGCCACGCCCGCGTCGAAATGCGGCACCGTCAGATACGCGCCGCCGACGTCCAGGATCATCGTCATCGGCAAGATGCCTGCGATGTGGAAGATCGGAAGGGGTGACCACACCTTGTCGCGCGCCGTCACTTCGTAGCGTTTGCCAAGGTTGCGGCTGTTGCCCACCATCGCCCGGTGGCTGATCATGCAGCCTTTGGGATTGGCGGTGGTGCCCGACGTGTAGAGGATGAGCGCGATATCCGTCGGCGTGACCGCATCGATCCGCGCATCGACCGCCGCGTCGGCCTGCGCATCGGCATCGCCCTTCGCCAGCGCAGCGGACACGCCGACCAGATAAGGTGCGCACGGGCTTTCGAGGCAGATGATCTGGCGCAGACGCGGCGCTTCCGGCAGTGCCAGACGATAGGGATTCTCGGCCAGCGGCAAGGTCGGCAACGCTGCGCAGAGCCGCTGCCCGAAATCCAGCGAATCGGCGACACGCCCCGTCGTTACCAGCAGGACCAGATCGGCATCCCTGACGAGATAAGCCAATTCCCCCGCCTGATAGCGGGCATTGACCGGCACCGCGACCGCGCCCGCCATGGCTGCGCCGAACATCGCCTCGACAAAATCGGGACAGGTGGACAGCAATATGCCGACATGTTCGCCCGGCTGCACGCCCATCGCGATGAAGGCGCGCGCCCATCGCCGCGCCGATGCGGCGAGGCCGGCGTGGCTCAGCCGCCGGTCTGGAAAGACCAGCGCGTCGGCATCGCCATGGCGCACACCGCTTTCGCGCAGCACGGCGCCTAGCGTGTAGAGTGCCTCGCCCGTCATTGCCTCTCCCGACGATCATTTCGACTGCCTATATAACAAACAGTCATGATTGTTTTTTGCAAGTGCTTTCTGACTTGATCGCGTGCTTGACCGCGCTCACATGTCGCGCACGGCGGTATCCGGGTTGCGGTCCCATTGCTCCGCCGCGCGAACGACCGCCGCGAAAAAGGCGTGGATCGCGGGCTTGTCCTCCAGTATCTCGACCATATGGCCCAGCGCCGGGGCCGTATCGACATAGCAGAAGCGGACTTCGCCAAAGCGACCTTCGCTGGCCACGGCAAAGCCCTGATCGGTATAGAAGGCCAGCGCCGCATCATAATCCTGCGCGATAAAGGCGACATGATGCAGCCCCTCGGCCCCCGCCGCCATCGTGTCGCGATAGCAGGACGGGCTGTCATCATGCTGCTGCACCAGTTCGATCTGGATCGGCCCGGCCTGCGCCACGGCGATCGAAAAATCGGTGACCTGCGGCCTGCCGCGATGCTTCGGATCGATCAGCGTCAGATGCCGTCCGACCAGAAACGGGCCGACGCCCGTGGTGCGATGCCAGCGCGCGGCGGCCTCGTCGATGTCGTTGACGACCCAGGAAAACTGGACGATTTGCTGGTCGGCGGGGATCATGCTGTACCTCCGGTCACTTTCTGCTGCGCCAGCCAGTCCGCATGGCGCACATAATGGGCGGGATCGATGATGATGAACAGGCCGGTGGCGCGGGCCAGCACCGCATCGCTGGCGGCCAGGCGCAGCTCGCCCGTCGCCCGTACCTTGCGGCCGTCCAGGGCATCGATCCAAGCATGGCCGGTCAGCGCCTCGCCGACGGGTACGGGCAGGCGGAAATCGACCGACAGATTGGCCGTCACCACGCGGGCATGATATTCCATGACCGTCTGTCCCAGCACTTCGTCGAGTGCCGCGCACACCCAGCCGCCATGGGCAACCCCCGGCCCTCCTTCATAGGCGGCGGGGCACAGGATCGTGCTGCGCATATGTTGCGCAGCATCGTCGAATGCGAGCACCGACACCCCGAACTTGCAGGCGCCGCGCGGCACGCATTCGGTACACAGCCGGTCGCCGTCGCGTATGCGGGTTCGCCATGCTGCCTCCACGCCGATACTCTCCTTATATGGAGCGCAGCATAAGAGGATTCTGCGCTCAGTAAACAAGCAATTGTGATTGTTTTTTGTGCGAGGGCTTGCCAAGGTCATCCTTCCCGACCGGAGCAGCCCGAACCGTCATGGCCCATCAGCGCCCACCTCGAAAGTTCGAGGACCTTGTCATCGGCGAAAGCCGCCTGTCCGGGCCGCGAACGCTATCCCAGGATGATATCGTCGATTTCGCGCGTCGCTATGATCCGCAGTGGTTCCACGTCGATCCGGACGCCGCGCGCGCATCGCATTTCGGCGAACTGATTGCCAGCGGCATTCAGGTGCTGGCCGTCTGGCGCATCCTCGATCATGAAATGAACAGCGACATCGATTTCGTCTGCGGCGTCGGGTGGGATGAGGTGCGGATGAAAACGGCGGTGCGCGCGGGCGACACGCTGCGCGCGACATCGCGGATTGTGGATTTGATCCCGTCGGACAGCGGAAAGCCGCGCGGCACCGCGATCACCGAATATCGCTTGCTGAACCAGCATGATGCGGTGGTCATATCCTTCCGCAGCATCAACCTGGTCTACAGCCGCACGGCTTTCGCTTCAGAATCGGGCGGCGATACGCTCGGCTGACGCCCCGCCCGCCGCCATCGCCGCCTCGACCGCTTCGGGCGCGCCGAAGGTCGGAGCGACGCGGATCGTCTCGACCGGATCGACGCCGATGAAACGGAGCCATGTCTCCAGATAGCGCAACTGGAAATCCAGCGCCGCCAGCGCGTCGTTGGCGTCCCCCGCCCCGCCGAAGTCCATCGCGCTCGCGGCGATCACCAGCGCCTTGCGACCATTGGCGAGGCCGGTCACATTGCCTTGCGCGTCATTCACGAACGTTATGCGCGGATGCGTCAGCACGTCGACATAATGTTTGAGGACATAGGGCACGCCGAAGTTCCACATGGGCGTCGAGATAACATAGGCGTCGAAGCTGAGGAAATGATCGACATGCCCCTGCACTTCGGCCCATTTTTCCGCAATGTCGGGCGTTTCGGTCCCGCCCATGATGCGCGCATAGCGGCCTTCGACCATACCGTCGGCCAGTGTCGGCAGCGCATGGCCAAACAGCTTGAGCGGCTCGACCACCAGAGCGGGGCGCATTGCCGCCAGCGCCGCGAGAAAATGATCGGCGACGGCGCGTGACCGTGATCGCGTGTCGCGGGGACTGGCGTCGATATGGAGCAGGCGCATCCTGACGCCTATCGCCGCTGGTCGAAGCGTCTGCCCACCATGGCCGCCGCGATGTTCGTCTTCTGAATGTCGATCGCGCCGCCCGCAATGCCCCAGCCCCAGGCATCGCGCAGCCGCCGTTCCATCGGAAAGTCACGGCTGTAGCCATAGGCACCCATAAGTTGCACGGCGTCGCCGGTCACTTCGCGCGCGATCGTGTTGGCAAAGCATTTGGCGACGGAACTGTCCTTGACCGACGGGATGCCGTCCTGCGCATTGGCGGCCGCGCGCCAGATGAGCAGACGGGCGGCATCGACCTTCATCTGCATTTCGGCGAGTTTCAGCTGTACCGCCTGAAACTCGATGATCGCCTTGCCGAACTGCTTGCGCTCCTGCACATAGGCGAGCACATCCTCCAGCGCGCCGGACGCCTGCGCCATGGACATGGTGGCGTTGCCGCAGCGTTCGAGGTCGAACGCCTCCATGAGTTTTTGAAAGCCGCCATTGGCAGGCACGACCAGATTGTCGAGCGGGACGGTGCAGTCGTCGAGCATCAGATCGGACGATGGGATGCCGCGAAACCCCATGAGATGCTCGTTCGGCCCGAAGCTGAGACCCGGCGTATCCTTCTCGACATAGACCGCGCCGATCCCCTTCGCGCCGGGCGCATCGGAGAGGCGGCAATAGATCACATAGCCGTCGGCATGGCCGCCGCCCGAGCACCAGCGTTTGGTGCCATTGAGCACGATCCGGTCACCATCGATCACGCCACGCGTCGTCAGGTCCGTCAATGCGCTGCCGGCATCGGGCTCGGACATCGACACCGCGACCACCAGATCCCCGGAACAGACCGCAGGCACAACCCGCTCCTTGAGCGATGGCGATCCGAACAGCTCGATCGCCCGCACCGGGCCGACGCAGGATTCGAAAATGGGGAAAGCGATGGCCGAGGAAATCTTGGCGAACTCCTCCAGCACGATCAGCGCCTCCAGATTGCCCATGCCGAGGCCGCCCAGAGACTGCGGTACGTTGATGCCCAGGAACCCCATGTCCGCATAGCGTTTGATGAGATCGTGCCCGGGCGGGACATTGTCCGCCTCCAGCCGGGCGGCGATCGCGGGCAGTTCCGCCTGTGCAAAGGCGCGCGCAGCTTCCTGCAACTGGCGCTGGTCGTCCGTCAGTCCGAAATCCATAGCTATCCTGTTCCGTTAAGGGGCTGCGAACACCAGCAGCAGATTGCCGGGCATGTGATAATAGAGGCCATAGCCGCTGTTGACCACGACATGACGGTTGTAGATCGCGGCACCCGGCCCGCTCATGCCGCCGCCGCTGGCCGTGACGCCGGTGGTGGTGCGGACAGGCTGGCGCGTGTCGTAGGACCAGAGCACATGGCCGTCCTTCCCGTCATATACCCGCAAGCGCCCGTCGAGATGCCCGGCGATCACGCCACCCGGCAGCGCCGTGGCCGCCGCCGATATGCCGGGATCGCAATATTGCGCGCCGCCGCAGATATTGTCGGCCTTGTTGCGCCAGAGGATCGCGCCGGTCGCCGCGTCGACCGCATGGATGCCCGCGCCGTTCTGCGCCTTGTCATACATGCGCCCGTCGCGGGTATCGGCCATGTCGACGATCGGCACGTAGATGGTCGATCCCTCCGCCGCCATGCCGAAATGTACCCCGCCCTGCGTACCGCCATGGCCGAGGCGCTGGCTCCAGACTTTCTGACCACTGTCGGGATCGACACCATAAGCGATGCCGGACTTCTGGCCGAGCACAAGCATCTGCTTGCCGTCGGCGATATCGACCAGCACGGGCGATGCCGAGAGATCAACATCCGGCCCGTTTTCCTTCGGGCAGGTGCCGTTGCCGACCATGCAGCCGACATTCCAGGCGTCATTCGCCGTGAATTGTATCTGCCACAGCTTCTTGCCGCTGGCGGCATCGACGGCAAACACTGCATCGCTGTTGCCATCGGCAGGCGACGAGTAATTTTCCCCCGATCCGAAATAGAGCCGGTTGCGCTTCGCGTCATAGGTCGGGCTACCCCAGACCGGCGCGCCGGAGGGTCCGAACATCGGCGTCCCGCTGTCGTTCTTGCCCTGCGGCGACGGGGCGTCGGGAATGGTGTAGGTTTTCCAGCGGACGGCTCCGCTCGCGGGATCGAGCGCCGCGACCGCGCCGCGGAACGAGCAGCAGGGATAGGCCGGGTCCGCTGCCGAAGTCACTTCGAGCGAGGACACCGGCACGAACAGCATGCCGCCCCCCAGTGCCGGTGATCCGGTGATCGTCGCGTTGGGATGATCGTCCAGCTTCGTCTGCCACAGCGGCTTGCCGGTCATCGCATCGACCGCATAAGCGCGGCCCAGCACGTCGCCGAAATGCAGGCGCTTCGTAACGGGATCGGCAACGATCGCCGTGCGGATTTCGGCGCTGGCGCGGTAGGTCCATTTTGCGCAACCCGTATCGAGATCGAACGCATAGACGGTGCCGTTCTGGCTGCCGACGAACACCGTGTTCCAGCCGATCGCCGGTTGCGATCGCGCGCGCACGGCAGCAGGATAGGCAAAGGCCCATTTCAATGTGAGCTTCGGCGCGTCGGCGGCGGACAGCCCGCCGACGGACGCAGGCACGAAGCGGCGGTTGTCATGCCCCCAGCCGACGGCAGCCGGCGGCGCGCCCGTAAATTGCAACGCCGCGCCGGTGCAGCGGGCGGGCGGCGCAGGCGGCTTGTAGTCCGCCAGCTTGGTGCGCGTCAGATATTCGGCGATCTCTACCTGCTGCGCAGGTTTCAGATGGGCGGCCTGCTGGCTCATGATGCCGCCCTGCATCGCGCCCAGGATCGCATCGGGCGCCATCATCTCCAGCCAGACGACCGCCGGTGCCTTGGGCACGCCGCCCATATGGCATCCGGCACAATTTTCGTTGAACAGCGCCTTGCCCGGATGGGTATCGGGATCGATCGCCTCGCCTGTGCGGGCGACCAGTTCGTCGGTCGATTTCATGCGGCTGGATTGCGCTTCCGCTGTTTCCGCCTGCTGACTTGCGGCCTGCCGATCCTGCGCCACCCCGATCGAGGCGGCGCAGACGGCCAAGGCGCCTATCAGTGGCCAGCGATAGCGCAATCCCTGCCCCATCAGCGGATACCGCCGAAGCTGACACCCAGTTCCAGCCCGTAATAGCGCGGCAGGCCATATTGGCTGTTCGACCACAGCCCGCCGACAACCTGCGATGCCGTGCGGTAGCGTTCGTCGGTCAGGTTGCGACCCACGGCACGGACATAATATTTGTCCTCCGCTTCGGCGAGCGTGATCGACGCATTCACCAGGGTCCGCGCATTGAGATAGGTGTTCTCGTCGGGACTGGTGATCGACTGCGTGAACAGGTTGCGCGCCGTGTAGTTCACATTGCCGTTGAACAGCAGCTTGTGGCTACCCATCGGCACTTCATAGCTCGCATCGATGGTCCACTGCCATTTGGGCAGGCGGTCGAGCGGTGCGCTCGACAAGTCATAGCCCGCCGGGATGGGCGTTACATATTCGTTGTACTTGCCCTTCTGATAGCCAAGGACGCCACGCAGGGTGAAATTGTCGACCGGGATCAGGGTCGCTTCCATTTCGATGCCCTTCACATTGGCCGATGCCGCGTTGAAGAAGCGCGTTACCTGGTTCTGCTGACCACCGACGGTGATCGGCACCACGATCTGCTTTTGCAGGTTGGAATAATCGACGTAGAAGCCGGTGAGGTTGAACCGCAGGCGGTTGTTGAGCGCCGAAGTCTTGACACCGACTTCATAGCTGTCGGCCTTTTCCGGCGCGGTGGCCGATGCCGCCGCCGCGAACGCCGCATTGTCGTCGCTGCCGTCGGCATTCACGAACGGATGGAATCCGCCGATCTGGTCGTTGAAGCCGCCGCCCTTGAACCCGCGCGAATAGGTTGCATAAGCGAAAACGTCGTCGGTCGCCTGCCAGCCCAGGCTCGCACGCCATGTCGGCTCGTTCGCCCGCGCCTTCACCTGGATCACACCGGCCGGAAAATCGAACACATTGGCGTCGATCGTGTTGTTCACCCGCAGTGTCGGATCGAACCCGCCGTTCAGCTGCTGCTGGAACACCTGCTGCCGCCCGAACCATGTCTTGCGTTCCCAGGTGTAGCGGCCGCCGCCGGTCAGTGTCAGCGTCGGCGTGATCTTCAGCGTGCCCTCCAGGAACACGGCGGTCGAGCGTGCCTTCTGCGCGTTGCACAGAATATAGGGATTCTGGTTCCACGGGCCGAAGGGCAGGCCGCCGCTGGCAAGATCAAGGAAGCCCAGAAGCTGCGACACGCAGAAGCTGGTCCGGTCATTCTGGTGGAAGGCACCGGTCACGAAGTCGAAGCTGCCGCCCAGATCAGAGGCGAAGCGCACTTCCTGCTGCCAGGTACGGCGATCGTCGGACCGGTTGGCGTCGAACAGCGAAAGCACCTCGCCATCGGCGGCGACCGGGGCCTGGCCGGTATAGGTGTTGGGCAGGCGCGACTTCTGCTTGCGCCAGCCGGATACCGACGTGAAGGTGCCCGGCCCGACGTCGATGTTGACGTTGAGATACACGCCGTCGACGTTGATGCGCTGGCCATTGCCCATCTTGATCAGATTGTCCTGCCGGTTGGTGATCCCGGCATTGTCGAGCGGATCGCTGCCTGCGCCGGTGGCCGCGCCGACATTCAGCGTATCGAACAGGAAGGCGGGGCTGTTGGGCGTTTCGTTGACCGTGGGGATGCTGTCAGAACGGTCGCGCAGATGCTCATATTGCAGCAGCGCATCGATGCCCGATGTCGGTTCCCACAACAGCTTGACGCGCGCGTTCCAGACATCCGTGCCACCCAGCGCGCGGCCGTCGCCACAGCCCTGCCGCCCGGCAAACTTGGATGGCGCGAAGGCCACGACCGGCCCATAGCAGGCGCCGTTGCGATAATAGCCGTCGGACTTCTGCATGCCGATCACGCCACGGAACGCCAGCGTATCGCCGATCGGCACGTTGACCGCGCCGCGCGCTTCATAGGTGCCATAGCGCCCGGCGACGATCTGTCCCTTGACGCCCAGCTTGCCCAGCTCCGGGCGTTGGGTCCGCACCGTCACCGCACCGCCGGTCGTGTTCTTGCCGAACAAGGTGCCCTGCGGTCCGCGCAGCACTTCGACCTGCGCCACGTCGAACGTATCGAGCAATTGCGTCTGGACGCTCGGAACCACGAAGTCATCGACCAGCACGGCTACCGGCGGTTCGAAATAGACGATGATCGTGTTCTGGCCGACCCCGCGGATCGAGAAGGAGGCCGCATTGAAGCCGGTAATCGTGGCCGCCGAGAAATTGGGCACGAACACCGAAAGATCGCCGATGTTGCGCGGCGAGGATTGTTCGATCAGCGAACTGTCGACCACCGAAACGGCAATCGGCGTCGTTTGCAGGTCGGTATCGCGACGGGTGGCGGTCACGATGATGTCCGCGATGCCGCCCGCGCTTTCCTGCGGTGCGGCGGCGGACGCATCCACGGCCGCGGCATCCTGCGCCAGCGCGGGAACGGCGGCACTGGCCATCGTCGCAAAGATCGACACGGCCCCAAGCAATTTCGCTACAGACATAAACCCCTCCTGTATTGCACCCGCACTTTCCGTCGGGCGCTTGTCGTGTTTTTCAACGGTCGTCTTTTCAACGGGCGTCATTTCAACGCCGCAATGTCTGCCACAGGGAAAAACAACAATCAATCATGTTTGTTTTTTTCTCTTTTGATGTAGAGTGCATGCAACAGGTCGGCGATTCAGGCATGATTCACCGGCCAAAAGACGGTCGGCAAACCGGATCCGGCCACGACACTGAGACGAGGATGCGCTGATGAACTTCGATTTCCGCAACTGGCCCATTCATGTCGGGACGCCCCATCCCTTCAACGCGGAAGTCCCCCGCCCCGACAACGGCACCGCGCGGCTGGGGCCGGAACGCTATTACGACCGTGGCTGGGCGCAGGCGGAGTGGGACCGGGTGTTCAGCAAGACTTGGCTGCTTGCGGGCGTCGTCAGCGACGTGCCGGAGGATGGCGACTATCTGCGCTTCGACATCGGCACCGAATCCTTCATCATCGTGCGCGACGCGGACATGACGCTGAAGGCGCATTACAACGTTTGCCCCCATCGCGGCAGCCAGATCGCCCTCGACCATTTCGGGTCGGTCAGCCAGTTCGTCTGCCCCTTCCACAGCTGGCGGTTCAACCTGGATGGCAGCAATGCGAAGGTGACGGACAAGGAGACGTTCCATCCCGACGTTCTGTGCCACGGCACTGATCTCACTTCGGTGCGATGCGAGGAAGCGGCCGGTCTCATCTTCATCACCATGAACCCGGATGCACCGCCGCTGGCCGACTATCTGGGCATCGTCGCCGATCATCTGGCGCTCTACGACATCGGCAGCATGAACGTCGTCCAGCACAAACGGTCGGACTGGGCGGCCAACTGGAAAGGCGGGGTAGACGCCTTTTACGAAATCTATCATCTCCACAGCGTCCATCCGCAGACGCAGGGCGTGATGGACGACCGCACGCAGATCGACCTGTATCCCAACGGCCTCAGCCGCCAGTTCGTGCCCTTCGCGCAACCCAGTCCGCGCTTCCCGGATCAGACATCGGTCAACGAAGGCATCAAGATGATGATGCGCGACGCCGGGCTTGACCCCGACAGCTTCACCGGCACCGCGCAGGAAAGCCGCGCCGCGATCCAGCAGGCCAAGCGTGCCCGCTCCGCGCAGTATAATCTTGGCTATGATCGGTTCAGCGATACCCAGCTTTCCGATTCGACGATCTACGGCATTTTCCCGAATCTGCAGATCGGCTGTCATCCCGAAGCGGTGTTCATCCACCGCTTCCTGCCGCACCCCACCGATCCCGAACAGTTCACTTACGACACGATGATCCTGTTCAAGCATGAGGACATTCCCGGCTATGGCGCGCCGGCCTGGATGGGCCTAGCCGAAGGGACGGACACGACCGGCCGTACCCGCCCCGAAATCGTGCATGTGCCGCTGGGCGTGCCGCCGCAGCTTGGCGAAGTGCTCGATCAGGACAGCGAATTGCTGCCGGTGGTGCAGAAGGGCGCGCGCTCGCGCGGGTTCCGCGGCCCGTTGTGGAGCGAACAGGAAGCCCGCCTGCGCCATTTCCATGTCGAGCTGGACCGGTATATGGCCGCTGGCAATGACGCGGGAGCCGCCTGATGCCGATGAGCTTTCTCTCCCGCTTCCGCATCAAGGCCGACAAGATCGCCGATTTCGTGGCGCTCATTCCGCAGATCGAAGCCATCAGTGCGGAGGAGCCCGACACCCTGGGCTACAAGTTCTACCGGCTGGAGGAGCCGGGCATGTTCGCCGTGTTCGAAAGCTTCACCAATGCCGATGCCGACGTCGCGCATCAGCAGAATCCGAAGCTTGTGGGGATCATCGACGACATCCTCGCCTGCATGGACGGCAGCTATACGCGCGAATATCTCTACGACATCGAACAGGTGTCCGCATGAACGCCACGCCGTTGCAGCCGGGGAAATCCTTTGTCGCGACCCTGCGCACCAAGCCGGAAAAGCGCGAAGAGTTCATCGCGCTTCAGACCGAGCTGAAGCGCCTCGTCCACGCGTATGAGCCGGATGCCTGGGTCTATGAACTGCTCCAGTCGGACGACGACCCCGACCTGTTCTACTGCATCGCCACGTTCCGCGACGAGGCGGCTTTCGAGCATCATATGCACATTGATTTCCACGACCGGCTAGTCCCACCGGTGCTGGAATGCCTGGCGCAGGACATGGAACTGGCTTTCTTCAAGTCGCATCAGTGAGTGACCTTGCCGCCCGCATCCAGGCGATCGAGGACCGCCTCGCCATCGCGCAATTGCAGGCGCGCTACACGATCCTGATCGACAATCAGGACCTCACGGCTGTCGCGCCGCTGTTCGCACGCGAAGGCCGGTTTCGGTCGGCAGACGGGGTGATGGACGCGCAGGGGCGCGCGGCTATTTGCGACCAGTATCGCGGACGCTTCGCCGCATTGCGCTTCGGCTTTCATGTGACGCACGACCACTGGATCACGCTCGACCCCGTCGATCCTGACGCGGCGACCGGTATCGTCTCCTCCCATGCCGAAGTCGTCCGCAACGGCGAACCGATGGTCACGGGCATGCGCTATCATGATGTCTATCGCCGGGAGGACGGCGCGTGGCGCTTTGCCGACCGGTTGCTGCATTTCTTTTATTATCTGCCGGTCGCCGATTATGCCGCAGCCTTGCCGACGCGCGAGAGGATGCGTGCCTATGGCGATGCGCGACCTGCGGACTTGCCCGAGGGGATTGGGACATGGTGCGGGGAATGAGGGGCAAACATTAGAATAGTTCCCCGGGGAAAGCCGGGGTCCAGGGCGGCACATACTGGACCTCGCAACCCTGGACCCCGGCTTTCGCCGGGGAACAGCCAGGCCCTACAACCGCTCGGGATTTTCCAGCAGTTCCGCCAGCGCCCCCAGAAAGCGGGCGCCGTCCGCGCCATCGATCGCACGATGATCGCAGCTTAAGGACAGGTGCAGGACCGGCACGATACGGATCGCCCCATCGTCGTCGATCGGTTCAGGCCGAGCCTTGCCCACCGCCAGGATCGCCCCCTGCGGCGGGTTGATGATCGCGTCGAACTGCTCCACGCCGAACATGCCGAGGTTGGAGACGGAAAAGCTTCCACCCTGAAACTCCTCTGCCGCCAGCTTGCCTGCCCGCGCCCGTTGCGCCAGCTCCCCCATGCGATCGGCAATTGCACGCACGTCCATTGCGTCGGCATGGCGGACGATCGGCGTGATGAGGCCGCGCGGCGTCGATACCGCGACGGCGATGTCGGCATGCGCGAAGCGGTGCACAACGGTGCCATGCACCTGGATATTCACCTCCGGCACTTCGCGCAGCGCGAGCGCGACGGCGCGCAGCAGATAGTCGTTGAGGCTCGCGACTTTCCCTTGCAGCATCCGCAGCGCGATCAGCCGGTCGGCGCGCACCCGACGCCGCAGATAGAAATGCGGGATCTCCTGCTTTGCCTGCGTCAGCCGCGCGGCGATCGCCTTGCGCATTGCGGACATGGGGATCATCTCGACATCGTCGGTGCTGGTGGCGGGGACGGGCGGCGCAGCGTCGGCTGCCACAGGCGCCGGCGCGGGCGCCTTCGCCAGCACATCCGCCTTCGTGATGCGCCCGCGATGTCCGCTGCCTTTCACGATCGATAAGTCGACGCCCATCTGCACCGCCAGTCGCCGGGCGAGCGGCGAGGCAAAGGCGCTTTCCTGCCCCGGCGCGTCGATCGGCCCCTTCAGCACGGGCGGTGTCTGTCCGCGTAGATACAGATCGATGTCCTGCCGGGTGATCCGCCCCTTGCGGCCCGATCCGCTGATGGCCGACACATCGACGCCCTGCGCCTGCGCGATACTGCGTGCCACCGGGCTGATGGCGGTATCGTCGGGAATGGTAACGGGCGACGGAACAGCCGCCACCGGCGCTGTCGCCGATGCGCTGGTCTCGACCCCCGGCATCGCGGTATCGACGGCGCGGAACTGCGCAACGAAGGCGTCGACTTCCGCAACCGGCGTATCCACTGCCCCCAGCACGGCGAGCAGTGCGCCGACGGGATGCGTCTCCCCGGCCTGCGCGATCAGGCGTACGAAGCAGCCGTCGGCTTCGGCCTCGACTTCATTGGTGATCTTGTCGGTTTCGATCAGCGTCAGCACGGTGCCCTTGGCGAAAGGCGCGCCCTCCGCCACCATCCATTCGGCGATCGTGCCCTCGGCCATTTCAATGCCCCATTTGGGCATGGTGAAGGCTTTCAAATCCGCCATGCGATCAGCCCCAGTCCAGCACGCCGCGCACCGCGGTCTCGATATGGGCGGGCGACGGCAACCAGGCGCGTTCCAGTTCGCGCGCAAAGGGTATCGGCGTGTGCGGCGCGGTCACCATGCGCGGCGGTGCTTTCAGGCTTGTGAAGCCCTGTTCCGCCACCAGACCGATGATGTCGCGGGCCAGCGAGCAGCGCGGCGGGCTTTCGTCCACCACCACCAGCCGCCCGGTCTGCTCCACGCTGTCGAGGATCGCTTCCTCGTCCAGCGGGCTGGTCGTGCGCGGATCGATGATATCGCAGCCGATGCCCTGCGCCGCCAGCGCATCCGCCGCCTTTTCGGCGAAACTCACCATCCGCCCGAGCGCCACGATCGTCACGTCGCCACCTTCGCGGACCATGCGCGCATGGCCGAAGGGGATGCGATAGGGACCGTCGGGCACTTCGCCCTTTTTGGTGTAAAGTGCCTTATGTTCGAAGAACATCACCGGGTCCTGCCCGTGCAGCGCCTCGGTCAGCAGGCCCTTCGCGTCGGCGGGCGTCGTCGGCAGCACGACTTTCAGACCCGGCACGCTGGTCAGCAGATTGTAGAACGCCTGGCTGTGCTGTGCCGCCGCGTTCATGCCCGCGCCATAGATCAGCCGCACGACCACCGGACAGGCCGTTTCCCCGCCGAACATGTACCGGAACTTGGCGATCTGGTTGATGATCTGATCCGCACAGACACCGATGAAGTCGGCGAACATCAGCTCGGCGACCGGCCGCTTGCCGGCCAGCGCCGCGCCCGCCGCCGCGCCGATGATCGCGCTTTCGGATATCGGCGTGTCGATGACCCGGTCCGCACCGAACTTGCCGATCAGCCCGCCCGACGTGCCCCAGATGCCGCCGATCGATTCCTGCCCGCCCGCCGTGCCCGCGCCGCCCGCAACATCCTCACCGAGCAGGATGATATTGGGATCGCGTTCCATTTCGTCGTGCAGCGTGCGGTTGATCGCATCGCGAATGTTCATGATGGCCATGCGATGCCCTTCAATAATCGGCGTACACGTCCTCAAGGACGTGGGCGGGTTCGGATACCGGCGCAGCGCGCGCGGCAGTGACGGCTTCGTCGATCAGCGCGGCGACTTCGGCGTCAATGCTGTCGAGCGCATCGGCGGCGATGCCCGACGATTGCCGGAACGCGATCAGGCAATCCCGCTCGGCACGGATGCGGTCCAGCTCGCCCGGCCCGCGATAGCGTTGCGGATCGCCTTCGAAATGGCCGTAGAAGCGTTCGGTATCCAGCTCGATCGCCGCCGGGCCATGACCGCCGCGCACATGCGCCAGCAGGTCGCCAAACGCGGCATAGGTGTCGAAGAAATCGCTGCCATTGGCGCGCCATGCTTTCATGCCGAACGCTTCGGCGCGGCTGGCAATGTCGCCCGATGTGCCCACGGCATAGCTGTAGCCGGTATGCTCGGAATAATGATTGTTCTCGAACACGAAGATCGCCGGCACCTTCAGCACCACCGCCATGTTCATCGCCTCGAAGGTGGTACCCTGATTGCAGGCGCCGTCGCCGGAGAAGGCAATGGCCACCTTTCTCCGGCCGTCCATCTTTGCGGCAATTGCCGCGCCGACAGCCTGCGGCGCGCCTGCCCCCACGATGCCATTGGCGCCCAGCATTCCTATCTTGGTATCGGCGATGTGCATGGAGCCGCCCCGCCCCTTGCACAGGCCGTCGCGCTTGCCGTAGATTTCCTTCATCATCGCAATCACGTCGCAGCCCTTGGCGATACAGTGGCCGTGGCCGCGATGCGTCGACACGATCATGTCTTCATCGTCCAGATGGCTGCACACGCCGACCGCCGCCGCTTCCTGCCCGCAATAAAGATGCGTGAAGCCGGGGATTTCGCCGGTCTTGATTTCCTCGTGCAGCCGCTCTTCGAACTGGCGGATCGTCGCCATCCGCCGATAGGCGTCCAGCAGCGCCTCCTGGCTCAGGCTGTTATGCGCAAACGCCATCAGATGTCCCCTTCGCCGGGGCCGTTATGCCCGTAGATGTAATCGTTCAGCACCTTGTGGAAATGGCGGATGCGGATTTCCTGATCGCCGATCCACAGCCCCTCGAAGGCGCTGCTGTGCATCCCCTTCTGGACGGTCGGCAAATTGAACGCATCCTGGTCCAGCACCTGCCCGATGCTCTTGTCGCCATGTTTGAAATAGAGGCGCTTGGGCCGTTCGGGCCATTCCTCCCCTTCGGGCACCAGCTCGAACATCCAAAGATCATAGAGCATCTTGTCGGGGTCAGTCGGATGCGGCCGCTGGCGGAACAGCATGAGATCATCAGCATGGCAGTTGAGCTGCACATTGGGAAAGATCGTATAGTGATAATCGTCGGTCAGCTGATCGTCGTTCAGCTCCGAATAGTCCCGGCCCCGCGCCTTGCCGTTGGCGCGCATGAACTTCTGCACGTCGCGGCGGATGTCGCTCACGCGCCCGTCATAGTCGGCCGGGTCCATCCCCGCCTTCACCATGATCTCGTAGATGGCGGGCGGAATGGCGGAGGGGAGCACCACGCGCGGGCTGACCGTGGCGAAGGGAATCAGGTAGCGGCTGTGCCGTTCGTAGCAGTCATACTGGATGTTGATGTCGTCCAGATACCATTTGAGCTGCGGGTGAATGCCCTGGACATGGTAGCTTTCGTTGAACGCATCGACGCTCGCCTTCCAGTTGCAGTCCCATTCGATCGTGATGTCGCGCTTCCACGCCATCCGTTCGAAATGATAGGGGTCGAGATGTTGCGGGATGGGATCGAGATAGTCCATCAGCGGCGGCGCGTCCGGGTTCAGCGAGAACCAGACGAACCCGCCCCATTCGCCTGCCTTGACTTCCGGTATCCGGCCGCATGGCGGGCCGCCTTGCGGAAACGTATCAAGATCGGGGATGCGAACGATGACGCCCGCATGATCATATTCCCAGTGATGGTACATGCACTGGAAATTGTCGGCATGGCCCGTGCCCTCGGGCCGCAGCTTGTTGCCGCGGTGCAGGCAGACGTTGTGGAAGGCACGCACCGATCCGTCCGCCTGCCGCACGATCAGCACCGATTCCCGGCCGATGTCGGTGCAGATATAGTCGCCGGCTTCCTTCAGATCGTCGGAGCGCCCGCCGAGGAGCCATAGCTTGCTCCACATCCGGTCCCATTCCAGCTTCATGAAATCGGCCGAGGTGTAGCGCGCCGCCGGGATCAGCGCATGGCCAAGGTCCGGGTCCGGCGCCTTGTGCGCGGGCGTACCGTCCGGCCAGTCGTCGGGGTTGACCCGAATGATGTCCACATGCCGCTTGACGTCCATGTCGCTATTGCCTCGCGCCTCTCGTCAGCGGTTCAGAAATGGGTGCAGTTGGTGAAGCCGCCGTCGACCACCAGATGCGAACCGTTGCACCAGCTTGCCGCCGGGCTGGCGAGGAACACGATCGCGCGCGCGATCTCCTCCGGCGTGCCGAAGCGGCCGGTGGGCTGCTGGCGGATCAGGCCGTTGTAGAACTTTTCCATCGTGCCCTTGATCATGTCCCAGTTGCCGCCCTCGAACTCAACCGGGCCTGGCGACACGATGTTCACGCGAATGCCGTCCTTGCCATGCGCGAGGCCCAGTTGCTTGCCCCAGGTGATGAGCGACGCCTTCATCGCATTATAGGGCTGCGGCCCGCCCATGGCTTCTTTCGCCGATGTCGTGGCGATCAGCACGATCGAACCGCCGCCCCGCTCGGTCATGCCGGGCAGAACCGCCTCGACCGCGCGGACCGGGCCCATTACGTCCACTTCGAAGGCGCGCGTCCAATATTTCTCGCTGCCGACGCCGCCCCCGGCCGACGTGATCGGCACGAGGATGTCGCATCCGCCCAGCTCCGCAATGATGCCCTCCAGCCAAGCCTTGTACTCGTCCGCCTTCATCACGTTGACCAGCGATCCGATGACGTTGGTGCCATATTTGCGCAGATTGGCGACGGCATCCTTGACCGAGTCCTCCGACCGCGCGGTGATGGCCACATCGCAGCCTTCGCGCGCCAGTATTTCCGCGACGGCAAAGCCGATGCCGCGCGCGCCGCCGACGACCAGAGCTTTCTTGCCCGACAATCCCAGATCCATCAGTGCCTCCTGGCTTCCCGTAATTCATCAAGACGCGGCAGCCGCCCGAGCTGCGCCCCGCCCGAAAGCTGCACGATCTCGCCATTGGCGAAACAGTCCGCATCGCTGAGCCAGCCGACCGCGGAGGCGACCTGACGCGCGCTGACGGCTTTTTCGTCGAGCGGCCGGGTCTCTAGCGGACAGTCGCGCAGATAGAGCGCGCTGATCGCCGGATCGGCGAATATCCCTTCCGTCATCGGCGTCGGCGAAAATCCGGGCGCGACGGCGTTGACGCGCACGTCGAGCGGACCGAACTCGAGCGCGGCGATCCGCACGAGCTGGTCGAGCGCCGCCTTCGCGCAGCTATAGGCGGCAAGCCCCTCGCCCGGCACACGCGCGGTGATCGAGGAAAAGAGTGTGATGCTGCCGCCCCGCCGCATAACGCCGCTGGCATGCTTGAGCAGCAGCATGTTGGCGGTCACGTGAATGGCAAGCTCGCTTTCGATCTGCGCCCGCTGAATCTTCGCCAGCCGCGCCGCCCCCGTCGTACCCGAGGCATTGACGAGAATGTCGATCGGGCCGCTCAGATCGAACATGGCGGCTATCGCATCCTCGTCGCGCATGTCGCAGGCGATGGCCAGGCCGCCCAGATCGCCGGCCAGCGCATCCAGCGCCGCGACGCGACGTCCGGCGACATGCACGGTGCATCCGCCCGCACGCAGGGCGATCGCGACTGCCTCACCCAGCCCGCCGGGGCTGGATGCGCCGATCACCAGCGCGGTCTTGCCCGCATATCGTCCCGCCGTTGCCATGCCCTACTCCTTACGCGCTGGCGCGCGCGATTCAAGAATAAAACATGCACGTCTGTCTTTTTTATGGACGCCCTAGCCCGCGCGAATCGACAGGCCATTATCGACGATATATTCGCCGCCGGTGAGGAAGCGGGACTCGTCGCTGGCGAGGAACACCAGCAGGCTGGCGACGTCGCGTGGCGATCCGGTTGCCCCGGCCGGCAGCACCCCGTCGGCAATGGCCTTTTCCTGCCCGGCGCGTCCTTCGGCCGACTGGATCATCGGCGTTTCGATCGATGAGGGATGCACCGTGTTGCAGCGGATCGGATAGCCTTTGTCCTGGCAATGCACCGCGATCGACTTGCTCATCGACCGCACCGCGCCCTTCGCAGCCGAATAGGCGAAGAACGGCGCATAGCCCAGATGGCTGGCGATCGACGACATATTGATGATTGACCCGGCAGACGCTTTCGCCAGCAGGGGAATGCCATGTTTGCAGCCCAGAAACACGCTGGTCGACATGACGCGCATCACGCGCTCATATTGGTCGAGCGTCGTTTCCTCCGGGTCGGCGACGACGACGATCCCCGCATTGTTCACCAATATGTCCAGCCTGCCGAAGCGCGCATCGATATCGGCATAGACGCGCAACCAGTCCTCCTCGCGCGCCACGTCATGCGCCACGGCGATTGCGCGGTCGCCCAATCCCGCCGCTACCGCCTGCGCGCCCTCACCGTTGATGTCCGACACGAAAACCGTCGCACCTTCGGCCACGAACGCTTCGCAATCCGCCTTGCCCAGACCCGAGGCGCCGCCCGTTACCAGCGCGATTTTGCCATCCAGACGTCCCATGCTATCTCCTCATCCGCTTTATTTTGCCAAGGTTCCAGCTTGCGCTTGACTTGTCAAAGTAAAAACAATCATGCTTGTTTATGATCTAGAGTGAGGGAAGCCCCGGCCGATGGCCCGATCCGCAACCAAGCCGCTGGCCGCCATCGCGCCCGCGCGCGACAAGATAGAACCGACGCATCAGGCGTTGAAAAGCGCGCAGACGAAGGCACGCCTGGTCGAGGCGACGATCCGCTGCCTCGTCAAATATGGTTACTCCAAGACGACGACGCCCAAGGTCGCGGAGGAAGCCGGGCTTTCGCGTGGCGCGATGCTGCATCATTTCGAAAATGGCGGGCAATTGATGCAGGCGACGATCGTCGAGCTGCATCACAAGCGACTGCGCGCCTTCCGCCGCGCCGCAGAGGCGAAGGACACCAATGTCCACACGCTTGTTCGCGCCTATTGGGAACAGCTGCTGCGCCCCAATTTCATCGCCTTTCAGGAATTGGCGATCGCCGCCCGGACCGATCGCGAACTGGCCGCCATTCTGGAACCGGTCCGCATCGAGTTCCGCCAGCGTTGGTATGAACTGGCGATCCAGCTTTTCCCCGATTGGCAGCGCGATCTGGAACGGTTCAACCTCGCGCTCGCGCTGTCGCAGAACCTGCTCGAAGGGCTGGCGATCAATCGCCTGACGCATGGGGTGGACGAAAACATGATCGAGGCAGTGCTCGTCAGCCTGGAGCAGCAGATCCTGGCGCTGCGGATCGCGGCGGGCGGCGAGCAGGCGTAGATCAGGTGCGCTAGATCAGGCCCCCTATATCAGGCCAAGCCCCCAGCGCAGCCCGCGGCGCAGCAGTTCATAATAGACCGGATAATTCCATGCGCAGCGGTCGGGGTGCGGATTGAACGGGCGGAGCGGCGCCAGGTCATAATGGCCGCGACAATGGCCCAGCGTCAGGTACAGCACCGCCCCTGCGCCCACCGTCCGCTCATAGAGCACGGGAACCTGCGCCTCGTCCCACTGCCGGTCGCCGAACTCCGGGCAGGAACCGGCAAAGCGCGTGTGCAGCAGCACGTCGATGTCGGCGGTGCGGCGGCTGAGATACAGCTCGTCGATCACGTTGAAAGCGCGGACGCCCCGGGTCATCGGATGGTCGGGATCGGTAACGTCCACCTTGAACGGCCCGATCGGCGGATGCCCTTCGAACTGCGTACCGAGCAGCGCCATCATCGCGGGCGCGTCGTCGGGCGTCAGCACCGTGCCGTCCTCTGCAAAGCGCAGGATCGCATTGGTGCCGTGCAGCGCCAGCCAGCGCCCGCCCCCTTCCAGAAAGGCGCGCAGAGCGGCCACTTCCTCCGGCGCGGGCATCAGGTCGCAGGTATAGGTAACAAGCAACTGGCTTTGCACGATCAGCGCACCATTGCTGTAATCCGACGCAACGCTGGTGCGCAGTTGCGGCAATTCCGCCATCAGCTTGAGCAGCTCAAGCCGGGCGAAATCGATGTCGTGATATTTGCCTGCCGCTATCAGATGCGCCCGCATCAGTTGCTCCCCTTCCCGCCCGCACTGCTGGCAAGGCCCTTGCTCTTTGCGCCATTTCCATACACAAAACAATCACAGTTGATTGGAGAATACAGAGGATGACAGGGGTGGAGAGCCAGCAGGCCGGCCGGGGGCAGGGTCCGCTGAAGGGCGTGCGGGTGATCGACCTGACCAGTGTGCTGATGGGGCCTTATGCCACGCAGATTTTCGCGGATCTGGGTGCCGACGTCATCAAGGTCGAAAGCCCCGAAGGGGATACGACCCGCTATCTGCCGCCCGGCCCGCAGGGCAATCGCGGCGCGATGTTCATGAACGTCAATCGCGGCAAGCGCAGCATCGTGCTCGATCTGAAGCATCCCGAAGGCCGCGCCGCGCTGCTCACACTGGTCGAGGGCGCGGACATCTTCATCCATTCGATGCGCGCGCAAGCCATGGCACGGCTCGGCCTCGATTATGCCGCAGTCAAGGCTGCCAACCCCAGGATCATCTACGCCAATCTCTACGGGTTCAGCCGCCGCGGTCCCTATGCCGACTATCCGGCCTATGACGATATCGTGCAGGCGGCATCGGGCATCGTTTCGCTCCAGGCGACTCTATCCCATGGCGAGCCGACCTATCTGGCGACCGTGGTGGCGGACAAGGTGGCGGGCCTGACCGCGACCTATGCCGTGACCGCCGCACTCTACGCCCGCGAAAAGACCGGCCTGGGGCAGGAAATCGAAGTGCCGATGTTTGAGACATTGGCGTCCTTCGCGATGGTGGAGCATCTGTGCGGGGCGTTGTTCGACCCGGCGATCGGCAAGGCGGAATATCCGCGCGCGACCTCGCCCCACCGCCGCCCCTACAAGACGCGCGACGGCTATATCGCGGTGATGATCTACAACGACAAGCACTGGCGCGCCTTCTTCGATGCGATCGGCAATCCGGACTGGTCGCGCGATCCCATGTTCGCATCGATGCGCAGCCGGACCGAGAATATCACCACGGTATTGGGCAAGCTGTCCGACACGCTGGCGGAGCGGACAACCGACGAATGGATGGCGCTGTTGCAGGCCGCGCAATGCCCCGCCATGCCGATCGCCAGCATCGATGACCTGTTGACTGACCCGCATCTGGAGGCCGTCGGCTTCTGGGACCGGCGCGAGACGGCGGAGGGTGCCATCCGCCTGCCGGGTATTCCCGTCGACTTTTCGGAAACCCCCGGCGCGATCGGCGAGGCGGGGCCGCATCTAGGCGCCCATGGGCCGGACGTGCTGCGCGAGGCGGGTTTTTCCGACAGCGCAATAAAGGCGCTCGGCGCCAGTGGCGCGCTTCGGCTGGCTCAGCCGGCGTGACTTTCGGGCAGGAAGAGCGCGGCCGGGCTGCCGTCGATTGCGCCGATGGTCATCCGCACGCGCATGCCGATCGTCACGGCGTCGGGCGCGACACCGTCCACCCGGCTCATGACGCGCGGCCCTTCGTCCAGATCGACCAGCACGACATTATAGTCGGCTTCCGGCGGACGCTGACGGACGACCGTCACCGAATAGACGGTGCCGGTGCCTGCTGCCTCCACCCAGTCGATCGTGCCATCCCGCGTCACGCGCGGCGGAAAACGGCAAAGACCCGTTTCCGGGTCGCGTTGCAGCAGGAATCGCCCCTGCGCCAGCCCATCGCGCCATTGCTGCTCGGGTCCATGGTGCATCGCCGTCTCTCCTTCTTCCGCGATGGTCTGACGCGCGGTGCGCGCCCCGTCAATCCGCAAGCCGTGTGATGGCAGACCGCTTTCCTTGCGCCAAGACCGCGATCACGGGCGTCGCAACGTTCGGCGTCGGCACCTGCCCCGGCCATAGCCCGATCGAAATGGCGGCCAGGGCCGGGCTGATGGCGATCGCCGACGCGGGCCTAACGCTGCACGATATCGATGCGCTGTTCCTGTGCCTTCCCGACGATCTGTTCGCGGGCCTCAGCCTTGCCGAACATTATGGCCTGCATCCGCGCTATACCGACAACAACCGCACCGGCGGCTCGTCCTTCATGAGCCATGTGGCGACCGCGGCGCTGATGCTGGACGCAGGCTATATCGACTGCGCACTGATCGCTTATGGCTCCAACCAGCGCAGTGCAGGCGGCAAGCTCTCTACACCCGCGCGCAGCAACCGCTGGGAAGCGCCTTATCGCCCGCTCTATCCCTTGAGCAGCTATGCGCTGGCAGCCGCGCGGCACATGCACCAATATGGCACCACGCGCGAACAGATGGCGCAGGTGGCCCTGGCGGCCCGCGCCTGGGCGACGACCAATCCGGAAGCCTTCGCGCGCGATCCGCTGACGCTCGACCAGTGCCTGTCCGCGCGGATGATCAGCGATCCGATATCGCGCGCCGACTGCTGCCTCGTCACCGACGGTGCAGCGGCGGTAGTGATGACGCGGATGGACCGCGCCGCCGATGGTCCCAAAGCCCCCGTCGCGGTGCTGGGCGCGGCGGCGGCGACATGGCATAATGCGATCAGTTGCGCCCCCGACCTGACGGTGACCGCCGCCGCCGAATCCGGCCCGCGTGCGATGGCGATGGCAGGCGTCACCCCGGCCGATATCGACGTGGTGCAAGTCTATGACGCGTTCACCATCAACACGATCCTGTTTCTCGAAGACCTGGGTTTCTGCAAGAAAGGCGAAGGCGGTGCGTTCGTATCCGACGGCGGCATCGCACCGGGCGGGCGGCTTCCCGTCAACACCAATGGCGGGGGCCTCAGCTATGCCCATCCCGGCATGAACGGCCTGCACGGCATCGTGGAAGCGGCGCGGCAGGTGCGCGGCGAGGCTGCCAACCAGATTGCCGACGTGACGCTGTCGCTCGCCCATGGCAATGGCGGCGCGCTATCGAGCCAGGCAACCGTGGTGCTGGGGCGAGGGTGAAGCTACCTACCCCTCTCCCCTTGAGGGAGAGGGCTGCGGAGACTTAGGCTCGAAGAGCCTTAGGCGGAGCCGGGTGAGGGGTATGCGGTTCCATCGGAACCGCGCGGACCAAAGGTCCGCTCACCCTCATCCAACTGCGCCCATAAGGCTACGTATCCTTCTCCCTTCAAGGGAGAAGGGAATATGGCGCTGCCCCCCCTTCCCCCAATACAAACAATCATGTATGTTTATTAAAAATATGAAGCAGGAGAGCCGCCATGCCCCGAGTCCATGTGCCTGACAGTTTCGCGCATGATCCGTCTGCCTATGTGTGGAGCCATTACGCGCCCGAAGTCGGTGCGGCGGCGGGGGCCTATTCGCGCGCGGTTTACGAGCATTCCACCATGACCCTGCGCGAGATGGAGGCGGCGCGCGTACGCACCGCCCATATCAACGGCTGTAAATTGTGTATCGGCATGCGTGCCGCCCGCGATCTGGAAGGCCATCTCGAACGATCGGGCGGCGATCCGGGCAAGGCCGTGTCGGCGCGCGGCAATCCGGTGCCGGACGAAGCCTTTTATGCGGCCATCGCCGACTGGCGAGGCGCGACTTGCTTTTCCGAACGGGAACGGCTCGCCATCGATTATGCCGAACGGCTCGGTCAGGCACCGCAGTCCATGGACGAAGACGAGGATTTCTGGGCGCGGATGCATGCCGCATTCAGCGATGCGGAGATCGTCGACATGACCTTCGCGATCGTCTCCTGGATCGCCTTCGGGCGTCTCACCCATGTGCTCGATCTGGACGGCGTGTGCATGCCGACGGCGATCCCGCAACCGGCCTGATCGTCAGTCCGCGAAGTGCGGCGCGCGTTTTTCGAGGCCCGCCGCCAGCGCCTCGCGGTGATTGGCCGAACGCATCAGCGCGGCCTGTTCGCGCGATTCCTCCAGCAGTATCGTTGCATCCTCCGCCCCGCGCGGCAGATCGAGCAGGCGCTTGGCCGCGCGAATGGCGTCAGGGCTGGAAGCCGCGATCCCGCGCGCTATCGCCATCGCCCGTTCGAACGGATCGTCGGCAAGCTGCGTCACCAGCCCCAGCGCGGCAGCCTCCGTCCCGCTGATCCGTCGCCCCGTGAATATCATCTCACGCGCGACATCGCCGCGCACCAGATCGCGCAGCAGGGCGATGCCGCCCATGTCCGGCACAATGCCCCAGCGGATTTCCATCATCGCGCATTCCATGTCGGGGCGGGCGATGCGTATGTCCGCGCCCAGCATCACCTGACAGCCGGCGCCGAAGGCATAGCCATGCACCGCCGCGATCACCGGCATGGGCAAGGCGCGCAAGCCCCAGGCGCAATGCTGGAACAGATTGGCCTGCCCATGGGTGCGCGGCATCAGGTCGCGCAGTTCGGCGGCACCGGCCAGCGCCTGAAGATCGACGCCGACGCTGAACGCCCGCCCTTCGCCCGACAGCACGACGCAACGAATGTCGCGCCGCGCCGCGATTTCGGTGATGCGCGCCGACAGCGCCAGAAACTGTGCTCCGTCAAATGCGTTCATCTTGTCGGGCCGGTTGAGCCGCAGATCGGCTATGCCGCCATCCACAGTCAAGGTGATCCGATCGCTTTGGTCCGTCATCGCCATACTCCTTATTCCGCGATCAGATCGAGATAGGCAATGACATCATTGTCCGTCTGGACGAACAGACCCGCCTGCACGGCCTCAGGCTGCGCCGCCGCCAGCGCGAGCGCCTGGCTGAGCGGCGCATAAGCCAGCGTGGACGCCGCCGCGCCATCCCCCTCATCCAGATAATAGAGGCGGACGGTGACATCGCTGGAAATCGTGCGCATCGCGGCATAATGCTGACACAGGAGGGCGGACGCAAGCCCGGCGCAGCCACGAAAGGGCAGGCAGGGCGGGGAGGCAGGACAGGGCATGAACGGCACACTACCCACCATCGTGGCCGACATCGCCGCGGAAATGGCCGATGCGCCCGATCGCGGCACCGTCGCCGACTATATTCCGCCGCTCGCCTGCGTTTCCCCGTCCCGATTCGGCATGGCGGTGGTGGAGGCGGACGGGACGACCCATGTCGCGGGCGACGGCGACATGCCCTTTTCGATCCAGAGCGTGTCGAAGGTGTTCGGCCTGACGCTCGCGCTCGGCATGGTCGGCGACGCGCTGTGGAAACGGGTAGGCCGCGAACCTTCAGGCAGCGCCTTCAACTCGATCGTCCAGCTTGAAACGGAACAGGGCATTCCGCGCAATCCGTTCATCAACGCAGGAGCGATCGTGGTATCGGATCTGTTGCTCGGCCGCCATGAACCGGGCGAGACGATCGGCGAAATCCTGCGATTCGTGCGTGGTCTTGCGGGCGACGAAAGCATTGTCATCGACAATGTGGTGGCGCAGGCGGAGGCCGACACCGGCTATCGCAACATGGCGCTCGCCCAATATATGCGCGCGTTCGGCAACATCCATCATCCAGTCGAACGGACGCTGGGCATCTATTTCCACCAGTGCGCGCTGGCGATGAGCTGCCGACAACTGGCCCTGGCCGGGCGCTATCTGATGCACGGCGGCGTCAATCCAGAAACGGGGCGGACGATCGTCTCGCGCCAGCGGGCACGGCGCATCAACGCGCTGATGATGACCTGCGGCCATTATGACGGATCGGGCGAGTTCGCCTTCCGGGTGGGCCTGCCCGGCAAGTCCGGCGTCGGCGGCGGCATATTGGCGGTCGCGCCGGGCATCGCCTCCATCGCGGTCTGGTCACCGGGCCTCAATGCGCGCGGCAATTCGCAGCTCGGCACACTGGCGCTGGAGCGGCTGGTGCAGCGCACGGGCTGGTCGGTGTTCGACCCGGAGTAAGGCCCGCCGCGCGCGATCGCGTCAGTCGGCCAGCACGGGTGCCGGAGCGTCCTGCTCGCCGGTGGCCAGCATTGCCATCAGTTCGGCTTCCTCGATCGGCTCGTCGAAGCGCAGGCCAAAACCCTTGGGACTGGTGCTCATGATCCGTCCGAACACTTCATGCGTTCCGACCGTAAGGCACACCGGCACGTCGCGCCGGTCCATCAGATAGGCGAGGCGAGGACGGAACATCGCGCCGCCGCTCGAAATGTCGATCACTCGCCCGTCGAACGTTGCCATGCGATCAATGACAATCAGCGATCCCTCCAGCTTGCAGGCATAGCGCGCGGCGGAGCGACTGAACGTCTGCTTGGGTGCGAAAAGGCGGCGCAATGAAAGGGCCATGGTCGTGCTTTCCTGTTCCTGTCCGAGCCGACGGCTCAGCCTGCCTTGCTTTGCGATTGGGGTGACTGTTGCGTGCTGTGGTCGGCCGTTGCGCTGCCGTCGGACGGCTCGGCCGCTTCCTCCGACAGATGCATCCGTCGACGCAGCACTTCCAGCTCAAGCCGCGCGCCGTGCAGGCCCGCAGCCATGTCGAGACTGTCCTTGCCCTGCGCCTCGTCGCCTGCAAGGCCGTTAAGCCGTTCGAGCAGCGCATCGACGCGCGCCTGGTTGCGGTCGTTGCGCGCCACCATGTCGGCCAGCATGCCATGATCGCTGCGGCGACCCGCCTCGATCTTGCCGATCGAATCCCCCAGCGCCTGTTCGACGGCGCGCGCGAACTTGCGCTGGGCAAGCACCACGTCGCGCACTTCGGCCCGCAGCTTCTTGCGCTCGCGCCGCGCGTCCGCCGTCGCACGGTCGCCGAACAAGCGCCCGAACAGACCGGGTCGCGCGGGTGCCTGTGCAAGGGTAGTGACGGGTGGCGTATCGGCCGTGACGGCGAGCAATTCGGATTGCAGCGCGACCATGCGGTCGAGCTGTTCGTGCATCTGCGGGCCATTCATGCCGCCCTGCCGGTCGATCCCGGCGTTCATCCGTTCGAGCATGTGGCGAATGGTGGCGCGGTCGCGCTCTGCCATGTCGTAAAGCCCCTGGAACTGGCCGACCATCATCGTCTGGTTGCGCGCCAGCTCCGCCACCACATCGGCGATCGGCTTCAGCATCGGTGTCGGGTCCGTGACGGTCTTGACCGACTGGGAAAGGCTGGTGACGGCATCGGCCATCGTCGCGATAGACCGCTGCGCATCGGCGTTGATGCTCGCGCCGCCGGCCACCGCGTCGCGCAGATCGCGCAGCTGCTTGCCGCCGGTTTCCAGCGCCTTGACGACGCCGCTCATGTCGGCGGCATCGCGATGCGCGGCCTCGCCCTGGCTGCTTTCCAGCGCCGCGAGGTTTGACAGCCAATGCTCGAACTCGTTGCGAAGCGTTTTCATCGCGCTCGTCATGAAGCGTTCGAGCGCACCCAGCACCATCGACGTCATCAGGCCGAACAGCGATGAGGAGAAGCCGACGGACATGCCGTTCAGCGGTGCCTTCATCCCTTCGATCAGCTTACCGAAACTGTCGGTTCCGGCCGCGCCGGAAACGTCCATGCCGCCGATCAGATCGCCGACCGACTGCACCGTCTTCATCAGGCCCATGAACGCGCCGAGCAGCCCCAGAAACACCATGAGGCCGGAGAAATAGATGAGGGTCGATTTGCGATCGTTGATGCGCTGATCGACATCGTGCAGCAGCACCTGCACGGTCGCATTGGAAATCTGGAGGCCGTCCTGCTTGTTCAGCTCCTCGGTGATCAGGCGATAGCCCTGCCCCAGCAGTTCGGGTTCCTGGAACACGACGGCGGGATGCTTGTAGGGATCCAGCGGGCGGCGCGAACGGTCACCATAATCGACCTTCAGCGCCTTGAGCGCCAGCACTTCGTTGCGCAGGTTGAGGACATGGCGAAAGGCAATGCCCGCCGCCAGGAAGAACACCGCGAAGATCGACAGGTTCAGCGCGACCTTCGCCTGGATGCCTGCGATGACGAACTGGTGCGCATAGATGCCCAGGCCCAGCAGGACCAGCATGACCACCGTCATCTTCAGCAATTCGGACCGGATTTTCTGTTCCATCGTCAGAGAGTCTTTCGCTGGTGGCTAACGGGCATCAGGGTTTCAGGACGACACGGACATTGTGTCCGTCTTTCGAGGCACCGTCCGCAACGCGGATCTGGGTATAGATGTCGGCCGGCTTGATCCCGGCGCGCACCAGAAGGTTGCGCGTCATCGCGGCGCGATAGAAGGCGAGGCGCTGTGCCTCCGATATCGAGGAGGTCTGCGGCGCGAACGACCAGATTTCATATTTCATGCCCGGTGCCTGGCGGGACTTGAGGAAGTCCACGACCTGCTGCGTCGCCTCGTCATTGTAGCGGATGGCCATCGGTTCGAAGTTGACGCGCAGCAGCACGTCGGCGGTCTTCACCTCCACGCCCTTCGTGTTGTCGGCCTCTTCCATGGCCTTGACCTGAAGCTTGAGCGTATCGGGCGTCTCGCGCGTACGGATGGTGAGCTGTTCGCTGCCGTTCACGGGCGTTTCGCTGCGCAGAATGTTGCCCAGCTCGGCCGTCGATGACCCCGCTTCGGCCTTCACCTGCGGGGCGGGCGTCTGGTCGGCGAGCGTGGTCTTCGCGCCGTTTTTGGCACTGTCGGGGTTCTGCTTCGCCTCGATCTGCGCCTTGAACGCCTGCAAGGTCCGCTGGGAGAGGACCATCACCGCCGCGCTCATGATGACGAGCAGGAAGGTGACGACCATGATGACGGTCGTCAGCACGTCGACGAATGCCGGCCAGTGATTGACTTCCCCTTCTGCTGAAGCGCCGGCCACGTATTTTCCCCGTCTTGTCGCCGTGCAGCACAGGCACGGACCGTTCAGTTGATGGTTGGTAGCGAATTAACCTTAATAAAGTCTAAGCCACCCCGATCATGCCGCGCGCGCCGCTGCCTGCTGGTTGCGCATCATCATGAGGATTTCGGCGCGCGGCCGGTCGGCGAAAACCTTGCCGTCTTCCAGCCAGATGACGCGATCGACCAGATCGAGCAGCGCCATGCGGTGCGTCGCGATCACAAGGGTGCGATCCTTCGCGACATCGCGCAGTCCCTCGATGACGGCCTGCTCGCTGTTGATGTCCATCGCCGCCGTCGGCTCGTCGAGCAGCAGGACGGGCGGATCGCGCAGCAGGGCGCGCGCCAGGATGACCGATTGCCGTTGCCCGCCCGAAAGCTTGACGCCGTTGGCGCCGACATTACGGCCATAGCCTTCCACGCTGCGGCTGACGAACCGGTCCAGGCCCGATGCGGCGATGGCACGCTCCACGACGTCGGCATCCGGCTCGGGCAGGCCAAGCAGGATATTGGCCCAGATCGACGTGTTGAACACCGTCGCGTCCTGGGCCGAATAGCAGATGCTGTGCCGCAGATGACTTGCGGCATATTGGTCGATGGCATTGCCGTCGACGGTGATGGTCCCGCCCTGCGGCTGATGCAGCCCCGCGATCATCTGCAACAGCGATGATTTGCCCGATCCCGACCGGCCGATAAGCGCGATCTTTTCGCCCGGCTGGATCGACAGGCTGATATCCTTCAGGCTGGGCGTCGCCGCTTCCGCATGCGAAAAGACGACGTTCTGCAAGCGGATATCACCCTTGATCGCGCGCGTCTTGACAGCGGGATCGGATATTTCGCGCTCCGGTTCGGACCCGAGGATGCGGGACAGCGCGGCGAACTGCGACAGGCTCTGATAGCCTTTCGACACGATGGAAATGGCCGCAGACACCGGCACCATTGCCCGGCCCGTCAACATGGTGACGGCGATCATCGCGCCGGTCGTCATGATCCCGGCCTTGATCTGGAACACGCCGATGATGACCACCATCACCGTCACCGCCTGCACCAGAAAGCCGGCCATTGACGTGGGCAGGTCGTTCCACTTGCGCGCGACGCGGGCGCTCATGCCGATATGGTCGGACACGATGTCCCACTGGCGCAGGAAATGGCGTTCGGCCTGATTGGCCTTGATCGTCGTCAGCCCTTCGCTGACATCGACCACCAGATTGCTGCGCGCGTGCATCAGCTTGGAGGCGCGCTTGCTCGACAGCTTGAGGGCATAAGCCGCAATGATGCCGACCAGCACCATGGCCGCCGCGCCCACGACCGGACCGGCAACGGCCCAGCCGCCGATCAGCATGATGAGCGCGACATAACCGAAGAAGAACGGCACATCGACAAGGAAGGTGACGATCGCCTGCGGCACGAGCAGCGACAGTGCCTCGACATCGCGCAGCGCCGTCATCAGCCCGCCGACGCTCCGGTCGCCTTGCCCCAGGCGCGCGTGCAGAAAGGCGTTCATCGCCCGGTTCTGGATCGCCTGCCCCACGCGCACGCCGACGGCATCGATATAGCCGCCGCGCACATGCTTGAACAGAAACTCGAATACCAGGACGAGCAGCACGCCAGCCGACAAGGCCCAGAGCGATTCGATCGCCAGATTGGGCACGACCCGGTCATATATGGCGCGCATGTACAGCGGAATCGCCAGCGCGCACAGGTTGAGCAGCGCAGCCGCGACAAGCAATTGGCCCAGCCGCTTGCGCTCGCCAAGGAAACTGCCGAGCAGCCACAGGCGCGGATTGCGCCGCACGAAGCTGCGTTCGTCATCGATATCGAGACCATTGGCGGGATCGACATGGCCGCACACCAGCACATCCTCGCTCACCAGATGCTCCAGCACCGGCAAAGGCACATTTTTCTCGCCGGTCGCATCGACGATCGTCGCATGGGGATCGTCGAACAGCGCGACCAGCAGCACCGATCCGCCTTCGCGCAACTGAAGCACCATGGGCACGTCCTGCGGCGTCAGGCTGGCGAGCGGGCGCGTATCCCAGCGCGCATCGAGACCGGCCCGCGCCATCGCAATGGGGGCATGCCGCGGGTCCATGAAGCCGTTGGGCATCGGCAGCGCCGCAATCAGCATGTCGCGGGGCGTCGGCTTGCCACACAAGGCGCTCAGCCGTTCAAGGCAGGTGACGAGCGAGGCCGGTTCGATCGATCCCGCCCAGGCGCGCGCGGCATGGTCGGCGCGGCGCGCGCGTTCGGTCCGCGAATCAGGCGATGCCTTCATGCCGACGGACGCGGCGATCCGCTCCATCAGGCTGGCGCCCCTAAGCTGTTCTGAAGATGCCATAATGCTGTGGTCCCCACATCTCTACGGCGATCATTAAACATTCTTAAGGATAATGACTGGTAAACGCGGACGAAGATTATTCGGGGACCAACGATGTTTTTCACGGCGATCAGGGATCGAATCATCCGCGCGTTCGGCGGTGCCAGCCTGTATGAAGGGGTGAGCAGCCGCGAGTTGGCGGCCGCCTTTGCAGGCGACATGAAAGTGTCCAGCGCGCCGATCGACGGCATTGCGCCCTGGAGCGCGCGCGTCCGCACCGATGGCCAGACCCGTGTTCTCAAGGTGCTCGGCTTTCTCGTCGTCGCGTTCCTCGCCTGGGCGATCCTGTTTCAGGTGGACAAGGTGACGCGCGGCGCGGGCCGCGTGCTGCCTTCGGTGCAGAACCAGGTCGTCCAGCATCTCGAAGGCGGGATCGTCAAGGAATTGCTCGTTCAGGAAGGCCAGCGCGTGCGCAAGGGCCAGATACTGATGAAAGTCAGTAACCAGTTCACCATCGCCGAGTTCGAGAACGCCCGGACGGACGTGATCGCCAAGAAGATCACGCTCGCCCGCATGGAAGCGGAAGTCAGCGGCGCATCATCCTTCACCGTGCCCGAAGAGCTGGCACGCGTGGCGCCCGAAATCGCGGCGTCCGAAGAGGCGCTGTTCTATTCGAGCCGCAACCAGCGTGGCCAGGAATCCGGCATCATTTCGGAACAGGCGCGCGCGCGGCGGGCGGAAATCGCGGGGCTGCAATCGCGCCTCGGCAATCTGCGCAAGGAACAGACGCTGATGATGACCCAGCTCGACAAGCTGGAGCGCGCCTACCAGGCCGAAGCGATTTCGGAACGCGAAGTGCTTGAGAAACGCTCCGCGCTGCTGGCGCTCCAGACGCGCATCGCCGACGTGCAGAGCCAGATCCCGCAGGCGATGGCGCAACTGAGCGAATCGACGGCGCGCAAGGGCGAAATTTGGACCAAATCGGTGCAGGAAACCAAAGCCGAAGCCGCAAGGCTGCGGATGGAACTGGCCAAGGCCGACGAAACGCTGGGTGCCTATACCGACAAGGAATCGCGCGAGGAAATCCGCGCGCCGATGGCCGGGATCGTCAACAAGCTCTATGTCCAGACCGTCGGCGGCGTTATTCGCGGCGGTGAGCCGATCGTCGAGATCGTGCCGGTGGACAAGGTGGTGATGGTCGAGGCGCGCATCGCGCCCAAGGATCGTGGCCAGGTGTGGGCCGGGCTGCCCGCCAATATCAAGATTTCCGCCTATGACTCCGCCATTTACGGCGGTCTCGACGGGCAGGTGGTCGATGTTTCGCCCGATGTCATTCAGGATGCGAAGGGCGAAGTCTTCTACCGCGTGCGCCTGCGCGCCGATACCACGCGCTTCGGCAGGGGCAAGCCGGTGATCCCCGGCATGACGGCGGAAGTGAACATCAAATCCGGGCGCCAGACCATCATGGACTATATCCTCGGCCCGCTGATCCGCATTCGCGACAGTGCCATGCGCGAGTGACGCTGCGACAGGCTGGGCGGCAGGCTAGCCGTCTGCCGCGCGCCAGGCCGTGACCAGTGCCGCTGCCCGCGCGCCGACCGTCGCGGCATCGTCGCCGGGGCGATAGAGCGCACCGCCGACGCCAATCCCGTCGATACCCCGCGCACGCCATTCCGCCAGATTGGCCGCGCCGACACCGCCGACCGCCCAGAGCCCGGTTCCTGCCGGGAGCACGTCGCGCAAGGTGCCGATATAGGCTGGGCCGAACGCCGACCCGGGAAACAGCTTCAGCCGCCGCGCCCCCGCACCCAGTGCCGCGAAGGCTTCGGTCGGCGTGAGGCATCCGGGCATCGCTTCCAGCCCGCGGGCGCAGGCGCAGGCGATCACGGCGGGATCGCTGTTGGGCGACACCATGAAGCGGCCGCCCGCAGCCACAAGTGTATCGACCATTTCAGCGGACAGCACCGTGCCGCCCCCGATTGCCGCGACGTCGCCCAATGCCTGCGCCAGCGCCCTTATGCTCCGCTCTGGCTCAGGCGAGTTGAACGGCACCTCGATCAGGCGGATTCCCGCTGCGACCAGCGCCGTACCGATCGCGACCGCTTCGTCCGGGCGGACACCGCGCAGGATCGCCATCACCGGAGGGGCACCATCCGCCAGCACGGCGTCGATCGTCATCATGGTGTGTTTCTCCCCAGTGCAAGACCTGCCAGAACCGTCGTCTCGCCATCCAGCGTCCGGCTGCGGCGGCCCCGCGCCGCCAGCGCCCGTGCATAGCGGTCGCACAGCATCGGATCGCCGATCAGCACAATTTCACTCCCGTCGTCCACCAGCGCCTGCGCCGTCACTTCCGCGCCGATCAGCAGACCGGACAGATAGGCCCGCGCCCAGTCCGGCGACCGACCGTCGAGCAACTGGCCCGCCCGCGCTTCAAACAGCGCGCCCAGAACCGGTTCGTCGCTGCGCGCAAGGCCGTGTGCAAAGCCGTCGGGATCATCCTCCGTTCCGGTGGCCGCCGTCTGCGGACCGGCCAAGGTCGATCGGCGGGAAAGCAGCGCATAGACTTCCCCGGTCGGAAAGGTGCGGAAATCCCGCACCGTCCCATCCTCCACGCGCACCCATTTGCTATGCGTCCCCGGCAACACCAGCCGGTGCACTCCGCGCGCCAGTGCGGGATCAAGGGCGAAAGCACCGAAAATCTGTGTTTCCTCGCCGCGCATGATGTCGGGCACAGGCGCGCTGGCGGGGCTGCGCAGGCCCGGCAACACGGCGATGCGACTGCCGTCGACCTCCAGCCAGGTCGCCTGCCCCCGCCACGCCTCCACCCCGGCGGGACAGGCGACATAGCCTGCCTCGACCAGCCCGCCGCGCGCACCCGCCATGCCGCACAGGGTCACAGTGTCGATCGGCCCATCCTGTTGCCAGGGGGCCAGATGCTCCGCCAGAACGGTGCGCGCCGGCCGGTCGAGCGCGCCGATCCCCGGGCCGTCGCGCCGATCGACCAGGCCGCCGTCGGCGAACAGAAACAGGCGCAGACGACTGGTGCCCCAGTCGCCGAGAACATGGCGGATCGTCATTCAGAAATCCGCATGATGTGTCACTTCCTCGTTCATCGCCCATTGCACACAATGGCAGCCTGTCGGCCGCTCTCTGGGCCATTCGCAATTGTCGGCGCCATCATCCTGCATCGGCCCGGCAATAGCGGTCAGCACGGCGCAGTGCCAGACATGGCTTGCACAGATATGATTTGTCGGACTATAAAGTTTCGTAAGAGACGTCAATGATCGCCGACAAGGGGGTGAGGCGGCATGGTAAAATGGGCAGACCAGGCATGATGACGCGCGCGTTACCGGCCATTGCATCAAGTGCTGCCGGTCACGCGGCGATTCGCGCCGCGCTCGCCGATGGAACCACGGATGGTCCATTGGTTGCAAGAATTACTCGGTGCAATTACCGGACCGATGTACTCGCCCCGAAGGCGCAGGCCTTTGCCGATCCGTCTGCCGACGGCGCCCCTATATCCGCCCGCATGGATTGCGACGCGCCGCCCCGGCCTGTCACGATATCCCGCTTTCCCCGACCCTGACCATCCAAGGCCTGCGACATAGCCATGACAGACACGACCCATACCGCCAAAGCCCCCCGGTTGCGATCGCGCGCCTGGTTCGACAATCCCGACAATGTCGACATGACGGCGCTCTATCTGGAACGCTATCTGAACTTCGGTCTCAGCCTGGCCGAACTGCGGTCGGGCAAGCCGATCATCGGCATCGCCCAGACCGGCAGCGATCTCAGCCCCTGCAACCGGCATCATATGGTGCTGGCGGAGCGGATGCGCGATGGCATTCGCGAGGCGGGCGGCATCGCCCTGGAGTTTCCGGTCCACCCCATCCAGGAAACGGGCAAGCGTCCGACGGCGGCGCTGGACCGCAACCTGGCCTATCTGGGACTCGTTGAATCGCTCTATGGCTATCCGCTTGACGGTGTCATCCTGACCACCGGCTGCGACAAGACGACGCCGGCCTGCCTGATGGCGGCGGCGACGGTCAACATTCCCGCAATCGCATTGTCGGTCGGCCCCATGCTGAACGGCTGGCACAAAGGCGAACGCACCGGATCGGGCACGATCGTATGGAAAGCGCGGCAGATGCTGGCCACGGGCGAAATCGACGATGCGGGGTTCATCCGGCTGGTGGCGTCCTCGGCGCCATCGACGGGCTATTGCAACACCATGGGCACCGCATCGACGATGAACAGCCTGGCCGAAGCACTGGGCATGATGCTGCCGGGATCGGCCGTCATCCCGGCGCCCTATCGCGACCGGCAGGAAGCCGCCTACCTGACGGGCAAGCGGATCGTGGCGATGGTGCATGAGGATCTGAAGCCGTCCGACATTTTGACGCGGGACGCCTTTCACAATGCCATCGTGGTCAATTCGGCGATCGGCGGATCGACCAACGCGCCGATCCATCTTGCCGCGCTCGCCCGGCATATGGGCGTCGATCTGCCGCTCAAGGACTGGGAAACCTACGGCCACAAGGTGCCGCTGCTCGTCAACCTGCAACCGGCCGGCGAATATCTGGGCGAGGATTATTATCGGGCGGGGGGTGTGCCCGCCGTGGTGGCGCAGCTCATGGGCGCGGGGCTGATCCATGAGGATGCCCTGACCGTCAACGGCCAGACGATCGGCGACAATTGTCGCGACGCCATGATCGAGGACCTGCGCGTCATTCGGCCGTTTTCGGAGCCTATCGTCGAGGACGCCGGCTTTCTGGTGCTTTCGGGCAATCTGTTCGACGCCGCCATCATGAAGACCAGTGTGATCGACGCGGCTTTCCGCGCCCGTTACCTGTCCAACCCCGACGATCCCCAGGCCTTCGAAGGACCGGCCGTGGTGTTCGACGGACCGGAGGATTATCACGCACGGATCGATGATCCCGCGGTCGGCATCACGCCCGAAACCCTGCTGTTCATGCGTGGCGCAGGGCCGATCGGCTATCCCGGCGCGGCGGAAGTGGTTAACATGCGCCCGCCCGCTTATCTGATTACCGAGGGCATAGCGGCGCTGCCCTGCATCGGCGACGGACGGCAGTCGGGGACGAGCGGCAGTCCCTCGATCCTCAATGCCAGCCCCGAAGCGGCGGCGATGGGCGGGCTCGCCTTGCTGCGAACGGGTGACCGGGTGCGCGTCGATCTGGGCAAGGGCACGGTCGATGTGCTGATCGATGCGGACGAGCTTGCCGAACGGCGGCGCGCACTGGAGGCGCAGGGCGGCTATCCCTATCCCCCTTCGCAGACGCCCTGGCAGCAGATCCAGCGCAGCATGGTAGGACAATTGAGCAGCGGCGCGATATTGGAAGGGGCCGAGACGTTTCAGCGGATCGCGCAGACCATGGGCCTCCCCCGCGACAACCACTGAGGCGCGAAAGGAAGGCCGTCGCGTGACACTCTGGACGAAAGTGGCGCGCGCCGAACGCGACCTTCTCGGCGAGGGCACGTTGTGGTCGGCGCGCGGCAATGCGGTCTACTGGGTGGATATCGAGAACCCGGCCGTCAATCGGCTGTCGCTGACCGATGGCCGGATCATGCGCTGGCCGATGCCCGAGCCGGTCGGCTGGGTCGTCGAGCGGGAAGCAGGCGGCTTCATCGCAGGCTTCAAAAGCGGCTTTGCCGAGCTTGACCTCGATCCGGTCGCCATCCGGCCGATCGGCGATCCCGAACCGCATCTGCCCGATAACCGCATGAACGACGGCAAAGCCGACGCCAGCGGCGCGATATGGTGTGGCACGCTCGACATGCCGCAAAAGGTGGACAGCGGTGCGCTCTACCGCTTCACCGCCGATCGCCGCTGGCGGCCGATGGACAGCGGCTATGGCGTGCCCAATGGTCCGGCCTTTTCGCCCTGTGGACACTGGCTCTACCATGCAGACTCAACGAAGCGGATCATCTATCGCTTTGCCCGCGACGCGCACGGCGGCATCCACGACCGGGTGCCTTTCATCCGCTTTGGCGAAGACGATGGCTATCCCGACGGCATGACAGTGGATGCGCAGGGCTATTTGTGGGTCGCGCACTGGGGTGGCGCACGGGTAAGCCGGTTCAACCCGGATGGCCTGCTGGACCGGGCGATCGCCCTACCCGCGCGGCAGGTCACCAACATCACATTTGCGGGCGATCGCCTCGACCGCATGTTCGTGACGTCGGCGGCGACGGGCCTGCCGCCGTCCGATCATGACGGCGCGCTCTTCGAAGTCGATTGCGGCGTCACTGGCCTGCCGACGCATCTGTTCCCCGGCTAAAGCGCGGTATAGCGGAAATCGCTGAACTGCGTCTCGCCTTCGCCCGCCGCATAAAGGCCGGGCCGCAGCATCAGGAAGCCGCCACGCACATTGTGGTGATAACCCGACACTTCCATGCCCCGATCGAACCGTTTCCAGGTCGCGCCGTCATCGCCGCTCAGATGATAGGACACGATATGGCCGTCATTGGTCACGCGCATCCTGAGCGACCGGCCGTAGGGATTGGCCGGGCGTCCGCGCTCCTGCCCATATTGATGCGTCACGAATCGCTCGCCGTCGAATCCCAGCCCGCAATAGAGCTGTTGATCGTAGAAGAGCAGCAGGCCCGCGACTCCGCCGGGCGGAAGGGTGATCCGGCATTCGAAGCGATAGCGGCGATCGCCCGCGACCAGCAGAAGTGGTGATCCGTCGCGCGGCGCGGTGCCTGCGCCCCGCAAGTGCAACGTCTTGCCCGCCACGCGCAGCCGCGTCGCCTCATCCGGGCGCGGCTTGAAGAAGTTCCAGCGGGTGCCGAGCGCCAGGGTCGAAAAATCGTCCGACAGGGCCATGCCATGCGACACGGCACGCCCGCCGCCGGGCTTGGGCATCGGCTGCGACAGGTCGCCGCCGGTCATGCGGAACCAGCCGTCTGCCGTCCATGCGACGGGATCGAGCAAGGTTTGCCGCCCCAGGGTCCAATAGTCCTTTTCATAGCCGTGGTAGACCGACCACCATTGTCCGTCCGGTGCCTCGACTAGCGTCGCGTGACCGCGCGACCACCATTGTTCCGCGCTGCTCACCGTGCGGACCAGCGGGTTGGCGGGATGATGCTCCCACGGGCCATGGATCGATCGGGAACGCGCGGCAATCACCATATGGCCCGTTGGCGGACCGGCGGTGCCGCCGACCGCGGTGATGAGGTAGAACCAGCCTCCGCGCCGGGTGATCTTCGGCCCTTCCGGGGAAAAGCCCTCGACATCCCATGTGTCGGGATAGCGCCAGGGATCGTAGACATGTTCGACATTCCCGACGGTAGCGAGGCCATCGGCACGCAGCCGGATGCGATCGCCGCCGGACAGGAACAGCCAGCGCGACCCGTCCTCGCCCACCGCATGGCCCGGGTCGATATGATGCGGCAGCTTGAGGTCGATCGGGTCGCTCCAAGGCCCCTCGATCCGGTCGGCATGAATGACCCAATTGGTCGTCGGGTTCTTGGTCGGGATATAGAGGAAATAGCGGCCGTCGTGCTTGCACAGTTCCGGGGCCCAAACCGAACCGATGGGCCTGGTCAACGCCGGGCCGACCGGCTGCCAGTTCACCAGATCGCGCGAATGCCAGATCAGCAGGCCCGGATAGGCATCGAAGGTTGAGAAGGTCATGTAATAATCGTCGCCATCCTTCAGGATGGTGGGATCGGGATGGTCGCCCGCCATCACCGGATTGCGAAAGCGGCCGTCGCCCAGATCGGCGATCCGCTGATTGTCCTTGCCGCGCCGCCAGTCCGGCGTCGCCTGCCCGCCGGTCGCCAGGCAGGGCACCGCCAGGGCCATCCCGCCCAGCGTCGCCGCGGCCATCGCGTCCCGGCGGGACAGCGTCATGATCCGAACAGCCCCTGCGTCCGTGCCCAGGCCAGGAACAGGTCGGGCCAGGCCGCGACCGGCTTTCCAATGGCCCGGCGAATGCCGAAGCCATGGCCGCCATGGGTGAAGAGATGCGTTTCCACCGGCACGCCCTTTGCCCGCAGCGCCGCGCGCAGCAGCAGGCTGTTTTCCACCGGCACCGATCCGTCATCCTCGGCATGGATCAGAAAGGTCGGCGGCGCATTGGCGGGCACGTTCATGTCGGGTGAATGCGCCGCTTCCTGTTCCGGTGTCGGTGCGTCGCCCAGCATGTTGCGACGCGATCCCGCATGGGCATGGGGCAGGCGCATCGACACCACCGGATAGATAGGTGCGGAGAGAAATGGTCGCGCGGACAGCCGGTCGGCCTTGTCCACCGCCGCATAGGTGCGTGCGTCGAACCGCACCGAAAGATCGGCGCACAGATGGCCGCCCGCCGAAAAGCCCAGGCTGCTGACACGCGCCGGGTCGATCGCATAGGTCGCCGCCCGCGCCCGGATAAGGCGTATCGCCCGCTGCGCATCGGACAAGGCAACATCCGGCCCCGCTGCCCAGCCCTGATGCGGCAGGCGGTAGAACAGCACGAACGCGGTAATGCCTTGATCGGCCAGCAGCGCCGCCAGCTCATAGCCTTCCCTGTCGATCACCACCCAGTTGTAGCCGCCACCCGGCGTAATCAGTATCGCCGCGCCATTGGGGCGGAGGGGGCGGAACACCGCCATGCGCGGGCGCGCGATGTTCAGCAGCGCACGATCGTTCACCGCCGTGTCGGTGCTGCGCTCTTTCACTTCCTCGACGGGCAGGACAGCTGGCGCGCCGGGCGCGCCGTTCGGCCACAGGTCGATCGTCTCGCTCGGCTGCGGCAGCGCCGCGGCAAAGCTGCCCGCACCCGGTGCCGCCGTCTGTGCCACCCCGCGCGTCCCTTCGAGCAGGGCCGCACCAAGGCCCGCAGTCATCAGCATCCGGCGATCCATCGTCATCACACTTGTCTCTCCCGAAAAAATGGCCAGCCGCCATGTGCAGACGACGGCTGGCCAAGGCGCGGATCAGCGATGGTCCGCGGGAGCTGAAGTCAGGTCGCGGCCGTCACATCTTGAACCGCGCACCGACCAATATGGTGCGCCCGAAATGGTTGTACTCATAATTGCGGTTGGCATCGACGTCTGTGTAGCGGCTGCGATATTCGTCGGTCAGGTTGACCCCTTCCAGCGAGACTTCGACCCAGTCGGTCAGCTTGTACCGCACGGAGGCATCGACGTTGACGGTCGAATTATAGCCTTCAAAGACGTTGCCGGTGCCGCTCGTTCCATCGACATAGGGACCGCGATAGCTGGCCGACACGCGCGCGCTGAACTTGCTGTCCTCATAGTAAAGCGTGCCGTTGAACGCCTTTTTGGACAATCCGAACAGCGTCGAAGTACGGGTCACCGCGACATTGGGCCCAAGGGCACAGTTCGCCCCGGCGCAGGGGTTCAATATGGGGCCGGGCGTCGTGTAGGTCGCGCTGGACCGGACGAACGTGGCATTGAAGATTCCGCCAAAGCGCGACAGGAACCCCGGCAGGAATGTGAAGGGCGCTTGCAGCGATATCTCGACACCCTTCAGGCTGGCACCGGACCCGTTGATCGGCCGGGTGATGTTCCACAGCCTTCCCTCCGGATTGCCGGCCGCCGGTGAGCTGGGCGGAATGATCGACAGCGGCAGGCCGGTGGACGCATAGGTTCCCGTGGTCGTATCGCTGATCGGGAAACTCGCGACGTCTTTCTTGAACAGCGCGACCGAGAAGATCGATTGCGGCGCGAAATAATATTCCACGCCCAGATCGAAGGATGTGGCGCGGAACGGCAGAAGGTCGGGATTGCCGAAGCTGATATTGTAATTGAACCCGTCGACCGACCCGCCCGGCGTCAGGCTGCCCAGCGACGGCCGGGTGATGACCTTTGCAATGGCACCGCGAATGACGACATCGCGATGCGGGAACAGCGCGATGTTCATGGACGGCAGCCAGTCGTCATAGGACCGTGTGACTGTGCGGGACACCCCGGCCAGCAGACCGTTGGAACTCTGGTCGGTCTTGGCATAGCGCATGCCCGCATTGGCCGCATATTCCAGGCCCAGTATCTCCCCCTTGGCATCGAACTGGAGATAGCCGCCCGTGACTTCCTCGGTCACGCTGCGGGTGTTGCCGGGATCGACCGCCGCCACGCGATCGTAGAGCTTGGTAAAGGCCGCGGCCGCCTCGCGGTCGGGCACGACCCAGCTTGTCGTGGTGCCGGCAGGCTGGCCGGCCTTGCCCAGATTGACCAGCTCCGACAGCGCAGCTGTGCCCGCAAAGCCGTAGACCGCGCTGGCGCCGAAGGCCGAGGACGGCGAACAGGTGATCGTGCCCAGAACGCGGTCAGCCCCGCCATTGCCGCATACGACGGTATCGCGGCTGAAACCTTCGGTATCGAAATCGAAGCGGCGATACATGGCGCCTGCCTTCACCGTGAGGCCTTCGGTGACATCCCATTCGGTCCGTAGCTGTGCGGTGCGGAACTTGTTGATCGTGGAGGAGGGGCGATCGCGGATTTCGGACAACTGGAAATTGGCCGGATTGGTGACGTCCGTACCGAATGTCAGCTTCGGCCGCTCCATGTTCGTATAGTCATAGCTGTACCCCTGGGCATCGCGATCGTCGTAGACGAACGTGCTTTCGACAGGGATGCTCGCGTCGGACTTCGAAAAGCCGCCCAGTGCCGTGAACCGGAAATTGTCCGTGACGTCCTGATCCCAGGTCGCGCCAAGCTGATAGAAATCGGTGCTCGACTTGCGATAGTAATTTTCGGTGCGGACGGGCACGTCGTTGAATGTGCCGGAAATCAGATTGTTGTTGCCATCGATCACGTAATTGCTGACGTCGACCGGGCGCTCCAGACTGCGAAACAGCACTTCGGCATATTTTTCGGTGCGGATTTCCTTGAAGCGGGAGAACAAGCCGTCGATCGAAATCTTGGTGGCGTCGCTTGGTGCCCACTGCACGCTGCCTGTCAGGCCGAGCCGCTCGCGATCATGGCCGATCACGCCATAGCGCGGAATGCGCGGGTGAAAGGCGAGCGCGACGGCATTGCAGGCCGCGCCGGGAATATAGGTGCCGCCGCTGTTCTGCGCGGTGAAGCAGCGCGTGCCGTTGGCGCTGTCGAAGCGCGCCTGCGCCCAGCGAACCGTATTGTTGCCCAGTTCCAGCGTCTTGTACTTAGAATAGGCTGCCGAGACAGCGACGCCGAAGGTGCCGTCCGGCGATTTCCACGAAAGCAGGCCCGCGCCGCGCGGCCCCCATTTCTTGCTGAGATCGTTATAGCTGCCGATCGCCGAACCGACGACCGTCAGGCCATATTTGCCCGCCAGCGGATTGCCGGTGTTGAGATCGACGACCGCGCCCAGTGATCCTTCGTCGAGCGATGCTTCGGCCGTCTTGTGGACGACGAGCGAGCTGAACAGTTCGGAGGCGAACACGTTGAAGTCGAACGAACGGTCGCGATTGATACTCTGCCCGTCTGAGGATGTTGCGACGGTTTCCAGCCCGTTCAGGCGCACGCGGGTGAATTGCGCGCCCAGGCCGCGCACGGTGATCGCGCGGCCTTCGCCCCCGTCGCGCTGGATCGAGATGCCGGGGATGCGTTGCAGCGACTCGGCGAGGTTCTGGTCAGGAAACTTTGCGATATCCTCCGCGACGATGGCATCGATCGAGCCGACCGATTCGCGCTTGAGGTTGATGGCAGCGCCCAGCGACTGACGGAAACCGGTAACAATGATTTCGGGTTCGTCGCCCACAGGCGCGGCGGCAGCGGCATCAGCCTGTGCAAGTGCAGGCGATGCACTGGTCGCGATGGCAAATATCGAAGCTGCAAGCAGCCAGCGCCCGGAAATGCTGCGAGTCGGCTGGGTTGAAAATCCGTTCATGAAGACATCCCTCTCTGTCAGACCGGCCCTGATTGTCCCGACAATGCGATCCTTTTGCATCATACCGCGGCGGTTCTGAGAGCCACGCTGGCACGAAAATGAATCTTTGGACACCGGTGTCAAAAGAAACTTGCGGCCAGTCGCGCCGGATGTCAAGAAGGGTTGCAAGAGAGGAAACCGGAATAATGAAAAAGCCTCGTCGATTCTGCGACATGCCGCATCTCGTCCGCGCAGTCATGCACGCCGCCTGCGCCACGCTTATCGCAACCGTCTCGCCCATGCTGTCATCCACGGTCCTGGCGCAGGACAACCCGCCGTCAGCCGCAGCCGCATCGGCCGCTAAGGCGGAAAAAGCCGCTGCCTTTCCGGGCGCGGTTGGATGGGCGGCAACGACGCCCGGCGGGCGCGGCGGGCGGATCATCCGGGTGACGACCCTCGCCGCCGAAGGACCGGGCAGCTTGCGCGCGGCGCTGGAGGCAAAGGGGCCGCGCATCGTCGTGTTCGAAGTCGGCGGGGTGATCGACATGGGCCGCACCGGCATCCGCATTACCGAGCCTTATCTGACCATTGCAGGGCAGACCGCGCCCTCGCCGGGCATCACGCTGATCCGCACCGGCATCGACATCGCCACGCATGACGTGGTGATGCGGCATATCCGGGTACGGACCGGCGTGGACGGACAACCGCCGCTTAGCGGCTGGGAAGCCGACGCGCTGTCCACGGTGGCGGGCCATGACATCGTGATCGATCATTGCACCTTCACCTGGGGCGTGGACGAGAACATGTCGGCATCCGGCCCGCGCTTTACCGGTCAAACGCCCGTGGAATGGCGCGCCAACACGTCGCACAACATCACCTTTTCCTACAATATCGCGGCGGAGGGACTGGCCAATGCCAGCCATCCGAAAGGCGAGCACAGCAAGGGCACGCTGATCCACGACAATGCCACCGGCATTCTCATCTACCGCAACGTCTATGCGCATAATGTCGAACGCAACCCGCTTCTGAAAGGGGGCGCGCATGCCGCGCTGGTCAACAACATCCTCTACAATCCCGGCGAGCGGGCCGTGCACTATAATCTGATGGCGCTGGAATGGGCGGGCTATCCTTATCAGAACGGCAAGCTTTCGGCGGTGGGCAATGTCCTGCGCGGGGGGGTATCGACGGCGCCCGGCCTGCCGTTCCTGACGCTGGGTGGCGACGGCGATCTGGAATACTACGGCAAAGACAATCTGGCCGTAGACCGGTTCGGCAAGCCCCTGCCCATGTTCGGCCGCTATGGCGAGACGCAGGCGAAGCTGATCGAAACGCGCACGCCCCCCACCTGGTGGCCGGGCCTCGACATATTGCCGGTGCGCGATGTCGAGACGCATGTTCTTGCCAATGCAGGCGCGCGGCCGTGGGATCGCGATGCCGACGACATCCGCGTTCTGTTCTTCGTGGCGGAGGGGCGCGGCACGATCATCGACGATGAAAAAACGGTCGGCGGCTATCCGAAAATGCCCGCCTCGCGCGCGCCGTTCGTGGCCGCAGACTGGAACCTCGACACGATGGAGCCGAAATCCGGGCGCTATCCCGGACAGAAAGCCGAAATTGCCGAGCGGCTGTCGGACCGGGACCGGTTGATGCGTGAGCCGACGCGGCCATGAGCGCGATGCTCGTCATGCTGCTCGCCGCAGCGCCGCCGATGGTGGTTGTCGATGAAAAGAGCGTCGCGCGAGAGGAGCCGCCGCCGCATGGCGCGATCGGCATGAGCACCGCCTATCGCATCAGCGACGCCGTGCCGCAGCCCCGCGCCATGGAGTTCCGCAAACGCATATTGCATGTCGGTGCCGCGATCGGCGTCCATCCGATCGCGCATGATGAAGTCTATTATGTGCTGTCGGGGGAAGGCGAAGTGGAGTCGGACGGTGTGGTCCGCCGTCTGGGGCCGGGGATGGCGGCCTATCTCTACAACGGTGCCCGCGTCGGTATCCGGCAGACCGGCCGCGCGCCGCTGGCGCTCATCATCAGCTATCCCGTAGTGCCGGACAGCAAGCCCTGATCCTCAGCTTCCCGGCTGGACATAGGGCACGCGGGCGAAAAGGACGCGTTCCCATCCGCGCGGATCATTCTGCACCATGCTCTGCGCGTCGAAGATCATCGTCGCACGGCGATCCAGATCATATGGCGGCCAAGCGGCTCTGCCTGTTCGCGCGAAGCCGACGAACGCGTCCATCATCGCCCGCGATGCCGCCTGCGCATCCCCATCCGTGCCCGTGATCGACCCTTCGGCGCCGAGAGTACCAAAGCTCAACGGGATATCGATGGTGTGCGGCGCGCCGCGCTCGGGATTGGTACGGGACGTGAAATCGACCTGATAGACCCACGTCGGCGCACCCGATCGTGCGCGCGCCTCTGCCTCGATCACCTGCCCCGGCCAGCTGCGCCCCGCCGTCGTCGCCGCATAAAAGATCCGCTCCGCGCTCCAGTCCGGAAACTGCGCGCGATATTGGGCGACGATCCATTCCGGTGAGAGGTCCATGCGCAGTTCCGGCGCGATCCGCGCAGCAAGATTGCGCCAGTCCAGTGTCGCGACCACCGGCCCCTTGGGATCGATGAAGGCGCGCGTCTCGTCATGCGTATTGCCCAGCATCATGGGGATGCGGTGCGCCTGCGGCGGCGCATCCGGCCAGAAGGGATGGCGGGTCAGGCTGCGCATATCGAGCACCGGCCCGAAATAGACGCCACCGCCCAGGATCGGGTCTTCGGCCGTCAACCCTTCCACCAGCCTCTGCCACGGCATAGCCAGCAGCCGGTCCCAGTCACCGTCCGCGACTCCCAGATTGGCGAGATAGGCGTCTGTCCGGCGGGTGGCGTTGATCGGCCCCGATGCCGTCACCTGTTGCCCGCTCATCGTGATCGCGCGATGGAACAGGCCGTCGGCGGCGGGTGTCGCCATCATCGTCGCGATCTTGGCACCGCCGCCCGACTGGCCGAACAGCAGCACATTGGCCGGATCGCCGCCGAAAGCCGCGATATTGTCGCGGACCCAGCGCAGCGCCAGAATCAGATCGAGCTGCCCGGCATTACCGCTGTCGGCAAAGCGCGCATCCTTGCGCGCCAGATACAGATAGCCAAACGCATTGAGCCGGTGATTGACAGTGACCACGACGACATCGCCATGCGTTGCCAGCCGTGCGCCATCGGTCAGGGGATCGACCACGCTGCCGTTGGAATAAGCCCCTCCGTGAATATAGACCATCACCGGCCGCTTCGCGCGCGAGTCCGCGCCGGGCGTCCAGATGTTGAGGAACAGGCAGTCCTCGCTCATCGCGACTTGTCGGGCACGCTGCGGGCAGGACGGGGCAAAGGCCGTCGCATCCGCAACGCCAGTCCAAGGACGCACGGGCTCTGGCGCACGGAAGCGGCGGGACGCCGTATCCTCACCGTAGCGCACACCGCGGAAGACGAGCAGGCCGCCCTCGCGGCGGCCTCTGACGCGGCCGGCGCGCGTATCGACCAGCGGATCAGCCCGCCGTGCCATGGCCGGGGCGGACAGCCCCGCGAGCAGCGTGACCCCGCCCGCGATTATGCTGCGCCGATCAGCGCCGGACATCCATCTCGCCGGTCAGAAATGCGTCGATGTCCTGCTGGCTGAACAGGCTGGCATCGCCCGGCAACGAATGCTTGAGCGCGGTCAGCGCAAGACCGCTGCGCGCGGCAGCTTCGATATCGCCATTGCTGCTGACCAGCCCGTGGAGCGTACCGGCCGCAAAGGCATCGCCGCCGCCGATGCGATCGACAATGCCGGATACGAGCACTTCGGGCGTCTGCGCCGCGCCGCTGCGGCTGTCGACCCGCGCAGCGATGCGGTGGCTGTCGGCATCCACGACATGGCGCGCGGTCGATGCGATCAGCTTGAGTTGCGGAAAAGCCTGGAATGCGGCCTCAGCCGCCTCGCGACGCCGCTCCGGTCCGTCGCCATGCAGTTCGCGGCCAAGCAGCAGCGAGATGTCGCGATGATTGCCGAACAGTATGTCCGCCATGCCGATCAATTCGGTGAGGATCGCGCGCGGATCGCTATCCCATGCCTCCCACAGGCGTGCACGGTAATTGCCGTCGAATATCAGGGTGATCCCCTTCGACCGCGCCGCCTGCGCCGCAGCCACCGCAGCGCGCGCGGAGCCTTTGCCAAGCGCCGGGGTGATGCCAGACAGATGCAGGTGCGTCACGCCGTCCAGTGCCGCATCCCAGTCGAAATCCTCCGCCTGCGCGCGCGCGAAACTGCTGTCGGCGCGATCATAGACCACTTCGGACGCCCGAAGGCTTGCGCCGGGCGTCAGGAAATACAGGCCCATGCGGCCCGCCGCCGTGGCAACATGCGTACAGTCGACAGCTTCGCGACGCAGCAGTCCCACCGCCATGGCGCCCAGCGGATTATCCGGCACGCAGCTTATCATCCGTGTCGCATGACCCAGATTGGCCAGGCCGACCGCGACATTCGCCTCCGCCCCGCCGACGCAGATGTCCAGAGTGCGGGCCGTACGCAGCAGTTCCCGCCCCGGCGGCGAAAGCCGCGCCAGCAATTCGCCGAAAAACGCAAAATGCGCCATGATCCTCCCTATCGCGCGCTACCGCGCCAGCCAGCCGCCGTCGACCGCCATGATATGGCCATCGACATAATCCGACGCCCCTGATGCCAGAAAAACCGCAGCGCCGCCAAGATCGGATGGCTTGCCCCAGCGCCCGGCCGGAATCCGCTCCATAATCTGCCGGTTGCGGCTTTCGTCGGCCTGCAGCGCCGCGGTGTTGTTGGTGGCGATATAGCCCGGCGCGATCGCATTCACATTGACGCCCTTGGCCGACCATTCGTTCGCGAGCAATTTGGTGAGGCCGCCGATGCCGCTTTTGGAGGCCGTGTAGCTCGGCACACGGATGCCGCCCTGAAAGGTCAGCATGGAGGCGATGTTGATGATCTTGCCGGCGCCCTGCGCTATCATGTGGCGACCCGCCGCCTGGCAGAGGAAGAAAACCGACTTGAGATTGGTATCGACGACTGCGTCCCAGTCCGCCTCGGTGAAGTCGACGCTATCGGCGCGACGGATGATACCGGCATTGTTGACGAGGATGTCGAGGCCACCCAGCTTATCGTGCGTTTCCTGCACCACACGATCGACAGGCTCTATCGAGGAAAGGTCTGCCGCGATCAGGGCGCTGCTTCGCCCCAGGGCCGCAATCTGCGCGGCGGTATCGGCCGCCGGGGTGCGCCCGGCACAGGCGACGTCGGCCCCCGCCGCCGCCAGCGCCACGGCGATTGCCTGGCCGATGCCGGTATTCGCGCCGGTGACGAGCGCAACTTTCCCCGACAGGTCGAACGGATTGTCCATCGCAGCGTCCCTTCAGGCCAGTTGGCAGATGTCGAGGACGTTCATGTCCGTATAATCCTGATTCTCGCCCGCCATGGCCCAGATGAAGGCATAGGCCTTCGTCCCCGATCCCATGTGAACAGACCAGGGGGGCGAGATAACCGCTTCCTCATTGGCCATGACGATGTGGCGCATGGCCTCCCCCTGTCCCATATAATGGAACACGCGGTCGGCGGGGCCATCCAGTTCGAAGTAGAAATAGATTTCGCTGCGCCGCTCATGGATGTGCGGGGGCATGGTGTTCCACACACTGCCCGGCTTCAGCACCGTCAAACCCATCACCAGTTGAGCGCTGTCGCAGATGCCCGGAATGACGAGCTGGAAAATCGTCCGTTCGTTCGATTCCTCCAGGCTGCCGCGCTCCAGGGCATTGGCGTCGGCAATCGACAGCTTGCGAGTCGTGAACGCCTTGTGCGCGGGGCAGGACGCCAGATAGAAGCGCGCGCCTGCGCCCGAAAAGATGACATCGCGGGCACCCATGGTCACGTAGAGGCAATCCTTGTTGCCCAGCGCGAATGTCTCGCCATCGACGGTCACCATGCCGTCTGCCGCGCCGACATTGACGATCGCCAGTTCGCGCCGTTCCAGAAAGGGATGTCCCGCTGCCGAGGCAGGCTCTGTCTGTGCCGGCAGGGCCACGGGGGCATCAGCGACAGCGACACCGCCGATCACGAAACGGTCGGCATGGGTGTAGTTGAGAACACATTGGCCATCACGGAAGAGGCCATCAATCAGATAGCGATCCCGCAATTCCGCGTTGCTCACGCATTCCATCATGTCGGGGTGCGTCGCATAATATGTCTTGTCGAACATGGCCGTTTCGATCCTCTGCCTCACCGGACCGGCGCAACGCCCTGGCGGACATCAGACACCGGTGTCACCAAAAATGTTCCGTCTGCTATCAGGCAATCGGCAGCGGCGCAACCGATCCACGGCGAATCAATGTCGAACTGAAGGTAGACGGTTCATTGACGGCGCTGCCTTCGCCGATCGCGGTGCCGATCAGCTTGAGCGCCGCGGCGCGGCCCATCGCCACGATCGGCCAGCGCACGGTCGTCAGCGGCGGCCAGACGCGGGTCGTAAGCGGCGTGTCGTCAAAGCCGATGATCGAAAGCTCGTCGGGCACTTCTATGCCCCGGAGCCGCGCGGCATAGAGCACGCCCGCCGCCATTTCATCATTCGCGGCAAAGATCGCAGTTGGGCGCGGAGACAGATCGAGCAGGCTTTCGCACGCGGAAATGCCCGATTCGAAAGTATATTGCCCGTCGGCGACCAGGCTGCGCGGCAGCGAGATGCCCGCTTCGCTCAATGCCAGCTCAAACCCGTCGCGCCGCTCCTTCGCCGAACGAAAGCCATGCGGCCCGGCGATCAGACCAATCCGCCGGTGGCCCTGCGCGATCAGATAGCGCACCGCATCGGCCACCGCATCGCGATCGTTGGACACGACCATATGTTCAGGATCGTCCAGCACGGCAGACCCCATGCGAACATAACGGCAGCCCTCTTCGTCGCACAGCCGCGCCAACGTGTCATTTTCCGAAATCGGCGGCAGAAGGATGACGCCGTAAAGCCGCTGGCGGGTTATGAAGCCGCGGATATCGTCCATCACCCGTGCCGAGCCACGATCGACCGGACGGACGACCAGCTCGAATTCGGTCCCATGCAGCGCCTCCAATATACCGCGCTGCATGCTCAGGATCATCTGCTGGTTGGGATTGTCGTAAATCAGCCCGATCAGGAAATTGCGGCCAAGCGCCAGCGCACGCGCCTGCGGATTGGGGACATAGCCGGTGTCCGCAATGATCTGCTCGACCTTCTCCCGCGTCTGCGCATTCAGCAGCGGCGAACGGTTGATGACCCGGCTCACGGTCTTTTTCGATACGCCCGCCATGCGCGCGATGTCATTGATCGTAAGTTTGGCGTTCAGCCCCTCGTCCTGCGCTTGTTTGGCCATTCCGTCCTTATAGCGCCGGGATCGGAACGTGCCAGCACAACCCGGTGCCCTTGTCGTCTTGCAATTGACACCGGTTTCCCTTATCGGTCCTTGGGAGGGGCGGATATGCATCGCAAACGATGCCGCTGACGGAAAAGAAGCATCGAAAGGGTTACAGTGACGTCCGCGGATCACCCAGCACATGAGGCACCGGTGGCAATCGCCCGCCAGTTTCTGGAGGCGCGCCAGGCAGCCCGCGGTCTTGCGGCCTATCCCGGTGCGCTGCCCGCGACACTCGCCCAGGCCTATGCGATTCAGGACCATGCCATTGCCGCGCAGGAGAAAGCCGTAGCGGGGTGGAAGGTCGGACGTATCCTGCCACCCGACAGCGCGTCATGGGGTGCAGAGCGGCTTGCCGGGCCGATCCTGGCCGACACCATCGTCGAGGCTACAGCAGGTGCACCTGGCCTGATCTTCGCCGATGGCTTCGGCGCCGCCGAAGCGGAGTTTCTGCTGCGGATCGGTGCACCGCCGGAACGGGACAAGATGCATTTCTCGCTCGCCGAAAGCTGGGCATTGGTGGATGCGGTCCATATCGGGATCGAAATCGCGAGTTCGCCCTTTCCGGGCATCAACAGCCACGGCCCGGCAGTAACCATTTCGGATTTCGGCAACAACAACGGGCTGCTGATCGGCCCCGCCATCGCCGATTTCGCCCATGCCGACCTGACCGGCCAGACCGTCAGCCTGTCGATCGACGGCGCCGTTGTCGGCACCGGGCAGGCGGCCGCCTTCCCGGACGGGATCGTCGGCGCGCTGCGCTTCCTGCTCGAAAATCTGGCGCAGCGGGCTATCCGTCTGCCAGCGGGAACATGGGTTTCCAGCGGCGCGATAACCGGCGTACATCCGGTGCGCGTCGGCCAGCATGTGACGGCGGATTTCGGTCCGTTCGGCCGTGTTGGCTGCGTGATAGAGGCCCAATCGCCCGCACGATAACGATAAACGGAAAGAGGATCATCCCATGGCGTCAGTTCCACAGCCCGTACATCAGCCTGGGCAACCACGCATCGGACGCCATCGCTGGGTGGTCGTGGCGCTGCTGTTCGCGGCGACCGCGATCAATTATGTCGACCGGCAGATGATCGGTGTGCTGAAGCCGACATTGTCGGCCGAGCTGCAATGGTCCGAAACCGACTATGCGAATATCGTCTTCTGGTTTCAGGCGGCCTATGCGGTCGGTTATCTGGGCTTTGGCCGCGTCGTCGATCTGATCGGGGCGCGGATGGGCTATGCCGTTGCGGTCACCGTCTGGACGATCGCCCATGTCGCACATGGCGGCGTCTACAGCGTCACGCAGTTCGCCATCGCGCGCTTTGGTCTGGGCATCGGCGAATCGGGCAATTTTCCGGCCGGCATCAAGGCCGTGACCGAATGGTTTCCACAGAAGGAACGCGCCTTCGCCATCGGCCTGTTCAATGCGGGCGCGAATGTCGGCGCCATCGTCACGCCTCTGCTCGTGCCATGGATCACCCTCGCTTACGGATGGCGTATGGCGTTCATCGTCACCGGCATCTTCGGGGTGTTGTGGCTGATCGCCTGGCTCGTCTTTTATCGCAGCCCCGCCGATCACCGGAAAGTAACGCAGGCCGAGCTTGCCTATATTCAGCAGGACGCCGCAGATCCGGTCGATCCCATCGGCTGGCGGACACTGCTGACGGTGCGCGAAACATGGGCCTATGCCATCGGCAAGTTCTGCATCGATCCGATCTGGTGGTTCTTCCTGTTCTGGCTGCCCGGCTATCTGGGTAGCCGCTACGGCCTCGATCTCGTCAGCTTCGGGCCGCCGCTCGTCGCGATCTACATACTGTCGGATTTCGGGAGCGTGATTGGCGGCTGGATGTCGAGCCGCCTCATCAGGGCAGGGCGCAGCGTCAATGTCGCGCGGAAAATCACGATGCTGGTCTGCGCGCTCGCCGTTCTACCCGTCTTCTTCGCACAGTCGATCGACAATCTATGGGTCGCGGTGATCGTCATCGGCATTGCGACGGCAGCGCATCAGGCGTTTTCGGCCAATCTCTACACCTTGCCGTCGGATCTGTTCCCCCGCGCCGCCGTTGGTTCGGTGGTCGGCATCGGCGGCACGGTCGGCGCGATCGGCGGGATGGTCATGGCCAAATATGCCGGGTTCGTGCTCGACGGCCTGGGCAGCTATGCGCCGCTGTTCGCCGTGGCGGCCAGCGCCTATCTCGTCGCATTGCTCGCGGTCCATCTGCTCTCGCCGCGCCTCGCCAGGGTCGATCTGAGTAGCGGATGAGGCGCGGCGTTATCCCCGACAGGCACAATACCGCTGCAATCGGCACAAATGCACGTCATCGGCTTACAAACGATTGTCGCCTTTGAAAACTCTGCCATAATCCGCCGATGGAAGCAGAAAATGGGAGAGGACGCCGAATCGGCCAGGTCGTGATTCTGGGTGGCGGAACCGCCGGCTGGATGACCGCGACGGCGCTGGCCCGGACATTGGGGCGCAGCGTGGCCATCACGCTGCTGGAGTCGGAGGAGATCGGCACAGTCGGCGTGGGCGAGGCGACGATCCCGACCATCCACTGGTTCAACGACCTTATCGGGCTGGACGAGGCTGCGTTCGTCGCCGCGACGCAGGCGAGTTTCAAACTGGGGATCGAGTTTGTCGATTGGGCACGGCCGGGGCATCGTTATTTCCATCCGTTCGGCCAATATGGCGTCGCGTTTCCCGGCGTTCCGTTTCATCATCGCTGGCTGAAGGCGCAGCGCGACGGACTGGACCTGCCGCTCGATGCTTTCTCGCTGGCGAGCCAGTTGGCGAAGGACAACCGGTTCGCCAAGCCAGTGAGCGAGGCGCGATCAATCCTGTCGACGCTGGGCTATGCCTATCATTTCGACGCCGGACTCTATGCGCGCCATCTGCGCGGCCTCGCCGAGGCAATGGGCGTGCGGCGCGTCGAAGGAAAGCTGGGCGCGATCGCGCAGGATCCGCAGAACGGCTTCATCACGGCGATAACGACGCAGGCCGGCGAGCGGCTGGACGGTGACTTGTTCATCGACTGCTCGGGCTTTCGCGCGCTCCTGATCGAAGGGGTCATGCAGGCGGGCTTCGAGGACTGGTCGCATTGGCTCCCCTGTGACCGGGCAGTGGCCGTGCCATGCGCCCGCGTCGCCGACACGACGCCCTATACGCGATCGACAGCGCGCAGCGCCGGATGGCAATGGCGCATCCCGCTGCAACATCGCACCGGCAATGGCTATGTCTATGCCAGCGCGTTTTTGAGCGACGACGAGGCTGCGGCCACGCTGCTCGCGGGTCTGGACGGAGAGGCGCTGGCGGACCCGCGCTTCCTGCGTTTCACTGCCGGGCGCAGGCGGCGGGCATGGGTGAAGAATGTCGTCGCGATCGGCCTGTCCTCCGGCTTTCTGGAGCCGCTGGAATCAACCAGTATCCATCTGATCCAGTCAGGCATTGCCAAGCTGCTGACATTGTTCCCCGATGCCGACTGCGATCCGGGTCTGGCGGACCGGTTCAACCTGCTGCTCGACCGCGATATGGACAATATCAAGGATTTCCTCATTCTCCACTATCATGCGACGGCGGACAAGCCCGAGCCATTGTGGCAGCATTGCCGCGCGATGGTGCTCCCGGACACGCTGGTTGCGCGGGAAGCGCATTATCGCGCGACCGGCCGCATCATGATCGAAACCGACGAGCTGTTTCGCGAGGCAAGCTGGCTGGCGGTGCTGAATGGACAGGGCATCCTCGCGCGAGACTATAGCCCCATTGCCGACACGCTGGAGGCCCCCGCCAACCGGACCCAGCTTGAACAGATCGCGGCGCTCATCGCCCGCGCCGTCCCGACGCTGCCCCGGCATGATGCCGCCATTGCGGCGCTGACAGGGGGCGGCCGCGCCGCGGCCTGATCGTGCCGCCGCCGGACATCGTTGCCCGCAGGATCGGGCGGGAGGGACAGCCCGTCGCCATCGTCGATGGGTTGACAGAGGATCCGCATGCGTTGCGCGATGCCGCGTGCGCGGCCGCTTTCGGGCCTGCCGGTGCCCATTATCCGGGGATACGTGCCGATCTGCCGCCCGATTATCTGCCCGGCATCCGGGATGTCGTTGCGCTTGTCCTCGACCGTATATTCGGTCTGCGGCGGTCCGCCCGCGTGCTGGACGCGAGCTTTTCCATGGTGACGTGCAGCCCCGATGCTCTGACGGTGGAACAACGGATGCCGCATATCGACGCGACGATGCCCGGCCGCATCGCGATGGTCCATTATCTCTCGCCCGCCAATCCGGGCGGCACCGCATTCTATCGCCATTGCGCCACCGGGCTGGAAACCATCGGTCCTGATCAGGCGTCGGCCTATCTCGCGATCGTCGGGCGGGAGGTGCGCAGCAACGGACCGCCGCCCGCGCGCTACCCCGGCCCAGACGATGCACAGTTCACGCAGATCGACGCCGTTGCAGCGCAATTCAACCGGGCAATCTTCTATCGCAGCGCGCTGCTGCACAGCGGTGCAATCGACGATCGCTATCCGCTTTCCGTCGATCCCGCCACCGGACGACTGACCGTCACCGCCTTTTTCGACGCCGACTGACGTTTGTCAGCGCGGTGGCTGCACCGCCAGATAGACAGTGCTCCATAATTGTGCGGCATTGGACTCGTCGACATCCTGCTTGCCTGCGCCGAACGCGACGACCTGATAGCGGCCATCCTTGAAGGCCCAGGACCACAGCTCGGAACTCTGAACGGCCCGCCCCGCTTGGATCACCTGCCACAGGCGCGTCTGCGCCTGGGTCAGGCGCGTGCGCGTCGATTGCGGCAGGTCGGTCCGTTCGAGCTGCCGCGCGATGCCGGCGGCCAGCAGCGCCTGCTGCCAGGACCAGACGACCGCGCCATGATATTTGGCAGGCGTGAAGATCGCCTGCACCCCCGCATCGGCCTGTGCCGCATTGGCCACCAGCAGGCCGATGTCGGTCATCAGGCCCGCGGGAAAGGGTCGCATGATCGAAGCAAGGATCAGGTCGATGTCCTGCGGGGCAGGGTTTGCGAAGAGAAGTGCGAAACCTTCGTCCGAATGGATGACGGGCACCGGCTTGCCTGCGGCATCGAGGGCGATGGCATGATAGGCGAGCGGCGCATTGCCAAGCGCCGCGACCGCCAGCTCCGCCGGCACCCCAAGGCTCTTAGCATAGCGGCGGATAGCAGGGATCGCTTGCGCGGCAGGCGTCGACACGCGGAACAGGCCCGGCACGCGGCTGCGCCAGTGGCGGGCCATGGCGCCAGCCTGCGTCAGACGTCGGCGGTCGGTTGCCGTCAAAAAGCCGTCGAGTACGCCGGATTGTGCCAGCCGATCGGCGGCATCCAGCGCCGCTGGAACGAAGACAGCATTGACATCATAGGCATAGCGGCCACCCCCCAGCCCCTCGTTACTGTCGCGCCACTGGCCGTTATCACGGCCGGGCTTGAGCGCGATCAGCCTCTCGACGCGGGGATCGCGGACATAGGCTTCGGCAGCGTCGAGCACGAAGCGCAGGTTGCGCATCAACAGCGCACCAGCGGTTTCGGCCGAACCGGGGCTGGCCTCACCGGGCACCGGGCGCGCGAGATAGGCCCGCGCGGCAGCGGGTGTCGCCCGGTCGAGCAGATAGCTGGCCGCCACCGGCGCGAGCATGAAATCATCGTCGATCATGGCGTAATCGAGCGTAGCGGCATCTCCCGTTCCGCCCTTTTCCCGTCGTTCGAGCAACGCGAACTCGCTCAGGGCTTCCTCATGCGCCACCTCGCCTTCCGGGCTGAGCCGCGCCAGCACCGAATTGATGCCAGCTTCGATGGCGGCGGGTTGCAGCGCAGGCATCAGCAGGCGCACCGACATCAGCGTATCGCGCCCGAAATAGGTGTTGAAGCGCCACGATCCGGCCAGAAACTTCTCGCGATAGCTCAGGAACCGCAGGGCATTGCGCGCGGCGGGGTCTTTTGCTGCGGTGTCGTTCAGCAGATCCGCTTCGGCCAGACCCGTCAGCGGCGCGTCACCCGTGGCCGCGACGATTTCCATCCGGATAGGCCCGTTGCCGGTCGCGACGATCGCCTGACCCTCGATGCGTCCGTTAAGGATCGTCAGCGCGAGTTGGTAACCCGGCGCGCCGTCGGCCCGGTCGCGGGCGAAAAGCATGCGGTTGCCGACAATCGTCGCGGGCGGCGTCGCGATCGCGTCCGGGATTTTGCCGATCGCCTGATAATCGCGCAGGAACCGAACATTCGACAGCACGGCCTGCCTGACGGTCAGCCGGCGGGCATCGATCGACGCGATCGCGCGCACGGCATGAAGCGCCCGGCCACTTTTGTCGCGTAGCTCGGTCCGCAGCGGCGGCGTGTCGAGCGTCCATTGTGCGGGCGTGTCGAGCGGCGCGAACCACAGGCCCACCCCGCTGTTGCCGCCGGGAAAGGCAAACAAAATACGCGGATCATTGCCGGACCGTAGCAGCATATGCGCCGCTACCGGCCCGTCACGCAGGAAGGCATTGATGTTGTTGCCTTCGGTCAACTGATAGGCAAGTTCCGGTGTCGCGGCCTTCTGGGCGGGCGCCGAACCCGTCATGCAAAGCGCAGCACCCGCAGCTATCCATGGCATGAATTGCCGCATGCTCTTCTCCTGTATCAGCTATCATCGACGACCGGCAGGGACGGTCCTGCCGGTCACTTTCCTGAGGCGAAAGGCTTCCGTCAGAAACGCATCGTCAAGGTGCCGCCAAAGGTCGGCCCGACGATACCACGCGCGTAGAAGAAGCCCGAATCGGCATTTTGGGTCTGGCCTTGGCGCGGATTGCCTTCGGTCAGGCCGATGACGTTGAAGATATTATCCGCATTGACGCTGAGCTGCAGCCGTTCGGTGACGTTGAGTGTCGCGCCGACACCCGTGACGCCATAGCCGGGAAGGGCAACCGCATTGCCGGAGTCGGCGAAAATCTTGCCCACATATTTGTAGCGGGCAAAGACTTCGCCAAGCCCGTTGGGCAACTGGATGGTCGGCGTGATCGTGTAGAGCTTCGCTGGCGTGCGTTCCGGGCGATTGCCGTCGAAACCGGTCTGCGGCACGCCATTGAGACGCAGATTATTGAGCGTGGGATCCTGGAACACGCCGGTCACGTTGATCGACAACCAGTTTGTCGGCCGCACCACCGCGTCAATCTCCACGCCCTGTGTCTTGAGGTCGGCCAGGAACGCGGTCTGTCGGGTCGGATCGACCGGATCGATGAAATTGTAGAACTGATCGTTGAAATTGGTCTGGAACGCCGTGACCGACCCGCTGAATATCCGCCCGAACTGAACGCGGGCGCCCACTTCATACAGTTCGATCTTCGTGATCGGATCGGTATTGTTCGTCTGGAACCCGTCGGCATAGCGCGCGTAGATCGAGAAATTGTCGGTGAAGAGATAGTTGGCACCGATCGTCCAGGCGATCGCGTCCTTCTTGTCTGTCACCGTGCGGAACGTCCCGTCGAAGGTCGAGCCGACATCGCGAACGACGCCACCGACGCCGGCCGGTACCGGCTGATTGATTGCGGCCGCATTGCCTTCGTCATACCGCGAATCCAGATTTTCCCAGCGAATGCCCGCATCGACGCGCAGCTTGTCGCCGATCGCGATTTCGTCGTTCACATAGAGCGAGATCGATTCATCGCTGCGCTCGCGGATGCCCGCACCCCAGTTGCCGTAAGAGACAAGGCCATTGTCGGTCAGCGTACCGATGACCGCATTGTTCGCATCCAGCGCGACGACATCATAGAGGTCGCTGTTGTTCTTGACATCGTTGAGTGCGGTCGCCGTCGCCGACTGGTCCTGATAGCGGCGCACGTCATAATAAAGAATGCCGAAGGTCAGCGAGTTCTTGATCGACCCGCTTTCCACTTCCCATCGGGCGCCCAGGTTCATCCCGAAATCATGCCCTTCCTGATAATCATGGTTGAGCGTCGTCTGTTGCAGGAAGCCGTTGCCATTGAGGCCGTTGAGTGCAGCGGTCTGGTTCGATCCCGTTACCACGCCGGTCGTGAGATTGCGGATGCCGAAGCGCGTCGCGGTCGGGAAGGCAGCGCGCCCCGCAGTCAACAGACCGTTGATCGGCGAGGTGCCCGGCGTCAGATAATCGACGGCGCTGGCAAGGCCCGCATTGCCCGTGCCGGAGCCGGGGAACAGACCGTTGAAGTCATAGGACAGATCGAGGTAACGACCGCGACCGAAGACCGACAGGCTTTCGCTCACCGGCTTTTCGAAGTCGAGGCGGATCTGCTTGGTCTTCACCCGCACACCCTCGGTATAACGGAAATCACGGAAGCCGTCGGGATCAACGAAGGTGGAGACCGGAATGGAAATCCGCGAGAAGGAATCACCCCCGATATTGTCGCGCTGCGGATCAAGGCCCGTCACCGCGCTCGGCTTTCCATCATTATAGGCATAGGGCATGCCCGCATAATAGGCTTCCTTGATGTCGCCATATTTGCCGGAAAGCCGCACGAAACCGCCATCGTCGAAGCGATATTCGAGCGCGCCCTTCACCCGATAGCCTTCATAGCTGAACGGATTGTCGCGTACGCCGGGGCTGCTCTGGAAATAGCCACCGATGCTGAACGCCAGCTTGTCGGTAATCGGCGCGGAGTAATAGAGATCGCCGCGCAGCAGGCCAAAGTCATAAGCGCTCGCGCGGGCGATGCCCTCGGCTTCCTCGAAATTGGGGCGCTTGGACAGGAAATTGATCGTCGCCCCCGCGCCGTTGACGGTCAGGACGCCCGATGACCCACCCTTGACCGCTTCGAGCCGGTCGATCGTCAAATCCTGCGAGAAGAAAAAGTCCGCGCCGCCACCCTGATAGATGATCGGCATGCCATCTTCTTCAAGCTGGATGAAACGCTGGCCGCCGCCCTGCAGGCCACGCACCGAATAATTGTTGGACAGACCACCGGCAGTGCCTTCGACGAAGATGCCCGGCACCAGTTCCAGCAGGTCGGCGGTGGAGCGCGGCGCACGGCGATCGATCGCCGCGCGATCGGCAAGCGTGATGTCCGCCGATGCGGTGATCAGCGGACGGTTGCGCGAGGTCGTACCGGTGACGACGATATCCTGCACATTTTCGGGCGGCGCGGCAGTTTCTGCGGGGGGCTGATCGGCAGTGGGGGTCTGGCCGAGTACCGGGGTGCTCGCCAGCGAGGACCCAAGCAGCAAGAGGGCACGGATGCTCGAACGGCGGCCTGAATGGCGAATTGGCGACATGATACTCTCCCTTTTGCCCGTGACCTTATGCGAGTCACCCGGCGCAATCAGCAAACGATTGCAGTTGCGTGTGATAGTCGCCCACGGCCGCAGGTGCAAACGATTTCCGATGAAAAAAAGCGATTTATCAATGATATGATAAAGAGCAGTCGGCGGGTGCGGCAGGCCGTTGTTCGCTGTCGTTGGATGGAGGGTAGCAGGCCATCAGTGCGCGCGTCACGCCATTGGTCCAGCCGAACCCGTCCTGCAGCGGATATTCGCCGCCGCCGCCGGGTCGCTGTTGCTCGACGTCATATTTCTCCAGTATCTTTCCCGTCGCTTTCCAGTTGCGATCGACCGTCGCGATCCAGCGGGTCGCAATGTCGGCCGCCAGCGCGTTGTGCCGGTAGCGACGGAGACCAGCGACGGCGATCCACTGAAGCGGCGCCCAGCCATTGGGCGCGTCCCACTGCTGGCCGCTGTCCGTGCGGGTGGTGCGCAGGCCACCGGGCCCCAGCAGGTCGGCGCGCACGACCGATGCGATCCGGTTTGCCTGATCGGGCGTCGCGATGCCAGCGAACAGCGGATAGAGCGTCGCTGCCGACAATATGGGGGTCAGGCGCTGCGCCGCGTGATCCCAGTCCCCGAACCAGCCGTCTGTGGCATTCCACAAATAGCGCCCTATCGCCGCGCGCCTTCGCGCGGCCAGACCTTCATAACGCGTGGCGCAGGTCTCGTCTCCGGCCGCCCTGCAACGCGCGGCGATGCTGCGCTCCAATATCCACAACAGGCTGTTGAGATCGACCGGAACGATCGCCGACGTCCTGATCGTCGTCAGATTTGTCCCGTCGGCCAGCCAGCGGGAGGAGAAATCCCATCCGCTTTCCGCCCCGGCCCGCAGATCGCGGTAAGTCTCCGGCAAGGGCCTGCCACTTTTCCGGGCGGTCTCCACATCCTCGGCCCAGCTTTCGTCGCGCGGGGTCGCCTTGTCGTCCCAATAGCGGTTGAGCAGGCTGCCGTCAGGCATGCGCACCACCCGGGCGCAGCGGCCCGACGTGTCGAGACAGGCCGCGCCCGCCATCCAGAAATCATGCTCCGCCCGCAGCCCCTTGAGCCTGCGCGCCATCAGGCGAGGCGAGTCGCTGTCGGACAGCGCAACCATGAGCGCGTAGAACGGCGGCTGCGACCGGCTGAGATAATAAGTGCGCGTGCCATTGGGAATCCGCCCGTAGCGGGCGATCAGGCTCTCGAAATCGTCCAGCATCGACTCGACCAGGTCGGCGCGCCCGTCCGCCTTCAGGCCCAGCATCGTGAAATAGCTGTCCCAATAATAGATTTCACGAAAGCGGCCGCCCGGCACCACATAGGGCGCAGGCAAGGCAATCTCCGATCCGGCGGGCGTCACGCTGTGGGGCGGGCGGGTGAGTTGCGGCCAGAGGCTGCGAATATGCTCGGCCAGCGTATCGGCGCGCGGGGGCCGCGCCTCGTCGGGCAGGATGAAGTGGCGGGCGACGAAGGCGCGCAACTGCGCCACGTCGCGTGGCGGATCGGCGCGATAGGCGGCAACGATGGCATCGGGCGACTCACGCGGAATAGCATCGGCGAAGGTCTTGCTGTCGTCGAAGAGGCGCGCACTCTGCACCGCCTCGAACAGCGGCCCATAACGCTCGGCAGGGCTGTCGGGCGGCGCCGTTGCACCAGCCAGACAGAGCGCAACACAGGCCATGATCGCCCGGCGCAGCAAGTCCCGTCGCATCTTCGTCTCCCGGCCTTATGCGACGCCAAGAGGATAGCGCCCTATTTTTCCACGATATTCTATTTCTGCGCCCAGCCAAAGGGCGTTCTTGGCGCGGTCCTATGCTAGGCCATCACGGCGCGCCAACGCGCAAGGCCCGCATCCAGATCGGCGATCAGGTCGGCCGGGTCCTCCAGCCCGATGTTTAGCCGCACGGCAAGGCCATCGACCTGCCATCGGGTCGCGCTGCGATAGCGATGCGGATCGACGGGCAGGGCCAGGCTTTCAAAGCCGCCCCAGCTGTAGCCGATCCCGAAATGCGCAAGGCCATCGATCAGCGCCGCGCGGGCGGCATCCGCCTGCGCGCCGGTGCCGCCCCGCATCACGAAGGAGAACAGCCCGCTCGATCCGGTGAAGTCGCGCGCCCACAGCGCATGGCCGGGGCAATCGGGCAGCGCGGGATGCAGCACCTTCGCGACATCGGGCTGCCGCGCCAGCCATTGCGCCACCGCCAGCGCGCCTGCCTGATGCTGCGCCAGCCGGACCCCGAGCGTGCGCAATCCGCGCGATGCGAGCCAGGCATCGTCGGGACTGGTCATCTGCCCGAAAAGCTGCGCGCTGGCCCGTATCTTTTCCCAAGTCGCGGCGTTCGCCGTGACCGACCCGATCATGACATCGCTGTGGCCGACGATATATTTGGTGCACGCCAGAATGCTGATATCGACACCCAGTCGCAGCGGCTGGAAATAGAGCGGCGTCGCCCAGGTATTGTCGATCAGCGTGACGATGCCCCGCGCCTTGGCCGCCGCGACGATCGCAGGCACGTCCTGCACCTCGAAGGTCAGGCTGCCGGGGCTTTCCATGAAGATCGCGCGTGTGTTTTCTGTACACAGATCGGCGATGCCCGCCCCGATCAGCGGATCATAATAGATCGTCTCGACCCCGAACGGCCGCAGAACCTTCTCGCAGAAGGCCCGCGTCGGATCATAAGCGGCATCGACCATCAGCAACTGGTCGCCCGGCCGCAACACACCCATCAGCGCGCAGGCGATCGCGGCCACGCCGGAGGGGAAGAGCGCCGTCCCGGTTGCCGCCGGTTCCAGCGACGTCAGCGCATCGGCGAGCGACCAGGCCGTCGGCGTCCCCTTGCGCCCGTAGAACAACCGCTCATGGGTGTTGCCGAGCGCCGCGCGCAGATGGGCCACATCCTCATACAGGATCGTCGAGGCGCGCCAGACCGGGGGGTTGACGATCCCGCCGGGCTGTCCGGGCATGCCCGTCCATTCGGCCCGCCGCCCCGCCTGCGCCAGCTTCGTGAGCGGGCGACGGTTATCGCCGTCGCCGCTGCTCATGCGGGGCCGACCGCCTTGGGCGTTGCGGGGTCCGCGCCCCATTCGCTCCAGCTTCCGTCATACAGCATCACGTCGGTCTTCCCCAGCAGATGCGCGGCGAACAGCACGTCGGCGGCGGTCACACCGCTGCCGCAGCTCACGATCAGCGGGCGCGTGAGATCTATGCCCGCTTCATGAAACAGTCCGCGCAGCTCATGCCCGCGCTTCCAGGTGCCGTCCGCGTTGAACAGGCGGCTGAAGGGCAGGCAGACCGATCCGGGAATATGGCCGGACGCCATACCCGCGCGCGGTTCGGGGTCCTCCCCGGTGAAGCGACTCATCGATCGGGCATCGACAACCTGCGCAGCCTTGCTGGCGATATTGGCGAGCACGTCAGCCTTGGTCACGATCATGCCTTCGTCTTTCCAGACCGTGAAATGGCGATGCCGCGTCTTTGGCTTGCCGCATTCCAGGGGCCGCTTTTCCGCCAGCCATTTGCCCATGCCGCCATCCAGGATCGCGACATTGTGCGCGCCGAACAGGTGGAACATCCACCAGGCGCGGGCGGATGTGCGCAGGGGGCTGTTGTCATAGATGACGATGCGGCTGCCATCGCCCAGCCCCAGCGCGGCCATGCGGCTGGCGAATTTCTCCGCCGGCGGCACCATGCCGGGGCGCGGATCGTTGCTGTCGGCCAGCGCGGGCAGATTGAGGAAGAACGCGCCGGGAATGTGCCCGGCATCATATTCCGCCTGCGGATCGCGATCGCTGCCGGGGAGGAACAGGGTGGCATCGACCACCCGCAGGTCGCTCGCCCCCAGTTCACTTGCAAGCCATTGCGTCGAAACCAGCAGATCCATGTGTCACACCCTCCGTCGCGCCTTCCTTTAGGGCGCGGAAGCCAGACTGTCGAGAAAGGCCGTCGCGCTGTCCCGCAAGGCCTGCTTGTCCCCCTCGGCCATCTTCTCCCAGGTGCGATAGGGCATGGCAAGGCGCGGGTTGCCGCGCAGCCTGTCGGCATTGCGATCGAGGAAATGCCAGTAGAGCGCGTTGAACGGGCACGCGTCCGGCCCGGTTCGCGCCTTGACCGTGTAGCGGCACGATCCGCAATAATCCGACATGCGGTCGATATAGGCCCCGCCCGCGCAATAGGGCTTGGACGCGATCACGCCGCCGTCGGCAAACTGGCTCATGCCCAGCGTGTTGGGCAATTCCACCCATTCATAGGCATCGGCATAGACTTCCAGATACCAGCGATGCACCGCCGCCGGATCGGCACCGATCAGCAGCGCGAAATTGCCGGTTATCATCAGCCGCTGAATATGGTGGGCATAGGCATGATCGATCGTCTGGTCGATCGCCTGGGCCATGCAGTGCATGTCGGTCTCGCCCGTCCAGTAGAATGCGGGGAGCGGACGGTGCGCGTCCAGATGGTTGCGAGTCACGTAATCCGGCCCCTCGCGCCAGTATATGCCGCGCACATATTCGCGCCAGCCGATAATCTGCCGGATGAAGCCTTCCGCGCTGTTCAGCGGCACCGCGCCCGCCCGGTAGCGCGCCTCGACTTCGCGACATAGGTCCAGCGGATCGAGCAGGCCGATGTTGAGATAGGGCGACAGCAGCGAATGCCAGAGGAACGGTTCGTCGGTCAACATCGCGTCCTGATAGTCGCCGAAACGCGGCAGCGCCGTATCCAGAAACGCCGCCTGCGCCTTGAGCGCATCCTCTCGGGTCGTCGCGAAGGCAAAGCGGTCGAGCCGTCCGATGTGATCAGGAAAACGCGTTTCGACCAGCGCGAGGACATCCCGGGTGATCGCATCGGGCGCAAAGCGTGGCGGTCGCGGAATGAACAGGTCCGCCTTGGCTGGCTTGCGGTTGTCGGCATCATAATTCCACTGCCCGCCGGTCGGCTGATCGCCATCCATCAGCAGGCCGGTGCGGCGGCGCATCGCGCGATAGAAATATTCCATCCGCAACTGCTTCTTGCCTGCCGCCCAGCTATCGAACAGCGCATGATCGGCGATGAAGCGGGTATCGGCGCGGATATCGACGGGCAGGGCGAAGCGCATGGCCCAGCTTTCCAGCATCGCCTGCACCCGCCATTCGCCCGATTCGGTAACGACGATGCGCGCCGGATCATGCCGTTCCACCGCGCGGGCGACTTCGCCGGTGAAGCTCCCGCTGCTTTCGGGATCGTCCAGCGCGACATAATCGACGGTCCACCCGGCAGCGCGCAACGCCTGCGCATGATGCCGCATGGCCGACAGGATGAATGCGATCTTCGCCTTGTGATGGGCGACATAAGTCGTCTCCTCCATCACTTCCATCATCAGTACCACCGATGCCGCCGGGTCCGCCCCCTCCAGCGCCGACAGGTGGAGGCTCAGCTGGTCGCCCAGCACGGGAATCAGGGTGAGGGCGCGCGTCGTCATCCCACCCGCGTCGGCCAGTCGGCGCATGCGGTCAAGCGGCGACAGGCCCCTGCGCCAGACGACAGCCCAGGCCCTGATAGGCGCGCGGCCCCTGGTCGAGGCGGAACGGCGCCATCCGCGCGGCGGGCGGGGTGCTTTCCTGCCCGACAATGAATGCGCCGCGCGTCATGTCGTCGCCATCGAGCGAGATAACTCGAAACGCAACGATCGGGATCAGCAGCGCACGGCCCTGCACCGCGATCGGCGTCAGGCGTTCTCCGGTCAAGTGCAGCAGCCCTTCCACGGCCACGGCTGCGCCCGGTGCCAAATCCGCGACGCGATGCGCTTCCGGCGCGAAGGGGTCATCATAGAAGGCCGAAAGGGCCTGCGGCTGGCGCGCATCGGCATTGGCGATGAAGGCAGACACCGCCAGGCCCTCAATCACCGCATCGCTGATGTTGCGCAGGGCGAGGCGATAGGCAAGCTGTGCCCCGCCGGGCGTCGTCCGCATTGAAAGCGGCGTGAATTGCAGCGCCACGGATAGCGCAGGTCCGGCGGGCTGATCCGGCGTGGCGGGCAATGGCGGTGTCGGCGGCACGGCGGCGCGGGGTTTGGCCGGTGGCGAAGGCTGCGCGAGGGGCGCTTCGGGGGCGACAGATAGGCGCGCCCGTCTGCTACTGGCCTGCCGACGCTTTCGCAGCAGGAGGACGCCGAGCATCCCCGCAATCAGCATGCCGCCGACAATCCAGGGCCAGCGCAACGCCGGAATGTCCCCCGCTGGCGCGGCGGGCGTAGCCGATACCGACGGCAAAGCCGACGACTCCTGCGGCACCGGGGACGGCACCACCGGGCCGCCCGCAACCGGCGATGGCATGACGGGCGGCGAAGGCATATCCGGTTCGTCCGGCACCGTCGGGCTTGCATCTGTCCGCGGGCGGATGGCGGTACGGGCAGCGGGCGCTGCGGTCGTCGGGTTCATCGTCGGGGCAACGCGCGGAGGCGGTGTTGCGCCCGTTTCGGCAGGCGCGGACGGCAGCGGGACAGCGGGCCGATTGTCGATTTCCGGCCCGGCCGCCTGCGGCACCGCCGGCCGATTGGGATCACGCGCGGGATCGAGACGGAAATCCTCAAGCGCGGGCGGCGCGTCGTTGGTCTGCCCTGCCGCCGGAAACGTCCCGGCGATCATCGCCCCCGCCAGAAATAGCTGTCGCATTATCCCCATGATCCCGCTTTCAAGGCTGGCCTGCGCGTGAACTAGCCATGAATGGCGGCGACGCAAGGCCGGGGAATGACATGGGCGGTGCAATCGCGTAGACGAGCGGCCATGACACTGCCACAGCCTCCCCTGCATCTGGGCCAGACCAGCGCCCTGCCCGCGACGCCGCAAGCGGCCGTCCTCGACTATGTGCCCAATCCGCGCGCGGGTGCGCTCTATCTCGTGCGCTTTGCCGTGCCGGAGTTCACGTCGCTTTGTCCGGTGACCGGCCAGCCCGATTTCGCGCATCTCGTCATCGATTATGCGCCGGGGGCGACAATCGTCGAATCGAAATCCTTGAAGCTGTTTCTGGGCAGCTTCCGCAACCATGCCGCCTTCCACGAGGATTGTACCGTCGGCATCGGCCAGCGGCTGTTCGACGAAATGGCACCGCAATGGCTGCGCATCGGCGGTTACTGGTATCCGCGCGGCGGCATTCCTATCGACGTGTTCTGGCAATCGGGTGCCCCGCCCGCCGGGCTGTGGCTCCCGTCGCAGGACGTGCCCGGCTATCGCGGCAGAGGCTGATGGCGCGGCTGATTGCGCGCTGGCAATATCCCGCCGCTTACACTAATGTCAGTGGATGACCGCCGCCGTTCATCACCACAGCATCGCCGTGCAGCCTGAAGACATCGACTTCATGGGCCACGTCAACAATGCCCATTATCTCAAATGGGTGCAGGAAGCGGTGGTCGCTCACTGGGAAAAGATCGCCCCGCCCTCGGCCGTGGCGGAACATCTCTGGGTCGCGCTGAAGCACGAGATAACCTATCGCAAGCCTGCTTTCCTCGATGATCCCATCATCGCCACGGTGATCGTGGAAAAGGTGCAGGGTGCCCGCGCTTTCTACGAAACGCTCATCAAGCGTGGCGAAGAGGTGCTGGCTGAAGTCAAGTCAAGCTGGTGCTGCCTCGATTCGGTCACGCTGCGTCCTGCCCGCATCGCGCAGGATATCGCCGACCGGTTCCTGCCGCGGGATTGACGGCGACAGGCGGCCGGTCTGCCCGCTATTCCAGATAACGCGCCCGCAGCGCCGCAACCTTGACCGGCGTAACGCCCAATTCCTTGTCCATATAGGCCTCGACCGATCCGTACTGCGCTTCGATGCCGCGGAAGAACTTGGTGAGATAGGCTTCGCCATCCTTCGCGTACAGCGGTTCGGCTTTCACGCCGCCGGGCTTCTTCATCGCAGCGGCATAATATTGCAGCACCGGATTATTGGGATAGTCGGCGGGATTGACCGGGGGCATTTCATATTCCGGGCGACGTGTCGGCGTGGACAGATGATAGTCCGTCATGATGATGTCGCGCGGCACGCCCAACGCCGTCAGGATCAGCGCGCTGGCAATGCCAGTGCGATCCTGGCCAGCCGAGCAGTTGTAGACCACCGCACCCTCGTCCGCGAGCAGTCGCGCGAAGATGGCGCGGAATTGCGGTTTGAGCATGATGCCAAGGCCGCCGTAGAGATTGTCGGGCAGCGTGATGCCGCCGTCGGGCCGTGTCTGCATTGCCGCGAACATGGCCTTGGCCGAATAGTCGTTGGCGATGAACAGCGCGCCGGTGCGGTCGTCAAGCAGCGTCGGCGCAACTTCCCGCTCCTCGATCGAGCGCAGGTCGATGACCGATCCGATCTTGAGACCCTGTAACTGGGCATAATCCGCCTCGTCGAGCAGCGGCATCGCGCCGGACCGGAAAATATGGCCCCATTTGACATGCTTGCCACCAGCGGCGGGATAGCCCCCCAGATCGCGGAAGTTCGATCCCTTGTCGAGCGGCAGGATGCGTTCGGCGACACGCGTCGTCTGACCGGTCTTGCGGTCCTTCAGCAGAAAATAGGTCCGGGTCGCCTTGTCCGCCGGAACGGTCTCCATCCCGTCGCGGTCGTTTCGCACGATCAGTCGCGCGGTTCGGATCGTAGCGTCGGGATCGGTGGCGGCGTAGATATCGACGGCCCCGGCGTCCTTCCAGTCTATCCGCACCGTCGCGGTATCGATCCGCGTAACGTTTGCCTGATCGAGCGCAATGGCCGGGGCGGCACTGCCCAGCAGCAGGGCAAGGGCGAGAAGGCGTTTCATGGCAGGCATCTCCCTCAACAGTTTTCAGAAGCCGAAGCGGACACCGAACAGATAGCGACGGCCGATCTGTTCCACTTCGGTCGGGCGCGCCTCTGTGCCCTGATAGGCCGAATAGGTCGCATCGGTCAGGTTCGAGAGGTCGGCAAACAGCGTGAAATTGGGATTGATCTGATAGCGCAAGGCGACATCGAGATTTTCGTAGCCCTTGCGATATTCGTCCCCCGTCACCGCCGCGCCGGTGCCGAAGGTCAGCGTTTCGAGCCAGTCGCCGCGCCACTGATAGCTGATGCGTGCCGAAAGCCCGTATTTCTCGTAATAGAGCGACGCGTTGGCAACGATATCCGACGTGCCCGGAAAGCCGATGTCCTTGCGGTCGGCGGTGTCGAACGCGCCGTCGAGATAGGTGATGTTGCCCTGAAACCCGAAGCCGTCGAGCGCGCCGGGCAGGAACGTGAGCTGCTGCTGATAATTCAGCTCGATGCCGTAGAGATAGCCCTTGTCCCCGTTGAACGTCGATACCAGCAGATAGCGCGACCGATCAACCCCGTTGCTGTTGTACGCGTCCGTCCCGGCGATCTGTTGCGTGGAATAGAGGACATTATCGACCCAGCGATAGAAGCCAGAGAGCGACAGGATGCCCGAACCCGGCAGATAATATTCGACGCTGCCGTCCAGCCCCCAGGTATATTCCGGTTTCAGCAGCGGGTTGCCGCCGCCGATGGTGCCCGGCGAGGTCGTGTCGTTGATCGATGCGCTCACCCGGATCTGGCCGAAAGACGGGCGGGCGATGCCGCGCTGTCCGGCGAGGCGCAGCACCAGATCGTCCGACAGGTCGAAGCGCGCATTCACACTCGGGAAGACATCGGTATAGCTTTGCCCTTCGGACAGCGGCACGAGCGTGCCGTTGGCGAGCGCCCCCGTGCCGACGTTGCCCAGCTTCATATGTTCGACGCGGACCCCGGCGACCACCTGGCCGCCGGCGAACTCGAACTTGCTCATCGCGTAGCCCGCCAGCAGATTTTCGGTGATATTGTAGCGGTTGGTGACGGGGACATTGGTGGCCGGATTGTAACGCCCGGCCGCCTGCAGCGCGTCGAGGATGGCGTCCACATCCTTGCGCATCCGCACATTGTCGACATAGTTGAGCGTGATGCCGAGCGGGAAGCCGGTATCCCATTTTTCGCCGGTCACATAACTGCCGGGCGCAAAGCTGAGACCCACGGTCGCGGGCGCGGTGGCAAGGTTGATGACGTTGCTCGTCGCGAATGTATAGCCGTCGATCCTCCGGTCCGCATACAGCCCGCCCGCCGAGAGAGTCAGCCCTTCGAACTCGCGCGACACATCGAACTTGACCGTGTAGCTGTCCGAGAATGTATCCTGCACGGCGGGAATGAGGATCGCACCGCTGTTGACCGTGGTCTGGTCGAGACCACTGAGTGCGGGGCCGCGCACGAAGCTGCCCGGCGTGGTGCCCGGCACCGTCTGGAATAGCGACACGATCGGGAAATTGGGATTGCTGAAATCGAAACTGAGCGACGGCGACGTCGCGGTCGCGGTGCTCGCCTGTACCAGCGGCAGATAGGTGGTGTTTTCCGTGCGCGTATAGTTGAAGGCGAAGGACGCATCCCAGGTATCCGTATCGAAATCGCCGCCGACGGTGTTGATGTAGTTGCGGGTACGATATTCGCCGTAATTGAATGTGCCGCGCACCGGCACACGGACCAGATCGCCGCCGCTCAGGCTGCGTGTACCCGAAAGCGCGCGATCCAGCCGAAACTCATATTGATGCCGCTGCTCGTCGTCGTTGAACTCGGTATAGATCGTCTTGGCATAGAAACGCTGGCCTTCGACCGGGGCATATTCGATCCCCGCGAACAGGCCGTTGTTTTCCCGCAGCAACTGATAGTTGCGGATGTCCAGCTCGGTCGGCCCGTTCGCGTCGTACAAGCCGACTTCGCGATTGTCGGTCACCTGCTTGCGGCGATAATGCGATCCGCCGATCACGATCCCGAAGATGTCGTTGGACCAGGATGCGCGCAGCGATGCCTGCCGCTGCTCGCCCTTGCCCAATTCCATGAAGCCGTAGCCCACGTCACCCTGAATATGCAGGCCCTTTTCGGCCATCGGCGAATAAGTGCGCAGATCGATGTTCGCGACGATCGCCTCCGACTGGATATTGGGCGTCAGCGACTTGTTGATGGCAATCGCGCTCAGCAGCACGGCGGGAATCGCATCGAAGCGATAGGCGCGGGTTTCGCCGCCTTCATCCACACCGATTACCGGAATGCCGTCTACGCTGACCGAGGTCCAGCGGTTGGGCGCGCCGCGCACCTGGATGTAGCGTTCCTGCCCCTGGTCGCGCTGCACCGCCACGGACGGCAGGCGTGCCAGCGCGGCGGCGCTGTTCTGGTCCGGGAAGCGACCGACCGAGTCGGCGGCGGCGATATCGACCAAATTGTCGGCGCGACGCTTGGCGTCGATCGATGCCCCCTGCGCCGCGACGATCGATCCGGTGACGACGATTGCGTCTTCATAGGCGTCTTCCGGTGCCGGGGCGACGGCCGGAACGCCGGCGTCCTGCGCCTGTGCCGCGAATGGCGACAAGGCCAGAGCGAGTGCCGAACCGGAAACAATGTGACGGGCAACAGCCCCCTTGCGCAAGATCATGAACCAACCCCCCGGATGTCTACCGGGAGGCCATTAGGCAGGCTTCATGACAGCGCAGGTGCAAATCCGCGTCGGTGCCGCGACTCTTCCGTTACGGAAATGCGGCAGTGCCGCAATTCATTGCAATCCCAATGCCTTTTCGATGTCACCCCAGGCAACCAGCTTGAAGTTCTGCGCAGCGGCTGCATTGTGGCCATCCTGCGCGATGAACAGGCCACCGGGATAGGCCGGGCCGAAATCGCCCAGCATCAGGTCGATCCCGTCGGTTTCCTCGCTGCCACCGATCGCGCCATCGACGATCCGGAAGCGGCCGACATAACTGTCGTCGGACAGGCGATAGAGCACATAGGCATTGTCGCCCTGGCTCGATACGATGACATAGCCGTCCTTCTCGCCGACCGGCGCGATCGCCACCCCTTCCGCATCGGCGACGATATTGCGATTGTCGGCCGCCGCGATTTTCACCGGCGTTGTCGATCCGGTCACAGCGGCATCGAAGCGCCACAGGCCGACATCTTCCTCGGCCACGTACAGTCGCCCGGTCCGCTCGTCCGCTGCGCAGCCTTCGGACTGAGTGGCCAGTTTCAGGCTGCGCACGATTTTTCCGGTGGGCACGGTGCCGGACGCATCGATTGCCACCTGATTGATCGTTCCGTCCTTGACGACCATGAACGCGTAAAGCGCCGTCGCATCGCGATAGAAGCACACGCCATAGGCCTCCCCGACCCCTGCATCGATCGTGCCGAGGGGCGTGAGCTTTGCCGTAGCCGGATCAAGACGAAAAAGCGCCAGCTTGGCGCGCGCCAGATCGTTGCGGTCGCTGGCCGCGACCAATATGCCCGGCGCGCCATTGATAACGACCTGATCGCGCAGATCGACGTTATTGACGCGGCCCGCATCGGAAAAATCGCGCACCTTGCCGTCCAGGCCATAGACATAGACGCCTGCCTTTTTGTCGGTCCCGACAATCAGGCTGGCGGCGGGATCGCTGGCGTTGCGCCAGATGGCCGGATCGTCGGCAGCGTCGGCATTGGTGGTGCCGACCGGCGTCGTCTCGCCCCGCGCGGTGACGGAGACCGCAGGCGCTGCATTGGCGATCCGCACCGCAACGGGCACCTCGGCCGGGGTGCAGGCACTCAGGGCCAGGCCCATCAGGCCCAGTTGCACCAATCCGCGTTGCCCTGCTGCCGTCATGCCGTCCCCCTTATGTAGGGGCGTCTGTTGCGGTCAAAGCATTGCAGTTGCATGACAAACAGATGACGGGAAGGGATCTGAACGTAACATATGCGACATCAAACGTCATGATGCAGTCATCGTTCGGACGCTGCCCTGTCAACGAATGTCCATAACGCCCCGGTCAACGATCTATCGTGACCAGGGGGAATTACCATGACCATCGGAGCGCAGCGCACATCTGTGCGGACATTGCTGGCACTGGGCATCGCGACGGCGGCGCTGATCGCCGGGTCCGCCTTCGCGCAGGACGCGCGCCCAGCCGATGAGGAAACGCGGCGCGACGACCCGATCATCACCTCCAACGATATCGTGGTGCAGGCCGGTATCGGCTTTCGTAACCGCAGCGAGGACAGCGCCGAACCGACGCTGCAATATGGCACCGAATATTTTCAGCGGTTCGAGCCACTGACCGCCGGCGATGCGCTGAAGCGTGTCCCTTCGGTCACCTTCCTGTCGGACGTCATCGAAAGCGACGGTGCGCGGCTGCGCGGCCTGCCGCCCGGCTATACGCAGATTCTCATCAACGGCGAGCGCGTACCCGGCTCCGCCGCTGACCGCTCCTTCTTCCTCGACCGCATTCCGGCCGAGCTGATTTCGCGCGTCGAAATCATCCGCTCGTCGTCGGCCCGGCGCACGGGCGACGCCATCGCCGGTTCGCTCAACATCGTGCTGCGTGACGGCTATCAGCTTGACGGCGGCTATGTGCGCGGCGGCGCGCTGTATTATGACGATGAAGAGTTCGAGCCGAGCCTGGGCTTCGTCTATGGCGGGCAGGTCGGTCCCGGACGTCTGCTGCTCGGCGCAAACCTCCAAGGGCGGCACAATCCCAAGCTCAAGAGCAGCCTGCGCTACGGCGACTCGCCCGAAAACAATCCCGATTTCGCCGAAGACGATTTCGACAATCGCGAAGACCAGACCGACACCCGCGATGGCAAGGATTACAGCTTCAACGGCACCTATGAGATCGACGGCGACACGACCGATTTCAAGCTGAACGGCTTCTACGTCCGCACCGACCGGACGGAGACCGAGCGGTCGTTCGAATATGACGATCCGACCGCGACCACCGGGCCGCTACCGGGCGGCAATCTGCTGTCCGACAACGCCAATGTGAACGAGATCGACCAGGAAAATTACAGCATCGATGGCAAGCTGAGCCACGAATGGTCGCTGGGCACGACATCGCTGCGCGTCGGCTATGCCAAGTTCGACGAAAAGAGCCGCGAAACCGAATATCAGATCGATTTCGATGTCGATGACGACGAAGACCCGGTGTTCGAAGGCGCGCTGACCGCCACCGATATCGTCGACGAAGAGTTTTCGGTGAAACTCGACCATACGTTCAAACTCAGCGAAGAAATCAATTTCATCGTCGGCGGCTATCTCCAGAACAAACGCCGCAGCACCGCCATCCGCGATACGGATGAGGAAGACGAGATTGCCGGTCTTGCAGCGCGCTGGAACCAGTTTTCCGGCAATCCGACCAGCCTGTCGGGTGGCCTGCGCGAAGCCGATGTGGAAGACACCGACGGTGGCGTCAATCGCATCCGTGAAGACCGTCGTGACGTGTTCGCGCTGGTCGAAGGCAAGCATGGCGGCTTCTCCTGGGAAGCGGGCCTGCGCTATGAAACGACGGACCTCAAAATCACCGACTTCACCGAAGCGGCCGCGATCCCCGAACAGGGCAACAGCTATGAAAAGTTCCTGCCCTCCGCCTCGTTCAAGCTCGACCTGACGCCGCAGGACCGGATCATAGGCTCCGTCGCCCGGACCAACCGTCGCCCGGATTTCAACTTCATTTCCCCCGCGCTGCTGGAGGAGGAAGTGGGCGACAGCGACCTGCTCGGCAATCCGCAGCTTGACCCGGAAACCGCCTGGGGCTTTGACCTGGGCTATGAACGGCGCATCGGCCGCGGCGGCATCTTCGGCGTCAACATCTTCTATCGCGACGTCAAGGATCTGATCGAGCTGACCAACACCGGCGAGGAAGGCTCCGAAGGCGAAGGCACGTTCGTCTATCAGCCGCAGAATGTGGGGGACGGCAAGGTCTATGGCATCGAGTTCGACCTTTCGACCGATCTGGGCTTCGTGGGCCTGCCCAATACCGGTGTGTTCGGCAACTTCTCCTATCTGGACAGCGAAATCACCGATTTCCTGGGCAAGCGCCGGTTCAACAGCCAATCGAAATATGTCTACAACTTCGGCTTCATTCAGGACATTCCCTCCGCGCAGGTCGCCTTCGGCGCGAACCTATCGCAAGCAGGGATCGGCGTTCGAGCGGGTTCTGGTGGAAGAAGTCACGACCACTTATGGCGCGGACCTCGAAATCTTCGTGGAAAAGCGCGTGGGCAAGAGCTTTACGATCCGCGCGGTCGGCTCCAACCTGCTGAATGGCGCCAAGCGCGAAGTGTTCAACAAGTTCGACAATCTGGCCGACCAGACTGCCCGCGACTTCGACGAATATGAGCTGGAAAGCGAAAAGGCCGGGCCGGTGTTCCAGCTCATCGCCCGCTACGCCTTCTGACAAACATCGGTTCCCCGGCGAAAGCCGGGGTCCAGGGCAACGAAGTGCAATTCTGTGAGACTCTGGACCCCGGCTTTCACCAGGGAACAGCCTGACTTAAATGTCAGTCAGCACAGTTGGTTCGGAAGCAGCCTCAAATCGCGTCCCTATTTGAACAGGCCGCCCAATATCCCGCGCACCAGCCGACCCGCGATCCCGCCGCCGCTCGACTTGCGGGTCGATCCGCCGAACACGGCCTTGCTCAATTCGTTGGCGACCTGACGCCCGACGGTCGAGGCGGCGGACCGGGTGGCGGATTGGACGGCCTTTCCTAATGCGGAAGGCTTGGCGGCCTCGCGCGCGGCGGCAGCCTCAGCCCGCGCCTGTTCCCGCAACGCCTGCTCGCGAGCCTTCGCCTCGATCTTGGCCTGCGCGGCAGCGGCCTTTTCGGCTTCCGCCTGGGCTTTGCTGGCCTGTGCCGCCGCCGCTGCCGCACTGCCCCGCGCTGCCAGTATCTCTTCGGCCGATTCGCGATCGATCGCCTCGTCATATTTGCCCGCCACGGGCGAAATCGACTGGATGATCGCGCGTTCCTTCGCATCGAGCGGACCCAGGCGCGAGCGCGGCGGCGCGATCAAGGTGCGCTGCACGATCGAGGGCGATCCATCGTCCTGCAACACGGAAACCAGCGCCTCACCGGTCTTGAGTTCGGTGATCGCCGTCGCAATGTCGAGATCGGGGTTGATACGGAACGTCTCCGCCGCCGCCTTGATCGCTTTCTGATCGCGCGGGGTGAAGGCGCGCAAGGCATGCTGGACCCGGTTGCCAAGCTGGCCCGCGACATCCTCGGGAATGTCGATCGGGTTCTGCGTGATGAAATAGACGCCCACGCCCTTCGACCGGATCAGCCGCACGACCTGCTCGATCTTGTCGGTCAGCGCCTTGGGCGCGTCATCGAACAGCAGATGCGCCTCGTCGAAGAAGAACACGAGCTTGGGCTTTTCGGGATCGCCGACTTCGGGCAGCGTCTCGAACAGTTCGGAAAGGAGCCACAGCAGGAACGTCGAATAGAGCTTCGGGCTTTGCATCAGCTTGTCGGCGGCAAGTATGTTGATATAGCCGCGGCCCTTGTCATCCACGCTCAGGAAATCATGGATGTCGAGCGCGGGTTCGCCGAAGAAATGCCCGCCCCCCTGGCTGTCGAGTTGCAGCAACTGCCGCTGGATCGTGCCGACGCTGGCCTTCGTCACACTGCCATATTTCGCCGAGAGCATGTCGGCATTTTCGGCGCAAAAGCTGAGCATCGCCTGGAGATCGCCGAGATCGAGCAGCAGCAGCCCTTCCTCGTCGGCATAGCGGAAAGCGATCGACAGCACCCCTTCCTGCGTCTCGTTGAGGTTCATCAGCCGGGCAAGCAGCAGCGGCCCCATCTCGCTGATCGTCGTGCGGATCGGATGCCCCTGCTGCCCGTACAAATCCCAGAAGATCGCCGGATTGTCGGAATAGCTGTAGTTCTCCAGCCCGATTTCGGCGGCGCGCGCCACGAGCTTGTCGGCATTCTTGAAGGTCGGCGATCCCGCCATGGCGATACCGGCAAGATCGCCTTTCACATCGGCCACGAACACCGGTACACCAGCCGCGGAAAAGCCCTCGGCAATGCCTTGCAACGTCACCGTCTTGCCGGTGCCGGTCGCCCCGGCGATCAGCCCATGGCGATTGGCGCGCTTCAAGTTCAGCGACTGGCGCGCGCCGCCCTGCGGATCGGGGGCCAGACCCAGAAAAATGCCCTCGCTCATATCGCAACTCCCCATCAGACCCGCGCGAGACTAGCCAAGCAGGCCATGCATGGGAAGGCCGCACAGCGCCGCCGGGAAAAGCTCAGGCGACTTCGCGGCTGCGCTCGATCACTTCGGTCAGTTCGGCGCCGGCGGCTTCGAGCAGGCGACGCTCAAGCGTCTGGAGACGCGCCTTGCTCTCGATTTTGCCGCCAAGCAGGTCGGTCACATAAAATGTATCGACCGCCCGCTCGCCATAGGTGGCGACATGCGCGCTATGGACCGTCACCTTGGACTGGAACAGCGCATTGGCCAGCGCGAAAAGCAAGGCGGGGCGGTCGCGCGCGTTGATTTCCACCACCGTGAACCGGTTGGAGGCCTTGTTGTCGATCAGGACATTGGGGACGATGTGAAACGCCTCTGCCCTGGTGCGCGGGAGCGGTCGCGCCTCCAGCCGGGTGATGAGCTTGTGCCGGTTGGCCAGCGCCTCCTCGATCATCCGCTTGATGCGGTCGAGCTGATCCGGGCTGTCGAAACGGCCGCCGAACGGATCCTGCACCAGGAAATTGTCGATCGCCATGCCGTCGCGCATTGTGTGGATGCGGGCATCAATGATGTTCCCGCCTGCCAGATGGATGGCGCCCGCCACGCGATAGAACAGGCCGGGATGGTCGGCGGCATAGACCGTCACCAGAGTCGCGCCGCGCTGCGGATAGACTTCGGCGGCGATCGACAGGGGCGCCTTGCCCGCCGCCATCACATGGCGGACATTCTGCGCCAATATGTCGTCCGGCTCCGCGATCCAGTAGGATTCGGGGAAGCGTTTGGTCAGCGCGGAGAACACGGCATCGCTCAGGCCCATTGCCGCCTGAAGCGCCTCCTGCTTGGCCTCGACCTTTTCTCGCCGCCCGTTCTGCTTGTGGCCCAGCCGCAGCACTTCCTCCGCCGCGTCATAGAGATCGGTCAGCAGCTGCCGCTTCCAGCTGTTCCACACACCGGGGCCGACCGCGCGGATATCGACCACCGTCAGGATCAGCAGCAGTCGCAGCCGCTCGGGGCTTTGCACGACATCGGTGAAGTCCATGATCGTCTTGTAGTCGGACAGGTCCCGCTTGAAGGCCGTTGCCGACATCAGCAGATGATAGCGCACGAGCCAGGATACCGTCTCTGTCTCCGCCGCACTGAGGCCGAGGCGCGGGCACAGCGAGAGGGCGACGTCCGCACCCAGCAGGCTGTGGTCGCCGCCGCGCCCCTTGGCAATATCGTGCAGCAGCACCGCGACATAGAGCACCCGGCGCGACAGCAGCTTGTCCATAAGGCCGGTGCACAGCGGATGGTCGGTCGCGATGTCGCCCTTCTCGATCCGCGCGAGCAGCCCGACGGCGCGGATGGTATGTTCGTCCACGGTATAATGGTGGTACATGTCGAACTGCATCTGCGCGACGACGCGCCCGAAATCGGGAATGAAGCGGCCGAACACGCTGGCCTCGTTCATCCAGCGCAAGACGGTTTCCGGGTCGCGCGGCGACGTCAGCACGTCGAGAAACGCGGCATTGGCGCGCGGGTCCTTGCGGATGTGCCGGTCGATTAGATGGGCGTCGCGGCTGGCCGCGCGAATGGCGGAGGGATGGATCGCCAGCCCGTGCCGGTCCGCCACGGCAAAGATTTCGATCAGGCGAACAGGGTCTGCCTGGAAAAAATCGTCGGAGGGCAAGGCGATGCGCCCCCGGTCGAGAATGAAGCCGTCAAGCTTTTTGGGGCGGCGGAAGAAGCTGGGCACATAGCGGTGCCCGCGCGCCGCCTGCCGGTCGTCGAGATGCGCCAGGAATACGGCCGTCAGATCGCCGACGATCTTCGCCTGGAGGAAATAATAGCGCATGAACCGCTCGACGGCGGACCGGCCGTTGCGCCCCGCGAAATGCGTCCGCTCGGCAATTTCCACTTGCAGGTCGAACGTCAGCCGGTCCTCCGCACGCCCGGTAATCATGTGCAGATGGCAACGGACGGCCCACAGGAAATCCTCGGCCTTCTGAAACTGGCGCAGCTCCTGCCGGGTCAGCAGCCCGGCGTCCACCAGCTCGGCTACGGAACGGACGCGATTGACATATTTGCCGATCCAGAACAGCGTATGCAGATCGCGCAGGCCGCCCTTGCCTTCCTTCACATTGGGTTCGACGACATAGCGGCTGTCGCCCATCCGCCGGTGGCGCTCATCGCGCTCCTCCAGCTTTTCGGCAACGAAGGCCTTGGCCGTGTCTTTCACGACTTCGGCGTCGAACCGCCGCGACGTCTCCTCATAGAGCGCGCGATCGCCCCAGATGTAGCGCGCTTCGAGCAAGGCGGTGCGGATGGTGAGATCGCCTTTCGCCATCCGCATCGTCTCGTCAATCGATCGGCTGCTGTGCCCGACCTTCAGGCCGAGGTCCCACAGCGAATAGAGCATCGATTCGATGACCTGTTCGGTCCATCCGGTCGGCTTCCATGGCGTGATGAAACCGATGTCGACGTCGCTGTGCGGCGCCATTTCGCCTCTGCCATAACCGCCCACGGCAATCAGCGTCAGCCGCTCCGAGGTGCTGCGATTGCCTGCGGGGTGCAGATAATGGGTGGTGGCGTCATAGAGCAGGCGCAGAATCTGGTCGATCAGGAAGGCAAAAGCGGACACCGTTTCCCGGCCACGCGTCGGATGCGCGGTCAGCCGCCGCGCCGCTTCTTCGCGCCCGGCTTCCAACGCCAGCCGCAGTTCGCCGACGATCGCGACGCGCACCGCCTGAACATCGCCATCGCTCTCCTGCGCGAGCACGGCGATGCGGTCGGCAACGATGCGCCGGTCGATGATCGCACGGCGATTGGGAAGGCTGTCGAACAGGGTTGGCATGGGCGCTATGTAGGGATTGCGACGCGCAGTGGGAACCGCTGATTTAGGGGCCCTCAATCAGGGCCTTCAGCCGATAGAGCATGTCGAGCGCCGCGCGCGGGCTGAGCGTATCGATATCGAGTACGGACAGCGCCTCGCGCAGGGGGTCGGCGGGTGGGGTCTCGCGGGCAGCAGACACGGCGAAAAGCGGCAGATCGTCCAGGCCCGCGGCAATGCCGCCGGTCTTTGCCTTGCCTGCCTCCAGCCGGGCCAGCACATCCTTGGCGCGCGCCAGCACGGCAGGCGGGAGGCCCGCGAGACGCGCCACCGCCAGACCGTAGCTGCGATCGGCGGGACCCTGCGCCAGCTCGTGCAGCAGCACCAGATCCCCTTTCCATTCCCGTGCGCGAACATGGTGGAGCGACAGCGCGTCGAGCTTTTCAGCAAGGCGCGTGAGTTCGTGATAATGGGTCGCAAACAGGCAGCGGCACCGGTTCACTTCATGCACCGCCTCGACCACCGCCCAGGCGAGCGCCAGCCCGTCATAGGTGGATGTGCCGCGCCCGACTTCATCGAGGATGACGAAGCTGCGTTCGGTTGCCTGCGCCAGGATCGCGGCGGTCTCCACCATTTCGACCATGAATGTCGATCGGCCCCGCGCGAGATTGTCCGACGCGCCGACCCGGCTGAACAACCGATCGACAAGGCTGATCCTGGCCGACGCGGCAGGCACGAAGCTGCCCGACTGCGCTAGAATGACGATCAGGGCATTCTGGCGCAGGAATGTCGATTTGCCGCCCATGTTCGGACCGGTGACCAGCCACAGCCGGTCTCCGTCGGACAGGCGGCAATCATTGGCGACGAACGCCTGGCCCTGGCGGGTCAGCGCATCCTCCACCACCGGATGCCGGCCGCCGGTAATGTCGAGGCAGCGCCCGTCGGCAAAGTCAGGACGGCACCAGCCGCCTTCCGCCGCCCGTTCCGCCAGCGCGGCAGCGACGTCCAGCCGCGCAAGCGCGCGCGCCGTCGCATCGATCGCACGTCTGCGAGCGAGCGCGCTTTCGATCAGTTCCTCCAGATGCGCGGCCTCGGCGGCGAGGGCGTGGCCGCCTGCCTGCGCGACCCGGCTCGCTTGCTCGTGCAGATCGACCGAATTGAAGCGCACAACCCCGGCCAGCGTCTGGCGGTGGGTAAAGCCGCTGCCCTCGCGCATCAGCGCGTCGCCATGCTTCGCGGAGACCTCTACATGATAGCCAAGCACCGCATTATGGCGGATCTTGAGGCTGGCGATGCCGGTCTGTTCGCGATAGCGCGCCTCCAGCGCAGCGATGGCGCGGCGGCCATCGCCCGCCATCCGGCGCAATTCGTCGAGCGCCGCATCATAGCCGTCGGCAATGTAGCCGCCGCCACCGCTTTCCGTCGGCGGGCTGGGTACCAGCGCGCGCGTCAAGCGGTCGACGAGTTCGCCGTGCCCGTCCAGCGTCGGCAGCAGTGCGTCGAGCAGGGCCGGACGATCGGACAGCGCACCGAGCCGTTCGCGCAGCAACCGCGCCTCGCCCAGCCCGTCACGCAACTGGCCCAGATCACGCGGCGAACCTCGACCCATCGCGATACGACCCAGCGCCCGCCCGATGTCCGGCAAGGCGCGCAATGCACCACGCAACGCGCCGCGCAGTCCGCTGTCGCCGTGCAGCCAGGCGACCAGCGCCAGCCGCGCATCGATGTCCTGCCTGTCGAGCAACGGCGCGGACAGATCCGCCGCCAGCAGCCTTGCGCCCGGTCCGGTCACGGTACGATCGACGGCGGCCAGAAGGCTCCCGGCGCGGTGCCCCGCCATCGTCTGAACGATTTCCAGGCTCTCGCGCGTCGCTGCGTCGATCGCCATATGCGCGTCGGTGCTGCGGCGCACGGGAATGGCGAGGAAAGGCAATGTCCCCTTGCCCGCATGATCCAGATAGGCCAGCAACCCGCCCATCGCCGCAAGCTCCGCCCGGCTGAAGCTGCCGAAGCCGTCAAGCGTCGCCACCGCATAATGCCGTTTCAACAGCGCCTCGGCGCGCAGCGAATCGAATGCGGCGCGATCGAACGGATAAGCGGCATAGCCGGTGTCGATCGCCAGGCCCGATGGCATAACCACCTCGCTCGGCCGCAGCCGGGCCAGCTCCGCGCCAAGCTGGGCGGGCGTGAGCGTCATCGTTTCGAAACGGCCGTTGGAGATATCGGCCGCCGCAAGCCCATAATCCGGCCCGACCTGCGCCAGCGCGACCAGCATATTGTCCGTCCGCGCATCGAGCAGCGCGTCCTCGGTCAGCGTGCCCGCCGTGACATAGCGCACGATCGCGCGCGCGACCAAGGCCTTCGACCCGCGCGCCTTGGCCTCCGCGGGCGTTTCCGTCTGTTCCGCGATGGCGACGCGGTGGCCCGCGCGGATCAGCCGGGCAAGATAGGCTTCGGCGCTGTGCACCGGCACGCCGCACATCGGGATCGGTGCGCCATCATGTTCGCCGCGCGACGTCAGCGCAATGTCGAGCGTCGCCGCCGCCGCTTTCGCATCGTCGAAGAACAGTTCGAAAAAATCCCCCATGCGGTAGAACAGCAGGCAATCGGCGGCCTCTGCCTTCAATGCCAGATATTGCGCCATCATCGGCGTTGGCGCGGCGGGAGGAGAATGGACCATGGCCCCGCTGCGATAGCGGCTCGCGCGACACGGCGAAAGGGACAGATATTTGCGGCGACGCTTGTCCAACTGCCGTCAATGCCGCTAGTGCTGGGCAAGGCAGCGTGGCGGGAGCAGGAGCATGAGCGACAAATCGAATGTGGAGTTTTCCGAACGGGAAGCCCTCTTCTTCCATTCGACGGGACGCCCCGGCAAGATCGAGATCATCGCATCCAAGCCGATGGCGACACAGCGCGACCTCAGCCTTGCCTATTCCCCCGGTGTCGCCGTGCCGGTGCAGGCGATCGCAGACGATCCGGCGACTGCCTATGACTATACGGCCAAGGGCAATCTGGTCGCGGTCGTATCGAACGGCACGGCCATATTGGGTATGGGCAATCTGGGCGCGCTTGCCTCCAAGCCGGTGATGGAAGGCAAGGCGGTGCTGTTCAAGCGGTTTGCCGACGTCGACTCGATCGACATCGAGCTGGACAGCGAGGACCCGCAGGCGATCATCGATGCCGTCGCGCTGATGGAGCCGACCTTCGGCGGCGTCAATCTGGAAGACATCAAGGCGCCCGAATGCTTCATCATTGAGCAGGCGCTGAAGGAACGCATGAACATTCCCGTCATGCACGACGATCAGCATGGCACGGCGATCATCTGCGCAGCAGGGCTTATCAACGCGCTGCACCTGACCGGGCGTGACATCCGCGACGTGAAGATCGTGGTGAACGGTGCAGGCGCGGCCGCGATCGCGTGCACAGAACTGATCAAGGCCATGGGTGTGCCGCATGATCAGGTCATCATGTGCGACCGTACCGGCGTCATCTATCAGGGTCGCACGGCGGGCATGGACCAGTGGAAGTCGGCCCATGCGGCCAAGACCGACGCGCGGACGCTGGAGGAAGCCTTGAAAGGCGCGGACATCTTCCTGGGCCTGTCCGCCGCCGGCGCGCTGAAAGGTGACATGGTCAAGGACATGGCACCGCAGCCGATCATCTTCGCGATGGCCAACCCCAATCCCGAAATCACCCCGCCGGAAGCCAAGGCCGCCCGGCCCGACGCGATCGTGGCGACGGGCCGTTCGGATTATCCCAATCAGGTCAACAATGTGCTGGGCTTCCCGTTCATCTTTCGCGGCGCGCTGGATGTGCGGGCGACGGCGATCAACGAAGCGATGAAGATCGCCGCCGCGCAGGCGATCGCGGCGCTGGCGCGACAGGCGGTGCCGGAGGAAGTAGCCAAGGCCTATGGCAAGTCGCACAGCTTCGGCGTCGACTATATCATCCCCGCACCGTTCGACCCGCGCCTGATGGAAATCGTACCCGCCGCAGTCGCCCAGGCGGCGATGGACAGCGGCGTGGCGCAAAAGCCCATTGCCGACATGGCAGCCTATCGCCAGTCGCTCAAGGCCCGCCTCAATCCGACGACATCGGTGCTGACGCTAGCCTATGAAGGTGCCAAGGCCGAACCCAAGCGCGTCGTGTTCGCCGAGGGGGAAGAGGAAGTGGTGCTGCGCGCGGCGATCCAGTTCCGCGACGGCGGCTATGGCATTCCCGTGCTGGTCGGGCGACAGGACGTGTACGACCGGCTGCGGGCGCTGGGCGTGAGCGATCCGCACAGTTTCGAAGTGCACAACAGCGTCAATTCGCCGCTGGTGCCGCGGATGGTCGATCTGCTCTACCAGCGGCTGCAACGGCGAGGCTATCTGCATCGCGATTGCGAGAGGATGGTGAACCGCGATCGCAATATTTTCGGTGCACTGCTGCTCAAGCTGGGCGAGGCCGAGGCGATGATTTCGGGCGTCACGCGCACCTATTCGCAGACGATGCGCGAAGTGCGCCGGGTGATCGATCCGATCGAGGGGCGAACGCCGTTCGGCATTCACGTGCTGGTCGGGCGCAGCCACACCGTGTTCATGGCGGACACCACCGTCAACGAGCGGCCGGGCGCGGCGGAGCTGGCCGACATCGCGATCGGCACAGCGGCGGTGGCGCGGCGCATGGGACATGATCCGCGTGTTGCCTTCCTGTCCTATTCCACTTTCGGCAATCCTTCGGGCAACTGGCTGACGAACCTGCGCGAGGCCGTCGCCATTCTCGACGCGCGCGGGGTCGATTTCGAATATGAAGGGGAAATGGCGCCGGACGTGGCGCTCAACCCGGCGGTGATGAAGAATTATCCGTTCTCGCGCCTTTCCGGCCCGGCCAATGTGCTCATCATGCCCGGTCTGCAATCGGCCAATCTGTCCGCCAAGCTGTTGCGGGAACTGGGCGGCGATTCGGTTATCGGGCCGATGCTGGTCGGTCTGGAAAAGCCGGTGCAGGTGGCAACCATGGCATCGACCGCGTCGGAGCTGGTGACGCTGGCTGTGCTGGCGGCGGGCGGCATCGCGCTATAGGGCGCAGGCGGGCGCACCATCCCGGCACAGACGGCCGGTGCCCGGATAAAGCCATTGCCTCGGGCGCGCGGGACCATTACTGCGCTGTCCCCATCTGACCAGTGTGCATCGACCAGCTTGCGCGGTCCGTGCCGATCCGAACAGGGAGAGACCTATGGCCACCGCGCCCAGCAATGCACTGCCGATTTTCTACAACGACCTCATTCCGCTCAACAGCCAGGAACATGGCGACTATCATATTCGCGCATCGGACAGCGCGCCGTTCCTTGCCAACCAGCATGCCGTGCCGCTCACGATCGACGAGTTCATCACCGCGCAGCGTTTCGTGCCGATCATCTTCTCGTCGGGCAACGATCCGGTGCCGCTGGCGCTGATGGGCCTCAACGAAGGCGTCAACACCTTTCTGGATGACGAAGGCAAGCTGCGCGGCCCGGCCTATGTTCCGGCCTATGTCCGTCGCTATCCCTGGATGCTGGCCAAGCTGCGGCCCGACAGCGAAGAGCTTTCGCTGTGCTTCGATCCGACCAGCCCGCATGTCGGCGCGTTCGAGGAAGGCGATGCCCTGATCGTCGACGGCCAGCCGACCGAAACGACCACCAACATCCTCAAGTTCTGCGAAGAGTTCGAGCAGGCTGCCGCTCGCACCGGCCAGTTCGTCGGCGAGTTGAAGACGATGGAGCTGCTGATGGATGGCGAAGTGTCCATCCAGGTGCCGGGTCAGGAACAGCCGTTCATCTATCGCGGGTTCCAGATGGTCAACGAGGACAAGCTACGCGAGATGCGCGGCGACCAGCTGCGCAAGATCACGCAGAACGGCATGCTGCCGCTGATTCACGCCCATCTTTTTTCGCTGCAGCTGATGCGCGATATCTTCCAGCTTCAGGTCGATCAGGGAAAGATGCCGGCCGTTCCGGCACCGCAATAAGCCCCAGAAACAGTCGGTTCTGGCGCAATTTTTCAAAAAAGGTTGTCAAAACGCACCGGTTTTGCGGTGGGGTGGCTTGAAACTTCGCGCGCTTGCGCCTAACTCCTGTTGATGCAGCGCACCTGTCCCCCTTTCGGGTGCGATGTATGGATGTCTCCCTTGCGGGAGACGTCTCCTCCCTGAACCTAGGCCACCCCGTGTTTACACGGGGTGGTTTTTTATGTGCCGCAACTATTCCGCGGCCTGCGCAATGGTACCGGGCCATTCATCGGCCAATATGTCCGCAAGGCGCACCAGCATGGCCTGCATCGTTGCCAGTCCCGGTCCGGGCCGGTCGAGTGCCGAATCGAGATAGAGGCTCCGGTCGACTTCGACTTGCAAGGCGTGGATGTCACGTTCCGGCCGACCGTGGCGTTCGAGCAGATAATTGCCCGGATAGGGGTGATTCTGCGCGACGTGCAGACCCGCCAGGGCGAACATGTCGTGCGCGCGGGCGATCAGCCGGTGCGAGGCGCTGCGCCCGAAGCGGTCGCCGAGCACGATGCGGGCGGCAGGCTGCGCATCGATTTCCGGCAGCGGCGGCATCGAATGCACGTCCAGCAAAATCGCATAGCCGAAAGCGGCGCGCGCCCGCGCAAGCCGGTCCGCCAAGGTCGCATGATAGGGCGCATGCACCGCCGCAATGCGCTGCCGCACGTCAGCCCAGTCGATCGGGCCGCGCCACAGGTCGCCCACGCCGGGCAGACGACGGGGCACCAACCCCAGGCCGCCGCGCAGCTTGGCACTCGCCAGCAGGGGGACGCCGTGCGGCAGGCTTCGCAGCATCACCGGATCGATTTCGCGCGTGTCGCGATTGAGATCGATAAGCGCCCGCGGCGCATGGGCCAGCAGCACGTCATGTCCGCGCGCAATCAGCCCGTGGACCAGCAGGTCGGCATAGCGATCCTCCAGGCGGCGCAGCGTCGCTGCCGGCACGCGCGACAGGGCCAGCAGCGGCGCGGGATACGCGCGCCCGGCATGCGGCACAGACACGACCACAGGGCTGGCGGGCGGCGCATCGATCCCGTCCGCCCCGTACAGGTCGAACGCCGGGCAGCGCAGCAGCGGCGCACGCAGGGCCGGAACGCCATTGCCCTGCTCATCCGTTGCCCCCATCAAGTCCCCCTTGCCGCCGCGCAAAATGCATCGCGCGTCTGGAAAAAATTAAGGGCTTGTCGCATAAGGTGCGCGCTTACGCCAAGCCCGCATTGCAGGTGCGGCGGTGCGCCCGGTGGCCGTGGCGCCCAACGGAAAGAGTGATGAAGACGATGGTGCGGATATTGCTGGCCGAAGACGACGATGCGATGCGGCAGTATCTTGCCCGCGCGCTGGAGAAATCGGGTTATGAGGTCGTAGCGGTCGATCGCGGAACCGCCGCGCTGCCGCTGATCGGGCCCGATGCATTCGACCTGCTGCTGACCGATATCGTGATGCCGGAAATGGACGGCATCGAACTGGCGCAGCAGGCAGCGACGATCGCGCCGGACATGCGCGTGATGTTTATCACCGGTTTTGCCGCCGTCACCCTGAAAGCGGGCAAATCGATGCCGCAGGCGAAGGTGCTGTCCAAGCCGTTCCACCTTCGGGATCTGGTGCTGGAGGTCGAGCGGATGTTCGGCCAGCAGAGCGCCACCGGCCTGAGCTAGAGTGATTTCAAGTGAAATGGAACATTTCACGGCTCGGAAATCACGGTAAAATAAAGAACTGGCCCGCCGTCAATCGGGAATGATTTCCTGCGTTCCCGCCGCAGGATCGAGCGGGGTGCCCGCCATTGCGGCATTCAGCCGGTCGCGGTCCAACCCCCCTTCCCATGCGGACACCACGACGGTCGCGACTGCATTGCCGATGAAGTTGGTCAGGCTGCGGCATTCGCTCATGAACCGATCGACCCCCAGAATGAGCGCCATGCCTGCCACCGGTACGCTGGGTACGATCGACAATGTGGCCGCGAGGGTGATGAAGCCGGCGCCGGTCACCCCGGCCGCGCCCTTTGAACTGACCATGGCGACCAGCAACAGCAGAACCTGCTGTTCGAGCGACAGATGCACATCGGTCGCCTGCGCGATGAACAGCGCCGCCAGCGTCATGTAGATGTTGGTCCCATCGAGGTTGAAGCTATAGCCTGTGGGCACGACAAGACCGACGATCGACTTGCGGCATCCCGCCCGTTCCATTTTCTCGATCAGGCTGGGCAAGGCCGCTTCGGATGACGAGGTACCCAGCACCAGCAGCAGTTCCGCCTTCAGATAGACGATCAGCCGCAGGATGCTGAACCCGGCGATGCGGGCGACGGCGCCGAGCACGACGAGCACGAACAGCAGCGACGTCAGGTAGAAAGTCGCGACCAGCCCCGCCAGATTGGCGAGCGTACCGATGCCATATTGGCCGATGGTAAAGGCCATGGCGCCAAAGGCCCCGACCGGCGCGGCCTTCATGAGCAACGCCACCAGCCGGAAAATGGCATGGCTCGCCGATTCAAGAACGGTCATCAGCGGCGTCGCCTTGTCCCCGATCATGGTGAGCGCGACGCCGAACAGGATGGCGACGAACAGGACCTGCAGGATATTGCCTTCCGCCACCGCCGATACCAGCGTCGCGGGGATGATGTTGAGCAGGAAGGCGGTCAGCGTCTGGTCATGCGCCTTGTGCGTATAGTCAGCCACCTTTCCCGCATCGAGCGAGGCGGGATCGATATGCAGGCCCGCACCTGGCTGAACCACATTGGCGACGATCAACCCGACGACCAGCGCAAGGGTGGAGAAGGTGAGGAAATAGGCGAAGGCCTTGGCCGCAACCCGGCCGATGGCACCCAGTTCCTTCATCCCCGCGATGCCGGTGACGATGGTGAGGAAGATGACCGGCGCGATGATCATCTTCACGAGCTTGATGAAGGCATCCCCCAGCGGCTTCAGGCTTGCCCCGGTTTCCGGCCAGAGGTGGCCGACCAGCACACCCAGCGCGATCGCCACCAGCACCTGCACATAAAGGTGCCGATAGAAGGGCAGCGGCGTCATCGGTGGATGGGGTGTCAGCGGCAGCATCGGCTATCCTTGTTCGGTTCCCGCTTCGGGCCCTGTTCGGTTCCCGCCTCGGGCGAATATGGCGAGGGACTATCCCGTCTGTCCAACGGATGAAAGCGCGATTCCCGCTTGCACGGCCTTTCAAGCCTCGCTAAGGGCTCCCTTCCCGTGGGCGTGTAGCTCAGTGGTAGAGCACTGTGTTGACATCGCAGGGGTCGCAAGTTCAATCCTTGCCACGCCCACCATGATAAGGCCCGTAAAACCTTCTGGTTTACGGGCCTTTTTTGCGGTGAACGGACGCATGTCCTTGCCGTCGCATTTTTGCTGTTCGGCGAGTTGTGAAGACCAGACGCCCAATTGGTATCAATTGACACCATCTGAAAACGGGCTATGCCTTCCACTCGAGCAAAATGATGAACTGGCGGCAGCGGCAGGTAATTCAGGCGTCTGGTCCATATAGTCGCAACCGTTCGGACACCCGGTCAGCATTCTCGATCGTCAATGGTTTCAACTGCATCCCAACATGCCGAGGTTTGTATGTCTGACACGGAAGTCACGCTGTCTGTCGGCGGCGCGGCGCGCAATACGGCCGCAACATTTGATCGCCTCAACCCCGTGACGGGCGCGCTCGCAACCCGTGCCGCTGCGGCAAGCACCGCAGATGCGGTGGCGGCTGTCGATGCCGCCGATGCCGCCTTCGACGATTGGGCCGCGCTGGCCCCCAATGCGCGCCGTGCCGTTCTGATGAAGGCCGCCGATGCACTGGACAGCAAGGCAGACGCCTTCATCTCCGCGATGATGGACGAAATCGGCGCGACCGAAGGCTGGGCACGGTTCAACCTGATGCTCGCCAGTGCGATCGTGCGGGAGGCGGCCAGTCTTACCACACAGATCAGCGGTGAAGTTATCCCGTCCGACAAGCCAGGCTGCATCGCCATGGCGGTGCGCGAACCGGCGGGCGTCGTGCTGGGTATGGCCCCCTGGAACGCGCCGGTCATCCTGGCGACCCGCGCCATCGCCGTGCCGCTCGCCTGCGGCAATACCGTAGTGCTGAAGGCGTCAGAGCAATGCCCGCGCACCCACAGCCTGATCGTCGAGGCGTTCGTGGAAGCCGGCCTGGGGGGCGGCATCGTCAATTTCATCGCCAACGCACCGCAGGATGCCGCTGATGTCGTCGGCGCGATGATCGACCATCCCGCCGTGCGCCGTGTCAACTTCACCGGATCGAGCGCCGTCGGGCGGATCATCGCGCGACGTTGCGCCGATAATCTGAAGCCCGCGCTGCTGGAACTGGGCGGCAAGGCGCCTTTGATCGTGCTGGACGATGCGGACCTCGACGAGGCCGTGAAAGCCGCGGCCTTTGGCGCGTTCCTGAACCAGGGACAGATCTGCATGTCGACCGAACGGATCATCGTGCTCGACGCCGTCGCCGATGCGTTCGTCGTGCAGTTTCAGAGCAAAGTCGCCACCATGGCCGTGGGCGACCCGCGCGAAGGCAAGACGCCGCTGGGCGCTGTCGTCGATGTCAAGACCGTCCACCATGTTCAGGCGCTGATCGATGATGCGCTCGCGGCAGGCGCCATGCTGGTGAACGGCGGCGCGGCGGACGGTGTGCTGATGCCTGCCCATGTCGTCGACAAGGTGACACCGGACATGAAGCTGTTCCGCGAGGAGAGCTTCGGCCCCGTCGTGGCAGTGATCCGGGCGCGGGACGAAAATCATGCCATCGCCTTGGCCAATGATACCGAATATGGCCTGTCCTCTGCCGTCTTCACCCGCGACACAGCGCGCGGCCTGCGTGTCGCGCGGCGCATCCGGTCCGGCATCTGCCATATCAACGGCCCGACCGTGCATGACGAGGCGCAGATGCCGTTCGGCGGCACCAAGGCCTCGGGCTATGGCCGTTTCGGCGGGAAGGCGGGGATCGACGCCTTCACCGAACTGCGCTGGATCACCATGGAAACCCAGCCCGGTAAATATCCCATATAACGGCCTGCCTTTACCGGATAATCCCCCGAAAATATCATGGCGACAAGGGGCCCTGATCCCGGTCCCGCGCCACTGTCGCCTGGACGAGACGGATGGCATTGCGCGGCTCTGTTTTGACCGCTCCGGCTACGCGTTACCGCCCAGCCGGTCGGCAATGCCGCTAGCCGATGTTGCGATCCATGGCTGTCTGCTCCGCCAGAAAGCGGCGGATCGCCTTGTCCTCGGTCAGGCCGATCGCGATGTCGACGGCTTGTGCCGCCTCCACCCGGCGGCCGGACAGGCGCAGCGCATGGCTGCGCGCCACCCACCAGGGCTGATAGCTTTCGGCCTGCCGGGCACATTGGTCCAGCAGCAGCAAGGCCCGGTCGGGCGCGCCGCTGTCCGCTAGCGCAACCGCCCGCGCCACTTGCGCTCCGAGTGACGGAGCGACCGCGACCAGCAGGTCGTAAAGACGGTTGAGCGGCGCATGCAGCGCCTCCCCCGTCATCAGGCTTTGCGCGTGCAGCGACTGGATCGCCGCTTCGGTCTGAAACCGGCCCGGCTTCGCAAAGGTCGCGGCCGTGCGCAGCCACGTCTCCGCCTCCCGCACCATCGGCCGCGACCATTGCGCCGGGTCCTGGCGGTAGAGCGGTACGAAACCGCCCTCAGTGTCGCGCCGGGCGACGCGCCGCGCCTCGCAATGCAGCATCAGCGCCAACAGGCCCATCGCTTCGGGATCGTCGGGCAGAAGTTGCACCATCAGCCGTCCAAGCCAGATCGCCTCCTGCGCCAGGCCCTTGCGGCGCGCATCTGCGCCCATCACATCTTCCCAGCCGGTACCATATGCGGCGTAGATCGCCGCCAGCACGGTGCCGGTGCGTGCGCCGATCTGCTCCGCGTCCGGCACGACGAAGGCGATGCCTGCATCACGAATCTTGGTCTTTGCCCGCACCAGCCGCTGCCCCATCGCAGCAGGCGACATCAGGAAGCTGCCTGCGATCCGCGCCGCGTCCAGACCCAGTACAGTCTGCAACATCAACGGCGCCTGCACACTTTCATCGATTGCCGGATGTGCGCAAACGAACAGCAGCTTCAGCCGGTCGTCGCCGAATATCCCGTCATGCGGCATATTGCGTTCCTCGCCCAGCAGGGTCAGCACCGGCTCTGCCGCACGGGCGGTGACAGCACGGGCGCGCTTCTGTCCAAGGGTCCGACGCGCCGCCGTCAGCAGCCATGCCTCGGGCCGATCGGGTATGCCGCGCACCGGCCAATGTTCCAAAGCGGCAGCGAAAGCGGCTGACAGTGCATCTTCGGCGGCAGCGATATCGCCACTGCGCGCGGCAAGCATCGCGACCAGACGACCGTAGGACAGGCGCGCGGCTTGCTCTGCAACGCTGCGCGCCTGTGCCTGCGTCATCGTCCCGCCATCACGACTGCGGTGGCGGGGGCAGGACAGGACGGATTTCGACCGATCCGGCGCTGACGCACGGCGCGCGCGCCGCCCATTCCAGTGCTGCGTCAAGGTCTGCCACATCCAGCACAACATAGCCCCCCAAGGCTTCCTTGCTGTCCGCGAAGGGGCCGTCGTGCACATGGCGCACGCCATCGACGATGCTGAGCGTCGTCCCGGTTTCGGGCGGTTGCAGCCCGTTGCCACCCACCATCACGCCAGCTTGCGCCATGGCACCCATATAGGCGTTCCAGCCGCCCCAATAGGCATCGGCCTCGGCCGGGTCCGCCCGCTTGCCGACTTCGGCAGCGGTTTCCTTGTAGAGAAGTACATAATGCATGGTCTATCCTTTCCTGTGTTGATCCGTCAGGCAATCATTTTGTGCCGGGCATGGCGATATGCGGGCGCACGACGACACGGCCTGTCGCAGCAGCGGAGATGCGCCGCGCCCATGTTTCGGCGGCTGCGTGATCTGCGACATCGATGATGAAGTAGCCGCTCAGCCGCGGCGCATCGTCGCCTGCGGCAACCGGCGACGGATCGTCGAGCGCCGCGCCCCCTTTCATCACGCCCGCCTGCGCGAGCGCCGCCCCGAATGCGGCATAGTCGCCCCAATAGCGGCGGCCCGCTTCGCCACGATCGTCCCGCAAAGCCAGATCCTGCGGGCGTTCGTAGATCATCAGCGTGAAATCGCGCGCCTGCGCGGCACTGCCCGCGCCTGCCAGCAGCGCGGACAGAAGCAGTCCCAGATATCGATGAGCCATCGCGGCCTCCCTGTACCCTGCAAAGCCACCATGACTTCGCATGACAATGAGCCGCGCGGATCGCCGATTTAGACAGGCGTGGAAAATAAAAATGCGGAAAAGTGAAAAAAGCCCTCAGGCCTGTTCGATCGCGAACACCGTCACGCCGGCATAGCGGGCATCGCGAGCGTCATACAGCGGCATGGGATCGAACGGGCGGTCGGTCAGCGCCACATCCTTGAGACCCGTCAGCTTGAAACTTCCGAGCTTCAGTTCGCGCGGCGCCTGTCCGTCGCGCGTCAGGGTCACGGCGTCGAGATACAGTTCGTCATGCCGTGTGTAGAGAATATGCGGCGCCAGCACTACGCTGGTCCGGTTGTAGGTCGCGGACACGCATTTGCGCAGCGCGATCGCCTCGAAGAAAATGCGGTTCGTTTCCATTGCGCCCAAATTGTGCGGTCGGACGCGGATGTCCAGTGTTTTTGTGCATTGCAGCAGCGCGGCTGCCAGTCCCGTCAGTCCGCCGCAGCCGGGGGATAGGCGACGCCGAGTTGCTCCAGATAGCTGCCATATTTGGCCGGATCATAATAAAAAGGCTGCATTTTCGGACGCATGCGCTCCATGATTTCCGCATTCAGATGGATCGCGGGCTTGTCCTCCGGCGTCAGGGCTGGGTCGTAGGTTTCGTCCTTGAACTGCACAGTCTGCTGATATTTCTTCGCCTCCGCGATCAGCGCGGGCGTGGTCACGAGGTCCAGCACGGTCATGGCGACGGCTTTCGCCCCGGCGACCGCGCCCTTGTGCGCGATCGGCGTGGCCATCGCCATGGCGGACGTGACATGGTGGCCGATGACGTTGGGGACGTTCGACGGGAAGCCGATGGTGATCGTCGGCACGGTCCACATCACGTCGCCGATGTCGTCCGATCCGCCGAAATTGGCATTGCCGCGCGTTTCGGGCGTCGACAGCGGCATGATGGCGCTGTCCAGCGGCTTTAAGGGAAACTCGTTGGCGGTCTGCACCATCTTGGCGAACTGCTGGTCCGCCGCGGTCCATTTCGGCATGCCGACCGCCTTGATATTGGCATAGGCGGCTTCGGCGAGCGGCTTGTTGCCATAATTGGGCGCGGCATAGCCGAGCAGACGGTGCGACACGCTGGTCCCGGTCGCCTTGGCGGCCGCTTCCGAAATGCCGTTGCCCAGGGCGTAAAGATCCTTGATCGCCTTGAAGTTCTGTTCGCGGAAATAATACCAGACCGAGGCAGTGCCCGGCACGATGTTCGGCTGGCCCCCGCCGTTGGTGATGACATAATGCGACCGCTGGCTGAGCGGCAGATGTTCGCGGCGGAAGTTCCATGCCGCGCCCATCCATTCGACCGCGTCCAGCGCGCTGCGGCCGTTCCAAGGGGCCGCACCATGGGCGGTCTTGCCGCGGAACACATATTCGACCGAGACCATGCCATTGAGGCCCAGATTGCCGTAACCCGTCCCGAAAGCCGACGACACATGCGTGAAGATCGACGCATCGACGCCCTTGAAAACACCGTCGCGCACATAGAAAGCCTTGGTAGCCAGCAATTCCTCCGCCACCCCGGGCCACAGCATCAGCCGCCCCTTGATCCCGTTCTTCACCATCACATCCTTGGCGGCGAGCGCCGCCGCGATGATGAGCGGCATGCCGCTGTTATGCCCTTCGCCATGGCCCGGCGCGCCCTCCACTTGCGGCGTGATCTTTGCCGATCCCGGCATCTGGCTGAGGCCGAGCAGCCCGTCGATGTCGCTGCCCAGCGCGATCAGCGGCCCGCCCTCGCCCCAGGTGGCCGTCCAGGCGGTGGGAATGCCCGCGACGCCGCGCGTGATCTTGAAGCCATTCTGTTCCAGAATGCCGGTCAGATATTCGGACGTCTTGAACTCCTGAAAGCCCGGCTCGGCGAAGCTGAACACCGAATCGACCATTTCCTGCACCATCTTGGCGCGGGCATCGACACCGGCGGCGACCTCCGCCTTCAAAGCGGGCTTTGCCTGCGCGTTGGCCGCCTGCGGCGTGGCGAGCATCGTGGCGCAGAGCAAAACAGCAGCGAGCGGGGCAAGAGGCTTGGTCATAGGTGAGGCTTTCGGATGGGGGAGGCGTCAGATGGCCCCGGCGAGAGATTTCGCCGGGGCCAGGATCGCGGCTTATTTGCCGGTGTCGAGATTGGGATATTTGATCCCGAGCTGTTCGAGATAGCTGCTGTATTTCGACGGATCATAATAGAATTGCGTCATCTTCGGCCGCATCTGCTCCATGATTTCATGGTTGAGATGAATGGCGGGCTGATCGTCCTTGGTCAGGACGGGATCATATTTCTCGTCCTTGAACTGCACGGTCTGCTGATAGGTTTTCGCGTCGCTGATGATCTTTGGCGTGGTCAGCAGGTCCAGGACGGTCAGCGCCACGGCCTTGGCCCCGGCGACGGCGCCCTTGTGCGCGATCGGCGTGGCCATGGCGATGGCGGACTGCACATTGTGGCCGATCATGCTGGGGATGTTCGACGGGAATCGGATGGTGATCGTCGGCACCGTCCACATGATGTCGCCAATGTCATCCGATCCTCCGCCCGTGGACGGGCCACGGGTTTCGGGCGACGACAGGGGCGGGATGGTGGTGGCGAGCGGTGCCAGCGGCTGCCCGTTGGCTTCCTGCGCGGCTTTGGCGAAGGCCTGGTCCTCGGCAGTCCATTTGGGCAGGCCGACCATCTGGATATTCTTGTAGGCGACTTCCGCCATCGGCTTGTTGCCGAAATTGGGCGCGGCATAGCCCAGCACACGCTTGGTGACGGTGGTGCCGGTCGCCTTCGCCGCGGCTTCGGCGATCGTCGTGCCGGTTTCGTAGAGCGCGCGGATCGACTTGAAGTTCTGCTCCCGGAAATAATACCAGACCGAGGCGACACCCGGCACGATGTTCGGCTGACCGCCGCCGTTGGTGATGACATAGTGCGACCGCTGGGTGAGCGGCAGATGCTCGCGCCGCATGTTCCAGCCGATGTTCATCAGCTCCACCCCGTCGAGCGCGCTGCGCCCCGACCAGGGCTGGCCCGCGGCATGCGCGGTCTTGCCCTTGAACGTATATTCGACCGAGACCATGCCGTTGTTGCCGCTGTCGCCATAGCCCGTGCCGAAGTTCGATCCCACATGGGTGAAGATCGAGGCATCGACATCCTTGAACAGGCCCGCGCGCACATAATAGGCCTTGGTCGCCAGCAATTCTTCCGCGACGCCGGGCCACAGCATCAGCCGTCCCTTGATCCCGTTTTTCACCATCACGTCCTTGGCCGCGAGCGCCGCCGCGATGATGAGCGGCATGCCGCTGTTATGCCCTTCGCCATGGCCCGGCGCGCCCTCGACCATCGGCTTGATGGTCGGCGTTCCGGGATATTGCGACAGGCCGAGCAGCCCGTCGATATCGCTGCCCAGCGCGATCAGCGGCCCGCCCTCGCCCCAGGTTGCGGTCCACGCCGTCGGGATGCCCGCGACGCCGCGGGTGATCTTGAAGCCATTCTGTTCCAGAATGCCGGTCAGATATTCGGACGTCTTGAACTCCTGAAAGCCCGGCTCCGCAAAGGAAAAGACCGAATCGACCATTTCCTGCACCATCTTGGCGCGGGCATCGACACCGGCCATCGCCTCTTTCTTCAGCGCGGGCGACGCCTCGGCATGCGCCAGCGTCGGCATGGCAAGCGCGGAGGACAGCAGCAAGCCTGCGATCATTCCCCGGCCGATCGGCCGTTTGCGCATTACGTCAAGAAGACCAGTCATTGTTCATCCTTCCTGGAACCATATTTGGCGATTTGCATGTCGCTCCGCGAAAAAAGGCGGACAGGCCCGGCGAAAAAGGGGAAACGCCGGGCCTGTCCCTCCCTCCCCCCGTCAGAGCGCGAGCCGCACGCCCATGCGGAACACCCGACCCAACACATCGTACAGGTTGCGGTTGGTCTGCGGATAGGCAGGCGTGTTGTTGCCGGTCGGACCATTGCCGACCAGCACCGGATCGGTGTTGAGCACGTTGCGGATCGAGACGAACGCCTGCATCTTCGCGCTGCTGACTTCGAACGAGTAGCTGGCGTTGAAATCGAGGTAGAAGGCGCCGGGGATCTTGTTGCGGTTGATCGTGCGGTTGTCCGCCGTGGACAGCGGGCAATCCGTCGAGCAGACGATATAGTTGTTATTATAAACGCCCCCGCTGACGCCGCGCCCGACGAACTGGAAGGCTATGGCATCATTGTCGTAGCCTGCGGTCAGGCGATAGGTCCAGTCGGGCAGGCTGCCGGTATTTTCGCCCGCTGCATCCGTCGCCAGGGTAACGCCATTTTCGGTGGTCAGCTCGAACGCCCGGCTGGCAAGCGCGCGCAGGGTGACGTTGCCGCCGAACATCGGGCGACGATAGCTTGCCTCGAAATCGATGCCGCGCGTCTTTTGGCTGACGAAGTTGGTCGGCTTGATCTCAATGCTGGTCACCGCGAGGCCCGGCGTGGTCACCCCGCGTCCGCCCGTCGTCGAGATGAAGGCGCAGGATTCGGCAATGTTCTGGAGATAGCAGCGATCGACGAGAGTCTGCGCGGTGAGCGAGGAAATCGCGCCCTTCAGCGTGATGTCGTAATAGTCGACCGACACCGCAAATCCGGGAAGGAACGTCGGCGTCAGGATGACGCCCGCGCCGTAGGTCTTGGCGATTTCCGGGCGCAGATCGCTGTTGCCGACCGTCGATTCGTTGAACTGGTTTGCCGCGACGGTGCCGTTGGGCTGCGGCACGTTGACGGTGTTGGTGCGGCCCGTGCCCGGTGCGAACAACTCCGAAAGGTTGGGCGCGCGGATATCGCGCGAGATCGTGCCGCGGAACTTGATGTCGTCGATCGCCTGCCAGGTCAGACCCGCTTTCCAGGTCTTGACCGTGCCCGATGTCGAGTAATCGGTGATGCGGAAGGCGCCGTTGAAATCCATGCCTTTGAAGAGCGGCACGATGGTTTCGACATAGGCTTCCTTCACATTATATTTGCCGAAGGTGGGCAGATAGTTGCCGTAAATCCAGGTGCCGGTGGTTACGCCATTGGTCACGATCGGCTGATACAGCGGATCGACATAGCCCGAGACCGATTCCTTGCGATATTCGCCGCCGAAAGCGAGCGACACCGGCCCGGCCCACATGTCGAACAGATTGTTGGTGGACAGGTTGAACGCCGCCACCTCCTGTCTCAGGTCCTGCGTACGCAGCGGTTGCGAACCGTTGTAGAGCACGTAGTTGATCGCCGCCTGCGAAGCGCCGCCGACACCGATGCGATTGAGCGGGACGCAGCCGTTGGACGGATTGGTGAGCGTCGAGCGGCAGACGATGGTGCCCGCCGCGATCCCCGCCGCATTGCCTGCCGGGGCGACGACCGCATCGGTCGCGAGTGTCATACGCTGGATGTTCCAGGCGTTGGTCAGCAGTTCGCGGGTCTTCGTGCGTCCATATTGATAATAAGCGTCCCAGCTCCAGTCCTTGCCGAACATGCCGAAATCGCCTTCGGCACCCAGCACATAGCGGCCGACTTCGCGCTTGTTGTCGCTGCCCTGCGGCGGGATGTCGATGTTGCTGGTGCCGATCTGGATGGACGTCAGATTGTTGGCGACCATCGCCGCGCGCACCGAGTCCGGCAGATAGGCATTGTCCCGCTGAATGACGACACCCGTGGTCGGCGTCTGCTGATAGAAGCTCTTCCCGTTGTAGTAGCTGTAGGCAAGCTGGCCGAACAGTTCGAACGCCGGCGAAAACTCATAGCTGACCCGGCCGAAGGCGCTCGCGCGCGTTTCGGACGGCAGCAAGGTGGCGCTGCCGCGGTGGCCTTCGGTCGTGATGTCGGTATCACCGCCGATCATCCACTGGCCGCTGGTTGCGCCGAAATTAAGCTGGTTGACGGTCGCCTTGCCGGTTGCCGGATTCACCGATCCGAAATAGGTGCCGCGCAACGGACCGGTGCTGACGAGGCCACCGGGCGTGAACTGACCCGTCCCGATGCCATCGGAAACGATAAACTCCGCGACGCAGGGCGTGTTGAGCGATGCCGCATCGGTGCAGCGGGCGGAGCTGTAGGCGGGATTGTTCGCAAGGAAATAGCCGCTGTCGTTCCAGTCGCGGTCGATCGTCTGGATGCCCTTCTGCGTGAAATATTCGCCGCTGAGCAGGATATGGCCCTTGCCACCGGCAAACTCCTTGCCGCCGGTCGCGGTGAACTTGTGGTTGGGGCCGTCGCCATAAGTGGTGACGCCATGCTCATATTCCGCCTTGAAGCCCTTATATTCCTTGTCGAGGATGAAGTTGACGACGCCCGACACCGCGTCCGACCCATAGGCCGAGGACGCGCCGCCCGTCACCACTTCGACGCGGGAAATCAGCGCCTGCGGGAAGGTGTTGACGTCCACCTGACCGGTGGTGGTCGAGGCGACCGACCGCTGGCCGTCGAACAGCACCAGCGTACGCGCCGCGCCCAGGCTGCGCAGATTGACGCTGTTGACGCCCGCCGCGCCGTTCGAAAGCGAGCCGTTGGTGCTGGCCGCCGTGCCGGACCCGCGCACCGCCGGCAGCGTGTTCACGAAATCGGAAATATTGGCGGGTGCTTCGGCCTTCAGTTCCTTGGTGCTCACCACACTGACCGGGGTCGGCGCATCATAACCGTCGCGCACGATGCGCGATCCGGTGACGGTGATGTCCATATTGTCGGTGCTCTGGGGTTCGGCCTGATCCAGATCGGCGGCAGGCGTCACATCCTGCGCATGCGCCGCATGCGCCGCCAGACAGAAGGCGGCACTGCCGATCGTTGCGAGCAGATGCAGCCGCGCCCGTTTGTGCCCTTTGGTGCAGCCGTCGGCCGCCGAATGTTGCAGATCGCCCATATAATGTCCCCCTGGATCAGTAATTTCCGGCTTTCTGGCTTCCGTCTCCTGTTGCCGCCGCGTGTCACCTGTCAGGCGCCGGGCCGCTTTCCCTGTTCAATGTGCCGCCGTTCATTCTCCGGCCATGCGTTCCCGAAGACGCTCCCGACGCCTCGCTATTTTCAGTGCGCGTGATGCCATCGCGCCGACATATTGTTTCCGTTTGAGGTCAACGAACGGGTTGGCAGTTTCCGCCACTGCTGTTCCCGACGCCTGAAGCGTAACAGAAACAATCTTGCGGTTCTCGGGAATCTGCGGCACGAATAAGCAACATTGCGATGGATTCACGCATGAAAGGAACATATTTTGACGATTTCAGCCGCATTATCGCTGGATGATATTGATTTTCGAATCCTGAAAGAATTGTCGGCAGACGGGCGCGCGTCGGATGTGGCGGTCGGCGAACGCATCAACCTTTCCAGCAGCGCCGTCGCGCGACGGCGCAAGATGATGGAGGAATCGGGCATCATCGGCGGTTATAATGTGTCGGTGAATCTGATCGCGCTCGGCTTCAGCGGCGTGGTGCTGGTCGCGATCGAGCTGAACTCGCAGGCGGAAAATGTGCTCAACGAGTTCGAACAGGCGGTGATCAAATGCCCCTCGATGTCCTATTGCGGCTTCGTGTCGGGCGATACCGATTTCATCATCATGATCCACGTCACGTCATTCAACGACTATGACAAGATCTACCGGCAGGAATTATCCATCCTGCCGCATGTCTCCAAAATCCGCAGCAGTTTCGTGATGCGCGAAGTGGCGCGGCGCACCAATCCGCCGACGATATTCGAACGGCGATAGCGCCTGGCAATGACAGTCGGCAATGTGTGGCCGACGGCCTAACCGACGGCCTTCGTGGCCTTTGCCCGCGGATAGGGTACGAACTGGCCAAGCCCGATCGAACCGCGTTCGAACCGCGATCCGGTGTCGAACAGCCGCACGATATCGACATTGCACAGTTGCGACAGCGACGTCACGGTGATGAGCGCATCGCCCGTGCGCAGGAACGCGGCCCCCGATGCAGGGCGGTTCACATAGAGAACGCCGTTGTTGCCCTCATAGATGATCGCCGTTCCGCTGATGATCCGGCTGGAACGGATGTCGCGAAAGTTGATGCAGCTGACCGGCTCGCCCGCTTCCCGACCTGCGATCGCCTTGGCGAGCTTCGCCTCTCCCACCTCACGAATTTTCGACGATCCCTGCGCCTGCGCCCCGGTCGCCAATCCGCCGACCGTCGATACCGCCGCAAGCAACGCGGCAGAAAGCAGCACCTTGGAAAACTTCCGCATCACATCACCTCGATCCGCGTTCGTAGCGAAAAACCCATAGCCGATCCTTCCTGAATAAGCGATGACCGGATTCGAGGAGAGGAACTGCCATGGCCTTGCGCTATCGCGTCGCGCTGGTCGGTTACGGACTGGCAGGGAAAGTGTTTCACGCGCCGCTCATCGCCGCGACGCCGGGCCTCGCCTTGCATTGCGTCGTCTCGCGCGATCCGGCGAAAGTGCATGCCGACTGGCCGGATGTCCGCGTCTATCCCGATCTTGGGGCCATGCTTGCCGATCCGGCGGTCGATCTGGTGGTTATCGCAACGCCCGATGCGCTGCACGCCACGCAGGCCGAAGCAGCGATTGCGGCGGGCAAGGCGGTCGTGATCGACAAGCCTTTCGCGCTGCGCCTTGCCGATGCGGAACGGCTGTGCGCCTTGGCGGCTGCGCGCGGCACTTTGCTGTCGGTCTTTCACAATCGCCGCTGGGACGGCGATTTCCTGACGCTGCGCGCGCTGATCGCGCAAGGGGCGCTGGGCAAGATCACGCTCTACGAATCGCACTTCGACCGTTTCCGGCCGGTGGTCGAGGATCGCTGGCGGGAACAGGCGGGCGCGGGCATATGGCCCAATCTCGGCCCGCATCTGGTCGATCAGGCGCTGGTCCTGTTCGGCATGCCATATGCCGTATCGGCGGACCTGACCGTGCTGCGGCCCGGTGGCGTCGCCCCCGACCATGCGCATGTCCAGCTGCTCTACCCCGACCTGCGCGTCATCCTACATGCCAGCATGGCCATGCCCCTCAGCACGCTGCGCTTTGCGGTACATGGCCTGGGCGGCAGTTTCCGCAGCGAGGGGCTGGACGTACAGGAAGGCCAGTCCCGCGCGGGCATGACGCCGCTCGACGCGGGCTGGGGCGTGGCCGAGCATCCGGCCAGCCTCTATCGCGCGCAGCCCGATGCGACCGTCCGGGTTGAGCCGGTGCCGCTGATGCGCGGCGCCTATCCCGATTATTATGCCGGGATATGCGCGGCGCTGGCTGGTGACGGACCCAATCCCGTGACGGCGCAATCGGCACTCGACACGATGCGGGTGATGGACGCGGCGGAGCGCAGTGCCGCCGAAGGACGCGTGATTCCATGTCCAGCAGATAGTGACATTTGAAACTTTCTGTCGCATAGGCGGGCCATGAGCACGCAATATGAACGCCCGCCCGAATCGGCAGCCGACTGGACCGTTCCACAGGACTGGGCGCGCTACACGGCGGACGAGCATGCCATGTGGGACCGGCTGTTCGCGCGTCAGTCCGCCATGCTGCCCGGACGGGTGACGCCTGCCTTTCTTGAAGGGCTGGACGTTTTGCGGATGACGAAGCCGGGGATTCCCGATTTCGACGAACTGTCCGAACGCCTGATGAAAAAGACCGGATGGCAGGTCGTTGCCGTGCCCGGCCTGGTGCCCGACGACGTGTTCTTCGACCATCTTGCCAACCGGCGCTTCGTCGCGGGGCGGTTCATCCGCACCCCCGACCAGATCGACTATCTTCAGGAGCCGGATGTCTTTCACGATGTGTTCGGCCATGTGCCGCTGCTCGCGCATCCCGCCTTTGCCGATTACATGCAGGCCTATGGGCAGGGCGGCCTGCGCAGCCTGGGCTTTGGCGCGTTGCACAAGCTCGCGCGGCTGTACTGGTATACGGTCGAGTTCGGGCTGATCCGCGACGGCGACGATCTGAAGCTTTATGGTGCGGGGATCGTCTCGTCCTACGGCGAATCGCGGTTCGCGCTGGAAGATGCCTCGCCCAACCGCATCGCGTTCGACCTCATACGCCTGATGCGGACCGATTATCGCATCGACGATTATCAGCAGAGCTATTTCGTCATCGACAGTTTCGAGGATTTGTTGCGCCAGACGATGGAAACCGATTTCGCGCCGCTTTACGCCGCGCTGGAGACGATGGACGACCTCGCGCCCGATGCGATCCTCGCCGAAGACCGCGTGCTCACGCGCGGTACGCAGGCGCATGCGAAAGTCGCTTTGTCGTCCTGATGCCCTTTTGATCTTGCCGGTGATGCCTCCGGGGCGCTACTGTCCCTCGCAATCAGTATAAGGGGTCGCATCGGGGGCACTTCCATCAGGCAAAGGCCGGTGGAAGGGTGGGAGACACAAGGTGCGACGCTATTCCCTTTCACATGCGGCGGCTCTGGCGGCGCTGATCCTGGCCCTGCCGACGCCCGCCGGGGCACAAGGCGACCGACCCAGCCTCGCCGACAGCTTCCGACTCGGCACGGGCGGCGGTGCGCTTTGTCAGGCGCAGAGCCGCAGCGGCGATCCGGCGGTGGGCACCTTGTTCGACCGCGCCTGGACGATCGCCTGCCGCGATTCGGCACAGCCGGTCGGGCGGCTCTATGCCCTGCGTCTGCCTGCGGGCATCAGCGACGCCGCGCTGCTCGAAAAACTGACGCAATCGCGCGGCGCGGCGCTGGCGTGCAGCGAAGAGGGCGGCGCGACCCTGCCCGATCTCGGCACGGTCCTATCACGTAACTGTCGCATCGCCGACAACGGCGTCGCCTATCGCATCATCCGCTTCACGCGCGGCAACACCACATATGTCGCACAAGGCTTCGCCAGCTATGGCAGCGCGCTCGATATCGGCCTGCGCACGATCGTCACCGATCGCGCGATCGACGCCAAGGTCGAGATCGCGACGCTGGGCGGCGACGACATGGCCGCCTTCGCCCGGTTGCAGGCCGCCAACCTCGATCCGCAGACGGTGCTGGCGGAAGGCTATCGCCGCAACAATTCCGGCAATTATGCCGAAGCGGCGGAGTTTTTCGACAGTCTGGAGGATCGGCTGGCGGCGGCACCCGACACAGCCCGGCTCACCCCCGTGGAACGGCAGGCGCGGGCGCATGAATATGCCGTCAATCGCGCGCTGCAATTGTCGAACATGGGCGAGTTCGCACAAGCCGATGGCGTGTTCGCGCAGGCCCGGACAATTGCCACCCGCGATCCGGTACAGCTGCGCCTGCGCCGCAATTTCGAGGCAATGCACCGGCTGAACCAGCGGGACTATGCTGCGGCGCTCGCACTGCTCAATCAGCCGCTCGGCGATCCGCTAGACCCGCTGCGCGACGAGGCCGGCGGCATATCGCTCAGTCCGCAGATCGCGGCCGCCATCAACAGCGCGGGTCCGTCGATCGCATCGCTGACCGGTGGCAGCGAAACGAAGCTGACGCCCGTGGAGCGCGCGGCGATCATCGATGCGCAGACCGAACAGTTGCGCGGCACGCTACTGCGGCTGACGGGCAAGCCTGCGCAGGCGCGCGCAACGCTTGCCAAGGCACTGGCCGATGCCATGGCGATCCGCGAGGGGCGCGTGACGTCCATCACCCGGCTGCGCGCGCAACTGTTGGCCGAGATTGCGCTGACGCATGAAGCGGAAGGCGATTTCGCGACGGCGGAGGCGCAACTCATTCAGGCGGTGGCGCTGCTCGCCGCGCAATATCCCGAAACCGTGGCGATGAACGGCGCGCGGGCGCGGCTGGGCGCTTTTCTGGTCCGGCGCGGGCGGACGGAGGACGCGATCGCGCTCTATCGCCGCATCATCGCCTCAACGGCGGAAAGCCGCAACGCGCTGACCGGCCTGTCGAACCAGTTACAGCCCTGGTTCGCGCTGCTCGCCGCACAGATACCCACCCGCCCCGAACTGACCGCCGACCTGTTTCTGGCGACGCAGACGCTGGTGCGGCCCGGCGCGGCCGATACGCTGGAAGTGCTGACTCGCGAGCTTTCGGCAGGCACCAGCGAAGGATCGCGGCTGTTCCGCCAGTCGGTATCGCTGGCGCGCGACATAGAAAGGGCGCGAATCACGCTGGCGCAACTGACGCAGGCCCAGGCCACCAATCCTGCGGTCGCGGGCGAAATTGCCGCCCAGCAACGCGATATCGCCGCGCTCGCCGATCAGCAGACAGCGACACTGGCGGCGCTGGCGGCCTATCCGCAATATCGCGCGGTGGCGAAGGACGTACTGACGCTCGCCGATATGCAGGCGACGCTGAAACCGGGCGAAGCCTATTTCAAGATGGCCCAGCTTGGCGACGCGCTCTATGCCGTGTGGATCGACGGAGAGGGTGCCACCGGCTATCGCCTGCCCGTTACGACCGCCGCGCTGGCGCAGAAAGTCACCGATCTGCGGGAGACGATCTCCACCACCGTGAACGGCGCGCAGGCGACCTACCCGCTCGACGTGACGCTGGCCCGCAGCCTGTACGGCGATCTGTTCGCGCCGGTCGAGGCGCGGCTGGCAACGGCAAGGCATCTGATCGTGGAGCCGGACGGGGCCATGCTGCAACTGCCCGTCAATCTCCTGATCGCAAGCCAGACCGGCGTCGATGCCTATACCAAGCGCGTCGCCGCAAACCCCGACAGCGAGTTTGATTTCCGCGGAATCGAGTGGCTGGGACGCAGCCATGCCATCAGCACCGCCCTGTCCGCCCGGGCGTTCCGCGACGCGCGCAATGCGCCAGCCTCGGCGGCGGCGCGCGACTATATCGGCTTTGGCGAAAATGCGCCGGTCTCGCCGCTGCGCAAGATCGCGCTGACGCGGGCGGCGGGCGGCGCGTCCGGCCCCGACTGCACCTGGCCCGCGGCCGAATGGAGCCGCCCGATCCCGGCGACCGAATTGCGTCAGGCCGCCCAGCGCATCGGCCTTGCCGGGTCCGAAGTGCTGACCGGCACGGCTTTCACCGACGATGCCATTCTGGCGCGCGACAATCTCGACAGCTTCCGCATCCTGCATTTCGCGACGCATGGCCTCGTCACCGCGCCGCGCGCGCAATGCCCGGCGCGCCCGGCGCTCCTCACCAGCTTCGGCGGCGCCGGCACATCCGACGGGCTGCTCCAGTTCGGGGAAATCTTCGACCTGAAGCTCGACGCCGATCTCGTCATCCTCTCCGCCTGCGACACGGCGGGCAAGGCCAGCGTGGAAGCCACGCGGGCGGCGGGCCTGACCGGGGGCGGCGGGGCGCTCGACGGGCTGGTGCGTGCGTTCATCGGCGCAGGCGGACGCTCGGTGATCGCCAGCCACTGGCCCGCGCCGGAGGAATATAAGGCGACCGAGCGGCTGATCGGCGGCCTGTTTTCCGCGCCGCGCGGCACCGGGACGGCGCAGGCCCTGCAACAGGCGGAAATCGCGCTGATGGATCAGGCCGAAACCTCGCACCCTTTCTACTGGTCGGGCTTTGCGATCATCGGCGACGGGGCGCGGCCACTGGTCACCCCGGCCGCCGTTGCCGCCCGTTGAGGGCGCGCACACGATCATGAACGCCGTCCGCCGACAATGGCTGCACCGCGCGACACGGATCGTGCGGGATGCCGGGCGCTGGCGACTGGCAACGACGCTGATCGTCCTGATCGTCGCCTTGTTCTGCGCCCGCTTCAGCTGGGAGTATGTGCCCGTTGTCGGCGACGCCGAGCGCACGCTTTACGACCTGCGGATGACCCATTTCGCGCCACGGGTGGATCAGGACCCGCGCGTCGTCCTGATCGTCTATAACGACCAGACGCTGATCGCGACGAAGAAGCGATCGCCGCTCGACCGTGCCACTTTGGCCCGCGCGCTGCGGACGATCGACGGACTGGGGGCGAAATCCATCGGCATCGATATCCTGATCGATCAGCCGCAGGACGAGGATGCGGAACTGATCGCCACGCTGCGGGCGATGAAAACCCCGACCTATCTGGGCTATGCCGAAGTCGCCGACAATGCCGAACAGATCATCTATGAGCAGCAGCAGTTTCTTGATGCCTTCATCGCCCGCGCCCGTACAGCCAGGGTCAAGCCCGCGAGCATCCGGCTGGAGGCGGACGCAGACAATGTCGCGCGAAGCTGGCCTGCGCAATTGCCCAGCCTGCCGACGATCCTGGTGCAGGCGATGGCACCTTCGCCTGCTTTCGAGCGGTATCGCGGCAGCATCCGCTATCGCCTGCCCGCCGATCCCGACCGGCCGGTGTTCGCATCCTTCCCCATCGACCTGTTCACCGATCCCGCGACCGGCGCGGCCTTCGTCGATCAGGTGCGCGGGCGGCATGTGATGATCGGCGGCGATATCGTCGACAATGACCAGTTCGAGACGCCGATGTCGACGACCAGCGGCAAGTCGATGATCGGCCTTGAAGTCCATGCCAATATGCTGGCGCAATCGCTCGACGGGGCGGCGCTGCGCCCGGTGCCTGCGGCGATATTGTGGGCAGTGGCGATCCTCGCTGTCCTGTCGGCCGCGTTCACCAGTCTCGCCGAGTTGCGCTGGTATGCGCTCGCGCCCTGCCTTCTGGTGCAGGCGCTGCTGCTCGGCGGTCTGCCCCTGTGGTGGCAGAGCAGCGGCTGGGATACGCAGGGGGTGCCTGCGATCGGCTGGGCGATCGGCTGGGTGCTGGCGTTTGCCGCCGTCGGCTCCGCCGCGCGGGCGGTCGGGTCGCAGCAGCGCCGTTTCGCCCAGTCGGCGCTGGGCAAATATCTGCCGCGCGACATCGCCACGCAGATATTGCAGGAACCCGAGAAACTTGCCCTGCATGGCGAAAAACGGTCGATTTTCGTCGTGTTTACCGATCTGGAGGGCTTCACCAAATTGAGCCACGGCATCGCGCCGGAAATGGTCGCGCAGTTGCTCAACGGCTATCTCGACATGCTTTCGGACGTGGTGCTGGCGCATGGCGGCACGATCGACAAGTTCGTGGGCGACGCCGTCGTCGCCTTCTGGGGGGCGCCAATCGCCAGGCCCGACGACGGGACGAAGGCCGCACAGGCCGCCTATGCGATGTGGCAGACAGGCGAAGCCTTCCGCATCGGCGTGGCGGAGAAATATCCCGACGGGTCCGTCCCGCCGATCGGCAAGACCCGCGTCGGCCTGCATTATGGCGAGGCGATCGTCGGCAATTTCGGCGGCGAGGGACGCATCCAGTATACCGCGCTGGGCGACAGCATGAACACGGCGGCGCGACTCGAGTCGGCGAACAAGGCCCTGCAATCGAGCATGATGGCGAGCCGCGAAGCCGTGGAGCGCGCCGGTCTCGACTGGTGGCGGCCGATGGGCACGGTGGTGCTGCGCGGGCGCGCGAAACCCGTCGACATATTCGAGCCTGCACCCGATTTTCCGGCCAGTGACCGCGATCACTTAAGCGCCATCCTGAACCGGCTAAAGACGGACCGGGCCGGGGCGCTCGTCGATCTGGCGGCGCTGCTGGCGCGCTATCCGCAGGACAATGCGCTGGCGCATCTATATTATCGGATCGAACAGACGAAGGATGGAGATGTCTATGCTGTGGGATAGGAACATGTCGATCGGCTGTGCGCTCGCGCTTGTGATGGGCACGCTGGCGGCGGCACCGCTGGCCGCCGAAACCATCGTCGTGCGCGCGTCCGGTCCCTCCGCCAAGGGATTCCCGCCCGGCCGCAAGCTGGCGGACAGCGGGTCGATCGCGCTCAAGGGCGGCGATGTCGTCACCCTGCTGGACGGGCGCGGCACCCGTACCCTGCGCGGACCGGGCACGTTCAGCCTCGCGGCGACCGCGACGGCGGGCACCGACAGCCGCACCAGCCTTGCCTCGCTGCTCGAAACCAAACGCGTGCGGCGTGCCCGCACCGGGGCGGTGCGCGGCGGCGTGGCAGAGGATGCCGCTGCTCCGCGCAGCCCCAATCTGTGGTATGTCGACATCAGCCAGGCCAGCACAGCCTGCGTGCCCGATCCCGCCAATGTCCGCCTGTGGCGGCCCGATATCGCGAGCGCGGCGACCGTCACGATCACCGCGACCAGCGGCGGCGGCAGCGCGCCGGTGGCGTTCGCGGCGGGTGAGGCCGTGGCAAGCTGGCCCGCCACGCTGCCCGTTACGGAAGGCGCGCGCTATCGCCTGAGCTGGAACGGGCTGGCGCGTCCGGTGGACATCGGCTTTTCGCTGATGGGGACCGACGCAGGCGGACTGGAAACCATGGCGTCCACGCTGATCGCCAGGAAATGCGACGCGCAGCTCGCCCTGCTGGTCGAAACCGTCGCCTTGCCCGATCCGGCCCCCGATGCGCCATGACAGCGGTATGCGCGGAGCAACAGTTTGTCGCAAATCCGCGATGATGAGACATGATGAGCGGGCACCGCGCTTGTCATAGGCCATAGGGGTTGATAGGTCGAAGGACACAAGGAGCGCCGTCACAAGAGCGGTGCCGAGTCCCTGTACGGTCGCATGAACGGCACTGGCCGGATGCTTTGGGCAAAGCAACCGGCCACATCATCGGATACCATCCGGCCGGCGTGGCGACAGGCCGCGCCCGTTTTCGCGGATGGCAGGGGGATTGTCATGGGGCTGGCGTTTCGCAGAGGATGTTCGGGTTCATCCCTGTCGTTCACCGGCACGTCCGCGTTGGCCATGGTCCCCTCGCGCCCCTCGATGTCATGCCCCTCGATATCATGCCTTGCGACGCTCATGGCTTCCGTCCTGTTGCCTGCAAGCGCCCTTGCGCAGACGGTGCCACCCCCCGGTCCGGTGCCGACCGGCGCACCGACGCGCGAGGAGATCGAGCGCGGCGCCCTGCCTAGCGGAGAGACGCCCGCGCCATCCCGCCTGACGGTGGAGGGCGGCGTCGAACGGTCGCCCTGCCCGCTGGCCGATCCGCGCTATGCCAGCGTCACCGTCAATTTCGCCGATGTTCGGTTCGACAATCTGAAGGCCGTCGATCCCGCCAGCCTGCGCGATAGCTGGGCGGATCTGGCGGGGCGCGACGTGCCGATCGCCAGCCTGTGCGAAATCCGGGACCGGGCGGCGACGGCGCTGCGTGCGCGCGGTTTTCTGGCCGCCGTGCAGATGCCCGCACAACGGATAGAAAAGGGCGGCACCGTCGTTCTCGACGTGCTGATGGCGCGCCTCGTCAGCATCGAGGTGCGCGGCGACGCGGGCAATGGCGAGCGGATGATCGCCGCGCATCTGGAGGCGCTGATCGGGCAGCCTGCTTTCAACAGCATGATGGCCGAGCGGCATCTGCTGCTGGCCCGCGACATGCCGGGTTACGACGTGCGGCTGGCATTGCGCCCGGCGCGGACACGCGTGCCGGGCGAAGTGATCGGCGAAGTCCGCGTCACGCGCCGCGCCGTGCAGCTCGACGTCAACGTCCAGAATCTGGGGTCGCCCAGTGTCGGCCGCTTCGGCGCGCTCGCCCGGCTGCAAATCAACGACCTGACCGGCCTTGCCGACAGCACCGTCCTCAGCCTGTTTTCCACTGCGCAGACCAGCGAACAGACGGTGCTGCAATTCGGGCACAGCATGGGGTTGGGCAGCGACGGACTGCGGCTGTCGGGCGATTTCACTTATGCGTGGACCAAGCCGGATATCGTCGACCGGACCATCAAGTCCGAAACGCTGATCGCCAGCATCGCGTTGAGCTATCCGATCGTGCGGCGGCAGTCGCGCAATCTGGTCGGCGCCATCGGCCTCGACATTGTCGATCAGGATGTCGATTTTCGCGGTACCAACGCGACCACGCCGCTCAGCCGCGACCGGCTGCGCGTCGTCTACGCCCGGCTCGATGCCGAAGCGATCGACACCGCCAGCCTGACCAGCACCACCGGCTATTCCGCGGCCGAGCCGAAATGGCGGATCGGCGGATCGATCGAGGCACGGCATGGCATCGCCGGGCTTGGCGCCAGCGACCCCTGCGGCCCGGCGGGGATCGCCTGCCGCGCCCCGCGCGTGCCGCTTGGCCGGCCGGAGGGCGATCCCAGCGCCTTCGTGCTGCGCGCCAATGGCTATGCCGAAGTGCGCCCGGTGCCCAATATTGCCTTCAGCCTTTCGCCGCGCGCGCAATATGCGCCGCACGCTCTGCTTTCCTATGAGGAAATGAGCGTCGGCAACTATACCGTCGGGCGCGGCTATGATCCGGGCGCGGCCATCGGTGACAGCGGTGTGGGCGTTGCGGCCGAAGTGCGCGTCGGCAGCATCATGCCGCGCAGCACGAAGGATCTGACGCTGCAACCTTATGCCTTTTTCGACGCCGCCTGGATCTGGAACCGGGATAGCGGCTTTGACGGGATAGACCCGCAGAAACTCTATTCGGCGGGCGGCGGACTGCGCGGCGCGTTCGGCAACCGGGCGCGATACGACCTGAGCGTCGCGGTGCCGCTGAAGAAAACGATATTCGAAACCACGCGCAGCGATGTGCGCGTGCTGCTGTCGGTGACGGCACAATTGATCCCCTGGAGGCGATGATGGGCAAGTTGCGCCGACGGCTGTTCACAACCTGCGCCACGGCCATCGTGATGGGCGGCATTGCGGGCATCGTGCCGCTGGATGCGCAGGGTGGCTTTCTGGGCAATGTGACCGGCACCGTCGGCAGCCCCGGCATCTTCCGTGGCAGCATGGACATCATCGAAGTCAACAATCCGCAGACGATTGTCGACTGGCGGCCCAACGACCAGGTGGGCACCGGCGCGATCGATTTCCTGCCCGATGGCAACATGGTGCTCTATCGCAACAATCCCAGCGCCGGGTTGACCAATTACACGGTCCTCAACCGGATTCAGCCCGTCGATGTCGCCACCGGCCTGCCGACGTCGCGCGTCATCGAACTGAACGGCACGATCCAGAGCCGCATCGACGGCGCACCGGGCGGTTCGGTCTGGTTCTACACGCCGGGCGGCTTCGTGGTCGGATCGACCGGCGTGCTCGACATCGGCAATCTGGTGCTCAGCAGCAACCCGATCGATACCACCGGCGGGCTGTTCGGCCCGGGCAACACCATCCGCTTTCGCGGCGCAGCGGGCAACGCCGCCGGGGTGACGATCAACAGCGGCGCGCAGATCACAGCCTCCGCCGCGAACAGCTATGTCGCGCTCGTCGCGCCGCGCGTCGAACAGGGCGGCACCGTCGCCGTCAACGGATCGACCGCCTATGTCGCCGCCGAACAGGCCGATATCCGCATCAACGGCGGGCTGTTCGATATTGCCGTGACAGTCGGCACGACCGACACCAATGGGGTCGTCCATACGGGCACGACAAACGGTCCGGCATCCACCAACAATCCGCCGTCTGCACCCGACAATCAGCGCGTCTTCATGGTCGCGGTTCCCAAGAACAACGCCCTCACCATGCTGTTGTCGGGCGATGTCGGCTATCCCGCCGCCGCCAGCGTCGCTCAGGAAAACAGCGCGGTCGTGCTGTCCGCGGGCTATGATATCGCCGGTGGCCTGATCGACGCACCGTCCAGCGGCGCGGGCACCGGCACCGCCAGCCTGTCGCTGGGTGCAGGCACATGGTCCTCCCCGGTCGATGCCGCGGCGAACAGCGCGATCACCATCGCGGGCGCGGGCCTCACGCGCTTTGCCGGGAACACGACGCTGACCGCGCTGGGCAGCATCGCCCTGACCGCCGGAATCGGGAAGACAATCGAGGCGCTGGGGGACCTGCGCCTTGTCGCGGGGAACGGCGCGATCGGCGGCGCGGTCGGCATATCCGCAACCGGCGGCAGCATCGTCGCGGCACCGGGCAGCGTCGCTGTCACCGGGCAGCTTGCGATCGACGCATCGGGCAACGGCAATCCGATCGTGCCGGACGCGACCGGCGGCAGCATTGTCATCAGCGCCAATGCCGCCGCCATCACGACCGGTAGTCTGGTGGCCAATGCCGCCGCCAATGCCAGCAGCGACAACAACCGGTCCGGCACCGCGACCGGCGGCAGCGTCACCCTGACGGCGACCAACGGCGCGACGCTTGGGCTGGGCAACGTCAATGTCGATGCCTCGGGCAACAGCCTGTTCACCAGCGTCCCCAATCAGATCGGCGGCAACGCGCAGGGTGGCGTGGTCCGCATCAACGCGACGGCCAGCACGACCACGTTCGGCACGGTGGAACTGCGCGCCCAGGCGACCGGCGGCACATCGTCCACCGGGGCGGCGGGGCGCGCCACCGCAGGCGACATCTATGTCGATCTGTCGGGCGGCACGCATAACTGGACGAGCCTGTTCGGCGACGTGACGAGCGCCATGGGCTATTCCACGAACGGCGGCCCGCTGGGCGGGTCGCTCCCCGGCGCAAACGGCATCAGCCTGGACGTCTACAACAACGCGCGCCTGGCCCTGGCGCAATCGGTGTCGCTCTATGGCGATACCGCGATCCTCGGCTTGGGCGGCAGCGCGCCGACGCCCGCGCAGGCCAGCACGATCGTCGCGCGTGCGCGCGATGGCGGCACCATTGCGGTGACGAGCGATTTCTTCGCACGCGCCGGTGTCCAGTCCAATCCGTTCAACCCCGGATCGCCGACATCAACCAGCGTCCCGAACGGATTCGGCGGGACGATCCAGGTCAGCGCCGAAGGCGGCACATTTTCCGCCGGGGGCCTTTCCCTGGCCGCCAATGCCGAAGGCCTGGGCGGCGCACAGTCCGGCGGCACGATGACCGGCGGCACCATTTCCGTTTTCGCCACCCGCAACAACGGTCTGCGCGGTGCGCTCTCGATCACCGATTGCGCCAGTTTCCTGTGCAGGCTGTCAGCCAACGGCATCGGGGCCACCGCCACCAACGGCACAAATGGCACCGGCGGCAGCATCCTGCTCTACAGCAGCGATGCCGACCTCAGCATCCCCGGTGTACTGGAAATCACGGCGATCGGGCGAGCGGGCGGGTCGATCGGTTCGGACGGCATTGTCGGCGCGACCGGCACCGGAACAGGCGGCCTGATCACGATCGAAAGCCGCTTCGGGGCGCTCGGCAATGGCATCCTGACCTTGGGCACCGTGGATGCCGGGGCCGACGGCTCGGCCACACCGCTGGGCGAAGGGGCCTTTTTCAACGAAGGGGACGGCGGGCTGGGCCAGGGCGGCACGATCGCCGTCAACCTGCTGGGCGGGCAACTCAATGCCACGACGATCACGGCGGCGGCACGGGGCATCGGCGGCGCGTCCGCGCTGAATTGCCCGACCTGCGGCAGCGGCGGCGGCACGACTGCCTTTGTGGCGGGCACGGGACAGGGCGGCAGCGCCACTTTCGTGCTCGGCGGCGGCACGGGCACGATCGGCACCATAGACATTTCCGCGACCGGCACCGGCGGCGCCGCGCAAAGCGGCGCGGGGGCGGCCGTCACCAGCGCGATCAGCGGCGCGGGGGTCGGTGGCACCGCCAGCTTCGAAGCGACCAGCGGCGCGCTGACGGTCGGCACCCTGCGCATCGGGGCGGAGGGAACCGGCGGCGAGAGCATCGACGTGATCGACGGCAACGGCGCAGACGGCAACAGCGGCACCGGCGGCGTCGCCCGGTTCCGCATGGACAGCGGCACCACCGCCGCGGTTACCGTCACCAGCCTCCTCGTCGCGGCGTCGGGCACCGGCAGCGCGGGCGGCAACAGCGGCTTTCAGGAAGCCACTACCAGCTTCCGCGCGGGCAATGGCGGCGGCGGCACCGGCGGGGAGATCGATTTCCTTCTGGCAGGCGGCATCTTGTCCGCGCCGTCGATCACCTTGTCCGCGCTGGGCACCGGCGGCGCAGGCGGCGACAACGCGAACGGCGGCAACGGCGGCAATGCAGGCAACAGCACCGGCGGCACGGCACGGCTGGCCTTTTCCAGCGAAGGGCACAGCATCGGTTCCGTCACGGTATCGGCCGTCGGCACCGGCGGCGCGGCAGGCAACGCCCGCCGTGTGATCGGTTTTGATCTCAATGACGACCCGATTTACGCCTATGGCCCCGGCGCGGGCGGCAGCGGTGGCAATGGCACAGGCGGTACGGCGGCGTTCCTGCTCGATGTCGATCCGGTCTTCGCCAACCTGACCGTCGATGCCAGCGGCATCGGATCGGTCGGCGGTGTCGGCGCGACCGGCGGCACAGGCGGCAGCGGCTTTGGCGGCACGGGCGGCACCGGTGCGGATCTGACCGTGACGTTCGGCACGCTGACCGTCACGAACCAGCTGCGCGTGCTCGCACAGGGCACCGGCGGCGCAGGGGGAGACGGGTTCTCCGGGCGCGGCGGTGATGGCGGAAACGGCACGGGCGGCGATGCGGGGCTGACCGTCGCCGGGCCTTCGGCGCTGGTGCAGACGAACCTGCTGACGGTCAGCGCCGGTGGCCTGGGCGGCGCAGGCGGACGCAGCGGTGTACAGGGTGGCGCGGGCATCAACGGCACCAATGGCGGCGTGGCGCTGGGCGGCGCAGCGGCGGTACGGATTACCGACAACGGCACGATCGAACTGGGCGGCCAGAGCCGGATCAGCGCCGACGCGACCGGCGGTGCGGGCACCATAGGCACAGGCAGCACCGTGGCCGGTAATGGCGGAGACGGCGGTGCCGGGGGCAATGCGACGGGCGGCAGTGCCCGCGTCCTGGCGGAAAACGGCACGGTGCGCCAGACCGCACCCGGCACGTTGACGATCGCCGCCAACGCCACCGGCGGCCTGGGTGCGCCGGGCCTGCCCGACGGCGGCAGTGGCGGCGGCGGCGGAAACGCAACGGGCGGCATTGCCCAACTGGATGGGTCAAGCGCGGTGCTTGAACTCCAGACCGTGATCCTGTCGGCCAACGCGACCGGGGCGGCCGGACGCGATGGCGGCAGCGGCGGCAATGGCGGCGTAGCGACCGGCGGCACGGCGGGCCTGGGCCTGTTCGACTTCACCGGATCGCCCGGACCGTCGGTCGCGCCGCTGGCGCCGGAAGCGACGATCGCATCGCTGGAGATCGCCACCGACGCGACCGGGGGCAGCGGCGGGAGCGGTACGACCGGCAACGCGGGCAGCGGCGGCGCGGCAACCGGCGGCACAGCGTCCGCCAGCGTCAGCGGGGCGACGGGCGCAACCGTCGCGGCGCTCGCCATCCGGGCGGCGGCGACCGGCGGCGCAGGCGGGCTGTCGGCGGGTCCGGGCCAGCCCGGCGCGGCAGGGGGCAATGCGCTGGGCGGACAGGCGCAGCTGAATGTGATTGCGGACGGCACACTCGATCTGACCGGCGGGCTGGCCATCGCCGCCGATGCCACCGGCGGCGCAGGCAGCGGCGGGGCCACCGGCACGACCGGCGGGACGGGTGGACGCGGCGGCAACGGTCGCGGCGGCAGCAGCGGGCTGACGATCGATACCGCTACGCTGCGCACCGCCGCCTTCACGGCCAACAGCCTTTCGGCACGGGGCACCGGGGGCGCGGGCGGCACCGGCGGGACCGGCAGCGCCACCGGGGCGAGCGGCGGCATCGGCGGCGATGGCGGGGAAGGCACTGGCGGGACCACGCAATTCAGCGCGGCCAACGGCAATTTCGCGCTGGCCGACCTGACGATGGCAGCGAACGGCATCGGCGGTGACGGTGGAGCAGGCGGCACCGGGCCGGGCTTTCCCGGCAATCCCTCGGCCACGCCGCCGATCCCCCCCAGCGGCCCGGTCCAGTCGGGCAATGGCGCGGGCGGCTTTGCAACGGGCGGCACGGCGCGCCTGCTGAACGGCGACGGCGGCACATTGGCGACGGGTGCACTGCGCAGCATCGCGAACGTCGCGATGCAGGCCAATGGCGATTTCCAGACGGCTGGCGGCTTTGCCGGCGGCACACAGGGCGGCAGCATCGTCATCACCGACAGCAGCGGCGCCCCCGGCGGCGGCCTTTCGATCGGCGGTACGCTCGATGCCGAGGCTCTGGGCGCCAATTGCGCCTGCACCGGCATCGCGGTCGGCAGCAGCCGCAACAGCATTCGGGCGGGCAGCGCGACCTTCATCACCAACGACGCCCTGGCCTTCACCTTCGGTCTCAACGGGCAGTTGCGCACGACCGACGGCCTCCAGGCCTTTGGCGACGCATCGATCACGATCACCCAGACCGCGCTTGGCCCGGCGCTGACGCCCGGCCTGTTTGGCGGCTTCGTATCGCTCGAATCCTTTGGCGACATCACGGCCAGCCCGCTCGCCCGCATCCAGGCGACGAATGCGATCGCCATTCGCAGCTTCGACGGCGCGATCAACATGACGCAGCTGACCGCGGGCACGACGATCGATCTGGCGACGAGCGACGATTTCATAGGCGTCGGAACGGCCAGCGCAGGCACCGGAATTACCATCGATTCCGGCGCGAACCTGATCGCCAATTTCCTGACGGCGGGCACCGGCGACATCGTGCTGACCAGCCGCGACGGCCAGACCCAGATCAGCAATTCTACCGCCGGGCGCGACTTCACGATCACGGCGACCGGCGGCGGCGTGCTCCAGTCCGGCACGGTGCGCGCCGGGCGCAGCCTGACGTTCACGGGCACCAGCGTCACCGCAGGCACCGTCTTTGCGGGCGATGACCTCACGCTCAATGCGCTGGCCGGGGTCGCCACGCTTCAGAACGGCACCACGACCGGGCTCGGCGCATCCGGCGGCAGCATATTGACTGTCTCGGGCACCAATGGCGCCGTGGCATTCAACGCGACGTCGGCGGACGATATCGTCATTACCGGCGGTACGGATGCCTTCATTTCCACCCAGGCCAATGCCGGACGCGACATCCTTGTGACCGCGACATCGGGCAACGCGTTCCTCAATACGCTGACGGCGGCCCGCACGATCGACGCGACCGTCAACGGCGCCGTCTCGGTCGGTTCGGCCACCAGCGGCGGACTCCTCCGCCTGCGCTCGATCACGGACAGTATCGGTGGCGGATCCTTGACCGGCGGCAGCATCAGCCTGTCCGGCGATCGGGGCGTCAGCCTCGGACAACTATCGTCCGGCAGCACCGCGAATATCACCGCCGCCAACGGTCTGATCGCCCTCGATAATGTGACGGCGGCCGGACGAATCGACGCCACCGCGCAGGGGATCGCGATCAGCGGACCGGGCACGCTTACCTTCGGAACGGTAACGGCGACCGGGGGCACCGTGACGCTCGGCGCGGCCGCTCTCAGCGCCGATCGACTTGACGCCACCGGCGCGATCGCGGTCGCCGCGACCGACGGCAACGCGACGCTCGGGGCGCTTGCCTCGGGCACGACCATCGACGTTACGGCCAGCCGCGCCATCGCCCTCACATCGGCCACGGCCACCGGCGCGCTGCGCGTCGCGGCTAACGGGGGCACGCTCACCGGCGGATCGCTTACCGGCGGCACTCTCGCGCTGACCGGCGATCAGGGCATTTCCGTCACCCAACTGCGCGCCAACGGCACGGCGGTGCTCGCCGCAGCCAATGGTGCAATCGTGCTGCCCGATCTGGCGGCCGCCGGTAGCGTCAGCGCGACCGCCCGCAGCGTCGATATCAGCGGCGCAGGCACGCTGGCCTTCAACAGCGTCACGGCGACGGCAGGGCCGATTGCCCTGCGCGCCGCCACGCTAACGGCCGACGATCTCACCACCCCCGCCGCCGTCAGCCTGACCAGCACGGGCAGCTTCGTAAGCGCGTCGGATATCGACGGCAGCAGCCTTGCGATCGTTTCCGCGCGCGAGGCGAGCCTGGGCGGGCCGGTGACGATCGGCGGACCGCTGACGATCGCCGCCGCCGGGGTGGCGACGATCACCGGTGGCACCGTCTCCGCCCGCACGATCGACATCCGGTCGCGCGACATAGTGATCGGTGCGGGCGCGCAGCTGGGCGTGCGCGGCGTCACCACGGGCCTGTCGCTCACCAACACCGACAACCAGCGGCAGACCTTCATCGGCGGCGGATCTTTGACCGGCAGCTACAGCCTGTCGGCCACAGAAATCTCGCAGCTGTTTGCCGACAGTATCGCTGTGACGGGCAACCGGGTCTCGGCGGCGCAATCGACTGCGTTCGGATCGTCGCGCGCGGCCGATGTGTCGGTACGCGACTTCACCGTGACGGCCGGGGCAACGGGCAACATCGCCAGCACGGGGACCTTTTCGATCGTCTCGACCGGCAAGGTGCGCGTGCAGGGGGCCGTCCGCTTTACCGGGCTTGCGCCGCAGGGCGGCCTGACGATCAATGCGCAGGAAGCGGTCGAGGTGATCGCGGGCAGCGGCCTCATCGACCTGCAGGGTGCAAATGCAACGCCGGGCGGCACGCTCCAGATGACCAGTGCCGACGTGATCGTCGCCACATTGGCGGCCATGGATGATGTGAGCGCCGCCACCACGCTCGATGCGCGCAGCGAGCGGCTGGGGCAGAATGACGGCATCGTCGTGCAGGATGGCTATCTGCGCGCGGGCGCCATCCGCCTGGCCGTATCCGGGGGCGCCTATATCCAGAACAGCGGATCGACCGACGCCTTTGCCGACCGGCGCGGCTTTACCGCGGGCAGCATCCGCATCGACGCGGCGAATGCCAGCACGCAGATCGTCCTGAACGGACAGCTGATCGACACCGTCCGCGGCTTTGTGACCGGCAAGGATGCCATCGCGCTGCTGTCCATCAACGGCGTGGCAGGCGGTCAGGTCGGCCAATATGCCGACCGCTCGACGCTGAACGGGTGCCTGATTGCCAATCCCGCCGGGTGCGACGCGCCTGCCGTGTCGACGCCGGACAATCGCGATGCGATCGACCGCATTCTTGACCCGACCGTTGCCGTCGCACAGATTTTCCCGGTCGCCATCGTGCAGCTGCGCGATTTCGTGGCGGAAGGCTATCCGCCGCTGATCGACGAGCCGGTGACGGGCGCGGGTAACGAGGATTTGTGGGACAGCAATTGCAGTGTCGCGGGGGACGAAGGATGCCCCGATCCTGCATCGCCCTGAACCGATGGCCTGCACCGGATCGCCTGGACCGGCGGCGCAACGAAACGGACTGACACCAGAGGGGGAACACGCATGACGAAGGCTTCCGACCTGTTCATCCAATGCCTTGAGGAAGAAGGCTGCGAGTATATTTTCGGGGTGCCGGGCGAGGAGAATCTCGACATGCTCGACAGCCTCAGCCGGTCCAAATCGATCAAGCTCATCCTGACCCGGCATGAGCAGGGCGCGGGCTTCATGGCGGCGACTTATGGCCGCCATACCGGCAAGACCGGCGTCTGCATGGCGACGCTGGGGCCAGGGGCAACCAATTTCGTGACGGCGGCGGCCTATGCGCAACTGGGCGGCATGCCGATCCTGATGGTGACGGGGCAGAAGCCGATCAAGAAAAGCAAGCAAGGCCGCTTCCAGATTCTGGATGTCGTGTCGATGATGGGACCGATCACCAAATATACCCATCAGCTTGCCAGCGCCGACAATATTCCAAGCCGCGTGCGCGAAGCCTTTCGCCTCGCCGAGGAGGAAAAGCCCGGCGCGACGCATCTGGAGTTCCCCGAGGATGTCGCCGACGAGCATACCGATTCCACACCGATCAAGCCCAGCCTCGCCCGCCGCCCCTCCGCCGATCCCAAGGCGGTGCGCGCCGCGGTCAATATGCTGGAAAAGGCCAAGGCCCCCGTCCTCGTCATCGGCGCTGGCGCCAATCGCAAGATGACCGGGCGCATGCTGCTGCAATTCGTGGAAAAGACCGGCATCCCCTTCCTCACCACGCAACTCGGCAAGGGCGTGATCGACGAAACCCATCCCAAGTTCCTGGGCTGCGCGGCGCTCTCCGCCGGGGATTTCGTGCATCGTGCGATCGGCGCGGCTGACCTCATCGTCAACATCGGCCATGATGTGATCGAAAAGCCGCCTTTCTTCATGAAGAATGACGGCGGCACCCCGGTCATCCACGTGTCCACCCGCTCGGCCGAAGTCGATCCGGTCTATTTCCCGCAGGTGGAAGTGATCGGCGATATCGCCAATGCCATCTGGCAGATGAAGGAAGACATCGTGCCGCAAGGCTGGGGCTGCGAAAAGATGCTGGCCTATCGCGCGGCCGAAGTCGCGCATACCGCCAGCCTGGACGGCGACGCCCGCTTCCCCATCTTCCCCCCCTATCTGGTCCGCAAGATCCGCGAGGTGATGCCCAACGACGGCATCATCTGTCTCGACAATGGCGTCTACAAGATATGGTTCGCCCGCAACTATCCCGCGCGGCAGCAGAATACCGTGCTGCTCGACAATGCCCTGGCGACGATGGGCGCGGGGCTTCCGTCGGCGATGGCCAGCGCCATGGTCTATCCCGATCGCAAGGTGATGGCGATCTGCGGCGATGGCGGCTTCATGATGAACAGCCAGGAAATGGAAACCGCCGTGCGGTTGAAGCTGAACATCACCGTGCTGATCCTGAACGACGGCAGTTACGGGATGATCCGCTGGAAACAGGCCAATATGGGTTTCGAGGACTGGGGACTGACCTACGGCAATCCCGATTTCGTGAAATATGCGCAGGCCTATGGCGCGCATGGCCATCGCGTCGAAAGCGCCGCGCATCTGGAGGAACTGCTGCGTCATACCCGCGACACGCCGGGCGTCCACCTGATCGACTGTCCGGTCGACTACAGCGAGAACGACCGGATATTGAACAAGGATATCAAGGAACTGAGCGCCGCGCTTTAGTCTCCCTCTCCCCTTCAGGGGAGAGGGCCGGGGAGAGGGGAACATAGTCCGACGTTCCGCGCTTCCCCCTCTCCCTAACCCTCTCCCCTGAAGGGGAGAGGGGACCATGAGGACCATCATGACCCAACTCAAATCCGTCTATCCGCTCTATCTCAACAACAAGGCGGTCCAGCCCAACACCGACCTCGAAGTGACCGACAAGTTCACCGGGGAAGTTGCGTTCCGCGTGGCGCAGGCGGACAGGGCGACGATCGAGGAAGGCATTGCCGGCGCGGTGCGCGCGGCCGAGCCGATGGCGCGCATGGCCGCCTATGAACGCCAGGCGGTGCTCCAGCATTGCGTCGATCGGTTCAAGCAACGGTTCGACGAGCTGGCCTATGCGCTGTGCGTGGAAGCGGGCAAGCCGATCAAGGACAGCGAAGGCGAAGTCGGCCGCCTGATCGACACCTTCCGCATCGCCGCGGAGGAAAGCGTGCGGATGACCGGCGAAGTCCAGCCGCTCGACATATCCCCGCGCGCAAAGGGCTATCAGGGCATATGGAAGCGCGTGCCGATCGGCCCGTGCAGCTTCATTTCGCCCTTCAACTTCCCGCTCAATCTTGCCGCGCACAAGATCGCGCCCGCCATCGCCGTCGGCTGCCCCTTTGTCATGAAACCCGCCAGCCGCACCCCGCTGGGCGCGATCATCATGGGCGAGATACTCGCCGAAACCGACCTGCCCGAAGGCGCGTTCTCCATCCTCCCCGCCCATCGCGAAGGGGCGGACCTGTTCACCGAGGACGACCGGCTGAAGCTGCTCTCCTTCACCGGCAGTCCCGGCGTCGGCTGGGATTTGAAAGCGAAGGCGGGAAAGAAGAAAGTGGTGCTGGAACTGGGCGGCAACGCCGCGGTCATCATCGATGCCGACGCCGATCTCGACGATGCGCTGGAACGGGTGATCTTCGGCGCTTTCTACCAGTCGGGCCAGAGCTGCATCGGGGTGCAGCGGATCATCATCCACGAGCGCATCTATGACCGGTTCCGCGACATGCTGGTCGCGAAAACCAAAACGCTGGTGGCGGGCGATCCCAAGGATCGCGCCACGTTCGTCGGCCCGATGATTTCGCAAGGCGAGGCGAAGCGGCTCGACGGCTGGATACAGGCGGCGATCGCGGGCGGCGCGACCCTGCTGTGCGGCGGCAAGCGCGACGGCGCGATGCTGGAGGCGACTCTCCTTGAAAATGTCGATCGCAAAGCCGACGCCTATCGCGAGGAAGCCTTCGGTCCGCTGGCGCTGCTGAGCCGATTCGACGATTTCGACGCCGCGCTGGAGGAAGTGAACGACAGCAAGTTCGGATTGCAGGCGGGCATCTTCACCCGCGACCTGTTCAAGATGTTCGACGCGTGGGACCGGCTGGACGTCGGCGGCATCGTCATCAACGACGTGCCGAGCTATCGCGTGGACAACATGCCCTATGGTGGGGTCAAGGATTCGGGGCTGGGGCGCGAGGGCATACGCTTTGCGATGGAGGACATGACCGAAATCCGCAACCTCGTCATCCGGCGCAACTGAGCGCATTTCGGATTGAAACTGCGCCCCGGTCGGCGCTAGGGTGCGACACAGAAACAGGCGGTCGCTCGCATACTGACGGGGGCGTGCCCGGCCGATCCGGCCCGGCGCGGATTGGGGGCGTACAGATGGGTTTTCGGGGCAGAAGCATCCGCATCAGGGCGGCTGTAGCGGCAGGTCTGCTGCTGGCCGCACTTGCGTTGCTGACGGTGATCCCGATTGCCGGGCTTTCCAACAGCGCCGGGCAGAAATCGCTGTTTTCTGCGGTGTTGAACGCCGCAACATCCGCAACTTCGTTGGACCGCAAACCGGCGGCGACGGCCACGCGCGGCACCTTCACCGGTGTCGCGTCCTGCGCCGGCACGACCTGCCACGGACGGATGGAAGCCGATGGCAAGGTGGTGCGGCAGGACGAGTTGCAACGCTGGCAGGAACCGTCCACGCAGGGCGGCGCGCACAGCCGCGCCTTCGCGGTGCTGGGTGGCGCGCGCAGCCGCCAGATCGCGGCGACGCTCGGCATCGGCGATCCGACCGCTGCCACCGAATGCCTCGGCTGTCACGCAACCCCGACATCGGGTCCGCGCGGCGACCGCTTTTTGACGCAGGACGGCGTGGGATGCGAGGCATGCCATGGCCCGGCGGGCGGCTGGATCGCCTCGCATTACGCCGTCGGCGCGAGCCATGCGACCAATGTCTCCAATGGCCTGGTCCCGCTCGACCGGCCCGCCGCCCGCGCCGCCGTCTGCCTCGACTGCCATTTCGGCAGCGACCGGCCCGGCCAGTTCGTCACGCACCGGATCATGGCGGCGGGCCATCCCCGCATCGCCTTCGAGCTGGACCTGTTTTCCACGCTTCAGGCGCATCATGACGAGGATGCCGATTATGTCAGCCGCAAGGGGCGACCCGACAGCCTCCGCCTGTGGGCGGTAGGGCAGGCGCTGGCGCTGGAACGCTCGCTCTCGCTCTACGCCGGGGCGCGCGGCACCGAAGGCGTGTTCCCGGAGTTTTACTTCCTCGATTGCCATAGCTGCCACCGCCGCATCTACGATCAGGACAGCCGCGTCAAAAGCTGGGAAGCCAACCCCGGCCGCCCCATCCCGCCGGGCATGCCGCCCTATAATGACGAGAACATCATCATGCTGTCTGCCGCCGCGCAGGTCGCGGCCCCTGCCCTTGCTGCCCGGTTCGAAAGCGACAGCCGCGCATTTCATGCCGCCATGGGCCGGGATCGCGCGAGCAGCGTCGCGGCGGCCCGACGTCTCGCGGCCAGCGCCGCCGCCCTCGCCGCGCAGTTCGCCAGCGCGCCGCCGGGGGGCGACATGGCCTTTGCCATCGTCGAGCGGATCGCTGGCCAGGCCATCGCGCCGCGCTTCACCGATTATGAAGGGTCGGTCCAGGCCGTCATGGGGCTGGACACGCTGCTCAATGCGCTGGTCAAATCGGGCCGGGTGACGGTCGGCGCGGCGGCGGGCATCCGCGCCGACATCAACCGCGCCTATGCCGCCGTACGCGAACCCAACAGCTTCCGCCCCGGCGATTTCCGCATGGCACTGGGCAGCGCGGCGCGCGGCATCGGGGCGTTGCGGTGAAGCCTGTCATGACCAAGGCCATGTTCCTGCGGACGCAGGAACCCAGAGCGCCGAAATACAGCCTGCGCGTTGTGGACTCTGGGCTCCTGCTTTCGCAGGAGAACAGACCGACATGAAGCGTCTTTCCGCATTTCTGGCCGGTGCGTCGCTGGTTCTCTCGTCGTGCGGCGGCGGGGGATCGTCGACGCCGACGCCAGCACCCACGCCCTCCCCCACGCCGACACCGACACCCGCCGGTCTCTATGCCGTGCCCGCGCCCGAGGCGCTGACCGTCGCCGATGTCGAGACAGTGGTCGCCCGCGCCGCTGCGGAAGCGCGCGCCCGCAACCTGCCCGCCGTCATCGCCGTGACCGACCGGGTGGGCAACGTGCTTGCCATCTTCGCCATGACCGGCGCGCGGACCACGGCCACCACCAGCGCGGCACCGGATGGCCAGAATATCGACGCGCAGAACCTGACCGTGCCCGCCGCGGCCGGGGCCATCGCCAAGGCGATCACCGGCGCCTATCTTTCCAGCGGCGGCAACGCCTTTTCCACGCGCACGGCGAGCCAGATCGTCCAGCCGCATTTCCCGCCAGCGCCGACGACGGTCGGCCTGGAAAGCGGGCCGCTGTTCGGGGTGCAGTTCAGCCAGTTGCCCTGCTCGGACCTTGCCGCGCGTTATGCCTCCTCGGGCACCGGCGCGCTGATCGGGCCGAAGCGGTCGCCGCTGGGCCTGGCCGCCGACGCAGGTGGCTTCCCGCTCTACAAGAACGGCGTGGTCGTCGGCGGCATCGGGGTGATGGCCGATGGCGTCTATGGCTTCGATCCCAACATTCTCGACGATGACAATGACCCGGAAGAGTATATCGCGCTCGCCGGAACGGTGGGGTTCGAAGCGCCCGAAAGCATCCGCGCCAACCGCATTTCGGTGGACGGCACGCTGCTGCGCTATGCAGACGCCACCTATGCGGGTCTGATCGCGACCGGTTCGCCCAGCTTTGCCGCGACCAACCCCGCGCTCGGCAGCCTTGTCGCGGTGCGCGGCTATTATGGCGATCCGGCCCCGGCGATACTGGCGGGTACGCCTTATGGCAGCGAAGCCTCGGGCATCCGCGCGTCACGCAGCGCGGAGTTTTCGAATCGTGACGCCTTTGTGCTGACCGACGGCGCGGGCAACAACCGCTTCCCGATCCGCGCCGCGACCGACGCCGCCGATGTCGCCCAGCCCCTCACCGCCGCCGAAGTAACGGCGATCCTGGAGGAAGCCTTTACCGTCATGAGCCGCGCCCGTGCGCAGATCCGGCAGCCGCTCGACAGCCGGGCGCAGGTGACCATCTCGGTCGTCGACACACGCGGGCAGGCGCTGGGTATCGTCCGCTCGCCCGACGCGCCAATCTTCGGCACGGACGTCTCGCTGCAAAAGGCCCGCACCGCCGCCTTCTTTTCGTTCGCACGCGCAGGCGATGAACTGCTCGCCAATCCGAGCGCGGACGTGCGGGCATTTGTGGGCAAGGCCCGCGCGTTTTTCAACGATCAGAGCGCGCTGACCGGCAAGACCGCCTATACCGACCGCGCCCATGGCCTGATTTCCCGCCCCTATTTCCCCGATGGCGAAGTCGGTCGGCCCAACGGCCCCTTTTCCCGCCCGATCGCGCAGTTCAACCCCTTCTCCACCGGGCTGCAATCGGCACTGGTGCTGGGTGATCTCGCCGCGCATCTCGGCTTCGTCACCGGCGCGTCGCCCACCGATACGCCGCAACGCTGCACAGCCTTGCCCGCCCCCGCCGCGAACCAGAACCGCCTGCAGAACGGTATTCAGATTTTCCCCGGCTCCGTCCCCATCTATCGCGGCAATGTCCTGATCGGCGGCATCGGCGTGTCGGGGGACGGGATCGATCAGGACGACATGATATCGTTCCTGGGTCTCAACAACGGCGGCAAGCGGACGAGCGGCGTCGGCAACGCGCCCGCCGCCATTCGCGCCGATCAGGTCGTCGTGCAGCTTGGCAATGCCAGCGTGCGGCTGCGCTATGTCGGTTGTCCCTTCGCGCCCTTCCTCGATACCAATGCGCAAGACGCCTGCGGGGGGCTGTAGGCGATGGCGCTCCTGTCTCTTCTGCCGCTGGTCGCGGCGATAAGCGGAGCGGACGCACAGCCGCCCGTACCGCCGCCGCCGGACAACTGGCAGGACGTCATCGCCGCGCCCGAGCATCAGTCGGAGGCCGATGCCGACGAACAGTTGATCGACGGCCGCCGCCGCCCCGGTTTCGAGCGGGAATTGCCGGACAGGGTAACGCAGGACAACCCCGGCGCGGTGCGGGCACCGCCGCCCGAAGCCTTTCCGGTCGATCAGGTGCCGGTCCCCGACCGGTGGCGGCTGATCGAGAGCCTGGGCGTCGTCAAGGAACGCTGGTTCGACCCCTATAATCAGAATACGCTGAAAGGGGACCGGCCGATCAATCGGGACAAGGTCAAATGGCTGCCGATCCATCATGACGACTGGTTCTTCGTTGCCAGCGCCGTCAGCGATACGGTGCTGGAACCGCGCACCTTCCCGATCCCCGTGGGTGTGCAGACAACCGAGCGGCCCGGCAGTCTCGACGTGTTCGGCAAGGATGCGAGCTTCGTGTTTTCGCAGACCGTCATCCTGGGTGCGTCGCTGGTGAAGGGATCGACGGCATTCAAACCGCCGGAGATCGAATATCGCGTCGCGCTTGCGTTCAACGTCAATCATGTCGATGTGCCTGAACGGCGCGTGCTGTTCGTGGAACCCTCGAAGCGCAGCCGCCGCACCGATCATTTCCTGGGTGTACAGGAGCTGTTCGTCGACTATCACCTCGCCAACACGTCCGACCGCTATGATTTCCGCTCGCTGCGTGTCGGCATTCAGCCGATGCAGTCGGATTTCCGCGGCTTCCTGTTCAACGATCAGCAGCTTGGCATCCGCCTGTTCGGCAATCGCGACAACAACCGGTTCCAGTTCAACCTCGCGGCTTTCTGGCGGCTGGAAAAGGATACCAACAGCGGCCTCAACAGCGTGGTGCAGCGGCCGCGCGACGATTTCATCTTTCTCGCCAACGTCTATCGGCAGGATTTCCTGATCCCCGGCCTCACCAGCCAGATCACGGCAGTGTACAACATGAACCGCGAAAAGGGCGATGTGGAGATCGACGACAACGGCTTTCCGGTGCGCCCGGCGCTGCTCGGCGACTTGCGGGGCCGCGCCTATGATGTCGTCTACCTCGGCTACAATGCCGATGGCCGAATCGGGCGGCTCAACCTTACGGCGTCGGTCTACGGCGCGCTGGGGGAAGACCGGAACAGCTTCTTTACCTCACGCAAGGCCGAAATCCGCGCCTTCTTCGCGGCGGGGGAACTGAGCTACGATATCGACTGGATGCGCTTTCGCCTCTCGGGCCTCTATGCCAGCGGCGACAAGGATCCCTATGACGATACCGAAACCGGCTTCGACGCGATCTTCGAGAATCCGGTCTTCGCCGGGGCCGACACGAGCTACTGGATCCGCCAGACGATTCCGTTCGCAGGCGGCGGGCGCGTCATTGCGATCAACGGACGCAACGGTATCCTCAATTCGCTGCGATCCTCGAAGGAACAGGGCCAGTCCAATTTCAACAACCCCGGCACGATGCTGGTCGGCGCAGGCGCCGATTTCGACCTGACGCCTACCACGCGCCTGTCGGCGAACGCCAATCATCTGTGGTTCCAGAACACCGCCACCTTGCAGGCGCTGCGGGTCGAGGGCAGCATTCCCAAATCGATCGGTTGGGACCTGTCCGCCGCCGCGATCTGGCGGCCCAAGGCGACACAGAATATCGTGTTCCGCCTGTCCGCCGCGACCCTTCTGCCCGGCAAGGGGTTTCGTGATCTTTTCGACAACAGCCAGCGCCACCGGAACTATTATTCGGTGCTCGCCAATGTGATTTTGAGCTACTGATGCGCGACTTGCTCCCTTCTCTCCTGCGGCTGCGGGGTTGGCTCGCGCTCCTGCTCGCCGCCCTGCTCGTGCCCGTCGCCATCGTGCAGGCGAGCGACGAGGAAAAGCCGGTCAAGCGCGTCTATGCGATCGCCCCGCCCGCGCCGATGAGCCAGACGGCGGCGCAGGTCGCGGCCAAATCCGACGGCTGCTATAGCTGCCATGTCCAGACCGACGAACCCTCGATGCATGCCACCCCCGCCGTCATGCTGGGCTGCACCGATTGTCACGGCGGCAATGCATCGGTGCGCGGCGACCCGGCGCTGGGCTTCGACCATCCCGATTATGCCGCCGCGCGGGACAAGGCGCATGTCCTGCCGACCTATCCCGAAAGCTGGCATTATCCCTCCTCCGCCAATCCCAAGCGCACCTATGCGCTGCTCAATCGCGAAGCGCCCGAGTTTGTGCGCTTCGTCAATCCGTCCGACTATCGCGTGGCGCGCGAAGCCTGCGGATCGTGCCACTTGGCGACGATCGAGGCGGCGGAGCGGTCGATCATGGCGTCGGGCGCGATGCTGTGGGGGGGCGCGGCGTACAACAACGGGATCGTGCCGTTCAAGAATTACATCTTCGGCGAGGCTTACACCCGCGAAGGCGAACCGGCGAAGATCGTCACGCCCGGCAATCCGCCCGGCACATTGACCGAAGCGGAAAAGGCGCGCGGCGCGCTGGCCGAGCTCTATCCGTTGCCGACCTGGCATGTCATTCCGCCCGGTGACGTGTTCCGCGTGTTCGAGCGGGGCGGGCGCAACATCCAGACGCAGTTCGCCGAAATCGGCCTGCCCAACCCCACCGGATCGATCCAGCGGCTGGAGGAACCAGGCCGTCCCGACCTCAAGCAGTCGAGCCGTGGCCCCGGCACCGGCCTGCGCGTCGCCATCCCCGTGCTCAACATTCACAAGACCCGCCTGAACGATCCCTTCATGTGGTTCATGGGCACCAACGACCAGCCGGGCGACTATCGCCATTCGGGCTGTTCGGGCTGCCATGTCGTCTATGCCAACGACCGCGAACCGCGCCACAGCCTGATCTACGCCCAATATGGCCGCGACGGGCAAAGCGCGACGATCGACCCGACGATCGCCGCCAAGGTGCAGCATGCCGAAACCGGGCATGGCGGTCTGAAAGGCAAGCACGGCGAAGCAGTCGAGCCGGGACATGATGCCGCAACGCCCGAACATCCTGTCGCCGCCGCCAAGGAAAGCGGCCACCCGATCAAACATGCCTTCACGCGGGCCATTCCGACGGCGCAGTGCATGAATTGCCACATGCATCAGCCCAATATCTTCCTGAACAGCTATCTGGGCTACACCATGTGGGACTATGAGTCCGACGCACCCCTGATGTGGCCCAAGAAGCAGAAATATCCGACCGCGGCGGAAGTCCACGCCACGCTCGACCGCAACCCCGAAGGTGCCGCGCCCAAGGGCAACTGGTCCGACATCGATTTCCTGCGCAACGTCTATGACCTGAACGAGAAGGCGAAGGACACGCAGTTCGCCGATTATCATGGCCATGGCTGGAACTTCCGGGGCATCTTCAAGCGGGATCGCGAAGGCAATCTCCTCGACAAGGACGGCAAGATCGTCGCCAACGACGATCCCGAAAAGTGGCGCAAGAAGGGTGAGGGCAAGTTCGTGCAGCCGGGCACCAACCCCGGCAAGACCGTGCACATGATGGACATCCACGCTGAAAAGGGCCTGCAATGCGCCGATTGCCATTTCGGCCAGGACAGCCACGGCAACGGCTTCATCTATGGCGAAGTCGCCAATGCCATCGAAATCGGGTGCAAGGATTGCCATGGCACGGCGGATGCCTATCCGACGCTGCTGACATCTGGCCCCGCCGCGCCGCCCAAGGGCACCAACCTGGCGCTGCTGCGCAACCCGGATGGCAAGCGGCGGTTCGAATTGTTCTACGACGCCAGCGGCAGGCGGACGCTGATCCAGCGGTCGATCGTCGATCCCAAGCTCGAATGGGAAGTCAGCCTCGTCAAGGATTCGGTCGACGCCACCAGCCCGCATTTCAATGGCCGGGCGGCGCGCGCCAAGCTGATGAGCAAAGCGGGCTATGAAGGCGGCGACTATGCCTTCGGTCCGGGTGTCGCCCAAGGGGATCGGGCGCATGGCGACGACAAGATGGCCTGCTTCACCTGTCATTTGAGCTGGACGACGAGCTGCGGCGGCTGTCACCTGCCGATCGAAGCCAACTGGAAAACCAAGGTCCAGCATTTCGAAGGCGAGGAAACGCGCAACTTCGCGACCTACAACCCGCAGGTCGCGCGCGACGAGATGTTCCAGCTTGGCCGCCACATGACGACGAAGGGCAACCAGATCACGCCGGTCCGCTCGACCAGCGCGCTGGTGCTGTCCTCCACCAATTTGAACCGCGAGCGCATCTACATCCAGCAGCCGCCGATTTCCGGCATCGGCTTTTCCAGCCAGGCGTTCGCGCCGCATTTTCCGCATACGGTCCGCACGACTGAAACCAAGACCTGCTCGGATTGCCACCTGTCCGACAAGGACGACAACAACGCGATCATGGCGCAGTTGATGCTGCTTGGCACCAATTTCGTGAACTTTGTCGGCCTGAACGCCTGGACCGGCCTTGAAGGCGGGTTCGAGGCGATCCGCATCACCGAATGGGACGAGCCTCAAGCCGTGATCGGCAGCTATCTCCAGAAATATGCCTATCCCGACTATTGGCGCATGCATGTCGAGGACAACAAGCGCGAGCTGAAAAACTGGACGCGCGGCAAGTTCTTCGACGGCAAGGCATCGGGCGAAACACAGGCGATCGAGGAGTTCGCCAATGTCGTGCAGGGCACGGCCGACCGGGTCGGCTGCCTGCAACTGCGCGGCGAATATATGTTCGTGGCGGAGGGTAAGGGCGGCTTCCACGTCTATGATGTCGCCTCGATCGGCAACAAGGGCTTTTCCGAGCGGATCATCAGCGCGCCCTTCTCGAAACTGGGGCACAACACGCGGGTGAAGACCACCAACGCCACCTGCATGGCGCTGCCCACCAATCAGCCGATCGCGCCGACGCGCAGCACGCCCGAACTGCGCAAGATCAATCAGGAACAGCCGTTCCTGCCGATCTATTCCTATGCGGCGGTAACCGACAGCGTAGAGGGCCTCATCATGGTCAATGTCGAGACGATGGCCGACGGCGAGTTCCGCAACAATTTCCTCAAGCGCGCCGTCACCTGGAACCCCGACAATGTGCTGAAAGGCGCGCGACACATCCATCTGGCAGGGGAAATCGCCTATATCGCGGCGGATGCGGGGCTGGTCGTGGTCGATCTGGCCGATCCGCTGAAACCCCGGCTGGCCGCCGTGCGGCCGCTGCGGGATGCGCGGGCGAGCGCCATCCAGTTCCGTTATCTGTGGGTCACGGATGCGGACGGCCTGAAACTGTTCGATGTCACCGATTTGCGCAATCCGGTCGCGGTGCCGACCGCCACTGTGCCGCTGGCCGATGCGCGCCGCATCTACCTGGCGCGCACCTATGCCTATGTCGCGGCGAAGGCGGAGGGGCTGGTGATCGTCAACATCACCAATCCGCTGCGCCCGACGATCTATGCGAAGGAGACGTTCGGCGGGGCGATGACCGATGTCGAGGATGTCATCGTCGGCACCACCAATGCATCGCTTTTCGCCTATGTCGCGGACGGCCGCAACGGTCTCAAGGTCATTCAATTGACCAGCCCCGAAAGCCAGCCCAATTTCTACGGTTTCTCGCCTGCGCCTAAGCCCGAACTGATCGCCTGGGCGCGCACCCCCTCGCCTGCGCTGGCGCTATCCAAGGGGCTGGACCGCGATCGTGCGGTGGACGAAACCGGCGGGCAGATGGCGGTGTTCGGCCGCCTCGGCTCCCGGCCCTTCACGCGATCGGAAATGGAACGGCTGTTCCTCTCGCCCAGAGGGATACCCTATAAGGTGAGCGATACCGTCGACATGCGCGCCTGGCGCCCGCCGCTCAAAAGCCCCGCCGCGGCACACTGATCGCCGGTCGGAACACGGCTCGTCGCATTATGCCGCTTAGTCGCCGTGACCGATGCAGCCTAATGCGCGATCGGTCGTTAACCCGCCATGTCATTCCCCAGCCCGCTGCGCGACCGCCAGACAATCGACGAACGTATCATGATCCGCCGTCAGGCACGCGACATCCGCAGGCAGCGGGCGGAAGCATGGGCGCAGCTTGCCGCCCATTTCCGGTCGCACCAGTCATAACGGAGTCTTCTCGCTCCTATCCCACAGCGCCGTCGCAAAACTAGACCGGCCGTTCGCCGATCAGCGCCCGCACCAGCGGCTGCATGCCGCTATCGAACTTCGCCAGCATCACATGCTCGTCCGCTGTCTCGAAATGGCTGACAAGCCCATGTTCACCCCACCGGTGAATCGCAAAGGCCGGGGGATCGGCGATAATCATCGGGCGGTTGTCCGGCGCTTCGGGGTCGATCGGCGACAGGTCGAGCGACACCTGCGGCGCCGTCGACGGGCAGATGGCGATGGTCGTCCCCTTCCACGGTGCCACGATCGCGCGATGAAGATGGCCGCAGATCAGCGCCTCGACCTGGGCATGGCCCGCGATGGCAGCGGCGAACCGCTGCACCCACGGTTCTTCGGGATGCGTGTTCATCCATGCGATACCCACTTCGACCGGCGGATGATGCATGACGATGATCGTCGGCGTCGCCGGTGCCTCTTCGAGCCGGGCGCGCAGCCAGGCCGCACGGATGTCGCAGAACGCGCCGCCATGGCGATCGGGTTCCAGCGTGTCGATGACGATCAGGCGCAGGCCGTCCAGTGGCACGACATATTGCACGAACCCGTCGACGACCGGGATATGCGGGAAAATGGCAGAGAAGCTCGCACGATCATCATGATTGCCCATGCAGGGATAGACGGGAAAGGGGCATTGGCTGAACGCATTGGCAAGGCGGCGGTAGCTGTCGACGTCACCGCGATCGACCAGATCGCCGGTGGCGAGCAGAATATCGGGGCGATTGGGCCCGCCGATCAGACATCCCAGCGCCTGATCGAGGCGCTTGCGGTTGAACTCGGCCGGATTGTCCGGCTCGAACCCCAGATGAATGTCCGTGATCTGTGCGATCAGCATCGGACGCGCTCCCCTCTCGTCCTTATCTGTTGCGTCGCATGCCCACCGATGCCTCGCCGACAGAAGCGCCCGACAGCGCAATGACCTTGTTGACCGTCTTGTCCCGAATCGTGCCAGCCGGAACCCAGGGTGCGCCGTCACCGGCATGATAGCTGTGACATAGAGCACAGGCGGAGGGCACATCGGCCTTCGCCTTTTCGCCGCCATGGCATTCCCGGCAACTGTTGACGCCCGGCAGCAGCAGATCGCTGGCCTTGGCGGAACGCGGCGCAGCGTGGCAACTCTCGCAGGTCTCGGTGCGATGCGCGGCATGATCGAACCAGCCGTTGACGAAATAGCGCATGGGCTGTTCGACCGGGGCGATCTGCCACCCTGCCTTGCCCGCGACGCCCGGCGGCGTGACGACATGGCAGTCATAGCAAGCACCGCCCTTCGAAAAGACCGCGCGGATCGCCGCTTCGGCATCGGCCGGGCGGGTACGCGCAGCCTGCATATAGGTCGCCGCGGTGCGCCCGGCGGCATAATCGCCCGGAAGGCGCCGCGCCATGCCGCCCAGCGCAATCGGGCGTACCGGCCCGGTCGAGCGATAATAAGCGCGCAGGTCGGCGATCACCTGTGCCGGTTCGCCATGGCGCAAGGTCCGCACGGTGCCGCCGATGCTCTCAAAACCAAGGCTGTGGCAGGACTGGCAATCCTGCTCCATATCGACCGGCAGGAAGCGCACGCCATCGGCGGTGGGCCGATGGCAATCCTTGCAGGCCAGCGCGTCGCCATAGCCTTGTTCGGCGCGCAGGGTCCGCGCCATACGGGCGACACCGCCGGTCTTCTTCAGATGCACGTCATGCGGGAACTTGAGGCCCCCGTCGCTGGTCGGCTTCCGGTCGAGCGAAATGCGGGTGAACGCGGGATGCGGCATCCCGGCCACGGGGGCCTGCGTCAGTACGGCGGCCTTGAACTGGGGATGGGCCGTGCCGAAGTCGCCCGCATTGCCTAGCTTCGTGTCCTTCAGTCGGCTGTCGAGGCTGGCGTGGCAGTCGGTGCAGAACTGCTGCGCGGTCGGCTGCATCGGGCCTGCGCCTTCATGTTCGCTGTGGCAATCGACACAGGCACCGGCGGGCGGCCTGCCGAAGGCGGATGCAAAGCCCGCCAGGATGCGCCCGCCCAGCCCCGGCGCTTCGCGCGCCATCGCGATCCGCGCGGCAGGCGCATGGTCGTGCACCTCCGCGGGGCTGTGGCACGTCTGGCAGGCGCTGTCCTGCACCGCGACGAACGCCTTGACGTGGCAGCTTTCGCATTGCCCTTCCAGCGCATGATGGGCGCGGCTCAACGGGCCAGAAGACCAGGATGCGTCACCCACCACGCCGTCGCCCTTCGCCAGCGCCGCCTTCTGCATCTGCGCCTGCCGTTCGCCCTTTACGGTATAGATGTTGCGCATGTCGGCGGCAGGGCGCGTCGCATAGCTGATGATCGGCACCAGCAGGAAGCCGACCAGAATCGAAAGCGCCAGCGACCAGGCCATCGCGCGCCGCCCGGGCAGCAGCCCGCCGAGCGAAAAGACCCGCGCCTCGTCCTTGTCCTCGCTGGCGTCCGACAGCGCATCGACGCGCTGGACGGAAAGGATGATCTCGTCACCTGCACCATGCGACACGGTGATGCGATGCCCGCCGAACCGCAATTCGGCGCCTTCGACCGCGTCGATATCCGCCCGTGTGACGGTGCGTCCGTCCACACTGAAGCCCAATGTGCCCGTGGCCCGCACGGTGACGCGCCGTCCGTCGATCTGCTCTATCCGGGCATGATCGGGGGTGACCGACAGGTCGGGCAAATGGATGTCGCTGCCCGCCGCGCGGCCGACGGAAAGCTGCGGCTTCGCGAGTGTCGCGGTCCGCACGATTTCCCGCCCGTCGGCGGTGTGGCTGATCTGGCGGATAAGGAAGCTCATGCCATCACCAGTAGAAAAAGACGCTGACGATGTGCGCCACCAGCGCCGCGATCAGGGCGAAGGTGGCAGGCACATGGACGTAGAGCCAGATTTCGAGCAGCGCCTTGAGGCGCAGATGCTTGCGCAACCGCGAGAGCATCGCCTGCTTGCGTTCGAGCAGCCCGTCGATCCGCTCCAGCGGATCATTGCCGGTGTCGGGCCGCGACCCCGTCCAGGCGCGCAACGCCGCCTGCGCCTGCGCCGTCGCGCACTGCGGGTAATTGCCCGACAGACGCCGCAAAAGGCCGCCGCTGAAAGGGTCCTGATCGAGCGACCGACGGACCAGATCGGCCTGATCGTGCGGCAATGGCTGCGCGGCATCATGCAACTGCCGGTCGATCGCGCGGATGGCGTCCAGCATCTGCCCCTGCGTCATTTCGTCGCGATTGTCGCTGAGCGCAGCAGGCACCGCGGCATAGACGCCGATCCCGAACAGCCCCGAGACGATCACCAGCATCATCAGCGCCCAGGCGAGCGTATGGACGTTCCACCCCAGCTGGAATCCCGTGTGCAGGGTGCCGATGACGATCAGGCTGAGGCCCAGATAGACATGGGCCGATGTCCAAGCCTTCAGCGACCAGCGGCCGGTCGTCATCGTCCGCTTGCGCAGGCCGAGCGCCGTCAGCCACAGGATGAGCAGAACGCCGATCGTGCCGAGCGTGTAGCCATACCAGCTTCCGCCATTGTGCCGGGGCGTCACGTCGATCATCACATAGCTGGCGATGATGACCAGGCAGAGGACCGTCGCGATCTTCAGCCAGCGGAAACCGGCATGCTGGAGGAACCCTTCATGTCGGCTGTCGCCCTTGGCACGGCGGGAGGGGGCGGCGCGTGTCGCCATGTCAGCGCCCCTCCCCGGTGATGCGTTCGAGGCGCGCTATCCCCAGGAAATCCTCCGGCGACACGCGGATGGCCGCACCCGTGGGACAGGCGCGGACACAGGCGGGGCCGCCTTCTATCCCCGAACACATGTCGCATTTGATGGCCTTCTTGGGCTTTTCGACGCCCGGTTCGGCATTTTTGTAGCGCCATGTCTTGGACGGCTCGCCCGGTCCCGGCCCGGAACCGAACAGCATCCAGCTCAACAGGCCGGGCTTCTTGGGCGGCACGCTGTCCATACGGATCACGCCATAAGGGCAGTTGCGCTGGCAATTGCCGCAACCGATGCAGCTATCGTCGATGAACACTTCGCCATCCGGCCCGCGATGGATGGCGTTGGGCGGGCAATCGGCCATGCAGTGCGGATGCTCGCAATGGCGGCAGCTCGTCGGCACATGCAGATGGGCGTAGGTCTTGCCCGCCTCGCGATCGAGCCGGGACAGGCCTTCATGGCTGTCGGCGCAGGCCTTTTCGCAATTGTCGCAGCCTACGCAGAGATGCTCGTCGATCAGCAGCACGTCGGTCGCCTCGCCGATCCCGTTGTCGACCAGGAACTTGGCGGTCTGCGAATACATGTCGACCACCGTGGAAAAGCTGTCCTTGCGGCTTTCGACGAAGGCGTTGATGTCCTGCCGCGCGGCCATGTCGCGCCGCGCGCGTTCGAGCAGCGCGGGTTTTGCGTCCATCAGCGCGCGGAACGCTTCGCCCTTCAGCCGGATGACTTCGGACTTGACGGTCGCCTTGACGCTGGCGGTGCGCCGCCCGCCCGCAATCAGCGCCATTTCCCCGACATAGCTGCCTGCGGGCAGGTAAGAGAGGAACACCGGCTTTCCGCCGACGATCTTCTCGACGATCATGGAGCCGACGCGGATGACAAAGATATCGTCGCCTTCCTCGCCTTCGCGGATGATGAACTCACCGGCCTTGACCGTCAGGATCTCGGCAGTGTCCAGCACGTCTGCAAGGTCGGCCGGGGTCAGGCCCGCGCCGAACATCTGGAGCAGTTGCCGTTCGGTCGAAATCCGCGTGACCGCGCGCTTGGCCGCGGGGACCGACGACATGAGCTTGAGCGCGGCGGTACGCGACACCTCCACCATGATCGAGTCGGCGCCTGCGCGCACCGTCGCGCCTCGCCGTCGCCCCGATATCAGGCCGACTTCGCCGAAGATCGACCCGCTTTCGATAGGCACGCTGATCGACGGGGCATCGCTGCGCACTTCGACAAGCGCCTGTCCCTGCGCGATCGCGAACAGCGACGATCCGGGATCGTTGCGCTCGAAGATCACATCGCCCTGGCGATAGGCGCGCGCTTCGCTGTCGAGCATGAACTCGCGCATCTGGAGCGGGGAGAGCCCCTCCAGGATCGAAATGTTGGTGCGCAGGAACTCCAGCCATTCGTCGACACTGCGCTGTCCCGGCAGGTCCTTGAACTTGGCGGCGAGGATCGGTTCGTCCGCGGGCTTGAGCGACGTATTGCCGTTGATGAACTCGACAACATCATGGCCCTGATTCATGCAATGCTTGATGAGCGGATAGCCCGCCAGCGCGCCGATCACGAAAATGCCGGGCGCCGTGGTCTCGAACACCGGGGAGAGCTTCGGGAAGGCGAGACGGTCGCCGCTGGTAAACTCTATGCCGCACTCTTCGACGAACCCGCGCGGCGGGGCGGACCCCATCCGGGCGATGATTCGGTCGCAGGGCAGCCGCACTTCGCCGTCCCGCGTGTCCACGGTGATGAAACCCGGCTCCACCTTCGCCGGCGAGCTTTCGGTCAGGATGGCGACGCGCCCCGCCGCGCCTGCCGCCAGCAGCGCCTGCACATTGGCACCCTTGGCAGTCGAAAACTCCGCACCACGATTAATGAGGCTGACGATGTTGCCCTGCGCTTCGTCGGCCGCCAGCCCCAGCGCGTTCTCGATACCCGCATCGCCGCCCCCGATGACGAAGATATGCTCGTCATTATATTCAGCCGGATCGTCGAGCTGATATTGCACATGCGGCAGGTCCCCGCCCGGACAGCGCAGCAGATTGGGATTGCCCTGCGTCCCGATGGCAAGGATCACCGAATCGGCAATGATCGCCTGCCCGTTGGTCAGGGTGATCCGATAGGGGGGCGCGAACCGTTGCTTCTCGCGCGTTTCGCTGCTGCCGTCCCGATTGCGCACAACGATCTTCTGGACGCTGCCGGGGATCGCCTCGCCGGTGCCTTCGATCGCCTTGACTTCGCTTTTGTAGGCGACGTTCACACCCTGCGCCGCGGCCTGATCGTTCCAGGTGCCCAGGATCGCCTCGCGCTTGCCCGCGTCGAACGCGAAGTCGGATCGCAGCACGAGCTGGCTGGGCGTCGCCATCACATGCTTGCCCTTTTGATATTTGTAGATGGTGTCGGAAAGATGATCGGTCTTTTCGAGCAGCACATGCGAAAGGCCCAGGGCCGCCGCGCGCGCGGCGGCGCTCAGGCCCGCCGGCCCGGAGCCGACGATAGCGATACGCACGCGATCACTCACAGTTTTCCCCCATGACTTATGGTGACGCGCCGGCTTGTGCCCCCCCGGTCGTGCGTCATACGGGTGCGAACCGTAGGGTGCACTCTACCATTTCCTTCGCGGCGCGCTAGGGTGGAGTTGACGACGAGGGGCATTTGCATGGCGGACGCGGCGAAAAAGGCAGGTGGCGGCGGCAGGATGCTGCTGGGCGGCGCTGCGGCCATTGCGCTGCTGTCGGTCGGCTATGCTGTCCTGCGCGACAAGACCGGCGCGCCCGCACCGCAGGACGCCGCTTCGGCACCGCTGCCGGTACAGGCCCCGGCCGATCCCGCGGCGCTGATCCAGCAGCTCCAGAACCGTGTCGGTGCCAATCCGGGCGATGCCGAAGGCTGGCAGATGCTGGGCTGGGCCTATTTCGAAGGCAATCGCTATGCCGATGCCGCGCGCGCGTACAAGCGTGCAACGGCGCTGATGCCGGGCAATGCGACCTTCTGGTCGTCCTACGGCGAGGCGCTGGTGATGGCGAGCGAGAAGGACCCGATGCCGCCGCAGGCCGCCGATGCCTTTGGAAAGGCGATCGCCATCGACGCAAAGGATCCCCGTGCGCGCTATTTCCTTGCCGTCGCCCGCGATCTCAAGGGCGATCACAAAGGCGCGATCGAGGACTGGTTCGCCTTATTGAAGGACACACCGAGCGGCGCGCCATGGGAAAAGGACCTGCGCCGCACGATCGAGCAGGTGGGGCGCATTCACAAGATCGACGTGACGGCGCGGCTGGCGCAGGCACGGTCCGCCACGCCGCACCCGGCGATCGCGCCGGTGGCGACGGCCGCCATCCCCGGCCCGACGCGCAGCCAGATGCAGGCCGCCGCCGCCCTGCCCAAGGGTCAGCAGGACCAGATGATCGACGGCATGATCGCCAGTCTGGAAGGGAAGCTGAAAGCCAATCCCGCCAACATCGACGGCTGGATCATGCTGATCCGCAGCCGGATGACGCTGGGGCAGAGCGCCCGTGCGACGCAGGCCTATCGCCAGGCGGTCGCCGCCAATCCGGCACAGGCGGCGCGGATACGGAACGAAGCGCGCCTGCTGGACGTGCCGGGCATCTGACGCGCCAGCGTCTTACGCTGCCTAGGCGTCGAGCGAGGCCGTCATCTTGAAAATGCCCTGCGCGTTGCCGCTGTCGAACTTCAGGTCGAGCAGGCCGCTGGCCGGATCGACTGCGCGGTCGATGAACTCGTAGAAGGAACCCGGAACGGTGAGCGTCACCGCCGCGCCATCCACGCCAAGGAACGCCCGCTCCACCCAGTCGGCTCGATAGGCCGTCTGGCGCACCCGGCCGCTGCCCGACACTTCGATACGGTCCTTCATCGCGCGCCCGGCCGCACGCTGCGCAGCGGCGACAGCCTCGACATCATCCACCCGGTCGGTGCCGTGGTTGAAGGCATTGCCTTCCGTCGCGATCCACGCCGCTTCGGCACTCGCGGCCTTCAGCGTCTCGTAATCGGCCAGGGCAGGCAGGGCATGATGCCGGTCGAACGCCGCGACCAGCGAGGGCAGGGCGGCGAGCGCCAGCGCCAGCGGCACACGGCCATTGGCCGCGAAGCCTGCGAGCGCCTCCTGGGCCTCCGGCGTCAGCGGATCGCGCGTGGTGCCGAAAATCCGCGTCGCGGCAGCGGCGAAACCGGCGTCAAAGCGATCGACATGCAATTCGCTGACGAAGAACTGGGCGATGCTGTCCGGCAAGTCCCGATGGCACCAGGCGTAGCCGGTCATCCGCAAGCGATCGAGCGGATAGATGTCCGCGCGAACATAGCCGAGCGGCTCCAGAATGCGCGCAAAAGCCGCGGCACCGCCCGGAATGGCACCGGTCGGTGCGGCATCGGGCAGGATGACGGTGCGCAACGCGCCATGATCGAGCAGGATGCGGCGGCCCGCGGCGCGGCAGTCGGCGGCATAAGCAGCGGCGGTCGGCACACGCTCCAGCAGGCGATGATGCAGCGCGACTGTCATGGCCACCGCGCCATGGGCGCGGCTGACCATCGCGGCGTCAGCGTCCGGCAGATCGGGCAGTGCGAGCAGCGTCAAAGCGGCGCTGGCCGCTTCGGCACCAAGAACGGCCGTCACAAGCTGTGTCAGCGTATCGGATGGGATCGTCATGCGACGACAGATAGCGCCTCCCGCGCGCCGATGCTAGGCAGCACGCATGACTGTTGATCCCCAAAGCCTGTCGCTTGATCCCCAAAGCCTGTCGCTACCCGATGCCCTTGCCCGCGCCCGTCGCCTGATCGCCACCGATCCGGCGCTGGCGCTGGCGCAGCTTCGCGAAGTGTTGACGGTCGCGCCGCACAGCAGCGAGGGTCATCGGCTGACCGCACTCGCCTTGCGCCGGCTGGGGCGCATCGGGGAAGCGCAGGATGCCGATCTGGAGGCCGTGCGCACGGCCGTCCACGATCCGCAGATGCTGGCTGCGGCGCAGGCGCTGCTCGCCAACGAACTGCACGTTGCCGAACCGATCCTGAAAGGACGGCTGAAAAGCGACCCGACCGATTGCGCGGCGATCCGCATGCTTGCGGAACTGGCCGCGCGTATCGGCCGCTTGCCCGACGCGGAAAATCTGTTGCGCCGTGCGCTCGAACTGGCGCCGGGATTCGGTGCCGCGCGCGCCAATCTGGCAACGGTTCTCTACAAGCAGAATCGCTATGGCGAAGCGGTTGAGCAGTTGGACAAGATCCTGTCGGAAGAACCGGACAATGCCGCACATCGCAATCTGAAAGCCGCCGCGCTGGGCCGCATAGGTGGCTATGACGAGGCGATCGCGCTCTATGCCGAACTGATCGACCGTTTCCCCGACCATGCCAAGCTGCATATGAGCCACGGACATATCCTCAAGACCGTGGGGCGGCAGGAGGACAGTATTGCGGCCTATCGGCAGGCGCTGCGCGTCCAGCCGGGGCTGGGCGAAGTGTGGTGGAGCCTTGCGAACCTCAAGACCGTGCGGTTCGACGTGGCCGACGTCGCGGCGATGGAAGCGGCGCTGGACGATGCCGACATCACGGTGGAGGACCGGTTTCACCTGCATTTCGCGCTGGGCAAGGCGGCGGAGGACGCGCAGGACTGGGCGCGATCCTTCGAATATTATGCACAGGGCAATGCGCTGCGCCGGGCGCAGATAGACTATGATGCCGACGATACCAGCCGCCATGTCGCGCGCAGCATCGCCGCCTTCACACCCGCACTGCTGACGGCGCGCGCGGGTCAGGGGCATGGGGCACCCGACCCGATCTTCATCCTGGGCATGCCGCGCGCGGGATCGACGCTGATCGAACAGATCCTGTCCTCGCATTCCATGGTCGAAGGCACGATGGAACTGCCCGACATGCCCGCCATCGCCATGCGTGAGGCGCGTTCGGTCGATGACGGACCGGGAAGCTGGATCGCCGCGATCACGCAGGCCACACCCGATCGACTGGCCCAGCTGGGCGCCGAATATCTCGAACGCACGCGCATCCAGCGAAAGACCGATAAGCCCTTCTTCATCGACAAGCTGCCCAACAACTGGCTCTACACGGGTCTCATCCACCTGATCCTGCCGCAAGCAAAGATCATCGACGCGCGGCGGCACCCGATGGATTGCGGCTTTTCCAATTTCAAACAGCATTTCGCGCAGGGACAGGCATTCAGCTATGCGCTGGAGGACATGGGCCGCTATTATGCCGACTATGTCGCGCTGATGCGGCATTTCGATGCCGTGCTACCCGGCCGGGTGCATCGCGTGATCCACGAGGCGCTCGTCGACGATCCCGAGACCGAGGTGCGCCGCCTGCTCGATCATCTCGGCCTGCCGTTCGAGGACGCATGCCTGCGCTTCCACGAAAATGCCCGCGCCGTCCGCACGGCCAGCAGCGAACAGGTCCGCCGCCCCATCAACCGCGAAGGCATGGATCGCTGGCGCCACTATGCGGCCTGGCTCGCACCGCTCGAACAGGCGCTCGGCCCGGTGCTGACGGCCTATCCCGCGGTCCCGGCCGACTGATCGACGATGCCAGGCAATCGTGGCGAACGTGCAACAGTGCGGCAGATTCGTCGCCTCTTGTTATACGTTTGTCATATTGGCCTTGCCGCTGATGCCGTTTCGTGAAGAAATGAGAGGACAGATCGATAAGATCACGAGGGGGTCATTCCATGCGTTTTTCCACGACTGCACAGCGCCTTGGCAAAGCGGGTTCGGCCGCATTGCTGGCAACGACGATGCTCTGCACATCGGGCTTTGCCCATGCGCAGGCGGCGGCCGATGCGCCCGACACCGGCGACGCCATCGTCGTGACAGCGCAGCGCCGCACCGAAAATCTTCAGGACGTGCCCATTGCGATCACCGCGTTCGGCACCGAAAAGCTCGACCAGTTGCAAGTGCAGAAGTTCGAGGATTACGCCCGCTATTTGCCCAGCGTATCCTATCAGACGAGCGGCCCCGGATCGGCCAAGGTCTATTTCCGCGGCGTCGCCAGCGGCGAGAATGCCAACCATTCTGCATCGCAGCCTTCGGTCGGCATCTATCTGGACGAGCAGCCGATCACGACGATCCAGGGCGCGCTGGACGTCAACGTCTACGACATCGCCCGCGTCGAGGCGCTCGCCGGTCCGCAGGGTACGCTCTATGGGTCGTCCAGCCAGGCGGGCACCATCCGCATCATCACCAACAAGCCTGACGCCAGCAAGTTCGAGGCAGGCGGCGATTTCGAAGTGAACAGCGTCGCCAAGGGCGGCGAAGGCTATATCGCGCAGGGCTTCATCAACACGCCGTTCAACGAGAATATCGCGCTGCGTGTGGTCGGCTGGTACAAGAAGGACGCGGGCTATATCGACAATATCGCGGGCAGCCTGACCTTCCCGTCCTCCGGCATCACCATGAACAACGCGCCGTTCGTCGAGAAGGACTATAACGACGTCACCACCTATGGTGGTCGCGCCGCGCTGAAGATCGACCTGGACGACAACTGGACCGTCACGCCGCAGATCATGGGCCAGCGGCAGAAGGCCAATGGGAGCTTCGGGGTCGAAAGCGGCCTGGGCGACTTGCAGACGATGCAGTTCAACCCCGAAGGCGCGCGCGACAACTGGTATCAGGCCGCACTGACGATCGAGGGCAAGATCGGGAACTGGGACGTGACCTATGCGGGCTCGTATCTGAAGCGCAAGGTTTCGACCAACAGCGACTATGCCGACTATGCCTATTTCTATGATGCGCTGGCGGGATACGGCAATTATTTCTACGACAACAACGGCGATCTGGTGAACCCGAACCAGTATATCCAGGGCATCGACCGCTTTACCAAGCAGAGCCATGAACTGCGCTTTTCTTCCCCTGCCGATGGCGTGGTGCGCTTCGTAGGCGGCGCTTTCTATCAGCGGCAGACGCATAACATCGAGCAGAACTATATCATCGACAATATCGCCGACTCGCTGACCGTGCCGGGGACCGACAGCAACATCTGGCTGACCAAGCAATTCCGCGTCGATCGCGATTATGCCGTGTTCGGCGAGCTGACGGCGGACGTGACCGACAAGCTTGCCGTGACCTTCGGCAGCCGCGTGTACAAATATGACAACAGCCTCGTCGGGTTCTTCGGCTATTCGGCGGGCTATTCCAGCCGCACCGGCGTCGCCGCCTGTTTCGGCCCGACGATCGTCGCCGGATCGCCCTGCACCAATCTGGACAAGCGGACCAAGGACACGGGCTTCCTGCACAAGATCAACGCGACGTACAAGATCACGCCCGATGCTTTGGTCTATTTCACCACCTCGCGCGGCTATCGCCCCGGCGGCATCAACCGGCGCGCTACCCTGCCGCCCTATCAAGCCGACTTCATCGACAATTATGAAGCGGGCTGGAAAACAAGCTGGGCCAATGACCGTATCCGCTTCAACGGTGCAGTCTATCAGCTCAACTGGCAGGATCTGCAGATTTCGGTGCTGGGTGCCAACGGCCTGACACAGATCCAGAATGCCGGCAGGGCGCGTATCCGGGGCGTGGAGGCGGAGCTGTGGACGCGCCCGGCCGATGGGCTGACGCTGACGGGCAGCCTCTCCTACAACGATGCCGAACTCACAAAGGCCTATTGCGCGGTGGACGATACCAACGGCTGCGCGCCAGCCGACATATTGGCGCCGAAGGGTGCGCGGCTGCCGGTGAGCGCGCGGCTCAAGGCCAATGCCCTTGCCCGCTACGAGTTTCCGATCGGCGACATGACGGCGCACATCCAGGCAGCGGGCATTTACGAAGGATCGCGCCGCACCGATCTGCGCACGGAGCAGGCCGACATCAAGGGCAATCTGCCGGGCTATGCGACGCTCGATACCAGCATCGGCGTGCGCAGCGGCAACTGGACGGCGGAACTGTTCGCCACCAACCTGCTCGACAAGCGCGCGTTCAGCACGCTGGGGCTGCAATGCCTTGAAACAGTGTGCGGCGATCCCGGCGGGCAGACGGCGATCGGGCCTAAAATCTATCGTACACCCATTCAGCCGCGGCTGATCGGGGCGAAGGTCGGCTTCCGCTTCTGACGCTCATTCCGCTCTCACCACCGCCGCGCGGAGGTGAGAGCGGAACCGACCCTCTGGATGGTCTCTTGCAATCCGTGCGCGCTTCCCGCCTAATCCCGGCGTGACCTCTCCCGCGCCCAAAGCCGCCCGTCCGCTGGGCCTTGCCGCCTGCATCGCGCTCGTCATGGGCAATATGATCGGGACCGGCGTATTCCTGCTGCCCGCCGCGCTGGCACCTTATGGCTGGAACGCGGTGGCAGGATGGATCATCACCATATCGGGCGCGCTGGCGCTGGCCTGGGTGATTGCGCGCCTGACCGTGCGGCTGCCCCAGGCCAAGGGACCGCCCGCGATGATCGCACAGGCTTTCGGCCCCTGGGCGGGCTTTGCGATCGGCTGGACCTACTGGATATCGATCATCACATCCAATGTGACGATCGCGGTCGCCGTCGTCGCTAACCTCACGCCCCTGATACCCATGTTGGGCCAGACACCGGCCGTCGGCGTCGGCGCGGCACTTGCCATATTGTGGAGCGTGACGCTGCTCAATCTGCGCGGGGCGCAAGTGGCGGGGTCTTTGCAGCTCGTCACGCTGATCCTGAAACTGGTGCCGATGGTCGTCGTCGTCGTGCTGATCGCCGCGGCGCTCGGCAATGGCAGCGCGGTGATCGCGCCCTTTCCGGCGGAAGGGCTTGCCGCACCGGCCGTCACGGCGTCCGCCGCGCTGACCCTGTGGGCGCTGCTCGGGTTTGAATCGGCGAGCGCGGCGGCGGACAAGGTGGGCGATCCCACACGCATCATTCCCCGCGCGACCATCATCGGCACGGCGGCGACCGGCGCGATCTATCTGTTCGTCTGTTCGGGGATCGCATTGCTGCTACCAATGGCCGAAGCGCAGTCGGCATCGCCCTTCGCCGCGTTCGTCACGCGCTATTGGGCGCCCGGGCCGGCCAGCCTGATCGCCCTGTTCGCATCGATAAGCTGCCTTGGCGCCTTGAACGGCTGGACCTTGCTGCAAGGCGAAGTGCCGCTGGCGATGGCGCGCAACGGCGAACTGCCCGGCTGGATCGGCGTGACCGACGCGCGGGGCACGCCGGTTCGCGCGCTGATCCTCTCCAGCGTCTTTGCCACGCTGCTGCTGATCGCCAACAGCCTGCAAGGACTGGTCGCGATCTTCACTGCCATGGCGCTGCTCGCGACGTCCGCGACGCTGTGGCTCTATCTGGGCTGCGCGGCGGCGGCGCTGCATTTCCGCGTGGCGATCCCGGCGGCAATCCTGGGATTGGTCTATGCATTATGGACCCTGTGGGGCGCAGGACCGTCCGTTAGCGGTCTCAGCCTGGTTCTGATGCTGATGGGTTTTCCGCTCTTCTGGTGGACGCGGCGGCGGACGAGCCGCTTACCGCCCGCGCAATTTCCCGAAGATGCTGCCGTCTGACAGGATGGCGCGGGCGGCATTGTGGCCAGGCGCGCCGGTGACGCCGCCGCCCGGATGGGTGCCCGCGCCGCACATGTAGAGGCCGCGCACCGGCCCGCGATAGCTGCCGTGGCCCAGTACCGGGCGCGCGGCCCAGAGCTGGTCGAGCGACATGTTGCCATGCATGATGTCGCCGCCGGTCAGGCCGAATGTGCGCTCCAGCCCTTTGGGGCTGAGCCGCGTCTGCGCAAGGATAGACGCGCGGAAGCCGGGGGCGTGCCGCTCCACCGTGTCGATGATGCAGTCGGCAGCGGCCTGTTCTTCATCATCCCAGTCGCGTTTTTTCCCGTCTTTGGCATCAGGCAGCACCGGCGCGAATTGCTGGCAGAACAGGCTGGCGACATGGCATCCCGGCGGGGCGAGACTGTCATCGACGGTCGAGGGGATCAGCATCTCGACGATCGGGGCCTTCGACCAGCCGTGCAGTTTCGCGTCGATGAAGGCGCGGTCCATATAGTCGAGTGTCGGCGCGATGATGATGCCCGACTGGTGATGTTCGCCCGGCTCGGGATGACAGGTGAAGCGTGGCAGCTCCGACAGCGCGACATTCATGCGGAAGGTACCCGATCCCGCCTTGAACGTCCTGATGCGTTTCAGGAAATCGGCAGGCAGGTCGGACGGTGCCATCATCTTTTCATAAAGCAGCTTCGGCCCGACATTGGCGATGACACGCTGCGCGGCGATCTCCTCACCGGAAACAAGGCGCACGCCCGCTACCGCGTCGCCATCGACCAGCACTGTATCGACCGGGCTTTCCAGGCTGATCTCCACGCCCAGATCGCGGCACACCTGCGCCATGATCTGCGTAATCGTGCCCATGCCGCCGACGCTGTGGCCCCAGGCGCCTTTCTTGCCGGTCACTTCGCCAAACACATGGTGCAGCAGAACATAGGCGCTGCCCGGCGTATCGGGAGAGGCATAGTTGCCGACCACCGCATCGAAGCCGAACGCCGCCTTCACTGCATCGCTTTCGAACCAGCCGTCGAGAAATGTCCGCGCGGACTTGGTGAACAGGTCGAGCACGTCGCGCTGCTGTTCGAGGCTGAGTTTCGCGAGCGCGCGGCCCTGCATTGCGCCGTCGTAAAGCGTGCGCAGACCGTCGCCGACATTGGGCGGCGACTTGAGCGCCAGACCGCGCAGCACTTCGGCGACATTTTCGAGCGCGTCATAATAAGCGGGGAGCGCGGCGGCATCCCTCTTCGAAAAGCGCGCAAACTCCGCCTGGGTGCGCTGGAGACCGCCGCCCAGTTTCAGATAGTCGCCGCCATGCGGACCCGCCGGATCCTGCGGCAGGAAGTTGGAAATCGGCCGCTCGATCACGCGATAACCGCGCGCTTCCAGCCCCATGTCCCGGATGACTTTGGGCTGAAGCAGGCTGACGGTGTAGCTGGCCACCGAATTGCGGAAGCCCGGGTGGAACTCTTCGGTCACGGCCGCCCCGCCCACGACATGACGCCGCTCGACGATGCGGACCTTCAGCCCCGCCCGCGCAAGGTAGAAGGCGCAGACAAGACCATTATGGCCTGCGCCGATGATGAGTGCGTCGTACATAAAACTCCCCTTCCGCTTGCGGGAGGGGTCGGGGGAGGGGCTGTTGACCGCTCATCCTGACATGCCCTCCCCTAGCCCCTCCCGCAAGCGGAAGGGGGATTAGTTGCTCCACCCCGCCGCCGGTCGCACCTCCTCGCGCGCCTGCGGAATGAGCGTCCGCATCCGGCTGCAAAAGGCGCGCAGGCAGACTTCGCTTTTTCCCAGCGGCCCGATCGAAAAGCTGCGCGAGGCCATGCCTTCCTGCACCCGGGTGATGAGCACGGTATCTTCCGCATTCACCTGCCGGTTGATCCGCCAGTTGAGATACCGCGCGGCGCGCATTTCGCGGCGTGATTCATCCGGTGTATAAGCATCGGGCAGTACATAGCTGATTTCGCGGATCAGCGTCTGCGTCGGGCTGACAGGCAGGAATTGCATGAAATCGACCTGATCGGGATAGATGTCGAAAGCGACATTCGGCCACAGCTTGAAATAGAGCCAGCGTTTCTGTGCCGCTGCCGGCAGGTGCGGCACCGGTGGCAACAGCTTCTGGTAGAGCCGTTCCGACCAGTTGGGCGAAGGCCGTTCGACCAGATCGCCCCACATGCGATCGACATGCGCCGTCGCCTCCACGCCATAGCTGCGCCCGAACAGGCGCGTGAGGCCGGGATGGGCGACCGGGATGTGCAGCCCGTCCGAATAATTGTCGGCGACATTCTTCCAGTTCACATCGCGCGGTCGCAGGATGACGCGGCCCAGCGCCGTCAGATTCTCGAACCGATAGGGTGCGATCTGATCGTCATAAGGGGCCATCATGTCCGCGACCGAAGGCCCTTCGCGCACCAGCCGCACGAAGATGAAGCCGCGCCAGATGTTCATATCCACGGGCGTCAGGCCATGGCGATCGATATCCAGCCCCGGATAGTCGCTTTTCTGAGGCACGCCGACAAGCCGCCCGTCCAGATCATAGGTCCAGGCATGATAGGGGCATACCAGCTTTCGGGCACAGCCGCTGATGCCATCGACGATGCGCGAGCCGCGATGGCGGCAGACATTGGTAAAGGCGCGCACGGCCCCATCCTCGCCGCGCACGACGATGATACTCTCACCCAGATAATCGAGGCTGTGCCAGGCACCTTTCGCGGCAATGTCGCTGACATGACACACGATCTGCCAACTCGACGCAAATATCCGCGCCTGTTCCGCCCGGAAGAAATCCGGGTCGTCATAGGTCCAGGCGGGCAGGCTCCAGCCTGCGAGCGGATCGGCGATATCGGTCATTGTTGAGCGAGTGTAAAACAATGACCGATTCGGTGCAAGTCTGCGCTATCGCGCCAGGGTCTTTACCATTGTTTCCCATTGCGCGAGCGCACCCGCGATCCCGGCCACTGGCACCCGCTCGTTGAGGCCATGCGCGAAGCCGTCGCTCGATTTCATGAACAGGCCCGACACCCCGTAGCTCGGCACGCCGAGCGCACGGAAATACAGGCTGTCCGTCGCGCCTGCCGACATGTTCGGGGTGATTTCCAGCCCTGGATAGCGGGCCTGCACCGCCTTCGTCACGGCGGCGGTGACATCCGCGCGCAAGGGGGATGCATCGCTGCCGGTCGGATCGTTCAGGGTGGTGACGGTCGCGCTGTCGTCGGCTATCACCTTCGTTAGTTCGGCTTTGACCGCATCGATGGCGACGCCCGGAAAGATGCGGCAATTGACACTGGCGGTCGCACGCTGCGGCAACGCATTGAGGGCATGGCCGCCGCTCAGCATCGTTGCCACGCAAGTGGTGCGCACCTGCCCCACATATTCGGAACGGGAAGACAGATAGGCCGCTGCGGTCGCATCCTGTGGATTCTCCGCATAGCGTGCCATGGCCGCGCCGGCTTCCCCGCCGATCCGCCGGGCACCCGCGCGCATCGAGGCGCGGGTCAGTTCATTCGCCATGGGGGGAAACTGGTAGGCGGCCAGCCGGTCAAGCACCTTGGCGAGGCGATAGACCGGATTGCTCGCGGTCGGGGCGCTGCTGTGCCCACCCGGATCGGTGATCGCGATCTCGAAATCGGCATAGGTCTTCTCGCCGGCCTGCAACAGATACAGCACCGGCTTGCCATCCTCGCCCAGCACGCCGCCGCCGCCATCGCCGTTCAGCAGCAGTTCCGCATCCTTGTAGCGGGCGGCGAGGGCGCGGGTTGTCTTCATCTGCGTTTCTTCGTCACCCGACAGCAACAAGGTGACGGTGCGGCGCGGTGCGAAGCCCGTCCGCTTGAGATAGGCGAGCGTCGTGACCATCATCGCCACGTCATATTTATTGTCCTCGGCGCCCCGCCCGAAGATATAGCCATTCTCCTCCACCGGAACGAAGGGATCGCGCGTCCAGTCCTTCCGGTCTGCGGCAACCACATCCATATGGCCGATGAGCAGCAGCGGTTTCAGCGCGGCATCACTTCCTTTGATCGTCGCGGCCAGCGTTGCGGTTTCGCCCATCGGCGTGATGACAATGTCGGCATCGGCGAAACCGGCATCCTTCAGCACGGCGGCATAATAGGCCGCGAGCTTCGGCACCTGGCCTTCGCCCTCGACGGTCTTGAAGGCGATGGATTGGAGGAGGACATCCTTGCCGAGCGCAGGGTCCGGCGCGGCCTGTGCCGTCGCTGCGGAAAAAAGCGCCGCCGAAGCGAACAACAGGCGCACGGGGAATGTCGGCATGGGGAAATATCCTTGCGATACGGACGTCAGACCGGACGCAGGGTGGCACAGCGGGCGAGCGCCGCCAACCGGAATAGCGATCGCGATTTTCGATGAGCCGCCGCGCCGCTTATCCGGCGCGCAGAACAATCAGAACTTGAACACGGTGCCCAGGTAGAGCGCCTGGCTGTCCTGCCGCTCGTCCGTGATCGGCGCGAGGCGGTTGACACGGCCGTTATAGCGCAGACCGGCCGTCACGTTCAGATTGCGCGACAAGGAATAAGAACTGCCGACATCAACAGAATAGGGCTTTTCATTCCCCAGTGCCGGTGCGCCGATACCAACATCATTCTTCGCATCGACCACGACGTTCGTGCTGAACCGCTGCTTCTTCTTGCCCTGATCTAGCGAGAAGTTGCGCGCCGCCGCCGGGGTTTCCACCGGAATGGGGTCGATCGCCTTGCGACCGACCGAGTCGGGCAGCGCGAACTTGCGCCAACCGCGCGATGCATTGAGGTTGAAGGCCACCGGCTCAATGCCGACGGATGGCAAAGTCCGCTCCATCCGCACCGGCAGATCGTCGTTCGCGCGCACGAGAACCGTGATCGACCGACGACCGCTCATCGACCCGCTGGTCGGGGTGAATCGGAAGGCCTTGCGATTGCCGCTCATGACGGCGCTGGCATAAGCGGCGGAAAGAACGGGATCTTTGGTTGCCGGAGTGAACGAACCTATGCTGCCCAGGCTGCCCAGCGAAACCGGATTTGCGATGCGCGCCGCCATCAGGTCGGTTACACGGCCCATGGCAGGCGACAGGGCAAGCGTCATCGCCGCGATTGCCGCGCCCGACCAAGCCAGATGTCCACCCTTGACTGCCATGACCTTAAACGACTCTGTTGCCCCGAGAATAATCTCCATAACGGCTTAACACCCGAGAGCCGCCATTGGCTAGGGCGAAGAGTCTTTTTGTCCGAGCTGTTGCACAGTTCCCACAGATTCGGGGTCGCGGATGCCCGAGCCGACCCGGACCGGCGGTCGCATGATCGCAGCCGCGCCATACAGCGACACTTGCCCCGCGCCGCATCTTCCCTATAGATGCGCCCATGCTAAAGAAATTGTACAGGATATGGCATATGCGCCACTTTACGGCCCGCCCGGCGGCATCGTTCATCGTGCTGGCCGCCATGCTGCCGCTTGCGGCTTGCGGTGGCGGGTCCAAGGACCGGCCAAAGGCGGACCTGGCCGCAGCCAAGATCACCACCATCGGCGTCAACAGCTATCTGTGGCGCGCCAGCCTCGACACATTGTCTTTCATGCCGCTGGTGCAGACCGATTCCAACGGCGGCGTGATCGTGACCGACTGGTACGCCAATCCCAACAGCCCGACCGAACGGATGAAGCTGACCGTGTCGATCCTGGACCAGGATTTGCGCGCGGATGCCCTGCGCGTCGCGGGCAGCCGTCAGGTCAACAACAATGGCCAGTGGGTCGATGCGCCGTTGCAGGCCGCGACTGTGCAGAAGCTGGAAGAGATCATCCTCACCAAGGCGCGTGATCTTCGCCGGATGGCGATCAGCGGCCAGTAACGCTGTCGCCCAACTTCGTCGCGCACGCCCGGCGTGCGCCCGCTTCAGGAGCGAATGATGCAAAGGCGCTTCAACCCGCTTGAGGCCGATGCCCGCTGGCAGGCCATCTGGGACGAACGGCAGAGTTTCCGCGCGAACGACGCGAGCGACAAGCCGCGATCCTATGTGCTGGAGATGTTCCCCTACCCGTCCGGCCGCATCCATATCGGCCATGTGCGCAATTATTCGATGGGCGACGTGCTGGCGCGCTTCCGCCGGATGACGGGGCATGAAGTGCTGCACCCGATGGGCTGGGACGCGTTCGGCATGCCCGCCGAAAATGCGGCGATGGAAAAGAAAGTGCATCCGGGCGATTGGACGCGCAGCAACATCGCGGCGATGCGCGCGCAGTTGAAGAAGCTGGGCTTCGCGCTGGACTGGAGCCGCGAACTGGCGACCTGCGAACCCGATTATTACGGGCATGAGCAGGCGCTGTTCCTCGACCTTTATGCCGCGGGGCTCGTCTATCGCAAGGAAAGTGCGGTAAACTGGGACCCGGTCGACATGACCGTGCTGGCGAACGAACAGGTGATCGACGGCAAAGGCTGGCGATCGGGCGCGCCGGTGGAGAAACGCAAGCTGAGCCAGTGGTTCCTCAAGATCACCGACTTTGCCGACGCGCTGCTCGATGGCCTTGGCACCTTGGAGCACTGGCCGGACAAGGTGCGGTTGATGCAGGAAAACTGGATCGGCAAGAGCCAGGGCCTGCAATTTAGCTTTGCGCTGGACCAGGCAGTCGCGGGGATCGAGCGGCTGGAAGTATTCTCCACCCGGCCCGACACGATTTTCGGCGCAAGTTTCGCGGCGATCGCCGCCGATCATCCGATCGCGCTGGCGCTGGCGCAGGACAATGCCGATCTGGCCGCCTTTGCCGACCAATGCCGCAAGTCCGGCACGGCGGCGGCTGAGATCGAGACGCAGGAGAAGCTGGGATACGACACCGGGCTGTCGGTGCTGCATCCCTTCGACCCGGCGATAAAGCTGCCGATGTTCGTCGCCAATTTCGTGCTGATGGATTATGGCACCGGCGCGGTGATGGGCGTACCCGCGCATGACCAGCGCGATCTCGATTTCGCGCGCAAATATATGCTGCCGGTGCCGCGCGTCGTCGCACCCGAAGGCGAAGCCGACGCCCCGATCCATGACGAGGCGTTCACCGGGGCGGGCAAACTGGTCAACAGCCGTTTCCTTGACGGGATGGGAATCGAGGCGGCGAAGGCCGAAGTAATCCGGCGCGCCGAAGCGGGCGGCTGGGGCAAGGGGACGACTGTCTGGCGACTGCGCGACTGGGGCGTGTCGCGGCAACGCTATTGGGGCACGCCGATCCCGATCATCCATTGCGACACCTGTGGCCCCGTCGGCGTGCCGAAGCACCAGTTGCCGATCGTGCTGCCGGAGGACATCAGCTTCGACATTCCCGGCAATCCGCTGGACCGGCACCCGACGTGGAAGCATGTCGATTGCCCGACCTGCGGCAAGCCTGCGCGGCGCGAGACCGACACGCTCGACACCTTCGTCGATTCAAGCTGGTACTTTATCCGCTTCGCCAGCCAGCCGAAGGACAGACCGTTCGACAAGGCGGAGGCCGAACGCTGGCTGCCGGTCGGGCAATATATTGGTGGCGTGGAACATGCGATCCTGCACCTGCTCTACGCGCGCTTCTGGACCCGCGCGCTGCGCCACATCGGCGCGCTGGACATCGCCGAGCCGTTCACCGGCCTGTTCACGCAGGGGATGGTGACGCATGAGACCTACAAGGCAGCGGACGGACGCTGGCTCAGCCCGCAGGATGTGCGCCGGGACGGTGACAGGGCGATCGTGATCGACACCGGTGAGGTGGCCACCATCGGCCGTGTCGAGAAAATGTCCAAGTCCAAGAAGAATGTCGTCGATCCCGACGACATCATCGCCCAATATGGCGCGGACGCGGTGCGGTGGTTCATGCTGTCGGACAGCCCGCCGGAGCGCGACCTGCCGTGGACGGAGAGCGGAATCGAGGGATCGTGGCGCTTCGTCAATCGCCTGTGGCGATTGTTCGGCCAGATCGACGCGGCCGCCGAGGGTATGGACAAGGCGCTCGACCGCAAGTTGCACCAGACGATCGACGGCGTGGCCCGCGATATCGAGGCACTGTCGTTCAACAAGGCCGTCGCCAAGATATACGAACTGACCAACGCGATCGAAAAGGCCGCTCCATCCGCGTCGCGCAACAGCGCGATCCGCACGCTGGCGCTGCTGGTCGCACCGATGACGCCGCATCTGGCCGAGGAAGCCTGGGCCGACATGGGCGGCGAAGGGCTGATCGCGGACGCGGCATGGCCCGCTGTCGATCCGGCCTTGCTGGTCGAGGATGAAGTGACGATCGCCTGTCAGGTGATGGGCAAATTGCGCGACACGATCACCGTGGCCAAGGGTACGCCGAAGGACGAGCTGGAGCGGCTGGCGCTCGCTGCGCCAAATGTGATGCGGACGTTGGACGGCGCGACCCCGAAGAAAGTGATCGTGGTGCCCGATCGCCTGGTCAATCTGGTGATATAAGTCCCCGTTCGGGCTGAGCGAAGTCGAAGCCCGCGCCTGAACGTCCGTGAAGGCCCTTCGCTACGCTCAGTGGAACCCTTCGACAAGCCTAGGGCGAACGGCTAGAGAGTCTTCTGATGAACCGCATGTTTCTCCCTCTCCTCGCCACAACGGCCTTCCTCTCCGCCTGCGGGCTGCGGCCCGTTTACAGCGGGGGAAGCACTGGCCCGGTGGCGCAGGCGCTGGCCAATGTCGAAGTGGCACCCATCGAGGGCAAGGCGGGATGGCTGGTCGGCAACGCGCTGCGCGACCGGCTGGTGCAGGGCGGCACCGGCCCGCGATACCGCCTGGTGGTGAGGCTGGACGACAGCATTCAGGGCTTTGGCGTACGCGCCGACGATGCCATCACCCGTGAGCGACGGACATTGCGCGCACGCTATCAATTGGTCGATACCGCCACCGGCACGCAGATGGTGGACGCAACGGCAGGATCGGACGCAGGCATCGACGTGTCCTCCAGCGAATATGCGACGATCGCGGCAGAGGACACCGCGCTCGAAAGATTGTCGCAAACGGTTGCGGACCAGATCATCGCGCGGCTTGCGCTATTTGCGTCCCAAGAGTCCGGCACCGCGGCCATACCGTCTTCCCGTGAAGGCCAATAAAGGCCAGATGGAGCGGGCGCTCGACGCGCCGCCCGCCGATATCCGCCTGTTTTTCCTCTACGGCCCGGACGAATCGGGCAGCATCGCGCTGGCCCGGCGGCTGGAGCGCGCGATGGGGCCGAATGCACAGCGCATCGACCTTGACGGTTCGGCGCTGAAGGCCGATCCCGCCCGGCTGGCCGACGAAGCGGCCTCGCTCTCCATGTTCGGCGATCGGCAATGGGTGCGCGTGACACCGCTGGGCGACGAGGCGCTGCCCGCCATCGAGGCGCTGTTGCAGGCCGAGCATGCGGGCAATCCGGTGGTGGCGATCGCCGGGGCGCTGAAAGCCACGTCGAAACTGGTGAAGCTCGCGCTCGATCACAAGGCGGCGATGGCCTGTATCAGCTATGTGCCCGAAGGGCGCGATGCCGACCAGATCGCCATCGGCATAGCCCGCGAGCTGGGCCTGCGCCTGCCGCATGAGCTGGCGCGGCGCATCAGCGACCTGACCGGCGGCGACCGCGCGCTGATGAACGGCGAAATCGAGAAGATCGCGCTGTTTCTGGATGCCGCGCCCGACCGACCGGTCGAAGCGACGGCCGAGGCGCTGAATGCGCTGTCCGCCGAATCGCTGGAGGAAGACATCGGCCCGCTGGTCAACGCCGTGCTCGGCGGCGACCTCAGGACCATGCACAGCGCGCTGGCCGGGCTGCGCGTGATGGGCACAAACATGGGCAGCATCCTGCGCCCGTTGCAGAATAGGGCCATGCTCATTGCTCAGATTCGCGCCGATTTCGACCGGTCGGGTCGGCTCGACGCCGCGATCGAGGGGGCCGGAAAGGCGATCTTCTGGAAAGACAAGGCTGTCGTCACCCGGCAGGTCAAGCTGTGGGATGCCGTCGGGATTGCGCGCGTGATCCAGCGGCTTGGTGCCGCGGAACGCGCCAGCCGGTCCAGCCGCAACGCAGGCGACGTAGTGGTGACGCAGGAACTGCTCACCATCGCGCGACAGGCGGCGCGCGAACGCACCGGGTAACGTTGCGTTTCTTTGGCGGGCCATTGGTAAGTACGGATTGCGCGCCTATCTTCTGACAAAAGCCACAAGGTGTCGCCGATTCCCGTTACTGCTCATATCCATGCGATCGGCACTGCCATTCCCGATCAGGACATCCACCAGGCGTTTATCGGCTGGGCGCGCGCGCAACTGGCCGATCCGCGTGAGGCGAAGCTGTTCGACCGGATGGCGCAACGCAGCGGCATCGCCCGTCGCTGGTCCATATTGCCCGACACCACCGGATCGCCGATCGACGCAGGCGGGTTCTACGCCGGTGATTGGCCGACGACGGCGCAGCGCATGGCCATCTATGCCGATGCCGCGCCCGCCCTCGCGCAGCGGGCGGTGGCGGCACTGGCGACGCAGGTGCCGATCGAGCGCATTACGCATCTGGTGCTGGCAAGCTGCACCGGCTTTACCGCGCCGGGCGTCGAGCAGGTGTTGGCGCAGCGCCTCGGCTTGTCAGCGTCGGTCGAGCGGCTGCTGGTCGGCTATATGGGCTGCTATGCCGCCGTCGCGGCGCTTCGGTCGGCGCGGCATATCATACGGTCTGAGCCGGATGCCCGGGTGCTGGTCGTCTGCGTGGAGCTGAGCACGCTCCATCTCCAGGCGGAAACCGCGATCGAGCCACTGCTCGCGATGCTGCAATTCGGTGATGGTGCCGCGGCGGCACTGGTGACGGCGGAGGCGAAGGGTCTCGCGATCGACAAACCCTTTTCCAAGACGCTTGCCGGCAGCGCCGACCTGATCCGCTGGGACCTGGGCGATCATGGCTTTGCCATGCACCTGTCGGGCGAAGTGCCCGGCGCGATCGCGACGGCGCTGGCCGATCCCGCCATGCTGCCGGTCGATCCCGCCAAGGTCGATGCCTGGGCCGTGCATGCGGGCGGGCGGTCGATCCTCGATGCCGTCGCCCACGCGCTCGCCTTGCCCCCGCATGCGCTCGATCACAGCCGTGCGGTGCTGGAAAGCTGCGGCAACATGTCGTCGGCCACCTTGATGTTCGTGCTGGCGCGGCTTCTGGCCGAACCGCCCCCCCATCATGGCCTGGCGCTGGCGTTCGGGCCGGGGCTGGCGGCGGAAGGCTTTTGCTTCAGCGGCGCGGACTGATGAGTCGCGACCTTTCCACGCGCGCGCTGGAAGAGGAGCAGATGGACGCCGAAACCCTGTCCCCTGTGGTCTATGCGCAGGTGCTGGCCGGGCTGGCGCGTATCAATACGGCAACGCTGACCGCGCGGCCGACGATCCGCTTTCTGAAGCGGGCCGCGACGGGGCCGTTCCGGCTGCTCGATGTCGGCTATGGCGATGGCGGCATGCTGCGCGCGATCTGGCGGTGGGCAGGCAAGCACGGGATCGCCTGCGATCTGGTGGGCATTGACCTCAATCCGCGCAGCGAAGCCGTGGCGCTGGCCCGGCATCCGGCACAAGCGCCGATCACCTATCGCACCGGCGACTATGCCGCGCTGGCCGATGAACCGTGGGATTTCATTATCTCCAGCCTTGTCACCCATCATATGGACGACCCGCAGCGGAGCGCCTTCCTACGTTTCATGGAAGCCACCGCGCGGCGCGGCTGGTTCGTCAACGACCTGCACCGTCACGCCCTCGCCTATCACGGCTATCCATGGGCCGCGCGGCTGCTGGGGGTGCATCGCATCGTGCGCGAGGACGGGCAATTGTCGATCGCGCGCAGCTTCCGCCCCGCCGAATGGCACGACATGCTGAACGCGGCGGAGCTGGACGGGATCGCCACGGTCGAACGCCTCTTCCCCTTCCGCCTGTGCGTGTCGCGCATCAAATGAGCAAGGCCCCGCCCGTCATCGTCGGTGGTGGACCCGCAGGTGCGGCGGCAGCCATCGCGCTCGCCCGATCGGGTGTGTGCGCGACGCTGCTGGAGCGGCTGGAGCGGATGGGCGACACCATCTGCGGCGGATTTCTAAGCTGGCGCACGGTCGAGCGGATCGCCGCGCTCGGGATCGATCCCGCCAGCCTTGGCGGGCACGATGTCCGCACGCTCGCGTTGTTCATCGGCGCGCGCGAATGGACGGCAGCTTTGCCTGCCCCGGCGATGGGCCTTTCCCGCATCCGCCTCGATTCGGCATTGCTGGATCATGCCGCGGCGCAGGGCGCCGACGTGCGGCGCGGCGTCGCGGTGCGGGCGGTCGAAGGCACCGACCTGACACTGGCGAGTGGCGCGACGCTGCAGCCCGAAAGCCTGTTCCTGGCCACCGGCAAGACCGACCTGCGGGGCGTGAACCGGGATCGCGGCGGCAGCGGCAGCGGCGCAGACCCCGAGCTCGGCCTGCGTCTGCGCCTGCCGCAAAGCGCGGCGCGTGCGCGGCTGATCGGCGGGCGAATCGAACTGCACCTGTTCGATCGCGGCTATCTGGGCCTGGTGTGTCAGGAGGATGGCAGCGTCAACGCCTGCATGGCGGTGCGCAAGAGCCGCCTTCAGGAAGCGGACGGCAAAGCCGACGACCTGTTCGCGCAACTGGCGATGGCATCCCCGGCGCTGGCCGACCGGCTGACCGACATGCCTTGCCGCGTGCGGATCGACGCGATCGGCAATGTGCCTTATGGATGGCGCGCGCGAGACACCCGCCCCGGCCTGTTCCGGCTGGGCGATCAGGCGGCGGTGATCCCCTCCGTTGCGGGCGAAGGTGTCGGCATCGCCCTCGCCAGCGCGCAAAGCGCCGTCGCGCACTGGCTGGAGAACGGCGCGGCAGGCGCGCGCCTCCACCAGCATGCATTTGCAGGCCGCGCCGCGATGCCACTGCTGCTGGCGGGGCTTGTGAAGGGACTGGGCAGCCGCCCCTCTCTCGCCCGTGCATTGATCGGGGTGCCCGGGGCTACCGACATCGTCGCCCGGCTGACGCGCCTTGGCTGACTTGATCCGGTCGCACTGCCGTACCATATTGCGGCCATGGAAAAGCTGCACCTGACCGACGCTGAATGGCGCCAGCGCCTGAGCCCCGAACAATATCATATCCTGCGCGAGGCAGGCACCGAACGCGCCTTCACCGGCGCGCTCAATGCCAACAAGAAAGACGGCGTCTATTATTGCGCAGGCTGCGGTGCGGAGCTTTTCGATGCGGCCGAAAAATATGACAGCGGATCAGGCTGGCCGAGCTTTACCGCGCCGGTGGATGCCGATGCCGTCGAGGAAGTCGAGGATGTGAGCCACGGCATGCGGCGGATCGAAGTGCGGTGCGCGACCTGCGACGGCCATCTGGGCCATGTATTCCCCGATGGTCCGGGCATCACGGGCATGCGCTATTGCATGAACAGCGCCAGCCTGGATTTCAAGCCGCGCGACGAAGGCGCCTGACCACCGTTCAGCCCCGATAAAGCCGCGCGCCCGCTTGTGGCGCGCTCGGTTAACGCGTATCCGGCATGGAACATGGCACGAGCGGGCAAGAGCAGGACATCAACCGCCGGTGGAGGCGGCACCGGCGCAACCATCAAACGCTGGCTGGTCCGCGGGCTGAAGGTCGGCGCGGTGGGCGCGGTCGCGGGGCTGATCGCTCTGGTCGTCGCGGTGTTCGTGGCGATGCAGTCGCTGCCCAATTACGAAGCGCTCAAATCCTCCCCCAATGGCCAGATGATCCGGGTGCACGCCGCCGACGGCAGCGTGATCGTGTCGCTGGGGCCAAGCTTTGGCCGCTGGCTGTCGTTCGACCAGATCCCGCGGGTGATGGTCGAGGCGATGGTCTCTGTCGAGGACCGGCGTTTCTATCATCACCCCGGCATCGACCCGATCGGCCTGACCCGCGCGGCGTGGTTTGCCCTTGAAAACCGGGGCACGGGGCGACGATTGCAGGGCGCATCCACGATCACGCAGCAGGTGACGCGCAACATCTTCCTCAACAACAGCTACACCTGGGGCCGCAAGGTCCGCGAGATGATCCTGGCGATGGCGCTGGAGCGGAAGTTTTCGAAACGCCAGATCCTGGAGCTGTATCTCAACAAGGTCTATTTCGGTGGCGGTGCTTATGGCGTGGACGCCGCGAGCCGCAAGTTCTTCGGCCATGCCGCGACCAGCCTCAGCCTGCCCGAAGCGGCGATCATCGCGGGTCTTGTCAAGGCACCGTCCAGCTATTCGCCGACCGCAGATGCCGACGCGGCGATCGGGCGGGCGGGCGTCGTGTTGGACGTGATGCGCGAAAACGGCGCGATCACCGCCGTGCAGCGTGCCGACGCGGACCTGAAGGGCGTGAAACTTGCCCCCGAAGCGCCGCAGAACAGCGTCCGCTATTTCACCGACTGGGCCCTGCCGCAGCTCGACACGCTGATCGACGAACCGGCCGAACCGCTCGAAGTGTGGACCACGATCGACCTTGCCATGCAGCGCGCGGCCACCGCCGCGATCAAGGCGAATGCGCCGCCGGGAACGCAGGGCGCCCTCGTGTCGGTCGATCGCGACGGCGCGGTGCGCGCGATGGTGGGCGGCAACGATTATGTCACGTCCAACTACAACCGCGCGACGCAGGCGGTGCGCCAGCCCGGTTCCGCCTTCAAACTGTTCGTCTACATGGCGGCGCTGGAGGCGGGTTATACCCCCGACACGGCGGTGAAGGACGAGCCGATCGACATCGACGGCTGGTCGCCGCGCAACAGCAACGGGCGCTTTTCCGGCGACATGGATATCCGCACGGCCTTCGCCTATTCGGTGAACACCGTCGCGGCGAAGCTCGGCATGGAAGTGGGCTTTCCGACGATCGCCGACATGGCCCGCCGTTTCGGCATATCGACGCCGGTCAACACCCACCCGTCGATGGTGCTGGGCACATCCGACGTGCGGCTGATCGACATGACGCGCGCCTTCGCCTCGGTCGCGCGCAAGGGGGTGGCGGTGACGCCTTATGGCATTACCAAGGTGACGACCGCCGACGGGCGGCTGCTGTACGAGCATGAGGACGACACCAGCCGTGTGCTGGTCGCCCCCTGGGTCGCGGCGGGGATCACCGACCTGCTCCAGACCGCCGTCAACACCGGCACCGGCCGCGCGGCCCAGATCGGCCGTCCGGTCGCGGGCAAGACAGGAACGACGAATAGCAACAAGGACGGCTGGTTCATGGGCTTTTCCAGCGGGCTGACCACGGGTGTCTGGATGGGCCGCGACAATGCCCGTGCGGTCGGCGGGCTTCAGGGCGGCCGCGCCCCGGCGCAGGCCTTCGCCCAATATATGAAAGCGGCGGTCGCCCAACGCCCGGTCGAGCCGTTCGAAACCCAGGTCACCTTGCCCGAATGGCAACTGGAGCCGGACGAGGAATCCTATTTCGGTGCGCCGGACAATGGATCGGGCATGTTCGTGGACGAGAACGGCATGCCGATCGAGCGCGAACCGCGCGACGGCGATGCGCGTGAACCGGCCCGGTCGCCGCGCGAGGAGCAAGGCGAGGATGTCGTTGCCCCGCCACGCATGGACCAGAACTGGATCGACAATGTGCTGGGCCGCGAGCGCCCGGCGCGGGAGCGGCCAAGGCCCGCGCCGCCACCACCCGGATGACGTTTATTCCAGGCTCTTGACCACCTGCTCGGTCACGTCCTTCGACAGACCCGGCGTCGCGAGGATGCGTTCCAGTTCCGCGCGCATCGCGCCGCCGCGCACGGCATCGAACCGGCGCCAGCGCCCCAGCGGCGGTACCAGGCGCGCCGCCGTCTGCGGGTTCAGGGAGTCGAGCGCGATCACGATGTCGGCCACCATGCGATATCCCGCACCGTCGCCCTGATGGAAACCCCACTGATTGGCCGCAAATGCACCATAGAGCGACCGTACCCGGTTGGGATTGGACAGGGTGAAATCCTTGTGCCGCCCCAGCGCATCGACGATCGCCAGCGTATCGGGATGAAAGGCGAGAGCCTGCGTCTGGAACCATTTGTCGAGCACCAGCGCATCGTCGGCATAGCGGTTGTAGAAGATGTCGAGCGCCGCCTCCCGATGGTCGCCTATGCCGCTGGCGAGGACGGCCAGGGCACCCTGGCGCTCGGTCATGTTGTCGGCGCGATCGAACTGCGCAAAGGCGATGGCGTCGGCATCCTTCGCGCCTGAAGCCGACAGGTAGAGCAGGGCAGTGTTGCGCAACTTGCGCGCGCCCTTGGCGGCGGACGACAGGGAAAAGCCATTGGCTTCCGTCCGCGCATGAAGCGCCCGCCATTCCTGCTCCAGCGTTGCGCCGATCTTTGCCTGCAACCGGTCGCGCGCCAGGTGGATGGCGTCGGGATCGACCAGCAACATCTGATCGCCGATATAGCTTTCGCTCGGCAGACGGATCGCTTCCGCAATGAAGGCGTCGTCGAGTTTGCTATCGGCGATCGTGTCCCGGATCGCTGCGATCACCGGCGTGTCGTCCATCGCCTGCCCCGCGACGGTGCCCACCAGCACATTGACCATCAACTGCTGCATCGCCTCATAACGGGCGAACGGGTCGTCGTCATGCGCGGACAGGAAGGCAAGATCGGCCTGGCTGCGGTCGCTGTCGATCACCACCGGCGCGGAAAAGCCCCGGTTGATCGAAAGAACGGGCGGCGCGGAGAATCCGGGGAAACGGAAGCTCTGTTCCGCCTGCGTCAGATGCAGCAATGCGTCGCCGTGGTGCCGCGCCGATGCGCGGTCGAACAGCGCGATGCGGATCGGCATCGCCATCGGCTTCTTGTCGGGCTGCCCCGGGGTCGGCGGCACCGCCTGCGACAGGGTGAGGATGGCTTCGCCGGTCGCAGCATCATGTGTCAGGGTCGCATTGATGCGCGGCGTTCCCGCCTGGCTATACCACAAGCGAAACTGCGTGAGGTCGATCCCGCCGCCGTCTTCCATCGCCTTGACGAAATCTTCGCAGGTCGCCGCCTGCCCGTCGTGCCGGTCGAAATACAGGTCGCTGCCCGCGCGGAACCGCTCAGGCCCCAGCAGCGTGTGCATCATGCGAATGACTTCGGCACCCTTGTTGTAGATGGTCGCCGTGTAGAAATTGGAAATCTCCATATAGGATTCGGGCCGCACCGGATGCGCGAGCGGACCTGAATCCTCCTGAAACTGCGCCGCGCGCAGGATGCGGACGTCGTCGATGCGCTTGACGGCGGGCGACCCCATGTCGGCGGAGAAGCTCTGGTCGCGAAAGACCGTGAACCCTTCCTTCAGCGAAAGCTGGAACCAGTCGCGGCAGGTGACGCGGTTGCCCGACCAGTTGTGGAAATATTCATGCGCGACCACGCCTTCCACCGCGTCATAATCCATGTCGGTCGCGGTTTCGGGATCGGCCAGGATGTAGCGCGAATTGAAGATGTTGAGGCCCTTGTTCTCCATCGCCCCGAAATTGAAATCGGCGACCGCGACGATGTTGAACGCCGCCAGGTCATATTCGCGGCCATAGACACGCTCGTCCCACGCCATCGAATCCTTCAGCGCCTTCATGGCATGGGCGGTGCGCGGCAGGTCCGCCGCCTTCACCCAGATGCCGAGCGACACCTTCCGCCCCGACATGGTGGTGAAGCCGTCGGCATTGCAGGCGAGATCGCCCGCGACCAGCGCGAAAAGATAGCAGGGCTTCGGGAAAGGATCGTTCCACTGCGCCCAGTGCCGTCCGTCCTCCAGATCGCCGGACGCCACCGGATCGCCATTGGCCAGCAGCACCGGATAAAGCGCCTTGTCCGCCGTCATCCGCACGCTGTAGCGCGACAGGACATCGGGGCGATCGGGGAAGAAAGTGATCCGGCGGAAACCCTCCGCCTCGCACTGGGTGCACAGCAACCCGCCCGAAGCGTACAGACCCATCAACTGCGTATTGGCGGCGGGCGCGATGGTAACCAGCGTCTCGACCGCGTGCGCATTGCCGGACAGGGGAATGACCAGCGCCGACCCATCCATCGACCACTGGTCGGGCGTCAGCGCAATGCCGTCGACGGTGATCGACAGCGGCACCAGCCCCTCACCGTCCAGCCGCAGCGGCTGGTCATGATCGCCATTGCGCGTCACCGCCAAAGTAGCGCGCACCTGCGTCGCATCGGCATCGAGCGCGAAATCGAGTGCGACATCGGGCACCAGCCACAGCGGGGCACGATAGTCGGAACGGCGGATGATCGCGGGGGCACCGGCCCCGGTGGTATGAATGTCGGCCATGTCCCCCTCCTATGCCGGTGCGTAGCGAGGGGCAATGGCGCTGTGCCGAATCCTCATCCCCCTCGAAGGGGAGGATTTATGGTGTATGCGTATCCCCATGACCGATATGCTCATCTTCGGCCTTGGCTATACTGCCTCCCGCCTCGCGGCAGCGCTTCGGGCGCAGGGCTGGCGTATCACCGCTACCCGACAGACCGCCATCGATGGCGCACTTGCCTTTGCCGATTCGGAAGCGGTGCGCGCCGCGATCGGCACGGCCAGCCATATACTCTCGTCGGTGCCGCCGGGCGAAGACGGCGCCGATCCGGTGCTCGCTGCCTATGGCGCCGATATCGCGGCCGCACCGGCGCGCTGGACCGGCTATCTCTCCGCCACCGGCGTCTATGGCGACACCGGCGGCGCGTGGGTCGATGAAAGTGCCTCCATCGGCCACGGACGACGCAGCGCGCGGGCGGAGGCGGATCTGGCATGGCAGATGTTGCGCGACGATGTCCGCGTGTTTCGCTTGCCCGGCATTTATGGTCCCGGCCGTTCCGCCATAGACCGGCTGATCGATGGGCGGGCGCGGCGTATCGACCTGCCGGGGCAGGTGTTCAGCCGGGTGCATGTGGATGATATCGTGGCGGGGGTAATTGCCGGGTTCGACGGACCGCCGGGTCCCTATAATCTGGCGGACGATCATCCATGCAGCCAGAATGAAGTGATCGCGGCCGCGAGCGCCCTGACCGGCCTGCCGCTGCCGCCGCTGCTGTCGCTTGAGGAAGCAAAATTGTCGCCAATGGCGCGGGCCTTCTATGGCGAGAACCGGCGGATCGCGAACGGCAAGGCCAAGCGTCTGCTCGGCTGGAACCCGGCCTGTCCGACCTACCGCGAAGGCCTGGCGCGCATCGCGATGACCATGCCGAGGATCGAGAGCAGCGCACCCAGCGCCGCAAGCGGCGACCAGCGATAATCCTCGAACAGGGTGGAGAGCAGCATCGCGATGACGGGCGTCAGTACCCCCGTATAGGCGGCGCGACCTGCACCGATCTGCTGGATCAGCCGGAAATAGAGCGGGAAGGTGACGACCGATCCCGCCAGCGCGAGATAGGCGACCCCGGCCAGATAGGCCGGGCGCATGTCTATCGTCGGCGGGCCGGTGGTGATCCACGCCAGCACGCCATCCATGATCCCGCCCAGCAGCATCGCCCAGGCCAGCACGCTGATGATGGGCAGCCGACGGGCGATCGCCGTGCCCTGCATCACATTGGAGACCGATGCCGCCAGCAACCCAAAGAAGGACAGGCCGATACCGGTCAGCACCGCACCCGGTGCGACATCGGCAAAACGATATTCGCGGAGGAACAGCAGCACGACGCCGGTGACGGCGATCACCGATCCCACCACGAAATGGCGCGTCACCGGCTGGCGAAAGGCGATCCAGGCGAACAGGCTGTTGGGAATAAGCAGCAGCGCATAGAACACGGCGACGACCCCGGACGTCAGCACCATTTCCGCGCGATAGACGAAGTTGAAATTGGCCATGAACTGGCTCGCCCCCAGCGCCGCAGCAAAGCCGACCCCGCGCCAGCCGATGGCAAGCGGCAGGCCCCGGCTGCGGGCGAGTATCGCCATCGCGACCCCCGCCAGCAGAAAGCGGTAGCAGATGGACCAGCTTACGGGCACGAGGCTGACCTGATCGCGGATCACCAGCCAGGTCGATCCCCAGATCAGGGTGACGATGGCAAAGGGCAGCGCAATCGCAGGGGAGAGCAGCGACGGGCCATGGTCATCGGGTTCGGCGTGGCTATGTGTCACGCGAACGCCATTTACAGAGCGGCGATGGCGTCGGCCAGCGGCTGCACCGCCGTGACGTCATGATGCCAGCTTGTCACCAGCCGCGCCGCGCCCTCGCCCCAGTCATAAAAGTCGAAACCCTGCTGCCGCAACTCTGCGGCTTCGGCCGGAGAGAGTGCGATAAACACTTCGTTCGCCTCGACCGGATGCAGGCAGCGGCCGCCCGCCGCCCGGCCGATGACCTGCGCGGCGGCATTGGCGGAACGCGCGTTGTGCAGCCACAGATCATCGTCGAGCATCGCCAGAAGCTGCGCCGCGAGATAGCGCCCCTTCGAAAGCAGATGCCCCGCCCGCTTGCGCCGCCGCCGCGTTTCATCCGCCAATGTGGTGTCGAAGAACAGGAGCGCCTCCGCCATCATGCCGCCATTTTTGACAAAGCCGAAGGACAGCGCCTCAACACCCGCCCGCCACGTCAGGTCCGCCGGATGGCAGCCCAGATGCGCCACCGCATTGGCAAAGCGCGCGCCATCCATATGAAAGCGCAGACCGTGCGCGCGGCACAGCGCGCCGAGCGCGGCGACCTCATCCGGCGTGTAGACGCGGCCATATTCGGTGGCGTTGGTGATCGTGAGGGCGCGGGGCTGGACCTGATGCACGTCGTCGCGGATCGCGCGCAGTCGCCTGCCGAGCGCATCGGGCGTAATCTTCGCGCCTTCGCCCGCGATCGTCATCAGCTTGGCGCCGTGGGTGAAAAACTCCGGCGCGCCGCCTTCGTCGGTTTCGACATGCGCGTCCGCATGACACAGCACAGCGGCATAGGGCGGGCAAAGCGCCGCAAGCGCCAGGCAATTGGCGGCCGTGCCGGTGGACACCCAGAGCACGCTGACCGGCGTTTCGAACAGCGCCGAAAACGCCGAATGCAGCCGCGCGCTCCACTGGTCGCCGTCATAGGCTGTATCCACGACGTCGGCCTGCATGATCGCGGCGAGGACGGCAGGATGCACCGGAGCGGCATTGTCGGAAAAAAAGCGCATATGCATTGCCATGGGGCGCGGCGCGGGCAGCGTCAACAGCTGTTACCGCGCGCCATCCGCCAACGAGCGGGAAAGCGAAAATGGTGCTGCTGGCGAGGATTGAACTCGCGACCTCAGCCTTACCAAGGATGCGCTCTACCACTGAGCTACAGCAGCACACCATTTTCGCATGCGCGACAGGGCCGACCGCGTCAGGCCTGTGCGGGAAGCGGGCCTATGGCCTTTCCTGCCCTCGATTGTCAAGGCGACTTGCCGCGAGGGCATGATTTTCGTTAGGGCTGTTTGCCATGAGCCAGGATGACGACCGCAAGCAAAGGCTGGCGCAGGCGCTGCGCGACAATCTGCGCCGCCGCAAGGGACAGGCGCGCGAAGCCAATGCCACCCCCCTGCAAAGCAACCGCCAGCCGGACAGGGATCCCGACGCGGACGAATGACGTTAGCTCAAAGCGGCGCACAGGCGCTTTCGAGCCATGCCTTAGCTGCTCCGTCCAATTGTGGGCCGACGACCGCCAGCACGCTGGCATGATAGGCGTCCAGCCAGCCGCGCTCAGCCGCAGTCATGATCGACAGATCGATCAGCGTGCGGTCGATCGGCGCGAAGGTCAGCGTTTCGAAACCCAGCATCGGCTGTTCCGCACCCGGTACGGCACGCTCCTCCACCAGCACCAGATTCTCGATGCGGATGCCATATTCGCCGGGCTTGTAATAACCCGGTTCGTTGGACAGAATCATGCCCGCGCGCAGCGGTTCGTCGCCGCCGTTGAACGTCGCTATCCGTTGCGGGCCTTCATGGACCGACAGGAAACTGCCGACCCCGTGGCCGGTGCCATGGGCGTAATCCAGCCCATTGGCCCAAAGATATTGCCGTGCCAGAACATCGATCTGGCCGCCGCGCGTGCCCTTCGGGAAAACAGCATTGGCCAGCGCGATATGCCCCTTCAGCACCAGCGTGAAGCGGTTGCGCATCTCGGGCGGGGGGGTGCCAATGGCGATCGTGCGGGTGACGTCCGTGGTGCCATCCAGATACTGGCCGCCGGAATCAACCAGATAAAGCGATCCCGCGACGATCGGCAGGCTGGTGGCCGCCTCCACCCGATAATGCGGAATGGCGCCATTGGGACCGAAAGCCGAAATGGTATCGAACGAGAGATCCTTGAGCTTGCCGGTTTCCTGGCGGAACTGGTGCAGCCGTTCGGCGGCAGACATTTCCGTCAACTCGCCCTTGGGTGCCTCCACCGAAAGCCAGTGGAGATAGCGGCTGAGCGCGGCGCCGTCGCGGGCCTGGGCGGCACGATGGCCGGCGATTTCGGCCGCGTTCTTGATCGCCTTCGCCAGCACCGCAGGATCGCGGAGCGCCACGACGTGCGCGCCGCCCCGGTCGAGCGTGTCGAATATGGCGGCGACGGCACGCTCGGGGTCGGCAACCACGGTCTTGCCCGCGAGCGCCATGAGCGCATCGGCAAAATCCGCCCGGTCGTGCACCCGCACCGCATTGCCAAGATGCTGGATCACCGCATCGCTTATCTTTTCCGGCGCGACGTAAAGGTCGGCCGTCGCATCGGCATGGACCAGCGCATAGGCCAGCGCGACCGGGGTACGCTCGACGTCGGCACCGCGGATATTGAACGTCCAGGCGATCGAATCGAGCGCGGACAGGACCACGCTGTCCGCCTTCCGCTCGGTCAGCCAGTCGGCGATGTCCTGCCGCTTCTCGCGGGCGCTGCGACCGGCATAGATGTCGTCATGGACCACCAGATGCGCTTTGCTGGGCTCCGGCCGGTCGGGCCAGATGGCGTCTACCGGGTTTGTGTCGACGGCGACGAGGGTGGCACCCTTCTCCGCCAGGGCCGCGCTCGCCTGATCGACCCAGGCGCGGGTGTGCAACCAGGGATCGTAACCGATGCGGCCGCCATCGGCGGCATGCGCGCCCAGCCAGGCGGCGACGCTGGTCTGGGGCACGCTTTCATAATGCCACAGATTGCCGTCCACCTGCTCACGCACCTGCAACGTATAGCGGCCGTCGACAAAGATCGCGGCTTCCTGCGGCAGCACCACGGCGCTGCCCGCCGATCCCTGAAAGCCGGTCAGCCAGGCGAGGCGCTGCGCATAGGCGCCCACATATTCGCTCATATGCTCGTCGGTCAAAGGGACGACAAAGCCGTCGAGGCGATCCTTGCGGAGCTGTTCGCGCAGTGCGCTCAGGCGGGCTTCATAGGTAGACATGCGATTTTCCTGATCGGATGACGGGATGTCATCCTGCTGAAATGCAACATAGGCTTGCATGCCGGGTTGCGCCAGCACCCCTGTCAGGACAAAAGACGCCGATGACAACCACACCCGTTCCGCCGCCCGTGGCCGCCACGCACCCGCACAGCTTCACCCATCATGGCATCACGATCGAGGATCCCTGGGCCTGGCTGCGCGATCCGGGCTATCCCCGCGTGACCGACGAAGCGGTGCTGGCCTATCTGCGGGAGGAGAATGCGTTCTTCGAAGCGGCGATGGCCCCGCACAAGCCGCTGACCGACGCGCTGTTCGCCGAAATGAAGGGTCGCATCAAGGAAGACGACCGTTCGGTACCGCAGAAAGACGGCGATTATCTCTACTGGCGTGCGTTCGAAACAGGCGCGCAATATCGCAAATGGTATCGGCGGCCCGTGGCGGCCAGCGCGGACGGCCATGCCGACCATGTGATCCTGGATGAAACCGCACTGGCGCAGGGTCATGACTATTTCCGTCTGGGCGCAATGTCCGTTTCGCCCTGCGGCCGATATCTTGCCTTCGCGGTCGATACTGACGGTTCGGAGCGGTTCGAGGCGCGGATCAAGGACCTGTCCACCGATAGCATGCTGCCGGATGTCATTCCGGGCACCTTGTCCTCGCTAGTGTGGACCAGCGACAGCAAGGGTCTGCTCTACAGCCTCGCCAACGACAACTGGCGGACCGACAATGCCCGGCTGCACTGGCTGGGGCATCCGGTGGAGAGCGATGTCGAACTGTTCCATGAGGATGACGAGGGGTTCCGCGTCAGCATCGGCCTCACATCCTCCGAAAAATGGATCGTGCTGTCGACCGGCGATCATGTCACGAGCGAGGCCTGGCTGCTGCCCGCGCATGATCCCCTGGCAAAGCCGCTGCTGGTTTCCGCGCGCCAGCCGGGCCGTGAATATGATGTCGACGAGCGGGAGGGTGCGCTCTACATCCGCACCAACGACACGCACCCCAATTTCCGGCTCGTGACCGCAACGCTCGACCGGCCGGACGCATGGACCGAAGTCATCGCGCCATCCGACCGTTTCTATCTCACCGATTTCACGCTGTTCAAACAGTTCTATGTCACTGAAGGGCGCGACGACGGCCTCGATCAAGTCGAAATCCGCGACTATGCGACGCATGCCGCCAAACGGATCGCCTTTCCCGAAGCAAGCTATTCCGCCAGCCTTGACGACAATCCCGAATATGACGTGACGAAACTGCGCATCGGCTATGAATCGATGGTCACGCCCGACACGATCTACGACTATCATCTGGACGACGATCGGCTGGAAGTCCTCAAGGTCCAGGAAATCCCCTCGGGCTATGATGCGTCGGCCTATGCGACAGAGCGGCTGATGATCGCGGCGCGCGACGGCACGCAGATCCCCGTGTCGATCGTCTATCCCCGGGATTTTGCCCGGGACGGCTCCGGGCCGCTGCATCTCTACGGCTATGGCGCCTATGGCATCGCGATGGAACCGGGCTTTTCCGCCGGGCGCCTGTCGCTGCTCGACCGGGGATTTGCCTTTGCGCTCGCGCATATCCGCGGCGGCGATGATCTCGGCCAGCAATGGTATCTGGATGGGAAGCTGGACAAGCGGACCAACACATTCAACGATTTCGTCGATGTGGCGAAAGGGCTGATCGCTCTTGGCTACACGGCGCAAGGCCGGATCAGCATATCCGGCGGATCGGCGGGCGGCGAGCTGATGGGCGCGGTAATCAACAGCAACCCCGATCTGTGGGGCGCGGTGGTGGCGCACGTCCCCTTCGTGGACGTGCTCAACACGATGCTGGATGACAGCCTGCCGCTGACGCCGGGCGAATGGCCCGAATGGGGCAATCCGATCGAGGACAAGGCAGCGTTCGAAACGATCCTATCTTATTGTCCCTATCAGAACGTCACGCGTCAGGCCTATCCCCCCATGCTCGTCACCGCGGGGTTGAACGATCCGCGCGTCACTTATTGGGAACCGGCGAAATGGGTCGCCCGGCTGCGCGCGCACAAGACCGACGACAACATCCTGCTGTTCAAGACGAACATGGGGGCGGGCCATGGCGGCAAGTCGGGCCGGTTCGACAGCTTGCTGGAAGGCGCGGAGGAGTTTGCCTTCATCCTGTGGCAGATGGGGCTGGCGGAATAGGCCCCATGCCGACGCCGTTCGTCACCACCATCACGGCCTTGCCCGGCCATATCGACGAAATGGGGCATGTGAACAATGCCGTCTGGGTGCAGTGGTTGCAGGAAGTGGCGACGCGCCACTGGCAGGCGGCGGCCGATCCGGCGCATGTCGACATCTATGTCTGGATCGTCAGCCGTCACGAAATCGACTATCGGGGTAATGTGCAGGCAGGCGATGTCGTGACAGCCCGCACCTGGGTCGGCGACGCACCTCGCGGGGCGCGCTTCGACCGGTTCGTGGAGTTTTCCGGGCCGGACGGCAAGATCTGCGTCAGCGCCAAATCGACCTGGGTCATGGTGGAGCGGGCCAGCGGACGCATTGGCCGCATTCCACCCGAGGTCGCCGCGCCCTTCCTGGCGTGATCGATCAGTCGACGATCAGGCGGGCGATCGTGCGGATGGCCTTGGGGTCGGCGATGAACGCCATATGGGTGCAATCAAACTCCAGCGCCATGTCACGTTCGCCGTCCTGACCGCGCGCGCAGGCGGGCGCGACCACGCCGTCGCGCGCCGACCAGCAGGCAATTGTAGGAACTGCCGGCTTTTCGTTCAGGCGGCACTCCACCGGCGGCCTGTCGACTGGATGGCCCGCGATGCGTTCATACATCCGCCAGGCATTGTTGGCGCGCGGATCGCCGGAAAACGGGCTGCCCATGGTGATGACGCGATTGACGCGATCGGGTGCGCGCTTGGCATATTCGCGTGCGATCAGGCCACCCAGGCTCCACCCGATCAGCGTGACGGGACGCGTGTCGCCGATCGCGGCCACCCGCCGGTCGATCGCATCCAGCATGTCGGCGCTGACGCCCAGATTGCGCCCGAGGCCCCAGCCATGCACGGCAAAACCGGCATTGCGCAGCGAACGGCGTAGCCGCGCCGTCGTATTGTCCGACGCGAGAAAGCCTGGCAGCACCAACACCGGCCGCCCCTCGCCCTGCACGGCGAGCGGCACCGGTCGGCCGAAAGCGGCGACCCAGCGCATATGCAGAAACGCGCGCACTTCCCCTGCCAGCAACGCTCTGGAGGGCGCAGCGACGCCAATGGCGCGGGAATCAGGCAGGGCGATAGCGCGAGACATCCCGCGACTATAAGCACCGGGAAGATTTATGAAAGATTTATGACGCGCAGATTGCGATAGAATGACGCACTATTCGGGGGACGACGGCATCGGCGGCGGAACGATGATCGGTGGGGGGGACGGAGCCGGTCCGGGCGGCAGAACAGCAGCGGGCGGACTTTCCAGAATCGCCGCAGTTTCGATCAGGTCGAGCGCCCGCCGCGCCTCGCGATAGCGGCGCGCCATGTCCAGCCAGCCTTCGGCCGCTGCCTTCCCCGGAAGCCGCCCCACTTCTTCCATCGCCGGGGCCACGCGGCCTGCCGCCAGCAGGCGTTCGATCCGGGGTATCGTGCGTTCAGGCAAGGGAGAGGGCGTCGCGGTCTTGCGGATGATGACGAGGTTGCGGGCCTCTTGCCGGAATGCCGTCCACCAGCTTGTGCCCGGCGGGCTGTGCGCGAGCGACGGCGCGATCTCGGCAAATCCGCCTTGCAGGTCCGTCAACGTTACCGGTTCGCGCGCGGCATTGATGATCGTCGCCACCGCGCGCGGCTGCGCCTGACCGAACCTGAGCCGCAATTGTCCCTCGACATAGCCCAGCGGTGCGCCGCTATCGAGCGCGCGGCGCGCGGCGAAGGCGACCATCAGGCCCTCGGCACGCGTCGCATTGCCCGACGCAGTCTGCGCGGCCACCGAGATACGCGCCAGCCTGTCCTCGAGCTCCATCATGCGCACCGCCAGCAAATCCTGCCGCGCGGCATCCATCGGGCGTCCGCCTGCCAGATCCCGAGGCGGTTCGACCGGGGCTGCGCTGACGACGGCCTGCGGCGTTGCGGGTGCAACCCACCATCCGGCCAGACGCGGATACAACAATAGCGTCGCCGTGACACCACCCAGAAACGCGAGCATCACGCCCGCGATCAGCCAGGGTGTGCGCCCGCGCCGCCGCTCCCGAAAGGCGCGCTGGACGGGCATGTCCGCGCCACCGGAACTGTCCCCCGTCGGGGCAGGCGACGGCTGCATACCGACCGGCGACTCGGGCGGTGCACGCTCGCCGCCGTCGCCACTGCCGGGCAGATTGACGCTGTCGTTCATGCCTGCTCCCTCTGTCCGGGGGCAAGGATGCGCGTTGCGACCGGGGTCTTGCCATCACATAGTTGTGCCGCGAGCGCCAGCATCTCTGCATCCTGCGGTCGGTCCGCCGCCTGCGCGCTGGCCCAGCCTTCGGCGCAGGCGGTGCAAGCCGCCCGACTGATGGCGACGATATGCAATGCGCGCCGTTCCGAAGGCGGCACCAGTGCGGCAAGCCGAGTACCGGCGCGGGGAGAATGGACGAGCAGGATCATGCCCGGCCGCAGCATCGCCCGCAGATCATCCGCATTGCCGCGTTCCACCGACGCGTAGACACAGGCGGAAGCGACGCGCAGGCCTTTGGGATCGAACAGCCGCACGTCACGCCCCGAAATGTGCAAGATGCGCGAAAAACTTTGTGCCGCAATCCGGTCGATCAACGGCTGGACACCTTCGTCGCCGCTTTCCACGCTGGCAAAGCCCGCCTCGCGCACGGCAGCAGCCGTCGTTGCCCCCACCGCAAATGCAGGCAGATGCGCATAGCGCGCCAGTTGCGGGCCGCCCAAGCGCGCGGCATTGGCGCTGGTGAACATCACGGCATCGACGAGATGCGGTTCCGGGCCGGTCCACGGCAACGGGGCGACAAGAAACAGCGGATAGCCCTGCACATCGAAACCATCGGCCCGCGCTCTGGCAAGCGTTCCTGCCGCGCCCGGCTCAGGGCGCAGGACAAGCAAAGGCGGCAGCGCGACTATGCCGATGCCTCCTGCGGCAGGTCGGTCGCGCCGTCGAACAGCGCGCGGATCGCGGGACTGGCCTTGCGCAACAGGGCCTGCCCCAGTGCCGACGCGGCGGCAGGATCGTCGCGCAAAAACAACGCGCTGTCCGACACATGCTCGCTTCCGTCACCGGTCAGTATTTCCGCGATCAGCAGGATGCCGTCCCCCTCGATCCGCGCCAGCGCGCCGATCGGGGAATGACAATTGCCGCCCAAGGCCAGCAGCAAGGCCCGCTCGGCCATCACGCAATCATAAGTGTCGGCGTCCGATATCGCCGCCAGATAGCCTTGCATGCGCGCATTGTCCGCCAGCGTCTCGATGCCGACCGCACCCTGCGCGGGCGCAGGCATCATGACGTCAAGAGCGATCGCATGGCCGATATCCTGCTGGCCGAGCCGGTCCAGGCCCGCCGCCGCGAGCAATGTCGCATCGACTTCGCCGGCCGTTACCTTGGCGAGGCGCGTGGCCACATTGCCGCGAAACAGGGTCGTCGTGATATCGGGGCGCAGCCGCCGCACCTGCGCCGAACGCCGCGGCGAGCTGGTCCCCAGAACGGCACCCTGCCGCAGGTCGGCCAAGCTTTCCGCACCGATCAGCCGGTCGCGCACATCGGCGCGCGGCAGCATCGCGGCAATCATGATCTCGGACGGACGGACGGTCTCCACGTCCTTCATCGAATGCACCGCAAAATCGATATCCCGATCGATCAGGGCGCGATCAAGTTCCTTCGTCCACAGCGCCTTACCGCCGATATCCGCCAGTGCACGATCCTGAATGCGATCGCCGCTGGTCTTGACCGTCACGATCTTGATCGCCTCGCTCGGCCAGCCATGGGCGGCGCACAGCGCGTTGGCGACCATATTGGCCTGCACAAGGGCAAGCGGCGATCCGCGCGTGCCCAGACGAAGAGGGGGAGACTGTTCGACCATATGTCGCTTTCTTCTATCCAGAGGTCGCACTAGAGGGAAGCCCCATGACGATCATCCTTGGTCTTGAATCCAGTTGCGACGAAACGGCAGCGGCGCTGGTCACACATGACGGGCGGATATTGGCGCACCGGCTTGCCACGCAGGAGGCGGAACATCGCCCCTATGGCGGGGTCGTGCCCGAACTGGCCGCCCGCGCGCATGTCGAGGTATTGACCCCGCTGGTCGAGGGGGCGCTGGCCGATGCCGGGCTGAAACTGGCCGATGTCGATGCGATCGCGGCGACCGCCGGGCCAGGTTTGATCGGCGGTGTGATGGTCGGGCTGGTCACGGGCAAGGCGCTGGCCCATGCAGCAGGAAAGCCGCTGATCGCCGTCAATCATCTCGAAGGCCATGCGCTGTCCCCGCGCCTGGCCGACCGGACGCTGCAGTTCCCGTATATGCTGCTGCTCGTTTCCGGCGGACATTGCCAATTGCTGCTGGTCCGGGGCGTCGGCGATTATGCGCGCCTCGCGACCACGATAGACGATGCGGCTGGCGAGGCGTTCGACAAGACGGCGAAGCTGCTGGGCCTGGGCTATCCGGGCGGCCCGGCGGTCGAGGCGGCGGCGACCCGCGGCAATCCGCACGGCGTACCGCTTCCCCGCCCGCTGGTAGGCACGGCCGAGCCGCATTTTTCCTTCGCGGGCCTGAAAAGCGCCGTGATGCGTGCCGCACAGGCAGGAACGCACAGCGTGGATGACATCGCCGCCAGTTTCCAGCAGGCGGCGATCGATTGCCTGATGGACCGTACCGCGCGGCAGCTGCGGGCGCATCGCGATGTCACGGCGCTGGTCGTCGCTGGCGGCGTGGCGGCGAATCAGGCGATCCGCGGCGCGCTGGCCGGGCTTGCCGCCGCATATGATCTGCCATTCGTCGCGCCACCGCTCTGGCTTTGCACGGACAATGGGGCGATGATCGCATGGGCAGGCGCGGAACGTTTCGCCCTGGGGCTGACCGACGGGCTGGATTTCGCCGCCCGCCCGCGCTGGCCGCTGGACCCGGATGCGCAAGCGGCGCGTGGCGCAGGAGTGAAGGCATGAAGGTCGGCGTGATTGGAGCGGGCGCATGGGGCACCGCCCTGGCGCAGGTCGCGGCATCGGGCGGCGACGTTGTACGGTTGTGGGCGCGCGAACCCGAAGTCGTCGATGCCGTCAACCGGACGCGCGAAAATCCGTTGTATCTGCCGCGCATCCCGCTCGCCCCCACGATCTTCGCGACCGCAGCTCTGGCCGATCTGGCCGATTGCGACGTCCTGCTGCTGGTGACGCCGGCCCAGCATCTGCGCAGCGTGCTGTCGGACGCGCCCGTCGCTGACAAGGCGCTGGTGCTGTGCTGCAAGGGGATAGAGGCGGGCACCGGATTGCTGATGTCGGAAACGACGCAGGCACTCTACCCCGACACGCCGGTTGCCGTCCTGTCCGGCCCCACGTTCGCGCATGAGGTCGGGCGCGGCCTGCCCACGGCCGTGACGCTCGCCTGCGAGGACCGGGCCGTTGGCGAGGCGATTGCGGCCCGCATGAAGCGCCCGGCCTTCCGCCCCTATCTGTCTGACGATGTGATCGGCGCGGAGATCGGCGGGGCGGTCAAGAATGTGATCGCCATCGGCTGCGGCGTCGCCCATGGCGCAGGCCTTGGCCTGAATGCGCGCGCCGCGTTGATCAGCCGGGGCTTTGCCGAAATGACGCGCTTCGGCCTGGCGCGCGGCGCACGGGCGGAAACGCTTGGCGGCCTTTCGGGTCTCGGCGATCTCGTCCTTACCTGCTCCTCCACCGATTCGCGCAATTTTTCACTGGGTACGGCGCTGGGCGAAGGACGCCCGGCGACCGAACTGCTTGCAAACCGGCGGACAGTGGCGGAGGGGGCGTTTACCGCGCCGGTATTGCGCGACGTGGCGCGCGCCGCCGCCATCGACATGCCCATCGTCGAAGCAGTGTGCCGCCTGCTGGACGGCAGCGCGCCGGTTGCCGAAGTGGTCGAAGCCCTGCTCGCGCGCCCGATCCGCGACGAGATCGTGCGCTGATGGCGGACATCCACCATATAGCCCTTCCCCAAAGCCACCCTTGTCCCATAGAGTTGCCGGTCACAGGCGAGAGGATCATCCCCATTTGGCGCCATTGCCAACTTCCGACGCCATGACGGGCGTTTCAGCGCATGGCGCCACGGCCGCCGTGCGGAGCGATGATGCCGATATCGCCGCGCTTGCGAAGGGTGGGCGGACCAATGTGCTGGGCTTCCTGCTGCGCCTTGCTGCGCGCCTGCCGTTCCTGTTCATCGCCGGGCGGCTTTACGGCGCGGACGTTCTGGGGCGTTTCGCTTATGCGATACTGGTGGTGGAGTTTGCCGCGCAGCTTGCCACCATGGGGTTGAAACGCGGCCTCGCGGGTGAACTGAGCCGGACCACGCGACCGCACAATCATGTCGTGGCGGAAGCGATGCTGGTGACGCTCGCCGCATCGCTGCTGGCGGCGGGGCTGCTGATCCTGTTCCCGCAAGCCATGTTCCCCAACAGCGGTATCAACGGCCTCGACCGCCTGTTGCCGCTCATCATCATCGCGATCGCCGGATCGGATGTTGCCCTTGCGGCCTGCGCCTATCGGTTCGACATCGCCGCCACGGTGCGTGCGCGCTCGATCATCGAACCCTGGGCCATAAGCTTTGGCGCCCTCGGCTTTTATTTCTATTCGACACGGGATGGTCTGATCCTCGCCTATGTCGCGTCGATGATCCTCGCCCTTCTGGCCTCGCTGATCCCGATGGTGCGGCATTACGGCCTGCCGCGCGGCTGGCTGCCGCAGTGGCGGACCATGGGCCGCCTGACGCGCTACAATCTGCCGCTCGCGGCCGCCGATGCGGTGGAATGGGGTTCACGGCGGCTCGACATGGCGATCCTTGGCCTGTTCGCCGCACCTTATGTGGTCGGCATCTATTATGTCGCGCAGCAGGTCGCGTCGCTCCCGCAGAAGCTCAAGACCAGCTTCGACCCGATTCTTGGCCCGGTCATCACCCGCAACATCGCGGAAAACAATCTGCCCGCGATTGCGCGGCAAGTCAGCCAGGTCGGCTTCTGGATCATCGCGGCACAGGCGGGGATCGCGCTGGCACTCGGCATTCCGGGTGAGGCTGTGATGGGCCTGGTCGGCCCCAACTTCGTTGGCGGCACCGGGGCGCTGGCATTCCTGCTGATCGCCGAAGTGGTGGCCGCCACCGCCGTAGTCAGCGAATCGGCGCTGGTCTATATGGCGCGGCACCGCAATCTGATGATTTCGCTGGCGATGATCGCGGTGCAGGCGGGCTTGAGCTTTGCGCTCATCCTAGCCGCCCGCAACGCCGGATTTGGCCCGCTGGTTCTCGCCGCGGCACCGGCGGCGGCGCTTGCCATCGCTTTGGGCCTCAGTTCCTTCGTCAAGGCTCGGCTGCTTTCGGGGCTGCTCGACGCGCCCGTCAACGTGTGGCGCGGCGCGCTGCTGTGGGCGGCGGCCGCGGCTACTCTCGCCGGGGCGGCCTTCGTCGCGCTGCCGCACTATCTCGAATGGGTGGAACTGGTGGTCGGCGTTCCCGCGATACTGGCGGTCTATGCGCTGGTCATCTGGCGGCGCGGCTTTGCGGCCGAAGACCGCGCCCTGTTCCGCAAGGCTGCGCCGGTCGCCTAGACCTTGTTCGTTGTTTGGTCGTGATTTCCGAGCCGTGAAATGTTCCATTTCACTCGAAATCACTCTGACCCGCCCTTACAGCGCCTGCGCGCGCAGCAACCTCAGATCCGCTTCGGGCCGCGCCCCATAATGCGAAATGACTTCCGCCGCCGCCAACGCGCCGAGTTTCAGGCAGGCGGTCGCATCCAGCCCCTCGACATGGCCGGTCAGAAAGCCCGCAGCGAACAGGTCGCCTGCGCCAGTCGTATCGACAATCCGCGCCACCGGCGCCGCCGCTGTCTCGCTCCGCACCCCGTCGACGATCGCGATCGCGCCATCCGCGCCGCATGTGCAGACCAGCACCGGCACTTTAGGCGCGATCACCGCAATCGCCGCTTCGTAGTCGGCCAGCTGCGTCAATGTGCAGATTTCATCCGTATTCGAAAAAAGGATATCGATCAGTCCTTCCTCCAGCAGCGCCATGAAATCCGTCCGATGGCGGGCGATCACGAAATCGGCGGACAAGGTGAAGGCAACCTTGCGCCCGGCCGCGCGCGCATAGCCGATCGCCGTGCGCATGGCGGCGCGCGGTTCCTCCGGATCCCACAGATAGCCTTCCAGATAGAGGATTTGCGCCGCTTCGATCATCGCCTTGTCCAGCGCCTGTGCGGGCAGAAACTGCGAAGCGCCCAGAAAGGTGTTCATGGTCCGCTGCGCATCCGGCGTCACCATGATGAGGCAGCGGGCGGTCGGCGGCTCCTCGGTGCGCGCGGGCGTCGTGAAGGCAATACCCAGCGCGCGGATGTCATGCGCGAACACCTGGCCAAGCTGATCGTCGCGCACCTGGCCAATGAAGGCGCAGGACTTGCCGAACGCCGCCATGCCCGCCAGGGTATTAGCCGCCGATCCGCCGCTGATTTCTACTGCCGCGCCCATTTCGCTGTACAGCAGCTCGGCCATGGCGGCATCCACGAGTTGCATGCCCCCCTTAATCAACGCATGCGTCGCGAGAAAGGCGTCATCGGCGCGGGCGATCACGTCGACGATGGCATTGCCGATCGCAATCACGTCATAACGGGCGGGGGTGTCAGTCACATCATATCCTGCGGTACGAGGGAAGCGTTGGCCGCGTCCTAGTGAACGACGCCGTCCGGCGCAATCCATGGCGCGATGGTGGTGGATTGACGCCCCCTCGCGCTCCGCCGATAGACGGCAGCATGATCGTGACCGCGGCGCTGCGCGCCTTTCCACAGATATTCCACCCCGTCGCGCGCGCTGTGCTGATCCGCTCGCTGATGGTGACGGTGCTGCTGTTCGCGCTGCTCGGCGTAGGCCTGAGGGCAGGGTTGCACAGCTTTTTCGGCTGGATCGGCTGGGCCGAGCGCGCTGGCGGACTGGTGGAGGCCGCCGCCGCCGTGCTGCTGGCGGCGGCATCCGCCTGGCTTCTCTTCCGGTCCATTGCCATCGTCGTAATCGGCCTGTTCGGTGATGCGATCGTCGCGGCGATCGAGCGCGAAAGCTATCCGCAGCAGGCAGAACGGGCGCACGACGTCTCTTTCGCGCAGGGCATGCGCCTCGCCCTGCGATCGGTACTGCGCACGGTCGGCTGGAATCTGGTTGCCCTGCCCTTCTACATTGCCCTGCTGGTCACCGGCGTCGGCACCCTTGCGCTGCTGCTGGCGGTCAACGCCTATCTTCTGGGGCGCGATCTGGCAGACATGGTGGAGGCACGCCATCCCGAGCGACCGCCCATTCCGAAAGGCACCCGTCTGGCGATGGGCTTCGTTTCGGCGTTGCTCTTCCTGGTGCCGGTCGCGAACCTGCTTGCGCCGGTCTGGAGTGCGGCTATGGCCGTCCATGTGCTGCATGGAGCGGGAAGGAAGCGCGATGATTGAATGGCGGACCATGCGGCGCGCGAGCGGCCCCGGCCTGCTCATCATGGCCTTGTCAGCCTGTGCCGCCGTGCCCAGCGCACCACCGCCGACCGCGGCCACGCGACCCGCCGTGCCGATGGCCGGTGCCTATGGCAAGCCGACGATGCTGACCGGCATGGACGCCCGCCGCCTGATCCAGATGTTTGGCACGCCGCGCCTCGACATCCGCGATCCGCATGTGCGCAAGCTGCAATTCGCCAATGGCCGATGCATACTCGATACCTATCTCTACGCTCCGGCCAAGGGCAAGGAACCGGTGGTCAGCTATGCCGACAGCCGACAGCCCAGCGGCATGGAGATGGACCCGGCCGCCTGCGCGGCGCTCCTCGCCGCCAAATAGCACCATTTCGCGGTCGTCACGCACGCAGCTGTGCGATGGCCCAGCCCGCCGCTTCGGCCACTACGCCGTCGGCATCGCGCGTCAACGGCTCCAGCACGGCGATCAACAACGGCTCCCCACTGTTCCCCGCCGCAATGGCCGCGTTGCGCACCATCCGGTTGCGCCCGATCCGCTTGATCGGCGAGCCCGAGAAAATCTCCCGAAATGCCGCGTCGTCCAGCGCCAGGATATCGCGCAATGCCGGAGCCGCCAATTCCGCCCGACCCAGAAACGCGCGATGCGTTGCGGCGACATCCGCAAACTTGTTCCAGGGACACACGGCCAGACAATCGTCGCAGCCATAGATGCGGTTGCCCATCGGCTTGCGAAAGGCCTCCGGGATCGGTCCCTTGTGCTCGATTGTCAGGTAGGAAAGGCACCGCCGCGCGTCGAGCCGGTAGGGCGCGGGAAAGGCATCGGTCGGGCATGCCGCCTGACAGGCGATGCAGGACCCGCAACTGTCGCTCCCCGGCACATCCGGCGTCAGATCCAGCGTGGTGTAGATCGCGCCCAGGAACAGCCAGCTGCCGTGGCGACGGCTCACCAGATTGCTGTGCTTGCCCTGCCAGCCCAGCCCGGCCGCCTCCGCCAGCGGCTTTTCCATCACCGGAGCCGTATCGACGAAGACCTTCACATCGCACGGCGCGCGATCGACCAGCCAGCGCGCAAGCGCCTTGAGCGCCTTTTTCACGACATCGTGATAATCCTGCCCCTGCGCATAGACCGAAATGCGGCCCCGGTCGCCAACATGCTCCAGCGCCAGCGGATCGCGGCCGGGCGTATAGCTCATCCCCAGCATGATGACCGAGCGAACCTCTGGCCACAGCCCCTTCGGCGACCCGCGCTGTTCCGCGCGCTCTTCCATCCACAGCATGTCGCCATGGCATCCCTGCGCGATCCAGTCCCGCAGGCGCGCGGCGCTGCGCGGCGCAGCATCGGCCGCCGCGATCGCGCAATCGGCAAAGCCGGTCGCCGCAGCCGCAGCCTTGAGCTGCTCTTCGAGAGGAAGGCTTTGTTTTGTCATGGCGCGCGGCTATCGTAGGCCGGATGAACGGCGTTTCCGATCCTGTCTCCCCCAATCACCTGTCCTATGCCGTCGAGGGGCATGGCCTTGTCAAGCGTTTCGGCGATTTCCACGCGGTCGACGGCATTGACATCGCCGTCCCCGTAGGCAGCATTTATGGTATTCTCGGGCCCAACGGCGCAGGCAAGACCACCTTGCTGCGCATGCTGCTGGGCATCATCGATCCCGACGGCGGACATCGCCGCCTGCTGGGTGAGGCGCAGCCGCTGAAACTCGCCCGGGCGATCGGCTACCTGCCCGAAGAGCGCGGCCTGTATCCAGCGATGAAAGCCGTGGAGGCGATCGCCTTCATGGGCGCGCTGCGCGGCCTGCCGCTGCGCGAGGGGCGCAGGCGCGGGCGGGCATTGCTGGAAGACCATGGTCTTGGCGAAGCCGCGGACAAGCCGGTGCGCGCCCTGTCCAAAGGCATGGCGCAGACGGTGCAGTTGCTGGGCACGATCGTCCACGCCCCGCGGCTGATCGTGCTCGACGAGCCGTTTTCCGGTCTTGATGCCATCAATCAGGGAAAGCTGGAGGCACTCATCCGGCGGCAGGCGGCGGACGGTGTCACGATCCTGTTCTCGACGCATGTGATCGCCCATGCCGAACGGCTGTGCGAGCGTATCGCCATCGTCGCGGGCGGCCGGATTCGCTTCGAAGGATCGGTCGGCGCCGCGCGCGACCGCCTGCGCCCGCAGGTGCGGCTGGAAACCCGGCGCAGCGACGGACCGTGGCGAGCCGCCGTGCCCGCCGACGCGCTGGTCGAAGGCAATGTGTGGAGCTTCCCCCTGCCGCTCGACGGGATCGAACCCCTGCTCAAGGCGCTTGTGGATGGCGACGCGGGCATCGAGAGCCTGTCGATCGAGCGCCCCGGCCTGCATGACGCCTTCGTGGCGATCGCAGGGGCGGAGGCCGCCCGCGACATGGTGCCTGCGATCGACGAAGAGGACGGAGCATGAGGGAATTGTTGCGCGCGGCTTTTGTAGTTGCGCGGCGCGACTTTACCGCGATCATCTTTTCCAAGGCATTCATCCTGTTTCTGATCGGCCCGCTGCTGCCGCTGGGCATCGGCGTGGTGGCGGGGGGGCTGGGCCAGCGGATGGCGACGGAGAGCCTGCGTCCGGTCGTCGGCATCACGCTTTCCGCAAAGGAGGCGCAGGCGCTCGAAGACGGGCAGGCACGGCTGAAATCCCTGTTCTATCGTCGTCCGGCGATCCAGCTCCGCCGCTATGCCGCAGGCGAGCAACCCGATGCATTGCTCGCGCGGAAGGGTGAGCGGATCAACGTCGTCCTTTCGGGCACGCTCGACCGGCCGGTGCTGACGGGTCGCCAGGGCGACATCGACCGGATGCGCGGCGACATCGCCCTGATCGCCAGCATCGCACGCGCAGGCAGCGCGCTGCCCGAAACGGCTGTCACGACCCGCATCGTCGCCGACAGCAGCGGCGCGCAACAGCAGGCCCGCCTGCTGACCGGACGCCTTGCGCAAATCCTGCTGTTTCTGCTCACCATGTTGCTGGCAGGCATGGTCCTGTCTAACATGGTCGAGGAAAAAACCAATAAAATCATAGAAATACTGGCGGCCGCCATACCGGTTGACGCAATTTTCCTGGGCAAGCTGATGGCGATGCTCGCGATGTCGTTCGTCGGCATCGCCGTCTGGTCCAGTGCCACCGTTGCCGTCTACACTGTGTTCGTCGGCATCAGTTTCCCGCTGCCGCCGCCGGCGATGGGCTGGCCGCTGTTCCTGATGCTCGCCGCGGTCTATTTCGCCACGGCCTACACCCTGCTCGGTTCGCTGTTCATCGGGATCGGTGCGCAGGCGGCGACGGTCCGCGACGTCCAGACCATTTCCATGCCGATCACGATGACGCAGGTCATGTTTTTCTTCCTCGCGAGCTTCAACGTCGATCGCATGGGACAGCCGATGGAACTGCTGGCCGTCGCCTTTCCGTTCAGCTCACCCTTTGCGATGATCGCCCGTGCGGCGCAATCCGATGCGCTGCTGCCGCATCTGGCGGCGCTGGCCTGGCAATGGCTGTGGGTGGCACTGATCATCCGCATCGGCGTCCGCCTGTTCCGGCGCAACGTGCTGAAGTCCGGCGGCGGCGGTCGTGGATTTTTTTCGCGCCTGCGCGTATCCATTTCCCGGTCCGGCACGTAGCTGCCTTGCATCATTGCATGAGGAACCGTCATGAACAGTCCGGCCTTTCTATCCCGCCGCACCTTGCTCGGCACCGTCGGGTTCGGCGTCGTGGCGACGGCGGCGACATTGCTGACCGGAACGGAGGAGCAGGCGAGCGCCGCGCCATTTCCCGTCACGCTCACACCTGCGCAGTGGAAGAAGAAACTCAGCCCGCAACAATATGCGGTATTGCGGGAGGCCTCCACCGAGCGGCCCTTTACCAGCCCGCTGAACAAGGAGCATCGCGCCGGGCTGTTCCTGTGCGCCGGTTGCGGGCAGAAGCTGTTTTCATCCGCCACCAAATATGACAGCGGCACCGGCTGGCCCAGTTTCTGGCAACCGCTGCCACGCGCGATCGGCACCCGCCGCGACTTCGATCTTGGCTATCCGCGTACGGAAGTGCATTGCGCGCGCTGCGGCGGGCATCTGGGGCATGTGTTCGAGGACGGACCGAAACCCACTGGTCTGCGTTACTGCATGAACGGGGCGGCGATGACGTTCGCGGTCGGCGCAAAGGCCTGAGGTCAGCGCCTTACGCGATAGAGGCGTATGCTATCGCCGGGCGCCGTCGGCACGCGTTCCAGCCATGTCGGGACCGGACCGGTCAGCAGCAACTGCATGAAGCCTGCCGGATTGTGCCGGGCATAGCTGTCGATTTCGGCACGACCGGGGCAGTAGGCAAGATAGGCAATGCGGTGGCGCATCAGGATCGCACGGGCGTCGTCCGCACCGCCCATGAACGTCCTGATGACGGCGCGCATGCCCGCTTCGTTGCGATGATGGGGCGTGGCCACCACGGCATGCGGCGTAAAGGCGAGCAGATAGGGGCTGATGTCCATCGGGGCCATGATCGTGCCGCGCGGCAGGGCGGCGAGGTGCTGCAACTGCGCCTGCCCGGTGCAGTTGTCCCCGGCTTGCCCGGTTGCCGAATCCGCAGGCTCTCCCGGCAACAGCGATGCGGCAAGCGCGCTGATCCCGATCGGCGTCAGCCCACACAGCGCCGCCGTCGCGAGGACCCGGCCCCATGCGGTGCGCAGCGCCTGCGCCTTGGGCAACAGCAACAGCATCAGCATCGCCAGGCCGGGCAATGCCATGAGATTGGCGATCGACAGCGCGCGCATGACGAACAGCGAGACACCATAAGCGCCACCGGCAATCAGCAGCATGATGATCCAGGCGAAGCGGCGGTCTGCCTCTTCCGCATTCCGTGCGGCAAGGAAGCAGCCGATCATGCCGAACAGCGGCGGCACGATAACGATCGCGGCCATCAACGGCGACTGTTCCCACACGGGTCGCCCTTCCGCCACGTTGAGATACCAATATTTGTACACGACGGGATCGAGCGTCTGGAACGGTCCGCCACGGCATTCACCGCCCACGGCGAGATAGACTGTGGCCCCGACCACGCCCGCGAGCGCGGCAATGGAGCCGCGACGCAGCCAGTGCCCTTCACCGAGCAGACGTCGCGCAACCGGCAGCGCGACCGATGCCGCGATCATCGGCAGAAGATATACGGGCGAAATCGCGTCGCAATAGATGCGCGCGCCATCCGGCCAGCCACGGGCCAGCAGCAGCAACGCCGCCGCACCGCCCGTCAGGGCCAGGGCAAAGGCAAGCAGACGAGGCCATGCGCGCGCATCCCGCAGATAGGCGAGGGCCAGGACACCGCCGAACAGCGCCGCATAAGGCAGGCCTTCGCTCGAAACATGCGTCCACAGCGCCACGGCAAGGCCTGCGATAATGCCGCCGCGCCGCGCCTGCGGATCGAAAATTGCCCACAGGGCGGTGGCGGCCATCAATATCTGCCAGCCATGATGATCGATCCGTGTCGGCTGAAACTGGATCAGCACAGGCATCGAAAGCACCAGCAGCACGGCGGCCATGATCGCGGGCAAGGTGCCTGCCAGCCGCCGTACGGCCAGTGCGAGCATGCCGAACAGCATGCCGAGCAGCAGCAGCGGCACCAGCACAAGCGCCACGCGATCAGCGGTCGCCGCGCCCAGCAACGGGCGCAGCACGAGCATTACGCCCGCGATGGGCAGATCCACCAGTCGCGACCAGTGCATCGGGCCGCCGACGGGCGGATTGACGCGATGCTGCGACACGTCGAACCAGCCTTGCCCGGCCAGAAAATCGCGCACCTGCACATAGCGCATCGCATCGTCAGGATCGCGGAATGCAAGCGTCTGAATTGTCGTCCAGCCCAGCGTCGTCATCAGCAGGCACAGCAGAAGCGCCAGGATCGCGACGCTTGGCGCCAGCCGCCAGCGCGATGGGGGTGGCAAGGCGGGCATCAGGCGAAAACGATCGTCTTGCGCAGCAAATAGGTGACATGAAAGCTGACGGCGATGGCTACAGCCTTCGCCATATGCGGGTTTATACCGATGCGGTCACCCAGCCCGACGATGGCCGTCGTCAGGCCCAGGCCGACGAGCGCCGAACCGACGAACAGCACCCGCTGCCGATGGCGCGTGGTGATGTAGCCCGTGGCCGTAAACACCGCCCGGCTCGACAGCAGCCAGTGGACGGCGATGCCGCACAGATAGCCGACGGCGGATGCGACGATCGCCGCCGTACCGCCGATCAGCAGCAAGGTGAAAATGGCCAGATCGGCCGCCAGCGCCAATGCGCTCGCAACCAGATAGCGCGTGTAGGTAAGCTGCACGCAAAAGGCGAGCCAGCGGCCCAGCATGGCGGTTATGCGGCCCTGTCCGGTTTGATCGCGTCCGGCTTGATCGCGCCCGCGTCCTGCGCGATCGCCGGATCGACAGGGGCAATGCGGGATGGCACCAGCCGTTCGCTGGCGAGCGCCGCCCGCTCGCCCTCGTCACCCGATTCATGATATTCCGCGTCTTCGTTGACACCCCAGATGTCATACACGCGCGCACCCGCCGCGATGTTGCGCACAGTCAGCATCGCCGTCATCATCGCATGGTCCTGATTGTTGTAGCGGTGCATGCCGTTCCGCCCGACCAGATGCAGCGTGGGATATTTCGCTTCCAGTTCGGTCCGCAGCGCCAGAACATTGGCGGCATAGGCATCGTCATAGACCGGATAGGCCTTTTCCTGCCGGACCACCGCGCCGCCCACGACATCCTCCGCCTTGCACAGGCCGAGGATCGCCATTTCCTTTTTGGCGAGGGCAATCAGGTCGTCATCGTTCGAGGACCACAGGCCGTCGCCTTCGAAGCAGAAATATTCGAGGCCGACGCAGGCGATGCGTGCATCGGGCACCATTTCGGGGGACCAGCTACGGAAGTTCTGGACGCGACCGACCTTCACCTTGCTGTCGTGGATGTAAATCCAGTTGTCCGGGAACAGATCGTCCGACCGGATCATCAGCGCGACGGTCAGGAAGTCGCGATATTTAAGGTCCGCCGCCGCCCCGGTCGTCTCGGGCATCGGGTGGATGCGGCTCGCCAGTTCGCGCATCGGTGCGGAGCTGATGACATGGGCCGCGTCGATCGCCACCGTGGCGCCATCGCCAGTCGTGGCGGTCACCCGCCAGCGACCCGTCACCTGATCCTGCGTCAGTTGCTTGAGAGCATGGCCCATCAGCACCCGGTTACCGCCAGCGACCACCTTGTCGCGCGCCGCTTCCCACATCATGCCCGGCCCCAGCCGCGGATAGCGGAAGGTTTCGAGCAATGTCTTGGTGGCCATGCCGTCATTGGGGCGCCGGTTGAGGCCAAGGCTGCGTTTCAGCCCGTCGAGCACCGCTGCGCCCAGCGACAGGCCCTTGATGCGCTGCGCCGCCCAGTCCGCAGACATTTCGTCACACGGCATGCCCCACACCTTTTCGGTGTAGGTCTTGAAGAAGATCGAAAACAGCCGGTGGCCGAACTGATTGACGGTCCAGTCCTGGAAGGAGCGGACATTGCGGTTGGGAAACAGCTTGGCCTTCGCAAAGCTCGCCATGCACAGGGTCGACCGGACTATCCCCAGATTCCAGAGCGCCTCGAACGCCCGCAAGGGATAGCTGTAGAACTTGCCCTCATAATAGATGCGGCTCATGCGCGGGCGCTGGATGAAATCATCCGGCAATATCTCGTTCCACAAGTCGACGACTTCCTTCGACTTCGAAAAGAAGCGATGGCCGCCGATGTCGAAACGAAAGCCGTCATGTTCGACCGTGCGGCTGATGCCGCCGACATAGTGCGGGTCTTTTTCGATCACCGTGACGCTATAGCCCTGCTGCGTCAGCAGATAGGCTGCCGTCAGTCCGGCCGGGCCAGCGCCGATGATCGCGACATCAACGCCTGTGTCCGCACGCCCCATAAGAGTTCATCCCCGAATTGCCTTTGCATCGGGAGTGAACGAAATCTTCTAAGGACTGGTTAACCCTATATTGCGAAAACGCCGCCCCTGCACAGATGCCGGGGCGGCGTTTCGATCAGGCGTCGCCAGGGTCAGCCCGCGCGTGCGGTGCTCACCAGCGAGTCGAGTTCGCCGCGCGCCTCGCTTATCGCCGGTTCGTAGCAGCGGGCAAAATCCAGCTTCTGATAGAGTTTCCGGGCGCTCGCCTTGTCGCAGACGCGTTCTGCGGCATTGCGGATGCGCTGGTCGGCGACATCGACGGCCGGATCACGACGCAGATCGAGATCGGCGACCGAAACCCGGATCGTCTGCGTCTCGCTGCCATAGGTTCCCGACACGATCACGCCGGGGTCGGTCACATGCGCGAGCGCCAGCCCGGCAGGCATGATCAGCGCGGCGCAGGCCGCACCCGTCCAAAAGCTTTTCAACATGATATCGTCCTTCTCCTGCACGCCCGATCTATGCGGGTCGCAGGCCGAAGATAGGCGCGCCGAAGCCTGTATTAAAGGGCAATTCGTCGCTGCGCCGCAGCGTATCAGTGCCGGAAATGGCGCATCCCGGTAAACAGCATGGCGAGACCCGCTGCATCGGCCGCGGCGATCACTTCCGCGTCGCGGATCGATCCGCCCGGCTGGATCACCGCCGTGGCCCCCGCCTCCACCGCGGCGAGCAGCCCGTCGGCGAAAGGGAAGAACGCATCGGAGGCGACCGCCGAACCGATGGTGCGCGGTGCGCTCCACCCCGCCTTTTCCGCCGCATCCTTGGCTTTCCAGGCGGCGATACGGGCCGATTCCAACCGGTTCATCTGCCCGGCACCGATGCCCGCCGTGCTGCCATCCTTGGCATAGACGATGGCGTTCGACTTCACATGCTTGGCGACCGTCCATGCGAACAGGCAATCCTCATGTTCCCGCGCGGTCGGCTTGCGCTTTGTCACGACCGTCAGCCTGTCGGGCGATAGTCGGCCGTTGTCGCGACTCTGGACCAGCAGGCCGCCCGCGATGCTCTTCAATTGCAGGCCGGGCCGCGCCGGGTCCGGCAGGTCGCCGGTCAGGAGCAGGCGCAGGTTCTTCTTCTTCGCAAACACCGCGCGGGCGTCGGCATCGGCGTCGGGCGCCGCGACCACTTCGGTGAAGATGCCGCTGATCGCTTCTGCCGTCGCGCCGTCCAGCGGGCGGTTGACCGCGATGATACCCCCAAAAGCCGACACGCTGTCGCAGGCCAGCGCCGCTTCATAGGCTGCGATCAAGGTATCGCCGCTTGCGACGCCGCACGGATTGGCATGTTTGACGATCACCACCGTCGGCGGGCCGTCGCGAAACTCGCTGACCAGTTCCAGCGCGGCATCGGCATCGTTGTAATTGTTGTACGACAGTTCCTTGCCCTGCACCTGAACGGCCTGTGCGATGCCGCGCGCTGATGGCCCGGCAGGCACGTAGAGTGCCGCGGACTGATGCGGGTTCTCGCCATAGCGCAGCGGCGAGACAAGGGTGCTGGCAAGGGTGAGGCTGGGCGGGAACATGGTCCCCTGATCGGCAAAGGCGAACCAGCTTGCGATCATGCTGTCATAGGCAGCGGTGGCGGCATAGGCCTTGGCTGCGAGAAGGCGGCGAAAGTCATAGCTGGTCGCGCCGCCCTTCTCGCCCATCTCCGCGATCAGCCGGTCATAATCCGCCGGATCGGTGACAATTGCCACGCTCGCGTGATTCTTCGCAGCGGACCGGACCATCGACGGGCCGCCAATGTCGATATTCTCGATGATCTCCTCACGCCCTGCCCCTTTCGCAACTTTCGCGGCAAAGGGATAGAGGTTGACGACCACCAGATCGATCGCGCCGATGCCGTGCGCCGCCATCGCTGCGACATGGTCGGCATTGTCGCGCACCGCCAGCAGGCCGCCATGGACGATGGGATGCAGCGTCTTGACCCGGCCGTCCATCATTTCGGGAAAGCCGGTCAGTTCGCTGATGTCCATGACGGTCAGCCCGGCATCGCGCAGCGCCTTCGCCGTGCCGCCGGTGGAGACCAGCTCCACGCCGTGCGCGGCAAGCGCCGCCCCCAGTTCAGCAAGACCGGTCTTGTCCGAAACAGACAGCAAGGCGCGTTTGATCGGGATATCGTTCATGTCTCTCGTCCTTGAAAATACGCCGGGTGCCGGAAACGGCCTATCCCACGCGCTTCAGCAACCATCCGGTGCTGATGCCGCCGGGTTCCGCCTGCCCGCTCACCACCAGTTGCAGGCAGGCCCGCGGTTTGCCTTCGCCATCGATCCACAGGCTGTCTTCTATCGCGATCGTTCCCGTGCCGGTTCGAAATTGCCAGAGCGCACCCATGTCGATGCGCAGCAGCGCGCCTTGCGCATCGGCGGTCAGCGTCGGCTCGACACCCGGCGCGAGATGAAAGCGCAATGCGAACGGCGTGGGGGCAGGCTTGCGACGGCGCTCGGCAGGCAACAGCATGTCCTCACCCCGGATTTCGCGCCCGTCGCTGCTCATCATCAGCAGGCGGCGATGGACATAGCCGATCCGCCGCACATACCCATCATGGCTGAGTTCGAGACGACTGCCGCTTTCCAGCTCCTGCCGGTTCAGCTCGACTTCGGTCACGCCCTTGCCGAGCGTACCGTCGGGCAGAATCGCGGTCGAATTGCTGTCGGCCAGCACCAGGGTGCTGTGTGCCGCGGTGGTACGCAGGCCCTGCGCCAGATCGTCGGGCAGATAGGCGCCGGCCAGCGCCGCGCCACCGCAATTGACGATCAGGCGGTGCGGCCCGTCGCTCAATTCGATGGCACCGGTCGAGGCACAGCCCGCTGCCGCGAGCCGCGCCACAGGCGGCGGGGCGGCATCGACCAGCAGGACGCTGTTGCCCGCCGCCAGCCGCTGATAGCCCCAGTCGCGTGCCTGCCGCAACGGTCTGGCACGGACGCCGGTTGCGGCAACGACCGCATCTACATGGGCTTGATCGGTCGCACCGGCGCCCTGCCAGTTGCCCAGCCCGCCATCGCCATGGGTGATGCCCAGCAGCGCGGGAACGGCCCGGTTGAGCGCGTCGGCGATGAAGCGGGGCATATCCTCCCGCCTTACGTCATAGACCGAACGGAGCATGGCAAGGAGCATGATGCCGTCGAGCTGCGCGAGCGGAGAGCGCGAAATTGCGCCGCCATCGGGATGGAAGGCACTGTCGATCGCGCGACGCAGCCCGGCCTCGCCGAACAGCTTGCGCGGGCCGCCGCCGGGGATCAGCATCGAGGCCGCGACGACGCCGCCCCAGGCGACCAGCCGATGCAGGCCGACCGGGGCCTTGTCCGCGCTCTGGTCGAGATGCCGGGCCGTGCGCGCAATGCAGTTCAGCACCAGCGAGCGATAGACCAGATCGCTGGAGGACAGGATGAGCGGGGCCTGGCTGGTCCAGTAGAGCAGCCGCCAGGCGGCATTGTCGGCCCGCCACGCTGGTTCGCTCGGCTTTTCGGCATGGGCCGCCAGCCACTTGCGCATCACGGCCTCGGCCACCGGGGCACCCTGTTCGCGCGTTGCGACCGTCGAAAGGTCTCGCAGCCAGCGAAAGCTGTGGATATAGTCCACAAAAGCGGGCGCAAGGGCCAGCGTTTCGAAATCGAGCGTGTCGATCGGCTGCTTCATGCCGCGAAACAGGAAATACCCTGCGCGGATCGCCTGCCCGGCCACGACGTCGCCCGGAATGCTGTCGTCAGGGACGGCAAGCAGCTTGAGCGGAAACTTGCCTTTCAGTCGCACCGCATGCAGCGGTGTCCGCCAGGTCAGGCGATAGAAGCGATGCGCGATCCGTTCGGCGAGCGACAGGCCCTTGTCATCCGACACCCGGATGAGCCGCCTGCCTTCCTCGATCTCCGCACCGCCCGGCACGTCCGGGAAGGACGCGCGCTCGGCGGCGGGCTTGGCCCGGATGCGCGTCAGATCGTTCACCCCCCGCGCAGCCTCCGAATATTGTCGGCATAGGCATCCGGCCCGCCGCGAAACGTCGCCGTACCCGCCACCAGCACATCGGCACCTGCGGCGATGGCCATTGGCGCGGTACGATCGTCGATACCGCCATCGACTTGCAGACGAATGTCGCGGCCGCTCTTGTCGATCATCTTGCGGCACGCCTCTATCTTGCGAAGCTGGCTGTCGATGAAGCTCTGTCCGCCGAACCCCGGGTTGACGCTCATGATCAGGATAAGATCGATGTCGTCGATCAGATAATCCAGCATCTTCGCCGGTGTTCCAGGGTTCAGCACCACGCCGGCCATCTTGCCCAGCCCCTTGATATGCTGAACGCTGCGATGAATATGCGGCCCGGCCTCGGGATGCACGGTCAGGATGTCCGCCCCCGCGTCGGCGAACGCGTCAAGATAGCGGTCGACCGGCGCAATCATCAGATGCACGTCGAGCGGCTTGGCCGTGTGCGGGCGCAACGCCTTTACCACCATCGGCCCGATCGTGATGTTCGGCACGAAATGCCCGTCCATCACATCGACATGCACCCAGTCGCAGCCCGCTGCGTCGATAGCCCGCACTTCTTCCCCAAGGCGCGCGAAATCGGCCGAGAGAATGGACGGGGAAATCAGGATCGGGTGGCTGGCGCTCGGGGTCATTAACCCATCGCCTTAGCTTTGCCGGGGGCGCGGGGCAACGCATCATTTGCGGCTTTTTGCCGTCGATGTGCGTGTCAATCCGTCGTCGGCAGAAGTGCCGCATCCCGCCGCCCCGAACGGCATGGCAGGGATGGCAACAGCCGCTTCATGCCCCGCAGGGCGATAACGCCCCCCGGCCCGAGCACCGGCACGGCGGTGAGCCGCATCGCCCGGCGCGACGCGCCTGCCGGGTCGATATCCACATCGATTGTGAAGCCGCGACGATGACGGATGGCGTGGGCCCGCAACCGCTCCATCGCCAGGCGCGAATCCGGTGCATAGAGCGACACCGCATGCGGACGTGTCACCACGTCATCGCGCATCAGCCCGAAAATGTCATAGACGCCAGCCGTCCATGTCAGCCGTTCGGTCAAAAGATCGCAGTGCCACAGACCGATGCCCTGCGCCGCAAGCGCGTCGCCGTCCGGCATCGCCGTGCCATCGGCCGGAAGGCCGGGCAGTCGGTCGTCGATGGCGCTGAGCGGCCAGCTATGATGCAGTGGCAGAGGCTCGACGGGACGCACGCAATCTCCTGTTGATCCGACCATGCACGATAACAGCATGACCCTTAAGGATTATTGTCAAACACGCCGCAGCGACACAACAAAAAATCCATCGGTGCCGCCCTGATCGGCCAATGTCTGCGGCAAGGTCCGCACCCAGCCTTGCGGAGTCGCTGTAACCCCCTGCGGCAGACTGCCGGGCGCGGGCGCCACGACGGTCCAGCCCTGCCCGCCCGCGAGGAAGCGGTCGATCTGCTGCTCGCCCTCGGCCTGTTCGAGCGAGCATGTCGCATAGACGAGCGCGCCGCCTGGCTTCACCCACTCGGCCGCACGCGCCAGCAGTTCGGTCTGCAATGTCGCGAGTTCCGCGATCTGGCGCGGACCGATCCGATGCAGAACATCGGGATGGCGGCGATAGATGCCCGTCGCGCTGCACGGTGCGTCGATCAGCACGGCGTCGGCGGGTTCGGCCGGTTGCCATTGCCGCAGGTCCCCGGTCACGACCTGCGCCGACAGGCCGACACGATCGAGATTGTCGGACAGGCGCGTCAGCCGCTTGGCCGACTGGTCGATCGCCGTCACATGCCATCCGGCCGCCGAAAGCTGCATCGTCTTGCCGCCCGGCGCGGCGCACAGGTCCAGCACGGTCCGCCCCTCGCCTTGGCCCAGCAGCCGCGCGGGGATGGATGCGGCGATGTCCTGCACCCACCAGGCCCCTTCCTCGAACCCCGGAAGGCCGGTCACATTTTCATGATCGGGCAGGCGGACATGGCCAGGAGCAAGCGACACGCCCGACAGGCGATCGGCCCAATCCGCCGTCTGCGCCGGATCGCGAAGGCTGATGTCTACTGGCGGGCGCTGCGCTGTGGCGCGGGCGGCCGCATGCGGCATGGCATCGCCCCATTGCGCGGCCCAGCGCGCGGCGACTTCGGGCAGCAGCGTGGGCACATCGGGCAGAGTCGCGCCGCCGCGCATCAGCGTACCGAACACGCCATGGACCAGCTTGCGCGGGCCACCGTCGACCAGCGGCAAGGCCGTGGCGATGGCCGCATGCGGCGGTGTACCCAGCACCAGCGCCTGGACGAGCGCGATGCGCAGCACCATCCGCGCCTTGGCGTCGTCCGGCAATCGCTGCCGGGTCGCCCCGTCGATCAGCGCGTCAAGGTCGGGCAGGCGGCGCAGTGCCTCTGCCGCAATGGCATGGACAAGGGCGCGATCGGCCCGATCGGTCAGCCCCTGGCTTGCGCCATGCAGCGCGACTTCCAGTGGATCGCCACGACGAAGAACAGCGTCGAGCAGGCGCAGCGCCGAACGTCGCGCGGGTAAGCCGGGTGCCTCAGGCGCGCGGGCGGGATATCGGGAGACGGGAGGGACGGAGGCCATGGCGCTCCCCTAGCGGCATTTCCGGGGCGCGTCACCTCGCCGGTTATCCGCCGCTATAGTCTAACGGCGGTGAGGATCTAGCGCGCTGCCACGGCGCGAGGCCCTGTGCACCCGCTTGAGCGCCGATGGCGGGGACGCAACGCCCAAAGGCACGCTGCCCATATCGGCCGCCATGTCTTCCAGCGCGGCAATACGGCTTTCGGTCGCCGGGTGCGTTGAAAACATTTCGCTGATATGCGTCGGCACGATGTAGAGCTGCGCGGCGGCGGGATTGCGTTCGCTGACCGGATTGGGGATGCGCGCAGCCTGCCCCGCGATCTTGGCCAAGGCCGAGGCAAGTGCGCGCGGATTGCCGCTGATTTCCGCGCCTGCCCGGTCGGCACCATATTCGCGGGTGCGGCTGATCGCCATTTGCACGATCATCGCGGCAAAAGGCGCGACGATCACCGCCAGCAGCGTCGCCACGATATTGCTGTGACCGTTATTGTCGCCACTGCGAAAGAACAGCCCGAAATTGGCGAGCATGGAAATGGCGCCCGCGATCGTGGCTACCATCGTCATGATAAGGGTATCGCGGTTCTTCACATGGCCCAGTTCATGCGCCATCACGCCCGCCACTTCATCCCGGCTCAGCATCGACAGCAGGCCGGTCGTCGCAGCCACGGCCGCATGATCGGGATCACGGCCGGTAGCAAAGGCGTTGGGATGCGGCGAATCGATGATGTACACCCGCGGCATCGGCAGACCCGCGCGCTGCGCCAGGCCCTGCACCAGCCCGAAGAACTGCGGCTCGCTATGCGCGTCGACCTCGCGCGCGCCATGCATCGAAAGGACGATGCGATCGGCATTCCAGAAGGTAAACAGATTCATGCCCGCAGCCACCAGCAGCGCGATGATCGCGCCGCCGCTGCCGCCGAGCGTGTAGCCAAGCGCCATGAACAGCGCCGTCATGGCCGCCAGCAGCATGGTCGTCTTGAAACCGTTCACTTGTCCGTCACTCCATTGATGCCCACTTAGCGGGTGCATCCTGAATGTGGGATTGCAGTGATGCAGCGTCAATGTGAGGAGCCGACAAATGGGTAAGCGCCCCGACCATGTGAAACCACCGGCGCACTGGACCAAAAGCACCCCGCCACCCGCGCCCGACCCCGTTGATGCGCCGCGCGTGACAACAGAAACGCTCAGCCCGGTGCGCTATGGCGACTGGGAACGCAAAGGCATCGCCATCGACTTCTGAAGGCGGAAGGCAATCCGAACACAGACCACAAGTCGGCATGTCACAACTCGTCCACATTTTCGCACATATGCCGCCGTGCCGTGCATCCCGCGCGGGCAACGCGTGTGCCATCATGGCGTCACATGATGTTGCCTGCGCTAGGCATTAGCGATGCCGCCGATCACAGAGCGGCGGGGTCAGGAATTGCATCGCCATGTACATGAACAGCCAACCGTCCTTCGCCAGCCAGGACAGCCTTGATGACGATCTGCTCTGCGGTGTCGGGAAACTGGTGTGCGCTTGGGGTGTTCTGGAACAAAGGCTGGAACAGAAGATCGGCCTGCTGCGCGAGGCAGCGGGCGACATCCGCACGGTCGGATCGCGCACCCGGCCCGGCATGGGGAAGCTGCTGGCCGAACTTCGCGCGATGATTTCGATGCGCGACCGGCGCAACGCCACCGTTCTGGCGGAAATCGCAGCGCTTGAGCGCGACATCCAGCGCATCGACCGGTTTCGCGGCCTGATCGTGTCGGGTTTCCAGGGACCAGAGCATGGCGGTTTTGCCTGTCGCGATCAGAAGAATGCGCCCGTGCATGTCTCGTTCGCCCAGTTGCAGGCGGAAATCGCATCGCTCAATGCCATTGGGGAGCGATTGCTGGCGCTGTAGCCGGTCGCGTTAGGCAGACACTGCTATTCGGCGGGGATGCCCGTCGGCGCGCGAACACCTGCGCGACCGCGCCGCGCCAGTTCCGCCTTCAGCGCTTCCGGCCGCGGGGCCACCAGAAAGCCGAAGCTGACTGTGCCCTCCTTCGTCTCCACGGCATGATGCAACCGATGCGCCTGGACGATCCGCTTCATATAAGTTGAGCGCGGCACATAGCGGTGGTTCAGGCGCCGATGGACGATGATGTCGTGGAACCCCAGATAGATCATGCCATAGGCCGTGATGCCCGCACCGATGGCGGTGGCCCAGTGGCCCCAGCCAAACTGTACGCCGCCCAGCAGCAAAATGATCGCCGGAGTCGCGAAAATGATGAAATAGGCGTCGTTCAATTCCCAATTGCCCGTGCGCGGGCGGTGGTGGCTCTCGTGCAGGAACCAGCCGAACCCATGCATCACCCAGCGATGCATCACATAGGCAAAGGCTTCCATCGCCGCGACCGTGGCGAGGAACAGCATGAACAGGGACAGGAGGCTGGTGAACATCCCGCCCCTATAGCGAGGCGCGACGCATATCTGAACCGTGAAAGACGATTTTCTGCGCTATGGGACAATTTGTCCGTATCGGCCGGAGAGGACGCACATCGGCAAAGGGCGGCGAAGTTTCCCCCGCCGCCCGGATAGCACGCTTGATCAACGCTGAATCAATGTTCCATCGAATGTTTGATGTCGCGCATTTCGTCATGGCCGGACTTGACCGAACCATAAGCGCTTTCGATCAGGTCGCGCGTGGCCGGAGACAGTTTTTCGTCGCGCAGGGCATCCTCGAACTTGGCCTTGATATGATCCTCACCGGCTTCGACTTCGTTGATGATCGCTTTGTCGTCCTGTCCGGTCACCGTCGACTTGAGATTGAGGAACACGCGATGGGCACCCGCAAGGATGGTGCCGTCGTCTTCCGGATTGCCGCCAAGACGCGAGACTTCCTGTTGCAGCCGCGTCGCGACATCGCGCCGTTCCGCCGCACGGCTGGTGAACAAGGCTGTGAAGTGGCTGTTCTTGCTGTCCTTGGCGGCTTCGGTGTAGCCGTCCACGCTGTCGATTGTGGTGGCAATCAGGCTGTTCAGCGTTGAGATATCGTGGTTCGTGTCGAACATGATGGGTCCTCTCGGGCAAATGGGGGCTGCCGCGCGCTCTCGTTCAGACGCGCCCACCCTCAACGACACAGGATCATGAAAGTCGCAGACAAAAAGCGCGACTTAACTTCGATCAGCATGATTTCCGCCAGAGCGAGAGCTGCGCACGACGCATGACGATCGCACGCCACTCAAGGCCGATCGTCCTTCCGCCACGTAATGGCGCTGGCGGCCAGAACGGCTTGGCCACGCATGATTGACCAGAGGCGACCGGGCACCTTGGGATCCCAATCGATGGCCTGCCCTTCGGTCGCAATGGCAATGGTGCCGAGATGGTCCAGCGTAGATCCGGCCTGCGGCAGGCGAAGCGCGTAAAGTTCCGGGCGGTCATGCCCGGTGACGTAGAGCGTCCCCTCGTCGCTCCAGCTCATGCCCGAGCAACTGAACGGTGCGAAACGCGCGAGCAGTGATGCGGGGAACAGCCAGCCACGCAGCTGCCGAAAGCGGTCGTCGAGCTGTACGAGCGTCGTGTAGCGGTGATCGCGGCCAGGCTCTCCGCCCTTGCCATCATAATTGGCGAAGATCGCCCACCAGTGCCCGCCATGCCAATCCAGCGCCGTCAATGATCCCAGCCCCATTCCCAAGCTGATGCTGCGCAGATGCCGCAGGCTCTTGGTATCGAAAATCTCGATCGCGCTGGTCTGCGGCAGCGCCGGATAGTTGGAGGCAGCGCATATCAGTTCGGACCGCACGACGGTGCAACTGTTCATGTGCGGAAACTGCGCCCGTTCCCCCTGCCACCGGGCTACGCGGACGCCGTCGCTGATCCGGTATTTGCCGATCCGGTCGTTGTCGATCGCGTAGACGTGGACCCCGTCCGACGCGACGCCCTGCCGCGCTTCCTCGGCAGCGATGCGCAGCGTGACCGGCGCGGCTTCGGCGGCATGGGCGGTCCGTGCAGCGGCCAGAGGCGCAACCAGCAGGATCGTCAGGCTCAAGACACAATAGCGTACCATGTCTCTGCTATATCGCGCCGATTGTGACGGGTTCGTGATCGCCGTCAGCATTGCGCAAATATATCCGCGCATTCATCGCTTCGTCACGGATATTGCATCAAGCTGTTATCAAAATCCGACATGGGCGGCGCATGCAGTGCGCACCTCCGCCACGAGTGTCGAGCCGCCCCGCGACGCGGGAAGGCGACATCGCCACTGACGCCGGTGCACTGCAAGTCCTGACGTTCCTGCATGCGCCGGGGCCGGGCGGCGTGGAGCGCATTGCGCTGCGCCTGATCGCTGGCTGGCAGCGGGCGGGCACTACCGTGCATCTGGTGCTGGGCGATCCCGATGGTCCGATGGCGGACGATCGGATAGCGGGCAGCGTTGTCCCAGTCCCCTTCCGTCGGCCAGCGAGGGTGTTGAACTGGCGCACTCTGGCGATGTTGAGGGCCTGCCTGCGCGCCGTTCGCACCCGACGCCCTGACATCATATTCTGTCCCGGAAACAGCTACACGATCATCGCCGTGCTGCTGAAAATCCGGCTGGGTCAGCATTGTCCGCCAATTCTTGCCAAGATCAGCAACGATCTGATCCGGGCCGACATGCCCGTGCCCCTGCGCGCCTGCTATACCATGTGGTTGCGGATCCAGGGCAGGGCGATCGACCATTTCGCCGTCCTGTCCGAACCGATGGCGCGGGAAACAGTGACGCGACTGCGCATCGACCCCGCACGCGTTCATGTCGTGCCCAACCCGGTACTGTCACTCGCCGATCTTGATCGGTGCGCGCAGTTGCCACGAACCGCATCCCATGGGGGTGGTCGGCGGTTCGTTGCGGTCGGGAGGCTGGAACCGCAGAAAAATTATCCGCTGATGCTGCGCGCCTTTGCAGCCGCCAGCCGACCCGAAGACAGGCTGACAATTTATGGCGACGGGCGCGAGCGCGCCGCCCTCCACGCGCTTGCCCGGCGGCTGGGCATCGACACAAGGGTGGATTTCGCCGGATTCCGTGCCGATATCCTGAAGCGCCTGTCCGATCATGACGTCCTTTTGCTTTCCTCCCGCTACGAAGGGCAGCCCGGCGCCGTCGTCGAGGCGCTGGCGCGCGGCATTGCGATCATCGCCACCCGCTGCTGCGGTAGCATGGCCCCGTTGCTGGACGACGGCGCATTGGGCGCACTTGTTCCGCGCGACGATGAGCAGGCCTTTGCGCAGGCCATCCGCATGGCCCGCCCGACGCCCATGGATAGCAGTCGGGCGCGGGAGAAGGCAGCGGCGTTCACGCTGGAAAGCGCGGTGCCTGCTTATGATCGCCTGTTTCGCCACATCCTGAACGGCGCGCCTGCCGGTCAGCGCGGCGCCGCACATCCCCCCGCTCGTCACTCTCTGGAGGCACAGCCATCATGAGCCACGCCGATGCCCTGCCGCCGCTGATCGGCCCGCCCGGCGGTGCCGTAACACTGGACCCGACGCCGCTCCTGCGGTCCGGCCGTAACTGGACCGCATGGTTCGGGCCGCTGATATCCCTGGCGATACTGGCCGTCGTTTTCATCCAGATTGGCGCTTTCGATTTCGACCGGCTGATCGCCATGCTGCCGCGGACGCTGCTGTTCTGGTTCGTCTTCGCCGTGACCTACAGCCTGACGCCGCTATGCGACTGGATCATCTTCAACCGGCTCTGGGCGATCCCGACAGGCGGTCTTTCGGCCCTGTTCCGCAAACGGATCAGCAACGAACTGCTGCTCGGCTATGTCGGTGATGTCTATTTCTATGCCTGGGCGCGGCGCAACGTGAAAATGGCGGGATCTCCCTTTGGCGCGGTGAAGGATTCAGCGATCCTGTCGGGCGTGATGGGCAATGTCGTCACGCTGGTCATGCTGCTTTTCACCTTGCCCCTGCTTTCGTCGCTGCGGTTGGCGGTGGACGGGCGGACGCTCGCGATATCGCTCACCATTCTTGTCGTCACGTCCTTCGGCCCGATCATCTTCGGCCGCAAGATATTCAGCCTGCCCAAGGCGCAGCGCCGCATGGTCGCCGGGGTACATCTGGCGCGGATCGTCGCCAATGTGCTGCTCTACGCGGCCTTGTGGCACCTGCTTCTGCCCGAGGTGGCAATCAGTTGGTGGTTCATGCTGTCGACCGTCCGGCTGGTTCTGTCCCGCCTGCCGCTCGTCCCCAACAAGGACGTGCTGTTCGCAGGCGTGGCCGTATTCCTGGTCGGTCGTGAGCTGGAAATCGCGCAAGTGCTGGCGGTGATCGCCACATTGCTGCTGGCCACTCATCTTCTGGTCGGCCTGCTGCTGGGTCTCAGCGGCCTCGCGAAACAGCGGCGGACGATATGAGCGCCGTTCTGCCCTGGGCAATCGCGCTGATCGCGGCCGCCACGCCGATCATCCCTTCGACGCCCGATCTGGGCAAGGCGGAAGCACGCTGCCGTCCCGGCGAAAGCGGCCCGTCCTTCCTGCTCGACATCGTGGGGCTGAAGGATCGGCAAGGGAAGCTGAAGGTCGAAGTCTATCCGGCCAACGACCGGGATTTTCTGCAGGATGACAATATCCTGATCGCGCAGGGCAAGACATTCCGGCGGGTGGAAGTGCCCGTGCAGCATGGGTCAGCGGTGCAACTGTGCGTCCGGGTGCCCGGGCCGGGACGCTATGCGGTCACCGTGCTGCACGATCGCGACGCGAACCGGAAGTTCGGTCTTTCGGTCGATGGCGTCGGCTTTGGCGGCAATCCGAAGCTGGGCATGGGGAAACCCAAGGCGGCCGCCGCGACGATCATCGCGGGCAACAGTCCCACGCGCGAACGCATCGTCATGAACTATCGTCGGGGGCTGTTGTCCTTCGGCCCGATCAGGGCGCTTTAGGCCATGCGTATCGTCGATGTCTGCGCCTTTTATGCGCCACAGGGCGGCGGGGTCAAAACCTATGTCCGGCACAAGATGCTGGCGGGGCCGGCACGCGGGCACGAAGTCATTATTCTCGCACCCGCCGCACAGGCGGATGTCGAATGTTTCGGCGATCTTGGCCGGATCGAGCATGTACCGGGCCGCCGCTTCCCGCTGGACGGGCGCTATCATTATTTTCATGACGAAGCGGCGCTGCATGCCCGGCTCGACGCCCTGCGGCCCGATCTGGTCGAGGCATCCACGCCCTGGGGCAGCGCTTCGATGGTGGGCAACTGGCGCGGAGACGCCCCGCGCAGCCTCATCATGCATGCCGATCCGCTGGGTAATTATGCCTATCGCTGGTTTCGCAGCCTGGCCAGTCGCGACATGATCGATCGCGGGTTCGACTGGTTCTGGCGGCATTTGCGGCGGCTGGACGCCCGTTTCGACCATATCGTCTGCGCCAGCGACGAACTGGCGGCGCGGCTGGCGCAGGGCGGGCTACGGCATGTCGTCGTCAACCGCATGGGGGTGCAGCCGGGCCTGTTCTCGCCGCGCCACCGCGACCCAGATCTGCGGCGGCGGCTGCTCCAGTGGTGCGATCTCGACGAGGACGCCGTGCTGCTGTTCGGTGCCGGGCGCCACGCCCCGGAGAAACGCTGGCCGATGATTATCGAAGCGGCGACGGCCTGCGGCTTCGATCGCCCGGTGGGGCTTGTCATTGCGGGCGATGGCCGCGCGCGGGCGAGCGTGCAGCGCGCCGCCGCCGACAATCCGCATGTCCGCCTGATGGCACCTGTTACCGACCGAGCCGCTTTCGCCCGCCTGCTCGCCAGCGCGGATGCGCTGGTGCACGGCAGCGAATCCGAAACCTTCTGCATGATCGCGGCCGAAGCGCGCGCCAGCGGTATTCCGATGTTCCTGCCCGATGGCGGCGCGGCGGCCGATCATCTCGTGCCCGGTGCAGGGCATCATTATCGCGCGGCGAACGCATCCAGCCTGGCGGCCGCGATCCGCCGCTTCCTGGGCGAAGGGGTGGCGGAGCATCGGGCCACGGCGCGGGCGGCGGCCGAGAATACCCGCACCATGGACGCGCATTTCGCGGACCTCTTCGCCTTGTATGAACAGAGCGCACGCCAGTTGCCGGTCGCCGCATGACATTTCGGAGTCCGATTGATGACGGCCCTGCCATCGGGCTTTCATCATATTGCAGCGCGGAAGAAACGCAGACGACTCATTGATACGCTAGGGCGATGCCAGCCAAGGGGGCGTCACCATGTACAAAACCATGCGTGCCATGCTGTTTGCAGGGCTGGTTTGTCTCGTCGCGACCGGACTGAACAGCAGCAATCTGTCGGACCGGGACCTTGCCGCCCAACCGCCGCCGCCCGGCACCAATCCTTCCCTGTCCATCATGACGTACAACGTCATGGATCTGCCATGGCCCCTGGCGTTCGAGCGGGACGTGGCAATGCGCCGGATCGCCACACGCCTGCGGAACCTGCGCACCATCGGGCAGCAACCGCATATCGTGCTGCTTCAGGAAGGTTTCAGCCGCCAGGCGCAGCAGATCGCCGGCATGGCAGGCTATCGGCATATGGCGCTGGGCCCGGACCGGACGATGCGTTCAGCCATCACGCCCACCGCAGCGGACGACGCATTTCTTGCCAAAGCCCGGTGGGACCGGGGCGAAGCCATGGGCAAGCATCTCGACAGTGGTCTCATCATCCTGTCCGATTATCCGATCACCCGTGTACGACGTCTCGCCTTCCCTGATTTCGCCTGCGCCGGCTTCGATTGCCTCGCGAACAAGGGCTTGATGATCGCCGACGTGCAGGTGCCTGGCGAACGCGAGCCGGTCGCTATCGTCAACGTCCATCTCAACGCCCGCAAGGCTGCGGGGGTATCGGTCGGCCGGTCGCTCGCTGCCTATCGACGGCAAGCCGAACTGACCGCGCGCTTCGTTGCCGACACGGTCGGGCGCGAGCGTATGCTGATGGTGGGCGGTGACATGAACATCGGCGGCAACGCCGATCGCGATCGCGCCTTCTTCGAAAGCTTCGCCCGCTATGGTCTCGATTTCGTTGCCGAGACACGCGGCGGTGCGCAGCTTGCGCTGGACACGGCGGAAGTGTCGCCCTTGTCGGCGCGGGACGATCTGATCCATGCCGCGCAACGGCGCAAGGATTGGATATTCGCCCGGGGTAGAGCGGGGGCCGGGCTTGTCGTCACCGGCGCGTATGTGCCGTTCGGCTCCGAGCCGGACGGTCGGCCGCTGTCCGACCATTTCGGCTATGTCGTCGGCTATGATCGCGATCCAGCCCAGCGGATGCAGCTGGCGCGCGTCGATATCGCGGGCTATCGCTGATGCCCGCGCGGCACATGATCGCCGTGGTCGCCCTGGTGTTCTGCGGCGGGATCGCATCGGCCCAGGATGTCATCGTGGACCAGAGCGTCCGTTTCACCCTGAAGCCCGCGCTGCGGCGCTCACCGTTGGCGCCGGTTCGCCCTGCGGCACCCTTGCCCGGCCTCGACCGGCTGTCGCGGCCGGTGCCCGGCGACGAGCCCGACCATGTGCTTGCTGTGCGCGTGCAGCGCCAGAGCCGCCGTTATGTCGGGATGCGCGCCGACATCCAGCGAGATGACGATGCACCCGGCTTTGACTATCGCCCGCGCAGCAGGAGCCGCCTCATTTCGGTGATGGACCGTTTCGTGCTGTCCGATCAGGTGGCGATGACCGTCGGCTTTCGCGGCGTGAAAGTCAGCAACCGCAATGCCAATGTGACCATCGGCAGCGGCGACGATCGGCTGAACGCCCGCGACTGGTTTCTGCCCCATGCCGCCATCAGCCTTCGTCCGACAAGCGCGATCGCCTTGTCGGCGGACTATAGCGAGGCGATGCGGGCCTATGGCGACACGGGCTTTACCGGTCCGCTCGGCCTGTCCCGCCCCGATTTCGAGGCGCTGCGCATGGCGCTGCGCCCGGAAAAGAGCCGGTTCGCTTCGCTTGGCGGGCAGTATGAAGCGGCGGGCCTTACACTCGCGACCCGCATCTATCGCGCCGATATCCGCAACGGCCTGTCCTTTGCCGCGCGCGCCTATATGCCGACCAATATCGGTTCGGCCAGCCTGCTCGGCACCGATATGCAGGTGCGGCATCAGATCACGCAGGGTCTCGACTGGTCGGCAAGCTATCGCCAGGCCAATGTGGCGACGACCAACGGGCGATCGATGCAGGAACGGGAAATGGCGATGGCCGCACATTGGGCGCGCGGTCCCTGGCGGATCACCGCGCAGGCGTCCCGCACCGGGCGCGCCGCACTCGCGGCACTGGGCACGCAGCAGTCGCCTTTCCGGGGTGAGGGCGGCATCGAATACACGTCGGTGCAAGCGCGCGGTCGCACGCTGCGCCTTGCGGCCCATATCAGGAACCCCAGTCGCCTTGTGAGCATCGGCCTTCTTGATTCCACCACGTCCGCCGGCCTGCGTGCCGTCGATCAGGCGCGCGCCGTCATGTTCAGTGCGGACATGGCTTGGTAAATAGTCGTCCCCGCGCGCCGGGTGCGGCCGACGCACCGTCGCTGCGCCTGTTCCTGCTGCTGCTCGCCATCCTGCTCAGCGTCGCCTTCGTGCGCCCGATCGACCATGACGAGGGCCAATATGTCGTGGCGGTCGCTCTGATGCGATCCGGGTTGCCGTATCGCGATTTCGCCTATCTGCAAACGCCGCTTCAGCCCTTGCTGTTCGCGCCACTCGCCTGGCTCTGCGAAGGCTGGCTGTTCCCGGCGCTGCGCGCTGCCAATGCGCTGTGCGCGGCAGGCGCGGCTGTGCTGCTCCACATGGCCGTGCGACACGCAGGCGGATCGCCCCGCAGCGCCGCAGTCGCCACGCTCGCGCTCGCAAGCAGCCACGCCTTTCTGTTCGCCGGGACCGTCGCGCGCAACGATGCCCTGCCGCTGCTGCTCCATATGGCGGGCCTCGCTCTTGTCCTCGACGCCCTGCGGACTGGCGGACAGCCGCTCCGCTTCCTTCTGGCCGGGCTGATGCTGGGTGCGGCCGCTTCGGCGAAAATCAGCTATGGCCTTCCGGCCGCTGCCGTCGGTCTGTGGGCGCTGCTGCATCTGCGCGCCATTGGCTGGCCCTGCCTGTGCGCGCTGGCGGCAGGAGGGCTGGCGGGCGGCTTGCCGACACTCGTGCTGTGGGCGATCGCGCCCGACGCCGCCTGGTTCGGCATCATCGACTATAGCCTGCACGCACCGCGCGAATGGCAGACGCTGAACCAGCGCAGCTTTATGATCGAAACGCCGCTCAGCCTTGTCAGGTTGCTGCGTTTTCTGGCGCAGGGTTCCGCGCTGATCGCCCTGTGCGCCATTGCCGCTGCGGCTCGGCACCGGCCTGGTCCATCGCACGTAAGCCAGCGGCTGCTCGACTGCATGATCCTGGCCGCCCTGATCGCCGCATGGCTTCCCCGGCCTATTTATGTGCAATATCTGCTGCCGCTGTTGCCCGCGCTGTTCCTGCGCTTTGCCGCGATACTGGACGATCCGCGATGGCGGCGGCCTCTTGCGACAGGCGCTCTCGCCCTGTTCATGACGGCGGGCGTTGCGGAAACGCTGGTCGCCATCGCCCCCGGCATTGCCGACACCAAAAGTCCGCTGCTGTCAGCGGTCGGCGATGCCCGCGCGGTCGGGCGCGCCGTGCGGGCGAGCGGCGCGACGGGACCGATCGTCACGCTCGCGCCGGAACGGGTGATCGACAGCGGCGTATCGCTCGACCCGCGTTTTGCCACCGGGCCTTTCCTGTTCCGTACGCGCGATCTTCTTACCCCGGCCGAGCGCAGCGCATTTCATGTCGTCAACCGTGCCAATCTGGCCGAGGCACTGACCCGTCATCCGCCGGCCGCGATCGTGACCGGGCCGGAGAGCGCGATCACGCCTGCCGCGCCACAGGGCCTCGATGCGCCGCTCCGCACCTTCGCAGTGGCGCACGGCTATCGCGCGACGCCGCTGCCATCGGGCGAAGGTACTTTGTTCGTCCGGGAGCAACGGGCCAAGGCAGCGTTGCAGCGCCACCGCTAGCGAACGAGGCAAGGTGATAGGCGTTGCGGTCGAGATTGGGCGTCTTCAGATAATCGGTCGATATGATCTGCGCACCGCTGGCAAGCACGCCATCTCGACGCGCTCGGTCACTGTTACGCGCAACAACCGTGTTGGCGCCGTCATAGGTGCATATGTGATATGATCTTCGTCGGCAGGAGGGTGCGTGACTCGAACACGTCATCCTATCGTTACGAAAGCAGGGACAAAGCTGCTAGGCCGTGAGGATTTGCAAGGCTATTCGGTAAAGAGCAGGCATTTTTCGGATTTGCCCTAGGTTAAGCCCAGTTTGTGCGATCCCCGCCTTACGTTGGCTTCTAATCCAATGCTCATTGAAAGGATCGATGCCGGGAATCCGTCCCGTGCTAGCCCCGGCTGATATCGGTGCATGCCACCAGCTTTGTGTAACGGAAAGCTGTTACGCTTCAGAGGCGGCGAGACCGTAGGAGTAAGTTTATTGAATGGACGCGGTCGGGTGCCTTGTAGACGCCCTTGTGCATTCGCTCGACCATGGCTTCCACGGACACACATGCCTCCGGAAGGTAGAAGGACGACATCGCTTTGACCTTGGCCAACACATCAGCGTCGTGCTCGACGCCGCTGGTGACAAACCTTCGCACCATCGCATCGCTCAGCCGACCAACGCCATGCGCAAGAACCTCATTGAGCTGTTCGGCCGTCAGGGATGCCGCTCCATCCGGCAACTGAGTTCCAACAGGATCATCGTTCAGCCTCTGATCGCTCGTCCCAGTCTCGAAGCTGTCGCCGCTCGAATACGCGGGAGTGCAGACAAACGTACAATAAATCCCGACCTTGAAGCGAGAGAAGGACGCTTGATGAAGGTCGAAGCCAGGAATCTTGGGAAGTTCGTTATTGCGACCTCCGATAACCAGCGACGTCACCAGCGCTTGAACGGCGGGGTTGAACCAGCCCATATCGACGAAGCTGTCTTTCCCAGACTTAGCGACCGGTTTCGGCAATATTCGAAAGTCTTGCCAACGAACAAACCGTGTGGGCCAAAGAAGATTCTCTTTCGAATTCCTGATGTAAGCAGCGCAAGCCAAACGATCGCCGGAGGCGACCTCAAAGGTCCGCTTGATGGTTGTGCCGCCGCTGCGATCGCTTGTGTGGACCGAAATTCTGTCTGTCAGGATACGATCATCGCCGTCAAAACCCTCATGATTTACGGAGTTGCGCGGCCTAACGATGAGATCGCCATTCTTCTTTTCAAGTACGGACCATACCTTCTCCGGAGATCCACCGACGTCGATCGTAAAACGAGTTTGCGGCTTATGTTTCGCCATCGCGTTTTCTCATCTGGCTAGTATGACTATCCATCTCGACACGGTTCAACTTCGTCCTAAAACCGACGACCTACTTAGTATGTTCACTTGGTGGGAGGGTTCAACGGCATTACTCAGCCCGCGCTAAGCGCAGCGAACCTGCTATAATCCAGACCGATGCAGTTTGCCGCAAAACCTTACCAAAGCGCCCTAGCAAGCACCCACTCACGCCCCAAGCCGGAAACCCTTTGCGCCGGGAGCTTCTGATCTGCCTTGTGACAGGCTGGTGCCGCTTACAGGACTCGAACCTGTGACCCCATCATTACGAATGATGTGCTCTACCAACTGAGCTAAAGCGGCGCGCATGCTGCGCTGGTCGAGGGCGCTTATCAGGAGGCGGGGGGCGTTGCAAGGCTTCGCGCGCGACGAAAAAGCGCGTCGCGGGCTTTGCCGCACCGGCACTGCGTTGGTTTACCACATATTTACCATCCGCATGGCACATCCTGTGGGAACGTCGGCAATGGGCACGGACAGGACAGGTCGGACATGGATACGCTTCGGGGGCATGATGCCGCCAACGACCAGGAGGACAGCAGCTTCGCTGGGGAAGATCACGCGATCGAATCGCCCGACGGCATCGGCGCGAACGAACGGCGCATGCATGTGCGCGCCTATAACTATTGGGCGTCGCTGCTGGGCGACCGGATGCTGCCTTCCATCGAGGATCTGAACCCCGACCAGATCGAGGATTTCGGCCCACACAGCGTCTTGCTGGACTTTACGGCGGGGATCGAAAATCCGGCCGTCGTCTATCTGGGCACAGAATTGCGCCGCGAATGCGAAATTACCGGGCAGATCGACACCATCGGCGACGTGCCGAACCGGTCGCTCCTTTCGCGGCTGACCGACCATTATCTTCAGATCATCGCCAATGCCGCACCGATCGGTTTCGAGGCCGAGTTCGTCAATCAGCGCGGCGCGGAAATCCTCTATCGCGGCATATTGATGCCTTTTTCGTCGGACGATGACACGATCGATTTCGTTTATGGCGTCATCAACTGGAAGGAAATCGCCAGCCGCGATCTGACCGACGCGCTGGCGGAGGAAGTCGATCAGGCGCTGCGCAGCGCGCCCGCGGCTATCGCGGCGGCACCGGTCTGGGCGGACGGGCCTTCGCGCGATGCCGGGGCCACTGTGCGCCGCCTGCCTGCGGAACCTGTGCAGCTGGACGAGGATTTCCTGCCCGAACTGGAATTGAACGAAAGCTACATTTTGGGTGCGGACGCATCACTGGGCGACTGGCTGGCCATTGCGCGCGACTGTGCAGCGGAGGCGGGGCACAGCGACGCGCGCAGCCGCAGCGCACTCTATCGTGCCATCGGCCTCGCCCATGATTTCGCGATCGCGGCACAGGCCGCGCCGGAGGATTATGCCGAAATGCTCGCCGACGCGGGCATAAAGGTGCAGGCGCGCAGCCCGATGACCGCGGTCGTCAAGCTGATCTTCGGCACCGGCTATGACAAGACGCGCATCACCGAATATGCGACCGCGCTGGACCATGCGCATGCCGTCGGGCTGGAAGCCGGTTCGCTCGCCGATTATCTGGAACATTATGCCGGTGGTCTGAAGGGGCTGGTCGGCGATGCCCGCGCCGCGCGCCGCAGCGTACAGCACGCCAAGCCCGATCGCGCGCATCTGTCTCGCGCGCGGTTGCGGACAGCGCCTGCGCTGGCGCTCAATCTGATCGCGACGGACGGCGATGGCCTGGCTATCCTGATCGGTCGGCGCGAAGCCGATGGAAGCCTATCGATCGTCGGCACATTGCCCGGCGACAGTCCGCTGGCCGACCGCGTGCTGCAAGACGCAGGTTGATGATAACATTGTTATTTCGTTTCAAATAATCGAAACATTCTTTCCAGATTTGGGTTGAGCCACTCCCTCAAGGCAGGCATATAGGACCGCATAGCCGGACCATATGGCCCACATATGAGGTGAGGAAATGACGCACGCTGCGCAGCCGAAATCAGCCGCTGTCGAGGAGGCGCTGCGCGCCGCGCTCGCGCACGGGGCCTTGCCGGGCGAACGCGAAGGATTCGACGACCGCGCGCTCACCGATGCCGCTGCCTTCCTGTCCGCCACCGCCGCCAGCCGTACTGCGGGAACGCCTGCGCTGGCCATTGACACGACCGGCGGCGAATTGGGCGGCACCACAAGCGATACGACGCCCGCGCCGCGCACCATGCGCATCGCCATCGTCAACGACGACATGCCCTTTCTGGTGGATTCGATCGCCAATAGCCTGGCAGCGGCCAATCTGGTCATCCACCGCCTGCTCCATCCGGTGCTGGCGGTATCGCGCGATGCCGATGGCGTTCTGGGCGCGATCCTGCCGCACGATACGCCCGGCGCGCGCCGCGAATCGATGATCTACATCGAAGCCGACCGGGCCGATGCCAAGGCCCGGCGTGCACTGGAACATAGTCTGACGCAGGTACTGGCGCATGTCCGCGCCGCCGTGCACGACTGGCCCGCCATGCAGCAGGCGCTGCGCGACGATGCCGAAACGGTGCAGGAAGAGGAAGGCGCGGCGCTGCTGCGCTGGTTCCTCGCGCGGCATCTGACGCAGACCGGGCACGAACGCCGGACCCGCGACGGCAAGCCGATCCGCCAGCTTGGCATATGCACGCTGCCGGACGTGGATCTGCTTGCGCCTGCGACGATCGAGGCGGCCTTTGTCTGGTTCGAGGAAGGCAAGCGCGCGCCGCTCATCATCAAGTCGAACCGGACGTCCCTGGTCCATCGCAACGTCCTGGTCGATCTCATCATCCTGCCGGTGCGAGAGGGGCGGGAGATCACCGCACTGTCGATCCATGCAGGCATGTGGACCAGCGCGGGCCTGTCCGCTCCGCCGGACAAGGTGCCGGTGCTGCGTTCGGCGCTGACGGCGCTGATCGAAAAGTTCGGCTTCGATCCCGGCGGGCATGCGGGCAAGGCCCTGGTCCATGCGCTGACCATGCTGCCGCACGACATATTGATCGGCTTCGATCGCGAGACGTTGGAGCGGCTGACGCTGACGTTCATGTCGCTCGCCGATCGTCCCCGGCCGAAGCTCGCCCTGGCAACGAGTGCGCTGGCACGGCATCTTTACGCCTTCGTCTGGCTGCCGCGCGACGAGCTTTCGACGGCGCGCCGGATCGCCGTGCAGGACATGCTGGCGCGCGCCGCCAACGCCGGGGTACTGAGCTGGTCGATCGCGCTGGAGGAAGGCGGCCTTGCACTGCTGCGCATCACGCTCGATCTGCGCGACGGCGGCATGGTGCCCGATGCGCAGGCGCTGGATCGCGCCTTGCAGCACATGGTGCGCGGCTGGCTGCCCGCGGTGGAAGCGGCGCTGGCCGAAGGCGAGGATGCAGGTCGTGCCGCAGCCCTGGCGCAGCGTTATGCGAATGGCTTCCCGCCCAATTATCGCAACGGCGCCGGGCCGGTCGAAGCGGCCATCGACATCGGGCATCTGCATCGTCTGTCCGGCGCTACGGCGCGCAGCGTGCGCCTGTATCGCAATGATGAAGACGCGACCGCGCGGCTGCGGCTGAAGCTGTACAGCAACGAGCCGGTGGCGCTGTCCGAAGCGGTGCCTGCGCTCGAAAACTTCGGCTTCCGCGCGATCGAGGAAATGAGCACGGCGGTGGATCGCGGCGCGCTGGGCCATATCCAGCGATTCGTGCTGGAGCTGCCCGGCGGCGATGCGCAGCCGCTGCTCGACCGTGCGGAGGTGGTGCAGACGGCCATCGCCACAGTGCTTCAGGGCGTGGCGGAGAACGACCGGCTGAACGAACTGGTGGTAACGGCGGCGCTCGACCCGCAGGCCGTCATCCTGTTCCGCGCGCTCTATCGCTATCTGCGGCAGGCCGGCGTGGCCTACAGTATGGGCACCGTGGCCGACACGCTGCGCCGGGAAGCGGATATCGCCCGCGCGCTCGTGCGGCTGTTCGCCGCGCTGCACGATCCCGCGCAACGGGGCGATGGCGCGGCCCTGGCGGCGCAGGCACAGGCGGACATCGATGCGGGCCTCGAAAAGGTTTCGGCGATCGACGAGGACCGCATCCTGCGGCTGTTCCGCGCCGTTATCCTCGCGACGCTGCGTACCAATTTCTACGCGCCTGCGGCAAAGGAGGCGCTGGCCTTCAAACTGGACAGCGCACAGGTGCCCGGCCTGCCCGCGCCGCTCCCCTGGCGCGAAATCTGGGTCTATTCGCCGCGCGTGGAGGGCATCCATCTGCGCGCCGGACCGGTCGCACGCGGGGGCCTTCGCTGGTCGGACCGGCGCGACGATTTCCGCACCGAAATCCTTGGCCTTATGAAGGCGCAGCGCGTCAAGAACGCCGTGATCGTGCCGACCGGCGCGAAAGGCGGCTTCTACCCGAAACAGTTGCCGAACCCGACGACCGATCGCGATGCCTGGCTGGCGGAAGGCACTGAAAGCTACCGCATCTTCATCCGGTCGCTGCTGTCGGTGACCGACAATCTGGTGGCGGGCAAGGCGAAGCATCCCTCGGGCGTCGTCATCCGCGATGCGGCTGACCCCTATTTCGTGGTCGCCGCGGACAAGGGCACGGCGACCTTCTCCGATGTGGCGAACGGCATCGCGCTCGACCGCAAGTTCTGGCTGGGTGACGCCTTCGCGAGCGGCGGGTCCAACGGCTATGACCATAAGGCGATGGGCATCACCGCGCGCGGCGCATGGCTTTCCGTGCAGCGCCATTTCGCCGAAATGGACACCGACATACAGGCAGAACCGGTGCAGGTCGTCGGCTGTGGCGACATGTCGGGCGACGTGTTCGGCAATGGCATGCTGCTCAGCAAGGCGATCCATCTGGTCGCGGCCTTCGATCATCGTCACATCTTTCTCGATCCGGCGCCGGATGCCGCAAAAAGCTGGGAGGAGCGTGCACGCCTGTTCGCGCTCCCCCGGTCAAGCTGGGACGATTATGACAAGGCGTTGATTTCACCAGGCGGCGGTGTGTTTCCGCGATCGATGAAGAGCATTCCGCTCTCGCCGCAGGTGCAGGCGATGCTTGGCGTCACCGACACCGAAATGGAGCCGACAGCCCTGATTTCGGTGATTTTGCGCAGCCCGGCGGACCTTCTGTGGTTCGGTGGCATCGGCACTTATGTGAAGGCAGCGGCACAGGGCCATGGCGACGTAGGCGATCCGGCGAACGACCGGCTGCGCGTCAATGCCGAGGAGCTGCGCGTCAAGGTGATCGGCGAAGGCGCGAACCTTGGCATCACCCAGGCCGGACGCATCGCCTTTGCGCTCGACGGCGGGCGTATCAATACCGACTTCATCGACAATTCGGCCGGTGTCGACTGTTCCGACAATGAAGTGAACATCAAGATCGCGCTGAACAAGGAAATGATCGAGGATCGGCTTTCGCTCGACGATCGCAATGCGCTTCTGGTGCGGATGACCGACGATGTCGCCGCGCTGGTGCTGGAGGACAATCGCCTCCAGGCGCTCGGCCTGTCGATCGCGGAGCGCGGCGGGGCGACCGACCTTGCCAGCTATGTCCGCCTGATCGAGACATTCGAAAGCAGCGGGCGGCTCGATCGCGCTGTGGAGGGGCTGGCGAGCAACGAGCATCTGCTGCGGCGCGGGCAGGACGGCAAGGGCCTGACCCGGCCCGAGCTTGCGGTGCTGCTGTCAACGGCCAAGCTGGCGTTGCAGGACGCGATCGAACATGGCGCGCTGGCGTCCGACCCCAGCATGGCGGCCGAACTGGCCGCGGCCTTCCCCGCCGAAATGCAGGCCAGCCAGGCCGAGGCCATCGCCGGGCATCAGTTGCGCGGGGAGATCATCGCGACGAAGCTCGCCAACCGCATCGTCAACCGCCTTGGCCTGATCCACCCGTTCGAACTGGCGGAAGAGGAAGGCTGTTCGCTCGCCGACCTTGCCAACGCCTTCGTCATCGCCGAGCGGCTGTTCGACGTGCGCCAGCTCTGGGCCGATATCGACGCGGCGACCATGGCGGAAGATGCGCGACTGGCCCTGTTCGGCCATATCGCATCGGGCATGCGCGCGCAGATTGCCGATATCCTGCGCAGCCTGCCTGCCGGGACCTTGCCACAGGCGGGGGTGGACGCGCTTGCCGCCGGTGTGGGGACGCTGGCGGCGCAAGTCGACCAGTTGCTGACGCATGAGGCGATCCGCCGCAGCGGCAGCGTGGCGGACACCCTGACCGCGCTGGGCGCGCCCGAACCGCTGGTCGTCCGCGCCGCTGCGCTGTTCAAGCTCGACGGTGCCGTCGGTCTCGCACGGCTGGCATCGACGCTGCATGTCGATGAAGTCGCGATTACGCGGGCCTTCACGCATCTGGGCGAAGCCGTCGGCATCGACTGGGTGCAGTCGGCGGCCGCCCGCATGGAACCGAGCGATCCATGGGAACGGCTGCTGATTTCCGGCGTCGCGCGGGACATGCAGCAGGTGCGGCTCGATTTCCTGGCGCAGTCGGGCGGCGGCGATGTCGCCGCTTATGTCGACGGCTGGCTGGCGCAGCATGCCCCGCGCATCGCGCAGTTCACCGCGCTGATAAAGCGGGCGAAATCGGTCGCCGTGCCCAATGTCGCGATGCTGGCGGAGATTGCCGGGCAGGCACGCGGACTGCTCGGGCGGAACTGATACGATATGGGCGCATCCCGCGGTGATCGGGATGCGCCCATGGTCACGGCTATGCCCTGCCCTTGGCAGTGATGGCGTACCCGTCAGGCCGTGGCCGCCTGCGCCTTCGCCTTCTGCCGCCGGGCCAGATCGCCGCGCCAAGTGCGGGCGCGCCACCACATGATGATGCCGGTGATCGCCAGGATCGCAGGCAATATGCCGCCGATAAAGATGACGACCTGCCAGAACAGGCCCATGCCGGTGCCGTCGTGAATGCGGCGCATCAGGCGGGCCGTGGTTTCCTTCGTATCGCGCGGCTTGTCCAGCTTGGCGGTGCCCGTCGCATCGTCGACCGCGACGGTCTTGCCGTTGAACGACACGCTCCATTCCGGCTTGACGTCCGTCGGCCAGTTGACCGACGTGATCCTGTCCGGCGAGAGCGCGGTGCTCGCGGTGACCACCTGATCGAGCGAAGTCGTCGGCTTTTCGATCGGCTTTGCGCGCATCATCGCCGCGCGATCGGGTTGCCCGGGCCGAGACTGCTGCACATCGCCGGAAATCTTGCCGAAGAAGGCGGGAAAGCTGATCCACGCGCCGGTCAGCGACAGGACAAACAGCGGCAGGGCGATCCAGAAGCCCATCTGGTGATGCAGATTGGTGTCGAAATTGCGATGCCGCTTCCAGCGCAGGCCTTTCAGCCAGCTTCCGACGGTCGGCCACCAGAGCCAAAGTCCCGAGATGCTGGAAATCAGCATGGCAACACCGATCCAGCCGACGATCTGCCGACCGATGCCGGGGATCAGCAGGCTGCCGTGCAGACCGTGCATGAACCGCACCAGCCCGGCGTTGCCGTCGGCCTTGTCGAGCACCCTGGCGGTCCCCGGGTCCATATAGACCACGGTGCGGCCAGGCCGCCCCCGCGCACCTTCCTTGCGCGGCTGCGCGGCGGCGACCATCACCGGCTCATCCTTCGCAAAGCGCAGCGAGACGATGCGCTCGCCCGGCGCAAGCGCCGCCTGCGCGGCGGCGGCATAGGCAGACGGCGGCAGCGCCGCCTCGCTGGATGTAAAGGCGAAACGCTGCGGATTGAGCGCCTTGTCGAGCGCATCATGCCACACCAGCGCCGATCCGGTAATGCTGATGGGGATGATGACGATGGCCAGGATCAGCCCGATCCATTTGTGGAACTGAAACCAGAAATTGCGGAGCGCGATTTTGCTCATGGCGTGAGTCGTCCCTTCAGCTGTCGGCCCATCGCCGCAGCAGATTGTGATAGATGCCGGTCAGCCGGATGACCTGCGCGTCATCGTGGCCGCGGTCTGCCGCCAGCGCCTGCACACTGGCGTCGAGATCGAACAAGGTCTGGCGCGCCGCATCGTCGCGCACCATCGATTCGATCCAGAAGAAACTCGCCACCCGTCGTCCGCGCGTCACCGGCTCGACCCGGTGCAGCGACGAAGCGGGATAGACGATCATGTGTCCGGCAGGCAGCTTGATCGCGCCGACGCCGAACTGACCCTCGACCGTCAGCTCGCCGCCATCATAGGCATCGGCATCTTCCAGGAACAATGTCGCCGACAGGTCGCTGCGAACGCGAAAGTCGCTGCCCGCACGCAGACGGATGGCATTGTCGACATGCGTGCCGAATGCCTGACCGCCCGCATAGCTGTTGAACAGCGGGGGATAGATTTTGCGAGGCAGCGCCGCCGCGATGAACAGCGGATTGCGTCCCAGCGCGTCGAGGATCATGGCCCCGGCCTGCCGCGCCTGCGCGCTGTCTTCCGGCAGTTGCAGATTGCGCTTCGCCAGCGCCGATTGGTGCCCCGACGTCGCATTGCCATCCGTCCAAGTGCCCGCATCGATCAGCGCGCGCACGGCCTGCACCCCGGCAGAGTCGAGAACATCGGGAATGGCAAGGATCATGCGGCGCGTGGCCCATTTGTGGATGCTATTGCGAATCTGTAACAACAATTGAACAGGCGGGCAACAGGAGAGGAGGAGAGTCCCTGTTGCCCGCCTGCTTCTTCCGTCGCGCGCGAGGAGGGGGCAGCGACGGAAAACGGCATTATCAGAAACTGTAGAACAGGCTGAGACGCGCCGACCGTGCTTCACCCGGCGTCGCCCAGCCGCCGCTCACCACGCCCGTCGCCGCCGTGATGTTGTTGCGGATGCCGGTATAATAATCCTCATCTGTGAAGTTCTGGACGTTGAGCTGAACGGTCAGCCCTTCGCGGATCGGATAGGACAGGAAGGCGCGATGGACGAGATAGTCGTCGGACCGGAACTGGCGCGGATTGGCGAGCACGCTCTGGTTCAGCGCGAAGCTGCCCTGATAGGTAAGGCCATAGCCGATCTCGAGACCGAAGGGCAGACGATAGCTGGTATAGAGGCTGCCGGAATGTTCGGGCGTCTGGATGAGGTCGTCGCCCGCCGCCGGATCGGGATTGGCTGCGCTGTTCAGGCAGGTCGCGGACGGGTTGGCACGGCAGAAATCCGACACGCCCTGCACCACCTTGCTTTTCAGATAGGTGTAGTTGGCAAAGATCGTCCATTGCGGCGTAATCGTGCCGGTGACGCCGAGCGCCAGCCCGTCGACCCGCGACCGGCCGTCGAGCACCTGAAGGCTGCCGGGCAGCGTCGGATCGTTGGAAGGCACACGATAGTTGCTGCGCTCGTTGCGGAACAGGGCCGCGGTCGCCTGCAACCGGCCGCCCATCAACGCCGCCTTGATGCCCACTTCATAACTGCGTGCCTTTTCCGGTGCGACGGCACAGGGATCGGCGGCGCCCGGTGCCGGAATGACGCCGCAGCCCAAACGCACCGTCGCGGACGAAGGCGTCCGGCTATTGGCATAAGCCGTGTAGAGCGACAGGTCCTGCGTCGGCTTGTAGACGGCACCGAAGCGATAGGAGAACAGATTCTCGTCGCTCGTCTGCTTCGCCCCGCGAGTATAGACGGCGCCGGTCGCCGGCGTCGTGACCGTATCAGCGCGGAAGATGTTGCGGACATTCTCATAGCGCATGCCTGCATTCAGCTCGATCTTGCCGATTTCCAGCGTGTCGAACGCATAGACTGCCAGATTGCGCGTCTGGCCGTCGGATACGCCGGTCAGCACATAGTTGACCGGGCCGGTCCATGTGGTGTCCGGGCTGGACAGGTCGATGACCGGCAAGACGGGGTTGGGCAGTGCGCCACCCGGATTGCGCAGCAGTTGCGCCGTGCGCAGCGCATAATCTTCCCACGTCGCCGATGCGCCCACGACAAGCGTGTTGAAGAGGCTGCCTTTCTCGCCGGACAGGATCTTGAGATCCGTCTGATTGTACATCAGGTCGTTGACCTGATCGCGGACGAGGCCGCGCGGGCCGGACGGCTGATATTGGCCGGGACGCAATCCGGTCGGGCAGGCGGCGGGGGTCGCAAGGTTCGCGGCCGTGATCGGCTGCACCCCGGACGCCAGACAGAAAGTGCCCTGCGGCGCGCTCGTCTGGCTGTATTGCGCCACCCGCTGCCAGCGCGTGAGATTACGCAGCGAGACACGCTCGCTCAGTTCGTGCGTGAACGTCGCCGTCACGCGGTCGATCGTCTGGTCCTGTTCGTCCAGATTGACGATACCGAAATAGTCGCTGTCGCTGACACCGGGCAGCGGGCCGTCGTTGATCTCGTTCTTCACGAAAGGCACGCCGAAGATCGGCGTATTCTTGTCTTCCTGATGCAGATAGGACAGCGTCAGCGAGGTCGGGCCGCCGACGCCCAGGGTGATCGACGGCGCGACGGCCCAGCGTTCGTAGCGTTCAACATCGCGCCCCGGCACGTCGTTGCGATGATACATGGCGTTCAGGCGAACGGCGGCCAGATCGGACACGCGCACATTGCTGTCCACCGTCGCACGATAATAATCGTCGGTGCCGATGCCGCCCTCGATAATGGTGAGGTCGTCCGCCTGCGGCAGCTTGCTGACCAGATTGATCGTGCCGCCGACCGAGCCGGAGCCGTTGTAGACCGAATTGGCACCGTTATAGACTTCGATCTGCTGGGTGTTGAACGGGTCGGTGCGGCTGTACTGGGCGCTGTCGCGCACGCCGTCCTGCGTGATGTCGTTGTTGGCCGAATAGCCGCGCAGGTTGATGCTGTCGCCATAGCCACCGCCACCTTCGCCCGCGCCGAAGGTAATGCCGGGCACGGTCGCAAGGACATCGCGGAGCGTCAACAGATTCTGCTTGCGGATCACCTGGTCGGAAATGATCGTGATGGTCTGTGGCGTGTCCAATATCGGCTGCGTCGCCTTGGGATTGATCGCCACATCTTCATAGGTTGCGCCCGTGACGACGATGTCGTTGCGCAGCGGCTGCTCGGGATCGGCCACCGCCGCAGCGGCGTCCAGCGGTGCCATATTGGTCTGGGCGAAAGCCGGACACAGGCTGGCACTGACACAGGACAGGGCGAGGAAGGCGGGCGCTACGCCATGATTCTTTCCGATAACAGACATTCAAAACCCCTTTGCTTCTGAGGGGTTTGTTATTGAGAGTCATTCGCACTGTCAACGCTATTGCGAGTGATTTTCATCTTTGTCGCAAATTGCGTCTGCGAACAGCCACAGGCGGATGGCGCTGGCAAGATTGGGGGGGTCGGACGCCGCGATCCGTTCCACGTCTATCCGGGCGATCAGCGCGTTGAGCGGCAGGTCGCGATGCTGCGCCGCGGCCCGCAGCGCATCCCAGAACAAAGGTTCAAGGCTGATCGACGTCTGATGCCCGGCGATGGTCACGCTGCGTTTCACCGGTCCGGCCATGACCTCGCCGGGCGCAGTGGCGCGCGTCATGGCGCGCGCGGCCCGAAACGGCGCGCCTTGCCCGCCCCCGCGCAGGCAAGGCGCTGGCCGTCAGTACATATGCTGGCCGCCATTGAGCGACAATGTGGAGCCAGTGACAAAGCCTGCGTCCTCACTGCACAGAAAAGCGACACCGCGCGCGATTTCATGCGCCTGCCCAAGCCGCCCGACGGGAATCTTCGCGACGATCTTTTCCAGTACCGGCGGCGGCACGGCGGCAACCATGTCGGTATCGATATAGCCGGGCGCGATGGCATTGACGGTCACGCCATATTTGGCGCCTTCCTGCGCCAGCGCCTTCGTGAAGCCGTGAATGCCGGACTTGGCGGCAGCATAGTTGACCTGGCCATATTGCCCGGCCTGGCCGTTGATCGAACCGATATTGACGATGCGGCCCCAGCCGCGCTCACGCATGCCGCCGAACGTAGCCTTCGCCATGTTGAAACAGCCGCCCAGGTTGACGCGCATCACGTCGTTCCAGTCGTCGAAGCTCATGCGCTGCAACACGCCGTCGCGCGTGATCCCGGCATTGTTGACGACGATATCGACAGGGCCAAGGTCCGCCGCCACGGCGGCGCAGCCTTCAAGACAGGCTTCGTGATCGCCGACATCCCATTTGTAGGTCGCAATGCCGGTGCGGTCGGTGAAGGCCTGTGCCTTTTCGTCATTGCCGGCATAATTGGCGGCAACGGTAACGCCCATGTCCTTCAGCGCCAGGCTGATCGCTTCGCCGATGCCACGGCTTCCGCCAGTAACGATTGCCACTCTGCCCATATGCCTCTCCTAGCCATGCATCAGATTATCGTGCCGTTGGTGTTCCACCATCCGGCGAGTTCACGGCTGAACAGCCGCGCATAGAGAGTGATAGCTTCCGTATCGGCATTTAGACAGGGCAAATAGGCAAAATCTTTGCCGCCCGCCGCCAGAAATGTCTCACGGCCCTCCATCGCTATTTCCTCAAGCGTTTCGAGGCAGTCGGCCGAGAAGCCGGGGGTGAAGATCGCCACGGAGGCAATGCCCTTTTCGGGCATCGCTTCCAATGTAGCGTCGGTCGCCGGTTCCAGCCACTTCGCGCGACCGAAGCGCGACTGGAAGGTGACAGCGATATCGCGGCCCATCGCTTCGGACAGCAGCCGGGCGGTCTTGCGGCATTGGCAGTGATAGGGATCGCCCATATGCAGCGTCCGCTCGGGCATGCCGTGAAAGCTTGCCACCAGAAGGTCAGGCGCGAAATCCAGTGTGGCGAGATGCCGCTCGATCGACGTCTTGAGCGCGTCGATATAGGCGGGGTCGTCATGATAGGGCGGCAAGGTGCGGACGGCGGGCTGCCAGCGCATCGTCGCCATCGCGGCAAAGGCGGCATCATTGGCCGTTGCCGTCGTCGCGCCGCTATACTGCGGATAGAGCGGGGCCAGCAGGATGCGGTCGCACCCGGCATCCTTCATCGCCTGCAACCGGTCGGCGATCGACGGATTGCCATAGCGCATCGCCCAGTCGACGAGAATGCCGGTCCCCAGATGCGCCTGCATCGCTTCGGCCGTGCGCCGCGTGTAGACTGCAAGCGGCGACCCCTCCGGCATCCAGACCTTGGCATAGGCGGCGGCGGAACGTTTCGGGCGGGTGTTGAGAATGAGGCCGCGCAGCAGCGGTTGCCAGACGATAGGCGGGATTTCGACCACGCGCCTGTCGGACAGGAACTCAAGCAGATAGCGTTTTACCGAAGCGACATCCGGTCCGTCCGGTGTCCCCAGATTGACGACCAGCAAGCCGATGCGCGACGACGCCACCGGCGGATGATCGGGCGGTATCGGCAAGGCGGGATAATCGGGCGGCGCAGACGACATCGGATCAGTTCCCGGCAAGAAGCGGCAAGGTGCGAAGGCGCTGGCCGGTCACGGTGAACAGCGCATTGGCGATGGCCGGCGCCACCGGCGGTACAGCGACTTCACCGATACCGCCAGCCCTGGCGGTACTGCGAATGATTTCGACCGTGATTTCCCCGACATCGGCGAGACGCGGCAGGCCCAGGCGACCCAGAATCCCGCGCACGGGCATGCCCTTGGCATAACGGGCGGCACCGCCCATCGCGGAGGCAAGCCCGAACATCAGCCCGCCTTCGATCTGTTGCCGGGCGATGTCGGGATTGACCTGTTCACCGCAATCGACCGCCGCGACGATCCGCCCGACCGACAGCCTGCCGTCGGTCAGCGCGGCCTCGACCATCACCGCCGCGAAGGAACCACGCATGGCGTGACAGGCCAGACCCTGGCCGCTGCCCGCGATGCCGCCCTGCCAGCCGCCCAGTGCCGATGCGGTGGAAAGACAATGGGCCAGCCGCGGCTGGTCCCCCAGCATCTGGATACGGAACGACAGAGGCTCGATACCGGCGATCCGCGCCAGTTCGTCGATGAAGCATTCGTTGAAGAAGGCGGCATAATGGTCGGCATTGGATCGCCAGCGTCCCGTTGGCAGGCCGATGTCGGCGGGATAATGGTCGATCGCAAAGGCGCCCATGGCATAGGCGGGCACCATGCCGGCAACTGCGCGCCGGTCCGCCCGATCCGCCGCCGCGCGCATCGCATCATGCGGCAGCGCGCCGCCCGCAATCCGCGCCCAGTTTTCCGCAAGAGCCGAAGGCGCGGCGACTTTCGCGAGCCAGCCGTCGATGCGGCCGCCCCGGCCCAGCTTCGCCGCCATCCGCGCGCGCGCCGGCGGGCGCGGGCGATCGGCGATGATCTCTTCCAATCGCGACCACATCAGCTGCACCGGACGCCCGATATCTCGCGCAATCAGCGCCGCCTGCACCCCGACATCATGTGCCATTCGGCTGCCGAAGGAGCCGCCCGCCTGCATGGGATAGAGCGTGACGGCAGCCTCGGGCAGGCCGAGCGCGTCGGCGATGGCGGCGCGGGTCAGGCTGGGTGCCTGGCTCGCCATCCATATTTCGGCGCGGTCGGGCAGAACGCGGGCCGTCGCCGCCGGAGTTTCGGCGGTCAGGTGTAGCGCGGGCGCGACCTGATATTCGCTGGCGACGATCGTCGCGCCTTCGAATACCGGCAGCAGATCGCCCTGCTGATAGAGCCGTCGCCCCGCCTGCCCTGCAAACGCCGTCTCCAGCGCGCTGTCGATCCGGTCGCTGTCAAGCAGCGCGCCATCGACGCGAAACAGCGGATCGGCAGCGTCGAGCGCCTTGTTCGCCGCCCACCAGTTGGTGCCGACGGCGGCGACCCAGCGGTCCGACCGAACCAGCTTCAGGAACCCCGTCACCTTTGCCGCGGCTGTCTCGTTCAGCGATATCAGCCGCGCGTCACCGACGGGGCCCTGGCGGATGGACGCAAAGACCATGTCGGGCAGGCGGATGTCGGCGGCGAAATTGGTCGCACCGTCCACCTTGGACGGCAAGTCGATGCGGGGCACATCCTGGCCGATCAGCCGCCCTTCGGTGCCTTGTCGCAGCGGCAATATCTCCGGCAGGGCAAAGGCCGCCGCTTCGCCCGCCAGTTCCCCGATCCGCAAGGTGCGCTGGCCATCGGTAATGACGCCATCCTGAATGTCGCAGGCTTCCCAGCCGATATCCCAGCGCGCCGCCGCTGCCTTGCACAGCAACACCCGCGCCGCCGCACCCGCGTCGCGATAGGCGTCTTCGAACATCGCGGCCGAGCTGGATCCGCCGGTCAGCATCAGCGCCGACCGCTGCGCATATTCCCGCTGCGCCCATTGCCCGGCATCGCCCAGCAGGCGCAGCCAGTCGCTGTCCAGGTCCTCGGCGGCCAGCAGGCTGTTGGCATAGAGCGGACTGATGGGCGCGGGTTGCACCGCGACCGTCCGCCAGTCGGCACCCAGTTCGTCGGCCAGGATCTGCGGCAGCACAGTCGTTACGCCCTGCCCCATTTCGAGTTGCGGCACGATGACGACAATCTGCCCGGCGCGATCCACTTTCAAAAACGCGTTGAACAATGTTTCGCCCGGCGCAACATTGACATTGGGCAGATAGCGTCGCGGCCACGCGCTCCACGCCACGAGCAAGCCCGTTGCCACGCCGCCGCCGATCAGCAGGCTGCGACGGCTTATCGGCGCGCTGCGCATGATGCCTTTCGATGCCGATGTCCTGCGCGCCATGCCGCCTGATAGAGGCCGATACCGCCTGTGGGAAGGCGCTATCCGCCCGACACGACGGGAGAAACGCCAAGACGCGGTATCTCGATCGCGGGGCAGCGGTCCATCACGACGCGCAGTCCGGCCGCTTCCGCCCGCGCCGCGGCAGCGGTGTTGATCACGCCAAGCTGCATCCAGACGGCCTTTGCGCCAATCGCAATCGCTTCATCCACTATTGCGCTGGCCGCCTCGGCATTGCGGAATACATCGACCAGATCGATCGGCACGGCGATGTCGGCAAGCGCGGCGACAACGGTTTCCCCAAGCAGCACCTGTCCGGCAAGCTGCGGATTGACCGGAATGACGCGATAGCCGTGCCGTTGCAGTACCTGCATTACCCGGTGGCTGGGCCGGTCGGGCCGATCGGACGCGCCAACCAGTGCAACGATGCGCGTCCTCTCCAGCACGGCGGCGATGGCACTATCCTCGCTCAGGGGCATGGCATCTTTCTCCTTCTCGCGGGCGATCGACCCCGGTCAGCCGCCGACCGCGACTTTCTGCGCCGCCACCATCCCGCGCGAGGCATTGCCGATATAGAAGCCGTTTTCCAGATCATAAGGCCGCAGATCGCCTTCGACCGCATGGCCCTGCTCGATCAGGCTGCGGCGCAATATGCCGGGCAGCAGACCGCGCGTGAGCGGCGGCGTCACCAGCCGATCGCCACGCTCGACGAAAATCGAGGAAAAACAGCCCTCGGTCAGAAAGCCGGACGCGTCCGTCATCAGCACTTCGTACGTGCCGCCTGCCTTCAATGCCGCGCGATAGATCGACCGGTCGGTCGTCTTGTGCATCAGCCGAGGATCGTCGGCAGGCGCGGGACAGCGGACCACGGCGACGCGCATGATCGCGTCCGGCCAGGTGCGATGCGCGCGCACCTCGATCGCGACCGATCCACGCGGCGACACCAGCATGCGAATGCGGCTTGGCACCCGCAGGCGAAAGGTGGCGGCCTGCAATTCGTTGCGCGCGCCATGCCGGTCGAACGCGAAACCCAGCGCGGCGGCGCTGGCCGCCAGGCGATCCATATGCAGGTCGAGCAGACGCACGCCGTCCAGCGGATCGAAGGCCATCGTTTCCATCAGGTCATAGCGTGCCCCGTCCCGCGCTTCGGCTGCTGCCGCCTGTGAAAGGATCGCCTGCGCTCCGTTCATGCCATTTCCGCCTCTGCCGTGCCGCTGCCCAGAAAGCGCGCCTTGTCCAGACATTCGCGCCATTCGGCGTCGCAGACGCTGTCCACCACCACGCCGGAGCCAAGGCCGATCTGTCCGATCGAAGCCCCTTTCTTCACCGAAATGGTGCGTATGGCAACATTGAACGCGGCATTGCCATCCGCATCGATACGCCCGATCGCGCCGGTGTAGGCGCCGCGCGGCGATTGCTCCACGGCGGCGATCACTTCCATCGCCCGCACCTTGGGCGCGCCGGTGATCGAACCGCAGGGGAAAATGGTACGCAGCACGTCCACGGCCGAAAGACCCGGCAGGATGCGCGCGCGGACCGTCGATGTCATCTGATGCACGGTCGGATAGCTTTCGACATGGAACAGCTCGGGCACGGTCACGCTGCCCGCGCGCGATACACGCGAGAGGTCGTTGCGCAACAGATCGACGATCATCAGATTTTCGGCGCGCTGTTTGGGATCGTCGCGCAGTTGCGCGGCCGCCGCTGCGTCGGCTTCGCTGTCGATCTGCCGCAGCGCGGTGCCCTTCATCGGTCGCGCCGTCAGTTGCCCGCGCACCAGGGTGAAGAACAGCTCGGGCGAAAAGGAGAGCAGCCAGTCCGCGCCCATGTGGACGATGCCGCCATAGCCTGCCTTCGCGTGCGGGCGCAGCGCCGCATAGACCGCGCGCGGATCGCCGTGCAGCGGCACGTCGCAGGGAAAAGTCAGGTTCGCCTGATAGACGTCGCCCGCCCGGATCGCGTCCTGCACCGCCGCGAACCGGGCACCATAGATATCGGCGTCGATCAGGGGCAGCGCCGGTCCGGTCCCGGCATTGCCCGGCGGCGGGAGCATCGCGGGCACGTCCTGCGGGTCGATATTGCGATAGCCGTCGAACAGCCCGAACCACAACAGCGGCATGTCGCCAGCGCCACGCGCGGGCTGCAACGCCGCCAGCCGGGCCTCCAGCGCGAAAGCCGCATCATAGCCGATATAGCCTGCGGTATGCAGACCGCGTTCCCCCGCTTCGCCGATGCGATCAAGCGCGGGCTGCACCTGCGCATAATCCTGCGCCACGATGATCTCGACAGGATCGCGATACAGCCGGGCGGGTGCCGGGTTGTGCGCCCGCGCATCGTCGAACAGGATGAAGGGATCGGGCGGATCGGGAAGATGCATGCAGCGCGCCTTGTGCCAAGGATCGCTGCACCTGGCTAGGGCGCAGTTCGCCGTGGCCATGGACAATCTGTCTCATTGCCGCAGCGAGCCGGAGCCACTATCTGCATGCCATGCCCGAAACCGACCGCCCGTTTCTGCCTGCCCTGCGCCGCGCGCTGCGCAACCGTTGTCCGGCATGCGGCGAGGGCAAGATGTTTCCGCGCTTCCTCAAGCCGACATCGGCCTGTTCCCATTGCGGAACCGCGTGGGACCGGCACCAGGCGGATGACTTTCCGGCCTATGTCGTCATCATCCTGCTCGGCCACATCCTCGTCCCCATCATGGCGGAGACCATCGGCAGCGGCCTGCCGATGGTGGCGCTGATGATCCTGTGGCCAAGCGTGGCCCTGGTGCTGGCGGCTGCGCTGATCCAGCCTGCAAAAGGCGGCGTGATCGCCTTTCAATGGAGCCGCCGGATGGACGGTTTTGCGGGCTAAAGCATGTTCCAGGCAGATGGAATCATCTGCTGACTAAGAAGACGCGGCACATTAAAGGAATAGAGCAGCCGAGCCGATGCAACCGGATCGGACGCTGCTCTAGACCGGCGCTTTTCCTCGCCACAGCCATTCGCCGCCCAGCGCCGCCAGCATCGTCAATCCGGTCAGCGGAAACAGTGCGCCGATAGCCAGCATCGCGCCCGTCACCGCGCCCATGCGCGATCCCGGCATGGCGCGCGGCGGGGCGGCAAGGCGTCCGTCCTTTCGCCGCTTCCACCACAATATGGGGGCGGAAAGCGCGAGCAGCCAGGTGCCGATGCACCCCGCCAGCATCACCAGACGGTTGATTTCGCCATATTGCTGCCCCTGATGGGTGTAGATGCCCCATTCGACTGCCCGCGCGCCTGCGCCGACATTGCCGTATCGCACCTCCTGCAACACCGCGCCATTGGCCGGATCGACGAACAGGACATGGCTGTCCTGCACGCGGCTGGCCGGGACGCTGGCGACCCACGGCGCGCCCGGTGCCTTGGGGAATGACAGCGCAAGCGCACCCGTCATTCCGCGGTCCGCCGCGATCTGCGCCACGCGATCGACGCCGATGGCGTGCGCATGATGCGCAGCAGGCAGGGCGCCGTCGCGCATCGACCAGGGCAAGGTTTCTTGCACAGCGTGATCGCCATGGTCGGATGCGGACGCGCCGGGCGCTGCGGGCCTGCCCAGCCCGGCCGCGTTGATCCCGTCGCGCAGCCCGTTTCCCCACAGACCCGACCACGGCATGCCGGTCACGGCGAGGAACAGCAGGACGCCACCGACCAGCAGCCCTGTCGATCCGTGAAAGTCGCGCCAGAAACGACGATGGCGTGGCGACCCGCGCAGCGCGAGCGCCTTGTTGGTGCCGCGCGGCCACCAGAGGATGAAGCCGGTGACGCACAGCAGGATCGCCCAGCCCGCGACGATTTCCACCAGCGCATTGCCGACCGGCCCCGCGATCGCAAGGCTGTGCAACGCTTTGACCGTTTCCATGATGCCGCCGCCGCGCATTGTCCCGAGCACCAACCCGACGACCGGATCGACGAACGCGGTGCGCTTCGCCCCGTCCGGCATATCGACGCCTACCCGCCAGCTTGCGTCGGGATCGGCGGCGCGTTCGATGCGTGTCACCTTGCCCCTGGTCTGGATTTCGACATTGCGTCGGATCGTTTCCAAAGACGCCGCGTCACCGGGCAGGCTGCGCTGGGTCCAGACGCCATACCAGCCGCGCTCGATCTCCGGCTTGTAGAGATAGAGCGCGCCGGTGGTGGCGAGCCACAGCAGTATCGGCAGAACGATGAGCCCGGCATAGAAATGCCAGCGCCAGATGATGCGATAGAAGGATGTGCTGTCCATTGCGCGCTCCTTTCCTAGAATAGCGCACGAACGCCGAGCGAAAGCGCCCGTCGCTCGACCGGATAGTAGAGTGCCTGCGTGCTTGGCAGGGCGGGATTGGCATTGGGCGTCACCCGCACCACGGCCGAAATGTCCCCGACCGCCCTCCTGCCTGTCAGGTTGCGCGCGTCGGCAAACAGCGTGACGCCCGGCATCACCTGCGCATGCGCGGTCAGGCCGATCAGCACATAGCCATCGGGCCGGACGCTGTTGACATAATCGGCATAGGCCGCGCGGGGCACCCATTCGAGATTGGGCGCGATCGCCAGGCTTTCGGTCCCCAGCTTCAGTTCCGCGCGATACAGATGCGTCGCGATCACCGGCAGACGGTTGTCGGCATAGACCGCATCATCGCGGAACGTGAAGTCAGACAGGGTGTAGACCTGTCGCAATGTCGCCCACGGGGCCAGCGTGAGATCCAGGCCCGCCTCTATACCCTGATGCCGGGTCCGGTCGGCGTTGAATGTCGCGGCCGGAATGATGCCGGGTATCACCGAAAACTGGAGCAGTTCGTTCTTCAGGTCGGCGCGATAGAGGCTCACGTCCCATTGCAGCATGCCCGCCTTGCCGCGCGTGCCGATCTCCGTGGTCCATGCCGTCTGCGCCTTGAGCGGCACAAAGCCGGGATCGGGCTGCGCCGCCGCCAGTTCGCTGAAGCCCGGCAGTTCTGCGGATCGGCTGTAATTGGCGTAAAGCTGAATCGCGGGGGTCGCATCGAACAGCAGTCCAAACTTGGGAGCGAACTCCGAAAAACTCCGGGCGTCGCTGGCCCGCGGATTTATGCGGTTGTCGACACTGCGGCGGCCGTCGACATAGACCCCGCCAGCGATCAGCCAGAGCCGTTCGACAGGTGCCACGCGGACTTCGCCGTACAGCTCGGTCGTGCGCGCCTTCTGCAGGGCATTGGCGAGCGGCGCGCCGACGCGATCGCCGTTCAGGTTGCGATATTGCAGCGCGTTGACGCGGCCCCAGCGGCTTGTCCCGCCCAGAGTAAGCCCGACTCGCTCCCAATCCTGTTCATAACGGCCATAAATGCCGTAATCGGTCGAATCCTGGTCGATCACCTGAAAGATCGGATGGAACAGCGCCTTCTGGTTGATGAAAATCCCGACGTCGAGCGTGCCCTGTTCCCCCAGCAGAAGGCGGGTACGGTTCTGGAGCCGGAGCGACTGGATGTCGCGTTCCTGATCGTTCACAAAATTGCCGGTCTTCGGCCTGGTCAGCACCGTCGCCAGATCGAGCGCGCCGGGCAGATCCTGGTCAATCGTCTGCGCGCTGGTATAGAGCCGTGTTTCCACCCGGTCGGAGAGGCGCAGGCCGACGTTGCCGTTGAAGCGCAGGGCCCTGCGATCCGCATGCTCCCGATCGCCGCTGCTGCTGTCACCCGCCACCGCCACCCAGACGTCGGCTTTGTCGTCGGCATAGCCCATGGTCGCGACACCGCGCACGGTGCCGAAGCTGCCGCCATCGACGCGCAGGGTGACGCCCGGCGCAGTCCGTCCGGTCGGCGTGACCCCGTTGATCGCCCCGCCGAGCGTGCTGCTGCCCAGACGCAAGGCATTGGCGCCGCGATAGACTTCAAGATGCTGGAAGATTGTGGGATCGAGTTCCTGGAAATCGCCGTTGTTGTCGGCCAGGTTGATGGGGATGCCATCCTGCAACAGCGTGAGGCCGCGCATGTGGAATCCCCGCGACAGGCCCGATCCCCGGATCGACAGGCGCACTTCCTGCCCGAATCGCGGCTGGGTGTAGACGCCGGGCGAAAAGGCGAGCGCATCACGCAGCGAAACGGCCGCCTTGTCCTGATATGCGTCTGCCGCGACGATGTCGGTGCCGCCCGGCGTGCGCGCCGCCTGCGCCTGTGCCTCTTCGATGGCCTTCTGACCGGTGACGATGATGGAGCGGCTGTCTTCGGCGCTGTCGTCCGCTGCCGCAAGAGCCGGATGCGTGAATGCAAGCAGCGACGCGCCGGCAAGGGCGCGGAAAAGCGATGTCATGATGCAAAATTCCTCTGGAAACAGAAAGGACCCGGCGCGTGCGCAGGGCAGGCTGTATCAGAGGGTGGCGGGTGGTCCCGTGGGCGGCGGCGGCGGCGCAGCGAGACCGCGGCCGATCGCCAGGGTCGTGACCGGCAGGACAATGCGTGCGATGCCGTAGGCAAGGAAAGGCACGGGCGCGCCGACCATGTCCGGCAGGGTGGCGGCGTTCAGGAAACCGGCAAAGGAACAGGGCTGATCGGTGCGGTCGGTGTTCGACGGCTTTTGCTTGTGGACCTGCCCGTCGCCATCGACCCAGACCGACATCGCCCCTGCCCCGGTGCAGAGCGTGATCGTATAGCCCTCACCGGCGATCGCGGGCATCCATCCCGCCGGAACGAGCGCGCGGGCGAACAGGGCGCACAGCAGCAGGGCCAGCATTATCGCTGTCTGGCCGCGTCTGGCGAAGGCCCCCTTTCCCTGCATGCCGCGCGCCATAGCGGGCAAGCCCGTTGCTGTCGATATCCCCACGCAAAACTTGCCCCGCGCACGCGCAGATGGTCTATCGGTGCGGATGTTGCCAAAGGGACGATGATGCACGACGATGTGATAGCCAGACTGGACGCCGATCCGCGCTATCATGCCCTGGTGCGCAGGCGATCGCGGCTCGGCTGGCTGCTGGCGGTCATCATTCTGGGTGCATTCACAGCCTTCACCCTGCTGATGGCGTTTCAAAAGGCTTGGATGGCCTCGCCCATTGGCGCAGGCGTAACGTCCGTCGGTGTGCCGATCGGCATGGGCCTCATCCTGTTCGCAATCATGCTGACGGGTCTCTACGTCTGGCGCAGCAACAGCGTGTACGATCGCGAAATGGCGCAGATCCTCGCGCAGGCACAGGCGCAAAGTCGGGCACCGGCATGAGGCCCCCACTGTTCCCGATGCGCGTCATCGCCGCTGCCTTGCTGATCGCGCCTGCACCCGCGCTGGCCGATGCACTGACCGGATCGACCCAGCAGCAGCCCACCAACTGGGTGGCGATCGGCATGTTCGGCCTGTTCGTGCTGCTGACGCTCTGGATTACCAAGGCTGCCGCCGCGCGCACCCGCACCGCCAGCGATTTCTACACGGCGGGCGGCGGCATCACGGGTTTCCAGAATGGTCTGGCGATGGCGGGCGACTATATGTCCGCCGCGTCCTTCCTTGGCATTTCGGCGCAGATCTTCGTCGATGGCTATGATGGCCTCATTTACTCCACCGGCTTTCTGGTCGGCTGGCCGATCCTGCTGTTCCTGATGGCGGAACGGCTGCGTAACCTTGGCAAATACACTTTCGCCGATGTCGCCTCCTATCGCTTTGCGCAGCCGCCGGTCCGCAGCTTCGCTGCGGGCAGCACGCTGCTTGTCGTATCCTTCTACCTCATCGCCCAGATGGTCGGCGCGGGGCAGCTCATCAAACTGTTGTTCGGCCTGCCCTACAGCTATGCGGTGATCGTCGTCGGCGTGCTGATGATGCTCTACGTGCTGTTCGGCGGCATGCGCGCGACGACATGGGTGCAGATCATCAAGGCTGTCATGCTGCTGTCCGGGGCGACCTTCATGGCCGTATCGGTCCTTGCACAATTCGGCTTTTCACCCGAGGCGCTGTTCGCCCGTGCAGTCGAGGTGAAGACAGGCCTTGCCGCCGCCGATGGGGCAAATGCCGCGGACGCCGCAGTCAAGGGCCGCGCGATCATGGGGCCGGGCGGCTTCATCAAGGATCCGGTATCGGGCCTATCGCTGGGACTTGCGCTGATCTTCGGCACAGCCGGGCTGCCGCACATCCTGATGCGCTTCTTCACCGTTCCGGATGCGAAGGAAGCGCGCAAGTCGGTGCTGTGGGCAACCACATGGATCGGCTATTTCTACATCCTCATCTTCATCATCGGCTTTGGCGCGATCGTGCTGGTTGCAACGGACTCCGCCTATCTGGATGCGGACGGCGCGTTGCGCGGCGGCGGCAACATGGCGGCGATGCATCTGGCGCACGCCATCGGCGGGGACCTGTTCCTGGGGTTCATTTCCGCGGTGGCATTCGCGACCATCCTTGCCGTGGTCGCAGGGCTGACACTCTCCGGCGCGTCGGCGGTCAGCCATGATCTGTATGCCACCGTCGTCCGGCGCGGCGCGGCAAGCTCGGCCGATGAGCTCAGGGTGTCGCGTATCACGACGCTGGCGCTCGGCACCGTCGCTATCCTGCTGGGCATCGCATTCGAGAAACAGAACGTCGCCTTCATGGTCAGCCTCGCCTTCGCGCTGGCCGCATCCGGCAACTTTCCGGTACTGATCCTGTCGCTGCTGTGGAAGGGATGCACAACGCGCGGCGCGGCATGGGGCGGCGCAATCGGCCTGCTCACTGCTTTCGCTCTCACCGTGCTATCGCCCGCGATCTGGGAAAAGGTACTGGGTCTGGCGGATGCCCCTTTCCCTTATTCCTCACCTGCGCTGTTCTCCGTACCAGCCGGATTCCTGTCGATCTGGCTCATTTCGCTGCTGGACCGCGGCCCGCGTGCGGCGATCGACAAAGCGGGCTACGCGGCGCAGCGTATCCGGTCGGAAACGGGCGTCGGGGCGCATGCGGCGTCGGATCATTAGTTTCTTTCCGTCACCCCAGCCTTCGCCGGGGTGACGTATTGAGTTTGCCTTTCCCCTGAAGTTGCGTAATGACCACGGCGTCGCTGCATCACATGCAGCGGCGTGATCGCGCCGGTGCCCGAAAGGGCTTGAAAGGGAATGTGGTGCGGCGGCTTACCCCGCCAAATCCACCGCTGTCCCTGCAACTGTAAGCGGAGAGTGCGATGCACGCGCTTCTTCCCCATGCGGGAGGGGGCAGCCACTGGGGAGCGATCCCTGGGAAGGTGTGCGTCAAACGATGACCCGTGAGCCAGGAGACCTGCCAGCGCACCGGTCGCTCTTGCTTTGACTCAGGGATTGGTCAGGGCACGGTAGTTCTCCGTCTGAGCGACGAACCGAAGCGGCCGGGGCCGCATCGGCGCGTGCTCGGGGGTGCTGCGGCGTCCATTCCCGCGTGTGCGCCGACCGTTCGCGCGGACGCTCCGGCCAGTCGCTCATGCGACGCCGCGGGATGAATATTGCCATGAAAATCACCCTTGCGTCCGTGCTGGCCCTTGCCATCACCAGCCCTGCCCTTGCGCAGGACCCTTCTGCCGATCCCGCTGCGCAAGCGGACGACCGCATCGTCGTTACCGCCTCCCGCTCCGGCGATGCGATTGCCACGCGCCTGCTCGGCGCATCCGTGACCGTGCTGGATGGCGCACAGCTCGAACAACGGCAGACGCGCGTCATCTCCGATATATTGCGCGACGTGCCGGGCCTTGCCGTCAGCCGCACCGGCGGCGTCGGCGGGCTGACGCAGGTCCGTGTCCGCGGCAGCGAGGCGAACCATGTCCTCGTGCTGATCGACGGTATCGAAGTGTCCGATCCCTATCAGGGCGAATATGATTTCGCGACGCTGATCGCCGACGATGCCGCCCGCATCGAGGTGCTGCGTGGCCAGCAATCCTCGCTCTACGGCTCCGACGCCATCGGTGGCGTCATCCAGTATATCACGGCGACGGGAAGCAGCGCGCCGGGCATCCGCCTGCGCGCCGAGGGCGGATCGTTCGGCACGTTCAACGGCGCGGCGCGAATCGCGGGCGTGTCCGGCGCGATCGATTATGCGCTGGCGTCATCGTGGAACCATACGGACGGCACGCCAACGGCACGGGGCGGCATCCGCGATATCGGATCGGACAGTGTGGGCGCATCGGCCAAGCTGATGTTCACGGCATCGGATGCCTTGAAGCTGACCGCTGTCGGCCGCTACAGCCTGACTCAGGCGGACACGAACAACAGCGAGAACGATACGCGCAGCCCGCGCTTTGGCCAGATCGTGGACAGTCCCGGCACCGATTTCCGCAACACGGCATTCTACGGCCTGCTCCGTGCCGATCTTTCGGCCCTCGACGGCCGATGGACGACGGCGCTGTCCGGCCAGTTTGCCGATACGACGCGCAAGGGCTTTCAGTCCGGCACGCTCGATTTCGGCAACAAGGGGCAGCGGTACAAGGGTTCGCTCGAAAGCACGATCCGTTTCGGCAGCGACGCCATCGCCCACCGCCTGACCGGCGCGGTCGACGTGGAGCGGGAGCAGTTCCAGAACATCACGCCTTCGCCTTTCGCCTTCACCGGCAAGCGGCGGACGGACAATCTGGGCCTCGTCGCGCAATATGACGTGACGATCAACGATGCGCTGGCGCTCGGCGCATCGATACGGCGGGACGAGAACAACCGCTTCGCCGATGTCACGACCTGGCGGGCGCAGGGCAGCTATGCGCTCGCCACCGGCACCCGTGTGCACGGCGCCTATGGCACCGGCGTCAAGAATCCCGGCTATTTCGAACTCTACGGCTTTTCCGACGGACGCTATATCGGCAATCCCGATCTGAAACCGGAAAAGTCGAAAGGCTGGGAAGCGGGTATCGTTCAGACCCTTGGCGACGAGCAGGCGACCTTCGGCGTCACCTATTTCGACAGTCGGCTGGACGATGAAATCTTCACCACTTTCCTGCCGCCGACTTTCGTCGCGACACCGGGCAACCGCACCACCCGATCGAAACAGCAGGGGTTGGAAGCGACGATAGCCGCCCGGCCCATCCCGCAGATACAGGTGGATGCAGCCTACACCTGGCTGAAAGCCCGCGAGAACGACACGCGGGAAGTGCGCCGCCCGAAGCATGTCGCCAGTCTGAACGCGACGCTGTTCAGCACCGACGAGCGGTTCTCCGCCACGTTCACGGCGCGGTACAACGGGCGCCAGACCGACCTCGCTTTCACCGATCCCAGTTTCGTGCCGTTGACGGTGACGCTGAAGGATTATGTGCTGGTCAATCTGTCGGCCAGCTACGCCGTCAGTCGGCGGATCAGCGTCTTTGGTCGCATCGAAAATGCGCTGGGCGAACGCTATGAGGAAATCTTCAGTGCCGTTTCGGCCGGTGAAGCCGCCTATGCGGGCGTGAAGATCAGCCTTTGATCGTCACGCTGCCTTGCCTGCTCCGCTCTCGCCTTATCGGCGGGGGCGGAGTTGCGCGGCAAGGCTCTGCGCCGCGCGGACATAGGCAGGCCCGCCACACACGGTCCACGCTTCGGGCAGGCGCAGGCGCGGCATCGCCTTCAGTGCGGGATGGTGGAGCATTTCGGTGCCCTTGTCCTGCACCACGTCCGTCGCCGTCTCCACGATCAAATAATCTGGCCGGGCCACGACCATTTCTTCCACGCTCAGACGGGACAGCACCGGCTTGCCCAGCACCCCCGCCAGATTGCGCAGCCCAACGCGCTGCATCAGATCATCGACCAATGTGCCCGTGCCGGTCATATAGCCGCGCCGTTGCCAGTAGGCCGCGACCGGCGGGCGCGACAGTTTCGGAATGCTGGCCAGGTCCGCATCCATCCGCCGCAGCAGCGCGGTACCGCGTTCGGGATGGCCGATGGCCTGCGCAACCTGCATCACCTGCGCGCGAATGTCGGCATAGCTGTTCGCTTCGGGCAGCGACAGGGTGCGATAGGTGCCGCTGGCCTGCGGTGCAATCCGGTAATAGGGACTGGTGATGACCAGATCGGGCCTCAGCATCAACAGATTTTCCGCGCCGCCCTTCGCCACCGGCCACGCCTTTGCGCGGGCCGCTTCGGCCGACATGGCGGTGTCGCGGGCCAGCGGTGTGAGCGCGGCGATCTGCCCCCGGTCGGCCAATGCCAGCAGCAACTGGTCGGCACACAGGTTCAATGACACGATCCGCTTCGGCGGCGGCGCGGATGCGGCGGTGAGGGCCAGCAGGGGAAGGGCAAGGATCAGGCGGTTCATGCGGGTGTATTGGCGTGGGGTGGGCTTTCAGGCAAGTTATCCCGTGTTCCTGCGAAAGCAGGAATCCAGGGCCACACGCACCGCACCAAGCCGCGCTGCACTCCTGCCTCCGCAGGAGAACGCCCGGCCATGACTCGCCCCGCCCTGCTCGCCACTCTCGCGCTCCTCTGTACCATCGCCGTGATCCTCTCGCTGCTTGTCGGCACCGCACCCCTGCCGCCCGCGCGCCTGTTGGCCGCCCTGACCGGCGCGAACGATCCGGTCGCGCGCATCATCCTGTTCGAGCTGCGCCTGCCCCGCGCGCTGCTGGGCCTGGCGGTCGGCGCCATGCTGGGCGCGGCGGGGGCGGCGCTGCAAGGCTATCTGCGCAATCCGCTGGCCGAACCGTCCGTCCTCGGCGCGTCGAGCGCCGCCGCTTTGGGTGCCGTCATCGCACTCTATTTCGGGCTGGCGACGCTGCATCCCGTCCTGCTTCCCGCCACCGCGATCGGCGCGACGCTGATCGCGCTGGCCGCCCTGTTCGCCTTCGCCGGGCGCAGCGAAAGCCCGCTGACGCTGATCCTCGCGGGCATCGCCATCTCCACGCTGGCGGGTGCCGGGATCAGCCTTGCGCTCAACCTCTCGCCCAATCCCTTCGCGGCGATGGAGATCACGAGCTGGCTCTTGGGATCGCTGGAGGATCGCGCATTCGACCATGTCCGCATCGCCCTCCCCTGCATCGGCATCGGCCTCGCGCTGCTGCTGTGGAACGGCCGTGCGCTCGATGCGCTGACCTTGGGTGAAGATAGCGCCCGGTCGCTGGGCGTCAGCCTGCCGCGGCTGCGCGCACGCCTGCTGCTGGGCGTCGGGATCGGCGTCGGGGGAGCAGTCGCCGTGTCCGGCGCGATCGGCTTCGTCGGGCTGATCGTACCGCATCTCGTCCGCCCGCTGACCGACCGCAGCCCGGGTGCCATCCTGTTGCCGTCGGCCTTGGGCGGCGCGGCGTTGCTGATGCTCGCGGACGTCGCTGTGCGCCTCATCCCTGCGAGCAGCGAGCTGCGGCTGGGCGTCGTCACCGCCTTCCTCGGCGTACCCATATTTCTCGTCCATCTGTTGCGGGAGCGGCGGCTGTGGTGACTCTCTCGATCGAATCGCTCGATGTCGCCTTGGGCAGACGCGCCGTGCTGCACGGCATCAGCGCGACCCTTGCACCGGGCTCACTGGTCGGCGTGATCGGCCCCAATGGCGCGGGCAAGTCCACGCTGGTCCGCGCCATGCGCGGCCTGGTGCCCGCCGCCGCCGGGCGCATCCTGATCGACGGGCAACCCATCACGACGATCCCCGACGCCGCGATTGCGCGCCGCGTCGCCTATCTGCCGCAGGGGCAGGTGCTGCACTGGCCGCTGTCCGTCGAACGGCTGGTGGCGCTGGGCCGCCTGCCGCATCTCGCGCCCTTTTCCGCGATAGGCCCGCAGGATCAGGCGGCGATCGATCGCGCCCTGCGACGCACCGACATCGCGCATCTGCGCGCGCGCGATGCGACGCAGCTTTCCGGCGGCGAGCGCGCCCGCGCGCTGCTCGCCCGCGCCCTCGCCGTCGAAGCACCTGCCCTGATCGTCGATGAACCGCTGGGATCGCTCGATCCAGGGCATCAGATGGAGGTGATGGAGTTGCTGCGCGCGCAGGCCACTGCGGGCACGCTGGTCGTTGCGGTGCTGCACGACCTGTCGATGGCGGCGCGCTTCTGCGACCGGGTGCTGCTGCTCGACGAAGGCCGCCTGGTCGCCGATGGAGCGCCGGAGCAGGTGCTCACAGCGCAGCGCATTGCCGCTGTCTATCGCATGCGCGTGTGGACCGGGGCGATAGAAGGCCAGGCGGCCGTGGTGCCGTTGCGCGCGCGGGCGGACTGATCCGGCCTGTCCATCAATCCCCGACGCGGCGGATGATCTCGTCCAGCGTCGCCACCGTGATGCCGAACTTGCGCACCGTCATCACATTATGCACCGACTGGCCGTCGGAGCGCAGGCGCAGCACATTTTCCGCCTTCATCCCGCCCTTGATCGCGAAACGCAGACGCAGCACGTCGTTTTCCAGCGTCCCTGTCACCGGCCCGACGGCGTCGCTCAACGAACCTTCATAGCGGCCCGGTGCGACCTCGCGGATGCGCCAGGCACGGCTTTTCACCGGCTTGCCTTCTTCGGCCACCACCTGCCGCACAGACAGCGTACCGTCCGCCTCGACTTTCCCGGTGCTTTCGACATGCATGCCATGGGCACGCCGCATGATGATCTTGATCTGCGCATCGCCTACTGTCCGCCCGGAGAAGAAGGCCGCCGGATCGAAACGGCGGGCCGGGCTGGCCGCTTGCACGACGGTCGCGACCGCCGCCGCCCCCATCAGAAAAAGGGCGACATGCCGCAGGACGAACCCCGGCCGTATGTGCAAGGGCATGAACGACATGGGCGGCAGAGTAGCGAGGCGGGCGACAGGGCACAATGGCCCATGCACGTCCCCTATTCCTCCCCCATCCGCAGTGCGGCGATGAAGGCTTCCTGGGGGATTTGCACGCTGCCATATTCGCGCATCCGCTTCTTGCCTTCCTTCTGCTTGTCGAGCAGCTTTTTCTTGCGACTGATGTCACCGCCATAGCATTTGGCCGTCACATCCTTGCGCATCGCCGCGATCGTCTCGCGCGCGATCACCTTGCCGCCGATCGCCGCCTGAATGGGGATCTTGAACAGGTGGCGGGGGATCAGGTCCTTCAGCCGCTCGCACATGCCGCGCCCGCGCGTTTCCGCGCTGCCGCGATGCACGATCATGCTCAGCGCATCGACCGGCTCGGCATTCACCATGATGCTCATCTTCACCAGGTCGCCGCTGCGATAGCCGATCTGGTGATAGTCGAAGCTGGCATAGCCGCGGCTGATCGATTTCAGGCGATCGTAGAAGTCGAACACCACTTCGTTGAGCGGCAGTTCATAGGTCACCTGCGCGCGACCGCCGACATAGGTCAGGTTCTTCTGGATGCCGCGCCGGTCCTGACACAGTTTCAGGATCGAGCCGAGATATTCGTCGGGGCAGTAGATGACCGCCTCGATCCACGGTTCCTCGATGTCGGCGATCTTGGTGGGATCGGGCATGTCGGCGGGATTGTGCAGCTCGATCTCGCCGTTGCCGTGGGTAAGCTGAATCTTGTACACCACCGACGGCGCAGTGGTGATGAGGTCGAGATCATATTCGCGCGTCAGCCGTTCCTGGATGATTTCCAGATGCAGCAGCCCCAGGAACCCGCAGCGAAAGCCGAAACCCAGGGCCGCGCTGCTTTCCATCTCGAAACTGAACGACGCATCGTTGAGCCGCAATTTGCTGATCGAATCGCGCAGCTTGTCGAAATCCGCCGCATCGACCGGGAAAAGCCCGCAAAACACCACCGGCTGCACTTCCTTGAACCCGGGAAGCGGTGCGGCGGCAGGGTTCTTGACCGTGGTGATCGTGTCGCCCACCCGCGTCTGGCTGATATCCTTGATCTGCGCGGTGATGAAGCCGATTTCGCCCGCCGCGATCTCCGCCAGCGTCTCGATCTTGGGCCGCATGCAGCCGACACGATCGATCAGATGATCGGTCCCGCCGATCATGAACTTGATATGCTGTCCCTTTTTGATCACGCCGTTGACGACGCGTACCAGGATGACCACGCCCAGGTAGGGGTCGTACCAGCTATCGACCAGCATCGCTTCCAGCGGCGCATCGCGATCGCCCTTGGGCGGCGGGATTTTCTTCACGATCGCTTCGAGGATTTCGTCGATGCCGATCCCGGCCTTGGCGCTGGCCAGTACGGCTTCCGACGCGTCGAGGCCAATGACTTCCTCAATCTCCGCCTTCACCTTTTCCGGCTCGGCGGCGGGCAGGTCGATCTTGTTGATGACCGGCACGATCTCATGGTCATGTTCGATCGACTGATAGACGTTGGCGAGCGTCTGCGCCTCCACCCCCTGCGCCGCATCGACCACCAGTAGCGCGCCTTCGCACGCGGCAAGGCTGCGCGACACTTCATAGGCGAAGTCGACATGCCCCGGCGTGTCCATCAGGTTCAACTCATAGAGCAGCCCGTCCGCCGCGGTATAATCAAGCCGCACGGTCTGCGCCTTGATCGTGATCCCGCGTTCTTTCTCTATGTCCATGTTGTCAAGCACTTGTGCCGACATTTCACGGTCGGTCAGCCCCCCGCACCGCTGGATCAGCCGGTCGGCGAGGGTGGATTTGCCATGGTCGATATGGGCAATGATGGAGAAGTTACGGATGCGGCCAAGTTCAGTCATGCAGCGCCGATAGCAGCAAGCCGCGCCCCTGTCAGCAGGCGCACTAAGATAGGCCGTCTGCGCCCTCAGTCGCTGGCGTTGGCGACATTGTACCGGAACAGTTCGTCCTGCGTCAGACAGCGACGCGTGGACTGATCGTCGCCCGATCCTGCGATCGCCTTTTGCCGGTACATCACTTCGGTCAGCAGCTTGCGGGATACGCCCATGCGGATCAGAAAGTCGTTATCGTCGCTCGCCAGCAACGCCGAACTCTGCTCGATATCGCCGATCATGTCGACGGCGCTGTCGGCATCTTCCTGTATTTCCTGCCTGACTGCCGCCCGGTCGCCGACATGGGTGAACATGTGGACCATATACAACCCGCCCGGCTCGACGATCCGCACGGTGCCGCCCATGAACATGAAATTGCACGCGGAAAAACAGGCCCATCCGTTCGGAATGCGCGTCACGACATTGGGGTAGCTCTTGCGGATGAGGCGCCCCGCCTCATTGCCGACGGTCGCGACACCGCCGGGGGAGCGGAACCAGATTTCGCCGATGTCGGGATTTTTCTGAAGCACCTGAAACAGACGGGGCATAAGGCCGTTGTCGATCGCCCCTTCCGCCAGCAGCACCTTCATTCCGCCCTGGTTGCGTACCGTCAACTGCATCGTCTTGTTGGCCGACCAGTCGGGATTGAGCGGACATGTAGGATTCTTGGGATCAACGGCCGGATCACCGGCGGCGGTCAGCAGCAATCCCGCGATCAAAGCGCCGATCCGACGGAAGGTCATATGTCAGGCCTGCAACACATAGCGCGGCTGGCCAGGGCCGCGACACATGCGCTTTTGCACACGGGTTTCCTCGCCTTCCACAATCACGACGTCGGTCACCATCATGCATTTGCTGCCGTCGGCCAGTTGGGTCGACGAATTGACGGTCGAGGTGCCGGAGACATTGGCGCGCGTGCCGCTTTCCCAGGCAACCGCCTCGCCGGCGCTGCCCGACCGTTCAGCCTGTTCGACGGCCTGGGTCGTCGCGGTTGCGGCTTGCTCCTGCTCCTGCGGATCGAGGCGGCAGGCGATGGCTTCGGACAGCGTGTCGCTGAACTCCGCGACCGGGACATAGCTGCTCAGACCCGCACGGCTGGCGGTGCGTCCGGCGATACCGCCGAGCACGCTGCCCAGCATGTTCTTGCCCTTCTTGCCACCTTCGGTCTTGCACTTGCTGTCGCTGCTGCTGCTGGTGTCGCGCGCGCCACGCGTTACGTCGCGGATGAGGCCAAACTGGGCCGAGACGGGTTGCGGCATGGCGAGCGCGAGCGCGGCCACCACGGCAATTGCGGATATGGACGTGCCGGCTCGCATGATGTCGCTCCCTTGATCCTCCGTCAAACCCCGCTTCAGCGGCTGTATAGGCGCTTAGCGGCGCGGCATCCAGTCCACAGTGACGGCTGTCACAGCATGTGCGCCCGGACGCGTCGGATATGCCTCAGGACGCCAGCGCGCGTTGCGGGACGGTCGCGCGCATCCGCTCCAGATCGGCCTGCACCAGAAACTCGATGCCCATGCGGTCCTCGACCGACCACCGGCACAGCGCCTCCAGCACATAGCCTTCGGCCAGCTCGACGCGGAAACAGGTGCCGTCCGGCACATTCCACAATCCTTCGATCAGCGCGCCGGTGGACGAGATATTGCGGATGCGGCCGGTATAGCGATGCCCGTCGTGCAGCACCGCGACCGAACGGAACATGGACTTGCGCACCGGTCGGCTGGACCGGAAACCATCCGCTTCGGCCAGAGTGCCGACCGCACGCAGCATTTCCATGGTGGCCAGCGCGTCCTGCGCCTTGCCGTAGATATAGCCCTGCACATGGCTGCACCCAAGGCTGCGCACCAGCGTCAGTTCATCATGCGTTTCCACGCCTTCGGCCGTGGTATCCATCGACAGCGCCTCGGCCAGGCTGACGATCGATTTGATGATCGCGCTGTTGCGACTGCCCGCGATCGCCGCGCCGCGCACGAAGCTCTGGTCGATCTTGATCTTGTCGAATGGCGCTTTCTTGAGATAGCCGAGCGAGGAATAGCCGGTGCCGAAATCGTCAAGTGCCAGCCGGACACCGATCTGCTTCAACCGCGCGAACATGGCGTCGCTGTCGGCATCGTCGTTCAGGAACACGCTTTCGGTGATTTCCAGTTCCAGCCGCTGCGCCGCCAGCCCGGCGCTTGCCAGCGCGCTGACGACAATGCCCGGAAAGGCGGGATTGGCGAACTGAATCGGCGACACGTTGACCGCGACCTTGATATCCTCCGGCCAGATCGCGGCATCGCGACAGGCCGTGCGCAGCACCCATTCACCGATCTGCGATATAAGACCCGCGTCCTCCGCAATCGGAATGAAGTCGGCCGGTGAAATCGCGCCACGCACCGGATGCTCCCAGCGCAACAGCGCCTCGAACCCCGAAATCCGCTCCTGCGCGGCACTCACGACCGGTTGGTAGACAAGACGCAGCCCGTCCGCTGCCAGCGCCTGGCGCAGGTCATGCTCAAGCTGCCGCCGGTCCTCGGCATCGGCATGCATGTCCGCCGCGTAGAAGCGATGCACCCCGCGCCCATCGCCCTTTGCGGCATAGAGGGCAAGGTCCGCATTGCGGATCAGCGCATCGGTCGTGACGCCGTCTGCGGGGCACAGGGCGATGCCGACCGAAGCGCCGATCACCACCTGGTGGCCATCGATCGCATAAGGCTGGGACAGCGATGCGATGACGGCATCGGCCAGCGTCGCAAGCATCCGCCGGTCGGTCGCCCCGGGCAGCACAACCTTGAACTCGTCGCCACCCAGGCGTCCGACACGGCCGCGCTCGCCGATCACCTGTTGCAGCCGCTGGCTGACATTGCGCAGCAACTGGTCGCCCGCCGGATGGCCCAGCGTGTCGTTGACGCCCTTGAACCGGTCGAGATCAAGCAGGAACAATGCGCACTCGCCCGGCAGCCCGCGATTGCCCAGCACCGCCTGCTCTAGCGTCCGCATCATCTGTACGCGGTTGGCAAGGCCGGTGAGCGAATCATATTGGGCGAGGCGATTCACCTCCGCCTGGCTGCGGCGCATTTCGGTCAGGTCCGCGCCGCTGCCGCGAAAGCCCTGAAACTGGCCATAATCATCAACGATCGGTTGCCCGGAAATGGCCCAGGCACGATCCTCCTCGCCGCGCTTCACATGTACGGGAATATCGATGAAGGCCGTGCGGGCGGAAAGATGGAACCCAAGAGTCCGCTCGCCGTCGCCCTTCTGCCATTCGCCCCGGCCGACCAGATCGACCAGCGGCTTGCCGACCAGCCCTTCGGACGTCGTGCCCAGGCTGCGCGCCAGCGTTTCGGAAATATAGCTGATCTTGCCGTTGCGATCGGTTTCCCAGAACCACCCGCGGCCCGAAAGCTCATGATCGCGCACCAGGGCCTCCGCCCGTCGCCCGCGATAATCGCGGGCGTGGCGCGCCTGCAACCTATGCTGGTCGGCACGCGCCTGCCACAGGGTGATCGCACCGATCGCCAACAGCAGCATGGCGAGAATGCCCCAGAGCGTCAGTCCGCCCTGACTGGCGGCTATCACGGCGCCGGTGCCCGCGATGTAGCCCAGGCCGAGCACCCGCCGACTGCCGCAGATGCAGATGGCGAGCATGGCCGCACTGGACGCCGCGGCGGACACGGCCCGTCCGCCATCCGGCAGTGGACCGCTCAACAAGACGAGCAGAAAGCTGAATGCCGCGCCCGACAGCATCATCACCGCCAGCGTCAGTCGCATCTGGACATGCGGGCGCAGGCCGCAAAAGCGCGACAGCCTGAATCCCGCGCACAGCAGCGCGTCAGTCACCAGCACGAGCACCAGCGCGCCCAGCACCGGGGCCGTTGCCAGTGTCGCCATCGGCGGGAACATGCCGCCCGCCAGCGTCGCGACCACACGCCCCAGGATCATGACGGGCCACAGCCGCGCGATCGACTGAATGGCGGTGCCGATCCACAAGGGCGGCGCGTCGTGCCGACTTTCCGACAGGCCCAGCGCCATCATCAATGACGCGCCGTGCGTGCGCGACGGACGATTCAGCAATGCACGGGAAATAGCCATGGCAATGCTATTGCCCTGACATTCCTTGCAATCCGGTTACACAGCGACGGCCGTGTCGTGCCGCGCGCCGCGATCAGTTCGAGGGCGGGGGTGGCGGCGGGGGCGCCGCGGCATCCGATGTGGCGGCGCGGGCGTTCTGGCCGTCGCCTTCCGGCGCGGCGATGATGTCGCGCGTGGTCGCTCCCTTGTCCACCACGGCCGTATCGGGATCGCCCACGGCGGAGCGGATGCCCGGATCGGCGCTGTTGCGCCCGGCGCGACCGAGCGCGGCCGTTTCGCTGGCGCTGCGCGCCGACGGGCCACCGAACATCGCTTCCATCGCCTGACGCGATGCGTCCGCACTGGCGGTAGGGGCCGCGCCGGGGGCGGGCGGCACCAGCGCGAAATCGGGCGGGATCACCAGCGGCGCCTGCCGCGACACGGCAAACTCGTCGGGCCGATCGCGGTTGAACAGACCGGTCGAGCCGCAGCCCGACAGCATCGCGACACCGGCCAACAGGCCGCCCGAGAGCAAAATCTTAACCATTATCCAGTGACTCCGTGTTCGCGCTCTTCTCGCGCAGCAGGAAGGCCCGCGCAAGCAGGATCAGCACACCGATGGTGATCGCCGCGTCGGCCAGGTTGAAAATCAGGAAGGGCCGCCATTCGCCGATATGCAGATCGGCATAATCGACGACATAGCCAAAACGCGCCCGGTCGATGATATTGCCGAGCGCCCCGCCGAGCACCAGGCCGAGGGCGATCACATCGCCACGCGCCTTTTCCCGCCACATCCAGATGGCGACGAACAGCGCGATCGCCGCCGTCATGCCGACCAGCAGCCAGCGCGCCGTTTCATTGTCCGCATGGAAAAAGCCCATCGACACGCCCCGGTTTTCCAGCCAGCGCAGACGGAAGAAGGGCAGAATGTCGACTCCCACATCCGCCCGCGATTTGAGCGCAAGCGGCACCGCGACCATATATTTGATCGCCTGATCGAGGATCAGGACGAGCGCAGCGGCGATAATGCCGAGTGGGCGAGGGTTGGCAGTCATGATGCGTCCTTAGCCCCCAAAGCTGTCGTCATGCTGAACTTGTTTCAGCATCCATGTCTCGGCACGCGCAGCGGTTCCGTGGGGCACAATGGATCCTGAAACAAGTTCAGGATGACGATGGGGATGGCTGGGAACTATGGTCATCCGGTCAGCACCGTATCGCAACGATCGCACAGCGCACCATCCTCGGTCACTTCGGGCAGCAGACGCCAGCAACGGCCGCATTTGTGGTGGTCAACTTTGAACACACTAAGTTCTTCCGCCATAAGATCGGTAGATGCCTTGACTTCTGACGTAATAAATATCTCCGCCAGATCGGTCTCGTTCAGCTTTAGCAGTTCAAAAAACTCAGCGCCGATATTTACCCCGGCTTCCAAGCTGGAACGAATGGTTTTCTCCCGCCGCAAAGGCTCAATGGCTTCGTTAACTTCGTCCCTAGCGGATCGAATGGCACCCCACTTCTCGTCCAATTCCGTATCCAGCAACCACTCACCGTCATCCCCGCGAAGGCGGGGACTCATCTCCGGCCCGGCACCTTCGTCCGTGTTGCCAGATGGGTTCCCGCCTGCGCGGGAATGACGAAGGAGGGCCGCGAAATCCGGCCATTCCAGGAAATGCACACTCTCGCTCTCGTCGGGGAAGCGGCTCTGCCATACTTCCTCCGCCGTGAAGGGGATGATCGGTGCGGCATAGCGGATCAGCGCGTGGAACAGGGTGTCGAGGACGGTGCGATAGGCCATCCGCTTGGGATCGCTCTTCGCATCGCAATAGAGGCAATCCTTGCGGATATCGAAGAAGAAAGCCGACAGGTCCGCATTGGCGAAATCGAACAGCGCGCGGGTGTAGCGGGAAAACTCCAGCCAGTTTTCGCTTGCCCCATCCTTGTCCACCACTGCGCGCAATTCCGCGTCCAGCGTCGCGAGGCGGTGAAGCATATAGCGTTCCAGTTCCGGCATGTCCTCCACCGGTACCCGCTCCGCATCGGTGAAATCCGATAGCGCGCCAAGCAAGTATCTGAAAGTATTGCGTAATTTACGATAGGCGTCGGAAGCCCCGGCCAGCACTTCCTTGCCGATCTTCACATCGTCGAAATAATCGGTGGAGGCGACCCAGACGCGCAATATGTCCGCGCCGCTTTCGCTCATGATCTTGAGCGGATCGACGACATTGCCGAGGCTCTTGGACATCTTGCGCCCCTGCCCGTCGAGCGCGAAGCCGTGCGTGAGGACGGCCTTGTACGGCGCGCAGCCGCGCGTGCCGCTGCTCTCCAGCAATGAGGACTGGAACCAGCCGCGATGCTGGTCCGACCCTTCGAGATAGAGGTCCGCGCGGGTGCCCTTGCCATAGCGCGCTTCGACCACGAAGCTGTGGGTCGAGCCGCTGTCGAACCACACGTCGAGGATGTCGTTCACCACTTCATAGTCGTCGACTTTGTAGTCGGGACCGAGCAGCGCCTGATGGTCCGCACCGAACCATGCGTCGGCGCCCCCTGCCTTGAAGGCTTCGATGATGCGCGCGTTGACCGCCGGATCATTGAGATATTCGCCGCTCTGGCGATGGACATAGAGCGCGATCGGCACGCCCCAGGCGCGCTGGCGGGAAATCACCCAGTCCGGCCGGCCCTCCACCATGGTGCGGATGCGGTTGGTGGACCGCGCAGGCACCCAGCGGGTGTGGGCGATGGCGTTTAGGGCGGTTTGGCGGAGCGTGGGGGCGTTGTCTCCGATCCGTTCGCCCTGAGCGAAGTCGAAGGGCTCAGCCGCGCGTAGCGAGGCCCCGTCAGATGCTTCGACTTCGCTCAGCAGAGGGCTTCGACTTCGCTCAGCCCGAACGGTGGAAGGTTTGTCCATCGGGATGAACCATTGCGGGGTGCAGCGGTAGATGATGCGCGCCTTGCTCCGCCACGAGTGCGGATAGCTGTGCCTGAAGTCGTCGGACGCGGCGAGCAGCGCGCCTGCTTCGCGCAAGTCGGTGCAGATCGGGCCATCCTTGCTGACGAACTTCATGTTGATGACGGACCCTTGGCCCCCCAGCCACAGCCAATCGTCCCGATATTTCCCTTCCGCATTCACTGCGAACACAGGGTCTATGCCATGCGCCTTGCAGACGAGGAAATCCTCTTCGCCATGATCCGGCGCCATATGGACGAGGCCGGTGCCCGCGTCGGTGGTGACGTGATCGGCGGGGAGGAACGGGCGGGGTTTGGCGAAGAAGCCGCCCAGTTTGTGCATGGGGTGGCGGGCGATGGCGCCACTCAACGCCTGCCCACTAAACGAATACATATCAGCACTAACGCCCGTCAGTTGCTCCCCCAAAATTGTAAATGCAGGCTCCGCCATAACTGACGGGCCGTTCGGTTCGGGTTCCCGGCCATCTCCACCAAATTCGAGGGGAACTGGAAGTCCAGCTCGCTTGCAAAACGCTGGGACGAGATCGCGGGCCAAGACAATATATGGATTGCACCCGACCACGTTCACGCAATTTAGAACGACATAATCCGCATCAGGCGAGAACGCGAGCGCCTGATTTACCGGAATCGTCCAAGGCGTGGTTGTCCAGATCACTGCCAATGCACCGATCAAACCGGGCGCATTCGGCGCCTCGACAATCTCGAAGCCCACGTCGATCTGGGTGCTCGTCACATCCTCATATTCGACTTCGGCTTCGGCCAGTGCGGTCTTTTCGACCGGGGACCACATCACCGGCTTTGCGCCGCGATAAAGCTGGCCGGACTCCGCGAACTTCAGGATTTCGCCAACGATGGTGGCTTCCGCCTCGAACTTCATGGTGAGGTAGGGATCGTCCCAGTCGCCCATCACGCCGAGGCGCTTGAACTGCTCCTTCTGCACGGCCACCCACTTGTCGGCATAGGCGCGGCACTGGGCGCGAAACTCCTGCGGAGGCACTTCGTCCTTGTTCAGCTTTTGCTTGCGATATTCTTCCTCGATCTTCCATTCGATCGGCAGGCCGTGACAATCCCAGCCGGGCACATAGGGCGCATCCTTGCCCAGCAACGACTGGCTGCGGACGATGATGTCCTTCAGCACCTTGTTCATCGCATGGCCCATATGGATGTCGCCATTGGCGTAGGGCGGGCCGTCGTGCAGGATGAAGCGTTCCCGACCCTTCCGGCGCGCGCGGAGTTGACCGTAGAGGTCCATCGCATCCCAGCGCGCAGCGATCGCCGGTTCCTTCTGCGCAAGACCGGCCTTCATCGGAAAGTCAGTCTGCGGCAGGAATACGGTGGATTTATAGTCCTGGGTTTCTTGGCTAGGTGTGGTGGGCTGGTCGGTCATGAACCTGTTTCCATCAACCGTTCGTTTCGAGCAGCATCGAGCTTGTCGAGATGCGACCGTCGAGAAAGCGCATCACAGGACGGCTTTCTCGACTTCGGTTCTCGGCTTCGCTCGAACCTGCGCTCGAAACGAACGGAGGGGGTGAAAGTCGAAAAAGCGCCCTACGCGAGCGACGGCCCGCCTGCAAGTTCTTGGGGGCCAAGGATCTGCCGCGCGCGGGCGCAATCAGCGTCCATCTGTGCGACGAGGGCGTCGAGGCTGTCGAACTTCGCTTCGGGGCGCAGGCGCTCGATCAGTTGGACTTCGATCCGCTGGTCGTAGAGGCTTTCAGCGAAATCGAAGAAATGCGGCTCAAGGAGTTCCTTGGGCGGATCAAAGGTCGGACGAATGCCGAGATTGGCCGCGCCGTCCAATATCCGGCCATCGGGCAGCACGCCGCGCACCGCATAGATGCCGTAAGCGGGGCGCAGATAACTGCCCATGTCGATATTCGCGGTGGGATAGCCGATGGTGCGCCCCAGCTTGTCGCCATGCTGCACGATGCCCTCAATCGCGAAGGGGCGGGTGAGCAGGCGGGTGGCCGTGGCGCAATCGCCAGCTTGCAAGGCGGCGCGAATGCGGCTGGAAGAAACGGGCAGGCCATCCTCGGTTGAGACGGCACCCACGGCCTCAGCCCGGATGCCGAGCGGCGCGCCGATTTCCGCCAGGCGGGCGATGTTTCCCGCCTTGCCCCTGGCGAAGGTGAAATCCTCCCCCGTGACGACACCCGCCGGGGCCAGCGTGTCATGCAGCATGCTGCGGACAAAATCCTCCGGCCCGAGCGCGGCGAGCGCCGCATCGAAACGGAACACGAGCATGGCGTCCGCCCCGGCGGCGGCGAACAGCCCCTCGCGCTGGTCAAGCGTGGTCAGCCGGAAGGGCGGCGCATCGGGGCGAAACAGACGCATGGGGTGCGGATCGAACGTGGCGACGATCGCCGGGCGGCCTTCCGCCCGCGCCCACGCCACGGCGCGGCCCACCACGGCCTGATGCCCCAGATGAAATCCGTCAAAATTGCCCAGCGCGACAATGGCCCCCCGCAGGTCCGCGGGAACCGCCGCGCCGCTGTCCAGCCGCTGCATGAAGCGGCCTATAGGGACAGCGGGGGGCCAGGGCAATGCGCTGAACGCGCGCTCAGTCGCCTTGCAGGAAGTCGATCAGATCCTGGTTCAGCCGGTCCGGTGCTGTCGCAAACAGGCCGTGCGGTTCGCCGTCATATTCGATCAGTGTCGCGCTTGCGATGCCGGCTGCGGCGGCACGGCCGCTGGCGTCGATTGGCACCGTCATGTCGGCGGTGCCGTGGATGACGAGCGTGGGAATGGTGAAATGCGCAAGGTCGGGCCGGAAATCGGTCTTGCCGAACGCATCGACGCAGGCGATCGTCGCGATCGGGCTGGCCATGACAGCCAGCTGGAAGCTCCAGTCCAGCACCGCCTGGCTTACCGGCTGGGCATCCTCCCCGACCCCGTAGAAGCCTTGGGCGAAATATTGCAGGAAGGCAAAACGATCCTTGCGGATTGCGGCCTTGATCCCTTCGAATACGGGTTCATCGGCACCATGGGGATTGTCCGGCGTCTTCAGCAGATAGGGCACGACCGATGCCACAAGTGCCGCGCGCGCGATGCGGCCCGCGCCGTGACGTGAGAGATAGCGGGCAATCTCGCCACCGCCCATCGAAAACCCGACGAGACTGACGCCCGAAAGGTCCAGCTTTTCGAGCAAAGCGGCCAGATCGTCGGCAAACACATCATAAGTGTAGCCGCTGGCGGGGTGGCTGGATTGGCCGAAACCCCGACGATCATAAGTGATGACGCGATAGCCCGCCTCGACCAGGGCAACCGTCTGATATTCCCACATGTCGCCATTCAATGGCCAGCCATGGATCAGCACGACCGGCGGACCCTCGCCCATATCCTTGTAATGAATGCGCGTCCCGTCCGATGTGTCGATACTAGGCATCAGGCTCTCCTGCTCTGCATGGGGCTACTCCAATACGCGGATTAGCGGCGTTCCATGACATAATCTGGACTCCGCACATATGTGACGAAACTATATGCGGGCCGCCCGCTTTCGGCCGCGTGAGCGGTGCGCCCGGTTTCCTGCCATAACGCGGGGTCAAAGGCGTCCATTGTGGTATCTCCCACGGCATCGATATGGACCTGCGTCATTTCGATGCGATCGGCAACCGGCATGAAGAGGCGATAGATTTCCGCGCCGCCGATGACGGAAATGACCGGCGCATTGGCGAGCCGGATCGCCCCGTCCAGATCATGCGCCACTTCCGCCCCGTCGTCCGCCCAGCCGCGATCGCGGGTAAGGACGATATGGCGGCGGCCGTCGAGCAGACCGGGCAGGCTGTCGAAGGTCTTGCGGCCCATGATCATCGGGCGCCCTTGGGTCAGCGTCTTGAACCGGCGCAGGTCGGCGGGCAGGTGCCAGGGCAGCGCACCGTCACGGCCGATGACGCCATTGTCGGCGCGGGCCAGGATCAGCACAATTTCGGGATGGGTGGTCGGCATGTCGGTCGCTCCCTTCCCCACATTATGACGTTCAGATCACCAGCCGGGTCACATGCCCCATCTTGCGGCCCGGCCTTGCCTCGCCCTTGCCATAAAGATGCAGGTGATTGGAAGGGTCGGCAAGAATATCGGGCCATTGGTCCACCTGATCGGCAATCAGATTGCGCATGGAAACGCCAGCCGCGGCAAGACCGGTGTCGCCCAGCGGCAGGCCGCAGATCGCACGGACATGATTTTCGAACTGGCTGGTGATCGCCCCTTCGATTGTCCAGTGGCCGCTGTTATGGACACGCGGCGCCATTTCGTTGAACACCGGGCCTTGCGCGGAGGCGAAAAACTCGACGGCAAGGACGCCGACATAGTCGAGTGCGTCGAGCAGCTGCCGGGTCAGCGCGCGTGCCGCCGCCGTCTGTTCCTCGATCACTGCGCCCGCGGGCACGGTCGAGGTGGCGAGAATGCCATCGAGGTGAACGTTGGCCGGACTGTCCCAGAACCGTATCTCGCCGCCCGCGCCGCGTACGGCGATGACGGAAAACTCCTGCTCGAACGTTACGAAGCCTTCCAGGATGGCGGGCGCGCGGTGAATGGCGTTCCACGCGCCGACGCTGTCGCCCGGCACCATGATCCGCGCCTGACCCTTGCCGTCATAGCCCATGCGGTTGGTCTTTAGGATCGCCGGGCAACCGATCCGGTCGATCGCATTGTCCAGGTCATCAAGGCTGTCGATAGCCATGAAGGGCGCGGTCATGCCGCCGAGCGTGTCCACAAACCGCTTCTCGGCCAGGCGATCCTGCGCGACACGCAGCGCCTTGCAACCCGGCCGGACAAGGCCGTGAGTCGAAAGCACGTCAACCGCCGCCGTGTCGATATTCTCGAACTCATAGGTGACGACATCGACGCTGTCGGCAAAGCGCGCCAACGCATCGGCGTCGGTATAGGCGGCCTCAGTCCAGCGGGGCGACACGTCGGCCGCCGGGCCGCTGGCCTCGGGCGCGTAGATGTGCGTGCGATAGCCAAGCTGCGCGGCGGCGATGGCAATCATCCGCCCCAGCTGTCCGCCGCCCAATATGCCGATGGTCGCACCCGGCGCGATCGCCGTCATTCGGGCATCTCCGCAACGCTGGCGGTCTGCGTCTCGCGCCAGGCCTCCAGCCGTTCGGCGAGTGCATCATCTGTGGTGGCGAGCATCGCGGCGGCCAGCAGCGCGGCGTTGATCGCGCCGGGCTTGCCGATCGCCAGCGTACCGACCGGGATGCCGCCGGGCATCTGGACGATCGAAAGCAGGCTGTCCATGCCCGATAGCGCCTTCGATTCGACCGGAACACCCAGCACCGGCAGACGTGTCATCGCCGCCGCCATCCCGGGCAGATGCGCCGCGCCACCCGCGCCCGCGATAATGACTTTCAGCCCCCGTCCGGCGGCTGTCTTCGCGTAATTATAAAGACGATCGGGCGTGCGGTGCGCGGAAACAACGCGGCATTCATGGACGATCCCCAGCGCATCGAGGATATCGGCGGCATGGCGCATCGTATCCCAATCGGATCGGCTGCCCATGATGATGCCGACCTGTACCCCGTCCGCCATGCCTGCTCCCCGTCGGTGCGCCTCACCGCACCGCAAGGACAGCGCATTAGCGGGAGAGGCGGTTTATCGCAATGTGTGATGCTTGCAGAGCTACCCTCAATCCGTTCGGGCTGAGCGAAGTCGAAGCCTCTTCCTGAGCCGCAGGCGAAGGAAACCTCGCTATCGCTCGGCAGAACCCTTCGACTTCGCTCAGGGCGAACGGATGATAAAATGACTTACCGCTCCGACAGATAGTATCGATCGAGTGCCTTCAGATCGCCATCGAGTTCGTAGACGATCGGCTGGCCGGTCGGGATTTCGAGGCTGGCGATTTCCGCGTCGGAAATGCCCGACAGATGCTTGACCAGCGCGCGCAGCGAATTGCCGTGAGCGGAAATGAGAACGCGTTTGCCGCTCTTCAGCTCCGGCACGATTCGCGCGTCCCAATAGGGCAGCACGCGGGCAATCGTATCCTTGAGGCTTTCGGTCGCCGGAATGCTGATGCCGGCGTAGCGGCGATCCTGCGTCATGGCGAACGGGCTGTCCGCTTCCATCGGCGGCGGCGGAATGTCGAAGCTGCGGCGCCACACATGCACCTGTTCATCGCCGTGGCGCGCCGCCGTTTCCGCCTTGTCGAGGCCGGTCAACCCGCCATAATGCCGCTCGTTCAGGCGCCAGTCCTTTTCGACCGGCAGCCACAGACGCCCCATTTCTTCCAGCGCCAGATTGAGCGTCTTGATCGCACGCGTCTGAAGCGAGGTGAAGCACTGGTCGAAATCCAGCCCCTTCGCCTTCATCAACTGCCCTGCCGCACGCGCCTCGCCCGCGCCCTTTTCGGTCACATCGACATCCCACCAGCCGGTGAAGCGATTTTCCAGATTCCAGGCCGACTGGCCGTGGCGGATAAGGACAAGCGTGGGCATTGCGGTCTCCCGATGATCTGGCGAACGCGCTTTCCTTAGCGGCAAAATCGCGTCATGCAATGCGGCGTAGAGGGAGAATCGGCCATGGCGATGACGCGCAATATCCTGGTTCACGATGGCCCCGGCGGTCCGTTCGAGGCCATGGCTATCGCCGATGACAGCGCAGCCGGCCCATTGCCCGGCGTGTTGCTGATCCCCAATGTGCTCGGCACCAAGGAAGCGGATTTCGCAATGGCGGAGAGAGTCGCGGCGCTCGGCCATGTGGTGCTGGTCGCCGACGTCTATGGCCAGGGCAAGCGCACCACCCGCGCCGACCCTGATATGGGGCGATATATGGCCGAACTGAATGCCGATCGCGCACTGCTCAAAGCCCGTTTGCTCCGATCACTGGATGTGCTGCGCGACCTTGACGGGGTGGACGCGACCCGGCTGGCCGCGATCGGCTATTGCTTCGGCGGGAAATGCGTCCTGGATCTGGCGCGCTGCGGGGCCCCCATTCGCGGCGGCGTGAGCTTTCACGGTGTGTACGATCCGCCGCCTTTCGCGAATAGCGCCATCAGCGCAAAGCTGCTGATCAGCCATGGCTGGGACGATCCAATCGCGCCGCCCGATGCGATGGTGGCGCTGGCGCATGAACTGACGCAGGCCGGGTGTGACTGGCAAGTGCACGCCTATGGCCATACCGGCCATGCCTTTACCGATCGTGACGCGAACATGCCCGAACGCGGCCTTGCCTATCAGCCGGATGCCGACCGGCGCAGCTTCAGGGCGATGGCGGATTTTCTTGCGGAGATACTGGGCTGACCACCGTTTCCCCGGTCTCGTCGGCATTATCGGCAGCGGGAACCGGCGCGATCGGCGCAATCGTGAAGGGCTTCATGCCCGGCGTCGCCTTGCCGCGCAAGGCGTCGATTTCGGCCTGGCGGGCCTTCAGGTAGTAGTCGCGCTGGGTGGCATAGGGGTCCGGCGTCTTGCGCAGTGCCTCGATTTCCTCATCGAACTGCGCGCGTTCGTCGAGCACGCTCAATGTAACGATGGGAATCGTAACCACCGGATTGTTGAACGGCTTGCCGACCGCCAGCGGCAGAACCAGACGATCGAGCGTATTGCCGATCACGTCGCGCAAGGTGGTTGCGCCAAGCAGGGGAAGATAGAGGAACGGGCCCTGGCCGATGCCATAATAGCCAAAGCTGTTGGCAAAGCCGTTCGGGCGATAAGGCAGGTTGAACGGGCGCTTCTTGGCCGCGTCGAACAGCCCGGCGACGCCCAGCGTCGAATTGATCGCAAAACGGCCAACTGTTTCAGCCGCTTTACCGGGCTTTAGCTGGAGCAGATAGTTGATGAACACCACCGGTTCACGCAGGTTGCGCAAAACATTGCGCAGCCCCCGGCGCAACGGCCGCGGCACCGCATCGCGATAGGCCAGGGCAACCGGCCCGACAAATGCCTTGTCGACTTTCTGGGTGACGTTGAAACTTTCGGCATTGACCTGTTCCAGAGGATCGCCGGGCGTGGCCGGGGCCTGTCCGCTGACGACGATCGCGTCTTCGGTCGTCTCTGCGGACGGCGATGTGCCGGACAGCGTCGGCACCACCGGAGGCGGGGGCGTCGGCTGGGACGGATACGCAGGCAGCGGTACCGGATCGCCGGGCGCGCTGGCGGGGGCACTGGCGGGAGCGGGGGCTGGCGCGGGGGGTGCAGGCGACGTCACCGCCTGCGCCCCCGTACCCTGTTCCACAAGCGGCGCGTAGGTAAGCGCCGGTGGCGTGCCAACGGGCACTGCCACGGGCGCGCTTGCCGTCAGTATGGCGCAGGTAACAGCCGAAAAACCCAAATTTGCAGACCTTTTTGTTTTGGCAGACCGGATCGTCATTGCCGAACCGGCCAATAGCGAGTCGGCATAGCCCATGGCATCCCGTTGCGCCATAGTCCGCGCCGGGCAAGGGCGGCAGGGCGGCTGCGGCCAATCTTGCCCCTTACGCCCCTTTCCCCTATGCGCCCGGGCATGACCAGCAAGCATGACCCCGCCCCCGAACTTCTTGCCAAGGCCGAGACGTTGACCGAGGCGTTGCCTTATATGCAGCGTTACGCGGGCAAGACGTTCGTGGTGAAATATGGTGGCCATGCGATGGGCGACCCGGAACTGGCCCGCGACTTTGCCGAAGACGTGGTGCTGATGAAGGCCGTCGGCATCAATCCCGTCGTCGTGCATGGCGGCGGACCGCAGATCGGCGCGATGCTCAAGAAACTGGGCGTGGAAAGCAGTTTCATAGACGGCCTGCGCGTGACCGATGCAGAAACGGCGCGCGTAGCCGAAATGGTGCTGTCGGGCGCGATCAACAAGGAACTCGTCAACTGGATCGGCCAGGCAGGCGGGCGGGCCGTCGGCATTTCGGGCAAGGATGGCGGCTTTGTGACCGCAACGAAAGTGCAGCGGACCCGGAAAGACCCCGACAGCCTGATCGAACAGGCAATCGACCTGGGCTTCGTGGGTGAACCCAGCCATATCGACACCGCCATTCTCGATACCATCAGCAGCGCCGGGATGATTCCGGTGATCGCCCCGATCGGCATCGGTGCGGGCGGCGAGACCTACAACATCAATGCCGACACGATGGCCGGCGCGGTCGCTGCGGCGCTGGGCGCGGCGCGGCTGTTCCTGCTGACAGACGTGCCGGGCGTGCTCGACAAGGCAGGCGAACTGATGACCGACCTGACCCCCGCGCAGATCAAGGTGCTGCAGGGCGACGGCACCATCTCCGGCGGCATGATCCCGAAGCTAGAAACCTGCGTCCAGTCGGTCGAGGCGGGGGTGGATGCAGCCGTCATCCTGGACGGACGGGTGCCCCATGCGATGCTGCTGGAAATCTTCACCAGGCGCGGGGCTGGAACGCTGGTACGGATATAGCCACGCGTTGGTGGAATAATCGCAGGCTTGCGCTTGCCCCCGGCACCGGCAGTCGCGTAAAGCGGCAGCAATCGCCACATGTCGTGGCGCTAGGCTTCGCGGAGACCGCATGGCGCTCGTTATCTATCAGATTCTCATGATCCTGCTGAATGTCGTCTGGTGGATCATCGTCATCCAGGCGATCCTGTCGTGGCTGATCGCGTTCAACGTCATCAACACCTACAATGATTTCGTCCGCAACGCGCTTTATGCACTCGACCGGATGACTCAGCCCATCTATCGCCCGATCCGCAAGATATTGCCCGATCTGGGTGCGCTGGATCTATCCCCGATGGTCGTCCTGCTGGCAATCTATATCATCCAGCGCGTCCTCCTGCCGGCGATCTTCACGCCGCTGATTGTCTGATGACGATCGGCCGGACGATCGACGGCAAGGCGTTTGCGGCGCAGCTACGCGCGAAGGTGGCGCTAGGCGTCGAAGCCTTCGTCGCGACGCAGGGCCGCAAGCCGGGCCTTGCCGTCGTTCTGGTGGGTGAAGATCCGGCAAGCAGCGTCTATGTCCGCTCCAAGGCGAAGATGACGCGCGAAGCGGGCATGGACAGCTTCGCCTTCAAACGACCTGCAACGATCGGCGCGGAGGAGCTTCTCGAACTGATCGAGGAATTGAACGGCGACGAGCGTATCGACGGCATCCTCGTGCAATTGCCTTTGCCCGCCCACATCGACGAGGCGATGGTGATCGCGGCTATCGATCCCGACAAGGATGTCGACGGCTTCCACGTCATCAACAGCGGCAAGCTGGCGGTCGGCGCGGCAGGCATGGTGCCCTGTACACCTCTGGGCTGCCTGATGCTGCTGAAGGACGAACTGGGCGACCTTTCCGGGCTGGAAGCGGTGGTGATCGGGCGCTCCAACATCGTCGGCAAGCCGATGGCGCAACTGCTGCTCGGCGAAAGCTGCACCGTCACCATCGCGCACAGCCGCACCCGCGATCTTGCCTCGGTCGTGCATCGCGCGGACATCGTCGTTGCGGCCGTCGGTCGGCCGGAAATGGTGAAGGGCGACTGGATTAGGCCCGGCGCGACCGTCATCGACGTGGGCATCAACCGGGTGCCCGGCGAGGAGGAGGGCAAAAGCCGCATCGTCGGTGATGTCGCCACCGCCGAAGCCATTCTGCATGCGCGCGCGATCACGCCGGTGCCCGGCGGCGTCGGGCCGATGACGATTGCCGTCCTCCTGCGCAATACGCTGGTCGCGGCGCACGCCCGCGCCGGTTTGGCCGCACCGGAGGGCCTGTGACATACAGGGGTCTGGCACCGGGCGCACGGATAGCCGGACACGTTAAAGTCGTCGGTTTTGCAATCGGCATAGCCCTGTCGGTCGTGCCATGTGCCGCACAAATGCCCATGCCGCGCATGCCGATGCGCCTGTCCGCCAATCCCAGCGCCGTGGTTGCCGCAGAGATCGCCTTCGCCCGGCTGGCGCAGGAACGCGGACAATGGACGGCGTTCCGCAAGACCGCCGCCAAGGACGCCGTGATGTTCGTGCCGCAGATGGTGACGGCGCAGACATGGCTGAAGGGCCGCAAGGATCCCCCCGTTTCGGTGAAGTGGCAGCCGCAGATGGTCGTCATGTCCTGCGATGGCAGCATCGGGGTGACCACTGGCGCGGCGCAGTGGCCGAACGGCACCCATGGCTATTTCACTACAGTGTGGCGACGCGACCGCAAGGGTGGATGGCAGTGGGTACTCGATCACGGTGACATCGTGGCAACGCCGCGCCCGCCTGCCGACATCATCATGACGCGCCTCGCCACCTGTCCGCGCGGCATGCCGCCGATGCCGCCGCCTGGAAAGTCGGCGCTTCCGCCGCCGCCTGCGGCTTTGGCCACACCGGGTCAGGGCATGTCGGAAGACGGCAGCCTCAAATGGACCAGCGATGTCCGCCCCGACCGATCGCGCCGCATCGTCATTTCGCTGATGACGAACGGCGTCTATGAGGATGTTCTGGTGAACGAGGTCGCGGCGCAGCCATGATATTAGAGCTTTTCCTGTCGGCGTTCGTCACGTTGTTCGTGGTGATCGATCCGCCCGGCTGCGCGCCGATCTATGCCAGCGTAACCACCGGCGCGACCGAGGCGCAGCGCCGATCCATGGCAATCCGCGCGGTGTTCATAGCCACGCTCATCCTGCTGGTATTCGCGCTTTACGGGAAGCAGTTGCTGGGCGTGCTGGGCATCAACCTCAACAGCTTCCGCATCGCAGGCGGCATCATGCTGTTTCTGATCGCGATGGACATGGTTTTCGAAAAGCGCACGCAACGGCGCGAGGATCGCGCGCAGAAGATCGTCGATACCCCGGAAATAGAGGATGTGTCGGTGTTCCCGATGGCCATGCCGATGATCGCCGGGCCGGGATCGATCGCGACCGTCATGCTGCTGATGGCGCGCGCAGATGGCATCAGCGAGCGTCTTGCCGTGCTGGGCGCGCTGGCGGCCGTGCTGGTGCTCATGCTGATCGCTCTGGTCGCGGCCGGGCCGCTGATGAACCTGCTGGGCAAGAAGATCGAGGCCGTGATTACCCGGCTGCTCGGCGTGCTGCTGGCGGCGCTGGCCGCGCAATTCGTGATCGACGGTCTGAAGGCCAGTTTCTGACGATCATGGTGCCCAAGGCACTATGATCGTCACCCCACGCCGACGCAGGCCGGGGTCTCGCGCGGGTGGATTGCATCCTGTCGCTTGAGACCCCAGCCTTCGCTGGGGTGACGTGGATATATTTACCGCAGATCGCCTTCGGTCACCGGGACGACCTTGATTTCCACGCGGCGGTTGGCGGCCTTGCCTTCCTCGGTCGCGTTGGAGGCGATGGGCTGGGTCTCGCCATAGCCGCGGGTCGCGATCCGCGCGGACTGGACGCCCTTGCCATTCAGATAGTTGGCGACCGATGTGGCACGACGTTCCGACAGCGTCTGGTTGTAGGCGTCCGAACCGTCGCTGTCGGTGTGGCCGTAGACGTCGATATAGGTCTTGGGATATTGTGCCAGCACCGCGGCGACATCGTTCAACGTCGGCTGAAACTGCGGCTGCACCTCGGCACGATCATAGGCAAAGGTGATGCCCGAGGGCATGCGCAGCAGCAGGTTGTCGCCATCGCGGATCACATCCACGCCGGACCCCGCCGTTTCCTCACGCAGCTTGCGCTCCTGCGCGTCCATATAAGCGCCGATGCCTGCACCGGCCAGCGCCCCGATACCCGCGCCGACGATCTTTTCCGTCCGGTCGCGGCGTCCACCCACAAGATCGCCGAGCAGATAGCCGCCCAGTGCCCCGCCGATCCCGCCGATCGCCGCCTTGGAGATTGTCCGCTGTCCGGTGTTCGGATCGGTGGTGCAGGCAGCGGTGAGCAGCAGCGCGCCAAGTCCGGCGGTGCCCAGCAGGCGTTGGGTGATGGTCATGATTATTATCCCTCTCTTGGCGCATGGCATCGCCATGGTGATGTCGGCCTAAACCGGTTGGCGACCGTTTTGTTCCACATGCGAACTGAACATGGGATGATGTATCTGTTGTGAAAGCGACAGTTTCGCGGCATGAGGGACAGCGACCGCCATGGCCACGATCCCCCCTCCGCTTCCGCCGCTGACGCCCTTTCCCTGGGCGGACGTCATCATCATCCTTGCGCTGGTGGCGCTCAACGGCGTGTTTGCCATGTCGGAACTGGCGATCGTGTCCGCGCGCAAGCCACGTCTGCAGGGCCTCGAAAAGGCAGGCAGCAAGGGGGCGACGCTGGCGCTCGCGCTCGGCTCCGACCCTGGCAAGTTCCTGTCCACGGTCCAGATCGGGATCACGCTGATCAGCATTCTCGCCGGCGCCTATTCGGGCGCGAGCCTGGGTGGGCCGACCGGGGACCGGATTGCCCGGCTTGGCGTTGATCCCGAAACGGCGCAGACGATCGGTTTCGCGCTCGTCATCGGTCTCACCACCTATGCCTCGCTCATCATTGGGGAGTTGGTGCCCAAGCAATTCGCATTGCGGGCACCGGAACCGATCGCCGTTATCATGGCACGGCCGATATTGGTGCTCGCGAAGGTAACCGCCCCGCTCGTCTGGTTGCTCGACGGATCGAGTGCGCTGATTTTCCGTCTGCTGGGCATGAACCGCGAATCGGAAAATCACGTCACGGCGGAGGAACTGCACCTGATCGTCGCGGAGGCCAGCAAATCGGGCGTAATCGAGGAAAGCGAGCGTGCGATCATATCCGGCGTCGTTCGCCTCGCCGATCGCCCGGTGCGCGAAGTGATGACGCAGCGGATGGACGTCGACTGGATAGATGTGAATGCCGACATCGATTCCATCCGGCAGCGCCTGCTGGAAACACCCCGCACACGCCTGCCGGTAGGCCAGGGATCGGTCGAGGACATCATCGGGATCGTGCAGGCGCGCGATATCATGACAGCGTTGTTCCGGGGCGAGACGCTGGATTTGCGGGCGCTGATGCGTCGCGCCGAAGTGGTGCCCGATCAGGTGGACGCCATGGACGCGCTGGAAGTGCTGCGCCGCGCCGATGTACCGATGGTGATGGTCCATGACGAATATGGCCATTTCGAAGGCATATTGACGCCCGCTGACCTGCTGTCGGCAATCGCGGGCGAGTTTGCGTCGGACCGCGACGATTATGATGAGCCTGACCTGGTCGAGCGGGAGGACGGCAGCCTGCTGGTGTCAGGACAGATGCCCATCGACCAGTTGGCCGAACGCATTGGCATCGACCTGTCGGAAGAGCGGGACTATGCGACCGTTGCGGGCCATGCGCTCTGGGTCCTGAAGCATCTGCCGGTGGTCGGCGAGCATTTCGACGATCAGGGGTGGCGTTTCGAGATCGTCGACATGGACGGACGCAAGATCGACAAGCTGCTGGTGACGCGGCGGTAGACCCTAATCCGCTTCACGCATGTTAATCCATGTGTTCGCGCAGAGACGCGGAGTCGCGGAGAGGCTATGCTATTTTCTCTGCGGCTCCGCGTCTCCGCGCGCGCCTTATCCATTCAGCAAGGCTGACGCCGCGGGAATTAGATCATATTGTCGGCACGGGCTCCGGCCCGGAATAGTCGTAGAAGCCACGCCCGGTCTTGCGCCCGTACCAGCCCGCTTCGACATATTTGACGAGAATTGGCGCGGGACGATATTTGGGGTCGCCGAAATCCTGCTGCATCACGCGCAGCACTTCGAGCAGCGTGTCGAGACCGATCATGTCGGCCAGCGTTAACGGCCCCATCGGATGGCCCAGGCCCAGCTTCACGCCAAGGTCGATATCGACGACCGATCCGATGCCTTCGCCCAGCGCGAAAAAGGCTTCATTGAGCAGCGGCAGAAGGATGCGGTTGACGATGAAACCGGGGCTGTCCTTCGCCAGCACCATCTGCTTGTTGATGCGACCCACATAGTCGCGGGCTACCGCAATCGTCGCTTCGCTTGTGGCGAGGCCGCGAATGACCTCCACCAGGCTCATGAGCGGCACCGGATTGAAGAAATGGACGCCGACGAACCTCGTAGGATCGCTGCTCGCCTGCGCCAGCCGGGTGATGGAGATGGACGAGGTGTTGGTGGCCAGCACGGCATCGGGTGCCAGCACCTCCGCCGCCTTTGCAAAGATGGCGCGCTTGATCTCTTCACGCTCGGTCGCTGCCTCGATGATCAGAAACGCATCGCGCATTGGGGCATAATCGCTCACCGGCACGATCCGGTCGATGGCCGCGTGGGCGTCGGCGGCGCTGATCTTCTCCTTCTCTGCCAGCCGGTTCAGCTGCTTTGCAACGCCATCCTTGCCGGCCTGTGCGCGTGCCGCATCGACATCCGCCAGAAATACATCATAGCCCGCCTGCGCCGACACCTGCGCGATCCCCGCGCCCATCTGTCCCGCGCCGATAATGCCGATCGATCGTGCCGAAGGCTGCATGGTCCCATTCCTCTCTTCCCGATATGCATCGGCCTCTACCGGAGGGTCGCAAATCAGGCTATCGTAAAATGGAGGGGGATTGAGGCGTTGAAAATTGCAATAGCATTGGGCGTTGCCGTCCATCTGGCGACGGGTGCGTCAGTCGCCGCCGCCGCCGCGCCGCAACCGGGGAAGCTCGAAACCTATCGCGACTGGACGATCGGCTGCGACAATGGCCGGACCTGTGCCGCAGAGGCGCTGCTGCCCGCCGACGCAGTGTTTGACGGGCATGTCGCGATAACGCTTTCGCGCGCGCCGCAGGCCCAGGCCCAGCCGGTCGTTTCGGTCCGCAGTCAGGACAGCATCAAGGGATCGGTCAGCATCGTCATCGACGGAAAGGCAATCGCCAGCGCCGTCGCCACCGATGACGAGGCGCAATTCACGGGCGTTCAGGGGACCGCCATCGCCGATGCCATGGCGCGCGGCAAAACGATGGAAGTGCGCCACGGCAAGGCGCTTTTGGGCAAGCCGTCACTGAGCGGATCGGCTGCGGCGCTGCGCTATATGGACGCGCAACAGGGTCGGGCGGGAACGGTGACGGCGATCGTGGCGAAGGGACCGCTGGGCGCTAATGCGGTCAAACCGCCGCCGCCGCTGCCGCTGGTCACGCGCGCGGTCGTTCCCCCAGGGGCCGCGCCCAGCAGCCTGTGGCGCGAGGAACTGGCGAAAGCCACGGATGTCAGCGGCTGCGCCGACGAGTTCACCGCCGATCAGGAACCGGAACTGCACCGCCTTTCGAAGACCCAGACGCTGGTCCTGATGCCGTGCGGCGCTGGCGCCTATAATTTTTCGTCAGTCCCGCTGATCGCCACCGGCATGCCGGGGCGGCGCAGTTTCATGCCTGCCCGCTTCGACCTGCAACCCGGCTGGAGCGAGGATGCGGGCCTGCCGATGCTGGTCAATGCCGGGTTCGAGGCGAAGACAAGCAGCCTGTCGAGCTATGCAAAGGGACGCGGCATCGGCGATTGCGGCAGCAGCGAAACCTATGTGTGGGACGGAACGATGTTCCGCCTGACGGAAGCGACGCAGATGGGGGAATGTCGCGGCGGGTGGAACTGGATTACCACCTGGCGCGCGAAAGTGGTGCCCTGATTACGCCGCCATCGCCAAGATCAGCGCGAACTGATCCAGCGCGTCGGTCCATTCGCGCAAGGGCGCCCATCCCGCAGCGCGTAACAGCAGGCGCGCATCACGCGGGCCATATTTATGGCTGTTTTCGGTATGGATCGTCTCGCCCGCCTTCATGCTGAACGGCACAGCGTCGATCGTGAACCCGACATCCTCCAGCGCCTCCAGATGCATCTCGATCCGCGCCGCGTCATCGTTCCAGACAGCGCGATGGGCAAAGGCCTCCAGCGGAATGGTGCCGCGCAATTCGCGGTTGATGCGGGCGAGCAGATTGAGGTTGAACGCCGCCGTCACCCCTTGCGCGTCATCATAGGCACGCACCAGCACCGCAGGGTCCTTGACGCGGTCCATGCCGATCAGCAGCATCGATCCCGGGCCCAGCGATCCCCGCATCATCCGCAGCAGATCGACTGCCTCCGCCGGGGTCATGTTGCCGATGGTCGATCCGGGAAAAAACCCGAGTTTGGGCATGTCCGCCACGGCGCTCGGCAAGGGAATGGCCCGGCTGAAATCCGCCTCTACCGGCAGAACCGTCAAATCGGGAAAGCGCGCGGCGAGCGTCGCACTGCTTTCGCGCAGAAAGTCACCGCTGATGTCGACGGGTACATAGGCCACCGGGGCAATGGCAGACAGCAGATGCGGGGTCTTCGTCGCGCTGCCCGCGCCGAACTCGATCACGGCGCGCCCCTGCCCGGTCAGCATGCCGACATCGCCACAATGCGCCGCAAGCAGGGCGGTTTCCACACGTGTGGGATAATATTCCGGCAAGGCAGTGATCGCCTCGAACAGTTCCGATCCGCGATGATCGTAAAACCAGCGGGCCGGCGTCGCCTTGGGCATCCGGGCAAACCCGTCCAAAATGTCCTGCCGGAATGCGGGATCAACGGCAGGCGGTGAGACCGTCTGCCGGTCGAGCGTCAACAACATCGGTCTATATATCCCTGGCGAGGCGCAGGCCGGTAAACTGCCAGCGTTGGTGCGGATAGAAGAAATTGCGATAGGAGGCGCGCATATGACCGCGCGGCGTGGCGCAACTGCCACCCTTCAGCACGAACTGCCCGGACATGAACTTGCCATTATATTCGCCTACCGCGCCTTCCGCCGCACGGAAGCCCGGATAGGGGCGATAGGCGCTTCCGGTCCATTCCCACACATCGCCGAACATCTGCGCCAACCCCCCGCGTTGCTCGCAGGCGCGCGGGCGCGGGCAGCGTGCCTCGTCCAGTTGCGTGCCACCGTTCGGGTCGAGGCCTTGCGCCGCGCTTTCCCATTCCGCTTCGGTCGGCAATCGCCCATTGGCCCAGCTTGCATAAGCGTCGGCTTCGTACAGGCTGATATGCGTGACCGGCGCCGCCGGGTTGACCGGGCGGCGGCCATCATGGCCGAAACGGCTCCACCCGCCATCCTCGCGCCGCCAGTAGAGTGGCGCTGCAACGCCCTGCGCCTGCACCCAGGCCCAGCCGTCGGACAACCAGTGCCGCGGATCGGCATAGCCGCCGTCGGCCATGAAATCCTGCCATTCGCCATTGGTGACCGGACGACTGGCGAGCGCATGCGGCGTCAGAATAACCTTGTGCGCTGGTCCTTCGCAATCAAAGGCAAAGCCATTGCCATGGTGGCCGAGGTCCACCACGCCCTCGCGCCCGGTGATCCAGTCCATCGGCCCGGGCATCGGCGCAGGCATGGCGGCGGGTGCCGCCCACATGGCAGGCGCAAGCGGATTCTGTGCGAACAGATGCAGGATATCGGTCAGGAGCAGTTCCTGATGCTGCTGCTCGTGATGGAGACCGAGGGTGACGAGCGCCAGCGCCGTTTCGGGCAGATAGGGCATGGCAGACTGCATGGCCGCATCGACATGCGCGCGATACGCCAACACATCGGCCAGGGACGGGCGTGTCAGCAGCCCGCGCTGCGGCCGGGCATGGCGGGCGCCTTCCGCCTCATAATAGCTGTTGAACAGATAAGCGAAGGCGGGGTCGAACGGGCGATAGCCAGAGACGTGATCGCGCAAAACGAACGTCTCAAAGAACCAGGTCGTGTGCGCCAGATGCCATTTGGCGGGCGAAGCATCGTCCATCGACTGGGCAGTGGCGTCAGCATCCGAAAGCGGCGCAACCAGCGCCACGCTGAGCGATCGCACATGCGCAAAAGCGGCATCATGCTGCCGACGCGCTGTAGCCTGCCGGTCAAAAGTCACTGGCATTCTCCCGTGCAGACGTCTGCTCCGTCGCGCCAAACAGCGCGTAACCCCCTGTCAATGTTCCCAATGCACGAAATATAAGTCGAGATCGTGTCGGCAACGCAACATTCAGCGCGATGCGCCGGGCACCCATTTGATGTCGGCGACACCATCATCGTTGAGGCAGCGCGCCAGCACGAAGAGATAATCGGACAGGCGATTGATGTACATGAGCGCCAGCGGGTTCAGGGCCATATCCTGCGCCGCTAACGTGGCGCTGCGCTCGGCGCGGCGCACGATCGCCCGCGCAAGGTGCACGGCGGCGGCGGCATGCGATCCGCCCGGCAGGATGAAACTGTCCAGCGGCGCGAGACGCGCGTTCATCGCATCAATCTCATTCTCCAGCCGCTCGGTCTGGGTGGCGACGATGCGCAGGGCCATCGGGCCGGGGGTGAAATCGTCGCCAGGCGTCGCCAGGTCCGCCCCCAGATCGAACAGGTCGTTCTGGATCACGCGCAAGGCATCGGCGGCGGCTGTTGCGCCCATAAGGGCAATCGCGACACCGATCGCGCTGTTTGCTTCGTCGACGTCGCCCATCGCCGCAAGCCGGGCATCATGTTTGGGAACGCGCGATCCATCCACAAGCCCCGTGGTGCCAAGATCGCCGGTACGCGTGTAGATGCGGTTGAGCTTTACCACCGGAGGCGCGGCCTACTGGCTGCCGCCATTCATCAGCATCAGCAGCGCGACCAGCAGCACGGCGACGGCCTGAAAGCCGATGCGCGCGAACATCGCCTTGTTCTGTTTCAGGCTGGAAGCACTTGGGCCGACATTGCCCGATTTCAATTCTTCCTCCGTCGTGCGCAGAAAAGCCACGATACCGCGCACGAGCATGACGACTGTCGCGATCGCCGCTGCGATGATGAGGAGAATGATGAATGTGTTCATCGCAACAATCTAGGGACCGTCGGGCCGGATTCCAAGCGGGAACATGCCTAGCCGCAAATCGGCGCGCAGCCGTGCCGGATCGACGCCGTCGGCGCGCAACTGCGCGAGTTGCAGACCACCGTCCCGCTTGGCCAGCCGCCTGCCGTCCGCCGCGACCAGCAGGGGGTGATGACGATAGACCGGGCTCGGCAGCCCGAGCAGCGCCTGCAGCAGGCGATGGATGTCCGTCGCGCCGCGCAGATCATCCCCCCGTAGAACGAAGGTGATCCCCATGGCCGCATCGTCCAGCGTCGCGGCGAGGTGATAGCTGGTCGGCGCATCCTTGCGCGCCAGCACGACATCGCCCGCCGCCAGCGGATCGGCCACCACCGTCCCGCGGTCGGCATCCTGCCATTCCAGCGGTCCGGCCAGCCGCACGGCGCGCGCCATGTCCATTCGCCAGGCGTGCGCTTCACGGGCCATCCGCGCGACCCGCTCGCTATCGCGCAACGTACGACAGGTGCCCGGATACAGTGGCCCTGCGGAACCATGCGGCGCGCTTGCGCTGGCGGCAATGTCAGCGCGGGAGCAGAAGCAGGGATAGACCAGGCCCATATCTTTCAGACGCGCTAGGCCGTCGGCATAAGCGTCGAGCCGGTCCGACTGACGCACCACCGGTTCGTCCCAGTCAATACCCAGCCAGCGCAGATCCGCGATGATGCCCTCGACATGCTCCGCGCGGCTGCGCGCACCGTCGATATCCTCGATCCGCAGGAGAAACCGTCCACCATGCGTTCGCGCCAGATCATGCGCCATCAGCGCGGACCAGCCGTGCCCGACATGCAGACGCCCCGTCGGACTGGGCGCAAAGCGCGTCACAATATGCTGTGGCAGGGCGGACGGGTTCATACAGACTCTTGACGGGCCATGGTGGTAATGCTGTCATGGCACTGTCACGCTAATCGGCGATTGGCGTGACAGTGGTAAGGCCCATTGGGGGATAGAGTTCTTCTATGTACCATCCCGACCTGATACGGCATCCGGAAAATTGCCCGGCGCTGGTCCTGAACGCTGATTACACGCCGCTCAGTTACTATCCGCTGAGCCTGTGGCCCTGGCAGACGGCGATCAAGGCCGTATTCCTGGAACGGGTCGACATCGTCGCCAGCTATGAGCGCGAAGTCCATTCCCCCAGTTTCCAGATGAAAATCCCTTCGGTGATTGCGCTCAAACAATATGTGCGCCCTTCCGAACATCCCGCGTTCACCCGCTTCAACCTGTTCCTGCGCGACAAGTTCTCGTGCCAATATTGCGGGTCTCCGCATGACCTGACGTTCGATCATGTGGTCCCGCGCCGGGCGGGCGGGCGAACGACCTGGGAAAATGTCGCCACGGCCTGTTCACCGTGCAACCTCAAGAAAGGCGGGCGCACACCGCGCGAGGCGGGCATGCGCCTGCATGTCCAGCCGATCCGGCCGACAACCTGGCAATTGCAGGAGCATGGCCGCGCCTTTCCGCCGGGCTATCTGCATGAAAGCTGGCACGACTGGCTGTACTGGGATATCGAGTTGCTCGCCTGAACGGCACTTCGGGCCGTGGTCGCGCAACCGTCAGGCGGCAGGCAGCCAGTCAAGGTTCAGCTCCGTATAGCGGTCCGTATAATGGCCGATTTCTGCCAGCTTCTTTTCGTTGAGCAGCGTAATTGACCCGTTGGACCGGCGGATCAGCCCTTCTGCTTCCATCTGGCGGACCATCCGGTTGACGTGAACGGACGTCAGGCCGATGGCGTCGCCGATCTCCTCCTGCGTGAGCTTGAGGTCGAAGGTGTCGGTGATATCATCGTCCATCACCCGCAGCCGGTGGATGATGTCGAGCAGGAACGCAGCGACACGCGCCTTTGCCGACGTACGGCCGAGCGATGCGAGACGATCCGTCAGGGCGACCCGTTCGGCCTGCGACAGGACGAACATCAGCGCGGCTACGCGCGGATATTCCTCCAGCAGGACGCGCAGCCCCTTCTTGTCGAAAGGGCACACTACGGAATCTGCCAGCGCCACCAGGGTCTCGGGTGCCTTGCTGTAGATGGTGCTGGCCGATCCGATGAAGTCGCCGGGGAAGTAAACCCGCAGGATTTGACGACTGCCATCGGGCAGAATGACATAGCTCATCACCCGGCCATGACGCAGCACGAAGAGTTCCGACACTATATCGTTGGCACGCTGAATAACGGCGCCACGCTTTACCTTGCGCTGCGTCTCTTCAAGACGTGCAAGCGCGCGACGTTCCGCCTCGTTAAGCGGAATATGTTTCTCCAGACGTTCGGCAAAACAACTTCCCGTCACAATTACACCTTCTAGTTCCGGTTGTTACGATGGCAGAACGCCTGAAGTCGCTTTTGGCTGCATTTGCGACGCGCGCACTAACTTCGATTAACCATCAGACCGCAATTTTTGCTTTTGACACCAACAGTTTGCGATGACTCAAAAAAATGCCCTTTTTGTCGGCGCACGCCATGTTGCATGGCCCGTAATTACGCTTATGAAGCGAAGGGATGGATCAGATACATATTCGCGGCGGGGCGCGCCTTCAGGGTCGCCTGCCTATTTCCGGTGCCAAAAATGCGGCGCTCACCCTGTTGCCGTGCGCGCTACTGACAGACGAGCCGGTAACGCTGCGCAACCTGCCTCGGCTGGCGGACGTCGACAGTTTCGGCCATCTGCTCAACCAGCTTGGCGTATCGACGATGATCGAGGGCGCGCGGCCTGAAGATTTCGGCCGCGTGATGACCCTGCGTGCAGGCCGCGTTACCTCCACCGAGGCGCCTTATGACATCGTGCGGAAAATGCGTGCCTCCATCCTGGTGCTCGGCCCGTTGCTGGCGCGCGCAGGCGAGGCGACGGTGTCGCTGCCGGGCGGCTGCGCAATCGGCAATCGCCCGATCGATCTGCATCTCAAGGCGCTGGAAGCCTTCGGCGCGACGATCGAAATCGCGGCTGGCTATGTCCGTGCCAGCGCGCCCGATGGCGGCCTGCCGGGCGGCACATTCAGCTTTCCCGTCGTGTCGGTCGGCGCCACCGAGAATGCGTTGATGGCTGCGGTTCTGGCGAATGGCAGCTGCACCCTGGAAAATGCCGCGCGCGAGCCGGAAATTGTCGATCTGTGCAAATTGCTGACGGCGATGGGCGCGGAGATCGAGGGAATCGGCGGCGGCACGCTGACGGTGCATGGCAAAAAGCGGCTGCACGGCGCGACCTACAGCGTGATGCCCGACCGGATCGAGGCGGGCAGCTATGCCTGCGCCGCGGCGATCACTGGCGGCAGCCTCGATCTGATCGGCGCCAATCCGGCCGATATGCAGGCCATATTGGCGGCGCTGCGCGAGGCGGGGGTGCATGTCGAGGCATTGCGCGACGGCATTCGCATCGCCGCCGACGGCCCGCTACGTCCGCTTACATTATCGACGGCGCCGTTCCCGGCTTTTCCGACGGACATGCAAGCCCAGTTCATGGCCATGCTGACGTTGGCGCAGGGTGCCAGCGTACTGACCGAAACGATATTCGAGAACCGCTACATGCATGTGCCTGAACTGGCGCGCATGGGGGCGGATATCAGCGTGAACGGACGGACCGCCATTGTGCGCGGCGTCGAACGGCTGACCGGCGCGCCCGTGATGGCAACGGATTTGCGCGCCTCCATGAGCCTTATTCTGGCGGGCCTGGCCGCAGAAGGCGAAACGCTGGTGAGCCGGGTCTATCATCTTGATCGCGGTTATGAGCGGCTGGAAGAAAAGCTGTCCGCAGTCGGGGCCGACATCGAACGCATCAGCGATGGCTGACGAGACCATGTCGCCCGAGGGTGGCGTGCAGACGGATCGGGCCGCGCTGCTGGCGCATTACGACCTTGATGCCGCAGGGTTCGAGGCGCTCGATGACATTACCCGCTTCGCCAGTCGGCTGTGCGCGGTGCCCACCGCGATCGTCAGCATTGTGGAGGATGACCGGCAACGCTTTCTGGCGCGCGTGGGGCTGGAGGCAAGCGAGACCCCGCGGCACCTGTCCTTTTGCGCCCATGCGATGCTGGGCGAGCAGTTGTTCACTGTACCGGATACGCACGAGGACCCGCGCTTCGCCGAAAACGGTCTGGTCACCGGTCCGCCGTTCATCCGCTTCTATGCAGGTGCGCCTCTGAAAAGCAGCGATGGCATTCCCCTCGGCGCCCTGTGCGTGATTGACAGTCAGCCGCGTGAGGGCCTGACGGCCATTCAGGAAGAGGGTTTGATCCTGCTGGCGCAGCAGGTTTCGACGTTCCTCGAAAACAGGCGAGCGGACAGGATTCAGCGCAAGGATGCGAAAAGCCGTGCGCGGGCGCTGGCGGAAAGCGAGGAGCGGTTCCGCATTCTGGCCGATGCGATGCCGCAAATGGTCTGGTCGACGTTGCCCGACGGCTATCACGATTATTACAATGCGCGCTGGTACGCCTTTACCGGCATGCCCGAAGGCTCAACGGATGGCGAGGAATGGAACGGCATGTTTCATCCCGACGATCAGCCGATTGCCTGGGAACGCTGGCGCCATTCGCTGGCGACAGGTGATCCCTACGAAATCGAATATCGCTTGCGGCATCACAGCGGCGATTATCGCTGGGTGCTGGGCCGGGCGCTGCCCATGCGCGACGCGAAAGGGCGTATTACCCGGTGGTTCGGCACCTGTACCGACATCCACGCCCGCAAGCAGGAGATGGAAGAGCGCGAGATGATCGCGCACGAGCTGTCGCATCGCATCAAGAACATCTTCTCGGTCATCAACGGCCTGATCGGCCTTTCCGCAAGGCAGCATCCCGCGCTGGCGGGAATCGCGGAGGAGTTGCGCGATCGCGTGAATGCGCTGGGGCGGGCACATGACTATGTAAGGCCGCACAGCCTGGGGTCGGCTTCCGAACAGGGGCAGAACAGCCTGATCGGCGTGCTGGGCCAGCTTTTCGCGCCCTATCAGTCTGCGGCCCAGAACCGGATTATCATTCATGGCGCGGACCAGGTGATCGACGACCGTTCCGCAACGCCGCTGGCGTTGCTGTTCCATGAACTTGCAACCAACGCGGCGAAATATGGGGCGCTCTCGAATGCGCAAGGCAAGGTCCATGTCACGATCGCCGCAGAGGGCGAAACGAGCGTCATGGAATGGCGCGAAGAGGGCGGACCGAGCGTGGCTTCGCCTTCGACAGGCGGCTTTGGAACGCGGCTCATTGCCCTGAGCGTTGAACGTCAACTGGGCGGCCGGATTGAACGCGACTGGCGGCCGGAGGGGCTTGTCGTCAGCCTGCGGATTCCGACCCGCGCGATGCGCCGGGACCCTGCCGAAACGGGATGAAGCCGGACACCGCCGACAAGTCGATCGCGAGATCGTCATTGGCGGCGCTGACGATCGCCAGCGCGGTTTCGATCGTGGCGCTACGAAACGGTTTGGTGATGACGCCCAGTGCAGCCTCGGCGGCAGGGCCAATCTGGCTGGGGTTGGCCGTCACGTAAATGACCTTGATGCCGAAGTCGCGTGCCAGCGTCTGGCCGATCAGCGGACCGGTCGGGCCATCGCGCAAGTTGAGATCGACCAGCGCGATATCGCTCTCCGGCGCAGCGGACAAGGCGGCAGCACGATCGGCGGCAATCGCGCTCACCGCAAATCCGGCCGAAGTCACGATGTCCTCGATCTCCAGAGCGACGAAAATCTCGTCCTCAACAATCAGAACGCGCTGTGCCATCCCATTCCTACCATCGCATGTCGGTAACCGATCCCTTTGCGCCGGATCAAGCCCGAAACTCCTTTCCAAAAGCCAACAGCCGTTACCCGCTGGTTATCGCTATCCAGCAGGCGCACGGAGACATCCCGGATAATGCGCAAAACGTCCTTGGGTTCCACCCATTTAGCCGACCGTCGCCGGTTCGGTAGGCAGACGCTCTACAGGAGCATGTCGACAGCGTGCAGCGCGAGGCCAACCAACCCGCCGACCAACGTGCCGTTGACGCGGATATACTGAAGGTCGCGACCCACCGCATTTTCCAGGCGACTGGTCACCGTGACCGCATCCCAGCCGCGCACGGTTTCACTGACCAGCTTCACGATGCTGTCACCATAGGCCGCGGTCGCGCCCACGACGCTGCGCCGCGCAAGACGATTCAGCACCGCGCGGATTTGCGGGTCGTCCTGCAAGGTGCCGCCAAGCTGACGCAGTGCCTCGCCGAACCGGCCGGCCATTGCGCCCGAGGGGTCGCGAGCGGCACGCAGCAGGCTGGCACGGCCCTGCTCCCACAAGCCGTTGATCCAGGCCTGCATCGCGGGATTATCGACGATCTCGTCACGGATCAACGCGACACGCGCCTGCATTTCGGGATCGAACTGGAGGTCAGCGGCCAGATTGCGCAGCGCCTCCTCGGCCTTGATGCGCAAGGGATGGTCGGCCTCCTCGGCCATGTCGGCAAGCAGCTTCTGCAGCCCGGTTATGATCGCATTGGCGACATTCTCGTCAAGTCCCGTCCAGCGCAACAGCTTGCCCGCGCGCGCATGGACCATGTCGCGGATCAAATGGTCGTTCGCTTCCAGCGTCCGCCCCGCCCATCCGATCATGCTGTCCAGCACCGGCGCGTGGCGACCGTCATGCATGGCCGCGTCCAGTGCCTGGCCCAAGAGCGGCCCCAGGTTCAGGCCGCGCAGCCGCTGGACAATGGCGCCCTTCACCATGCCGCCCAGCCGTTCCTGATCGAGCGCCTCCAGCAGATTCGCCGCCAGGCGCGATGCCCCCTGTCGCAACCGTCCGTCACCATCCGAAGGCTGGCTCAGGAAACGACCGGCCGCCGATGCCACGTCAACACGCCGCATGCGCCGGGCAACGACGGCGGAGGTCAGGAAATTGTCGCGCAGGAACGCCGCCAGCGTATCGCCGATCCGGTCCTTGTTGCGCGGAATGATGGCGGTGTGCGGAATGGGAAGGCCCAGCGGGTGGCGGAACAGTGCGGTTACGGCGAACCAGTCCGCCAGGCCGCCGACCATGGCCGCCTCGGCAAAGGCCTGCACATAACCGATCGCGGGATGGTGATGCGCCAGGGATCGCGCAAGCACGAAAAGCGCCGCCATCGCGACCAGCATGCCCGTTGCCAGAATGCGCATGCGGCGCGTGCCATGGGCGGCGGCCGAGGTGATGGCGGCGGCGGGCGGATCGAGACGAAACAGCTTCATGACTGGCCCAACGCCTTGCGCGCCGTTTCGTTCAGGCAACAAAATGCGGAGGGAGGACCAAGCGGTCCGTCACTCGGCGGGTTGAACGGACCCGTCGCCGCGCGCCTCGTCCGCCGTCTTGTCGCCCGGCGTATAGGTCAGCAGGCCCCGGGTAAGCCGCGGCCCGAGCCAGGATTCCAGGCCGACCGCAAGGCTGAACGTTGCAGGGACGATAACCAGCGTCAGTACCGTCGAGAGGATCAGCCCGCCGATAACGGTGATCCCCATCGGCTGGCGCCACGCGCCATCGCCCGTCAGCGAAAGCGCCGTTGGCACCATGCCCGCGACCATCGCCACCGTGGTCATCACGATCGGCTGCGCGCGCTTGTGCCCGGCATCCATGATCGCATCATATTTCGGCACGCCCTTGTAGATTTCCTCAAGCGCGAAATCGACGACCAGAATCGAGTTCTTGGCGACGATACCAAGCAGCATAAGCAGGCCGATGAACACGGGCATGGACACCGGCTGTCCGGCGACATGCAGCGCAAGGAGGCCGCCCAGCGGCGCGAGGAGCAGCGACCCCATGTTCACGAACGGCGGCATGATCCGCTTGTACAGCAGCACCAGCACGGCAAAGACCAGCAGAATGCCGGAGAGCACGGCGACGATGAAGTTCTGGATCATTTCGGCCTGCCACTTGGCATCGCCCACATTGAGCTTCTGAACGCCGTCGGGCAGCTTTTTCATCGTCGGCAGCGCATTGATGAGTTTCATCGCGTCGCTGGTGACGACACCCGGTGCGTAATCGGCCCCAACAACGATCCGGCGGATCTGATTGTAGCGGCGAATCTGGGTGGGGCCTGCGCCAAACTCGATATCAGCCACGACGTTGAGCGGCACCGAGCCACCATTGGCCGTCGGGACCGGGAGATTTTCGATGGTCGAGAGGTCTCTGCGCGATCCCTCCGCCAGAGAGACGCGGATCGGGATCTGGCGATCGCTGAGCGAGAACTTCGCGCTGTTCTGATCGATGTCGCCCAAGGTGGCGATACGGATCGTCTGGCTGAGCGCGGAAGTCGTGACGCCCATGCTCGCGGCAAGATCCATGCGCGGCTTGATGATGATTTCAGGCCGCTGCATGTCGCCCTGCACCCGCGGATCGCGCAATTCCTTGAGGCCGGCCATTTCACTGACCAGTTGATTGGCGGTCTTCTCAAGCAGCGCGGGATTGTCGCTGCCGAACATCAGGATCACGTCGCGGCCGAAACCACCGCCCGATTGCGACTGGAAATTGACTCGCGCGTCGGCAATATCCCGGAACTTGGGGGCGATCGACCGTTCCCATTCCACCGACGTGACCGGCCGATCCTTGCGCAGGGTCAGGAAAATATCGGCCTTGGTCGGCTCGATATCGGCAAAGGCCGCATCGACCACCTTGGTATCGGCCGACAGCAGATCGGTGACGCGCTGCGTCACGCGGCGCGTCTGTTCCAGCGTACTGCCGGGGACCATTTCGATCTTGACCTGGCTGGAGTCATTGTTGGTCGTCGGCTGGAATGCCATGGGCAGCGTCGCAAAGGCGACAATGGTCAGCACGAAGGCGAGAAAGCCGATGCCAACCGTCCAGACGCGATGATCGACGAGCATGGCGCGGCTGCGCCGCTGGAGCCTGATCCACGCGCGCGACAGGCCAGTGCGAGCAGTGTCGAGCTTCGCCTGCCATTTGTCCCACGCGCGCACGCGGTCGGCCGCACGCTGATCGAGCGACCAGCGCAGGACACTCATATAGCGATCCATCATCCAGCCTTCGCCGTGGGTCGCTTCGCCATGGGCCTTGAGGAAGTAAGCCGCGACCATCGGCGTGATGAGACGGGCGACGGCAAGGCTGAGCAGCACCGAGACGACCACCGTCATGCCGAACTGAATGAAGAACTGCCCCGAAATACCCGGCATCAGCGCGACCGGCAGGAACACCGCAACGATCGCCATGGTCGTTGCCAGCACGGCGAGGCCGATTTCGTCCGCCGCGTCGATCGATGCCTGATACGCGGATTTGCCCATGCGCATGTGGCGGACGATGTTCTCGATCTCCACGATCGCATCGTCCACCAGCACACCGGCCACGAGGCTGAGTGCCAGCAGCGAGATGAAGTTGAGGGTGAAACCCATCATCTCCATGAACCAGAAGGCGGGTATCGCGGACAAGGGAATGGCCAGCGCCGAAATCAGCGTGGCGCGCCAGTCCCGCAGGAACAGGAACACGATGACGACGGCCAGCAACGCGCCTTCGATCATCGCCGCGATCGCGGAATGATATTGCGCCTTGGTGTAATCGACGCTGGTGAAAAGCTGCTTGAACTTCACCTTGGGATTGGCCTTCGCCAACTCCGCAAGGACTTTCTGGCTTTCGTCATAGACCGTGACGTCCGATGAGCCCTTGGCCTTTTCGATGCTGAAGCTCGTGACCTGACGGCCGTTCATCAGGCCGATCGACCGTTGTTCCGCGTACATGTCGCGCACATCGGCAATGTCGGCGAGCTTGACGGTCTGCCCGCCGGCAATCGCTATCTGCGTCTGGCCCAGGGCATAAGCATCTGCCGCATTGCCCAGGACGCGCACGGACTGTTCGGCCCCGGCGATTTCGGCGCGGCCACCGGCAGCGTTGAGATTGACCTGCCGCAGCTGCTGGTTCACCTGCGATGCGGTAATCCCGTGCGCCTGCATCCGCGCGGGATCGAGTATGACGCGGATTTCGCGGCTGACGCCGCCGCTCCGCCGTACCGAGGCCATGCCCTGAATGCCGAGCAACCGCTTCGCCACCGTGTTGTCGACATACCAGCTCAATTCCTCCAGCGTCATGTCGGTGGTTTCGGCGCTGAAATAGGCGATCGGCCCGCCTTCGGCATCGACCCGCGTGACCTGAGGCTCCAGAATGCCGTCGGGCAGATCGCCGCGGACCTGATCCACCGCATTCTTGACGTCGGCAACGGCGCGGTCGATGGGCGTGCCGATGTTGAACTGAACGAAAGTGCTCGATTGCCCTTCGTTTGCGATCGACGTGATTTCGTCGACGCCGCTGATCGACCGGACCGCCGCCTCGATCCGCTGCGTGACCTGTGTTTCCAGTTCGGACGGTGCCGCACCAGGCTGAGACACGGTAACGTTGACGGCCGGAAAGCTGATATCCGGGAAATTGTTCACGTCCATGCGCATGAAGCTGACGATGCCCGCCAGCAGCAACGCCACGAACATGACGATCGGCGACACCGGATTGCGGATGGCCCAGGCCGATATATTGCGAAAGCTCATCTGTTCAGCCTCATTTCGCGCCGCGCTGTTGCGCCTGCGCGCTTCATTCGATTGTCAGGCGCCGGTCGGGGCAAGCTTCTGCAATTCGGGCTTCACTTTCTGGCCCGGATTGAGGAAGGCACCGGCCGATGCGACCACCCGCTCCTGCCCGCTCAGTCCCGATGTAATGGCAACGCCCGTGCTCGACACCTGACCGACGCGCACCTTGCGGCGCTCGACCACGTCTTTTGCGTTGACCACGAAGACATAATTGCCGCCGTTATCGCTCAGCACGGCCGATTCGGGCAGCAGCGGCGCCGACCCGGTGCCGGTCACGATGTTGACAGCAGCAAAGCCACCCGGCCGGATGGCGGAGGCATAAGGGAGAGCAACGCGTGCTATGCCCTGACGGCTGACGGGGTCGATCACGGGCGCCACTTGCCAGACGCGTCCTTCGACACCCTGCGCGCCGCCGACCGGCGTCACGGTTGCCGGCACACCGACACGCACCTTCGCCAGATCCGCCTCGCTCAGCAAGGCGCGCAATTCCATCTCGCCATCCTTCGCAATGCGGAAAAGAACGCCGCTGGACGCACCGACGACCTGACCCGGCTCCACCGCACGGGTAAGAACAAGACCGGCGGCCGGGGCGCGCAGATCGAGCCGCCCGTTGCGCGCGCGCTGCTCGGCAAGCTGCGCCTCGGCCACGGCCACACGGGAATTGGCGGCCGCCAGCGTCGCTTCGCGCTGGTCGATATCAGCCTGCGAAATGAAACCGCGACCAACGAGCTGGCGCGCGCGATCGAGCTGGGCCTTTGCAAGCTTGGCATCGGCACGCGCCACGCCGATCTGCGCGGCAAGGGCCTTGGCCTGTTCGGACTGGACCGATCGTTCGACGACGGCGAGCACCTGGCCTGCGCGCACCCAGTCTCCCGGCTGCACGAGCACACGCGTCACCTGGCCACCTTCGCCCACGACGCCGACGGGCATGTCGACACGCGCGTTGAGCGATCCGGTCGCCGTGACGGTACTGGCGACATTGGACTGGCCAGGGCTGATCACGGTGACGACCGGCGCGCTCACCTGTGCGCCGGCTGCGGCATCGTCCCCTGCGGCGCCGTTCCTGTTGCCCAGGGCGAGCGCCGCCACGACCAGCACTGTGGCTGCAACCACGCCGCCGATGACGATGCGCCGACGCTTGCGCCCGCGCGCTTCCTCATCCTGCAAAGGCATCATGCCGATATCGCTCGCGAACTGTGTCTCGTAATTCATGCCCGTCCACTCTGATGCGCGGTGGACCGATGACCCGATCCGCTCCCCCGATGTCCCCAACTGTATTATATGAATATATCACCATGCTCAAGCCTGAAAAACAGGGGGCATGGCGCACAGCATAATCTGGCGCGACCCGCGGCAGCAATGCGCCCGGAACGGCTGATTTGCAATAGTTTCTACCCGACGGCGCCGTCAAGCGCAGCCAATTTGGACGGTAGCGTGCGTCCCCGCCACAATCGTTTGCCGGGAAAGCACAGAAATACAAAAAGGCCCGCATCGCTGCGGGCCTTTTCGATGTTCAGATTGATGGTGTTGCGGTGATTCAGCGCACCCGGCCGCGACGGACGAGGTTGACGATCGCGAGCAGCACGACGGCGCCGACAAACGAGGCAAGCAGCGACGACAGGCTGAAGTCGCTGTTGTTGATGGTGCCGCCGCTCAGGAACAGGCCCGCCAGAAACGCGCCGACGATGCCGACGACGATATTGAGAAAAATGCCCTGCTGGGCGTCGGTGCGCATCACGATGCTGGCAAGCCAGCCGATCACGCCGCCGATGATGAGCCAAAGAATAAGCGTCATGAAATGTCTCCTCCGTCCAAGCATCCCCCTGCCCGGTGTACGGCACTGTAAACGGCGCAAGGCCTCGCCTGTTCCATGTCGGTGCGAAGTTTATTGCGATCGGCGATCTATTGCCGCCATCGCCTGTCCCGCAGAAACGCAAAAGGCCGCCTGCGATGGGGAGCAGGCGGCCTTCGCGATGCATCCTCTTGAGGACGCCGGTTCCTCTCCAGGAAGCCCGTCAATATTTCTGCTGGCGCTCGTAAAGCGACTTGTAATGCTGGATGCGCGTGACCCGCAGGCCGGGCATGCCCGACCGGTCGACAGCGCGCTGCCAGCTTGCGAATTCTTCAAGGGTGAGCGCATACCGCTGGCACGCCTCGTCGACGGTCATCAGCCCGCCGTTCACCGCGGCGACCACTTCCGCCTTGCGGCGCACGACCCAGCGTGTCGTGCCAGCCGGCGGCAGGCTGTCGAGGGTCAGCGGTTCCCCTAGTGGCCCGACGACCTGGGCGGGGCGGATTTTCTGGTTCTCGAACATTCTCACCTCAATAACGGCATCGGGGTCAAGCCTTCGGGCATTGCTGCCTTTCGGGCATGGCCTTGACTGTGCATCACAGCGCTGAACATCGGCTAAAGCGCCAAGGTAAACGCCATATTCACTACTCTCGCGCCACATTGTGCTGCCGCGCGATCACGGGATTGAAACTGCCCGCGAGGCATGTGGCGTCGATCGCGCCACGGTTTGCGCCGACCCCGAACATCGCGGCCAGCACATCGACCCGATCGTCCTTCCCGGCCTGCCCCCGCAGGAAGGATGCCATCTTCTGGGCTGTCGGGCTGGCCGCCTGCTGCGCGGCCGAAGCCGCAAGCAGGACCGGCAAGTCCGCCATCCACACCGATTCCGGCGGCAATGCACCGGAAGCCTTGAGGGCCAGCATCCTGGAAAAACTCAGATCCATGCCGACCGTCTTAGCCAGCAAAGGATAAGGGGCGGTAAATCAGGCAGTCACATCCTGTTAGCCGGAATGAAGGGCCGGTTAAGCGTGGCGCGGTCGGGGTGGAAACGCCCCGGAATACGGGCTATGGGCGAGCGATCATGCCCATTGACTTCCAACTTGAGGCGCCGCTTTCGGCGCGGCGCATCGTCGTCGCCATGTCCGGCGGGGTCGATTCCAGCGTCGTGGCCGCGCTCGCCGCGCGCACGGGCGCGGAAACGATCGGCGTAACGCTGCAACTCTATGACCATGGCGCCGCGACCGGGCGGGCCGGAAGCTGCTGCGCCGGGCAGGATATTCGTGATGCGCGCGCCGTCGCCGACCGCCTTGGCATCGCCCATTATGTGTTCGATTACGAAAGCCGGTTCCGCGAATCGGTGATCGCCGATTTCGCAGACGAATATATGGCCGGTCGTACGCCGATCCCCTGCGTGAAGTGCAATATGGGCGTGAAGTTTACCGATCTGTTCGCGCTGGCCCGCGATCTGGGTGCCGATTGCCTCGCCACCGGCCATTATGTCCGCCGGGTGATGGGGCCGCAGGGGGCGGAACTGCACCGCGCGCTCGATCCCGCGCGGGACCAGAGCTATTTCCTGTTCGCCACCACGGCGGCGCAGCTTGACTATCTGCGCTTTCCGCTGGGTGGCATGCCCAAGCCGCAGGTGCGCGCGCTGGCGCAAGACCTGGGTCTTGCGGTGGCGCTGAAGCCCGACAGCCAGGATATCTGCTTCGTACCCGATGGCGATTATGCGAAGATCGTGCGCAGCGTGCGGCCCGATGCCGACGCAAGCGGCCCGATCCTCCATGTCGACGGCACGCCGCTCGGCATGCATCGCGGCCTTATTCACTATACGGTGGGGCAGCGGAAAGGGCTGGACATCGGCGGACAGCCCTCGCCGCTCTATGTCATCCGGCTCGACCCGGAACGCCGCGCCGTGATCGTGGGGCCGAAGGCCGCGCTGGCGGTCGCATCCGCATCTCTTGGCGACATCAACTGGCTTGGCGGCGACTTCACCGGGCCGTTGACCGCCAAGGTCAGGTCCATGGCACGACCGGTGCCCGCCCGGCTGGATGGCAACCGGCTGGTCTTCGATACGCCGGAACTGGGCGTCGCGCCCGGCCAGGCGGCGGTATTGTATGACGGTGATCGGGTACTGGGCGGGGGCTGGATCGATGCGACCCAAGCGGCGGTGCTGGAGGGGGTTTAGGCTGACGCCTCCCCTCCCCTTCAGGGGAGGGGCCGGGGGTGGGGCATGTAAGCGATCACCCACAATGCAGGCGACAACCGACAGCCCCACCCCAACCCCTCCCCTGCAGGGGAGGGGCTTTTTTTGCTTTTGTTACTCCAAAATACATCCGAACCCCTTGCGCCAGCGCGCCGTGCGCTTCGCCATCAGAGGGACATGACCCGTTACGGCCTTGTCCTGCGGCGCGTCACTGATCGACACGATTTCCATGCCCGGTTCGGTATCGTCTGCGCAACTTTCCATACTGCGCCCTTCGACATAACGGCAGGAGCAGGTCATCCGCGCGCCATAGGCCGCGCCGACCGCCGCCTGCCCCTGCCATGCGCGCCAGTTCCAGGCCACCGTGGCGGCCAGCGCGACGATCAGGACCAGCGCGCCGATGCGCCAGCGACGAGCGTGAGACATGCCTCCCCTTTCCGCATTGCCATGCTATGAGCGCGGCCATGAAGACCAAAACCGCGATCCGTGCAAGCCTCTCGCTTGTCCCGCTGCTGCTGCTGGCTTCCGCCGTGCCGGGCGCGGGGCAGTCTGCGCCGCTCTACATGGTCGAAGCCGATTCGGCGGTATCGGAAGCGGCGCTGCGCGGCGCGATCGACGCGATTTTCGATGCGGACGACATGGGCGACACCCGCGCGCTTCTGGTGCTGCACGATGGCAAGATCGTCGCGGAACGCTACGCGCCCCAATTCGGGCCGGATACCAAACAGCTTAGCTGGTCGATGGCCAAGACCATCACGGCCGTACTGATCGGATTGATGGTGTCCGACGGGCGCCTGGCGCTGGATTCGCCGGCGCCGGTGCCTGCCTGGAACCAGGCGGGCGATCCACGCGGGGCGATCACCCTGCGGCAGTTGCTCACCATGTCCTCCGGCCTTGCCCATGCCGAAAGCGCCGAGGATGCAGGCGGCGCGATTGCCGCGACCGATACCGCGCGGATGCTGTTCACCGACGGCGCGGGGGATATGGCAGGCTATGCGGAGGCCAAGCCTCTGGCGGAACATCCGGGCGCGCGATTCAATTATTCCAGCGCCACCAGCGTGATCCTGAGCGATATCCTCACCCGAATGCTGACGGATAGCAGCGATCCCGAAACCCGCCGCGCCGCGATGATGCAGTTCATTGAAGGACGGCTGAAGCAGCCGGTGGGCCTCGGCAGCCTGACGCCCGAGTTCGATGCGCGCGGGACGATGATCGGCGGCAGCATCATGCACATGACCGCGCGGGATTATGCAAAGTTCGGCGAGTTCCTGCGCACCAGGGGCCGCGCAAACGGACGGCAGATATTGTCGCAGCGCTGGGTGGATTTCATGACCAGCCCGAGCGAGCGGGAACCGGCCTATGGCGGGCATATCTGGCTGAACCGGGACAGCGAAAACAGCGCACTGTTTCAGGGGATCGGGCCGAAAAGCCTGTTCGGCTGCGTCGGTCACAACGGGCAATATATCCTCGTGTCGCCGCGCCAGCGCCTCACGATCGTGCGGCTGGGCGTATCCGACAGCGAACAGCGCGTGCCGCTGCGCAAGGCGCTGGGGCGGCTGGTGGAGCTGTTTCCGGGGTAGATCACGTCGCCATGGGGAGCCGGAAACAGAGCTTTTCAGCCATCGTCCGTCTTCATTTTCGGCAATTGGCGCAGATCGGTTTCCTGCGTCTCCAGCCAGAGCACGGCCTGCGCGATGCGGCGCGCCACCGTCGCGCCGGTCTTGGCCGAGAGGACATGGTGGCAGATCGCCCGCTGCTTGCCCGGCGTCAGCATCGCCCAGCGTTCGGCCGCCGCCCGGTTTCCTTCCAGCGCTTGTGCCAGAAGCGGCGGCATATCCACCTCATCCTGCGGTTCGACCCGGAACCGCAGGGTGGCGAAACAGTCGACGGACAGGCCCGTCGCTTTGAGAAGCGGTTTGCCGAGCATCAGATACCAGCGCCCCCGCGAAGGTTGCCAGGCGCCGGTACACGGCTGATCGTTCAGTTCACCGCTGATCCGCAAACGGGGATGTTCGGCTAAGGGCAATTGCCCGGCAATCTCGTCCGGCAGCCACAGCACCGTGTAGCGATAGGTGCCGAGATCATGGTGTTCGACCAGTCCGGTAAACGCGAAGGGAAAATAGTCCATTGCGGCACCTGTCAGGCGCATGGCGGATGCTTGAGGAGCGTATCGCCTCGATCGACCGGTTGCAATCCGCGCGCGCCTATATGCGGAATATCCCCTCGATCACCGTCACGCACTGGCCACCCAGCACCGCGCGGTCGCCCTCAAGGCGGCAGGTGAGGTGGCCGCCGCGCGCGCTTGCCTGAAAGGCCGTAAAGCGGTCACTGCCTAGGCGCTGTGCCCAATAAGGTGTCAGCAGGGCGTGGGCCGAGCCGGTGACCGGATCTTCGTCGATCCCGGCGCCCGGCGCGAACACGCGGCTTACCACATCCGTATCGTGGCCCGGCGCAGTGGCGATGTAGAGGATATCGCCCGGATCGATGGCACGCAGGCGATGGAAATCGGGGGACAGCGCCAGCACCTCTTCGGCACTCGCATAGACGAGCAGGCTGTAGCCGCCTTCGCGCCACCATGTCTCCACCGGCGCGCCGCCGACGCCCGCCACGATGTCGGGCAAGGCTTTCGGCTGCATTGCCCAAGCTGGCAGATCGAGCGCATAGCCTTTCCCATCCCGCCGCACCTCCAACACACCGGCCTTGCGGGTGGCGAAGCGCACGGCGTCCCGATCGCCGATCAGGACATGACCGCTCGCGAGCGTGGCATGGCCGCACAAGGCGACTTCGACCAGGGGCGTGAACCAGCGCAGTTCGTAGTCCGCGGTGCCCGTGGCATCCGGTACGGTGAAGGCGGTTTCGGCAAGATTATTCTCCGCCGCAATCGCCTGCAACGTCGCGTCCGGCAACCAGCAATCCAGCGGCATGACCGCCGCCGGATTCCCGGTGAAAGGCCGGTCGGCAAAGGCATCGACCTGCGTGAAGGGCAACGGGCGCATGATGGCGATCCTCAAGACATGTCAGGGCAAGATGCGCCCGGCTCTGGCATGCCGATGGCAGCGTGCAAAGGTCCAGTCGCAACGCACTGGCTTTGCCCCCGCCCGGCGGACCGCTGACCCGGGATCAAGCCTGTCCGTCGGCCTGCTCCGCAAACATGCGCAAGGCACCGCCGATGCCGGTGGCGAAGGCCCGTCGCGAAAGCGCAGATTTTGCATTGAAAGGCACGGCCGCATGCGACCATTCCGGCGAACGCCAGAAAACCGCTGTGCCGATTGCACCCGATGCGCACGGTGCAGTGCCCAGTCTTGTGCCAAAGTGGCTATGGTGTCAGTCCAACGACAACTTGACCCCAGTTGACGCGGTGCACCCCAAATCGAGGGATGGCTGGCAGGCGCGCTATAGGTCTGACAGTGCCAGCTGATGAATGTGGCCGCAGGACGGCCGTTTGTTCCAAGGACGCATGCCTGACTTTGCTATATGCTTCCGCATTGCAGAGCCGCGCGACTCGTCGATATGCCGTGGCGTAACGCGGGAGGCGTCGATGACCAGCCTAGATGTATTGCCAACAGCAGCCGCCGAATTATCCCTTGCTGGCGACGATGGGCCGTTTTTCACGACGTTTGAGACTCGGTTCGTGCTGCCGCGCAACGTGCTGATCGCCAACGACATTGATCCTGCTGGGGGTGTCGGCAACATAACGTCGGTGCAGGATGCGGTGGGCGGCACAGCAGTCCTCGACGCGAATACGAACAACGTCTTCTTCACACCTGCACCAGGCTTTTCCGGCCAGGCCTCGTTCGCCTACACCATCGTCTATACAGACGGGACGGCGGACACGGCGACTGTGAGCATAGAGGTGGGCGGGCCACCCGAACCCGACAATGGTGCGCCCACCGGACAGGATTTCTTCGAATTCTTCATGCAGGAAGGCGGCGTGCTCGTCGTTTCCGGCCCGGGCGTGCTGGACGGCGCGAGCGATCCGGACGGTGACGCGCTCAGCGTCATCCTCACGCAGGACGCCGGCTTTGGAGACCTGTTCCTCAACCCGGACGGCAGCTTCAGCTTCCGGCCGTTTCAGGAGTATAGCGAAGACGTCTTCTTCAACTTCCGAGTGACCGACGGTAATCTCGCCAGCGACGAATACAGTGCCATCATCAACATTCAGCCGGTGAATGACGCACCCAATGCGGGTGACGACTTCTACGAGCTTGACGCAGATACGGTCTTCAGCGGCTCGGTGCTGGAGAACGACGGCGATCTGGAGGACGACGGGCTACAGGCCATTCTGGTGAGCGGCGTCGCAAACGGGACACTGGAATTCGCGGCGGACGGCAGCTTCACCTACACGCCGAACGCAGGTTTTTCCGGTACAGACAGTTTCACCTACCGCGCCAGCGACGGCTTGGACGAGAGCGAGATCGCCACAGTGACGCTGACGGTCACTCCGGCAGAGGAAGACGCGACCATCTCGGGCACATCCGCTGACGACCAACTGAAGGATACGAGCGGCGACGATGTGATCGACGGCGGCGCGGGTGACGATCGCATCTTCGGGGGCGAGGGCAATGATGTAATCCGCGGCGGCGCGGGTGAGGACTGGGTGGACTATTCGACCTACCGCACCGGCGGCGTCCGCATCGACCTCGCCTTGCTGGGGGAGCAGGACACGGGGGCTGCTGGCCGGGACAGAATTGGAGGGATCGAGAATATCCATGGCTCCCGCGTCGACGATGTGCTTCGCGGCGATTCCGGCAGCAATCAGATCAAGGGCGGGACGGGCAACGACCTGCTGTTCGGCGCGGGGGGCGTCGACTATCTATTCGGCGATGCGGGCGATGATATACTCGACGGGGGTACTGGCGCGGACGTGATCGCCGGCGGCGGCGGCATCGATCGTTTCGTATTCACCAGCGCAGACGGCGATCTCGTGAAGGATTGGCAAGCGGGCGAAGTGGTCGATATTTCGGCAATCGGCGGGGCGTTCGCATTGGTTAGTCGCTACGGTAAAACGTTTGTGACCTTTGATACGGATGGGGACGGGCAATTCGACGATGGATCGATCATCTTCAATGCCACTCTCGCCCGCAGCGACTTCTACACAGGTGATGCACCAGTCGTCTGAGGGTAACTTGTCTCCGGTCGGGTCGGCGCGGACGTATTCCTTGCCTGCGGCACGACAGACATGCGCAAGGGTTTTGACGGCCTTGCCATAACAAAGACGCTCGGCGCCCTTTCGCCACTCTCCCGTGCAAATAGGCATTCGCGCTTCCCCTCGTTTGCGTGTACCGACATGCCGTCTGCGGGGCCGTGCCCGATCCCCCCGCGCCCTCTGACCGACCGGACGCCCGCTGCGTGATACCCCTGATGCTTCTCGATACCGCCGATCTCCCTGACGGGGGTACGTTGCGGCTGATGCGGCGCGGGAACGATCATTTCATCCTGTTCGGCCGCAACGAGTTGATGAGCAGCCGCCTGAAGGGATCGGAAGAGGCGCTCGCGAGCCTGAGTTGCGCCCCGCTGAAGGATCGCAGCGGCGCGCGTGTGCTGATCGGCGGCCTTGGCATGGGCTTCACGCTGCGGGCGGCGCAGGCGCTGCTCAATCGCACGGCACACATCGTCGTTGCCGAGCTGGTGCCGAAGATTCTGGAATGGGCGCAGGGTCCGCTGGCCCATCTGTTCCACGACAGCCTCTCCGATCCGCGGCTGTCGGTGCGCCTCGAAGATGTGCGGGACAGCCTGCTGGCGGCGGCGCAGGGCGGGTCGGCGACGGGCTATGATGCCATTCTCCTCGATGTCGACAACGGCCCGGACGGCCTCATCCATCTTGCGAACGATTGGCTTTATGGCGCGGCGGGGCTGCGCGCGGCGCGGGCGGCGCTGCGCCCCGGCGGCATGCTCGCGATCTGGTCCGCTTATGACGATCCCGCCTTTACGGACAGGCTGTCGCGCGCGGGCTTTGCCGTCGATCCGGTCAAGGTCCGCGCGACCGGCGGGCGCAAGGGGGCGCACCATATGATCTGGCTGGCGAGAAAGCCTTAGCACCGCAATCAGCATCCGGCCGCCATGGCACTGGCGCAGGCCGCACCCCATATCAATTGGCATGACACAGCTGACTGTCTGGTATGATGGCGGATGCCCGCTGTGCCGTCGCGAAATCGCGCTGATGCGACGGCTTGACCGGCGCGGGCGGATCGCCTTCGTCGATGTCGCAGGCGATGGCGATGATGCGGCGTGCCCGGTGGATCGCGCGGCGCTGCTCGCCCGCTTCCATGCGCGGGAAGATGGCGTAATGTTGTCCGGCGCGGCGGCCTTTGCCGCCATGTGGCGCGCCATTCCGCTACTGCGCCCGCTCGGCCTGCTGGCACGCAACCCGCTGGCGCTGGCGCTGCTGGAGCGGCTCTACCGCGCCTTCCTGATCCTACGCCCGCGCCTCCAGCGGTTCGCCGGTCGGCTGGACTAACTGATCTTGCGTGCCAGTTCCTTGTTGATGGCGAGTGCCACCAGCGTCGCCAGCGCGCCCGAGAGCAGATAGCCGCCCGCCGCCAGGATACCGAAGCTGCTTGCCAGCCACAGCGCGGCCAGCGGCGCGAAACCGGCACCGAACAGCCAGGCGAGGTCGGACGTCAGCGCCGCGCCGGTATAGCGGTGGCTGCTCGGAAAATTGGAATTGACCGCGCCGGACGACTGGCCGAACGCCAGACCGAGCAGGATGAAGCCGCCGACCATGAAGATGATCTCGCCAATGTCGCCGCCGTTCAGAAGCTGCGGCGCAAAGCCGCTGAACATCGCGATCGCCGCCGCCGTGGCGCCCAGCAGATAGCGCCGCCCGACGCGATCGGCGATCATGCCCGAAGCGATCACCGCCAGCACGCCCACCGCCGCGCCGATGATTTCGATCATCAGAAAGCGGGCCGGATTTTCCCGGGTGTACAGAAAGATGTAGGACAGCGGAAACACGGTCACCATGTGGAACAGCGCGAAGCTGGCCAGCGGCGCGAAGGCCCCGATCACGATGTTGCGCCCCTGCGTCCGCACCGTTTCGAGCACCGGCGAAGGTTGCAGCTCCCGGCTTTCATACAGTTCCGCATAATCGGGCGTCGAGACGATCCGCAGCCGCGCGAACAGCGCCACGACATTGATCGCAAAGGCGACGAAGAAGGGATAGCGCCAGCCCCAATCGAGAAAATCCGCCGCCGAAAGGGCGCTGACCAGAAACGCGAACAGCGCGCTGGCGACGATCAGGCCGAGCGGCGCGCCCAGTTGCGGGATCATCGCATACCAGCCGCGCTTGCCCTCCGGCGCGTTGAGCGCGAGGAGCGAGGCCAGCCCGTCCCACGCGCCGCCCAGCGCGACGCCCTGGCCCAGGCGAAACAGCGCGAGCAGCAGCGCCGAACCGACGCCGAACACGGCATAGCTTGGCAGGAAAGCGACGGCGGCCGTCGATCCGCCCAGCAGGAACAGCGCGATCGTCAGCTTCACACCGCGCCCATATGTGCGATCGACCCACATGAAGATGAGCGTGCCGACCGGCCGCGCAATAAAGGCGAGCGCGAAGATCGCGAACGAATAATAAGTGCCGGTCAGCCGATCGACATAGGGAAAGACCAGCGCGGGAAAGACCAGCACCGAAGCGATCGCATAGACGAAGAAATCGAAAAACTCCGATGTGCGCCCGATCACCACGCCGATCGCTATCTCACCGGGCGCGATGCTGCCGTCGTTGATGACGCGGGCGTCCCGCTCCAGCTCCGTGGAGTTTCCCGATGCGCGCGTGGCGCTTTTGGATGGCGCGACTCCGGCGGTCATATGCTATGCTCACTTCAGACTGGACCTGCGCAAAAGCGGCAAGTGTCAGTGCGGTTCATTATCGTGCTGAAACTGCCTTTGCCACATGCGCGTTGTGGGCAGGATTGGACAAAATGTCCAATGTCAGTCCCGTCGGCCCGGGCGTAGGAGGCTGCCATGCTTATGCCATGCTCCCATTTGCGGCCGCGCCCCGGGGCGCTGCGCAGCCTCGTCGCTCTCCCCGTGCTAATGCTGCTGGGCGCGTGCAATGCCGTTGTGCTCGATCCCGCGGGCGATGTCGCCGCGCAGCAGCGCGATCTGGTGCTGATCTCGACCGGGCTGATGCTGCTCATCATCGTGCCGGTCATGGCGTTGACCGTGCTGTTCGCCTGGCGGTATCGCGCGGCGAACAAGGCCGCGCGCTACGAGCCGGACTGGGACCATTCGACGCAGCTCGAACTGATCATCTGGGCTGCGCCGCTGCTCATCATCATCTGCCTCGGCGCACTGACATGGGTGAGCACGCATCTGCTTGATCCCTATCGCCCGCTCGGCCGCGTCTCGGCGGGGCAGGCCCTGTCCAAACAGGCCCAAGCACAGCCGCTCGAAGTGCAGGTCGTGGCGCTCGACTGGAAATGGCTGTTCTTCTATCCCGAATATGGGATCGCCACCGTCAATGAGTTGGCCGCGCCGGTCGATCGGCCCATCCGCTTCCGCATCACATCGTCGTCGGTCATGAACTCCTTCTACATTCCGGCGCTGGCAGGCCAGATCTATGCCATGCCGGGCATGGAGACGAAGCTGCACGCTGTCATCAACAAGCCGGGCAATTATGTCGGCTTTTCTGCCAACTATAGCGGTGCCGGCTTTTCGGGCATGCGCTTCCGCTTTCACGGCCTGTCGGACGCAGATTTCGGCGCATGGGTTCAGAATGCGCGGACGAAGGGCGGCGCACTCGATCGCGCCGCCTATCTGAAGCTCGAACGCCCAAGCGAAAATGTGCCGGTGCAGCGGTTCGCGCGCGTCGAACCGGGCCTATATGACGCGGCGCTCAACATGTGCGTCGAGCCGGGCAAGATGTGCATGCATGACATGATGCAGATCGACGCCAAGGGTGGCCTCGGCATGGCGGCGGTCCACAATGTACGGGCGCTTTCCTACGACAAATATGCCCGGCGCGGATCATCGGGCGCGGCGGTGCTGGGGAGCAATGCCGCCTATGTCGGCGCGCTCTGTTCACCGGGCGACGCAAAGGCGATGCTGGCGCTCAGGCACGACCGCCCGGTACCGCTGCCCGATCCGGGCGGGCTTATCGGCGCGGGCCTGCCGCAGCCGGGCCGCACCCCATCCATAGCGTCGCTCGACGCACCTGCCATTTTGTAAGGCCGCTTCCCATGGATACGCCCAATGCTGCGGATTTCGTTCCCGTCAGCCCGATCTTCGGACGCTTCACCCTAGAATCGCTCCCGCTGCACGAACCGATTGTCGTCGCCACCTTCGCCGTCGTCGCGCTCGGCGGTGCGGCGCTGGTCGGTGCGCTCACCTACTACCGCGTCTGGGGCTATCTTTGGAAAGAATGGTTCACCAGCGTCGATCATAAGAAGATTGGGATCATGTACATGATCCTGGGGATCATCATGCTGCTGCGCGGCTTTGCCGACGCGATCATGATGCGGCTGCAACAGGCGATCGCCTTCAACGGCTCCGAAGGCTATCTGAACGCGCATCATTATGACCAGGTGTTCACTGCGCATGGCGTGATCATGATCTTCTTCGTGGCGATGCCGCTGGTGACCGGCCTCATGAACTATGTCGTCCCGCTGCAGATCGGCGCGCGCGATGTGTCCTTCCCGTTCCTCAACAATTTCAGCTTCTGGATGACGACGGCGGGCGCGGTGATCATCATGATGTCGCTGTTCGTCGGCGAGTTCGCGACGACTGGCTGGCTCGCCTATCCGCCGCTGTCGGGCATCGGCTACAGCCCCGGCGTCGGCGTCGATTATTATATCTGGGGGCTGCAGGTGGCAGGCGTCGGCACCACTCTGTCGGGCATCAATCTGATCGCGACCATCGTGAAGATGCGGGCGCCGGGCATGGGCATGATGAAGATGCCGGTGTTCACCTGGACATCGCTCTGCACCAACATCCTGATCGTCGCGTCCTTCCCGGTGCTGACCGCCGTGCTCGCGCTGCTGACGCTCGACCGCTATGTCGGCACCAACTTCTTCACCAACGATTTCGGCGGCAACCCGATGATGTACGTGAACCTCATCTGGATATGGGGCCATCCGGAAGTCTACATCCTCATCCTGCCGCTGTTCGGCGTGTTCTCCGAAGTCACCTCGACTTTCTCGGGCAAACGGCTCTTCGGCTATACTTCGATGGTCTATGCGACGGTGGTCATCACCATCCTCGCCTATGTCGTGTGGCTGCACCATTTCTTCACCATGGGCTCGGGTGCCAGCGTCAACAGCTTCTTCGGCATCACCACGATGGTCATCTCGATCCCGACGGGGGCGAAGATCTTCAACTGGCTCTTCACCATGTATCGCGGGCGCATCCGTTTCGAACTGCCGATGATGTGGACCGTCGCCTTCATGCTGACCTTCGTGGTGGGCGGGATGACGGGCGTGCTGCTGGCCGTGCCGCCTGCCGATTTCGTCCTGCACAATTCGCTGTTCCTGGTAGCGCATTTCCACAACGTCATCATCGGCGGCGTCTTGTTCGGCCTGTTCGCGGGCATCAATTACTGGGCGCCCAAGGCAATCGGCTTCCGGCTCGATCCGGTCTGGGGCAAGCGGTCCTTCTGGTTGTGGGTGGTGGGCTTCTGGGTCGCGTTCATGCCGCTCTATGTGCTCGGCCTGATGGGCGTCACGCGCCGGATGCGCGTGTTCGACGATCCGTCCTACCAGATCTGGTTTCAGGTCGCGGCGCTGGGTGCGTTCATGATCGCAGGCGGCATCGCCTGCATGCTGATCCAGTTCTACGTCAGCTTCCGCAACCGCCATGCGCTGCGCGACGGCAGCGGCGACCCCTGGGAAGGCCGCACGCTCGAATGGTCGACATCCTCGCCGCCGCCCGACTATAACTTCGCTTTCACCCCCGTGGTGCATGACAATGATGCCTGGTCGGACATGAAGGCACGCGGCTATGATCGTCCGCTCGATGGCTACCGGCCGATCCACATGCCCAGCAACACCGGCACCGGCGTCATCCTGTCGGGTCTCAGCATCGTCTTCGGCGCGGCGATGGTCTGGTATGTCTGGTGGCTGGCGGGTCTCTCGTTCGCGGGCATTCTGCTCGTCGCGATCGGCCACACGTTCAATTACAAGCGGGATTTCCACATCCCGGCCAAGACCGTCGCCGATACCGAGGCGGCGCGCACCCGGCTGCTGATGGCGGAGGCGCGCTGATGTCCGCCCGCGCCCTGAAAGCCGACACCGAAACCCCGGTCGAGTTCTACCTGCGCGAGGAACACGACCATCCCGAAGGGTCCAGCACCATGCTGGGCTTCTGGATCTATCTGATGAGCGACTGCCTCATCTTCGCGATCCTGTTTGCCTGCTACGCCGTGCTGGGCGGCAACTATGCCGCCGGGCCCGCGCCGCGCGACCTGTTCGATTTGCCGTTGGTCGCGCTCAATACCGCCATGCTGCTGTTCTCCTCGATCACCTACGGCTTTGCTATGCTGGCGATGGAAGAGAAGAAGGCCGGCCAGACTCAGGCCTGGCTCGCCGTCACCGGCCTCTTCGGCCTCGCCTTTCTGGGGATCGAACTGTACGAGTTCAGCCATCTGATCCACGAAGGCGCAACGCCGCAGCGCAGCGCCTTCCTCTCCGCCTTCTTCACGCTGGTCGGCACCCACGGGCTGCACGTCACTTTCGGTCTGCTCTGGCTGGTCGTGCTGATGGTGCAGGTGGCGCGCAAGGGGCTGATCGCGGCAAACCGCCGCCGCCTCATGTGCCTCTCCTTGTTCTGGCATTTCCTCGACGTCATCTGGATCGGCGTGTTCACCTTTGTCTATCTGATGGGAATGTTGCGATGAGCACCGAAACGCATGTCGAGCATGAAGATGTCGTCGAAGCGCACGGCAGCCGCAAAGGCTATCTGACCGGCTTCGCACTGTCGGTGGTGCTGACGGCCATCCCCTTCTGGCTGGTGATGACCGGGGCGCTGCCCGCTGCGGCGACGGCCTATCTCATCATGATCTTCGCGGCGGTGCAGATCATCGTCCACATGGTCTTTTTCCTCCACATGAGCAGCAAGTCTGAAGGCGGGTGGACGCTGATGGCGCTGATCTTCACCGTCGTGCTGGTGGGTATCGCATTCAGCGGGTCGCTGTGGGTCATGTATCACCTTACCGACAATATGATGCCGATGACGGCGCAAGAGATGCGCCAGATACCGTGACAGGGCAGATAGCGTGACAGGCCAGATACGGTGACAGGCGCGCCGCGACCGGCTGGTTGGCTGGCCGTCGTCGGCGGCGTCTGGCTGCTGCTGTTTGTGGGGCTGATCGCGCTGGGCACCTGGCAGGTGCAGCGTCGGACATGGAAACAGGCGCTGATCGAACAGGTGAACGCGCGCATCCACGCGCCGCCGGTCACCGCGCCCGGCCCGGCAGCATGGCCTGCCGTCACGGCCGCAAGCGATGGCTATCGCCGGGTGACCGTGCGGGGACATTTCCGGCCGGACGGCGATACGCTGGTGCAGGCCGTGACGGCGCTCGGCAGCGGCTATTGGGTGATGGCCCCGCTCGAAACGGAACAGGGCTTCACCGTCCTCGTCAACCGGGGCTTTGTGCCGCCCGAACGGCGCGGCGATTATCCGCGCCTGTCAGGCACCGTCACGATCACGGGGCTGCTGCGCCTGACCGAGCCGAACGGCGGCTTTCTGCGACGCAACGATCCCGCCGCCGACCGCTGGCATTCGCGTGATGTCGCAGCGATCGCCGCCGCGCGCGGGTTGCGCACGGTCGCACCCTATTTCATCGATGCCGAACGCGAACCCGACGACCGGAACGGCGATCCCGCCCTCCCTGTCGCGGGGCTGACGGTCGTCGTCTTTTCCGACAATCATCTGGTCTATGCGCTCACCTGGTATGGCCTCGCCATCCTGCTTGTGGTCGTCGGCTTTCTGTTCGGGAAAGAGGAATGGCGTCGGCACGTCCATGCGCCTAAACTCAGGCGATGACGGCCGCTTTGCCTTCCCTTGCCGCGCGGCTCGACAGCCTGACGGGCGTCGTGTCGCTGGCCTCGCCCGATGCGGCCGGGCACCGCAACATGGTGCAGCTCGTGCAGTTGCGCTGGCTGGCCGTGGGCGGGCAGCTCGCGACGATCCTGATCGTCCATTATGGCATGGGGGTGCGCCTGCCCCTTGGCGCCATGCTGGCGCTGGTGATGACGCTGGTGATCCTCAATCTCGTCAGCATGGCCGCGTTGCGACGGCGGCGGGGGATTGCGAATGCAGAGCTGTTTGCCGCCCTGCTGCTCGATGTCGCCGCGCTGACGGCGCAACTCTACATGAGCGGCGGTGCGACCAACCCGTTCGTATCGCTGTTCCTGCTTCAGGTCGTGCTGGGGTCGGTGCTCCTCGACCGCTGGTCGAGCTGGGCCGTGGTCGCCGTCACCTGCCTGTGCTTTGCGTTTCTCGTGATTGCCTATCGTCCGCTCGCCCTGCCCGCCAGCATGGACCAGAGCCTGTTCCGCCTGCACGTGCAGGGCATGTGGGCCTGTTTCGCGCTGATGGCGGTACTGCTGGTGCTGTTCGTCACGCGGATCAGCGGCAATCTGCGCGCGCGCGACGCCTATCTGGCGGATATGCGGCAACAGGCGGCGGAGCAGGATCATATCGTGCGGATCGGCCTGCTCGCCACCGGCGCGGCGCATGAACTGGGCACGCCGCTGGCGTCGCTGTCGGTTGCGCTGAACGACTGGCAACGCATGCCGCAGATCGCCCAGACCCCCGACATGGCGCAGGAAGTCGCCGAAATGCAGGCGGAGGTGCAGCGGTGCAAGGCGATCGTTACCGGCATTCTGCTGTCCGCCGGTGCCGAGCGCAGCGACGGATCGAAACCCACCACCGTCTATGGCTTTTTTGAGGCGCTGGTGGCGCAATGGCGGATCACCCGGCCCTATGCCGACCTGCATTATGACAACCGCTTCGGCGCGGACATGGCGATCGTGGCGGACGCAACGCTCCGGCAGGTGATCGACAATCTGCTCGACAATGCGTTCGAAGCCTCCACGGGAATCGTCAGCCTGCTGGTGATGCGCGAGGTGGATCAGATTGGGGCGGATCAGCTTGCAATTGTCGTGCGTGACACCGGTCCCGGCTTTCCGCCGGACATTCTCGCCAATATCGGCAAGCCTTATTATTCCACCAAGAGCCGCCCCGGTGCAGGCCTTGGCCTGTTTCTGGTGGTCAATGTGATGCGCAAGCTGGGCGGGGCGGTGGTCGCGCGCAACCGCGCGGGCGGCGGCGCGGAGGTGATCGTCACCTTGCCCCTCGCCGCGCTGGCGCTGCCGCAGGAAAGGGCCGCGCCCGATGGACGCTGAACCCCCGAACGAACAGCCGCCCGACCGCCTGCTGGTCATCGTGGAGGATGACGAAGCCTTTGCCCGCACCTTGCGCCGGTCGTTCGAACGGCGCGGCTACAGCGTTCTGACGGCGGCGGAGCCGGAGGCGCTCGGCGTGCTGCTGCGCGATCACAGCCCGCACTATGCCGTGGTTGACCTGAAACTCGGGCAGGCATCCGGGCTGGTCTGTGTGCAGGCATTGCACGCGCATGATCCCGCGATGCTGATCGTGGTGCTGACCGGCTATGCCAGCATCGCCACGGCGGTGGAGGCGATCAAGCTGGGGGCCTGCCACTATCTCGCCAAGCCGTCGAACACCGACGATATCGAGGCGGCGTTCCGCAAGGCGCAGGGCGACATGGCGGGTGGAGACGTCGCCGCGCCGCTCGATACCCGGCCCACCTCGATCAAGACGCTGGAATGGGAGCGCATCCATCAGACTCTGGCGGAAACCGGGTTCAACATTTCCGAAACGGCGCGGCGGCTGGGCATGCATCGCCGGACTTTGGCCCGCAAGCTGGAGAAGCGGCAGGTCCGCTGAGGGCCGAGCGCAATGCCGTTCCGGGCGGTGGCTGCACCCAGCCGCCCGGCGCGCACGGAGCGGTTCATGCCCCGTGCACGTTGTCCGTCAGAACTTGCCGCGCAGCGTGATGCCATAGGTGCGCGGTTCGGCGAGATAGGCCGAGATCAGCTGGTTGGCCATCGGCGCACCCTGCCGGAACTGGCCGGTGCTCGATGTCGCCGGGCTGCTTGATTGCAACGGGCTGCTGAAGGCGACCTGCGTATAGTCGGTATTGAAGATGTTCTGGCCCCAGAACTCGACCGCCCATTTCTGGTCGGGGCCGCGGATGCCGACGCGCGCGTTGAAGATCGCGAAGCCATCCTGTTCCTTTTCGGGGAACAGGTCCGACCCGGTATTATAGTCGCTCGTTAGACGCCCGTCGATGTAGAACAGCGCGGACAGGCCGCCGGTGCCGATATCCGGCGTCCAGGCGAAGCTGCCGGTCGTCACCAGCTCCGGCGCGTTGGAGTTGGTATTGCCGGGCAGCAGGAACAGCGCGGGATCGAGCGGCACCTGCCCGTTGCTGCTGCCGACCAGCCGGTTGGCAAACTTCGCCCGCGTATAGGTGAGCCCGCCGGTAACACGCACGTTGCGCACCGGCGAGGCGGACATTTCCAGCTCGACACCCTGGCTGATCAGGCCGGGCGCCACATCGTCGCTGGCGCAACGGCCACCACCGGCCGCCGTCGATCCCGTCGTCAGCGCGGCATCGCAGCCATTGATATTCTGGACGACAAAGCCGGTGCCGTTGAAGGTATTGAGCTGGAAGTTCTTGAACTCCTGCCGGAAGGCGGCGACATTGATGCTCCATTTGGGCTGGGTGAACTTCAGGCCAAGCTCATAGGCGTCGACCTTTTCCGCCGCGAAGCGCAGGCTCGTCACGTCCGCATTGGAACGCGGCGAGAAGACCGCCGGAACCAGGTTGGTCCCCGTGGTGCCAAGCTGGAAGCGATCGAGATTATAGCCGCCCGCCTTGTACCCGCGCGAGAAGCTGGCGTAGGTCAGCAGGTTGTTGAGCGGCTTCCACGACAGCACGCCGGTGCCGGAAAACTCGCCGTCGCTGAACCGGTCGTTGAGGTCGAGCGCGTTCAGGCTGGTGCTGCTGTTGCCCAGGCAGCCCAGCGTCAATATGCCGCCCGCCAGTGCCTGTGCGCTGCCCAGCGCCGGATTGGTCGCAAGCGACGGCAGGCTGCTGCTCTGCAGCGCGGCGCAGGTGGCATTGTTGTTGTTGAGATCCGCCGAGAACCGCTTGCGCTCCTTCGTGTAGCGCAGGCCGATCGTCAGATCGAGCCGGTCGGTCAGATGCACGATGTTATGCGTGAAGATCGCCCAGTTGCGGCTGTTCTGGAAATAGCGGTTGTCCACGTCGCCCGTGCCGCTGGGAAGGGCGGCCAGCGCGCGCAGGCCATTGCCCAGCCCGGTCGAGATCGCTCCGGCCTGCCCTGCGGCCGCGGCGGGAGAAAGACCCGCACCGATGAACGCGGCGGTCAGCCCGCTGTTGAGGTTCCCCTGCGTCGCGGCAATCAGGGGGGTGGTCGCCGCCCCGCTGGAACAGGCGGCCAGCTGCGCCGACGTGAAGTTGCTGTTCACTCCGGACCCGGCCATCAGGCGGCAGGCGGCGAACCGGCCGTAATCGGCCCCGAAGCGGATATTGTCGCGCAATGTCAGCTTCTCATTGGCGAAATAGCCGCCGATCAACCAGTCGAGCTTGTCGGAGAAGGCCGACCCTTGCAGACGCAATTCCTGCGTGAAGGTCTTGAACTGGCGGAACGTGCCCGGATCGCGATAGAGCAGATCGGCGGTCCCATAGTCGTAATCGCCGTAATCCTGGCTCTTGTAGTCGCGATAGGCGGTGATGCTGGTCAGCGTCGCGCCGCCGAAATCATAATTCAGCTCGCCCGAAACGCCCCAGTCCTTCAGCTTGCTGACATAATTGCGGCCCGCCGTGATGCTCAGTTCACGGTCATAGGGGTCGGCGGGGAAGATGCCGCCTTGCCCCTGAAGGATCGAAACGATGCGATTGAACGGCGCGACGGTGAAACTCTCGCCACCGGCCGGGCGCCGTTCCCGCGTTTCGATATAGGCCGCGCCGCAGCAGCTTTCGTCACGGTTGGTATAATCGCCGATCAGGCGGACCGACAGCGCGTCATTGGGCTCCAGCAGCAACTGGCCGCGCAGGAAATAGCGATCGCGATTGTTCGTTTCGCCAACCTGATTGCCGGTGCCGTCCACCAGCTTGAAAAAGCCGTCCCGCTTTGACCAGACGCCGTCGATGCTGGCGGCGATCGTCTCGGTGATCGGGCCGGTGATGCGGCCTGCCAGACGCCAGTAGTCGTAATTGCCATAGGTGATCTCGGCATTGCCGCCCAGTTCGAACTCGGGCTTCTTGCTCACGATGTTGAGCAGACCGGCCGACGCATTGCGGCCGAACAGCGTGCCCTGCGGCCCGCGCAGCACTTCGACGCGCTCGATCTCACCCAGCTCGTTGAGACCCGCGCCGGTGCGCGAGCGGTATACGCCGTCGATGAACACCGCCACCGAGCTTTCCAGGCCCGGATTGTCGCCGACCGTGCCGATGCCGCGGATGCGCGCGGACCCGTTCGCCTCGGTGCCCGTCGAGGAAACGAGCAGCGACGGGGCAAGCTGGTTGAGCTGACGGATATCGCTTGCGCCGCTGTTCTGGAGCGACTGCGCCGTCACGGCCGAAACGGCAATCGGCACGTCGGACAGGGGGCTGGCGCGCCGCGTTGCGGTGACGATGATGTCACTCTCGTTCCCGCCGGCCGCTTCCGCTTGCGGGGCGTCGCCCTGCGGCACGGCATCCTGCGCCTGTGCGGGGCAAATGGCGACAGTCATCAACGCTGCCGCTCCGGCGGTTTGCAACCAAAGCGTCTTGTTCATCGGGGCACCCTCTCTTGTCTGCGTGGCTGTGACGCCACGTCGTTCGATGGCAGCGATCCTAGGATTTTATACCGGGTATGGCAAGAGACGCACGGATTCTTGGGAGCCTGCGACCATTATACAACAGTCGGTATGGTGCTGCACCGCACCACGGACGCATTCCGTACCGTCACCCTCGGGCTGTCAGATTATGCCGCAACGCGACAGGGCACCGGCCAGCGGAAACCGCAGCAGCCTGTCTTCAGTCGCCAGCAGCGCCTCGGCACCGTCCCCCACAAGCGCGCGAATCTGCGGATGGCCCGCATCCAGCCCGCCGGTCAGCGCGCCGAACGCGGGCAGGATCAGGCGCGTGACGCCCATCACGAAACAGGGACGTCCGACATGCCGACCGCGCAGCGACAGACGCAGCTTGGGATGGAAATGCCCGGAAATCTCCGGCTGGCCGTCCGCCGCCACAGCCTCGTGCCGCAACATGATGCCATCGACCAGCGCCTCGGTGACCACCCGTCCGCCCAGCGCTGCATGATCGAGCCGCCGGGCCAGCGCGGCATCATGATTGCCTGTCACCCAGGTCCACATATGGTGCCGGGTCAGCGCCGCCAGCCGCATCCGCACATCGGCGGGCAGTCGGGAGGGACCGTCGCTGTCGTGAAAACTGTCCCCCAGGCACCAGATTTCGCGCGCGCCGGTCGCATCCAGCAGCGCCTCTATCGCTTCCAACGTCGCCATACTGTCATAGGGGGGGAGCATCTGGCCCGACCGCGCATACCAGCTTGCCTTCTCGAAATGGAGATCGGCGATCAGCACCGCGTTGCGGCGCGGCCAGAACAGCGCGCCACGCGGCAGGATGTGCATGTCATGTCCGGCGAACGAAACAGGAACCATGCGCTCTGCTATGGCGTGACTGACGCAGGGTTTCAACTGTGCGATGGGTCGATTATAGCGCCGCCATGTCTGGCCCCGCCCCGCAATCCGAACCCTTTACCGTTGCCGCGCTGTATCGCTTTGCCGATTTCCCCGATCCGGGGGCAATCCGCATGCCGCTGCTCGCCCTGTGCGAAGCCGAAGATGTGCGCGGCACGCTGCTGCTCGCGCGCGAAGGGATCAACGGCACGATCGCCGGGCCTGCTGACGGAATTGCGCAGGTGATCGCGCATATCCGCAGCTTGCCCGATTGCCAGGATCTCGACGTCAAATATGCGCAGACTGATCGCATGCCGTTCGGGCGGATGAAGGTGCGGGTGAAGCGGGAGATCGTGACCATGGGGCACGCCGGTCTCGATCCCGCGCGGCATGCGGGCACTTATGTCGATCCGGCCGACTGGAACGCGCTGATCGCGGACCCCGACACGATCCTGATCGATACGCGCAACGCCTATGAAGTCGCGATCGGCAGCTTTGCGGGCGCGATCGACCCCGGCACCGCCAGCTTCAGCGCCTTTCCCGCCTGGTTCGATGCCTTTGCCGCCGATCTCGCCGCGCAGGGCCGCCGCCCGAAAGTCGCCATGTTCTGCACCGGCGGCATCCGCTGTGAAAAATCCACCGCCTATGCCCGCGCGCGCGGGATCGACGAGGTCTATCATCTAAGGGGCGGCATCCTGCGCTATCTGGAGGAAGTGCCCGAAGCCGAGAGCCTGTGGCAAGGCGACTGTTTCGTGTTCGACGAACGCGTCGCGGTCGGCCATGGCCTGCGCCCTGGCGATCATGTGCTCTGCCGCGACTGCGGTGCGGCGGTGCGCCCCGGCGGGCCGCACGCCTGCACCTCTCAGGGCTGAAGCGCGGCCAGTTGCCGGTTCGGCAGGGCAACCTGCTCGGGCAGGAGGAAATCGACGCTTTTCGCGCCGAAGTCGATGGCCACTCGCGCAAACACCCGCAGCGCATTGATGCCGAGCAGCAGCGCGGGCTTATCCGACAGGCCCAGTTCGGCAAAGGGTGCCGCCTCCGCAAAGACGACGGGCAGGTCGGACATGGTAAGGTTGCCCATCTTCACTTCGTCGATCATGCCCCATTGGCCGACCAGCGTGTCGCCCGTCACGCTCGTCATCGTTGCAGTACCGACGAAGCGATCCTTGCGCTTGCGCGTCAGCTTGCGCAGCAGGGCGGCATTGCCCACGCTATATTCCGCCCCGGTATCGAGGATGACGTTGACCCGCTGCCCGTCGGCCGTCGAATTGAGCAGGATGAGCTGGCCAAGCTTGCTGCGCGCGGTGACGACGATGGCGTCCGCCTCGTCGCTGCCCCGACGTCGGCGGCTGGGGCCGATTTCCATCCGGCCGGTGCGGAAATTGAGGACGAGCCGCTTGGACTGAAGGCCATCGAGACCCAGCAACCCCTCCGCCCCCAGATGTTCGCCAGCAAAGACCGGGGCCTGGATGTCGCGGATATGGCTGCTGCCGAAGGAGAGATGCGGCACGATCACCGTGCTGACGTCGCTGCTGCCGGTCATGCTCATCACCCGCACCGTGGCATCGGCGACCAGCGCGAGGCGATCGGCCAGTTCCCGCGAGATGACGGTCCGCTGCGATCCGGTGTCGACGACGAAGGCATAAGGCCCCGTGTCCGATATGCGGATGGGCACTGTCACACGGTCATCGGTGTCCGTGCCGGTGCGAACCACAGCGGGCGGATCGGCGGGATCGAGCGCCGCGCCATCGCCATGATCCTGCGCGAAACAGGGCACGGCAACCAACACCGCTATGGAGGTCATCGCGCTGCGCCAGGCGTTCGCCATCGTCACTCTCCCCGAACCGGCCATCGCATGTGCAGCGGGCCGTGTCTCGACGCCTTCTACAATAGCACCATGGCCGCCGCTGCTCAATCGGCCGCTCGATCGTCTATCGCGCGCGCCACGGCCCGCTGTTGCGCCGCGATCCATGCGTCGATCCGCTGGCCTGAGCGGTCGAGGGGGCCTGCGCCAGCAACGCATCGTGACAGGCAAACCATGGTACAGATGAGCCTCGGCGTGGGCCGATCATTATCCGGCTCGACATCGCAATTCAGAACATATAAGGAACATGCTCCATTTCGGAGGATATGCGCCGGATCGATAAAGCAGCCAGGCGGATGTTGCCGACGCACAGAGGCCGGGATGGGCAGTTTGATCCATTATGGTTGCAAACTGGCAGGACGGCGCGTCGGCTTTGCCGCATGGAGTGAAGAACAAACACTGCACAGGGGGATCAAATGACGCATGAAATCATGGCCTTCGCCCATGCGGGCGCTTTGGAAGCGATCGATAGTCTTTCTGCGGAACCGACGATGGTGACATGGGCCGACCGGCTCGTTCAGTCCGCACCGGAATGGATGCAGGATCGGCGGCCGTCCATGCTGGTCATCGCCGACCCGGCAGCGCATCCCCGGTTCGCGGCACTGGCCGAAGGCTTCGGTGCGCGGCAATTGGGCAGCGTCAGCCTCGCGCAGGCCAGCGACCGTCTGACGCGGATCGCCGACGTCGATATCATCCTGCTCGATGCGGCCGATACCCTGGATCTGCGCGTTCTTCTGCCGCAGGTGGCGGCGATGGTCACCGACGGCGACAGTCGGCTGATCCTGGCAACGCCACAGGATGCACTGGACGCGACATTTTCCGCACTCGCGGCCCACGGTCTGCTCGACGATACCGTTCAGTGGCTTTGCGCGCCGGATGATGCCGACTGGGCGGCGGCATTCGCCCTCGCCTGCAGGGGCAAGCGGCGCACCATGGCGCTGCACGATGTCGGACGCGAAAGCGACAACAATCGCCTGCAACGGTTGAGCGAGGACGTTGAACGGCTCGCCCGGACGCTGGATCAACTGCGTGCGGGTCTCGCCGGGGACTTTGGCAAGGCGCACGGCGGCAATGGCAGGGCGGACGGCGCCGTGCGGGATCGCAACGCCGCTTATAATCCGCCGCATGCACCGGGCTGGCCGATAGTGTCTTCGCCTGCGCAGGGTGCCGAGGGCGAGGAACGGATGACGGCGCAGACCGTGCGGGATTTGTTGCGCTCACGCCGGCTGCGCGACCAGTTCTTCGGCGACGACCTGTTCGGGGATCCGGCATGGGACATGATGCTGGATCTGATGGCGGCCCGGCTGGCCGGAGAACGCGTGTCGGTATCGAGCCTGTGCATCGCGTCCGCCGTGCCGCCGACCACCGCGCTCCGCTGGATCCGCGATCTGACCGGGCGCGGCATTTTCGAACGCAGGCCGGACCCTCTCGACGGCCGCCGCGTCTTCATCGCACTGTCCGACGATGCCGCAGAGGCCATGCAACGCTGGTATGGGGCCAGCCGCCGCGCCCGGCGTGAGGGATCGGCGTGAAAATCAGGCTGCGATGTTGGAAATGGCGGAAATCTGCGGGTTGCAACGCCGCAACTTCCGCAACTTCAGGATGTCCTCGACGATGGCATAGGTACGGTCATTATCGACATCGATGGCCAGCGCGCCGTCCTGGAACACCACCGGCTCCAGCCGCAGCCGCAGTCGGCGGGAGAAGCGCGCGAAGGATTGCTGCAAGGTGCCTATGCCCAGCCGGAACAGGATGAGGTTGACGATACCGAAGGAGCGGGCAAGGCGCGCGGGATGCTTGGCGAACTGCCCGCCTTCACGAAAGATGTTGGCGGCGGCCAGCGCCTCGCGCCCGCCGATCCAATAGCAGTTGCAGTTCGAGTAGCTGTCGTCGGCGAAGCGATAGAAGCGCCGCTGGCCTTCGGGATGCGCGGTCAGGACTGCATCCTTGCGGGCAAAGGCCGCACCGATGGCGGCGGCGTGGGCATCCATGCTGTCCTGCATCGTGGTGATGGCTTCGGGCGTGAACAGCGCATTGTCGGCCGTGGTGATGAGCAACGGGAAATCGGCGGCATCGGCAGCATGCAGCACGCTGTCGGCAAGGCTCGGCTGCGCCTGCACGATGCGCAGGCGCCCTTGGGCCATCAGCCTTTGCACGACATCGACCCCATCGAGCACCGCCGGATCGTCGATCGAAACCAGAATGCGCTGCATCTGCGGTGCGGCCGCCACCGCCAGCAGGACATGGGCGATCAGCGGCTGGTCGCACAGCGGCACCAGGCATTTGTGGCTGACCCCGAATCGCGCCGCGAGCGGATCGATCACCCCGTCGCGCTGCGCCGCCAGCACCAGCACGGTTATCGGACGGCGACCCTCGCCTTGCGGCCTGTGGCTGGTCATCATGCCGCCGTCGACATGGCCGCGGTGCCGGCCGCCGCCATTTCATGCCGTCCACACAGGCCATGCCGTATCAGGCTTTCGGCAACGATCGTCTCGATCAGATCGGCCTGGCTCAGCCCGGCGAGCGTCGCCGAACGGCCGAACACTTTTTGCGACCACAGGTTACAGTTCAGATTGACTTCGAGAAAGTCGATCTCGCCGCGCGTCACATCGACCCGAAACTCGAACCGGCCATAGTCGAACGGCGCGAAAATGCCGATCATCCGATGAGTCAGGTCGGTGATCCGGGCCACCAGCGCCGGATCGTCGAAGGGCACCAGACGATATTTCTGGCTGCGGTCCACCAGATCGCGCTTTTCCTGATAGGTGCGCAGATGCGTCGGGTCCGCCTGTTCGAACATCATCATCGGCATGATATGCGGGCGGCCATTGACGGTGATTACGGGCACCTCGACATCGCTGCCGGTCAGAAATGGCTCGACGATCGCGTCATGGCCCTCGGCATGGATATGCGCCACCGCCTCGGCCACGCCTGCCCAGTCGAACGCATCGCGAATCCCCCAGGATGCAGACGATGCGTTCGGTTTGATGACGAGCCGGTCCCCACCCGGACAGCGCGCGGGATCGACCGGGGCGCCGCGCCGAAAGACCGTCCATTCGGCCGTCGGCACATGACGCGCCGCCGCCTCCAGCTTGGTCAGATGCTTGTCGTCGGACAGGCCGCGCAGGATGGGACTGGCGCCCAGAAACGGCAGGCCATGGCGGGTGCACAGCAGCGGCAGCAGCATTTCGGAATTGAGGAAGCCGCCCCTGTTGAGCAGCGGAAAGACAAAATCCACATCGGGCGGCGCGAACAGCACGTCATAGCTTTCCGCAATCCGCAGCCGGAGGCCGATGGCTTCCAGGATTTCGCGCATTTCCCGATGATAGAGCGCATGATTACCGTCCTGCGGATGCAATCCGCCGGTCCAGCGCGCATTTTTCGCAATGAACAGCAGCCGCAGCCGCTCCTTCGCGTCATCAGGGATGCGGGTGGGGCGAAGCGGGGGGAACGCAGCGGTCATTCCCTTCATTTTACATGGAAATATGATGGTTTCGCTGCATTATGATGACGGCCGTTGTCATCCGTTTTTCATCCCGTTGTCATGCGCCGCGCATAAGCTTGCCGCATGCGGAACAGAGCAGCGCCATGGCCGACACGCTGACCGCCGAACGGCAAAGGTCCGCCCGTCCGCGTCCGCTCTCGCCACAGGCCATTGCGGAGGTAATGACCACGGGCGGCGACCGGCGGATCACACTCGACCCGCGAACCGGCCTCAACCAGTATATGGTCGCCCCCCGTCCGAGCCGCGCGATCGCTTATTCTTCGTCGACCGCGAACGACATATCTGCACCGGCTCTCGCCGAAATCCGCCGACGACTGGCGACCCTCGCACCGGACCTCATGATGGATGGCGACGGCTACGCAGAGGCGCTGGAGGCGCTCCGTGGCCGTTTGCGGACGGCGCTCGCGCTTCCGACGGATACCGAAATCGCTTTTGCCGCGTCGGGCACCGATCTTGAGTATATCGGCCTGTCCGTAGCCCAGCGCCGCGACATCCGCGGGATCGACACGGTGCTGCTGGGGGCGGACGAAGTCGGCAGCGGGTGCGCGCTGGCCTGCGTCGGCGCGCATTATGCCGACCGGACGCCGCTCGGCCATGCCGTCGCGCGCGGCGATCCTATCCGCGCCGATAAGGCACCCGTCCGCCTGTTTACCGTCAGCCTGCGAGATAAGGGCAGCAAGCCGATACCGTCCGAAGACATATTGATCGAGATTGCGGCCATCGCGCAGGCGGCAATCGATGCCGGACGCCATCCGCTGGTCCATGTCGTGCACGGGTCGAAGACTGGCCTGATCCTGCCGTCGCTCGCCCATATCGATGCGCTGCGCCGCCGCTTCGGTCAAAGCATCAGCTTCGTTGTCGATGCATGCCAGTGCCGGATCGCGCCGGCCGCGATCGCCGCCTATCTGGCCCGTGGCCTCACCATATTCCTGACCGGATCGAAGTTCATGGGCGGACCGCCGTTCAGCGGCATCGCGCTCATCCCGGCGGCGGCGGCACGCCTGTCGAGTGGCATCCTGCCCGGTCTGGAACGGATTTTCCTGCGCGCGGAATGGCCCGACCGCTGGCCCGGTGCAGCCAGTTTGCCGCATGGCGCGAACCTGGGGTTGCTGTTGCGCCTGGAGGCGGCGATTTACGAGCTGGAACTGTTTCAGCGGCTGACGGCGGCCGACATCCGTCGCACGCTCGATCTGTTCGACGCGGCGGTCGGCATGCTGACGGAGCAACTGGGTGCCCCGCGCCTCGCGCCGACCACAGGTGACGCGGCCGGCCTGATGCCCGACCGGCCGCTGGAAATGCGCACGCTCGTCACGCTCGATCTGGGGCAGGCTGCGCGGCCGATCGATTTTGCCGGTGCCGGGCATATCCATCGCATGCTGGTGCAGGACTTGCGGCGCTATGCCTGCGGGACCGACAATCAGGCCATCGCCGGACAGCCGATCAAGCTTGGCCAGCCGGTGCGATGCGTCACCCTGGCCGACGGCACCACCGGGGGAACCTTGCGGATCGGCCTGTCCATGCCGCAGATGGTGGCCTTTGCGGCGATGGACGGCGCGAGCCTGGCCAGCCGCCTGGACGCAGACATGCATGCGATCGCCACGAAGATGCGGATCATCGGCAATCTTTAGGTTCTGTGTGCCCGTCAGTCGACGGCCTTGAGCGCCTGCGCAAAATCCGCGATCAGATCGTCCGCATCCTCGCAGCCTATCGAAATGCGCACCATATTGTCACCGATGTCGAGCGCCTTCTTGCGCTCGGCTGGCACCGACAGATGTGTCATGGCCGCCGGATGGCTTGCGAGCGTTTCGGTTCCGCCCAGGCTCACCGCCAGCTTCGCAATCCGCAGCGCATCCAGGAACGCGAAACTCTCTGTCTCGCCGCCCTTCAGATAGAGCGAAAAGGTCGATCCCGCGCCGGTGCAGTGGCGATCGAAGATATCCTGCTGACGCGCATCGGAGGGGAAACCGAGATACACGACTTTCTCCACCTGCGGCTGATCGCGCAGCCATGCGCACACCTTGGCCGCATTTTCTCCGGCCCGGCTCATCCGCAACTCCAGCGTCTCGAGGCTGCGCAGCAGCATCCATGCACTGTGCGGATCGAGAATGGTGCCGATAGTGTTGCGCATCATGCGAATGGGATCGATCAGCGCCTGTCGCCCCAGCGCCCCGCCCGCCACCAGATCGCTGTGGCCGCCGGCATATTTGGTGAGGCTGTAGACGACGAGATCCGCTCCATGCGCCAGCGGCTTGTGCCACAACGGCCCCAGAAAGGTGTTGTCGATCACGATCGGCGGACGATCCGCCCCTTCCGCAAACAGAAAGTCGCGCTGCGCGACTACCGCCTCGACATCGACCAGCACATTGGTCGGATTGGCCGGGCTTTCGAGGTAGATCATCGCCACCCGGCCCTTCGCCTTGGCGCTTTCGATCACTTCACCGATTTCCACCGCTGTCGCACCCGCCGGAAAATCCATCCAGCGTACCCCGAACTTCCCCAATATGCGGCCGATCAAACCCTCGGTCGCGGCATAGAGCGGCGCGGAATGCACGATCACGTCACCCGGCTGCACCAGGGCAAGCAGCGTGGTCGCGATCGCCGACATGCCGCTGGAAAAGAGCAAGGCATCGTCTGCCTCTTCCCACAGGGCCAGCCGGTCCTCGGCGATTTCCTGATTGGGACCATTGAAGCGCGAATAGATCAGACCCTCCGACCCGCCGGGACGCAGGCCCGTCACACCTTCGAAATGGCGCTTGCCGGCGGCTGCGCTTTCGAAAGTGAAGGTCGATGTGAGGAAGATCGGCGGCTTGAGCGACCCTTCCGACAAGGCCGGATCGTAGCCGTGCCCCATCATCAGCGTGGCAGGCCGCAGCTTGCGGCCACCGATTTCGCGTATGTCGGGCTTGGCACGACGCCGGGAGGCAGGCACCGCCGTCAGTTCTGCTTCGGTCGGTGCGGATGGGGATGTCGTCCGGTCGTCGGTCATCATGCGCCTCTCCGCCAATTAGGCTGCTTCACGAAATATAATGACTTCCTATTGAAACCATATGTCGCATAGTCAAGCCCCCGGGCACATGCGATCCGGCCAATTGCTCAGCCGGTCGCAAGCCCGATCAGCGAAATCTGACGGCCATAGCCCGCTTCGCCCTTCAGGCAGGACCGGCGGTAGCTGAAGAAGCGATCAGGCTGGCTGCACGTATCCTCGCCCAGCGCCTCGATATGACGAACGCCCGCAGCCGCCAGTCGCGCGACGACATAGGCCTCGATGTCGAACAGGCGGTGGCCGGGCCGACCCATGCTGAAAAACCGTTCGTTGTGCGGATCGGCGGTCTCGAACCGTGCGGCGAAATCCTCTCCCACCTCATAGGAATGGCGCGCGATGCACGGGCCGACTGCACAGGCGATTCGTGCCCGGTCCGCGCCCAGGGCCTCCATCGCCTCCAGCGTCCGGTCGGTCACGCCATGCAGTACGCCTTTCCACCCCGCATGCGCCGCGCCGACCACAGCCGCCTGCACGTCGGCAAACAGCACCGGCACGCAATCGGCGGTCAATATGCCGAGCAACAGCCCCGGACGATCGGTCACCAGCGCGTCCGCCTCGGGCCGGTCGTCATCACCGACAGGCCCGGTCACGCGCATCACATCGGGCGAATGCACCTGCCGCACGGTCACCAGCGTGGCCCCCGGCAAAACGGCATCGCGGGCAAGATCACGGTTGCGGCGGACCGCGTCGGGATCATCGTCGGAGCCCAGGCCCACATTCAGCCCGGCATACAGACCGGTGGAAACGCCGCCCCTGCGCCCCAGGAAGCCATGCGGCACAGCCGCCAGCACCGATGCCGTAAGCCGTTCGATCATAGCGACGCCCCTGCCAGTCCGAACCCGTCGGGTCGCGGCCAGTCGGGATGGACGAAGGCCATCACCTTGAACAGGCCGCCCATCTGCTCCGGCTCCACTAGTCGCGCCCGCGCCGCCGCAATCGCCGCCGCCCGATCGGGCGCGCGATGCCCCAGTTGCGCGGCACGCGCATCGATGCCCAGGGCGCGCAGGAAATCCCCTTGCGCCACAGGTCCGAGCACGGAAAGTCCAGCCTGCATACCGACATGGCCGATCATCGTGAAATCGACGTGAGTCGTGAGATCATGCTCGCCCACCCCAACGAAGGGATCGGCATAGGCGTGGTTGCGCACCGCTTGCAGGCTGTCGCCCAGCGCGGGGCCGCTATAGCCATAATCTACAATGATAGCGGCCCCGCCCTGCTGCGCGATCCGCCGTGCCAGCAGCATCGCGACCGTGGCAGCGGCGGGCGAGATTTCGACGATCGACCCGACCGGCGCGTCGGCGAGCGACGGGGGCACCACGGCCGCCATGTCGCGATAGCCCGCGATCGGTGTGAAGCCGCCGCCATCCCCCGCAATGACGACGCGCTCGCGCCAGCCCTTTTCGGTGCGGACGATCTGGCGCGTCGGCAGTGCGTCGAAAAACTCGTTGGCGACTGCCAAGATGGGTGCGTCGCGCGGCAGCGTTTCCAGATCGTCGTGGAATTGGGCATCGGGCAGGAGGCTCTTCTGCTGCGTCCGCAGCACAGGGCTGGTTTCGATCAGATGTACCTGCGGCAAGAGGTCTGCGGCACGCATCGCCCGCAACGCGTCATTGGCCAATGTTCCCCGCCCCGGCCCCAGTTCGACGTAGAGCGGCGCGCGGGCGCGCCCAGACTGGATCCAGATATCCGCAAGGCACAGGCCAATCAGTTCGCCGAACATCTGGCTGATTTCCGGCGCGGTCGTGAAATCGCCGGCTGCGCCGATCGGATCGCGCGTGGCATAATAATGCGCGTTGGCTTCGCCGATATAGTGTGCGACGGATATCGGCCCGCCTGCCTCGATCTGCTTCCTCAGGCGTTCGGCGAGCGGGACGACGGTTGCGGCGTCATCCGACACTGGCGCTTCCCGCCGTCGGCTCGATACGGACGCGCCGACCGCTGGCCGTGGCAATGAGATAGAGGCCGCCCACGATCATGGGGATCGTCAGCCACTGGCCCATGTGCAGGCCGGTCTGCTGCGCGAACTCCATGAGTTGCGCATCGGCTTCGCGGAAGAACTCGACAAAGAAACGGGCAAGGCCATAGCCGAGCAGAAACGTGCCGACGAGCTTGCCCGGCTGATAGCGCGCGGCCGTTTTCCAGAACAGCCACGCGAGTATGGCGAACAGCACCGGGCCTTCCAGCACGGCCTCGTACAACTGGCTCGGATGGCGCGGGTTGGGGCCGCCGGTCGGAAAGACGATCGCCCAGGGTACGTCCGTCGCCTTGCCCCACAATTCGCCGTTCACGAAATTGGCAAGACGGCCGAAAAACAGGCCGAACGGCACACAGCAGGCAACATAATCATGCACACGCAGCCAGTGCAGCCCTTCCTTCCGCGCCAGATAGAGAATGCCGCAGGTCACCCCGATCACGCCGCCGTGAAACGACATGCCGCCATTCCACAATTTGAAGATGTCGGCCGGATTCGCCAGAATCGCAGGCTGGTAGAAGACCACATAGGCGAGGCGTCCGCCGATGATGATGCCCAGCGTCGCATAGAAAATCATATCGTCGGCATGGCGTCGCGCCATGGGCGCACCGGGTTGCGCGATCAGCTTCAGCAGATACCAGTAACCCACCAGAATCCCAGCCAGATAGGCAAGGCTGTACCACTTCAGCGTGAAGAAGCCGAGGTTCAGGGCAACCGGGTCCAGTCCCAGGCTTTCGAATTGCAGGTATGCCGTGGCGTTTGCGGCGAACAGGTCGATCAAGGCTTTTCCCCGGTAATTTTCGCCTGCATAAAGGAGAACAGGCACAAGACCAAGTGGAGAGCGACGGCATGGCGCAGGACAGCGCGACCCCCCACAGCGCGTCCCGGCTCGACCGGGACATAGATGCAGCGATTGCGCGGATGACCGGTCCGGGCGGTCTGCTGCAACTGGGGCATGTCGCGCGCAACGGTGCCATGCTGCCTTATGTGGTGTCCGCGCCGCAGACGCTGCCCGCGCTGTTCGCCACTTATTGTGCCCATTATGGGAACCGGCCCTTTCTGGTCGATGGCGCGGAGCGGCTAACATTCGCGCAGGCTTATGCGCTTGCGCGGCGCGCGGCGGGCGGTCTGGTGGCCGGGCATGGCGTAAAGCCGGGCGACCGCATAGGCCTTGCCGCGCGCAATGGCGCGGGGTGGGTGATCGCTTACATGGCGATTGCCATGGCGGGCGGCATCGCCACCCTGCTCAACGGCTGGTGGAGCGGGCAGGAATTGGCAGAAGCGATCGCCGACACGGGCTGTTCGCTGGTGCTGGCCGACGGGCGCCGCGAAGCCGCGCTCCACGAAGCAGGCATCCCGTCAGGTGCCACGCTTGTCCGCATCCGGCAGACCGTGCCCGTAGCCGAAGGATTGGCGGCGCTGAACGCGCTGGGCGGCGACGAGACAACGGCCCTGCCCGAAATGGCGCCGGATGATGATGCGACGATCCTGTTCACCTCCGGCTCCACCGGGCGCAGCAAGGGCGCGCTGTCCGATCAGCGGGCCGTGGTGCAAGGTGCGCTCAATTTCGTCAGCGCGACCTTGAGCGTCCTCGACGTGATGACCCAGCGCGGCAGCCCGCCGACGCATCTGCCCGCCACTTTGGTGTGCGTTCCGCTGTTCCATGTGACGGCGGAGATCACGATATTGCTCCAGAGTTTCGTGATCGGTCGCAAGCTGGTGATGATGCCGAAATGGGACGCTGAGGAAGCGATGCGCCTGATCGCCGCCGAACAGATCACCTATTTCATCAGCGTGCCGCTGATGAGCTACGAAATCGCGACACATCCGCACCGCGACCGCTATGATCTCTCGACACTCAAGGATGTTGCCTCGGGCGGGGCGCCACGCCCGCCCGAACAGTTGCGCCGTATCGTCGATGGGCTGGCCGGTGCCAATCCGGTGATCGGCTATGGCCTGACGGAAACCAACGCCGTGGGCTGCGGCAATTTTCGCGAAGCCTATCTTGCAAAGCCCGACAGCACCGGCCGGGCAACCAGGCCGCTGACGGAGGTCGCCATCGTCGACGCCGATGGCCGCAGCCTGCCGCAGGGCCAGCGTGGCGAAATTGCGATTCGCAGCATTGCCAACATCAAGGGCTACTGGAACCGCCCGCAGGATACCACCGCCCTGTTCACGGCGGACGGGTTCGTGCGGACCGGGGATATCGGCTATATGGACGCCGACGGCTATGTGTTCATCGTCGACCGGCTGAAGGACATCATCATCCGCGGCGGCGAGAATATCTCCGGCCCGGAAGTGGAAGCCGCGCTCTATGCACATCCCGCCGTCAAGGAATGCGCCGTTTTCGGCCAGCCCGACGCGCGGCTAGGCGAAGTACCGGTGGCCGTCGTGTATTTGCGCGAAGGGATGAACATCACGGGCGAAGCGTTGCGGCTTTTCTTGGGCACGCATCTCGCGCCGTTCAAGATACCGGCCCGGATCTGGATTGCCGAAGCCCCGCTGCCCTGCCTCGGCTCGCTCAAGATCGACAAGCGCGCCCTGCGCGATCGCTATGCGGAGGCGGCGATCCCCGCCGACAGCTAGCCCGACATCGCACCAGATTGGACCGGCCTCTGTCTTGCCGCTGTCATCATGGTGCGTCAGGCTCGTAGCGAAGCATGAGGGAGCAGGCACATGTTCGATCCCGGTTTCGACGATTTCGTGGCGGTCGATGAAGCGCCCATGCGGTCCAACCCGCGCGAAAAGCCAGTCGCGGCCTATCTGCTGTGGGGCGACGGCGTGCGGCGCTTGCCGGATACGCCGGTCGATGGCTGGGTGCATGTCGCAGCGCGGGGCCAAAAGGGTTGGGTAAGGCAGGACGATCTGGGCGGCGAGTCGCTGCTCGAAATCTATTTCATCGACGTGGGGCAAGGCGATGGCATCCTGGTCAAGACCCCGGATTTTCGTCATGTCATGATCGATGGCGGGTTGCCGCGCGCGAGCCAGTTCACCAACAAGAGCGGGGCCGATTTCGTCGACTGGAAGTTTTTCCGCGATTATGGGTCGAACGTGATCGCTCTCGACATGCTGATCGCGTCGCACAATGATTATGACCATTTTGGTGGCCTCAGCGATCTGCTCGACGTCGATTCCATCGGCGAACTGGACGCGCGCACGATCACCGTCGAGACTTTCGCACATGCCGGCCTGTCCTGGTGGCGGCGCGAGCCTTCCGGCAGGACGCTGGGTGACATCGCTGCGGACGATCAGGGCAATCGGCATTTCACCCAACTCATCGACGACCGGGCAAGCGCGCAGCAGGCCACCGGCGGTTCGGCGCATCATCCGCAGCTTCAGGGAAGCTGGAGCCAGTTCATCGCGCGGGCGCTGGCGGCGCGGACCGCTGCGGGCGCACCGGTCCCGTTCGTGCGACTGGGCCGCAGCACCGGCATGCTGCCGGGATTTGACGCGGGCGATGTCAAGGTCGCGGTTCTCGGCCCCGTTGACGGCATGTTGAACGGCGCGCCGACTCTGCCGGTGCTCGACAGCGACAGCAAATCGACCAACGGCAACAGCGTTCTGTTGCGGATCGACTATGGCAAGGCGCGTATCCTTCTGACCGGCGATCTCAACCGGCAGAGCCAAGCCCTGATACTCGATGCCGTGGGCACCGATGCGTTGGCCTGCGACGTGGCCAAGGCATGCCATCACGGCAGCGAAGACATTTCCATGGCTTTCCTGGAGGCCGTGCATGCCGCAGCGACGGTCATCAGTTCGGGCGATGGCGAAGGGCATGACCACCCCCGCCCCCGCATCGTCGCGGCGTCCGGCCTGACCGGCTTCGTCGAAATCACCAACGACCAGATCGTCACGCCGCTGGTCTATTCGACGGAACTGGCCCGCTCCGTGACGATCGCGGAGCCGGTCAGTCTCGACATAGCTGTCCCCGGCACCGCGCCGCTGGCGCTGGACACGCTCGACTTGCGCTACGCCAGAATTGCGGCGCGCGAGCGCAAGGTGATCGGCAGTCGCACCTATGAACGGCGCCTGTCGGGAACGAAACTGGTCGGACGTCTGATCTATGGCCTTGTCAACGTGCGGACCGACGGCAAGCGCATCCTGTGTGCGACGATGAACGAAGCCGATGGAAGCTGGTCACTGAAAAGTTTCAAGGCCCGCTTCTGATCTGACGGGGATAACGCCAGGTCTTCAGAACGGTACTTCGTCATCCAGGTCGTTGCCGTAATTGGGTGCGCTCGCGCCGCCACGGCCACTGCTGCTGCGCCCGCCCCCGAAGTCGTCGTCATAGCCCCCACTAGCGCCGCCGCCCCACTCGCCGCCGCCACTGCCGGAACGCGCGCCGCCACCCTGCCCGCCGCCGCCGCCACCGGGCGCGCCATCCAGCATCGTCAGCACCGAACCCAGGCCCTGCAACACCACTTCGGTGGTGTAACGGTCATTGCCCTGCTGGTCCTGCCATTTGCGGGTACGCAACTGGCCTTCGATATAGACTTTGCTGCCCTTGCGCAGATAGCGTTCCGCAACGCCGACCAGCCCTTCGGAAAAGATCGCGACATTGTGCCACTCGGTCTTTTCCTTCTTTTCGCCGGTGTTCCTGTCCTTCCAGCTTTCCGACGTGGCAATGCTGAAATTGCATACCTTGCCGCCGTTCTGGAACGATTTGACCTCCGGGTCCTTGCCCAGATTGCCGACCAGAATGACCTTGTTGACCGAGCCTGCCATAGTTCCTCCGAAAGCGTAAACCGGCCTTATAGCCCTGCCGCCGTCGCGGTCCAGAATGTAATGCCCGCCGCTGCATAGGCGAGCGCGAAAAGATAGATCACCATGAACAGCGGCCAGCGCCAGCCGTTGGTTTCGCGCCGCGTGACGGCTATGGTCGAGATGCACTGCGGCGCGAACACGAACCAGGCGAGGAAAGCGAGCGCCGTCGGCAAAGACCAGCGGCCCTGCAACCTGTCGCCCAGCGACCGCTCAAGCGCCGCTTCGTCATCGCCCGCCTCGATCGAATAGACTGTTGCGAGCGCCGAGACCGCCACTTCGCGCGCGGCCATGGCGGGGATCAGCGCCAGCGAAATGTCGCGGTTGAAGCCGATCGGTTCCATCACGACGTTCAGCCCCCCGGCGATGCGCCCGGCGATGCTGTAATCCACCGGAGACATGGTGCTGCCCGCAGGCGGTTTGGGAAAGCTCAGGCACAGCCACAGGATGACCGTCGACGCGAAGATGATCGTCCCGGCCCGCTTGAGGAAGATGACGGCCCGCTGCCAAAGCCCGATCAGCACATCGCGCAGGCGCGGCCACTGATATTTCGGCATTTCCATCAGAAAGCCGCTGCTTTGCCCCTTAGTGACCGTCAGCCGAAGGAGCAGGGCGGCGGCCAGCGCGCCGACGATGCCCAGCACATAGAGCAGAAACAGGACAAGCCCCTGAAGACCGATGCCCGGACCGACCGAGCGGGCGGGGATGAACGCGCCGATGATGACGGCATAGACCGGCAGGCGCGCCGAACAGGTCATGAGCGGGGCGATGAGGATGGTCGTCAGCCGATCCTTCGGATCGCTGATCGTGCGCGTCGCCATGATGCCGGGCACGGCGCAGGCGAAGGACGACAGCAAGGGAATGAACGCCCGCCCCGACAGGCCCACGCGCGCCATCAGCCCATCCATCATGAATGCCGCGCGCGTCATATAGCCCGTCGCCTCCAGCATCAGGATGAACAGGAACAGGATGAGGATTTGCGGCAGGAACACGACGACCGAACCGACGCCATTGATGACGCCATCGACAACGAAGGATCGCACGATCCCATCGGGCAAGCCCGCCGAAGCTGCATCGGACGCCGCCGCCGCCCAGCCCTCGATCAGCGCGATGGGTGCTTCAGACCAGGCATAGACGGCCTGGAACATCACGAACAGCAAGGCGAGCAGCACGGCCAGCCCGGCCACTGGATGCAGCACGACACGATCGACTGCCGCCGTCAGGCGACGGGACGGCGTTTCGGTGACGATCGCGGCACGCGCGATCCGCGTGGCCTCGGCGCGGCGCATGTCGAACGCGACATCCGGCTGGGACGGACGCAGTCGGCGGACATTGCCGTCGAGCAGACCGTCGAGCGCCTGCCGCAGCAGATCAAGACCCCGCTTGCGCACGGCGACTGTGGCAATCACCGGCACGCCCAGTTCGCGCGACAGGCTTTCGGCATCGAGTTCCAGCCCGTCGCGCGTCGCCAGATCAACCATGTTGAGCGCCACGACGGTGGGCAGCCCCAGCGCAATCAGTTCCAGCGCGAACCGCAGGTGATTGTCCAGATTGCTCGCATCGACGACGATCACCAACGCGTCGGGCAATCGTTCACCGGCCTGCCGACCCAGAATGACGTCGCGCGTCACCTGTTCGTCGGGGCTGGTGGGGTCGAGACTGTACGTGCCGGGCAAGTCAACCAGCTCGACCGGGCGACCGTCAGCGAAGGAAAGCCGCCCCGACTTGCGCTCCACCGTGACACCGGGATAGTTGCCCAGCTTCTGCCGCGCGCCCGTCAGCGCGTTGAACAACGCGCTTTTGCCTGCATTGGGGTTGCCGACCAGCGCGACAAGCGGAATCGCCGTCATTGCGGGACCTGATCCGGCCCGCTGCGGACATGGATGGCCGCCGCGTGCGACCGCCGCATGGCAATCGTCATCCGCCCCACCCGGCACGCCAACGGACCGCGCCCCAGAAGGCCGCCACGATGCAGCGCCTCTATGCTCGCCCCTTCGCATATCCCGAACTCGCGCAGCCGCTGCCCTTCGAGAGGCGACAGGCTGGACCAGTCCACCCGGTCAATATAGCCGGGCTGACGCAAGGGGTAGAGATGCAGACGCAACACATCGTCCTCAGGCACGAACAGACTGCGACTGATTATCAATAAGCGCTCGCTTTGGCCAGCGCCGAATGCAACCCGCTTCAGACTGCGGGATAACGCAACCGGCCGATGAAGCGGGACAGGCTGAGGCGCTGGTCAGCGGCCGGAAGGAGGCGCGCCTTCACAGTCTCGAACCGCATGATGCCGTCGATCCGACGCTTGAGGAAGGCGCGGGTCTCTTCATGGCCTTCGCTGGCATCGTCGATGAAGGTCAGCAATGTCGCGGCATAGACCGATCCCAGAATTGCGCGCTTGCTGTAATGATTGTAATCGGTGGCGGTATCGCCCGCGCAGCGCCACATCGCATCGGCTGCGCGCCAGCCCAGCTGCACCGAACGGGGCAAGTTCTGCGGCATCGCGAGCAGCGTCAACGCGCGCCGCAACGCTTCCCGGTCGGGTGCCAATATGGCAAGGCGGGCCTCAACCAATGCCGTAATCCGGGCACGGATCTTCATTGCAGCCAGATGCTCGGCCGGCAATTGCCGGGCCATTTCCACGTCGACATGCGCAAACCAGGCATCGATCATGTCGATCGGACCGGCCGAAAACGCCAGAGCCGCAATCGCCGGATCGACCCCGGCCTGGTCCGCGGCATTGACCACGGCCGCATCGCGCCAGCCATCGAAAGCGGCGTTGCGGGCGACCAGCGGTGCCAGCACCACACGCAGTTCATCGACGGTCGGGTCTTCGGGCAGATCTGTCATGCCCTCTAATCTAGTCGCGGACGGGCAGTCGGACAAGGACCAGCGCAAGTGCGATGGCGCAGGCACCGACGGCATCGGTGAGCGACAAGGTCTCGCCAAAGGCGAGCCAGCCGATGAGGGCACCGACCAGCGGCTGCACCAGCAACGTCAACCCGACGATGAGCGGCGTGAACCAGGCCAGCGCATAGACGACAAGACCCTGGCCGATCACCTGGCTGAGCAACGCAAGGACGATGACCGGCGTCCAGTCGGTCGGCAGGATCGTCTCACCAGCCGCCCAGGCGAAAACCAGCATCGGAACGGCCGCCGCGATGGTGGAGGCGGCCAGCAGCGACCAGCTGTCGAGCACCTGCCTTACCCGCTGGATCGACAGAATATAGCCCGTGTACAGAACACCCGCGAGAATGCAGAGCAGGTCACCGCGCAGATAGCGCGGCGACAGTTCATAGCTGTTGCCCATGAGCAGCGCCGTTCCGGCAACCGCCAGTGCGATGGCGATCCCTTGCAGGCGCCCGGGACGCTGCCGCAGGACGACAATACCCCAGATAGGCAGCAGCAGGCTGGTGATGTTGCCGAACAGCGTGGCATTGGCGACCTTCGTCAGCATGATGCCCGCGTGCCAGCTTGCCAGATCAGCAGCGAAGAACAGACCGCCCAGGGCGATGACCGGCCACAGGCTGCGGGAAATGCCGGAGAGACCATGTCCCCGCCAGCGCGCCAGCAGCATCAGCAGCGGAACGGCGAGCGACAGGCGCCAGAAGCCTGCCGCAACCGGGCCGATATCCGCCAGCCGCACCAGCAGCGGACCGAACGCCAGCGCCACATTGCCGCAGAACAGCGCCAGAAAGGCGAAGCGGGGCGGAGCCGGTGCGGCGGTCTCCTCACTGGTGGCTATTGAAACGCTCATCCGCCGTCCCTAGCTGCGCACCCACAGAATGTCCCGTTGCATTTTGCAACCAGCATGGAGAAATGCGCATGTCGACCCCAGATTTGTTCGATCCCGTCACTTTGGGCGCGATCCGCGCGCCGAACCGCATATTGATGGCCCCGCTGACAAGAGGCCGGGGTACGCGGGACCATGTGCCGACACCGCTGATGATCGATTATTATGCGCAGCGCGCCGGCGCGGGCCTCATCATTTCCGAAGCGACCGGAATCAGCCGCGAAGGCACCGGCTGGCCCTATGCGCCGGGCATCTGGACCGACGAGATGGTCGAAGGCTGGAAGCCGGTCACGGCCGCCGTCCATGCGAAGGGCGGCCGGATTGTCCTGCAGCTGTGGCATATGGGGCGCGTCGTCCACCCCGATCTCATCGATGGAGCCGCGCCTGTGTCCGCCAGCGCCACGACGGCGCCGGGCGAAGCACATACCTACGGCGGCAAAAAGCCCTATGCACAGGCACGTGCGCTTGAAACATCCGAAATCCCCAGGCTTTTGGAGGATTACGCCCATGCCGCCCGCAACGCCATCCGCGCCGGGTTCGACGGGGTGCAGGTACATGCCGCCAACGGCTATCTGATCGACCAGTTCCTGCGCGACAGCAGCAACCTGCGCACCGACGCCTATGGCGGCAGCGTGGAAAACCGGGTGCGGCTGCTGCGTGAAGTGGTGCAGACCATTGCCGATGCGATCGGCGCAGACCGTACGGCCGTCCGCCTGTCACCCAACGGCGATACCCAAGGGGTGATCGACAGCGATCCGGCCAGCCTGTTCACCGTCGCCGCCCAGGCGCTCGACGCCATCGGTATCGCGTTTCTCGAATTGCGCGAACCTGGACCGGAGGGCACCTTCGGCGCGACCGATCAACCGCGCCAGTCGCCGCTCATCCGCCAGCATTTCAATGGCCCGCTGGTGCTGAACAGCGATTATGACATGGCCCGCGCGCAGGGCGATCTTGCGAGCGGTCTGGCCGACGCTATCAGTTTCGGGCGGCCCTTCATCGCCAATCCGGACCTGCCAGAGCGGCTGGCGACCGGCGCGCCGCTGGCGCAGGCACCCATGGCCACATGGTACAGCCAGGGACCCGAAGGCTATACCGATTATCCCGCATTATCGCAGATAGCGGCCTGAGCACATCGCACAATGACCGGCACAGGGATGCGCGCGGCGTATCCCTGCGTCCGTCAGGAAAAGCGTTCGCGCAGTGCAAGCATGGCGATTGCGGCCTTGGCAGCTTCGCCACCCTTGTCCTTTTCGGTCATGCGTGCGCGGGCCAGCGCCTGCGCTTCATTCTCGACGGTCAATATGCCGTTGCCGATCGCGATACCATCCATGCTCAATGCCATCAGGCCACGGGCGCTTTCGTTCGAGACCACTTCGAAATGATAGGTTTCGCCGCGAATGACGACACCGATGGCGACAAAGCCGTCGTAGCGCCCGGTTTCGGCCGCCATGGCAATCGCACCGGGGATTTCGAGAGCACCCGGCACCGTCAGCACTTCGTGCCGGTGCCCCGCGCTTTCGAGCGCGGCGACCGCGCCTTCGATCAGCATGTCGTTCAGATGCTCGTAAAATCGCGCTTCCACGATCAGAAACTTGGCCATGATGCTCTATCCTTCAATCGATGCGGCGCTCGCCGACCACGGCCAGATCATAGCCGTCAAGCGCGATGAGGCTATGGTGACTGTTGGTCAGCAGGATCATGTCATGCACGCCCAGTTCGGCGAGAATCTGTGCGCCGACGCCATAATCGCGCAATTCGTCCATATCGCTGGCCGATATGGTGTTGGCGGCCTTGAGCTGGAACATCCGGGTAAAGACATCAGGCGCGTTGCGGTTCAGCACGACGACGATGCCCGACCCTTCGGCCCCGATGATTTCCATGGACCGCGCGAGCAAGCCTGAACGCGGCCCTTCCTCACCGAAGGAATCGACGAAGGGCGAGAGCTGGTGCATCCGCACCAAAGTGGGCTGATCGGGGTCTATCCGGCCCTTTTGCAGCACGACCTGCTCGGTTTCGGTGGCCTTGTTGAAAAAGGTCATCGCCTTCCACTCGCCGCCCCATTTGCTCGTGAAGGTCACTTCCGCCCGCTTTTCGACCAGATGGTCGTTGCGCCGACGATAGGCGATAAGATCGCGGATCGTGCCGATCTTCATCCGGTGCTTCTGGGCGAAGGGAATGAGGTCGTCGAGGCGCGCCATCGTGCCGTCATCCTTCATGATCTCGCAGATCACGCCGGAGGGATTGAGACCGGCAAGCCGCGACACGTCGACCGCCGCTTCGGTATGGCCGGTCCGCACCAGCACGCCGCCGGGACGGGCGACGAGGGGAAAGACATGGCCGGGCGTCACGATATCCGCTGCCGTCTTGCCCGAATCGATGGCAACCGCGATCGTCCGCGCCCGATCCGCCGCGCTGATCCCGGTAGTCACGCCTTCGCGCGCTTCGATCGATACCGTAAAGGCCGTCTCATGGCGTGTGCCATTGTGGCGACTCATGAGGTTGAGGCCCAGTTGATCCACACGCTGCTTGGTGAGCGCCAGGCAGATAAGCCCGCGTCCGTGCGTCGCCATGAAGTTGATCGCATCGGGCGTCGCCATTTGCGCCGGGATCACCAGATCGCCTTCATTCTCCCGATCTTCGTCATCGACCAGAATGAACATGCGGCCGTTGCGCGCTTCGTTGATGATTTCCTCGGGCGTGGCCAGCGCGGTGCCGCCTTCGCGGCGCAGCAGATAGGCTTCGAGCTTGCCCAGCGTATCCGCCGTAGGGTTCCAGTCTGCCTCGCCCAGTCGCCGCAGACTGTTCGCGTGCAGCCCGGCCGCGCGGGCAAGGCCGGAGCGGGACACGCCGCCGTCGGTCACCAGATGCCGCAAAGTTTCGATCAGTGCCGTGCTCATGGCATGTCCCCGCTACCCAACGATGTGGTAAAGCACTTAATCACATCACAGTGTGATTACAAGATGCGAATGTCACATTGCGCGGATAGACAGCATCCGGTCGAGATAGCGCGCGAGCACATCAATCTCCAGATTGAACGCACGGCCCGGCGCCAGATCATCCAGGGTCGTCGCCTGCGCGGTATGCGGGATGATGTTGAGGCCGAAATGGACGCTCCGATCGGGCTGGTCCGTCACGCTGTTTACCGTCAGCGAAATGCCGTCAAGCGTGATCGATCCCTTCGGCGCGAGGCTGGCGGCCAGAGCAGCGGGCGCGGCAATGACCAGCCGGGTCGAATCGCCATCGGCGGTCGCGGATACCAATTGGCCCACGCCATCGACATGCCCCGTCACGATATGCCCGCCCAGTTCGTCGCCGACCTTGAGCGCGCGCTCAAGATTCAGTCGCTGCCTCTCAGTCCACAACCCCGGCGCGGTCCGCGAAACGGTCTCGGCGGAGACATCCACGGCAAACCAGTCGGCGCCCTTTTCGACAACAGTCAGGCAAACGCCTGAACAGGCAATCGAGGCACCGATCGCAACGCCATCCATGTCGTAGCCGCAACCGATGACGATCCGCATGTCGCCCCGTTGATCGATGGTGCGGATATGGCCGATGTCGGTGATGATGCCGGTGAACATGGTCAGCGTCCTTACGCGTTGCGTATCCGCCCGTAAACCTCCAGCCGGTCTGGGCCAAGCATGCGCGTGTCGATGGCGCGCCAATGACCATGCGCGGCATCGAGCGACAGGAGGCCAATGTCGCCGATCGCCGCCATCCCGGTACCGACAAGGATCGGCGCGCGATAGAGCAGCAGGCGATCGACCAGATCGGCGCGCAGAAAGGCGGCGGCGGTCTGCGCGCCGCCCTCCACCAGCAGATGATCGACATGGGACAGGTCGGCGATCGCACCGGGATGCGTGATGCTTTCCCAACCGTCCGGCGGATCGCTGCGACCCAGCATCACCCGTCGCGGCGCGCGGCTTTCAAGGCCCGGCAGGCGCACGTCGAGGCGTGGTGCATCCGCGCGCACGGTTCCCGACCCGACCAATATGGCGTCATGACGCGCCCTTTCCACATGCGTGTGCGCCCGTGCCGCCGCGCTTGTGATCCACCGACTGCGCCCGTCGGCAAGGGCGATGCAGCCGTCCAGCGAGACCGCGAGCTTCAGCGTCACATGCGGACGCCCGGTCGTCTGCCGCAGGAAGAAGCCCGCCATGGCGTCACGGGCCTCCGCTGCGAGCAGTCCCGTTTCGACCACGATCCCTTGCGCCCGCAGAAAGGCGATACTCTGGCCGTCGGTGCGGGGATCAGGATCCTGCGCTGCAACAACAATGCGGGCCAATCGTGCTCGCGCCAGCAGATCGGCGCAGCGTGGTCCGCGTGGCGAGAGGTGAAAACAGGGTTCCAGCGTGACATAGGCGGTTGCGCCCGCCGCCCGGTCGCAAGCTTGGGCCAGCGCCTGAGCCTCGGCATGCGGTCGCCCACCCGCCTGCGTCCAGCCCGCGCCGACGACATGCCCATCGCGTACGACGATGCATCCGACATTGGGATTGGGCGATGACAGGCCACGGCCTCTGCCGGACAAGGTGATTGCCGCCGCCATGAACCGCCGGTCCTCGACCGACCACGCCCCCGCGCCCGCCACAGTCAGGGCTTTGCAGCCGTACTGCCTGCCTGCGCAGCCTCTTCGGCGCGCGCCTTGGCCAGACGCGCATCGAGCACCGCGTTGATGTCCTTCAGCGCCTCCTGGCGGCGCGCACCGTTGCGGGCCGCTTCCTCCCGCCATTCGATGCCGACCATGTCGGCGACCGCCTGCATTTCCTTCTGCTTCTTGGCGAGCAGCATCTCGCCCTTGGCGAGATCCGCCTTCTGCTTGGCGATGATGACCGCATCCGGGCGGTTCGCGTCCCAGCTCTGCACATAGATGATCTTGTAACGGCGGGGTGCGGTGTTCGTCTTCGCGTCGAGCAGAAACGCCCAGATGATGACCCAAGTTATGGCTGCCGCCAGCCCGAGCAGCGGCCATTTGTGTGCGCGCTTTTCGGAAAAATAGGACCAGAAGTCGCCCAGTGCGCTCCGTGGAGAAACCGGTTTCGGAAAAATCGCCATGCTCGCGAATATAGGGGATTGTCCGGCATGATGCAAAGCCAGGGCGCCCAGGCCGAGATCGTCCTGGAAAACGGCGCGCCTGTGACTTTCATCACGGCCGAATCAGGTGCGATGGTTAAAAAGACCTTGCGACCCGAGAGGCATCGCGTTGATGCCTCTTTCCTGACCCGGCGACCGCAAGGCCGCCGGGTCCGTTTTTTATCGATCAATGCGGCTGCATGCGCAGGCGGCGAATGGCTTCCGCCCTGCCGATCAGTGGCAACAGCGCCGCCATATCCGGCCCGTGATCGACCCCCGTCAGCGCCAGGCGCAGGGGCAGGAAGAGCGCCTTGCCTTTTCGCCCCGTCGCTGCCTTCAGGGCGTCGGTCAGCGCCCGCCACAGGCTCTCGTCATCGTCGCCGAGCGTTTCCATCACATCGGCCGCCTGCGACAGAAACAAGTGATCGTCGGGTGCCGGAGCAGGTGGCGTGAACGGGCCGTGGATGACTGCCCACCAGGCCGCCGCATCGACGAGCCGCGTCACATTGGGCCGGATTGCCGCCCATGCCCGTTCGTCCATCCCGGACGGTAGGCGATCTTGCACAGCCCCGTAATCGGTCAGATGCAGGATTTTCTGGTTGAGCATCGCCAGTTCCGCATCATCGAAGCGCGCGGGGGCGCGGCCGAAGCGGCCGAAATCGAATGTGTCGATCAGCACCTTGGGATCGGTGACGGGCTCTACCGGATCGCTGGTGCCCAGCCGCGCCAGCAAGGCGATCAGCGCCACGGGCTCTATCCCCGCATCGCGAAAGGCAGCGACACCCAGCGACCCCAGCCGTTTCGACAGCTTGCCTTCGGCCCCCACCAGCAATGCCTCATGCGCGAAGGCAGGTGGCGTCGCCCCGAGCGCATGGAACATCTGAAGCTGCGTTGCGGTGTTGGACACATGGTCTTCGCCGCGCACGACATGGGTGACGCCCATGGCAATGTCGTCGATGACCGACGGCAGCATGTAAAGCCATGATCCGTCGGCGCGGCGCACCACCGGGTCCGACAGCAGCTTCGGATCAAAATGCTGGTCGCCGCGGATCAGGTCCGTCCAGGCGATGGGCGCATCATGATCCAGCTTGAAGCGCCAATGCGGTTTGCGCCCTTCCGCTTCGAGCTTTGCGATATCGTCGGACGTCAGCGTCAGCGCCGTCCGCTCATAGACTGGCGGCAGGCCTCGTCCCAGCAGCACCTTGCGCCGCAGGTCGAGTTCCTCGGCGGTTTCGTAGCAGGGATAGACATGCCCCGTCGCCTGCAACGCCGCAAATTGCGCCTCGTAAAGCGCAAAGCGATCCGACTGCCGTACCTTGCCATCGGGATGCAGGCCAAGCCAGGCGAGATCGGCTTCGATCGCGTCGGCATATTCGCGGCGGGAGCGATCCGCATCGGTATCGTCGAGCCGCAAGAGAAACTGCCCGCCATGTTTGCGCGCCCACATCCAGTTATGGAGCGCTGCGCGGATGTTACCGACATGCAAGTGCCCGGTCGGCGATGGCGCGAAACGGGTAACGACGGTCATGTCGTGCGAAACGCATTGGTGATCGGGTAGCGCCGGTCGCGCCCGAAATTGCGGGTGCCGAGCTTGACGCCCGGCGGTGCCTGACGCCGCTTATATTCGGCGATATAGAGCAGCCGCTCGATCCGCGCGACGGTATCGCGATTAAAGCCGCGCGCGACCAACTGATCCACCGACAATTCCTCCTCCACCAAGCCGTACAGGATCGGATCGAGCACCGCATAGGGCGGCAGGCTGTCGTCGTCGCGCTGATTGTCGCGCAGTTCGGCGGTCGGCGGCTTGGTGATGACACGGTCGGGCATGACGGGACCGGCAGGGCCAAGCCCCAGCGAAGGCACATGGGCGTTGCGCCAGCGCGACAGATCGAACACCGTCGTCTTGTACGCATCCTTCAGCACCGAATAGCCGCCCGCCATGTCGCCATAAATGGTCGCATAGCCGACCGACATCTCGCTCTTGTTCCCCGTCGTCAGCAGCATCGGGCCGAACTTGTTGCTGATGCCCATCAGGGTGACGCCGCGAATGCGCGACTGGATATTTTCTTCGGCCAGATCGCTGGCGCGGCCATCGAATACATCCGCCAGCATCGTCCCGAACGCCGCCACCGCCGGTTCGATCGGAATCGAATCAAGGCGGACACCGAGCAGCCGGGCACATTCGGCTGCATCGTCCAGACTGTCCCTGCTGGTGAACCGCGAGGGCATCATGACGCACCAGACGCGATCCGCGCCGAGCGCATCGACGGCGACGGCGGCGGACAGCGCGCTGTCGATGCCCCCGGAGAGGCCGAGCACGACGCCGGGAAAGCGATTGCGGTTCACATAGTCGCGCAGGCCAAGGACCATGGCGTTGTAAGTGTCTTCAGGATGGGGATCGAGCGCATGGATGTCGCCGGGCGCGCAGGTCCACGCGCCGGCGCGTTTTTCCCACTGTGTGAGCACCAGCGCCTCTTCCCAGTCCGGCAACTGGTGCAGCACAGCGCGGTCCGCACCCATGACGAACGACGCGCCGTCGAACACCAGTTCATCCTGGCCGCCAACGCGATTGAGATAGATGATCGGCAGCCCGGTTTCCTGCACCCGCGCGGCGCACACCTGATGCAGGCGGCGGTCGTCCTTGCCGATTTCATAGGGGCTGCCATTGGGGGTGATGAGGATATCCGCACCCTGCGCCTTGAGATGCGCGGTGACGAACGGAAACCAGACATCCTCGCAGATCGGCAGGCCTAGCCTGACGCCCCGGAAATCGACCGGCTCGGGCAGCGGCCCCGGCGCGAACAGCCGTTTTTCGTCGAATGTCCCATAATTGGGCAGTTCGCGCTTCTGCCGGATCGCAACGATCTTTCCGCCGTCGAGCAGCGCCACGACATTGAACAGCACCCCCTGCGCCGCCACCACGGTGCCCACCAGCATCGCGGGACCGCCGTCGCCCGTGGCGTCGGCCAGCCGCTGCAATTCTTCACCCGCGCGGGTGACCAGCGCGGGCTTGAGCACCAGATCTTCAGGGGGATAGCCGATCAGTTGCAACTCGGGATAGACGATGAGGTCGGCACCCTGGGCCTGCTGCCGCCAGTGCAGCATCGCATCGGCATTGGCGGCAAGATCGCCTACCGACTGGCTAAGCTGGGCAAGGGCGATGGTCAGGCGGTCAGTCATGGCCTGCGCCTAGAGCATTTTCATGCGTCACGCAAAAGCGCCTTTCCAGCGCCACGGGTGCCCGCTAAAGGGGCGCCGTGCAAGCGCGTCACAGAAACGTCACGGGGTGCCTTCTGCCATGAAATTGATGACGGGTAATTCCAACCTGCCGCTGGCGCGCGCCATTGCAGATTATGTCGAGATTCCCCTGACGCAGGCGAGCGTTCGCCGGTTCGCTGACGAGGAAGTGTTCGTGGAAATCCACGAAAATGTGCGCGGCGAAGATGTGTTCGTGATCCAGTCGACGAGCTATCCGGCCAACGACAATCTGATGGAACTGCTCATCATCATAGATGCGCTGAAGCGCGCGTCGGCGAAACGGATCACGGCGGTCCTTCCCTATTTCGGCTATGCCCGGCAGGATCGCAAGCCGGGCCCGCGCACGCCCATTTCCGCCAAGCTCGTCGCCAACATCATTACGGTGGCGGGTGCCAACCGGGTGCTGTCGGTCGATCTTCACGCCGGGCAGATTCAGGGCTTTTTCGACATTCCGACCGACAATCTGTTCGGCGCGCCGGTCATGTCGGCGGACATCCAGGCGCGGTTCGGTGACCGGAACATCATGGTCGTATCGCCCGACGTGGGCGGCGTTGTCCGCGCGCGGTCGCTGGCCAAGCGGCTCGACAATGCGCCGCTGGCCATCGTCGACAAACGGCGGGAGCGCGCGGGCGAATCGGAAGTGATGAACATCATCGGTGACGTGAAGGGCCGGTTCTGCGTCCTGGTCGACGATATCGTCGATTCGGGCGGCACATTGTGCAACGCCGCAACCGCGCTGCGGGATGCCGGGGCGGAAGATGTCGTCGCTTATGTGACGCACGGCGTGCTGTCCGGCGGGGCGGTGGCGCGGGTCGATGCCTCCACCTTGACCGAACTGGTCATCACCGACTCCATTCTGGGCACAGAAGGTGTCCAGACGTCCAGCCGCATCCGCCAGTTGCCGATCGCGCCTCTGCTGGGCGAGGCCATCAAGCGGATTGCGGACGAAAGCTCGGTTTCCAGCCTGTTCGATTGACCTTTGGCGTCATGACGTGACGCCATGCGGGCACAAGTTGCGCTGCGCGACTTTGGCGCGGCGCGGCGTGTCGCATCAGGGTCGCATCAGGACCAGTGGCACAGCCAGCAGCATGGCGATGCAGGCCGCAACGCGCGGCTTTCCCGTGATCCCGAACGGCGCATCGGCCCAGAAGGCCGGGCAAGTGATGAAAGCGGCGAACAACAGCCCTTGGGCGATGACATCGGCCCGTGCGAAAGGCATGTCTTGCGCAAGCGCAAGCCCGCCGAGCAACGCCACCACGCTGACGATCCACCCGACCAGTGCCATGCTGCTACCCCTTTCCTGCTCCTTAGAACGACAAGGCTGCGCAGAGGCTTAATGGTCAGGCATAGCCCCCTTCGACCAGCCGCTGGGAAATCCACCAGACATTGCCGAAAGCATCGCAGACGCCGCCCTGTCTGTCCTGATAGGGCATGTCGGCGACCGGCATGACAAGCGTGCCGCCCGCCGCGATCGCTCGGGCTACGGCGGCATCGGCATCGGCCACATACAGATAATAGCTTGCGGGCATGGCCGGCCAGTCGGCGGATGCTTCGCTGACCATGATCGTGCAATTGCCGATGACCACCTGCGCATTGGCGATGCGGTTCCCTGGCCCAATCGTCCGGTCGGTCTCCACGCCGCCCAGTCCATCGACCAGAAACGCCAGAAATGCGCCGGCGCCCTCAACGAACATATAGGGCGTGACGCTGGCGAAGCCCGGCGGTGTGGTCATGGCTGCCTCCATATCTTGTGATGATGTCAAAGCTATGCCGTTGCCCTGGCGGGGGCAACGGCATAGCGGCGGCTTGCCAAGGGATGCTGTCCGAGCGAAGGGATAGGGCATGACAACACGCGATGACTTCACACTCGCCCAGCGCCTCGCCGACGCGGCAGGCGAGGCAATCCGTCCGTTTTTCCGGGCACGCTACGACACCGAGTTCAAGGCGGACACATCGCCGGTGACCGAAGCCGACCGCGCGGCGGAGGCGGCGATCCGGGCGATACTGGAGAAGGAACGGCCCGGCGATGGGATCATCGGCGAGGAATATGGCGCGATCCGCGAGGACGCGGAACGGATATGGATCCTCGATCCGATCGATGGCACGAAAAGCTTTATCGCCGGGCGACCGATATTCGGCACGTTGATCGCGCTGACGCAGGCGGGATGGCCGACGATCGGCATCATTGACCAGCCGATCGCCCGCGAACGCTGGGCCGGGATGGTCGGCCAGCCGACGACGTTCAACGGCCAGCCGGTCACCACCCGCCAGTGCCGCGCTCTGGACGAAGCCATTCTGGCGACTACGGGCCCGCAATATTTCAATGGCTGCACCGGCGAGCATTTCGCCATTCTTGCAGGGCAGTGCCGCGATACGATATGGGGGGGCGACTGTTACAACTATGGACTGTTGGCGTCCGGGCATGTCGACATCGTGGTCGAGGCGGGCCTCAAACTGCATGATATCGCCGCACTCGTCCCGGTGGTCGAGGGCGCAGGCGGACGGATGTGCGACTGGTCAGGCGAACCCATCGACTCGGACGGGGACGGTCGCATCATCGCCGTGGGCGATGCCGCGCGGGTGGACGATGTGCTGGAGGCGCTGGCGCATGGGCATGATAGCCACGAATAAGCGCCAGAATCACGCCGGGATGGGTGCCCCTATCGACCACACATGACCGAACGGGTCGGTCACTTGCCCGTAGCGATCGCCCCAGAACTGATTATCGAGCGGGAAGCGAATGATGGCCCCGGCAGCGACCGCGCGGTTCCACCAGGCGTCCGCATTATCGACCTGAAGATGCAGCGTCACGGACGCGGGCAGTGACGCAGGACCACCATTATATTCTGGGAAATCGTCGTTCAGCATCACGGACGATCCGTTGATCAGAATGTGCGCATGCATCAGGCGACTGCCGTCGTCCGCCAGCATGCGGCCACGCTCTTCCGCTCCGAAAGCCGCGACGTAGAAGGCAATGGCATCGCTGGCCTTGCCATCGCCGATCGTGAGATGCGGCGTCACGCCGCCCGTCGGCACCTGCTTGGCTACGTCGTTCATGGCCTGTCTCCCGAGTCGCTTCCCGATCAATCTAACGGATCAGAAGATACCGAGAAACTTGTCCTTCTGGTTGCGCCGTTCGCCGCGATTTGATTTGCCGTCTTCCGCCTTTGCCGTTGTGCCGCGCCCCACATCGTCGCGCGGCTGGCCCTTCTTGGTACGCTGGGCGGCGGCGTTGGCCCCGGCCAGCACCGGACCGCAGGCCGTGCTTTTTGCGTCGCCGACGTCGACGAAGGCCAGGACGCCCGCGAGCGGCGTCCCGACAACGCTCAGAGCAAGCCCAGCGCCTGCGCGCCCGACCAGTTCCGGGCTGATCGCATTGATGCCCGGCTTTGCGAAATAGCCGCCGATGCCGACGGGCGATTGGCCCGCGAACAGGCTGAACTTCTTGCTATCCGCACGAAAGGCCAGATCGATGCTTTCATTGCGGAAACTGAAGCCGCCGCGTCCGAGCATCACGTTCTTGCGCGTGTCGATCAGTATCGGGTCCGCTGCCGCCACGCCTTTGCGCACCGTGAAAGCAATGAGGCCGCAGTTGATCTGGACCGGGTCTTTCAGTTTATCCTCGAACATCTTCTGAACGAAGGTCCCGATGTCCAGCTCAGAGAGTTGCACATTGCGCGCCCACATCGACCCCGCCGGCAAGATGACCGCGATCCGCCCATCGGCCGTCGATAGCGAATCATGCACCGAATCGCCGAGGCCGGTGAGCAGTACCCGTGCCTTGATGGTGCCGGTCGTGCCCGATTCCTCGACGCCCCAGCCCGCCAGCAGCTTGCCCATCGGCGTGGGCGACAGGCGGATGTCATAGGTCGTCTTGACCGGCGTGCCGCGCGCATTGAGCGTGATATCCGACGTGACGAACCCGCCCGCCATGTCGAATGTGAGCGGCGACATGGTGAGCAGACTGTTGTCGAGCTTGAGCGTCAGCGCAATATTGCGAACCGGGAGATTGTCGCCCCGCACGCGGCGCACCTTGTACGTCACGGCCGCGTCGAAGGCTCGCAGCGAGTCGCTGCGCAACGGCGCATCGGGCAGAAGCCTGGGACGGCCCTGCACGGTTTCCACCAGAGCAGCCGTACCCTGCCGGTCGAGCTTGACGGGATCATAGCCGACGAACGGGGCGACATCGATCATATGGAGCGTATCGGTGGCGACATCCGCCGCGATGAACAGGCGCCCCCCGGGCAGCGATACGGTCATGCGTCCGGCCAGGTCGCTGTCGCCGAAATAGCCCTTGATGCGCGTGAACCGCCATTCTTCACCGGCCTTGGTCAGGTCCGAAGTAAAACGATAGCGGCGGGTATCGGGCAGCGCCGCGCCCAGAAACGCGAACAGGATCGAGGCATTCGGCCCGGTCGTGACCAGTTTGAGATCGGACCCTTCCAGTTCGGTCGCACCGGGCAGCGTGCCGGTGATGTTGAGCTTCGTCGGCCCGGCGGCGGCGTCGATGACAAGCTGGTTGCGTCCGCCAACGACCGTATCATTGGGCGACAGCAGGCCGCCGCGCAGAACAAAGGGCTTGTCACGCATTGTGCCTGTACCGGTAAAGCGTATATCGTGCGCAAAACGGGTATCGCGCGCGCGCACCGTGTCGAACGCAATGTCCGCAGTGAAGAAAAGCCGGGGATCGCGATAGCGCACCGTGGTTCCCGCAATCAGCGCGCGGCGGATGACAGGCAGTTCCAGCGGTTCGCCTGCCTTGTCGGGATCGCCCATCGTCCAGCTGTTGGTCCTGCCGTCGCGGCTCCATTCCAGGTCCAGGGCACCCTTGTGCAGCAGCAGATCGGTTATCCGCCGCTTGTCGCCGAAGACAAGGCTGAACGGCGACACCCGCATGTCGATGCGGTCGGCACGGAACAGATGCGGCTGGCTTGCCCAGCCTGGATTGGAAATGCTGATATCATCGGCCAAAAACTTGATGCGGATCGGGGCGAAATAGAGCTGGAAATCGCCCGCGACCTTCACTTCGCGCTGGAGCGAGGCGGAAACGATGCTTTGAAACGGACCTTTCAGGAAGCGCCCCTTGGTGATGAACAGAATCAGCCAGATTGCGAAGAGGGCGAACAGCACCCACAAAAGGATGCGCACCGGCAAGGGCAGACGCCGCCAGCGTTCCCTTGCGGCACGCGCATGTGCGCCGATGCCCCGAGGATGTGGGGCATTGTCAGTCGGGGCCGCTAATTCCGGGTCAGGCATGACGGTCGTAACGCATGGGCCATCGATTCGGTCCGGGGTTCGGGCTGGCGCTTGCGTTTGTGCCCTTTCGCGCATATAGGCGCCCGTTCCCGTGGCTCCTGCGAGCCATCGGGGTCAAGATGGGACGGGCCGGCCAGTAGGGCTGCCGCGCCAGTCCGCAATCGTCAGATCGGCTTATTGCTGCAAGACTAAGGAGACGAAAATGCCCAAGCTCAAGACGAAGAGCGGTGTGAAGAAACGCTTCAAGTTCACCGCGACCGGCAAGGTGAAGCATGGCGTGGCTGGCAAGCGCCACCGCCTGATTTCGCATAACGCCAAGTATATCCGCCAGAACCGCGGCACGTCCGTGCTGTCCGAAGCAGACGTCGCGCACGTCCGCCTCTGGGCACCCTACGGCCTGAAGTAAGGAGTGCAACGAACATGGCACGCGTAAAACGGGGTGTTACCACCCGCGCAAAGCACAAACGGATATTGGAGCAGGCGAAGGGCTATTATGGCCGTCGCAAGAATACGATCCGCATCGCCCGGCAGGCCGTCGAAAAGGCCGGCCAATACGCCTACCGCGATCGCAAGGTCAAGAAGCGCAGCTTCCGCGCGCTCTGGATTCAGCGCATCAATGCGGCGGTCCGCATGGAAGGGCTGACCTACGGCCAGTTCATGCACGGGCTGAAGCTGGCGGGCGTCGATCTGGACCGGAAGGTCCTGGCCGACATCGCGATGCACGAAGGCGAAGCGTTCAGCGCCATCATCGCCCAGGCGAAGGCGGCGCTTCCCGCAGCGGCATAAGCCGGGCGAGAGATTGCACAATGTGAGAGGCGGTGAAGGCGCAGGCTTTCACCGCCTCTTTTGCATGCGCATGTTTTGCAATCGCCAATGGGGTAAAAAGCTGCAAGCCAGAGCATGGATGGCCCGATACGGCACAGGTCCACGGCATGGTATATGAACATTCAACCATAGAATGACTTATACTAATGGTTTGCCGCCGCGCGATTCGCAGCAAAAGGTTGCGCCAGGGTAAACGGCAGAAAAACCAAATCTTAGCTGTGCGACCGCTAGGGCAGGCTTTCACGGGAATTAAGAGATGGCCATGAAGCATCGCACGGATATTGACGGCCTCAGGGCCATAGCGGTGATGCCCATCCTGCTGTTCCATGCCGGGATCAGCATTTTGCCTGGCGGATTTCTGGGCGTTGATATCTTCTTCGTGATTTCGGGCTTTCTGATCACCGGCATTCTGATGCGGGACATGGATGCCGACCGCTTTTCGATCCTGACATTCTATCGTCGCCGGATTGTACGCATCTTCCCGGCACTGTTCCTGATGCTCGCGGCGGTGCTGATCGTCGCCACGCAGCTGCAATTGCCGAACGAGCTGGAAAAGACCGGCTGGGCCAGCGCATCGGCCGCCGCATTCGTGTCGAATATCCGCTACTGGCGGTCCGTCGATTATTTCGGCGGCTTTGCGGAAATGCGGCCCCTGCTGCACACATGGTCACTGGGGGTTGAGGAACAGTTTTACATTTTCTTCCCGCTGTTCCTGCTGATCGTCCGTCGCTGGGCAAGGGCCTATGTGCGACAGGCGCTGATCGCCGTGGTCATCCTGTCCTTTCTGGCCGCGCTGGTGATGGCCGCGATCCAGCCGGCAGCAGCCTTCTACCTGCTGCCCGCCCGCGCCTGGCAACTGGCCCTGGGCGGCCTCGTCGCGGTTGGCGTGTTTCCGCAAGTCGCCCAGCAATCACGCCGTGATGCGCTGGCGGGCTGCGGCCTGGCGATGATCGTCATCGCGATCCTGATAGTGCAGGAAGACTGGGCGCTGCCAGCCCCCTGGGGCCTGCTGCCCTCGCTCGGCGCCGCGCTTCTGATTGCCTATGGCGAAGACAGTGTGACCCATCGCCTGCTCCGCCTGCCCGCCCTGCGCTGGATCGGGGCAATTTCCTATTCGCTCTATCTCTGGCACTGGCCGATCATCACTTTCTACCGGCTGGAAAAGGGGTTGAGCCTCACGCTGACGGAATCCGCGCTGCTGGTCGCGGCATCCTTTGCGGCGGCCGCGGCGTCCTTCTATCTGGTCGAACGCCCCATGCTGCGCCGCTTCCGCGAAGGGCCGTCAAAACCCATCGTGACGGCAGGCGGGCTGGCGCTCGCGGCCAGCGTCGCCGCGGCAGTCGGCGTTGCCGCCTATCCCACCGGCTGGCGCAAGATCGATCCGGAGGTGGACCGCATCGCGCGCTTCGCCGAATATGTCGATACCGGAGCGCGCGCGGCGCAGTATCGCGAGGGCCTGTGCTTTGCGACGTCCAAACATCCGACGTTCGATTATGCGCTGTGCACGACGCCCGATCCCCGCCGCCGCGACGTTGCGCTTGTGGGGGATAGCCACGCGGCGCAATATTGGCTGGCGCTGCAACAGCGGCTTCCGCAGGATCACGTCATGCAGGTCACCGCATCGGGTTGCCGCCTGATCCTGAACGCGCAGGGCGAGGATCGCTGCACGAAACTCAACCGCTATGTCTACGGCGACATGCTGAAGAACAAGGAAATCGAGCATGTCGTCCTGGCCGGGCGATGGCGCGCCGAGGATGTCGAAGACCTCGTGAAGTCGATCGGCTATTTCAAAACGCGCGGCGTCGCCGTCACCGTGATCGGTCCGACCGATGAGTTCGAGGGCGATTTTCCGCTGCTGCTGGCGCGCGCGATCGAAATGCGCGACCTGGCCGCCATGGAAAGTTTCCGCCTGCGCAGCATGCGGTCGCTTGAACCGTCGCTTGAACGGCGCGTGCGGGAAGCAGGCGCGAATTATGTGTCGGTGCAGGACGTAGAATGCCCCGGCAACACGACCCGGTCCTGCCGCTATCTGACCCAGAACGGTACGCCGCTGCATTTCGACTATGGCCATCTGACACAGGACGGCGCGGCCATGCTGCTGAAGAACTTTCCGGCGATCTGACGCTTAGGCGTGCAATCCGACGGGTTGGCGCGTGGCCGCTTTGTCGCGCGCCATCTTTTTTCATGCACGCTTTTCGGCTAGCGCGCGTTCATGACCGAAATAAGCGCCCTCAAATCCCGCCTGCTGGCCGATATTGCCGCCGCCGATACGGCCGATTCGGTCGAAACCCTGCGCGTCGGCGCGCTGGGCAAGAACGGTGTCGTCACGGCCCTGCTCAAGACATTGGGCGGCATGTCACCTGACGAGCGGCTGGAGAAGGGCCCCGCCATTCAGGACCTGCGTGAATCGGTCGCCGGGGCAATCGCCGTGCGCAAGGCCGCGCTGGAACAAGCGGCGCTGGACGCGCGCCTTGCCGCCGAGCGGATCGACATGAGCTTGCCGGCCGACCTAGGGCCCGTCGGCAGCGTCCATCCCGTCAGTCAGGTCATGGACGAGCTGGCGGAAATCTTCGCGGATCTGGGTTTTTCCGTCGCGACCGGGCCGGAAATCGAAGACGACTGGCATAATTTCACGGCGCTCAACATCCCGGAGACGCATCCGGCGCGGGCGATGCACGACACCTTCTATTTCCCCGATGGCGAAGCCGACGGCCAGAAACGCATGCTGCTGCGCACGCATACCTCGCCGGTGCAGATCAGGACGATGATGACGCAGGCGCCGCCGATCCGCATCATTGCGCCGGGCCGCGTCTATCGATCGGACAGCGATGCCACGCATACGCCGATGTTCCACCAGATCGAAGGGCTGGTGATCGATCGCGGGATCACGCTGGGACATCTCAAATGGACGCTCGAAACCTTTTTGAAGGCGTTCTTCGAGCGCGACGACATCATATTGCGCCTGCGCCCCAGCTATTTCCCGTTCACCGAGCCATCGGTCGAGGTCGATGTGGGCTATACGCTGGTCAACGGCCAGCGGGTGATCGGCGGCAGCGGTAACGACAAGGACGGCGGCTGGCTCGAAGTGCTGGGCAGCGGGATGGTCCATCGCAAGGTGATCGAAAATTGCGGGCTCGATCCTGATGAATGGCAGGGCTTTGCCTTTGGCACCGGCGTCGATCGCCTCGCCATGCTGAAATATGGGATGACCGATTTGCGGGCCTTCTTCGACGGTGATCTCCGCTGGCTCCGGCATTATGGCTTCTCGGCGCTGGATGTGCCGACGTTGAGCGGAGGTGTCGGCGCATGAAGTTCACGCTGAGCTGGCTGAAAGAGCATCTGGAAACCGACGCGGACCTTCTGACGATTCTCGAGACGCTGACCAATATCGGCCTCGAAGTGGACGGAGTCGAAAATCCGGCGGAAAGGCTGGGCGCGTTCCGCATTGCGAAGGTGCTGAGCGCCGAACCGCATCCGCAGGCGGACAAGTTGCAGGTACTTGCCGTCGATGCCGGGGACGGGCCGCTACAGGTGGTATGCGGCGCACCCAATGCGCGCGCGGGCCTGATCGGCGTGTTCGGATCGCCCGGTGCCGTCGTGCCCGCGAACGGCATGGTGCTGAAAGTCGCGGCGATTCGCGGTGTCGAATCGAACGGCATGATGTGCAGTTTCCGCGAGCTGGAACTGGGCGACGAGCATGACGGAATCATCGACCTTCCCGGCGACGCGCCGGTGGGGCAGGTCTATGCCGCCTGGGCCGGTCTCGACGATCCCGTGATCGACGTCAGCATCACGCCGAACCGGCAGGACTGCATGGGCGTGCGCGGCATTGCGCGCGATCTGGCGGCGGCGGGGATCGGATCGTTAAAGGCGATCACGATCCCGACGATCAACGGCCAGGGCGCCGGTCCCGACGTGCGGACGGAGGATGCGTCGGGTTGCCCGGCGTTTTTCGCACGGTCGGTAACCGGGGTGACGAACGGTCCATCCCCGCAATGGCTGCAACGGCGCCTGAAGGCGATCGGGCAAAAGCCTATTTCGGCGCTGGTCGATATCACCAATTATGTCTCGGTCGATCTGGGCCGTCCGCTGCATGTCTATGACATGGCGACGCTGAACGGCGGCCTGGTGGCGCGCAAGGCGCAGGATGGTGAGCAGGTGCTGGCGCTCAACGGCAAGACCTACACGCTCGATCCGCGTATGACGGTGATTGCCGACGATGCGATGGTGCACGACATCGGCGGTATCATGGGCGGCGCGCATTCGGGCGCGCAGGACGGCACCACGCAGGTGCTGATCGAATGTGCCTATTTCACGCCCGAGTCGATTGCCGTGACGGGACAGGCGCTCGGCCTGACCAGCGATGCGCGCACGCGCTTCGAGCGGGGCGTCGATCCCGCCTTTCTTGACGACGGCCTGTCAATTGCGACGCAGATGGTGCTCGACCTGTGCGGCGGCACCGCCAGCGAAGCGACCAGAGCAGGTGCGCCGCCCGCAGCCGGGCGAAGCGTGGAATACACGCCAACACGCGTGCTGGCGCTCGCCGGTGTCGATGTCGCCGAGGATATTCAGGCGCGCATTCTGGAAAGCCTCGGCTTCGGCGTGTCCGTCGGCGATATCTGGACGATTGCCATCCCCTCCTGGCGCCGCGACATCGATGGCGCGGCGGACATTGTGGAAGAAGTGGTGCGGATTTACGGGCTCGACAAGGTACCTTCCACCCCCCTGCCCCGCGCGCCCGGCGTCGCAAGGCCAACGGCGACGCCCGAGCAGATGATCGAGCGGCGGGTACGGCGCACAGCGGCGGCCCGCGGCTTCAACGAAGCGATCAACTGGTCGTTCCTGTCGGAAAAGGAAGCCGCATCGGTCGGCGGCGGCGACTGGGTTCTGGCCAATCCCATTTCAGAGGACATGAAAGTCATGCGCCCGTCGCTGCTGCCCGGCCTTCTCGCCGCAGTCGGCCGGAACATGGATCGGGGCGCGGCATCGGTCCGCCTGTTCGAGATCGGGCGTCGCTATTTCGCCACCGGTGAGCGCGCGACTGCGGGGATCGTGCTGGCTGGCGAAAAAATGCCGCGCAGCTGGCAGACCGGCAAGGCGCAGGGCTTTGTCGCCCATGATGTGAAGGCCGAAGTGCTGGCGCTGCTGGCAGCGGCCGGCGCACCGATCGCCAATCTCCAGAGTTTCGGCGAAGCGGGCGGCGCTTATCATCCCGGCCAGTCCGGCACGTTGCGACTGGGGCCGAAAGCGGTGCTGGCCGAATATGGCATGCTCCATCCCGCGCTTGCCCGGCAGTTCGGCCTTTCGGGCAGCGTGGCGGCGGCCGAAATCTTCCTCGACGCTGTTCCGGTAAAGCGCAGAGCCAGTTTCATGCGCGCCCCCTTCACGCCACCCGCCTTGCAAGCGGTGAAGCGCGACTTTGCCTTTTTGGTGCCCGATGCGATCGATGCCGATGCGCTGGTGCGGGCGGTGAAGGGCGCCGACAAGAAATACATCGTCGATGCGCGGCTGTTCGACCTGTTCGTCGGTCCCGGCGTGGAGGATGGGCACAAGTCGCTTGCGGTCGAAGTGACATTGCAGCCGGGCGAGAAGAGCTTCACCGACGAGGATCTGATCGCGATAAGTGGTGCCGTGGTGAAGGCGGCGGAGAAGCTGGGCGCGGTGCTGCGTGGGTGAACGCCGATATCGTCACCTCTTCGAAGACAGGGGTCTGGTGTCTCCCGGCGGTACGCCATCGCCTGCGAGCCCTGTCTTCGCAGGGGTGACGGTTGGGGTTACGGGTATGGGTCCGGTTACGGGGGCAAGGGCCAGGGAGTATCGGCCATGATCTCCCTGCAATCGGGCCGTCTGGCCGCTACCATCAACCCGCTGGGTGCGGAATTATGGTCGCTGGCCGACGCCGCGGGGCGCGAGCTGCTGACCGATGCGGACCCGGCCTTCTGGTCCGGCCGTGCCCCGTTGCTGTTTCCCTTCGTCGGACGACTGCGGGAGGATCGCTATCGCGTCAATGGCGTGGAATACAGCCTGCCGCAGCATGGTTTTGCACGGACGTCGGCCTTCGTGCAAATCCAGGGCGATGAAACGTCCGCCGTGCTGCGCCTTGAGGCGGACGATGAAACGCGGCGGCATTATCCGTTCGATTTCCGGCTCGACATGCGCTTTGCCCTTGCCGGTGCCACCTTGGAAATGACGGCGACCGTGCACAACGATGGCGCATCCGACATGCCGTTCAGTTTCGGCTATCACCCTGCCTTCGCCTGGCCGCTGCCTTATGGTGCGGCCGTGGAGGATCACCGGATCACCTTCGAGAAGGCAGAACCTGCCCCGATCCGCAAGGTGGGGCATGAAAAAGGCCTGATCGCCCTGGAAAGCGTATCTTCCCCGGTAGAGGGACGGACGCTGAGGCCAACCTATGCGATGTTCGAAGGCGATGCCTTGATCTGGGACCATCTGGAAAGCCGCAGCCTGACGTGGGGGGCACCGGGCACAGCGCATCTGAAGATCGATTTTCCCGACACCCCCTGGCTGGGGCTGTGGCAGCGACCCGGTGCGCGCTACCTGTGCGTGGAACCCTGGGCGGGCATGGCCGACCCCGTCGGCTTTACGGGTGACATCTGGGAAAAGCCCGGCGTGATCCGGCTGACGCCGGGCGAGGAACGCGCGTTTAGGATGCATGTGACGCTCGTGGAGAATTAGCCTTGCGTCCTGTCCGTTCGTCCTGAGGCGCTGCCGAGCCAAGTCGAAGCAGCCTGTCGAAGGACTTTGCCCGCCAGTGATGCTTCGATACGGGCCTTCGACAAGCTCAGTCCCTACTCAGCACGAACGGCTTTTGTGTCGTTCGTTTGAAAGCGCAAAATATGACCATACCGTCCCGCCGTACATTCGCGATCATTTCCCACCCCGATGCGGGCAAGACGACGCTGACCGAGAAACTGCTGCTGGAAGGCGGCGCGATTCATCTGGCGGGCGAAGTGAAGGCGCGCGGGGCGAACCGGCGGGCGCGATCCGACTGGATGAAGATCGAGCAGCAGCGCGGCATTTCGGTCACATCGTCGGTCATGACGTTCGAGCGGGACGGCATCACGTTCAATCTGCTCGATACGCCGGGGCATGAGGATTTTTCCGAAGACACCTATCGCACGCTGACGGCGGTCGACAGCGCCGTCATGGTGATCGACGCCGCCAAGGGGATCGAGCCTCAGACCCGCAAGCTTTTCGAAGTGTGCCGGATGCGCAATGTCCCCATCATCACCTTTATCAACAAGGTCGATCGCGAGGGGCGGGACCCGTTCGAGACGATCGACGAGGTCGCCGACGCGCTGGCGCTGGACGTGGTCCCGATGAGCTGGCCCGCAGGCATGGGCGGCGAGTTCGAGGGAATTTACGATTTCGCGACCAATCGGCTGATGCAGCCGACCGGGCCGAGCAAGGAGTTCGAAGGCGCGCGGCACCAGTTTACCGGGTTGGACGACGCGACGCTTGCCGCGCGCCTTTCGCCCCGTGCGCTGGCCCGGCTGCGCGAGGAGGCGGAGCTGGCACAGGGCGGATATAGCGGGTTCGATCTCGCCGCCTATCGTCACGGCGACCTGACCCCCGCCTATTTCGGGTCGGCGCTCAAGAAGTTCGGCGTGACCGAGCTGATCGACGCACTTGCGGCCTATGCCCCGCCGCCGCGTCCGCAACCGGCAGAGCCTGCGCCGGTGGAGCCAGAGCGCGCCGACGTCACGGGTTTCATCTTCAAGGTGCAGGCCAACATGGACCCGCAGCATCGCGATCGCATCGCCTTCATGCGGCTATGTTCGGGCAAGTTCCGCCGTGGCATGAAGTTGACACCAAGCGGATCGGGCAAGCCGATCGCGGTCCATTCGCCGATCCTGTTCTTCGCGCAGGACCGCGAGATCGCCGACGAGGCCTATCCCGGCGATATCATCGGCATTCCCAATCATGGCACCTTGCGCGTCGGCGATACGCTGAGCGAGCGGGCCGACGTGCGCTTTACCGGCCTCCCCAATTTCGCACCGGAAATCCTGCGTCGCGTCGCGCTGAAGGACCCGACCAAGACCAAGCAGCTGCGCAAGGCGCTCGACGACCTGTCCGAAGAAGGCGTCATCCAGGTCTTCTATCCCGAGTTCGGCAGCCAGTGGATCGTGGGCGTGGTCGGCCAGTTGCAGCTTGAAGTGCTGATTTCGCGGCTGGAGGCCGAATATAAGGTGGAAGCCGTGCTGGAAGCCTCACCATTTGACACGGCGCGCTGGATCGCCGGGCCGGACGCGGCGGTAAAGAGCTTCATCGAGTTCAATCGCTCCAGCCTCGCGACCGACCGGGATGGCAACCATGTCTTCCTGGCGAAGAGCGCATGGGATGTCGGCTATCAGCAGGAACGCCACCCGGACCTGACATTCAGCGCGACGCGGGAGCGGTAATTACCAAGGCCGTTCTCTATCATCCGTTCGGTTCGAGCAGCTTCGAGCTTGTCGAGAAGCGTCCGTCGAGAATGCAGTTCCAGGAACAGTTCTCGACAGGCTCGAACCGAACGGATGAGGGGTGATCGTTTCTCCCTACCCCGCAATCAGCCTGACGAAGCCGCTCGACACCCAGCCGCTCTGGCACGGCCCGTCATAGGCCTGTCTGCGGTCGACGGGGGATGAGACGCCGCAATCCACAGGCGCTGGCAAAGCCGCGTTGCCGCCGACCTCATTGCCATCCGGCGCAGGCGCATCCGGCATCACCACCACGCCCAGCCATTTCTGATCCAGACTGCGGGTACACACATGGACGCGCGCGCCATTGCCCAGCTGCGCCGTCGCCTTGGCTTCCCGGAACGGCGCGGCGTGGACCGCAAGCCTTTTGCCCGCCGCCACGCCCCGCACAAGGCCAAGCGCCCCGCAGGCGTCGAGCTGCGGACCGTCCTCCCCGATCGTCACCGGGCGCGCCAGCGTGGATTCGATCTGCGTTTCGGGCATCGCTTCGCGGGGCGCGCCGGCAATGGAGCTGTTGGGCAATTCCTCCATCACGTCGCGGCTGTCGGAACAGGCGGCGAGCGCAACAGGCAGCATGAGCATCGGGAGAGACCGTTTCATCGCCTGACCCTAAAGCATCGCAGCCGCCGCGGCACCTGTTTTTCCTTTAGTTTCGCCGGTTGCGGCCCTATATGCTGGTCCATGAACGAAGACAGCCAAGCAAGCCCCAACACCAATGCCTATGGTGCCGACAGCATCAAGGTTCTCAAAGGTCTCGACGCGGTCCGCAAGCGGCCCGGCATGTATATCGGCGACACCGATGACGGGTCCGGCCTGCACCATATGGTGTTCGAAGTCAGCGACAATGCGATCGACGAGGCGCTGGCGGGGCATTGCGACCGGATCGACATCACCCTGAACCCCGACGGCTCCGTCAGTGTGCAGGACAATGGTCGCGGCATCCCGACCGGCATCCACAGCGAGGAAGGCGTGTCCGCCGCCGAAGTCATCATGACGCAGCTTCATGCAGGCGGAAAGTTCGAGAATACGAGCGACGACAACGCTTACAAGGTGTCGGGCGGCCTACACGGTGTGGGCGTGTCGGTGGTGAATGCCCTGTCCGACTGGCTGGAGCTTAACATCTGGCGCGACGGGCAGGAACACTGGATGCGCTTCCGCAACGGCGATGCGGAGGCACCGCTGAAGGTGCTTGGACCTGCGCCGGAGGGGAAGAAAGGCACGAAAGTGACTTTCATGTTCTCGACCGAAACGTTCAAGAACGTCACCGAATATGATTTCGACAAGCTGGAGCATCGCTATCGCGAGCTGGCGTTTCTCAACAGCGGCGTGCGCCTTTTCCTGACCGACGCGCGGCACGAGGAAAGCAAGACTGTCGAACTCTATTATGAAGGCGGTATCGCCGCGTTCGTCAAATATCTCGATCGCAACAAATCGGCGCTGATGCCCGAGCCGATCGCCATTTCCGGCACCCGCGACGATGTGACCATCGACGTCGCGCTGGAATGGAACGACAGCTATTATGAAAATGTCCTGTGCTTCACGAACAATATTCCGCAGCGGGACGGCGGCACCCATTTGGCCGCATTCCGCGCGGCGCTGACTCGCACGCTCAACAATTATGCCGACAAGTCGGGCATGCTGAAGAAGGAAAAGGTCAGCCTCACCGGCGATGACATGCGCGAGGGGCTGACCGCGATCGTTTCGGTCAAGCTGCCCGATCCGAAGTTTTCCTCCCAGACCAAGGACAAGCTGGTCTCTTCCGAAGTGCGCCAGCCGCTCGAAAGCCTGATGGCGGACAAGATGGCCGAATGGCTGGAAGAAAACCCCGCCAATGCCAAGATGATCATCCAGAAGGTGATCGACGCCGCCGCCGCCCGCGAAGCCGCCAAGAAGGCGCGCGAACTGACGCGGCGCAAGGGCGTGATGGACATCGCCTCGCTGCCCGGCAAGCTGGCCGATTGTCAGGAGCGCGACCCCGCCAAGTCCGAGCTGTTCCTGGTCGAGGGGGACTCGGCAGGCGGCTCCGCCAAGCAGGGCCGCGACCGCCATTATCAGGCGATCCTGCCGCTGAAAGGCAAGATCCTGAACGTCGAACGCGCACGGCTGGACCGGATGCTGTCGTCAAAGGAAGTCGGCACGCTCATACAAGCGATGGGCACCGGCATTCGCGAAGAGTTCAACATCGAGAAGCTGCGCTATCACAAGATCATCATCATGACCGACGCCGATGTGGACGGCGCGCATATCCGCACGTTGCTGCTCACTTTCTTCTATCGGCAAATGCCGCAGATCATCGAAAACGGCCATCTCTTCATCGCCCAGCCGCCGCTTTACAAGGCGGCGCGCGGCCGCAGCGAAGTGTACCTCAAGGACGAGGCGGCGCTGGACCAGTATCTGGTCGACAATGGCGTCGAGACGATGGCGCTGGACACTGCGGACGGTCGCGTCTTCGGCGAAGACCTGCGCGCGCTGATCGATCACAGCCGCAGGATGCGGACGCTCATGCGCTACATGCCCCGCCGCTATGATCCGCGCATCATCGAGGCGCTGGCGCTGGCCGGCGCGCTCGACCCGGATATCGACACACCCCGGCGCCAGGCTGCGCTGACAGAAGCGGTGCGCTGGCTCGACCTGGCCGATACGGACGGCCGGTGGACCGGCATCGTCAGCGAGGAAGGCGGCTACCACTTCCAGCGATTGTGGCGCGGCGTGACCGACCATCACATCATCGAAGCGGCGTTTCTGGGATCGGCCGAGGCGCGCAAGCTGCATGCACTGGCGACCGAGCAGGCAGGCGCCTATCTGACGTCAAGCCGCCTGATTACCGCCAAGGCGGCAGCGGCCGACAGCGACGAAGTTGCGGAAGTTGCGGCGTCCGCAACCGCCGCCAAAGGCACGACGATATCGCGCCCCAGCGACCTGCTCGACGCGATCCTCGCCGCCGGGCGCAAGGGTCTGTCGATCCAGCGTTACAAGGGTCTGGGCGAAATGAATGCCGAGCAGCTGTGGGAAACCACGCTCGATCCCAACGCCCGGTCGCTGTTGCGTGTCGAAGTCGATCAGGCGGATGTCGCGGACGAAATCTTCACGCGTCTGATGGGTGACGTGGTGGAGCCGCGCCGCGAGTTCATTCAGGACAATGCCCTGAACGTCGCCAATCTCGACGTGTAAGCCGACGACTGAAACGCCCTTCAGCGTGCATCGTGGAAGATGATACCGAGGCTATGGCGCTCGCCCGCCGTCACCGTGGCTACGCCGTGGCGCATGGCTGCGCGCGCCCAGCCGCGCGCTGACGCGACCGGACGCTCACGCACGGGGATCACGACGGCATCGCCCTGCTTCAGCGGCACGACGATCGGACGGGACTGCATCCGGGCGCGCCCCTCCACCAGCACCAGTTCGCCGCCGGCAAAATCGACGCCTGGCGCGCTCAATTGCACGATCACCTGCAACGGAAAGGTGAGGTCGCCGTAAACATCCTGATGCAGGCGATTATGGTCGCCCGGACGGTAGCGCAGAATGAGCGGCGTTGGCCGCATCTGTCCTGCGGCAGCGCAGCGCGCGATCAGCTTGGCATGCTCTGTCGGCCAGTCGGGCTGGTCGATCCCGATCCGGGCGTTCCACTGGCTGGCGATCGCGGCCAGCGGGGCATAAAGGGCAGACCGCAGCCGCGCGATCACGGGGGGCAGGGGGTAGGCGAAATAGCGATATTCGCCCTGGCCAAAGCCATGACGCGCCATCGTGATCGTGGAACGATAGAGGCGATCGTCGGCATAACCGGCGATCAGCGTGTTGCAGGTGGCGGCATCCAACAGGCCGGGAAGCCGCGCGAACCCCTCGCGATCGAGCGCGGCCCCGATCGCACTGGCTTCCAAGGCATTGGCATCGCAGGCACCGGTATCGAAGGCAGGCATCAGCCCGCGCTCCGCCCCGCCCGTTCCCGGTCGAGCAGCGTCCGCTTGGCGGCCAGCCCCCAGCGATAGCCGCCAAGCCCGCCGTCGGCCCGCAAGGCGCGGTGGCAGGGGATCAGCACGCCGATGCGGTTGGCTGCGCAGGCCGATGCCGCGGCACGGACGGCCTTCGGCGCGCCGACGCCCTGCGCCAGTTCGCTGTAGCTGACGACATCGCCGGGCCTGACGCTGAGCAGAAACTTCCAGACCTTGAGCTGGAAGGCGGTACCGCGCATGTCGAGCGGCAGGTCCGGGCGCGGCGCACCGCTGGACAAATGGTCGTCCAGCGCGGCAATCCAGGCATCGAGCGGCGCGTCTGCGGCCGGACCGGACGGGACGAGAGACGCTGCGGGAAACTCGCGCTCCAGTCGGGCGTACAGTGCCGCTGCATCCATGCCGAACTCGACGAAGCAGACACCCCGGTCGGTTGCCGCCATCATCAGCGGGCCGAGGGCGGTGTCACGCAGGGCATAGGCAATGCTTTCGCCCGCCCCGCCCGCGCGATAGGCCGATGGCGTCATGCCGAGACCCCCGGTCACCGTCTCGTAAACCCGACTGGTGGAGCCATAGCCTGCCTCGAACGTCGCGCCGAGGATATCCTCGCCGTCGCGCAGCAACGCCTTGAACGTCTTCAGCCGCGCTGCCGCCTGATATTCACGGGGCGACACACCAATCACCGCCTTGAATGTCCGCTGAAAGTGGAAGCGGCTCAACCCCGCCTGGTCGGCCAGTAGCCTGAGCGACAAGGGCTGATCGACATGCGCATCGATGTAGGCGGCCACGCGGCGCATCGCCTCGGTAGCGGGATCGCGCCCGTCGATCGCGAGCGGATGGCAGCGCAGGCAGGCGCGGAAACCGGCATCCTGCGCGTCCTGCGCGGTATCGAAAAAGACGATGTTGTCCGGGCGTGCGAGCCGTGCGGGGCAAGAGGGGCGGCAGAAGACACCCGTCGACTTCACCCCATAATAGAACTGACCGTCCGCGGCGGGATCGCGCGCGCTGAGCCGGGCATAGCGTGGATCGTCAATAACGGCCTTTGCGGTCGTCGGGTTAAGGGTCGTCATGGCATGTCCCATTCATCTGGCCGACGGCGCGACTGCCGTCCTCGCACCCTATGAGACAAGCCGCTTTCCGCGACGCTCCGATTGTTGCGGCCGCATTCAAAGCATCGCGAGCAGGCTGCTGTCCGGTTCGCCTGCCCAGCTTTTGCGATAGGCGGCGCGCGATTGTTCGCTGGCTTGCCGGTCGCCCAGCGCCGCCTGCGCCTGCGCAATGCCCCACAACACCCAGGCATTGCCGGGACGGCGCACCAGCGCGCGATCGAACGCCGCCTTCGCCCCGCGCGCATCACCGGTGCGCAGCAGCAGCGCGCCCAGCGCCGCATCCACCGGCTGATGCCAGACCGGCGGTTCGTTATAGCTGAATGTCCGCTCGATCCCGGCGGCAGCCTGCAACAGGCGGATCGCGCCTTTGGGATTGCCGCTGCCCTCGGCCATGCGGGCCATGGCGATGGTTTCGGCCAGTTTCGCCAGCGGGCGGAAATCGGGATCAAGTTTCTTGCGCCCGCGCGCCTGCCGCATGGCCACCAGTTCCCGCTTTGCAGCGGCGACCTGCCCGGCGCGCCCCAGCCCCTCGGCGCGCAACGCCCACCAGAGCTGACGCAGTTCGGACAGACGCGCATCGGGTTGCGGAATGGCGAGCAATTCTTTCAGATCGCGCGCGAATTGCGCCCGGACTTGCAGGGCCGTGCCCAGACGTTCCTGAAGATACGGGGCCTTCATCGCCTTTTCGACCGGAATCGCGGCTTCCAGATCCGCCGCTGCCTTCAGCGCGGTCGCGCGATCGCCGACCTGCTCCGCTGCCGAAAGGATGAAATGGGTGTGATGATTGAAATAGCCATAATATTGCGGATTGTCGCCGAGGCGCCGGGCCATGGCCTCATCAACGCCGATGGCCTTGACGTTGACCTTCACCGAATCGGCAAAGCGGCCGATGCGATAGTAAGTATGGCTGGGCATGTGGACGAGATGGGCGGAGGCAGGTGCGGCGGTCTCCAGCATATCGGCGGCCCGTTCCGCCCGGCCAGGGGTGGTCGATGCTTCGGTCAGGTGGATGTAAAGATGCTGCGCCTCGGGCTGGTCGGGATTGCGGGCCAGCACGGTTTCGACAAGGGCGATCGCGCGGCGCGCCCAGGCGCGCGGGGTGGCATTGTCCGCTTCCCAATAGTCCCATGGGCGCACGTTCATTGCCGCCTCTGCCGTCAGGACCATCACCATGTCGTCATCCGGCCAGCGGTCGGACAGCGCCTGCATCGCATTGGCGAAGGTGACGGCGTGCACGCCCTTCTGCGCCTTCGGTCCGCCCGGCGCATAGCGTGATTGCAGGGCGAGGATGAGGGCGCGCTCCTTCGCGCTAATGTCCGGCTGTGCCAGCGCCTGCGCCGTCAGGCCATAAGCGGTGGCGATGCGCGCCTCGCCCGAAGGGCCACTGTTGATATAGGGACCGATTGCCAGCGCCTCCCCCCACGCACACATCGCGCAGGCCGGATCGCGGCTGCGCCCGGCCGCAAAGCTGCGCTCCGCCTTGGCGAACTCAAAGCCGTAAAGCAGCGCCATGCCCTGATCGAAATATCGCTGCGCCACCGGATCGACCGTGGTTACGGGATAATGGATCGGCGCCAGCCCGTCGATAAGCGGCATGGTGGCCAAGCCTTTGCCCGCAACGACGCCTTCGCCCTGCGCCACAAAGCCGCAGCCCGATGCCATCAGCGCCTGCGGCGTGAACTGCGCCATCACGTCCGACGCTGGCGCGGCAGCCCGCGGCAGCGAGAGCGCCGACCCCAGGGCCGGTGCAGCCGTTGCGAGTGCAAGGACGGACAGAAAGCGTGGCGTCATTCATTTTCCCCCGAAAACACAAGGCAAGCATGCGCCGGGCGGCAACATTAGTCTAGCGCCCTTGCCAACCCGTTGATCGGAAAGCCCACTTGCGATGGTGCGCGTGAAAGGCCCTTCACCACCGCCGGAGACTGGTCTAGCGTAACCTTCTGACAAAGGGGTCTTTCATGCGCTTCCTATCCTGCCTATCGACGCTCGCCGTCGCATTTGCCGCCGTTCCAGCCCATGCCGCCGGGGAAAAGGCGCCGGATGCCGCGCCTGCGGACGCCCCTGCGCCGCCGCCGATCGTCTCGGTCACGAAGCACAAGGGCGTGTTCGGGGGACAGGCCGTCGCCTATACCGCGACCACGGGCGAGACCTACCTCAAGGACAAGGATGGCAAGCCGCTCGCCGCCATTTTCGCGACGGCCTATGTCAGGGACGGGGCCGATCCCAAATCCCGTCCGGTGACTTTCCTGTACAATGGCGGGCCCGGTTCGGGATCGCTGTGGCTGCACATGGGTGCGTTCGGCCCGAAGCGTGTCGTGCTGCCCGATGCGCAGGATGACGGCGCGCCGCCCTATCCGGTGGTCGACAATCCCGAATCGCTGCTCGACGTGACCGACATCGTCTTCATCGATCCCGTCGGCACCGGCTTTGCCCGCGCGATCGGGAAGAAGGAAGCCAAGGATTACTGGGGCGTTTCGGCCGATGCCAAGTCGATCGCCGAGTTCATCCGTACCTGGCTCAATGACAATGGCCGCTGGTCATCGCCCAAATATATCGGCGGGGAAAGCTATGGCACCACCCGCTCGGTCGCGCTGATCAACGAGCTGGAAGGCCAGTATAACGACGTTGCGATCAACGGCATCATCCTGGTTTCCGCGATCTTGGATTTCGGCGCGCCCGCCGAAGTGCCCGGCAATGAAATGCCTTACATCCTCAACGTGCCGTCGATGGCGACGACCGCCTGGTATCACCGCAAGATCGCCAACCCGCCTGCAACCGTGGCGGAGATCGCCGCACAGGCGCGCGCATTCGCGATCGGCCCCTATGCCGCCGCGCTGCTGAAGGGCAATGCGCTGACGGCGGAGGAACGCGCCAGTGTCCGCACGGAGCTGGCGCGACTGACGGGCCTGTCCGAACAGTTTGTCGACAACGCCAATCTGCGGGTATCGCCGGGGCGTTTCTACAAGGAACTGCTGCGCGACCGGGGCCTTGCCATCGGGCGGCTCGATACGCGCTACACCGGCGTCGATTATGATCGCGCGGGCGAGACGCCGGACAATGATCCCAGCTTCTACGGTATCGACGCGGCCTATACGACGGCCATCAACAGCTATCTGCGCGACGATCTGAAGCTGAAGATCGACCGGGACTATGTCACCATCGGCGGGGTGCGCGACTGGGACTGGAAGCTTGCGGGCCAGCGAGGCCGCGACGGCGAAGTCTATGTCAACGTCGCGCCCTATCTGAGCAAGGCGTTGCGCGAGAACAGTGGCCTCAAAGTCTTCGTCGGCCAGGGCTGGTATGATTTCGCGACGCCCTTTTTCGGTGCGGAATATGCCATGAACCGTCCCGGCTTCGACCCCGCGCGCATCCAGTTCCATTACTACGACGCCGGCCACATGATGTATGTGCGACCCGAGGATCTGCGCAAGCTGTCCGCCGACGTCCGCGCGTTCATTCGCAGTCGCTAAGGGCGGTCAGCCCACCGTCACGCGCGCCACTTCCGTCGTCAGCGAGGCATCGCTGTAGAGCGTATAGTCGTTGCCAGCCTGCGTGTAATGCGCCGACGGATCGAACGCCAGGCTGTCATCGCCATCGAAGCGGACGGTGAGGTGCGAGGCATTGCCGTTGCCGACGAGCGCCTGCACGAGGCTGGCATCGATGGTGAGGTTGCCCTGAACATTGCCGCCGGTGAAGTCGATTTCATCGACATTGCTGAGCACGCCCAGCAAGCTGCCACCGGTCACATTGCCGCTGTTGGCGGCCAGTGCCACGCGATCATAGCCGCCGCCGCCATTGACTGACCAGTTTTCGGCAAGGCTCAGGCTGAAATTGTCGTCCTGTCCGCTGCCCAGCACCTGTTCGATACCGCTCAGCGTGTCGCCCGCCGCATCGCCGGTCGATCCGCTGCCCGTCGCGCCCGTCAGGTCCAGCGTCACGCCGGTGCCGGACGCCGAATAATCCGCGGTGTCCGTGCCGCCGCCGCCAATCAGCGTGTCTCCGCCCGCCCCGCCGACAAGCACGTCGTTGCCATCGCCGCCGTCCAGCACATTTGCCGATCCGTTGCCGACCAGCGTATCGGCAAAGCCGGAGCCGGTCAGATTTTCAACGGCGGCATAGCTGTCGCCCGATGCGTCGCCGGTATTCCCCGCGCTGTTGGCGAGGCTGGCGGTCACGCCGCTGCCTGCGCTGCTGTAGCTGGCCGTGTCGATGCCCGCGCCGCCGTCCAGCGTGTCGGCCCCTGCCCCGCCCGTCAGTATGTCATTGCCATCGCCGCCGCGCAGCGTGTTGGCACCGCTGTCGCCCAGCAGAAGGTCGGCAAAGGCGGAGCCGATGAGGCTTTCGATGCTCGTGTAGCCGTCGCCCGCCGCATCGCCGGTATTGGCGAGGCTGTTGGCGAGACTGGCGGTGACACCGCCGGTGGCGTTGGCATAGCTTGCCGTGTCGGTGCCGATGCCGCCGTCCAGCGTGTCTGCCCCTGCCCCGCCGGTCAGCACATCGTCGCCATTGCCGCCGCGCAGCGTGTTGGCACCGCTGTCGCCGATCAGGGCATCGGCAAAGGCCGAACCGATGATGACTTCGATGCCCGACAGGCTGTCGCCTGCGGCATCGCCGCCGCTGCCTGCCGTGCCGTCCATATGGACCGTAACGGCGCTGCCCGAGCCGCTGTAGTCGGCCGTGTCGTTACCCGAACCGCCCATGATGGTGTCGCTGCCCGCACCGCCGACGATGATGTCGTCGCCCGATCCGCCGTCGATACGGTTTGCGCCGCTGTCGCCCGTCAGCGTATCGGCAAAGCCCGAGCCGGTCAGATTTTCGATGCTGTCGTAGCTGTCGCCCGATGCATCGCCGCTATTGCCTGCGCTGTTCGCGAGGCTGACGGTCAGGCCGCTGCCGGAATTGGTATAGCTTGCCGTATCGGAGCCGCTGCCACCGGTCAGCGTGTCGCCGCCTGCGCCACCGACGAGCACGTCGTCGCCATTGCCCCCGTCGAGGACGTTGGCATTGCCGTCGCCGGTCAGCGTATCGGCAAAGCCCGATCCCGTGAGATTTTCGACCGCGACGAGGCTGTCGCCCTGTGCGTCGCCGCCCGATCCCGTCGTGCCGTTCAGATAGGCGGAAACACCCGAAGCCGAGGTTGCATAGCTGACCGTGTCGGTACCGGAGCCGCCGTCGATGCTGTCCGCACCCGCGCCACCGACAAGGAGGTCGCTGCCGCCTTCGCCCAGCAGCGTATCGGCACCCGCACCGCCATAGACGCTGTCGTCGCCGTTGCCGCCATGCAGCGTTTCGTCCGCGCCGGTGCCGAACAGGGCATCGGCAAAGCCCGAGCCGACCGCGATTTCGAAGCCGCTCAGCACGTCACCTGCGGCATCGCCGCCGATGCTGGCCGACCCGTCCAGATACAGGGTGATGCCCGACGCCGATGCCGAGAAATCGATCGTATCGATGCCGCTGCCACCCAGCAGCGTATCCGCGCCCGCGCTGCCGTTGACGATATCGTCGCCTGCACCGCCATCCATGCGCTCGCTGCCGGAGCCACCGGTCAGCGTATCGGCGAAGTTGGTGCCGACAAAGCCTTCGATCGAAATGAAGATGTCGCCGCTGGCGTCGCCACCGCTGACGACCAGCGATCCACTGGCGAAACTGGCCGTGACGCCCGCCGACGAGGTGACGTAGGACACATTGTCGATGCCCGCGCCGCCATCCAGCGTGTCTGCCCCTGCACCGCCGATCAATATATCGTTGCCATTGCCGCCGTTCAGCGTCTGGCTGCCGGTGGTGCCGTAGAGGATGTCGTCGAAGTCCGATCCGGTGACGGTTTCGATGCCGGTCAGGCGATCGCCCGCAGCATCGCCACCCGAACCCAGCGTCACGCCATCGGTGTAGACGGTGACAGCCGAACCGGATGTGGCATAGCTGGCGGTGTCGGTGCCCGCGCCGCCGTCGATGATGTCCGCGCCCGCGCCGCCCGAGAGCAGATCGTTGCCGTCGCCGCCGTTGATCGTGTCGTCGCCGACATTGCCCTGGATGATGTCGTTGCCCGCGCCACCGGACAGCGTTTCGTTGGCGTTGGAGCCGATGATCGTATCGGCCTGGGCCGAACCGATCGCGCCTTCGATCGACAGCAGCACGTCGCCTTCGGCGTCGCCACCGGTCGATGTCGATCCGTCGAGATAGAGCGTCACCCCGGCGGCCGAGTCCGAATAATCCACCGTGTCGGTGCCGCCGCCGCCGTTCAGCTGATCCGCACCCGCCCCCCCATGCAGGAAGTCGTTGCCGAGACCACCAGTCAATATGTTGTCGCCGCTCGTGCCGTAAAGCGTGTCAGCGTGGGCGCTGCCGGTTGCATTCTCTATGCTGACATAGCTGTCGCCCTGCGCATCGCCGCCCGAACCGGTGCCGGTGTCGAGACGGACGGTAACGGCGCTGCCCGATGCCGTGTAATCCACCGTGTCGCGACCCTGGCCGCCGTCGAGCGTATCCGCCCCGGCATCGCCGCGCAGCACGTCCGCGCCGTCGTTGCCGAACAGCTGGTTGGCGTTGGCATCGCCCCACAGCACGTCTTCCTGATTGCTGCCCAGCAGGATTTCGATGTTGATGAGACGATCGCCCGCCGCTTCGCCGCCGGTGCCCGCCGTGCCGTCGAGACCGATCGTCACGCCCGCGCCGCTGCCCTGATAGGACGCGGTGTCGGTGCCGCCACCGCCGTCGATCGTGTCTGCGCCGCCCAGCCCGCGGAACCACTCATTCGCGTTGGTGCCATAGGCCGTATCGGCCAGGTTGGTCAGATAGACGATCTGGATATTGGCATAGGTATCCCCCTGCGCGTCACCACCCGATCCGGCTGTGCCGTTGAGGTAAATGGTGACGCCCGATGCGGCCGAAACCGAAGAAGGATCGTTCGGATTGGTGCCGAAATAGAGGGTGTTGGTGCCCGAGCCGCCGTCGATCACGTCGATGCCCGAGCCGCCGCTGATGATATCGTCCCCGTCGCCGCCGTTCAGCGTGTCATTACCGGCCAGGCCCGAAAGCTGGTCGTTGCCCGCGCCGCCCAGGAAGACGTTGTTGCTGGCATTGCCGGTCAGCGTGTCGGAAAAGGCCGTACCCATCAGATTTTCGACAAGGATGTAGGTATCGCCCTGGGCATCGCCGCCGGTGCCGACATTGTTCGTCAGGTTGACGGAGATCGCTGCGCCGCTGAGGCTATAGTCCACCGTATCGGTGCCATTGCCGCCATCGTTGATGTCCGCTTCCGATCCGCCCAGCAGGATGTCGTCGCCGTCGCCACCGCGCAGCGTATCGACGTCCGCGCCACCATCGATGATGTCGTTGCCGCTGTTGCCTTCGATGATGTTGCGACTCGCATTGCCGGTCAGCGTGTCGGCCGCGTTCGATCCGCGCAGATTGGTGAAATTGGTGATGATGTCGCCATTGGCATCGCCCAGCGTACCGGTGCCCGCCAGCAGCGACACGGCAACGCCCGACGCCGCCGAGATATAGGTGAGCGTGTTGGTACCAAGGCCGCCGTCCAGCGTGTCGGCTCCCGCGCCGCCGTCGATCACGTCGTTGCCGTCATCGCCATAGATGGTGTCGTCACCCTGCAGGCCGTTGATCGTGTCCACGCCATTGCCGCCGTAGATGATGTTGGCGCTGTTGTTGCCGGTCAGCGTGTCGTTGTGGTTCGACCCGGTCAGATTTTCGAAATTGGTGATCACGTCGCCATTGGCATCGCCGACCGTACCCGTGCCGCTGAGCAGCGAGACAGTGACACCCGAACCGGCGCTGGCATAGCTCAGCGTGTCGACATCCGCGCCGCCGTCCAGCACATCGGCACCGGCGCCGCCGATCACGACGTCATTGCCTGCGCCGGCCTGGATGTTGTTCACGCCGGTGGTGCCGACAATATAGTCCGCGAAGGCCGAGCCGATGGCGTTTTCGATCGAGCCGACGGTGAAGACGTCGCCTTCGGCGTCGCCGCCGGTGTTGCCGGTGCCCGTCGCAAGATTGATCGAAATGCCCGCACTGCTGCCGCTGTAGCTGACCGTGTCCGTCCCTGCGCCGCCGTTGATCGAATCCGCACCCGCGCCGCCCGTCAGCGTGTCGTTGCCGTCGCCGCCGTCGAGCGTGTCGCCGCCAGCGCCGCCGTCGATGATGTCGTTGCCCGCGCCCGCGCTCACTGCCTCGCCATTGGCGGAACCGATGAACGTATCCGCCAGGCCGGAAAGCAGGAAGTTTTCGACGCTGGTGAAGCTGTCGCCTTGGGCAAGACCCGTCGAGAGCGCCGCGTTGGTGAGGTTGACGGTAAGACCGCTGGCCGAGCTGCTGTAGTCGACCGTATCGAAGCCGTTGCCGCCATCGAGCGTGTCGGCACCCAGACCGGGACGCAATATGTCGTCACCGTCGCCGCCGACGATCGTGTCGGCATTGGCCGACCCGATGATGATATCGGCCAGCGAGGAGCCAATCACGCGCTCGATATTGAGCAATATGTCGCCATTGGCGTCGCCTGCGGTCCCGGCCGCGCCGTCCATGCGGACCGAAATGCCGCCCGAAGAGGAATAGTCCGCCGTATCGAAGCCTGCGCCGCCGTCCAGCGTATCGGCACCCGACCCGCCAACCAGCGTATCGTCGCCGTCGCCGCCCTCCAGCGTTTCGTTGACGCCGGTGCCAAAGATGCTGTCGGCAAAAGCCGAGCCGATCACGCGTTCGACGAATTGGATGCTGTCACCTGCCGCGTTGCCGCCCGAAGACAGCGTACCATCCAGCCGGACCGTGACGGCCGCCAGCGAGGCGCTGTAATCCACAATGTCGGTGCCGGTGCCGCCGTCGATGACGTCCGCCTGGGCAAAGCTGACGAAGGTGTCGTTGCCGCCCCAGCCCCACAGAACAGTCGATGTCGTGGCATTGCCGCGCAGCGTATCGCCGTAGGACAGCGATCCTTCGATCCGCTCGATACCGCTCAATGTATCGCCTGCGGCCCAACCGCCCGAACCCGCGGTGCCGTCGCTGGATATGGTGACAGCGGCGTTCGAATTGCGATAGTCCGCCGTATCGATCCCGGTGCCGCCGATGACCTGATCCGCGCCGAGGCCGCTGGCGATGACGTCGTCATCGTCGCCGCCGTTCAGGATATCGGCTCCGGTCGCGCCGAACAGGAAGTCGTTGCCTGCGCCCGCCAGGATCGTGGACCCCGAGTCGGCCGCCGTGATCTCGTCATTCTGCGCCGAGCCGATGACGATTTCCACGTCCAGGATGCGGTCGCCTGCGGCGTCGCCGCCGGTGCCGAAGCTGCCGTCGAGATAGATTTTCATGCCGCTGGCGGCCGATGCCGAATAGTCGACTGTATCGATGCCGTCACCGCCGCGATAAATGTCTGCGCCTGCGCTGCTGATGAAGCTGTCATTGCCGGCCGCGCCGGTGAAATCCTCGTCCGCGCCGCTGCCTTCGAACTGGTCGGCAAAGGCCGAGCCGATGATCCGCTCGATGCCCGAGAGGACGTCGCCCTGCGCATCGCCACCGCTCGACGTGCCGCCGGTGCGGATCGTGACCGCGGCCGAGGACGCCGAATAGTCGACCGTGTCGATCCCGCTGCCGCCGGTCAGCGTGTCCGCGCCCGCGCCGCCGATCAGCACGTCATCGCCGATACCACCGGTAAGTACATCGTCGCCCGCTTCGCCGCGCAGCGTGTCGTCGCCGTCGAACCCGTCGAACGTGTCGACGCCTGCGCCGCCGATCATGATGTCGCCCAGGCGCGATCCGACGAACTGTTCGACATTGACGAAGCTGTCGCCCGCCGCGTCGCCGCCCGACGCGGTGCCGAGGGTGAGGTCGATCACCACCGCCGCGCCCGACGTCGTGTAGCTGACGGTGTCGATGCCAGCACCGCCATCCATCTGGTCCGCGCCGCCATCGCCGCGGAGGGTGTCGTTGCCGTCTTCACCCAGCAGGATGTCGCTGCCGGTGCCGCCCGCCAGCACGTCGTTGCCGGTGCCGCCAAGCAGGCTGTCGTCGGAGAATGTGCCCGTGATGGTGTCTGCAAAGGCCGAACCGATGATTGATTCGACGCCGGTCAGCCGGTCGCCGCCGGCAATGTCGCCGCTGCTCGACGATCCGTCGAGATTGACGGTGACGCCCGATGCCGCCGCCGCATAGCTTACCGTATCGAAGCCGTCGCCGCCGGTCAGGGTATCGCTGCCCGCGCTGGCGATCATGAGGTCGTCGCCCGCGCCGCCTTCCAGCGTTTCGGCAAGGCTGCCGCCGGTCAGCGTGTCGTTGTAGTCGGAGCCAACGAGCCGTTCGATCGATGTCAGCGTGTCGCCGTTGGCGTCACCCAATGTGCCGCTGTTCGTCGCCAGGCTGACGGCCACCGCGCTGGTCGCCCGCGCATAGGAAGCCGTATCGGTCCCCGTGCCCCCATCGATGATGTCGGCACCCGCGCCACCTTCGATGGTGTCGTTGCCATCATTGCCGATCAGCGTCTCGACACCGTTTCCGCCGACAAGAACGTCGCCGAAGGCCGAGCCGAGCACCCGCTCGATATTGAGCAGCGTGTCGCCCGTGGCCGTGCCGCCCGCGCCCTGGTCGATCCCGTTGTTGTAGACCGTGACGGCTGCCGTGGATGCGGAATAGTCAGCCGTATCGAAACCTGCGCCGCCGTCCAGAATGTCGCTGCCCTGGCCGCCCGTCAGTATGTCGTCGCCGTCGCCGCCATCGATGTTGTCGCCGCCTGCGCCACCGTCGATGATGTCGTTACCTGCCCCGCCGCGCAGTGTATCCGCATTTGCGGAGCCGGTCAGCGTATCGGCGTTGGCCGATCCTGTAACCTGCTCGATCCCGCTCAGGACGTCGCCCTGGGCATCGCCGCCGGTACCGGTGCCGGTCGCAAGGTTGACCGTGACGGCACCGACCGATGCCGCATAGCTTGCGATGTCGAAGCCGTCGCCGCCCGAAAGCACGTCCGCGCCCGCGCCGCCCACCAGAATGTCGTCGCCGGACTGGCCGAACAGGGTGTCGTTGCCGCTGCTGCCAAACAGGCTGTCAGCCTGCGCCGATCCGCGCAGGATTTCGATATTGGCGAGCGTATCGCCCGCCGCTTCGCCGCCCGCACCCGCCGTGCCGTCGAGGTAGGCGGTGACGCCGCTGGCTGAACCGGAATAGTCCGCCGTGTCGCTGCCTGCACCGCCATCCAGCGCGTCCGCGCCAAGCCCGCCCGCCAATATGTCGTCGCCACCTTCACCAAACAGCAAGTCGGCGCCGTCGAGACCCTGAAGCGCATCGTCGCCCGCGCCGCCGTCGATCCGGTCGTTGCCAGCGCTGCCCGCCACGCTGTCGGCAAAGGCCGAGCCAATGACGCGTTCGATGGAGATCAGTACGTCGCCCAGCGCCTCGCCGCCGGAGCTGGCGACACCGTCCATGCGGACCACCACGCCCGCCGTGGCGGCCGCATAGCTCGCGATATCGGTGCCCGCGCCGCCGTCCAGGCTGTCGGATCCCGTGCCACCGACCAGCGTATCATCGCCGGTGCCCCCCGAAAGGCTGTCATTGCCCGCGCCGCCGTTCAGCGCGTCATTGCCTGCCCCGCCCTGTATCACATCAGCACCGGCAGAGCCGGTGATGCTGTCATTCTGGCTGGTGCCGATCACCTGCTCGATGCCGCTGAGGGTGTCGCCTGCCGCAAAGCCGTCGGTCGAGGCGGTGCCGTCCATGTAGACTGTGACGGCAACCGCGTTGTTGGAATAATCGACGATGTCGAAACCGGTGCCGCCGGTCAGCGCATCCGCACCGGCGCTGCTGTAGAGAATGTCGTCGCCCGCGCCCGCATCGACCAGATCATTGCCGGTCGATCCATAGATGCTGTCGGCGAGGCTGGAACCGATCACTGCCTCGATGCCGGTCAGCACATCGCCGTCGGCGTCGCCGCCGATCGATACCGTGCCGTCCATATAGAGGATGATCCCGGCCAGCGACGTCGCATAGGTCGCGGTGTCGATGCCGAGGCCGCCATCGATGATGTCGGCACCCAGACCACCGGCAAGCACATCGTCGCCGTCCTGTCCGCGCAGGATATCGTCGCCGCCCGCGCCCTGGATCACGTCCGCACCTGCGCCGCCCAGCAGCGTTTCCGCACCATTGGCACCGAAGATGCGATCGTCGAATGCCGATCCGACAATCTGTTCGATGCTGACGAGCACGTCGCCCGCCGCATCGCTGCGACTGCCCGATGTGCCGTCGAGATAGACGGTGACCGCGCTCAATGCGCCCGCATAGCTCGCAGTGTCAAAGCCCGTCCCGCCGTCGAACTGGTCGGCACCCGCGCCGCCGGTCAATATGTCGTCGCCTGCACCGCCCTGAAGCACGTCGTTGCCTGCGCCTGCGTTCAGCGTGTCGGCACCCGCGCCGCCGACCAGCGTGTCGTCCCCGACCGAACCGTTCAGCACGTCGTCAAAGGTCGAACCCAGTACGCGCTCGATCGTGAACAGCGTGTCGCCCGCCGCTTCCGCACCGATGCCTGCGGTGCCGTCGAGATTGACGGTCACACTGGCCGATGCGCCGGTATAGTCGGCCGTATCAGTGCCTGCGCCGCCTTCCAGCCGGTCGGCACCTGCGCCGCCCACCAGCGTATCGTCGCCCGCATTACCGTAAAGCTGTTCGTCGGCCCCGCCGCCACGCAGCAGATCAGACTGGGCGGAACCCAGCAGACGCTCGATGCTGGTCAGCATGTCGCCATCAGCGTCGCCGCCACTGCTCGCGAGCCCATCCAGATTGACCGTCACCGCACCGACCGAGGCGCTGTAGTCCGCCGTGTCGATACCCGCACCGCCATCGATGCTGTCTGCCCCCGCGCCGCCGATAAGCGTGTCGTCACCGGTGCCACCCGCGAGCGTATCATTGCCAAAGCCGCCCGAAATACTGTCGTTGCCTGCGCCGCCGATCAGTGTGTCGTCGGCTGTCGCGCCGGTCAGCACGTCGGCCTGGCCCGAACCCACGATCCGTTCGATCGACACCAGTTGATCGCCCGCCGCATCGCCGCCGATACCGGTCGCGCCCCCCAGACCGATTGTCACGCCCTGAGCCGATGCGGAATAGTCCACCGTGTCGAAGCCTGCACCGCCGTCCAGGCTGTCGGCACCGGCCGAACCCAGGATGCTGTCGTCGCCTGCGCCGCCGACGATGCTTTCCGCCGCCGACCCGCCGCGCAAGGTGTCGGCAAAGGCGGACCCAATGAGCCGCTCGACATTGGCCAGCGTATCGCCCGCCGCATCGCTGCCGGTCTGCGCGCCGCCGTCCAGGCCGACATTCACCGCCGCCGAGGCACTGGCGTAGCTTGCCGTGTCGAAGCCTGCGCCGCCGTCCATGGCGTCCGCGCCTGCGCCGCCCAGCAGCAGATCGTCGCCCGCGCCGCCGATCAGGCTGTCGTTGCCCGCGCCGCCGGTCAGCGTGTCCGCCCCGGCATTGCCTTCCAATATGTCGTTGCCGTCGGTACCGTTGAGCGTATCGTCGTGCGTCGATCCGATGACGCGCTCGATATTGGTCAAAGTGTCGCCCGCCGCATCGCCGCCGAGCGAAACCGATCCGTCGAGATTGACCGTGACGGCCGAAGCCGAGCCGGCATAATCGGCCGTGTCGGCACCCGCGCCGCCATCCAGGCTGTCTGCGCCCGCGCTGCCGACCAACACGTCGTCACCAAGGCCGCCAAGCAGCGTGTCTGCGCCGGTCCGGCCCGACAGCCGGTCGCCGAATGCCGAGCCTTCAAGGATTTCGGCGTTGACGATAACATCACCAGCGGCGTCTCCCCCACTGCCGATCGTGCCGTCGAGCGCCGCAGTGACGCCCTGCGCGGACCCGGCATAGCTCACCGTGTCGCTACCCGTTCCGCCGTCGATGCTGTCGGCGCCTGCGCCGCCAGTCAGAATGTCGTCGCCCGATCCGCCTTGCAACGCATCATTGCCCGCAGCACCCGTCAATATGTCGTCGCCTGCCTGTCCGGCCAATATGTCCGCGCCTGCCCCGCCAGTCAGCACGTCGGCATCGCCGGAGCCGAGCACACGCTCTATGCTGACATAGCTGTCACCCTGCGCATCGCCGCCGATACCCGTGGAGCCGTCGAGCGCAACGGTCACGCCGGTCGTCGAGCTGCTGTAATCGGCCGTGTCGGTTCCCGCGCCGCCATCCAGCACATCGGCACCCGAGCCACCGCGCAGCACATCGTCACCCGCGCCGCCCAGCAGGGTGTCGCCGCCGCCATTGCCCGAAAGAATGTCGTTGCCGCCCGCGCCTTCCAGCGTTTCGCCCGCCGAAACACCCGAAATAATGTCGTCGAAGCCGGTGCCGATCACGCGCTCGATCTGGGTCAGCGTATCGCCTGCGGCATCACCGCCCGATCCGCTCGATCCGTCGAGAATGAGCTGGATGCCGGCCGCCGATGCCGAATAGTCCGCCGTGTCGAAGCCTGCGCCGCCATCCAGAGCGTCGGCACCCGCGCCGCCCGCCAGGCTGTCGTCACCGCTGCCGCCGGTCAGGCTGTCGGCACCCGCGCCACCGGCCAAAGCGTCATTGCCCGCCCCGCCTTCGATCGTCTCGTCGCCGATGCCACCGGTTATGCTGTCGGCAAAGTCGGAGCCGATCACGCGTTCGACGCTGACGAAGCTGTCGCCCGCCGCGTCCCCTGCGGTGCCCGTTCCGGTCGCAAGGCTGAGCGTCACGCCAGCCGTTGCGGTAGCGAACGTGACGGTATCGATGCCGCTACCGCCATCGAAGCTGTCCGCCCCTGCGCCGCCGTCCAGAATATCGTCGCCTGCGCCGCCCGCCAGACTGTCATTGCCCGCGCCGCCAGCCAGGCTGTCGTTGCCTGCTGCGCCTTCCAGCGTATCGTTGCCGGTGGAGCCGGAGAGGCTGTCGGCAAAGGCCGATCCCATGATCCGCTCGATTTCGTTCAGGCGATCGCCCGATGCATCGCCGCTGGACCCGAAACTGCCGTCCAGACCCACGGTCACGCCCGCGCTGGACGCGGAATAATCCGCCGTGTCGAAGCCCGCGCCGCCAGTCAGGACATCGGTGCCGAGACTGCCGACGATCACGTCGTCGCCCGCGCCGCCTTCCAGCGTTTCGCTGTTCATGCCGCCGATCAGGCGATCCGCCTGCGCAGATCCGACGATCCGTTCGATGCTGGACAGGGTATCGCCCGCCGCATCACCGCCGATACCGGTGCTGCCATCCAGGCCGACCGTCACCCCTTGCGCCGAAGAGGAATAGTCCGCCGTGTCGGTGCCGACGCCGCCATCCAGGATGTCGGCGCCCGCGCTGCCGCGCAGCGTGTCGTCCCCGATGCCGCCGCGCAATGTTTCGGCGACAGCGCCGCCGCCCAGCGCGTCATCATAGTCAGAACCGATGAGTATTTCGATGTTGGCGAGCACGTCGCCCTGCGCCGTGCCACCGGTGCCTGCGACGCCGTTCAGACCGATCGACACGCCTGAGGCGGAATCGGCATAGCTTGCGGTATCGATGTCCGCGCCGCCGTCGATGCTGTCGGCCCCGTCGCCACCCAATATGACATCGTTGCCCGCGCCGCCCGTCAGCACGTCCGCACCACCTGCGCCTTCGATCCGGTCGTCGCCTGCACCGCCGTCGATGCCGTCCGCCAGCGAACCGCCGATCAGCGTGTCGCCATTGGCCGACCCGACGAGCCGCTCGATGCCGAGCAGCACATCGCCCGCGGCGTCGCCGCCACTGCCTGCACGGCCGTCAAGATAGGCGGTGACCGCCGAACCCGACGCGACGTAGCTTGCCGTATCCGTGCCCGTGCCGCCATCGAGGGTGTCCGCGCCCGAGCTGCCCAGCAAGATGTCGTCGCCCGCGCCGCCCTGCAACACTTCGCCATCGGCGCCGCCGCCCAGCGTATCGGCGAAAGCCGAGCCGATGAGAATGTTGATGTTGGTAAGCGTATCGCCCAGCGCCTCGCCCGCCGTGCCCGCCGCACCGTCGAGACCGACCGTGACACCAGCCGTCGCGGCCGCGTAGGTCGCCGTGTCGGTGCCGCTGTTGCCATCGATGCTGTCGGCACCAAGGCCGCCGCTCAATATGTCATCGCCGCTGCCACCTGTCAGCACGTCGTCGCCTGCGCCGCCGGTGACGACATCGTCGCCGGCCGCGCCGTCCAGCACGTCATTGGCATTGCCGCCGATGATGATGTCCCCCTGGCCCGATCCGATGACGCCTTCGATCTGCGTCAGCACATCGCCTTCGGCGTCCCCACCGGTGCTCGGGCCGCCGTCGAGGCGCACGTTCACGCCGATCGTCGATCCGGCATAGCTCGCCGTATCGAAACCCGTGCCGCCGGTCAGCACATCCGCCCCGGCACCACCGATCAGGGTATCGTCGCCCGCGCCGCCGATCAGTTCGTCCGACCCTGCATTGCCGCGCAACACATCGTCGCCCGCGCCGCCATCCAGCCGCTCGTTCTGCGCCGTGCCGACGAGCGTGTCGTCAAAGGCCGAACCCGTGACATTCTCGATCGACGACAAGGTGTCGCCCTGCGCATCGCCGCCCGCCGAGAGCGAGCCGTCCAGGTTGATCGTGATCCCCGCGGTGGAAGCGGAATAGTCGGCCGTGTCGCTGCCTGCCCCACCCTGAAGGATATCCGCGCCCGCACCGCCGCTCAGCACGTCGTCGCCCGAACCACCGTCCAGCATGTCCGCGCCTGCGCCGCCCTGCAACAGGTCGTTGCCTGCATTGCCGCGCAGATCGTCATTGGCCGTGCCGCCCGCGATGGTATCGGCAAAGGCGGAACCTTCGACGATTTCTATGCTGGCAAAACTGTCCCCTGCCGCGTCGCCGCCGGTGCCACCCGTTGCCAGGCTGAGCGAAACGCCCGCGCCCGCCAGCGTATAGTCCGCCGTGTCCGTGCCCGCGCCGCCATCCAGAACGTCTGCGCCCGCACCACCGCGCAGAATGTCGTCGCCGCCATTGCCGCGCAGGTCTTCGGCCGCCGCCGTGCCATTGATGATGTCGGCAAAGGCAGAGCCGGACACCGTCTCGATGCTGGTCAGGAGGTCGCCTTCGGCAAGCCCGCCGAAACTGGCGCTGCCGTTCAGATTGACCTGAACACCGATGCCCGATGCACTGTAATCGACGCGATCGGTGCCGGTGCCCCCGTCGATGACGTCCGCACCAGTGCCGCCGTCGATGACGTCGTCGCCCGCGCCGCCGCGTATCTGGTCGTCCCCGCCCGCGCCCGTCATCACGTCGTTGCCTGCGCCGCCTTCGATCACGTCGGCGGCGGAAGACCCGGCGATCGTGTCGGCAAAGCCCGATCCGATCACCCGCTCGATACTGTCGAGCGTATCGCCCGCGGCATCGCCCAGCGTGCCCGTGCCAGTCGCCAGCGATACGGCGATTCCCGATGCGGCGTCGGAATAGTCCGCCGTGTCGAAGCCTGCGCCGCCCCGCAGCACGTCCGCGCCGCCCCGACCGGCAAGACGATCGTCGCCTGCGCCGCCGGTCAGCGTATCGGCGGCGGCGGTGCCTGCCAGCACGTCGTTGAAATCCGACCCGATAAGATTTTCGACGTTGAGAAGCTGGTCGCCTTCCGCCGCGCCACCGGTGGAGGTCGAACCGTCGACCGACACCGAAACGCCCGACGTCGACGTCGCATAATCGACCGTATCCACGCCGTCGCCGCCGTCGATCCGGTCCGCGCCTGCGCCGCCGTCCAACACGTCGTCGCCCGCGCCGCCGCGCAGGTCGTCGTCGCCGCCGCCGCCGGTAATGCTGTCATTGCCCGCGCCGCCATCGAGCAGATCCGCCTGGTTGCTGCCGGTGATGCTGTCGTCGACGCTCGATCCGATCACGCCCTCGATGCTGCTGAGCTGATCGCCAGCCGCATCGCCACCGACCCCCAGCGATCCGTCGAGTACAATCGTGACGCCACTGGCCGATGCGCTGTAATCGATGATGTCGAAGCCTGCGCCGCCGTCGAGAATATCGGCGCCGCTGCTGCCGAGCAGGCGATCATTGCCAGCGCCGCCCCGCAGCGTATCAGTGCCCGCGCCGCCACCCAATATGTCGTCGAAGGCCGAACCTTCGAGGATTTCTATTTCGGTCAGGCTGTCGCCCAGTGCGTCGCCGCCCGTGCCGGTCGTGCCGTCGAGCGATACCGCAACACCTGCGCCCGCGCCGGCATAGCTCGCCGTATCGGTGCCGCTGCCGCCGATCAGCTGGTCTGCCCCTGCCCCGCCGTTCAGAAGATCGTTGCCGCTGCCGCCCCGCAGGATATCGATACCCGCGCCACCAGTGATGATGTCGTCGCCCGCGCCGCCGGTCAGTTCCTCGTCGGCGACGCTGCCGTTCAGCACGTCGTCAAAGCTCGACCCGGTAACATTTTCGATACCGATCAGCTGATCGCCCGTCGCATCGCCGCCGATGCTCGCCGTTCCATCGAGGTTGATCGTGACCGCCACGGTCGATGCCGAATAATCGACGGTGTCGCGGCCAGCGCCGCCGTCGAGTATGTCGGCGCCAGCACCGCCGCCCAATATGTCGTCGCCTGCGCCGCCAGAGAGCGTATCGTTGCCTGCGCCGCCGGTGATAAGATCGTCACCCGCGCCGCCGATCAATTCGTCGCTCTGCAGCCCGCCGGTCAGCGTGTCGTTGAACGCCGAGCCGATCAACCGCTCGATGCCCGTCATCACATCGCCCTGCGCATCCCCGCCCGCGCCTGTGCTGCCATCGAGACCAGCGGAAATCGCGACGGTCGATGCGGAATAGTCCACCGTGTCGGTGCCTGCGCCGCCATCGAGAATGTCCGCGCCTGCGCCGCCGTCTAATATGTCATTGCCCGCGCCGCCGGACAGCGTGTCGGTGCCGCCGCGCCCGACCAGCAGATCGTCGCCTCCGCCACCCACGATCTCGTCATCCCCGGCCGTCCCGCTCAGGACGTCCGCGCCCGAGGAGCCGACCAGCCGTTCGATGGACACAAGGCTATCGCCCTGCGCGTCGCCGCCCGTTCCGGTGCCGGTCAGAAGATCGACGGACACGCCCTGCGCCGAACTGCTATAGTCCGCCGTGTCGATGCCCGCGCCGCCGTCGAGCAGATCGGCACCGGCGCGTCCTTCGAGGCGATCGTCGCCGCCACCGCCGATCAGATCCTCGTCCGCGTCCGCGCCGACGATCGTGTCGGCTTGGCCGGTGCCGATCACGCGTTCGACCGACAGCAATATGTCTCCGGTCGCGTGGCCGCCAAGCCCGGTGGACCCGTCGAGCGACACCGCGATACCACCCGCAGACGCGCTATAGTCAGCCGTATCGCGGCCTGCGCCGCCGTCCACGACGTCGCCGCCCGCGCCGCCTTCGATAAAGTCGTCACCGTCGCCGCCGATCAGCGTATCGCTGTTCGCGCCGCCGCGCAGTATGTCGTCGCCTGCACCGCCTTCGAGGCGATCGGCGTCGTTGCGCCCCGTCAGAATGTCGTCAAAGGCCGAACCAACCACCGTCTCTATGCTGGTGAGCACGTCGCCCTGCGCATCGCCGCCAATACCGCTCGATCCGTCGAGGGTGATCGTGACGCCCGCTGCGGAATCGGAGTAATCCGCCGTATCGATGCCGATGCCGCCGTCGATACTGTCCGCACCGGCGCCGCCGTTCAAGAGGTCGTTGCCTTCGCCGCCCGCGAGGCTGTCGTCCTGCGCACCGCCGAAAATCCGGTCGTCGCCGCTGCCGCCGATCAGGGTGTCACGCCCGCCATTGCCCGCCAGCATGTCGGCACCGCCGCCGCCTTCCAGCACTTCGTCGGCATCGACGCCGGTGATGCTGTCGGCATATTCCGAACCGAGTATCGTCTCGACGTTGCGGACCGCATCACCCGCCGCATCGCCGCCCTGGCCAACGCTGCCGTCGAGCACAAGCGTGATGCCGCTGGCGCTGGCGGAGTAATCGGCGACGTCAAAGCCTGCGCCGCCGTCGAGCGTGTCCGCGCCCGCGCGCCCCGCCAGCACGTCGTTGCCCGCCCCGCCGATCAGCGTTTCAGCGCCCTCGCCCCCGGTCAGCAGGTCGTCGAAGTTCGATCCGGTCACAGCCTCTATGCTGGTCAGAACGTCCCCGGCGGCATGGCCGCCCGATGCGTTGCCGGTGCCCAGATTGACCGATACGCCTGCATCCGACGCGCTGTAATCGGCCGTATCAAATCCTGCGCCGCCGTCGATCACGTCCGCGCCCGCAAAGCCGGTCAGCCGGTCGTTGCCGCCCTGGCCGCGCAATATGTCGTCTTCGCCCGAACCGAACAGGCTGTCGGCGAAGTTTGATCCCGAAAGCCCTTCGATATTGACAAAGCTGTCACCCGCCGCGTCGCCGCCGCTATTGGCGCGCCCGTCCAGACCAGCCTGTATACCTGCATTCGAGAGGCTGTAGTCGGCGATGTCGATCCCTGCGCCGCCGTCTAGCGCGTCCGCGCCGCCCGCGCCCTGCAGTACGTCGTCGCCTTGCCCGCCATCCAGGCTGTCATTGCCGACGCTGCCGGTGATCCGGTCGTCGAAGGCCGAACCAAGGATATGTTCGATTTCGGTCAGCCGGTCGCCCTGCGCGTCACCGCCCAGTCCGATCGACCCGTCGTTCGAGACGATCACGTTCGACGCGGATTGCGAATAGTCCGCCGTGTCGAACCCTGCGCCACCGATCAGCTCGTCACTGCCGAGGCCGCCGCGCAACACATCGTCACCCGCGCCGCCCGACAGGCGATTGCCGTTTTCGTTACCGATCAGTTCGTCGGCAAAGGCGGAACCGGTCAGTCCTTCTATGTCGTTCAGCGTATCGCCTTGCGCGTCGCCGCCGCTGCCCGCTGATCCATCGAGCGCAACGCGCACGGCCGCAGCCGATGCCGAATAGTCGGCGAGGTCGGTGCCGACGCCGCCGTCCAGCACATCTGCACCGGCCCCGCCCGCCAATATGTCGTTACCTGCGCCGCCGGTCAGGCGGTTGATGCCCGCATCGCCGGTGAGTACGTCGTCGTAACTGGTGCCCGAAAGATTTTCGATGCCATCGAAACGGTCGCCTTGCGCCGAACCGCCCGTCGCGGTGCCGGTGGCGAGACTGGCCGCCACACCGGTCAGCGAATCGCTGTAGTCGGCAGTGTCGTTGCCGTCGCCACCGATCAGGCTGTCCGCGCCCAGGCCACCGCGCAGGCTGTCATCGCCGCCTGAACCTTCCAGGATATTGTCGCCGCTATCGCCGATCAGCGTATCGGCATAGACGCTGCCGACGACCCGCTCGATACCGGTCAGCCTGTCGCCTTCGGCCACATCGCCCGACGACGCATTGCCGTCGAGCCGGATGGTCACGGCACCCTGCGCCGTCGAATAGTCGGCCGTGTCGAGACCTTCGCCGCCCTGCAACTGGTCGGCGCCCGCACCGCCCGAGAGAATGTCGTCGCCAAGGCCACCGCGCAGCAGATTGTCGTTGTCGTCGCCGGTCAGCCGGTCGGCATGATCGGACCCGACCAGCCGCTCGATGCCGGAAAGCATGTCGCCTTGCGCATCGCCGCCGATCCCCGCGCTGCCGTCGAGCGCCACGGTAACGCCGCTCGCCGAGCTGCCATAATCGGCGGTATCCACGCCTTCGCCGCCCTGAAGCGTGTCGGCACCCGCGCCGCCAGCCAATATGTCGTCACCGCCGCGGCCTTCCAGCCGGTCGGCACCCGCGCCCCCGGTCAGCCGGTCGTCGAGCGCGCTGCCGATCACATGTTCGACATTGCGTAGCGTGTCGCCATCGGCATCGCCGCCTTCGGACAGGCCGCCGTCGAGGCGGACACTGACGGCAAAGCGCGACAGGCTGTAATCGACCGCGTCGAATCCTTCGCCGCCGTCGAGCACATCCGCGCCGCCCAGGCCCAGCAGCATGTCGTCACCCGCATTGCCGAGCAGCACATCATCGCCCGCCGTGCCGATCAGCACATCGTCGAAACGAGACCCTTCCAGGCCCTCTATGCTGACGAACACGTCGCCTGCCGGATCGCCGCCGTCGAGCGTCGATCCGTCGAGCGCGACCCGCACGCCATTGGCCGCGCTGTCGTAGCTTGCGATGTCGAAGCCATCGCCGCCGTCGATCCTGTCCGCGCCTGCGCCACCCTCTATCACGTCGTCGCCGAGGCCGCCCGTGAGCGTCTGCGCACCGGTCGAACCGACCAGCCGGTCGGCAAAGTCGGAGCCGGTGAGATTTTCGATGTTGCTGTAGCGATCCCCCTGCGCGTCGCCACCGACACCGGCCCGTCCGTCGAGATAGACCGTGACACCGACGCTGCTGTCGCTGAAATCGATCGAGTCGGTGCCGCCGCCGCCGTCGATCACGTCCGCGCCTGCGCCACCGCGCAGGATATTGTCGCCCGCGTCGCCGGTGAGGACATCGTCGAAGCCCGAGCCGGTGAGATTTTCGATATTGGACAGGACATCGCCCTGCGCATCGCCGCCCGTGCCCGGCGAACCATCAAGGGTCGCGACCACGCCCGCTGCCGAAGCGGAATAGTCTGCGAGGTCAATGCCCGCGCCGCCGTCCAGCCGGTCGGCCCCGCCTCCGCCGACCAGTATGTCGTCGCCCGCCGCGCCTTCCAGATGTTCGCTGGCGGCGGTGCCGATCAGCAGGTCGTCGCGCGCCGTGGCGATGACATGTTCGATATTGGTCAGGCGATCGCCTTCCGCATCGCCGCCTTTCGACGGCGTGCCGTCCAGCCGGATTTCGATACCCACTGTCGGGTTTTCTGGGTCGGCAGGGGAAGCGGTATAGTCCACCGTGTCAAAGCCCGCGCCGCCATCCAGCACGTCCGCGCCCGCGCCGCCTTCCAGGCTGTTGTCGCCGCCATTGCCGATCAGCACGTCGTCATGCGCAGAGCCGCTCAGCCCCTCGATATTGGCGTAGGTATCGCCGCGGGCATAGCCGCCGCTGCCGGTGCCCGCCGCAAGGTCGGCACGGACGCCGACGTTCGATTGCGCATAGCTGACGATGTCGATCCCGTTGCCGCCATCGATCTGATCCTCGCCTGCGCCCGCGACGATGCGATCGTTGCCGTCGCCTGCCGCGACTACCGTACCCGGCGGATTGGAAAACAGCACATAGATGGGATTGCCGCTGACCGGATCGGTGACGACCATGTCGGCGGCGCTGCTGACGACCTTGATGCCGAAATGCGTCGAGACTTCGACGCTGTTGGAGCTGTTTTTGCCGTCCGTGGACAGGCCAAGCTGCACGGGCAGGAAAAACTCGTCCTGAAAGCCGCTCGACGCCACCGGCTGACTTTCGGCGGGCAGCGCGTAAACCAGTTCGATGTCGAAGCTGAAATGCGACTGGTTGGTCGGCAACGCGACCGTCCTGCCTTGCGCATCGACCGTCGTGGTAACCTTGGTGATGTTGCCTGCATCGGCGGTAACCAGCCAGCCCCTGTCGGTCAGCGTGGCGTTGGCGACCGAATAGCCCGCGGGCAGCGACGGAATGAGAAAGGTGAGCAGTTCCAGATTGCCTGCCGGCACCATCGCCTCGACGTGCAGCACGCGCAGGCTGGTCCCTGACGGCACGACCCGGGGATCGTCGGCAAAGATGGTGTCGTTGCCCGCCGTCCCGCTGATACTTTCCTTTGCAGATTGCGCGCCATAGGCCGCGTCGGTCTCAGACCCCGGCCCGCCGGTGGAGCCGCGCACGACGGTGGCACCTGCCTCGGTCCCGGTCGCAACGCCTTCCTGGTTGAACAGCGTGAACTTGAGCTGCGGAACCAGCTTGCCGATGCCTGCTTCGCCAATGGCGTCGTCCGGCGTGGGTTCCACGGCGCGCGCGGAAATGGGGCTGGGCGGTGCACCGGGGCTGGCAGGCGTGTTGGCGATCTTTTCGGTCAGGCGGCTCGCATCTTCGTCGGACCGCTTCTGATTGTCTTCCTTGGCCGCCGCGCTGGTTTGCGCCTGCGCGGAATCGATCGGCTGAATGCCGCCGGAGTCCTTCTCGCCAGCTGCGGCCGGCTTCTTGCCCAGATCGTCGTCGGAACTGGCGGACGAAAGGCCGAACTTGATCGGCGTTGCCTGTTCCTTGATTTCGGCGACGTCATTGACGGCGCTTTGCGCGGATACTGACTTGTCCTTGAAAACGAGCGCGGGATTGCGGCCCGAAAAGACGGCAAGCGCCATGCCGGGAATGATGATCTTCGTGCCGTCCTCGAACAGCAGCACGACGTCGATGTCGATGATTTCGGCCTTGAACGGCCCGTAGAAGCGTTCAAGCACGGCGCGGTCGTCGTCGCCCAGCTTGATGATCTTCGCGTCGGCATAGTTGGCGGTGCCGGTCGCGATGACGGCGGCGGCACCTGCCGTGTCGGACACGGCATGCGCCACCGGCTCCTTGAAGCCGCCGGTCTTGCCGCCCTTTGCCGTCCCACCCTTGACCTTGGCCATTCCGCGAAATCCCTATGTTTTCCTGGCCAGCCTATCCGCCTGTCTCTTTAGATATGGTAAACGCCGCATTTACCCTGCGACGGGCGCGGACCGACTGCGTGCGACCCGAAAGCGGCTCAGTTGCTGCGGACGGGCGCCGGAACGACGAGTTGCGGCAGCGGCTCGCCACCGCTGACCAGATCGAACAGGCTGCCCAGCTTTTGCAGGACGCGATATTCGGCGGCATTCTTGGCCGTCATGTTGGTGATCTGGTTGGCGCGCGCGTTGAACAGGATGTTCTGGCTGTCGAGCAGGTCGAACACGGTGCGGCGTCCTTCACGGAACTGCTGCGCATAAAGCGCCACGACCTTTTCGGCCGACTGGATTTCCGATTCGATCGTGACGATCTTGCCGCGTGCCGCATCGAGCGCGTTGAAGTCGATGCGGATGTCCTGTTCGACTTCGCGGCGGCGGCGATCCAGTTCGTAATCGGCCTGGCGCAGGCGCGCGGAAATGCGGTTGCGCACGGCGATGTCCGCCCCGCCGTTGAAGAAATTATAGGTCATGGTCAGCATTGCGCGGGCATCTTTATTGGTGCCCGTGCGGCCCAGAACATCGTCCCGCCAATTGCCCTGCGCCTGAATGGCGAGGCGCGGAAAGAAGGTGCCGGTCTGGCTGGCGCGCTGACGATCGAGCGAGCGGCGATCCTCCACCGCCTGCGCCATGCGCGGGCTGCGCGTGTCGATCATCGCCACTGCGGCGTCCGCCGTCATCGGCAGCACCGGCGTCGTCGGCGGCAGATCGACCGCAACACCGGGCAGGCGGTTGGTCAGGCGGCGATAGGATTCGCGCGCCTGCTGCAACGCGCTGGTACGATCGAGCAGGATGGCGCGCACATTGTCGAGCCGTGCGGTCGCACGGCTGACGTCGGCCGGTGTCGTGAGGCCAAGGTCTTCCTGAATGGCGACGATCTTGACGATCTTTTCGTTCGCCGCGATTTCCTCATTGGAAAGCTCGACCAGCTTCTGCTGTTGCAGTACACTGAGATAGGCGAGCGACATGTCGTAGGCGATGGCCTCGATCCGCTCGCGCGTGCTCCACTGCGCACTGCGATAGCTTGCGCGGGCGCGCTTGATATCGTTGATCGTCGTGCCCCAGTCCCACAGATTCTGGTTGAGCGTGACGACGCCTTCGCTGCGGCGCAGGTCGGTGTTGGCGCCGATTTGCGGCCGGTTCAGTTCGCCACCGATGGCAACGGTCATGTCCAGCCGGGGCATATAGCCTGCGCGCGCTTCGTGAACGCCATATTTGGCATCATCCTGCCGCGCGAGCGCGATCTGGATCTCGGGATTGGCCTTCAGCGCCTCGACAATCGCGTCACGCAGCGATTCGGTGGCGCCGGCCGGCGGTTCGGCGGCAGCGCGGGCTGCGGCGACGGCTGCGGCGGGATCGACCGGCTGCGGATCGACGGGGATCGGCGGCAGCGTGCCATCGGGCCGTACCGCATAGGGATCGTCGAAGACCGGCAAGGGGGTTTGACCGGATTGCGCCGGTGTGGGCGGTGCCGTCGTCGATGCTGGCGGCACATAGGGCGGCGGCGGCACTACCGGCGCGGACCCGCCATCCTGCGCAAAATCCGACGCCGCCAGTGCGGCGACAGGCGTCCCGTCCGGCAGCGGCCCGGCGACCTTCGCCATGTCCGCAGCCGCGAGCGCGGATCCCGAAACGCACAGTGAAAGCACCAGCGCCAGACGTGCGCCATGCGTCAAACCGACGGAGGGATGCTGTTTCATGCCCTTGCAGACCTTCTCTTTTCCAAACCCCGCGCTGGTCAGCGACGGGCTTGTGACTGTGTTGCAGAAGGGAAATGGGCCAATATGGTTAACATCGAATTAAGCGTAATCGCTCATCGGTGTGCAAGGATCACAGGGGGCGGCGCAGGGCCATGCGCTGCGAAAGGCGCCGCACCATGTCGTCCAGTCGGATAGCTTCGGGAGCTGTAGAGACCGGCGGCGCGGCGTCTTGCATCAGCAGCTGCATCCGACGGCATAGCTGTGTGAAATCGTCCGCCTTGTCGCGCATATGTAGCTCCTGTCCGGTTCGACAAACGACCTACGACAAGATGGTTAACGCAAGATTGTGATCCGGCGGCCGTGCGACCAATGGCCGGGCGGACGCAGCCCTGGATCAGGCCGCCTGTTGCCGTGTTTCCGGCAACAGCCAGCAGGAGACGACGGCGACAGCGAGCGTCGCAACCCCCATGGCGCCGACCACCCCCGGCACGCTTTCCCCGCGCGCCAGCATGACCGTCGCGATCGCCACCACCGCCACCGTGACGAAGGCGTTGACGATGTTGTTCGCGGCGATCGTCCGGCTGCGTTCGGCAACGGGACTATGCGTCTGGAGAATGGCATAGAGCGGGACGATGAACATGCCGCCCGCAAAAGCGATACAGAACAGGTCGGCCATGATCCGCCAGCTTCCCGGGGTTGCGACGAACTGCGCGATGGTGGCATCGCGTGTGACGACGGCATAGGCGGTGGTGGAAAGCCACAGGTCGATCATGCCGCCGGCCATCGCCAGCGCGGCAACCGGCACGAAGCGGGCGGAGACCTGGCCCCGCAGCAGTCGGTTGACGAGCAGCGATCCGCTCGCGACGCTCAGGGAGAAGATCAGCAGAAAGAGCGTGGCGACATCCTGTCGCGCGCCGAGCACGCCACTCACCAGCGGCGCGAACTCCGCCAGCAGGATCGCGCCGACCGCGAAGAACCAGCTGATGCCGAGGATCGAAAGCCAGATGGCGCGTCCACGCCGGGCGGACATCAGGATCGCCCAGGTGCTTTTGAACACATTGCGCTCCACGGTGATGCCGGTGCTCAAGGCAGGCGCGGGCGGGACAAGCAGGCTCATGCCAAAGCCCAGCATGGCGAGGCAGGTGGCGACGATACCGGCTTCCCACGGCGAAATCAGCCCAGCCAGCAACTGGCCGCTCAGGATCGCGACGAAAGTGCCTGCCTCGATCAGGCCGGTGCCGCCCATGATTTCATTGCCGTGCAGATGTTGCGGCAGAATGGAGAATTTGACCGGGCCAAAGATCGTCGAGTGCAGGCCCATCAGAAAGAGGCACAGCAGCAGCAGAGGCACGGATTCCGACCAGAATCCCGTGAGCGCCAAAGCCATGATGCCGATTTCGGCGCCTTTCACGATACGCACCAGCCGCGCCTTGTCCGACGCGTCGGCCAATTGCCCCGCCAGTGCCGAAAACAGGAAATAGGGCAGGATGAAGAGACCCGTCGCGAGCGTCGCCAGCAGTTCCGCCTTGTCCGGCTCCGCGCGATACAGGCTGAAATTGGCGAGGAACAGCAGTGCGAACTTGAACAGATTGTCGTTGAACGCCCCCAGAAACTGGACGACGAACAGCGGGGCAAAGCGCCGCTTGGCGAGCAAAGACAGGTCAGGCGCGGACATCACCGACTATGAACACGACGACTGCACGGGATGCAACCGTCGCCTTCGTCCAGCGACACCTGGCACCCTCCTTCCGCTGCCCCCTTTCGTTGCGCCGCGCCACCTGTTACCCCTGACGTCCATGTCACAAACCAGCCGCATCCTGTTCGCTTTGGTCGTCGGGATCGCTGTCGGCATTATCGGCGCCCGCATGGGCTGGGGCACCGCCGCGACAATCGCCGAACCGATCGGCAATCTGTGGCTCGACGCGCTGCGCATGACCGTGGTGCCGCTGGTCATATCGCTGCTCGTGACGGGCATCGGCCGCACTGCGGACAGTGCGCGCGGCGGCGCATTGGCGCTGCGATCGGTCGTGCTGTTCATCGGGCTGCTCTGGCTGGTGACGCTGATCGCCGCGCTGCTCATCCCTGCACTCCTGCGCCTGTGGCCGATGCCCTCAGCCTCCGCCGCCGCGCTCAATGCCGCACTTGGCCAGTCGCGCGAGGTTGTCGGCGCTGCGCCGGGCCTCGCTGATTTCCTGCGCTCAATCGTTCCCACCAATCCCATTGCCGCGGCCGCCAATGATGCGATGCTGCCACTGATCCTGTTCGCTACGCTGTTCGCGATCGCGACCACACGGCTGGACGCCGACGCGCGCGACCGGATTACCGGACTGTTCGGGGCGATCGAAAAGGCGATGCTGGAAATCGTCAACTGGGTGCTCTGGATCGCACCGCTGGGTGTATTCGCCCTTGCCTTCGTCGTCGGCATGAAAGCGGGTACGGCGGCAATCGGCGCGCTTGCCCACTACATCGTCATCGTGTCCTGCGCGGGACTGGCCGCATGGTCGCTGGCCTATCCGATGGCGCTGTTCGGTGGAAGGGTGCGGCTGCGGGATTTTGTCCGTGCCGTTGCCCCGGCGCAGGCGGTTGCGCTCAGCACCCAGAGTTCGCTCGCGTCACTGCCCGCCATGCTGCGCGGATGCCAGCAGCTTGGCGTGCCGACCGATGTCGCGGGCGTTCCCCTGCCGATCGCCGTCGCGATTTTCCGCGTCACCAGCCCGGCCATGAACCTGGCGGTCGCCCTCTATGTCGCGCATTGGGTCGGCATGGACCTGTCCGCAGGCGCGATCGCCGCCGGGGCTGTCGTGGCGGCCGTCACCACGCTGGGGTCGATCAGCCTGCCGGGGCAGGTCAGTTTTCTGACTTCGATCACGCCGATCGCGCTGGCGATGGGCGTGCCGCTCGCGCCGCTGGCGTTGCTGGTGGCGGTGGAAATGATTCCCGACCTCGTCCGCACTATCGGCAATGTCACCATGGACGTCGCGGCCACCACCGCGCTGGCGCGGAGGCAGGATCGCAACTTGTAATGATTTTTACAACTTATCATTGGTGCAGCGCGGCATAGCTACAGTCTTGCACGAAAGTTGACAGAGTTTCTGCGCGTCCGCCGGTAAACTTCCCTACATCGCGTGCATCGATTTTGCCAGGGAGGCACGCATGACCTATCACGACGACATCCTGAAAACGCGCCAGACGGTCGCCGCACATAACGGCACATGGGACAGTATCGACCCGGAGGCAGTGGCCCGGATGCGTGCGCAGAACCGGTTCCGCACCGGCCTGGACATCGCCCGCTATACCGCAAAAATCATGCGCGCCGACATGGCCGCTTATGATGCAAACCCGGCGAACTACACACAGTCGCTCGGCTGCTGGCACGGGTTCATCGGCCAGCAGAAGATGATTGCCGTCAAGAAGCATTTTGGCACGACGAAGGGGCGTTACCTCTATCTGTCCGGCTGGATGATCGCTGCGCTCCGCAGCGAGTTCGGTCCGCTGCCCGACCAGTCGATGCACGAAAAGACAAGTGTCCCGAAGCTGATCGAAGAGCTTTACACCTTCCTGCGCCAGGCGGATGCGCGCGAACTGGGCATGATGTTCCGCGATCTCGACGCAGCGCGCGCGGCGGGCGATCAGGTGAAGGAAAAGCAGCTTCTGAACGCCATCGATACCTATGAGACGCATGTCGTGCCGATCATTGCCGACATTGATGCCGGGTTTGGCAATGCCGAGGCTACCTATCTGCTCGCCAAGAAGATGATCGAGGCGGGGGCCTGCGCGCTCCAGATCGAAAATCAGGTGTCGGACGAAAAGCAGTGCGGGCATCAGGACGGCAAGGTCACCGTGCCGCATGAGGACTTCCTCGCCAAGATTCGTGCCTGCCGCTACGCGTTCATGGAGCTTGGGGTGGAAGACGGCATCATCGTCGCCCGCACCGACTCGCTGGGCGCAGGCCTCACCAAGCAGATTGCCTTCAGCAAGGAACCGGGCGATCTGGGCGACCAGTATAACAGCTTCCTCGATTGCGAAGAGATTGACGACATTGCGCAGGCGAATGGCGATGTCATCATCAATCGCGACGGCAAGCTGCTGCGTCCCAAGCGTCTTCCCAGCAACCTCTACCAGTTCCGGCCTGGCACGGGCGAGGACCGCTGCGTGCTCGACTGCATCACCTCGCTCCAGAACGGGGCGGACATGCTGTGGATCGAGACGGAAAAGCCGCACATCGCCCAGATCGCAGGCATGGTGGACCGCATTCGCGCCGTCATCCCCAATGCGAAGCTCGTCTACAACAACTCACCTTCGTTCAACTGGACGCTCAATTTCCGGCAGCAGGTGTATGACGCATGGGCCGCGGAAGGGAAGGACATGGCGATTTACGACCGTAATCGCCTGATGAGCGTGGATTACGACATGACGGCGCTGGCCGCGGAAGCCGACGAGCGTATCCGCACATTCCAGCGCGACTCGTCAGCGCGGGCCGGCATTTTCCACCATCTCATCACCTTGCCGACCTATCATACCGCCGCGCTGTCGACCGATAATCTTGCTCGCGAATATTTCGGCGATGCCGGAATGCTGGGCTATGTACTGGGTGTACAGCGGCAGGAAATCCGCCAGGGGATCGCCTGCGTCAAACACCAGAACATGTCCGGCAGCGACATCGGCGACGACCACAAGGAATATTTCGCCGGAGAAGCCGCGCTGAAGGCTGGCGGCGTCCATAACACGATGAACCAGTTCGCCGCCTGACCGGCGTATCGCCAGAAAGGGATATCAAAGGGGAGGTCGCACCGGCGGCCTCCCCCTTTGCCTTCGACCCGCCCGTCATCGGTTAACGCAGGTTAACCCGATGATTTTCATGTCATAAATTGAACAATATTGCCTCTGCCCCGTTGTCTTTCCACAACCATAATCGCTGTCGGAGAGCGTGGCGCATGGCAGTCCCTGTTTTGTTTCCAGATGGTACGCGACGGCAGGTTATCGCCGAATTGCGTGCAGACTATCATGCGCCGGTTGGCAACACGACCGAGCGCTTCGTCCCGGGACGCTTCGTCCAATGTCCGATCAACGCCGACCCGCTGTGGAAATATATCTGGCGCAACGGCCGGTGGATTGCCTGTCCACGATACGGATCGCCGGTCACGCCGTCATCCGGCGATCTGGCGCCATGGTGGACCGGCATTGCCAGCATGACCGACGACGCCCCGCCACCGACTCGCACAGTCATCAGCGATCATCTCAGAGCAGCCTGACCGCTGCACAGAGGGCGCAACTCACCCGGTTGGCGCTACGGCCTTCGTCACTTTGCATTTTTGCGTTTCGCACCGGCGATTCGCGCGACATAACGACCCTCGAAAGCCGCAGACTGTGCGGACGACGAGAGGATATATCGGCCATGGCGCTACCCGCACTGCTTGAAAACCGCCTGGCTGTTCCCGCCATCGCCTCCCCCATGTTCATCATCTCGCAGCCCGACTTGGTGATGGCGCAATGTCGTGCAGGCGTCGTCGGATCGTTCCCGTCGCTCAATGCGCGGCCGTCCGGCGTATTCGAAGAGTGGCTGAAACGGCTCCGCACCGAACTGACCGATCAGGATGCACCGTTTGCGGTCAACCTGATCGTTCACAAGAGCAACCCGCGGCTGGAGGAAGATCTGGCGCTTTGCGTCCGCTATCAGGTGCCGTTCGTCATTACGTCGCTCGGCGCGCGGCCGGACATCAACGATGCGATCCACAGCTATGGCGGCATCGTACTGCACGATGTCATTGACGATCGCTTCGCGCGCAAGGCGGTGGAAAAGGGGGCCGATGGCCTGATCGCCGTAGCGGCGGGCGCGGGCGGCCATGCCGGTACGCTGTCTCCCTTCGCACTCGTCCAGGAAATCCGCCAGTGGTTCGACGGCCCACTCGCCCTGTCCGGCGCGATCGCCACCGGCGATGCGATCCTGGCGGCGCGTGCCATGGGCGCAGACCTTGCCTATATGGGTTCGGTCTTCATCGCCACGCAGGAAGCCTATGCCGAGGACGCCTACAAGCAGATGATCGTCGATTCCAAGGGGGCTGACATCCTCTACAGCAACCTGTTTACCGGCGTGCATGGCAATTATCTGCGCCCCAGCATAGTGCGCGCGGGTCTTGATCCCGACAATCTGCCGGTGTCTGACCCGTCGAAGATGGATTTCGGCGCGGCGCTCGACGGGGCAAAGGCATGGCGCGACATCTGGGGCTGCGGCCAAGGCATCGGCGTGGTCGATGCCGTGGTGCCCACGGCGACGCTGGTCGAACGCCTGGTCCGGGAATATCGCGCTGCCCAGGCGCGTGTCTGCGGCTAAAGGCACAGGCCCATGGACTTTGCGATGCTGCTGCTGCGCTATTTCGGCACGCCCGATCTGGCGGCCGTCGCCCCCGCCGCGCTGGCGGAGGGTGCGGAAAGAATGCGTGTCGATTTCGGCATGGAGACGGACCGGCCGCGCCGCTTTGCATTGTGGACGCTAATGCACATGCTGGGCGTTGCGCCGGACCTGGATGTCGCCTTCAAGGACGAGGCCGATCGTGAGGCTGCGCGCAATTTCATGGATATGGCTATCGCGCTCGAACGGGACGACCAAGATGGCTGAGATCATCAACTTGCGGCGCGCCCGCAAGGCCCGCCAGCGCGCCGAGGCCGAACGGACCGCGGCGGAAAATCGGGCACGCTTTGGTCGCACCAAGGCCGAACGCCATGCCGCGGAACGGGATACCGCACGCATGACGGCGCGGCTGGATGGTGCACGACGCGAAGCGCCGGACATCCCGGACGACCCGGCATTGCCCGAAAACTAACGCCAAACATATGGCACGGGCTGGCGTTTGCCCTCGAACGCTAATGGCCGACCCGCCTATCTGGCTCCCTTGACCGTGCGCAATCGCGCGTGGCGGCAAGGGAGCATCGGCAATGCAGGACATTTTGTGGCTGGCCATTCTGGGCGGGCTGTTCCTCGGGACGGTCGCCTGGGTCCGCCTGTGCGATGACGCATGACCCTGGGCATGAGCAAGGGAACAGCATCATGAACCCCGATTTCTGGCTGGCCGCGATCACCGCCGCAGGCCTTCTCCTGTACCTCGTGGCCGCGCTGCTGCGGCCCGAACGCTTTTAGGGATATTCGCCATGACCTGGCAGGGCTGGACGCTCATCCTCCTTTTCGTCGGCATCCTCGTCGCGCTGGCCAAGCCAGTCGGGCTGTGGCTGTTCGCAATCTACGAAGGCCAGCGCACCCCGCTGCACGCCGTCCTTGGACCAGTCGAGCGCGGCTTCTATCGCCTCGCCGGGATCGACCCGGACGAGGAACAGTCGTGGAAGCGTTATGCGCTGCACATGCTGACGTTCAACCTCGTGCTGCTGCTGTTCACTTATGCGATCCTGCGCTTGCAGGGCCTGTTGCCGTTGAACACGCCCGGCATGGTAGGCCTGACCCCGGACGGGGCCATGAACACCGCGATCAGCTTTACCACCAACACCAACTGGCAATGGTATTCGGGTGAAGCGGCGCTGTCCAACCTCAGCCAAATGCTCGGCCTTACCATCCACAATTTCCTGTCGGCGGCGAGCGGCATTGCGCTGGCCTTCGCCCTGTTCCGCGGATTTGCGCGGCGACAGGCGAACAGCCTGGGCAATTTCTGGGCCGATGTGACGCGGGTCACGCTCTACGTCCTGCTGCCGGTGTGCATCGTCTATGCGATCGTCCTGGTGGCGAGCGGCGTACCGCAGACCTTCACCCAGCAGATCGTGGCCACGACGATGGAAGGCGCGCAGCAGACAATTGCGCTTGGCCCGGTCGCAAGCCAGGAAGCCATCAAGATGCTCGGCACCAATGGTGGTGGCTTCTTCAACGCGAACAGCGCGCATCCGTTCGAAAATCCCAGCGCGTTCGTCAACCTCATTCAGATGCTGTCGATCTTCCTGCTCGGCGTCGGCCTCACTTATTGCTTCGGCAAGGCGGTCGGCAACACGCGGCAGGGGTGGGCGATCCTCTCGGCCATGCTGATCCTGTTTCTCGCAGGCACGACGATCGTCTACTGGCAGGAAGCGGCCAGCACCCCGATGCTCCATGCCCATGGTCTGACCGGCGGCAATATGGAGGGCAAGGAAGTCCGCTTCGGCATTGCCGCCTCCGCCCTCTTCTCGGTCGTCACCACGGCCGCATCCTGCGGCGCGGTCAACGCCATGCATGACAGCTTTACCGCGCTGGGCGGCCTCATCCCCCTGCTCAACATCCAGTTGGGCGAAGTCGTGATCGGCGGCGTCGGGGCGGGCATCTACGGCTTTCTGCTGTTCGCCATCCTTGCGGTGTTCGTTGCGGGGCTGATGGTCGGCCGCACGCCCGAATATGTGGGCAAGAAGATCGAGGCGCGCGAAGTGAAGCTGGCGGTGCTGGCGATCGCCATATTGCCACTGTGTATCCTGGGCGGAACCGCCATCGCCAGCGTAACGACGGCGGGCCTTGCCGGGCCGCTCAACAAGGGGCCGCACGGCTTTTCCGAAATCCTTTACGCCTTCACCAGCGCGGTCGGGAACAACGGATCGGCCTTTGGCGGCATCACCTCGGGCACGCCCTTCTACAACGGCCTGCTGGGTGTGTGCATGTGGCTCGGGCGGTTCTTCGTAATCGTGCCGATGCTGGCCATCGCCGGGAGCCTTGCGGCGAAGAAATATACGCCTGCGACAGCAGGGTCCTTCCCGACGACCGGGGGACTGTGGGTGGGGCTGCTCGTCGGCATCATCCTGATCCTGGGCGGCCTCACCTTCCTGCCGAGCCTCGCGCTCGGTCCCATCGCCGATCATGTCACCATGACGGCCGGCAAAAACTTTTAACGGAGCCTCACATCATGGCCCGCACCGATGGCAAAGCGCCCGCCAAATCGCTGTTCACAGCCGATCTGATCGTACCGGCGATCGCCGATGCTTTCCGCAAGCTCGATCCGCGGCAGTTGATCCGCAACCCGGTGATGTTCGTCACCGCAACCGTCGCCACCCTGCTGACTGTCCTGCTCGTCATCGGGCAGGAGGGCCTGCCGATCGGCTTCAATCTTCAGTTGATCGTCTGGCTGTGGCTGACTGTCCTCTTCGGCACCTTTGCCGAGGCGCTGGCCGAAGGGCGCGGCAAGGCGCAGGCCGCGTCCTTGCGCGACACCAAGGCGGAACTGAAGGCCAAGCGCCTGCTCGCCAAGGGTGCAGGGCATGAAGCCGTGGCCGCCAGCGCGCTGCATGTCGGCGATGTCGTGCTGGTCGAAACCGGCGATCTGATCCCGTCCGACGGCGAAGTGATCGAGGGCGTCGCGTCCGTGAACGAAGCGGCCATTACCGGGGAAAGCGCGCCCGTCATCCGGGAAGCGGGCGGCGACCGGTCCGCCGTGACGGCGGGCACCCGCGTCATATCCGACCAGATCAAGGTCCGTGTCACCGTGGAGCCGGGCCAGGGTTTCCTCGACCGCATGATCGCGCTGGTCGAAGGCGCCGAGCGGCAGAAAACGCCCAATGAAATCGCCCTCACCATCCTGCTGGTGGGCCTCACGATCATCTTCCTGATCGCCGTCGGCACCATTCCCTTTTTCGCACGCTATGCGGGCGGCGGGATCCCCGTCGCCATTCTCGCCGCGCTGCTCATAACGCTGATCCCGACGACCATCGCTGCCTTGCTGTCCGCCATCGGCATAGCGGGGATGGACCGGCTGGTGCGCTTCAACGTGCTCGCCAAATCCGGCCGCGCGGTCGAGGCGGCGGGCGATATCGACGTGCTGCTGCTCGACAAGACCGGCACGATCACGATCGGCGACCGTCAGGCCAGCGAGTTCCGCATATTGTCGGGCATCGATCGCAACATGATGGCGACCGCCGCACTGCTCGCCAGCCTGGCCGACGAAACGCCCGAAGGCCGCTCGATCGTCACCCTGGCGCGCGAAAGCTTCGGCATCGCGACGACACAGTTGCCCAAGGGTACCGAAGTCATTCCCTTCACCGCGCAGACCCGCATTTCGGGCGTGAAGATCGGCGACAGCCTGATTCAGAAGGGCGCCGTCGATTCGATCCTGAAGGCCAATCCGGGTATCGCCGAAACCGCCGCCGCGACCGAACTGCGCCGCATCACCGACGAGATCGCCCGCGCGGGCGGCACGCCGCTCGCCGTGGCGCAGGACGGCGTGCTGCTGGGCGCGGTGTTTCTGAAAGACATCGTGAAAGCGGGTATCCGCGAACGCTTCGCCGAGCTGCGCCGCATGGGCATCCGCACGGTGATGATTACCGGCGACAATCCGCTGACCGCCGCCGCGATCGCCGCCGAAGCGGGCGTCGACGATTTCCTGGCGCAGGCGACGCCCGAGGACAAGCTGGCGCTGATCCGCAAGGAACAGGCCGAAGGCCGCCTGGTCGCGATGTGCGGCGACGGGACGAACGACGCCCCTGCCCTCGCCCAGGCCGATGTCGGCGTGGCCATGAACACGGGGACGCAGGCCGCGCGCGAAGCGGGCAACATGGTCGATCTGGACAGCGACCCCACCAAGCTGATCGAAGTGGTGGGCCTGGGCAAGCAACTGCTGATGACGCGCGGCAGCCTCACGACCTTTTCGGTCGCCAATGACGTGGCGAAATATTTCGCGATCATCCCGGCGATGTTCACGGTGCTCTACCCCGGGCTTGGCGTGCTCAACGTGATGCGCCTCGCCAGCCCGGAAAGCGCGATCCTGTCGGCCATCATCTTCAATGCGATCATCATTCCGATGCTGGTGCCGCTGGCGCTCAAGGGGGTGAAATACACGCCCATGGAAGCCGGATCACTGCTGCGGCGCAACCTTGCGATCTATGGCCTTGGCGGCCTGATCGCGCCGTTCGTCGGCATCAAGATCATCGACCTCGCCGTCACCGGCCTCGGCCTCGCCTGAGCGATCGAAGGACAAATCATGCTGAACCACCTCACCTCCGCCCTGCGCCCCGCGATCGTCATGACGATCCTCTTCGCCCTGTTGCTGGGCCTTGCCTATCCCGCCGCGATTACCGGCATCGGGCAGGCGCTGTTCCCTGCGCAGGCCAACGGCAGCCTGATCCGCGATGGCGGGCGTATCGTCGGGTCCGAGCTGCTGGCGCAGGGTTTCGCGCAGCCCAGCTATTTCCATCCCCGTCCCTCCGCTGCAGGCAAAGGCTATGACGCGCTGGCGTCGGCCGGTTCCAACCTGGGCCCGGCCAGCGCCGCGCTGAAGGATCGGGTGGATGCCGACGTGACGGCGATCCGTGCCGAAGGTGTTACCGGGCCGATTCCCGCGGACATGGTGACTGCCTCCGGCTCCGGTCTCGATCCGCACATCTCCCCTGCCAATGCGCAGGCGCAGGTCGCGCGCGTCGCGCAGGCGCGCGGGATCGATGCCGCCCGTATTCGTGCGCTGGTCGATGGCGCGGTCGAAAAACCGTTGCTCGGTTTTCTGGGCGAGCCGCGTGTCAACGTTCTGCTGCTCAATAGACAGCTTGACCGGATCGGGACTACACCGGCACGGTGAACGACAGCCCTCGTCCCGATCCCGATGCCCTGCTGCGCGCCGCAGCGCAGGAATCGCGCGGCAAGCTCAAGATATTTCTGGGTGCCGCGCCGGGTGTCGGCAAGACTTACGAAATGCTGTCCGAAGGGCGCGCGCGACAGGCGGCGGGGGTCGATGTGGTCGTCGGTGTGGTCGAAACGCATGGGCGGAAAGAAACAGCCGCGCTGATCGCGGGGCTCGAAGTACTGCCCCGCGCCCCCGTCGACTATGAAGGGCGCGTCCTTCAGGAAATGGATCTCGACGGGCTGCTGGCCCGCGCGCCTGCCCTGGCGCTGGTCGATGAACTGGCCCACAGCAATGCGGCGGGCAGCCGCCATCCCAAACGCTATCAGGATGTCGAGGAACTGCTGGCGGCGGGCATCGACGTCTATTCCACGCTCAATATCCAGCATGTCGAAAGTCTGAACGATGTCGTTGCGTCGTTCACGCGCGTGCGGGTGCGCGAAACGGTGCCCGACAGCATTATCGAAATGGCCGACATCGAAGTCGTCGATATCCCTCCCGACGAGCTGATCGAACGGCTGCGCGACGGCAAGGTCTATGTGCCGGAAGAAGCCACGCGTGCGCTCCAGCATTTCTTTTCCAAATCGAACCTGTCCGCCCTGCGTGAACTGGCGCTGCGCCGCGCGGCGCAGGCGGTCGATCAGCAGATGCTCGATCATGTCCGCGCGCTCGGCCAGGGCGGCACATGGGCGGCCAGCGAGCGGATCGTCGTGGCGGTCAGCGAACAGCCCGGTGCGGACGGCCTTGTCCGCGCGACCAAGCGGATTGCCGATGCGATGCGCGCACCGTGGACGGCGCTCTATGTCGAAACGCCACGCAGCGCGAGCTTCGGCGAGGACGCGCACCGGTCTCTGGCGGCCGCGCTCAACCTCGCGATGCAACTGGGCGGCGATGTTGCCACCGTGCCCGCTGCCGATGTGGTGAGCGGCATCAAGAGCTTCGTCACGGACGCGCGCGCGACCCAGCTTGTCGTCGGCAAGTCGAACCGCTCGCGCCTGTTCGAGCTACGCCACGGATCGGTCGTCGATCAACTGGTGCGCGAGACGCCGGGCGTCGCGGTCCATGTTCTGCCGATGGAGGGCGGCGTAGCCCCGGCACCCCGGACGAGCCGCAAACGTGTCGCGGCGGGCAGCTGGGGCCCGCCCGCCGCCTATGTCTGGACGCTCGTGATGGTCGCAGTGGTGACGGCGCTCGGCTCGACGCTGTTCCACATTCTCGATCTGGGCAATGTCTCGCTGCTCTATCTGTTGCCGGTGATGGCCGCCGCCAGCGTCTTCGGGTTGCGCGCGGGCTTGTTCGCGGGCGTCGCATCCAGCCTTGCTTATAATTTCTTCTTCCTGCCGCCCACCGGTACACTGACGGTCAACAATCCGGAGAATATCATCTCGATCTTCGTACTGATCGGGGTTGCGACCGTGACGAGCCAGTTGACGGCGCGCGTGCGGGTGCAGGCGGACCTGGCCGCAGCGAGCGCGCGCACCAACGCCACGCTGGCCGGTTTCCTGCGCCGCCTGACCAGCCTGGGCGAGGCGGACGGGCTGGCGCAGGCGATCTGTGAGGAAGTCGGGCGGCTGTTCGCGCTGCGCACCGTGCTGGTGACGCAGGGACCGGGCGGGCTGGAAATCACTGGCACCAATTCACCCGGTGTCCGATTGGAAACGATGGAGCTGGCCTCCGCACAATGGGCGCTGGACCATGGCCAGCCGGCCGGACGCGGATCGGGCACGCTGACCGCCTCCGACTGGCTGTTCCGGCCACTGGTGGCGGGCGAACGGACGCTGGCGGTGCTGGGGCTGGCACGCGACGATGGCGGCGATCCCGTCCGCTCGGACCAGTTGCCGCTGCTGATGGGTCTGCTCGACCAGTCGGCCGTCGCGCTTGAGCGGTTGCGACTGGGGGAGGAAATGCGGGACATAGAAACGGTGCGCGAGCGGGACCGGCTGCGCGCCGCGCTGCTCTCCTCGGTCGGGCATGACCTGCGTACGCCGCTGACCGCCATCGTCGGCGCGGCGGAAGCGCTGGAAAATGGCGCGACGCCCGAACTGGTCGCGACCATCCGCGGCGAGGCCGAACGCCTGCGCCGCTTTGTCGCCAATCTGCTCGACATGGCACGGGTGGAGGCAGGCGCGCTGCAACTGGCGCTCGACCCGACCGACCTGACCGACGCGGTGGCCGCCGCCGTGCAGGATACACGGCAGGTGCTGGGCGACCGCCCGATCACGCTGGACGTGTCCCCCGCCCTGCCCCTCGTCCGGCTCGATCCGCGTCTTTTCCACCATTGCCTCATCAACCTGCTCGACAATGCGGGGCGATACGGCAAGCCGGGTACGCCGATCCTGGTCAAAGCCGAACGCGAAGCCGACGGCCTCAAGCTGTCCATTCTCGACGAAGGCCCCGGCTTGCGCCCGGGCAGCGAAGCCGCCGTGTTCGATACCTTCCGCCGCATCGAAGGATCGGACCGCACGCCAGGCGGCACCGGGCTTGGTCTTGCCATCGTCAAGGGCTTTGCCGAGGCGATGGGGGCATCGGTCGGTGCCGCGAATCGGGCCGATGGCTCCGGGGCATGCTTTACCCTGCGTTTTCCCGACGCCATGCTGGTGCGGGCGATGGAGGAGAGCGAAGCATGAGCCGCCCCGTGACCATGCCGCTGGTCCTGGTGGTCGATGACGAAGCGCCGATCCGTCGCCTGTGCCGCGCCATGCTGCATCGCGCGGACTATCGCGTCGCCGAGGCAGGCACCGCCGCGGAGGCGATGACCATGGTCGCGGCCGAGCATCCCGATCTCGTCCTGCTCGACCTTGGCCTGCCCGATCGTGACGGGCTGGAGCTGGTGCCGCTGCTGAAAAAGCAGGGTGCCGCCGTGGTGATCGTTTCCGCGCGCGAGGCGACCGAGGAGAAAGTCGCCGCGCTCGATCTGGGGGCGGACGACTATGTGACCAAGCCGTTCGACAGCGAGGAATTGCGCGCGCGGGTCCGCGTCGCCTTGCGGCATCGCATATCCGGCGGCGCGGCGAGCGGGCCGGTGGCGATCGGGGCAGTGACGATCGATCTCGACCGGCATCGCGTGACCCTGGCCGACGTGGACGTCCATCTGACGCGCAAGGAGTTTGCGATACTGGCCCTGCTGGCGGCGGCACCCGGCCGCGTGCTGACGCATCAGCATCTGCTGCGCACGGTATGGCCGGACGCTTATGATCCGCCGGTCGAATATCTGCGCCTTGTCGTCCGCAATCTGCGGCAGAAGCTGGAGCAGGACCCGGCAAAGCCGACGCTTATCATCAACGAACTGGGCGTTGGCTATCGCCTGGCAGGCTGAAGCCGTTGCAGCGCGCGCACTTGTCCCACCGCAAATATCATCCCCGATTCGCCGTCACCGCCATTGAGCCGCGCGGATATGCGTCTAAGGAATGCAATCCGTTGCATCGTCAGAAAGATTGCCATCCATGCTCTCCCCTGCGTCACCGATCGCGCCTGCAAGCGGACCGGCCCGTCACATCGGGCTGGTGCTGTTCGCGCTGGCGATGGGGGGCTTTGCAATAGGCACCGCGGAGTTCGCGGCGATGAGCCTTATTCCCTATTTTGCGTCCGATCTTGGCGTGGATGCACCGACCGCCGGGCATGTCATCAGCGCCTATGCGCTGGGCGTGGTCGTCGGCGCGCCGATCCTCGCCATTCTGGGCGCGCGACAATCGCGCCGCACCTTGCTGATCGGTCTGATGGCGTGGTTTGCCGTCGCCAACGCCATCAGCGCGCTGGCACCCGGCTATGGCTGGCTGCTGGTCTTCCGCTTCCTGAGCGGGGTGCCGCACGGCGCCTATTTCGGCGTCGCCGCGCTGGTCGCGGCGGGCCTTGTGCCGCACAACCGCCGGACTCAGGCGGTGTCACGGGTCATGGCGGGGCTGACGGTGGCGACCGTCGTCGGCGTTCCGGCCGCCAATCTGCTGGGCCAGTGGTTCGGTTGGCGGGCGGGCTTTGCCATCGTGGCGGGGCTGGCGCTGGTTACGGTCGCGCTGGTATGGGCGCTGGCACCGCACGACAGGCCGGATCCCGACGCAAGCCCGCTGCGCGAACTGGGGGCGCTGAAGCGGCGGCAGGTGTGGCTGACCCTCGCCACCGGCGCGATCGGCTTCGGCGGCATCTTCGCCTTGTTCACCTATATCGCGTCGACGATGCTGGAGGTGACCGGTGCGACCCCGGCGCAGGTGCCGGTGGTGCTGCTCATCATCGGCATCGGCATGAACATCGGCAATCTGGGCGGGGCCTGGGCGGCGGACAAGGCGATGCTGCCAACGGGCTTTGGCCTCATGCTCTGGACCGCACTGGCGCTCGCCGCCTTTCCCTTTGCGGCGGGCAATCTGGTGGCGCTTTCGGTCGTCGGCTTTCTGGTCGGGATTGGCAGTGGATTCGGGGTCGTGCTCCAGACGCGGCTGATGGACGTGGCGGGCGATGCGCAGACGCTCGCCGCATCGCTGCACCACAGCGCCTTCAACGTCGCCAATGCGCTTGGTCCGTGGCTGGGCGGTCTGGCGATAGCGGCAGGCTATGGCTGGACATCGGTCGGCTGGGTCGGCGCGGCGCTCGCATTGGGCGGCATCGCGATTTTCGCCATCGCCGTAGCCGACCAACGGCTGACGCAAAGGCGACGACAGCCCCTGCTGGCCTGACAAGACCCTTTGCAGGCGATCCAGCCTCCGTTATGGCTTGGAAAGAACAGCATTTATGGGGGAGTGATCATATGGCACCGCGTTTCTGGATGACGGGGCTGGCGGCGCTTGCCGCAGCAGGGGCCGTTGCGGCCCAGCCCGCTACGTCCGCAGCCGACAGCGGTACGCGCTTTATCCAGGCGGGGCGTCTGCTGGCCGATCCTTCGACCGGCCGCGTCGAGCGCGACAAGACGCTGGTGGTGCGCGACGGCAAGGTCGCGGAAATCCGCGATGGCTTCGTTGGCGAAGGCGAAGGCACGATCGTCGATTTGCGCAACGCCTTCGTGCTGCCCGGCCTTATCGACAGTCATGTCCATCTGACGGGACAGCAGAACGCCAATGCGCGGCTGGACGAGGTGACGCAATCGTCCGCCGATCAGGCAATGATCGGCGCGGGCTACGCACGCAAGACATTGCTCGCAGGCTTTACCACCGTCGCAGATCTGGGCGCGGAGAACAGCGCGATCTTTGCCCTGCGCGACGCGGTGAAGCGCGGCGATGTGGTAGGGCCGCGGATTATCGCCTCGGGATCGGCCGTGTCCGTCCACGGCGGACATGGCGATGCCAATGGCTTCCGCAGCGATATCCTGCATCTGCTTTCGCCCGAAAGCGTGTGTTCCGGGGCGGATGACTGCATGCGCGCAGTGCGCTTGCAGGTGCGCAGCGGTGCCGACATCATCAAGATTACCGCGACCGGGGGCGTCCTGTCGAACACGGCGGCTGGCCTGGCGCAGCAATTCAGCGACGACGAGCTGGCGGTGATTGTCCAGGCGGCTCACCGTATGGGGCGGCAGGTGACGGCGCATGCCCATGGCGTCGACGGGATCAATGCCTTTCTGAAAGCAGGCGGCGATTCGATCGAGCATGGGACTTATCTCGACGCCGAATCGATCCGCCTGTTCAAACGCCCTGGCACCTATCTGGTCCCCACTTTGCTGGCGGGCGACTATGTGGCGCGAATCGCCGCAAGCCCGGGCAATTTCTTCACCCCAGCACAGACGGCCAAGGCGCTGGACGCCGGGCCGAAGATGCTCGACATGGCACGCCGCGCCCATGCTGGCGGCGTTCGCATCGCCTTTGGCACCGATACCGGCGTATCCGCGCATGGCGACAATGCGAAGGAGTTCGCATTGCTGGTCAAGGCCGGGATGACGCCGCTCGAGGCGATCCAGTCGGCCACGGTTGCAGCGGCAAACCATCTGAAGATCGACACTCAGGCCGGCCGGATCACGCCGGGTATGCCGGCCGACATCATCGCCGTATCAGGCGATCCGCTGGCCGATGTGACCGTGCTGGAAAAGATGCGTTTCGTGATGAAGGGCGGCGCGGTCTATCGCACCGAGTGACGCTGACGGGGATCAGGGGGCCGGGATCAGGGGCGCGGATCAGGCTGGAGGGGGCTGAAGACCGATAGCCTGCAACAGGGCCGCCTGGACCAGCATCACACCCAGCCAGTGACCGCAATCGACGAAGGCCAGCCGAAGCGGCAGCCTGCGATGAAGATGCGTGGCAAACAAGGTGGGCACGACGAAGCCGATCCAGATCACGAAGGCGCTTGCGAGCGCCATCGTCCAGGGTGTTGCCTGACGCGGCGCGAGGATCAGCGCCCCTGCCAATATCGCCGCCAGCCAGAATTCGGCAACGAACGCCAAAGGCAGTATGGACAGGCGCGGACGCGCCGCTGGGCCGCCGGCGATGCCGTACCAGATCATGCCGAATACCAGGCCTGCCAGCGTCGCCAGCCCGATGGGCACCGCGTTGAGCAGAATATAGATCATCCGGTCCCTTTCCGGTCAGTCGCCGGTTCGGCGCGGTATCTTGTTGGGCAGCGCCTTACCCTTCGTGCGGCGCGAAGGCACCTGCACGGGATTGCGCTTTTTCCAGGCCGCCCAGGTCATGGGGCCTTCGGGCGTGTCGATGATCGCATCATCATTCATACGTCCTGCACCAATGCGGCATCCATCATCACCGTCCAGATGGCATCGACCGTGATACGGTCGGCCTGCGCCACATGGTCACCGCCTGCCTCGCACATGGAATCGGTAGGATCGCGCAGGGACAGCAATGCTGCCCGCGCATTAGCCCGATACAGTCGGCGCAGCAGTTCCGCGTCAGGATCGTCCCACGACCATTCCGGGGCGGTTTGCGCGTGCATCGCGCGCGCGGCGTTTTCGATCGGAGTCATGCGCACGGCACTAGCATGGCTATCCGGCCAGGCTTAGTACAAACTGTCGTTATCAGACGCCGTTCGGTGCCTTGCCGCCGAAATAGTCGGGGCGACCCGCCGGCCAAACCGCGCCGTTCTGCGCCTGCCCTCCGTCGATCACCAGCAGGTCGCCGGTGATGAACTTGCCCGACGGTGCCATAAGGTAGACGACTGCCTCCGCCACGTCCCACACATCGCCCCGGCGCTTCATCGGATTGGCATCGTGAAACCGCGCCAGCGCCTCTTCGGGGTAGACATGGAAGCCTTCGCTTTCGATGACGCCCGGCGCGACACAGTTAACGCGGATGTTATGCGGTGCCCATTCGGTCGCCAGGGTCTTGCTCAGATAAATGACGCCAGCGCGCGCCGCGCAGGTATGCGCCGCCTGCGGCATGCCGCGCTCCACATTGGCAACGACGCTGACGATGTTGCCGCCGCTGCCCGCTTCGCGCCACCGCTGCGCGGCGGCCTGCATCATCCACCATGTGCCGTTGAGATTGAGATCGATGACTGACATCCAGCCCTTGCGCGAAAAATCGATCGCATCCTGCGGAAACTGTCCGCCGGCGTTGTTGACCAGATGATCGAGACGCCCGTAGTCGGTATAGATGCGGTCGAACAGCGCATCGACCTCTTCGGGTTCCCGGATCGACATCGACACCGGAAGCGGGCGTTTGCCGACATGCCGTTCAATCGCGTCCGCCGTTGTCTCCAGCTTTTCCGCGCGTCGCCCGCAAATGATGACATCCGCCCCCAGACGCGCCGCCAGAAACGCAAGACCCTTGCCAATGCCCGATCCGCCGCCGCTGATCAGCACCACCTGACCCGCGAGCAGATCCTCACGGTAGACCGTTGGCATCGCTGCCAGTTCCGATTCGGTGAAACCGAACTTGGGGCGCGGCGCGCCGGCCTGCTCGAAATTGGCCATGTCGGGCACCTCGTTCATCGCACAACCCAAGGATCGAGCACCGGCTTGACCGCCAGAGCAGGGGGGACCCGGTTTGCACCGATCCTGCGGTCCAGTTCTTCATGCCAGTGATAGATGCGGCGTTCCTGATAATTCAGCGGCATCCCCCGGAACCCGGGCGATTCAATCGATTCCTGTATTTGCGGCGCAAATTGCAGATCCTCGTACAATATCCGTTCCCAGTTGGCGGTCCGCTGTTCCCAGCGCGGATGGGGGTCAGCCGGGTCATAATCCGGCGCGATCCAGGTCGACACCACGCGGCAGCGATTGTCGGCGACCGGCCAGAATTGCAAGAGCGGGATGCCGGAATCCGACGGCGGCATCACGAAATTGGGAAAGATGTGATAGCTGACATTGTTGTCGCGCGGTATTTCCGTCACGGTTTCGATCTTCGGCATACCGCGCGTACCCGGGTCGGTCCAGTCGGGCCGACGGTTGGGCGTTATCATCCGCGAATGCCCCTTGGGCCACAGGGTGATCGTCATCCCCTTGTGATCCAGAAAGCGATCGACCGTATCGACGTGGATCGACTTGAGATGATAGACTTCGAGGAAGGCGTCCAGCAGGACCTTCACATTGCACGGCACATCGTAGGACCGGCTTTCGACAAAGCGCAACTGGTCGAGCGCATATTGGCCAAGCTCGTCCGCCATCGGGCCAAGATGCGCCATAAGCGGCTGGGCTTCGGCATCTTCGTTGATGAAGATCAGATTGCCGATCGTCTCGCATCGCACGGCCTTCAAGGACCGGCAGGCGAAGTCCAGGTCGACGAAATCACGCCGGTCGCGCACCGCCGTCAGCCGCCCCTCCAGCGTATAGCTCCACCCGTGATAGCCGCAGATGAAACCGCGCGACTGACCGCTGTCTTCCTTCACGAGCGGCGCGCCGCGATGCTGACACGTATTGTAGAAGGCGCGGAAACCCCCCTGGAGATCGCGTACGACAAGGATCGGCGAACCGGTACTGCGGACGAGCATCCAGCTGCCCGGTTCGGGAATCTGGTCGGCATGGCAGGCGTAAAGCCAGGCGCGCTTCCACATCAATTCACGTTCGAGCGCAAGAAAATCGCTATCGACATAGCGTCCGGCGGGAATGTCCGAAAAGGCCGGAAAACCCTCGGGCGGTGCCTTGCGCGCCGTTTCATAGGCCATGGCCTGTTTCAGAAGCTCTGCTTGCGCCGCATCCATCGTCCCGGAATCCCCGTTTCTATCGGCGCACATTAGCATCGCCATCGTATAAAACAATCATGAATGTTTTTTATCTGACGTGGTCGAATGTGGGGTGACGCAGGAACCGAGATGTACGGGAAAACGTATGTTGCCGGTCTCTTGCCGAAAGCCCCTGGTTCCATGACGACAACCATCGAAACGTCCGATGACCCCGCGGCAGCATCGCTGGTGTTCACCAGTGACGACATGCCGGGCATCAGCCGCCGTAGATCGGGCAAGGGCTTTACATATCGCGATCCACACGGGCGCACGATCCGCGACAAGAGCGAATGCATGCGCATCCGCGCGCTGGCGATTCCGCCCGCCTATCGCGATGTGTGGATCTGCCCGCTGCCCAACGGCCATCTGCAGGCAACCGGGCGCGACGCACGCGACCGCAAGCAGTATCGCTATCACCCCGATTTCCGCGCCGAACGCGACCGGGACAAGTTCGCGCATCTGATCGCCTTTGCCCGCGCCTTACCCGGCATTCGCGCGCGCGTACACGCCGACATGAAGTTACGGGGCCTGCCGCGCGCCAAAGTGCTGGCGACGATCGTGCATCTGCTCGACATTTCGATGATCCGGGTCGGCAACACCGATTACGCGCGCCAGAACCGCAGTTTCGGCCTCACCACCTTGCAACGTCGCCATGCGGCCCTTGCGGGATCGACCCTGCGGATGACGTTCAAGGGGAAAAGCGGCCAGCCCTGGGACGTGACGATCCGCGACCGGCGCGTCGCCCGGCTGCTGAAGGCGATGCAGGAGTTACCGGGACAGCATTTGTTCCAGTATCTGGACGACGACGGAGAAGCCTCCGCCGTAAACTCCAGCGACGTCAATGCCTATCTCAAGGCGATCAGCGGATCGGCGATCACGGCCAAGGATTTTCGCACCTGGCACGGCACTGTCCTCGCCGCGCTCGAACTGGCGGCCTGCGCCCCGGTCGAGAATGTGACCGCGAGCAGACGAGTCCTGGCGGCCGCTATAGACAGGGTTGCGGCACGGCTGGGCAACACGCGCACCGTCTGCCGGACCTGTTACATACACCCCGCTGTGATCGCGGGGTTTGAAGGCGGTACGTTAAGGATCAGAATAGGTGACGCCGGGACATCCGAGACCACAGACGCGCTTAACGCCGGGGAAAAGGCCGTTCTGAACTTTCTGCGCCGCGCCGCACGTGCCCAACCATAGCAAGGGGTCACGCTTGCCAGCGCCTTTCCTCCACGCCTATATCGCGCAGGACGGGACGCTGCCGCAAAGGGCTTGATGAATGATCCGCACAACGACCATGCCCTTCAAGGCCCAAGGGCAGGCTGCGCTCGGCCCGGCGGCGCTGATGGCGCTGATGGCGCTGACGGCCTGCGACAGCGGGGAAAAGCGGAGCAGCACCGGCGAAAGTCTGGCGGCGCAAGGGACCGCCATCGTCTCTGCGGATAATGCGGCCGAAACACTGCCGGGCACACCCATGGCGCAGCGGATCGCCGTTGTCGGCCTGCTCAACAAGCGCAATGGCCAGACTCGCGATCTCGTCATGAAGCCGGGCCAGGCGCAGCGTGTCGGGGATGCGGTGGTGCGGGTGCGCGCCTGTGAACAGACCGCCCCTTGGGAGAATACGCCCGAAGTGGGCGCATTCGTGCAGCTCGACGTGCGCAGCGCAGGCAGCGGGAAATGGTATCGCGTTTTCTCCGGCTGGCTGTTCAGGGACCGGCCCGAACGCAATGTGGTGGAGCATCCCATATACGACGTCTGGGTGCGGGAATGCCGGATGTCCTGGCCGGAAACCGGCCCCGAAACGATCAAATCGGGTGTGAAGGCGGCTCGTGGAGCAGGCGCCGCTTCCGACACGACGGCGCCGAACGCCGCCGCACCAGAACCAGCGGAGAACGCCGCAAACTGAAAACGGCCGCTACCCGGCAAACCACATTACCATCGATATAGTAACAATTGACACCAGTTTGATGACCTGCGATATTCAAGTCGACACCTTCATCATACTGGAGCATCCGATGGCCGATCTGTTCGATAACCCGCTTGGCCTCGACGGGTTCGAGTTCGTGGAATTCTGCGCGCCCGAAAAGGGACTGCTCGAGCCGGTATTCGCGACCATGGGCTTTACCCACATTGCCCGCCATCGGTCGAAGGATGTCGACCTGTGGCGGCAGGGGGGGATCAACCTGATCGCGAATTACGAGCCGAAAAGTCCGGCCGCTTATTTTGCGGCGGAACATGGTCCTTCGGCCTGCGGCATGGCATTCCGGGTACGCAACGCCAAAGCCGCTTACGAGGAGGCGTTGCGGCGCGGCGCGGAGCCGGTCCATACGACCACAGGCCCCATGGAGCTGCGCATACCCGCGATCCGCGGCATCGGCGGCGCAATCATCTATCTGATCGACCGCTACGGCGATGATCTCTCGATCTACGACATCGACTTTGAGTATCTGCCGAATGTGGACAAGCATCCGCAAGGCGCCGGTTTCCAGATGATCGATCATCTGACGCACAACGTCTATGGCGGGCGCATGGATCATTGGGCACGCTTTTACGAGCGTATCTTCAATTTCCGGGAAATCCGCTACTTCGACATCAAGGGCGAATATACCGGCCTCACCAGTCGCGCGATGACAGCCCCCGACGGCAAGATCCGCATTCCCCTGAACGAGGAGGGCAAGAGCGGCGGTGGCCAGATCGAGGAATATCTGCGCGCCTACAACGGCGAAGGCATTCAGCATATCGCGCTGATCTGTGACGATCTCATCACCTGCATAGACCGGTTGAAGGCGTTGGGCGTGCCATTGATGGCGCCGCCGCCCGCGACCTATTATGCGATGCTCGACGAGCGGCTGCCCGGCCATGGCGAGCCTGTAGAGGCCCTGAAAGCGCGTGGCATCCTGCTCGACGGGTCCACGGAAAACGGCGATCCCCGGCTGCTGCTCCAGATATTCGCCCAGCCCCAGATCGGGCCGCTGTTCTTCGAATTCATCCAGCGCAAGAAGGACGAAGGATTCGGCGAAGGCAATTTCACGGCCCTGTTCAAGTCGATCGAGGCCGATCAGGTGCAGCGCGGTGCCATCGCGGCGGAACCGGTCGCGTGACCGTGCCGTTCGCGCTGTCGCGCATCCATCATGTTGCCTATCGCTGCCGTGATGCGAAGGAGACGGCCGACTGGTACGCCCGCGTCCTGGGCATGCCGTTCCAGACGGCCTTTTCAGAGGATCACGTACCCTCGACCGGTGCATATGATCCTTACATGCATATCTTTCTGGATTGCGGCGGCGGCAATGTCATCGCCTTCTTCGAGCTACCCAATCAGCCGGAGATGGGCCGCGACCCGAATACGCCCGCATGGGTCCAGCATATCGCCTTCGAAGTGCCTGACCGCGCGGCGCTGATGGCCGCGAAACACCATATCGAAGCGCAGGGCATCGAAGTCCTCGGGCCGACCTATCACGGCATTTTCCGGTCGATCTATTTCTTTGACCCCAACGGACACCGGCTGGAACTCGCCTGCAACATCGGCACCGCCGAGCAGCACGACGAACTCAGACGCGTCGCGCCGCTAATGCTCGACGAGTGGAGCCGGACCAAACAGGCCCCGCGCCATGCCGACTGGCTTCATCGCGATCCCGAACTGGTCAAGGAGTGACATCGCCCGATGGAAGGGCCATGGTCCGTACAACGGATTTCATGGTGGTGGAGGCAGTCGAAGGTAAACCTGTCTCTGCGTCGTATCCCTGTTAAGCAGGGTATTTACAGGGAAATTTGCTAAATCCTTGCCCATTCGCGCTTTGGCGAACGCAAGAGCTAGCGGAAACTGGCGGAAATCCTTACATTGGAGGTGCAAAATCCCTGAGACCATAAACAGGGAATTATATCGCTTTTTCAGGGAGCATGACATGGCTGAGCAGGGAGATGCAGGTCAACCCGCCCATTGTGGGTGCCCCGATGCGGCTGGTGGGTTGTTCCGTCCTGGATATCATCATCTCGCTGCCGCCGATGCCCTTTTCTCGATAGCCAAGCTGAATGGCTCTATTGAGATAACATGGAGAGCCTGCGCGCGACGTAAGTCTCAACGCCCATCGCGCGCGCGATACCTGCAGCGGAAAAGACGAGATTGCGGAACCAGGCTGGCATGGTCTCCATGGCTTCCAGCTTATCGGTAAGCCCGCGAATATCGTGATCGAAAGCGCCCATTCGCTCATTCCCATAATGTGCCAGAAAGGCAACGGCACGCGATGGATCGTCGAGCATCTGTGCAATCTGGTTACTCAACAGTTCGGCATCGGCGAGACCTGCGTTCATACCCTGGCCGCCCGCCGGGCTGTTCAAATGCGCAGAATCCCCTGCAAGAACCACCCGTCCCTGGACGAACTGCGCCGACCGTCGTTCATGCTTGCGGTAGGACGCCACCCAAAGCGTCTCGCGCCATGCATCTGGACCAAAGATCGCATTTGCCAAGTCACGCGCCCTTTCGGGCAACGCTGCATCCGTCGCAGTCTCCGGCACGGCAGACTCGATGATCCTCCACACGCCTTTTGAAAAGCGGATAGCGATCGTGAATGACGCTGCCTTGGGATCTGCCAGCCAGCCGTCGGCGATGTCGGACTCCGGACTCACTCTTATGTCAGCGAGAACCGCACGCGTGCGATAGGTCTTGCCTTCAAGTTCCCAGCCGAGTTGCGCGCGGACGCTCGAATGGGCACCATCCGCTCCAACAAGGACACCCGTTTCGAAGGCTATTCCCCCACCGGCAGCAACCAGGACCTTCTCTCGGTGCTGTTCGAAGCGCTCGAACGGCGTGTCGAATGCCACCTCAACCAAGCCTGTGGTCCGTGCCGCATCAAGCAGGATCCTCTCCGTTTTGTCCTGTGAGAGCGCAAGAGCAAACGGCGTCGATGTTCGGTCGGCCAACATGCCAAAATCGAATGTGAAGAGCGGCCTGTGATCGGTGGCGCGAAGGATCCGAATAGCATCATTCCGCTGACCGGCGGCCAGAAGCTTGTCCAATACTCCCAATCGCTCGAAGTACTGAAGGCTTCGGGGGACGAGCAAGGTCGCACGCGAGTGTGGATCGAGACGCTGCTTCCTTTCAAGCACGACGGACCGGATACCACGCCTCGACAGGTCCAGTGCAATACTCAAGCCGACCGGCCCGGCACCAGCGATTACTGCGGGTATTTGCTCGATCATCAAACGGCTCCGCCGACGGCAACGAGATCATAAACATGATAATCAGGCCTGATCAGACCCATTGTCATGCGTCGCGCAGCATGATTGACGCTGTCCGGATCGACCGCGTGTCGTCCGGTTAACTTCGAGAAGGCAGCCGCAAAGGCGTGAGGCGATTCCCAGCGGGCATAGGTTGCGATTGCGCCCGCCGTGATTCCTCGAAAAACAGTCGTGCTGATGCAACCAGGCTCCTGGTTAAAGGCACGGCCATTGCGGATAGTGAATGCTGAAACAGGATGCAGCAGTGGTCGCCAGATGCGAAATATATCTATGATGATCACGCCTGCGTATTTGTCGGCTAAAGGCGTTGGCACGATGCCCCCAGTGGCACCCCAGTCGTACAGTTGCGATCCAGGCATGGCCGCATCCCGATCATAGCGATAAGCGTCGATGCTTGCCCATCTTTCTACGGTCACGATGCGCGTGCGATCTTGCGCGGCATGCACCGCATAATTCTCGAGACCGGAATGCCGGGACATTCGTCGTTCTGCCGCCGCAATAGCGTCCTCGACAGCCTTATCCATTTCATGGGGCACAATATGACGTTCACGAAAGGCATGAGGCCGACGTTTATCAAGAAACATCATGGTATCCTTGCTTTCACAGGAGAGTGACATTAACATGGTACGATCGTACAACTTAATTGGTACAGACGTACAAGAATGTCAATAAGTGCGACACCACCAGTCGGGAAAAAGCCTGGTCCGGACGGAGCAGGCACCAGAAAACGTCTGGTCGCGGCGGCGCTTGACCTTTTCGGGCGCAAAGGTTTCGACGGCGTTGGCGCGCGCGAGATCGCTGCCGCTGCTGGCGCACCACTGGCAGCCATCCCCTATCATTTCGGTACAAAAGAGGCGCTTTATCGAGCAGCGCTGGAGCAGGTCCGATCAAGACTTGGAACCGCTATTGCGCCAGCAGTCGAAGCTGCCAGAGCGGGCCTCGACGGCACACCGGAAGACGCACGTGCGGCCCTTTCCAGGCTGCAGGGAAATCTCCTACAGATCATCGCTGCAGATCCGGAGGCAGAGAGTTGGGCCAAGCTTCTCGTGCGTGAGCATCTCGACCCAACCGATGCATTCGAGATCGTGTATGAAGATGCGGTAGGCAACGCCATTGATCTGATCGCCGCGCTTCTGGCGCGCAGCACAGGTAAAAAACCTTCAGATCCTGCCATACTGATCGAGGCGTTCGCCAAAATGGGCGAAGTGCTTATTTTTCGCGTGACGCAGCATGCCATCGCTCGTCGCCTCGGCTGGTCTGCGTTAGGTCATGAGGAGGCGCACCAAATTGCTGGTGCCCTTGGTTGGGAAAAGTAGACACAACGCGAGGCGGGCGCCTTCTCCAAGATGCGTTGGAATTAGTGATACAGCATTCTCAACCCTTATTTCCATTCAAAAGTCGCAGAACGGCTCGCCGGTTACCTGGATGTAGCATGTCACGAGCCCGCAATACTTCTCGGAGTCAATCTAGCCGTTAGATAGGCGGTGGAATCGTGGTCTTCGCCGCTAAAGCGCTTTCTTGGCACTGCAGATAGCTGCCACCTCTTCGAGTCCTCGTTGTTTCGCGACGCTTGGACATCCCGCTCCGATATTCTGTTTAGGCAATCCGCATGGCAACCAGGAACGCCCGAAACGCGGCTGTGTGTTATTCCAACGGCTGAAAGGATAACTCGCTCTTCAGATAGCTAGCTAGGCCTTTCGCCAGTGTCTCCAAAGTGAGGCGGACACGAGGCACGTTCCGCAAATCCTCATGCGCTACCACCCAGATTTCCAATGGTGCGGTAATATCCGGCAGAACACGCCGTAATCCTGGTAGGCTCTTCGCCAATGCGATCTGGCATACGCCGATACCTATTCCAGCATCCATCGCAGCAAGCTGGACATTATCGTTATCGGACCGCAAAGCGAAGTTCAAAGCTGCCTCGGCTACACCGAGCACCCGAAAAGCGTCGATGATCCTTGTGCCGCGATCTTCCCCGATCAGACGATGTTGCGCCACCAGTTCGGCCAGCGTGTCGGGTTCGCCAAAGCGGGCAAGATAAACCTTGCTGGCGTACAGCCCCAGCGATGCTGTACCGACGCGGCGCGCTACCAATGCGGCCTGCGTCGGCCGATTCATTCTGACCGCGATATCCGCGTCGCGCCGCAGCAAGTCCTCGTTCAGGTCGCTGGCGACAAGTTCGATGGCCAATGCGGGACTGGCTTCGAACATGCGGGAAAGGATGGCCGGAAGAACCTGAGCAGCCATAAGCTCACTGGCAGCGATCCGCACGGTTCCTGCGTTAATTCCCTCGCCGGATGCGGTTCGGACGAGCGCCTGCGCGGTCGAGGCCATACTTTCGACATAAGGAATGATCCGCAAAGCTTCTTGCGTTGGCACCAAACCGCTCTGCGACCGGGTAAACAGCATCACACCCAATTGCGCTTCCAGCGCTTCAATATGGCGGCGCACAGTAGGTTGCGCCCTGCGCTGACACCGGGCCGCGGCTGAAAGACTGCCTGTCTGCGCGACCGCAATGAAGCTCGACAGCAAATCCCAGGACAAGAGCAGGTTCATACAAAATGTATGAGCGGATGAACAGAATCAGACAATAGTGTTAATCACGCGATGGCACCATTTCAAAGGCGTCTCAAGCCGGGACAAGCATTTGCTGGAGTTGAACGATGACCAACCTTGCCCCGATCCGCCACTCCGCCGATACCGAAGCGCCAGTCCATACCTATGGCGACGTCCGCACCGGCCCAAAAACAATCCTCAGACTCGAAGGCGCTGTCGTTCTTGCATTGGCGTCTGCACTTTATGAGCAGACCGGCAGCGGATGGACACTGTTCGCTGCGATGTTTCTGATACCTGATCTGTCGATGCTCGGTTATCTTGTTAACCGCCGGGTAGGTGCAAGCGTCTATAATTTAGGGCATAATTGCATATTGCCCTGTCTCTTGGGGCTGTACGGGGTGATGGCGTCTCAGCCCCTGTTCCTTTCACTTGCACTGATATGGGTGGCGCATGTCGGCTTCGATCGGATGGTCGGATATGGCCTCAAATATGATACGGGCTTTCAGCACACGCATCTTGGACATGGTCGGCCTACCTCAGTCTCAGCGTGACGGTGCAGGGACGTGCCCGTCGAAGACCTTGGGTAATTTTGGGGTGTCCGCTGCCGAAATTATGGCACCGGGGTAACGGATGACGGTTCCAGCAACCTGATTGGCAAAGCGCGCTGCTTCCACCCGTGACCGGTCGTGAAAGCGTGCGGCGAGATACCCTGCGTTGAAGCTGTCGCCCGCGCCCGTCGTATCCACGGCCTGCACCGGATGGCCGATAGCAACGGACTCGACCACACCGTCGATCGCGACTCAACAACCTTCGGCTCCCAATTGGACGATCACTTCACGTGCGCCGAAATCCTGCCATCGTCTGATCGTTGCATCGCTGTCGCACTTTCCGTGAAGCAGGCATTCGTCGTCCCGCGTGGGCAGCGCGATCGTAACGATGCCTGCGAAATCTTCGATCGCCTTGCGCGCAGTGCGAACATGGCTCCAGTTTTGCGGGCGATAATTGCTGTCGAACGCCACGTCGCCGCCGTTGCTGCGGACCTGGCATGCAAGATCGAGAAGCCGACTACGCCCCGCGCGATCGAAAAGCGACAAAGTGATGCCCGTCAGATAGAGCAGTCTCGCCTGCGCAGCCCGCTCCAGCATCGCATCGATGCCTTCCAGCGTGAACAAGCGACGCGCGGCAGACGTCCGACGCCAGTAGAAAAAACGCCTTTCGCCATCGTCATCGGTGCGGATAGCGTACTGCCCCGGCAGTCGAGCTGGATCCGTCAGCACAAGCGTCGTATCCAAGCCCTCTGTTTCCCAATCAAGACGCATTTTCGTGCTGAACGGATCGGCGCCGAGTGCCGTCATGTAGGCCACCTCCATACCGAGCCGAGTCATATAAATAGCCGTATTGCATGTGTCTCCTCCTGCCTTCAGCAACAATGGAGGGGTATCGATGCCGCACAACTCGATCATGCATTCGCCGATGGCGACAACGGTCGGAGAGATAGTCATGACGAGAACCTTATGTGAGGCTTGCTTGACGCCAACGCACGTATATGAAACAAATTTAGAACAGTTCTTATATGAATAGGCTTCATACATGGTGCAGGATATTTCACCGGAACCTTGGCTATGCCTTGGGGACGGGCTAGCGTTTCCTGAAGGACCGGCATTCGGACCGGACGGACGGCTGTGGGGCGTGGAATTGAAGGGCGGCTGCCTTTTTGCAACAGGTAGCGGAGGGGCTGAGAGATACACCGTAGGCGGTGCGCCAAACGGGCTTGCATTCGTAGACGGACGACCCGTGTTCTGCGATGCGCAGACCAATGCCATCAGCCAAATGGAAGCCGATGGCAGCATCACGACGATCGTCGAAAAGGCGGAGACGACATTATTTGACGGCCCCAACGATCTGGCGCTTGATCCGCACGGAAATCTGCTCTTCACTGCGCCCGCGTCGTCGCGCACCGAACCACTCGGTACCATCTGGTGTTGTGATACGAACGGGCTGACACGCTGCATAGCCAGGGATCTGTATTTCCCCAACGGTCTTGCCTTTTCTCCCGATGGCCGTGATCTGGTTGTGGCAGAGACGTACCGGCACCGTTTATGGCGCGGCCGCTGGGATTCCCTCGAATGCCGCTGGATCGATCCTCGTCCCTGGGCACATATTGGAGGACCAACAGGCCCGGACGGACTGGCTTTCGCAAGTGACGGACGGCTTTTCGTCGCCGCTTTCGGTATGGGATCTATTAAGGTCGTCGGGACAGACGGCATGATCTTGACAACGGTCCCCGTTCCCGGCGCACGGCCGACGAACGTCGCACTCGATCCTGCGGGTGTGCTCGGTCTCGTTGTCACCGAAGCAGAACATGGCCGGCTGCTGAGCTTTCCGGGTATCGACGCGCGGCCTTGCTTGTTCGGCATCGCATCATGATCATGGAACTATCCGAACAAGGGCTGACAGCGGCACTGCGTGCCGTTGTGGGGAAACGGCATCTTCTGGTAGGCGCCGCCAAGACGCGCCTATCGCACGGGATATCGTTACGGCAGCGGATCAGCATTGGCTGTCGTGTGGCCCGGGACGCTGGTCGAGATATGGCAAGTGCTCTTTTTGTGCGCGAAAGCCGACATGGTGATCATCATGCAGGCGGCGAATACCGGGCTTACAGGTGGGGCCAGCCCCGATGGAGACTTCTATGATCGCCTCGTCGTCATCGTAAACACGACGCGGATCGACCGGATTTATCCGGCCGAGCACAATGTCGGCCACGTCTATCATGCCGACGCCACGCTCAGCGATTTCTATCGGGAACTGGACCCCGGCAACATCTTCAAACCGGGGATCGGCAAGACGTCGCGCCGGTCGAACTGGGCCTAACCCCGATACCCGAGCGCCGCCGACACCTTCGCCGAGGCCGCCCGCAACGCTGTCTCCACCTGAGCAGCCATGGCTTCTTCTTCGGGACCAGAGAAATAGGTGACGCTGAGAGCCGCGATCACATCCCCGGCATGGTCCCGGACGGGCGTCGCGATCGCATGTACGGCAGTATTCCATTCGCCTCGATCGTGACTGATCTCCTCCTTCCGTATCAGCGCCAGTTCGGCGTCCAGAACGGAAGGGTCGATCATCGTTCGTTCGGTGTATCGATGTAGTGCGGCCTTCATCGTCCGCTGCTGCACCGCGACGTCGGCAAAGGCGAGTAGCAGCTTGGAAGCGGCGCCTGCATGAAGGTCGAACCGGCTCCCCACCCGGGACGAAGGCGCCATCGCCTTTTCACTCTGAACGACGGCGACGACTGCGGCATGATCATCCTTGAGCATCGAGAGCTTGCACGTCTCCCCAGTCTGCGCCGCGATCCGAACCAGAAAAGGCTGTACGATGGCGATAAGTTCTTGCTCCGACAATTCGGTCCGCACGGCCGCCGCCAGACTGATCAGCCGAAAGCCCAGAGCATAACCACCGCTGCCTGACCGAGCAATAATCCCATGGTCCGCCAGCGTATTGAGCACGCGATACACGGTCGATCGCGGGATATGCGTCGAAGCGATGATCGCGCCGATGTTCATCCCTTTGTCGGTTGCTTCCTCAAGCACCTTTAGAATCTCCACCATCTTGTCGATGACCGGGATGCGGTGCGTGGCCTGACCGTCATCGGTCTCGTCACTCGGAGTGGGATCGCTGGTTCTCATATGATCTATTCAACCGCATGCGCATCCAGACGCAAGCCCCTAGTTTTCATATCGTGAGGAGGGAGGCCGTAGCGTTGCGGCCAGCAATATCGCCCCGGCGATAATCTGGACTACAGCGATCATTGCAAGGCCCGCTTCCAAGCCATAGCGGGCCTTCATCGCCCCCATCACGACCGGTGCGGCGGCACCGATCAGAAAGCCCGACGAAATAAGCAACCCGATCACCGTAGAACGGCGGGCATCATCGACTTCGTCAAAAATCGCGGCAAACAAACCTGCATCGTACACCCCACGACACAAGCCATAGAGGGCAAAACCGAGATAGACGATCCAGAGCGAATCCGCGCGCGCGGCAAGTAGAATGGCAGGCGCGCTTAAAATCAGACCTCCGGCCATAAATAGCAGCCGCACCCGTGGAAAGCGTCGAATCAGCAAATCGGTGACGGCGCTGCTTGCCAGAAGGCTGATGTAGGCAAGGAGGTGATGGTAGAAAACAGCAGAAAATCCTGCCTCCGTAATCGACAGGCCAAAGCGTTCGTGAAGAAGCGTGGGGGTCCACGTTAAAAAACCCGTCAACCCGAATACCAGACCGCCGAATGCAAGCAACTGCGCCAGCAGACGCGGACTTCGGGCCACATAGCGCATTGATGATCCAAGCTCCCTGACCTGCGAGGACATCTTGACCGCCGGGCGAATGACACGCGGCGCACGCTTTGCGGCGGCGGCTATAACCAGCGCCCAGAAGATACCCGTAATGCCGTACACCAGAAATGACGCCCGCCATCCGAACCGCTCTGCAATCCACCCCGTGATCAGGCTCCCCAGCACAATCCCGGTATAGTTGGCTGTCTGATGCACGGCGAGCGCCCGTCCCCGCGTTTCGACATGCGTCTCTGCGATCAGCGCGCTGGCGGCCGGCGCATAGAAAGCCTCACCCGCACCCGTCGCGACACCCCGGCAGATAATCAGCATGATCAGCGTCGAAGCCAGTGCCGTCGTGACAGTACCGAGGCTGAATACGAGAAGGCTGGCGACGATTACCCAACGGCGATTGAACGTATCCCCGGCGATGCCGGCGAAAGGAACGAGAAGCCCGTAGGCTAGGGTGAAAATCGAAGCAACAAGCCCCATCGCCGCGCTGGACAAGTGCAGTTCGGCCTGAATGAGCGGCAGGACGACGTTATACACCTGGCGGTCAGCTTGGTTTAGGAAGAAAGCGCCCCAGAGAAGCGCGACAATCCACCAGTCCGGCCGCACCCGGCTATTCTCCAAAGACATATATCCTCCCCATGTGCTTCATGCGACATTTTCGCCGATTATGGCACGCATTTATATTTGATCCATAATCGCTACAAGTTCTTATTAGAACCTATTGCCAAATATGAACCAAAAAGATAAACAGTTCTCATGAGACGCCAAACGTTAGCGTTTCTCCCGAGTGACTCAGGTGAGGTCGCCGGTGATGGGGAGAGGAAAATGAAGAACATGACTGTGCGCGCAGGCCTCATGGCCACTACCCTGCTGATCGGCTTCGGCGGGCAGGCTCTTGCTCAGGATACAGCCGGAGGCGATGCCGCTGTTGCAACAGCACAGGTGCCGGAAGCAGGCGATATCGTCGTCACGGGGATCAGGGCGTCAATCGACGACGCTATCCGCGTGAAGCGCTCGGCATCCGTCATCCTCGACAGCATTTCAGCGCAGGATATCGGCAAATTGCCGGACCAGAACGTGTCCGAGACGCTCAGCCGCATTCCCGGCGTACAAATTACGCGCGTCGAAGGCGAAGGGTCGAAGATCAACGTCCGCGGCATCGACCTCAACCGCACGCAGTATAACGGGAACAATTTCGTCGGTGCGTCCAACAATGGCGATCCAAACCTGTCCGACTTCCCTTCGGAAATCCTTTCTTCGGTCGATATCATCAAGTCTCCCTCCGCCGATCTGGTCGAAGGCTGGCTTGGGGCCATCATCAACCTGAAGACAAAGCGCCCCCTGGATCTGCGCAAGACGCTGCTCGCAGGGCGTATCCAGGGTTCGTACGCCGACAAGGCCGACAAGTTGGGCGCCAAGGGATCGGCCGCTTTTGGCGATACCTTCTTCAACGATCGCGTCGGCATATTGATCAGCGGTACGGCATCGCGCTTTTCCGGGCGAGCGGACGGCTATTCCAATCGCGGCTTCACCCGCCTGACCGGCGTACCGCTCAGCGGACCGGGCGCGGGCAACACCTTCGTCTTTCGGCCAAACCGCTTCGAGGAATATGTCAATCTGATCGATACCGATCGCTACAGTCTGAACGGTACGCTGCAATGGCGTCCGGTCGATGAGCTGACCTTCACACTGGATGGCCTCAAGTCGCATTCAAAGACGGCGCGCCGCCGCTTCGTCAACCAACTTATTTTCACCAATGCCCTCACGCGCACCAACGTCCTAGCGGACGGCACCATCGACGCTGCTACCGTCGGTGGTGTCACTGTCCGGCCGATCGTGTTCGACGGTCCCAGTGTGAACGACGCCGATGCGATCGCCTTCAAGGCCAATTACCAAAAGGATCGCTGGACCCTGAACATCAATGCCTCGCGCAGCACAGGCAAGAGCGACGGCGGCAATGATGCGATCGCGCAGGACGCGATCAGTTATCCAGGTAACGACTTCGTTGTCGTGACCCGTCAAGTCGCAGGGAATACCGCCAGCGTCACCTACGACAATCTGGGTTCACCGCATTCGCCCAATTACACGGTAAGCACGAATTACGACATCAACGACGTGTCCCAGTACGAAGGGTTCACGGTCGTCGATCAAAGCTATCCGACGGACAACTCGTCCAAGGATGCCGACTTCGACGTGCAGTATGATATCGATGCAGGCCCGCTAAAGGCGATCAAGGTTGGCGCGCGCATCGAAGAAGTGAGCGTTTTCAGGAACGTCAACGTCCGCACCTATACGGCTGGGCAACTGGCGGCAGGAGACCCTACGCCCGGCACGACGTTGCGCGCCAACGAAATTGCGGGCCTCACCTATTCCGGCATGATCACCGACTTTTTCAGCGGTCTCGACGGGTCTTATCCCCGCTCGCTTCTGGCCGGGCAATTCGATGTGGAGGATTTCCGTCGCCGCTTCGGGGGCGTTCCTTCGGAGGCCGATCTCGTCCGCGGACTGGCCTCGACCTCCGACGTCGACCAGACGACCAGAGCGGCGTTCATACGGCTCGACTTCGGCGGAGATCTGGGCAGCATGACCTATGCCGGCAATGTCGGCGTGCGCCAGGTCAACACGAAGCGCACTTCGTCCGGTTTCGACCAGACCGGCACAACGAGCGTCGTCGCGCGCAGCGTCGATAGCACGTTCAACAATACCTTGCCCAGCTTCAACCTTTCGGTAAATCCCAACGACAGGCTGTCGATCCGTTTGGCTGCAGCGAAAGTCACGGCCCGTCCCCAGCTATCGCTGACGGGCGTCGGCATCACCTTTCAGCCGACATCGGGCACCGGCAGCGCAGGCAATCCCCGCCTGGCTCCATTTGCGGCAACGCAATATGATATTTCTGCCGAATGGTATTTTGCCCCCGCGAGCTTCATCTCCGTCGCAGCGTTCAAGAAGGATGTTTCCGCATTCACCCGCACGGTGCAGACGATCGAGGATCATCCGGAAGTCGTCGCACCAGGCATAACGAACACGCTCTACACCATCAGTCGCCCGGTGAACGGATCAGACGGCCGGATCACGGGCTTTGAAGTCAACTATTATCATGCGCTGACATTCCTGCCCTCGCCGCTGGACGGATTGGGCATTAACGCCAGCTTCACGCGGTCCAATGGCAAGACGCCGAATGTCGATGAACTGACGGGCAAGACGCTGTCTTTGCCTAACCTGTCTCGCAACAGCTACAATCTGGTGGCCTATTACGAAAAATACGGCCTCAATCTCCGCCTCGCCTATAACTACCGCAGCAGCTATCTGCTGGCGCAACAGACTGCGGCGCTCGGCGGAAGCCTGTATCAGCGGGGTCGCGGGCAACTGGATGCTTCGGCAACCTACAAGCTCAACGATACCTTTACGCTCACGCTCGATGGACTGAACCTGACCAAGTCGGTGCGCAGCCTGTACACCGGCACGACCAATCGTCTGACCACGGCATGGCAGGATGATCGCCGCATCTACTTCGGCGTCAGCGCTACGTTCTAAACATTTCCAACGGTCGTCGCACGCAGTGGCGACCGTCAGTTTCCCAACACCAAACAAGAGAACCCTATGTCGACTGATGATTTCCAGAAAGAAGCCGCGATGATGAACCTCGATCGGCTGATCGCCGAGCGCGAGGCAGTCGACACATCCCCGCTACCGATCGATCAGAAGGAACTTCTGGATCGATATGAGCAGCTCTACACGGGCCTCATCAGCGATGTGCTGCGCGAATTCGTGCTGCTCGACCAAGCGCTGCCGCACTGGATCATTCCATTGCGTCCCGAACATACCGTCGCGGGCATCGCCTTTACGGTTAAGAGTGCGCCCAATGCCAAGATCACGGGCGAAATGGAAACACGCACCCGGATGCTAGGCGAGTTGCCCGCGGACGCCTTCATCATGTGGGACAGCTCAGGCGACGAGCATGCAACCTTGTGGGGCGGCGTGATGACGGCAACGGCGACCGGCCTTGGTGTCCGTGCAGCCTGCGTAGACGGCGGCATCCGCGATACCCGGCAAATCATGGACAAGGATTTTCCGGTCTATTACCGCTATCGCAGCCCTAACGGTTCGCTGGGCAGATGCCAGATTACGCATTATGAAATCCCCATAAAGATCGGCGATGTGCTGATCCGGCCCGGCGACATTGTAATAGCGGACATAGACGGTGTGATCGTGGTGCCTCGCGCCATGGCGATCGCCGTACTGGAACGCGCGGAGCAGCTGCGCCGCGATGAGGAACAGATCTTCTCCTGGGTGGCGAATGGCGACACAGTAGAGGAAATTACCAAAAGAGGCGGCTATTTCTGATGCGCGCTCATTGATGCCCGATCCTGTAAAACTTACCATGCTGATCCTGCCCAAGGAGGATCGACGCTGGGGCCTCGCACGCCAGATGGGCGTCACGCACGCTATTGCAAAACTGGCACCGGAGTTGACGGGCAAGCTCCCGCCTTGGGACTATGAAAGCCTACGCTCGGAAGTCGACCGCTATGCAGCGGCGGGGTTTCGCATCGGCGGTCTCGAAGGGGATCAGTTCGACATGTCGCGCATCAAGCTGGGGCTGGACGGGCGCGACGACGATATCGAGCGGTACAAGCGCATGCTTCAGAACATGGGCAGGTGCGGCATCGATTTCCTGTGCTACAACTTCATGCCCCTGGGCTGGCTGCGCAATCGCACGGGTGTGCAGGATCGCGGCGGCGCAGTTACGACGGGTTATCGGCATGGAACCGATCATGCGCCGGGCGCGGAGATCATCCCGGCCGAACGCATCTGGGATAATTACGAGTATTTCCTGCGGCGAGTCATTCCGGCTGCGGAAGACAGCGGCGTGCGTATGGGCATGCACCCGGATGATCCGCCTGCCCCCATGATCGACGGCATCGGCCGTATATTCATCAACGCCGCCGCGTCGCAACGCGCACTGGACATGGTCGCCAGCCCGATGAACGGCCTGACCTTCTGCCAGGCGACGTATAAGACAATGGGCGAGGATATCGAGGAACTGGTCCACCGGTTCGGCGCACAGGGCAAGATTTTCTATGTCCACATCAGGGATGTAAAAGGCTTGTGGAACGACTTTGTCGAGACTTTCCCAGAAGATGGCGACAGCGACATGGCAGCAATGTTTCGCGCCTACCGGGACATCGGCTTTGACGGCTATCTCCGACCCGATCATGCGCCGACCATGTTGGGATCGCAGGCGGAAGCCAGCTTCAGCGGTGGCACCGGATCGGGATACGAAGCCGAAGGTATGGTCTACACCATCGGTTATATTAAGGGGCTGATGCAGGCGACAGGCATGTCGTGGCAATGAATGAAAAGGCGAGGGACGCTACCTATGACCGTCACTTCCAACGCTGACGGGAATGACTTTTCGACGGTCGATGACATGCGCGCTCTGAACACGTCAGCTTCTCTGGATCCCTACATTGCGGCCATGCTTTCTGAGGGTGAGCCTCCCCTACTCGACCGGGCGACTGTGCCTGAAGCGCGGGAAGAGGCACGGAGACGTTTTCGTCCCATCGATCGAACCGTTCCGGTTCTGGACTATGTTGCAGATCGCACCGTAACGATCGAACGAACCGATATCGCGGTTCGCATCTACGTGCCCATGGCAACCCGTCCCATGCCCATGCTTCTGTTCATTCATGGCGGCGGCTTTGTGCTTGGTGATCTCGATACCCACGATGGCATATGTCGGCATCTGGCCGCAGGAGCAGGTGCGATCGTTGTCGCAGTCCATTACCGCCGTGCGCCCGAGCATCCCTTTCCTGCCGCGGTCGGGGATTGTGCGGCCGTTGGTGCCTGGATCGAGGCACAGTCGGAATTTCTGGGCGGAGATGCCCAGCGGATTGCAATAGTCGGTGACAGCGCCGGTGGAACGCTGGCGATCGCTGTCGTCCTGCAAGCAGTCGGGGTACCGATTAAGGCGTTGGCGTTGGTGTATCCTGTGACGGATTATCCCGACGACCGTCGCGAATCCTATCGTGCATTTGCCACAGGCTTCGGATTGACGCGGCAGATGATGATGACGTTCTGGCAGTTGTACGCACCCGATCGTCAGAATGAGGCCGCTCCCTTGCGTCACGGCGATCTCAAGCGTCTGCCGCCGACGCTCGTCGTCACGGCATCGCATGATATTCTTCGCGATGAAGGCGAGGCGTTCGCCATCAAGACAATGGCCGCCGGTGTCGAAACGCAGCATAAGCGGGTAGACGGCGTAACCCACGGCTTCCTGCATCTGGTCGGCGCTGTACCGGCTGCGGATACGGCCATGAAAATGATAACGGAATGGCTGAGAGATACGCTTTCCAGCCATTCAGGGAATTGTGAGAATGCATGACTTCGATCTGACGGGCCGTCGGGCGCTGGTAACGGGCTCAACCGAAGGCATCGGAAAAGCGATAGCGCAGCGGCTCGTACTGGCCGGGGCCGAAGTCATTCTGCACGGAGTGACCGCGGATGCGTCGGCGGCCCTACTGCAGCAGGAGTTGGCATCCACCGGTAGGCCCGCCAATCTGGTCACGGCAGATTTTGCGGATGCAGCGGCTGTCGACGCCATGATTTCTTCGGTTGGGCACGTCGATATTCTGGTTTCTAATGTCGCCGTCCAGATCAAGGAGTCGCTCGGTTCAATCCAAAGCACCGCGATCGACCATCAGGTCGCCGTTAATATGAAAGCCGCGCTGCGCCTGATCCAGGCCTTTCTGCCATACATGCAGGCGCAGAAATGGGGTCGCATCGTCATGATCGGCAGCGTGCAGGAAAGCGTCCCCCACCCCGACATGATAATCTATGCGGCGTTGAAGGCCGCGCAGGCTAACATGGTGAAGAATATCGCCCGGCAGACCGCCGGTGAAGGCATAACCGTGAACGCTATCGCGCCAGGGGTGATCCTGACGAACCGCAATGCGGCCGTCCTGGCCGATCCTGGATATGCCAAAGGCGTGCTGGCAGGCATTCCTGCACGCTGTTTTGGCGAAGCAGAGGACGTCGCCGGTACAGCACTGCTTTTATGTTCAGATGCGGGAAGGTATATTACAGGTACTAATTTGCCCATAGATGGCGGCATGCACCTTTGACCGATGCGTGATTGCAGGGCTCAGGGGCCTTGGCCAGCGGGTGTTGCGCTTGGAACGACCCCTGTCGGTCATTCTGCGGTACATGTTCGTTCGCCAGGAGCGGACGGTCTGCCTTCCAATTCTAAACACCCTGCTTTGATGCCGCTTCGAACGAAACATCCTATTCAAAGGGGACGGGAGGCGGCCTCATCAACGACTCCGGGTGAGCGTCGATACGCTCATGGTGAAGCCAAACGCGCAGTCATCTCGCTATCAGCAATGTCTGCAGCCATAATGGAATGGCTTTATCGGGTCCGGACATTCCCTGGGGATGCATTTGTTCTCAAAAGGTGACCTGCACACTTACCAGATCCTTATAATGCCCAGCTGCGGGTGCGCTTTGTGACGGGTTTATGCGCGCCTTGAAAGGATAGTTCTGAGCCGGAACTGGCGCACCCGTTCCAGGGGCGGCACCCGCCACAGGCGCAGCGGCATTCCATATGGTATGGCCATCGGCCCAGTAGATGTTGTAATCCAACGTCCCGCCGGAGCCGTTGCTCATTTTGCGCCATGGCATCGATGTGCCGGAATTGCCGTTGGTGACGGTGATGCTGAACGTACTGTCCTTGGTGCAATCCACAGCGAAGCTTCCGCTTTGTTCAGAAAACTGATCAACCAGTGCTACCGATCCGAAACTGATCGGCTGCACGCTGATCCGACAATCGGCGCTGACGACCATCGTGACGATGACCAACGCTGTTCCCGTGCCGTTTTCGCTGAAGATGCAGATGCCAAGGACGTTGACACCGTGGCAGACCGACCACGCCCAGTCGATGCGAATGGTATCGGTATAGGTGCCGGCCGATACATTGGCACCGGGCTGCGGCAGGACGTAAACCGACGGCGCAAAATTGCCCTGATCCAATATGCCGAGTAGCGCCAATGTGGACGAACTCATATAGTTTACGGTGCTGTTGTTGGAAAATGGCATCGTGCCACCCGGATCGGCCGACAGGGTGTAAGAGATCACATCGCTGCTTCCGGCACGCTTCAGCTTGAACTGGTTGGTGGTGGTGACAGTCGCATTGGCGCTGTTGCTCGACACTAAGGTAATGACGGAGCCAGAACAGGTGAAGCCCGCGCCTATCTTGGTGCGCCCGCCGCCGCCTGTCTGGACGCTGTAGGAGGATTGCGTGCCCAGACTACCGCTGACGCTGCCGACTGTGCAGGCCGCCGATGCCGTTTCCGGCATCAGCAGAAAGCCCATGAGGACCAGGCAGAAACGCACGACTCTGAAGCGCGCAATCATAGACATGACACCACCGGTGGCGCTATCGCCTCTGCGGAAATCTCAGGGACGACCGCGCGACAGCGCCCGCCATCGGCGCGACGTACATCGAGGATGGCACCGGACTGCGTGTTTTCTAGATACAGAAGACCATCCCAGCCGACGACAACGGACCCTTGCGTCTGCGTCTGCGCGACGATGCTGCCGACCGGCAATGGCCGGTTAACATCGTCGGTCAGGGTGAGGGAGATCGCGCTGTTTCTGGCGAGCGTAAAATCGACCACCGCGCCGCCGCCCGCGCGAATATTCATGTGCTTTTCCGAGACCGACACCAAAATGGTCCGGTCGAGCGCCATCGGATCGATACTGTACCGCCCCGAATAATGCGATGTGACACCGGGGACGAACGCATAGCCACGGCGGTTGCTCACGCCGACACGCTGATTTTCGTAGTAGACCGGGATGCCTGCCATACCATCGGTAGAGACGAGCGCGAAGGCATCGCTGACCTGTGCCGTGGGCATGATCTGCCCGCCGAGCATGACCAGCGATCCGCTCGCGCTCGCCCAAAGCGCCGTATCCCCGCGTCCGCGCGATCCGCCTGCAGTCAATTGCACGACAGGTGTGCGCCACACCGTCTCGCCTTGCGCCAACATGGCCCCCCGTCCTTCGCGTGCGACGCTGGCCGAGACGCCAAGGCCGCCTTCGCTGGGGATGGCGCGCGCGAAATCGACCTGCATCCGGCTGGTGCCGGTCGATGCGCGTTGCACGCCTGCGGAAAGGCTGCTGCGGCCAAACGGCAGAAGCACACGGAATTGCCCGCCCGCCCGCCCGTTGCGCACGTCCACATCGGCGCTGGCGATCAGGCTCAGGCGCCCGAACAGCGTTGCGGTGTAGGATGCCGTCGCCAGGCGGGTGCGCGGCGCATCGCGGTACACCGCATCGATGTAGCCGACACCGATCGATCCGGCGGAATCGAGCGACGCGGAGGCGAAGACGCGTGAGCTGCGGCGAGCACCGGACAGCATGCCCAGATCGAAGGACGCCAAATCGCGATAGCCGCTGCTGCGTTCGACGCGCTGTACCGACAGGCCGAAGCGCCGCCCCACATAATCATATCCGATGGCGACCTGTCGTCCGGAAGTGCCATTCGCCTTGTGACTGGCGCTGACCGAAAGATTGGCGGTCCCGAACACGCCGGGCGCTACGACGGCACCGATCCCGGCCATCTGTACCTTGCGCGACATCTGCCCTTGCGCTTCCAGCGTCAGATGCCGGGTGATGCCCATCCGTGCGACGCCGCTGGCCGCTGCCATACCATAGGAAAAGGACTTCAGGCCGTAATCGCGGCGTAATGCACCGACTTCGAGTGAAAAGTCGACGAGGCCAGGCCGCAACAGATCGTTGGACACATAAAAGGGGATGCTGGCGGCGATCCGTCGCCCGACCGCATCGGTCGTCACCACGACGGCTTCGCCCGCGCCGTTGATGGACGGGCGCGCATCAAGAAGGAACGGACCGGGGCGCACGCTGTCGGTATGGGATCGCTGGCCATTGATGAACAGATCGACGGCGGAAGGCACGCTGGCCTGTCCGGCGAACTGCGGCAACGGGGTGAGCACGAGGTCGGGTCGGATGCGGAAGTTGCGGCCTATCTGGACGCCGCCCATTCTTACCACATTGCCCCAACTGAGCGATCCCGTCACCATATCGCCTACCGTGCCGGCCAAGGCGCGGCCTTCATCCTGCAATCGCACGCGCGTGTCGTAGCGCAGATAGCCGGTCGTGCCGCCGGATAAGCGCACCGTGCCGGTGTTGCTTGCCGTACCGAAGCGGCCGAAGAGGCGCTGCTCGCTCCACAGCGAGGCGGTTGTGCGGCCACCGATGGTCTGGGCATAGAGATCATAGCTGATGAGTACGCCGCTGCCCGAAATAGCGGGCGCGCGCGCGGTCGAAGCCTCACCCAGCCTCTGCGTTGGCAGCAGGGAAGGCGGCACTATCACCGACAGACTCTGCTGTGCCATGTCATATGCGACCTTCGCGCCTGCCAGAGCGGTGACATCGATCATGTCCTCCGCTGCCCCTTCGAGGCGTAGACCTATGGCGCGCAGATCGCTGCATTTGATGCGGAAATGATCGCCATGCTGCTCCACGAACACCACCGGACCATCGCGGGTGCCATTGACATCGACTTTCAGGAAAAGATGCGTTGCCGAAGAGGTAAAGTCGGTGACAGAGGATGTCTGCGCAAAGGCCCATGCCGGCGTCGCCGCAAGGAAGAGGGCCAGCAGAGCTTGCCACAGTGCGCGACAACAGCGCCAGAATCGATCTCCCCCCATGGTTTGCGCGCACGCTGTCAGGTGCCGGATGCCAGCAGACGATCCTGCCCGTTGATGCCCACACGAACAGTGGCATCGGCAGGCGCATCGGACGGCAATGCCAGGCGCATCGTGGCGCCGGGCAGCACATAACCAACCAAGCCGTTGCGTACGGTCGTTTCATGACCCCGCGTCACCAGTCGCAGGTCGGTCAATCGGGCGTGGATGGCGCCGCGATTTTGAATGGAGACATAGCGTTCACCGCCTTCGATCAGCATCGCCGCACTCAGCGATGTGACCGGGCTGGCTACACTCAGAGTTTCGCCGCGCACGAACAGTGGAATGGAATAGCGCATCTGCACGGCCAGATCGGCGCGGCGTGCATTCTGGTCGCCTTCCGCAGACGGTTTGGGCAATTCGTCGATCAGCAGGCGATAGGCGCTTTCGCTCCCCTTTTCAGGGCTGTTCAGCTTGATGATACGGATCAGCTGCCGTGCGCCCGGCTCTACTTTCGCGACCGGCGGGCTGGCGATGACGTCATTTTGTGGTTCGTGCCGGTTCTCGCCGCCATTTTGCGCCCAGCGATAGGTGCGAACCTGCACCGTGACCGGTTCCGTGCCGCGATTTTCGATCCAAAGCGGCGTCGCCTTGTCCTGCACGTCCATCGACGGGTCGATCGGCCAGATAACGACGGACGACGCTGCATAGCTCGGCGACACGGCACTCACGCCGGCACACAGCAGTGTCAGAGGCAACAGCAGAGACAGTTTCATCCGGATGTCCTTTGTAAAGTCACCATGTCAATGTGACATGGACGGTGTCGGTGTAGCTGCCCGCGCGCGCGTTGCCCGGAAGGGTGACACGCGCCGTGATCGGGAAAATCTGTATCGTGCCGCCTTGGGTGAAACCCAGCGAGACTGTGTTGCTGGTCCACGGTGTCGTGCCGCCATTGGCGTACAAATCGTAGGGGATGGGCGTACTCGATGCAGGACCGGCGAGATGCCGCTGCCCACTTACAGCATGAGCACCGGCATCTGCTGCAATGCCGAGCGTAATTCCCGGTGTGCATTCGATCCGCAAGCCAGCGCCGGTTGCACCGACGACAGCGGCGTTGACCGTTGAGGTCGAGGTGCCCGAATGGCTGCCGAAGTCAGCGTTACCCAGGCTGCCGTTGCTCGTCGTCGCGATCCGGCAGCCAGGCACAACATCGGCAGACACCGTCACATCCCGCGTCAGTTCCGCACAGGCTGGCGACGACGCGGTCGACAACAGGCATAGCGCCAACATAATGCAGACAAAATAGCGTGCCATGGCTTGCCTCGATCAGTTGCATGTTACCATGCCAACGTGACTTGGACGGTGTCCGCATAGGTCCCCGCCGGCAGCACGCCGCTGTTCGAGGCCCGCGCGTAAAGCGGCACCGTGATCGCCGTCTGCCCCATGGTGCCCAAAGCAATGCTGTGGCCGACCGTCACTTCCTGCGATCGCCCGGCATCGGTATAGAGACGATATCCGATGCGGTTGGTGCCGGATGCCAGGCGCCGCACGCCGCTATCGTCATTGAGACCGCTGCCGATCGTCAATGTCGGCGTCGTGCCGGGCGAACAGCGAATGGCCAGATCGCCGAGCGATCCTACCAGTTGCGCATCAGACTGCGTGAAGGTGCCCGGTTCATTCGGGAACGCGATTGTACCGGCCGATCCGAACGAAGCGGTCGATGCCGTTCCGTTCACGAGGCACGCAGACGTGATCGTCAGCTGCACATTGATCGTTCCGCTGCTGCTGCCCGCTTGTGCCGGTGCGGCAATTCCCATGCTCGCCGTTGCTGCCAGAGCCGCGATGCCATGCTTCAAAATCATACGCATATTCATAAGGCTTACCCCGCCGTTTGAGTGCGATGGAGTAAGCGGGTCTCTGGTTAAGAAAGTTTTCCAAAACGGAACAAAGGGGGTATAGTTAGACCAATGTCTAACGATCATCGCTAATAAACGCGGGAAATTCAGTTGTTTGACAACCGCGCAATAGTGCTGCGCGTCAGTTTGACGGCGTCTTCCAGGGCATTCGGCTCGTCATATTCCACTGCCGACCACGCCACCCCGAGCGCTTCAAATCCTAACATGCCGCATATGCCGGCCGTGTCATGCGCTATGGGTTTCGGTGGCGCGCCTTCCGCAATCTGGGTCAGTGCCCTGCGCAAGCTATCGAGGCAGCGCATCAGCATGGCCGAAGCTCTGCGCCGGCCGACGATACGGATGAGACGGTAAAGCGGGTTATCGAAGGACCGGAATGCTGCATCCTCCAGAGGCCCCGCCCATTCGGACACGACGTCCAGCATTCTTTCCGCCGCGAGTGGCAGGTGCAGGACGGCATTGCATCCCTGCCCTGCGTCATCCATGTGCGGGGTCAGCAGCACGATCGGCAGCGTAGCGGACGGTCCGGGCACGGCTCGGATAGCGCGCACGGTGGCGGCGATGTCGCTCGAAGTACGGCTGTCGATCAGCAGGACAGCCGGTACGCTGTCCGACATATCGGCCATTAACTGCGCCGCATAATTCGCGTGATGGCAACACCAAGGGAAATCGGCCATCCACAGGGCAATTTGCCGACGACAGCTGTCGTCCGCGCTCAGGAGATAAAGGGCGTTGGGATCCATCCTCTGCATAAGTCCCTCGCTTGGACCATTTTCCTATAGAAATCATGACCTTTCCACTCGACAATGGTCGATCAAGCGCGCATCTTCTCCGCTAGTTCCGACACAACGCGCAGACGGTGAGTGGAATCTCTATGCAAGAGGGGCGAATACTACTGGCAGACGACCATCCGTTGATCCGGGAAGGATTGCAGATGGCGATACGCATCCGCCATCCCCAATATATGGTCGACGCCGCTGATAGCATCGCAGCGGCTGAAGATCTCGCACGGCGGCGAAAGCCCTACAAGTTGCTGGTGCTCGATTACCGGATGTCGGACTGCAATGGCTTCAACGGCCTCTTTCGAATGCAGCACGCTCTGCACGATACGCCGATCGCGCTCTTGTCCGCCTACACCCAGCCGCCGATCATCGCGACGGCGCGCGCGCTCGGGGCGGCAGGGTTTCTTTCGAAATCCCAGCCGCTGGACGAGTTGGTACGCAACGTCGACTTGCTGCTCGCCGGTCAGAAGGTTTTTCCCGACGTCATCGAAGTGCCCTCGGACATTGCTGATCTCAACGCGCGTTTGCAGAGCTTGTCGCCGGCGCAGGCGCGTGTGCTGTCGGCGCTGGCCAGCGGTCACCTCAACAAGCAGATTGCAGCGGACCTCGACCTAACCGAAGCGACGGTCAAGGCGCATCTTACCTCCATCTTTCGCAAGTTGGGCGTGACCAACCGATTGCAGGCAATGCTGGCCATACGCCCTGTGCTCGATCCGTTCGCAGAATCATGACAATTAAGGAGATGCCCACTCCGCGGGCGGCACCGAAATTATGGCGCAGCCTGATGGTGGCTTCGCTTGTCCCGTTGCTGCTGGCCGGGCTGACGCTCTGGTTTGCCAGCGAATATCGCCGCGCCGCGCAAACCAATGACGCAGTGGATCAGTCGTTCCGCCGCCAACTCGCGATCGAATCCGTTTTTTCGGCAGTGCAGGATGCGGAAACGGGGCAGCGCGGTTATGTGATAACCGGCGATCCCGATTTTCTGGAACCTTACCGAAATGCCGGCCTCGCTCTGCCGAAGGATATTGCGGCGTTAGAGAAACTGCTTTCCGGCGATCCGGTTGGATCCGCCCAACTGCCGAAATTGCGCCGCCTGATCGACCTCAAGTTCGCGGAATTGGAACGCGTTCTTGCTGCACGGGATGCTTTCGGGCGCGATGCTGCTGCGTCTATCATCGTGCAGGGGCGCGGTAAGCAGATCATGGATGATTTCCGCGCGCATGTCGCGACCATGGTGCGCGATCAGAATGCGATGCTTGCTCGCAATCTGGCGTTCGAGGACAGACGCAACGCCATCATCCGCGCTGCCGCATGGGTCGTCGTCATCCTGTCCACCATATTGGCAATGCTGGGTGCCGTCATCGTTCACACGGCAAGAGCGGCGCGCTATCGCGCACAGCAGCAGGTCGCCGAAGCCACGGCGCGACAAACAGCCATTTTCCGTCATAGCCTCGATGCCATCATTTTGGTCAACCCGAGCGGCAGCATGGAAATGCTCAATTCTGCGGCCGAACGGATGTTCGGCTATCCTTCGCAGGAATTGTTACGCCGCGACCTGTCGCTGGTCATCGATATCGCACCGGGCACAGGGCCATTTCTGGACAGGCTGGGCGTGAAGGGCGACACCATAGAAGTTCCGCTGCGTACTCCGCTCGAAGCGCGCACCGCGGACGGCGTGGTTGTACCGGTCGAAGTGGCGCTCGGCACTATGCCTTTGGAAGACGGCATTCATATTGTTGCGGCGTTTCGCGATATTTCCGGGCGTGCCAGAGTGGAGAAGATGAAGGATCAGTTCCTTTCCACCATAAGCCACGAGTTGCGTACGCCGTTGACATCTATTGTAGGCTCTCTTGGCCTGCTGCGTGGCGGGGCTACCCAAGAACTGCCGAGCGACGCCCAGCGGCTCGTTGTAATCGCTGAAAACAATGCCAACCGACTGATCCGGCTGGTCAACGATCTCCTCGATGTCGAAAAGATGCAGACCGGCCTGATGACCTTCGATTTCGAGCAAGCCGACATGCGCGACATCGCACGCCGCAGTCTGGATTCGATACGCGGCATGGCGACGACGCGCGCAATTTGCCTCGGTCTCACCGGCGATGATCGTCCCTTGGCTATTCATGGTGATACCGATCGCCTGATGCAGGTCATCGTCAACTTGCTGTCCAATGCGATTAGCTATTCGCCGGAAGGGGGAGCCGTAACGCTAAGCCTCGCCATGCAATTTGGGTACGTGCATGTCGCCGTGACCGATCAGGGACCAGGCATTGATCCCGATCTGCGCGCGAGGCTGTTCACGCGTTTTGCCCAAAGCGCGCACCGGACCGGGCCGACTCCCGGTACCGGCCTCGGCCTCGCTATTTCGCGGGAGATCGTGCACAACCATGGCGGGCGGATATGGTGGGAACCTGCGCTCGATACGTCAGCGGACACAGGCAGCACCTTTACGTTCACCGTGCCGCTATGGAACGGCCTTTCTGGGCAGATCGACGATCTTGGCGCGCGACGGCTTCTCCTTTTTTGCGATGCCCACGAAGCGGCAACGATCGGTGCCGCTTTCTCGCGACGCGAGATCGAGGCCGATGTGGTGGCAGACCATGAAGCGGCACTCACAGCCCTTGCGAACCGCCATTACGTTGCGTTGGTTATGGATTTTCAGTTTGCCGGGGAGGATGCCTTGACAACCTTGCAGCAGATCCGCGCCGACCCGCTTCACCGTTCGTTGCCTGTCATCGCCATTGCAGGCGAAACGCCGCCACTGCCGCCAGAGAAAACCGCAGCGCTCGACATCATCGACTGGATTTTCAAGCCTGTATCTCCATTTCGCCTCAATCATGCCGTAGGCGCGGCGGTCGAACGTGCGGCGGTCGCGATGCCGCTGGTTCTGCACATCGATGACGACATCGACACGTTGGAAATCACGGAACGTGCATTGGTTGGCCTGGCGCGCATCGCAAAGGCGAGCGACCTTTCCTCCGCGCGCAGTTTTCTGGCGATGCATGATGTCGATCTGCTGATCGTGGACATCGCCCTGCCGGATGGGTCGGGCCTGGATATTCTGGCCGATCTCAATCGGACTGGGTCGGAAAGGATCATTCCCGTCATAGTCTATTCCGCGCAGGACGTCGGTTCCGCTCGCGTCGCACCGAATGTCGAAGCCGTGTTGCTTAAGTCGAAGCGCTCGCTGCCCACTCTGGTCGAAACCGTCATGAACATTACGCAGCGGTCAAGTGCGGAGAAGCTGTGATGAACGAAAGGCTGCGTATCCTGTATGTCGATGATGAGGACGACATAAGAACGATTGTTGAGATGGCGCTGGGGCTGGACCCGGATATCGAGTTGCAGTCGCTGTCGTCCGGCGCGGCAGCACTGGCGCTGCTCGAGACGGGTGGATTTGTACCCGATATCGCAATGATAGACATGATGATGCCGGGCATGAGCGGTATCGAGTTGCTTGAAAAGTTGCGTAACCGGCCCTCGCCTGTAGCATTACCGATTTACTTCATTACGGCCAGCGCGCGTTCGTCAGACATTGCGCGTTACGCGGATTTGGGCGCAAATGGGATCATAACCAAGCCTTTCGATCCGATGACCCTAGCGCGGCGGATACGCTCATTGTGGCGCGAAAATAATGCATAAACTTATGCTGATCGGAGCTTTACCCGGTTTCTTCCGTCACGCCCGTAAGCGATCTTGAAACACGCCATCCATCACACGGTATTTGATTGTGCCGATAGAGAGGCGAACAGCGATTTTAATGAGCCACGCGGCAGTGGTTGGGCTACAGGTGGAAGCGCTGAAGGCAATCCTACGTCGGGCATCTTCATCACTCCGTCTGGACTGACAACGATTAACGTCGATGATAGCTCTGGCGATACGACCGGGATGTGGGATTTGCCTAAGCGGCCATAGCGGAAGCGACCTATGCCGGACGCTCAGGGCCGAATTTTTGATCCCCAGCAGCAGAGGTTCCGCTTTTCCGGCAGCTATTGACCAGATCAAGCCGTTATCCGACCAAGATCAGAATGACGGCTTTCCCCGAAACCCGCCCCTGCCGATTGAAAGACCGAACTGTCCACGATCGTCGCCTCAATCCATCCTGTCGACAACTACCCTCAAAAATGTCGAGCAAGGTCTAGACACGCGGCACCAGCCAAACGTGCTTCGACCTCGCACGATCGGCCGAGTCTTGGACAGGATCAGAAGCCAATCGAAAGGGTCGCTCGGAACCGATTGTCGGAACCTGCGTCGCCGATATTGCCGGAGTAACCTGTCGTCACCACCACTCGATCGCTCGGCTGCCAAGTCAGATCGAGCCCGACCAGCGCGGCATTGCGCGACAGGGGCGTGCCCGAAACCTCGAATTGCGGGCCTGCGGCTGCAAAGCGGAGAGCCGCGCTAGGGCTGCGATCGCCGAACGTGCGTTGCCAGCCGATCCGGGTGCGCGCGCTTAGGCCTTGTGCGACCGGCGTCTGTCCGCGAAGCCCGAGAGTGCCCAGCGTGAATGTTTCCGATCGGCCACGCCCGGCGAGCGCCACAGCGCTGCTGCTCTCGGCAAAGGCATTGCTCTTCACCCGATAGGCCTCGATCCCCGCGAAGGGCTCGACCGTGCCGCCCAGAGCCGGAAGTGGAATACCGGCCTCGGCAAATCCATGCAGTACGTTGCCCTTATAGTTCGAAGACGCTGAGGCCGAGAAACCGGAGAATGCCACCCGGCGCTCAACCGCATTCCTGGCCCAAGCGTACCCCGCGCCAGCGCGCAAGGTTACGGGACCAAGAGTGCCGCCGGCGTACGCAAACGCCTGCCAGGTCTCCACGTCGGCCGATCCCAGCCCTCGCTTCGAGGTGAGGTCGGTATGGGTGTAGCCGGTGGCAATGCCGATCCGCGCCGCAGCCCCGACCGGTGCCTCGATTCCGCCGAATAGGCCCCAACCACGCCGTCGCGCTGGCCCAGCATTGCCGTCGCCGTCGTCTTCGCCGCTCTGGCCGGTCATCTGGAGCCACAAGCCGCGCCCGCCTTCAGGCCCGAGCAGCCGCGATCGCGCGACGTCCAAGCCGGTCCGGGCGCTGTGCATCATCGCCGTGCGCACGGTGGCATGGATCTCGCCGGACAGCTGGTCGAGCCCGACGCGCACGCTTGCGTCGTTCGGCTCGAGCGTCAGCGTCACGTAGGCGGCATTGGTGATACCCAATTCGCCGAAGGCACCGGCCACCGCCGCTTGGTTGCCGGTTGTGGCGATCCGGGCGAGCGACGCGCCGGTCCGCGCGATGTCGACAGCGACGCCATTGGCCGACTGCACCAAGCGAAACTCCGTTCCACCAGCGGCGGTCTGCTCCAGCGTATATGTGCCCGCGATGCCTCCGGCGGCGGTCAGCAGCGTGTAGCGCGTGCCCGGCGTGTAGGTGCCGTTGTCGCGGCTAATGCGGAGGACGGCGCCAGTGCCAATCGTGGCACTGCCTCCGACGGCGATCCGATCGGACAAGCCGACCGCAGTGGTCTCAGCAGCGTAAGTCGAGCCAGCGGCCTGGACGAAGGCACCGGCGACGGTGATCGTGCCCGAGCTGTTGCCAGGCACTACGGTACCGCCTGAAGCCACCGTCAGGCTGGCAAGCGTGCCGGTGCCGCCAAGGGTTCCGCCCCGATTGACAGTGACGGCGGCCGGGAGCGCTCCAGCCAGGACCAAACGCCCGGCATCGACACTGATGCGCCCGGTGTAGCCGGACTGGCTACCGAGGGTCAGAGTGGCTGTGCCCGCTTTCGTCAGCGTGCCGTTGCCGGAGATCGCGCCGGTGAATGCCAGATCACTCGAGCGGTCGAAGACGAGCGAGGCGTTATTGGTAATGTCGCCTGAGACACTGCCGGTGATCCGCAGGGTTCCGGCGTCCACTGTGGTGCCGCCGGTGTAAGTGCTGGCGGCGGTCAGCGTCAGCGTTCCCAGATCCTGCTTCACGAGGCTACCTGCGCCCGAGAGCACGCTGTCGATCGTCGCGTTCCAGCCGCCTCCCGCTTCACTGCCGTCGCCCACGCGCATGGTGGCCGAACCGAAGAGCGCAACCGGTCCGCCGGTGACGCGATAGCCATCGGAGGCGAACTGCATGCCTTGGCTCGCAACGCCAGAGCTTTCCACCGTGACGGTGCCGCCATTGTGCTGGAACACCGCAAAGCCGCTGTCCCAGCTTGCGTTGGCGGTGCCTTGCGCGTTGGTCCAATTCGTGATCGACCCTGCGTTCCAGGTACCCGAGCCGCCGCCGACCATACCATCGGCCGTCGTGCCTGTCCCATCCCAGAACTGGACCGCTCCAGATTCGCCAGCACGATTGACTACAATGTTAACTTGGTTGGCCAGACTTGTCTGGACCACGGCGGAGCTCGTGTCGGCCTGCGGCTGCGATGCCACCTCGAGCCTGTTGTCGGTCAGCGTGCCGGTGTAGTCGATGAGGCGATAGACACCCACGCCATAATCACCGGCATCGAGCACGTTGAGCGAGCCATCGAGCACGACATTGCCGTTCACCCTGAACAGACCGGTGTCCGATGGTGCGCCCAGCGCGGCCTCGATCGTCGAGCCCTCGACCAGATTGAGCCCGCCGAGCGTCAGGACCTGACCGCCACGACCTGCCAGCGTGCCGCCGGCGAGAATGCTTACCGTGCCGGTCCCCTGGCCAGTACCCGTCAGACGTGCACCCGAGCTCACCTCGATCTGGCCACCCAATGCACCATCTAGCGCCAGCAATCCGGCCTGCACAGCCGTGGTTCCGGCAAAGGCAGAGGAATTGCCCGCCAGAACCAGAGTGCCCATGCCCTGTTTGGTCAGCGTGCCGTTGCCGGTGAGGCTATTGGCGAACGTGCCTTCGTCTGTCTGAGCTAACGTCAGCGTGCCGCTGTTTGCGACGTCGGCGCCGAACGCAGAGGCCGAGGCGGTCAGGCTGGCGCCCGTGGCAATGCTGGCGCCGTCCGCGTAGCTCTGCGCGCCGGTCAGGGTCCAGACGCCGGTGCGAACGTCCAGTCGCTCGAAATTCAGCGCGCCCGCGAAACTCACGGCGCTGCCAGTCGTCATGTCCAGCGCGACCGTGTCGGACCCCAAGCCGCCGTCGATCGTCCCGCTGACGCCTGTGCCCGTACCGGTGACGACTAGCGTATCTTGGCCCGATCCGAACAGGAGGTTGCCCGTAATCGTACCGCCATCAGCGACGTAGATCCCCTCGTCGTAAGAGGGCTCGCCGCCGGTATATCCGAGATCGACCGACCCCACGATGGTGCCCGCGTTCGTAAGCATGCCACCGCTGACGCGGATGGCGCCCGTGGCTTCGCTCCCGCTGATCGTGCCTCCTGCGCGATTGTCGATGATGGGCGGGACCGAGAAGAACGTCCCAAATCCTCGTCCGCCAATCGCCGCATCGTCGCTGCTGGCAATCAGTCCGGAATTGATGACTGATCCGACATTGTAGATCGCAAAGTTTCGGACGCTGATCGTTCCTGCGTTATCGACGCTTTGAGTTTCCAGAATCCCGTATGAGGCGCTCGCATCGCTCGACGTCGTGATGCCCCCGGTGTTGATGACCGCGTTGACGTCGGTGACGGCAGTATTACCGTTCAACACGATCGTGCCGGAGTTGGTGACCGTGTCCCATTGGCGCAGCGCAGCAAGCGTGGTTGTAGCGGTGGTGATCGTGCCGGCATTCTCGAAGTCTGACTCGACTGTGCCTTGAACCATGGCAAAGGCGGGTGCGAACCCTCCACCATAGCTCAAGGTGCCGCGGCTCACGATCGTGAGATTGTTGGTCGGCAGATTTTCGCCAAGACCTGAGAAGCTCGGAAGGATTGCGCCGGTGACATCGATCAACGGACCGCCCGAAACAGTCAGATCGGCCGTCATGTCGATCGATCCAACACCGACGAAACTGATCGGCACAGTGACCACCGTTGGGCTTGTCAGCGTGAGTTGAGCGCCGTTGGCAACCTCATAACCGATCCCCTCGAATGTGGCGCGTGGCGTAATGATGGCCTGCGCATCAAGGTTCGTGCGATAACGATAGATGTCGAAGCCGTCGCCTCCGTCGATCGTTCCGACAACGCCGCCGGACGGGCGGACGAGATCGGTAACGAAGATGTCGTCGCCGCCCGCCATGTGCACATTGCCGTTCACGACGCCCCCGCGATCGATGAACCAGTCCTGCGACGCGCTTAACGGATTATAAAAAATGCCGAGGTCCACGACTCCGTTGATCGTCCCCGCGTTGGCGATGTAAGCGCCGTTGAAGCCGACGCTGCGGATCGCGGCCTGGCTGCCCGTGATGATTCCACTCGCACGGTTGTCGAGAGTGGCTGAGCTCATGACAACACCGACGCCGTTCGAGGCATCAATCAGGCCGCTATTCACCAGCACCAGGGAACCAAGGCCGTATCCGACAGTCACACCTGACACCGAACCGGTATTCATTGAGGTCAGGCTACGCACTGCGCCCCCACCCAGATCGTTGCTGACCGCTGTACCGGCGAGTGATTGGATCGATCCGCTGTTTTGCAGAACGCCGTTGACGCTCGCGCCAGTGAACGTGGCGACGATCAAGCCGTTGTTGCGGGTGATCGTTTGCTCCGAAGCGTTCTGGATGGCGATGCCACCCCCACCAATCGCCGTTATCGTGCCATCGTTGATGGCGGATGCGACGCTTTCCAGGCGGACGGCAACGTCGAAGTCTTGCGTGAGCGTCGCCATGATCGCTCGGTCATTGACGAAGCGCAGAGCTTCGAAACCGACATTTTGCCGGATGTAGCTGGGGCCGATCGCCGGACCGGCCGTCGTCAGATCTGCGCCGACCACCAAAGTCCCGGTGCCCCGCACTGAGTAGCCGCCAGCCGGTGCCTGCGCAGCGAGGGTCAGCGTTGCATCGTTCGCAATGTCGAGCTGTAGCACTTCGAAACCGGTGGGCAGTGCCGCGCTGGTCAGCACGCGGTCCCGTCCCGCGATCAGTTCCAGCACGTCGGTGCCGCTGCCGCCGTCGATTGGCCCGGTGACATTTTCCACGAGCGTGTTCGCGCCAAGCCGAGCAACCAGCAGGTCGTTGCCGTCGTTCAGAGTTACCGAGCCGTTGATCACGCCCGAACGTGTGTCGATCCGGTCATCAAAGCCGCTGCCCCCGACTATTCCTCCGTTGATCGTGCCGGCGTTGATGAGCGACACTTGGAACGTGCTGATGAGCGCCACCGGCCCCGCCGAACTCACTACGCCACCCTGATCATTGACAAAGTTGAGCGACTGGCTGCCCGCATCGATCACTAAACCCGCACCCGCGTTTGCGATCGTGCCACTGTTGCCGAATTGTTGTGGTGGCAATGCAGTCAATGCGATCGTCGCAGTAGACGAATTGGAAAGGATCGATCCGCTGTTGAAAATCGCATCCGGGGTAATCACGGTCTCTGTGCCCGGCAAGGCGATCGCGCTCCCCGTACCGCCATCGATCGTGCCGGCATTCGTCAGGCGGCTGAACCAGACATTCATGGCACCATTGGTACCCGCGATCGTCGCTCCGGCTGCGTTGGTGATCGTGGAAAAGCCGACGCGGCCCGGCTGGTCCTGTGCGACCAGGGCAACACCGTTCGTTGCTGAGATCATTCCGTTGTTGGTCAGTGCGACGATCGTCGATTCGGACGGAGGTGAGGAGAGTGCGATGGCACCTGCGGTTCCCGCACCATTCAGGACCGTAGCGCCGCTAGCGACAACTACGCCGCCGGACGAAGTCACGATCAGTCCGTCTGCGTCCAGGCCGTTGCAAGTCGTAGTACCGCCCGGCCCACTAGGATCGGGCAAGCATTGTGCTGCTGCCGGGGTAGCGATGACAACGCTTATGGCGGCAGCGCTCGCGCCAGCAACGAGCATGATGCGACGCATCGACAAACAGCGTGTGTAGTCGGTCATGATCGCCCCTCAGATTGCGTTGCCTTGTCAACGCAATTTGTTCGCCATCAGTAGGCAGATGCACGGAGCCCAGCAAGGGAAATAGGGTCGTTTTCGGCAGCAAGTATAACGGCTTGGATTGCCCGCCGCACTAGCTGTATCGAAAGCCGGGTGTGCTGGCTGACCAACAGTTCTTGCCTGCCATCTCGCTGCTACGGCCTGCAAGCGCCCACCTTGGGACGCTCGCCCGCAGATCCGACCAGATTAAGGCAGTGGACAGCCGATATAATCCTGAAGCGGTAAACCTGCGCTGAGTATCCGGGGTAGGGCAGCCGCGCGCCCGGCGGGCGCTCTCGCCAGTGGCACCCAAAATTAGCCTGAACGATGCAACCGAGCGAACGTCTGATGTTGTCCGAACCGGACCTCGCCGGCCGACCTCCCGAACGACAGCAATGTCCCACTTCCGGTCCACCGATGTCGACCCTTTGACGACACTCAGACCATGACTATGGTTGCCCAGCTGCTGACGGTCCGATTCCGGTAGCTGCCGACCAGTGTCAGTCGTTCACTCGAAGGTTTTTGAACGGCAGATCACCAAACGCTCCGCCGCGATGCGAGCGTCTCTCGATACGCGACCCGATGCATTTGTCCCGCCGAAAGCCGCGGATTTGCGCCACTTAACAGCCTTCGTACAATTTGAAAGTAGCAGATGCCGTGCAAAGTCAAACGAGTGGTGGGCGATGACGGGCTCGAACCGCCGACATTCTCGGTGTAAACGAGACGCTCTACCAACTGAGCTAATCGCCCCATGGGGTGTCGGCGCGACATCTAGGCCTTTTGGCGCAGAGGTCAAGGATGACTTTCCGCAGCCAAGGCATCGATCGCTGCCCATCCTGTCGCCCCGACGGCGCGCAGGCTGCGCCAGCGTCGGGCTGTCATGCCGCCCAGAGCAATGACGGGCCGCCGCGCACGACGCAGCAGCATGGCAAAGCGCACCCGCCCCAGTACTGGCGCACCGGGATGCGAGCGCGTCGGAAAAATCGGCGAAAGCAGGAGAAGCTGCGCGCCGGATCGCTCGGCGCTGCGTATCTGCGGCACGTCATGCACCGGGGCGCTATGCAGCAGGCCGCGCCGGACGCCTGGCGCGGCCCCATGCCGCCCGTGCCAGCCATCTGCGCCCCAGGCCCGCGCCACGCGGGCCTCCCCCGCCAGCAACAAACACAGCGCCCGCCGCCGCGTAACCCCGCGCACGATATCGAACAGGGCACGTCGGCGGTCTGGCGGCCAGCCCTGATGGCGGAAGATGACGCCCGCGCCGCGCGGCAAGCGGTACAGCGCCCTGATCAGGGCGGATTCGGCTATCCGTGGATCGGTCATCAGCCATAATGTAGGGAGAGCCGCAGGCCCGAGTTTTTTGCAGTGACGCATGGCCATGACGACGCTTATAGCAGCGCGCATGCACTCTGCCACTCCCTCCGCCGATCCCGCCACCGATGCCGCCCTGCGTCTGGCCGGGGTGCGCGAGACTATCGACCGTATCTCGGCCCTGTCTGCCCGTGCGTCGAACGCGGTCACTCTGGTTGCAGTGTCCAAGACGCATGGTGCAGAGGCAATCGCGCCGCTGATTGCCGCGGGACAGCGCGTGTTCGGCGAGAACCGGGTGCAGGAAGCGCAGGACAAATGGCCCGCACTAAAGGAGACGACCCCGGACATCGCCTTGCATCTGGTGGGCCAGTTGCAGTCGAACAAGGCAGCCGACGCGGTGGCGCTGTTCGATGTGATTCACGCGCTCGATCGCCCGTCGCTGTTGGTTGCGCTGGCCAGGGCGATGCACAAGGCGGGGCGGCAAGTACCCTGTTTTGTCCAGGTCAACATTGGCGCAGAAGCACAGAAAGGCGGTTGTCCGATCGCGCAGGTGCCGCAATTGGTGGCGCAAGCCTGCAGCGCGGACATTCCGGTGATCGGCCTGATGTGTGTGCCGCCTGCCGATATCGAGCCCGCCCCTTATTTCGCGTTGCTGGCGAAAATGGCGCGGGACGAAGGACTGGAGGGACTGTCGATGGGCATGTCGGGCGACTATGAAACCGCGATCATGCTCGGTGCGACGCATGTGCGCGTAGGCACGGCGCTGTTCGGCGCACGCTGACGTCCGGCGTAAGACTCAGGCAAGGATTCCATGCAGCCGCGCGCCATGGGTCTTGAGCCAGATGCGCGCCGGTCGTGGATCGGCACCAAGCAGCCGTTCGTGCGCAGCGTGAAATGCCGGACTGTGATCCATATGGACGAGATGCGCGACTTCATGCGCCACCGTGGCGTATCGCACGTCTGGCGGACAGAGGATGAGGCGCCAGTTGTAGCGGATGGCGCCGGATGTGGCGCAACTGCCCCATCGTGTGCGCGGATCACCGATGCCGACGCTGGCGACGTGCAGCCCGTGACGCGTCGCGAGCGTGCGCGTTTCAGATTCCAGCACACGCAGCGCCTCCGCCTTCAGCCAGCGCAGGACGCGCGGGCCGACGGCATCGCACGGACCACCGACGACGAGGCTGTCGGCCGTGCGCGTTACCCTGCGCGGCGCGGCCTGATCCCACCGGATCACGGTCTCCACGCCCTCCAATGGGAGCGTCGCGCCATCCGCCAGCCGCAATATGGCAGGCGCGCAGGCCATCTGGTCGCGCACCCATGCTTCATGCCCCTGCGCCCAGCCGAGCGCCTTGCGCAGACTGGCAAGCACAGGTAGCGAAAGGCGCAGTTCGCCGCGGCTGCTGTCGAGCGTCAGCCGGTAGTTGCGCGCGCGCGCCGACCGGCGGATGCGCACCGGCACCATCCGGCCATCGACCAGGATCGCCCCGGCGGCGGGATCAGATGTCGGAATCGACAATATGCCGTTCCAGATCGCCTGCCTCGACCTCCGCGACGGTCCACCCGCGTACCGATTCGCCGGCCTGATGCACCGCTTCCCGGTCCCCGCTCAAAAGATAATGCCAGGCAGGCAAAGGCTTGCCCTCACCGCGCAGGCGATAGGCGCAGCTTCGGGGTAGCCAGGCAAGCTCCCGCACCAGACGCGGCGTCAACTGGATGCAGTCCGGTACGAAGGCGCGACGGCCGCGATAATTGCTGCACCGGCCGCTGTCCCGGTCGAGCAGCCGACAGGCGACGTTCGTGGGATAGATGTTGCCCGTATCCTCATCTTCCACCTTGTGCAGGCAACATTTGCCGCAGCCGTCGCAAAGCGCCTCCCACTCGGTCCGGTTCAGTGCCGACAGCGGCTTTTCCCAGAACGCTATTTCACCCATGTGTCGAGCGTCTTGAGAATGGCATCGGCGGTACCGTCAGGGCCTTCGCCAACGGGGATGAGGGCGATCGGTGCGCCATCCGGCCCGAACAGATAGGGCGTGCGGCTATGGGCGACGAGATAGTCCTTCCCTGCCCCTTCCTTGCTCGCGATCACAGCGAAGTCCCGGGCAACCTTGCCAATGTCCTCCGCAGTGCCGGTGAGACCAATGAGGCGGGGATGGAACGCGCGGACATAATTTTTGACGACCGGCACCGTATCCCGTTCCGGATCGACGGTGATGAAGATCGGCTGCACCTTCGCCGCGCGCACCGGATCCTGCTTTTCAAACCGGATAAACGCCTGGGCAATCTTCTGCAGATCGACAGGGCAGATATCCGGGCAATAGGTGTAGCCGAAATAGACCAGGCGATACTGTCCCTTGAAACTGTCCCAGCTCGTTTTCCTGCCGTCCTGATCGGTGAGTGTGAAAGGCGCGCCGATCCGTGCCCCGGCGAGCGGTGGCTGATCGCCCGATGATCCCTGTCCCGAACAGGCCGACAGGGTTGCTAGGACAACGGCGGAGAGAAGGCATATCGCTTTGTTCATGGCGCAGCCAGCCATGCCCTGCTAGGCACGCTTTAGCAATTGTGAACAGGGTAACAGCATGAATCGGCAGCTTATCACCGTCACGCTCGGGCTTGGCCTGCGTGATATTGCCCGCTGCGCGGCGCTGGCCGTGCCGCTGGCGGCTATGGTTGCGCCGCAGGTCGCACAGGCGCAGTTTTCCGACAGCTACAATTTCCTGAAGGCCGTGCGTGATCGTGACGGCGAAAAGGCGACGACACTGCTGTCCAAGCCCGGCGGCACCGTCATCAACACGCGCGATCTCAAGACCGGCGAGACCGCGCTGCATATCGTCGTCGCGCGGCGCGATCCGGCGTGGCTCAATTTCCTGCTGGCAAAGGGGGGCAAGCCGGACCTTGCCAATACGCAGGGTGACACGCCGCTGATGCTCGCGACGCAACTGCGCTGGGCAGACGGCATCCGCGTCCTGCTGGCCAATGGCGCGACCATCGACAAGGCGAACGACAATGGCGAGACGCCGCTGATCCGTGCCGTGCAATTGCGCGATCTCGGCACGGTTCGGCTGCTGGTGGCGCAGGGAGCCAATCCCGACAAGCGCGATACGATCGCCGGCATGTCCGCCCGCGATTATGCCGAACGCGAAGGCCGCGCGGCCGGGCTTTCCGATGCGCTTTCCGCTGCCAAGCCAGTCAAGCCCGCCAACTCCGCTGTCCAAGGTCCGTCGCTGTAGCTAGCAGCCGTTGAGTGCGTTGATGGCGCGATGTACGCGCCTTTCCGCTTCTTCGCGCGGCAGACCGGGCGGGATCGTCTCGCCCACCAGATAGGTGATCGTACCGGCGCGCTTGCGCCAGCTTCGCCGAGGGGCCAGCGCCCCGCTGTTGACCGCGACGGGCACCACCGGCACCTTGAGCAGCATGTATAGCCCGGCAAAACCCGCCCGAAGCGGGGGCATTTCACCATGCGGCACACGCGTGCCTTCTGGAAAGAGGCAGATCGGGCGACCGGCGGCCAGCCCTGCAAGCGCCGCCTTGCGCATCGCCCGCATTGCCGCTGGGCCTGCCGTGCGTTCCACGGGAATAAGGCCGTAGAGCCGCGCCGCGCGGCCCCATAGCGGAATGTCGATCAGTTCGCGCTTAGCTGCGACCATCGGTGCGTCGAAGAGGCACAGCAGATCAATCGCCTCGAACATCGATTCATGCTTGAAGATGCAGAGCATCGGCTCTGTCGGTAGCGTGCCGATCACCTCCACCTTCTGACCCAGCAGGAGCCGCGCGCAGCCGCGGTGAAAGCGGCTCCAGCGGGTAGCGGCAAAGATCACGGCCCGTTCCCCGAACGGCGCGATCAGGATGGCCCACAGCACCCAGAATAGCGACAGGCCGTAAAACACCAGCGCGAAGGCGATGGAACGCAATGCAGTCATTCTGGAATATCCTAGATGCCGATCAGGGCGACGATCCGCCTAAGCAGATATTTGTTATATTCCTTGAACAGCATGGTCAGGCTGGGCCGGGCGGGCACCGCATCGTAGACGAGGGTCACGTCGGGCGGGAGCGCCTGCCGCAGTTCCAGCGCCGCGCGGCGCATATGCCAATCCGTCGTGATGAGGCGCACGGTATGAAAATCCCGCCGGTCGAGCCAGCGCGCGGTTTCCAGCGCGTTGGAACGGGTATCGATCGCCTCGCGCCCTAGCGTCACACAGCAATCGAACAATTGCGTGGGGGCCTTGTATCGTACCGCCAGTTCGACCGGCCGAACCGAACGATCGACACCGGAAATCAGCATCCTTTTCGCGGCACCGTCCTTGAGCAGGGCAAGGCCGCGGTCAATCCGCCCTGCCCCACCGGTCAGCACGACGATTGCGTCCGTCGCGCGGCCATCGAGCGGTTGCGGCAGGAACGCACCGAACCACGCAAAACCGAGAATCCAGGCGACAAGACCCAGCGATAGCAGGCGCCCGATCACAGCTGGCGGCCCAGCGCGGAAAGCACCGTCATTCGCGCCGTCAGCATCGCCAGCAATACGCCCGCCAGCGGCAAAGCCAGTAGCAGCAGCCATGCGCCAGCCGACAGGTGGATTGTCTGGAGCATGTCCGATCCCGTCGCGCCGAGCCTTTGCCCGATAATCGCAATCACGGCCGCCGCCGCAGCAAAGCCGAGCGCACCGCCAAAGGACGCGTCCAGAGCGATGCGCCGCTGAAACAGGCGCGCGATCTGTATGTCGGTCGCGCCCATCAAATGCAGCACATCGATCGTCCCGCGATGGCTGTCATGCGCGCCGCGCGCCGCCAGAACGACGACGGCACCGGTCGCCAGCGCCATAAGCAGAACAAGCGCGACCGCCAAGCCGGCCAGCGACGTCATGAGGCCGGACAGAGGCGCCAGAAACGCCGCATGCGGCTCTACGCGAGCTTGGGGCACGATCGCCGCGACGGCACGCCGAAACGTTGCAACGGCGGCCGGGTCGGTGGCAGCCAGCGTGACGTCTACAAGTGCCGGGATCGGCAATTCCGCCGCCGCCAAATCCGTCCCGAGCCAAGGGCGCAACTGATCAGCCAATTGCGATTCCGGCACGGGCTGCACCGCAACCACGCCGGGAAGACGCGGCAGAGCGCGGACGAGGCGACGCACGGCATCGTTGCGGGCGACCGGATCGGCGTCGATCAGTTGCACGGTGACCCGCCCAGACAGATCCGCGCCAAGCGCGCGCGATGCATGCAGAAGGCCAAGGCCCGCCGCAGCCGCCAGTACCGTCAGGAACATCATGATCGCGATGACCCATGGCATGGGCCCCGCCACACGGCCTTCGGGCAAAAGCCTGTTGCGCGCCGCCGTTGCGGCCTTGTCCCGCTTGCGCTTTATCCCCGGTATCATGCAGATCCTGCCCGACCGGGAGGATAGCGCAACGATCCGGTCGGGTCCGCGAGCCTGCCGCGATCGAGCCGCATCATCTGCGCGTCGGGGACCTTGCCGATGAGGGGAATGTCGTGGGTTGCCACCACCATCGTCGTGCCCAGCTTGTTGAGTGCCTCGAACAGGGTCAGCAGCCGCTGTGCCATGTCCGGATCGACATTGCCCGTCGGCTCATCGGCAATCAGGATTTCGGGTCGGCCGATGACGGCGCGCGCGATCGCGACACGCTGTTGTTCTCCGCCGGACAAGGTTGCGGGACGTGCGTCCGCGCGGTCGGCCAGCCCGACCCAGGCCAGCATTTCGGCAACGGGTGCCGCGATTTCGCTTTCCTCCATCCCGGCTACGCGCAGTGGCAAGGCGATGTTATCATAGGTCGAGAGATGCGGCACCAGCCGGAAATCCTGAAAAACGACGCCAATGCGCCGCCGGAATCCGGGTAGCCGCTTGCGAGGCAGGGTGACGACATCCTCGTTGAACAGGCGGATGACACCCCGGCTGGGTCGCTGCGCCAGATACAGCAGCTTGAGCAATGATGTCTTGCCGGCCCCCGACGCTCCCGTCAGAAAATAGAATCCGCCGCTGTCCAGCGAAAAGCTGATGTCGCTCAGCGCCTCGCTGCCAAGCCCATAGCGCAGACCGACATTCTCAAACTGCACGATGCTGGCCATGATGCTGTTGCGCCGTGCCCCTTCCCGCTCTTGCCGCCGCTGCCGCCTTTGCCAAGTTGCCATCGCACAGGGCAACCCCCGCCGTAAAGTGGCATAGGCGAGGCAGCCCTGTGCATCGACAACGCGCTTGCAAAAGCAGCGTCTTGCGTTCCCCGCTTGCCCTCGAGTCGTTGCAGTGCTTATGAAGTGCAATGATCCTTAATTGTCCGCAGTGCGCCACGCGATACATTGTCCCGGACAGCGCCATAGGCCCGGCAGGACGTCAGGTCCGCTGCGCCTCGTGCAAGCATAGCTGGTTTCAGGAAGGCGCTGCCTTGCCCGAGCGGCCGGCAGCGGCAATGCCTGCGATGAGCGCGGCATCCGCAACCCCGCCGGTGCCCGATGCAGCCGCATCTTCGCACATGCCGACGGAACCCGAACAGGAAAGCGCATCCGTCACAGAGAGCATCGACGCACCGGCTAGCGTGGCCCCGGTGGCAACTGCTGTTCAACCGCCCGACGAGGAAGCCGACGCCTCGCAGGATTATGACAGTTTTGCGCCTGAGCCACCATTTCGGCCACGGCGCAACCCGGCCCGACTCTGGCTGATCGGCGGCATCCTCTTCCTGATCGCGATCAGCGCCACCGGTGCCGCCCTGTATCGGTTCGGCGTTCCGGGCTGGGCCGTCAATCTGGGCCTGGCAAGCAACATGGAAGAACCGGACCTTCTGTTCTACCTTGCGAAGCCCGCCGAAAGGCGGAAACTGCCGACCGGGGAGGAGTATTTCGCCTTCAGTGCGCGGATCGTGAACAGCGGCGAAACGATGCAGGCCGTGCCGCCAGTGCTTGTGGAGCTGCGCGACAAGCAGAACCGACTGGTCTTCAGCTGGATGACCAAGGCGGACAAGGCGCAGCTGAAACCCGGCGAGGAAACCGCCATCAGCGAAAGCCGCCTCGACATCCCGAAAAATGCGGAAAATCTGTCGCTCGCCTTCGTGGACAAAGGCCGATAGGCGCGCGACTTGCGACGCGCCAACCAAGCGGGCGCAACGGCCCGACAACACCGACACATCCCGCCTTTTCGCCGCTTGCAAGGTCTGCCCGCCTTTGCTAGGTGCCTGCCCCTACCAAGGTGTCGGCCCGGCCGACTTCTTCATGCACTGTGCGGTCGTGGCGGAATTGGTAGACGCGCAACGTTGAGGTCGTTGTGGCCGAAAGGCCGTGGAAGTTCGAGTCTTCTCGACCGCACCAATTGCAGATAACCCATATTTATCAGACAATTAGCTCATAGGCTTCAAATGCGTTCGCCCGAAAGGCGCTGGCACAGCATGTCGAGCTGATCGAGGGTCGAATAGCGCAGGGTAAGCAATCCTGCTCCGCCCTGACCCGCGCCATGTGCGATATCGACCTTGAGGCCGAGGATATCCGCCAGATGCTGTTCAAGAGCCGCAATGTCGGCATCCTTTCCGCGCAACTGCCCACCACTGCCTGGCCGTGGCGCCGCATCCCCTGTACGGGCCTTGCGGACCAGCTTTTCCGTCTCGCGCACCGAAAGGCCCTTGTGCTCGACCGTCCGGGCCAGTGCCTCGCAATCGTCGGCACCGATCAACGCCCGAGCATGCCCCATGCTGATCCGCTGCTCCATCACCGCACGCTGAACCGGCATTGGAAGGTCAAGCAGACGCATTAGATTGGCGACATGACTGCGCGATTTGCCGACGAGACGACCGAGCGCCTCCTGGCTATGGCCGAATTGCCCGATCAGCTTGCGATACGCTTCAGCCTCTTCGATCGGATTGAGGTCTTCGCGCTGAATATTCTCAATCAACGCAATTTCGAGCGTCTCGGCTTCGTCAAAATCACGCACGATGGCCGGGATGCGATGCAATTGGGCACGCTGGGCGGCGCGCCAGCGCCGTTCACCTGCAACGATCTGATAGCCCGATCCGCGCGGGCGCACGATGATGGGCTGAATGACGCCGCGTTTGGCGATGCTGTCTGCCAGTTCCTGCAAGGCCCCATCGTCAAAATGGCGGCGCGGCTGGTCCGGATGAGGCTGTATCAGTGCAATTTCGATGCTCTGGATCGACGAGCCAGGCTTACTGCTGCCGGCAGAAACCGATTCTTCCTGCGCGGTATCGCCCAGCAACGCCGACAAGCCCCGGCCCAGGCCATGGGGACGCTTCACTATTTTGGTCGCTGCCTTCGCTGCGGCATTGTCTTGCTTGTTCGTCCCGGTCACGCAGCAACCTCTTCTCTGTGCGGTAAACGCCCGATCAGTTCGCGCGCCAATTGCATATAGGCCTCCGATCCGGCGCAGCGATAGTCGTAGATCAGTGCCGGCATGCCGTGGCTGGGTGCTTCGGACAAGCGGACGTTGCGCGGTATCACGGTCTTGAAAACGACATCGCCAAGGCAGGCGCGCACATCGTCCGCCACCTGATCAGTCAAGCGATTACGCCGGTCGTACATGGTAAGCGCCACCCCCATGATAGATAGGCCTGGATTGAAGCGTCCCCGGATGCGATCAACGGTTTGCAGCAATTGCGACAAGCCTTCGAGCGCAAAGAACTCGCATTGCAACGGCACCAGCAACGCCTGTGCCGCAACCATGGCGTTGATCGTCAGCAGGCCCAGCGAAGGCGGGCAATCGATCAGGCAGATGTCCCACTGGCCCTGTTCTGCCTTGTCCAGCGCCTGCTGAAGACGATGTGTCCGCTGCTCATAGTCGATCAGCTCTATTTCCGCACCGGACAGATCCTGCGTCGCGGGCAAGATGTCGAGTTTGGGAACGCGGGTAGCCAGAACGGCATCCGCTACATCGCAATCGCCGATCAGCACATCGTAACTGGACTGCTGCCTTTCCGCATGACTGATGCCCAGACCGGTCGACGCGTTACCTTGGGGATCAAGGTCAATCAGCAGTGTCCGATGCCCGGTAGCCGCAAGCGCGGTAGCGACATTAATCGCAGTAGTGGTTTTTCCGACGCCACCCTTTTGGTTGGCAATCGCAATGCGGATCATCGGCGGCCTTTCCTGCGGACCGATCGCGCCACGACAACCGCGCTATCCGGATCGGTCACACTATGTTCCACGTGAAACAGCCCGTGCCAATCCTTGGCTGCATCATCGATATCACTCTGCCAGCTTTTGCCTTTGGGTAACAGCCAAAAGCTGCCTGCGTCGGCAAGATGATGCGCCGTCGCGAAGAGGCGCGGCATAGGTGCAAAGGCGCGGGCACTGATAACCGTGGCGGGCTGCTCCAGTTGGAGCGTTTCTACCTTGCCTGCGAAAATCCGAACATTATCGAGACGCAGTTCAGCAACCACATGAGCAAGAAAATCAATGCGACGGCGGCGCGACTCTACAAGGGTCACCAGCCATGGGGACAGTATGGCGATGATAACGCCCGGCAGGCCGGCACCTGAGCCAAGATCGATCCAGCCAGCGCGCCCTGTATCCATTTTGGGTGCTGGGGCGAGAGGCAATAATTGCGCGCTATCGACAATGTGGCGGGCCCACACATGATCGCGCGTAGACTGGGCAATCAGATTCTGATGCTGCATTTCATCCAACAGCAACGCGACATAACCGTTCAGTCGCGCAAACGCTTCACGTGAAACATCATGACAGGCAAGCCAGGCACGCGCCTCTTCTTCCGTCATGCGGCGCGGCGTCGGACGTGGACCAGAATAGCAGCCAAAGCCGCGGGCGTTATTCCGCGTATCCGGCCTGCAGCCGCCAGCGTATCGGGGCGAGCGACCTCCAGCCGCTCAAACATTTCCTTCGAGAGTCCGCCAATGCTGGCATAATCCATGTCATCAGGAAGCAGCAACGCCTCATTGGCACGAAGCGCATGTATCTCGCTTGCCTGCCGATCGAGATAAGGTGCGTAACGCGCATCCTCTACGATTTCCTCGCGTATGTCAGCGTCAGCAGCACGCCATTCCGCACAAAGCCTGTCAAACATGTCCAAATTGACTTCGGGGAAGCGCAACCATTCCAACAGGCTCCGACGCATGCCGTCTTGCCGGACCGGCGCACCGGCTGCCTGCATTTCTGACGCCGTAACCGTTCGCCCGAGTGCCTGAACAAGAGCGTCGCGCCGGAGCTGACGATCGCCGAAGACCTTGGCGCGTTCGGCACCGATAAGACCGTGCGCGGTGCCGATCGGGGTCAGGCGCGTCGCGGCATTATCCGCCCGCAGGAGCAAACGATATTCAGCGCGCGCGGTGAGCATGCGATAAGGCTCCGTCACCCCCTGCAAGACAAGATCATCGATCATCACGCCGATGTAGCTGCTTGCACGATCGAGAATAATGGGTGGGCGCGAAAGCGCTTCGGCGGCAGCATTTGCACCCGCGACCAGCCCCTGTGCCGCCGCCTCCTCATAGCCGGTCGTCCCGTTGATCTGTCCCGCGCAGTAGAGGCCTGACAATGCGCGAAGACCCAAACGACGGTCCAATGCGCGCGGATCAACATAGTCATATTCTACGGCATAGCCCGGAACGACGATATCGGCACGTTCCAGCCCCGCAATTGACCGCACCATCTCCAGCTGAACATCACTCGGCAACGAGGTACTGATCCCGTTGGGATAGACGAGCGCGTCATCCAGTCCCTCCGGCTCCAGAAAAATCTGATGCCCGTCGCGATCGCCAAAACGGAAAATCTTGTCCTCAATCGAGGGACAATAACGCGGCCCCTGGCCCTCGATGGCGCCACTGAAAAGCGGAGACCGGCCCAGGCCATCGCGGATAATGGCGTGGGTCCGCATATTGGTGCGCGTGACGGCGCAAAAACTTTGCGACAGCACCCGCCCCGCCGATTGCGGCGACATAGTCCATGTGCCTGGATCGGATGGCTGGACATCAAGAGCAGCCCAATTGATGGTACGGCCGTCAAGACGTGGCGGCGTTCCCGTCTTCAGTCGACCCATAGGAAGGGCGAGCGCGCGCAACTGTGCCGCGAGCAATTGCGCTGCCTGCTCCCCTGTGCGTCCGCCGACCATCCGCTCCTCACCGCGAAACAGCGTGGCACCGAGGAATGTGCCGGTTGCGAGCACAACCGTGGCCGCGCGCAACGTCCTGCCGTCGCGAAGGTTGAGCCCGCCAACACGGCCCGCTTCGATGATCAGCGATTCGGCCTCGCCTTCGATGATGTCCAGAGACTCGCAGGCCTCGAGCATCGCTTGTATCGCCGCCCGATAGCGGCGGCGATCAGCCTGAACGCGTGGGCCCTGCACTGCCGCGCCCTTGCTTGCATTCAGCATGCGATAATGAATGGCACCGGCGTCAGCCGCTCGCGCCATCAGCCCATCAAGCGCATCGACCTCCCGGACCAAGTGCCCCTTGCCCAATCCGCCAATTGCCGGATTGCACGACATCGCACCAACGGTTTTGCGATCGAATGTAACGAGCGCGACACGCGCACCCATGCGTGCAGCAGCGGCGGCAGCCTCGCAACCGGCATGGCCGCCACCGACCACGATTACATCCAGATCCCTATTTCGCATGAGCGATCCATAGCGATAATGCCGGTCATCGTCAAAGATCGCATCATGCTGTTCCACGTGGAACAGCCTATTTCCCGATGCAGAAGGTTCCGAACAACGCGTCGAGCATATCCTCGGTCCCGGCCTTGCCGGTTAACTGGTCAATCGCCCCACGCAGCAGGCGTAGTATTTCCGCCACTACGAGAGTATCGGACTGGTCGCGCGCTTCAGCAATCAGTGTTGCGATATGCTCCAGTGCTTCGCGTTGCTGCCTATGCAGGGCATAGCCGTCATCTCGTGGCAACAAGGCCGAAGCCCGTTGCCCGATTGCATCGAGCAGAGCATCAAGTCCTGCACCAGATACGGCCGACAGCGCCAACTGCCCTCCTTCGGCCATGGTCCAATCCTTTCGATCGGACTGTGCCGCTATGCAAAGGGAATCGGGCCGCGGTGCGGCCTGCGGTTCGCCGAGCCACAAGAGAATATCCGCCGCTTCAATGGCCTCATGCGCACGATCGATGCCGGTCTGCTCGATACGATCATCTGTATCATTGCGAAGCCCTGCCGTGTCCGTGAAGACATAGGCGATGCCGTCGATAGCGACAGGCACTTCGATACGATCTCGGGTCGTCCCTGCGATGCTGGATATGATCGCTGCTTCGCGGCCCACAAGTCGGTTTAACAAGGTCGATTTACCGGCATTCGGCGGTCCGGCAATGACAACGCGAATGCCGTCACGCAACCGCTCGGCGGCAGGCCGCGACAGCTCGTGCCGCACCTGTTCGCCCAGCGCGCGCAAGCCTTCCGCAATGACCAATTCCATTCCATCGTCGGGAACATCGTCGGCATCGGAGAAGTCGAGCACCGATTCGGCTAGCGCCGCCAACCGCACGATTTCGCTGCGCCATGTTTCAAGTCGTCGGGAAAAATCACCCTGCGCCATCGCCATGGCGGCGCGCCGTTGCGTCTGTGTTTCGGCGAGCAGCAAATCCGACAGACCTTGCGCCTCGTTCAGATCGATCCGCCCGTTCAGAAAGGCCCGACGCGCAAATTCGCCTGGTTCGGCAAGGCGACATCCCGCCTGACGGGCGAGCATCAGCAGCAAAGCGGCTGTGACAGCACGGCCACCGTGGCAATGCAGCTCGGCCAGATCCTCGCCGGTGGCTGTCTTTGGGCCGGGAAACCACAAGGCCAGACCCCGGTCGATCACGTCGCCATCCGCCGGATCGGCCATCGTCACATAGGTCGCAACCCGCGGCGCTGGTATGCGGCCAACAACAGCACGCAACGTTGTAGCGGCGGCCGGGCCACTGATCCGTATGATGCCGATACCTGCGGGTGGCTGGCCGCTGGACAAGGCAAAAATGGTATCGGCAGACAAGCGTTCGCTACCCGTCCTTCTTGCCCGTGATGGAACCACTGCCCATTCCGCTGCCCGAAAGGCCGATATCCATCATCTGTTTGAAAAGCCGCATGCCGGCATCACCCATGGGCGAAAAACTGCGGAACAGATTCTCCATCTGGTCAAGACTGACCGTACCGTCCATCGTTTCCAGCATCGTCTGTACATATTTGTCATGAATGGGCGACACATCGGGCAAGCCTAGAAATGTGCGTGCCTCTTCCGGTGTGCATTCAACGTCAACGGTCACTTTCACGTTCTGCCCTTTCCAACGCGCCCACTGCCAGCCGCAATGCTGCCATCATGGCGCAACAGCGCATGAAATGCCAGTTTTGCCGCTTCGGCAGGCTATCGTCCTTGAATTGCCATGGATCGACGTCATTATGCGATGCGGCAATCAGGTTGAAACTTGGGACGATGAGCAAGAAGATTCCAAAACCAACGCTCGCTGCTGATGCGCCGTTCGACGCTTATGTCACCCGGCGGGACAATCTATTCGAAGCGGATTCATCCTCATGCATGAGATTGTCGGCGTCAACGAGCGCATTTGCGGCAATTGCGCTATCCGGGCGGACGCCGACGATATCGTGTATGCCCCCAATCTGCACGGGGGCCTCCAGCTGCACATCAGCCTGAGCGAAGATACTTCCGATTTTCACTAGCAAGCATCTGATATTATGAGACAATTTAACACAAATTGGAATACAAACGATATTGAAGCGCTAATCAGAGCTGTCCAATCGGCGGGCAAGCCAACTGCCGACGTCTTCGCGGACCAACTCGCATGATGGCCCGGCCTTGGCGCATGGTGGCGCGTACGCACGGCGGGCCGGAGGTGATTGTGCGGGAGGATTTCGATCCCGGCCTGCCGGGCATCGGCGAAATGCTGATCGAACAGGATGCCATCGGGATCAACTTCATCGACACCTATTACCGTTCCGGCCTTTATCCCGCGCCGATGCCCATATCGCTTGGGTCGGAAAGCACCGGACGGATCGTTGCGATCGGCCCGGATGTCTCGGACTATGCGATTGGCGATCGGGTTGGCTGTGTGCATGGCTTGGGCAGCTATGCGACGCATCGCATTGTTTCGGCGGATAAGGTCGTGCCGATTCCCGACGGGATTTCCAGCGAAGACGCGGCGGCCTCGATGCTGAAGGGAATGACGGCCTGCTATCTCGCGGAAGACATGATACCACTCCGCCCGGGACAGGTCGCGCTTGTCCTGGCGGCGGCTGGGGGTGTCGGGTCGATGCTCGTGCCCTGGTTGCGCGACAAGGGTGTCATTGTCATTGCACATAGTGGCTCTGCGACCAAAGCCGCGAAGGTAATGGCCGACCATAGTCTCCACACGCCGTTTGACAGCCTTGCGGACCAAGTGCGTGATCTGACCGACGGGAAAGGCGTGGACGTGGTGTACGATGGCGTGGGCAAGGATAGCTGGACCGCATCGCTCGGTTCCCTCAGGCGCCGTGGCCTGTTGGTAAGCTATGGTAACGCGTCGGGCGCAGTGCCCCCGGTCAGCTTGCTCGACCTCAGCAAAGGCGGGTCACTCTATGTCACGCGGCCGACATTGTTCGATTATGTCGCCACGCCGCACGATCTTGCGCATACCGCCGATCGCCTGTTTGACCGCATGCAACGCGGCGTGGTCCAGGCGAATATCGGTCAGCGATACGCACTGGCCGATGCCGCAGAAGCACATCGCGCGCTGGAATCCCGCGTAACGACAGGATCAACGATATTGCTGCCCTGATGGCTCAGGAAAACAGCGTCAATATTCCTACCTGCTGATCGGTGACGCCTTCATAGATCATCTTAGCGGCGACATAGACAATGACGGCCAGGCCAAGATAGGCGATCCAGCGGAACCGCTCGATATATTTCGCGATCACATTGGCAGCGATGCCCATCAGCGCGACCGACAGAATAAGGCCGATGATAAGGATGCCGGGATGATCCCGCGCCGCGCCGGCGACCGCCAGCACATTGTCCAGACTCATGCTGACATCGGCCACCGCGACCGCCCATGCGGCCGCCGCAAAGCTCTTGGCGGGCTTGACGCCGCTGCGTTCGTCACCCTCGATCTCGGCCGAACCGACGCTCTGCCCGGCAGGATGCAGTTCGCGATACATTTTCCAGCTGACCCACAGCAGCAGCAAACCGCCCGCTAGAATAAGGCCAACGATCTGCATAAGCTGGCTGACAACCAGTGCAAAACCGATACGCAGCACTAAGGCTGCGATGATACCGATCAGGATGACTTTTTTGCGCTGGTCCGCAGGCAGGCCCGCCGCAAGCGCACCGACGACGATCGCATTGTCGCCTGCGAGCAGGATGTCGATCATCAGCACTTGGCCAAAGGCGGCCAGCGCGCTCGGCGAGCCGATATTGGCGAAATCCGCGACGATATGGCCCCAGATCTCGGCAGGCGAGCCAAGCGAGGTCGCAGCGGCACTGGCCATGGTCAGCAGGTCAATCAACAGACATCTCCGGTAAGCCTCTTTGGAACGTCAGTGCGCGCGTGACGACAGCAGCGCAGCGCAGGCTCACTGATTCATGGAATCAAAGAAATCCTCGTTAGTCTTGGAATCCTTCATCTTGTCGAGCAGGAACTCCATGGCATCGACCGTGCCCATCTGCATGAGGATTCGCCGCAAGACCCACATCTTGCTGAGCTTGCCCTTGTCGACCAACAATTCTTCCTTGCGCGTGCCGGACTTGCCGACATCGAGCGCGGGGAAGATACGCTTGTCCGCAACCTTGCGATCGAGCACGATTTCACTGTTGCCGGTGCCCTTGAACTCTTCGAAGATCACTTCGTCCATGCGGCTGCCGGTATCGATCAGCGCGGTGGCGATGATCGAAAGCGAACCGCCTTCCTCGATATTGCGCGCCGCACCGAAAAACCGCTTGGGCCGCTGGAGCGCGTTGGCATCGACACCGCCGGTCAGCACCTTGCCGGATGACGGAACGACAGTGTTGTAGGCACGGCCCAGGCGTGTGATCGAATCGAGCAGGATGACGACATCCTTCTTGTGCTCGACAAGACGCTTGGCCTTTTCGATCACCATTTCGGCGACCTGGACATGGCGTTGCGCGGGTTCGTCGAAGGTCGAGGATACGACTTCGCCTTTCACGCTACGCTGCATGTCGGTCACTTCTTCCGGACGCTCGTCGATCAGCAGCACGATCAGGAACACTTCGGGGTGATTATCGGTGATGGCCTTGGCGATGTTCTGCAGCAACACCGTCTTGCCGACGCGTGGGGGCGCGACAATCAGCGCGCGCTGGCCCTTGCCTTGCGGGGATATGATGTCGATCACCCGAGCGGACTTGTCCTTGACCGTCGGGTCCAGCGTATCGAGCGTCAGCTTCTCTTCAGGATAGAGCGGTGTAAGATTATCGAAATTGACGCGATGACGCACGGCATCGGGATCGTCGAAATTAACCGAGCTGATGCGTGTCAGCGCGAAATAGCGTTCGCCATCCTTGGGTGCCCGGATTTCGCCTTCAACCGTGTCGCCGGTCCGCAGCCCATGTTTGCGAACCTGGTTGGGAGAGACATAGATATCATCGGGGCCGGCGAGATAATTGGCCTGCGGACTGCGCAGGAAACCGAAACCGTCGGGCAAGACCTCGATGGTCCCCTCGCCCATGATTTGTGCGCCATTTTCCGCCTCCGCCTTCAAAATGGCGAACATCAGATCCTGCTTGCGCAGGGTCGACGCACCTTCCACGCCCAGCTCCTCGGCCATGGAGACCAGTTCAGCGGGCGTATTTTTCTTGAGGTCTTTAAGATGCATCGGGTGACGTTCCGGCGGATATGACGATGGGAAAAGGTGCCGGCTCGAGCGGAAGTACGGAATAACGTCGTGCGTCCGAGCGGCTGAAGAGACCTCAAGCGTTAGGCGGGGGCAAAGACCAAGTCAAGGCGGTGTACAACGCACCGTCGCATCGCTGAACTGCCGCCCATTCAGAATGGCTTGACGATGACCAGTATCACCACGACGGCAGCGGCGATTCCGGGGACTTCGTTCAGCAATCGCAGCTTCTTGTCCGTGAGCGTGCGTTCCCCCCGCGCCAGCTTCTTGGCATAGCCACCCAGCCAGCCATGATAGCCCGAGAGCGCGACCACGAGCAGCAGTTTCAAGTGGAACCATCCCATCGTCCAGGCGCCGATGTCATAAGCGAGCAGCAGTCCCAGCACCCAGACGATCACCAGCGAGGGATTGAGGATTATGCGCAGCAGTTTTGCTTCGCGGTCGATCCATTTGCGATCTTCGTCCGATCCAACCGGCACTTCCTGATGATACACGAAAAAGCGCGGCAGCATGAAAAGGCCCGCCATCAGAAAGATGACGAAAATGAGATGTGCAGCCTTCACCCAAAGATAGGCCGCCCCAAGCAAACTCATGGTCAGTGCCTCATGTTTCGGCCCGCGACGCCAGCGGAGTCCGCACCAGTGTAATCAGCGCCTCAACATGGTCAATCGGCGTGTCGAGAAGGATGCCGTGGCCAAGGTTGAAGATGTGCGGACGGTCGGCGAACGCGGCCCGGATGTTGGCAACGGCTTCCGCCAGACCGGGACCACCCGACACCAGCGCCAGCGGATCAAGATTGCCCTGTACGGCCATGCCTTTCGGCAGAACAGCGTTAGCCCAGTGCGGATCGACCGTTTCATCAAGGCCAATGGCATCGACGCCGGTGCCCTCCGCATAGTCTACCAGCTTTGCACCTGCGCCCTTGGGAAAGCCGATAACAGCAACGCCGGGCCGCCGCGCTTTCACTGCGGCAACGATCTTCGCATTCGGCCGAATGACCCAGCGATCGAACTCCAGCGGTGCCAGGCTGCCGGCCCAGCTATCGAACAACTGGATCGCCTCGACACCTGCGTCGATCTGGCCGCAGAGATATTCGACGGTTGCGTCGGCGATCGCGTCGATGATCGCACCGAAGCGCGCCGGATCGCTGTAGGCCAGACGTCGTGCCGCACCCTGATCCTTGCTGCCCTGCCCCGCGATCATATAGGTCGCGATGGTCCACGGACTGCCGGCAAAGCCCAGCATCGTCACGTCGGCCGCCAGTTGTGCCTTCACCTGTCGCACCGTCTCGTAGATCGCATCGAAACGGCTGTGGTCTGCGACCAGCGTGTCGAGCTGGGTGACATCGAGCGTAGGGGCAAGGCGTGGGCCTTCCCCTGCCTCGAACCACAATTTCTGTCCCATGGCATAGGGCACGATGAGAATGTCTGAAAACAGGATCGCGCCATCGAAAGCGAAGCGGCGCAAGGGTTGTACAGTGACTTCCGCTGCGGCTGCGCTGTCATAAACCAGTTCCAGAAAACCGCCCTTTTCTGCCCTTAGGGTGCGATACTCGGGCAGATAGCGACCGGCCTGTCGCATAAGCCACATAGGCGGTGGATCGAGCCGCTCCCCGGCAATGACACGCATGAGAGGTTTGGGCGATTGCATGATGTCGGCCACAGCTATGTCGGCTCCGTTTCTATATTCTAGTTTATATAAAGGAGAATGTTGAAGATGATGGTCAGTTGGCGATGGGGGTAATCGACTGTCCGCGCAATTGCCAACAGTTTGACTCCATTCAATGTCTGATTTCGGGCAGAGTCGATAGGCTTTTCCCCGTTATCCACAGGCTGTGGATCAAAACCGCGGCTTGTGGGAGGGCTGTGGATGAAATCCCGGCAAAGGGGCACTGTTACGAGGGCGTCAGTTACCACCGCTTTCCTCCCTTGCTTTATCCACAACCTGCCAACACTATTGCCCGATGACACGCCTGCATCTTCATCTCCTGTCGGATTCCACTGGTGAGACGCTGGAAAACATTGCGAAGGCAGGCATTGCACAGTTCGAGAATGTCGAGGCGATCCGCCATTTCTGGCCGATGGTGCGGTCCGAACTCCATCTCGACCGGATCATGGAAGAAATCGCGGTTCATCCCGGCCTTGTTCTCTTCACGCTCGCGAACAGCGATTTGCGGCGGAAGCTGGAGAACCGCTGCCGCGCGTTGGGACTGCCACATGTGGCGGCACTCGATACCGTCACGGATGCCATGTCGAATATATTGGGGCAAGAAACCCGAAATCGGCCCGGGCGAAAACATATTCTCGATGAAGCCTATTTCGCACGCATCGAGGCCATACAGTTTACCATCGCCCATGATGACGGCGTAGGACATGACAACTGGGAGGAAGCCGATATCGTCCTGGCGGGCGTTTCCCGTGCATCAAAGACGCCGACGTCGATCTATCTGGCCAATCGCGGATACAAGACCGCTAATATTCCGCTGGTGATGGAATCACCGCCACCCGCCAATCTTTATCGTCTGAAGCATCCCATGGTGGTCGGTTTGACGATCAGCCCGGAGCGGCTGGTGCAGGTTCGTCGTAATCGGCTGCTGTCGCTCAACCAGGCCCCGGAAACCGCCTATGTCGACATTGAGCGGGTCCAGGCCGAAGTTGCATTTGGTCGACGCCTTTTCGCCGACCACGGCTGGCCGGTGATCGATATGACGCGCCGGTCGATCGAAGAGGCGGCAGCGGCGATCATCAATCTGTTCAACGAAAGGGTATTGAAAGAAGGGGGGCAGAAAGGCGCATGAGCCTCCGTCTCGTCCTTGCCTCGCAAAGTGTCGCGCGCCGTGCGCTGCTGACGGCAGCCGCTGTCCCGTTCGACGCGGTTGCGCCCGGTGTCGACGAAGAGGCCGCAAAAGACGCGCTGCGTGCGGACGGATTGGACGCGCGGGCGTTGGCCGATGCGCTGGCGGAGCTCAAGGCGCTGCGTGTGTCGCGCCAGGCGCCGGGGGATCTCGTGCTCGGTTGCGATCAGACGCTGTGTCTGGACACTGGGGGCATGATCGACAAGGCTGTCGATCGGGGGGACGCGAAAAGGATATTGACGCTGCTGTCGGGCCGCGCCCACTATCTGCATAGTGCGGCCGTCATCGCGCAGGGCGGAACCGCAATCTGGCGGCATGTCGAGCGCGTCAAGATGATCATGCGACCGCTGTCCGCTGCGTTCATCGACACCTATCTGGATACCGAATGGGATCATTGCCGCTGGTGCGTCGGCTGTTATCGGATCGAGGGGCCGGGTGTGCAGCTTTTTGCGCGTATCGAAGGCAGTCAGTTTGCGATTCAGGGCTTGCCGCTGCTGCCTTTGCTTGACTTCCTGCGCGTCCGCGGTTTCCTGCCATCATGACCCAGGGAATGCCTTATGCCGAAGTGATCGGCGATCCGATCGCGCACAGCAAATCGCCTGCCATCCATAATTTCTGGCTGCAAAAACTCGGCATCGAAGCGGAATATCGGAAGACCCATGTGACCGCAGATGGCCTGTCCGCCTATTTCCTTGAACGGCGGGCCGATCCCGACTGGCTGGGGTGCAACGTGACGATACCCCACAAGATCGCGGTGATGGACTATACTGACGATCCGGGCGGCGTGCGCAGCCGCATCGGTGCGATGAACACCATTGCCAGCGAAACTGGCGGTCCCCTCATCGGCACCAATACCGATGCGGGCGGCTTCCTCCAGCCGCTCATTGCCCGCAAGTTCCGTCCCGCGCATGCTCTATTGGTAGGTAGCGGCGGCGCGGCCCGTGCCATCCTGTTTGCATTGACGACTTTCGGTGTTCCCGCGATCACGATCATGGCGCGCAATGCGGACAAGGCACAGGCGCTGCTCGATGGCGCTGGCGTCGCGGGAAATGTCATAGGGATGGAGGATCGGCTCCCGCCGGTGGACCTGCTGGTCAACAGCACGTCGCTCGGCATGGACGGCCAACCCGCGCTGGCGCCGGATCTGGCGCCGCTGCCTGCCAGTGCGCTGGTCTATGACATCGTCTACGCGCCGCTCGAAACACCCCTGCTCACCGCGGCCGACGCGCGGGGGCTGTCGATCGTGGATGGTCTGGAGATGCTGATCGGGCAAGCCGCGCTGGCCTTTGACATCTTCTTCGATGCCGCTGCGCCGCGGGAGCATGACGCGGAACTGCGCGCCCTGTTGACGGCCTGACGCAACGCCGATGGTGCGCGTCTGGGGCCTTACTGGATCGATCGGCATGGGTAAGTCCGCCGTTGCCGCGATGCTGATGCGTCAGGGCGTTCCCGTCTTCGATGCCGACGCCGAAGTCCACCGTCTTCAGGGTCCCGGTGGCGCGTTGCTGTCTCAGATCGAGGCGCGTTTTCCCGGTACGACAGGGGCGCAGGGCGTCGATCGCGCCAGGCTCGGCGCGGCGGTGTTTGCGCATCCGCACGAGCGCAAGGCGCTGGAAGCGATCGTCCATCCCGCCGTGCAACGCGCACGGGCGGCCTTTCTGCGGCACAATCGCGCGCGTCGCGTCGTCGTGCTCGACATCCCGCTGCTGTACGAGACGCATGCCGACCGCTGGCTGGCAGGGGTTATCGTCGTGAGTGCGCCGCACTGGAAGCAGCGCAAGCGGGTATTGACGCGGCCTGGCATGTCGCCGCAGAAGTTCGCCCGGATTCGCCGGTTGCAAACGTCCGACGCGGAAAAGTGTCGCCGCGCCGACATCATCATCGACACCGGCGGCAGTTTCGATCGGACGCGTGTTCAGGTGCGCCGTCTGGTCGCTTGCCTTAACGCGAAAGCAGGCCGATAAAACATTTTGGCATTGGCGGAAGACTCATGCGCGAGATCATATTCGATACCGAGACGACAGGATTCGATCCTGCCACAGGTGACAGGCTGGTGGAGATCGGCTGTATCGAACTGATCAATCGCGTACCTACCGGCCAAACCTTCCACGCCTATTTCAATCCGCAGCGCGCCATGCCGGCCGCTGCTGAGGCTGTACATGGCCTTTCCGACATTTTTCTGAGCGACAAGCCGCTATTCCGCGACGGCGTGGACGCGCTGCTGGCGTTCCTGGGCGATTCTCCACTGGTTGCACACAATGCCAAGTTCGATTTCGGTTTCCTCAATCACGAACTGAAGCTGATCGCGCGCGACCCCATTTCGTTCGACCGTATGATCGATACCGTCGCCATTGCCCGTAGCCTGCATCCCGGCGCCAAACACAGCCTTGATGCCCTTTGCACCCGCTACGGCATCGACCGCAGCCATCGGGTAAAACATGGCGCACTGCTCGATGCCGAACTCCTGGCGCAGCTCTATATCGAGTTGACGGGCGGACGGCAGATCGGCCTCACCCTGGCGCAAGAAGCGGGCGATGCTCCGGCGAGCAAGGAACGTGGTCCCGTCCCAACCGTTCGGCCATTGCGTGCCGCGCGCCCCCATCGGGCAAGCATCGAAGAACTGGAGCGGCATAAAGCGTTCGTCGCAACGCTGGAAAAACCGCTCTGGCTTGCCGGACCAGCGGCCTGAACGCTGTTCCGGCAAAACGCCGCGCCTCAGTCCTCAGGGCGGGTGCAGCACGCTCACCGGCCCGCCTTCCCCGGCGGTCCGGCTCGCATAAGGAGAAGGCAAGATGGATATTCGTGTTTCCGGTCATCAGGTCGATACGGGTGACGCGCTCAAGCAGCACGTCTGGACGCGGCTCGAAACTATGGCCGAGAAATATTTCGCGCGCGCGATTTCCGCGCAGGTGACGTTCCGGCCGGCACCGCATGGTGCATTCCATTGCGACATCGTATGTCACGTCATGAGCGGACTGATCCTGAAAGGTGCCGGAGAGGCCCAGGATGCGCACGTCTCTTTCGATCAGGCCGCCGATCGAATCGAGAAGCAGTTGCGCCGCTACATGCGTCGGCTCAAGGATCGTCATGCACAGACCGCCGCGGCCGAAGCACAACGCGCCAACGGGGTCGATGCACTCGCCTTCGACGGTGCGGGCTATACGGTGTTCGCCACGCCCGAGGAGGATGTCGAGGCGGACGATGCCCCGCTGATCGTGGCCGAAACGCGCGTCGATATACCCGAGGCCAGCGTGTCGGACGCAGTCATGATGCTCGACCTGCGCAATACCAATGCCCTGCTGTTTCTCAATGCGGGGACATCCGCGTACAACATGGTCTATCGCAGGAATGACGGCACGATCGGCTGGGTGGAGCCGCGCGCTTGAATGGATCGCCCTGAGGTCATGGGGGCAGGCGAAAGGATAGTCGGCCTGTCCCCAGTGGCTTTGCCGTGCAAGCATTGACGATCGCGCTGTGCCGCTCTAATGCGCCGATCTTTGGTTCGGATAGGATATGCGGCGCAGGCAGCAGGCCGGTCGAAATTGCTGTGCCCCCGCGCGGCCCGGAATATCCGGCGTTTAGGTACAAAATGGTCCATTTTGACGACATATTGACGCCGGAGGCGCTGGCGACAGCCGCGATCGTAGCGGGCAAGAAGCAGCTTTTCCAGAAGCTGGGTGAGATGGCGGCCAGCGTATATGGTCTCCCCGCCGATGTGGTGTTCGACCGTCTGACCGAGCGAGAGCGTCTCGGTTCGACCGGTTTTGGCGGTGGCGTCGCCATCCCGCACGCGAAGATACCTGATCTCGACCGGGTGCGGGCTATCGTGGTGTTGCTCGAAACGCCGCTTGCGTTCGACGCTGTGGATGACGCGCCCGTCGATGTGGTGTTCGCGCTGCTGTCGCCGGTCGATAGCGGTGCTGAACATCTGAAAACGCTGGCACGGGTTTCCCGATATCTGCGTAACGAGGCGCAGATCACCCGCCTGCGCGGCGCGGGATCACGCGAGGCTCTGTTTGCCTTGTTGTCCGGCAATGAGGCGCGTGACGCCGCCTGAAGCCCGCCAGCCTGCGCCGGGTCCAGCACCGAGCGGCGAAGAGGCGCATTTTCGTGCCCTGGAGCAGCTTTACATGTCTGCGCCGATCAACCGATTGTTCCGGTCCACGCTGGCCATCCCGGCACCTGGCATCTCGCACATCGATTTCGATGTCGATGCTGGCGTCTATCATGCCGCAGGCGCGGTGCACGGAACCGTCTATTTCAAGATGCTGGACGACGCGGCCTTCTACGCCGCCAACAGCCTGGTCAGCGATCGTTTTCTGCTGACGACCAGTTTCAACTTGCTTTTCACGCGCCCTATCCACGCCGGAACGCTCCGCGCCGAAGGGCGCTGGATCAGCGGTCGCCGCCGCGTCTATGTGGCCGAAGCGAGCCTGATTGATGCGGATGGCGAGGAAGTCGGGCGCGGCACCGGCACGTTCATGCGGTCGCAGTTTCCGCTCTCATCGCTGCCTGGCTACCGCGCGGCATGAGCGGGCCGCGACTCGCGGCCAATATGCTCGTCGGGGCGTTGATCCGTCAGGTTCAGCAAGCGGGCGGCTTTGCGACCGTCGTGCACCGCGGCGATCCGACAAGCGGTGTTATTCTCCTGCAATGTCTCGAACGCGGGAAACCGTGCGGCCTTTTCGAGCGTGTGGCAGATGGCAGCGGCGGCTATCGCATCGAACCCTGCGGTCCGTCGGATCATTTGGACTCCCCCGGAATTGACAGTTATATCGCCCGCCGGCGTCGTGCCGATCCCGACCTGTGGCTGATCGAACTCGATGTCGCACAGGCGGAACGCTTGGCCGCTGCGATACTGCGCTGATTGTTGACTTAGCGGAACGTCTCGCTCATAGGCGCTGCACTTTCCATGCGCAGGTTGCCGTATCATCGTTCAATGGGGGCGAACGCGGTAAACACGCAGACGGGGAGCGACTTGGCGCAAGACAAGCCCAGATGCAAGGGCGCGGCGTGCGAGACGACTCACCGCATGTTTCTGGGTTATAATGAGTTTTCGTTTGAAGGTCGCGACCGTGACCGCCTTTACCTTGTCAGCCATCGCCGCAGTTCTTGCAAGCGATGCATCGATAGCCGCCGGATCGAACGAGACGTTGCCCGTCACCATCCGTCCGCTGCAGGCCAATCACGCTCCGCAGGCTGCGGGAATAAGTTTCGCCGCGCCGCGTGAGGTGGTTCAGCCCACCGACGTCCCCTCAACGTCCAATGGGGAAAAAGTTTCCGATATCGCGCAGCCGCCGGCCTCGCTGGCCGATCTGGTCGATTCCCACCCTGTGCCCGCCTCTCTCGACGAAAATCTGCGCTGCCTGGCCAGCGCGGTCTACTATGAGGCGAAGAGCGAAAGCCTGACCGGCCAGCTTGCTGTGGCACGCGTCATCATCAATCGCGCACGGTCGGGCCGTTTCGCTGACAGCCTGTGCGGCGTCGTGCGTCAGCCGAGCCAGTTCAGCTTTGTGCGTGGCGGAACGATTCCGCAGCCGAGCACCGCCAGCGCCGACTGGCAGGATGCCGTTGCCATCGCGCAGATTGCGCTGAAGGATGCATGGCAGACCCCGGCGGAAGGGGCGCTCTATTTCCATGCGCGCCGGGTTTCGCCGGGCTGGGGCAAGCCGCGCCTCGCCGCGATCGACAATCACATCTTCTACCGCTGAGATACCCGCAGCCGCGGCGCGCCTCCCAAGGCAGCATCCGCGAGAATTGGGGGAGAGGAGGAAAGGGCCGATCCGGGAAACCGGAATCGGCCTTTTCTTTGTTCTTCTCTTGTTCTAATGCCAATCGATGACTGCCGCCCCTGTGAGTGACTGTTCACCGATGACCGACGGGACCGCCATGGCCGTCGCGCGTGGTGTGCTGCGTCTGTTTCAGCGGCACGACCTGTTCGGTGTGCTCGAAGTCCCCCTGCCCAACGCGCGACGCGCCGACATCATGGCGCTCGATGCCGCAGGGCATATCATCATTGTCGAAATCAAGTGCAGCCGGGCCGATTTGCTGGGCGATGCCAAATGGGGCGATTATTTCGACTATTGCGATCGTTTTTTCTGGGCAGTGCCGTCCGGGTTCGATCTTACGCCTTTCGAGGGTTCGTCGCTTTGGCCGCAGCGGACCGGGTTGATCGTTGCGGATCGTTATGATGCGGAAATCCTGCGCCCCGCCCCGATCGAGCCCTTGTCCTCGGCGCGGCGCAAGGCCGAAACCCTGAGGCTTGCGCGCCGCGCCGCCCGCCGTTTGACGGCCCTCCACGATCCCGATTATCCGGCAGAAATCGGCTTTTGATCGCTATGGATGGCTGCGGCCGAAATCGGGAGCAGGATCGTCCTGCCCTTCCTCGATGATCGAACGGCGAATCGCACGCGTTCGGGTGAACAGGTTGAACAGCGCGTCGCCGTCATTCCAGCGAATCGCCCGCTGCAGGGCGGACAGATCTTCCGAAAAACGCTGGAGCATTTCCAGCACCGCATCCTTGTTGGACAGGAACACGTCACGCCACATGGTGGGATCGCTTGCAGCGATGCGCGTGAAATCGCGAAAGCCGCCGGCGGAATATTTGATGACTTCCGAACGTGTTACATCCTCCAGATCGCTGGCGGTCCCCACGATGGTATAGGCGATCAGATGGGGCAGATGGCTGGTGACGGCCAGCACCAGATCATGGTGGGCCGCGTCCATCGTCTCCACCAGCGCGCCAACCTCTCGCCACAGATCGGCGATGCGCGCGACAGCCGCCGGATCGGCCTCCGCAGGTGGCGTGATGATACACCAGCGGCCGGTGAACAGGCTGGCAAAGCCTGCCTCCGGCCCGCTATTCTCGGTGCCCGCGACGGGATGCGCCGGGATCACGCGATGGTGCGGCAAGGCCGCGGTCAGGCTCGCCAGTATCTCCGCCTTGCATGATCCCACGTCGGATATGATCGCCTCGGGCGGCAGGTCATCGCGAATCGACGCGGCGACATCCGCCATGGCGCGAACGGGCACACAAAGTATCACCAGATCGGCGTCGGCCACGGCGGCCCCGGCGGTATCGGTGATGGCATCGGCCAGCTTCAGCCTGCGCGCGGTTTCCCGCACGTCCGGGCTCGCGTCATGTCCGATCAGCGTGACCGTCGGCATCGCCTCGCGGATCGCCAGCAGCAGCGACGATCCGATCAGGCCAAGTCCGATAACACTGATCCGGGAAAAGCCTGTCCCGAGCGCAGCCGAGGGAGACAGCATCAAGCCGCTGTGGCCAGAGCGCGCAGGATGCGGGCGACATCGCGCGTCTGCTCCTCCGTGCCGATCGTGATGCGCAGACCGTTGGTCAGCCCCTGCCCGGCCAGCCAGCGCGTCGCATAGCCTTCCGCCATAAGGGCGTTCATGGCGGCTTCGGCGGTAAGGGCGCCCTCGAACAGAATGAGCAGGAAGTTCGCTTTGCTCGGCACGACGCGCAGGCCGTGGTTGCCCAGCGCCGTGATTTCTCCTGCCAGCCACTCGCGCCATTGCCGATTGTGCGCGCGGCTGCGCGCGACCCACGCGTCATCGCGGATCGCTGCAATCGCCGCTGCCTGGCCTGCTGTCGTCACGTTGAACGGCGCACGAATGCGGTGCAGCGCGTCGATGATCGCCGCCGAAGCATAGCCCCAGCCGATGCGTTCCGCCGCAAGCCCGTGAATCTTGGAGAAAGTGCGTGTCACAAATATGTTGTTCGCAGTTTGCGCCAGCGCCAGGCCGCCGTCGTCCTCCTCCGGTTCCAGATACTCGGCATAGGCTTGGTCCAGCACCAGCAGGATGTCGGACCGTAGTCCGGTGTGCAGCCGAGCGATTTCCGCCGCGGATGTCATCGTGCCGGTGGGATTGTTGGGATTGGCAAGGAAGACGACGCGGGTCTTGTCCGTCACGGCGCCAAGCAATGCATCGACATCAGTGGCATAATCCTTGTCGCGGGCGATCACCGGCGTAGCGCCCACGCGTCGCGTGGCGATATCATATACGGAAAAGCCATGTCGGACGTACAATACTTCATCACCCGGGCCGGCAAAGGCGCTGGCGGCGATGTGCAGCAGTTCGTCCGATCCGGTACCGTAAATGACGCGCGCTGGGTCCAGACCGAATGCCGCGCCGATCGCTTCGCGCAGTTGCACCGCGCCAGGATCGGGATATGTCCTCAGATCCCCCGTAGCCGCCATCAAGGCCGCGCGTGCGCTTTCGCTCGTGCCGAGGGGGTTTTCATTGGCGGACAGCTTGATAAGCGGCCGCCCATCCGCCGCGCTCGCCTTGCCTGGCACATAGGCCGAAATGTCCATGATCCATGGCTTTGGCTGGGGCGTGCCGGATTTGATAATTGTATCCTGTGTCATGGCAGGGGCTTTAGCGGCAAAGCCGTCTGGCGCAAAGGGGGCGCGCGACGCCGATGCGGCGGTGCGGCTACCGGTCACCGCGGGGGCGGGCCTGATTGACACCTTGGTCCCTGCGTCCTAGCGGCGGCACATGGCTCCAGCCCCTGCCCCGACAGCTCCTCATTCCGACAGCCGCTTCGGTCTCGGTCGCCAGGTGCGGCTGGACGGACCGTTGCGGCTGGACAGCGGCGTTGCACTTGCGCCAGTCGATATCGCCTATGAAACCTACGGTAGCCTGAACGCCGATCGATCGAACGCCGTGCTGATCTGCCACGCGCTGACCGGGGATCAGTATCTTGCATCCCCGCACCCGCTAACAGGCAAACCCGGTTGGTGGTGGCGGATGGTAGGCGAGGGCAAGCCGGTTGATCCGGCGCGGCATTTCATTGTCTGCGCGAATGTTCTGGGCAGCTGCATGGGATCGAGCGGGCCGGCAAGCGTCGATCCTGTGCGCGACGAACCATTTGCGATGCGCTTTCCCGTCATCACCATCGGCGACATGGTGCGTGCGCAGGCGATGCTGCTCAATCATCTGGGTATAGAACGGCTATCGGCGGTGATCGGGGGATCGATGGGCGGCATGCAGGCGCTCACTTGGCCCACGCTTTATCCAGACCGTGTCGAATCGGCGATCGTCATCGCCTCCACCGCCCGTCATTCCGCCCAGAACATCGCCTTCCATGAAGTCGGGCGGCAGGCGATCATGGCCGATCCGCGCTGGCGCGGCGGCAATTATTATGGCGACAACGATGTGCCGAGCGCAGGCCTTGCCGTCGCGCGCATGGCCGCGCACATTACTTACCTGTCCGAAGCGGGGCTGACGGAAAAGTTCGGTCGCAGACTGCAGGCGCGACCGGACAGTCCCGGCGGGCAAAAGACCTTCGGTTTCGACGCGGATTTTCAGGTTGAAAGCTATTTGCGGCACCAGGGACTGAGCTTCGTCGAGCGGTTCGATGCCAACAGCTATCTCTACATTACCCGCGCCATGGATTATTATGATCTGGCGGAGGATCATGAAGGCAGCCTCGCGCGCGCTTTTGCGCGCACGAAGGCGCGTTTCTGCGTCGTCAGCTTCGACACCGACTGGCTCTATCCGACCGCTGAGTCGCGCGTGATCGTCCATGCCCTCAACGCTTCCGGTGCGCAGGCCAGTTTCGTCGAACTGTCCAGCCCCTTCGGCCATGACGCCTTTCTGCTTGAGGCACCCGAACTCAACCGGGTCGTCGACGGCTTTCTGCGTGCAGGCGAACGATGAACGCCGCGACGCAAGACCTTCGTCCCGACCTCGCCCTGATCGCGCGCAATGTGACCCCCGGCGCGCGGGTGCTCGATATCGGCTGCGGTGACGGGGCGCTGATGGCGGCGCTGCGCGACCGGCGGCAGGTTGACGCACGGGGCCTGGAAATTGATCCGGCGAATGTTGCCGCCGCCGTGGCGCGCGGCCTTTCGGTGGTGCAGGGCGATGCCGATACGGACCTGCATTATTATGGCGCGCGCAGCTTCGATTATGCGATCCTCAGCCAGACGTTGCAGACCACCCGCCGACCCGATCGCGTGGTGGAGGAACTGCTGCGGATTGGGGCGCAGGCCTTTGTCAGCTTTCCCAATTTTGCCCACTGGCGCGGGCGCATGTCATTGGCATTCGGCGGACGGATGCCGGTCACGCGGCTGCTGCCCGACACCTGGTACGACACGCTCAACATCCATCATCTGACAATCGATGACTTCCGGGCGTTGGTGAAGGAACGTGGCTGGTCGATCGACGGACAATGGTTCCTGAACGGGGATCGGGAAACGACGCACACCAACGCCAATCTCTTTGCCCAGCATGCTGTGTTCCTGCTGCGGCGCTAGAGCGATTTCGAGCCCGATAGAATCATCGGGCGATACGGAAATCGCGGTAAACCAATACCATAGAACGGGTTGGCTTGGTGCAGCCAAGAAGAACCCGCGCTAGGGCGCGATGCCGCGCGCCAGCATGTCGTTGGCGATGCGGGCAACCTCGACCGGCGTTTCGCTTTCGTCCCAGACGCCATAGCGCAGGCCCAGAAAGACGTTCATGCCCATGATCGCCCAGGCGTGGACTTCGGTAATGTCGTCCCGCACCTCGCCACGGTCGGCGGCGGCTCTCAGGCGGCGGGTGATGCGGTCGACGGTGGTTTCGTAATGGCTGCGGTAGGCGGCCTGGTCGACGAACTCGGCCTCGTCGATAATGCGATAGATTTCCTTGTGCGCGCGCGCGAACTCCAGAAAGCTCAGCAGCCCCTCGCGTTCGGCGCTGATCTGGTCGGGCGCGGCGGCGATGCGCGGGCCGACATAGTCGCGCACTTGCGCGGACATGTCGGTCACCAGCGCGCGAAACACGGCGTCCTTGGTATCGAAATAGGTGTAAAAGCTGCCCAGCGCGCACCCGGCCCGGCGCGTGATGCCGCTGATCGACCCTTCATGAAATCCCTTTTCGCCAAACTCGGCGGCTGCCGCGTCGAGTATGGCACGACGCGTTCGTTCCCCACGCGCGGTGCGTGGCGCCTTGGCGTCCGTCTGTGGGTCTTCGGCCTTCATCCGCTTCACTCTCCCATCGTGCGACCCGTGCCGTCAAATGCGATTCGCATGATGCCTTAGCCGGATCGGTCCGTGGCCAAAATGTCGCAGCAATCCTGCGCTTTCGATCCCCGGAACCACCAATCATTTTTAAAGTTGAAAGGTGGTTCAACTTTCATTATTGGATTTGATAGAAACTGGCAACCCGCGATGCACGGCCCGCCCGCATCGCACAAAAGGGGACGCCGATCAGGAGAGGAATGATGATGGCTTCGCGGCATGCATTGCGGATTTTGGCTATGGCTTCGGTCGCCTGTGGCGGCCTTTTTCCGGCGTCGCTGGCCGCGCAGGACGCAGCGGTCGAGGCCGGATCAGACGACGGCACAATCGTGGTGACGGCGCGCAGGCGCGAGGAAAGCCTGCTCAATGTGCCGATCGCCGTCACTGCCATCTCCGGTGACACGCTGGAGCGCACGGGCGCCATCGACATCACCGACATTTCCAACAGTGCGCCCAATGTCACGCTCGAAACCTCGCGCGGCACCAATTCGACGCTGACGGCGTTCATCCGCGGCGTGGGTCAGCAGGATCCCGTCGCCGGTTTCGAGGCAGGCGTCGGCCTCTATCTCGATGATGTCTATCTCAACCGGCCGCAGGCGGCGGTGCTCGATATCTATGATGTGGAGCGGATCGAAGTGCTGCGCGGGCCGCAAGGCACGCTCTATGGCCGCAACACCATCGGGGGCGCGGTCAAATATGTGACCAAACGGCTGGGGGATGATCCCATGCTGAAAGTGCGCGGCACATATGGCAGCTACAATCAGGCCGATGGCGTCCTGACCGCCAGCATCCCGGTCGGCGACGGCACGCTGAAGCTGGGCGGCGCGCTCGCACGGCTCAGCCGGGGCGGGTTCGGCGACAATCTGACGACCGGTCAGGAAAACTATAACAAGGACGTGTGGGCCGGTCGCCTGACCGCCCAGGTGGAGGCGAAGGACGCTTTCTTCCGCCTGACCGGCGACTATACCAAGGACAAGAGCAATCCCCGTGGCGGACATCGCCTTATCCCTGGCCTGTTCACCGGCGCGCCGGTGCTGACGGACGTCTATGACAGCCGCGCCGGCCTGCTCGATCCCAAGCAGGATGTGGAGGCCTGGGGCGTATCGCTGTTTGCCGAGTTGCAGCCCACCGACATGCTGACCGTGCGCAGCATCAGCGCCTATCGCAAGGATGACAGCGCGACGCCCATCGATTTCGACTCGCTCGCCGCCGTCGACGTCGATGTCCCGGCATTCTACAACAACAAGCAATTCTCGCAGGAACTGCAACTGCTGATCGATGCGGGCAGTCTTCAGGGGCTGATCGGCGGCTATTTCCTGGATGCCAATGCACGGACGGCCTTCGACGTGCGCCTCCCCAATGGCGTCACGGCACTGACCTTCGGGGATGTCGATACGGAAACCTTCGCGATTTTCGGTGACTTCACCTATGACTTCAGCCCGATGTTCAGTGCGTCGGTCGGCGGGCGCTACACGTGGGACAAGCGCAGCTCGACCATCCTGCGGCAGACCTTTCTGGGTGGCGGATCGCCCTTCTTCGGCGGCAACGGACTGCTGTTTGCGACCACCTCCAGCTTCACCGGTGACAACAGCTTCAAAGAGTTCACGCCGCGCGCGTCGGTCAGCTTCAAGCCCACGCCGGACCATACGCTCTACGCAAGCTATTCCAAAGGCTTCAAGGGTGGCGGCTTCGATCCCCGCGGCGTCAGCACGGCGGCGCCGGACAGCAATGGTGACGGAACGCGCAGCTATCAGGAAATCTTCGACTTCCTCTCGTTCGATCCCGAAACGGTCGACAGCTACGAAGTCGGTTACAAGGCATCGCTGTTCGATCGCCGCCTGACCATGGCGCTGTCCGCGTTCCACGCCGATTACAGCGACGTGCAGGTCCCCGGCTCGGTCGGCACGGTGATCAACGGGCAACAGACCTTCATTGGCGTCACGACCAACGCCGGAAAGGCCCGCATCCGTGGCATCGAATATGAAGGCAATCTCGCCATCGCCCGTGATTTCGCGACCGGCGGCGACCGGCTCGGTTTCAACTGGGCGCTCGGCTATATCGACGCCAAATATACGCGCTTCATCGATGCGCGCGGGATCGACGTGTCCGATCGTCGCAAGTTCCAGAATACGCCCAAATGGACGGCCAGTGGAACGCTTGCCTACAATACGCCCGTCGGCAGTGGCGCGCTCAACGCCAGCACGACGCTCGCCTATCGCAGCGCAAGCCAGCAGTTCGAATTGCGGACGCCGGGGCTGGACCAGGGCCAGTTTGCCCTGTGGGACGCCAGCCTCGTCTGGTCATCGGAGGGCGACCGTCTTTCGCTGGGTGTCCATGGCCGCAATCTGACCAACAAGAAGTATATCGTGTCTGGCTACAACTTCCTCAGCCAGAATCCCGACACCGGCAATTTCAACCGCACGATCGCGGGAAACCTGATTCCGACTTTGGGTCGCGAAGGTGTGCTGACCGCTTATTACGGCAATCCGCGGCAGGTCTTCGTCACCGCAGCCGTCAAGTTCTGAGGCCTTTATCCTTGTCCGTCATGGCCGCTTAGTGCGACAGGGCGGACAAGGGGCATTTCATGGACGATATCTCCACCACAGCAATCCCGGTTACAAAGCCCACCCGGCGCTATCGCGGCGTCGTGCTGGCGATGCTGCTGCTGGTCTATACCTTCAATTTTCTCGATCGGCAGATTCTGGGCATATTGGTCGGTCCGATCAAGGCGGATCTCGGGCTTAACGACACGCAGCTCGGTGCGCTGGGGGGCATTGCCTTTGCCCTGCTCTACACCTCGCTCGGCATTCCGCTGGCGCTGTTGGCCGACCGGACCAGCCGCACCTGGGTCATCACCATTTCGTTGACCGTGTGGAGCGGCTTTACGGCGCTGTGCGGCATCGCCACCAGTTTCTGGCAACTGTTCCTGTTTCGGCTGGGCGTGGGTGTCGGCGAGGCGGGCGGAGTCGCGCCCTCCTATGCCGTCATCGCCGAATATTTCCCCAGCGCCGAACGGGCGCGGGCGCTCGCGATCTATTCGCTGGGTATTCCGCTGGGTTCAGCGGCGGGCGTTTTGCTTGGCGGCTATGTTGCGGCGCTGGTGGAATGGCGCACGGCCTTTCTCGTCGTCGGTATCGCCGGCATTGCCATAGCACCGCTGTTCCGCCTGATCGTGCGCGAGCCGCCCAAGGGGCAGTTCGATGCCATTCCGGTCGAGAAAGCCCCGATAGGCGCCGTTTTCGGCATATTGGCGCGCAAGCGCAGCTTCTGGCTGATTTCCTTCGGTGCCTCCTTCAGTTCGATGTGCGGCTATGGAATCGCGTTCTGGCTCCCCAGCCTGATGCAGCGCAGCTTTGGGCTGGATCTCGTCCAGACCTCGCAATTCTACGGCGCGGTTTTGTTGCTGGGGGGCATTGCAGGTGTGCTTGCCGGAGGCTGGCTGGGCGATTATTTGGGCGCGCGCGATCGGGGCAACTATGTCCGGCTGCCGGCGATCGCCTATCTTCTGGCGATCCCGTTCTTCGCGGCGGGCGTATTGTCATCGTCTGTGACAGCCGCGTTCCTGCTCTTCCTGCTGCCGCAGGCGCTGTCCTATATCTGGATCGGCCCGGTACTGAGCGCCGTGCAGCACCTTGTCCCGCCGCAGATGCGCGCGAGTGCCTCTGCCAGCTTCCTGTTCATCAACAATCTGATCGGCATCGGCCTTGGCACGATGATATTGGGCGCGCTGTCCGATGCGCTGACTGTCCGCTTCGGTGCGGAGGCGCTGCGCTACGCCATACTCTCGGCCCTTGGCTTCTACGCGATTGCGGCCTTGCTGATGGCGCTGGCGGCAAAGGCTCTGCGCAACGACTGGGTCGGCTAGAAATCCGGCTTGTCATAATGCGCGGGCGGGGCGACAATTTCCATTCTTTCGGATAGCAGGGGGCGGAAGGACGGGCGGGATTTGAACCCGGCGTACCACCGTTTCACCGGATCATGGCCCGTCCAGTCGATCCCACCCAGATAATCGGCAACCGAAAGATGGGCAGCAGCGGCAATGTCGGCCAGGCTCATCGTGCCCCCGCCCAGCCAGCTTCGGTGATCCAGCAGATAGTCCATATAGTCCATATGCGTGTTGGCGCGCTTCATCGCCTCGCGCAGCACGCCGCCATCGGGCGACAACCGGTGGACGATGCGCTTCTTCATCCGTTCATGCAGCAGCGGCGCGACGACATCGCCGTAGAAGTTCTGGTCGAACCACGCGACCAGCCGCCGCACTTCGGCCCGCCCTGCCGCCGTGCCGGAAATCAGCGGAAAGCGGTCTATCGTTTCCTCGAAATATTCGCAGATGGCCTGACTGTCGATCAGTGTGACGCCCTTATCGGCATCCACCATCACCGGCGTCGTGCCAGCGGGATTGAGATCCAGGAACTCGTCGCGCATCGCCCAGGGCGATTCGCGCACCAGATCATAGCCGACGCCTTTTTCGCCGAGCAGCAGGCGCACTTTGCGCGAAAAGGGACAGAGCGGAAATTGGTATAGTTGCCACATGCTCTTCTGTTAGGCGCGCCGAGCGGCAGGGGGAAGGCGGAAACAGCCGTGCCGGGCTGTTCCGATCGGCGCGACGCCACCGGATTGCCGGTTTTCGTCCGATTCCCGCCTCTTCGCACAATGAGACAACAGAAACATTTTGTTACAGGATGTTCGCTACGCAGAGCGATTTGGCAGTTATCTGGCTGTTTTGCAGTGCATCGCAGACGGCTGTCATGTCGCATGCCTGACTGTTCAAGCGCAAGGGAGCCGTCGTGTCCGCCCAAAAGTCTCTCTTTTCCACGCTCCGCGCGGATATCCCCGCCTCAATTGTCGTGGCGCTCGTCGCCCTGCCGCTCTGCCTTGGCGTTGCCTTGGCATCCGGCGCACCACTTTTTTCCGGACTGATCGCGGGCATCGTCGGCGGTCTTGTCGTCGGCATTCTCTCCAAATCGCCTCTTTCGGTCAGCGGGCCTGCCGCAGGTCTTACGGTCATTGTTCTGAGTGCCATCGAAAATCTGCCGACCTATGAGGCGTTCCTGCTCGCCGTCGTACTTGCGGGCATCATGCAACTGGCCTTTGCGTTGACACGTTCGGGGGTGCTCAGCGAATTCGTGCCTTCTTCGGTCATCACCGGCATGCTCGCGGCAATCGGCCTCATCCTCATTCTCAAACAGCTTCCGCATGCGCTGGGCTATGACGGCAGCTACGAAGGCAATTTCGACTTTTTCCAGGCTGACGGCTACAATACCTTCTCCGCCATCTGGTACTCCGTCAGCCAGAGTTTCCTTTGGGGGGCGATGCTGATTGCGATCGTCAGCCTCGTCTTTCTGTTCTGGTGGGATCATGCCCGCCCGAAAGAAGGGTTGCTGCGGTTCGTGCCCGGCCCGCTCGTCGTCGTGCTGATCGGTGTGCTCGGTAATTTGCTGTTGGGTCAGGTCGCCCCGGCGCTCGCGATCGAAAAGACACATCTGGTACAGGTGCCGGTAGCCGAGGGTTTCGGCGCGTTTCTGTCGTTCTTCAGCTTTCCGGACTTCACGGCGATCACGAACCCCAGGGTCTGGACTGCGGCGGCGACGCTGGCGATCGTCGCCAGCCTCGAATCGCTGCTGTGTATCAAGGCTGTCGATGAACTCGACCCGCGCCGCCGCACCACGGACAAGAACTGGGAGCTGCTGGCGCAGGGCGGCGGCAACATCGTTTCGGGGATGATCGGCGGCATTCCCATCACCTCGGTGATCGTCCGGTCCTCGGCCAATGTCGACGCTGGCGCGGAAAGCAAGATGTCGGCAATCCTCCACGGCTTCTGGCTGCTGCTCAGCGTTCTGCTGATCCCTGCGGTCCTCAACCTCATCCCGCTTTCGGCGCTGGCGGCCGTGCTGATTGCCACGGGATACAAGCTCACCAAGCCGAAGCTGTTCGTGGAGCGGTACAAGCAAGGCTGGACGCAGTTCATTCCCTTCGTCGTGACCGTCACCGCCATATTGTTTACCGATCTGCTGATCGGCATCGGCATCGGTCTGGTCGTCGGTTTCGTGTTCGTGATCGCGCGCAACTTCCGCCCGGCGATCACTTTTATTGCAGAGGATAGCGATTGCATCATCCGCGCGCGCCGCAACCTCTACTTCATTCACAAATATGAGCTGCAAAAGGCGCTCAATCGCGTGCCGGATGATTGCGCGCTGCTGATCGACCTGTCCTCGACAAACTATGTCGATCTCGACAATGTCGACATCATCAATGCCTTCATCAAGGGCGCGTCCTATCGCAACATCACTGTGCGGGTACGCGCCGACATTGCCGAGCGCGTGTCGCCGCTGATCAACGCCAAGGAAACCGGGGTGCGCTTCGCATGAAAAGCTACAAGCAACTGCTTCTCGCCAACAAGGCTTGGTCCATGGAACTGAAGGAGGAGAATCCCGACTTCTTCAAGCGCCAGCTCAATGGCCAGATGCCCGATTTCCTCTGGATCGGCTGCTCCGACAGTCGCGTCAATCCCGAACAGATGACGATGACGCCACCTGGCGGCATGTTCATTCACCGCAATATCGCCAATCTGGTGAATGAAGACGACATCAACCTGATGTCGGTCCTTCAATATGCCGTCGCTGTGTTGCAGGTGAAGCATGTCATCATCTGCGGCCATTATGGGTGCGGTGGCATCATGGCCGCCTATGATGGGCAGGTCGACGGACCGGTCGATATCTGGCTGGAAAATGCGCGTGCCGTGCGCGAGAACCATAGCGCCGAAATCTACAACGCGGGCGATCGCGAGGCCCAGGTCAACCGGTTCGTCGAAGTCAATGTGCGCGACCAGCTCGTAAAGCTCGCGCAGACGAAGACAGTGCAGGCGGCCTTCGCTGCAGGTCAGCCGCTGGCGCTCCACGGCTGGGTGTATGATCTGCGCGATGGTCTCATCAAGCCGCTCATGGAAATCGATGCCCGCACCCGGCTCGAAACGATCGGTCAGCCCGAACGCGTACTGCTGTAAGGCTCGACGCATTGTCATGATGCGTCCCCTTGACGATTTGCCGTCCCCTGTGGCAGGGCCGCGCTTCGGCATGGTATAGCCACGGTTGCCTAACATGCGCCGGAAAAGCGGGTATAGCTCAATGGTAGAGCACTAGCCTTCCAAGCTTGTGATGCGGGTTCGATCCCCGCTACCCGCTCCAATATTTCCTCATTCCATCCGCATCGCTTCCCGCGCCAGTTCTTCGGCCTCCGTCAGCAGCGTGTCGTCCGTGGCGCGGGTGCCAACCGCTTCGCGGCCCATCAGGATCAGTGTCGGCACCGCCAGCGGGCTGACGCGATCCAGCGTCACATGCAGCATGGTGTCCGCCGCCCGGTCCAGCAGGTCGCCCAAGCGCCCCACGTCGGTCATCCGCGCGCGGGCATCGGCCCAGGCGGCGTCCATCAGCATATGGTCCGGTTCATATTTGCGCAGCACGTCATAGATGAGATCGGTCGAGAAGGTCACCTGCCGCCCGCTTTTGCGTTTGCCCGGATGCTGCCGCTCGATCAGGCCGCTGATAACGGCGACATCCCGAAATGCGCGCCGTAGCAGGCTCGACTGCTCGACCCAATCGATGAACTCATGCGCCAATATGTCGCGCGTAAACAGGCCGCGCGGATCGGTGACTGGCTTCAGGCTGCTGATCGCCAGGGCATAATCGTTCGAAACGAAGCCCAGCGGCATCTGGCCTTGCGCCTCCATGCGGCGCGTGAGCAGCATGCCCAGCGACTGGTGGGCGTTCCATCCCTCGAAACTGTAGCAGACGAGATATTCTCGTCCCTCGTGGGGAAATGTCTCGACCAGCAACTGGCCCGGCTGCGGGAGAGCCGATCGCGCCTGCTGCACTTCCAGCCATTCCCGCACATCATCGGGAAAGCGCGGCCATTGCCCCGGGTCCGACAGGAACCCGCGCACCCGATCGGCCAGCCGCGTCGACATCGCCATGCGCGTGCCGCCCCAGCTCGGGATGCGTGCCGGGCGGCTGGTCGCGCGCACGATCAGGTCGGCCGCATCCATCTTCACCACTTCCAGCGCCATGCCGGAAAAGAAGAAACAATCCTTAGGAGCCAGCTGCGCGGCAAAGCCTTCCTCGACAGTACCCAGCTTGCGCCCGTTGGCGAAGCGCACCGTCAGGACCGGCTGATCGACGATGATACCGGCGTTGAGCCGGTGCTGCGCGATGAATTGCGGATGCGCGATCCGCCACCGGCCATCGGCATCCTGCACCAGCCGTTTGAACCGGTCATAGGCCCGGAGGGCATAGCCGCCACCAGCGATGAAATGCAGTACACGCCGAAAGTCGTCGTCCGTCAGCGCGCTATAGGGTAGCGCCGACCGCACTTCCGCCAGCAATGCATCCTCCGCGAACGGCCCGGCGCACGCGATCCCCATCACATGCTGTGCCAATACGTCGAGTGCCCCGGGACGGAAATCGTCCGCATCGCGCTCACCGGCCTCGACAGCGTCCAGCGCAGCCCGCGCCTCCAGATATTCGAAGCGGTTGCCCGGAATGAGGATCGCCTCACTTGGGCAATCGAGCCGGTGATTGGCCCGGCCGATCCGCTGAAGCAGGCGGGAGCTGCCCTTGGGTGCCCCCATCTGGATCACGCAGTCGACATCACCCCAATCGACACCCAGATCGAGGCTGGCGGTGGCGACCAGCCCGCGCAGCTTGCCTGCCGCCATGGCGCTTTCGACCTTGCGGCGCGCCTCGCGCGACAGGCTGCCATGATGGATACCGATCGGCAGATTGGCGTCATTGACGGCCCATAGTTCCTGAAAGATCAGCTCGGCCAGCCCGCGCGTGTTGCAAAAGACCAATGTGGTGCGGCGACGGGCGATCTCCGCCATCACTTGCGCCGCGGCATATTTGCCCGAATGGCCAGACCAGGGCACGCGGCCCTCCGGTATCAATATGTCGATCACCGGTTCGGCGCCCGCTTCGCCTACCACCGTTTCGACCATGTCGATATCGCCATCGGGGGCCAGCCAGGCGCGATATCCGTCGATGTCCGCCACCGTTGCCGACAGGGCGACGCGGCGCATGGCGGGCTGGATCGTCTGCAGTCGCGCCAGGCACAGGCTCAGCAGGTCCCCGCGCTTCTGTGTGGCAAAGGCATGGACTTCATCGACGATCACCGTGCGCAGGTCGGCAAAAAGAAAGGCGGCATCGGCATGGCTGAGCAGCAGCGAAAGCGATTCGGGCGTCGTCAGCAATATCTGTGGCGGATTCACCCGCTGCCGCGCCTTGCGGTCGGCAGGGGTGTCACCGGTGCGAGTCTCGACCCGGATCGGCAGGTTCATGTCGGCGATGGGGTTCAGCAGATTGCGCTGCACGTCCACGGCAAGCGCCTTCAAAGGGGAGACATAGAGGCTGTGCAACCCCTGCGCCGGATTGTCGATCAGATCGGCGAGTACCGGCAGAAATCCGGCCAGCGTCTTGCCCGCCCCGGTCGGCGCCACCAGCAGCGCATGCCGCCCCGCCCGGGCCGCCGCGAGCATGTCGCGCTGATGACGGCGCATCGCCCATTGGCGGGCGGCGAACCAGTCGGTCAGGGCGGAGGGAAGCGGCGGGGACATGAGCGCGCCATACTATATCATGAGCGCTATGCCATGCAGTGGATCAGGGCGTCTCAGGCTTTTCAAGAAAGGTCAGCGCGACATAAGGATCGATCATGCGCGCCGCACCAAGGTCGGCCGTGCCACCGGCCGTATCGCCATTGCGCATTTTCGCCAGTCCGCGGCCATAGAGCGATGGCGCGAGCCGCGGCTGTCTGGCGAGCACAGCCGAATAGCGGCTGATCGCCAGCGCATTATTCCCTTGGCGCAACGCGACATAGGCATGGCTGTCGGCTATTGCGCTGCTATCAGGCGCCGCTTTAATCGCTGCCGTGCAGTCGGCATCCGCCTGATCGAGATCGAACCCGGCGAGTGCGGCTGACCAGCACAGGCTGTTGCGCTCGCCTGCCCTGTTGCCCGCCTTCACACGCAATGCTGCGAAGGCGTCGCGTGCTTCCGCAGACCTTTCGTTTCTGGCAAGTAGCATGGCGTGATCGATACGCAGCGCAACATTGTCCGGATCGGCTTTGCGTTGCGTGTCCATAAAGGCGAGTGCCTCCTCAGGACGCCCGGCCCACGAAAGAATGGTGATCTTCCGCGAAATGCTGTCTCCGGCACCGGGCGATAATGTCAGCAATTGATCAATGTCGGCCAGGGCTTTTTCCGTCTCGCCCAGCAATGCATAAGCGGAACTGCGCTGGAACAAGGCGTATCGATTGTCCTTGCGAAGATCGATTGCGCGGCTGAGGGACGCGATGGCTGATGGGAAGTCGCCGCGCCTCGCCGCGAGGGCTGCGCGACCGTGCTGCACGACAAAATTGCTGGCGTCCTTTGCGCCTGCCTTGTCCAGATCAGCCTGCGCGGCATCGAGCTTGCCGTCCATTGCGAGGCTCATGCCGCGATGCGCCAGCGCGTTGTTATCGTCAGGGGTCTTTTCCAAGACCGCAGAAAAGTCGGCGACTGCGGCAGGATAATCGCCCTGGTCCAGAAACAGGTTGCCACGTCGGAAAAAATCCTGTGCCGTTTCCGGCTTGCGGGCAATCATGGCGGCTGTTTCTTCCGGGGTGCGCGTATAATGCCCTGCCGTGTTCACAAACAGCCGCACCTTGCTCATCGCTTCCCATTCCTTCGCCGCGATCAGCGCCTCCGCCAGCGGGATCTCCGGTTGCAGGCTGCGGCTCGACGCTTCCATGACGACCGCGCCGTCGACTATGCCGACCTTCCGGTGGAAGGCAAAACCGCCGACGGTCTTGTCAATATCCGCGTCGGTCACTGTAAAGCCCTTGCCGTTCCACGGCAGCCGGATCGTTTCTCTTGAGCTGGTGTATTGCGGAAAGGACAGCCGCACCGGTGCGTCGGCGCCATAGCCGGGGTCTCGCGCATAGTCCGATCCCGACCACCCCAGCCCTGCCCCGTCCAGCTCATAGCCGCTGCTCGTCCAGTCGAGATCGGCCGTGCCGTCCATGGTGAGTTGCAACACGCCCGTCGCCGTGTCGAAGGTCCAGTCGACCAGTTCCGGCGTGACGAAGCTGTATTGCTTGGTCCAATAGGCCTTGAGCGTCTTTTCGCGTTCAGACGGCGCGATCGTGTCGAGCTGCGCCTTGAGCGCCACAGCCTGATCGCCCCGCACGATTTGGTCCACCTCGAAAGGTGCGGGCAGGGAAATGCCCCGCGTAGCATTGACGCGGATTTCAGTATGCTCTGTCGGCTCGCTTAATGGCATCTGGTCCAGCCGCTCCAGGCGGCTATCGTCCGCCCGTACCGGCAACGCCCACTGAAATGGTGGAACAGACAGGCTCTGGAGGCCACGATCACCGGTGCGCGTTCCATCCATCCAATATGTCTTGCCCGCGATCTGCGCGCGTACGAGAATATGGTCGAACAGGCCGACCAGCGGCAGGCGTGCATCCAGCCCGTCGCCCAGATTGGTACTGACCAGCGCCGGTTCCGCATCGATCTCGAGCGCGTGGAGCATCGCGAGAAGCAGCGCCGTCTTGCCCTTGCAATCCGCAAATCGGCGCCCCCAGCTCGTGGCTGCATCCGCCGGCACCAGATTGCCGCTGTTCATGCCCTGATAGACATAGCGCACACGGTCCTGCACAAGTTTCAGCGCCGCCCCGGCGCGGCCCGCCGGGTCACTGTGGGCTGCGCGAATCTTTTCGACTTCCGCTGCCAGCGGCGATCTAGAAGGTATCGTCGCGGCCTCTTTATAAAGCGGCATCATCAGGGCTGCGATGTCGCCCCATTGGGCAAAATCGGAAAACTCGACAAACCGCAACGGATTGAATCGACCCGGCGCGCCCTTGGGATAGGCAATCTCCGGCAGACCGGTGACGTCCAGAGAGAGGATCGTTTCACCCCGCGTCTTGGTGACGCGCAGATCAGGAAGCGTTGCGCTTTTGCGCCATCGGACTGGCCGGTTGTCCGCCCAGCTCGCCCGCAGCGTCAGCCGCGTCGCCGGTCCGGTGACGATCGGACCCAGAAAGAGTTCGTTGTGGTCCTTCAGAACCGGATCGCGCGTCGTGATGGTCACGGCAAAATCCAGAATATCGCCGACCTGCAATCCTTCCGGCTGGATCGTGGCGGTCAGCACACCGTCCAGCATTGCTGCTTCCAGATTGTTTTCCCGCCGCAAGACAGTGAACGTCTGGCCGTTGGCAAGAATGTCGATCGTTTCCGCGCCGCGCCGGATGGCCAGCCGATGCACTGTCAGGCTGCTGGTGTCGGGCGACCAGGGAATGCTCACAGTGCCCAGCGCGGCCAGCCCCTGCGGCGTTTCGATCCGTACGCTGCTGGCGGCATAACGGGCGCTGCCTTCCGCCGTAAAGCGCGCTTGCATGTCCAGGCTGATCAGGGTGGCAGGCAAGCCTGTTGCAGGCGCGGCGGTCTTCTTGCCGGTCTTGATGGTCGCTTCTGCGGGCGGGAGCGGCATGACCCAGCTGTCTGGCGGGGCTATGATCGGGGCGGAATTGGCCGACATCTGGGCCTGCGCAGGGGCAGCGACTAACAAGAGAATCGCCAAAGCGGAGCGCAGCAGGACGTGGTGCATCGGTGCAGCTTAACGCACCGTCCACAGCGCGCAAGCATCCGTCGTACAAAGCAAACGACTTGCCGCACGACGCAAAAAAAGGCCGCCCCGAGGGACGGCCTGAAAAGTTTTAGGAGAGGATGCCTGAAAGGCCCGATTGTTGTGCATCGCAACAGTTGTTCCCGCAAATGCGAAAAACGAAGCAACGATTGCAAAAAATGCAAGTCTACCTAAATGCTAGACTTCCGTAAGGGAAAGCAACGAAGTGACCTGATATTTCTGCTAGGTTTTTCGACACGATATTGCCCCCCGCGGGTTCAATGTGCCGCTTGCGGTCCCCGTGCCAGACCCGATTCTGCCAATTGCGAATCGATCTGGTCCATAAGACGCGCCAGACCCGCTTCGTCCTTGGCCTCAGCGCGTGCAACCAGCACATCCTGGGTATTGGACGCGCGCAGCAGCCACCAACCATCGGGCGTATTGACGCGTGCGCCATCCGTGTCGTTGACGGTGGCACCTGCCGCCTTCAATCGCGCGAGCACTTCGTCGATCACGGCAAACTTGCGGCTTTCGTCAACCTGAAAGCGCATTTCCGGCGTATTCACCATCGCGGGCATCTCGCCGCGCAACTGCGTCACGCTCTTGCCCAGCGCCGTTGCCGCGCGAATCAGGCGAACAGCCGCGTACAGCGCATCGTCGAAGCCGTAATATTCATGCTTGAAGAACACGTGGCCGCTCATTTCGCCTGCTAGCGGGCTACCAGTTTCCTTCATTTTCGACTTGATGAGGCTGTGTCCCGTCTTCCACATCAGCGGCACGCCGCCCAGTTCGGCGACGCGGTCGTACAGCGCCTGGCTGGCCTTGACGTCGGCGATGATCGTGGCGCCGGGCAGTTCCTTCAATACCGGCTCGGCATAAATGGCGAGCAGCTGATCACCCCAGATGACCCGGCCTTCGCCGTCGATTGCACCGATCCGGTCCCCATCGCCATCGAAGGCCACACCGAAATCGAGCTTCTTTTCCGCGACTAACGCCTTCAGATCGGCCAGATTCTTCTCTTCGGTGGGATCGGGATGATGATTGGGAAAATTGCCGTCGACATCGGTGAACAGCGTATGATGCTCGCCCGGGATCAGCTTGATCAGCTTCTCGACGATCGGTCCGGCCACGCCGTTGCCTGCATCCCAGCCGATGCGATAGGCCGCGCCATCAAATCCCTCGACAAGGCGCGCGACATACTGGTCCATGATGTCGACGCTTTCGGAGCCTGCGGTGCCATCATCCCAGTCACCTTGCGCCGCCATCGTGCCGAGGGTTTGAATATCCGCGCCAAAGAACGGACGACCCTGGAACACCATCTTGAAGCCATTGTAGTTGGCGGGATTGTGGCTGCCGGTTATCTCTATGCCGCCGTCCACATCCAGCACGGCCTCGGCATAATATAGCATCGGCGTCGGTCCCTCGCCGATCCGCACCGCGTGAATGCCGCTGTCGTTGAGTCCGCTGACCAGGGCCGCTTCCAGGATCGGCGAACTGACACGGCCATCATAGCCAACGGCGACCTTCCGGCCACCGGCTCGGCCAATCAGCGTGCCGAAGCCGCGGCCTATGGCATAGGCATCCTGTTCGCCAAGTGTTTCGCCGATGATGCCGCGAATGTCATATTCGCGCAGGGATGTGGGATGAAAGGCGTGCGTCATGCAAAATCCTGTCGTTGGAGATAGGTCGGATGAGTGGGGTTAAGTTGATGAAACGGGTTTCGCGACTAGGGATCAGACGATTCGGCCGGGGGTTTCGTCAAAGCTTCATGCCGCAACAAGAGATCGCGCGCAGCATTGATTTTGGCCGCCAGCGCCTCTGTCCCTCCCTTGTCGGGATGGACCGTTGCAATCAGCCGACGATGCGCGGCGCGCACCGCTTCGGCATCGGCATATGGCCCAAGGCCCAGCAGCGCCCGCGCCTCGGCCACGTCGGCAGCCGCAACCGGATGTGACGCTCTGGGCGCTGGTTTGCGCAGCTTGAGACCGGCATAGCCCAGCGACACGATCAAGGGGATGGCGCCGATCAGCGGCTTGCCCTTGGCGGCCATAACCGCGCCGACCACCGCAATGCCCAGCATCACGCCATCTTTCGCTGTCATGCGTTGCAACCGTCCCGTCCATAGCAGCCAGCCGACGAAGCCGATAACGATGAGAGCGAAGAAGCCCATCAGGCGTCGCTGGTCATGGCTGCGTTATGGCGTTCATCAGCCTCTGCCGCCCGGATCATCTCTGCCGTCATGCCTTCATTGTCCTGCACCACGGCCGGAAGGGCGAGGCCGGCCACCATCTCGCGCAGTTCCTGCCTGGCGGCGATGTGGCTGACGCCCAGTTCGCCCAGATGCCCTTTGTCTAGCAGGGTGAGGCCCGAGGGAAACAGTTCGCGGTAGATAACACGCTCCGAAAGCCCCGGTATCACGCGAAAGCCGACCCGGCGGGACAATTCGGTCAGCGCATCGCCGACGCGTTTCTTGTTGCGCGCGTCATGATGCTGAACGCGGTTGCGCAGGACAACCCAGTCGATCGACACGCCGTCGGCTTTCGCACGGCTCTTGCGCGCCTCGAAAATCAGCTCGGAATAAAAGGACAGTCTTTTGACCTTGAATGTCTCCGCATCCACCTGTCCGATCAGATCGAAATCGACGAAGCTGTCGTTCATCGGCGTCACCAGCGTGTGCGCCTGTGCGGCCATGGCGCGCGCGAACATGTCGTCGCGTCCCGGCGTATCGACGATCAGGAAATCCTTGCCCAGCGCCACGGCGGCCGCCTCTTCCGCCAGCGCATCCAGGCTGTCGCCCTGTAGCACGGCAAAGTCCGGCGCGGGCAACAGGATGCCGCGCCGCCGCGCCGTCTCGCCCCGATTTTCCATATAGCGCGTCACTGTCCGCTGCCGCGGATCGAGATCGATCATGCCGACCTTGTGCCCCTGGCTGGCCAGCGCCACGGCGACATGAACGGCGGTCGTCGATTTGCCGGTGCCGCCCTTTTCATTGGCAAAGACGATGGTGTGCGCCGTGTGGCTTGCCATTGGACCTGCGCTTCCCTGTTCCATTGTGCGTGTGATTGTTTGATTCTTGACCCGCCGGGGCTTCCGGCCCTAGCGACATCGCATCCTCCCGCCCTTATCGGAGCCACCCGCCGCGTGCAAATCCTGCGTGACATTCCCGCCCTTCGTACGGCCCTATCCCGGCTGCGCGCCGATGGTGGTCGCATTGCGCTGGTGCCGACCATGGGGGCGTTGCATGACGGGCATATGGCATTGGTCATGGAAGCCCGGCGGCAGGCCGATCATGTCGTCGCATCGATCTTCGTCAATCCGCGGCAATTTGGCCCCAATGAGGATCTGGCGGCCTATCCCCGACGGGAAGCGAGCGATAGCCGGATGCTGGCGGACGCAGGCGTCGCAATCCTGTGGGCGCCGCCGATTGATGTCATGTATCCGCCAGGCTTTGCGTCGAATCTGTCGATCTGGGGCGTCAGCGAAGGGCTGGACGGTGCCGCGCGGCCCGGCCATTTCGACGGCGTTGCCACGGTCGTGGCGAAGCTGTTCAACCAGGTCGCGCCCGATGTGGCGCTGTTCGGGGAAAAGGATTTTCAGCAGCTTGCCGTCATCCGGCGGATGGTCGCCGATCTGGACATGGCCATATCTATCGTCGGTGTCCCGACGCAGCGGGCTGAGGATGGGCTCGCACTGTCCAGCCGCAATGCCTATCTTACCAAGCAGGAGCGCAAGGATGCGCTCGCCCTGCCCCGTGCCCTTGGCGAGGCAGCCCGCCAGATCGGCAGGGGCGTGGCGGTCCGCGACGCGCTGGAGGCCGCAGAAGCCCTGATTCTCGGCCATGGCTTCGCTTCGGTCGACTATGTTGCCCTGTGCGATGCGGCAACGCTGCGCCCGATGGACCGGCTCGACCGACCTGCCCGCCTACTCGCTGCCGCGCGGATTGGCGGCACACGCCTGATCGACAACATCGCGCTCGATCCTGCATAAACCCGCTACCCTGGTGAAAATGGGCTGGCCAATCGGTGCCCGAACGCACATATCGCTGCAATGCAGCATGAAGTGCCTCCTGCCACTGAGCGTCCTTTCCCGCTGGGATTCAAGGAGTTCGTGGCGCTGATAGCGGCGTTGATGGCGATGAATGCGCTGTCGATCGATCCGATGCTGCCCGCCTTGCCCGCCATCGGCGAGTCGCTGTCGATCGCCAGTCCAAACGACCGGCAGTGGATCATCACAACCTATTTCATGGGTCTCGGGCTTGGATCGCTGATTTACGGGCCATTATCTGATCGCTTCGGGCGCAAGCCGGTGATGGGTATCAGCCTTGGCCTGTTCGTCATTTTCACAGGCTTCTGCGCACTATCGCACAGCTTCGCGATGCTGCTTGTCGGCCGCTTCGCCTGCGGTTTCTTTGCCGCATCCAGCCGCGTGATCGCCATCAGCATCGTGCGCGACCGTTTTCAGGGCGATCGGATGGCGCGCATCATGTCGCTGATCTTCATCGTGTTCATGATCGTGCCGATCCTCGCACCGGCATTCGGGCAGGCGGTACTGCTGATTGCGCCGTGGCGATGGATTTTTGGCGCGCTGCTCATCATCGGCGCCATTATCGTTACCTGGATGCTCGTTCGACTGCCCGAGACGCTCGACCCGCGCAATCGCGTGGAGATACGAGCAGCCGATCTCGCACAGACATTGCGCAGCGTCGTGACGCATCGCAGCGCCATTGGCTATATGACCGCCAGTGGCGTTGTGATGGGCGCGCTGGTCGGTTTCATCACGTCGGTGCAGCAGATATTCTTCGATGTCTTTCATGAAGAAGCCTTGTTCCCGCTGGCCTTCGCCGGCATCGCCGGTTTCATGGGGATCGGCAGTTTTCTCAACAGTCATCTGGTGGAGCGCGTCGGCGCCCGCAGGCTGAGTCAGGGGTCCCTGATGGTTCTCATCCTGATTTCCGGCTGCCATGCGCTGGTCGCCTGGGCGGGCTTCGAAACCATGGCAAGCTTCATCGCCTTTCAGGCGATGACAATGCTGAGCTTCGCGTTCACCGGCTCCAATTTCGGGGCCATATCGATGGAACCGTTCACGCGTGGCGCGGGCATGGCCTCGTCATTCCAGGCCGGGTTGACGACGATCCTCTCGGCGTTGTTGGGCGCGTTCATCGGGTCGCAGTTCAACGGCACGACATTGCCACTAGCGCTCGGCTTTTTCGGCTATGGCGCGGCCGCTCTGCTGATCGTGACATGGGCCGAACGCGGCAAGTTGTTCACGCGGCCCGGCCTCTCTGCGCTGCGTCACGGCGCTTCGCTGCCGCCCCGATAGCAAAAAGCCCCGCCGGATCGCTCCCGCGGGGCTTTTGTTCCGGTGTACCGCCGGGATCAGGTGATCGGCGGCACGGGCTGCGGCGGGATGTCGGCGTCGGTCTCGTGCACTTCGTTGAGGCCCCGGCCCACATGGCTGCGCTTGTAGCTGTAGGCGAAGTAAACGATCAGGCCGATCACCGCCCAGCCCACGAACATGAGCTTGGTTTCGACACCGAGGCTCCAGAACAGATAAAGGCAGCCCGCGACAGCGATCGGCGCCGTTATCATGATCGCCGGAGTACGGAACGGACGTTTACGTGACGGATCGGTCCGGCGCAGCATCAGTACCGCGATCGACACGGCGGCGAAGGCGAACAAAGTCCCCGAATTGGAGATATCCGCCAGCTTGCCGACCGGGAAGAATGCCGCGAACAGCGCCACGAAGATGCCGGTCAATATCGTGATGACATGCGGCGTATGGAACCTGGGATGCACTTTGGAGAATACTGCCGGAAGCAGACCGTCGCGGCTCATCACGAAGAAAATGCGGGTCTGGCCGAACATCATCATCAGGATGACCGAGGGAAGCGCCAGGCCCGCGGCAAGGCCGATGAGATTGCCGATCTGCGGCCAGCCGATTTCGCGCAACGTCCACGCCAGGGCCTCTTTGGAGCAGACCACTGCTTCCTTGCCGGCCGAAGCAAGCGCGGCGCATTGCTGCGACAATTCGATGCTGCCGGGGGCCAGTATCTGCCCTTCCGGCCCCGCAACCGGCTGCGCGCCGACGCTGCCGATTACGCCTGCGGCAACCAGAATGTAGAAGATGGTGCAGATACCGAGCGATCCGATCAGGCCGATCGGCATGTTGCGCTGTGGATTCTTGGTTTCCTCCGCGGCTGTAGATACCGCATCGAACCCGACATAAGCGAAGAAGATCGATGCAGCCGCAGCGGACACGCCGGCAAAGCCGAGCGGCGAGAACGGCGTGAAATTCTCCATGTTGATGACTGGAACGGCCAGGACGACGAACAGGGTCAGGGCCGTTACCTTGATCGCCACGAGGACCGCGTTCACCGCCGCGCTCTCCTTGGTGCCGATCACGAGCAGCCAGGTTACCAGCCCCGCAATGCCCATGGCAGGCAGGTTGACAAGACCGCCGTCATAGGGGCCACGTACCAGAAGATCGGGAATGTCGATGCCCAGCGCATTTTCCAGCAATCCGACGACATAGCCCGACCAGCCTACGGAAACGGCCCCTGCCGCAACCGCATATTCCAGGATCAAGGCCCAGCCGACCATCCAGGCGATCAGTTCGCCCATCACCGCATAGCTATAGGTGTAGGCGGAACCCGAAACCGGCACCATCGCCGCCATTTCCGCATAGCATAGCGCCGCCACGGCGCAGACGAATCCGGCGATCACGAAGGAGAGCATCATGCCCGGCCCTGCCTTTTGCGCCGCTTCCGCCGTAAGGACGAAAATGCCGGTGCCGATGACGGCGCCGATGCCCAGCATCGTGAGCTGAAACGCGCCGAGAGACCGGGTCAGCGATTTCTTTTCCGCTGTTGCCAATATCGCATCGAGAGACTTTATGCGCCCGAAGATCATGAAATGGGGTCTTCCTGTGTCTCGTGGCGCGCCAGACAGCGCGCCTCCCTGATATGGGTAACGAGACTATCGCCTAAATCCGCCCGCGCAAGCCTATCGTGCAAGCATGTTACACCGAAGCGTAACAAACTATCGCGCGTAACAGCGGTTCATGATGACGCCAGCATCGGCCCCAGCGGTCGCCCGGCAAAGATATGCACATGCAGATGCGGCACTTCCTGATGGCCGTCCTGCCCGATGTTCGCCAGCAGACGGTAGCCGCTTTCCACATGCCCGGCCGCCCGCGCGACGTGCCCCACGGCGCGGACGAACCCGGCAATCTCGGCGTCCGCCGCCCGCGCCGAAAAATCGTCCCAGCTGACATAAGCCCCTTTGGGAATCACGAGAATATGACTGGGTGCTTGCGGATTGATATCGTGAAAGGCCAGCGCATGATCGTCCTCATACACTTTCCCGCACGGGATTTCGCCGCGCAGGATGCGGGCGAAGATGTTGGTGTCGTCATAAGGTAGAGTCGGATCGATGGGCATGGCTGTTCCTGTGGCCGTTATTCCCGGGGACGTGCCGCTTTTTCCGTGATGCCCGACACGCCTTCGCGTCGGTCCAGCTCTGCGCAGACATCGTCGAGCGACACGCCCATGTCGGCCAGCAGCACGATAAGGTGAAACAGCAAGTCGGCGGCTTCGGACGTCACGGCTTGCGGATCATTGGCCATCGCCGCGATCACCGTCTCGACCGCTTCCTCGCCCAGCTTCTGCGCGATTTTTGCGCGGCCCTGCGCGGTCAGCCTGGCCACATAGCTGCTGGCGGGATCGGTGGTGCGGCGGGCGCGGATCGTGGCTTCCAGTCGGGCGAGTGTGTCGGACATGCTGTTCATAGTGCGCCTTCGCCCGGCGGGGTCAAGAGCGGCGTCCGCACGGCAATGCCCGCCGCCGCCAGCGCGGCATGGGCTTCTCCAATGCTGTGCTGCCCGAAGTGGAAGATGGAGGCGGCAAGGACGGCGCTGGCGTGCCCTTCGACCACGCCGTCGACCAGGTGCTGCAATGTGCCCACCCCGCCGCTCGCCACCACCGGCACCGTCACGGCATCGGCGATCGCCCGTGTCAGCGCCAGATCATAGCCCGCTCGCGTCCCATCGCCGTCCATGGAGGTGACGAGCAACTCGCCCGCCCCCAGCTCCGCCAGTCGCACCGCATGGGTCAGCGCATCGATCCCCGTTGCGCGCCGCCCGCCATGGGTGAAGATTTCCCACCGCCCATCGCCCACGCGTCGCGCATCGACCGACGCGACGACGCACTGGCTGCCGAAACGGTCTGCGATGTCGGCGATCACTGCGGGCCGATCGACGGCCGCACTGTTTACGGCGACCTTGTCCGCCCCCGCCAGCAGCAGCGCGCGCGCATCCTGCGGCGTCCGTACGCCCCCGCCGACCGTCACGGGCATGAAGCAGACTTCAGCGACGCGCCGCACCACGTCCAGGATCGTACCCCGCGCCTCATGGCTGGCCGTGATATCGAGAAAACACAGCTCATCCGCGCCCGCCGCGTCATACAGCCGCGCCTGCTCCACGGGATCACCCGCATCCGCCAGATCCACGAAATTGACGCCCTTCACCACCCGTCCGTTGGCGACGTCGAGACAGGGAATAACGCGCGTGCGGACCGTCATCGGCGCACGCCTTCGATCCAAAGGGAGCAACAGAGTCGCCCGGTCATGCCGCCGCCGCCGCGATCGCCAGCGCCGTTTTCAGGTCCAGACGACCATCATACAGCGCCCGCCCGGTGATAACACCTTCTATCCCTTCTTCGGCATGCAGGCTCAGGATACGAATGTCGGCAATGCCCGCCACGCCGCCGCTGGCGATCACCGGAATGTCGGTCTGCCGTGCGAGGTCCACTGTCGCGTCGATGTTGCAGCCCTTGAGCAACCCGTCCCGCCCGACATCGGTAAAGAGCAGCGCGGCAACCCCTGCATCCTCGAACCTCCGGGCCAGATCGGCGACCGGCATATCGGACTTTTCGGCCCAGCCATCGGTCGCGACGAAGCCATCGCGTGCGTCCACCGCGACAACAATGCCGCCCGGAAAGTCACGGGCCGCCGCCTTGACGAAATCGGGATCTTTCAGCGCGGCCGTGCCGATCACGACGCGCGATACGCCAAGGTCAAACCAGTGTTCGACCGCCGTGCGATTGCGGATGCCACCGCCAAGCTGGACGTGACCCGGGAAGACCTCGACAATCCGCTCGACGGCATCGGCATTCACCGCATGCCCGGCGAAGCTGCCGTCAAGATCGACGACATGCAGGTGCCCGGCCCCTGCCTGCGCAAACGCCAGGGCCTGCGCGGCAGGATCGTCGCCATAGACGGTGGCCCGGTCCATGTCCCCTTCGGCCAGACGGACCACCTGACCGGCCTTCAGGTCGATGGCGGGAAAGACGATCAGGCTCATGGCCGCCACTCCAGAAAGCGCGAAAGGAAGGAAAGACCGTAACGCTGGCTCTTTTCGGGATGAAATTGCACGCCCATTATGGGGCCGCGCGCGACGGCGGCAACCAGTGGCCCACCATGGTCGGTTGTCGCCGCGACATCGGCCGGATCGGCGGCGGTGAAGTGATAGCTGTGCAGGAAATACGCCTCGCCCTGTGCCAACAGCGGGTGATTGCGCGCGACCTTCACGTCGTTCCATCCCATATGCGGCACTTTCGCAGTACTGTCCGCAGGCACGATTCGTTCGACCGTGCCGGGAATCCAGCCCAGCCCGTCATGCCGCCCGAACTCTTCGCCGGCGTCCGCCAGCAGCTGCATGCCTACACAGACCCCCAGAAACGGCATGCCGCGCCGAAACACTGCCTCGTCCATCGCCTCGACCATGCCGTCGATCGCGACCAGCGCATCGCGGCAGGCGCGAAACGCGCCGACTCCGGGCAGGACGATGCGGTCTGCCCTCCGCACCGTCTCAGGGTCGGCGGTCACCGCGACGTCCCCTGCCCCTGCCTGAATCAGCGCGTTATGAACGGAATGGAGGTTGCCCGCGCCATAGTCGATCAGGGCAATCATCCCGCCAGGGCATCCAGCCCCGGCGCCACGATGCTTGGCGTGAACTCGGTCACCGTCACGTCCGCGACGCCATGCACGACGAAGGGATCGGTGGAAGCCTTCGCAACGATCGCGTCGCGGTCACCCCGCGCGATCAATATCCCGCCGGTGCGCGGAACCTGCCGCCCCGCGATCATCAGCCAGCCGTCGGCAATGCCCTGATGCAGCCAGGCGACATGCGCGTCGAGATGGGCGTCGACCTCTTCGAGCGTTGCTGTGTAGTGCAGGGCGATGATGAACATGGCGACGGTCCTTTTCGTGCAGGGCAGCGGTCCGTTCAGCCCGCGCCCAGCATGCCTTTGGTCGAAGGGATGCTGTCCGCCTTGCGCGGGTCGATCTCGACCGCCTGCCGCAGCGCGCGGGCCAGCCCCTTGTAACAGCTCTCGACGATATGGTGATTGTTGCTGCCATAGAGCGTCTCGACATGAAGCGTCAGGCCCGCCGATTGCGCAAAGCTGTGGAACCAGTGCTCAATCAGTTCCGTATCCCACTCGCCCAGGCGCGGCTGCGAGAATGCCGCCTTCCACACCAGATAGGGCCGCCCGGAAATGTCGAGCGACACTCTGGTCAATGTTTCGTCCATCGGCGAATAGACCGAGCCGAAACGACTGATGCCTTTGCGGTCGCCCAGCGCCTTCGACACGGCCTCGCCGATCGCGATCGCGCTGTCCTCGGTCGTGTGATGCTGGTCCACGTGCAGATCGCCGACGACCGCAACATTCAGGTCGATCAGCGAATGGCGCGAGAGCTGTTCGAGCATATGGTCGAGAAAGCCGATGCCGGTCGATACCGTATAGGTGCCGCTGCCGTCGAGGTTGACGGCCACGTCGATCGACGTTTCTGCGGTCTTGCGATGGATTTCGGCGATGCGCATCGCGCCCCTATAGCGTCTGCCGCGGCGTGCGCAATGATTCCGCAGCGCGTGGCCTGTACGCCGCCAACGTCCCTTGACCCGCCGCCTAGCAGCGTTAGGAAGATGGCCCATGAGTGAAACGCTGCCCGACAGTCTGATTCCATATGACGAAATCGTGCAGGAGGCCCTGCGCGCCGTAGTCGGCCGGGTGCTGGGCGAAGTCGAGCGGTCCGGCGGTCTGCCCGGCGGCCATCATTTCTACATTACCTTCAAGACGCAGGCGCCGGGTGTCGAAATACCGCGCAGCTTGATCGAGCGTTTCCCCGACGATATGACCATCGTGCTCCAGAACAAGTTCTGGGATTTGAAAGTGGGGCCAAAGGCGTTCGAGGTGAGCCTGACGTTCAATCAGATCGCGTCGCATCTTGTCATTCCGTTCGCGGCCATCAGCGCCTTTGTCGATCCGGCCGTCAATTTCGCGCTGCAATTCCAGGTGCAGGACCAAGGTGATGATCCGCAACATCACGAAGCCGCCGAAAATGATGGCCCGGCGGTCGTCGCAGAAGATGGTTCCAATGTCGTGACGGTTGATTTCGGGAAGAAGAAATAAGGCTGGCGCAGGGCTTTCCGCCGCCCCACATGCGTGCCCACGTAGTTCGCAGGAGCGCAGCAGCATGACGGATACCCGCACCGAAACCGACAGTATCGGCGCGATAGCGGTGCCAGCAGACGCCTATTGGGGCGCACAGACGCAGCGGAGCATCGAAAACTTTCCCTTCGGCGCGACCGAACGGATGCCGATCGGCATTATCCATGCCCTTGCGATCGTGAAGCAGGCTTCGGCTCGGGTGAATCGTGCGCGCGGGCTGGATGCGGTGCTGGCCGATGCGATCGAGGGCGCAGCGGCAGAGGTGATCGCGGGCGATCATGACGACCAGTTCCCGCTGGTGATCTGGCAGACGGGGAGCGGCACTCAGTCCAACATGAACGTCAACGAAGTGATCGCCGGGCGCGCCAACGAAATGCGCACCGGCGCGCGCGGCGGCAAGGCGCCGGTCCATCCCAATGACCATGTGAACATGGCGCAATCCTCCAACGACAGTTTCCCGACCGCATTGCATGTCGCGGCCGCGCTCGCCGTCATGCAATCGCTGCTGCCGGCGCTCGACCGGCTGCATGGCGCGCTTGCCTCGCACGCGACGGCATGGGCCGGAATCGTGAAGATCGGCCGCACGCATCTTCAGGATGCGACGCCGCTGACATTGGGGCAGGAGTTTTCGGGCTATGCGCATCAGCTTGCCCGATGCCGGGGGCGGATCGAGGCGGCGGTCATCAACGACGTGATGGCGCTGGCCCAGGGCGGCACCGCGGTCGGCACCGGTCTCAATGCACCTGTCGGGTTCGATGTCGCCATAGCATCCGAAATCGCGACGCTGACCGGTCTGCCCTTCCGTACCGCCGACAACAAGTTTGAGGCGCTGGCCTCCAACGATCCTCTGGTGCAGCTCTCCGGGACGTTGTCGACTCTTGCCGTCGCGCTGACCAAGATCGCGAACGACATCCGTCTCCTTGGCTCGGGCCCGCGCTCGGGGCTTGGTGAGCTGGCATTGCCCGCCAACGAACCGGGCAGCTCGATCATGCCGGGCAAGGTGAATCCGACGCAGTGCGAGATGCTCACGATGGTCGCGGCGCAGGTGATCGGCAATCATCAGGCAGTGACGGTCGGCGGGATGCAGGGGCATCTGGAACTCAACGTGTTCAAGCCGCTGATCGGCGCGAATGTCCTGCGTTCGATCGATCTGCTCGCGGTCGGCATGGCAAGCTTTGCCGAACGCTGCGTCGATGGCCTGGTGCCCGACGAAACGCGCATTGCCGAACTGGTCGATCGGTCGCTGATGCTGGTGACGGCGCTGGCCCCGGAAATCGGCTACGACAATGCTGCGAGGATTGCCAAACATGCCCATCACGAAGGGTTGACGCTGCGCGAGGCAGGGCTGGCGCTCGGTCTGGTCGACGAAGCGACCTTCGACCGGCTGGTGCGGCCGCAGGACATGGTCTGACCGCCGCCGACGCATAAATCCGCGCCTTTCCGGAACCACGGCCGCGCGCTATACATTATCCATGGCAGCACACAGGGAAAGAACCAGCATGAGCATTTTTCGCAAGGTCGCTGCCACGGTGATCGGTACACGGATCGCTGCGGACACCGGCAAATCGTCCGGCGTGTTGGGGTTGGTCGCGGGCATGGCCGCAACGCGGATCATCGCGCGCTCGCCGATGGGCGCGCTCCTGCTCGGTGGAGGCTATGTCGCGCACAAGCTGCTGAAGAAGAAGCGTGAAATTGACGCATTTGGTCCGCATGCGACGGCCACCAAGGACGGACTGTCGGCGCCCGAGGCCAACAGCCTGCCCAACGGCGCGGCGGCGCATCCCTTGCCCACCGCTCAGGGTGCCCCTGCTGTGTCCGACGCGCGGTTGAAGGTCTGACCTCAGCCGTTGCACCGGTCGCGGCATAATCGAGACCATTGACGGATTGTTTCGCCCGCGCCAGTAGCAGGCATGGCCGATATCTCCCTGAACGATCGCCCCGGCGATCCGCATGGCTTCAAGCGTCGCGGGCTACTCTTCGTGTTGTCGTCGCCGTCGGGTGCAGGGAAATCGACGATCGCGCGCAAGCTGCTGGCTGCGGATCCCACGCTTGTCATGTCGGTTTCCGCCACGACGCGACCTATGCGGCCGGGTGAAGTTGACGGCAGGGATTATCATTTCGTCGATCTTCCCGCTTTCCGGCAGATGGTTGCCGATCATGAGTTTCTCGAATGGGCGCATGTCTTCGGTCATCGCTACGGTACGCCGCGCGCGCCGGTCGAGGCGATGCTGAAGTCTGGCCGTGATGTGCTGTTCGACATTGACTGGCAAGGCGCGCAGCAGTTGCACCAGATCGCCGGGGGCGACGTTGTCCGCGTGTTCATTCTGCCGCCGTCGATCGAGGAGCTTGAGCGTCGCCTGCGTGGTCGTGCGACCGACAGCGAAACGGTAATCGAAGGCCGGATGAGCCGCGCCGCAGGGGAAATCGCGCACTGGGACGGTTATGATTATGTGCTGTGCAACGACGATGCGGACATCTGCTTCCAGAAGGTGCGCACCATCCTTGAGGCGGAGCGCATGAAGCGCAGCCGCCAGACCGGCCTCATTGGCTTCATTCGAAAGCTTGGCAAGGCTACTGGCGAAGTCGATTGACCTTTATCGGCGTAATTTCAGGTAGTTGGATAAAGTTGATCGCGTTGAACGGATAGATTTAGGCGACAAGGTGTTTTCCTGTCAGCCCATGCGGCACGAGAGGAAGGATTTTCGTCCATGTTTCGTACTTTGTTCGGCGGCCTGCTTGGCGGCTTCGCCCTGTTTCTGACAAGCTTTGTATTCTGGGGCACCCCGCTTGCCAACATCGCCTATTCGACGGCTGACGCGCAGGCGAGCACCGATCTCCAGGCAGCGCTGGCCCAGGCGCTCACGCCGACGGGCACCGGCGTCTACCTGATCCCCTCGACGACCACGAGGGAAGGCACGATCCTCTATGGCAAGGGACCGATCGCCCAGGTCAATTTCAACACCAGCGGTTTCCCCTCGCTCGATGGTGAGGCGCTCATCGGCGGCCTGATCCTCGCCCTCGCGGTCGGTGTACTGATTGCGATGGCACTGCGTCTTGTGGCGAGCGATGCGCCCACGCGTGTACGCGCGGCGGTCGCTTTTGCGATGGCGGCAACACTCTGGATGCATATCGGCCAGCCGATTTTCAATCATGCACCCTGGGGATTCTACCTCTATCTCGGCTTCAGCGACTTCGTCGCGCTGGTGCTGGCGGGGGTGATAGCGGCAAAGTTCATGCCTGACGTCCCGGCGATCGCCACGGCCGCCCCTGTCGATAACCAGCCCCATCCGATCGTCGCGGACAGCTTCGGTTCGCCGCTGCCCAAAGACAACGACCCGCTGCCCTGAGGCGGCGGGTCGCTTGGCACGCGTTACAGCGGGAAGCCGACTTATGCGCCGGGCGTTATCCCTGCCAGCGCCTGCGCCGCAGGCTTGTTGACGGCATCGACCGATCCGTCGGCCAGCATCGCCTTGGCGGTCGTGGTTGCCTCGGTCTTGATGGCGGCGTCCTCGCTGGTCTGGCTGGCACCGATCAGCGCGCTCAGGTGCAGGTTCTTGACGATGGAGTCGCTGGCATTTTCCGCGAAGGATTTGCGCGCAAGCGCAAGCCCTTCGGCATAAAGTGGCGCGGCCCCGGCCTTGTCCTGCTTGGCGAGTTTCGCATTGCCGAGCTGGACAAGAATGCCAGCCAGGATGTTGCGGCTGGTCGCGTCGGTCGGCTTGGCCTCTACGACGGTGCGCCAATGCGGCACGCTTTCCTCATAAAGCGCCAGTGTCTTGTCGATCTGCTGCTGCGCCCCCGCGGCGGCGGCGGCGGCATAAAGCGCATTGGCGAGGAAATTGACATTATCGATATTGCCGGGCTGCACCTGCACGGCGGTGCAGATAGCGGGCAGTGCGGCCTCATATTTGGCCAACGCACCGGCATTGTCGCCGCCCTGCTGCGCGGCCTGTGCCGCCGTGAAATCGGCTACGGCCTTGTTGAAAGCGGTCACCTGGTCCGGGGTCATTTGCGCGGCGGCCGGGGTGGCCGGAGCGGCGTCCTGCGCCATCGCCGGCACGGACAAGCCAATCATGAAAGCTGCAATAATAGCTCTGGTCAACGCATGGGTCTCCTCTGCGGGGGCATGCGCACCCGTTCGGGGTCCGGCACGCATGCGTAACGATTTGAAATGGCGTGACGATCCGCTGACCATCAACCTCGAACTATCCTACAGAAAGCGACCGCTGCGTCAAATTGGGCGCGATGCGCTGCCGCCTGCTGCTGTGCCTGTGCGTCCTCGCCCCATTGTTCGGCCTGCCATATCGCATCCAGCTCGGCGGCCTGCCAGATGGTTTCGGCGTCGGCCTGTGCATCGACGATCGCCAGCCCCAGCACCAGAGATCCGGTCAGGCTGACGATCGTGGACAGCGCGGCCAGTGTGAAATCGTCACAGGCCCCGACGGCGGCGGCAAGCCGGTCGAGCGTTTCGTCCGGTTGCCGCACATGCATGATGCCGTGCGTCACGCGGAAGGCGACATCATATCGCTGCCTGGCCCAGTCGAGCCAGGGGTCCCACAGTAACGCCTGCCGCGCGACAAGCGAAGCGGGTCCGTCCGCCCGGTAACAGAGCAGATCGCTTTGTGCATAACGCGCCACTTCCGCCGCAAAGGTCCCGCGATGTGGCGCGACCTGATCGATCGCGGCATTCGCAAAGCCCGTCGCCGTCATGCGGGCCGGGTCGATCGTTTCGCCCTGCGCCCGCCATTCGGCTGCAATGGCCTCAGCCATTGCGTCGTTCGGCAGGATCAGGCTGGCGCGGGCAGGGGTCCGCAAGGCCCGGCCGTCGAGCAGCACCTGCCATCCGTCCTCGTCTCGCTGGGTATCGGCATTGCGGTAAAATCGCTTCACACGCAGCCTCAGTCGGTTGGCGGGCTACGCCACGCGCGCAACAGCATTCGCGGCACGATGATCGTCTGGACCATGCCGACCGTCGCGATGATCGCGCCCATGATCTTGGCGTTCTGCCCCTGCACCCAGCCAAAGCGTTGCATCATGATGAGAAAGCCGAACATCAGGATGAACACGCCCGACAGGCGGAACAGATTGATCGCCAGCAGGCGTTGCCGCGCGGCCCTGTCGCGATCGCTGTCACGATCGATATCGGGCAATGGATGGTCCGGTTCCGTCATGGCGTGCCGATATGGCGGCCAAGGTCTTCGCTGTCCACCGCTACGGCAGTGGCGCCTGCGGCCAGCAGCTCCGCCGGACTATGATAGCCCCAGTTGACGCCGATCGCGCGCACCCCGGCATCGATCGCCATGTCGATGTCATAGGTTGTGTCACCGATCATCACGGTGGTCTCCGGCGCGGCGTCCGCCTCGGCCATCGCCGCCATCAGCATGGCGGGATTGGGCTTCGATGGATGACGATCGGCGGTCTGCAGGGTCACGAACCGGTCGATGATGCCATGCTGTGTGAGACACAGCGCCAAGCCACGATCCGACTTGCCCGTGGCTACACCCAACAGCCAGCCCTGCCCACTAAGCCGATCGAGCAGATCGCCGATGCCGTCGTATAGCGGTTCGACCACATCGCCTTCGGTGCGCATCGTGCGGAAAGCATCGCGATACTGGTCGGCGATATGGTGGTGAAAGGCGTCATCCGCGTCAGGTAGCAGCTTCGCCATGGCATGCGGCAGCGACAGGCCGACGACGGACAGGATGGTCGGCCTGTCCGGCGGTGTCAGCCTCGCCGCGTCGAATGCGCGGACCATGGCCGCACAGATGCTGTGCTGGCTGTCCACCAGCGTGCCGTCGCAGTCGAACAGGGCCAGCGGACGGTTCATGGCATGCCAGCCTGCATCAGCGCCGCCATGCCGCTTTCGCCGCGCTGCGCCAGCATCTCGGCGACGGCTGCCCGCGCCGCCTGCGGCTTGTTCTGCCCGGCTTTCAGCGTGCCACGCCATTGGGTAATATGTAGCGCATAGCCCGTGACGCCGCCAAGCATCCGGTCGAACAGTCCCTCGCGCATCTTGTCCCGCGTCCAGACGGCCTTGGGGGCCAGCCGCGCTTCGTGATGGGCCGATACGCCGTCGATCAGGGCAATCAGCGCGTCCCTGTCCATCGCGGTGACCATGCCGTCCAGCTCGACCGCGGCATAGTTCCACGTGGGCACTTGATCGGCCATGCCGTACCAGTCCGGGCTTACATAAGCATTTGGTCCCTGAACCACGAACAGCGCGCGGCGCCCCGCCAGTTCCTGCGCCAGGGCATTGTGGCGCGACAGGTGAAAGCCGATGCGGTCCTCATCCAGAAACAAGGCAGGTACCTGCGCGCATCGCGGTCCTTCGGCTGTTTCGGCAAACAGCGTCCCGAAGCCGACGCTTTCGACCAGCGCGCGCATCGCGGCCCTGTCTTTCCAGGCGAAGGCGGGGTCGGGATGCATCGCCGTCAGCGCCTCACCGCGTTCCGCGCCCGCGCCGTTCGCCGCGCCGTTCCTTGCGCACCGCCTTGGCATGCTGGCGGGCGAACTTCTTTTCGTCCTCGCGGGTGGGCGTGGTGTCGATTTCCTCGTCCAGCGGCATGTCGCCCAGCGCCATGTCGAACGCCAGATCCTCCAGGCTTTCGCGAAAATGATCGGGCAGTTCGGCCAGCACGTCCACCTTGCCGCCGTCGGGATGGTCGATGCGGATGCGCCGGGCATGCAGATGCATCTTGCGGCTGATCGTACCCGAAAGGAACGCGTCTTTCCCGCCATATTTGCCGTCGCCGACGATCGGATGGCCAATGGCCGCCATATGCACGCGCAACTGGTGCGTGCGGCCGGAAAAGGGCTGCAACTCGACCCAGGCCGTGCGGTTTCCGCCGCGCTCGATGATGCGATAGCGCGTGCGGGCGGGCAGGCCGTCCTTTTCGTCCACATGCATCTTTTCGCCGCCGGTGCCCGGCTGTTTGGCGAGCGGCAACTCGATTATCCCGTCGCGTACATCGGGTACGCCGACGACCAGCGCCCAATAGATCTTCCGTGCGGTGCGGCTGGAAAAGGCCTTCGCAAAATAGCCCGCGGCGCGTGCCGACCGGGCGACGAGCAGCGCGCCCGACGTATCCTTGTCGAGACGGTGGACCAGCTTGGGACGCTGGTCGCCCTCGAACATCAGCGCATCGAGCAGGCCGTCGACATGCGCGTCGGTTTTCGTGCCGCCCTGTGTCGCGAGGCCCGGCGGCTTGTTCAGCACGATCGCCTGTTCGTCGCGATAAATCACCATATCCTGGGCGAAAGCGATTTCGTCTTCGGTCAGGGTGATGCGGCGTCCGGCGCGCGCGGGCTTGTCGGGGCGCGGTGCCTTGGCTTCGGCGGGGGGGACACGGATCGTCTGGCCTTCGGTTATGCGATCGCCGGGTGCCGCGCGGGCTCCATCGACGCGCAATTGTCCGGTCCGTGCCCAGCGCGAGACGATGTTGAAGCCGACATCGGGCAAATGCCGCTGGAACCAGCGGTCAAGCCGGATGCCGTCGTCGTCCGCCGCCACGCGGAACTGGCGGACGTCCAGCGTTACCCCGGCAGGCTTGGGCGTCTTTTGCGGCGGGGTCAGCTTGGCCGTCTGCGAGGCTGCGGGCTTGGCGGCCGCTTTGGGCTTGGCGGACTTGCCCGCTGCAAAGGTCGTATTCTTGCCGACGGGCTTTTTCGCGCCGAAGCTGCTGCCGGGCCTGCCGCCCGCTTTGGCACCGGGGAAGGACGGCCCGGTTCCGCGACCCCGTGTACCGGACTTCGCCGGGCTTTTGGGCCGGGCAGGCGGCTTGCGGTCGGTCATGCGATGCTCCGCGCGGCGAGCAGGCCGAGGGCAAGCGCCGCGAGCGCCCCGATCACTGATACGAGTACATAGCCGAAGGCCATGGCTATCTGGCCACGTTCGATCATCAGGATCGTCTCAAGGCTGAAGGCGGAAAATGTCGTAAAGCCCCCGAGTACACCCACACCCAGCAGCAGCCGCAGGGATTCGCCGCTTCCAACTGACGCGCGCACCAGCCATCCCGCCAGCATGCCCATCAGCAGTCCACCCAGCAGATTGGCGGCCAGCGTACCCCATGGAAAGGCTGGGCCAAGCACGTGCAGGGACAGACGTCCGAGCTGAAAGCGAAGCGCGGCCCCGACGGCACCGCCCGCCATGACGAGGAAAAGGGCGTTCATTCCCCTGCCCTAGAGGGTTTTGCTGCGGGCGTCACCCCTGCGCTGGCCAACAGTGCAAGGCGGCGCCGCGCGGACCGGGGTTCAGCGCGACTCGCTCACGACCAGATCGACCGTCGCACCGCCATCGGGCGCCGTCCGCGCGATCAGGAGAAGGCCGCCTTTGTCGCGCGCGCGCGCGCCGATCAGCATGGCATGGCTGCCCAGTCGCTGATGCGCCACCGTATATCCGGCGCGGCGGGCCTGGGTGTAATAATGATCGATCACATCTTGCGCTGACGCTGCGATAGCAACGCTGGCAGCGCGCACCGCGCAATCGGCGGTCTCGGCTCCGGCGGCATCCATCAGCGCCGCACCCGGGAACAGCGCGAACGGCGGCGGCAGGCGCTCGGCCCATGGCAGAGCGTAATCGAGGCGATGGGCCGGGTCGGCATGGCAGGCAGCTGGCGTACGCCGCGCCAGTTCACGGGCAAGGGCGCCCAGCGTCGCGGGTCCGTCGGGACCGCAATCGGGGCAGGGTGACGCAGGCACTGCGGCGGGCGCTGCAAGGCGTTTGCCATCCCTTGTTGGCAGAGCTGAAGCGGCATCGGCGCGCGAAAGCGGTCGCGGAATACTGTTGCCTGCCACCCGTGGGCTGCTGCGGATGGCATTGACGTTTGCCTGGGTCGCCAGATCGGGGTCAGTCGCAAGCGGCATGGTCAGCGTGTCGCGGATCAGCGGATCAGCCGTATCCTTGGCCAGCGCCGCTGCCAGCGCCGCATCGGGATCGCGAGGCGCGGCGCCACACCCAGCAAGCGTCATTGCCGCCGCCATGCCGGTCGCTGCCCATAATCCGCGCGATGATGCCATGCGTACGATCTCCGGGCACCGGTCAGTCGCCGGATCACCCGGCTGTCAGTCTTTCCGCCAACAAGGTTAAGATTCTCTCTGCCATGGCCCGGCTTTTGCCGGTCGGGGATTGAAGTCATGGCGCATTGCATCCATGTGCTTGGGATGCTGAACATCCTTTCCGGCCTGATTGGCCTCCTCGCCCTCATCCTGATGCTGCCAACGATCATTCCGTTTCTCGGCTGGGCGAACTGGTTGTTCGTGCCGATCGCGCTGGTCGGCGCCCTGGTCGGCACGGTTTCCTCGCGCAACGGCGGGCGCAATTTCTGTCTGGTCGTCGCCGCATTGGGCATGTTCCGCCTGTTTCTGGGTGGCGGCATCATCTGATTGCGCCTGCGCGCCGGGGGGCCGAGTTGATGGAAAGTCCGTCGCGGGCGAAAGGCGGCAGCGGTTTGCCCTTCGGTCTGGGGGCCTATTTCCTCTGGGGCCTGCTCCCGCTTTATTTCAAGCTGCTGGCGAGCGTCGGCCCGGCCGAAATCGTCGCCAGTCGTGTGCTGTTCTCGCTGGTTTTTCTGATCGCACTGCTGGCGGCCACCGGGGCGCTGGGGCAGTTCAAGGCGACGGTGCGCAACCGCGCGGTCATGGGAAGCATGATGCTGAGCGCCGCGCTGATCGGCATCAACTGGCTGGCCTATGTGTGGGCCATCTCCACCGATCACATCGTAGCCGCCAGCCTTGGCTATTTCCTGAACCCGCTCGTCAACGTGCTGCTGGGCGTCGTCTTTCTGAAGGAAAGGCTCAGCGCGATGCAGAAGGTGGCCGTGGGCGTTGCGACGCTTGGGGTTGCGGTCATGGCGGCCAGCGCATTCGCCACCCTGTGGCTCAGCCTTCTGCTCGCCATCAGCTTTGCCTTCTACGGCTATATTCGCAAGACGGCCTCGGTCGGCCCGCGACAGGGCCTCGCTGCCGAAACGCTTATCCTCACGCCGGTGGCGCTCGCCTATATGGCCTGGCTGGCCAGCCACGGGGGCATTGCACTGGGGCAGGATGCACCCCGTACAGTCCTGCTGGTGCTGAGTGGCGTTGTCACATCGCTGCCGCTGCTGTTGTTCGCCACGGCGGCGCGGCGCATGCCTCTGTCGACACTCGGCCTGCTGCAATATCTTTCGCCAACGATCCAGTTTTTCGTTGCCGTGCTGGTTTTCGGCGAAAGTCTCAATCAGGGGCAGATCGCCAGCTTCGGCCTGATCTGGGCGGGGCTGGCGATCTACACCGTCGATTCGGTTCGCAGCGCGCGCGCGGCACGCGCCCTAGCGTCGCCCTGAAAACCTACGTCGCGACGGATTTCGGTGCGGCCAGAGCGTAAAGGCCGAACGCCAGAATGACGGCATAGCACAGCACAGGCACTGCCAGTGCGATGGCAAGGCCTGCGGCGTCGGCCAGCAGGCCCATGGCGACCGGCACGATCGCGCCGCCAACGATGGCCGTGCATAGCAGGCCGGACGCCTGCGGTGCCTCTTCGGTCAGACCTTCGGTGGCGAGGCTGAAGATTGTCGGGAACATGATCGAGTTGAACAGGCCGACGGCAATCAATGACCAGGCCGCAACGCTGCCCGTGCTGACCGCCGAAACGAGAATGAGGGCAATCGCGATCCCCGCAAAGCTTGCCAGCAGCGCGCCGGGCCGCGCCAGCCGGAGCAGGAAACCGCCGATCATCCGCCCGATCAGCGCCCCCAGCCAGTAATAGGACAGCATCACGCCGCCCGCGCGCGGGTCCAGCGCGAGCACGCGCGCGTCGCCCAGATAGCTGACCATGATGCTGGCGATTGCCACTTCCGCACCGACATAGACGAAGATGCCTGCCACCCCGAATGCGAGGCGGGGACGGCGCAGCAACGCGAAGGTGCCCGCCATTTTTACTTTCGCGACCTGTTGCTGGTCGAGCAGGCTGCGGCGCGTCCAGAAGAACAGGGCGATTAGTGTCAGTACGATTGCAAGGCCGATGTAGCTGTGGCCGATCACGGTCGTTTCCGCAACGCGGTGCGCGGTCAGCGCATCGCCCGAGAGCGTTGATGCGTCTACCGTCGATTCCTCGCCCAGGATCGCTTCGGCACCGAAACGGATCATCAGGAAAACACCGATCGAATTGAAGAACTGCGCGAAGGTCAGGCGGCTGTGCGCCGTCTCCGGCTTGCCCAGCGAAATGATAAGTGGGTTTACCGCGACCTGAAGCAGGGTAATGCCGCCGCCGAGCATGAACAGCGCGGCCAGAAACGATCCGAACAGACCCGAATAGGCCGCCGGCAGGAACAGCAGGCAAGACAGCGCCATGATGCCAAAGCCCAGCACAATACCCCGGAAATAGCCCAGCTTCGCCATCACCAGCCCGGCAGGGATCGAGAAAATCGCATAGCTGGTGAAGAAGGCGAACTGCACCAGCATCGCTTCGGCATAACCCAGCGAGAAAAGACCTTTCAGCTTGGGAATCAATATGTCGTTGAGATTGGTGATGCCCCCGAATAGGAAGAACACGGCGACGACCAGGAACAAAAGTCCCCTTGTATTGTCGGGCGCTGGCGAACCCCGGTCTGTTTGCGGCGCGGTCACGCCGGGTGCCATGGCCATGGTTTCTCTCCTGTGATGACGTTGCGTTTGTTATGTGTCCGTCACGTAACCTGATGCCGCATCAGGGGGCGGGCCTGGTCATGTATTCGTATGCACTGCTCAGAAATCGGTCGCTTCAAAGCGCACCGGCTCGCCGATCGCGGCCTCTGCCAGGCTGTCTTCCCACATCACCCGGTTGCCGCGGATGATGGTGCCGACTGGTTTGCCCGTCAGGCTCATGTCCGCAAAGGGCGACCAGCCACAGCGCGAGGCAAGCCAGTCCGCTCCGATCGTCCAGCGTTTCTTGAGGTCCACGATCGTGAAGTCGGCATCGTAACCCGCCGCGATTCGTCCCTTGCCGACCAGCCCGAATATGCGCTGCGGCCCGGCGCTGGTCAGTTCTATGAACCGTGCCAATGTGGTGCGGCCCTGTGCAACATGGTCGAGCAGCAGAGGCACGAGCGTCTGCACGCCCGGCATGCCGCTGGGCGAGGCCGGGTAGGTCTTCGCCTTTTCCTCCAGCGTATGCGGCGCATGATCGGACCCGAGCACGTCGGGGACTCCCTGATTGAGGAAATGCCACAGGCCATCGCGATGGGCACCCGACCGGATAGGCGGGTTCATCTGCGCGAAGGTGCCAAGCCGCGGATAGGCCTCCTCACCGGCCAAGGTCAGATGCTGCGGCGTCACCTCGCACGTCGCGATATCCTTGTTCTGTGCAATATACTCCAGTTCGGCGGGCGTCGTGATGTGGAGGACATGAATGCGCCGCCCGGCCGCACGGGCAAGCGCAATGATCCGCTTCGTCGCGATCATTGCGCTTTCATCATCGCGCCAGACGGGGTGCGAAGCGGGATCACCTTCGACGCGGAAATCCTTGCGTGCGTTCATCCGGCTTTCGTCTTCGGCATGAATGGCGACGCGCCGCTTGCCGGAGGCGAGCACACGGGCAAGCGCATTGTCGTCATCCACCAGCAGGCTGCCGGTCGAGGCGCCCATGAATATCTTCACGCCTGCCGTGCCGGGAATCCGCTCCAGTTCGGCAAGCTGTTCGGCATTGTCCGCCGTCGCACCGACATAGAAGGCATGGTCGCACCACATCCGATGGCGGGCGCGGGCCAGCTTGTCGTGAACGCGTTCGGCCGTGTCGGTATTGGGATTGGTGTTGGGCATTTCGAACACGGCCGTGACGCCGCCCAGCACCGCCGCGCGGCTCCCGCTTTCCAGATCCTCCTTGTGCTCCAGCCCCGGCTCGCGGAAATGCACTTGGCTGTCGATCACCCCCGGCAAGATGTCGAGACCGGTGCAATCGATTGTTTCTCCGCCTGAAAAGCCGCTGCCGATGGCCGCGATCCGTCCGCCCGAAACCCCGATATCCGCCAGAACCGGGCCGCCGGGGGTATGGATTGTCCCGTTGTTGAGGACCATGTCGAAAATCTGGGTCATGATGGTTGTCCGCTTTGGCTTGGCTTGGCACCGGCATCGTCCTACCTAAGGTCCATGACCGATACCACCCCCCATGGCATGCTGCCTGACCGTGCCGTGCTGCGCGTTTCCGGCGCGGAGGCCCGCGCGTTCCTGCAGGGGCTGGTGACGCAGGACGTGATCGGCCTGGTGCCCGGCGTGCCGCGCTGGTCCGGGCTGCTCACGCCGCAGGGCAAGGCGCTGTTCGATTTCATGCTGTGGGCCGATGGAGACGATGTCCTGATCGACTGCGAGGCGGCGCAGGGCGATGCGCTGATGCGGCGCCTTTCGATGTACCGCCTGCGCCGCCCCGTCACGATCGCGAGGGATCCCGCCATGGCCGTGCATTGGGCGCTGGACGAGCCTGGCCAATCGCGCGATCCGCGCTTGCCGACGCTCGGCTATCGGTGGCTGGCCCCCGCCGATGGACAGGACGTCAGCGCCGCTTGGCGCAGACATCGGCTCTCGCTCCAGGTGTTCGAGGGCGTTGCCGAGCTGGGTCAGGACCAGACTCTCTGGCTCGAAGCCAATGCGGAGGCACTGAACGGCGTCGACTTTACCAAAGGCTGCTACATCGGCCAGGAAAATACGGCGCGGATGCATTATCGGTCAAAGGTGAACCGGCGGCTTGTCGCGGTGCCTCTGGCGCAGGCCGATTCGAAGCGGCAGCGGCTGGCACTCGTCGCATATGGGGTTTCCATCGAGCATCGCAGGGTGGAAGATATGGTAACGCTGGCGCTGCCCGATTGGCTGTCAGCGGCGATCACCGCACCGGCAGAAGGCTGATCGCATGCGATGGTCGTTGCTTGCGCTGGCCCTGTTCGTCTGTCCGACGGTCGCAGGTGCCGAGACGCGCTGGACGCTCGTCAAAAGCTATCCGCACGATCCTAAGGCGTTCACCGAAGGGCTGCTGTGGGTCGATGACAGCCTGTACGAAAGCACCGGGCTGACCGGAAAGTCGGACATCCGGCAGGTGCGGCTGAAAGACGGCAAGGTGCTCCGCCGTGTCGCGATCGATGATCCCTATTTCGGCGAGGGGATCGTGAACTGGAGCGACCGGATCATCAGCCTCACCTGGCGGCACCGGCAGGGGTTCGTCTGGAACCGCAAGGATTTCAGACGGATCGGCGATTTCCGCTACGAAGGCGAAGGCTGGGCGCTGACGCAGGACGGGCGCGCGCTCATCATGAGCGACGGCACCGCAGAATTGCGCTTCCTCGATCCCGACACACTGGCCGAAATCCGGCGCATCACGGTCACGTGGAACGGCCGTCCGGTCGATCGCCTGAACGAGCTGGAATATGTGAAGGGCGAAGTGCTGGCCAATGTCTGGTTCGACAATCGTATCGCCCGGATCGACCCGGCCACCGGTGCCGTCATCGACTGGATCGACCTGTCGTCGCTGGCCGACCAGGTACAAGCAAAAGACCCCGAAGCCGTGCTGAACGGCATCGCCTATGACGCGACGCGCGATCGCCTGTTCGTCACGGGCAAATACTGGCCCCGTCTGTTCGAGATCAAGCTGCTGCGGTGAGGTTACGCGGCCTTGCTGCCGCCCAGCGCCTTTTGCCGGCGCCGCTGCACCGATGAACCGATGCCGAGAGCTTCGCGATATTTGGCGACGGTGCGCCGGGCGATGTCGAATCCCTTGGCGCGCAGCAGATCGACCAGCGTATCGTCCGACAGGATTTTCCGTCCGTCCTCACCCGCAATCAGCGCCTTGATATGGCTCTTGACGGCTTCGGCAGACACCGCATCGCCGCCGTCCGAAGACTGAATGGCGCTCGTGAAGAAATATTTCAGCTCGAACAGGCCGCGCGGGCAGGAGAGATATTTGTTGGACGTCACCCGGCTGACGGTCGACTCGTGCATCTCGATCGCATCGGCGACCATACGCAGCGTCAGCGGACGCAGATGCGCTACGCCCTCGCGGAAAAAGGCGTCCTGCTGTTTCACGATTTCGCTCGCCACCTTGATGATGGTCTTCTGGCGCTGATCCAGGGCCTTCACCAGCCAGTTGGCGCTCGCCAGGCAATCGGTCAGCCAGGCTTTCGATTGCTTGTCATGCGCGCCATTGGCCAGTTCGACATAGTAATTCCGGTTGACGAGAACGCGTGGCAGCGTGGCCGCGTTGATTTCGATCGCCCATCCCGGCCCGCGCGGGGCTACAAAAAGGTCCGGCACGACGGCAGGCGCGCTGTCACCACCATAGCGCAGCCCCGGCTTAGGGTCGTAACTGCGCAGTTCGCGGATCATGTCGGCCATGTCTTCCTCGTCCACGCCGCAGATGCGCCGCAGATGCGGCAGCGCGCCCTTCGCCAGAATGTCCAGATTGTCGATCAGCAGCGCCATGCAAGGATCGTAACGGTCGGCTTCCTTCGACTGCAGTGCCAGGCATTCGGAAAGGCTGCGCGCGCCGACGCCGGTGGGATCGAAGCTTTGGATCACGCCCAGCACCGCTTCGACCGTTTGGAGCGGCACGTCGAGCGCACGCGCCAGCGCCGACAGGTCAGCTTCCAGATAGCCCGCTTCGTCGATCTGCCCGATCAGCTGTCGCGCAATCAGCAGTTCGATGCCGGACAATCGCGTGCCCGCCTGCGCCATCAGATGTTCGTGCAGCCCGATATCGGCGCTGGCGAAACTGTCGAAATCCGGGCCGTCCTCGCCAAAGCCGCCGCTGGTCGATTGCGCCTCGCCGCTCAGGCTCCGGTCCGCGACGGCCGCATGCACGGACAGCCGGTCGCCGGGGCCATCGTCGATGAAGGTTTCAGCGCCATAATCGACATCCAGCGGATTGTCGGATGCGCCCAGGCCTTGTGCGATCAGGCTGTCGGCGCTGGCGGTTTCGGCGGACAGGGCAGGGGCGTCGGCGCCACCGTCCGCCATGTCCGACAGGGGGATTTCCTCGACTGCGCCCGAAGGCCCGGATTCCAGCAGCGGATTGCGTTCCAGCTCGCCCGCGATGAATGTCTCGATTTCGAGATTGGAAAGCGCGAGCAGCCGGATCGCCTGCTGCAACTGCGGCGTCATGACCAGCGACTGGCTCTGCCGCAGATCGAGGCGAGGACCCAGCGCCATCAGCCTTGCCTGTCACTCCGCAAGGGTGCGTGCCTGCTCATCGCGTCACAGCGAAAAGCTTTCGCCCAGATACAGGCGGCGGACGTCGGCATTGGCGACGAGTTCGGTCGGGCTGCCCGCAAAGAGCACCTTGCCATCGTAGATGATGCAGGCACGATCGACGATTTCCAGCGTCTCGCGCACATTATGGTCGGTGATGAGCACGCCGATGCCGCGCGTCTTGAGCTGCTTCACCAGATCGCGGATATCGGCGATGGACAGCGGATCGATGCCCGCGAACGGCTCGTCCAGTAGCACGATGGAGGGGCTGGCGGCGAGCGCGCGGGCGATTTCGCATCGCCGCCGCTCTCCGCCTGAAAGCGCCATGGCGGATGCGGCCCGCAGCCGGGTCAGTCCGAACTCCGCCAGCAGGGTTTCCAGCCGTTCCGCCCGCGCCGCCTTGTCCGGTTCGGCCAACTCCAGCACGGCACCGATATTCTGTTCCACCGTCATGCCACGAAAGATGGAGGTTTCCTGCGGCAGATAGCCTAGGCCCAGAATCGCCCGGCGATACATTGGCAGGCTCGTGATATCATGGCCGTCCAGCATGATGCGGCCGCTGTCCGGGCGCACCAGCCCCATGATCGAATAGAAGCAGGTCGTCTTGCCCGCGCCGTTGGGACCCAGCAGGCCGACGACTTCGCCGTTGCCGACCGTCAGCGACACGTCGGCCAGCACCGTCCGCCGGTCATAGCTTTTGGCGATCGAAACGACCGAAAGACCATCGCCGCGGTCATGCGGAATCACAGGCGCAGCGGTGGGGGCGATGCTTGTCAGATCATCCATGCAATATCCTCATGCCGCCCTTGGTCCGCCATCCGCGCGTAGCCGACCCAGGTTCGGCATCAATCTTGCACGCTTTCTGCATGGCGCGATGACAATGGGCAAGTGGGTTTGCGTCGGCCACTATGGTGTGGTGGCCGGATCAGCGGTTGGCCGCCGGGCGCTGGGGCACGGTGAACGTGCCGGAAACGCGGCCGCCCGAACCCGTCACCGATCCCGGCGGGCCACCTGCGGACCGTCCATCGACGGTCGAGCGTCCGCTTGCCAGGTCGATCAGCAGCCGCCCGCCAGACAGGCGATTGCTGCCCTGCACCAGCTGGACATTGCCCAGCATGGTGATGAGCCGGCGGTTAAGGTCATAGATGGCGACATTGCCGCGCGCGGTTTCGTTTCCACGCGTCACCACCACGGAGCCTGATGCGTCGATACGGTCTATCTCGATGCTGCCGACCTGACGATAGGCCACGGTCATGCGTGCGGCGCGCAACGTCAGCCCTGCCTGATCGACAACGACATTGCCCGATACGACGACACGGTCGGCGCGATCCTGCACTTCGATGCGGTCGGCGGCGAAATTGACCGGCGCGTTGCTGTTGTGGTTGGCGAGTGTCTGCGCCTGCGCGCCGGTAACGGACAGCGTGAGGGCGGCCGCCGAAAGGCAGAACGCGATCAGGGGGAAATGCCGGGTCATCGTGATCGCCCTTTGAGGCCATTTTGGTCGATACGCAAGCGGGCGCGACCGTTCAGCGTCACGGTCCGCGCGCCCAGATCGGCTTCCAGCCGGTCACCGCTGAACGTCCCTATCGGCATCCGGCCATCGACTCGCCCAGCACTGCGCATCTGCCGCGTCTTGAGGTCGATACCAACGTCGCGCGTGGTCAGGCGATAGCCCCCTGCGGCCTGAAACTGCACCGCGCCATCGATCATGACGCGTTCGCTGTCCATATCATAGCGACCCCGCTGCGCCGTCAGCACGGCGGGACCGTCCGACAACAGGATTCGCGCTGACAGATCCTGCAAATGCACGATCGGTTCACGCGAGCTTTTCTGCACGGCCGATCCAGCGCGCAAGGAGAATCGCTGCCCGCTGCTGTCCTCGCCCCTATACAGTGCCTCGGTCACGCGCATCCGTTCCTTGGCCACGGCCACCTTGTTCTTGTCGAGCACGAAACTCACGTCACCGACGCTTGTGAAGGGCGCGGTCGCCAGGAAGGCGGAAAGGACGCCCACCAGAACCGGCAACGCATTCTTGAGCGCCCCAATCAGCCGGTCGTGGCTGCCACCGGGTATCGCCCATGACTGGCGGCTGGTACGTTGCTGGTCGGCCTGGAACGACATCAGCGCCTACATATGCGCAAAAATGTCGGTTTCCGGCCAGCCCGCAAGGTCGAGCAGCGCCCTGTGCGGCAGGAAATCGAAACAGGCCTGTGCTATCTCCATGCGACCTTCGCGGATCAGGCGCCCGTCCAGTTCGTCCTTCAGCAAGTGCAGGTAGCGCACGTCGGACGCCGCATAGTCCTTCTGCGCGTCCGACAGCACCGGGCCGCCCCAGTCGGAGCTTTGCTGCACCTTGCTCAGATCCTGCCCCAAGAGCTCGCGCACCAGTTCCTTCAGCCCGTGACGGTCGGTATAGGTTCGTACCAGCCGCGAGGCGATCTTGGTGCAATAGACCGGCGTCGCCAGCACACCCAGATAATGCTGGAGCGCCGCGATGTCGAAACGCCCGAAATGAAACAGCTTGATGCGCGCCGGATCGGCGATGACGGCTTTCAGATGGGGCGCTTCATAGGAACTGCCGGGGTTGAAACGCACCAGATGCTCGTCACCGCGCCCGTCGCTGATCTGCACGACGCACAGCCGGTCGCGCGGGGTTATCAGACCCATGGTTTCGGTATCGATGGCAACCGGCCCGTCGGCCAGTACGCCGGGCGGCAAATCTTCTTCATGGAAATGGACTGTCATCGCTTCCCTTTAGAGAGGTAAGCGCCGCCGTTCAATGCGTGCCTTTCGCCGCGACCCTGCGTCTGCGGCTGGCGATGTTGAGCATCTCGACGAAGGCCGAAAAGGCCATGGCGGCGTAGATATAGCCCTTGGGAACGTGCACGCCGAAGCCGTCGGCGATCAGGACCGCGCCGATCATCAGCAGGAAACCCAGCGCCAGCATGACCACGGTCGGGTTGCGGGCAATGAAATTGGCGAGCGGATCGGCGGCAAGCAGCATGACGGTGACCGCCACGATGACCGCGATCACCATCACGGGCAGATCGTCGGTCATGCCCACGGCGGTCAGGATCGAATCGATCGAAAAAACCATGTCGAGCAGCAATATCTGTACGATCACCGATCCGAAGCTGACGGCCTTGCCGCCGCTCTTCTTGTCGAGCAACTCGCCGGACTCCTCGCCATCCAGATTGTGGTGGATTTCCTTCGTCGCCTTCCAGACGAGAAACAGCCCGCCGGCAATCAGGATGATGTCGCGCCATGAAAATGCGGTCTCGAATGTGGGTTCGCCATGGCTGCCGGGTGCCCCGGTAATCCCCAGGTCGATGATCGGGGCCGTCAGCCCGACCAGCCAAGCGATGCCTGACAGCAGCGCGAGGCGCAGGCCAAGCGCCAGCCCGATGCCCAGCTTGCGGGCCTTTGCCTGTTGTTCTGGCGGCAACCGGTTGGACAGGATGGATATGAAAATCAGATTGTCGATGCCCAGCACCACTTCCATGACAACCAGCGCGAACAGCGCGGCCCAAACGGCGGGATCGGCGAATATGGCGAAAATCTCTGTCACTGCGAAAACTTCCTGAAGAGAGCTGCGGACGAAGGTGTGCGAGGAGCTGCCGGGGGGTGGCCGACGGCCGATACGAAGATGAAACAATATGGATCGGAAAGACCAAAGCATCGACGCGATGTTTGGTTGCCCAAACCGTGCGGGAAAATCATTCGCATCGCTGAAAAAATCTGTCTATAGTGAGTCCCAAACCGTAGTTTTGCGGCGGATTCTGCATGTCCCTTCGTCCGGCAGGCAATCCGAAATTTGATGGGCGAGCGAAAGTGACTAACAGGGCATGAGTTTTGATAGAGGTCGCCGCGGGCGCGGCAAGGACAAGCGGGACGGTTTCGGCGACGAAAATTTCGGCGGATATGTTGAGCAGAGCGGCAGCCGTTTCGGCGGTGGCGGCGACCGCTTCGGTGGTGGTGGCGGTTTCGGCGGCGGTGATCGCTTCGGCGGTGGCGGCGATCGCTTTGGTGGCGGTGGTGCAGGCGGCGGCTTTCGCGGCGGTGGCGCAGGCGGTGGCGGCGGGCGCGGCATGCCGGCGCAGGTCGTTGGCGAAGGCACCGGCGTCGTAAAGTTTTTCAACGCGCAAAAGGGCTTCGGCTTCGTCGTGCGCGATGATGGCGGCGAAGACGTGTTCGTGCATATCAGCGCGGTTGAGCAAGCCGGTCTCACGGGTCTGGCCGAAGGTCAGCCGCTCGGTTTCACGCTGGTTGATCGCGGCGGCAAGATTTCGGCGACCGATCTCAAGATCGACGGGGAACCGCTTCCGGTAACCGATCGCGGTCCGCCGCGTGAACCGCGCGCGGGCGCCGCACCTGGCGGTTTCGGTGGCGGCGACCGGGGGCCGCAGCGTCAGCTTACCGGTGAACGCGCAAGCGGCACCGTCAAGTTCTTCAATGCCATGAAGGGCTTCGGCTTCATCCAGCGCGACGATGGTCAGCCGGACGCGTTCGTCCATATCAGCGCGGTCGAGCGCGCGGGTATGGCTGCGCTTAACGAAGGCGATCGGCTCGATTTCGAGCTGGAAGTCGATCGGCGCGGCAAATATGCCGCCGTCAATCTGCAATCCAAGGCAGACTGACCGGGCCGGGGTCAACCTGCCGTGATCGTAATTAATGAAATAGGGGCCGATACGATAGCGTATCGGCCCCTATTTCAATAGCGTGAAGCGAGGGTTCAGCCCTTGCGTCCGGCCTCGAACAGGAACCACGCGCGCTCTTCGGCCTGATCGGTCCAGTCGTCGAGCAGACCGTCCGTGGCATTGTCGTTGGCTTCGTCTGCAGCTTCTTTCGCAGCGCGTAGCGCCTCGACGAGTTTCAGATTGTCCTGCCGCAATTCGGCCAGCATGTCGTCCGGGCTGACGAAGGTGGCGTCGTTGTCCTGCAACGTCTGGTGGCGCGCGATATCGCCGATCGAGCGCAGAGTCGTGTTCCCCGTCTTGCGGACACGCTCGGCAATCGCATCGGTCGTCGCCAGTATCTGCGCCGCCTGTTCGTCGAACATCAGGTGATAGTCGCGGAAATGCGGGCCGGACACATGCCAGTGGAAGTTCTTGGTCTTGAAATACAAGGCATAGCTGTCGGCCAATATGCCGTTCAGCGCTTCCGCGACGGACTTCGTGGCGTTGCTCTTGAGGTCGGTCGGTGTCTTGAGGTCAGCAGCTGTCATGCAGTTTCTCCTGATCGAGCGGAAAAGTTACGGAGACATAATGATCCATGCCACGAATTGTGCCATGGATCGCCAAAATAATTGTTCTGAATTGTTGATGAGGCTGATCGTTCCGCGCGATCACAGCAAATGAAGGGCAGACAGGCCAATAAGCGCGCCGATTAGCAGCAGGCCTGCACCCCCCGCCCGGCGCACATGCCGCAAGACCCGGAAAGACGCCACGCCATCCTTGACCATGAGAGACGGCAGGCAGGCGACAATAGTCCCCAGCGCGCCGCCGGTCGCTGCCCAGACCGGATCCGCCGTGCGCACGGCCATGCCCATCACGATGAACTGCGCCGCATTGCCGAACCCCAATATCACAAAGCCCAGAAATGCCGTTGCCAGGGTGCCGATGCGCCATTCGTCCAGCATGTCGGGCTGTTTCACGGGCAGCAGAATAGCTGCGCCCCCAGATATTAGGGCGATGGCCAGGAAAAGGCTGCGCGCGTCGGCCGCCATAAGTCCGGCGAGCCATGCCCCGCCCACGGCCGCGAGCGCGGCATGCGCAATCGCCGCGGCGACAAGCCCGACTGCCAGCAAGCCTGCGGAGTGATTACGACCGGCCAGGCCGGTCGCCAGCATCTGGATCGCGCCGCCCGTCTCGCACAGAAGGCAGGCGAGAAACGTAACCAGCAGCGCGTCCATGCAGATTGGCGATCAGGCGCCCATGCGCAGCGACATAGCGGCGAGATAGGCGGTGCTGACATGCGGGCCGACATCCTCGCAGGCGGCGGCGTCGCGCATCATGTCGAGATAGGACAGGACAACCGGACCATGGCCGTCGAGGGCAAGTGCCGATTCCAGCATCGATGCCAGCCGCTCGAGCGGCTCAAGCCCATAGCTGCGTGCGACATGGCGGATCCCATCGACTTCCTCGCACATCGCCGCGAGCGGCATATGGCCGCGCTGCTCGGCGATCGCATCGATTCGCCGCACGACGTCGGCGCGGATGGCAAGCATGGCATCATGTTTCATGGGTGCGGCTCCCTGTTGCCTGTCCCTTTGCGCCATCATGCGCCGACGATGGTTAACCGCACGTAAAGCGTGCGCTCGCCGTATATCGGGCGGGGGTCTCCGGCTTGACAGCGACACGAATCTGACGCATTGGGCGGCGCTGAAACGAGGCGGCTGCGATGCCGCCTTTCTTTTTCAACAGATTCGCGGGGCCGTGTGCCTCGTTTTTTGCAAGGATACGGACATGGCAAAGCCAGCCACCGTCAAGATCAGGCTCGTCAGCACGGCGGACACCGGCTTCTTCTATGTGACGAAGAAGAACCCCCGCACCAAGACGGAAAAGCTCAGCTTCCGCAAATATGATCCCGTCGTGCGCAAGCATGTCGAGTTCAAGGAAGCCAAGATCAAGTAATTCAGACAGGCGAGGGCTGCATGTTGCGCAGTCTGCCGCTGTTCGACGCAATCAGGCCCGTGCCGGTTCCGGTGCGGGCCTTTGCCGTGTTCGGGCTATGCGTCGGTTGACGGCTCCGGCTCGTGCGGCGCAATCAGGCCATTGACCACGTCCATGAACTTCATCACCGATATCGGCTTGGAGACATAGGCCTGCGCGCCCGCCGCGCGGATATTGTCCTCGTCGCCCTTCCCGGCATAGGCCGTCACCGCCATAACCGGCACGGCGGCAAGACCGGCGTCTGCCTTCAGCGCCTTGATGATGTCGATACCGCCGACATGCGGCAAGTGAATGTCCATGATGACCAGTTCGGGCCTGAAAGCGCGCGCCTGCGCCAGTGCGTCGCGCCCGTCGCGCACGGCCAGCGCGTCGTGCCCATGCGCGCGCAACAGGTCGCAGAAAAGTTTGAGATTGAGTTCGTTGTCCTCGACAACGAGCACGCGCTTTGCCACCAGACACTCCGGACATCATCGGAATGCAAATCGAACCACATTCCACAAGGCTAAGCTAAATGCGGATCGATGCGATGGAAAGCAAGAAGGCGGTTCCCGATGCACAGACGCTCGCGCTGCTGGCGCTGGCGTGGTTGATGGCGGACGGACCCCGCGCTGAACGCTTTCTTGCGCTCACCGGGCTTAGCCCGGCGATGTTGCGGACGGCCATCGGCAATCCTGCCGTCCTGGCGGCGGTTCTCGATCATCTCGCCAGTCACGAACCCGATTTGCTGGCCTGCGCGGACGCGATCGCCTGCACACCGGCGGCGCTCGTCGATGCCCGCGCAAGGCTCACGGCATGAACGCCCCGGCGAATCGCCCGCTGATCGTCACCGACTGTGACGAAGTGCTGCTGCATATGGTCGTGCCGTTCCGCCAGTGGCTCGACGAAGCGCACGGCATCCATTTCGATATGCAGGGCCAGGCCTTTGCCGATGCGCTGCGGCATAAGGACAGTGGCGACCTAGTCGAAAAGGAACTGGTCTGGACGCTGCTCAACGCCTTTTTCGCTACCGAGATGCACCGGCAGCAGCCGATTGCCGGTGCAATCGAATCCCTCGCGCGCCTTTCGCGCGTCGCTGACATCGAAGTGCTGACTAACATCGGCGAACAGGCCCATGCCGGGCGGGTGGAGCAATTGCGCCGGTTCGGCCTGGACCATCCGGTGCACTGGAATCAGGGCGGCAAGGGCGCGCCGCTCGCGCGCATTGTCGCACGGCATCAGCCGCCTGTTGCGATATTCGTCGACGATCTGGGCGTACATCATCAATCGGTGGCGAAACATGCGCCCGATGTCTGGCGGTTGCACATGATCGGGGAACCGGAAATCGCACAGGTCGTACCCCAGGATCCCCATGCCCACGCCCGGATCGACGACTGGGCACGCGCAGAGGCATGGATCATGGCGCGTTTCGACGCTGCCGAACCGGCACCGTCAACGATCTGATGCTTCGCGCTTGACCCGACAGCGCCCGCCGATCAGAAGGACGCCATGAGCATCGAAACCCGCCTGGCCGACCTCGGCATCACCCTCCCTCGGCCCGCCGCGCCGGTTGCCTCCTATGTGCCTGCCGTCGAAAGCGGCGGACTGCTGTTCATCTCCGGCCAGATCCCTTTCGATGATGGCGTTGTGATGCAGGGACGGCTGGGGGAGGACCGCGACACCGCCTTCGGGCAGAAGGCGGCGCGGATGTGCGGCCTGATGCTGCTGGCGCAGATGCAGGCGGCATTGGGGTCGCTCGACCGAGTCGAACGGATCGTCAAACTGGGCGCTTTCATCGCCAGTGCTGATGATTTCACGCAGCAGCCGCAGGTCGCCAACGGTGCGTCGGACCTTATGGTCGATGTTTTCGGCGATGCAGGGCGTCACGCCCGCAGCGCAGTCGGCGTGCCGGTCCTGCCGCTGGGTGCTGCGGTGGAAATCGATGCAATCATTGCCATCCGCCCGGCCTGACTCCGCCCGGCCTGATGGGGCGGCGGTGTCCATGTGACACGGCTGCCTGCGTCATCGGCCCGTCGACGATCGTGACCGTGCCCGAACCAGCCACCATCCGCGTCGGCAAAGCGGTATCCGCGATCGACCGGAACCAGTGGGATGCCTGCGCCGGGCCGGACAATCCTTTCGTCAGCCACGATTTTCTGAGCATCATGGAGGAGTCGGGAAGCGTCGGCACCGGTACCGGCTGGCAATCGCTGCCGCTGACGATCGACGGGCCGGACGGGCGCCTTGCCGCAGCCGCGCCTTGCTACGCCAAGACGCACAGCCAGGGCGAATATGTGTTCGACCACAGCTGGGCGGATGCGTGGCAGCGGGCAGGCGGGCACTATTATCCGAAGATTCAGCTTGCCGTGCCGTTTTCGCCGGTGCCCGGCCCGCGGCTTTTGTTGCGCGATCATGCGCTTGCGCCTGCGCTGATTGCCGGGATCGAGCAACTCGTCATGAACAACGGCCTTTCCTCCGGGCATGCCACCTTTGTCGCGGCAGACCAGGTGCCGCTGTTCGAGGCGGCTGGATGGCTCATCCGGGAAGACAGCCAGTTTCATTTCACCAATCGCGGTTATCGCAGCTTCGACGATTTTCTGGCCGATCTGTCGAGCAGCAAGCGCAAGTCCATCCGCAAGGAGCGCGCACGGGCGGTCGCGGGGCTGGAGATCGCGCATCTGACCGGCAGCACGCTGACCGAAGCGCACTGGGATATCTTCTGGCGCTTCTATCAGGATACCGGCGCGCGCAAATGGGGTCGGCCCTATCTGACGCGGATGGCCTTTTCGCTGATGGGCGAACGGATGGCCGATCGCATTTTGCTGATTCTGGCGTTGCGTGACGGCATTCCGATCGCCGGGGCACTCAACCTCATCGGCACGGATGCGCTCTATGGGCGCTATTGGGGGTGTACGCAGGACGTGCCGTTCCTGCATTTCGAACTATGCTATTATCAGGCGATTGACGCGGCGATCGGCTTGGGGCTCGATCGCGTGGAGGCCGGTGCGCAAGGCGGCCACAAGCTGGCCCGGGGCTACACGCCGCAGCCGACTTATTCGGCGCATTTCATTGCGGATCCCGGTTTTCGCCGGGCAGTGGCGGGCTTTCTCGCGCAGGAGCGGGAGGCCGTGGCGCAGGATCGCGCCTTTCTGGACGCGCATGCGCCGTTTCGGAAGGGCGATTAGCTCAGGCTTTGGCTGTCTCAGGCGGCGGCGCGGCTGGTGGCGGCTACCCAGGCGCGGGCCTGGCGCTGCGCTTCGGCGATTTCACGCGCGGTCATTTCCTCGGAGACTTCGGCGCGCAGATATTGGGCTTCCTCGATCCCCGCGAGCGCCGCCAGATTGAACCATTTATGTGCTGCGACATAATCGACGGCAAGGTCGCCATGGCCGGTGCTGTAGGCCATCCCCAGGTCAAACAGCGCCTGGCCGTTGCCGCGTGCGGCATCCGCAAGGCGGCTTTCTATCAGAAACTGTGCAGTCCGTACGCTGTTACCCATGGTTCCCAATCCCCGTTACATGATCCCCTGATGGACGTGTGTTCGGGTGCAGATTGGCGCGCCGGGAATAATAAATGGTTAACGGCACGGCCAGCTGAAATTGGCGAGGTTGCGGATAACAGGCGGGAAATTACGGTTAACGCCGATCCGCTCAGGTCCAGTCGACGCGCGTCCAGCCGCGCTTCCGCGCCAGCGTGGCCAGCGGTACATGCGGGTTCGCGGCAAAGGCTTCGTCCGCGAAGTCCAGCATCGGGGCATCCGACACATGGTCGGAATAGGCGCGGATATGCGCCTGCGCGCGGGCGATGCCTTCCTGCGCCATCCAGGCCTCGATCATCCGCAGCTTGCCTTCGTCATAGCAGTTTTCCCCGGCAATGCGGGCGCGGACATAGGTCAGGTCCTGGCTCAGATGGTCCGTGGCGATCACTGCGTCGAAGCCCAGCCGCCGGGCGATCGCCTCGACATAGAGGCGATAGGAAGCGGTTGCCAGCACGAGGCGGCAGCCTTCACTGCGGTCCCGCGCAATCTGTGCCAGCGCCCCGCCGCGTATGTTGGTCGCCATCACCTTGTCGGCATAGCTTTCGACATGCGGCATGAGCCTGTCCCGCCGGACCTTGCGGCCTATCATCAGCCGCTGGTTCCATTCCTTCACGGTCGCCCGGTCGATCAGGCGGACCACATAAGCCAGCATCACGAAGGGCACGAACGGCAGAAAGATCAGGCGCCACGGCGACAGGGCGCAGGCAATGTGAATCAGGAAACCGCTATAGGTGCCGGTGAAGGTGACGGTGCGATCCATATCGTAGATCGCCAGACGGGATAGGGGGGTGATGATCCCGTCGGCCCGGCATGTCTCGTCTGTTTCCATGCCGCGTCCGAAACTTTCCGCATGCCCTTTCGTTCTGCCAGTTCAGATGGGCCGTTTCGGCTTGCCGCGCAACCGATAATGGACCAGTAATCCAGGCAGATGATGCAATCGGCCGAACTTCAGCAGGAACAGGGTGACGATGGCACGATCGTCCGCCTCGCGGGCAATCTTGCGGTTGCGCATCTCGGTTCGCTGCCCGACCGGCTGGATGCGCTCCGCGGGCCAGTGGCCACGGTCGATCTGAGCGGCGTTACGCATATCGACACCATCGGCGCGTGGACGGTGCATCGCTTCGCATTGGCGCACAACGCAAGCCTGCGCGGTGTCAGCGATGAAGCGCGGCGCCTGATCGACGAGGTCGGCAAGGAATGCGAGCCGGTCGCCATCCGTCCCGAAGCCGAATATCCGCTGATCCGCGTGCTGAGCGAAATCGGCGTCGCGACTCGCACCGCCGGGCACACGATGGTTGGTCTGCTCGGATTCTTCGGCGGCACGCTTGTCACCGCCTGGACACTGATTCGCCATCCCCGCCGGGTGCGGATGCACGCCATCGTGCAGCGTCTGGAGGTGGTGGGCGTTTCCGCGCTGGCGATCATCGGCCTCATGAGCTTCCTCATCGGCATCGTCATTGCCCAGCAAGGGTCGGTGCAACTGCGCCAGTTCGGCCTGGAGGTGATGACGATCAACCTTGTGGGGCGTCTCACGTTCCGCGAGCTGGGCGTCCTCATGACGGCAATCATGGTCGCGGGGCGGTCAGGATCGGCCTTTGCCGCGCAACTTGGCACGATGAAGCTGACCGAGGAAATTGACGCGATGCGCACCATCGGCGTTTCGCCCATGGAGGCGCTGGTGATGCCGCGCGTCATCGCCGCCGTCGTCATGATGCCGCTCTTGGGTTTCTATGCATCGATCGTCGCAATCATCGGCGGCGGCTTCCTGTGCGCCGTCGCGCTCGACATTCCGCCCGTCACCTTCGTGCAGCGCATTCGCGAGGTCGTGCCGATCACCGACGTCTATGTCGGGATGATCAAGGCGCCGGTCTTTGGCCTCATCATCGCGATCTGCGGCTGTTATCAGGGGATGCAGGTTGAATCCAACGCCGAGGAAGTGGGCAACCGCACCACGGCGGCGGTCGTGCAGGCGATCTTCCTGGTGATCGTTCTCGACGCATTTTTCGCGGTCTTCTTCACTTGGGTGGGGTGGATATGACGGACGAGGAACAGCGCGTTCTGGAAAGCGAGCAGCGGCTGGAGGAAGCCGTCGAGCATGCCGAGTTCGCGATTTCGGTACGCGGCCTGCGTAACCGCTTCGGCGACCAGATCGTCCACGAAGACCTTGATCTAGACGTGCGCAAGGGCGAGATACTGGGCGTGGTTGGCGGTTCGGGCACCGGCAAGTCGGTGCTGATGCGCTCGATCATCGGTTTGCAGATCCCCGATGCGGGCGAAGTGCATGTGTTCGGGGAACCGATGATCGGCCGGCTGGACGATGAAGAGGCGCTGGCTGTCCGCAAACGCTGGGGGGTGCTGTTTCAGGGCGGGGCGCTGTTCTCCACACTGACTGTCGCGGAAAATGTCGAAGTGCCGCTGCGCGAATATTATCCGAACATCAATGCGACTCTGCGGGACGAAATTGCGGCCTACAAGATTCGCATGACGGGTTTACCGTGCGAGGCAGGGCCGAAATATCCTTCCGAGCTATCGGGCGGCATGAAGAAGCGTGCGGGCCTGGCGCGCGCGCTGGCGCTCGACCCGGACCTGCTGTTCCTCGATGAGCCGACCGCCGGTCTCGATCCGATCGGCGCCGCGGCCTTCGACGCGCAGACCCGCGAGTTGCAGCAGACTTTGGGTCTGACCGTGTTCCTCATCACCCATGATCTTGATACGCTGTTCTCGATCTGCGACCGGGTGGCGGTGTTGGCCGACAGGAAAGTGATCGCCGTCGGTACGATAGCGGAACTGCTCGCGACCGATCATCCCTGGATACAGGAATATTTCAACGGACCGCGCGGGCGCGCCGCCGTCTCCGCCCAAAAGGCCCATAGCGGGCAGGCGCAGGGCGGCGCTGGGCTTGCGGAAAGGCAATAGGCATCATGGAAACACGGTCGAACAACGTACTGGTCGGGGCGGTAGTGCTGATACTGCTCGCCGCCATCATGATTGCCGCCTTCTGGTTCTCGCGCATATCGGGTGGCAGCGATGTTGAATATGACATCTACTTCAAGCAATCGGTAAACGGCCTCGCCAAGGGTTCTGCGGTAACCTTCGCGGGCGTCCCGTCGGGACAGATCAAGGATATCGAACTGTGGAAGCGCGACCCCGGCTTCGTGAAAGTCCGCATCACGGTCAAGGAAGGGACGCCGATCCTGCAAGGGACGACCGCCACCATTCAGGGCAGCTTTACCGGCCTTTCCGAAATCGTGCTGGATGGCGCGGTCAAGGGCGCGCCGCCTATTATCTGTCCCGAAACCAATCCCGAAGCGGCCTGCCCTGATGGCGTGCCGGTGATCCCGACCAAGCCGGGGGCTTTCGGCGAATTGCTCAACAGCGCGCCGCAACTTTTGCAGCGCCTTTCGACGCTGACCGAGCGGCTGACCGAACTCATGAACGACAAGAACCAGCAGAGTTTCGCCGGTATCCTGACCAATGTCGAAAAACTGTCGGGCAATCTGGCCGATCGCGGGCCGGAAATCGCCGCGACGCTGGCCGAAACGCGCCTTGCCGTGCAGAAGGCAGGCATCGCCGCCGAGGAAATCGGCAAGCTTTCCGCTGCGACGACCGGCCTCATCAACGAAGACGGCAAGCCGCTCGTTTCGGATTTGCGCAAGACACTCGCATCGGCGAACAGGACGATCGACCAGCTTGAAAAGACGCTGGCCGAGGCGCAGCCGGGCGTCCGCGCCTTCTCGCAACAGACGATGCCCGAAGTCGGGTTGTTGATCACGGACCTGCGCGAGATGGCGCGTTCGGTTCGCGCCGTTTCCGAAAAGCTCGACCAGCAGGGTGCCGGATCGCTCATCGGTTCGCCCAAGCTGCCGGATTACAAGCCATGAAAGGTGCCGAAATGATGCGCAATTCATCGAGGATACTGGCCGGAATGCTGCTTTGCACGGCATTGGCCGGCTGCGTTTCGTTCGGCGACAAGGCACCCACGCAGTTGCTTTCGCTCAGTTCGGATGCGCGCGTCGCGCCAGGCACGACGCGCATCGGCGGCAGTGGCAAAAGCATCACCGTGCTGCCGCCTGAAACGCCTAAGCAGCTTGATACGGTGCGGGTGCCGGTGCAGGTCGATGCGGTATCGGTCGCTTATGTGAAGGACGCGCGATGGGTCGATAGTCCGCGTCAGATGTTCCAGCATCTGCTGTCGGAAACGATCGCGGCAAGCGGCAGCGCCATCGTGCTCGATCCCGGCCAGTACAGCGCCGACCCTGGCAGGCGTCTGCTGGGTGTCCTCGTCGATTTCGGAATCGATGCGCGAACCAACAGTGCCATCGTTACCTATGATGCGACGCTTGCGCCGGTCGGTGGCCAGCCGGTGCAACGCAAGCGGTTTTCCGCCAGCGTCCCGGTCGGCACAATCGATGCGACCGGCGTCGGCAATCCGATCAACCAGGCTGCGAACAAGGTGGCAGCAGAGGTCGCCGCATGGGTCGGCACAACGGGATAGAGCACCCTGAAGTTCCGCTAAAAGACACAAAAGATTACATAATCGCCACGGAACGAATCGGATCGCGGCGGCTTCTTCGGTCAGTATCGCCCGCCTGCATGGCCTGACCGATTGGAGCAACCCGATGTCCCAGCCCCTGTCTCGTATCTTCCTACTCGGCGCAGCACTGGCCTCGGTCACGATGGTGGCCAGCTGCTCGCGCGGCGCGACACGCGGCGGCCTTATCGGCGGTGCTGGCGGTGCGGTCGTCGGCAGTGTCACCGGCCTCGGAACGACGGAAGGCGCGCTGATTGGCGGTGCCGCAGGGGCGGTGATCGGCGATGATCAGGATGACCGCCGCGACCGTCGCCGCCGCCGTCCGCGCTGACCGCTCAGACGATCTGCATCACGCTCGCCGGGGTCAGACGGGGTAACAACGCGATCATTTCAGCCTTGGCTATGGCCACGCAGCCCTCGGTCGGTCGGGCATCGACCCAGCAATGGAAGAATATGGCGCTGCCTGCCGCCGGCATCGGCGGGGCGTCGTTATGGCCCAGCACGACGACGATGTCATAGGCTTGGTCGGTCCGATGCAGCGTTTCAGCCGAAAAGCGATGCGGCAGCTGTACCGGCCGATTATATTGTGGATCATCCACGCCATCCGACCAGCCGTCGCCGCTACGGGTCCAGCGCCATGGCAGCGTCAGAGGCCAGGGCAAGGTTACCCGTTCGGGTCGCAGCAGTGCGCCGCGTATTGGCCATGTGCCTAGCGGTGTGCACCCGTCCCCCTCACGCTTTTCATCCGCTGGACAGGCACCGCCTTTGCCGATCGCGCAGGGGATGTCGATATCGTCGAACCGCAGCCGACAAGCAGCGGTATCGACATGGATCACGCTCATAATTGATGTCCGGTCCGGTCGCGCTTCGTGGCAAGATAGCGGTCGTTATGCGGATTGGATTCGATGGCGAGGGGCAACCGTTCGGCCACCCGGATGCCCGCCGCTTCCAGCCCCGCAACCTTGGCGGGGTTGTTGGTGAGCAGGCGGACGGTATCGATGCCAAGCAGATCGAGCATTCGCGCCGCGACCGAAAAGTCGCGCGCGTCGATCGCGAAACCCAAACGGACATTGGCATCCACGGTGTCGAACCCCTGATCCTGCAAGGCATAGGCGCGCAACTTGTTGACAAGGCCAATGCCGCGCCCTTCCTGCCGCAGATAAAGCAGCACACCCCAGGGCGCATCGGCGATGCGGTGCAGCGCCTCATCCAGTTGCGGCCCGCAATCGCATTTCAGCGATCCCAGTGCGTCGCCGGTCAGGCATTCGCTGTGCAGCCGCACGACGGGCGGAGAGGCGTCGCGCCTGCCGACGATCAGCGCGACATGTTCGCGCGGTTCCTCCGGGCTGCGGAACGCGACGATTTCCGCCGACTCGCTCGCGGCCACAGGCAGGTGCGCGCGGGTGGCAATCTGCAACCGCGCCGCGCTGTCATAGGCGGAGATGTCTGCGGCGGTGACATCGGCATCCACCGCGCCGTCCGCATCGCCGATGAAAAACGCGGGCAGTATTCCGGCGAGCCGGGCGAGCCGGAGCGCCGCCGCCGCCGCCATCGGCGCGGCCAGCGCCCGTGCACGGAACGGTCCTTTCAGGGGGGAGGCGAGGTCGCGCACGGGATCGGCAATCGCCATTGCGACGTCACCGTCGATCCACGGAACCCGGGCGATCTGCACCGGCATTTCCGGGTCGGCGGCATCGCGCTGGTTCGCGAGCTTCAGCGTCTGCGCCCGCGCCGCCGAAATCAGCAAGTCCGCGCGGGAGTCGGGATCAAACTGCGTCAGGGTGACGGCGTCCGCGCCTTCGATCGCCATCACCCGCACTGCACCGTCGTGCGCGCCGATGCGGACCGGCCAGCCACGGCGCAGCGCATCGATGGCGCGGGCGGCGGCGCGCGGGTCGGTCATCGGCGTGTCAGAACGCGAACTCGGTGATGATCGGCACATGGTCCGATGGCCGCGCCCAGCCGCGGGCAGGCTCCACCACGCGGTGGCTTACGGCCTTGTCGGCAAGACTGCGGCTGACCCACATATGGTCCAGCCGTCGCCCGCGATCGCTCTCGGACCAGTCTCGCGCGCGATAGCTCCACCAGGTATAAAGGCGTTCGGGTGCCGGAACGAAATGACGCCCCAGATCGACCCAGTCGTGCGAAGCCTGCAGGCGCGCCAGCAGCGCGATTTCGACAGGCGTGTGGCTCACTGTATTGATGAGAGCCTTGTGGCTCCACACATCGCATTCGAGAGGGGCGATGTTGAAATCGCCCGTCAGGATGGTCGGCTTGTCCGACAGCGCGGAGGACCATTCGATCATCCGCTCCAGGAAATCCAGCTTTTGCCCGAACTTTGGGTTGATCGTGCGGTCGGGCTCCTCGCCCCCTGCGGGCACATAGACATTTTCGAGCCGCACGCCATTGTCGAGCCGCACGCCGATATGACGCGCCTCGCCGTTCGCCTGCCAGTCCAGCCGGTCGTCCTCGCGGATCGGAATACGGCTGACGATCGCGACGCCGTGGTGCATCGGCTGACCGTTCAGCATCTGGTGATTATAGCCATATTGGCGGAACAGCCCGGCCGGGAAGGTGTCGTTGACCACCTTCGTTTCCTGCAGGCACAGGATGTCGGGACCTTCTTCGGCCAGAAAACGCTCGACGATGTCGAGCCGCGCGCGGACGGAGTTGATGTTCCAGGAAGCGATGCTGATCGTGTCGGCCATGCCCCTCCCCTAGGGGGCAAAATCGGTCATCGCAACCCGTGTCGGGCGCGATCCGCCGCGCAAGGAAAGACCCCCGCTCCGGGGGCGTGGAACGGGGGTCTCGATCGCGCCATCATGCGCTTCGCGACAAGAGACGGCGGCTGGGTAACAGGGGGGAAATCCCAGGGGCCGCTCTTGCCGTGGGTCTGTTATTAGCGGCCCGGATATGAGCGGCAGATGAACGGAAATGTTCAGCATGCGGCCCATGCATTTTTTGCCGCGATCAGCGCGTCCGCGGGCGCGGGTCGGTCCAGCGAAACACCGAATCGGCAATCGGCATGCCGTAGCGATGGTTGGAAAGGCGGATGGTGGTGCGATTGTTCTGCGAATCGAGCGCAACCCAGCCATAAAGTTCCAGCCCGGCAGGGGCGGCGGCTTTGCGCTTGAACACCAGCGTGATCGTGCCGAACTCGGGGCGCTTGGGATCGCGTGCCTCTACGCTCAATATGCTTGCGTCCCCGGTCTGGATCACCTTGCCAAACCGGGACAGATCCTTCGAAGGGTCGAGCAGCGCACCCAGCGGCGAACTGCCAATCGGCCAGCGTTGCACCTGCCGCACATCATAATCGATCATGGTCAGCGCCTTGCCGTCGCCGACGATCAGCAGCGACACGCCCTTCTGATACTGAAAGCGAATCTTGCCCGGTTGCTTGAGCGTCAGTTGACCAGTCACGCTGCGGCCATTGCGGTCTGTCTGGGTAAAATCGGCGGTCATCGTCGTGACGGCGCGAATATAGGCGTTCACCTTCGCCAGCTCGGACGCGGGTTGTTGCTGCGCGGAGGCGGGCAGGGTAGCCGAAAGCGCAAGCGGAACAGCGGCAAGGGCAAGAGCCATGCGCTTCATGATGTCATCTCCAGATCGTTGATATGCGGTCGCACTAGCGGCGCGGCGTTGAACCCGTGGTGAACCTGTCCCCGTCCGAACTTCCCTCCGTTTGCCAATATCCCGCATGGCGAGTCGCCGTTCTGCTGGAACATCGTGATGGTACGCTTAGGGAGGATGACGGGCGATTGGGCTGTAGGATGGGGGACTTTCAACCAAATACCAAACAGCAGTTTCCGGCACGATCAATGGAGAAATCGCATTGGCGCAATACATCCATGCCAATCAAGGCGGCAAAATGTTCGCTGCTTTTCAAGCTGAAGCCATAGGTTTCCTCAAAAATGAACGGCAGGGCATTGGCGGCACTATTGTCGGGAAAAAGACCTATGCGGAAAATGAATCGTTCCGCATGGCCAAGGCCGTGCGCAGACTGAAGGGGTCGTTTTCCATGCGATTCTAGGCGCAGTTCTTCTGCAATGCGTTGGTCTATGGCGCTGACGGTCGCCCCGGTATCGACCAAGGCGGTCGCCGTGACATGAGTCAAATCGGCGGGATTGTCAGCGCCGAATATGTACACAGGCAAGACTATCCGACGGTTATCGTGTCGCCATCTAATTTCCGACATGCGAGAAAAATCCCAGATCGATGGGTTCCTCGGTCACTTCCTGAATGGAAAAGATGCCGTCTTCAAATGCCCTTTTGGCGTAGCGGTAGGCATCGCCGGGCTTGTCGAAAAACTCGATGACGCTCCGGTTTTTCATCAGCGCATATTGCCCCGCATGGCTTTCCACATATTCTCGCAGGTGCCGCAGAAAGAAGTCATAATTGGCATCGACTTCGATCGCTAATGGTTGGCTCACGGCTTATCCCCTTCTCCTGTAAGCTATCATATCCGGGGGCAACGCGATCAGAATAGAGCGGCCTCTGCGACGAAAGGACTCAAATATGAGTCGAGCCGTTCACAACGGATTTCCGCTCTCATCTCGCAGCACGTCCCGCCGTCCCACATGGTTGGGCGGGCCGACGAGGCCTTCTTCCTCCATGCGTTCGATCAGCCGGGCGGCGCTGTTGTAGCCGACACGGAGCTGGCGTTGCAGCCAGCTTGTCGAGGCTTTCTGATTCTCGAACACCAACTGGCATGCCTTGCGGTAAAGCTGCGCGTCGGGGCTGTCGTCGCCCAGGTCGACGCCGTCGAGGGCAAAGCTGCCTTCTTCGGGTTCCTCGGTCACCGCGGAAATATAATCGGGCTTGCCCTGCGCGCGCCAGTGATCGGCGACCAGGCGCACTTCGTCGTCGCTGACGAAGGGGCCATGGACGCGGGTCAGCTGCTTGCCGCCCGCCATATACAGCATGTCGCCTTTGCCCAGCAGCTGCTCTGCCCCCTGTTCGCCCAAAATGGTGCGGCTGTCGATTTTCGACGTCACGAAGAAACTGATGCGCGTCGGCAGGTTGGCCTTGATGACGCCGGTGATGACGTCGACCGAGGGGCGCTGCGTCGCGAGGATCAGGTGGATGCCCGCCGCCCGCGCTTTCTGTGCCAGTCGCTGGATGAGAAACTCGACTTCCTTGCCTGCGGTCATCATCAGGTCGGCAAGCTCGTCCACCACGACGACGATCTGCGGCAACGGCTGAAAGTCGAGCTGTTCCTCTTCGTAGATCGGCTGGCCGGTTTCCGGGTTATATCCGGTCTGGACGCGGCGGCCGAGCGGCTTGCCCTTCGCCTTGGCGGCGCGAACCTTCTCGTTGTAATTGGCGAGGTTGCGCACGGAGATCGACGCCATCATGCGATAGCGGTCCTCCATCTGCTCGACGGCCCATTTCAGCGCGCGGATCGCCTTCTGCGGTTCGGTGACGACGGGCGACAGCAGGTGCGGAATATCGTCATAGGTCGAAAGCTCCAGCATCTTGGGGTCGATCATGATGAGGCGAAGCTGGTCGGGCGTCATCCGGTAGAGCAGCGACAGGATCATGCAGTTGAGACCCACCGACTTGCCCGATCCCGTCGTGCCCGCGATCAGCAGATGCGGCATCGGGGCAAGATCGGCAATCACCGCATCGCCGGAAATATTCTTGCCCAGCACGATCGGAAGCGCAGCATGCTGATCGGCGAACTGGTCGCTTTCGATCAGCTCCCGCAGGACGACCGATTCGCGTTTGGCATTGGGCAGCTCGATCCCGATGACGGTCCGGCCTGGGATGGTCGCGACACGGGCGGAGAGCGCAGACATGTTGCGCGCGATATCGTCGGCCAGCGCCACGACGCGGCTTGCCTTGATCCCGGCGGCGGGTTCCAGCTCATACATGGTGACGACCGGGCCGGGCTTCACTTCGGTGATGTGGCCTTTCACATGAAAATCGTCGAGCACGCTTTCGAGCAGACGGGCGTTGCGCTCCAGCGCGGCCTTGTCGATCTTCACGGCCTGGCTCGGTGCGGCCTGCGTCAGCAGATCGGTCGAGGGCAGGGCACCTTGCCCGAACAGGTCGTCCTGCCGTGAGACGGGTGCGAAGGGGCGGGGCGGGGCGGCTGGCTTTGGCGTCTGGATGGTGATCGGCGGTTTCGGCTCGTTCGATACCGCGCGACGCGGGGCTGCTTCGCGCGCCTCCGGCAGTGGGCTTTCGCCTGCGTCGCGTGCGGGCAGGCGCGGCAGCGCAAAGCGCGGCATGCTGGGCCGCGTCAGGTGAATCAGCGGCTTTTCCAGCGCCAGGCTGCGATACCACAGCCGTCCGCCGACCACGAGCGTCAGCACAGTCAGCGTGCCGGTGATCCAGGATTGCGCGGTGTCGGGCGCCATGGCCGTCAGGCTGAAGATGCCGCGTGCCGTCAGCAGGCCAACGATGCCGCCCCATCCCGCGGGCAGCGCGACCAGCGGCTCTGCCTGAAACAGCGCCAGCCCGATGCCGACCAATATGATGCCCGTTACGCACCGGCCAACCTGCCCCTGCCATCCGGCCATGTCCTGATCGCCCCACAGCCGCCGCGCACACACGAGGATGAGGGGCAGCAGCAACGCACCCGGCACGCCCAGCAGCCACAACAGAAAATCGGCAACATAGGCCCCCGGTGCCCGCATGACATTCTGCGCCGTGCCGCCCGCCACTGTGTTCATGGAAGGATCGCTTGGCTGATAGCTGAGCAGCGCGAGCAACAGGAACAGGGCGAAGGCATAGAGCGCGATCGAGCCGATCAACGCGCCGCTGCGGATCAGGCTGCGTTTCAGCATATGCCGCCATTCCGGCGTGCGCTTCGATGCCCGGCTGGCCACCATGATCCCCGTTTCGTGCTTCAAATGTTCCGCTGCGCCCTTGTCCGTTAATCATGACTCCACGTCAAGAGTCCGGGGCAATTGTCAATGATCGCCGGTCAGCTTCAGTCCCACGATACAGGCGACCAGCAACAATATCAGCCCCAGCCGCACGATACCCAGGGACTCCGCCCCGGTGGCGACACCCACCAGCAACGTGCCCACCGCGCCGATGCCGACCCATATGGCATAAGCGGTGCCGAGCGGAATAGTGCGTGCCGCCTGATCCAGCAGGCTGAAGCTGATGAAGGCACAGACGAGGAAGCCTGCGCTCCAGCCCAGATGACGAAAGCCGTCGGCATAGCGCAGACAGGTTGTGAACCCGACTTCGAACAGTCCCGCGCCAAGCAGCATCAGCCATGCCATCTTCAGGTCTCCGCCAGGGCGACCAGCGCGTTGCCGTCAAGGCGCTGGAGCGTCCATTCGTCCATGGGCTGCGCGCCTATTGCGCGATAAAAGTCTATTGCGGGCGTGTTCCAGTCCAGCACCGACCATTCCAGACGGGCGCAATCGCGCGCCAGGGCTATCTGCGCCAGCCGCACGAGCAGCGCCTTGCCTGCGCCCGATCCGCGCGCCTCGGGGGAAACGAACAGGTCCTCCAGATAGATGCCGGGTCGCCCCTCGAACGTCGAGAAATTGTGGAAGAAGAGTGCGAAGCCGACGGCCACCGCACCCCGCTCTGCAATCAGCACTTCGGCCATGGGCCGGGGCCCGAACAGGTGGCGGTCCAGCGTGGCGCGGTCGACGCGCACGGCATGCGACAGCTTTTCATAGGCCGCGAGCGCCAGGATGAAGCCGTGGATCGCGTCGATATCGTCCGGTGTCGCCTCTCGGATCGCAATGGTCATGCGGTGCTTCCCTCGACATGCGGCACAAGCGCGGTCTCACGCCGTGCGGAGATCAGGCACCCTGCGACGATCAGCACCGTCCCCGCCAGCGTGGCGAGACTGATCGTCTCGCCAAAGGCCAGCCAGCCCATGATCGCTGCCCAGACGAAGGCGCTGTATTCCACCGGAATCAGCCGCTGCGCTTCCGCCCGTGCATAGGCCCAGCTCAGGCACATCAGCGAGGCGAACGCGAGGCCGGCTGCCGCCAGGATAAGCGGCACCTGCGCGAAGCCCGGCGCAACCGCGAGCCATGGCGCGGCAGGCAGGAACAGGGCAAACATCACCAGATGCTGGAAAAAGGCGACTTCGACCGGCGAAGCGACATCGGCCTGCTGCTTCTGGATGATGAGGTTCCAGGCGAAGAGAACCGCGGAAATCAGGGTCGCGCCCGCACCGATCAGGGCGTCGGGATCATAGTCGCCTTGCAACCGCCCGGAAAGGATCACCCCCACCCCCGCCAATCCCAACAGGGAGGCAATGACCGCGTGGCGCCCGATGCTTTCTTTCAGCAGCAGCGCGGCCAGATACAGCGCGATCAGCGGTGCGACGAACGTGAGGGCGATGCCTTCGGCCATCGGCAGCTTTGTCAGCCCGATGAAGAAGAAAAACGCCATGAACCCGACCACGACGCCGCGCAGGACGTGGATGCGCAGGACTGCGCCCGTCGGCCAGGCATTGCGCAGCGCCACCATGCCCACGATGCCGATCCCGCTGCCCGCCAGCGCCCGCCAGAGCAGCGCATTGTAGACGCCGATCCAGAGGCTCAGCCCCTTCATCGCCGCATCCATCACGGAAAACAGCGCGACCCCCGCGCAACACACGGCAAAGGCGATGGCGGGGGATGCGGGCGCTTTCTTGTTCATCAGGATATGCGGCGAACAGGCAAGTTATTCGGCCGCCACGCTCTCCGCCCCGGCATCCGCGCCGCCCGCGTCGGTTGTCGCCGCCTCGATCTCCGCCGCTTTCGCCTCCACCAGCTTGACGATATGGTCGATCATGTCGGCGTCCTGCACATGATGGTCGGTGATGCCCGACAGATAGACCATATGCTTGCCGTTGCCGCCGCCGGTGATGCCGATATCGGTTTCGCGCGCCTCGCCGGGACCGTTGACCACGCAGCCGAGAACGGAGAGCGACAGAGGGGTGTTGATGTGCGCCAGCCGCGCCTCCAGCGCCTGCACCGTACGGATCACGTCGAAGCCCTGCCGCGCGCAGCTCGGGCAGGAAACGACGCGGACGCCGCGGGTGCGGATGCCCAGGGACTTGAGTATCTCGTAGCCGACCCGCACTTCCTCCTCGGGTTCAGCGGACAGCGAGACGCGGATGGTGTCGCCCACCCCTGCCCACAGCAGGTTGCCGATGCCAATCGCGCTTTTCACCGTGCCGCCGATCAGGCCGCCTGCCTCGGTGATGCCCAGGTGCAGCGGGCAATCCACCGCGTCGGCCAGTTGCATATAGGCAGCGACGGCCAGGAACACGTCGCTGGCCTTCACCGCGACCTTATATGCGTGGAAATCCTGATCCTGAAGCAGCTTGATATGGTCGAGCGCGCTTTCGACCAGCGCCTCGGGACAGGGTTCGCCATATTTCTCCAGAAGGTCGCGCTCCAGGCTGCCGGCATTCACGCCGATGCGGATCGCGCAGCCGTTCGCCTTGGCCGCGTCCACCACTTCCTTCACGCGCGCCGCCGATCCGATATTGCCCGGATTGATACGCAGGCAGGCCGCGCCTGCGTCTGCCGCTTCCAGCGCCCGCTTGTAGTGAAAATGGATATCGGCGACGATCGGCACCTTCGCCGCGCGCACGATCTGCTTGAGCGCAGCGGTCGACTCCTCGTCGGGGCAGGAGACGCGGATGATATCGACACCTGCTTCCTCGCACCGGCGAATCTGGTCGATGGTGGCGCGCACGTCATGCGTCAGCGTGTTCGTCATCGTCTGCACCGTCACCGGCGCGCCGCCGCCGACGGGCACATTGCCGACCATGATCTGGCGGCACTGCCGTCGTGCGATGTCGCGCCAGGGGCGCAGGCCGGGATTGTGGTCGGACATGGGAAGGCTCCAGTTGATGCCCCGCCTATAGACCGTTTGCCGGCGCGTTAGAAGCCGCGGTTGTCGATTGACCGGACATTGCTAAAGGAGGCTTCCCCCACGCTCGTCTTGCCCGGAGTCGTTCCCGATGTCATCGCCCGCCGATCCGAACTGGACGCTCGTCATCCACGGCGGGGCAGGCAGCATGGCGCGCGACCATATGTCGCAGGCGGAGGATGCAGGCGCACGCGCGGGCCTATCCGCGGCGCTCGATGCAGGTGCGGCGATCCTCGGCGACGGCGGCAGCGCGCTGGATGCCGTCGAGGCGGCGGTGAAGGTGCTGGAGGATGATCCGCATTTCAATGCCGGGCGTGGTTCCGTCTTCACTTATGAAGGCGCCAATGAAATGGATGCCGCGATCATGAACGGTATGGACCGGGCGGCAGGCGCAGTAGCGCGTACCACCGCCACCCGTAACCCGATCAGCCTGGCGCGCAGGGTCATGACGGACAGCCCGCATGTCCTGCTCGGCAGCGAAGGCGCGGACCTGTTCTCGCGCGAACAGGGGCTGGAGCAGGCCGATCCGGCATGGTTCGCCACGCCTGAACGGTTGCGGCAACTGGAGGAACTGAAGCGCCGCCCCGACGGCGCGTTCGACATCGCCATGAAATATGGCACCGTGGGCGCGGTCGCCTGCGACAGCCAGGGCCATGTCGCGGCGGCGACATCCACCGGCGGGCTGACGGGCAAACGCTGGGGCCGGGTGGGCGATACGCCCCTGATCGGGGCAGGCACCTATGCCGATGACCGGTCCTGCGCGGTATCGGCGACGGGTGCGGGCGAATATTTCATCCGGATCGGCATCGCGCATGAGATTGCCGCGCGGGTACGACTGGCGGGGGAGGCGCCTGCGGTCGCAACCCAGGCCGTATTTGCCGAACTGGCGGCGATGGGCGGCGTCGGCGGCGTCATCACCGCCGCACCGGGCGGTGAGGGCGGCTGGCATTTCAACACGGCCGCCATGTATCGCGGCATGGCGAAGGGCGACGGTACGCGCCGCATCGCCATCTACGGAGACGAAGGCTGATGCGCGCCCGCCTGTTCGCCTCGATCGCCGCCCTGATCGCTACGATGCTCGCGCTGTTGCCCACGCCTGCCCTGGCCTGGTGGGAATATGGGCATGAGACGATTGCCAGTATCGCCAAGGCCAATGTCAGCGCAAAAACCCGGCGCGAAATCGTCGCGCTGCTGCGCCATGCGCCGGATCTTGCGACGCCGACCTGCCCGCTGCGCTCGATCGAGGATGCGAGCGTCTGGGCGGACTGCATCAAGCCGCTCGGGGATCGCTTCAGCTACGCCTACAACTGGCATTACCAGAATGTCGGTATCTGCAAGCCGTTCGATCTCAAGGCCGCCTGCCCGGACGGCAATTGCGTTTCCGCACAGATCGACCGCAATGCCCGGCTGCTGAAGGACCGCAGCCTTCCCGCGCGCGAACGGCTGATGGCGCTGGCATTTCTCGTACATTTCGTGGGCGATCTGCACCAGCCGCTCCACGCGGGTGACGACAATGACCTGGGCGGCAACCGCGCCCGTAGCGATTATGGCATCGTCGTCAATCCGCGCCTCAATCTGCACAGCATCTGGGACGGCTATCTGGCCGAACGCGGCCTGTCGCAGCCCCCGTCGCTGGTGCGCATCTACAGCGCGGCGGAACGGACGCAGATGGCGGCGGGCACCACCGAGGACTGGAGCCGCGAAAGCTGGCAGATCAGCCGCGACGTCGCTTATGCTACAATCCGCGGCGGTGACGCCTGCGCGCCGCATGGCGAGGCGCGCGGCAAGATGAGCGACGCGCAGATCGCAGCGCAGGTGCCGGTCCTGCGCCTCCAGATCGAGCGCGGAGGGCTGCGGCTGGCGCGGTTGCTGGACGAGGCTTTGGGATAGGGCCACCCCGCCGACAGTTCCGGTTGCTTGCCCGCGATCCGTCATGCCAGCGAAAGCTGGCATCTCTCTTTTCTGCGGCAGCGCCGGAAAGCCGAGAGACCCCAGCTTTCGCCGGGGTGACGATGGAAGATTACATACCGCCCAGCGCCGCCGTCACGGCGTCCGCCACTTCGGCGCGACAGATCAGCAGATCGGGCAGATAGGGGTCCGCACGGTTGTAGACGAGCGGCAGGCCGTCGAGGCGGACGCAGTGCAGTCCGTGGGCGATCGCAACGGCGGCAGGCGCGCAATTGTCCCATTCATATTGCCCGCCGCTGTGCAGATAGATATCCGCCTCACCGCGCACCACCGCCATGGCTTTCGCGCCTGCCGATCCCATGGGGATGAGGACCGCGCCCAGTTTCTCTGCGACAGCCAGCGCCTCGGCCGCCGGGCGGCTGCGCGACACCAGCATCCGCAGCGGATTGCCCAGCGGTGGGATCGGCTGCAGCCGGTCCGATCGCAGAACCAGCCCCAGCCCCGGCAGCGCCACCGCGCCGACGCGCGCCTTGCCGCGGATCGCCAAAGCGACATGCACCGCCCAGTCGTCGCGCCCCTCGCCATATTCCCGTGTGCCGTCGAGCGGATCGACGATCCACACGCGCTCGCGATAGAGGCGCGTCCCGTCGCATTTGCGCTCCTCGGAAAGCAGGCCGTCGTCGGGCCGTGCCGTCGTCAGCGCCTCAACGAGATAATGATTGGCTATCCGGTCGCCTTCGGCACCCATCGCCTTGCCCTCGAACCGGCCATCGGCCCGCACCTGCATCAGGATGCGCCCGGCTTCCTCCGCCAGTTGCGCCGCCAGCGCGGCATCGGCGGCCAGATCGGGGGTCGGATCGCTCACAGATCATAGCTCCATACGCCCACGACATGCTCGACGATGATGTCGGCGGCCTGTTCCGCGCTCATCCTGGTCGTGTCGATATGGATTTCCGCGCGTTCGGGCGGCTCATAGGGGCTGTCGATGCCCGTGAAGTTCTTGAGCGCCCCGCTGCGCGCCTTGGCATAGAGGCCCTTCACGTCGCGCGCCTCGGCCTCCGCCAATGGCGTGTCGACATGGATTTCGACGAACTCGCCCGCAGGCAGCATGGCGCGCACCATATCGCGTTCGGCGCGAAAGGGCGAAATGAAGGCGGTGATGACGATCAGCCCCGCGTCGGTCATCAGCTTGGCTACCTCCCCTACCCGGCGGATATTCTCCACCCGGTCGGCATCGGTAAAGCCCAGGTCGCGGTTCAGGCCATGGCGCACATTGTCCCCGTCCAGCAGGAAGCTGTGCTTGCCCAGCGCGTAAAGCTTTTTCTCGACGATATTGGCGATGGTCGATTTGCCCGAACCGGAAAGGCCGGTGAACCACAGCAGTTTCGGCGATTGCCCCTTTTGCGCGGCATGCGCCTCGCGACTGACATCGACGGCCTGCCAGTGGATATTGTCCGCCCGGCGCAGCGCGAAATGGATCATCCCTGCCCCGACGGTACGGTTGGTCATCCGGTCGATCAGGATGAAGCCGCCCAGATCGCGGTTTTCGGCATATGGCGTGAAGGGAATAGCCCGATCGACCGAAAGATTGGCGACGCCGATGGCGTTCAGTTCCAGCGTCTTGGCCGCAAGCTGCGCCATGCTGTTGACGTTGACCTGATATTTGGGCTGCTGGATCGTCGCACTGACGGTCTGCGTGCCGATCTTCATCCAGTAGGGGCGACCGGGCAGCATCTCCGCCTCGTCCATCCATACGATCGTCGCTTCGAACTGGTCGGCGGTGGCGACCGGATCGGCGGCCGCGGCGATCACATCACCCCGCGAACAGTCGACTTCGTCGGTGAGCGTCAGCGTGACCGACTGGCCTGCGACGGCGCGATCGAGATCGCCGTCCAGCGTAACGATGCGCGCCACCGTGCTCGTCTTGCCGCTCGGCAGGATGCGGACGGCATCGCCCGGCGCGATCGCGCCGCTGGCGATCAGCCCGGCAAAGCCCCGGAAATCGAGATTGGGGCGGTTCACCCACTGCACCGCCATGCGGAACGGCGCCGCTGCGTCGGCTTCGCTGTCGATTTCCACCTGTTCCAGATGGGCGATCAGGCTCGGCCCGCCGTACCACGGCGTGTTCGGGGACGGGGCCGTGATATTGTCGCCCCTGAAGCCGCTGATCGGCATAGCGGTGAACTGCGCGATGCCGATATCGGCGGCGAAGGCGGCGTAGTCCGCCACGATCGCATCATAGGTCGCCTGATCATAGCCGACCAGGTCCATCTTGTTCACCGCCAGCACGATATGCCTGATGCCGATAAGATGCGCCAGATAGCTGTGGCGGCGGGTCTGCGTCAGCACGCCCTTGCGCGCGTCGATCAGAATGACGGCGAGGTCCGCGGTGGACGCGCCCGTCACCATATTGCGCGTATATTGCTCGTGCCCCGGTGTGTCGGCGACGATGAACTTGCGCTTTTCGGTGGCGAAAAACCGGTAGGCGACGTCGATCGTGATTCCCTGCTCGCGTTCGGCGGCTAGGCCGTCGACGAGCAGCGCGAAGTCGATGTCCTGCCCCTGCGTGCCGATGCGCTTGCTGTCGGCCTCAAGGCTGGCAAGCTGATCCTCGAATATCTGCTTGCTGTCGTAGAGCAGCCTTCCGATCAGCGTCGACTTCCCGTCATCCACCGACCCGCAAGTGATGAAACGCAGCATCGTCTTGTGCTGATGCGCCTCCAGATAGGCGTCGATGTCCGATGCGATCAGGCTGTCGGCTTTGTAGACGGGTTCGGTCGTCGCTTGGGTCATCATATCATCCCGTCATCCCGGCGCAGGCTGGCATTTCGTTCATCGCGGCGCCGGCTGGAGTCCGCGCGACACTGTGGCTGGCCGCAGTATAGGCCCACCTTCGCAGCGGCTGACGTGTGTATTCCGTGGCACGTCAAAAATACCCCTCCTGCTTCTTTTTCTCCATCCCTGCGCCCCCTGCATCCTTGTCGATGACACGGCCCTGGCGTTCCGAAGTCGTCGTCAGCAGCATTTCCTGGATGACTTCGGGCAGCGTCGTCGCCCGGCTTTCCACGGCACCGGTCAGGGGGAAGCAGCCCAGCGTCCGGAACCGCACCCACCGTTCGACGATCTCCGGGCGACGGCCCATCACCCGCTCCAGCCGGGCAATGTCATCCGCCATGAACAGCCCGCCTTCATATTCGTAGGTCGGGCGCGGCGCGCTGAAATAGAGTGGCACGATCTCGATGCGCTCGGCCATGATATATTGCCAGATGTCCAGCTCGGTCCAGTTGCTGATGGGAAAGACGCGCATGCTTTCGCCCTTGCTCTTGCGCGCATTGTAAAGTCGCCACAGCTCCGGCCGCTGCTGCTTAGGGTCCCACCTGTGGTTGGCGGACCGGAAGGAAAAGACGCGTTCCTTTGCCCGGCTTTTCTCCTCGTCGCGTCGCGCGCCGCCGAATGCCGCGTCAAAGCCGTGGAGATCGAGCGCCTGTTTCAGCCCTTCGGTCTTCCACATGTCGGTGTGCAGCGGGCCATGGTCGAAGGGGTTGATGGCGCGCGCCTTCGCCTCGGGATTTTGATAGACAAGCAATTCCATGCCAGCCTCATGCGCGGCCTTTTCGCGCAACGCGTACATCGCCTGAAACTTCCACGTCGTGTCGACATGCAACAGCGGGAACGGCGGCGGCGCGGGATGGAAGGCCTTTTTCGCAAGATGCAGCATCACGGCGGAATCCTTCCCCACCGAATAAAGCATCACGGGCTTTTCCGCTTCGGCCACCACCTCGCGCATGATGTGGATGCTCTCGGCTTCCAGGCGTTGCAGATGGGTAAGGGACATGGAACCGGGCCTTTATGCTGTGCCGCGCCTCTAGCGCCGCAAGGGCCATGCGTTCGACCAAGAAAATCTATGCCTGTACAAACGGCGGTTCGGGCAGGCCCGGCACATCGACCCGGAATGCGAACAGCGCCCCTGCCAGCGGCTGGGCGGCAAGCTGCGCCTCCGACAGGCCGGTACGCGCGGTCGTCACATAGGCGGTTCGCAGATCATCGCCACCAAAGGCGATCATCGTCGGCCGCGTGACGGGCAGCGGGACTTCGGCGATGATCGCGCCCTCGGGTGACAGGCGCACGACGCGCCCGCCATCGAACAGCGCAGTCCAGTAGCAGCCGTCCGCGTCCACCGATCCGCCATCCGGGCGGCCCTCGCCCATCGGAAACTGGTGGAATAGGGCGCGGCCATGCAGCGTGCCGTTGGCTGTATCGCAATCATAGATGCGTATCGCGTGGGACGGCGTATCGGCATGAAAGAAGCGCGCGCCCGCGGCATCGAACGCCGCGCCGTTGCATGTCAGCATACCCCCTTCAATCTGTGTGATGCCGCCGTCCCCTTCCAGCCGGTAGAGTGCAGCGTCCGACGCTGATTTCGTCATGTTGACGCTGCCCGCCCAGAAACGGCCGACCGGGTCGGTCCGCCCGTCGTTGAAACGAAGGTCGGGCCGGTCGGTGAAAATCTGCGCGCCGAACGGCACCGGTGTTCCGTCCCATTGGTCGAGGGTCGCAAAACCGTCCTTCATGGCCAGCAGCAGGCCGCCACCGGCGCGAAAGGCGAAACAGCCCACCGGCGCATCGAAAAGGCGCGTTTCGTTATCGCCGCTGGCCGGATCGAACCGGTGCAGGGCGTTGCGGGCGATATCCACCCAGTACAGCCGCTTTTCCGTCGCATGCCAGCGCGGCCCTTCGCCCAGCATCGCCTGCGCTGCCAGCGCAACCTCAGGCCGCGATGATTCAGCCCCTAATGATTCAGATTGTGTCATAAAGGCTGCAATTCCTGATTTTCACGACCCTTGTGGCCCTCGCCGATTGCATATTGCGGACGGGGGGCTAAGCACAAGCGCAGCATTTTTCGTTTCCGACCCTGAAAGGCAGGATATGGCAAAGCCCGATCCCTGGCGCCTCGAAATCGACCGCTATCCCTTCATCACGACGGCCGAAACGCGCTTTCGCGATCTCGATATCATGGGTCACATCAACAATGTGGCGCTTGCGGCCATATTCGAAACCGCGCGGGTTCGCTTCCACCGGCATCTGGGGCGGCATCCCCACGATCAGGGGGTCCGCTGGCTGATTGCGTCGCTCCATGTCGAATATCTTCAGGAAGCCCATTTTCCAGACGAAATCACCGTTGGCTCTGCCATCGGCCATATCGGCAATACAAGCTGGACGGTGTATGCCGCCGCCTTCCAGAATGGCGAATGCGTCGCCACCTGCGACTGCGTGGTCGTGACGCATGGGCCGGGCGGGCGGCGGCGGATCGACGATACGCTGCGTGCGGCGATGGAAACGAACGCCATCCGTCGCGACTGATCGCCCTTTGCGTCGGCTACAGGGGCGGCTCGCGGTACAGTGCATAGCCTGCGCCTTTCACCGTGCGCAGCATGGGCCAGGCAAAATCGCGATCGATCTTGGACCGCAGCCGCCAGATATGCACCTCGACGCTGTTGGTGCCGGGGTCGAAATCCAGCCGCCACACCGCCCGTAGCAGCGCCCGGCGGTCGAACGGCGTCTCGGGATAACGTGCAAGGTGCAGCAGCAGCCGGTGTTCGCGCTGCGACAGGGCAATTGGCCGCCCGCCCCGTGTGACATCGGGCTGAGTCGCGCTGATCGTCAGTTCGCCGCATGCGATGTCGCTGCCTTGCGGCGAAGGCCTGTCCGCCGCAAACCGCCGGATGCGCAGCACCGCTTCGCGCATGTCCATCAACGGGCCGACGACATCGGCCGCGCCGTTTCGAAAGGCTGCTATGCGGTCTTCGGCGACGTCAGCGGCCTGCCAGGCGATCCACTGCCCACCTGCCCGCATGCCGGGCATCGCATCGGGCGTAACGGCGCGGTCAGGCAGCAGGACCATGCCCGCACCGGTCAGCGCTGCTGCCAGCGGCGCAAAGCCGGGGTCGGCAATGGCGCAATGGATCAGCAGCGGCGGAACGGGTGCGGACATCACTTGCCACCCATCGCGCGCGCGCCGCCAGCGCAATGGGAGTTGCCGCCATTTCGGACGGGATCAGCTCTCGGCCTCCAGCCGCGCACGGCTTGCCATCCGCACCAGCGCGCTGTCGTTCCGCATGCCCCGGTGCCAATGATCGGCCGCGCCCTGTTCCTTTGGCAGGGTGGAGGCTATCGCTTCCCACGCGGTCCAGCGCATCGCGTCACATGGGTGGCGGCGCGCAAAGTCTTCCGCCATGTCGAGGCCATTGTCTGTTCCGCATTGCACCGCGAGCGCAAGCAGCAATTCCGCGCTGCTCAGCGTCATCGCCTCGGCAATGCATCCGGTGGCGGTGTCGAACCGATACTGCCGCCTCCAGCCCTGATCGGGCGCAACACCCATGATACTGAGCGACACGGACAGCGCGTCCGGCGGCAACTGGTCGTGCACGTCGATGTTGGCGCGGTACAGCAGCATGCGGCCTTCATCCAGCCGGGACCGTTCGACAAAGCGCAGCCCGGCATGCTCGCCCGGCGCGCCTGCCACCTTGGCACCGTCATACTCGTAATAGTCCGAACGGTAACCGGGGCCGAGATAGCCAATTGTGAGGAAATGGAAGGCATGGTCATGCGGCACATGATAGAAAAAGGGTGCGGTGCCGCTCATCCGCACGACATGATCCTGCATCGCGGGCCAGAAGGCGGCGCGGAGCAGATAGCGGCCGCCGGGCGGGCGCAGCATCATCACTTGCGCCGAATAGCCGTTGTCGCGGATCTGCCCCGCGCATCGCGTCTTGAGTTCGGCAATCGCCATGTCGGTCAGGAATGTCCGGTTGTTCGCCAGCGCGCGCAGCATCGGACCAAGGGCCACCAGCGCATCGCTGTCATCCGGGTCGAACGGGGCGGTTTCGATATGCGCGACCAGCGTGTCGAGATCGATGACCGCATCGGTTGGCGTATCGATCACGCGCGGCAAGGCATGGGCTCCGTTGCCGCTGAGGCCGTTAACGCAGCGATCTGCGCCAGGGTCGCAGATGCCAGCCGCCGCAGCTCCGTGTCGGCATCACGTCGGGCCATGTCCTGCAAGCGGGGCAGCGCCGCACCTGTATCCACCGCCAGATATTCCCGCATCGCGGCCCACCGCTGATGCGGGTGCCTGGCCTGCGTTGCCGTCTCGAACAATGCGGCGGCATCACGTCGCCCGCTGACGCGCAGTAAAGACAGCAGCATCAGGGTCCGGGCGGCTTCTTCTTCGCGGCTGGCCCTGGCGATGACCATGCCGCTGGCAGGATCATGGCTGGTCGCAAGCGGTGGGTCGTCATCAGCGATCGCCGCGCGCAGCACCGCGACCGGGCGGGGTCCGGGGCGGATGCGTGCGGATTGGCGGCGCTCATCCAGTTCCAGCATGCTGCCCGGCAGCACACCGATATCCTCCTGCTGCCGCGCAATGCCGTGCGCGTCGCGCATGAAGAGCGTGGCGTGCAAGGGCGCTCCCGCCAGTACGTGCGTCAGCGTCCGCTGCCCCGAGAAATGCACTGGTGCCTCGTCTTGCCCGGTCATGGCAGCGGCGGGCAGCAGGACGATGGCGAGCGACAGCCGCGGCAGGCGGGCCAGCACCAGATGCCGCTGCAATCCCGCGCGGCTGGCACGGGCCGGGGGCAGGTGCAGCGGATCGGCGCGCATTCGGGCGATCTGGTCGGCAATGACGGTGTCGAGCCATCGGCAATCCTGCATCCACGGGCGCAGCATCCTGGCGACAGACGCTGCCGATTTCATGGCCTCCGCCCGGCCCAGCATGTCGCGCAGCCCTTCGGGCAAAATCTGTGCCGACGCCGTCATTACTGGGTGATGATGGCGATCACGATGTCGATGGTGCTGATGTCGAGTGGCGCAGGGCCGCAAGCGCCGCCGAACAGGCTGATCGGGTCGCTGATATCGGCGATATCCTCGATGGGCAGTGGCAGCACGGTCTGCGGCATGATGCATTCCTTGTCGAAAAAGCCCAGGCGACATGCCTGCGCCGCACAGACGTTAGGAAGGCGGCCGCCCGGCACCAAATTAACAATCCGTAATCGGCCTGTTCACGGTAAGCGCGGCGTTAACCAGTTGTTGGCGATGCTGTGACTATGCTGCGTCCGATCCCATTTTTTCAGGACCGCGCAGGTTCATGCCTCTCTTGTCCAGCCACGCCGACAAAACGCCCCTTCCGTCGAAGCATCGCCTGCGGCTGCTCGTCGTCGATGAGAATCCGACCGCACTGTCTGTTATCGGGCGGCGGTTGTCGCACATGGGGCATGATGTCGTACCCGCAGACAGCGGCTTTGCCGGCATTTCGATCCTCGCGGCGCAGCGATTCGACCTCATTCTGATCGATATGGGCATGACGGCACTGGGCGGGGTCGAGACCCTGCGGAAAATGCAGGCGTCCGGCATGATGCGCGGGGCGGCTGTCCTGATGATCACTGGCCGCAGCGATCCCTCGGCGATCGTCGAGGCGCTGGAGGCCGGGGCGGATGACCAGATCGTCAAGCCGTTCGACTTCGACGTGCTCGATGCGCGCATCCGGCACAGTGTCGCGCGTGCCCGCCGCTTGGCGGAACTGACACAGCACAATGCCGCGCTGGACGCCCGCATCGCCCGCCGTGCGGTGGAGCTGGGCGAAGCGCGCAGTCAACTCGCGGCGCTGGCCGCCGACCGCACGCATGTCGTCGAATCCATGGCCGCTTTGCATGCGCAGCTTGAAATGTTGAATGCGGCGCGCGCCAGCTAATTGGGTCGTTGTTACATAAGATATCAAATCTCGTCATGCTGAACTCGTTTCAGCATCCATTAGCTATGCATTGGCGCATGCGCGCAAAGTCAGCACCAATGGATCCTGACTTTCGTCAGGATGACGAAAGGTGCTAACGAGACGCCATCTCCAGCCACAGCGATAGCCCCGGTCCCGCCTCCTCCGGCACATGATCGGTTGTGATCCGCTGCGCATCGGCGCGCGCGCGGATGAGGATGGCGGCGGGCACATCGGCGGTGTGGTAGATGCGATCCGCTTCACCCATCAGCCGGGCTGTGCGCAATGTAAGGTCATCGGGATCGCCGGAGATCAGGGTTATGGCAATCAGGTGGTCGGTTGCTTGCGCTCCGTCACGGTCCAGCCAGCGGGAAACGGCATCGGCATCCTGCGTCCGCAGCGGATCGAGCGGCCCGCCCTCAGCGAGTGCCGCGTCCAATGCCCGGCGGCGCTGCGCAGCCAGCGGCCAGCGGGCTTTCATGGCTGGCCGGGCGTCCTCTAGCGCCTGCGCCAGCGTACCCAGTGTCGCGGGCAGCAGGGCCTCAATGCGCTGACGTACCGCCTTCGCCAGCCCCGCCGATGCGCCGCCGGTGCCGACGGCAATCAGCACCGGATCGCGATCCACGATCGCGGGCAAGGTAAAGTCACACAGCGCCGGACGATCGACCGCATTCACCAGCACCCCGCGCGCCTTCAGTCGCGCGATTGCGGCTTCCGCCTCGCCATCCGCCTCGATCGCGACGATGGCGAGTGCCGCCGGTGCGTCCTCGCCCACAATCCGCGCGCCTGCCCGATCGAGAAGCCGACGCTTGGCGTCCGCCGCCTCGCTTGTCCCCAACAGGATCACCGGGCGATCCTTCAGGCGCACGAACAGCGGCAGGCTGTGCATGCGGTCAGCGCACCCAGTCGGGGATGATGTCGCCTTCGATCAGCGCCTCGATCGGCGGACGCGGGCGGACGATCGCCCATTGGCTGCCCGACACCAGCACTTCGGGGGTCAGCGCCCTGCTGTTGTAGGTATTGGCCATCGTCGCGCCATAGGCGCCTGCCGTCATGAAGGCGACCAGATCGTCGGCCTTCACATGGTCCATCGCGCGGTCGGTGGCGAAGGTATCGCCGCTTTCGCAGACCGGGCCGACCACGTTTGCGGTCGTCGACTTTCCATTCGGCTTTACGGCCCGAATGTCGTGCCACGCGTCGTAGAGACTGGGGCGCAGCAGGTCGTTCATGGCCGCATCGACGATCACGAAAGGCTGCGTCGCCCCCTGCTTCACGCGTATCACGCGGGAAAGAAGCGCCCCGGCATTGCCCACGATCACACGCCCCGGCTCGAACATCAGCCGCACGTTCCATCCCCTGGTCACGCGGGTCACCATTTCGCCATAGGCGGCCGGGCTTGGCGGCACCGGCAATGCCGGGTCATAGGGCACCCCAAGCCCGCCCCCCAGATCCGCGGTGCGGATGGCATGGCCTTGGTCCCCCAGCGCCTCGATCAGCCTGCCCATCTTCACGAACGCCGCTTCGAGCGGCGCAAGGTCTGTCAACTGGCTGCCGATGTGGACGGCGACGCCCCGCACGTCGAGCCCGGGAAGCTGCGCCGCGCGATCATAAGCGGAAAGCGCCCGGTCATAGGGAATGCCGAACTTGTTTTCCGACTTGCCCGTCGAAATCTTGGCATGGGTGCCCGCATCGACATCGGGATTGATGCGATAGGCAACGCGCGCCACTTTGCCCATCGCTACGGCGACGGCGTTCAGCATCTCCGCTTCCGGCTCGCTTTCCAGATTGAACTGGAAAATGTCCCTTTCCAGCGCCAGACGCATTTCCGCCTCGGTCTTGCCGACACCGGAAAAGACGACGCGATCGGCCGGAATGCCTGCCGCCAGCGCGCGCAACAGCTCGCCACCCGAAACGACGTCGGCACCCAGGCCCAGCTTCGCGAGCGTCGCGAGCACGGCGGCGTTGGGATTGGCCTTCACCGCAAAGGCGATCAGCGGATCGGTCAGCGCGCCCAGCGCCTCGCGAAAGACGGTGACGTGGCGGACAAGCGTCGCCGTCGAATAGACATAGACAGGCGTGCCGACCGCAGCCGCAATCTCCGCCATCGGCACCTGTTCGACATGCATCATGCCGTCGCGATATTCGAAATGGTCCATGCCGGGGCCTATTGCCCTTGTGGCGGAAGGTCGAACGGGTCGACCGTCCGCTCCCGCGACTGGGTGAGCAGCTCGGCATTGCGTTCCGGGCGCGACTGGGGCGAAGGGGCCATAAGCTCGGGCGGCGTCTGCGGCGCCGCCGCACCGCGCGCCGTCGGGATCGCGGAGGCGCCTGCAGCCGGTTTAAGCGCCTGCCGTCCGCCGCAAGCAGACAGCGTCATGACAAGAGCAAGGCCGAAAGCGAGACGGCGGGTCATGCGCCCTGCTCCTGCGCACGGGCATCCGCAATGCGCGCGCGGATCTGGTCGGGCGCGGTTCCGCCATAGCTGCGGCGGCTGGCGACGGACGCATCGACCGTCAGCACCGCATGGACGCTGTCCGTGATCCGGGCGTCGATGGCCTGCAAGTCGCCCAACGGCAGAGCCGCAAGCGACACGCCCCGGTCCTCCGCCAGTTTCACGGCGCGGCCGGTGATGTGATGCGCTTCGCGGAAGGGCACATCCGCTTCTCGCACCAGCCAGTCGGCTAAGTCCGTTGCCGTGGCATAGCCGCTTTCGGCCAGCGCGCGCATCCGGTCGGTGCGGAACGTCACGGTCTCGATCATGCCGGTCATCGCGGCGATGGAAAGGGCCAGCAGGTCATGGGCCTCGAACACCGGCGGCTTGTCGTCCTGCATGTCCTTGGAATAGGCCAGCGGCAGGCCCTTCATGGTGACGACCAGCGCGGTCATGCATCCTGCGATCCGTCCGGCATGGCCGCGCACCAGCTCGGCGGCGTCGGGATTGCGCTTCTGCGGCATGATCGAACTGCCGGTCGAATACGCATCGGGAAGCGTCACGAACGCGAAGGGCTGGCTCGCCCAGATCACGAACTCTTCGGCCAGGCGGGACAGATGCAGGCTGCATTGCGTCGCGGCCATCAGGTAATCGAGTGCGAAATCGCGGTCCGACACGCTGTCGAGGCTGTTGGCGGTGGGCCGGTCGAAGCCGAGCGCCGCCGCCGTCATCTGCCGGTCGATCGGAAAGCCGGTGCCGGCCAGCGCGGCCGCCCCCAGCGGACATTCGTTCATCCGCGCCCGCGCATCGGCAAAGCGCGACCGGTCCCGCCCGATCATCGCATGATAGGCCATCAGATGATGACCCAATGTCACTGGCTGTGCCGATTGCAGATGCGTGAAGCCCGGCATCACGTCTGTGACATGCTGTTCCGCGCGCGTGAGCAATGCGGATTGCAGCGCGACCAGCCCAGCGGCAACATCGTCGATGGCATCGCGCACCCAGAGGCGGAAATCGGTCGCCACCTGGTCGTTGCGCGACCGTGCCGTGTGCAGTCGCCCGGCGACCGGACCGATCAGTTCGGCCAGACGCGATTCGGTGACCATGTGAATGTCCTCAAGGTCGAGGTTCACGGGCACGCCTTCGTTCTCATACTCGGCCGCCACCTGGTCCAACCCGGCGGCGATCGTCGCGGCATCCTGGGCGGAAACGATCCCCTGCGCGCCCAGCATCGCGACATGCGCCTTCGATCCGGCGATGTCCTGTTTCCACAATCGCTTGTCGAAGGGGATGGAGGCGTTTATCTCGCGCATCACGGAAGCCGGGCCGGCGGCAAATCGCCCGCCCCACATAGTGTTGGAGACTGTCTTGCGATCGGTAATGGTCTTGCTCCTGATGACCGGCGTCCTTGGTGCCTGCGATAGGCAATCCCCGCCGTCCGGGCAAGACAATGCCGCAACCGCGAACATCTCGGCTGCGGTGACGCCCGACGAAGTGCCCAGCAGCGGTTCGGGTACCAATGATACGGCGTTCAAATTCACGCTCGACCGCGGCAAGGCGGGGGCGGCCGCGCCAAAGTTCGTGTTCGTCGCGCCCGGCGGGGGCGACGCGACCTTGCAGGATTTCACGGGCAAGCCGCTGCTCGTCAACCTGTGGGCGACCTGGTGTACGCCCTGCGTCGCGGAAATGCCGACGCTGGACGCGGTCGCGGGCCAATATGCGCCCCAGGGGCTTCAGGTCCTGACCATTTCCCAGGATACGCAGGGCGCGGCGCAGGTTGATCCGTTCTTCGCCCGACGCAAGTTCACGCATCTCAAGGCATGGCTGGACCCGGAAAATCAGTTCGGCTTCCATTATGCGACCGGTCTGTTGCCGACCAGTGTTCTTTATGATGCCAATGGCAGGGAAGTGGCACGGGTGATCGGGGCGATGGACTGGCAGGGCGCTGAAGCAAAGGCGCTACTCGACGAAACGGTCGGCTGACGCCGCGTGTCACATCAGCATGTAGCGGCGTTTGCTCGACGAACCATGACTCGCATCGACTTGCTGTTGCGAAACAGACCGGTCTTCCAAGCAACGGCTGTCGGTGGATGGCTCCACTCTGGCTGACGGCGTCAGGCCGGACAGCAGCGCGGCGAAGATCGCGACGAGAAGGGCAAGCAGGCTCATCGGATTGTGATCATTACGCGCACAACCTGTCTCCAGCCTGAACATTTCGCCTGCGTAGCGGGTTTCGCCGATTGCGCGATCTGCCGCGTTCAAACGGTGACGAGCGTCAGTGCCGGCCGGTTGCGATATCGGTTCGGTTCGCCCACGCCGCCCTCATGATAGAAACGGCAACAGCCCTTGCCCGCTGCCTTCGCGGCGTAGAGTGCAATATCGGCATGATGCAGGAGGCGGTCGGGCGTCAGCCCTTCCTCTCCGACGATGGCTATCCCGACGCTCGCGCCGCAATATGCCATCTGTCCGCCAAGATCGAAGGGCAGCGCCGCCGCACTGACCAGTGCCTGCGCCACCGCGCGCAACCGGTCATGGTCCCCAGGCACCAGCGCTGCAAACTCGTCGCCGCCCATCCGTGCCAGCAATGCCTCGCCCAGGATGATGCGGCACCGCTCGGCGAATCCGCAAATCAGGGCATCGCCCGCCGCATGCCCCAGCCGATCGTTGATCTGCTTGAACCCGTCGATGTCGATGAAGAACACGCCTGCCATGCCATGGCGCGCGGGGTCCGCCAGCGCCTCGGTCAGCGCCTCCTGCATCACGGTGCGGTTCGGCAGGCCGGTCATCGCATCATGGCAGGCCAGTGTGTAAAGATGCGTGATGCGCGCTTCCCGCTGGGCGACGGCCTGCGCCATGCGGTTGAAGCTGTCGGCCAGGCCACCGATCTCCGCGCCACGAAAGGCCGGGACGCTGGCAACTTCGCCCGATCCCAGACGCGCTGCGGCATCGCGCAACATGCGCAGCGGTCCGGTGATGTCGCGTGCCAGAAACCAGCTTGCCAGCAACGCTGCCGCCAATGCGCCTGCCGATATCAGCCCAAGCGCAAGCTGGATCGGGCGAAACGGCGCATAGGCTCTGGCGATGGGATAGGTCAGACGCAGGATAGCGGCATTTTTATGCGCCTCACCGGACCCAGTCGTGCCAAAGTGCGGCAACGGATAATCGAGCGTCACCATCCGCGCGGCCGTCATTTCGGCTGAGGTAGGCGCTTGAGCGTCATGCTGCGGTGCAGGCACGATCGAGGCATCGAGCGCAATGGAGACTGTATCGCGAAAAGCGGCCAGCTGCGTCGGGCCAATGTGCCGGCCTATGACCAGCGTCGCAATCGGCTGTGGCGCCCGCACCGGAATGGCGACGGCCTGAAAAGGCTGCCCTCGGATCATGAGCACACCGGATCGTGCGCCGTCATCCACTGCGCGTATGATTCGCGTCCAGTCCGCCGTTGCCGGGGCGACGCCCTGCGCCAGACGCTTGTCCTCCGGCCCGATCAGCAGCGCAGCCGACAGTCCAGACCGCCGCGTTGCATTGATGAGGGCCGATGCTATCGTGGCGTGATCGCCGGTCGCAACCGCGGCGCGAAATCCGAAATCCTGCGCCAGCACATGGCCAAGCTGCGCCATCTGCCGCTGCTGCCGCTGCCAGTCAGCACGGAACATCGTCATGCCCGTCCGCATCTGGTCCGCAACATGCGTCTCGATCGCCGTCACGGCTGCCAGATGCACGGCCGCCAGGAACAGCCCGAGCGTCGCAATGATGATGGCGGCAAAGCTCAGGCTCAGCCGCGTCCGTATCGAGCGCATATGCCCGCTGCACCCTTTGATCGCCATCTCCCCCGGAAATGACGCTGCGTCCCCCATGCGCCGAAAATGTCAGGCGATGCCTAACAAGCCGCTCAGCATAGGTCCAAATTGGAGTGAGTGGACGCGACTTTCAGCGGCGCGTTTTTTGATCGGTCCATCGCCAGCCGTGCGCCAGCGGCAGCGCGGTGTCGCAGCAGGCGCACTGTGCCGTCAGGCGACCGACGAGCCACTGGCTTCGTCCGCATCCCGGACAGGCGTTTTCGGCATCCCCATGATATAGCAACGGCGATAGCGCCAGAACGGAGCATTCGTCAGATCGCATTTCGGCAAAGACGCGGGACGGGGACATGGCGATCTTTCTTGGCGAATGGTCGGCAGCATAACCGACCACCGGTGAGAAGTGTTCCACCCGCGACGAACGGAACAGGATTGTGGAGCCTTCGCCATCTGACACGGCGCCTCCGATAGTTCGCAATCGGCACCGCAAGGCCGGTCAAGCCCCCGCCAGCCGTTGACTCCCGCCCCCCATGCGCTATGGCGCAGGCGCATCGGGATTCACCCGCTTTGACCGCCGGTTGACGCTAGGGTGCGACCAGGGCCGGGGGCGCCCTTCGCATGACGCTCCGCCGGTCCGGCCGTGCCTGTCCGCATCCTCTCATCCGCGCGGCCAACTGCCTTTGCGACGGAGACGCACATTTATGACAGCGATCGGACAGGATACCCTCGGCACCCGTGATACCCTCGCGGTGGGCGGCAGGAATGTCGCCATCTACAGCCTGAAAAAGGCGGCGGCAAAGCTGGGCGATGTCTCCCGTCTGCCGTTCAGCATGAAGGTCCTGCTGGAAAATCTGCTCCGGTTCGAGGACGGCGTGACCGTGACGGTCGAAGACATTCAGGCGATCGTCGACTGGCAGGTGGAGCGCAAGTCCGTCCGCGAAATCCAGTATCGCCCCGCGCGCGTGCTGATGCAGGATTTCACCGGCGTCCCCTGCGTCGTCGATCTCGCGGCGATGCGCGACGCGATGAACGCGCTGGGCGCGGACGCGACCAAGATCAATCCGCTCGTGCCCGTCCATCTCGTCATCGACCATTCCGTCATGGTCGATGCGTTCGGCACGCCGCAGGCGTTCGAGGACAATGTCGAGCTGGAATACAGCCGCAATGCGGAACGGTACGACTTCCTGAAATGGGGCAGCAAGTCCCTCGACAATTTCAAGGTGGTGCCGCCCGGCACCGGCATCTGCCATCAGGTGAACCTTGAGAATATCGCGCAGGCTGTCTGGTCCTCGGTCGATCCGTCGGGCGAAACCGTCGCCTATCCCGACACCTGTGTCGGCACCGACAGCCACACTACGATGATCAACGGCTTGGGTGTGCTCGGCTGGGGTGTCGGCGGCATCGAGGCGGAGGCCGCGATGCTTGGCCAGCCGGTCTCCATGCTGATCCCCGAAGTCGTCGGCTTCAAGCTGACCGGTACGCTGGCCGAAGGCATCACCGCGACCGATCTGGTGCTGACCGTGACACAGATGCTGCGCGCCAAGGGCGTTGTCGGCCGGTTCGTCGAGTTTTACGGGCCAGGCGTGTCGGCCTTGTCGCTCGCCGACCGCGCGACGATCGCCAACATGGCGCCCGAATATGGTGCAACCTGCGGCTTCTTCCCGATCGACGGCAAGACGCTGGACTACATGCGCCTTACCGGCCGCAGCGAAGAGAATATCGCGCTGGTCGAAGCCTATGCCAAGGAACAAGGCTTCTGGCTCAACCCGTCCGATGCCGATCCCGTATTCACCGATACGCTGGAACTGGACATGGGCAGCGTGCAGCCCTCGCTGGCCGGGCCGAAGCGCCCGCAGGACAAGGTGCTTTTGGGCGACGTGGACGATGTGTTCAACGCCGACCTGGAAAAGGTGTATAAAAAAGCCGCTCCGGCCCGCGTGGCTGTGGAGGGTGCCGATCACGGCATCGGCGATGGCGACGTGGTGATCGCCGCCATCACATCCTGCACCAACACGTCGAACCCCTCCGTCCTCGTCGCCGCCGGTCTGGTCGCGAAAAAGGCCGTCGAGTTCGGCCTCAAGCCGAAGCCCTGGGTCAAGACGTCGCTTGCCCCCGGATCGCAGGTCGTGACCGATTATCTCAACAAGGCAGGGCTGACGGATTATCTCGATGCCGTCGGCTTCAACCTCGTCGGCTACGGCTGCACCACCTGCATCGGCAATTCCGGCCCGCTCGCCGATCCGATCAGCAAGGCCATTAACGGCAACGACATCGTCGCGGCGTCCGTCCTGTCGGGCAATCGCAATTTCGAAGGCCGCGTATCGGCAGACGTGCGCGCCAACTTCCTCGCCTCGCCGCCGCTGGTCGTCGCCTATGCGCTCAAGGGATCGGTCACCACCGATTTCGTCGCGACCCCGATCGGCCAGGGCAAGGACGGGCAGGACGTGTTCCTGAAGGACATCTGGCCCAGCAACGACGAAATCCGCTCGGTCATGGACGGCGCGCTGACGCGCGACATGTTCCAGAGCCGCTATGCCTCGGTCTTCACCGGCGATGCGCGCTGGCAGGCGATCGATGTCACGGGGTCTGATACCTACAGCTGGCGCGCCGGGTCCACCTATGTCGCCAATCCGCCCTATTTCGAAGGGATGGGGATGACCCCCGCGCCCGTCGCCGACATCATCGAGGCAAAGCCGCTGGCGATCTTCGGCGATTCGATCACGACCGATCACATTTCGCCCGCCGGCAATATCAAGGCATCGTCACCGGCCGGGGTGTGGTTGCAGGAGCATCAGGTCGCACAGGCGGACTTCAACAGCTATGGCGCGCGCCGTGGCCATCATGAAGTGATGATGCGCGGCACTTTCGCCAATATCCGCATCAAGAACCAGATGCTCGATGGCGTCGAAGGCGGGATGACACGCTACAAGGGCGAAGTGATGCCCATCTACGACGCTGCCATGCGGCACAAGGCGGACGGCACGCCGTTGGTGGTGATCGCGGGCAAGGAATATGGCACCGGCTCGTCGCGCGACTGGGCCGCAAAGGGCACCAACCTGCTTGGCGTCCGCGTCGTCATCACCGAGAGCTTCGAGCGCATCCATCGCTCCAATCTGGTCGGCATGGGTGTTCTGCCGCTTCAGTTTGCAGACGGTCAGAACCGCGAAACGCTGGGCCTGACCGGTGACGAAAGCTTCACGATCACCGGTGTCGCAGATCTGCGGCCTCGCCAGATGGTGCCGGTTCAGGTGACGCGCGCCGATGGCACCCGTTTCACATTCGAAGCCCTGTGCCGCATCGATACCGTGAACGAGCTGGATTATTTCCTGAACGGTGGCATCCTGCCCTATGTCCTGCGGAAGCTGGCGGCGTAACCCACTGACCTAGGCGGATAAGGAAAAGGCCCCCGTTCCGATGGAGCGGGGGCCTTTTGCATCGGTCCAGAGACATATCATGGCGGTTCACCGTAAAGCCTTTGTGGTTGCAGACGATTTCTAGCAGAAACCAATCATCATCAGACTGATTTTGTGGGAGAATGCCCATGAAGACGAAGATCATCCTGCTTGCTGCCATGCTCGGTCTTGTGTCGCCAGCCGTCGCACAATGGGAATTGAACCCGCTGGCCAATCCCTACACGCCGCCCCCCGGCGCGTTCATGCCACCCGCCAAACGCGAGATTACAGAATCGCATCTGCGGCGTTTTGCGCAATGTGTGGTGCGCGGACAACCCGCCCTGGCGAACGCGCTGCTGGCAGCGGAAGCGGATTCACCGCAAGAGACAGCGATGTTCCGCAAGATCGCCGCTTCCCGCAATCGCTGTCTGGGCAAGGGACGTCTTGCCATGAAAAACCGGGCGATGCGCGGGGCCCTTGCCGAACAGATGTATCTGCAGGCCTATCCCGATCCGGTACGCGCGCCTGCGCGACCCGACGCTCCGGTGCGGACCAGCCCGGACAGCACGAAAGCCTATCATGACTATGGCAACTGCGTCGTGACCCGCGATCCCGCGGCGGCTGACGCGGTATTGCGTGCGAAGCCCGGCAGCGTCGAGGAAAAGCAAACCTATCAGCAAACCGCTGCGGCGCTGTCATCCTGTCTGAGCGGTGATGATGCGGCGCTGCGTATCGATCGGCTGACAATGCGCGGCTATCTGGCGGAGGCCCTGTATCGCCATAGGCGGGGCTGACGGCATCGTCGATCGTCGCCCGCACGGATCATGGGCCGTTGCCTTGGGCGAACGGGTCGGACGATAGTCGGGCGCACCCATCAACACTATATCCAGGGGCGGCTGAAGCGGCAGTCATAATGGGGAAACCCATTTTCCCTTCCGTGCGGCGCGCAGCTTGCTATGGGTTCCACGAACAGCCCCTTTCGCTACGGGACTCAGCGCCTTGACATCTCTCGCTTATGTGAACGGTATGGTCCTGCCCTTGGCGGAGGCGCAGGTTTCCGTGCTGGATCGCGGTTTCCTGTTTGCGGATGGCATCTACGAAGTCGCCGCTGTACTCGAAGGCAGGCTCGTGGACAGCGCCGCGCATCTTGCCCGGCTGGAGCGGTCCTGTAACGAGATCGGTCTGTCGTTGCCGCTGCCACTGGACGCGATCGAGGCAGTACAGCGCGACCTGGTGGCGCGCAATGCGCTGGCGGAGGGCCTTGTGTATCTGCAAGTCACCCGTGGTGCCGACACCGGGCGCGACTTTCTTTCGTCGCCTGGCCTCGGCCCCACGCTGGTGCTGTTCACCACCGCCAAGCGCATCGTGGCATCGCCTGCGGCCCGGCTGGGCATCAGCATCGCCACGGTTCCCGACCTGCGCTGGGCACGGCGCGATATCAAGAGTGTCGCGCTGCTCGCGCAGGTGCTGGCCAAGCGGGAATCGCAGGCAGCGGGATGCGACGATGCCTGGATGGTCGATAGCGAAGGCTATGTCACCGAAGGCGCTTCGGCGACGGCGTTCATCCTCACGAAGGACAATGTCCTGGTCACGCGGCCCAATTCGCAAGCCGTTCTGCCCGGCTGCACCGGAGCCGCGGTAGCGGCGCTGGCGGTTGAGACCGGCGCTACGATAGAACGGCGCGCGTTCACGGTCGCGGAACTGCTGGCCGCGCGAGAAGCGTTCCACACCAGTGCCTCGACCTTCGTCATGCCCGTGGTGCGCGTCGACGGGCAGATCATCGGTGACGGTACGCCCGGCCCGGTCGCCACGCGGCTGCGCGAACTTTACGTGGATTTCGCGCGCAAAACGGCGGTTTGAGCACTACGATGGGTTTCGTACCGTCCCGCTACGCTCTCGACCCGGACCCATCGGTCCGGCGCCGTCGTGCCGTGGCCCTTCTGCTGACGGTGCTGGTGCACGCGCTGCTGCTGGTCCTGCTGATGCGGATCGGCCCGGCCGTACCGGTGCGCAAGATGATTGAAAGCCTGCCGGTCACGTTCGACCTCGCGCCCAAGCCGGAGGCGGAAACGGTGGAGAAACGCAGCGAGGACAGCGCGGGCAAGATCACGCCAAAGCCACCTGCTCCGCCCGTTGCCATCACACCCGCGAAGACGCCGCCGGTTGCCGATGCGCCTTTGCCATTCATCGTGATGAGCAAAAATGATCTGGCGGCGGCGGACATCGCCGGGATGCGCCGGTCTGGCGGTTCACAGGATGCAGGCGGTGGCAGCGACAGTCGCGCGGCTTATGGACCGGGGCAGGGGCCGGGCGGCGCGCAACTCTACGAAGCCGACTGGTATCGCAAGCCGACCAATGCAGAACTGTCGACCTATCTGCCGTCGGATGCGCCGCGGGTCGGCTGGGGGCTGGTCGCCTGCAAGACAGTCGAGAATTACCATGTCGAAAACTGCCAGACGATAGGCGAATCGCCGCTTGGTTCGGGCTTTGCGCGCGCCGTGCGGCAGGCGGCCTGGCAGTTCCTCGTGAAGCCCCCGCGCATCGGCGGAAAGGCGCAGATCGGGGCGTGGGTGCGCATCCGCATCGATTATGTGCAGGGCGTCGCGCAATAGCGACGGGCGACGCTCAGGCCGCGGCGACGCCGTCCGCCTCCACGATATCCCCCGCCCGCAATGTCCCCCGCACGCGCACATGCTTCTCGACCAGATCGACCGGGACGCGATGGAGGATCAGGCGCCAGATGCCACCTTGGTCGCGATGCAGCAGGAATCCGCCGGCATCGCGCACGAGGCGCCCGGTTTCGTTGACCGGCATGCCATCAGGCTCTGCGTCGGTACCGGTCAACTCGCAACGGCCTGTTCCGCGGGCGTGTAGGGCAGGCCGAGATCCTGCGCCACCGCTTCATAGGTCACCTGTCCGTTCCACACGTTCAGTCCCGCCAGAAGATGCCGGTCCGCGGAAAGTGCGGCTTTCCAGCCCAGATCGGCGATGCGCAGCGCATGCGGCAATGTCACGTTGTTGAGCGCATAAGTGCTGGTGCGCGCGACCGCGCCCGGCATGTTGGCGACGCAATAATGCACGATTCCGTCCACGATATAGGTCGGTTCGGCATGGGTGGTGGCGTGGCTGGTCTCGAAACAGCCCCCCTGGTCGATCGCGACATCGACCAGCACTGCGCCGGGCTTCATGGACTTCAGCATGTCGGCGGTAACAAGCTTGGGCGCCGCCGCACCGGGTATCAGCACCGCGCCGATCACAAGATCCGCCTCGGCCACGCATTCGGCCAGGTTCGCGCGATTGGAAAAGCGCGTCTTGGCGCGCGCCTCGAAATACATGCCCAGCTTTTCGAGCACTTCCGGGCTGCGATCGAGGATGGTGACATCGGCACCCAGCCCGGCCGCCATCTGTGCGGCGTTGAACCCGACGACCCCGCCGCCGATGACCGCGACCTTGGCGGGGAGCACACCTGGCACCCCGCCCAGCAGCACGCCACGCCCGCCATGCGCCTTTTCCAGCGCCGTCGCGCCCGCCTGGATCGCCATCCGGCCAGCGACCTGGCTCATAGGCTTCAGCAGCGGCAGGCCGCCGCTGGCGTCCGTCACGGTTTCATAGGCGATGCAGACGGCGCCGCTGCGTACGAGATCACGCGTCTGGTCGGGATCGGGCGCGAGGTGCAGATAAGTGTAGAGAATCTGCCCGGCACGCAGCATCGCGCGCTCGTCCGGCTGCGGTTCCTTGACCTTCACGATCATCTCCGCCCGCGCGAACACCTCCGCTGCCGTCGTGATGATGTGCGCGCCTGCCTTTTCATAGGCGGCATCGCGCGCGCCGATGCCCGTGCCCGCGCCGGTTTCGACCAGTACCACATGGCCGTGCGCGGTCAGTTCATGCACGCTTTCCGGCGTCAGGCCGACGCGATATTCGTGATTCTTGATTTCCTTGACGGTGCCGACGATCATCACACTCTCCAACCTGCGGCCAGCACATCACATCAGCCAAACCGCAATTATATTACCAGAAATGATAATATAATTCCGCAAAATTGAAAAGCATGAATCCACGATTGGTCGTCGGCTTCGGCGTCTGGCATGCGCCTGCGCCCCGGCGCGACGATCAGGGTCGGCTGCGGATCGGCACCGGCACATTGCACACATCGACCCCACCGGCAGGGCGAATGTAGAAGTCATCGCTCCGGTTGGCGCGGACATGGGCATAGTCCGCGAAACTCTTCGACGTCGTGTCCATCATGTCGAACCGGGGCCGGGCGCTTTCCGGCATGTCGCTCGCCAGGCGAACCGACAGGATCGGTGTTGGCGCCTGTTCCGGCCCGTACATGCCGATTTCGGCGGTGCCGCGGGGCAGGCTGGACAGATGGGCGATCCCGTCGATGACGCGACCGACGAGGGCGATGTTGCGGTCTAGCTGGCGCGGACCATGCCCGATCACGGCATATAGTTCCGCGCCGGTGCCCGCATCGGGCGGTTCGTTGCGCCCGACGCCGACCGCCGCGTAGCAATGCGTCATCCAGACCTGGTCATGGTCGGTCGCCACCGGCCAGCCGTCGATAAACCCGGTCAGATGAGTATAGCTGTCGCGTGACGGCAGCTCCGTCATCTTCAGCTCATCGGAGTAAGGAATGCTGTAATCCTGCGGCAACGGCGTTTTCATGCCAGCAGGATGCGGCTTCTTCTCGCTGCGATCGCCCCATTGCGCAACATAATTGTCCTGGATGCGATAGACGCTGGTGCCGTCCCAGAAATGCGCCTTCGCAAGCACGCGCATGTTGCCGACATGGCCCTGCGAAAAACGCGGGGCGAGTTGAATGACGACACGACGATTGCCCTCCAGCGTCATCACCAGCAGATCGTCCGGCGCGATGGCTTGCCACGCGCTGTCCGGTGCCGCGGCGATCACGCCATTGGGGGTCGGTGCCGATCCGGGCGGCGGCACCTGCGCCACCGATAGCGTAACAGGCACAAGCGCGGCCAGCGCGGCGATCTTCAAGCAGATAGGATGCATTGCGACAATCAACGCGAAAGCGCCGCCAAAGTAAAGCCGCGGCACTTGCCTATATGGTCCGCGCACGATAGGGAGCCGCCTTCCAGCGTAATGCGGAGCGGTGGCCGAGTGGTCGAAGGCGCTCGCCTGGAAAGTGAGTATACGTCAAAAGCGTATCGAGGGTTCGAATCCCTCCCGCTCCGCCAAGCAGTCCCCCCTTTCGGCCGAGGCCCTGCTTTACACCCCGAAAGTCGCGCACAACTGCGCCGGACTGTGGCCCGGACGGTAGCGTGGAGAGCGTCAGTCTTCGAAAGAGTCAGCAGATTTCGGCCGTTCTCTCTGCGGAAAACGCCGCAGTACGGTTTGAACGCTAATTCCCAGTTCGGGCAAGAAACTGGGATTTCCACAACCAACAAAAAATGCAAAGCCAGCGCACAAATTGCGCAGATCAGGGGTTTTCAGGCAGTGGATCGCCGGATCGCACCGAAACGAACTGGGAATTATGTTTGTCGAGAACAGGGAACTTCCCCACTCTCAACTGGGAATACAAACCGGGTTTGATGGGAAAATGATGGACGTTCGCCGGACGTAGACTTTTCCGCGATACAGTCCGGTCAACGGCGAGGGAGCTCGACATATGCCTATCATACCTCAGGGGTCGCCATTTTACTCTTTTGATCGCGAGAGCGTGGGTTGGCTTCTGAGGCAGTCGGAAGCCGGAAAGCCGCTGACCCGCGAAGACGTCACGCGGGTTCTGAAAGCTGACTCCGCGAGCGCATCCGAGCCAGAAATGGTCGCGATCATACTTGACGCCCTTGCAGGTCGGCTCGACCGGAAGGCCGGACGTCCACCATCAGTCGACATCAATGATCCAAGATTTTTGATTGCAGAAGTTCTGCTGGAGGACCGCGCGAGGGAGATTGCACAGGAGCGCGCGGCCAATAAAACCGGAGAGCGTGGTCGCATGGAACCCAGGCTGGAGGCTGCAATCGAGATTGGGACCTTGCTGGGCATCCAGCGGGGGAAGTCGCTGCTGAACATCATCGACCGTCGGCGCGCCGCCCGGAAATCCGCCTGAATTATTGAGCGAGCGCCCGTTCACCGCATCTGGGATCTGAGCGCCTCCACTTCAGAAGGAGGCAGTCATGATAGAAATGGGCATTAGGGGCGCACGGCAGCTGGAGGAGCGCGCCGTAGCGCTCCTCAAGCCCCACGCGCGCAACCCGCGTACGCACAGCAAGAAGCAGATTGGCCAGATCGAAGCGAGCATCCGCCGCTTCGGATTTGTGAACCCGGTCCTTGTCGATGAGAAGGACCGGATCATAGCCGGGCACGGCCGCGTCGAGGCGGCCAGGTCTCTGGGGTTGGCCAGCGTTCCGGTGATTCGCCTCGAAGGCATGAGCGAGGCCGAGAAGAAGGCCTATATCATCGCCGACAACCGGCTTGCCGAACTGGCCGGATGGGACCGGGACCTGCTGACGCTTGAGCTCGGGTCCATCCTGGAGGACGTGCCGGACTTCGATCTCGAACTGACGGGCTTTGACGGCGGCGAACTGGAAGCACTCCTGGCCGCTATCGGCAACGGGGTCGGATCGCCAGATTCGTCATCGACGCCGATCTCCGTCAGGCCAGCAGAGGTAATGAAGATGCTCAAAGGAAGATTACCCTCATCGCGCGCGATGCCATCCAGCATCGGCGTCTCGCGTTCCTCGAGAAAGCCTTTCCGTATCAGCTGCGCTATGGCGCGGGTTGCGCGTTCGCTGGGGTCTGTGTCTTCCATCATCGACGCAGGGAGGGGATAAAGGCATCCATTGTCGCGGCGCGCGGCATGGGCGAGCAAGAGCGACTGGGTATCAGTAAGCTGGGTCATGGGTCGATCCTCGGGTGGAAGCGGGCCCTGTTGCCGCTTCCACCGCCCACAGCCCCGATGACCGCAGCGCATCTGGGGCAGGCGGGCTATCTCCCGCCGCGCGACTCAATACATGTGCTGTTCGCTCCGTTGTGCGGCGAAGTCGAATGCTTTGTGGTTGAGGGTGGACGACTATTGTGCTTGGTCCAGCGCTATGCTGCCGTAGTTACAACCTGCCTTGGACGCCCTCGGAAAATCCGGTGACCGAAGTTGATTCCCTCAAGCCAACTCTTCCGATGCTCTCCTCGATATCCATTCAGAAAATCTCGCAAGCGCCCTGTGCCTCTCCCACCCTGATCGACGGGCAATGTACTCGAGTATCCGGGTGTCGGCCTAGGTTACTGTCACGCATCCCATATTAGCTGAATGGTGCAGTTAATCTGCATTCGCCCGGTCACCGGTTCATCCGTTAAGTACGCCGATCGGTGGCATAGCGCTGTCAAGCTGGAAGAGCATATCAGCATTGCCTTGGTCCATCGCAAGAGACCGGGCACTATTGCACCCGCTATCCATGGCGTGCGGATCAGCGCCCGCATGGAGTAGGAGTTCGACGATCACATAGTGACCAAAGAGCGCAGCATTCATGAGCGCCGTCTGGCCTGCATTGTTGCGGAGGTCCACAGTTGCACCCTCTGCGAGCAAGTCCCTTGCCAGTTCAGCATACCCCTTGAAGGCAACACCCATGAGGGCACTGTTGCCTCGGGCCAAGTCGACGCTGTCAACATGGGCACCAGCGGATAACAGAGCACGGGTGGCGGCGCGGTGACCATGATAGCTCGCTAAGATCAGCGCCGTGAAACCTTTGGGATCTCGCGCCTCAATGTTAGCGCCAGCTCGCAATAATGGCTGCACCATGTCGTCCCGTCCTTCCCGCGCTGCATCAAATAACAGTTGCTGCAGGCGTTCTGGGGACGGCAGAGGATAGTGCTTTGGATCAATCATGGGGGGCTGGTTCCGCATCGAGATCGACCGCCAGCTCGCGTGGCCAATAGCGCAGCATGCTACACGCTTCAAGGAAAGGTCCGACATCCTTAGAAGTGCCAAGAGGCAAGCAGCCATCGTCGAGATCCTCGGCGAGGCCAGCCTTTGTGAACAGGAGCTCGGCATCCGCACCCACGCCAATGAACTTGCAATGGGCAAAGGCGTCGCACACGAAATCCTTAGCTGGCGCGTCGACAGCCAGCAGCGCTGCGCCCTCAGCCGAAGGCAACACCGCTACAGCGTCGAACAGGATTGAGGGTCCGCCATCAATCTTGTGCTTGGCGGCGACCGCCGTGCCATCTGAAAGCGTCACGCCGCCAATCTTTGGCGCAATCACTTCGAAGAACGCACCCATCTTGTTGAGGGCGGCACTGTCAGAGCAAATGCACCGGCTAGCCAGCAGGGCGGGGCGCCGGTAATCGCGGCCGATGCCCAGACCCCGCAAAGCTGCGAGCCCGTTCCGCTATTTCAATTCGTCACCAGAGATCATCCGCCTCGTGGTGATGATGTATGTGCGGTTTCCGCTAAGCCTGCGCAACGTCGAGGATCTGCTGTTCGAGCGGGGCATCGACATTTGCCATGAGACAGTGCGGCACTGGTGGAACCGCTTCGGCCCGATGTTCGCTGCCGACATCCGCAGGCAGCGCGTATCGAGGATGAAGGGCTTCCGGCACTGGAACTGGCACCTGGACGAGATGTACGTGAAGATCGGTGGCGAGATGCATTACCTGTGGCGGGCGGTAGATCAGGAAGGCGAGATTCTCGAGAGTTTCGTCACCAGGGAGCGCGACAAGAAGGCCGCTCTGTCTTTCATCAGGAGAGCATTGAAACGCCACGGCACGGTCGAAACAATAACGACCGATGGTCTGCGGTCCTATGGTGCAGCGATGGATGCACTGGGTAACCGGGACAAGCAGGAGATCGGCCGCTGGGCGAACAACCGGGTGGAGAACAGCCATCTGCCTTTCCGACGACGAGAACGCGCGATGCTCAGATTCCGACAAATGAAATCATTGCAGAAGTTTGCTTCAGTCCACGCATCACTTCACAACCACTTCGCTTCGGAACGCAATCTCATCGACCGCCAGACCTACAAGGAACGACGCTCGGCCGCACTGGCCGAGTGGCGCAGCCTGATGGGCTAACGATCCATCGATTTGGGGTGCATTGCGTCAATCGGAGACGAGTTGCAGTTAGACTGACAGCACCCATAAAAGGGCATCAGAAACTTTCCGTCGGTTGCCCTTGAAGCATAAAAATTGGGGACGTCATGCTTGTTCCTGACCCGCAGATGGAACAGATCTGAGCTTCCGGATGCTTGCGGTGGGACCAGCCAGCGCCAGTCGCCCGAGACATGCCGCCCTTTGGCATTCTCGATATTGTAGAAGTCCATGAACTGCTTGCTGGCGGCATGATGGTCGACGATCGTAACCCGGGACTCCTTGAAAGAATGCAGTACGGCTCGATTCAGTTCGGTCAGGCACACGTCCTTCCAGAGCGGATCTCTTCTCATGTCGAGATCAAGCGCTTGCGCGACCTCCGGGAGCAGATCGTAGCGATAGGTGTCGGCAAAGTTCCGGGATGCGATCTCAGTACCCATATAGAAGCCATTGAACGGCGCGCATGGGTAATCGATGCCGCCGATCGACAGGATCATATTGCTCACGCATGGAACTGCGTACCAGGCAAGGCCCATGTCCGAAATCGCGCTTATCGTGGGATGATTGATCGGAACCAGCCTGTAAGCGCTTAGCGGCAGCGCGTGCATGCTACGAACATCTTCGGGGCTGCGAATGAAGTAGGGCAGCAGGTCAAATCGGCTCGGATCAGTAGGCGGCTTCCATCCCATGGCCATTGCGATACGCGTCGCTTCTACATTCTGCCGATCCCCCAGGACCTGTCCATCCTCGCGAAGATAGCCTGCAAATTGTGTGATCTGGCCTGATTCGATGCGCGCCGGGATGCGTTCATTCTCGACAGGGGCAAAGATCGAGATCATCGACCGCACCCGGCCATCGCTGAGCGCCGCTGTCATGTGATCCGTGATCCGGGCGGCCATGGCGGCTGGGTCGGTGATTTCCCGGCAATCGAATACCTCGAGCGATTCCCAGAATAGCCGGCCGATACAGCGACCATGATTACGCCATGCCACGCGAGCCCCGAAGGCGAGTTCCTCCGGCGTGTGCCGGTAGAATTTGGCAGCCGCGAGTTCCCGGCGGATCTCCGCCCAGCGCCTTTGCTGGAACTGCTGCGTCGCGCCCGATTCCTTGCAATAAGTGTTGAGGAAGGCTCTCGCCTCTTCTCGACGCTCCCCGTCCGACAATCTTCTCAGGGCTCGGCGATGACTATTGCCGGAATTTGCATATCGCTCATTCGTGCCGAGCAAGGAGCGAATATCGTAGCGCACTCACATCATTCCATCGAACTGACGAGCTGAGTTGCGCAGGTGCCCGGTGTTGATCTTGTGCACGATGGAGCAGGCTTTCGCGACCTCCCGGCGATAATGTTTGTCGATATGGCCACGATCGTAGAACAGCTTGGCGCGCTTCATGTCCGGGCGTGTGACCTGGAGAGTTCCGGCAACCGCATCTCTCTGTTCTACTGCTTCATGGATGGGCGTACCTTCGCTAAGCTTGAAGTCGACCAGCCGGACCCTGTCGATATAGTTCTGATGCGCTTCGAGGAAATTGACGGTGGCACGCATATCCTCAGCAGTTTCTCCCGGAAAACCCCGGAACATCGTGCACCGAATGCTGAGACCCGCTTCATGGGCGTGGCGGATGAATTCGGAGTTGCGCTCGACGACACAACCCTTCTGCATGAGATCGAGCATACGCTGACTGCCGCTTTCGAGGCCGAAACTCACCCGGCGCATACCGCCGCGCACAGCATCGAACAGATCCTTGCGCGAAAGGCCATTGTCATCGCGCTGGTCGACATGCACCGTGCCGATCCACTCCGCCCCGCGCACCAGCCGCTGGATATTGTTGGCGATGCCGCGCAGCATGTCGGGATAAGAATTGAGCTTGATGTCGATGAAGATGAAGTTAGTCGTCTGATGCCGACGGGAAAGCTCCTCTATCTCCAGCAGCACGGATTCCAGCGGCCGGGTGCGGAAGGTGCGCCCGGATGCTGTGACGACGTCGCTGCAAAACATGCACTTGCCCCATTGGCAGCCGCGTCCGGTCATGATCGGGATCACGCGAACTGGGTAGCGGTCCCACGGGAAATCGGTGAAGTCTGGTATAGGAATCTGGTCAAGGCGGCGGAACGGCGGCGCAATCCCACTGGTTTGTCCATCCGGCAGCATGATACCTGGAAAGCTGAGAAGATCGTTCCTGCGGATTACGGCTTCAACCATGGCCCCGATCGAAACATCCGATTCCGCGCCAACCACCGCCGTCACGCCGGGAATCTGACGCCAGACATCTGCTGTATTGGGCAGGTTAAGCATCGGCCCGCCTAGCAGCACGGGAATCTGCATCTCCTGCGCGATCTTGGCGATCTCGGTGACCGAGCTAAAGTGATTGAGATAGGCGGACAACAGCAGAACGTCGGGTTTCTTCTCCAGCTCTTTGCGTACTTCGCTGATCACCACGGGATGCGATTTTTCCGTTCGCCAGATATAAGCGCGATGGGCCAGCGACCGCGCGGCCTGCAGCCAGGGGTTCGTGCTCAGATGCACGCGCCGCATAATGTCATCGAAACGGGTTTCGCTGCGCTCGCGCTCGGCTGCGGGCACGTCATAGGCGAGAGGGCAGAGCAAACGGACCTGATGGCCAGCATTTCTGAGCGAAGAGACAAGAATGCCGATCGACAAGGTTGGGAACGTCGCGAAATTGTTGAGATCGACCATCAGGATATTGCGGCTCGAAGCAGTCATTGCCCCCTCGTCCGAGCTGTCGACCGTTGTATCGACCCGGTGCGCTGTGCGCAGGGACCGGTCTTTACGGGTCTGTGCTAATTTCGTGGCAGGGCCGCCTTCATCAGTCGCTTCCATTATCGAACACCCCCGATATCAGGCATTTAGAAAGATGCCATATTGGATATGGATGCTATATCTCCTGTAAAGGCGCAATCCCATTTCAGTCAGTTGAGAAGTATTTGTCTCTCGATGGGAAGTTATACATTTAATTTTCGGTTCGACGGCACTTTCACTCTGTCTGACAAATGAAGATGCACGTCTGTCGCCAATCCGGCCAGGACAAACCTAACCTGCTTGGAGGCAAGGTCCGCCAAAAATTGGTCAGGGGGTGGACGGCGAGACGTCCAATTCGTCAGGGGATGAGGCGAGCGGTGCCCATGGCAGTCCCGACTGGATCCGCAGCGCAGTCCGCACGAGACCCACGCCATCTGCATTATGGCCACGGGCCGACAGTCGGCATCCAATCGACAAGAGCGGCTTGAGCAGCTTGAGCGGAGCCCATCTGCTGTAAGCGGCGAAGGTCGCTTTGGCCGCTTCCGTGTCGCCGAACAACATGTGCCGCAGCGTTTTTCGGAGAATCAGCGCCTGGATGCGCGCGTCGTCGAGCGGCAGAATTTCATGAATGTGCGCACCGGAACGCAGTCGCGACAGGGCGACATGCTCGAAATGCGGGTCTTGGGCGATAATCCGGCCCAACGTATAAAACGCCGCCTGCTCGACGAAGGTGCGCGGTCCTTGCGAAATTCCGCTGGCATAGATCATACGGTGATAAAGTATCTCCGGAACCGTCGAAAAACGCGCCACCCGGATCATCCGCAACCAGAGATCATTGTCCTGTGCATAACGGAATTCGGGGCGATACCCTCCGACCGTTTCGTAAACGTCGCGACGAAATGCCACCTCGCCATGCGTGAACGCCGGACGGCGCAGGATCGACCGAAAACTCTCGCCACTGGCATCTGGCCGCTTCATTACATGCAAGTTCCGCTCAGGAAGCACGTTGATGTAGTGGCATCCGACCGCTGCGATCGTCGGGTCGGCGTCAAGCATTTCGACCTGCCGACTCAATCGATCGGGCAGTGAAACATCGCCCGCATCATGAATGGCAATATATGGTGTCGATGACGATGCAATGGCTTGAATGAGAGATTGAGTCAGTCCGACATTCACGACGTTCGTTCGGAATATCAAGCGCGAATCGGCCAGCTTCTGCAACTCCCGCCGAAGTAGGGCACTCGTGCCATCCGTCGAACCGTCGTCGATTATGATTGCTTCGAAATCGCGAAACCTCTGGCGAGCGATTGAGTGAAGGGTGGGGAGCACCCCCTGCTCGCGATTATAGAAACTGCATATTAGCGTAAGCTTGGACATGCGATCTTCAGTGCGTTGCTTGCGTCTGGATTGCGATCCAAGCAGACCATAACAGCGTCTGCAAGGGTGGAACGCCGACCACGAGAGGAGCCATCGACCACTTCCCCTGTTCGCCTGGAAATCCCCTCGTCATGCGTCCAACGCCGCGTAAAGCCCAGCCTCTCGCATGGCGTAGCTGTCTAAGGTGAAGCCTTGCTCGATCGTCAGTCGCGCCTGCCGTCCCAAACTCACATCCCTTTCTCGTGTCGCCCGCTCGATGACCGCAGCGATCTGGTGGGCGTCAAATCCGCCTATCAACAGCCCGTTATGTTCGTGCTTAATCAACTCGTTCACGCCCGAGATGTTGGAGGCCAGACACACTAGTCCACAGGACATGGCTTCGATCAGGGCCTTAGGTAAGCCTTCATGGAAGCTGGGAAGTACGAATATGCTGTACTCGCGCAGCAGCGCAGGCAAGCGATCGTTCGCTACTTGGCCGAGGAAGCGTATGTTAATGGGGACGGCTGCCGCGAGCGCCCGTAGCTGCCCTTCTAAATCCCCAGCCCCGACGAGGTCGAGATCACGACCGGCCAACGCACAGCCGTGAATGAGCGAAACAAGATTTTTCTGTTCCGACAGGCGGCCAACCCAAATGAGAGGGGCATCGAAGTCGTAGGTCGCCTTCTTACGAAAGGCTTCGATGTCAACATAGGTTGGGTGAACCACCATCTTCGAAGCAAACTGCGGATGCCGCGCGGTTATCTGCTGGGCAATACCGTGCGAACTGACAAGTATCCGATTTGCCGCACCGAACGCGATGCGCTCCAAGCAGCGCACAAGAATGGCACGCGCGCGGCGCCCGCCGCTGCGATAGTCGTTCGACAGCAGATAGCCTAGTCGCACCACAAGGGGGCGCCCCGTTGCTGCGGCGGCTGTGATGGCGGCTACGCAGGCGTGGACTTGGTTGGTTTTAATGGCTGTACTTTGGCGGATCGCATGTCGGTAGCGAAATGGACCAACAATACTCCAAACCCACGCTGCAAGACCCGCAGCTTTGCCTTGGGTTGGGGCAAGCACCCGAATGCGCTGATAAACCGGATCGTGAAGGGCCTGCTCTGCAACATATGCTCGATCGGCAGCGTCATAGGAAAAAATGAAGATGGTTTCTAAAGTCCCCATCCGAAGCAGATGCAGATACAGCAGAAGTTCGCGACTGAGCAGGCCGATATCTCTCCACCACAGCAATGATTTGCCCTGTGAAAGGATCAGCGTCAGCGATCGTTCTTCCGACGTAATCATATCTGCACAAATCAATCAGAGCTAGCGACAGCAAGGGTGTTCCCCGTCAGCACCAATGGCACAGATTTGAGGTTGTGATTTAAGGAGGGTTGGGGCTTCGTCGCAGTGACGAAGGAACGAAGATGAAGCCCCAACCCTCCTTGCAAAAATCGCTGGCAAAGGCC
>NZ_RZUL01000020.1 GCF_004005485.1 Sphingobium algorifonticola
TGTTGAAGATCAACCCGATCCGGACGCCTTGCGACCGCTGCGCGCCGTCAACTCCCTACTTGCCGCGTGACGTTCGCTATCCGTTCGCCCTTTCCGTGCAGATACGTCACTTTCGTGTAGTCACCCCCACCTCGGCCCGGTTGATGAAGTCCAGGCCAGCGAGCGCCAGGATGCGGTTCCGGTCGAGCGATGGCTGGAAGGAGAAGTCATATCCGTCCAGCGTCTTGATGATCGGCAGCCTTGCCATGCGCAGGGCTGCCTTGATCCTGCGGTTCTCCCGGAGCGACAGTTCTTCGTTCAGCAATATGTCGATGGCCTCGATGCCATCGATTTTGCCCTGCTCTATGCCGCGCAGGGTGGCGTCGAGCATCTCCAGGGCGCGTGGCATTTTGAGATGGACCAGGCTGCGGCGGATATTATCGACGCGGGATGCGGCACCCCCATGGTTCATGGCCGTTCTCCCCGCGCCAGTTGGCTGCCGATCGCTTGATAGATGGCCAGGGAGCGCACGGTGACATGCTCGCCTACACGACCGATGGCGATTACCTCTTTGCCATGGATACGGCGCTTGGCGCCGCTGCTGCCTGTCCGGTGCGCAGGATCGATCCTGTACTGCCGGCGCCCCTCAAGAACCGGGTGCTCGGCAATGACCTGGCCCAGGTCTACGATCCGGATCTTGTCGGGCAACTGCTGGATTTCGACGACGCGCCGGGTGCGATCGGGAACGCTGTAGTAATTGCCGCCGACCGAGACCATCCCATCGTGGCTGACGCGGCGCTCCAGCTTCAGAACAGCGTCAAAGCGGCCCGCCGGGAGCAGCTGCAACTCAGGCTGCTCGGCGGCGAAGGCTTCAGCAATAATCCGCTGCGTCGTGCCGTGGACACGGACGTTGGCGACGGTATCGAGCCAGTCGATCAGCTGGACATTGAGATCGTCCAGATTGCGGAAGCTCCGGCCCAGGAAGAAGTCCTTGCGGATATAGCTGAATGGCCGCTCGACCTTTCCCTTGGTCTTGGCCCGATAGGGACGGCAGGCGCGCGGCACGAAGCGATAATGCCCGGCCAGAGCCAGCAATGATCGATTGTAGATGATGTGGCCCTGATCATCTTCCCCGGTCACAGCGGTTTTCATGCGATCGTAGAGGATCTCGATCGGGACGCCGCCGAGCGCTTCAAAGGCCTGCATATGACAGCGCAACAGGCTTTGGAGATCCTGATGCATGACGTAGCGCGCAAACAGGAAGCGCGAATGTCCCAGCACCAGGCTGAACAGCCAGACGATCCGGCTGACGCCGGGCTCATCGGTAAATTCGACGACGAACCGGGCAAAGTCGACCTGTGCCTGCACGCCAGGCGGCGTCTCGAACCGAACCTCAAAGGGCTTAGGCCCGTTTTCCGGCCGGATCGCTGCCAGGAACCGCTTTACCGCGGTATAGGCGCCCATATATCCCAGCTCACGGATTTCCCGCGTCAGGCGCGCCGCAGTCAGATCGGGAAAGGCCGTCACTCGCTCACGCAAAAATTCCAGATAGGGTGCCAGTTTGTTCGGTCGACCCAGCATGCGAGGGCCGTAAACCGGGGCCTCGATGCCCCGTTCGATATATTTTCGGATGGTCTTGGGATCGCGACCAGTGCGTCGGGCAATGGCGGATATCGATACACCCTGCCGATGTAGTTCGAGGATCATCATCAATTCTCCAAGTCGGATCATCGGCCCCGTCTCCGCGTCTGCAAAGGAGATGAGGACAATGTCGGCTCATCTCATTCTGCCGGGGCTAGCCCCGGCAGAATGAGATGAAGGGGCCACCAACTAGGGAATTTTCAAAGCCCACTTTTGCGGAGAATTGCACGACCGATGACAGTACGGTCCCGCAATGGCCGCAAATACCATGCTGCCCGACCGACCCAGTCCGCCAGGGTGGAGCGATCGAGCTTGATATCCTGCCGGGCGTAGATCTGAGCCTGTCGGTATAAAGGAACATGATCGGCATACTTCGATACCAGCACCTGGGCGATCAGCGCTTCGGTCGGGATCCCGCCTTCGACTATCCGCGCCGCAGCAGGAGCCTGGACGATCGCGCCCTCACAGGAGCGACAGCCATAACGCGGGCGTCGTGTCACCAGCACGCGGAAGGTCGTGGGAACGACGTCTAGCCGCTCGGCAACATCTTCGCCGATCTGATGAAGCGCCCCGCTGCAGCAAGGGCAGACCTTCTCCTCAATATCGACAATCTGTTCGATCCGCTCGAGATGCGCGGGCAAGGAGCCGCGGTTGGTTTTACGGGGCTGATCGCTGCGGGAACGCGGTGCAACAGCATCTCTTGCAGCACGGGCATGTCCAAGGGCGATCTCGACATCCTCCAGTCCCAGCTGGAGCTGATCGGCATCGAGTTGCTCAGACCGGCGACCGAAACGATGCCGCATGAAGGCATCGATAATCGACTGAAGGCGCTCGATCTCGGCGTCCGCCTCGCCCTTGGCAACGACCAGTTCTGTCAGCCTGACCTCAGATGCGGCCCGCTCCTCCGCCAGCATCCGGGACTGCTCCAGGACGAGCGCGCGAAGCGCGTCGATGTCTTCTGGCAGGTCCGCTTGCATGAGCATGGTAACAATGAATCAGTGAGGCAAAGCCCCGTCAACCGGCAATTTGCGGGGCCTGCGGTCGACGGCCGCCATGAACCCGGCGCCAGTCCAATCCCTCCAGAAGCGCGCCTAGCTGGGCGGCGGAAAGACGCATCACGCCGTCCTGGATGCCAGGCCACTTGAAGCTGCCTTGCTCCAGACGCTTCGCCATCAGGCACAGCCCGGTCCCGTCCCACCAGATCAGCTTGATCCGATCGGCACGCTTGGCCCGAAAGACATAGATCACGCCGGAAAAGGCATCGCCGCCATAATCTGCGCTCACCAGCGCCGCCAGGGCATCAGGCCCTTTGCGGAAATCCACCGGGCGCGTCGCCACCATGACCCGCGTGCCCGGACCGATCCCGATCACCGCTGTACCTGCAACGCCTGGATCACTGCTGCCACCAGATCGGCCTTAGCCGTACCTCCAATCCGAACGACGGCGCCTCCCACCTCAACCTCTATTGCGACATCGCTCGACAATGGCTTGGGACTGTCGGCCATGACAGGCACGAACATCGGCTCCGCATGGCTGGTGGCCCGACCTGCTTCCAACACATAGCGCAGCTCCCGGCGCCAAGTGTAGAGCAACGACGTGCGAATATCGTGCTGGCGGGAGAACTCGGCGATGTTGCCGCAACGCGCCATCTCCCCGACTATCGCCAGCTTCTGCTCCAGCGTCCAGATCCGTCGCCGACCTGCCATGCTGCGGAGCACCTCAGGGCGGCGAACAGGCTCCAGACTAACTCCAGTGTGGGTGTCCAGTGCGCTCGTAAGGCTGTGGGCTTCCATACCGACCAACGTCTGCCCTAATCACCACATCGAACAAGGTGGGTGGGAAACAGCGCATACCAAGCTGGTCTGTATCCGCGTGCTGCAATGATAGTAACTCCGCGAACCGGCCGATTTCATGAAACGGGCATACGGTCCTACCGTTTGGCCATTCGCGCTGACGCAAAAAGCGTCGACGGCACCACGCGCAGAATCTGGCCTCCAGAGACGCCCTGGTCAGGGGTCGGCAAATCTGTCCCTAACGCCGAGCACACATCGATGACCACTTCCCTGATTTCAACGGTCGCACGGCTGAGTTCACGACCGCTGACTGATGCGATCGACATGACACCCTGCATATCCGGATCGACAATCTTGCGAGCCTGAAGCACGCCGCTTCTTATATCCTCCAATACGGCCGACCGGGGGAGGAGTGCATAGCATTCGCCGGAAAGTGCCATGGCACGAAGAGCTGACAAGGATTCTGTCTCAACGACTGATTGAAGTACCTTGTTCTGACGCTCTGCCACATCGTCGAGGATCTTGCGCCAGGCCGTTGATCTGCACGGCATAGCGAGGGGGTAGTTCAATACGTCTTCAAAGGCGATTTCCGCTGCGACCGGGCCGCTGGGTGGTCTGCCGACCAGACAGAAATCTTCGACATACAGAGGTGAGAAATCCACCCCCGCATTCTCAGGAAGGTTGAACAGGATGGCGAGATCGAGCTTGCCCTCCTGCAACCACTCAAACAGTGCAGCCGTACTAGTATCAGCAATATATAGCTGAACCTCGGGGAGCCGGTCCCGCACCATACGGTAAAGTTGCGCACTGATCAGGCTGGGAAGTGTCGATGGCATACCGAGCGAAACCCGCCCAGTCGTCTTGTTCTTCCGCGATTTGAGCGCATTGAGCGTATCTTGATGGTGCCGCAACATTACAACCGCACGATCGTATAATAGCCGACCGTCATCGGTCAGCTCGATGCCGCGGTTGCTTCGATTGACCAATTGCGTACCGAGTTCGCCTTCAAGATTTGCAAGATGCACACTAAGGGCTGGCTGGGCTACGTGAAGCCGTTCGGCGGCCTTCATAAGGCTGCCCGCATCGATCATGCCAACAAAATAGCGTAAATGCCTCAGGTCCACGACATCTCTCTCCTGTTTTGCAGGAGGGATGGCTCTTAAAAGCACTTTTACATCCTGCACCTTCTTTAAATTAGCACGATGACGTTTGGCTGTCTAGGATTCAGCAGGGTTTAGCCGAGGCACAATCGAACGCTGTCCAAGCCATTTCCTAGCTCACACACATCGGACGTCTTGATAGCCTGTCAGCACGGTTCGCTAAAAGGAGACCTTGTCCCCGCCCTTCAAACTGAGGATCTCCCGTGCTTCGTCGGGCGTGGCGACCGCAAGCCCGAGCCCCTCAATGATCTGGCGGACCCTTGTCACCTGCTCCGCATTGGACTTCGCCAGCCGACCTTTGCCAATCCAGAGATTGTCCTCCAGTCCGACCCGGACGTGCCCACCCATCGCCGCTGCCATCGCAGCCACCTTCATCTGCGCTATGCCGGCCGCCAGTACCGACCATTGATAATGTTCACCAAATAGCCTGTCTGCCGTTCGCTTCATGTGCATGACATCGTCCGGGTGGCTGCCGATACCACCCATCAGTCCGAAACAGGTCTGAATGAAAAACGGGGGTTTGATCAGCCCTTCTGTCCAGAAATAATGGAGATTGTACAGCATCGAGGTGTCGTAACATTCGAACTCATAGCGGGTGCCGGCGGCATTGAGCGTTTCGATTGCGTAGCGGATGTCTTTGAAGCTGTTGCGGAATACCAGATCCTTCGAATTTTCAAGCATGGGTTCTTCCCAGTCATACTTGAAATCCTTGTATCGCTTGAGCATCGGAAACAGCCCGAAATTCATCGACCCCATGTTCAGGCTGGCTACCTCGGGCTGGAACACCACCGCCGGCCGTACCCGCTCTTCGACCGACATGTAGGGAGAGCCGCCGGTCGTAAGATTGACGACAACATTGCTCGCTTGTTTGATAACTTTCAGGAAGGGCTCAAATGCTTGGGGCGACTGATCCGGCCTGCCATCCTGAGGATCGCGGGCATGCAGGTGGACGATGGCAGCGCCTGCTTCTGCCGCACCGATCGCAGCCTCGGCTATCTCTGCGGGCGTGACAGGCAAATGCTCCGACATGCTTGGCGTGTGAATGGATCCCGTGATCGCACAGCTGATGATGACCTTGCCCGTGGACATGGTATTCCTTCCCTCGATTTAAGTTGTTGCGCGCGTGATCGTCTCGTCATCAAGACCGAGCTGCCCGGCTAGAATTTCTGCTCGATCAGCGGCCAAAGGGCGACTGGGCGTGAGGGGAACGCGCGGAACCCCATCGAAGCAGAAGGGGGATTGCTGCACGACGATCCGGCCATATTCAGGATGATCGATATGCGTCAGCGCTCCACGAGCGTGCATGTTAGGATCGTTGATGACTTCCTCGAGCGTGCGCACAGGCGCGCTGGGCACATGTGCTTCCATCAATTTGACGAACAGATCGGATGTGGCGTGCTGGCGCGTCCAGTCGGACACCGTCGCATCGATCAGGTCCATATGCGCGACGCGTGCGGTAAGTGTGGTAAAACGTGGATCGTCGGCCATCGCTTCAGCGTCCATCACCCGGGCTAGGCTGCGCCAATGCGCTTCTCCAACACAGATAATTGCTATGTAGCCGTCCAGCGTTGGATAAACATTATAGGGGGATTCTGCCATGCCCCCGTGGCGATTGCCTGTTCGCGGCAAACTTTCTTTGCCATTGCTACCCCATTGAAGCCCCAGGTTCGAGCTGAGTGATGCATAGACAGCGTCCTGCATTGCGACTTCGAGGCGGCGGGCAACGCCGGTGCGCTCACGCTCGAACAACGCGGTCATGATGGCACCGTAGAGGTGAATGCCTGCAAAAAAGTCCGCCATTGCGGGGCCGGCCTTCACGGGCGGCTGGTCGGGTTGCCCCGTGGTATGGATGACGCCCCCCATGGCCTGAACGGTCAGATCCATGGCCGGGTAGCTGCTATAAGGGCCGTCGCGACCAAAGCCCGAACTTGATGCGTAAATAAGGCGGGGATTGCGGGCCATCAAAATGTCTGACCCCACGCCCAGCCGGTCCATCACGCCAGGGGCAAAATTCTCGACGACCACGTCGGCGTCTTCCACCAGCGCCATCAGCGCCTTCTTGCCCTCTGGCGCCTTCAGGTTAAGGACAATGGAGCGCTTGCACCCGTTGAGCATTGCGAATGGAAGCGCTGCTCCGCCAACGGCAGCCCTGCGTCGGAGAGACTCGCCCCCTGGCGGCTCGATCTTAATAACGTCGGCCCCGCCCAGAGCCAGCAAATAAGTGGCATAGGGTCCGTTATAGATCTGACTGAGATCGACGATTTTGATGCCGGTGAGCGGAAATGCCATAAACAGTCTCGCGGACAGAGAGAAATCAATATGACTTTGGAAGGCCAAGAACCTTCTCGGCCAGGAACGACAGGATAAGCTGCTCGGTCACTGGCGCGATGCGCATGAGGATCGATTCGCGGAACAACCGTTCGACCTGATATTCCCGCGCATATCCCATGCCGCCGTGCGTCAGCACAGCTTGCGTGCAAGCATTGAAAGCAGCGCGACCGGCAAGAAATTTAGCCGCGTTGGCTTCGGCACCACAAGCTTCGCCTGAATCGTAAAGCGAACCGGCGCGCAAGGTCATCCAGTAGGCCGATTCGAGGAAAGCCCAGCATTCCGCGAGCGGATGCTGAATGCCCTGGTTCTGTCCAATCGGTCGGCCAAATACGACACGCTCGCGCGCATAAGTTGCGGCGCGATTAAGCGCGTCACGGCCCAAGCCGATCGCTTCGCTGGCAACCAGCACCCGTTCCGGGTTGAGACTGTGCAGAACGTAGGAAAAGCCCTTGCCCTCTTCCCCGATAAGATCCTCGTCCGGAATGAAAATGTCATCGATGAAAACGGCGTTCGAGTCGACGCCGTTACGGCCCATCTTATGAATTCGCCGAACTTCGATCTTGGTGCGGTCGAGGTCTGTATAAAATAAGCTCATGCCATCGGTAGGTCGGGCGGAGTCCGCTTTCAGCGTTGTACGTGCTAGCAGCACGATCTTGTCGGCGACCTGACCGCTCGACGTCCACATCTTTCGTCCCGTCACCCGGTATCCGCCATCGACCTTGCGCGCGAATGTCGAGATGCTGGTGGTATCCAAACCCGCGTCCGGCTCCGTGACGCCAAAGCACGCCTTTTGTTCACCCTTTATCAGCGGCGTCAGCCAACGGGCCTTCTGCTCAGCGGTGCCATGCACAACGATAGCGTGAGGGCCAAACAGATTGATGTGGATCGCCGAAGCGGCTGTGTAACCGCCGCCGCTAGACGAGGCCGCATGCATCATGACCGCAGCCTCGGTGACACCCAGTCCCGCGCCACCCAGCTCCACAGGCATCGTTATGCCGAGCCAGCCTCCTTCTGCCATGGCACGATGATATTCGTGCGGAAAGCGGGCTTTCTCCTCACATTCAGTCCAATAGTCGTCCGAAAAGTCAGCGCAGATGCGCCTAATGCTCTGATCGATCGTCTTGTGGTCTTCAGAAAGAGTGAAATCCATTACCGTTCCTAAGCGATTAGATTGGGGGAAAGGGTGCGCGCCGAGGGGTGACAGCAGTCCTACGGTTTAACCTGAGACAGGACATGTTGCGCCTGCTTGAGATGCGGGATATCGAGCATCTTGCCGTCAATTCCGATCGTGCCAGTGTCGGGATTGGCAGCAAAGGCTGCGACGACCCTGTGCGCGGAGGCGATTTCCTCCGCCGAAGGCGCGAAGCCCTGGTTGATAGGGTTTACCTGCGCGGGATGTATGGCGATACGTCCTGCAAAGCCCTCAGCGCGTGCCGCACGACAAGAGGCGGCCAAGCCTTCCTCGTCTCGGAAATCGACATAAAGGGTTTCTATCGCCGGGACGCCGGCGGCGTGGGCGGCCATCAACGTCAGTGAGCGCACCATGCGATAGGTGAAGGCCCACGATCCTGAAGCGTCGATATTTGTGCTTGCCGTCAAAGCGGTCGATAGATCCTCCGCGCCCCAGGTCAGCCCGGCAAGCCGCGCCAGCCCGGCCGATGCGTAATCGCCAAGATGAAAAGGCGCGCGCGCGGTTTCTGTTGCAACCGGCAAAATCCGTGTGGTGCCAAATTCTATCCCGTGTTGCACCTCGAGTGCATCGAGATAGAGAGATACGGTCCGCACATCCTGCGGTCCGTCCGCTTTCGGCAACATCACACCGTCGGGTGCGCCAGCAACAATTGCGACCAAATCACCGATGGCCAGGCCGCTCGACAATGGGTTGATCCGAACCCACAGCTGGGATGTGCGCTCGCGAATGGGCCGCGCAAGGAGGTAGTCGGCAACCTTTTCGCGGGCGGTCAGCTTGGCGTCTGGCGCCACGGCGTCTTCCAAATCGAGAATCAGCGCATCCGCACCCGAATGATCGCCTTTGGCCAGCTTTTTGTCGCTGTCGCCCGGGATGAAAAGCCAGGAGCGCGGAGTCATACGCTTTGCGGCCGCTTGCGCTGGAGGCCCGATCGCCGACAATGCGCCACGAGATCTCCATGCTGGTTGTAGGCGCGATGCAGGAAAGTGACGATTCCCTGATCGGGGCGGGACTTGCTGTCGCGTAGTTCAATGACTTCTGACGTCACATGTACCGTGTCACCATGGAACAGTGGCTTTGGAAAACGAACCTCGTCCCATCCCAGGTTGGCGACGGCGGTGCCGAGCGTTGTATCTCCGATCGAAATACCAACCATCAGACCAAGCGTGAAGGCCGAATTTACAATCCGTTGACCAAATTCTGTCTCGGTCCGGCAATATTCCTCGTCGAGATGTAACAGCGCGGGATTATGTGTCATCGCGCTGAACAGGACGTTGTCTGTTTCGGTCAACGTCCGCCGGATCGGGTGGTCGAATGTCTCTCCAACCTTTAACTCGTCAAACCACTTCCCTGCCACGGGTCTCTCCTCCAGTCTTTCGCCATATTTAGCCGTCTCTGGCGATTTTGACCCATAGCAAGTGATTATCGCGTTCAGATGAAGTCCCTATTTCGATCTTGAGCCGGCACGGTGGACAATCATGCGGACGCAGATTGGCGTGCGCAGATATTCCGGGAACTCAAGATGACCTCACTTACGCAAGATGGCCGGGTGCCATTTCTCAACAACGGCGGTGTCAAACGGCTCCTGATCGGCGGACAGTGGGTCGAAGCGATTTCCGGTGAAACTTTCGACAGTATCAACCCGGCCACGGGTAAGGTGATTGCCACTCTGGCCAAAGGGGGAGCGGCTGACATTGATTCGGCGGTGGAGGCCGCGCGACTGGCGTTCGAGGGCCCATGGAGCAAGTGGACTCCGTTTGATCGACAAAACCTGCTCCTCAAGATTGCCGATCTGATCGAGCGTGATTTTGAAGAACTCAGCCTGATCGAAACAATGGATATGGGAGCCCCGGTTTCCCGCACATCGCTTTTTAAGCGCTGGTTGTTGCAGGCTTTCCGCTTCTACGCGGCGCAAGCTGTCAATATCCGGGGCGAAACGCTGGAGAATAGCTTTCCCGGCTCGTTCATGAGCTATACGGTAAAAGATCCTGTTGGCGTTGTTGGCTGTATCATCCCTTGGAATGGTCCTTTAATTTCACAACTTTGGAGCATTTGCCCCACCTTGGCGACGGGATGCACATTGGTCCTTAAGCCGGCCCAGGAAGCGTCACTATCGTCGCTGCGATTGGCCGAGATCATGCTCGAAGCCGGCGTGCCAGCAGGCGTCATCAATGTGGTGACCGGCGGGGGGCAAACTGCCGGTTCCGCGCTCGCAGCTCACCCAGATGTCGATAAGATCGCTTTCACCGGCTCAACCGAGACGGGGCGAAAGATCGTCGAAGCGTCGGCCGTGAACATGAAGAAAGTCGCCGTGGAACTCGGGGGTAAGTCACCCGACATCATCTTCGAGGACGCTGACCTGGATCTGGCGGTGCCTGGAGCAGCCATGGGCTGCTTTGGTAATAGCGGACAGGTCTGCTACGCAGGCACACGCCTCTTCGTGCAGCGTTCGATCCATGATGCCTTTGTGGAGAAGCTCGCCGCCTTTACAGCCACCTTGCGCGTGGGCGACAGTCTGAAGCCAGAAACACAGCTTGGCCCACTCGTGTCGAAAGCGCAGCTGGAGACCGTGGCCGGCTATGTGGAACTGGCACAGCAGGAGGGCGCACGAATCGCTTTCGGTGGCGAAAGACTGGGGGGGGCACTGGCTGATGGCTTTTATTTTGCCCCAACCGTTTTGGCCGGGGTGAGCAACACCATGCGCGTAGCGCAGGAAGAGATTTTTGGACCGGTCATCTCGATCATTCCTTTCGATGACGAAGAGGAGGTGATTGGGCTGGCCAACGCCATTGAGTACGGTCTCGGCGGTGCGGTATGGACTCGCGACGTGGGTCGGGCACACCGCGTGTCACGCGCCATCAAGGCGGGTATCGTCTGGGTGAACTGTTACGGAGTGACAGATCCATCGACCAGCTACGGCGGAACAAAGCTGAGCGGTTATGGCAGCAAGGGCGGATTTCGGCACATCGAGGATTATCTTTACTCGAAGACGGTGTGGATCAGGACTGCATAAACGCAGCGTCCGCAATGATATTGACTAAGAGGATGCAGACATGAAGGCATGGGCAGTTGTCGAAGCTGGTGCGCCGCTCGAGGAAATCGATGTTCCAACGCCCGAGCCGACCGGGACCGAAGTCGTCGTCGAAGTTACACATTGCGGCGTGTGTCATTCCGATCTGCACTTCTGGAAAGGCGAATATAATATGGGGGGCGGGAAGGTGATGAAAATCACCGACCGCGGTGTCACATTGCCACGCGCACCAGGACACGAGATCGCTGGACGGGTCGTTGCCGTGGGACCGGATGCGCAGGGCGTAAATGTAGGCGACGTGCGTGTCGTTTATCCATGGCTGGGATGCGGTAATTGCGCAGCTTGCCTTGCCGAGCAGGACAATATGTGTCTCGCGCAGCGATCACTCGGCGTGGTGCAGCATGGGGGCTTTGCTAGCCATGTAAAAGTGCCGCATGCTCGCTATCTGGTAGATCCCGGCGATGTCGATCTCGGCCTGGCCGCAACCTATGCCTGTTCGGGCATCTCCGTCTATTCCGCTCTGCGCAAGGTCATGCCGATAGCGCCAACCGAACCGATCGTACTGATCGGGGCGGGCGGTCTGGGCCTGATGGGGGTCGCGATGCTCAAAGCGTTCGGTCATGAGACGATCATCTCGGTCGATACCGACCCGGAAAAGCGGGCTGCTGCGATAGCGGAAGGGGCAACTGCAGTCGTTGATGGCACGGGCGAAAATGTCAGCGCCCGGATATTGGAGGCGGCAGGTGGACCAGTCCAGGCCGTGATCGATTTTGTCAATATTTCGGCGACAGCGCGCGCAGGACTTGATGTCCTCGCCAAAGGTGGACGGCTGATCCTTCTTGGAATGTCAGGCGGTGAAATCACGCTGTCGCTTGCTGCGATGGTTTTTCGGGCGCACTCTATACAAGGGAGCAACACGGGCAATCTCCAGGATCTGCGCGACGTTCTGGCGCTTGCCAACACGGGCAAGCTCAAACCGACGCCGATCCACATTTGCCCCAGACACGATGCCAATCAGGCAATGATGGACCTCCATCATGGTCGGGTGACAGGGCGCATCGTCCTTAATGACGGATAAGGAAGCAATGGCCCTCCTGAAACGATTTGGTCGCCTGTCACTAGCGCGCTGAAGGCGTCCAGGCAGAGTCCGCCAGTCGTGCCTCCACAAGCGATTGAAAGGTTCGGCTTTCCGCGCTGTCGCCGTATTCGGTGCAGGGATAGGGGATGGCGCGACCGCGTATTACGGCCGGTCGGGCTGCGACGCGGTCGAACCAGGCGGAAAGGTGCGCATAGCTATCAAGCCGCTGGCCCTGCCATTCATGATATTCGATCCATGGAAAGAACGAGATGTCAGCGATACTATAAAACTCCCCGGCCAAATATGGACGGTGTCAAACGGCGTTCAAAAGGGACCCCCGATCGGCGTCGAAGAGGGACCCCTTTTCGGATATGATGTTGGTTTGTTGAAGATGGCCTTGCGCTGCGTGCGGCGGAGGGCGGGCGTAGCCCGACCGG
>NZ_RZUL01000021.1 GCF_004005485.1 Sphingobium algorifonticola
TCCGGTCGGGCTACGCCCGCCCTCCGCCGCACGCAGCGCAAGGCCATCTTCAACAAACCAACATCATATCCGAAAAGGGGTCCCTCTTCGACGCCGATCGGGGGTCCCTTTTGAACGCCGTTTGACACGCTTGATGATAGCGAAAGGCCACGTCGTAGCTCATGGGGTTCTCCGGAAGTCTCGAGCGGACGTCCGCTCCCTTCCCCGACCTCCCTCTTTCCTTTCTTTTCGTGCGGCCCGGAGGCTCTGATGAAATCGGCATGTGTCCGGGAGCCGCGCGGCAGCCTGTGAGTTTGATCCGGGCGCCAGGCGCCGCGGACGCGCAGGGCTTGCCGCAGTCGGAAGCCTGGAATGGACGGGCGAAAGGACAGGACGCATGGAGGATATTGCCGGTTGGATCGCCCCGATCGCGACGATGATCGCTGCGATGATGACGGCCGCCAATCTGGGCGCCAGGGTCACCGGTTCAGGCTTCGTGGTCTTCACGATCGGATCGATCTGCTGGTCGATCGTGGGCCTCTCGACGGGTCAGACCAACCTGGTTGCGACCAATGGCTTCCTGACCCTCGTCAATCTCATAGGAGCATGGCGCTGGCTCGGGACGCAGCGCAAATATGAAGAAGGGGGAAAATCCGCGGAGCAGGCAAGCCGCCGTTGTTCGAGTGACGACCTGTTCACCGCGACGGGCCTTGCCGGAATACCGGTCGACGACGCGAAGGGCGACCGCATCGGCCGGGTGGTCGAAGCGCTGGTGGAATGCTCCACAGGGACGATCAGCTATTTCGTCATTTCGAGCGGAGGGATCGGCGGCATCGACGAGAGCTTGCGCGCTGTCTCCTGGGACAATATCGCGCTTCGTGACGAGCGGCTGGTCCTGAGCTGCGACCGCACCGGGTTCGAGCGTTTGCCCGTACTGACGGACGGCCGTTGGCCGGCAAAGGCCCCTGCGCCGACAGGACGATAATGGCACGCCGAAATATCAGCGCGGTCGTACGCTCTTGGCGGCCTCGTCGATGCGGCGGAGAAGATCCTGGAAATCCGTGTCAGCGGGCGGCCCATAGAGGTGCCTGAGCGATCCGCCGATATTGCGCAGCTCCTGTTCGCGGACGGATCCGGCGGAACACTGAGAACGAGTTTGGGACTGCGCCATGCTCCGTTCCTGGAGCAAAATGGTTAACGACCCGTGGATGCCCTGATCAAGGGGGCGCGCGCAGCCGCACTGCGGCGCACGCAGCAAAACTTGACGGGCGCTTTTGTTCTTGGTATGTTCCAATACAGGAGGACTTTATGCAGCGCAACCGCACCATCTATCTTGAGCCGTTCGATCTCGACGTCACGCTGCGCGACGCGGCGCTCGACGAGCAGAACCGGCCGGCACGGCGCATGATCGCCAATGCGGCGATCGGCATGCATGTCGAGGACGCTTATTATTCGGTGCGCGAACTGCGCGAGGCGGTCAGCTGGATCCATGACGGGGAGCCGGGCGGCAAGCGCAGGCTGGCTGCGATCCTCAGCAATCCCGTCGGCGACGACTTCCAGCGCTCTGTCTATTTCTGCCTGGCCGGACGCGGAGTGGTCGAAATGCTCGATGATCTGATGTGGCTCGAGGACCTGCTTCAGGCGCGCGGGCGCATCGCAGGCGACATGCATCGCCGCCGGATCCGGGCGATGCCGCTCGTTTCGCCCTATGTAGCCGACGAACCCGATGGTCCGATCGTCTCGCAGGACGAGGATTTCGCGCAGGGCCGCTCCTGGTGGGTCGATCCCGCACTGTCCTGAGGCGCACAATTGCGCTTGGCGGCTGGGCGAAGGCCCGGCCGCCGTCATGGATTCTGCGCGGACGGCGGGTTATGGTGCGGAACATTTTTTCGCGGGCTTCGCGCCTGAGTCGCTCCTGCCGACCGGAGGCCATGCTTGGACGCCCATGCGACGATCTCACCGGACCATGAGCATAGTGTCCCTTTCTTCTGGCCTTTGACCGCCGCGCTCACGCTCGGGGAAAAGGCGATCGAGACCATGCAGCGCAATCTCGATTTCGCCGCCGAAGCCGGCGAGATCGAGAACCCGCCCGCGCCCGAATGGGCGAGCGCCAACACGGTCCGCCTCGACATGGACACGATGCGCCTGCGCGCCTTCAGACCGTCGGCAGGCGGCAGCGGCCTCCCCGTCCTCATCGATGCGCCCTATGCGGGGCATAGCGCGACGATCGCCGACTATGACCAGGGCCAGAGCCTGGTCCAAACGCTGATGGCGAACGGCCTCGGGCAGGTCTTCGTCACCGACTGGAAGCCGGCAACGCCGCAGATGCGCTATTTCGGCATCGACACCTATCTGGCCGAGCTCAATGCCGTGATCGACGACCTGGGGGGCGAGGTCCATCTCATCGGCCTGTGCCAGGGTGGCTGGCTCGGCACCATGCTGGCCGCACGCTTTCCCGGCAAGCTGCGCAGCCTGACGCTGGCAGGCTCGCCGATCGACACGGACGCTGGCACCGGACCGATCCGGCAGCTGGCGCACAGTCTGCCGCTTGCCGTCTATGAGGAGATGGTGGCGGCCGGCGGTGGGACCATGCCCGGCCGGTTCATGCTGACCGGCTGGAAGAATATGCACCCGGGCAAACAATATCTCGAAAAGTTCGAGACGCTGTACCGCCATGTGGAGGATGCCGACTATCTTGCGCGAACGGAGAAATTCGCGAGCTGGTATGAGAACCCGGTCGATTTGCCAGGCCGTTATTATCTCGAGGCGATCGGCCAGTTGTTCAAGGAGAACCGCCTGGCAAAAGGACGCTTTGTTGCGCTGGGCCGTACGCTCGATCTCGCGCGGATCACCATCCCCCTCTATCTGCTGGCGGGCGAGGCGGACGACATCACGACGCGCGAGCAGGTGTTCCGCGCAGCTGAGCTTTTCGGAACACCGGCCGATCAGGTTCGAAAGTGCCTCGTGCCGGGCGGACATATCGGCCTGTTCATGGGACGCGAGACGCTGAAGACCGCCTGGCCCGATATCGCGCGATGGATCGGGCAGCTTGGTTAGATGCGCTTGGCCATGTCGCGCCGTAGCCCTCGGCGACAGGCCGGCAAGCCATGCTCACCGCAAGGAAGAGAAATAGGAAGAGGCCCCGAAGGATGACACTGCCGACCGACCTTCTGCTCGAGCGCTGCCATGCGCTGCCGCCAACTCGCACCGCGATCGTCCATCCGGTGTCGACGAGCGCGCTCGAGGCGGCGGCGGACGCGGCCCGGCGCGATCTCATCGTGCCCGTGCTTGTCGGCCCCGCCGCACGCATCGCCGAGGCTGCCAGGCGGGCGGGCGTGGATATCGCCGAATGGGAGCTTGTCGATACCGAACACAGCCATGCCGCGGCCACCAAGGCGGTCGCGCTCGCGGCCGCCAGGACGGTGGAAGCGATCATGAAGGGATCGCTTCATACCGATGAACTGCTGGGCGCCGTTCTGGAAAAGGAGGCAGGGCTCAGAACGGAACGACGGCTCTCGCACGCCTATGTGATGAGCATCGCGACCTATCCCAAGCCTTTCGTCATCACCGATGCGGCCGTCAACATCGCGCCGGACCTCTCCGCAAAAGCCGATATCGTGCGCAATGCGGTCGATCTGTGGCATGCCCTGTTCGGCGATGGGCCGCCCAAGGTGGCGGTGCTGGCGGCGGTCGAGACGATCAATCCGCGCATGGTCGCGACGCTCGATGCGGCAGCCCTGTGCAAGATGGCCGACCGGGGCCAGATCACAGGCTGCCTGATCGATGGCCCGCTCGCCTTCGACAATGCGGTGAGCAAGGCGGCGGCGCGCGAAAAGGGTATCGTCTCGCAGGTAGCGGGCGATGCCGATATCCTGCTGGTGCCCGAGATCGAGGCCGGTAATATGCTCGCCAAGCAATTGAGCTTCCTCGGCAATGCGGAGGCGGCCGGTATCGTGCTCGGCGCGCGCGTGCCGATCATCCTGACAAGCCGCGCGGACAATGAGCGGGCGCGCCTCCTGTCCTGCGCCATCGCGGTGCTGCTTGCCGAGGCGCGGCGGCTGGGCCGGATCAAATGATCGACGCGCTACTCATCCTCAACACGGGGTCGTCGAGTCTCAAATTCCAGGTCTTCGCCCGGGACGGCCTCGCGATGCTGATGGCGGGCAAGCTGACCGGGATCGGCGGCGACACGCGGCTTGCCTTCCGACTTGGGCCGGCCGGCGCCCGGGATGACAGCGCTCTTGCCTGCGCCGATCATGAGGCGGCGCTGGCGACCGTCATCGACCTGATCGACCGGCATGACGAGGACTGGCGCCTGGTGGCGGTGGCCCATCGCATCGTCCATGGCGGCAGCCGGTTTACCGGGCCTGTGGTCGTCACACCGCAAGTGGCCGCTGCGCTCGAGGCCCTGATCCCGCTCGCGCCGCTCCACCAGCCGCACAATCTCGCCGGCCTTGCGGCGGCAAGGGCGCTGGCGCCCGGCGCCGTCAACATCGCCTGTTTCGACACCGCTTTTCATGCAGGCCATGAGGCGCTCTTCCACAGCTTCGCGCTGCCGGCGGATCTTCGGGACAAGGGCGTTCGGCGCTATGGATTCCATGGACTGTCCTATGCGTGGATCGCCACATGGCTTGGCCGCGAGGAGCCGGACCTGGCCGCCGGCCGGGTCGTCGCAGCGCATCTGGGCAACGGCGCGAGCCTGTGCGCGATAGCGGGCGGCCGGAGCATCGACACGACGATGGGCATGACCGCGCTCGACGGCCTGCCGATGGGAACGCGCGTCGGCGCGATCGATGCCGGGGCGGTCACCTATATGATGCGCGCCTTTGGCCATGATCCGGACACGATGGACGCGATCCTTTATGAGCGCTCGGGTCTCAAGGGATTGTCGGGGATCAGCAACGACGTCGCCGCGCTGCTCGCGAGCAGCGATCCGGGCGCCGCCTTCGCTCTCGATTATTTCGCGCTCAAGGTCGCGCAGTTCATCGCGGTCATGGCCGTCTCGATGGGCGGCATCGACACGCTCGTCTTTACCGGCGGCATCGGCGAAAATGCAGCGCCCGTGCGGGACGCGATCCTCGAGCGGATCGCGTTCCTGGGCGATATACAGGTTCGCGTCGTGCCCGCCGACGAAGAGCGGATGATGGCGATCCAGGCGGGCGCGCTCCTCGGCGCCGCTTGACCGCGCCGTAACGCAAAGCCAGGGCAGGAGCCTGCCGGTTCAGATCAGTTCGCGCTTCCATTTGGACAGCGCCCGCACGAGCTTGTCGGAGCGTTCGGTATAGTCGCCGTTCAGGAGAGCCTGGGCGTCTGCCGTACGGCCGCCAAGCGCCAGAGCGAGAACGCTGCCCGCCGAGTGATGGAATTCGCCATGAAGCCGCTTCACCACCTGAAAGGGAAGGCCGGCCTTGGTGCCTGCATCGAGTTCATCGCCGTAGAGCCATTTGCCAAAAGCGCATTCATTGTCACAGGCCGCCTTTTCCGGTGTTATGTCGGACCGGCCGGTCGTGATCGCGGTCTTGAGGCGAAGCTTCCACGCGCCGTGCGCGCCGATGGCGTTGGAGACCTGGGTGGAAATGCCGGAATTCATGAGCGTGCTATCGGACATGCCTGGACCTCGAATAGGAAGAGTTCCCCCCTATCGCCCAATCGTTGATCGACCCCTAAGAGCAGCACGTCCTGCGGTGATCGCCCTCGAAATTTTTGTCGAGCCTCGCTTCCGGCGGCCTCCGACAAGCGGGCATTAACCTTCCTTCTTTAGCGGCGCGGGATGGCCACACCGCTCACCCGAATCCGCCGTTCACCGGCCTTGCACGCAGCCGTCAGCGGCATCGGCTATTTCCTGTGTGCCGCCCTCTCCCTGCGCCTCAGCCGCTTCGACGGCGGTATCGCCATCATATGGCTGGCGGGCGCCTTTCTCACGGCGAACCTGCTCGCCGCACCGCGCCGCTACTGGCGGTTTGTCATAATGGCCAGCGTGCCCGGCGCCTTTGCCGCCGGCGCCCTGTTCGGCATGGGCGGGACGGCCGGACTCCTGCTGCCCGCGACCGCGCTCCTCGAAGGCATCGCCGTGGCCTTTGCACTGAGGCGCGTCTATCCGCGCTTCGGCAGGCTGGAATCGCTGAGAGAGGTTGCGGCGTTTCTGGGTCTAGCCGGGTTCGTGATCCCTGCTTTGGGAGGCCTCGTCAGCGGCTGGGCTGCGCATCGAACCATGGGCCTCGCCCCCTTCCACGCCTGGCACGACTGGTATGCCGGCCATGCGCTCGGGTTCATCGCCTTCACGCCGGCGCTGCTGTTTCTCCTGAAAGGCCGCTTTTGCCAGCAACTCGAACAGGCGGGCAAGCGCAGCAGGGCTGAATGTGCAGGACTGCTCGGCGCTGTAGCGCTCGCCTCGGTCGCGGCGTTCGGCCAGAGCGAGGTGCCCCTGGTTCTCCTGCCGTTCGTGCCGATGCTCGCCGCGACGTTCAGGCTCGGTCCGGCAGGCGCTGCGCTGTCTGTGACGATCCTCATGGTGACCGGACTTGTCTTCACGCTCCTGGGAACCGGTCCGACCATGCTGCTGCATGCCAGCCCCGCCCTGCGGCTGCAGGTTCTCCAGATATACTTCGCCAGCACCGTGCTCATTCTTCTGCCCGTGGCGGCAGAGCTGCGCGCGCGGCACCGCCTGTTCGATCGTCTGAGGTCAAGCGAAGCCTTGCACCGACTGATCCTCGATCGCGCGAGCGATCTGGTGCTGCGGGTCAGCGCGGACGGGTTTGTCCGCTACGCCTCGCTCTCCTGCACGCCTCTGCTCGGGATCGAGCCGTCGGAGCTCATCGGCCGCTCCCTGTTGGACATCGTGCATGGCGCCGATCGGCCGGCCGTGGTCGCGGCAAGGACGCAGGCGCTTGGCTCGCCCGAGGAAACCATCACCGTCGAATTCCGCATAAGCCGGCCGGACGGCAGCCTCAGCTGGGTCGAAAGCCATATCCGCGCGGCCCTCGGGGAGGGAGGCCGCGTCATGGGAACCGTGAGCGTGGTGCGCGAGATCACCAAGCGGCGGCAGAAGGTGGCCGAACTCAAGCGCCAGGCGGAAACCGACACGCTGACCGGCCTTGCCAATCGCCGCGCGCTGAGCCGCGCGCTCGATCGGCACGCCAGCGAGAAAAGCCCGGCGGCGCCGGGCTATCTCGCAATGTTCGATCTCGACCATTTCAAGGCCATCAACGACCGCTATGGCCATGCAGCAGGCGACGCCGTGCTCGTCACCTTCGCCGAGATTCTGCGTTCGGCGGTGCGTCAGGACGATGTCGTGGCCCGCCTCGGCGGCGAAGAGTTCGTCGTGCTCCTCAAGGATGCGACCGCGCCCATGGCCGAAGCGATCTGCCAGCGCATTCGCAGCCGCTTCGCCGAGGCAGCACTTAAGGCCGTTACCGGGCAGACGATAGAGGCGACGGTGAGTGCGGGGATTGCTCGCCTCGGCGACGGGGCGGCATCATCGGACGTCCTCGCTTTGGCCGACGCCGCGCTCTACCGGGCGAAAGCGAATGGCCGGAACCAGCTTCAGTTCGCGGCGTGAAGGATCCCGGCAGACACTGAGTATGTCGCAGAAGCGCTTTTGCGATACATCCAGACGGGTCATCTGGTTCAATGCCAGCTGCCCTCTTGCTCATGCAGCAGTTCGGCCGCCCATTGCTCGATCCAGGGATCGGTCATGGCATCATGATCGATATCCCCGTCCTCGATGAGACCGCGTATCTCGTGACGCGCCTGCGCAATTGCCTGCTCCCAGGCATCGGTCGGTGGCACGTCATCCCCTGTCAGGGGCTGGACCGGCAGCCGCCGCGTTCGCCCCGACAGCCGCGCAACCTGTCGGCCATGCCACGCCGCCATATGATCGGCAACGAACTGGTCCGTCTTGGCCTGTCCGTATCGCCGCGCGGCCATGCGGGCGCTCAGGCCATAGGCCTGACTGTCGATCGAGGCCACGCGCCGGCCGAAAGCCTTGAGATAGGGCAGCGCGTCCCCCTTCACCCCAAACAGGTGCAACCGGACGTGGGACGGCAATAGTCGGTCGAGATGGTCGATCACGGCCACGAGACCTTCGGGGCCATGCACGGGCCGCCGGCACATGCTGCCGACGCCGACGAGCCCGGACCGGTCGATCAGGAGCGACAGGGCGTCGGCGCAGCGTTCATAATCGACCGGGCGGCGGCCCTGGATGACCGGCAGGAAGCGCGCGCCGATGCCTGCATCCTCGCCGCGCAGACGGCAGTCGATATTGGCGCGCACGGTCCGGGAGATACGGTCGAGCACCTCTTCCCGGTCTGCAGCGACCTCGGGCTCGACGCAATAGTCGAGACTTGCCCACCACTGAAATGGATAGGCCGCAGCGAGCGCGACATAGTCGGCAACGGTCCAAGGATAGCCGCCATAGGCGACCATCGCGCTGAAGCCAGCGCTGTCGAGGCTGAGGCTGGCAAGGCCGAGATCGCGTGTCAGGCAGCCTGTCGACCAACCGGCCCACTCCCGCACGCCTCGGCGCCTCGACCATCGCGACAGCGCATTGGCCGAGACGAGCACCGGCTGCCCGAGGTCCCGCGCACGGCGCATAAGCTCGCCTTCCGCAAGATGCGGCAGCCCGATCATCACCTCGATCGAATCCGCACGGCTGCTGCCGATGTTCATGGAATATCCCCTCGAGAGCCGTTGAACTGCGCGAGGTTCGCGGATCGGGCTGACGCCCGGCGCCCGGGCGGGAGTCTTCAGTTCTCGCAGGCCAGTCTTCGGCCTCGTCGCCATTGCGCCGGTTCGATCCATTTCCCCGCCAATGCGCCGGCCCGGCTGCGCTTCGCCTCTGCAAAAGCGCGATCATAGAGCTGGGCGCGCACGCGGTCCTTGCCGAGAAATTGGGGTTGCGGGATCGCGAGACCCTGCCGGATCATCCATTCTCCCAGATCCGCGCCGCCGACGCTGACGGTAGCGACAGGTCGCCCATAGCTTGCGCCGCGGCTCAGCCGGATGGACGCATCACCCCTGCCTAAAAAATGGGCAGCGCTGTCCTGGGCCGCCTTTCCACACGCCCAGCAGGCGCCGTCTCGTTCGCATAACTGCCGCCGCTCGAAGGCATCGACCCCGAGCAGCCGGAAGTCAGTCGCCACCGTATCGCCATCGAGGGCCCTCGCCCTTGCCGCGAACGACGGCTCACCCGCGGCATCGCGGGCATCCGCACCGCCACAGGCACCGATGAGGAGCAGACCGATGAGCGCAAGACGCCTCAAGCCACGAGTTCCGCGACGGCCTGCCCGCGTTCGGCGGGATCGATGGAGACTCGATAGGGCTGGAGCGGGTCGCCCGTCGCGACGATAGCCAGCCGAGCGGGATGCCGGTCGAACATCCGCGCCGCCACGCGCAGCGCATGATCGCGGCTACACAATTGCCGCCGCTTGGAGGACAGACCTGTTTCGTCCTGTGCCGCTGACATGATCTTTTCTCCTTCCTGTCGCATAGACGATTGGCGCTCAGGCGAACACCGTCTTGTGGACTCTGGTCACCGGCACGATCGACCAGGGCCGCGCCATCAGCCGGCTTATCCTGTAGAAACAGCCATTCTGCGGATCGAGCAGGACGATGCTGCGCCCGCGCTTGCAGACCACGAATTCCTGGGCCTCATGGCCGTCGGTGAACGTGATGGGCGCGGGAAACAATATCCGGTCGCCGTCCGCCAGCTTTCTCGAGCGCGCGGCGAGATTGGCGCGGCAACGCGCCCGCCAGTCCCGTGCATAGTCGTTGGCTGTCGGCGAGAGAAGCTCAAGGATATGCGCGGGACAGTCGGCCTCGTGCGGCCCCATATTTTCGCTCATGTCCTTGTAGCCGAATTGATGGCCGTCCTTCGACCTGGGGTTCCAGCGAACCAGGCAAACGACGGCAAAGACTTCGCCCGCCACGCCATCCCTGAGGGTCTGCGCCGCGGCATAATAGACACGGTTTCCAGGGCAGGACGAGGCAAGGACCCGCTGACCCCGAAGCGTGCCGTCGACCTCGAGTTCACAGGTCAGTTGCGCGTCGAGATAGGATTTGGCGGTCTTGTGGCCGCCCATCGAGGTGAAGGGCATGAAAAGCCATCCCATGACATCTCTCCAGATCTTGGGGTTGAGGATGATGCTCAGGCGGCGCGCGCAGCCTGCTCGACTTGGCGATCAGACGCGGCGGACGCATTGAAGCTTTTGAGATAGGCGAGCGCCTGTTCCGCCTTGGCGGCGGCATGAATGATTGCGGTCTTGTCGGCCTTCAGGATCGAAAGCCAGTGGCCAACATAGCTTGCATGACTGTCATGCAGCCGGTTGGGCAGCCGCAGATCGGCGCAGCACAGGCCAGCACCGATTTCGGCGCAATATCCTGACAGTCCAGCTAAAAGTGGCGGTTGGAAGGTAAAAACCATCGGTGCCTCCAGCACTGCCCAAAACCCCATGGGTCCCCCGAGGCGGGGGTGGGCGGCGAGAACGACCGGAGAGGCCCGC
>NZ_RZUL01000022.1 GCF_004005485.1 Sphingobium algorifonticola
CAATCAGGCTGGCCTCCGCCAGCTCTTGGGTCAGCGCTACGGCCAGCCTGATTACTGCCTACCGTGGACGTCCATCGCCGACCTAATGCAATGTTGCGGACGGCGCAGACTGTCCAGATAAGGCGACGAGCTCTTCGGCCGCATAGGCGGCCGAGCCGAAGCGGTTCCTGAGGTCCCGCCCGAGGCGGGTCGAATGACCCGTCCAGTGCGAGAGCTCATGGGCGAGCGTCGCGTAATAGTGGTCGAAACCTGAGAAGAGGTGCGGCGGCGGCATCGTGATGCGATCCGCTGCCGGCTCGTAATAGGCTTCGTCGCCGTGGTGCCGGAGCGTGGCCGGAACGCACGCGAAGAACGTGTCGAGTTCGCGCTTGCGCCCCTCGGGCTCAACGATCTCGATGGTTGCGGCTGGGTGAAAGCGCGTTGGCAGGCCCTCGACCTGATCGGCGTTGAATACCGGATAGGCCTTGAGAACACGTCGTGTTTCCTCGTTGGCATGGCCGGGTTCGCTGGGCTCAACTTCCTTGGTATAGCCCTTGTAGAAAATCGCGATGGTCGACTTCTCGCCCTTGCGGACCTGTCCTCCGAGCTTGCTCGCCTGGTTGTAGGTCATCCAGAAAGGCGAGGCGTAGCCGCACATGTCGGCGACCATCCACAGCCAGAACACGTTCATGCCGCGATAGGGCGTGCCGCAGGCGCGCAACGGGCGCGAGACGGGCAGCCCCCGCCAAGGCTTAATCCAGGGTCGAGTGCCAGCCTCGAGACGGGCAATGATCTCCTGGGTGATGCGGGCGGCGGGGGACTGCCCGCCAGGCTGGGACTTGCGAAAAGCCATGATGGGTCTCCTGATCCGGCCGGCCGGAGCGTTCGCCGGCGTCGCCGCAGACCCGCGAGCTTCCTCTTCTCTCCGCCCAAGCAAGAAGCGGCCCCCTGCGGGACGCGCAGGGGACCGCTTCGCCGGAACGAGTGGGCTGCCTGTCAGGAGGAGGTCAGGCGGCCAGCTCGTGCGGGGTCTGGTGGTCGTCGCCGACCTCCGAGACAGCGTCTTCGCCGAGACAGGCCTCCGCCTCCGGCTCGCTGGGCAAGGAGTTCGCGAAGCGCATGACGTCCGGCACCCAGGCGAGCGCCCGCTCGCGAACGTCGGCCTCGGTGATGTACGTCCCCGCAAAGACGCGCTCGGCGCTCGCCGCGAGGTCGGCCTTCTTGACCGAGGCAAAGCGGGCGGAGAGCTCGGCCCCGCCGACATCGGCGAGCGCGTCGAGGATCACCTGCTTCGACACCCGGTCGAAGTAGTTGGCCGCGGTCGGCCGCCACCACTGGGCGGTGTCGATCCCGATCAGGGAGCCGAGATGGTCCTGGAAGGCAATCCGCCGTTCCCCGGCCATGTTGAGGCTCGCCTCGAGCGTGCGCGCGATGACGAAGCCGAGCCACGCGGCCCGGTCTTCCTCCGAGAGGAGCCGGAACGCGTCGAAGCGCGCCGCGGCGTCCTCGCCGGAGCGCCAGCTCTCGTCGAGTCCGGTCCGGAGCTCAGCGAGGGCGGCGGTCGCGGGCGCATCGTTGGCCTCGAACCCGACGATCGGACCGGCCGGCGCGCCGCCCCGCAGCGTCGTAGCCGACCGCGAGCGCCAGTCGTGGGTGTCGGCATCGGCAAGCGCGAAGACCATGAAGTCGAGCGCAAGGCCGGGGTCGGAAGCCACATGCAGCGCAAGCACGTCGCGGCGCTGCATCGCGAGCTCGTCGACGAGCCGCTTCGACAGGGCCGAGCGTCGTCTGCCTTCTCCGCCGTCCCCGACGACGATTTCGATCTCGCCGTCCTCGGCTTGGCCTTCGACTTTGCGCTCGCCGTAGAAGACCGGCTGGAGAACCGGAGTGCCGTCGCGCGACAGGGTCAGGATCATTCCCGCCTCCGTCTTGAGTTCCGGCGCGAGCACGGGCGGGCGACTCCGGATCTCCTGGCACTCGCGTTCGATCGCCTCGATCGCCGCTTCGGCCGCCGCCACCGCCTCCTCGGCGCTTTCCTCGTCTTCGAGGATGGCGGCGTGCTCGTCGTAGGAGGCGTCGAGCTCGTCGAGCCGAGCGATTTCCGCCTCGGTCAGCGGCGCAGGCTCTGCGGGGAGCCGCACGAGTCCGCCGACAAGGTCGTGGCTGGCGTAGGTGTCGAGGGTCGGCTTGACCCAGGCAAGCCCCTGCTCGGCGGCGATCGCCTTGGCGTGCTCTTCCATTTGCGCCTGGGCCAGGCTTTCGAGCAAGGCCACGTCCACCCAGGATTCGCTGTCATCGTCGTCGAACAGTTCGCGCTCGATGCGGCCGCCGGCCGCGACATAGGCGTCGCGCCCGACGAGCCGGGCGCGCGGATCGCTGCCGCGGACCGTGCCCGAGAGCACCATGCGGCGGATGCTGTCGGGGCTGGGAGCGTAATAGGCCGAAGTGACCTGCTCGAACACGCGCGTTTGGATCTCCTGGTCCGAAGTCGCCCCGAAGGCCTTGGCCATGTCGAGCGTGATCTCGCCGGAAGCGAGGGCCTCGAACACGATCGGCGCGAGCCGGGCGAGGCGCAGGCGGCCTTCGACGAAGCGGACGGTGAGCCCGAAGCGCCGTGCTACGTCCTCGCTGGACGCGCCGCCCTCGACAAGTGAGGCGAAGGCCTGCGCCTCGTCGGCGGGGTTCATGGCGAGGCGATGGAAGTTTTCGGCGAGGCTCGTCTCGACGGCCGCCTCGTCGGTATCCTCGAGCACCAGGCAGGTGACTTCATGGTCGCGCGGGAGCGCCTTGTCCGCGGCGAGCTCGAGCATTGCGCGGCGGCGGCGCTCGCCGGCCTCGACCTCGAATTTTCCCTTGGCGGCTGGCCGCACGATGAGATTCTGCAGAAGGCCGCGCGCGGCGATGCTCGCCTTGAGCTCGGCATCGGCTGCGGCATCGGCATGTCGGCGCACATTCCGGGGCGACTGAACGAGCTTGTTCAGCGGGATCGTCATGATCATCGGTCGTCTCCTGACTGCGAGCCGGACACGTCGACCATCGACGGCCAAATGGCTCGCTCAGGGCAGAGCTCTCTCTCCTCTCCTTGGCTGGTTTGTCGGGCTGTGATCCGGACCTTCGTTAATGGCGGCCAGCGCGTGGTGCTCACGCCCTCCCTCAGGGATTGAAGCGCTCCAGGAGTGCATCGGCATGGTGCCGGGCATCTCCCGATGCGGGCCAGTTAGCGAGCCACTCGCGGTAGCTCGCGCTGCGGAACTCGACCTCATCGCCATCCACAGCCGAGGCGAACGCCTCGATCTCTTTGCGATGGCGAGCGCGATCCTCGGTCGCGATCGCATGGCCAGAACGCTCGGTGGGCTCGGCGAACAGGTAGAACAGCAGTGGCCGCTTTTTTACACGGCCGGCGTCGGTCCCGAGGCCGTATGCATGTTTGATGAGCTGCGCGGCGTCGAGGTGCCGAAAGCTTAGTTCGCCGGACCGCAATTTGTCCCGAACGATGCCGTAACCCCGCATGTGATCACCCCAAACCGGCCTGTCGTAGGCGGCCGCCAGCGAGACCTGCTTTTTGTCGCGGAAGGGTTCGAAGCGTTTTGATTCTATCCCTATCAGGTGGGTCGAAGTGAGAATGACCGCGTCGAGCCACGGGTGGCGTCCGGCGGACCAGGGAAAGCGGGCACAGTATTCCACCTCGACGGACTCGGCGGGACCGGCGTGGGCTGCCCCCGGCAACAACGGACACCGCGAGGGCCGTTCAATGAACCAGCCGAACGCGTTGACCGCCAGTGCAGCCGAGCTTTCTTGGTGAGCGAGTTTGCCGGAAGCAACTTCGTTGCCTCCGGCCGCTGCGAGCCGATCGAGAACGTGCTGTCGAGGCACTCCGGGCAGGAAAAGATCATCCATGCCGGTTTCCGTCATGCAGCGGCCGCCGTTGCGAGAGCAGCTCCAGGAGAGTCGCGTCATCCGGCAAAGGCGGACGGGAAAGTTGAGGCGGGAGCACGTCAAAACTGAAGGACAAGCTGACACCGCACCGCTCCCCCAGCGAGCACACACCGTCGTTCAGCGAGGCCTCCAACGGCAGGAGATCGAAGGGGGCGTAGTATGGCGCGGGCGCCAGGACTCGAAGATCAACATGATCGGCCTCGAGCAGTACCGACGAACGCTCCGGCGGGTCTGCACGCGTCAGCAGCCACGCGCTGGCATAGCCCAGCAGTTCCACCGCCGCGTAGAGCGGGGTGTCGCTTGCGATCTTGAGTTCGATGAGCTGGAAGCGGCGCTCACCGCTCCGGTACGCCAGATCAAGGGCGCGTCTTCCGTCCGCTGCCCCGGAGATCAGTCCGGAGGCGACAGGAATCTGGTTGGCCCAGTCAATCCGTCCGGGCCGCACGCACGCCCCAGCGATCGCGCGCTCAAGCACCACTTCCGGGCTGCGGTTTCGTTCGCCGATCTGCGGCTGGAGGGCCCACCGCCAATTTTGCCCCGAGCGGTTCTTGTTGTCGGCAGCGCGACCGGTTGTCCAATTCGATGACACGATCCGGTGTACCAACTCGGCCAGGTCAACGCCGGAGTTGAGCCTGAGTGATCGCAGAGCCGATCGATGACGCAGGCGCTTGATACCGAGTGTATCGCAAGCTGCTGCCTCGACCCCATCGATCAGGGATGTGGGAACAAGCGCGGCCGGTAGCGGTGATTGCGTCATCCTGAGAAGGTATGCACGCTGCAAGGCAGCAAGAAAACTCCGCGAACTTCTACTCGCTCTGCTGGAATTCAGGCGGCGGCAGCGGGTTGCTGGCGTTCATACCAGCCGCGTGTCCGCTTCACGACGGCGACGACCGACAACATCACCGGCACCTCCACCAGCACGCCGACGACCGTTGCTAAGGCAGCGCCGGACTTCAGGCCGAACAGGCTGATCGCGGCTGCGACAGCCAGCTCGAAGAAGTTGCTCGCCCCAATCAGCGCTGCCGGCGCCGCGACGCACCAGGCGACGCCGAAACGGCGGCTTAGCCAGTAAGCGAGCCCGGCGTTGAAGTAGACCTGGATCAGGATCGGCACGGCCAGCAGTGCGATGACGAGCGGTTGCGTGAGGATCGCCTCGCCCTGGAAGCCGAACAGCAGCACGAGCGTTGTGAGAAGCGCCACGAGCGACACTGGGCCGAGACGGCGGAGCAAGGCGTCGAGCGCCGGCTGGCCGCCGCTGGCGAGCCGGTGCCGGCGGATGAGCTGAGCGACGATCACCGGCACGACGATGTAGAGCAGAACCGACAGCAGCAACGTGTCCCACGGTACGGTGATCGAGGCGACGCCGAGGAGCAGGCCGACCAAGGGCGCGAAGGCGAAGACCATGATGAGATCGTTCAGCGCCACCTGGCTCAGCGTATAATGGGGCTCGCCGTCGCACAGGTTTGACCAGACGAACACCATCGCCGTGCAGGGCGCCGCCGCGAGCAGGATTAGGCCGGCAATGTAGCTTTCGATCTGATCGGCGGGGAGCAGTGGGCGGAACAGCCAGCCGATGAACAAGGTGCCGAGCAGCGCCATCGAGAAGGGCTTCACCGCCCAGTTGATGAACAGGGTGACGCCTACGCCTCGGATATGCTGACGCACCTGACCCAGCGCGCCGAAGTCGATCTTCAGCAGCATCGGGATGATCATCAGCCAGACGAGGAGCGCGACGGGCAGGTTGACCCGCGCGACCTCCGCCTCGGCCACGGCAGCGAAGGCACCGGGCAGCATCGCGCCGAGTGCGATCCCGACGACGATGCAGAGCGCCACCCACAGCGACAGGTAGCGTTCGAAGATGGTCATGGCAGGCTTCGTCGCCACCGCCAGGTCAGCCATTGGCGGGCACCACCTCGCCGTCTTCCTTGACGAAATCCGCTTCGAGCGGCCGGTCGAGGATCGACAGCACCTCCTCGGATGGGCGGCAGAGCTTGACGCCGTTCGGCCCGACGACGATCGGCCGGTTGATCAGGATCGGATGCGCAATCATCGCATCGACAAGCTGGTCGTCGGTGAGCGCCGGATCGTCCAGCCCCAGATCGGCATAGGGCGTGCCCTTCTGCCGCAGCAGGTCGCGTGGGCTGATCCCCATGCGGTCGACGAGAGAAACCAGCTCCTCCCGGCTCGGCGGCGTATCGAGATAATGGACCACCTGCGGCTCCGCGCCAGTGGCGCGGATCAGGGCCAGAGTGTTGCGGGACGTTCCGCAGGCGGGGTTGTGGTAGATGGTCACGCTCATTTGCAGCAGGCCACCTTTGGTGCCGGCATGGCGGGAGCGCAGCAGGCGTTCTCGGCGGCATTGTCGGACAGGGCAGCGAGCGCAGGGCTATCGCCATAGACGGTGGCCTCGCCATTCGTGAAGAAGGCTTCCCACACCACGCCGTCGGGATCGGCGATCCAGCTCTTTTCGGACTTGGCGTAGCAACAGGTGGTCGCGCCCTCTTCGAGCACAGGACGGTCGGCATCCTTGAGACGGCCATAGACCTCCGCAAGCTCCTCGTCGTTTTCGACCTGGATGCCGAGATGCTCGATGCCCTTGGCGGCATGTTGGCCGGTCGAGATGGCGAAGTTCACGCGAGGATCGTCGAGCATCCACTTCGCGTAATCCGGCTTGACCACGGTCGGCTCGGCACCGAACAGGGTCGAGTAGAAGCCAATGGAGCGGTCGAGTTCGTTCACCCCGACGTGCACGTGCAGGCGCTTCATGCGGATTTCCTTTCAGAGAGAGCGGTGTCGGTTGCGCAGGCGGCGGCAGTCCCGCAATCGGCGCCGGCGCAGCAATTCTCCATGAGGTACGCGACGAGATCATTCATGGCGGCATAGTCGGCCCGGTAGATGATCGACCGGTGCCGCCTTTCCTGCCGCACCAGGCCAGCCTTGCTTAGCTGGGCGAGGTGGAAGGAAAGCGACGAGTTGGGGACGCCTAACGCTTCCGCGATCGCGCCGGCCGGCATTCCGTCTTCCCCAGCCTGGACGAGCAGCCGAAACAACGCGAGACGATGTTCCTGAGCCAGTGCGCCCAAGGCGGAAACTGCAAAATGTGAGTCCATCAAGTGTCCTCGTTTCGAGTCATGTAGAAATGACGGCTCGTGGTGCGAGAGTCAAATCATTTCCATCATCCTCGAAATGAGACGGTCAAATCCACTGGTCGCGGAGCGACTGAGGCGATACCTCCTCTCCATGCAGTTCACACGCCCGGTGTTGGAGGCAGCCGGTTTCGTCGGCTGGATCCCGTTTCCCGCCATCAGGGAAAGCGCCTGCCCTTCGTCGGGCGGAGTTTATGTAATCACCTACAGCTGTAGCGAACCGCCGACGTTCGCCGAGCAAAGCTGCGGAGGATGGTTCAAGGGCAAGGATCCTACCGCGTCGCTGGCAGCACTTAGCGCCAATTGGGTCGATGATGCGGAGGTTGTCTACATCGGGAAGGCCGACCGCCTAAAGCGCCGGCTCACGCAATTCGCAGATTTCGGCGCCGGGAAGCCCATCGGCCATTGGGGCGGGCGCCTGATCTGGCAGTTGCCACGCACCGACCAGTTGCTGGTCGCGTGGCGGGAGACGCCCGGCAGGGTGCCGCTGGAAGTCGAGGGCGAGTTAATCGCAGCGTTCCGACGAGCGTACGGCAAGGCGCCTTTCGCGAACGACCCTCATCGGCTCGGTGCCTAGCTTGGCACGGTCATCTGCTGACGCGTGAGATGACGGCTGCCGCTCCCTCGATCGGGACGAAAAGTCGGGTCTGGTAGCGAATGATCTCGGTGAAGCAGCCTTGCGCCTTGTACCAGTCAAGCCGGGCCGCGCCCCATCCCGTTAGCTCGAGCCGTTGGCTTCCGTTTACGAGGCTGCGTTTGAGGATGTGTTCCTCCGGCCCGTCCAATTGCATCGAACGCCCCGCCGCAAGCACGGCCTGCACAATCTCGTCGGCCGAAAGTTTGTGGCCGCCCTCCAGCCCGAGGGCGCGGCAGAGCTCCGGAACGCAGTGGACCGGGACCTCGCGACCGAGCAGCGAGCGGCCATCCGCGGCGCAAATCCTGCTGACGCGCACGTGATCGGATGGGAGCTTGTCCCAGACCGGCAGCAGAAGGCCGGTCGCGAGATGGAGCCGCTCGCGCTTTAGGCTCGATGCGGCCTCATCGGCTTCCGCCTGCCAGAGGCGCCGGAATTCCGCCTCCGCGATAGGCTCCCAGCAACTCTCTTCCAGCTGATCGGCGGTGAGATATTCCCGTTTCAGCGGACGATGCATTTCGAACCGAACTATCCGCGTGCCGTCGTCGCTCAACAGGCTGCGCGCCGGAACGAGAAGACCCACACGGCCAGAACGGGCGTTGCGCAGCGATCGGTGGCCGGGATCGCCGATGCCATGAAGTTCGATGAGCCTCGGCAGCGTCAGCGGCTTCAGCGCGCGGGCGATCTCCAGCTCGAGCAGGTGCGTCGTCGCCCCGGAGACGGCATCGGTACGGAGTAGCGTATCGGACAGCACCTCGAAGCCTTCGACGGCGATTGTCTCCACGCCGAGATCGAGCGTTCCCGCCTGCCGGGCCGCATCGACACGGGCTTCGACAAGCGCGAGGAACTCATCAAAGATGGCGTTCTGCAGCGCGATCGGCAGGGCGAGGATGCGGTTGAGCCAGCGCTGGATTGTCGGCAGGTCATCGACCATGCCGCCGTCGGGCCCTTCGAGCCGCAGCCCCGTCAATTCCTGGAACTTCGCAAGCCCTATCGCCTCGAGCTTGCCGATGAACAGCAGCCCGAACCAGCGATTGAGCGCTTCCTTGGCGTAGGAGCTTTCCAAGTTGTCGGCGGGATCGAACAGATTTTGTCCGCCGGTCTGGCGCTGCCCGCGCGTGAGGGCGCCAAGGCTGTCGAGGCGGCGGGCAATCGTAGAGATGAACCGTCGCTCGCCGCGCACGTCGGTCGTCACCGGCCGGAACAGCGGCGCTGAGGCCTGGTTGGTCCGGTTTGTGCGCCCCAGCCCCTGGATTGCCGCGTCGGCGCGCCAGCCAGGTTCAAGCAGAAAGTGGATTCGCCGGGCCCGGTTCCCGACCCCGAGATCGGCATGATAGCTGCGACCGGTCCCGCCAGCGTCGGAGAAAACCAGGATGCGCTTTGCGCCGTCCATGAAAGCCTGCGTCTCGGCCAGATTTGCGCGCGGAGTGCGCGACTGGAGCTTTTGCCGCCCATCCGGACCTATCACGAGCCGCCGACCGCGCCCGGTCACCTCGGCGACATGATCGACGCCGAACCGTTCTATGATCGCGTCGAGCGCGGTTGCGATCGGTGGCAATGCGCAGAGCTGCTCGATCATCCGGTTGCGCGCAGCGAGTGCCGAACGGCAGAGGACCGGCCGACCGTCCTCGTCAATCATCGGCTCGGAACGCGGATTGCCGTTCTCGTCGGTGAACACCGCCATGAGGCGGACGGGGAAGCTCTTGGCGAGATAGTCGATCACATATTCTTTGCAGTCGCAGTTTATGTCGAGCGTGGTGGCGGGAGGCGCAGGTTTCCTTCGGTTTTCCATGATTTCACTCCAGATAATTGCCTGACAAGGTTGAATGCTGGGGCCGTTAGGATTGT
>NZ_RZUL01000023.1 GCF_004005485.1 Sphingobium algorifonticola
CAGCAATCAGGCTGGCCTCCGCCAGCTCTTGGGTCAGCGCTACGGCCAGCCTGATTACTGCCTACCGTGGACGTCCATCGCCGACCTAATGCAATGTTGCGGACGGCGCAGACTGTCCAGATAAGGCAATGAGTTCCTCGGCGGCGTAAGCTGCAGAACCAAATCGGTTCTTGAGATTGCGGTCGAGGCGACTGGCATGGCCGGTCCAATGCGACAGCTCGTGCGCGAGCGTCGCGTAATAGTGGTCGAAGCCCGAGAAGAGATGCGCGGGCGGCATTGTCACCCGGTCAGCCACAGGCTCATAATAGGCTTCGTCGCCCTGATGCCGCAGCACGGCCGGAATACGGGCAAAGAATGAGTCGAGTTCAGCCTGACGGCCCTCGGGCTCCACCACCTCAAGCGTCGCGGCGGGATGGAAACGCTCGGGCAGACCTTCGACCTGATCAGCATTGAAAACCGGATAGGCCTTCAACACACGACGACTTTCGTCGGTTTTTTCGCCGGTGTCGGGGGCTTCGACTTCCTTGGTGTAGCTCTTGTAGAAGATGGCGATGGTGGATTTTTCACCCTTGCGCACCTGTGCGCCCAGTTCATTGGCCTGATTGTAGGTCATCCAGAACGGCGAGGCGTAACCGCACATGTCGGCAACCATCCAGAGCCAGAATACATTCATGCCGCGATAAGGGATGCCGCACGCCCGCAATGGGCGCGAGACTGGCACACCGCGCCATGGCTTGATCCAGGGCTTCGTGCCGGACTCGAGGCGGGCGATGATTTCCTGGGTGATACGGGTAGCAGGCGACACTGCGCCGCTTTGTCCCTTGCGATAGGCCATGTTGGATCTCCTGAAATGGCCTGACGACAGTTCCGTCGGTCAGTGCCGGAGATCCCGGAGCCCCCTCCGCTCTCTTTCCATGAAGGAAGCGGCCCCCCGGCATGTGCCGGAGGACCGCTTCACCGTGGCGAGCAGCCGTTCCTGTCAGGAGGAGGTCAGGCGGCCAGCTCGCTCGGGGGCTGATTGTCGTCGTTGGCGACGAAATCCGCGTCGGGACTTTGCGCATCGTTGTCGGCAGGAATTTCCGGCTGGTCGGCAAAGCGCATGACTTCAGGCACCCAGGCGAGGGCCCTTTCCCGAACTTCGACCTCGGTGATGTAGGTCCCCGCGAAGACGCGCTCGGCGCTCATCGCAAGATCGCCCTTTTTCACCGATGCGAAGCGTGAGGACAGTTCCAAACCGCCAACATCGGTGAGCGCATCAAGGATGACCTGCTTTGAGACGCGGTCGAAGTAGTTTGCCGCGGTCGGACGCCACCATTGCGACATGTCAATGCCGATCGTGCTGCCCAGATGATCCTGAAACGTGATCTGACGTTCGCCTGCCATGTTGAGACTCGCCTCGAGCGTGCGAGCGACGACGAAGCCGAGCCATGCTGCGCGGCTTTCATCGGCGAGTGCCCGAAACATCTTGAAGCGCGACGAAGCGTCTTCGCCAGATCGCCAGCTCTCATCGAGACCAGAGCGCAGGTCCGCAAGGGATGCGCTTGCCGGCGCATCCTTCGCTTCGAACCCGACAATCGGACCCGCAGGGACGCCGCCACGCAGGGTCGTGGCCGCGCGCGACCGCCAGTCGTGGGTGTCGGCATCCGCGAGGGTGAAGACCATGATGTCAAGCGAAAGGCCGGGATCCGAGGCCACGTGGAGCGCGAGCACGTCACGACGTTGCATCGCAAGTTCGTCGACCAGGCGCTTGGAAAGCGCTGCACGGCGTTTGCCATCACTGCCGACACTCGCAACGACTTCGACGACATCTTCGTCACCAACGACTTCGATGTCGCGCTCGCCGTAGAACACCGGCTGGAGAACCGGTGTGCCGTCGCGCGAGAGAACGAGGATCATTCCGGCATCGGCCTTCAGTTCGGGTGCCAGCTCCGGGGGCTTTGCCCGAATGTCCTGGCATTCGCGCTCGATCGCTTCGATCGTCGCCTCGGCCGCAGCAATTGCTTCTTCGGCGCTGTCTTCGTCCTCAAGAATGGCCGCATGCTCGTCGTACGAGGCATCGAGCTCGTCAAGGCGGGCCAGTTCGGCGTCAGTCAACGGAGCCGGCTCGGCTGGAAGTCGAATGAGGCCTTCGACGAGATCGTGACTGGCATAGGCGTCAAGCGTCGGCTTGACCCAGGCAAGACCCTGTTCTGCTGCGAGCGCCTTGGCGCGCTTTTCCATCTCCTCCGCGGCGAGCGTTTCCAGAAGCGCGACATCGACCCAGGACTCGCTGTCATCGTCGTCGAAGAGTTCGCGTTCGATCCGGCCACCTGCAGCGATATAGGCTTCGCGACCGACAAGGCGGGCCCGAGCATCGTTGCCGCGAACCGTGCCGGAGAGCACCATGCGCCGGATACTGTCGGCGCTGGGCGCATAATAGCCCGAAGACGCCTGTTCATAGACGCGAGCCTGAATTTCCTGGTCGGAGGTCGCGCCGAAAGCTTTGGCGAGATCGAGAGTGATTTCGCCGGCCGCCAGTGCATCGAAGACGACGGGTGCAAGGGTGGCGAGACGCAGACGGCCTTCAACGAAGCGGACCGTCAGTCCGAACCGGCGCGCGACGTCCTCCGTCGATGCACCTGCCTCGATCAGGGCAGCGAACGCCTGCGCTTCGTCGGCCGGGTTCATCGCGAGGCGATGGAAGTTTTCGGCCAGGCTCGTTTCGACTGCGATTTCCGCATCGTCATCAAGCACGAGGCAGATAACCTCGTAGCCCTTCGGAAGGACTTTCTCTTCGGCAAGCGCCAGCAAGGCGCACCGGCGGCGCTCTCCGGCTTCGACCTCGAATTTGCCACGAGCAGCAGGCCGAACGATGAGGTTCTGCAACAACCCATGGGCTGCGATGCTCGCTTTCAGTTCGGAATCTGCGGCTGGGTCACCGTGACGGCGCACATTGCGAGGGGACTGGACCAACTTGGCCAGCGGGATCGACTTGATCATGGAACATACTCCTGAATATGAGCACGGGCATCGACCTTCGACGCCCATTCGGCTCAAACAGAAGCAAGCCCCCTTCCCTCTCTATGACCGCGGGTGGGCCGATTGCGGTCGGCCCGTAATTGAGAGCGAAATGCCAGAAAGCTCACGTCGACGGGCGTGTGCGTTTCCTCCCTTCACCACGGGAGGTTCGAACTGAGGACGGCTCACAACGACGTGCCGCACGCGGCGACCAGGAAGAACGCGCGCTTATCCTGCCCACCCGGGCAGACCGGACACGCATGGAATTGCGGGCCGAACGCAGCCGTCTAGCGGATGACCTGCTCGCACTCCTCCGGCGAAAATACGTAAACTGAGACATGGCGAGGGAGAATGAAGGGTAGATGTCAGACAGCTAGTAACGAATTGGCCGCAGCCCCAACTCGTGCCAGCCTTCACATGTAATAGCGAAAGTCGGGCTGATCTCGCTCGGCATAGCTAACGTGCTTCAAAACCCGTCCGACTTCCCGCGCTGCTCGGATGGGGATGGGAAGTGCGTGATCGAATTGGGTCGAGTTCCAATTCATCTTGGTTAAGGCAAGGATTTCGGTAGCTATTTCGTCCAGCGAGGTTTCACATTCATAGGGCCGAAGCTGTAGTGCGTTGGGCATTCGTGCGCCCGGGTAGGTGCCGTAGTATGGGACGCTACCCCGCGTGTAGAGGATGCCGTCGTTTCCAATGCGGACGAAGCTCCCCCTGAGCGCGGGGTAATCACCTTCCCGGAAGAGGGCTACATGGCCACCTTCCGATACCCAAACCATATCAGTCATGGCGACGCGCATCTCTTCGATAGCTTCTGCGAAGCCACGAGATTCGCTATTCTCGAAGCGGGACGTCTTCAGAATGACGATCCGGGCCGGCATCGTGCGGTGATGCTCAAAATAAGTCTCAAGCGAGCGCTTGACGAGATCGCAAGCATCTGCGCGGGCCAGATAGGGGTGCTTTCCTGGCCGATCAGTACGAGCCCTCGCTCCGCGAAGGATCAGCCCTTTACCCCGCTCGTCAAACATCTGAGCGGTGCTTGTCCAAAGCCGATGGCCGTCCAGGTCCCGATAAAATCCGATACCAAGATAGCATGTTTCATATCCGTCGGATTTGGGTAGACGCCACGGCACGCGACCGGCCTTGTAGAAAATCGCGTTGAGCAGGTTCCAAGCCCGCGTAGCTGGGCCTTGCACCTTGCGCTCAGTGGTTTTCATCTTCCTGGAAAGCTTGAAGGCGTCATCCCAGACCGAAGGCCAAGCAATCTGCGTCGGCACGCTAAGGCTCAACGCCTTTGCCTTGAACAGATCACGGAAATTGAGCTCGGTAGGGCCGGCTTCCTCCTCATCATCGTCATCATCATCTTCGGACACGATGCTACGTGCGTTGACCACCTTTTCGATCAGAACTTTCGGTAGGGCGATGACGATCACCTCGGGACGCGAAGTGCCCTCAAGCAAAATGCGCGCCTGCACGATCAGCAGATCGACAGCGGCGCGAACCGCTTCCTCGTGGTTCCTTATCGCAACAATCCTCTTTATCTCGGATTGAAGAACCGTCTGGCAGGCTTCCCGAGGCACTTCGAAGCGGCAGCGAAAGGGGTTCTGGTTTCCAAGCCCGGGGAAATCTGGATGCAAATTCCCCAGTTTTTCATTGTCGCTCGGGATACCTTGCATCGCGCGGTCGATGTATTTGGCAAACCCATCGACCGTATCAGATGTGCCTACCACTCCGATCCGAATCAGGTCGCCAGGCTTTGGCTGCAGAGGGCCGTGGCGCATCAATCCGACACGCGGGTCGAGGAACAGGCCGCCATCCCCAAATTCGAGATCTGGCTCGGGAATACAGCGAGTTTCGAATGTGAATGTCACACGCCTACTCCCAACTCCCCCTGTGTGGACTCATCGTCCTGAACCTTCATCCGTTTGGCGTTCGGATCTGTTTCGGACCAAGCGTTCTCAGGAACGGCCGCTTCCATGGCTACGGGTTCAACGACGTTGAATGTCAGAACCGGGCTGACTTCCTCGGCTTCTTGAAAAAGATCGAACTTCGCGTGCGGCTGAAGATCAATTCCTGAAAGCAGAAAACGGAACATCATCATCTGTCCGCGTATCGATCCGTTACGATCGAGCCTCTTCTTCCCAGCAAGGAGATCGGAGGCGAACCTATGAGGACGGAAACCGTCTTCGGTGAACACAAAGGTTGGGGAAATCGATAGAAACCAATTGCTTCCGATTTGCTGGAAGCGAGGTGAGAAAGCGTGGTGGCGAAGGTAGTTGACCTGTCCTTTACGTTTTCCCTTCTTGTAGTCGTAAACTTGGACGACCGTCGCGGATGTCGTTTCGCGCAGGGATCGATAGAAATATCGCCTCGGCTGATACCTCTCTTCGGCCTTGAAATAGAAGAGCCGGGCTTTTCGGTCGAAAGCGAGGATATCCGAGAACTGTTCAGCCATTGTCCGACGCAGCAGTTCGATCATCATCACCGCATCATCATGATCATCGCTAATCGACACGTCTTCCGTATCGACTTCCTCGACCGTGTCGATATCGACAATCGCTTCGAGCGGTGTACCTTCGGGATTGCGAAAGGACAGAAAACGGCGGCCGCGAATAACCCAATCGAAGTGATGGCCGTCAGCGCGCAACAACTCCGGAACCGCGTCACGGCCCGAGGCAAAAGGACTTTCGCCAACGAAGATCGATGAAGGCAGTCCGACGTGCATCAGATTTAGATGCGCTTGCTCGCCCACTCGAAGCGATGGGAGGAATGTGCCATCCTTACCGCGGCGGACTGCCATTGCAGCCAGGCGCTCGATCGAACTGGAATCGAGGCGATCTCGATCCTTGCGAAATTTGAGGCGCCGTTCATCCCCTTCCTCTCCAGCCTCAACGTCGCGCCAATAGAGTGATCCGTCTTCCTGTCGGTAGAGGATCAGTGCGACAGGGAGACTGCAACGCTTCCAATAATCGATATCCTGCTGGCGAACGCTGTATTCAAACTCGTCGTCACTTTCGCCGACATATTTGGTGGACTTCGTCGTCTTCACTTGAACTGCGACGGTGAGACCGGTCATGGAGCGCGTAACGGGATCTCGAAATTCGATCGTCCCATCGATGCCCGTTTCTAGGCGCCCACGGCCTTCGAAAACGTGGCCGAGCTCAAGAATCTTGCTTTTGACTACGGTTTCACCCAACTCGCCAGTCAGCTGGTTGTCCGTGAGAGTCTTCATCGAAGGCGCGGCCATGAGAACATATCAAGAATATACGGTGCCGAGGCCTTCGTAGCAAGTTCTTGAAAACGCGTTTCCACCGCTAGGTAGGAGTGACGCCAAGGCCGCTTTCAATGCTGTGACGCGAAACAGAGATCTTAGGTAGGAAAAGGGAACGAGGGCAGAATCAAACAGTTCATTGACTGGTAACCTTCCGCAGAATATATCAACTAACGGAGAAAACCATGCAGCAGGCTTGCTACTACAGCCCGGCGGAACGCCAGCAGGAGAAGGAGCGTCAACGCGCTTCCGACGCCGACGACCTGCGTTCTGGCCGTATTTCGCGCGACGAGATGCGTGCCCGCAATGGTTTTTTCTCCTCGCTGGACATCGTCGAATCGTCGATCATCTGCGAAGAGGCTTTCGCCTGAATCAAGCAGTTCTACCTGCCAAGATCGTCTATGATCTAGCAAGCATCCTGAAATTGAGTGACGATGCCTTCATCGTCGGAGGCCAAGCGCTCAACCTGTGGGCAGAGCGCTACAGCCATGTAGCCGAGCTCGATGCCTACGGGCCCTACACATCCAAAGATATTGACTACTTTGGTCAGCGCGAAGCCGCAGAAAAGCTTGCAAACGCTCTTGGTGGTTCCGTTGCCATCCCCGACACCGACAACCACACACCGCAGACGGCCATAGTGCATGCTGAGATCGATGGGCACCCGATTGAAATCGATTTTCTCTGGCATGTCATGGGCGTCGATGGCGCCAAGCTAAAGAAGCAAGCCATCCAGATAAGAATGAATGTCAGGATGACTGAAGGGACGGCTGAGCTCCATGTCCCAATAATGCATCCCTTTCATTGCCTGCAAAGCCGCCTAGCCAACGTTGTCCAGCTCAAAAGGGAAACCGACCTGGCCCTTAATCAGCTCAACGCTTCACCAATTGTTCTGCGCGAATTTCTTCTCGAGCAATTAGATAATGGCCAAAGCAAGCACGTTACAGGCGTTCTTCAAGCCCTCTATGATTACCTTTCGAGCGACATCGTAGGCCGCAAGGCGCACAAGCACATGCGCAACGATCCTTCAGCGGTCCTCGATACATTCCAAAATGACGAGCGCCTTGACGAACGCTGGCGTGAAAAATCTCTGCATTCCATGCGAGCTTCGTTAGCCAGAAAGCGCACGGCATGGGGCATAATGACCGAGCGAATTAAAGAAGCATTCAACCGAAAGCGCGAGAACGCCCGATCTTGAGCCAATTTGATGTCAGCTTTCAAGGCCAAGTGCAGGTTATTTGATACACCTTTGAGGGGCGCAAAGCTGCCGGAGTCGCCGCAGCGCAAGCCGGATGTTGGATCTTCAGTCAGTGTCCACCACTCGAAACACGGCACCTGTTCCCGCGTCTCGAACCAGATCGACACCCGTTCCATCCCAGTGGTAGTCGAGGTGACGTCCCTGAGTGGGGTCGGATGCACAATCCGGGTAGAACAATCCGACACACTCACCACCCGAATGCCGGATGCTCGGATAGACAACACCTTCGGCCCCGTCCCCTTTGAGCGCAACAGCGAGAGCTTGCGATGCAGCATAGTTGTCGGGATCAAGCGCGGGATCGCCTGCGGCAAGGCTCCTGAGATCGTGAAAATCGGCGCTTACCGAAAGGATGATCTCACGGAACTGTGAGGTCCAGCCTGGCGCTTCTACAGTGCGAGTGTCAAACGGCGTTCAAAAGGGACCCCCGATCGGCGTCGAAGAGGGACCCCTTTTCGGATATGATGTTGGTTTGTTGAAGATGGCCTTGCGCTGCGTGCGGCGGAGGGCGGGCGTAGCCCGACCGG
>NZ_RZUL01000024.1 GCF_004005485.1 Sphingobium algorifonticola
GCCTTATCTGGACAGTCTGCGCCGTCCGCAACATTGCATTAGGTCGGCGATGGACGTCCACGGTAGGCAGTAATCAGGCTGGCCGTAGCGCTGACCCAAGAGCTGGCGGAGGCCAGCCTGATTGCTGCCGGGCCATAGGCGCAACGGTGCGAGGTCAGCTTCCGGGTGGGGGGTCCGGGGGGAGGGTTTCGTGCCGGTGTCGATCATTACTGTTTGCGAGCGCCGCGAGGCCAGGGGCCTCGATGCGCATGTGCCGCTGATCCTGCGCGGTGACGCGCTCTATGATCCCGATCTGGATCGCTTCTTTCTCGACCTGCCGCTGTCGGGCGTCCGCTCGCGGCACTCGCTTCGCGCCTATGCCTATGATGTCGTAGTCTGGCTTCGTTTTCTCGATGCCTGCGGCAAGACCGTGTGGGCTGCGACCCGCGACGACGTCGACGCCTATCATCGTGAACGACGCCGCGACGAAGCCGATCACCGGATCACGGCGTCAAGCTGGAACCGCGCCGTCGCCAGCCTCGATCGCCTTTACCGCTGGGGCGAGCAGCAAGGCTTGATCGCCGACGCGCCGTTCAGCCGCCGCGCGGTGTGGCGACCGGCGCAAGGCGGCCGTCGCGGCATGATCGCGACGCGCAACGACGCTTATGAACGTGTCGCCAAGCGGTCGAATGTGCGATTCGTCACGATGGACGACTACCGCATTTTCCGCGAGGTCGGCCTGCGCGGGCTCACCCCTGACGGCACCGAACGCCCCGGCGCTCGTGACCGTAACGGGCTGCGCAACGCACTGTTCGCCGATCTTCTCGTCACCACAGGCCTGCGCCTCGAAGAGGCGTCGGGCTTGCTCACCGCCGAGCTCGCGGCGATTGACCGCGCGGACGGCGATGCCCAACAACTTTGGCTGCCTCTCCCGCCGCCGCTCACCAAGGGCGACCGGGGACGTAGTGTTCTGCTCCCGCGTCGGCTGCTTCGCCAGATCGCCGCCTATGTCGCCGTCGAGCGCGCAGCGGGCGTGACCAAGTTCGCCGCGCGCGATGGCGGGGCCAGCTTCGAGCGACCGATCCCTGTCCCCCGCGCCGGTCTCGACCGCATGCGCGATGTCTGCACTCCGGAGGAACGATGCCGCCTGATCCTGTGCGACGAGGATGGAACGCCCCACGAGCCGGCGGCACTATGGCTGACCGAGGTCGGGCAACCTGTCCGCCCCAACTCGTGGGAGGTGATCTTCACCCGCGCCTGCAACCGGTGCGCGGAGAACGGCTTCCCGCTGTCGATCAGCCCGCACCAGCTTCGCCATACATTCGCGGTCCATATGCTCGCCTTGCTGATCCAGCAACGGCTGCGCGAAGCGACATTGCCGGCGGGGCCGGTGGAGAGCTACCGGCTGATCCTCGGCGACCCGCTGCAACAGGTCCAACGCCTCCTTGGACACGCGAGCCTCACCACCACCTATATCTACCTCGATCATATCGCGACCCGCGCCGATACGGTGGACGCGGCCGTCGAGGAGCTGCTGGCGTTGCTTCCGGGGCCGCAAAGCGTATGAGCGGGCATCCCCGTAAGGGCCGGCCTGTCGCCTTCGCGCCGATCACGCCGGAGCCGCAGAAGCCCGATCCGGTGCTCGGCCTCAAGTTCACCATCGAGGCCCGGCATGGCGGAACGGTCCAGGTTGATATGGCCGCACTCGATCCTCGCCCGCTCGCTATCGCCTTTGCCGGCGCGCTGCGTCGATCAGCAGCGCTCGGCGGCCCCATCGGTGCGGCCAGCGTCATCAAGCAGTATGTGCAGGTCTATCGTCACTTTTTCGCCTGGCTTGGCGATGGTGCGCCGGAGGTGACCGGCGTCAGCGATCTGCGCGCAGTCCATATCGATGGATTCGCCTCCGCGCTTGAACAGCGCGGGATGGGCGCGATCCACCGGCACATATCGGTCGGCAAGATCGTCAACACATTGCGCGCGATCGAGGCAGACCGGCCCGATCGGATCGCGCCCGACCTGCATGAGAGGGTGCGCTACACGCTGGCGACATCGGCGGGCCGCTCGACCCCGCGCGATGCTTATAGCCCCTTCTTCGCCCGCGCGTTGCGCGACGCCGCGAGGACCGATGTCGAAGCGATGTTCCGCCGTCTCGGCGCCGACGACCGCGCCGATGAAGGCGACCCGGTCATCGCCAGGGCGCGCGCCGATGTCGAAGCGATCATCGCGCGGCATGGAGCGATCCCGACAGACCGGCGCGAGGTGCGAGCACTCTATTTCATGCGCTTGCGGCGCGGCCTGCCGTTCAGCACGCTCATCGACGATCTTCATGGCCGGTATCACCTGCTCGCGCGCGACCTGCCGGCGCTGCTCGTGCTGCTGACGCTCGATACCGGCCTCGAGCCCGAGTGCCTGAAGGCGCTGACCATAGATTGTCTCACCAACCCGCATGCCGGCACGGTGGAGCTGCGCTATCTCAAGCGCCGCGCGCGCGGCGCCGAGCACAAGAGCATGCGCATCCGCGACGGCGGGGGCGGCACACCTGGCGGTCTTATTCGTCGTCTGATCGAGGTCACGGCGACTACCCGCAAGCATCTGAACGACGATCGTCTTTGGGTTTATCACAACGCTGGCGGCCTGCGGGCAGGTATCCGCCACCCGACGGAACGGATCGATGCCTGGGTAGCTCAGCACGATATTGTCGATGACGACGGCAAGCCCCTCCACCTGCTGCTCTCCCGGCTCCGCAAGACCCACAAGGCGCTATGGTACACCAAGACCGAGGGGCATATGACCCGCTTCGCGGTCGGCCACTCGCGCGAGGTGGCGGCGCGCCACTATGCCGATCTGCCGTCGCTCCGGTCCCTGCACGAGATGGCCGTCGCCGATGCTTTTCGCGCAGCAGTCGCCGCCGCGATACCGACCGTGCTTCCGCCCACCGCCGAGCAGGCGCTGCGCGAAGCACCCGAACAGGCCGCGCCGCTGATGCCGCCCGATACCGTGGGTCCGTTGCTCGACGGCGAGCAGGATGTCTGGCTCGCCGCCTGCGCGGGCTTCCATAGCAGTCCCTTCGCCGAGGCCGGCTCACCCTGCGCGCAGCCCTTCTGGGGTTGCCTCGATTGTCCCAACGCCGTCATCACCGCGCGCAAGCTCCCCGCGATCCTCGCCTTCCTCGCATTCGTCGAAGAGCAGCGGTTGAGTCTGCCCGCGACCGACTGGGCGACCAAGTTCGGCCGCGTCCATGCTCGCATCACCGCCCAGGTCGTGCCGGCCTTCTCCGATGCCGTCATTGCCGATGCGCGCCGACAGATGGAGAGCGAGCGGCTTTATCTGCCGCCGGAGGTCCGCGCATGACCATGCCCGCCCATGCCCAGGCACCGGCCTTCGACGATCGCCCCGTGCTGGCGAGCGCGCCGCTCAAGGAAGGCCATATCCATGAGGAGCTATCGCGCGTCGGCGACCCGAGCTGGGATCTCGGTCCCGCCGTCTTCCGCGAGAACGCCCGGCGCTGCCACGTTACCGTGCATTTCGACGTGCTCGAACATGCCGATGTGCAGGCGGCGATGCGCGCCTATCTCTACGCCCGCCTCAACGTCGATCTTCCGGGCTACCGCCCGAAGCTGTCGCCGGCGAGCATCCGCCAGGCATTCAACCGCGCACGCCGGTTCTTCGCGTTCGCGCGCTTGGCGCTCGGACGGCTCGACCTTAATCGCATTGATCAGGCTTTGGCCGATGCCTATGTCCGGCACCTTCGGGCCGATCCGGCCCGGCGACCCGTCATCGTCGGCCATCTCCTCGAAGTGGTCTCCGATCTCTATCATTATCGTGACCACTTGCCTGGCGGTGCCCTTGCATTCGAGCCCTGGGCTGGACAGGCCCCCGCCCGCGTAGCAGGCTACCGCCATGTCCGGGAGAACCGCACGCCGCGGTTCCCGGAAGAGGTCATCGCCGCGCTACTCGCCTGGTCGTTGCGCTACATCACCATGTTCGCAGACGATATTCTCGCCGCCCGCCGCGAACTTGCGCGGCTCGAAGCGCGCCGCGATCGCCTTGCCGCCGCCGACGCCGGCCTTCCGGATGCTGATCGCCGGCGACGTCGCCGCACCCGCCTGAAGGCCTATTTCGGTCGCCGACGCCGCGAGGGGCGCGGCGCACCGATCTGGGGCACCGCTCATAATGGCAAGCTGCGCGTCGATCCCAACACCGGCGCCGTGACCCCACCGATCAACGCTCATCTCCTGCATCTCCATGCCGGGATCGACGTGCAGGCCGAACCAGGCGCGCATTTCATGCTGACCGGCGGTGAAGCGAGGTTGATCGACGCAGTGGCGGCCGAGCTAGGGGTAGAGGTCGGGGGCATGGACACGCCGATCTCGATCGATCCCGATAGCGGTCGGCCATGGCGCGAGCGCTTCGACGCGAAGACTCTCGCACATGAGGAACGGATGCTCCAGGCCGCCGCCTATATCGTGTGTGCCTACCTGACCGGCATGCGCGACTGCGAGGTGCAGGCGATGCGGCGCGGGTGCCTCTCGATTGTGCGCAGTGAGGACGGCCTGATCGAGCGGCATCGCATCCGATCGACCATCTACAAGCGCCGGGCGGCCATGGGCGAGGCGGCGAGCTGGGTGACGATCGAGCCGGTCGCAGCCGCGATCGCGGTGCTCGAACGCCTGTCGGCAGGACCAGCGCGCGCCAGCGGCAACGATACGCTCTGGCCGGTGCTGCGCGCGAGCGCCGTCGCCAAGACGCATCTGTCGAGCGAGGTGGTCCGTCAGCTCAACACCTTCCGCGATCACCTCAACACCGCCTTCGGCAGTCCCGCTATGCCGGTCATCCCGCCCGGTCCCGATGGCAAGCCGTGGCGCATCACGACGCGGCAGTTCCGGCGTACGATCGCGTGGCACATTGCCAACCGTCCGTTCGGCACCATCGCCGGCATGATCCAGTACAAGCACGCCTCGGTCGCCGCTTTCGAGGGCTATGCCGGGACCAGCGCATCGGGGTTTCGTGCCGAGGTCGAGGCACAGCGCCGGCTCGGTCAGATTGACGATCTGCTGGACTATTTCGACCGGCGTCAGGGCGGCGCATCACTCGGCGGGCCGGCGGGATCGCGTATCGCGCGGACGCTCGACGATGCCGCCCTCAAGCTCGGGCCATTGCCCACCATGATCGCCGATCGCGCCCGCCTGCGCGTCATGCTCGCCAGCGTTGCGCGCACCTTCCATGTCGGCCCGCTAGCGGATTGCTTCTTCGATCCCGCGACCGCGCTCTGCCTCAAGCGCGTGACAACTCCCGATCCCGCGCAGCCGCTCACCGCCCTGTGCGAGCCGACCCGCTGTCCCAACGCCTGCATCACCGCTCGCCACAGGCCGGCCTGGGACCGCGCGGCTGCCGATGCCAGGGCGCACTTACGCGAACGGCGCATTTCCGATCTCCAGCGTCAGGCGCTCCAGCGCGAGCTGGATCGTCTGACCGCGGTGATTGCCGGGATCGATCCTCCCGCGCCGTAGACCACCCCGGCTGTCGGCGGAGTCCTGCGCCGGTCGGCGCGCCCGCGCAACGGCTTCGCCGTCCTTCGCTTCGCTGCGGCCCTGATGGGTGCGCGAGCCCCCCTTTGCCCGGCGCGAACAGGCCTCCGCCGCCGGGGATGGTCCCCGGCGCGAGAACGGAGAACAGATCATGTCAGCCTCACCACGTATCGACGTCTACGCTCGCGTCACGCAAGCGATCATCGACGCCATCGAAGCCGGCACCGGCACCTTGCGCATGCCGTGGCATCATTCCGGCGCCGACGTCACCCGCCCGACCAACGTTGCCAGCAACAAGCCTTACCGCGGCATAAACACGGTCTCGCTCTGGGCCGCCGCCTATGGCAGCGGCTATGCGAGCGGCGTCTGGGGCACTTATCGCCAGTGGCAGGCGCTCGGCGCGCAGGTCCGCAAGGGCGAGCACGCCAGCCTCGGCGTCCTCTGGAAGGAGTCTCGCGCGAAGGGCGATGACGTCGGCGACGATGACGGCGACCACCGACGGCTTTTCGCCAAGGCGTTCAGCCTGTTCAACGCCGATCAGGTCGAGGGCTATGCGCCTGAACCGGGGCCGGTCCTGCCCGAGAGCGAACGCCTCGCCGCCGCCGAAGCCTTCATCGCCGCCCTCGGCATCGATACCGTCTACGGCTCGGCCAGCGCCTATTATCATATCGCCGAAGACCGCATCCACATGCCGGATTTCAGCGCCTTCCACGATGCCCACGGCTTCTACGCCACCCATATTCATGAGGCAGCCCACGCCAGTGGCGCAGCCCATCGGCTCGACCGGGATTTCAGCGCCAAGTGGACCAGGCACGCGCTCGCAATGGAGGAAGCGACCGCCGAGTTGACCGCATCGTTCTTGCTCGCCGATCTCGGGATCGCGCACGAACCGCGACCCGATCACGCGGCCTATATCGCTTCCTGGCTGCAACTGCTCAAGGACGAGCCCCGGGCGATCTTCACCGCGGCGAGCAAGGCGCAAGCGGCAGCCGACTGGATGCACGCCCAGCAGCCATGATCCAGCAGCGACCAAGGCTGAGCGGTCGATCCCTCGCGGGCTCGGCCGCTTCGTCGCGCATGCCGATGCGCGGGCTTCGCCCGCTCACCAGCGGACGCCGCTGGCGCGGCGGCGCTGATTTTTGGCCTCCCTCGATGCGGGTTTGGTCGGCGCTCCCTGCTAGCCCCGCCACGGCGCGCCGCAAGCCCGGCTTCGCCAAACTGCTCCATTTCATTTCGCCCCTCCGGGTGCGGCCCGCCGCTTGCGCGGGCCTCTCCGGTCGTTCTCGCCGCCCACCCCCGCCTCGGGGGACCCATGGGGTTTTGGGCAGTGCTGGAGGCACCGATGGTTTTTACCTTCCAACCGCCACTTTTAGCTGGACTGTCAGGATAT
>NZ_RZUL01000025.1 GCF_004005485.1 Sphingobium algorifonticola
GATGAAGGGACATGTGGGCGACGGCACTGGTTTCTGGTGGTTTTATGGCGCCGGGTAATCAGATAAAGCCAAGTCGTTCCTTGTAGCGTTTTGCTGGGGCATGGGCTTTTTGGTTTATGCTTTGGCGGGATGTTTGCATGTCTCAATTTACATATCCACAGTGAATGTAATTTGTGCAGGAATGGCTCCATGAAGTGAGCGGTTTGGATTGGGATTATTCCTCCTGGTTCAGATCGGACATCAAACTTGAGAGTTTGATCCTGGCTCAGAACGAACGCTGGCGGCATGCCTAACACATGCAAGTCGAACGAGTGCCTTCGGGTGCTAGTGGCGCACGGGTGCGTAACGCGTGGGAATCTACCCTTGGGTTCGGAATAACAGTTGGAAACGACTGCTAATACCGGATGATGACGTAAGTCCAAAGATTTATCGCCCAGGGATGAGCCCGCGTAGGATTAGCTAGTTGGTGTGGTAAAGGCGCACCAAGGCGACGATCCTTAGCTGGTCTGAGAGGATGATCAGCCACACTGGGACTGAGACACGGCCCAGACTCCTACGGGAGGCAGCAGTGGGGAATATTGGACAATGGGCGCAAGCCTGATCCAGCAATGCCGCGTGAGTGATGAAGGCCTTAGGGTTGTAAAGCTCTTTTACCCGGGATGATAATGACAGTACCGGGAGAATAAGCTCCGGCTAACTCCGTGCCAGCAGCCGCGGTAATACGGAGGGAGCTAGCGTTGTTCGGAATTACTGGGCGTAAAGCGCACGTAGGCGGTTATTTAAGTCAGAGGTGAAAGCCCAGTGCTCAACACTGGAACTGCCTTTGAGACTGGATAACTTGAATCCAGGAGAGGTGAGTGGAATTCCGAGTGTAGAGGTGAAATTCGTAGATATTCGGAAGAACACCAGTGGCGAAGGCGGCTCACTGGACTGGTATTGACGCTGAGGTGCGAAAGCGTGGGGAGCAAACAGGATTAGATACCCTGGTAGTCCACGCCGTAAACGATGATAACTAGCTGCTGGGGCACATGGTGTTTCGGTGGCGCAGCTAACGCATTAAGTTATCCGCCTGGGGAGTACGGTCGCAAGATTAAAACTCAAAGGAATTGACGGGGGCCTGCACAAGCGGTGGAGCATGTGGTTTAATTCGAAGCAACGCGCAGAACCTTACCAGCGTTTGACATCCTCATCGCGTTTTCCAGAGATGGATTACTTCAGTTCGGCTGGATGAGTGACAGGTGCTGCATGGCTGTCGTCAGCTCGTGTCGTGAGATGTTGGGTTAAGTCCCGCAACGAGCGCAACCCTCGCCTTTAGTTGCCAGCATTTGGTTGGGTACTCTAAAGGAACCGCCGGTGATAAGCCGGAGGAAGGTGGGGATGACGTCAAGTCCTCATGGCCCTTACACGCTGGGCTACACACGTGCTACAATGGCGACTACAGTGGGCAGCAACTCCGCGAGGGGAAGCTAATCTCCAAAAGTCGTCTCAGTTCGGATCGTTCTCTGCAACTCGAGAGCGTGAAGGCGGAATCGCTAGTAATCGCGGATCAGCATGCCGCGGTGAATACGTTCCCAGGCCTTGTACACACCGCCCGTCACACCATGGGAGTTGGATTCACCCGAAGGCGTTGCGCTAACCCGTAAGGGAGGCAGGCGACCACGGTGGGTTTAGCGACTGGGGTGAAGTCGTAACAAGGTAGCCGTAGGGGAACCTGCGGCTGGATCACCTCCTTTCTAAGGAAAACGGCGGAAAGCGCCGGATCGCGGACTTTATGTCCGGAGCATTCGGAAGAGCTTCCTCCTTGTCCTATGAACATATGCCGTCGTCCTCATGTCCCTTCATCCCTAGAGATCAGCAGCGCAGCGCTGTTGAGAGTCTCAAGCTGGCTTACGGCCCAAGCAGCCTTCATGGCCGTTTGGACGACGAGAGTGGGCTTGTAGCTCAGTTGGTTAGAGCACACCCCTGATAAGGGTGAGGCCGGTGGTTCGAGTCCACCCAAGCCCACCATTCTTGTGTGACTCAACGGGGCCTTAGCTCAGCTGGGAGAGCGGTTGCTTTGCAAGCATCAGGTCATCGGTTCGATCCCGATAGGCTCCACCATATACTCTAGTGATGAAGACATCAGTTTGCCGGCTTGCCGGTGATAAGAAGGCATTCTGTTTTGGATGCCTTCTCTTTGACATTGTGAATGGGTTTTTTAATCGATGCCGTGGTGACATGCGCGGTTCGGTTCGGTGGTCGCAAGACTGCCGGGGCGGATCAGGAGCGCATGGCATTACTTTGAATATCAGGCTGAGATTATTATCCGCATGGCCGTTGGCGGCTTTGGATATGGGCAGTGATGCCCGTGGCCAGTGTTGTCATTGGTGGTGTGGACTCTCAAGCGTGAGGTAAGGGCATTTGGTGAATGCCTTGGCATGCACAGGCGATGAAGGACGTGGCACGCTGCGATAAGCGTGGGGGAGCCGTGAGCAGGCTTTGATCCCGCGATTTCCGAATGGGACAACCCACCTTCACCATTTAATTTTGGCCGTCAGCGATGACGTTCAGAGTTAAATGGGAGAGGTATCACTAAGCTGAATACATAGGCTTTGGTGAGGCGAACCCGGAGAACTGAAACATCTCAGTACCCGGAGGAAAAGACATCAACCGAGATTCCGTTAGTAGTGGCGAGCGAACGCGGACCAGGCCAGTGCCTGAGGTTTAATTAGCAGAAGCGTCTGGAAAGGCGCGCCATAGCGGGTGACAGCCCCGTATGCGAAAATGAAATCTCAGGACTTGAGTAGGGCGGAGCACGTGAAACTCTGTCTGAACATGGGGGGACCACCCTCCAAGCCTAAATACTCGTGCATGACCGATAGCGAACCAGTACCGTGAGGGAAAGGTGAAAAGCACCCCGATGAGGGGAGTGAAACAGTACCTGAAACCGAATGCCTACAAGCAGTGGGAGCCTCTTTATGGGGTGACCGCGTACCTCTTGCATAATGGGTCAGTGACTTAATGTATCGAGCAAGCTTAAGCCGTTAGGTGTAGGCGCAGCGAAAGCGAGTCTGAATAGGGCGATTGAGTTCGATGTATTAGACCCGAAACCCGGCGATCTAGGCATGACCAGGTTGAAGGTGCGGTAACACGCACTGGAGGACCGAACCGTTTAATGTTGAAAAATTATCGGATGAGTTGTGTTTAGGGGTGAAAGGCCAATCAAGCCGGGAAATAGCTGGTTCTCCGCGAAATCTATTGAGGTAGAGCGTCGGATGATTGCCGTTGGGGGTAGAGCACTGGATGGGCTAGGGGGTCGCGAGATCTACCAAACCTAACCAAACTCCGAATACCAACGAGTCTAGTCCGGCAGACAGACGGCGGGTGCTAAGGTCCGTCGTCAAAAGGGAAACAGCCCTAACCTACAGCTAAGGTCCCCAAGTCATCACTAAGTGGGAAAGCATGTGGGATTTCCAAAACAACCAGGAGGTTGGCTTAGAAGCAGCCATCCTTTAAAGAAAGCGTAACAGCTCACTGGTCTAAATAAGAGATCCTGCGGCGAAGATGTAACGGGGCTCAAGTGATGCACCGAAGCTTAGGGTGTGATCTTATGATCACGCGGTAGCGGAGCGTTCCGTAGGCCTGCGAAGCCATCTGGTAATGGGTGGTGGAGGTATCGGAAGTGCGAATGCTGACATGAGTAGCGATAAACAGGGTGAGATGCCCTGTCGCCGAAATCCCAAGGGTTCCTGCTTAAAGCTAATCTGAGCAGGGTAAGCCGGCCCCTAAGACGAGCCCGAAGGGGGTAGTCGATGGGAACCACGTTAATATTCGTGGGCCTGGAGGTGTGTGACGGATGGCGTAACTTGTCTGGTCTTAACGGATTGATCCAGGCAGGGAAGCTGTCCCAGGAAATAGCCCCTCCATTATAGACCGTACCCTAAACCGACACAGGTGGGATGGTAGAGTATACCAAGGCGCTTGAGAGAAGTGTACTGAAGGAACTCGGCAAATTGCCTCCGTACCTTCGGAAGAAGGAGGCCCCAACTAAGCGCAAGCTCTGTTGGGGGGCACAGGCCAGGGGGTAGCGACTGTTTAGCAAAAACACAGGACTCTGCTAAGTCGGCTTCAAGACGACGTATAGGGTCTGACGCCTGCCCGGTGCCGGAAGGTTAAGAGGAGGAGTGCAAGCTCTGAATTGAAGCCCCGGTAAACGGCGGCCGTAACTATAACGGTCCTAAGGTAGCGAAATTCCTTGTCGGGTAAGTTCCGACCTGCACGAATGGCGTAACGACTTCCCCACTGTCTCCAGTACATGCTCAGCGAAATTGAATTCTCCGTGAAGATGCGGAGTACCCGCGGTTAGACGGAAAGACCCCGTGCACCTTTACTGCAGCTTCAGAGTGGCATTAGGAAAGAACTGTGTAGCATAGGTGGGAGGCTTTGAAGCGACGGCGCCAGCTGTCGTGGAGCCATAGGTGAAATACCACCCTGTTGTTTTCTGATGTCTAACCTCGCACCGTTATCCGGTGCAGGGACCCTCTGTGGCGGGTAGTTTGACTGGGGCGGTCGCCTCCTAAAGAGTAACGGAGGCGCGCGATGGTGGGCTCAGGACGGTTGGAAACCGTCTGTTAGAGTGCAATGGCATAAGCCCGCCTGACTGCGAGACTGACAAGTCGAGCAGAGACGAAAGTCGGTCATAGTGATCCGGTGGTCCCTCGTGGAAGGGCCATCGCTCAACGGATAAAAGGTACGCCGGGGATAACAGGCTGATGATTCCCAAGAGCTCATATCGACGGAATCGTTTGGCACCTCGATGTCGGCTCATCACATCCTGGGGCTGGAGCAGGTCCCAAGGGTTTGGCTGTTCGCCAATTAAAGTGGTACGTGAGCTGGGTTCAGAACGTCGCGAGACAGTTTGGTCCCTATCTGCCGTGGGCGTCGAAATTTGAGAGGAGTTGACCCTAGTACGAGAGGACCGGGTTGAACATACCTCTGGTGTACCTGTCATGGCGCCAGCCGTGCAGCAGGGTAGCTATGTATGGACGGGATAACCGCTGAAAGCATCTAAGCGGGAAGCCTCCCTCAAGATAAGATTTCATCGAGCCGTGGAAGACCACCACGTTGATAGGCTGGATGTGGAAGTGCGGTAACGCATGGAGCTAACCAGTCCTAATTGCTCTGTTCGCGCTTGAAGAGTCCCACCATCAATGACAGCACTGGAACAATCCAGACGCCTGTCGATGATGGCGGATGATAACCAACGCCCGATATCAAATACACACACCGTGCACGGCACCGATTAAAACCTTTGATACACGCATGCGCCCGCTTCATTGCTTGGTGACCATAGCGTCTGTGACCCACCCGATCCCATCTCGAACTCGGCCGTGAAACCAGACTGCGCCGATGGTACTATTGCTCAAGCACTGGAAGAGTAGGGCGTCGCCAGGCATTGCAGCGCGCGCACGCACGTATCACAAAAAAACCCATTCACTTTTCTTCTGGCCTCAGGCGCCGACGCGAACATCCGTTCGTTCGGGCTCCGCGCCAACAAAGCGCGGACGCCCTCCAGAACCCGCCAATGCCCGCTTCCAGCAGGCACAAGAAGGGACTGGCTTGCGGAGACTACCCCTCCGTCTCCTCCTGAGACCAATATTGGTGGCGCGGGATGGAGCAGCCCGGTAGCTCGTCAGGCTCATAACCTGAAGGTCGTAGGTTCAAATCCTACTCCCGCAACCAG
>NZ_RZUL01000026.1 GCF_004005485.1 Sphingobium algorifonticola
ATTCTTTGCAGTCGCAGTTTATGTCGAGCGTGGTGGCGGGAGGCGCAGGTTTCCTTCGGTTTTCCATGATTTCACTCCAGATAATTGCCTGACAAGGTTGAATGCTGGGGCCGTTAGGATTGTCGGCACCGCTGGAATGGTGCAGGTTGTAGAAGATCCCCGAGGCAGTCGTTCGTCGCTTTCAATCGAGGTCCCGATGCAAGGCTGTCCGCCATGGAGATTTGCCATGCCGAGCAAACTGCCCAAGCGCCCCATTATCGTTTTTCTCGCAGGGATTTTTCTGGGCTTGCCCGGCGTCGCATGTGCAGTGACATTGACGTCATTAAAAGGCATGGATCTCGAAGGAAGCTATGGCTCGTATGCGCCGCGTGGCGATTGCTCCCGAGGGGCGAGCCTTGAGATCAACGAAACCGGTTTTACTTTCAAAGCGTCTGGTCAGACTGTAAAAAGCACCCGGTTTGAGTACGCGGCTTCGTTTCTTGGCCCGACCTATGAAGGCATTAGCGCGGTCTTTTTTCCTTTTCCTGTCAATGCCAACGATTTCGGACGCGTGATCTTGACGGTCAATGACGACGAAAAGCGAGGCGTAGTCCGCCTTGAAGCAGACGTCGCGCCGGGACAGCGCCTGGATCCGTTCAAGTCAGCGCTCGTGTCGCAATCCCCATTGCTCTTGTGCAATGGGTCTGGGCTGGCATCTGCTGCTTCAAAAGCACCGCTGCAAGCAAGGCCAGTCTTGGGAAAACCGACGCCGCTAACCTGGACCAATCTTGCCAGTTCCGTAGGGAAATTCCAAAGTGATTCCGATCCCAACGGAATAGATCTTTTGACAAGTGGTCCGATAGCTGACGCGATACGTTCGCGTTTGGGCCGCAAAACAGACCTGCTGGCCAGCAATCTTTCGGCGATATCCGGTCTCCAGCGACAAGGGTCTCTCTATTGGGTTACCGGAAATGCGCCGCATCAAGGCGGTGTAGAGCAAGCCTATGTTTTGCTTGATGCAAATCGCCGTGCTGTTCAAATTGGCCTTTGGGAAAAGGGAAAGTTGACGGTCTATGCGCCTCAAGGAGGCCGCTTGCCCGTGCCCCAGGACATTGCTCGCCTGCTTATGGACAGCCCACCTGAGGACGCAGTGCCACTGCCTGGGACTGCTTGGGAGGTCGTGCCGGTCCAAGGTCGCGCCCCAATGGCCTATGTCGATGTAGCTGCTTCGCCAAACATCAAGTCGTTTAGCCTGTTTTGTGAAGGCAACCGCCCCATGATGGCCATGCTCCTTAACAAGCCCGCGACGGTGCCGCGCGTTACGGTTACATGGAATTTTGCTGGTCGATTAATTGACATTCCGACCGGCCGCGCTAACGCTCAGAGCACGTTTTGGCAGGCCAACCTCACTGGTTCCCAACTCATTCCGATGCTTCTCCGTCAAAACGGTTCGGTTATGCTGCGCATCAACGGCCGCCTCGAAGGCGAAGCTTTGTTGGCGGGAGCGCCACTGGCGCTTCGGACTGCGATGCGGAACTGTGTCAAATTTTGACATGACCTCCTGCACGTATTTCCTGAAGCATTGATAGTAGATCGTCGCTTTGCGGCTTGAAGCGCCCGGGCCTGATGGCAGGGGCGCCGTGCGCCGCGAGAATTTGCAGCTTTTCCTCGGGATCGGCGCGCAAATAGGTCTCAGTGCTCTGGATGCTGGCGTGCCCGAGCCATAATGCGACCTTGCGAATGTCCCCGGTCGCCGCGAGCGTGTGCATTGCGCAGGAATGGCGCAGCACGTGCGGTGTTACGCGCTTGCCAAGGATCGACGGCTGCTTCTCTGCCGCGCGCTTGACGTGCTCCGCCAAACGGAACGCAAATCCGTCGCGGGTCATGGGTTGCCCGCTGGCATTGAGGAATATCTCGGCAGCTTGCGCATCGGGACGGATCGCAAGCCACGCGCGCAATGCGAACTGAGTCTCCTTCCAGAGCGGGAGGACCCGTTCACGCCGTCCCTTGCCCATGATGTGCACGGTGGACAGGAAGCGGTCCGGGAAATCGCGCAGTTGTAGCGTTACGAGTTCCGACACCCTCAGCCCGCCAGCATAGGCCAGATGCAGCATTGCGCGATCGCGGGTGCCAAGGCGTGTCCGGGGATCCGGGGCGTCGAGCAAAGCCTTGATCTCTGCACGGTCGAGGTAGTCGATCAGCGCCTTGTCGGTCTTCTTGGTAGGGATCGATCTGACGCGAAGGGCCTGATCCAGGCAGGCCGGAATACGATACTCGATGTAGCGGAAGAAGGACCGGATCGCGGCGAGCCTGCCATTGCGGGTCCGAACACAGCTGCCGCGACCGTTCTCGACATGGTCAAGGAAGGCCATGATCATGTCGGTGCCGAGATCCTCGATCTCGAGATCGGTCGGCCGACGCTTCAGCCGATCGGCAGCGAACTGGACCAGGAGGACAAAGCAGTTGGCATAGGTCTTCACCGTGTGCGGACTGACAGCACGTTCGCGCGGTAGATGTTCACGCAGGTAGATCGAGAGATGCGGAGCGAGTGCCGTCATGCCGCTTCTCCCCGGTAAAGTTGCTCGCTGGCGACAGCGATATCGCGCAGCAGCACCGGAGTGGCCTCGAGATACCAATAGGTGTTGGCGACCGACGCATGCCCCAGATATACGCTGAGTCCGGCCATGTGGTGTGCGATGGCTTCCCTGTCGCGCGGACAGGACTCAAGGGAACGCACGGCGAAAGTGTGCCGCAGGTCGTGTAACCGCATCCCGGCCGTTCCGGTCGGTCCGCGGTATCCGAGCTGCCGGGCCAGCCTGACGAACACCACGTGGGCGCGCACCTTGTGTGGTGCTCTCCCCCGAATGGTCACGAACAGGTCATTGCCCGTGGCGCCAAGCCTTGCCCGGGTGGCGAGATATGCTTCGAGCGCCTGACGGGTCGATGGCTGCAAGGTAATCAGCCGCTGCTTGCCGAACTTGCCGTTGCGGACGATCAGGCCATCCTCGACCAGATCGTTGCATTGAAGAGCGAGGGCCTCGGAAATCCGGAGACCTGTCGCCGCCAGCAAGCCGAACAAATAATGGTACGTGTATGGGCTGATCGTGTCTTGGGACGCAACGTCCAACGCCGCGGTCATGATCGCCCGGACCTGTTCCGGTTCGATGATGGTCGGGGTCGGGCGTGGCCGCTTGCCCCGACCGAAGACACCGACAGGCGGAACCTCGTAAACTGGATCATCGGCTTGGATAAAGCGGCTGAAGTTGCGAACGGTATCAAACCTCCGGCGGGCCACATTTTGCGAACTCGCCGTGTGGCACCAGTCGTAGATCCGCTGGACTTGGATGTGCCGGTCGCCGAATCCTTCGGCGTAGGCGGCGTACAGGCGCAGCATGCGTTCCTGTTCAGAGAACTTCCGCCCGAGGCTGCGATGCAGCGCCACGTATTTGGAAATGTGGATGTTCAGCATGACTGTTCTCCCGGCCAGGGCTGCGCGATCTTCATGAGCATCGGCAGATCGACCTTGGCGTAGATGGCAGTGGTCTCGGGCGAGCTGTGACGCAGGATGGTCCCGACGGACTCCAGGCCTGCGCCTGCGCGCAGCAGGTTGGTGGCAAGCGAATGCCGGAATATGTGTGACCCGGTCGGCACTCCTTCGATCCCACCGCGGTCGCGCGTACGAGCGACGATGCCCGCGATCTCAGCGGACGAGCGGAATGGCCGAAACGGTGCTTGTGCACGCAGGAACAGATGCTTTTCGGCGGTCTTCGGGCGGGCTGCCGCAAGATATGCCAGGATCGCGTCGCCAACATCCTGCGGCAATGGCAGGCGGTCCGGTCGACGCGTCTTGCCCTTGACCGTCAGGTGGCCGGATCGCCAGTCGATGTCGTCGAGACGCATGTCCTGAATATCGGCAGCCCGCAGGCCGAGCCTGGCGAGCAGGAGAATGATGGCCTTGTCCCGGACTTCCACCGGACGATCTGTCGGACAGGCCGCAATGATCCTCTCGATCGTTGCCGGGTCGACATGGCGCGGCAGCGTCGAAAGGCGGTAGCGCTGCACTGATGGAACTGCATGCAATAAAGCCGGCCGGCACTCGCCACGCACGACCAGAAACCGGATGTAGCTCCTCATTATCGTGACGAGCAGCGATGCCGAGCCCGGCGTCTCCTTGCTTCGTCGTTGGAATGCGCTCCTGAGTCCGGCGGCATCCCATTGCGCAGGCTCGCCCAGCATTGGCATGAGCCGTCTGATATCAGTCCGGTAGCGCCGGATCGTCTCGTCCGTGGCGCCGCGGTGTTGCTTGAGCCATGCCAAGTAAGCCGACATGTGCGGGTCATCGTCCGCCACCGGTTCAACCAATGGGATGGCGCCCCGGCCTCGCAGGAACTCGACGAAGTGCCGTGCGCATCGCCGCCGCCGCTTGGTGCCCGTTGCGACCAGCTTGCCCCGCTTGCGCCAGACCGGGCATCGGCAATCATGCGCTGCATAGTGGTCGATGATCGCGTCATCGATCTCGATCCATTGGCGCCGCGCCATGCGAAGCCAGGCCACGAAATGCTCGGCCTCGGACCGATAGGCCTGTGCCGGTCCCTCGGCAAGTTGCAGGCGATCGATCGCATCGGAATAGTCGGCGAGGTGCCGTGGCAGATCGTCGATCCCGTCGTCGACTTCGACGTAGCCTTGATCTTCCAGGAACCGGACGAAGCGCCTGACCCTTGCTGCTTGGTCAGCCTTGTAGTGCGCTTGCTGCGCCGAATACCGGTGGCACCGGCACCCATGCTTCTCGAACCGCCGGACAGCCCGATCGTCAATCGTGCGGATCGCGATCTTATGCAGGCCCAGCCAATGCAGGAAATGGCGGACCGCCGCGCCATACAGAACCGCACAGCCTGACTTCTCGTCGAGCGACAGAGAGGAGAGGAATGCGGTGAGAAGGGCGCCGTGACTGGGCGGGTCTTCGACCCGGAGCGGGGCCGCTCGAAACGGCAATGATGATCTTGATCGCATGTTGGTTCCTTCGACTTGTTGAGGTCGAGGGAACCGTAATTATCTGGAGTGAAATCATGGGAAACCGAAGGAAACCTGCGCCTCCCGCCACCACGCTCGACATAAACTGCGACTGCAAAGAATATGTG
>NZ_RZUL01000027.1 GCF_004005485.1 Sphingobium algorifonticola
GGGGTGACTACACGAAAGTGACGTATCTGCACGCTAAGGGCGAACAAATCCGGTACGATGCCAGCAGATGCTATTCGCAGGCTTTCCTGCCCCTTTTATGTGGTGCCGCCCTACGGGCGCCGATATGGGAGGGCGGCAATCCGATTGACCAACGATCGAGGTAGAACCCTGCTCGCCAAATATGTGAGCTGGTTGCCCATCCCCGGTATGGCGAAGGATTGCCGATAAACCAGAGCGTGGACTGCATGGGCCGCGCACCGGTCAACGTCCATCAAACCCAACCTCCCCCACTTCAAATCGCTGAGGGCAGCCATGTCTGTGTCGATTCCACCGGGTGCAAAAGACCCAACACTCACTCCCGTCCCGGCAAGCTCCACGGAAAGCGCTCGCATGAGGGTGCTTACATAGGCTTTCGACGCGCCGTAGACCGCTTGGAAGGGCACGGATGTTTCGCCCGCCAGGCTCGACACGGCGATTACTGAGGATTCAAACGGCTGCTCCCTGAAAATCGCAATCAGGCGAGCCAGCAAATCCGTGAAACCGAGTATGTTTGTTTCAATTACCTCGGCATAAGTGTCGGCACGGCCTGCATCAAATGAACCAACGCTCGTCATTCCGGCAACCAACAAAGCGGCTGTTACTTGCAATTCTGCAACCTTAGCCGCGATTTTCTCCCTGCCCTCGATTTCACGTTGATCAGCCACTATAATCTCGCACGGCACATTGAACCGCTCGTCAATTTCGGTCTGTAGCTCCCGCAAGTTGTCGAGCCTTCGTCCAACAATCAGGGGCTTGGCCTGGTACGATGCCGCCAAGCGGAGGGCGGACGCTCTGCCCAAACCGGTCGAAGCCCCTGTGACCAGCACCCACGAGTTCTTGATCGCCAGCGGTTTCACGCGTTTTCCAGAGCCTTGTATAGGGCGGTTTTGCCGATCTTGAGCCGGGCCGCCGCCTCACGAACAGTGAGGCCCGCTGCGATATGCGCCCGCGCTTTACGTAGTTTGTCGGGGGTAACGACAGGCCGGCGACCACCCTTGTTGCCCCGCTCGCGTGCGGCCTTGAGGCCGGCATGAGTGCGTTCACGGATCAGGTCACGCTCGAATTGGGCCAGCGAGCCGAAGATGTTGAACACCAGCATGCCGCCCGAAGTGGTGGTGTCGATATTCTCGGTGAGTGAGCGGAACCCGATGCCGCGCGCCGCAAGCTCGCCGACCTTCTCGATCAGGTGGCTCATCGAGCGGCCGAGGCGGTCGAGTTTCCAGACCACCAGCGTGTCGCCGGGGCGCAAATAGGCGAGCGCTTCGGTTAGGCCAGGCCGATCGGCTTTTGCCCCGGATGCGTGATCGTCGAATATACGGTCGCACCCGGCAGTGTTCAGCGCGTCAAGCTGGAGCGACAGCTTCTGGTCTGCGGTCGAGACGCGCGCATAGCCGATCAGCGCCACATGATGCCCGATCCTGTCCGTTTTCCCGTCATTATGCGATCTTGTCCGAATCGCCGTTACAGGTCCAGAGTTAACGGACATATTCCTGTTGGCCGCCAGAGGACCGTCTGACGGACACGCAAAGCGAAGGAGATGATGCTTGGCGAGACGGCGACTGGTGAGCCTGGAAATCTGGGCGAGGCATTATGGCGCGCCGCTCGATGAGCGCGAGATCGCGCGTCATTATACGCTGACCAGCGACGACCTGGAAATTGTCGGCCGCCGTCGCGGCGATGCCACCCGGCTCGGCTATGCGATGCTCATGCTATATATGAGATGGCCTGGCCGTGCGCTGGAAGCGGGCGAAGTCCCGCCCGCTCCTGTGCTCGCCTATGTGGCGCAGCAACTCGGCGTCGCGCCGGCAGCCTTCGCGGATTATGCCCATCGGGACCAGACCCGTCGCGAGCATCTCGTCGAAATCCGACGATCGCACGGGTTCAGGATTTTTGACCGCAACGCTTTCCGTGAAGTTGTCGCCTTCTCGGTCCCAATCGCGCAGACCATCATACACCCCGGCCAGATGGCAGACGTCATCGTCGATGAACTCCGGCGCCTGCAGATCCTCCTGCCTTCTCCGTCGATTCTCGAAGCGGTGCTGCGGCGGGCGCGCCAGCAAGCCGAACAGCTTACCTATGAAGTGCTCACGAATGGCCTGCTGCCTGACACCCTTCAGGGCCTGGACGATTTGCTGGCCCGACGACCGGGGCAGGTCGCGACATGGCTATCCTGGATGCGCAATGCGCCACAATCGCCGGCAGCGCGCAACATCCTGCGCCTGATCGAACGGCTCGCCTATATCCGCGCGCTGGGCCTCGATCGCGCCCGTGCCGACATGATCCCGGCTTTGACTTTTGACAGGCTGGCGGACGAAGGCAGCCGCATCACACCCCAGCACCTTGGCGAACTCAATGCCCTGCGCCGCCATGCGACGCTGGCGGCAACCGGCATCCGGCTTGAGGAAAGCCTGACCGACGCCACCCTGACGATGTTCGACAAGCTGTTGGGCAGCATGGCGCGCCGCGCCGAGAACCGGACCCGCGACAAAGCCCTCAAGACGGTGCGCGAGTTGCAAGGCCACCTCCGGACGCTCACGGGGTCTTGCCGCCTCCTCATCGACGCGCGCAGCAAGGGCGTGGATTCTCTGGCGCAGATCGAGGCGCTGGACTGGCAGCACTTCGCCGTGGCCGTCGAGCAGGCCGAAGTGCTCGGGCGACCGGAAACCGTCGATCGCACCGCCGAATTGATCGAGCGGCATCGGACGGTGAAGCTCTTTGTCGGCGCTTTTCTCAACGCCTTCGAGTTTCGCGGCGCCGGCGCGGTTCAGGGGCTCCTGTCAGCGCTGGCCATCATCGCGGAGCTATATCGGACCGGCAAACGGCGCTTGCCTGATCGCGTGCCGCTACGCTTTGTGCCGCCCGCATGGCGCCCGTTCGTCCTGCGGGATGGCATCGTTGATCGTGCCGCTTATGAACTATGCGCCTTGTCGCAACTACGCGAGCGGTTGCGAGCCGGGGATATATGGGTCGCGGGAAGCCGGCAGTTTCGCGATTTCGACAGCTATCTCATACCGCCGGCGACCTTTGCGGCGCTGCGCGAGAAGGGGCCGTTGCCGCTCGCCATCGAAACGGATTTCGAGCGCCATATCGAGGAACGGCGCACCAGGCTCGACACGGCGATCGAGCAGGTAACGGTCCTTGCACGGCAAGGGGAGCTGCCCCAGGTTAAGCTTGACGAAAACGGTCTCATCATCTCGCCGCTGAAGGCGGCAACACCGCCCGCCACCGAGATTGCCCGTCGCGCCGCCTATGATCGACTGCCGCGCGTGAAGATCACCGATCTTCTGCTGGAGGTCGATGCCTGGACCGGGTTCAGCGAATGCTTCATCCATCGTCGTTCGGGCCGGGAAGCCGACGATCGCAATGCGCTGCTCACGGTCATCCTCGCCGATGGCATCAATCTCGGCCTCACACGCATGGCGGAAACCTGCCGGGGCGCAAGTCTGCGTCAGCTCGCCCATCTTCACGACTGGCACATCAGCGAAGCCGCCTATGGCGAAGCGTTGGGAAGGCTGATCGACGCCCATCGCGCCATGCCGCTCGCCGCGCTGTGGGGAGACGGCACCACTTCGTCGAGCGACGGACAGCAATTTCATGCCGGGGGCCGTGGGGCCGCGATCGGCGACATCAACGCGCGCAGCGGCAACGAACCAGGCGTTGCCTTCTACACCCATGTCTCGGATCGATATGACCCCTTCGCAAGTCGGGTGATCGCGGCGACCGCTGGCGAAGCGCCCTATGTGCTGGATGGCTTGCTGTATCACCAGACCGGCCTGACGATCGAGGAGCACTACACCGATACGGGCGGGGCATCGGACCATGTGTTCGGCCTCATGCCCTTCTTCGGCTACCGCTTCGCGCCGCGCCTGCGCGACATCAAGGAGCGTCGTTTACACCTCCTTCCCGGCCAAGAATCCGGCCCCTTGCTTGCCGGCATGACGGCCGAACCGATCGCATTGGGTCATGTCGCGGCGCATTGGGACGAACTGCTGCGGTTCGCCACGTCGATCCGCACCGGCACCGTCACTGCTTCGGCAATGCTGCGCCGCTTGTCCGCCTATCCGCGACAGAACGGACTGGCCCTCGCACTACGCGAGCTGGGCCGCCTCGAACGCTCCATTTTCATGCTCGACTGGCTGCGCGACATCGACCTGCGCCGGCGCACCCAGGCGGGCCTCAACAAAGGCGAAGCCCGCAACGCGCTCGCCCGCGCGCTCTTCTTCAACCAGCTCGGCGAACTGCGCGATCGTCGGTTCGAGAACCAGACCTATCGCGCCTCCGGCCTCAACCTGCTCGTCGCCGCCATCATCTTGTGGAACACTCGCTATCTCGAAATGGCGCTGGCGGACATCGGCACAGCCGACGAAATCGCACGCCACATCGCGCCATTGGGCTGGGAGCATATCTCGCTGACCGGTGACTATAGCTGGAATGTTGAAGATCAACCCGATCCGGACGCCTTGCGACCGCTGCGCGCCGTCAACTCCCTACTTGCCGCGTGACGTTCGCTATCCGTTCGCCCTTTCCGTGCAGATACGTCACTTTCGTGTAGTCACCCC
>NZ_RZUL01000028.1 GCF_004005485.1 Sphingobium algorifonticola
AACGGCAGACCATCGAACATCGGCGCTTGCTTCACCGCAAGCTCGCCGCCTAACATCAACCCCCAGACGAGGCCCGCACTCCGCTAATCTACGCCGCGAGTTGCGCCAAATGTTCTGACGACGGACAGGCAAGCTGCTCGTCGAATGCGGCGCAGAGACGATCGAGCCGGCGCAGCTGCGCCAGCTCGTCCGCGCGTCGATGGCGCTCGGGATCGACGAGACGCTGAAGCGCATCGCTCCCGCCTGATGGGCAGACGCGGCGGTGCGCGGGTTCGATGCCCCGCACCGCCGCTAAGCAGTCACGCAAAAGAAAAGGCCCCGATGGCCTGCGCCACCGGGGCCTTGTCGTGGGTGGGGATGCTCAATCCTCGTCGATGTCGGGAGCGCCCTCGTTGGCGCTCGAACGGCCCTTGGAGAGGAAATCCACCTTGTCGGCGATGATCTCGCAGCCGTAGCGCTTGACCCCGTCCTTGTCCTCCCACGAGGTGTAGTGGATGCGGCCCTCGACCGTCACCAGCTGGCCCTTGGTGCAGTATTTGGCGACATTCTGGCCGAGCCCGTTGAAGCAGGTGACGCGGTGGAACTCGCTTTCCTTGGCGGTGTAGCCGTTCTCGTCCTTGTAGGTCTTGCCGTCCTTCCTGGCCGGACGGTCGGTCACCACCGAGATCGAGGTGATGCTGGTTCCGCCCTGGGTGGTGCGGGCTTCGGGATCGCGGGCGATACGGCCGACGAGAATAACGAGATTGGTCATGGGTCTTCTCCTGATCGAGCAATCCGGGTCCATCCCGGCTGCAAACCCGAGCAGAAGCGGCCCACGGCGAAGCGCACCGAAGGGGAACCTGGAGACGGTTCGGGTGGTGCGGGCAGCCGGGCGCAAGCCCGGCAACACGGCCGGACCGGGTCCGGGTTGCGCGCCTCGACGGGGCTGCTTCAGGGACAGGTTTGCTTGAGAGCCGGGTTGGTCACGGATGCCGTCGACAGGACCGCCATGCCCGTTCCGTTTCGAGCGGTCGACACCAGTTCGCCCGTATCTGCAACCGCCGCGGAGCAGCTTCAAATCGCGATGCGAGACCGGCCGCCCACGGAAGAAGAAGGGCCGCTGGACGGGACGACCTCACCGCCAGCCGCACGATCGCCTGACAGCTCGACGGACTCGTCGAGACGATGCCCGCGAAGCATCCAGGCCTGGGGAGTGATGAGGCGCGCCCAGTCCGCGAACGAGGGGATTGATCCCAGGTCCTCACGCACGTGCTGCTCGCCGACAAGGCGCACCGGAACCGACCGACCGTCGGCGTTGACGATGGTCGCTCCGAACAGCGTTTCGAGCATGAATATCCCCTCGGCATGGTGCCGCAGCGCGCGGTGCCTGGGGTCGGCGAGGATCGCTTTCGACTGGTCGAACCATTGGTGCAGCGGGAGATAATCCTCCACGTTGCCGCCCCATTTCCGCACCGAGGAAAGCGCGTGGTAATAGCAATGCGCCATCTCGCTTCTCCTAGAGCTCGGTCGAGTGATCGTCGGTGGCGGTGAAACGCAGGCTGCAATCTAGTGTGAAGCTCGCCTCGGCCACATCGATGACGAGTTGGCCGTACGCGCCATCGTTGAGCTCCCAACCGGGATGGTGGCGTTCGAGCGCGAGATAGCCGAGCGATTCCAGCGCTACCGCGAGCGACTGCGGCTCGCCATCGACGTTGCCCTCCGAAGTCTCCGGACGGAACGGTTCCGCCGCAGCGTCGGGACAAGCAACCGAAGCGTTGGCGGCATCGTAGCAGACGCATTCCTCGACGGCGCCGCTGTCGCCGTACCCGTCGAAGCCGATCTCGACGCGGACGATCCCCGCCGTCCGCAACGGCGGGATGACGACGCCCTTGAGATGCTGGATCTCGATCTGCGCCTGGGCTTCACGCTCGGCCTGGCGAACCGCGAACTCGGTGATCGCGGCTTGGAAATCTGTCATGAGGGGTCCTCCTGTGCTGCCGGCCAGACGTCCACCGCCCGGCTCGCAGAGGCAGCCGATGCCTCCCCTCTGGTGCGGCTGCGCCAGCGCCGAGCTGGCGCTGGCGCGAAAGCATGCGCGCGCTAGTCAGCGGCGACCGCCGCGCTGCGCGGGCATGTCCCGAGCGGGCCCCGCCGATCGACGACGGTGATCCGCCGGGCCTTGGCCTCGATGACCAGCCGCTCGAGGACGCCATTGCCGGGAAACGCGACCACGTACCGCGGATCGAGCGAGAGCATGCGCTCGTTGCGCTTGAAGCCGGCGCGTGCGCCGAGCCGCATGTCGAGCGAAAACGTCACCTGCGCCACTTGCCGACGCTCGGCCCAGGACGAGGCGAGCCGGTCAGCGCCCTTGCTGTCGCCGCCGTGGATGAGGACCATGTCGGGCACACGGTCGCGGACCTTGTCCAGCGTGGCCCAGACGTTGTTGGCGAACGCGAGCGCGTCCGCTTCCGTCGCATGGCGGGTGCGCCCGCCGGCGAAGATCACCGGCGTCCCTTCGGGCATTGCAGCGCGCCGCTTGGCTTCGGCGCGGGCGCGCAGGAAGTCGCGCCCTTCGACCAGGGCGGAGGTCAGCATTGCGCTGTGATTGAAGCGAGAGCTCGAGACTGGCTTCCACGAAGAGCCGAATTCATTGAGGTAGAGCGCCGCCGCGACCTCGCGCATTTCCTCGAGCGCCAGCATCGCCGCTTCGGCGCATTGCGCCCGCTCGACCTGCGTCTCGAGTTCGTGCGTCTGGACCTCGGAACCGTCGGCGGTCGCGATCAGCGCCCGGACCTCGTCGGTGGCGCGGTCGAGCGCCGTCGACTTGCGAGCCGCGGACCGGTGAAAGATGTTGACGAAGGCCCAGCCGAGATCTTCGGCGTCGGCCTCGAGCGCGGTTCCCGAGATCATGGCGAAGAGATCGGACCAGACCGCTTCGAGCGTCTGCACGACCGCTTCGCGAAGCGGAAAATCGTCGGACGAGACCGGCGCGGGACCGATCGAAAAGCCGGAAAGGTCGAGCCCGGCGAGCTGGTCTGCGAAAGAGCTGTGCATCTTGTCCTCCTGACTGGTGGCGCTGCCAGGAAGGCCGTCATGGCCGCGGCAGCGAGAGGCCGTCAGGGCCAGCTTCAAGGCCGGGCTCCGCACCCGGAGGGGAAACCCGCATCGCCAGGCTGGCGCGGGCCGGAACGGGCCCGCAGGGACCGGGCCAACACGGGCCTGGCGAGGCCGGGTTGCGGACCCGGCCGGCTGGCCCAGGGCCTCTCTCGCGTGGCGCGTGCCACGACTGGAGGAAGCGGGCGCCCGCGATGGAAACGGGCAGATGAGTCGCTTTTCCGCCCGGGATCAGGCACGCTTGCGATAGACGGCTTCACCGTTCGACATGCGCCCGAGGCGGTCATAGTCGCCGAACAGGTGGTCGAAGCGGCTGGCGATCTGGCGGAGCCAGCGTTGTGCTCGCGGCGACCGGGCAGTCCTGCAGTCGGCATCGCAATAGGCGCCGTCGTCGCGCTCGGCGAGCCACACCGCGACGAGGCCGCCGTAGATCGAGACGCCGAAGTCGGCATAGGCGTTGCGCAGCAGGATCCGATCCTCGCGGCCCCGCCAGCCGTCGTGCGGCAGGAGCGAGGGGAAGGCGGCCGCCGCGCGCTCCGTGAGGTCATCGCGCAGCCATTCGTATTCGAGCTCCCAATCCTCGGTGCGCTCGACCTCGAGGATGGTGAAGGCGACAATGGCGCCGTTGGGATAGCTGATGGACCGGCTCATGGTGCCCTCCCTTCAGGCGGCCAGCGCGTCGTCGCCGGGCTCTTCGGCCACGACGGTCTCACGGCCGCCGAGCTTCAGGAGAAGGCTCGACGCCTCCTCGGCCCGGGCCGCGGCGGTCAGGATCGCGCGGTCGTCTTCCCTGAGCAGCTTCAGCCAGTGGTCGATGTAGCTTGCGTGGCTGTCGAGATGGGCCACGGGAAGACCGAGTTCAGCTCCGAGCATGGCGCTCGAAAGCTCGGCGCAATATCCTGACAGTCCAGCTAAAAGTGGCGGTTGGAAGGTAAAAACCATCGGTGCCTCCAGCACTGCCCAAAACCCCATGGGTCCCCCGAGGCGGGGGTGGGCGGCGAGAACGACCGGAG
>NZ_RZUL01000029.1 GCF_004005485.1 Sphingobium algorifonticola
ACGATCAACATCCCGTTCTCGCCAACTGATCAAAACCAGTCGGCCAACTAAATCCCCGGGATGAAGGGGTCCTTTTTGCACGCCGATCACCCCACGAAGGGGGTGCCTATTGCACGCTGATCCTCAAGTGCGAGCCATGAAGCGGGCATGGTGATGGATTGTCTCGAACAGCGCAGTTTCGAATGTATCCCCCGCGTATAGGACGCCGTAGGTCCCATCGGTGAAGCGACTAGGTCGGTCGGTGCTGACATGCGTGAACGGGGCCATCAGATAGGATGCGCCGTTGCCCCCTACCCGGCGGTCAGCAGGTACCAGATCGAGATTGCCGATCGTCGCCATAATGCGAGGATTGGTTTTTTGCTCGGCAGAGATCAGCAGTGGCCAATCTGCGGGGTCTGCGATATCTTCGAACAGGTCGATCGGTGGAAAGGCACTGCGGATAATTCGTACCGCACCTTTCCACTCGACCTGGGCAACCGGAATCGCCTTGGGATCAATCACCAGGCACCACGTTCGGCATCAAGATAGCGACGCACCCGCATGATATCGGTCAGCTCGCCGCCAAGCATGACGTCGAGCGCACTCGCTCCGGCAAAGGCGGCGTTGCCTGCCTTGATCCAGGCGTAGCCACGCGGAGCTTCTGAAAAGATGATCCTCAGCGCCTTGTGGATACCCATCAGGTTGGAGAGCCGCGCCGCGCCATCGCGCGAGACACGGCCTGCACCCTCAGCCTTCCACCGCCGGTAGGAGCGAACAGGCATGTCGAGCAAAGTCGCGGCTTGTTCGTCGGTTAGTTCCCATTTCCCAAACAGGTTCAGCACGGCGCGAAACATCGCCGATGCTTCCTCCTGGGTTACAGGATCGGGCCGAAAGGCATGGGGGACGGTATCAACGGGTTGCAGTGCCAACATAAGCATTCTCCATATGGCATCATATATAACTTTGGATGCCAATTGGCAAGATAACGATTCTCATCCCACAAGTCGCGCCAAGACCGCTACTGCGCTCGTCGTCGGGACGAAAAGTCGCGTTTGATAGCGTATGATCTCGGTGAAGCACCCATGTGTCTTGTACCAGTCGAGGCGCGACACCGACCAACCAGCCAGTTCGAGCCGCTGCGCGCCATTGACGAGGCTGCGCTTGAGCGTAAGCGCTTCGCGGCTTTTGATTTGCATCGGTCGCCCTGTCCCGAGCACCGCATCGACGATTTGCTCTGCCGAAAAGGCATGTTCGTCTTCGAGCCCAAGCGCCTGGCAAAGTTCGGGCACGCAATGGAGGGGAACCTCCCGGCCTAACAGCGAGCGTCCATCTCGCGCCGAAATCCGGCTGACCCGAACATAGTCGGAAGGGAGTTTGTCCCACACCGGAAGCAGCAGGCCGGTTGCAAGATGCAGGCGCTCGCGCTTGTGATTTGAGGCGGCGTCATCGACCTCCACCTGCCACAGGCGGCGAAATTCGGTTGGATCCACCGTTTCCCAGTTGCTCTCCGCGAGTTGATCGGCAGTGATGTGCCCATGCTTCAATGGACGGACAAGCTCGAAGCGGGCCACCCGCATACCTTCGTCTGTGAGCAGGCTGCGCGCTGGGACAAGCAGCCCGATCCGGCCTGAGCGCGTATTACGGAGAAGCTGCTGGCGCGCACCTGAAAAGCCGTAGAGCTCCTCGAGGCGTTTGAGACGCAAAGGCTTGAGCGCCCGCGCGATCTCGAGTTCCAGGAGATGCGTAGTCGCGCCCGACAGCGCATCGGTGCGCAGAAGCGTGTCGGTCAGCACCTCGTAATGCTCCACCGCAATGGTCTCGACCCCAATGTCGAGCGTGCCGGCCTGGCGTGCCGCATCGATCCGCGCTTCGACGAGGCCGAGAAACTCGTCAAATATGCCGTTTTGCAAAGCAATCGGCAACGCGAGGATGCGATTGAGCCAGCGCTGGATTGTTGGCAAGTCATCGACCATCCCGCCGTCGGGCCCTTCGACCCTGAGCCCGCTCAATTCCTCAAACCGAGAAAGCGTAACGGCTTCCAGCTTGCCTGCGAACAACAGGCCGAACCAGCGATGAAGCGCCTCCTTGGCGTAGGTGCTCTCGAGATTGTCGGCAGGATCGAAGAGGTTCTGCCCACCTGTCTGGCGCTGCCCTCGGGTCAGTGCCCCGAGACTGTCGAGCCGACGTGCAATGGTCGATATAAACCGACGTTCGCCACGCACGTCGGTGGTCACCGGGCGGAACAGCGGGGCCGACGCCTGATTGGTGCGGTTGGTACGGCCAAGGCCCTGAATTGCGGCATCGGCCCGCCAGCCCGGCTCAAGCAGGAAGTGGACCCGGCGCATCTGGTTCTTTGCCGCAAGGTCGGCATGATAACTGCGGCCGGTGCCACCGGCATCGGAGAAAACCAGAATCCGCTTTGTCCCGTCCATAAAATCTCGCGTTTCGGCGACATTGGCGCGCGGAGAGCGCGACTGGAGCACCTGGCGTCCATCGCGCCCGACGATCAGGCGGCGGGTACGGCCGGTGACTTCGGCGACCTGATCAACACCGAACCGTTCGATGATCGCATCGAGCGCCGTCGCGATCGGCGGCAAGGCACAGAGCTGCTCGATCATGCTATCGCGCGCGGCAAGCGCCGAACGACAGAGAACAGGGGCACCGTTCTCATCACTCATCGGTTCGGACCGGACATTGCCATTCTCGTCCGTAAACACGGCCATCAACCGAACCGGGAAGCTTTTGGTGAGGTAATCGACCACATATTCTTTGCAGTCGCAGTTTATGTCGAGCGTGGTGGCGGGAGGCGCAGGTTTCCTTCGGTTTTCCATGATTTCACTCCAGATAATTGCCTGACAAGGTTGAATGCTGGGGCCGTTAGGATTG
>NZ_RZUL01000002.1 GCF_004005485.1 Sphingobium algorifonticola
GGCTTGCGGAGACTACCCCTCCGTCTCCTCCTGAGACCAATATTGGTGGCGCGGGATGGAGCAGCCCGGTAGCTCGTCAGGCTCATAACCTGAAGGTCGTAGGTTCAAATCCTACTCCCGCAACCAGTTCAAGCACATCACGTGCGCCACCCCCCTTATTGTTGCCGCTCAGAGCTAGTGCCCCGCTGAGGGACCCCGGTTGCTTGTGGTGATGGCAATATGTCCGCCGATGAAACGTAACCGTGGCGCCGAGGCCGCCTTGCGCGGTTGCTGGATGAAGGGCTGATTGCCGCTCGGATAGGGGGCGGCGATGGATAGCGAGATCGAAGGTGGACCAGCGAGCAGTCATATGAGTGCTCATACGAGCGGTCGTATGAGCACTCGGATTGAGGTCGTTGCAGGTCGGCGCCGCTGGACAGTGGAGCAAAAGCTGGCGGTCCTTCGCGATGCCTTCGGCCCCGAGGGTTCGGTTGGGGACGCCTGCAAGCGACACGCGATCGGCAGCGGGTCGATCTACACTTGGCGGCGGCAGGCGATGTCGGGTGAGCTTGGCGGTGCCAGACCAGCAGCATTGCCCACATTCGCGGAGGTCGAGCTTTCTACCCCGGTTCCGGCACTGTCGGCGCCCGGCGGTCATATCGGGATCGAACTGCCCTCGGGCGTGAAGCTGACCGTGGACGCCGGTGTCGATGCCGAGGCCCTGGCACGGGTCATTGCCGTTCTCACGCGATGATACCGCTGCCACCTTCCACCCGGATCTATTTGGCCTGCGGCGCGACCGACATGCGCAAGGGCTTTGACGGCCTGGCAGTGCTGGCCCAGCAAGTGCTGGAGCAGAGTCCACATTCTGGGGCGCTATTTGCCTTCCGGGGCAAGCGTGGCGATCTGGTGAAGCTGCTCTGGTATGATGGCCAGGGCCTATGCCTGTTTTCCAAGCGGATGGACCGTGGCCGGTTCGTCTGGCCAGTGACGAAGACGGGCAAGGTCGGCCTGACCTCTGCACAACTTTCCATGCTGCTTGAAGGCATTGACTGGCGACGCCCGGAGCGGACAGCCGCGCCGCTGCTGGCGGGCTAAAAAGTACGGATTCCTGTGGGTTTATCTGGCATCGATGGTGCCGCTTTGATACTATTCCAAGGTGTCGGATCGAGGCTCTTCCCCCGTCGATAAGGACGCCCGCATTGCCGAGCTGGAGGCAGCTCTGGCGGCCCGCGACACGCTGATCGATACCTTGCGTTTCCAACTGGCCCAGCTCCAGCGGCTCACCTTTGGTCAGTCTTCGGAGAAGCTGTCCCTCCAGATCGAACAACTCGAACTCACCCTTGAGGAGTTGGAAGGCGAAGCCGAGCTTACCGACATCCGCAAGGTCCAGGCGGATCAGAAGGAGCGACCGGCGCCGGTCCGTGCCTTGCCGGCGCATCTGCCGCGGGCCGAACGCCGGATTGAGCCGGAAGCAGGCACCTGCACCTGTCCTTCCTGCGGAGGCGCCCTGCGTCCGCTCGGGCAAGACAGCGACGAGATGCTCGATGTCGCGCCGGTGCAATGGCGCGTCATCCGCACTGTCCGTCCTAAATATAGCTGCCGATCCTGCGAGCAGATCGTGCAAGCCCCGGCACCCGTAAAGGCGATTGCCCGGGGCAAGGCCAGCTTCGCCACACTCGCCCATGTCATCGTCGCCAAGTTCGATCATCATCTCCCCCTCTATCGCCAGGCCGAGATGATGGCGGCACAGGGCCTCGATATAGACCGATCGACGCTGGCAGGCTGGGCAGCACAGGCCGCACATCTGCTCGACCCGATCGTCAGTCGCATCCGGGAAGAAGGGATCAAGGCCGGCAAGATCCATGTCGATGACACGCCCGTGCCGATGCTGATGCCCGGTAAGGGCAAGACGGTGCAGGCAAGGCTCTGGGCCTATGTCGTCGATGATCGTGCCGCTGGCGCATCCACGCCCGCGCTGGCCTGGTATCGCTTCACCCCTGACCGCAGCGGCGTCCACCCGCAAAGCGAGCTCAAGGACTTTACCGGGCTGCTACAGGCTGATGCCTATGCAGGCTTCGACAAGCTCTACAGGGGCAACCGCATTCGGGAGGTCGCCTGCTGGGCGCATTTCCGGCGCAAGATATTCGAGAACCATGCCACCAGCCCGACGCCGTTGACGAGCAACCTGCTGGATCGGATCGCCGCTCTCTACCGGATCGAGGAAGAGATACGCGGGCAGCCGCCCGACCAGCGCCGCCGGCATCGGCAGGACAGAAGCAGGCCTCAGGTGAACGAGTTACGCTCAATCATCGACGATGCGCTGCGCCGCCTGTCGCCCAAGTCCAACATGGCCAAGGCGCTCAGCTATGGCCGCAAGCGCTGGGATGCGCTCACCCGCTACATCGACGAGGGCGTTGCCGAGATCGACAACAACATCGCCGAGCGTGCGATCCGCCCCGTGGCGATCGGCCGCAAGAACTGGATCTTTGCCGGATCGAAGGCTGGCGGCGAACGGGCTGCCGCCATCTATTCCGTCATCGAGACCGCCAAGCTCAACGGCATCGAACCGCAGGCCTACATCGCCGATGTCATCGAGAAGATCGCTGGCGACTGGCCCGCTTCTCGCTGGGACGAGCTCATGCCCTGGAACTGGCAGCCAACCCAGCAGCACGTCGCTCAAGCCGCATAACGGTACTCAGGCCACGCTTACGATGAAACGGCGGCACGGCTTCGCGCAATGCCTCATGACGGGTGAAGGGAGCGCAAATCTTTTCGCCCACTTCACCCGCCGTCTTCAGAATTCCAGCTTTGCTGTCGCGCTGACCGTCCGACCGTTGATCGCGCGGGCCCGGACGAAGTTGGTGATGCCGCTGGTGATGCTGCCTTCCTCCGCTTCCGTCAGACCGAAAGCGTTGAAGATGTTGTTCGCATTCACGGAAAGCGTCAGCGTCGGCAGTATCCGCGCTTCGACGAAGCCGTTGACCACCGTATAGGCGGGCATCACGAGATCGTTGGTGTTGGTCGAAAAGCTCTTGGTCGTACCCACGACATTGGCACCGATCGTGAACCGGTCCAGCGTGTATCGCGGCGACACCGCATAAATGAAGGTCGCCTGCCGCTGCGGCCGGTTCCCGTTCAGCGCCGGGGCCTGCTCGTCCCGCTTGATGTTTGCATCGGTAAGCGTGGCCGTGGCGTTAAGCGAGAAGCCGCCGGACCGGAAGCTGCCCTCCAGCTCGACCCCCTTCGATTCATAGACACGGTTGGTCACGAACTGCCCGGCGCGATCGTCCGCCAGCAACTCGCTGGTGCGGGCGTAGAAGCCCGTGAGGAAGATGCCGAAGCCGCGCCCCCGATATTTGATCCCGGCTTCCGCCTGTTTCACCGGATTGACGATGTCGCCCGGCCGTGCCGAGCCGTCGGGCCGGATGCGGTCGATAAGTAGACGATCGTTGTTGGCGCGCGCGCCCTTGCTGTAGCGGGCGAACAGGGCCGTGTCGGGGGTCACCAGATAGTTGAGGCCTGCCGAATAGGACCAGTAGCCATAATCAAAGTCGATGACGCGGCGCGTGGCGGGATCGAAGGTGTTGACGCGCCGCTCGATCGGCGAAATCGTGCCGTTCCCGTCGACATCGACATTCTGGCGCAGCGTGCTGCCGATATAATAGCCTTTCGTCGAACCTTCGTCGCGCCGTACGCTGAGGTCGACATTCAGCGCGTCGAAATTGGCGACCAGCGATCCGAAGAAGGCGTCGGTGTTGGTTTCGGTATAGGATGTGCGCGTGCAGCAATTGCCGAAGGTCGGCACGCCATAGGCCCATTGGCCGCCCTGCGTCAGCTTGTTCCCGGTCGCGTCATAGACATCGAGGAATGCTGACTGGCCGTCGCCACGCACATCCTGGAGATAGCTGGCCCAGGTCCAGGTCGTGCCGACTTCCTGATAGCTGTGATAATAGCCGGCCGTGGCGCTGATCGATCCGGTGCCGACGTCGAAGGTCTTGGACAGTTTGAGGTTGTTCATCCAGTTGTCGAGGCTGTCGAGCTTGGTATTGAATGTATTGGTCTGCATCGCCAGGCCATTGCCGTTCAACGTCGCGGGATTGACGACTTGCCCCGCATTGGGGCCGGTCGCAAAACGCAGGTTGTAGACTGCACCGGTCGGCGTCAGGCTGCCCGTGTTGATATAGGCACCCACCTGATTGGCGGCCGCCTGCGCGCTGATGACGCTGGAGGGGAACAGCGAAATAAACTCGCCGCCGACATCGGCAATCTTGAAACGGTTTTCGATCACCCAGCCGTCGGCAAACTCATAGCTGCCTTCAAGGCCGAACTGCTTGACCGTCGGGTTCATCCCGTTGCCCACATCGTCTTCGGAACGACGATTGTCGGTGGTCAGCGATGCGATCGCGCGGGTGAAGGGGCTGTGCGGCGTATCCTGCTTGATGTCGAAGTCGGCGATGGAGGCATAATCCGGGTCGCCATTGCTGCCGGTCACCTGCAACGGCATCGGCAGATAGGATATCGCCTTGTCGTTGAGATATTTGAAGTTGGCGCGGATATAGCCGCCGTCGAATGTCTTGGTGATGTTGGCGCGGACCTGCCCGCCCTTTTCGGCAGTAAAGCCCGTGCGCCGCGCGCCTTCGCCCCAGCGGTAGAAGCCGCCGACATGCGCGGTCCAGCCAGCGCCGAAATCATGGCCGTAGTCGCCGTCGAACCGGTTCAGCCCGAAATCGAGACCCTTGGTAAAGGCGATTGCGCCGCCAGGCCGGGCACCAGTCTTGCTGATGAAGTTGATGACGCCGCCCGGCGAGTTGCTGGCGAGCGTCGATGCCGAGCCGCCACGAATGCTTTCAATCGTATCGATATTATAGTCGGCGCGTAGAAAGATGTCGGCATTGCCAAAGGCGATGTCGCCATATTCCAGCACCGGCAAGCCGTCTTCCCACAGTTGCAGAAACTTGGCGCCGCCAGAGGAAATCGGCAGCCCGCGCACCGCAATATTGGCATTGCCTTCCCCGCCCGAGCTTTCGGCGCGCACACCCGGAATGCTGCGCAGCAGTTCCGCGGTTGACCGCGGGGCATTCGCGAGCGCCGCTGCGGCATCCAGATTGCTGACCGATACGCTGGTGTCGAGCCGTGTCTGTCCGCGCCGGGTTGCGGTAACGACGATATCGCCAAGGCCAAGCGCGTCATCACCGGCGGTGGCTGCTTCGGTTTGGACGGCTTCGGGGGCCGGGGGTGCCTCCTGCGCGAACGCATGGCAGGAAATTGCGGTAGCAGCGACGGTGGTCAGGGCTGCGGTACGCCAGGCTTTGGTCATTTCACTCTCCTCCACAATGCCGCATCTCGGTACGGTACAGCCCATCGGCTATCGCATCATGCAAACGATTGCAAGAAGATTAATGTAAACGTTTGCAGAAATCCGTACGCGCGTTTCGTTTCAAATGTTTATCGGATGGTTCCCCACCTTCAGGGGTAGTGCAGAATGATCCGTTCCGTGACCGCGGCCGCCAGCGCGCGCGCTTCATCCGTTGTGGCGCCGCGGGCAAGGGCCAAACCCATGCGGCGGTTCACCCGCGTAACAGGCTTGCCGAACAGGCGGACATCGACATCCCGCCCTGGCTCGCCCAGCGCCAGCGCACCGGCAAGCCCGCCGATGTGAAAGGCATCGGCGTCGCGATCCGCCAGTATGACCGCGGATGCGGTCGGCCCATGGAGGGTGATATCGCCGATCGGCAGGCCCAGTATCGCCCGGATGTGCAGATCGAACTCCGTCAGGTTCTGTGACATCAGCGTGACCATGCCGGTGTCGTGCGGGCGTGGCGACAACTCGGAAAAGATCACTTCGTCGCGCGTCACGAAAAACTCGATGCCGAACAGCCCATAGCCGCCCAGATCGTCCACCACTTTTGTCGCCATGGTCTGTGCTTCCGCCAGAATGGCGTCGGTCATCGGCGCGGGTTGCCAGCTTTCCTGATAGTCCCCGCGTGCTTGCCGGTGCCCGACCGGCGGGCAGAAGAATACGCCCTGTCGCGTCCGCACCGTCAGCAGGGTAATTTCATAGTCGAAGGCGATATACTCCTCGACGATCACCTTGCGTCGGTCGCCGCGCATGTTCGCCACGGCATAATCCCACGCGGCTTTCAGCCCGTCCGCGTCCTGCACAGTGCTCTGTCCCTTGCCGGACGACGACATCACGGGCTTTACCACGCAGGGGAAGCCGGTATGCGCGGCACCCTCCAGCATCGCTTCCCAGCTTTCGGCATAGCGATAGCGCGCGGTGCGTAGGCCCAGGTCAACTGCGACCAGATCGCGGATACGGTCCCGGTTCATCGTCATCGCGGTGGCCCGCGCCGATGGTACGACCGTGAAGCCGTCGGCTTCGGCGTCCTGCAACACTTCGGTACGGATCGCCTCGACTTCCGGCACGATGAAATCGGGGCGATGCTTCAGGATCGTCGCGCGCAGGGCGTCGGCATCGAGCATGGAAAAGACTTCACGCGCGTCCGCAACCTGCATGGCCGGCGCATCGTCATAGGCGTCGCACGCCACGACATGACAGCCCAGCCGCTTGGCCGATATAGTGAACTCCTTGCCCAACTCGCCCGAACCGAGCAGCAGCAGCTTTGCAACAGGTGCCATGAATTATGCTCCTCAAATGCCGACCGGACTGCTGCGTTATACGCCTGGCCGGTCAGCCTCAACCACCGGTGGCAGCGACCAGTCGATCGGCGCGTGGCCATGCGCTTCCAGAAAGGCGTTGGTCCGCGAAAAGGGGCGGCTGCCCAGAAAGCCATTATGCGCCGAAAGTGGCGAGGGATGCGCGGATTTGATGACGAGGTGGCGTCCGCCGCGCTCGACGCTGTCCACAAAAGCCGCCTTGCGCTGCGCATAGGCGCCCCACAGAAGAAAGACGACCGGATCAGGCCGTGCGTTGACCAGTCGGATTACAGCGTCTGTAAACTGTTCCCAGCCCTTGCCCTGATGCGAAGCGGCCTGCGCCTGCTCGACGGTCAGCACGCTGTTGAGCAGCAGCACACCCTGCCGCGCCCAATGATCCAGAAAGCCATGGCGAGCCGGGGCGACACCCAGATCGCTCTGCAATTCCTTGAAAATATTGACGAGCGATGGCGGGGTGCGGACGCCCGGCAATACGCTGAACGCCAGACCATGCGCCTGGCCAGGCCCGTGATAGGGGTCTTGGCCCAATATCACCACCCGCACGGCGTCCAGCGGTGTCAGGTCGAGCGCACGGAAATACTGGCTTCCCTTCGGAAAAATGACTTTGCCAGCGGCCTTTTCCGCCACAAGAAATGCGCGCAGCGTCTGCATGAACGGCATCGCGAAAGTGTCGGCCAAAGGCTGCTTCCAGCTCTCGTGCAGTTTCACATCCTGTGCCATGGTCGTCTCCTTGCGCGGTGCAACTGTGGGTCCGGTAGCAGGCAAGTCAATGCACTGGCTGTCATTTGTGGATGACGACCAACCGTTGGTCGCAAGACTCTTATCCTGGATCAGCTTTCACGATATCCTCTGTGGTGGAGAGGAAGGACGGGGCGTCATGCGACATTTCCCGACATTTCGGGATTTCTGGCCATTTTACCTGCAGGAACATGCGCGCCCGGCGACGCGTGCGCTTCATTATGCGGGGACCAGCCTTGCGTTGCTGCTTGTCCTTACTGCCCTGTTTCGCCACTGGCTCTGGCCGCTCGCGCTTTTGCCCGTCGCAGGCTATGGTTTTGCATGGGCCGCGCATTTTCTGGTGGAGCGCAATCGCCCGGCCACCTTCCGTTATCCGCTCTGGTCGCTCGCTGCCGACTGGGTGATGTGGTTTCGCTTCCTGACCGGGCACATTGATGGCGACCTCGCTTTGGCAGGCGTCAGGCCCGACGGTACGGTAGACCCGGCCCGGCGGCTGTAGCGGCGCTATTTCCTTGACGCTCGCGCCTGCCTCTGGACAAGGGGGGCGATGCCTCTTGCCGCCACCTTCTCTGCCCTTCCCGATCTGGCGTCGCTCGGCCAACGCTGGCAGGCGCTTGAGGCCCGCAGCGCACCGGGGACCAGCATCTTTCTGGGATGGACATGGATGGAAAGCTGGCTGTCGACCAGCGGCGCGCGGCCCGAACTGCTCGCCATCACGGCGGACGGGGCCGATGTCGCGCTTGCGCTCATGGGCCGCGCGATGATGTCACGGCCGCTCGGCGCGGTCGCGTCGCTCTCGCTCAACCAGGCGGGCGTCGCCGCGCAGGATCGCGGCTTTATCGAGTATAATGGCCTGCTCACCGCCGCCGATGCGCCGGAGGATGTTGCCGCCTGCGCGATGCACGCGTGCCTCGCGCGGAACGACTGGCGGGTGCTGCGCCTCGCCGGGGTCGCGCCGGACAGTCCTTTGCTCGGCCCTCTGCCCGGCGCGCCTCGCCTGCGCCGCCGGGTGCGGATCGACGAATCGCCTGCCTATTTCATCGACCTGGCGGCTGTTCGGGCGGCAGGTGGCGATTATCTCTCGTTGCTCAGTGCCAATACGCGCAGCCAGATCAAGCGATCGTTCAAGGATCATGGCGCCGGTCAGGCGGCCATCGAGGTTGCCCCCGATGGCGCGACGGCCAGCGCGTGGCTTGCCGAAATGGCGGCACTCAATGTCGGGCGGCATGTTGACAATGCATGGGATGATCCGCTGTTTCGGGCCTTTGCCCAGGCGCTCGTGCAGCGGGGGCTGACAACGGGCCAAGTCGAGCTGCTGCGCATCGCGATCGGCGACACGCTGCTCGGCTATCTCCTCAATTTCCGCCATGCGGACAGGGCCATGAACTATCAGTCGGCCTTCACCGCGCCGATCTCCCCCAAGACCAAGCCGGGCCTGATGTGCCATGCCGCTGCGGTCGCGCGCTATGCCGATGCCGGCCTGTCGGTCTATTCGCTGCTGGCCGGGAAAGATCGCTATAAGCAAAGCCTCGCCACCGGGCACGAGACGCTTGAATGGTGGAACCTCGAACGCTTCTCGCCGCGTCTCGAAGCCGAAGCCTTGCTAAGAACCGTGCTCAGGCGCCCAGCTTCCGCATGATGCGGTAGAGGAGCCGCGCGCCGCGCTGGCTTTCGGGGCGGCGGGTGACCGGCCATTGCGGCAGTCTGCGGCGGCGCAGCATGGCGTTCAGACTATGCAACTCCCCCTCCGCGATGCTGCGCCGCGACCGCCAGGTGATCGAGAAGCTGATGGAGACGGCAGCGCCGTTGTGCACGAAATGGGGTGCCTTGACGGGCACATGGATCGCGTCGCCCGCATGCAGGACTACGGCTTTTCCCCGGCCGCGGAACGCTTCGTCCCACGCAAGATTGCGATGCGCCCCCGCGTGGAACGCTTCGCTCTGTTGCGACGGCACCAGTGCGTCGTCGCCTGCGGGAAAGACGGTCATTGTCTTTTCCCCTTCGATCTGGAGCAGGATGTTATGTTCCGGGTCCATGTGGAACGGTGTCACGCTTTCGGGGGAGGACAGGAAGATGAACGCTTCCCGGTGCAGCATCGGTCCGGTCCGGCGCGCGACGATCGGCGCAAGCTCCGCCAGTGCGGCATCCAGCATCGCCGCATAGGCGGGATCGCGCTCGACATTCTTCATGACCACCCAGCTTCCATTGCTGTCGATGGTGCGGACGGTCTCGCCCAATGTCAGGCCGTTGGTCGGCACATCCTCCGGGCGGATACCGAGCGGCAGCTTGCCCGGATTATATTCGACGCGATCGGCCGGCATCCGCTCTGCCAGCTGGGCCAGCGCCTCGCGGGAAAACAGCGGATGACCCGCCAGTTCGTGGTGCAGTTTCGTCGCGGCATCGGGATAAGCCGCGCCGAACGCTACACGCGCCGATTCTGGAAAGGCACGCGGCGCGCTGGCCACACCGGGATCAATGGGATCATGCAGCGACATGGATCATCGTTCCTTCAGACGGGCCGCTAGGCCCTCGACCAGATTGGCTGCGGCGAATGTGGCGGATCGGCGCATCTTCGCATAACCTGCGCCGCGCAATGCGATGCGATATTGCACGATGCTGCGCCGTTCGCCCCACAGGCTGTCGATCATCGGATGATCGGGGGCCGCACAGCTGTCCATCCACGCAATGCCGGGGTCGCCCAGGACCGCGCGCAGATTGTCGATTTCGATCAGCACACCGGGGGAAAACCGCCCCAGCGTCTCGTCGATCGCGATCTTGAAGGAAAAGGCACCCTCGCCGTGGCGGAAATTGACAAGCATGGCGATCGCCTTGCCGTCGAGGTCGATGCGGAGGAACTGCAAGCGCCCCGCCGCCATCGCTGCCGCGGTCGCCGCGCGAAAGAATGCGGCAGTATGCGGCGCGCAGGACAAGGCGGTGCCCGCACGACCTTTCCACCCCGAAGCCTCCAGCGTCAGGAAATCCCCGCACCAGCGTGGCAGGGTGGCCGCATCCGTCAGAATGTGGCTTTCGATTCGCCCCATGTCCGCCAGTCGGTTCTGCAATCGGCGGATTTCCTTGCGCGTCTTGGCACGTACATTGGCTTCCCAATAGGCTTCGGCCGACAGATCGGATCGCAGCAGCGCCCGGTCGTAGCGCCCGATTTCACGAACCGGACGACGCTGTGCGGCACAGACCGCTTCCAGCGCGGCGGCATTCGCACCGGCCGCGTCAAGGCCGCGCATGTGCAGAAATCCCGGCGCCCAGTCGGCCTGGTCGAGCTGTGCGAGGAACGCTGTCCAAGCCGCGCGCTCACGCCCCCGCGCCACAATGGGTGCGCCGAAAAAGCATTGGTCGTGCATCCAGTTGGCGATGTTGGCGACCGGCAAACGGCCATGCGCGCGCATCGCCGTCACCGGCATCAGGCCGATGAGGTACGGCCCGTCAAAGGCTTCCAGGATCCGCACGTCGGCATTGCCGCGCAGATGGTCGATGGCCGCGCGGAGCATGTCGGGCGCATAGAAGGCATTGGGTTCGGCCGCCGCCTCGGCCAGCGTGGCCCAGCGGGCATCGGGCGACAGACCATCGGGGGGCTGCAACGGATGCCCCATGCCGGGCTTGAGGGCGGGATTGGGCGCCATGTCCATGCCCCTGCGCCTAACGCCAAATGATTAGGGAATGGCTAAGCGCCTGCGCCTTGTAGCGCCTGCATCGCCGATGCTCAGTCGCGCAGCGCGCAGGGCACGATGCTGTCGGGGCGGGGGCGGGCGGCGATCTTGCGAAAACGCGCCAGATAGCCTCCCGCGCTCGGGCGCGCGATCACCTGTTCCAGCCGATATCCCACCGCTGCGAACTCGCAGGCCAGCAGGCGCGGCGGTGTCCCGTGCTGTTCGGTCGGCCGGTTGGCGTCGACCACGATAACTTCGCCGTCCTTTTTCAACGCCGGGTGCAGATTCCACAGAAACGCATAAGGCTCGCTGATCTCGTGATACATATGCACCATCAGCACCCGGTCGAAACTGTTGGCCGGCAGCTTGGGATCATCGACGGTGCCCAGTTTCAGGCTTACATTCTTCCAGTCTTCCCGCGTCACGCGGCGGCCCAGCGCGTCGATCACCTCCGCCAATATGTCTTGCGCCAGCACGCGGCCTTCCGGCCCCACCCGTTTGGCGAGGCGCACGGTGTAATAGCCTTCGCCCGCGCCGATGTCCGCCACGGTCATGCCGGGCCGTATCCCGGCGAGGTCCATGATGCCTTCCGCTTCGTTGACCCGGTCGCGGGCCTCCTCGGTCGACCAGCGTGTCGATACGATCGGTGCGACCGGGCGGTCGGCCTTGGGAAAGGCCTGGGCCGACGCCGGGCGATCGGGATCAACGGCCGCGCCGCATCCGGCAAGCAACGCTGCAACAGCGAGCAGGCCGGACCGGACCATCAGTCGACATCCTCGACGACGACCTTCTCTCCCGTCACCTTCTGGCTGAGGGCAGCCGCCATATAGGGGTCAAGCGCGCCATCGAGCACATCGTCGGGCGCGGTGGAAACGACGCCGGTGCGCAGGTCCTTCACCATCTGATAGGGTTGCAGGACATAGGACCGGATCTGGTGGCCCCAGCCGATGTCGGATTTCGATGCATGTTCCGCGCTCGCCGCTGCCTCACGCCGTTGCAGTTCGGCTTCATACATCCGCGCCTTCAGCATGTTCATGGCTTCCGCCTTGTTCTTGTGCTGGCTACGCTGGTTCTGGCAGGCAACGATGATGCCGGTCGGGATGTGGGTGATGCGCACCGCCGAATCGGTGGTGTTGATGTGCTGGCCGCCTGCACCCGACGCGCGATAGGTGTCGATTTTCAGGTCGCCTTCGTTCACTTCGATATCGATGTTGTCGTCGATCACCGGATAGACCCAGACCGAGGAAAAGCTCGTGTGTCGCCGCGCGGAGCTGTCATAGGGGCTGATGCGGACAAGGCGATGCACACCGCTTTCGGTCTTGGCATAGCCATAGGCGTTCTCGCCCTTGATGAGCAAGGTGGCGGACTTGATGCCCGCCTGCTCGCCGCCATGATAATCGACGATCTCGACCTTGTATCCGCGCCGCTCAGCCCAGCGCACATACATGCGCTGGAGCATTTCGGCCCAGTCCTGGCTTTCCGTGCCGCCAGCACCGGCGTGGATTTCGAGATAGGTGTCGTTGCCGTCGGCTTCCCCGGCGAGTAGCGCCTTGACCTTGTCCTGGTCGGCGCGTTCGGCAAGCTCTTTCAGTGACCCGATCGCTTCGGCGATCATCCCCTCGTCGCCTTCCGCCTCGGCCATTTCCAGCAGCTCGGCAGTGTCGTTCTTCTCACTTTCAATCGCCCGCGTCGCATTGATGGCGCTGTCCAGCCTTGTGCGCTCGCGCATCACCTCCTGCGCCTTCTTCGGGTCGTCCCACAGGGTCGGGTCCTCGACGCGCGCGTTCAGCTCGTCCAGCCGCCGCAGCGCCCGGTCCCAGTCCAGAAAGCGCCGCAGAAGATCGAGCGCGGCGTCGATACGATCAATATGTTGCTGCGCTTCGGCGCGCATGGTCAATCTCCAGTTTCGTCATTCCGGCGGAGGCACTCAGGTGCCCGTCAATATATGCCGCCTTGTTCCTGCATGAAGTCGCTGTCGTTCCTTGGCCGCCCGGCCACGGCATTGGCGCGTGCGGCGGCGACTTTTTCCTGCTCCTCGACTTCTTCCTTCCGGATGGTGCGCCGCGGTTCGGATTCGGGCTTGAACGCTTCCCAGATAACGGCCGACTTGGGGTCGTCGCCCGGCCACGCACCATAGACGCGCTTGCCCGATCGCCGGTCGATCCGCACCATGCGGATGCCGTTCGGGGCGATGAACGGCGTTTTCGGCATTTTGGCCAGTATCGGCGCCATCGCCTGTTTCCAGATTGGCGCCGCGATCCGCCCGCCCTGCGCGTAACCGCCAAGGCTGCGCGGATTGTCATAGCCCAGATAGACACCGGCCACGAGATCAGGCGACCCGCCGACGAACCAGACGTTGGTCGGGCCGTTCGTCGTGCCGGTCTTGCCGAACAATGGTCGGTCGAGATCGCGCAGCACCGTCGCGGTGCCCCGCTGGATAACCCCTTCGGTGATGTGGACGATCTGATAGGCCGTCATCGGGTTCATCACCTGCCGCCCTTCGGGCGCAAAGCGCGGCATCGGCTTGCCGTCCCAGTTGGGCATGTTGCAGCCTGCGCAGGCCCGCCAGCGATCGGGCCAGATCACCTTGCCGCGCCGGTCCTGCACATAATCGATCACCCTGGGGCTGAGCGCGCGGCCATGATTGACCAGCATCGCATAGGCATTGGTCATCTTTTCGACCGTCGTATCGCCGGCCCCCAGCGCAAAGGCCAGATAGGGCTGATAGTCGCCGATGCCCATCGCCTTGATGGTTTTCACGACCCGATCCATGCCGGTCTGCGATGCCGCGCGCACGGTCATCAGGTTGCGCGACTGCTCGACGCCCCAGCGCATCGTCTGCGGCCCGGCGCTGCTGCCGGAGAAGTTGCGGAAGCATTTCTGCCCGAGCCGCCCGCCCTGATAGACGCAGAACGGCCCGTCGACGATGATCGAGGCGGGGGTCATCCCGCTGTCCAGCGCGGCGGCATAGACAAACGGCTTGATGGTGGATCCGGGTTGCCGCTGCGCCTGTGTTGCGCGATTATAGGCCGAAAGGCGCGCGTCGAAGCCGCCTTGCATCGCATGGATGCGGCCACTGCGTGTTTCCTCGATCACCATGCCGCCCGACACCTCAGGCACGTTGCGCAAGGCCCAGGCGCTGCCGTTGCGGATCACCGCGATCAAGTCGCCCGGTTTCAGCGCGTTGAACGCCGGGCCGCCGGTCCGGCGATAGGGCATTTGCGCGGCAGCGGCAGGCAGCACGCCCGTTTCCCCGCCGCCAAAGCCGATCTGCGCCGCGCTGCTGTCGCGGCTTATGACGGCCGCGACTTGCCAGCCCTCATAATCGATGCTGACCGGACTGACTGCCATTTCGCGCTGCCAGCCATTTTCGATGTTGATCTTGCCGACCGGACCGGACCAGCCCTTGCCCGCATCATAGCGTTGCAGCCCCGCGCGCAATGCGGCGCTGGCCAGCCGCTGCATTTCGGGGTCCATCGGGGTGCGGACCCACAGGCCACCGGCGTAGACGCTGTTGGGGCCATCCTGCGCCTTTTCACCAAACTTCTGGATCAGGCGGCGGCGCACTTCCTCGATATAATAGCCACCCGCGCTGCCATAAGGCGAACCCCGCTGCGCGACGGTGCCCAGCGGCGTCGCGATCGCGGTGCGATACTGCGCGTCGTCGATGAAGCCGTTGCGGCGCATCTCGCCCAGCGCCCAGTTGCGTCGCTCGATCGCGCGGGCAAGGCCCGTTGCGCTTTCGGGGCGGTAATTGGCGGGGCCTTTGGGCAGGATGGCGAGATAGGCCATTTCGGGCAAGGCCAGCTGCGCCACATCCTTGTCGAAATAGGCGCGCGCCGCCGCCTGGACGCCATAAGCGTTGCGGCCCAGAAAAATCTGGTTGAGGTACAGTTCCAGAATCTGCGGTTTCGTCAGCACATTTTCCATGCGCCAGGCGAGGATCATTTCCTTCACTTTGCGCGTGGGCGAATATTCGTCGCCGATCAGCAGGTTCTTGGCGACCTGCTGCGTGATCGTCGATCCGCCGCGCGCCCGCTGACCGGAGCCGAGCTTGCTGACATAATCGACCACCGCGCCCGCAAAGCCGGGGAAATCGACACCATGATGCGAAAAGAACGTCTTGTCCTCCGCCGCCAGATAGGCCTTGACCAGCAACGGCGGATAATCGGCATATTGCAACTGCACCCGTCGCTCGCGCGCATAGCTGTGGATCGGCTTGCCATCGATGTCGCGCACGATGGTGGGCAGCGGCGGCTCATATTCCAGCAGGGTTGCCGCGTCGGGCAGACCGCGCGCGAAAATCAGCCAGAACAGCGCGACCGCGAGGACCAGCGCGCCACATGCGTAGGTGGCTAGGCGGAACCAGCGGCTATGCCAGCGGTCTCTTATGACTGCCTTCAGGCGCGCCCATGCGCCGCCTGCATCCCTGCGCAGACGATAGCGGAAATTGTCGGTATCCGGGGGGGTAGGGGCGGCCTCATCCATCGCACAGAGGCTTTAGGGTCCAAAGCGGGGCAGGACAAGTGTGCCTGCGTCGGGCATCGGCCGATGAGGCTCAGGGTGTCGCCAGCCTGCGCGCGAAATAGACTTCAATGCCCCGGGCGACGCCGTCGGCAATTTTTATGCGCCCGGCGCGCGATGCCATGAATGCCGCGTCGCGGGCATTGCTGATATAGCCGGTCTCGAAAAGAACCGATGGCGTATCGGGGGCCTTGAGCACGATCAGCGAGGCAAAGCGGTGGGCGGCGGTGCGGAACGTCAGGAAGGGTGCCGCCTCGCGCTGGAGCACACGCGCGAAATCGGACGACTGGCCCATCGTCTCGCGGCGCGTCAGGTCTATGAGGATCGAGGATATGTCCGCATCCTGCCCGCCAAGGTTGACGCCGTTGATGATGTCTGCCTTGTTCTCGCGCGCCGCCAGCCGTGCGGCTTCCCGGTCCGACGCGGTTTCGGACAATGTGTAGATGGTGGCCCCCTGGGCGTCCCTGTTGTCGGCGGCGTCGGCGTGGATCGACAGGAAAAGGTCGGCGCTCAGCCGCCTGGCGATGCCATAGCGTTCCTGTAGCACGAGGAAGCGGTCATCCTCCCGCGTCAGCGCCACGCGTACGCGTCCTCCGGCAACCAGCCGATCACGGATCGCCTTGGCGATCGCCAGCGTCAGATCCTTTTCCTTCGCGCCATTGTCGGGATTGCTCGCCCCCGGATCATGCCCGCCGTGGCCCGCATCGATCACCACCAGCGGGCGTGAACCGTCGCGCGGTCCGTCGACGCGTGGCAAGGCGATGCCGCTTGCGGCGGGCGGGATCGGCACGGTGATGCTGTGCATGCGGCGCGGCGGGCGAGCGGCCCAAGCGACTGGCCCGGCGCTTTGCCGGGCGGCCGCGATCTCCGCCGACCCCGCTGCATCGGGCAGCAAGCGCGACAGCGCGACGCCAAGGGCCAGGGCAGCGATCATGCCCGTGCTTCTGCCCTTGGCTGCGGGCTGGCGTCCAGCCTAAAATGCGCAGGGGCTTAACGATCTGTTTACCATGTCGGGCGCAGACCCGATCGGAGGGAAGTCTTGCGTCCGTAACAAAAAAGTTGGGCGCGCCGTTGCTCGAACGGCGCTTGGCTGCTACCCCTCTCGCGTTCCGTGAAGTCCGCCACGCTGCGGCATACGCCCGGAACATGTACGTATCGCCACCCATGGTGAAGGCGATCCAACAGGTTGACGCTGCATGAGGCATTTTTCCCCGTCCCAGAACAGGCCCGACAAGGGCCTTGGGGCGTGGGCGGCTCTCGCCCGGCCCGGACACTTTACCGGCCCTGCCGTTGCAGCAGACACGCATGACCACCATCACAACCGGACGCTGCCCCGGCAGGCGCAGGGTTGGCCTGTGCCACCCGCCATGCGCATCGCCAGGCCGTCCCCCTTATTTGGCGTGGCCGCCCGGCCCCCGGCCGCTGGCCCCCACGCCCGGAGTATAATGCATGACATTGCGTATGATGATAGACGCGCGCCACCGGGAGGAAACCCGGGTCGCCGTCGTAAAGGGAAACCGGATCGAGGAGTTTGATTTCGAGTCCGCAGAGCACAAGCAGCTCAAGGGCAATATCTATCTCGCCAAGGTTACACGGGTAGAACCTTCGTTACAGGCGGCATTTGTCGACTATGGCGGCAATCGCCACGGCTTTCTCGCCTTTTCGGAAATCCATCCCGATTATTACCAGATTCCCAAGGAAGACCGTGAGGCTCTGCTGCGTGAGGAGCGCGAGCATGCCGCCGAGGAAGCCGCGCTGCGCGCCGAAGAGGATGATGCGGCGGCCTTGTCCGGCGATGTCGAGGAAATCGATGCGCCGCACGAGCGCGATGACGCGCATCATGACGATGAGGAAGCGGACGTCGGCGACGAAGGTGCCGAGAAACCCCGCGGCGACAATCGCCGCAAGGGTGGCGGTGACGATGCCGCGGACGAACTGCGCCGCAAGCGCATGGCCCTGCGTCGTCGCTACAAGATTCAGGACGTCATCCGCCGCCGTCAGGTGCTGCTGGTGCAGGTCGTCAAGGAAGAACGCGGCAACAAGGGCGCGGCGCTCACCACCTATCTCAGCCTTGCCGGCCGCTATTGCGTCCTCATGCCCAACACCTCGCACGGTGGCGGCATCAGCCGGAAGATCAGCAACGCGGCGGATCGCAAGCGGCTGAAGTCGATCATTGCGGAAATGAAGCTGCCCTCCACCATGGGCTGTATCGTGCGGACGGCGGGCCTGGCCCGCACCAAACCGGAAATCCGCCGCGATTTCGACTATCTTGCCCGCCTGTGGGACGAAATCCGGGAAAACACGCTGAAAGCCGCGGCCCCGGCGCTCATCCATAACGATAGCGACCTCATCAAGCGGGCGATCCGCGATATCTACAACAAGGATATCGAGGAAGTGATCGTCGAGGGCGAGGAAGGCTATCGCGCGGCGAAGGACTTCATGAAGCTTCTGATGCCCAGCCACGCGCGTCGGGTAAAGCCCTATGCCGATACCGTGTCGCTGTTTCAGCGTTTCGGCGTCGAGGATCAGCTGGCGGCGATGTACAATCCGGTCGTCCAGCTGAAATCGGGCGGCTATCTGGTCATCAACCCGACCGAGGCGCTGGTGTCGATCGACATCAACTCGGGCCGCTCCACCCGCGAACATGGGATCGAACAGACTGCCGTCGCCACCAATCTGGAAGCGGCGCGGGAAATCGCGCGCCAGCTTCGTCTGCGCGATATGGCGGGTCTCGTCGTGATCGACTTCATCGACATGGAAGTGAACAGCAATGTTCGCAAGGTCGAAAAGGCGATGAAGGAAGCGTTGAAGGACGATCGCGCGCGCATCCAGGTCGGCCGCATTTCCGGCTTCGGCCTCATGGAAATGAGCCGTCAACGGCTGCGCACCGGCGTCCTTGAAGCCTCGACGCGCGAATGCCCGCATTGCGAAGGCACCGGCCTTGTCCGCACGGCATCGTCGGCGGGTCTCAGCGCGCTGCGCATGCTGGAGGAAGAGGCGGCGCGGGGCCGCGGCACCTTCATCACCTTGCGGGCCAGCCAGGAGGCGGCCTTCTACGTCCTCAACAACAAGCGTCGCGAACTGGACGAGATCGAGAACCGCTATGGCGTGTCGATCCAGATCCTGCCCGACGGCGAAGTCGAGGGCGCGCGCATGTCGGTGGAAGCCGCCGGGCCGAAGCCCGATCGCGTCGTCACCTTCGCGCCCATCGTCGAGGATGAGGACGATGATTTCATCGAGGAAGAGGACGAACTGGAAGACGCCGAAGCCGACGCCGAAGAGGCCGAGGATCGCGCGCCGCGCGCGCCTCGGGAACCGCGCGAGGCACGGGCGGGTGAGGAAGGCGAAGGCGGGCGTCGTCGCCGTCGCCGCCGCCGTCGTCGCGGCGGGCGTCGTGACGAGGAAGGCGTAGAAGGCGAAGCGCGTTCCGACGGAAACGGCGAAGCTGCCGAGGCATCCGATGGAATGGACAGCGAAGCCGAATCCGAGGCCGATGCGGGCAACGAAGCGCCCGCCGCCGAAGGCAGCGAGGAGCAGGCCGAGCAGCGCCGTCGCGGGCGCCGTGGTCGCCGTGGCGGTCGCCGTCGTCGCGGCGAAACGGGCGATGGTGCAGAGGGTCAGGCTGGTGACGGTCCGGCTGGTGCGGATGACGCGTCAGACGCGACGCGTGCGAATGCCGATCTGGCCGTCGAACCGGCAGAAGCCGATGCCGCCCCGGTCGCAGAAGGCGAACCGGCTGGCGATGCAGAGGTTGCGCCCAAGACACGCCGTCGTCCCCGCGCACGAAAGGCCGATGCGGTGATCGCTGAAGATGCCCCTGTCCTTGCGCCAGAGCCGGAGGTGATCGCCGACGCGCCGAAGCCCAAGCGGACCCGCAAGAAAAAGGCGGATGCTGCGGACGATGCGCCTGCGGTGGCCACGCCGGCCGCTGTGGAAGCCGAGGAGACCTCAGTCAAGCCCAAGCGCACCCGGCGCAAGGCGGCTGCGGCGGCGGTAGAACCTTCGGTCGAATCGAACGCTGAATCCGCTAAAGAGCCGGAAGCAGCCGACGTGGTCGCTGAAGCGCCGCAATCGCTGGAACCGATAGTGCAGTCCGTTTCGCCGGACGTGGCACAGGCAACGGCCGATGACGGTGCGACCGAGGCCGACGGGTCGCCCCGGCGCGGCTGGTGGCAGCGCACGTTCGGCAACTGATCGTCGATCCCATTGTGCAGGAAAAGGCCCCTTTCCGGTCGGGACGGGGCCTTTTTCTTTGTGTATGCCGGTCGCATGGTGCGCAGTCCGGGCATTGAACCGGGCACCGACTTCCCCCATAGCAGGGGCATGGCCTGTCCCCCCGCCATTGCCACGCTCACACGTCTGCTGGTTGCGCTGTCGCTGTCCTTCGCGCTGCTCGTGCGCCCGGCGATCGCGCAGCAGATATTGCGCGATGCGGAGACCGAGGCGCTGTTCAACGACATTTCCGCGCCGATCGTCAACGCGGCGAAGATGGATCCGCGCAATGTGCAGGTGCTGCTGATCAACGACAAGGAAATCAACGCCTTCGTTGCAGGCGGCCAGTATATCTGGATGCACAGCGGCCTCATCACCGCGGCCGACAACGTCAACCAGGTGCAGGGCGTGATCGCGCATGAATTGGGCCATATCGAAGGCGGCCACATCATCCGGTCGAGCGAGGGGATGAAGACCGCCACCGGCATCACGCTGCTCAGCCTCGTCCTCGGTGCCGCGGCGATCGCGGCGGGCGGCGGCGAAGCGGGAATGGGCATCATGGCTGCGGGGCAGCAGGCGGCGATGGGCAAATATCTTGCATTTTCGCGCAATCAGGAAAGCTCGGCCGACCTTGCCGGCGCGCGCTATCTGAGCGGTGCGGGGATCAGCGGTCGCGGGAGCCTTGAGTTCTTCAAGAAGTTGCAGAATCAGGAATATCGCCTCGCGATCCCGCAGGACGACAGCTACGGGCGGACGCATCCGCTTTCGGGGGAACGTATTGCGGTCCTGACCGACGTGTACGAAAAAGACCCCGCCTGGACGAAACCGGTCGACAGCCTGCTCACGCAGAAGTTCGCGCGCGTGAAGGCAAAGCTCACCGGGTTCGTGTCCGATCCTGCGCAAACCTTGCAGACCTATCCCGAGCGCGACCAGTCGATCCCGGCGCATTATGCGCGCGCCTACGCCTGGCACAAGAGCGCCTATCCGGACAAGGCACTTCAGGAGGTCGACGCCTTGCTGGCGGCCGAGCCGGACGACCCCTATTTTCTGGAGCTGAAAGGGCAGGTGCTGCTGGAAAGCGGTCGCCCGGTCGATGCCATCGCGCCGCTGCGCACGGCCGTCGCAAAGTCCGGCAATCAGCCGCTGATCGCCGCGCTGCTCGGCCATGCGCTCATCGCCAGTGAGGACAGCCGCAATTTCGATGAGGCCGAACGGGTGCTCCGCAACGCGGTGGCGCGTGATCGGGAAAATCCCTTTGCCTGGTATCAACTCGGCGTCGTCTATCAGCAGCGTGGCGACATTCCCCGCGCGGCGCTGGCCACGGCGGAACGCTATGCGATGCAGGGGCAGGATGCGCTGGCGTTGCGCAGCGCCGATGCGGCGATGCAGGGGCTGAAGGAAGGCACCACCGACTGGCTGCGCGCGCAGGATATCGCGATGGTTTCCCGCGCCGCCATTGAGGGGCAGGGCAGAAAAAGACGATGACCGATCAACCGGCCCGCTTCGGCGCGGCCATCCGCAATGGAAAGATACAGATGATGATTGGCGGAATGGCCTTTGTCGCGGCTGCGGCGCTTGGGGCGTTCTTCATGCAGGGCGCGGGGTCTGCCGCACCGGTGGCGACGACCGATCGTGCGGCGATCGAGGCCATCGTGCGCGACTATATCCTCGAACATCCGGAAATCCTGCCGCAGGCGATGGAGCGGCTGCAGGCCAAGCGACTGGGATCGGTGATCGACCAGAACCGCGCGGGTATCGAGACGCCCTTCGCGGGCGCATGGGAAGGGGCGGCAAAGGGCGATGTCGTGCTGGTCGAGTTCTTCGACTATGCCTGCGGCTATTGCCGCAAGACCTTGCCGGAACTGGCGCGGTTGCTGGCGGAGGACAAGGGCCTGAAAATCGTCTATCGCGAATTGCCCATCCTCTCCGACCAGAGCGCAGACGCGGCGAAGGTATCTTTGCTGGCCGCGGAAAAAGGGCAGTATATGCGCTTTCACCGGGCCCTTTATGACGCGGGCAAGGTGACGCGGGACAGCATCTTCGCCGCCGCTGCACAGGTTGGGATCGACCGCAAGGCTGCCGAGGCGGCCATGGTGTCGGAGAAATACGGCGCCGAAGTCGATCGCAACATCAGCCTCGCCCAGACCTTGCAGGCGACCGGCACCCCCACCTTCGTCGTCGGCGATCAGGTGCTGAACGGCGCTGTCGGTTTCGACGCGCTTAAATCCGCGATCGCCGCCGCGCGGGGAAAATAAGGGGGGCGCGGCCAAGCGACCGGGCGTTTAACCCTCCGAAGGGGCCGTCGCTGGACCCTTGAACCCCTGCGCGACCACATACCATTCGCTCGATCCCTTGCGGCTGGCAGGCGGCTTGGCATGTTTGACGCTGGTGAAATGCTTCTTGAGAACGATCAGCAAATCACGGTCGGTGCCGCCCGCGAAGACCTTCGATACGAACGTCCCGCCGGGTTTCAGCGTCCCGATCGCGAACCAGACGGCTGCTTCCACCAGCCCCATGGTGCGCAGATGGTCGGTCTGGGCATGGCCCACGGTGTTCGCCGCCATGTCCGACAGCACCAGATCGGGGGCATCGCCCAGGGCATCGCGCAGCAGGGCGTCGGCTTTCTCGTCGAGAAAGTCCATCTGGAACAAAGTCACGCCTTCGATCGCATCGGTCGGCAGCAGGTCGATGCCGACCACCTTCGCCTTCGGGGATAATTTGCGCACGACCTGCGCCCAGCCGCCGGGCGCAACGCCCAGATCGACGACATGCCGCGCCTGCCGCACGAAATGAAACTTCTCGTCCAGCTCGATCAGCTTGAACGCCGCCCGGCTGCGCCATCCCTGTGCCCGCGCCTTGTGCACATAGGGGTCGTTGAGTTGCCGCTCCAGCCAGCGCGTCGACTGGGCGGTGCGCTTCTTTGCGGTCTTGACGCGGATATGGCCGACGCCGGTGCCTCTGGTCATGACGCTGTCTTTCCGGGCAGGCCGCCGCTGTCGCGGTCCATCAGGCCGCGCAATATGCCTTCGCGAATGCCGCGGTCGGCAACGCCCAGCCGTTCAGCAGGCCAGATGTCGAGAATGCTTTCCAGAATCGCGCAGCCCGCCACCACCAGATCGGCCCGTTCGGTGCCGATGCAGGGCAGCAGCCGCCGGTCGGCGATCCCCATGCCCGCCAGCCGTGCCGATATCGCCCGCATGGAAGCGGACGGAACGATCAGCCCGTCGATCGCGGCGCGATCATAGCGCGGCAATTCGAGATGCAGGCTGGCCAGCGTGGTAACGGTGCCCGATGTGCCCAGCAAGCGCACCGATCCCGCAGGGCGGGGCAGACGCGTGGCAAAGTCGGCAAAGGCGTCGCGCACCAGCCCGCGCATCCGCGCATAGGCGTTGGCGCGCGCCGCCGGATCGTCGCTGTCCCCCGTTTCGGATTCGGTCAGGGACACCACGCCCCAGGGCGCGCTTTGCCAGTCCAATATGCGTGGCGCGGGGCCTTCGGTATCGACCAGCACCAGTTCGGTCGATCCGCCGCCGATGTCGAAGATCAGGGCCGGGCCTTCGCCTGGTTCCAGCAGCGCATGGCAGCCGAGCACCGCCAGCCGCGCCTCCTCCTCCGCCGAAATGATGTCGAGCGCGATCCCTGTCTCGCGATAGACTCGCTCGATGAACGCAGGGCCGTTGCTGGCCCGCCGACAGGCTTCGGTCGCGACGGAACGCGCCAGCGTGACATGGCGTCGCCGCAGCTTGTCGGCGCAGATGGCGAGCGCCGCGATCGCCCGCTCGATGGCGGCGTCGCTGATCCGGCCGCTGGCGGCAAGCCCTTCGCCCAGCCGCACGATCCGCGAAAAGGCATCGACGACGATGAAGCCGTCGGCGGATGGCTTGGCGATCAGCAGGCGACAATTGTTGGTGCCAAGATCGATCGCGGCATAGCTTTTGCGGCTGGGCCAGCGGCTGCCTGCCGACACCCGCAAGGCTGCACCGTTGACGGGCGTGCCGGACGGTGCGGCGGTCGCCGACGGGCCGGGACGGTGCGAAGCCGCAGGCGCGCCATCGCCCCACTGGCCAGGGCTTGGCGGATGCTGCGGCGATGGGCGGCTGTGCTGCGCCATGGCCGGATACTCACTCTTATGTTTTCCGTGCGCCGCGACAGGCACCGGTACTTGCCATCAAGAGTAGGGGCAGAACCGCAAAAGCGCAAGTTTGGGTGCCTGGCGGCAGGCCGGGGCGGCAGGCCATTGACAGCGATAGGTCACCTGCCTATTTGCGCGTCTCCGTTCCCAGGGCAATGCTGCCCGCGCGCGACGGCCCGATGCCCCGTCGTCTAATGGTAAGACAGCGGATTCTGACTCCGCCAATCGTGGTTCGAATCCACGCGGGGCATCCAGATTTTCGGATATTCTCTCCTGTCTTGCGGCATGGCTGTGCTATGCGGGCGCGGAAGATATCAAGGGAAATGCCGGACCATGGCCGCTCTTACATCCGTTGCAATGGCCGCTGCGGCCTTTGTCGGCACGCATTTCCTGCTGTCTCACCCCTTGCGCCGTCCGCTGGTGACGCGGCTGGGGGAGCAGGGGTTCATGGGCGTCTACACGGTGGTGGCGCTGGGCACGATGGCCTGGATGGTCCATGCCTACAGCGCCGCGCCCGCAACAGTGCCCTTATGGGATGTCGGCCATGGCCTGTGGGTGCTGGTCACCGTTATCATGTGGCTGGCGAGTGTGCTGCTGATCGGGTCGCTGTTCCGCAATCCCGCCTTCCCCGATCCGCGCGTCGGGCAGGCGCCGCCGCCCCATCCCGCAGGCGTATTCGCGATCACCCGCCATCCGATGATGTGGAGCTTCGCCTTGTGGGCAATCGCGCATATGCTGGTGTTTCCTCTCGCCGCCAATCTCGTCGTCACCGCGGCCATTCTCGTGCTGGCGCTGGTCGGGGCTGCTTTGCAGGATCGCAAGAAGGTGCGGACGCTGCCCGGGTTCTGGCCTGAATGGATGCGCAGGACGAGTTTCGTGCCTCTGGCGGCCTTCACCGCCGGGCGGGTTTCGGCGGCCTCGCTCTGGCCCGGTGTCCCGGCTATCGCAGGCGGGACGGCGCTGTGGCTGGCGGCAAGCTGGGCGCATATGCCGCTGGCCGGGGTCGCCGCAGGGATATGGCGCTGGCTCGGCTGACGCTCAGTTACCCTTTCTGCGGATCAGCCCCGCAGCGGCCCACAGCAGCGCCAGCGCCCCGGCGATGATGCCGCCCACGGTCAGCAGTGCCCAGCCTCCGGCCTCGATCAGGCCGGTGAGCAGATCGACGAGGATCAGCGTCAGGTGGATCACGCGACGATCCTGAAGCGGCGCGGACTGTGGCGGGTCAGGACGGCCCCGGCTCTGCAAGGCTCTGGGGCGCGCCCAGTTGCTTGGCTTCCTGATATTTGAGCTCCAGGAAGCGGCTGTGCGTGGCCAGACTGTCCAGATTGCCGGACGCCAGTTGCTGGGTCATCCGGTCGATCTCGCTCTCGATCACCGAAAGGCCTTCGATCAATTGCTTTTCGGGCACGCGGCCATTGCGTTCCTGCCGCCGCATCGGTTCGGGGATAGCCTGATAGCCGGTGACAAGTTCGGGCAGATGATCGGACAGCAGGCGGCGGACTTCCAGCGCTGCCGGCTCCTGCGGATTGAGCGTTGCAAGCTGCGGTGCCAGCGTTTCCAGCTTGACACCGATGCTGTCGACAAGTTGGACCGCCGGGGCGGGTAACGCCTTGCGCTGGTTGTCGAGCCAGATCTCCGTCTGGAGCGGCAGTGCCTTGATGTCGGTTTCGGCCAGCTTTTCGGCCTGCACGCGTTGTTCGCCGCCGGTCAGACCGAACAGCAGCACCGCCGCCAGGATCAGCCCCAGCACGATCATGATGCCGTTCGCGCCCAATGGCAGGAACCAGCCCACTACCGCCGCGCCGATCAGGATGGACAGGATCGCGCCGGAAATGCGCTTTATCTTGCGCATCATCGCCGCATTGCGCCGCTGTCGCGTACGCGCCGACAGGCTGCGATAGCGGTCTGACGTGCGGGTCAGGACAGCATCGGCATCGGCAAGTATCTGGTCGGACCGGCTCATCTGTGAAGCGTCCATAAACCGTTCGCCCTGAGCGAAGTCGAAGGGCGCTGCTGAGCGCAAGCGAAGCAAAGTTCGCTGCGCTCAGCAGAAGGCTTCGACAAGCTCAGCCCGAACGGGAGCAGGGGTGTCATGCCCACTCAAGCCTCGATTGCGCTCAGCAACGGATTGGCCGCGCTGCCACCGCTCGCCTGCGCCTGTGCCTGCCCCTCGGCGCGGGCGATATAGCCTTTCGACTTTTCCACTTCGCTCGACAGCGTGGTCACGGTTGTTTTCATCGATTCCAGTGCCTTGAGCTTGAAGGCGTCGATATTGTCCATCGTGTCGTAAATATTCTGGAAGGCGCGTTGCAGCGTCTCGATCGGGATGGTGCTGGATGCGGCCTGTTCGTGAATCTGCGCGGTCTGGGTCTTGAGTAGTTCGCCGGTGGAATCGATCATGTTTGCGGTCGTGGTGTTGAGCGCGGTGATCTGTTCCAGCACGAGTTTCTGGCCCATCAGCGCCTGCGCCACGGTCACGGCCGTACGCAATGCCGCGACGGTCGTCGTGCTGGCGCGATCGACGCCCTTGACCAGCTCGACATTGTTCTTCTTGACGAGGTCAAGCGCCAGATAGCCTTGCACCGTCACGGCCATCTGCGTCAGCAGATCCTGCGTGCGCTGACGGACGTAGAACAGCGCGCTCTCCCGGATCGCCTTGGCCTTGGCGGGGTCGGTTGCGTCCAGTTCCAGCGCCTTTGATTCCAGCCGCGCGTCCATCGTCTTGCTGATGTGGATCATCTGCTCCAGCTTGCCCATGGTCGCCCACATGTTCTGGCGTTCCACATCGATGGCCGCATTGTCCTTGATCAGCACGTCCTTCCCGCTGGCGAGGCTGCCGAGAATGCCGTTGATGTGGCTCTGCGCGCTTTTGTAGCCGTCGAAATAGTTGCGCAGCTTGTTGCCAAACGGGATGATGCCGAAAAGCTTGCGCGGCGCGGTCAGGTTGCCGCGCTTGCCCGGATCGAGATCCTCGACCGTGCGGCGCAACTCGGCCAGATCGGCACCGACCTGATTGTCCGAATCCATGGCGCGCACGGGCCGGTCCAGAAAGCGGTTGCTGTGGCCCGCCGCCTCCGCAATTTCCTTGCGGCCCATGTTGGTAAGCTGATCGACGCGCATGCCGAATTCGGGACTGTTGGCGTCCTGCGCCACCAGATCCTCGACGAAGGCATCGACCTTTTCTTCCAGCTTCGACTTCTTTTCGGCGTCGATCGGCACCAGGCCGGCCGCCCGTTCGGGTGCCAGTGGCGCAACCGGTTCAGGCGCGGTCAGTGTCAGAGCGGGGTCGATCGTCGCGGTCGCGGTGGAAGCCATGTCATCTCCTCATGGTGTCATATTAGTATAGAACACCGGCACTGCAAGAGCGCGTGGCATGCTATAGAGCCACGGGGCGATTTAGCCAACTGGAACGCCACAGAGGCCAGGCCAGAATCGGCGCCCGTATCAGAAGCGGGGCAGGGGCCAGTATCGCCGCAGTTGCGAAATGGGGAAGTTTCAGTTATTGGCCCGCGAAACCCGATACGGCACAGTGCCGACCGGCCACTATCCCAAAGGCATCTCATGTCCCTGCGTAATATCGCCATCATCGCGCACGTCGATCATGGCAAGACCACCCTTGTTGATCAGCTCTTCCGCCAGTCGGGCACCTTCCGCGACAACCAGCGCGTCGAAGAACGCGCGATGGACAGCAACGATCTGGAAAAGGAACGCGGGATCACGATCCTTGCCAAGCCGACGTCGATCGAGTGGGAAGGGACACGGATCAACATCGTCGACACGCCGGGCCACGCCGATTTCGGCGGTGAGGTAGAACGCATTCTCTCGATGGTCGATGGCGTCATTCTGCTGGTCGACAGTTCCGAAGGGGCGATGCCGCAGACCAAATTCGTGACCGGCAAGGCGCTCGCGCTCGGTCTCAAGCCGATCGTCGTCGTCAACAAGATCGACCGGCCCGACGAGCGGACGCAGGAAGTGCTGGACGAGGTGTTCGATCTGTTCGTCAGTCTTGAGGCGACGGACGAACAGCTTGATTTTCCGGTGCTGTTCGCGTCGGGGCGCAACGGCTATGCGAGCGAGGATCCGCAGGCGCGGTCCGGCACGCTGACGCCGATGTTCCAGAAAATCGTCGATCATGTACCGCCGCCCGCACTGGATGTGGATGCGCCATTCACCTTCCTGGTCACGCTGCTCGACCGCGACAATTTCCTGGGTCGCATCCTTACCGGCCGCGTGACCTCGGGCACCGTCAAGGTCAATCAGCCGATCCATGCGCTCGACATGGACGGCAAGGTGATCGAGACCGGTCGCGCGTCCAAGATCATGTCGTTCCGCGGTCTTGACCGTGTGCCGGTCGAGGAAGCGCGCGCAGGCGATATCATCAGCCTGGCCGGGCTGGCCGTGGCGACCGTGGCCAACACCATTTGCGACACCTCGGTGACGGTGCCTATCCAGGCGCAGCCGATCGATCCGCCGACGCTTTCCATGCGCTTTGCGGTCAACGATTCGCCGATGGCGGGTCGCGAAGGGACGAAGGTGACGAGCCGGATGATCCGCGACCGGCTGGAGCGGGAAGCCGAATCCAACGTCGCGATCAAGGTGACCGAAAGCGAGGACAAGGACAGTTTCGAAGTCGCCGGACGTGGCGAACTGCAACTGGGCGTCCTCATCGAAACCATGCGTCGCGAAGGCTTCGAGCTGGGCATCAGCCGCCCGCGCGTGCTCTTCAAGGATGGCGAAAACGGCCTGGAAGAACCCTATGAAACCGTCGTCATCGACGTGGACGACGAATATTCGGGTACCGTTGTCGACAAGATGGCGATCCGCAAGGCGGAACTGACCGACATGCGGCCTTCGGGCGGTGGCAAGACGCGCATCACCTTCTCCGCGCCGTCGCGCGGTCTGATCGGCTATCATGGCGAGTTTCTGTCCGACACCCGCGGCACGGGCATCATGAACCGGCTGTTCGAGAAATATGGGCCGCACAAGGGGAAGATCGAAGGCCGCAAGAACGGCGTGCTGATCTCCAACGGCGCAGGTGAGGCCAATGCCTATGCGCTGGGTCCGCTGGAAGAACGCGGCGTCCTGATGGTCGGCGTGGGCGAGGCGCTGTACGAAGGCATGATCGTCGGCGAAAATGCCAAGCCCGAAGATCTCGAAGTCAATCCCATGAAGAGCAAGGCGCTCACCAACTTCCGCGCCAGCGGCAAGGATGATGCCGTGCGCCTCAGCCCACCCAAGAAGCTGACGCTGGAACAGGCGATCGCCTATATCGACGATGATGAAATGGTCGAGGTGACGCCCAAGTCGATCCGCCTGCGCAAGCGGTATCTGGACCCGAACGAGCGCAAGCGCATGTCGCGCGCCAAAGCTGCGGCCTGACGTTTTGGAAGGCCCGGCGATTAGTTGCCGGGCCTTTTTCCTTGTTCAGGCCAGGTCGCGCAGGTGCTTTTCCGCCTGCACCATATAGTCGCGCGTGATGGGCAGCGTGTGACGGTTGCGCGCATATTGAAGCTGGAAATTGACCATGCCGCCGCTTTCGAACGCGGCGGTCGCGCCAGCGAGGTAAAAGCTCCACATCCGAAAGAAGCGGGCGTCGTACAGGGCCTCGATCTCCGCCTGCCGTGCCTGCACCCGCATGTACCACTGCCGCAGCGTGTGGGCATAATGGAGCCGCAGCACTTCCACGTCTGTCAGCATCAGCTTGTTGCGTTCACTCGCGGCGACGACTTCGCTTAAGGACGGGCTGTAGCCGCCGGGGAAGATATATTTGCGCGTCCACGCGTCGGTCGTCCCCGGCTTCCCCACCCGGCCGATGGTGTGGAGCAGCATCACGCCGTCGGTGGTCAGCAGATTGTGGCAGCAGCGGAAGAACTCCCGATAATGCGCGGGGCCGACATGTTCGAACATGCCGACCGACACGATCCGGTCGAACCGTCCCTGAACGTCGCGATAGTCGATCAGTTCGAAGCGCACCCGCTCCGCCACGCCCGCTGCCTGTGCTCGCTCCCGCGCGATCTTGAGCTGTTCCTGGGACAAAGTGATGCCCAGCACATCGACATCGCACATCCGGTTGAGATAGAGCGCCATGCCGCCCCAGCCGCAGCCGATGTCGAGCACCTTCTGCCCCGGTGACAGGTGCAGCTTCGCGGCGATATGCGCTTTCTTGTCGGTCTGCGCCTGCTCCAGGCTGTTGGCAGGGTCCGTCCAGTAGGCGCAGCTATATTGCCGGTCGGCATCGAGGAACAGGTCGTAGAGCCGGTCGGACAGGTCGTAATGATGCGCGACATTGGCCTTGGAGCGGGCGCGCTGGTTGAGGCGGTTGATCCGCCCGATCATGTCTCCTGCGATGCCTGAGAGCGCCCCCTTGCGCTTCAGCCCGTAGTCGCCGCTTTCCCAGGGACGGTTCGCGCGGATGAAGGTGACGAAATCGAGAATGTCGCCGCCTTCGATGGTGATCCGTCCGTCCATATAGGCTTCGCCGAGACCGAGGCGCGGATCGCGGACGATCTCGCCCGCCACTTTGCCGTCGTGGAGCCGCAATGTCAGGCAAGGCCATTGCGGGTCGCCGTCGCCAAAGGTCCGTGCCTTGCCGTCCGGCGCGACGACGGTCAGCCGACCCTTGCGGATCAGCCGGGGGAGTAGCCTCTCAAGCAACCACATGGGCGCAGGTTAAGCGCAGGCGGCAAATGCGTCAAATCCCCGCATACCATTGATAACCCGCGACATCCTCCCAATAGCCACCGTTGCCGCCGTGGATGTTCTCCAGGCTGGCGACGGCCTCTATGCCGGTCAGGAACTTCGCGTGCTTGTATCCCAGGTGACGCTCAACTCGCAGCCGCAGCGGCGCGCCATTGGCGACGAACAGCGGACGGTCGTTGAGCGCAAAGGCCAGGATCGTTTGCGGGTGGAAAGCATCGACCAGATCGATGCTTTCATAATAAGGCCGCGCGCCACCATTGGTATCGGCGCAGCGGAATACGAGATATCGGGCGTTGGTCTTGAGGTCGGCGCCGTCGAGGATCGTGCGCAGTGGCACCCCGCGCCATTTGCCGATCGCGCTCCACCCTTCCACACAATCATGCCGGGTGATCTGCTCGCGATGCGGCAGCGCCTGGATCTGCGGCAGCGACAGGGAAAGCGGGCGGTTGACAAGGCCGGTCACCTGCAATCGCCAGGCGGCGAAATTGTCGGCGGACATCGCGGCATATTCCGGCGTTCCTGGGTTGCGAACGCCATTGGGCCGGAAATAGGGCGAGATCTGATCGGGGCGAAACTCCCGCGCCAGCGCGTTGCGGTCGGTCAGCGCCCGCTGGGTCCAGCGGTGGACATTGTCCGCGCTAAACAGCGCCTCGCGAAAGCTTTCGTTCCTGGCGAGCTGGTCGCACCCTGTCAGCAAGCCGCCCGCCGTTGCGGCGATCCCGGTCAGCAGCGACCGGCGCGTCATCGCGGTCATTGTCCGCGCTCCTTCGGCAGGCGATACCAGCCCGTCACCATCGACCGTATTTCGTTGAACGGGCCGGCCAGCACCACCATCAGGATATGAACGAGGAAAAAGCCGACCGTCGCGAAGGCGAGGATGAAGTGGATAGACCGTGCCGACTGCCGTCCGCCGAACAGGTCCACCAGCCATGGCCATGCGGCATTCATGCCCGGTGACATGGTCAGCCCGCTCAGGATAAGGCCGGGGATCAGCACGAAGATGACCCCGACGTAGCTGGCCTTCTGAAGAATATTGTAGCGCAGCGCCGCTGCGCCCGTCGGAAAGCGCAGCCGGGCATGATCCTTGATGTCGGCCCATATATGACCGGGCGATAGCTCCTCCCGGCGAAAGGCCAGATCGCGGCTGACATGCCGGTTCACAAGGCTCCAGAGCATGTAGAACAGGATCGCGAACGCGAAAATCAGCGCGAACGTCAGATGCCAGTGCCGCGACATGGCAAGGCTGTAACTGCCGGGCAAGGTGATCCAGCCGGGAAAGCGCGACAGTTCGAGCCATGGCGTGTCGGCATTGGCCCCGAAGTGGCCCCAGTAGAGCCGCGGATGTGCGTTGAAGATGCCAAGGCCGCTGGTGAACAATGTCGCGACAGTGACGACATTGGTCCAGTGCCACAGCCGGGTCGACAAGCGATGCCGTTTCACCAGCGTGCCGCCCGCAGGCCTGTCGTCGGTCGATCGTTCCGCTGTCATCGGCTGGTCCCCGTCGCACGCGCATCGGTGCTGCTTTGCCTACGCAATGCCGCTTGCGCGGGTTACAGGCCAGCCAAAAATAATCGGATGCATGTGGGGGAAGGATGGGGGAGAGCCATGCGCGCCAAAGGCTCGATCCCCCATGCCACAGCCTCGCCTTGCCGGTCTGACCGGCGGCACCGCTCCAAATTATGTTATTCGGCGCGACAGCAGCAAGAGGCCGATAGAGGATAATGCGGCGAAAAAAAAGGGCTGATCCGAAGATCAGCCCGAAAAGTTTTAGGAGAGGATGCCTGAAAGGCACCTCTGATATGTATGACTGCGGTGTCTGCTGCAAGTGCGAACGATGATTTTGCAGATGCAAAGATTGCAATCGCGTTACGGAATACGCCTTTTCAATAGGGTAGCGGTGCAATATCCGGCTCCACCCAAGCAATGCGTGCTGCGCTGCTCATCAGGGCAGCCGATGTCCAATAGGCAAGCAGCCAGTCCTTGTGGCCGCACGCGCCGGTCATGAGCGCCTCGTGCACGTAATGCAGCGGCGTATCGGGCGCCGCATCGCGCAGCGCCGCTCGTGCCGCCCGGATCGATGCCTGTGTGATCGTCTCGTGATAGCCTGCGGTTGCGCTGTTCACGCCACCGGTTGCGACATTGTATGCGCGGATCATGTCCGGCATGTCCCGTTCCGCAACCACATCGGGGCGGCATCGCAGCAGCCACAGGCACGCGGCGAAATGCGCGGCATGCGTCCACTGCGCCTTCGGCAGGCTCCTGTCCGCAAAGCTGCTGCCGATCGCGATGATTGCAGGTTCGTCGGGATAGGGAATGAAATTGTCCGTTTTTGTCATGGGACATCCTTTCTTCTGTACCGCCCGGCGACGCGCAAACAAAAACCCCGCCGGAACGGCGGGGTGCTGGTGGTCATGATCCGTAATGCCTGAAGCCTTCAGCTTCGCCATCTACCGTCATGCCAAGCGCAATGCCCCGCCGGATGACGGGTATTTTGCATTGCGCTCAGGATGTGGTCGCGGATCATGCGCGGCATTCTAAACCAGAGGCTGCCGTATCGCAAGCTCAGCCCAGCGCCGCCTGCTTTTCCTCCGCCAGCCGATCCAGTTCGGCCCGGCTCTTCTTTTCCGATGCCGACTTGAGCTGGCCGCAGGCCGCCATGATGTCGCGTCCGCGCGGGGTGCGGATCGGTGCGGAAATGCCTGCGGCGAAGATCAGGTTGCTGAACGCCCTGATCCGTTCCGGCGACGAGCATTCGTACAGCGCGCCGGGCCAGGGGTTGAAAGGAATGAGGTTGACCTTCGCGGGCAGTTTGTAGTGCTTGATGAGGCGCACAAGTTCCCGCGCATCCGCGTCGCTGTCATTCTTGTCCTTCAGCATCACATATTCGAAGGTTATGCGGCGCGCATTGTTCGCCTTGGGATAATCGGCGCACGCCTGGAGCAGTTCCTCGATGCCATATTTGCGATTGATCGGCACGATCTCGTCGCGCACTTCCTTGGTGACGCCATGCAGCGACACGGCCAGATTGACGCCGATTTCCTCCGCCGCGCGCTTCATCATGGGCACCACGCCACTGGTCGACAGAGTGATGCGCCGCTTCGACAGCGCCAGGCCATCGCCATCCATCACGACTTTCAGGGCATCGCGCACATTATCGAAATTGTACAGCGGCTCGCCCATGCCCATCATCACGATGTTGGTCAGCATCCGCCCGTCGGTGGTGTAGAGCGGGGCGTCGTCGTCCTCATCCTCGTCGTCCACCGCGGCTGCCATATTCCCCTTGGGCCATTCGCCCAGCGCATCGCGGGCCAGCATCACCTGGCCGACGATCTCTCCGGGCGTCAGGTTGCGGACAAGGCGCATCGTGCCGGTGTAGCAGAAGCGGCAGTTCAGCGTGCAGCCGACCTGGCTCGACACGCACAGGGTGCCCCGGTCGGCATCGGGGATGAAGACCATCTCATAATCCTGCCCGTCGTCGGACCGCAGCAGCCATTTGCGCGTGCCATCGCTGGATAGCTGCGCCTCGACAACCTGCGGACGACCGATGACGAAGCGATCCGCCATCCACAGCCGCATCGGCTTGGCAAGATCGGTCATCATCGCAAAGTCGGTTTCGCCGCGATGATAGATCCAGTGGAACAGCTGCTTTGCGCGCAGCTTCGCCTGTTTCACGTCAAGCTGCGATTCCATCAGCGCGCCCTGAATCTGCATCTTGTTGAGACCAAGCAGATCGACACGGCCGTCGGCACGGGGTGTCACGGTGCGCGGAACGGGCACCGGATCGATATGTCCGGGTATTTGCATCACTCAGCTTCTTTCTTTTGTCCAGCGAAGCGGCAGTTTCGAACGCCATCGACATGCGACACAAGATCATGGGCTGCATGGCCGCCCATCGTATCAAGGACAACGTCGATGCCCTCTCGGCGCGCAAGCTTGACCGCTGGAACGAAATCGGCGTCAGCAGCGACCAATATGATCTGATCGACCTGTCTTTTGAATGCCATGGAGGCGACATCAAGCCCAAGTCGCATATCGACACCCTTTTGGACCACATCCAATTCAAAGTCGGTATCGTCAGGCACAAAGTTCGCCGTATCGAGCAGCCACTTCTTCATGGCCTCTGGCTTTGGTCGCCAGATAAAATCATCGTTGAGACGACCGAGCCGTAGTGCGACTTTCCGAACAGTTTTGAGATGTTCGTGGACGGCAATTCGAAATAGCGCAGTCTCGGTTTTCGAAAGATCCAACGACCGCTTTGATACCGGCCTGTGCACCTTCTTAGTCAGGGGTGCGCAGTCATAAAAGAATACACGATATAGATGGCTTGTCTCTTGAGGCCGAAACGTATTTGGCTCCAACGTCTCATCCGGCAGTTCGGCGCGGCGTTTGAGCGCAATATGCCAACCAGCCAAATAGGTCAGACCCCAAGCAATATCTTTGGGATCATTGGAATCCAAACTGGGGAAGCTGGATCGAAAGCGCCTAAGAAAAAAGGCACCATCGACAACGATCGCGGTAGACATTTATGCTTCGCTTAAAAATTGTCCCCGGGAGCGGCCTTGAGTTGATATCTGCTCTTGCGAGCGCCTCAAGACGGCATGCCGGGGACGGAATGCTCATGATGTGGCAGATTGCCACATGAAAGTCAAGATTTCAGCGCCGTGCGCAGCCCAGTGCCGCCGCGTCGATCGCCGTTGCCGCGCCGCGCAGGGCGTAAACATCGGCGAAAGCGCGGCCGCCGGCGTCCACTGTCTGGACGCTCATGCTGGTGGCTGATCGCATCGCGGCGACAATCGCGGCATCGCCCTGCCGGTCGGGTGCCCAGGCGTCGGCCGTCCCCGCCGCAAGGGCAAAACGCCGATCGCCGATGCTCAACGTCACGGCCGCCTCCGGCCGTCGTGCCTGGCTGAGGCGGATATGCACCTGGTTGCGGACATTGGCTTTCGGCCAGGACCCGACCGATGCGAAAGGCTGCCATGTGGCGCGCCGCCCGCGCTGCACCGGCTGCGCAATCGCATAGCAGCGCGGCACCGACGGATCGACGAAGGCCCCCCAGCTTTCGAAGATGCCCAGCGAATCGCGCCCCTGTGCGCTATCGACCGCCATCAGGCTCAACGGCAACAAGGCGAGACGCAAAAAGGGCAGGGATTGCATGGCGCCAACGCAAAGCCCAACCGCCGCTTTTTTGCAAGCGGGACCGCTTGCCCCCTGTTGCATTGTTGTTAATGAAGGGAAGGCATCTTGCCCGACCGGCCGGACTCGGGCGGACATCCAGACAGGCAAGCAGAATAGAAGCGGGACCAGGGAATGAAGGCCACCATCGAACGCGCGACCCTCCTCAAGAGCCTGGGCCATGTCCAGTCGGTGGTGGAGCGGCGCAACACCATTCCCATCCTATCCAATGTGCTGATTGAGGCAACCGCCGACGGCGCAATCAAGCTGATGGCGACCGACCTTGACCTTCAGATCGTGGAAATCATCCAGGCGCAGGTGGAGACGGCGGGCGCGACCACCATTTCGGCGCATACGCTGTTCGACATTGCGCGCAAGCTGCCCGAAGGCAGCCAGGTGTCTTTGCAGGCCGCCGAAGGCAAGATGCTGATCCAGGCGGGCCGGGCGAAGTTCAACCTCTCCACCTTGCCGCGTGACGATTTCCCGGTGATTGCCGAAGGCGATCTGCCGACCAGCTTCGAACTGCCTGCCGAAACGCTGAAGCAGATCATCGACAAGACGCGCTTTGCGATTTCGACGGAGGAAACGCGTTACTATCTCAATGGCATCTTCCTGCACGTGTCGGACGATCCGCAGCCTGTGCTGAAGGCAGCGGCGACTGACGGCCATCGCCTCGCGCGCGTCACCGTGGCGCGGCCCGATGGCGCGGAAGGCATGCCGGACATCATCGTGCCGCGCAAATGCATCGGCGAACTGCGCAAGCTGCTCGACGAAGTGGACGGCAGCGTCGCGGTGTCACTGTCCGCAGGCAAGATCCGCTTCGGCATCGGCAATGCGATCCTGACCAGCAAGCTGATCGACGGCACTTTCCCGGATTACAGCCGTGTCATCCCGACTGGCAATGACAAGCTGCTCAAGATCGATCCCCGCGGGTTCGAGGAAGGGGTGGATCGCGTCGCGACCATCGCCACCGAAAAGACCCGCGCTGTCAAGATGTCGGTCGATCGCGACAAGATCACCTTGTCCGTCACCAGCCCGGAAAACGGCACGGCGGCGGAAGAAGTGTCGGCCGATTATGTGTCGGAGGGGATGGAGATTGGGTTCAACGCGCGCTATTTGCTCGACATATTGGGGCAGATCGACGGCGATGTGGTGGAACTGCATCTCGCCGATGCCGCAGCGCCCACGCTGATCCGCGAGAATGACAAGAGCGCGGCGCTCTACGTGCTGATGCCGATGCGGGTGTGATTCTCAAGCGCAATCTCAACATCGCCGTTCGCCCTGAGCTTGTCGAAGGGCACCCTGAACGCAGTGAAGGCGCTTCGCCCGCGGCTCAGCCTCACCCTTCGACAAGCTCGGGGCGAACGGGCTTTGTGGATTGCGTCTTCCCCTCACCCCTTCCGCCCGTCCTCCACCATATCCGCTGCCAGATCGAGGCCCGCCGCCCCAGCCGCCGCCGTATGCGCGGGCGCATGGGGCGGCTCGACATAGTCGGGTTCCTCGACTTCCAGCATCCCTTCCCATTTGGTGACGACGGCGGTGGCGACGGCATTGCCGACCACATTGGTCGCGGTGCGGCCCATGTCGAGGAACTGGTCGATCGCGAGGATGAAGGCGACGCCTTCCACCGGCAAGTCGAACTGCGCCAGCGTCGCGGCGACGACCACCAGCGAGGCGCGGGGCACGGCGGCGATCCCCTTGCTGGTAATCATCAGCACCAGCAGGATCGTGATCTGCGTGCTCATCGGCAAGTCGATGCCATAGGCCTGCGCGATGAACACGGTGGCGAAGGCCGCGTACATCATCGACCCGTCTAGGTTGAAGCTGTAGCCCAAAGGCAGCACGAAGCTGGATATGCGGCGCGGCACGCCGAAGCGGTCGAGCTGTTCGAGCAGCTTGGGATAGGCGGCTTCCGATGAGGCCGTGGAATAAGCGATCAGCAGCGGCTCGCGGATGTAGCGGGCAAGGCGGAAGATACGCTTGCCCAGCACGAGGAAGCCCGCAAAGCCCAGGATCAGCCACAGCGTCGCCAGCCCCAGGTAAAACTCGCCGATCAACTGGCCGAAGGTGACGAGGACGCCCAGCCCCTGCACCGTCACGACCGACGCGATCGCGCCGAACACCGCGAGCGGGGCGACTTTCATGACATAGCCGGTGATCTGCAGCATCAGATCGACCAGCGCCTCGACCACCGCGACGATCGGCTTGCCCCGTTCCCCGATCGCGGTCAGCGCCACGCCGACGAACAGCGAGAATACGACGATCTGGAGAATGGCGTTGCTCGCCATCGCCTCGACCATCGATGTCGGGAAGATGTGCAGCACGAAATCGCGGAAGTTGAGCGCCTTGGTGTCCACCCCCGAATCCGCGCCGCTGCGGACGAGATCGAGGCCGACGCCCGGCTCGAAGAAATTGACGAAGACGAGGCCGAGGCTGAGCGAGATCAGGCTGGCGGTGATGAACCACAGCAATGCCCGCCCGCCGATCCGCCCCAGCGCCGCGCTGTCCCCCATATGCGCGATGCCGGACACCAATGTCGCGAACACCAGAGGCGCGATGATCATCTTGATAAGGTGCAGGAAGATGTCGGCGAGCAGATGGAAGTATCCCGCGATATCCTTCGCCTGCGCCTTGTCCGCCCCGACAAGCTGGTTGGTGATGTACCCGACGACGACGCCCAGGACCATGGCGATGAGGATGATGGACGTAAGGCGCTTGGCCATGCTGGCTCCCGGATTATGGAATTGCGGGGGGACGGCCCCGATGCTGTTGCATCCTTGCTATCAAGTCGGAGCGGATGCCGCAACGTGAGGTGGTGGGGGTGTATCGGAAGGTCACGAAGTTGCGGAAGTTGCGCCGTTGAAAACCGCAAAAAAGCTGGGTTTGGGAAAATGGGTGTGGGGAAGTGGAAAGCGGGGATGAAGGTTGGGCAGAGAGCGTGATGTCGTTTTTTCCGGACATAAGCAGTGAAGTATATCCTACCGCGCTGACCCTAAACTGGTGATGCGGCTTCTTTGTCACGACGCATAGCTTCTCCTAATGCCTCTCGGTATCCATCGACGATGCTAGCATACAGATAAATTTCCTGCTCCAGTCCTTCCTTCATGCCGATGCCATTAGAAATCTCGTTCGCGCGCCGCATTGTTTCCACAATCAGGACAACCAGTCGGCAGAAGCTCATGAGGAATGCTCGGCTCTCGTTGAGGCCAAGATTATCGAAGAACGATCCCATGAACACATCGCTATTGTCGGTCAGGCTATCGATCTCAACAGTCAGATGCGTGACATAGATGCTGGCGTGAGCAGTGCTGTCATTAATGCTGTCTTTGAAGTCCTTTAGTAAACGGTTCAGTTCCGGCTCTTGTGCCTTAAGCCACTTATATGCTTTCTCACGCAGCTTCTGGGCCGATACAAATATCGGATTGTTAGGTTCACTATAATCGAGAAGTTCCACTGCCGGGTTTGCAAGCACATAGGCCGCAAGAGCCGTGAACTCGATGGCCTGCCTGCAATTGAATTCTGCTTGCGCAGTATGCGCCCGAATATAAGATAGGAATGCGAGCGTCACGCTCTTCTGGATCGCCAACATGAACGCTGCCATAACACCATTGTTGGCAGCCACACTGACAACTGATGTGTTTAGAATGGCAAGCCCCTGCTGGGCGATAGGTACAATCGTACCTAGGCGCTCCTGTGCACCCGTGGTGCGGTGATGCTCCTCGTCAAGGAGTGCTTGCAACGTGGTTGTCAGTGGGAGTGGACCTATCGTCACTCGATCGCTTTTGGTGTTCGATACCATGACACCGTTCTAGCGGACTTATACTGTGAATAGAACTGTCGCATCGCAGTAGCGCAGTTCTACTACTGATGGTCTGGCGTTGGTCGCCTGCCGCTATTCCCTATCCTCGTCATGCCAGCGAAGGCTGGCATCCCAGGCGATGGCGCGCCTTCGCTTGAGGCCCCAGCCTTCGCTGGGGTGACGATCAAGGTGAGGGGTGACGCTCTTGGGGGGCAGGGCGTCAATCGCCCCCCGCTTCCCCGCACTGCGCCCGATGCAGCAGCCGCTGATCCGCCAGCACCAGCGCCATCATCGCTTCCACCACCGGCACGCCGCGGATGCCGACGCAGGGGTCGTGGCGGCCCTTGGTGATGATGTCGGCGGGCTCGCCTTCGCGCGTGACCGTGTCGACCGGGATCAGGATCGAGCTGGTCGGCTTGAACGCGACGCGCACTTTCACCGGCTGGCCGGTGGAAATGCCGCCTGCGATCCCGCCGGCGTGATTGGCCATGAACTGCGGCGCGCCGTCCGGGCCGGGGCGCATCGGATCGGCATTGTCCTCTCCGCGCAGGCGCGCGGCCGCGAAACCGTCGCCGATCTCGACGCCCTTCACCGCATTGATGCTCATCATCGCAGCGGCCAGCTCTGCGTCGAGTTTGGCGTAGAGCGGCGCCCCCCAGCCTGCGGGCACGCCGATCGCGATACACTCGACCACCGCGCCCAGCGACGATCCGTCCAGCCGCGCGCCATCGACCAGCGCCTCCCAGCGTTGCGCGGCCACAGGATCGGGGCAGAAGAAGGGATTGCGGTCGATCTCCGCAGGGTCGAAGCGCGCCGGGTCGATCGCGTCATCGCCGATTGCGCTGACATAAGCGAAGATGTCGACATCGGGGATCACCAGCCGCGCCACGGCACCCGCCGCCACGCGTGATGCCGTCTCGCGCGCGCTCGACCGGCCGCCGCCACGATAGTCGCGAAAGCCATATTTCGCGTCATAGGCATAATCGGCATGGCCGGGGCGGTATGCCTTGGCGACATCCGAATAATCCTTCGACCGCTGATCCACATTCTCGATCATCAGGGCAATGGGCGTCCCCGTCGTCTTACCCTCGAACACGCCGGAAAGGATGCGGACCTGATCGGGCTCCTGGCGCTGCGTCGTGAACTTCGACGTGCCGGGGCGGCGCTTGTCGAGGAAAGGCTGGATGTCGGTTTCCGCGTTGATCGACAGGCCCGGCGGGCAGCCGTCCACCACCGCACCGATGGCCGGACCATGGCTTTCCCCCCAGGTGGTGAAGCGGAACACGCGCCCGAATGTATTGAAGCTCACGAAAGCCCTCTCCCCTGCAGGGAAGAGGGTTGGGAGAGGGGGCTGTGCCCCGTCATATCCTGGTCCCGCAAACGCATGTCATTCCCCCTCTCCCCGGCCCTCTCCCCCTTCGACTGCCTGCCAAGGCAGGCGCTCAGGACGAAGCCTGAAGGGAAGAGGGAGAAGAGCTACTGTTCCAGCCCGATATCCGGCGCGTCTTCCGCCTTCATGCCGATGACATTGTACCCGGCATCGACATGGTGGATTTCGCCGGTCACGCCGCTGGCGAGGTCGCTCAGCAGATAGAGGCCCGCGCCCCCGACATCCTCGATGGTGACGTTGCGGCGCATCGGCGAATTATATTCGTTCCATTTCAGGATATAGCGGAGATCGCCGATCCCGCTTGCCGCCAGCGTCTTGATCGGCCCGGCCGAAATCGCGTTCACGCGGATGTTCTCCGGGCCTAGATCCATTGCCAAATATTTGACGCTGGTTTCCAGCGCGGCCTTCGCCACGCCCATCACGTTGTAATGCGGGATCACCTTTTCCGCGCCATAATAGCTCAGCGTCAGCAGCGATCCGCCTTCGGGCATCAGCGCGCGGGCGCGCTGCGCCACGGCGACGAAGCTGTAGGCGGAAATGTTCATCGTCAGCAGGAAATTGTCGAGGCTGGTGTCGTAGAACTTGCCGCGCAGCTCGTTCTTGTCCGAAAAGCCTATGGCGTGGACGATGAAGTCGATTGTGCCCCAGCGTTCCTTGATCGCCGCGAACGTCGCGTCGAGCAGCGCCATGTCGGATACGTCGCAGGGGATCAGGAAATCCGATCCCAGCTGCTCGGCCAGCGGCCGCACACGCTTTTCCAGCGCCTCGCCCTGATAGGAAAAGGCCAGTTCCGCACCCTGCGCATGCAGCGCCTTCGATATGCCCCAGGCCAGCGACTTTTCGTTGGCAAGACCCATGATGAGGCCGCGTTTGCCCTGCATCAGGGTACCCGTGATCGCGTCCTTCATATGTCGTCAGTCCTTGGTAGTGGCGGTTCGGGGGCCGCTTCCGCATCGGGGAAGTCCGCCAGAGCCGCATTGAGTTCCGCGCCAATTACCACGCCAAGCCCGACGAGGAAGAAAAAAATGAGCGTGATCATGACGCCTGCAAGGCTGCCGTAGGTCAGGTCGTAGCTTGCGAGGTTCGAAAGCGCGACCGGCAGGAGGATCAGCGTACCATACCACCAGCCCGCCGTCAGCACCGCGCCAGGCCATTTGGGAAAGCGCCGGTCGCGATATTTGCTGGGGGTGAGCGAGACGAACAGCGAATAGAGCGCGAGCGTCAGGATCGCCATCGGCACGATCTTGCTGGCGGTGACGATGCGGATCGCGTCGTCGGCGAAGGGCAGCACGCGCAGCAGGAACTCTTCCGCCCCGGCGAGGGCGATCTGCATCGAAAACGCAAACATCGCGGCGAAGATGCTCACGAAAATGATGCCGATCGAGCCAAGCCGATATTGCCAGAACGCCCGTCCGCTTTTGGTGCCATAGGCGCGGCGCAGGATGTCGCGGATCGTCTCGATCAGGCTGCCGACCGACCACAGGCCAACAAGGCCGCCCAGCCACAGGACGCCGCTCGACAGGCGGGCATCGATCACTTGGTTGATCGGTCCGCGCAGCACTTCGCCGACGCTGGGCGGCACGGTGAGCAGAAAGGCGTTGACGGTGGCAACGCCATCGCTCGTCCGGCCGAAGACGCTGGTGATCGCGGCTGCAACAATGAAAAAGGGAAAGAGCGTCAGCAGCGCCATATAGGCCAGGTTGCCGGCATGGATGAACCCGTCGGTGTAAACGCCGATGGCCACGCGCTTCATGACCTGCACCGCGTTCGCGCCGGGATGGAACCGCGCGAGGCGCGAGCGGCGCGCCACTTCGGGCTGGTCCAGCAGCCGCTGGCGGCGCGCTTCGGGCGATTCGGGGGAAACATCTCTCATGACAGGAGGGTAACGCCCTCAGACGCCCAGATGTCCCCGGACCGACCGTCTGTCCTGCCAGCCTGCGACGAAATCGTTGAGCGCGGCATCATCGGCGGGCACATCGATCTGGAGCGTGACGAGCTGATCGCCGCGCGCGCCACTTTTGCCCGTGAAGCCGCGATCCTTGAGGCGCAGCGTCTTGCCCGATGCCGACCCTGCCGGAATGCCGAGCATCACCGGTCCCTCGACGGTCGGCACCTTCACCTTGCCGCCCCGGACGGCTTCGTCGAGCGTGATGGGCAGGGTCAGGCGGACATGGTCGCCATCGCGCGTGAAAAAGGGATGGCTGCCGATCTCTATCGTGATGATCGCGTCGCCGGGGCCGCCCGGACCGGGCTGGCCTTTGCCGGCCAGACGCATCTGTGTGCCCGTTTCCACCCCCGCGGGCAGTTTGACGTCGATCGTCTTGCCGTCCTGCAGGGTGATGCGTTGCGGCGCGCCGGTCGCTGCATCGATGAACCCGACGGCCAGCCGATAGCCGACGTTGGCGCCCTTCGCCGGGGGGGCGCCACGCCCGCGCCCGAAGCCGCCGAAGCCACCGCCGCCCGCGCCCGCACCGCGCGCGCCGCCGAACAGGCCTTCGAATATGTCGCCGAAATCGCCGCCGGGGCTGAACTCGAATCCGGCCGGTCCACCGCCATGACCGCCGCCCGGCTGGCCGCCCGCGCCGCCGCGCGCACTGTTGAAGCCGAACGGCATGGCAGGGTTGCCGTCCCCATCTATTTCCCCGCGATCATATTGCGCGCGCTTGTCCTTGTCGGTCAGCAGATCATAGGCGCGCGTCACGTCGGAAAAGCGTTCGGCCGCCTTGGGGTTGTCGGCATTGCGATCGGGATGCAGCGTCTTGGCCAGCGTGCGATAGGCTTTCTTGATCTCCGCTTCGCTGGCGCCGCGCGCCACGCCCAATATGCTGTAGGGATCGGCCATGTTCGTGGTAATGTCTCGTCCTGTGAAGTTGCACGGTCGCTATCATGTGGAAAGCGACTTGTCGCGCTTCAAGCGCGTTGTCGTTGCGCGACCGCAACCCTAGATAGGCGCAATGACAGACCCAGCAGGCGATACCGCCATCCATGATCCCTTCGCCCTGTTCGACCGATGGTATGAAGAGGCGCGCGGCACCGAGATCAACGACAGCAATGCGATGGCGCTGGCGACGGCGGATGCGCAAGGCCGTCCGTCGGTCCGCATGGTACTGCTGAAGGGGCACGGACCGCAGGGTTTCGTATTCTACACCAATCTGGAAGGCCGCAAGGCGGGGGAGCTGATCGCCAATCCTCAAGCGGCGCTGCTGTTCCATTGGAAGTCGCTGCGGCGGCAGGTCCGTATCGAAGGCGTGGTGGAGCGTGTGGACGATACCACCGCCGACGCCTATTTCGCGACGCGTGCGCGGGATTCGCAGCTCGGGGCCTGGGCTTCGGACCAGTCGCGCCCCTTGCCTTCGCGCGATGTGTTCATGGATCGTTTTGCGCAGGTGCAGGCCCGTCATGAAGGCGGCGCGGTTCCCCGGCCGCCGCACTGGTCAGGCTTTCGGGTGGTGCCACAGGCGATCGAGTTCTGGCAGGACCGGGAATATCGCCTGCACGAACGCCGCCTGTTCACGCGCGATGGCGACGGCGCATGGCGCGAAGGTCTGCTCTATCCCTGATAAGGGCTGACCAGCCCGGCAATGCCCCGGCAGCGAGATGCGTCACCATGCTGCCGGGCATAGTATGCCGCTTATTTGTCGCGCAGGCGTATCCCGACGAAGGTCGCGGGCTGGCCGCGACGCAGCACCTGCAACAGAACCGCATTGCGGCCTGCCGCCGTCACCTGCGCGATGGCAGCCTTGAGGTCCGCCTCCGTCAGGGTCGGGCGATTGTTGGCCGACAGGATGATGTCGCCGCGACGCAGGCCCTTGGCACCCGCGTCGGTCGAGGGATCGACCGTCGTGATGACCACCCCGCGCGTTTCGGCGGGCACGCCAAGCTGACGGGCGATTCCCGCCGTCAGCGGCGTTACCGCAACGCCCAGGCTCTGCTGCGCGGCGGCACCCGCATCGGGCTGGCTGCGCGGATTGGAGAAGTCATCGTCATCGCCCTGCTGCGCGAAGCTGTTCAGCTGATCCTCGGGCGGGCGCTGGCCCACCACGGCGGTGACGGTCATCCGCTGGCCGTTGCGGATCAGTTCGATCGGCACACGCGAGTTGATCGGCAGATTGGCGACGATGAAGGACAGGGTTTCGTCCGGCGTCACTTCGCGATTGTTGACCTTCACGATCACGTCGCCAGGCTTGATGCCCGCCTTGTCGGCGCCCTGGCCCGGTTCGACACCCTGGATGAACTCGCCCCGGTTCTTCGCAAGTCCCAGCGAATCGGCGATATCTTCCGACAAGGGCGTGATCTGTACGCCCAGATAGCCGCGCCGCACGCTTTCGCCCTTGCGCAGCGTCTCGATGACGGGAACGGCCTGTTCCGCCGGAATCGCGAAACCGATGCCGACATTGCCGCCCGAGGGTGAAAGAATCTGGCTGTTGATGCCGATGACATTGCCGTTCATGTCGAACATCGGCCCGCCGCTGTTCCCCTGGTTGATCGAGGCATCGGTCTGGATGAAACGGTCGCTGCCGCCGCCGGTGTTGCGATGCACGGCGGAGATGATGCCCGCGGTCACCGTGCCGCCCAGGCTGAAGGGATTGCCGATCGCAATCACCCAGTCGCCCACGCGCGCCTTCGTACTGTCACCGAACTTCACGAAGGGCAGTGCCTTCTTAGGCTCGATCTTCAGCACGGCAAGGTCGCTGGCGACGTCGCGCCCGACCAGCTTTGCGCTATATTCTTCGCGGTTGGTCAGCGTCACCGTAATGCTGTCCACGCTCGCGCCTTCCGCGCCGGGGGCAACGACATGGTTGTTGGTGACGATGTAGCCGTCCGCGGAAATCAGGAAACCAGACCCCAGCGACTGCGCCTGCCGTGTTTGCGGGGTGCCGCCGGGTGCGCCGAACAGGTCGCCAAAGGGCGTGCCGGCGAACGGGTTCTGCACCTGCACCCGCTGACGCGTCGAGATGTTGACGACGGCCGGTTGCAGCTTTTCCACCATGTCGGCAAAGCTGACCGGCGCGCCACGCGGCGCCGCGGCCTGCATGCCTTCGTTCTGCGCGGTCTGCGCGCCGAGCGGCTGGTTCGAGGTGACGGCAATGGCCGTGCCGCCGAGCAGAAGGGCTGCGGTGATGGCGTAAGCGTAGCGCACTGATGATTGTCCTCTCATGACGTTCGGGAAAAGGCCGGGACCACAGGAATGGCTGCGATGCCTCGTCTTCCCTTAACCCACATTGAATAAGGGTCGTTCCCGCCGGTCAGGGTGGAAACGCCCGAATATCTCACTTGCCGCGAAACTCCCGCAGGAAGTCGTTGTCAGGCGACAGGATGACCGACGTCTGGCCAGACCGCGACGGATCGAACGTGTAGCGATAGCTTTGCATGGCCCGGTAGAAGTCGTAGAAATCCGGGTCCTTGCCAAAGCTTTCGGCGTAGACGCGGGCGGCACTGGCGTCCGCCTCGGCGCGGATGATCTGCGCCTGCTTTGCACCCTGCGCCTGGATCGTCAGCGCTTCCTGATCGCGCGCGGTGCGCATCCGCTGCAACGCGCTTTCCAGCGGCGCACCGTCAGGCAAATCGGCGCGCTTGATCCGCACATCGACGATTTCGGCACCATATTGCCGGGCGACGCGGTTGAGACCGGCTTCGATATTCTGCATCACCTGGCCCCGCTCCGGGCTGAGCAGCGCGGCGAAGGGCCGCTTGCCGAGCTCGTTGCGCAGCGCGGAACCCAGGATCGGCCGCAAGGCTTCCGACACGCGATCCTCGCTGCCTGCCGAAATATACATCCGCAGCGGATCGACGATGCGATAGCGGGCGAAGGCATCGACCTGGAGCCGCAACTGGTCGGTCGAGAGCACCTGCTGCCGCTCCATCTCGACCGACAGAACGCGCTTATCGATCCAGACGATCTGTTCGGCAAACGGAATGCGCAGGATCACGCCCGCGCCGGTATAGCCGAACTGTTCGTTGGGGCGGTAGCGGTTGACGATCCGCACCGGCTCGCCGAAACGCACGATCACGCCCTGCCGGGTTTCGGGCACGATCGAAATGGTGCTGCCCAACAGCAGCAGGAAGGCGATGGCGATCAGCGCGAAGGCGATCGGGTTGCGCAACAGGCCTGGCATCACTGCACTCCCGTCGTCGCAGCCGGGGCCGCCGGAGGCGCGGCAGCTGCGCGGCGCTTGATTTCGGGCAGCGGCAGATAGGGCGTGACGTTGCCGGTCTCGACGATCGTCTTGTCCATGTTGCCCAGCACCTTTTCCATCGTCTCATAATACATGCGCCGCCGCGTCACTTCGGGTGACAGGCGATATTGTTCGTAGGTCTTGTCGAACTGCGCCGCCTCACCCTGCGCCAGAGCGGTTTGCTGCTGCGCATAGGCGCGCGCCTGGTTGAGGCTGGTCTGCGCCGCCTGCTGCGCCGCGGAAACGCCCTTGAACGCGTCATTGACGGCCGCCGGCGGATCGGCCTGCTTGATCGCGACGCCCTGTACCCGCACGCCCGAGCGATAGCTGTCGAGGATTTCCTGCATCCGCTGTTCGACCTGCTGCTCGATGCCGGTACGGCCCGCGCCCAGCGCATCGTCCAGATTGACGCTGGCGACGACCGAACGCATCGCGCTTTCGGCGACTTCGCGGATCGCGCTGTCGGGGTTGGAAAGCTGGAACATGTAGAGTTCCGGGTTGCGAATGTTCCACCGCACCGAATAAGCGAGATCGATGATGTTCTGATCGCCGGTCAGCATCAGATTTTCCTGCTCTGCGCTGGTCGACCCGATGTCGATCGTACGGATTTCCTCGACATCGACCGTCGCGACCGATTCGAGCGGCGCAGGCAAGGTGATGCTGATCCCCGGCGAGAGAGTACGGCTATATTTGCCGAGCATCAGCACGACGCCACGTTCCTGCGGGCCGACGCGATGAATGCAGGTCAGCGCCAGCCACACCAGCACGACGAGCGCCAGCGCGATCGGCCAGATCGCCTTGCCATCGGGGCGCTGCGGCAGGCCGCCAAAGCCGCCGCCATTGTTCCCGCCGCCACCGAAGCTTTCACGACCGCGGCGGAGCAGTTCCTCGATGGCACTCGGCCCGCTGCGGCCCTGCGGGCGATTGCCGCCGCCCGGCTGCGTCCACGGGTTGCGCGGGCCGTCGGGCTTTCCGCCATTCCCCTCATCATCGCTGCCCTTGTTGCCCCAGGGGCCTTGCGCCATGGCATGTCCTGCCGTGCGCCCGATTGCGGCGATCCATTGCGGCATCCAGCCGTTCATTCTGTTCATGCATCATCTATAGGAATGCCGCGGCGGGAAAAACAGTGCCTTTGCATCGATAATCCATTATGCGCGCTGATCATGAGCGATCCCGTGCCCGATCTTCCCGCTGCCATTGCCGAACACCTGTCCGCTCTGAGCGAGGGCCGTGCGAGCGGACTGCGCCTGAAGGACGGTATTGTCAGCCTGGTGCTCGACGTGACCGGGCTGTCGGCCGATGCGCGCGCCGCCATGGAAGCGGCCCTGCGTACGGCCATTGGCGACCTGCCCGATGTCACGCAGGTGCGTATCGCGATGACGGCGGAGAAGCGCACCCTGCGGATAGTCGCGGTCGGCTCCGGCAAGGGTGGCGTCGGCAAATCGACGCTGTCGGCGAATCTGGCCGTGGCGCTGCATCGCCTCGGGCACCGGGTCGGCCTGGTCGATGCGGACATCTACGGCCCCTCGCAACCGCGCCTGATGGGCAGCGAAGGCGAAAAGCCAACGGCGGAAGGCAAGCAACTCGTGCCGGTGATGAGCCACTGGGGCGTGCCGATGCTGTCCATGGGGCATCTGGCCGATCCGGGGCAGGCGATTGCATGGCGCGGGCCGATGGCGGGCAACGCGCTCGGCCAGCTTATCGATGCGCAATGGGACGGCATCGACATATTGATCGTCGACCTGCCGCCCGGCACCGGCGACGTGCAGCTGTCGATGATATCGAAGCACAAGCCCGCGGGGGCGCTGATCGTCTCGACACCGCAGGATCTTGCCCTGATCGACGCGACCCGGGCGGTCAGCCTGTTCGAGCAGGCGGACGTGCCGTTGATCGGGCTGGTCGAGAATATGGCAGGCTATGTCTGTCCGCATTGCGGGGAAGCCTCCGACCCGTTCGGCCAGGGTGGCGCCGAAGCGGCTGCGGCGCAGATGGGCATGCCCTTCCTGGGCCGCATCCCGCTGACCATCGCCATCCGCACCGCGTCCGACGCGGGCCTGCCCCCGGCAGGCGGCGACGCGGCGGAAGCGGCACCCTTCCTCGCCATTGCGCGCAGGCTGGAGGCGTGGCTCGCGACCGGCTGAATGGCGACGGCCGATCCAAAGCCGGTTGCCCGTCACGACATTGCGCAGTAAGGGACCGACCGTTCGCCTTACCGGCTGCGCGCCGGGCTTTCAGGAAAGATTATTACCGATGACTCGCACCAGCGCCGCCCTTGGCCGCATCCAGCCCAGCGCCACCCTGGCGATGAGCGCCCGTGTGAATGCGCTGAAGGCCGCAGGTGTGGATGTGATCGGCCTGTCGGCGGGGGAGCCCGATTTCGATACGCCCGACTTCATCAAGGATGCCGCCATCGCCGCGATCCGCAGCGGACAGACCAAATATACCGACGTGGACGGCACGCCGGCCGTCAAGGATGCCGTGGCGTTGAAGTTCAAGCGCGACAACGGCCTTGCCTATGACCGCAGCCAGATCAGCGTCAATGCCGGTGGCAAGCACACGCTGTTCAACGCGCTGGTCGCGACCGTCGACGTGGGCGACGAAGTCATCATTCCCGCGCCCTACTGGGTCAGCTATCCCGACATCGTGAACTATGCGGGCGGTACGCCGGTCATCATCGAAGGCCCGGCGGCGCAGGGCTACAAGATCACCGCGGCGCAGCTTGATGCCGCGATCACGCCGAAGACACGCTGGGTGATGCTCAACTCCCCGTCCAACCCCTCAGGCGCGGCCTATTCGGCGGACGAGTTGAAGGCGCTTGGCGAGGTGCTGCTGCGCCATCCCCATGTGCTGGTGATGACCGACGACATGTATGAGCATGTCTGGTATGCCGCGACGCCCTTCGCCACGATTGCGCAGGTGTGCCCCGATCTTTACGATCGCACATTGACGGTCAACGGCTGTTCCAAGGCCTTTTCGATGACCGGCTGGCGGATCGGCTTTGCCGGTGGTCCGGCCTGGATCATCAAGGCGATGAGCAAGCTGCAATCGCAGTCGACATCGAACCCCTGCTCGATATCGCAGGCTGCTGCTACGGCCGCGTTGACCGGCGACCAGGATTTTCTGGAAGAGCGCAATGCCGCGTTCCGCAGGCGGCGTGACATGGTCGTGGCAATGCTCAACGATGCGCCGGGCCTCAACTGCCCCGTTCCCGAAGGCGCGTTCTACGTCTATCCCGACGCCTCGGGCGTGATCGGCAAGACGACGCCCAAGGGCGTGCGAATCGCGACGGACGAGGATCTGATTGCCTATTTCCTTGATGAGGCGAAAGTGGCGGCGGTGCATGGCGGCGCCTTCGGCCTCAGCCCGGCATTCCGTATTTCCTATGCGACGTCGGAAGAGGTGCTGAAAAAGGCGTGCACCCGCATTCAGGAAGCTTGCGCCGCCTTGCGCTGATCCACGCCCAGGATGGCCTGACGTCAATCGGCGAACGACGGCGAAATCGAAACGGTCGGTTTCATTCCCGCACCTTGTTTGCGGCAGGTGACAGTCTATATCCGTTTCCATCAGCAACCTTGTTGAAGCGGCTGGTCGATCCCACAGGCATGTTCGTCGCCGGATTGTGCCATCGATCACTGCATTCATGCAGGGCTCATGCAACTTTTCCTAACCAGCCTCCGTAGCTGGATGTGAAGCAAGACAGAAAGGTGTGCGACATGGTCGCCTTCTTGAAATCGGGCCTGTTCGTTAGGTTCATGGGTGGTTTTCTGCTGGGTCTGGTCGGCGTTGTGACGCTCAACCCGGCCGATGCGCAGCCGCGTCCCGATGATCTGTCTGCTGCCCCCATCCAGCAGGAGCGGAGTTATGACATCCTTTAGGGCACTGGTCGCCGCCACGATGATCGGCGGCGGCATGATGGCGGCGGCGTGGCATTATGCGCCCGCTACCTTGCCCGATGCGATCATCCCCGCTGCCATTGCTGGTGAGCGCACGGTGCTTGCGCCCCAACCACGTCTGGACGTGCCCGCCACGACGGGCCTGCAGACCGCGATTTTCGCGGGCGGATGCTATTGGGGCGTCGAGGGCGTGTTCAGCCATGTGAAGGGCGTCAAGCGTGTCGAATCCGGCTTTGCCGGTGGCCCGCCGCGCCTCAAGGTCGATTATGACAGCGTCAGCGCAGGCGGCACGGGCTATGCCGAGGCCGTGCGCGTGGTCTATGATCCGCGGCAGGTGAGCTATGGCACCTTGATGCGGATATTCTTTTCGGTGATCGCCGATCCGACCACGCTTAATTATCAGGGCCCCGATCACGGCACGCAATATCGCAGCGCGCTCTACCCCACCAATGCCGCGCAGGCGAAGGCGGCGCAGGCCTATCTGGCCCAGCTTGGCCAGGCCAAATTGTGGACCGGCAAGATCGTCACCCGTGTGGAGCGGTTCGACGGGTTCCAGATCGCCGACAGCTATCATCAGGACTTCATGCGCAAGAACCCGCGCCACCCCTATATCCTGCGCTGGGACGCGCCCAAGCTCGCAGCCTTCCGCCAGGCCTTTCCGCAGCAGTATAGCGGCACATGGGTGAGCTGATTTAGGTTATTCAAACAACGTCCAGATGCCATAGACGAGTAGCGGCCAGAAAACGACGATCCACGTTACCAAAACTATGAACATCAGATAGTTGCGGACAAGTTTCCATAGCTTGAGCTCTCGCGGCTGTGTGGCGTAATCGCCAACTTCATTTGACGGTTGATCCCAAAGTGCCGATCGTCTGGGCGTAGTGATTGTCGCATCGACGTCGCTATCTTGAAACATCGTAACGCGCCCTCTGATTAGATGCGAGGCAGCATGCTAATCGAAGGCTTCATCCTATGCTAATAGAACATCATGCGCGCAAAATATGCGAAAATGCAAAGCATAATGGACTGTTTTCCTTGTCGAAATGATCCTAAAAATAGCTATCCATATCATTATATTACTTTTTGCTGACGAAGGCATGATGATATCATCGATATGGGGCAAAAGTGATGGGAGAATATGGTGAGTTAGATTTCGAAATATGCAGAAACGCTATAATATTAAATAACTACTTTAATAGTATAACCGGTTTTGATGCTCTACGCCCCGAAGCAAAACTGCTATTTAATATAGGTTTGATTTGGGTTCTATATACGTGCTTGACCCAGATTGATGATGGCATTTAGTCAATTGTGTCGATCCAGCGCCAAGCGGCCCCAAAAATGGTGATGGCGATTATCGCTAACCCAAGCTGAAAGATGCCTCGAACATCACCATACTTATCGAGCAAGATCACGTCAGGCACCACGGCTATGATGCCTTTTACAACAACGACAGCCGCCAACGCGCTGCCACAGGCACCCGCCACGCTTCGTTTAAAATCCTGATTGGTCATGGGCCTCTCCCGTTAGAGGTCAATTATCACAAAAAAAGCCCGGCGGGTTAGGCCGGGCTTTTCAATCAGTCGTCCTTCTGCTTGCCATCGTCACCCTCCGGCAACAACGGCATTAACTTAGCAAGCCGCGAGATGAGCTCAGTAAGATGCCACTGGCTCGTAATCTTCGTATTGATCGTAACACTATCAAAGTCGAACACTGGCTTAAGGTCGTTAGTCGATGTGGCGACCTTCGCTTGCTCAAGAGGAAGGGTCGGCGGTTTGCGATCCTGACCATCCGGATGGTCAACGATTTTTACTTGTTCCATAGAATATCCCGTCTCGGTTCCCTCGACAAAGAACCAAGCGCCATCGGGCGTGGTGGCTCGTACGCGAACTGGTTTCGCGAACTGAAGCTGCCCTCCCACCTCGACTTCCACAAAATCACCTACGCTTGGTTTGGGCGTATCTACCATGTCTGGCTTACGCTGTGAACCGTTCTCGTCGGGCTTTTGCGTCGGCTTATCCATCCCGGCATACATAAATGACGAAATGAAGTTGGCCACTGCGGCTTCAGCCCCCTGCTGATTGAAGCCCTTCTCGGATACCAGCCAATATTCCATTACCGTCTTGTCGGGGAGGATGGGGCCATATGTGTCATAGAGCTCCGCGAAAACAGGCGGCTCAATCACAGCTTGCGCCATCGCTCGCTCACGATCAGGTGACCCCGGACGCTTGTCTAGCGCAATCCTGCGAGCCAAATCTGTTAGCTGGACTCGCCTGTCGGTCCCTTTCCCAACGTATTCCACTAGTCCGTATGAATTTAGCGCGGCCATCGTCTGTCGAGCACCACTGCTCTTTGGAGCGTAATTCCACAGCTTGTAAAAGGTTTCAGGAGAGAGTTTCGTTCTCTCCGCACCTTTTGCGGTGATCTCGAAGACCCGATCGAGCGCTCTCTGCAAATCTATGAAGGGGTAGCTTGGCCCCCTGCCAACGGTGAGCTTTAGATCGTCACCAGCGTCGATATCATCAGCCATCACATAACCCTCTCAAGTGTCGATGGATACAATAAGCCTTTTTCTAGTAATATGTCTAGAAAAAAGCCCTTCATGCCTTTTTTGGGCTCTTCGGCAAATTATGCCTCTTGCCACATGCTTGGTAGGTCGTTAAGCAATACGACGTCGGACTGAACGAAAGCCGACCCGGAGATCGTGTTTGATGTGATAGTGGAACGGACACCGCGACCAACGAAAGGCCGCCAGAAACGGAAAAGGCCGGAGCAAAGCCCCGGCCATCCGTAGTTTCAACGGGCGCTAAGCGCTGCGTTTCCACCGCTGTGACAAGCAAGGAATCGCACGGTTAGCGCCCAAATTCAAGGAAAAAGCAAATGCGCTTCATCCAGGGATATTACCGCATCAGGCGCTGTCGCGTCGAACGTGTGCGGTGCTATTATCGCCGCCGTTAATCCAGAGGATTAGTCACCGCCCTTAGTGGGCTTTTCATCAACACCTAGGGATCGCTTCTGCGGTCCCTTTTTTTGTCTCAGCTTCACGTTGTCCGGCAACTCGTCGGGATCGACGCCTATGAACCTTTCGAGCGCTTCGGCGAGCGGCATGTCCAGCCCAAGGGGCTTCTCTCGCTTGCCGCTCATGCCTTCAAAGCCTTGTAGGTGAGGCGTCCGGCGGTCTGCGCGAGAAGGGCGTTCACGCGGTCGCCTTCGCCCATGCTGCGGAGATTGAAGCGCCATGTCATCTCGCCAAGGTAGGCGTTCAGGTGCTTGGGCGAAAGGAAATGGTGAGTGCCGATGATTTGACGCTTGAACAACGCCCAAACACTCTCAATCCCGTTAGTGTGCAGGATATAGTGGCGCACATACTCGCCAGCGCTGTGGTTTACGCGGTGGTGATTGTAGGCGTCGGACAGGCCGACGAACGCGCCATGCTCATCGGTCATCAGGTTAGCGCCCGACTTCACATTGTCACGGATGACGGTCTGGACGGCCTTGGCGCTCAGGTTCGGCGTGGTGCCGGTGCGCAATTCGCCGTCGCGTTCCAACATACCAAGAACGGCAACCTTACCTTTGCCACCTTGTTTGCCGCCGGTGCGCTGATGAGCGTGCTTATTCTTCTCTTTGCCGCCGATGAAAGTTTCGTCGGCTTCTACAATGCCGTCCAGCGGGCGGTTGAAAGACTGGGTTTTGATCGCATAGCGCAAGCGGTGGGTCATGAACCAAGCCGTCTTTTGCGTAACGCCGATATCCTTGGCGAGTTGGGTGCTGGCGATGCCTTTCTTGTGCGATGTGATAAGCCAGATCGCCAGCATCCACGAGCGCAGCGGGATTTTGCTGTCTTCAAAGATCGTGCCGACCTTTATGGAGAAGCGCTTGCGGCAGGCATAGCACTTGTAGGTGTTGGTCGGAGTTTTAACCTGATTTTCGCCAGCGCCAACAACGCGATTCATGCGCCCAATACGGTTGGCGTCCGCATTTTTGCAGAGCGGACAAAAAGCACCGTTTTTCCAGCGGATCGCCGTAAAATGGTCGATCGCGGCCTGTTCGTCGGGGATTACGGCCATCATCTGAAGGATGGTGTCAAACTGCTGAATGGCGGGTTTCTTGCTCATGCAGCCTGATTAGCACGCTCCCCGCCTTGGGTCAAGCATGTATATAAGTCCCTTTGAGTGGCCCTTTAAGTGTTAAAGAGGCTATGTTTGTAAGTGGCCTGTCTTATCGCGGATTCTACGGTACGCTGGGGCGCTTGATTGATGGCGGAATGATCGAAGTCCAAAAGGACGCACGAGATGGACGAGTGCGGCGCGTATCCCTTACCCCGGCGCTGCGTGCGGTCGAACAAATCAAGCCAATATATGGTTAGTTCCATTTACTGCTACGGCCAGATCAATCCTGTCGCGTTTCTGGCGCCAATACAATAATCTATCGGGTCTTAATCTATCCCGCTAGTGCTTTCCCCGACCCTTTTGAAAGCATTTGCCGGGAGCCGCTGCGGCGCCGACTTTCGCCGCAGCGGCACTATATCCAGCACTGTCAACCGGAATCCTATCCAAGTTGGTCACTAACACGGGCCATCCATGCGGGGTTGCCCGGTGCATGTCACAGCCCGCGACGGCCGGTGAAAAGCTGGTAGAGGCCAACGATCACGGCCAGCACCAGCAGGATGTGGATGATGCCACCGGCAATGTGAAAGGCAAAGCCCAGCGCCCACAGGATCAACAGGATGAGTGCGATCGTCCAGATCATGGCGATGTTCCTTCGATGCTGCGGGCAATGATCGCCGACAGTCGAAACAGAAACACGTGCGGAACATGATCGTTCCGGCGGCGACATGGGAATGTGCTCCCAGATGTGGTTCCCCGGCGACGGCCAAGGCTCAGGGCGATGCAGTGCAGCCTCTGCGGCCCTCGACCCCGGCTTTCAGCCTTCGGCTGAGTTTATCCTGAACACCTGCCTTGCAGGCCGTCGAGGGGCCGGGGCGCAGCGACTTTACTTCGGGGACAGCACCATCAGCATCTGGCGGCCTTCCATGCGGGGATAGGCTTCGACCTTGGCGATTTCCGCGACATTTTCGGCAACCCGCTGCAACAGGGCCATGCCGAGTTGCTGATGCGACAGTTCGCGACCGCGAAAGCGCAGGGTGATCTTCACCTTGTCGCCTTCTTCAATGAAGCTGTGGACCTTCTTCATCTTCGTATCATAATCATGATCGTCGATGTTGGGACGCATCTTGATCTCCTTGATCTCCTGCGTCTTCTGGGTCTTGCGGGCGATATTCGCCTTTTTCTGCGCCTCATATTTATATTTGCCGATGTCGAGGAACTTGCAGACCGGCGGATCGGCATTGGGGGAGACTTCGACCAGGTCCAGGCCCACTTCGGCGGCCTGTTCGATCGCTTCCTGCGTAAACATCACGCCCAGATTTTCGCCCTCGTCATCGATCACGCGCACCTTGGGCACTGTGATGAACTCGTTGTAGCGGGGGCCGGATTTCGGCATTGGCGCCAGCGGGCGGCGCATCATCGGGGGACGTATAGCAGACTCTCCTGTAGTCGTTGACAAAAAGGCTCATAGCGCCTTTCGACGAAGCCGAAAAGGCCGCATGTCCTCCGTGGATACGAAGGACAGCGGCCTGTGGCTTCAGCGCCTCACTGCATATCGGGCGGCGTCGCCTCTTTTGCAAGGGTGGCCACGACTTCGTCGAGCGTCAGCACGGCCTGCGCCTGCTCGCCCAGGGTGCGCAGGGCGACGGTGCCTTCCTCCGCCTCGCGCTTGCCGACGACCAGCAGCTTGGGCACCTTGGCCAGGCTGTGTTCGCGCACCTTATAGTTGATTTTCTCGTTGCGCAGGTCGAGTTCGGCGCGGATGCCCGCGGCGCGCAGCCGCTCCACCACGGCGCGCGCATAATCGTCCGCCTCGGACACGATGGTCGCGACCACAGCCTGCACCGGCGCCAGCCACAGCGGGAAGCGCCCGGCATGATGCTCGATCAATATGCCGATAAACCGCTCGAACGTGCCCAAAATCGCGCGGTGGAGCATGATCGGGCGATGCCGCTCGCCATCCTCGCCAACATAGCTGGCATCGAGCCGCTCGGGCAGCACCGTGTCGGTCTGGAGCGTGCCGCATTGCCATGTCCGCCCGATCGCATCGGTCAGGTGAAACTCCAGCTTCGGGGCATAGAAGGCCCCTTCGCCGTCCAGTTCCTCCCAGCCATATTCAGGCGTCGCGCGCCCCGCCTGCGCCACGGCATCGCGCAGCGACTGTTCGGACCAGTCCCACATTTCGTCGGAGCCGAAGCGTTTTTCCGGGCGCAGCGCGAGCTTGATCGCATACTGTTCGAAGCCCAGATCCTTGTATATGCCGTCGAGCAGATCGCAGAAGGCCTTCACCTCATCGACGAGCTGGTCGGCGCGGCAGAAGATATGCGCGTCGTCCTGCGTGAACTGGCGTACGCGCATGATGCCGTGCAGCGCGCCATGCGCCTCGTTGCGATGGCAGCAGCCGAACTCGGCAAGGCGCAGCGGCAGATCGCGATAGCTCTTGATCCCCTGGCGGAATATGAGGACATGCGCGGGGCAATTCATGGGCTTCAACGCCATCATGTCCGCCTCGCCCGACAGCACCGGGCCGTCATCGTCGGTATTGGGCACTTCGTCGGGCACGACGAACATGTTCTCGCGATATTTGCCCCAGTGGCCGGACTGCTCCCACTGGCGCGCGTCCATCAATTGCGGCGTTTTGACTTCGCGATAGCCCGCCGCATCCAGCTTGCGGCGCATATAGGCTTCCAGCGCGCGCCAGACGATATAGCCCTTGGGGTGCCAGAAGACCGAGCCTTGGGCTTCGGGCTGAAGGTGGAACAGGTCCATTTCCTGCGCCAGCCTGCGATGGTCGCGCTTCGCCGCTTCCTCCAGCCGCGTCAGATGCGCGTCGAGCTGCTTCTTGTTCAGCCAGCCGGTGCCGTAGATGCGGCTGAGCATCGCATTCTTCTGATCCCCGCGCCAATAGGCCCCCGACACCCGCGTCAGCTTGAAAGCCTGCGGATCGACCTTGCCGGTGGAGGCGAGATGCGGGCCGCGGCACATGTCATACCAGGAGCCGGGCTGGTTTTCCGGCCCCGAATGATAGACTGTCAGCGGCTCGTCGCCCGCCAATTCGGCCGCCCATTCCGCCTTGAACGTCTCGCCCGCCGCCCGCCACTGCGCGATCAGCGTTTCGCGATCGACTTCCTTGCGGATCAGTGGCTTGTCGGCGGCGATGATACGGCGCATTTCCGCCTCGATCGCGGGCAGATCCTCGTCGGTGAAGGGGCGATCTTTAGGCGCGAAATCATAATAGAAGCCATCGTCCGTCGATGGGCCAAAGGTAATCTGCGTACCCGGAAACAGGCTCTGCACCGCTTCGGCCAGGATATGCGCATAATCATGCCGCACCAGTTCCAGCGCGTCGGCTTCGTCGCGCACGGTGATGAGCGCGAGTTGCGCATCGGCTTCGAGCGGGCGATGGAGATCGCGCACTTCGCCATCGACTTTCGCCGCCAGCGCCGCCTTGGCCAGCCCCGGCCCGATCGCCGCCGCGATCTCCGCCGGGGTCGTGCCGGGCGCCACTTCGCGCACGGAACCATCGGGCAGGCTGATCTTGAGAAGCTGTGTCATGGGAAGGGCAAAGCCTTTGTTTTCGGGATTTTTAGACGGTTTGCATGTGTCCAGCAGGTGCCGGGAAGTCAAGGGCTGGATCACGCAACGGCTTGACAGGTCGCAGCGGCGCGGCTTGGTTGGCGACGGGGAATATCGGGGGGATTTTACTTGGATAACGAACAGCATAGCGCCTTCGTGTTTCACGGAAGCTGGCGGGATTTCGCGCCGATCGCCTTTACCAACCTGCTGCTGACGATCGTAACGCTGGGCATCTATCGCTTCTGGGCAACCACGCGGGAGCGAAGGTATCTGTGGGCGCAGACGCAGTTCATCGACGACCGGCTGGAATGGACGGGCACGGGGAAGGAATTGTTCATCGGCTTTCTGCTGGTGCTGGGGCTGTTCGGTATTCCTTTCATTTTCATCCAGTTCGGTGCGCAGGCGCTGGTGTTTCAAGGCTACCCTGGCATCGCCGCGATCCTGACGCTGATAGCGGTCGTGGTGATTTTCTACCTCGTCGGCCTCGCGCGTTATCGGGCGCTGCGTTATCGACTGAGCCGGACCTACTGGCATGGCATTCGAGGCGGCAGCGACAATCCGGGCTGGGGCTATGGCCTGTCCTATATGTGGAAGACGTTCGTCAGCTACTTGCCTTTTGGCCTGCTTATCCCATGGGCGATGATGTCGCTGTGGAATCAGCGGTGGAACGCGATGAGTTTTGGCCCTTACGCTTTCTCGTCCACCGGCAGCGCAAGCGCGACCTTCAAACGTTTCCTGCTGTTTTATCTGACGCCGATATTGTTCGTGCTGGCGGGCGTGGCGGTCGCTAGTGTGACGGGGATGAACATGGGTGGGGTTTTTGTGGAATCCAGCCTCCCGCCGGTACTCCAGATCATAGTCTTTTTCGTCATCGTACTGGGTGTCTATGTGCTGCTCGGCATGATCGCGCTGGCCTATTATGCAGCCTTCCTGCGCGAGGCGATCGGCAAGCTGACGCTGGAGGGGCTGTCCTTCAGGTTCGAGGCGGGTACCGACGAATGGTTGAAACTGATTTTCGGCGACATCGCGCTGGTGATGCTCACGCTCGGCATCGGCACCATCTTCCTCTCCTATCGCCACTGGGCCTTTTTCATCCGCCATATGGAGGCGACGGGAGAGATTGATTTCAACCAGCTTACCCAGTCGACCACGCGCAAGCCCGGGCAGGGCGAAGGGCTGCTTGACGCCTTCGATGTCGGCGCGATCTGAAGTGGCGGCCGGCGCAACCGATGCGGCGGGGCCATGGCATTATGACGGGCGCAATGCCTGCCGCTGGCATCCGCGCGTCCTATTGGCGGCTGACAGCTTCCGCCTTGTCGGGGATGACTGGGAAAGTGGCCCTTATGCGTGGAGCGACCTGATCGCGCTGGATGGCACCGGCGGCCGCTCGGTGTACGGATTGAAGGGCGAAGGCGGCTGGCGGCTGGGTTTCGACGGCCCGCCGCCGCCTGATTTTGCTGCGCATTTGCCGCTCCATGGGCGCTATGGGCGATGGATCGACCGCATCGGCCTGCCCCGTGCGGTGGCGGGCTTCGCCGTGATCGCCGCAGCCGTCATCTATGTCGGGCTGGAAGCGCCCGGCTGGGTCGCCCCGCTCGTGCCACGGGCCTGGGAGAATCGGCTGGGCGATGCGATGGTTGGCGATTTCGGCGGACGCTTCTGCCGGTCGCCGGAAGGTGTGCAGGCACTCGACGCGCTGATCGCGAAAATGGACCCGAATGCTGACGCTCGCGCCATCGAAATCGCCAATGTGCCGATCGTCAACGCCATCGCCTTGCCAGGCGGGCGCATTATCCTGTTCGACGGGCTTATACAAAAGGCTGCGTCCGCCGATGAAGTTGCGGGCGTGCTGGGCCAGGAACTCGGCCATGTCCGCCACCGAGACACGCTGGTCGGGCTGATGCGGCAGCTGGGGTTGAGCGTCGTTCTCGGGGGCTTTTCCGGGGATGTCGGCGGCTATGTGAATGGCCTGCTTTCGTTGAGCTATGGCCGTAGCGCGGAGGCGCGCGCGGACGCCGCTTCGATCGTTGCGATGCAGGCGGCCAATATCTCCCCTGCTGACACCGCCTCTTTCTTCGGACGAATGGCAAAGAGCGAAGAACCAGGCGGCAGGCGCACCGCGCGAGCGATGACCTGGCTTTCCTCGCATCCGCTCTCTCAATCCCGCCGGGCAATATTCGCACGCAGCGTGAAGAGGGGACAGAATTATGTCCCGGCGCTGACTGACGCACAGTGGCAGGCATTGCGGCAGATGTGCAAACGCGACCCGACCGTGAAATCCGGATGGAGCTGGGAAGACGGACTGTGACGGCGCGTTCCCGCTGACGCCGTACCTCGGCAATTGGAAAAGGTTACGCCGCCTGCGCGCCCAATGTGCCGGTCAACACCCATTGTTCGGCATCGGCGGCATTGTCGAACATCATTGCCTGATCGCGCACGAGAATGCGACGGACCTGCATCCGTGACAGGGAACTGCCGGTCACGATCGCGATCCGTTTCGATTTCAGCGGCGAATCGGTGATGAGCGCCTGAAACGCGCCGACCACGTCCTGCGCCTGCAACGCGCATCGCGTGGTATCGACCAGCAGAAGATGTTCGCCCGACTGGCAGCCCATGCCAGCCGACGCCATTTGCACGGCGCGACCGAACTGCGCCACCGTCGCGCCATCGAAAAAGCCCGACAGCGTGGCACGGATCAGCTTGTACGCAGGCTCGGTAACGATATCGAACTTGTCCATGGCGGCCTCCCGGCATCGAACTACTGTACGGTCTTTGATTTTCGGTTAAGGCGACGCCATGACAGGCAGCCCCGCGCTTTCCACCATCACGCGACCAGACGGCGTGCGTCTGGCTTGCCGCCATCGTGCGGGGCGGGGGCCCACGATCGTCTTTCTGCCGGGCTATATGTCCGACATGGAAGGCGGCAAGGCGCTCGCCCTCGATGCCTGGGCACAGGCGCATGGGCAGGCGATGCTGCGCCTCGATTATTCGGGCAATGGCGCCAGCGAGGGCGATTTTGCCAGCGGCACCCTCGATATCTGGCGGGACGACGTGCTGCTGGCGATCGACGTCCTGCTATCCGGGCCGGTTCTGCTGGTCGGCTCCTCGATGGGCGGATGGATCGCGCTGCTGGTCGCGCTCGCCCGGCCGGACCGGGTGGCGGGGATCGTCGGGATCGCGGCAGCGCCCGACTTTACCGAATGGGGCTTCACGCCCGCACAAAAGGCGCAGTTGCGGGATGAGGGGCAGATCGTCGAACCCACGCCCTATGGCGATGCGCCTTATGTCACCACCCGGGCTTTCTGGGAATCGGGGCAGGCGAACCGGCTGCTGACCGGGCCGATCGCGCTCGATTGTCCGGTGCGGCTGTTGCAGGGCCAGTGCGATCCCGATGTGCCCTGGTCGACGGCGCTCGATATCGCCGCCGCGCTGCGTTCATCCAACGTCCAGACAGTGCTGATTAAGGACGGCGACCACCGGCTGTCCCGCGACAGCGATATCGCCGTGCTGATCGGGGTCGTTGCCGACCTGCTGGAGCGTTCATGACCCTGCTGCTGCTGCTTGCGCTGCAAGCCACTTCGCCTGAAACCGATGCCGTCATGGCGCGATCGCGTCGGGAAGCCGCCGCTGCACGGCAGGCCGCGTTGCCTACGCCGGTGCTGCCGCTCGCGCCGGAAACGGCCGCCAAATTGCAGAATTGTCTCGACAGCGCCATGGCCGACCCGGAGGCAGGCATCCGCGCCGCGAATGCATGGCGAATGGCAGGCGGCAGCTTTCATGCCCGGCAATGCCTGGGCTTCTCCTATGCCAAGGCGGATCGCTGGGCACCGGCGCTGGTGGCGTTCGAACAGGCGGCAGAGGAGGCGGAACGCGCCAATGATAGTGCCAGCAGCGCCCGTCTTTGGGCGCAGGCGGGCAATGCGGCGCTGGCCGGCGGCGACGCGGCGAAAGCGCGCGACTGCTTCGATGCGGCACTGGCGCGTGGCATGCCCGACGGGCTGGCGAAGGGTGAAGCCTATCTGGATCGCGCGCGCGCGCGCGTCGCGCTTAACGATCTTGCGGGCGCGCGGCAGGATATGGACAGCGCGCTCGATTTCGCGTCGCAGGATCCGCTGGCATGGCTGCTGTCGGCGACACTCGCACGGCGCACGGGCGAAATGCCGCTGGCGCAGGCGCATATCGCTCGCGCGGTACAGATGGCGCCGGACGACGCCTCGGTCGCGCTGGAGGAAGGCAATATCGCGATCCTGACCGATCACACCGATGTTGCGCGCGCCGCCTGGCAGCGTGCGGTGCGGATTGCGGGCCGGAACGGCGCTGGCCAGAACGGCGTGGGGAAAGCAGCCGCTGACAGTCTCGCGCGGCTCGATGCCAGACCGTGAGAGCGGCGCGACGCAGGCGGTTGTCCCGCGTCGATGCCGCGTTATCTAACCTTTGATCCCACGCCTTCGGAGGCTGACGCATGCCCAAATATCTGCACACGATGATCCGCGTGACCGACATCGACGCCACTGTCCGCTTCTTCAATCTGCTGGGGCTGGAAGAGCAGAAGCGGATCGACAGCGAAGCCGGGCGCTTCACGCTTGTGTTCCTGGCCGCGCCTGGCGACGAGAGTGCGCAGGTCGAACTGACCTACAACTGGGACCCGCAGACCTATGACGGCGGGCGGAACTTCGGCCATCTCGCCTATCGGGTCGAGAATATCTATGAGACCTGCCAGCGGCTGATGGACGCCGGCGTGACGATCAACCGCCCCCCGCGCGACGGGCACATGGCGTTCGTGCGGACGCCGGACAACATCTCGATCGAACTGCTGCAGGACGGGCACCTGCCGCCGCAGGAACCCTGGGCCTCGATGCCCAACAGCGGCACCTGGTAATCCGGGCCGATCAGTCGAGATAGAACTCTACCGTCGTGACGACTCGCACTTTCTTGTAGGGCGTGTCGCCGCCACCGCCGGACTGGTCGCCGTCGCGCGCGTCGATCGAAAAATAGCCTTGCGTGGCGCTCTTGATCCGACCGACGGCGGTGCCGCTGTCCTTGGCGAATTGTTCGGCGGATTTGCGGGCGTCACGCGTTGCTTCCGCCACCATTTCGGGCTTGATGTCGTTCAGGCGGGTGAAGCTGTAGACCATGCCCGACCCTTCCTGCAGAACGACGCCACGCCGCACGAGGTCGAACTGCCCGGCAACGGCCTTTTGCGCACGGGCGATGTCGGTGGTGCGCAATTGCATCCGCTGGTTGACGGTGATGGTGTTGACGCCGTTGTTGTAATATTGGCTGACATTCGTGCTGCTGGGTTTCAGATCGCCGGGCTGGAAGCCCATGCCACGGAAATAGTCCTGCAACGCCTTGCTGTTGGCGTCGATCTCGCTGCGCACCGTCGGCAGGTCGAACCCGGTCGCCGAATAGCTGATCGTCCAGGTCGCAAGGTCCGCCGTCACATCCTTTTCGGCCAGACCACGGACGGTCACGGCACGGTCGGCGGCCTTGGCGCGGGTCAGACCATCGCCCAGCAGATAGCCGCCGGTGACGATGCCGAGGCTCAGGATCGCGGCGCTGCCGATCAGAATCGCATTGGTTTTTCCCGTCCAGCCCGTCATGTATCTCTCCTGCCCTGTCAGAAGGGTGTATGTCACTGATATGGTGTAATCAAGGTGAACCGTTGCTTAAGGGCGATGAACGGAGTATGAGGATGATGTCGCTTGAAGTGGTCCGTATCCCGGTGCTGCACGACAATTATGTCTGGCTGATGCATGATGCCGCCAGCGGCGATACGGTGGTGATCGATCCTGCGGTCGCCGATCCCGTGCTGGCCGCAGCGGCGGCGCGCGGCTGGACGATCGGGCAGATCTGGAACACGCACTGGCATGGCGACCATATCGGCGGCAATGCCGCGATCAAGGCGGCGACCGGCTGCACCGTGACCGGCCCCGCTGCGGAGGCGGACAGGATCGATACGCTCGACCGGGGTGTGGGCGAAGGCGATACCGTCCGCATCGGTGCGCATGTCGCGCAGGTGCTCGCCGTTCCCGCACATACCGCAGGCCACATCGCCTATCATCTGGCCGAGGCGCAGATGCTGTTCATCGGCGATACGCTGTTCGCCATGGGCTGCGGCCGCCTGTTCGAAGGAACGGCGGCGCAGATGTTCGCGAACATGCAGCGGCTGTGCGCCATGCCAGACGACACCACCGTCTATTGCGCGCATGAATATACACAGAGCAACGGCCGTTTTGCGTTGGTGGCCGAGCCGGACAATGCCGCGATCGCAACGCGAATGGCGCAGGTCGATGCGGCGCGGGCGCGGGGCGAGCCGACGGTGCCGACGACGATCGCGCAGGAACGCGCGACCAACGTGTTCATGCGGGCGCGGGATGCCGTCCATCTCGCAGAATTGCGATCCGCAAAAGATGCGTTTTGAGCTATGGTAGGCGCCATCGAATCCGGGGGCGGATGGACGAGGACAAGCATGCGTACCCTGATCGCACTCATCCTGCTCACCGTCGCTGGCGGCGCGTCCGCCGCGTCTGAATCTCCTTTGAACAAACGCCAGGCGGCTGTTCTGGAGCGGGCATTGCTGGGCAAGGTGCCGCAGGCCCCCGTGCAATGTGTGGCCCGCGATCTGCTCAATGACGTCGAACCGATTGGCGATACGATACTGCTTTACCGTCTCGGTCCCAAACGTCTCTATCGCAACGATCTGGTCGGTCGATGTTCCGCGCTTGGCCCGGGCAGCATTCCCGTCATCCAGCGGGTCGGGCCGGATTACTGCGCGGGTGATGTCGTGCGCACCGTCGATCGGCAAAGCGGCCGGTTGCGCGGCGGCGCTTGTGCCTTGGGACCGTTCATCGCCTATCGGGCGCGGGAAAACTGAGTTCCGTTACGCCTTGTACAGGGCGTCCAGCCGTTCTCCATAACGCGCGCGGATCACATGGCGGCGAATCTTGATGGACGGTGTCATTTCCTGATTTTCCACCGTGAAGGCCTCGTCGGCCAGGATGAAACGACGCACCCGTTCGGTCACTGACAGGTCGGCGTTCACGCGATCGACCGCCGCCCGGATCGCCGCCATGAAAGCGGCGTTTTCCCGCAATTCGGCGAGATCGGCGGCGACATCCTTGGCCCTCGCCCAATCGCGCAGCCATTCGGCATCGGGCACGATCAGGCCGACCAGATAGGGCCGCTTGTCGCCGGAGACCATCGCCTGCCCGATTTCGGGCTGAAGCGTCAGCATGCCTTCGATCTTCTGTGGCGCGACATTGTCGCCCTTGTCGTTGACGATCAGGTCCTTCTTGCGATCGGTAATCCTGATGCGCCCCCGGTCATCGATTTCGCCTATGTCGCCGGTGTGCAACCAGCCATCGACCAGCACTCGCTCGCTTTCCGCCGGATTGCGCCAATATCCGTGCATGACGAGTTCGCCGCGCACCAGCAGTTCGCCGTCCGGCGCGATCTTCACCTCCACCCCGTCGAGCGGCGGGCCAACGGTATCCATGGCAACGCCCGCGCGGGGGCGGTTGCAACTGATGATCGGCCCCGCTTCGGTCTGGCCATAGCCTTGCAGCATCGTGATGCCGAGCGCGTGGAAGAAGATCCCGACATCGGGGTTGAGCGGCGCGCCGCCCGACACCATCGCCTTGATCCGCCCGCCGAACTTCTGCTGCACTTTCGGCCTGATGGTGCGATCGACCAGCATCCGCACCGGCGCATCGAACAGGCTGGCGCGGCCTTCCATGTCTTTCGCGCCGACGCGCAACGCCTGATTGAGCAGGAACATGGGCACCTTGCCCTGCTTCTCGATCGCCTTGAGCACCCGTGCGCGCAAGACCTCGAACAGGCGGGGCACCACCACCATGATGGTCGGCCGGACTTCCTCGATATTGCCGGCCAGCTTTTCCAGGCTTTCGGCATAGAATATCTGCGCGCCGGTGATGATCGGCAGAAACTGTCCGCCGCTGTGCTCATAGGCATGGCTCAGGGGCAGGAAGGACAGAAACACTTCGTCGCCGACGCCGAAATCCTCCGCCAGCAACTGGAACGCGCCTTCGACATTGCACAAGATCGCGCCATGATGCTGCATCACGCCGCGTGGCGCGCCGCCGGTGCCGCTGGTGTAGATGATGCAGGCCAGATCCTCGCGCGTCGCCGTCTGTGCGGCGGCGCAGGCATCGACATCGGCAGGATGGGCGGCGATCAGCGCATCCCACTGCGCGCAGTGAATGCTATCCCCCTGCATGCCGCGCAGCGGCTCCATGCCGATCACCAGACGCACCTGTGATCGCAGCACGGCCGGCATCAGCTCCTTCGCCAGCTTGGCGGTGGAGACGATCACCGCCGCAGCGCCGCTGTCGGTCAGGATATGCGTATGGTCGCGCGTCGTATTGGTGGTGTAGGTCGGCACGGTGACGCAGCCTGCTGCCATGATCGCCAGATCGGCGATGCAGAACTCGGGCCGGTTCTCGCTGACCAGCATCACCCGGTCGCCCGGCCGCAGCCCTTGCGCTTTCAGCGCCGCGGCGAGCGATGCCACCTGCCGTGCCGCCGTATCCCAGCTCAGCGCCTGCCACGCGCCGTCACGCTTGCGCGACAGAAACGGCGCCTCGCCTTTTTCACGCGCGCGGGTGAAGAAAAGGGCGACGAGACTGGGAAAGCGGTCTTGGGTGAAGGCGGGCATCGGATCTCCTGCGGCTTATACGCCCCTCGCGCCGAAGGGTTGCCGTCAGGGAAGGCTATAATGCGGCCTTTGCGTAACGGCTAGGGAGGTGTTGCCCCGGATAAGTCATCCTGACCAAGGTCAGCATCCATTGGCGTCATCATCATATCTTCGTTCGCCCTCAGCGCAGTCGAAGGGCCAGCCGGAACGCCGTGAAGGCGCTTCGCCTCTGGCGCAGCAGAACCCTTCGACCGGCTCAGGGCGAACGGACGATGGCATTGTCCTGTGCGCGCCTTCACTCCGTCCGCGATTCGCCGGGGCTGCGCGGGTCGGCGGCGCCGACCCATCGGCCGCCTTCAAGCGCGGCGGCATTGGCCTTGAGGCCCAGCTTCGCCACGTTGACCTTGTGCCCCAGCGCCTCCATCGCGCCTTTCATCGGCTCCAGTATCGTGCCCTGTTCCAGGATGATGCCATCGCGATTGAAATAGACGAGGCCGAGGCCGATGGCGTCCTGCGCCGACAGTCCCCAGTCGAGCCGGGCGATCAGCGCCTTGGCGACCTGCATGATGATTGTCTTGCCGCCTGCCGCGCCGACCGTGAATACCGGCTTGCCGACCGCATCATAGACGATTGTCGGCGCCATGGACGACAAGGGACGTTTGCCTGCCTCGACTCGGTTGGCAACCGGCGCGCCGTCCTTTTCCGGCGCGAAGGTGAAATCCGTCAGTTCGTTGTTGAGCACATAGCCGTTGGCGATGAGCTGGCTGCCGAAACCGCTTTCGACCGTCGATGTCATCGTGGCGATGTCGCCGCTGCGGTCGACGGCAATGAAATGGGTTGTGCCCGCCACTTCGGAAGAAAGCGCGGCCGTGCGCGGCTGTGCGCCCGGCGGCGTTCCGGCGGCATAGGTCCCGAGTGTCTTGTCCGCAGAAATCAGGCGAGACCGCGCCTTAAGATAGGCGGGATCGATCAGCCCGGCCACCGGCACCGCCACGAAATCCCGGTCGGCCAGATATGTCTCGCGGTCGGCATAGGCCAGTTGCATCGCTTCGGCGATCACATGCCAGGCGCGCGGATTATCCTTGCCCAGCGCCTGCATGTCGAAGCGTTCGACCATGCCCAGTATCTGGAGCACTGTCGTTGCGCCCGACGACGGCGGACCCATGCCGCAGATCGTGTAGCTGCGATAGGGACCGCAGACGGGCGCACGCTCCTTCGCCCGATAGGCGGCAAGATCGGCGACTGTCAGCGGCACGGGATTTTTCGGCGCATTGCCAACCGTCGCGCTGATCGCCTCCGCATTGGCCCCGGTGTAGAAGGCGTCGGGACCACGCGTGGCGATGTCCTTCAGGACTGCGGCCAGCGCCGGATTGCGGATGCGGGTGCCGACCGGCGCGGGCGCGCCATCCCTCCAGTACAGCTTTTGCGCGTCGGGGAAGTCAGCCCAGATTTTCTGAAGACCGGTCAGCGCGTTGAACAGCCGGGGCGTCACGTCGAAGCCGCCTTCGGCCAGCTTGATCGCCGGATCGAACAGCGCCGCCCATGGCAACGCCCCCCATTTGGCATGCGCAGCCTTCATCAGCGCGACATTGCCCGGTACGCCCACCGAATAGCCGCCCGGCCATGCCTGGATGAAAGGCAGCGGCTTGCCATCGGTGCCGAGGAACCGGGTCGGCGTCGCTGCGGCAGGGGCCGTCTCGCGTCCGTCGATCGTATCGATCAGCCCGGTTTTCGCATCGTGATGCAACAGGAAGCCGCCGCCGCCGATGCCGCTCGATTGCGGTTCCACCACGGTCAGCGCCAGCATCATGGCCATCGCCGCGTCGGTCGCGCTGCCGCCCTTGCGCAGGATTTCGAGGCCCGCGTCGCTGGCGCGGGGATCGGCCGATGTCACCACCCCCTGCGCCAGCGCCGGAACCGGCAGGACAATCAGGGCGAAGGCGATGAGGATGCGCTGGATCATGCGCGCCAGACTATCGGCTGCCCGTCGTGCGGCAAGTGTTTTGTTGCGCATGCGAACTAGCTGTCGATGCCGACGGCCTGCGCGATATTGGCGAAGCCGTCGCGAACGAGCAGCTGTTTCAGCCCGGCGTGAATCCCGCGCGCAAGCCACGGCCCTTCATACACCAGCGCGCTGTACAGTTGGACCAGCGACGCACCGGCGCGGATGCGGGCATAGGCCTGTTCGGCCGTGGCGATGCCGCCGACGCCGATCAGCGGCAGGCTGTTGCCGGTGATCCGGCGGAAATCGCGGAGCCTCTGCAATGCCATATCGTGCAGCGGCGCGCCCGACAGACCACCGCCTTCCTGCGCATGCCGGGAGCGCAGCGGCGGGCGGGCGATCGTTGTATTCGATATGATGAGCGCGTCGATGCCATGCATCATCGCCGCTTCTGTAATGTCGGCGACATCGGCGCTTTCCAGGTCGGGCGCAACCTTCAGGAAGACAGGCGGCCCGCTGGCACCGCGCGCGTCCATGACTGCACCTAGCAGGGCGTTCAGCGCACCCTTGTCCTGCAAGGCGCGCAGCCCGGGCGTATTGGGGGAGGAAATGTTGATAGTCAGATAATCGGCCAGCGGCGCCATCGTGCGAACGCCCGTGGCATAATCGGCGATCCTGTCTGTCGCATCCTTGTTCGCGCCGATGTTGATGCCGATGATCCCGTCGCCACGCGTACGGCGTGACAGGCGCGTCACGGCGGCCGCTTGTCCGCCATTGTTGAACCCCATGCGGTTGATCACCGCCCGATCCTCGACCAGGCGAAACAGGCGCGGCATAGGATTGCCGTCTTGTGGGAAGGGGGTCAGCGTACCCAGTTCGGCAAAGCCGAAACCCAGCCCGCGCATCTTGTGGGCGACGCGCCCATCCTTGTCGAATCCCGCCGCCAGGCCGACAGGCGCGGGGAACGTCAGCCCCGCGACTCGGGAGGCAAGCATCGAATCCGGCGCGTCTGCGCGGCGCGATGGCATCGCTTGAAGCGCCGCCAGCGTCAGATTATGTGCCATTTCGGGATCAATGCGGAACAGAAGCGGGCGGATGGCGGCATAGAACATGGCGACGCTATGCCAGCGCCACCTGTCGGGGTCAAAGACAGGCCGTCCCACGGCCCAAGCTGTTGCATTTGCGCAACATGATGACGTTCACATGGGTCATTTTGGATCGTTGTGCCGAAGAAATGTCGAATCCATACAATAAAATTGCAACGCTCTTGGCCTAGAGACGCCCTGCGACCCGAAGGGCTCCTGGTCTTGTACCAAGAGACCTTTTCCTGGACCCGGACGGGAAACCGTCCGGGTCTTTTTTTGTCTTGCCGCTATTGCGGGCCTGGCAAAGGCGCATCTTTGCGTGCCATTGCCGGTTACAAATCTGTTGCGTCCTGCGTTGCGTCGCGTCATGACGTCGCAGGGGGTATACAAGATCATGACGCGCGTTCCGGGTCGTTTCATTTTCGTTATGAAACAATGGGGTGACGCCGTGTCGACGCCGGACGGCAGATCGGCCTGATCCCGTGCCACCGCGCAACAAGCAGGTCGGTGCCTCCCGCGCCGCAAAAGCGCCATCATCCGCTGCGCCTCCCGAATCGTTGCGCAATTATTTCGGTGCGCTCTATCGCTTCACCACGGCCCTGCCGCATTATGAAGATGTCACGCGCGCCGATGCCGGCCAGTTGCGGTTCATGCTGGCGGGCCGCGGCCATTATCGCTTTCACGACGGGCATTGCATGGCGACGCCGGACGTCTGCCTGCTTGGCCCGACGATGGGTTCGACCAGCTTTACGCTAGATACGCCGGCTGACGTGTGGGGCATTTCGCTGCTGCCGCTTGGCTGGGTGGCGATCGATGGCGGGGACGTCAGCCGGATGGCCGACCGCTTGTGCGACATGACCTTGGAACAGGGCGCGGCCTATGCCGCGCTGCTGGATCAGTTGCGCGCGTCGGCGGCCGATACGGCGGCGTCGGCCACGGGCATCTGGGCGTTTCTGGAGGCGCGCCTGCGCCCCGTGCCACCGGCGATGGTCAGTTTCGTGGCGGCGGTGGATGCGTGGCTCGCGAATGAAGGGTCGCCGCGCGTCAGCGATCTGGTCGCCGCGACGGGCCTTTCCGACCGGCAGGTCGCCCGCCTCACAAACCGGCTCTACGGCGGGCCGCCCAAGCTGCTCGCCCGCAAATATCGCGCGCTGCGCTGCGCGGTGAAGATCGCGATCGACCATACGCCCTGGCAGGATCTGTGCGACGCCGCGACCTTCTACGATCAGTCGCATTTCATTCGTGAGATCAAGCATTTCGTCGGACTGACGCCGCACCAGCTGATGACCGATCCGACCGAAGTCGCGCGCCTGACCCTTCAGCGTCGCGACATGGGCATCGCCATGGCGGAAATCAACCGGATCAGCTGACACGCCGGACCGGCTGACCAGCTGACCGGCCGATTGCGGGCTTGATTTCCGCCGGTTTAAGGCCCAGATGACAATCGGAACAAATCAGTCCGAATTGGGATTCGCCATGCGGCTATCCAGCCTCGCCGATTATGCCATCGTCGTCATGTCTGCCGCCGCCCGCGCGGGCGATGACATGCGCCTGTCGGCCACCGATATCGCGCTCCAGACCGGCGTGCCTTTGCCCACGGCGCAAAAGCTGCTGGGGCGGCTGGCGGGGGCCGGGCTACTCGAATCGGCGCGCGGCACCGGCGGCGGCTTTGCCCTGGCGCGCCCGGCGGACAGCATCAGCCTCGCTGATATCGTGGAAGCCGTCGAAGGGCCGATCGCGATGACCGCCTGTGTCGAAGAAGGCGAAGCGCGCCACGACTGCGCGCTCGAAACCACCTGCCGCGTCCGTCCGCACTGGGGTGCCGTCAACGGCGCGATCCGCGGCGCGCTGGCGGGCGTGTCGCTGAACAGTCTTTCGAGCGAGGCTACCCCGCTCCCCGGAGTTCCTGCATGACCGACACCGAAACAACCGTTCGCAACGCCGAAGCGCAAGAGGCCGTCGATCGCGCCTCCACCTATGAATTCGGCTGGGCCAGCGACATCGAGCAGGATTTCGCGCCCAAGGGCCTGAACGAGGATACCGTCCGTTTCATTTCGGCCAAGAAGAACGAGCCGCAATGGATGCTCGACTGGCGGCTGAAGGCCTTTGCCCTGTGGAAAACGATGACGCCGCCCGACTGGGCCAAGCTCAACGTGCCGCCGATCGATTATCAGGACGCCTATTATTACGCCGCGCCCAAGCCGCGCGCGGAAATCGACTCGCTCGATCAGGTCGATCCCGAAATCCTGCGTACTTATGAAAAGCTCGGCATTCCGATCGCGGAGCAGGAAATGCTCGCCGGGGTGAAGGGCGCGCGCAAGATCGCGGTGGACGCGGTGTTCGACAGCGTGTCCGTCGCCACCACCTTCCGCAAGGAGCTTGAGGAAGCGGGCGTCATCTTCCGCTCGATCAGCGAAGCGGTGCGCGAATATCCCGATCTCGTCCGCCAGTGGCTCGGCAAGATCGTGCCGATGCGCGACAATTACTTCGCGACGCTCAATTGCGCGGTCTTTTCCGACGGCACCTTCGTCTACATCCCGGAGGGCGTCCGCTGCCCGATGGAGCTTTCCACCTATTTCCGCATCAACGCGGAAAACACCGGCCAATTCGAGCGCACCCTCATCATCGCGGAAAAAGGCAGCTACGTCAGCTATCTCGAAGGCTGCACGGCGCCGATGCGCGACGAGAACCAGTTGCACGCCGCCGTTGTGGAGCTGGTCGCGCTGGACGATGCGGAGATCAAGTACAGCACCGTGCAGAACTGGTATCCCGGCGATGCGGATGGCAAGGGCGGCATCTACAATTTCGTCACCAAGCGCGGGCTTTGTCAGGGCAAGAACAGCAAGATAAGCTGGACGCAGGTGGAAACCGGCTCTGCGATCACCTGGAAATATCCGTCATGCGTGCTGGCGGGGGAGAACAGCGTCGGCGAGTTCTATTCCGTCGCGCTCACCAACAACATGCAGCAGGCCGATACCGGCACCAAGATGATCCATTTGGGGCGCGGCTCCCGCTCCACAATCGTCAGCAAGGGGATCAGCGCGGGCCGCTCGAACAACACCTATCGCGGCCTCGTGCGCGTGGCGGCGACGGCCGAGGGCGTGCGCAACTTCACCCAATGCGACAGCCTGCTGCTCGGCGACCAGTGCGGCGCGCACACCGTCCCCTATATTGAAGTGAAGAACCCCTCGGCGCAGATCGAGCATGAAGCGACGACGAGCAAGATCAGCGACGACCAGCTTTTCTACGCGATGCAACGCGGCCTCGATACGGAAAGCGCCGTGTCCCTGATCGTCAACGGCTTCGCAAAGGACGTGCTCCAGCAACTCCCCATGGAGTTCGCGGTGGAAGCGCAGAAGCTGCTGGGGATTAGCCTTGAGGGGTCGGTGGGGTGATGGACAAGGGCCAATCCACAAACTCCCCTCCCCTTCAGGGGAGGGGCCGGGGGTGGGGGCTGTCCGTCCGCCATCTTGAAAACCTGGGTACCCACGCCCAGACTATGCGCCGCAACCCCACCGAACCCGAAAAACGCCTCTGGCGCGCACTGTCCGGCGCGAAACTCGGCGGCCACAAGTTCCGCCGTCAATCCGTCATCGGCGGGGCGATCGCCGACTTCCTCTGCCCGCAAAAGGCCCTGATCGTCGAAATCGACGGCGACACGCATGATGCCCCGTCGGACGCATTGCGGGACAAGGCGCTGCATCAACTTGGCTACCGCGTGATTCGCTTTTCCAATCCCGAAGTCATGACCAACCTCGATGGCGTTCTCGAACGGCTGCTCGCTGTTCTGGACGCCACGCCCGACCGCTGGAACAGCCCCCACCCCAACCCCTCCCCTGAAGGGGAGGGACTTGAAACTCGGAATGACAATGCTCCAAATCAATAACCTAACCAATTCCATCGACGGCAAGGCCATTCTCAAGGGCCTCTCGCTCACGCTGAACGCGGGGGAAATCCATGCGATTATGGGGCCGAACGGGGCGGGGAAGTCCACGCTGGCCTATACGCTGGGCGGGCGGCCCGGTTACGAAGTGACGGGTGGCACCACGACGTTCGAGGGCGCGGATCTGTTCGCGATGGACCCGCATGAGCGCGCGGCCGCGGGGCTTTTCCTGGGTTTCCAGTATCCGGTCGAAATCCCCGGCGTCTCCAATCTGCAATTCCTGCGCGAAAGCCTCAACAGCCAGCGCCGCGCGCGCGGGGAGAAGGACCTGACCGGCGGCGAGTTCATCAAGCTCGCCAAGGAAAAGGCGGCGCTGCTCGGTCTCGACATGGACATGCTCAAGCGTCCGGTGAACGTCGGTTTTTCGGGCGGCGAGAAGAAGCGGAATGAGATGGTGCAGATGGGCATCCTCGATCCCAAGCTCGCGATCCTCGACGAGACCGACAGCGGCCTCGATATCGACGCGCTCAAGGTGGTCGGCGCGGGCATCAATGCGATCATGCGCAAGCCGGACAAGGCCGTGCTGCTCATCACCCACTACCAGCGCCTGCTCGATTATGTGCGGCCCGATTTCGTCCACGTCCTCGCGGGCGGCCGCATCGTGAAGTCCGGCGGGCCGGACCTCGCGCTGGAGCTGGAACGCGAAGGCTATGCTGAGGTGGTGGCCGCATGAGCGCCGCAGGCCCTCTCTTCCTCCTCCGCGTCTCCGCGTCTCTGCGCGAACTCAATTTTTTCGCGCGGAGACGCGGAAACGCGGAGAAAGGGGTGTTTGGATGACCGCGCTTGCCCTTCCTACCCGCCGCGACGAAGCGTGGCGGTATAGCGATCTGGATGCGGTGGCGCGCCTCTGGCCCGTCCCCGCGCCCAGGCGCATCAGCGTCGCACAGGGCGAAACCGCGCATCATCATCTGGTGCAGGACGCCGCCGACCATGCCACCGCAATCCACGATTATGTCATCGACATCGCCGATGGTGCGGCCTGCCATTTCCATATCCTCAACATCGGCGGTGCCTTTGGTCGCGTCACGCTGGAAGTCACCCTGGGCGAGGGCGCGCATTTTGAACTCGGCGGCGCGATCATCGGCGGCGGGCATCAGACGCTGGAAATCGTGACGACGCTGCATCATGCCCTCCCCGATGCGACCAGTCAGCAGACGGTGCGTTCGATCCTCGCGGGCCATGCGACCGGCAGCTATCTCGGCAAGATCGCCGTCGCGCGCGGCGCGCAAAAGACCGATGCCGCGCAATCGGTGAAGGCCATGCTGCTGGATCGCACCGCGACCGCCAACGCCAAGCCGGAACTGGAAATCTACGCCGACGACGTGAAATGCGCGCATGGCGCGACCGTGGGCGAACTCGACAAGGCGGCGCTCTTCTACATGGCCAGCCGGGGCATGGACCCTGCGACCGCGCGCACGCTGCTGCTGCAATCCTTCATCGCGGGCGTGTTCGACAGCGTGGCGGACGAGGCCGTGCGAGCGACGCTGGAAACAGCGGCTCTGGCGAAGCTGGAAAGCCTCTCATGAATATATCAGTCTCCCCTCCGTTCGGGCTGAACCTGTCGAAGCCCTCGCCTGAGCTTGTCGAAGGCTCGGACACCTCACTGCGTTCGGTGGAACCGTTCGACAGGCTCAGGGCGAACGGATTGAAGAATTATCGCCCCGACTTCCCCGGCATCGGCGACTGGCATTATCTCGATACCGCCGCCACCGCGCAGAAGCCGCGCCAGGTGATCGACGCGATCGCCCGTGCCTATGGCGAGGATTATGCGACCGTTCACCGCGGCGTCTATGCGCGTTCCGCCAACATGACGCTCGCTTATGAAGCGGCACGGCGGAAGGTCGCGGCGTTCCTGGGCGCAGCGTCGGACAGCGAAATCGTGTTCGTGCGCGGCGCGACCGAGGGGATCAACCTCGTTGCGCAAAGCTGGGGCGGGGCGAACCTCAAATCGGGCGATCGCATTTTGCTGTCTTGCCTTGAGCATCACAGCAATATCGTGCCCTGGCAATTGCTCGCCGAGCGGGTCGGGGCGCAGATCGACGTTGTCCCGCTGACCGCCGATGGCCGGATCGACCTGCACGCCATGTCGGCGATGATCAGCCCTTCGCACAAAATCGTCGCGCTCGCGCATGTGTCGAACGTCCTGGGCTCCGTGCTGGATGCGCGCCGCGCCGCCGACATCGCCCATAGCGTCGGGGCCAAGCTGTTGCTCGACGGATGCCAGGCCGTGCCGCGCATCACTGTCGATGTGCAGGCGCTCGATTGCGATTTCTACGTCATGTCCGCGCACAAGCTTTATGGTCCAACCGGCATCGGCGCGCTCTGGGCGCGACAGGCGATACTGGATGCGATGCCGCCATGGCAGGGTGGTGGAGCCATGATCGACAAGGTGACGTTCGAAAAGACGACCTATGCCCCGGCACCCAACCGGTTCGAGGCGGGCACGCCGCATATCGTCGGGGTCGTCGGGTTGGCGGCCGCGATCGATTATGTGCAGGCGATCGGGCTGGACGCGATCCACGCGCATGAAACGGCGCTGGTGGCGCAGGCGCGGGCGGCCTTGCAGGGTCTCAATTCGGTTCGCCTGTTCGGGCCGGAGGACAGTGCGGGCATCCTCAGCTTCGAAGTCGAGGGGGTGCATCCGCATGACGTCGGCACCATATTGGATGAAGAAGGCGTTGCCATCCGCGCCGGGCATCATTGCGCACAGCCGCTGATGGGGCATCTGGGCGTCGAGGCAACGGCGCGGGCGAGTTTCGGCCTCTATAACGATGAAAGCGATGTCGCGGCGCTGGTGCGGGGCATCGAACGGGTAAGGAAGATCTTCGGATGAACGAAGAAACCAATATTGCGATCGAGGAAGTCGACGCCGTGGCACCGCCGCCCAAGGCACGGGTCGAGGATGCTGCGGCACCGGCCGTCGGCGAAGCGCGTCAGCGCGACTATCTCGACGGATTTCTCAGCGCCGCGCCGTCGGCCCCAGCAGCCGGCGAACCTGGCGGCAGCGTCTATGACGGCATCATCGAGGCGCTGAAGGACATTTTCGATCCGGAAATCCCGGTCAACATCTATGATCTCGGGCTGATTTACGGCGTCGAGGTGACGGACGATGGCCATGCCGTCGTCTCGATGACGCTCACGACGCCGCATTGCCCGGTTGCCGAAACCATGCCCGCCGAAGTGGAGTTGCGCGTCGGTGCGGTGCCGGGTGTCGGCGATGTCGAAGTGAATCTGGTCTGGGACCCGCCCTGGGACCCGGCGAAGATGAGCGACGAGGCCAAGCTCGAACTGGGGATGCTGTAATATCTCCCCTCCCCTTCAGGGGAGGGGCCGGGGGAGGAGGCTGTCAGCCATGTGCCGGTCATCCCCCCGCCTCCCTGAAAAGGAAGGGTTTTTGGAGAAAGCGAATGACCATCGAAACCACAACCCGCCTGCGCCCCGCCGCCGTGATCCTGACGGCCAGTGCGGAGCAGCGCATCGCCGATCTGATGGCGAAGGCGCCACAGGACGCCATCGGCGTCAAGTTGTCGACCCCGCGCCGCGGTTGCTCGGGCCTCGCCTATTCGGTCGATTACGTGACGCAGGAAGCGAAGTTCGATGAAAAGATCGAAACGCCCGGCGGCACCTTCTACATCGACGGCGGATCGGTGCTCTACCTCATCGGATCGACGATGGACTGGGTGGAGGATGATTTCACCGCAGGCTTCGTGTTCGCCAATCCCAATGCCAAGGGAAGTTGCGGCTGCGGCGAAAGTTTCACGATCTGAAGCCGCGCATGCCCCCGCGACGATGATGGTAACGGTGGCATAGCTCTCCTATCGCACTCCATGGCATTTCGATGGATGGCAGTGCCGAGATTGCGAGACAGGCGCGGCGCTTTGCCCTAGAGGCGTCGCGAAAAGCACCGACAGACAATACAGACAGACAATGCAGATAGGGCGCATAGCCCGGCACTATCGGAAGAACGAATATGGACATTAACGACGTCGCCGCCGTCGAGGCCTTTGCCGAAAGCAAGGGCATGTATTTGCAGACGGTCACCTGGGTGCATCACTGGACGCCGGGGCTGTTCAGCTTTCGCGTCGATCGCCCGCAAAGCCTGCGCTTCGATTCCGGCGAGTTCGTGATGATCGGCCTGCCTGCCGAGGATGGCAAGGCGATCATGCGCGCCTATTCGATCGTCAGTCCGGCGTGGGAAGACCATCTTGAGTTCTTCTCGGTCAAGGTCGCCGACGGCGCGCTGACGTCGCGGCTCCAGCATCTCAAGATCGGCGACAAGGTACTGATCGGCCGCAAGCCGACGGGAACGCTGGTCATCGACGCGCTGACGCCGGGCAAGCATCTGGTCATGATCGGCACCGGCACCGGGCTTGCCCCGTTCCTCTCCGTCCTGCGCGACCCTGCGACGCACGAGCGGTTCGAAAACATCATCATCACCCATACGGTGCGGCAGAAGGAAGAGCTGGCCTACAGCCAGTTCCTGCAGGAGGAAATCCGCAACGACGAGATTTTCGGCGAGTTGCTGCGCGATCGCTTCACTTATTATCCGACTGTGACCCAGGGTGAGTTCCACACGCGCGGTCGCATTACGGACCGCATCCGCGAAGGCCTGTTCCGCAGCGACATCGGCCTCACGACTGCCGATCGCCCCGATTCCCGCTGGATGATCTGCGGATCGATGGCGTTCAACAAGGACATGATCGAGATATTGGAAGGCTGGGGTATGACCGAAGGCACGCGCAGCAATCCGGGCCAGTTCGTGGTCGAGCGGGCGTTCGTGGGCTGAACTGTTTGTGAGCATGCCATGGACCGTTCGTCCTGAGTAGCCACTGAGCGAAGTCGAAGTGGCGTATCGAAGGACAATGCTTCGATACGGGCCTTCGTTAAACTCAGTCCCTACTCAGCACGAACCGTACTGGATCCGACCAAAGTCCTCACGGCACGATCGTCGTGAACAGATAAACCGCGAAGATCACCAGATGCACCGCGCCTTGCAGCACGGTGGTGCGCCCGGTGCCCAGCGACAGCGTGGCGACGATCAGCGTTAGAAACAGCAGCACGATGCTTTTCATGTCGAGGCCCAGCGAAATGGGCAGGTCGACCAGAATGGAAAGCGCGGCGACCGCCGGTATGGTGAGGCCGATCGTGGCCAAGGCGGAGCCCAGGCCGAGGTTTAGGCTGGTCTGCAAGCGGTTGGCGAGCGTCGCGCGCACCGCCGCCACGCTTTCGGGCAGCAGGACGAGCGCGGCGATGATGACACCGACGATCGCGCGCGGCGCTCCGGCGGCGGCGACGGCCGCCTCGATCGGGGCGCTCAATATCTTGGCGAGCAGCACTACGGCCCCAAGGCAGGCAAGCAGCAGCACGGCCGACACGACCGTCTGGCGCAATCCCGGCGGATCGGCATGGATTTCGGTATCGGCGGCGAGCGTCTTGTCCGGCAGGAAATAGTCGCGGTGCCGCACTGTCTGCACCGTGACGAACGTGGCGTAGAGCAGGAACGACACGACCGCGACGAAGCCCAATTGGGAGATCGAATAGACCGGCCCGGCTTCGCTGACCGTGAAATTGGGCAGCACAAGGGTAAGGACTGTCAGCGCGCAGAGCGTGGCGAGCGAGGCGCTGACGCCGGTCTGCTGGAAAATCTGTTCCTTGTGCCGGATCGCGCCGACGAAGAGGCACAGGCCAACGAGGCCGTTGAGGATGATCATGACCGCGGCGAACACCGTATCGCGGGCCAGCGTCGCGGAGCCTTCGCCCGCCGCGGCCATCAGCGTGACGATCAGGCCCAGCTCGATGACGGTGACGGCGATCGCCAGCAGGAAGGTGCCGAACGGCTCGCCCACGCGATGTGCGACCAGCTCGGCATGATGCACGGCGGCCAGCACGGTGCCGATCAGCACGGCTGCGAGCAGCAGATTGGGCAAGGCAACGGCCGCGCCTGCCCCGATCAGCAGCCATCCGGCGACCGGGGCAGCCCATGTCCAGCTATCGATCAGTTTGCGCATCGCGCTGTTCTAGCGGGAAGGGGGGCATGCGCAACGGGCAATCAGCGGATTTCTGCGGCTTTCAACGCCGCAACTTCCGCAACTTCATGGCCTTCCGCGTGACGCTTTTCCGGCAAAGGCGCTGGCCCGTTCTCCTTATCCGCAGCGGGCCGACGTAACTTTCATCGCGTCGTCATAGCTGACCGTCAGGCGGTCGGGGCGGAAGTCCATCGTCATCGCGCTGCCCGGTGCGCCCCAGCGCAAGGTGCGTGCACCGGATACTTTCAGCATCTCCGCGCCGAGGTCCGCCGTCACGGTCTGCCCCGTAAAGCGATCAAGACCAGCGTTACGGCACGGGCCTTCGCTTTCGGCGGCCGGGGCCGGTGCCGCGCCGTCCATCGGGGCGCAGGCCGCCAGCAGCGGGAGCACCATCATCGCGCCAGTCCCGGCGCGCAGCAGCTTTGCAGGCATCTCAGTCCTTTCTTGCGGAGGCCGCCGGTTCCGCCACGGCAAGCGTCCGCGTCATTTTAAGCCGTCCGTTCTTCACCGCAAACGCCAACCGCCCCTCGACCAGATCGACGGCATCGCGCCCAAATTGTTCATAGCGCCAGCCTTCGAGGATCGACAGGCCCTCGCGCTCGCCTGCCGCCAGCGCGTCCAGATCATCGGTGCGCGCCAGCAGCCGTGAGGCGACGTTGATGTCGCGCGACCGTATCTTGAGCAGCAGCTTCAGCAGATCGGCGACCAGTGCGCCATCCTTGCCAAGGCCCGGCTTCTTCGGGTCGCGCTCGGGCATTTCGTCGCGGTCCAGCGGCTTGGCATTGGCCAGCGCCTGCATCATCCGGGTGCCGATGTCGTTGGTCTTCCAGCCTGCCGAAAGCCCGCGTACCTTCACCAGATCATCCTGGCTGCGCGGCGGGTGGCTGGCGATGTCGGCCAGTGTCTCGTCCTTCACGATGCGGCCGCGCGGCAGGTTCTTGTCCTGCGCCTCGATTTCGCGCCAGGCCGCCAGTGCCTTCAGGCGCCCGAGAACATCGGCCTTGCGGCTGGCGATCCGCACGCGCTTCCAGGCTTCCTCGGGCAAGTTGATGTAGTTGGACGGATCGCTGATCCGCTCCATTTCCTGATCGAGCCAGCCGCCGCGCCCGGTTTTCTTGAGGTCGGCGAGCATCATCGGAAAAATCTGGATGAGGTAGGTCACGTCGCCGATCGCATAATCGATCTGGCGCTTGTCGAGCGGGCGGCGGGCCCAGTCGGTAAACCGCGCGCCCTTGTCGAGCGTGATGCCCAGCCACGCATCAACCAGATTGCCATAGCCGATCTGCTCGCCCAGCCCCAGCGCCATGGCCGCGATCTGGGTGTCGAACATCGGCTGCGGCGTCTTGCCGGTCAGATTGTGGATGATTTCCAGATCCTGCCCGCCCGCGTGAAAGACCTTCAGCACGTCATGATTGTCGACCATCAGGTCGAGCAGCGGTGTCATGTCGAGGCCGGGGGCCTTGGGGTCGATTGCGGCCGCCTCATGTTCGTCCGCCACCTGGACCAGGCACAGCTCGGGCCAATAGCTGTTTTCCCGCATGAACTCGGTATCGACGGCGATATAGGGGGATTTGGCGATGCGCTGGCAGAAGTCGGCGAGGGTCTTGCTGTCGCTGATCAGCGGATGGATTTGCATATGGTCTTCGATCTTATTATGGGCAGGCCCGCTCCCTGGCGGGCTGGTCGGTATCGACATCATCGGCCATAGCCCCGATCCACGGGTTTGTCATTTCCGTAAAGCATTGGAAGATACCACAACCATGCACCTGTATCGCACCCACACTTGCGCCGCCCTTCGCGAAAGCGATGTCGGCAGCACTGTCCGCCTGTCCGGCTGGGTGCATCGCAAACGGGATCATGGCGGCGTGTTGTTCGTGGACCTGCGCGATCATTATGGCCTGACGCAGATCGTGGCGAAGGCGGACAGCGATCCGCTGCGCGTGCTGGAGGGGCTCCGCGTCGAATCGGTCGTAACGATCGACGGCACCGTTGTGGCGCGCGGGGCGGAAGCGTCCAACGCGAACCTCGCCACCGGCGCGATCGAAGTGGTGGCGGACAGCGTGACGGTGCAGTCCGCCGCGCAGGAATTGCCACTGCCGGTTGCCGGGGAACAGGACTATCCCGAGGACATTCGCCTGCGCTATCGCTTTCTCGACCTGCGGCGCGAAACGCTGCATGCGAACATCGTCACCCGCACGAAAATCATTTCGGACATGCGCCGCCGGATGGAAGGCGCGGGCTTCACCGAATATTCAACGCCGATCCTGACGGCCTCCAGCCCGGAAGGCGCGCGCGACTTTCTGGTGCCCAGCCGCATTCATGCAGGCAAGTTCTACGCGCTGCCGCAGGCGCCGCAGCAGTACAAGCAATTGCTGATGGTCGCGGGCTTCGACCGCTATTTCCAGATCGCACCCTGCTTCCGCGACGAAGACCCGCGCGCCGACCGTCTGCCGGGCGAGTTCTACCAGCTCGATCTCGAAATGAGCTTCGTCACGCAGGAAGATGTGTGGAACACGATGGAGCCGGTGATCGCGCAGGTGTTCGAGGCGTTTGCGAACGGCAAACCGGTGACGCCCGCAGGTAGCTTCCCGCGCATCCCCCATGCCGAAGCGATGCTGAAATATGGCAGCGACAAGCCGGATTTGCGCAATCCTATCCTCATCACCGACGTCACCGAGCATTTCCACGGGAGCGGCTTCGGTATCTTCGCAAGCCTCGTGGAAAGCGGCAGCGTGATCCGCGCGATCCCTGCGCCGGGCGCTGGAGCGGGCAGCCGCAAGTTCTTCGACGACATGAACAACTGGGCGCGTAGCGAAGGCTATTCTGGCCTCGGCTATATCAACATCAAGGATGGTGCACCGGGCGGCCCGATCGCCAAGAACCATGGCGAGGACGCGACCGCAAAGCTGATCGCGGCGCTCGGCCTTGGTCCCAATGACGGCGTGTTCTTCGCGGCGGGCAAGGAAAGCCAGGCGGCGAAGCTCGCGGGCCTCGCGCGCATCCGTATCGGCGAACAGCTGGACCTGATCGACAAGGACCGTTTCGAGCTGTGCTGGATCGTCGACTTCCCGTTCTACGAATATGACGAGGACGAGAAGAAGCTCGATTTTGCGCACAACCCCTTCTCGATGCCGCAGGGCGGGCTGGAGGCGCTGAACGGGCAGGACCCGCTGACGATCAAGGCGTACCAGTACGACATGGTCTGCAACGGATACGAGATCGCCTCGGGCTCGATCCGCAACCAGCATCCCGATTTGATGGTGAAGGCGTTCGAACTGGTCGGCCTGTCCAAGGCCGATGTCGAGGAGCGTTTCGGCGGCCTCTATCGCGCGTTCCAATATGGCGCACCGCCCCATGGCGGGATGGCGGCCGGGGTCGATCGCATCGTCATGCTGCTGGTCGGCGCGCAGAATCTGCGTGAAGTGACGCTGTTCCCCATGAACCAGCGCGCCGAGGACCTGCTGATGGGCGCGCCCAGCCCCGCGGCGCTCAAGCAGTTGCGGGAACTGCACATCCGCGTGCTGGAAGCGCCTGCGAAAGCATAAGCTCGTCAAAAGTAGGTGTGCGCGAAGACGCAGAGACGCGGAGGGCAATCTCTGCGTCTTTACCTCTCCGCGCGACCAAAATTGGTCCAGTCCGAACCGGACAATTGGCGATGACTGTGAAACTGTGCTACACAGTCTTTCATGAAAAACGTCACCATCGCCCTTGATGACGAAACCCACCGACTCGCCCGCATTCGCGCGGCGGAACTGGGAACGTCTTTGTCGGCGCTGGTGAAGGACTATCTTACCGGCCTTGTTCGGGACGATCCGCCGCAGGAGGTGCGCGCCATGCCCATGCAGTACAGCGCCCCGCCGCAGGATCAGGCGCGGGCAGCGCCGCCGACCGACGGCCCGCCCTGGCTGGTCGATGGCCAATGGGTCTACACGCGGGATGGCAAGCCGCGGCAGCCCGGTGCATTGCGGGGGATGATCGGCTGGACCGAGGATTTTGCGGAAACCCCGGATTGGCTGCTTGACGCCTTTGAAGGCAAGGACACCGAATTACCCTGGCCTGACGTACCAACCAAGACATGAAGCTCCTCCTGGATACGCATGTCCTGCTCTGGTGGCTGAAGGATGATCTGAGACTCGGGCGAAAAGCGCGGGCCGTCATCGCCGACCCAAAGGTGCATGTGATGGCCAGCATTGCATCGCCATGGGAAATGTCGGTCAAGCATCGCATCGGCAAACCTGCCGAGCGCGGCGGTGATATGCTCGAATGGCTGGTTGGTCAGGGTGTCGAGATTTTACCTGTTCGCGCGGCCGATTTGCGCGCGCTCGAAGCCTTGCCTTTGCTGCATCGCGACCCGTTCGATCATCTCATTGTCGCCCAGGCGCAAACCGAAAATGCACGAATCATGACCGATGACGGTCTCATCCTTCGATACGGCGTCCCCTGTATCGGTATCGGCTAAGGCACGCGATCATGACCATAAACCTCAACGACCATGAATCCGGCACCAAATACACCGGCGATTATGATGCCGCGCTCGCGGCATTGCAGGAACGGCTGGCCAAGGTGCAGGTGGCGCATATCGTCCATAAAAAGCGCAGCGTCATCCTGTTCGAGGGGTGGGACGCCGCAGGCAAGGGCGGGATCATCCAGCGCCTGACCGCCGAATGGGACCCGCGCTATTTTCAGGTCTGGCCGATCGCCGCGCCGACGCAGGAGGAACTGGCCCGTCACTATCTCTGGCGCTTCTGGAACCGCCTGCCCGCCAGCGGCAATATCGCGATCTTCGACCGGAGCTGGTACGGCCGGGTTCTGGTCGAGCGAGTCGAAGGCTATTGCAGCAAGGCCGACTGGAAGCGGGCCTATGCCGAAATCAATGCGTTCGAAGCGCAGCAGGTCGATGCGGGCACCCATATCGTCAAGCTTTTCGTCCACATCACGCAGGAAACACAGGACAAGCAACTGGCCGAGCGGCTCGATGTGCCCTGGAAACGCTGGAAGACGGGCACGGACGATTATCGCAACCGCAGCCAGCGCGCCGCTTATCTTGACGCCATGCACGACATGTTCGGCAAAACCCACACCAAACATGCGCCCTGGTGCGTGATCGACAACAACCACCGCAAGGCGGGGCGGATCGCCGCGCTCACGCATATTGCCGACACGCTGGAAAGGCTGGTGCCGATGGATATGCCCGAAGCGGATCCCGATGTCGTCGCGCTGGCGCAGGCGGCGTTCGGCTACAAAGCCAAGAGCAAGGGCTAAGGCGCTGCGTCCGCAGCCCCCGGCACCGTGTCAGCCTGACGGGTAGGTGATCGCCATCACTTCATAATCCCGCTCGCCGCCGGGCAGCGTCACGCGGCGCACGTCGCCCACCGCGGCACCGCGCAGCGCGCGGGCCAGCGGTGCGCCCCAGCCGATGCGGCCTTTGTCGGCGTCGGCTTCATCGTTGCCGACGATCGTGACGGTGCGCTGATGGTCATTCTCGTCGGCGACCGTCACCGTCGCGCCGAAGAAGATGCGGGATTTGTCGGGCTGCGCTGCCGGATCGACGATTTTGGCGTCCTTCATCTTTTTCGACAGGCGGCGCAATTGCCCGTCGATTTCGCGCATGCGCTTGCGCCCATAGAGATAGTCGCCATTCTCCGACCGATCGCCATTCCCGGCCGCCCAGCTTACCACTTCGACGATGCGCGGGCGCTCGACACCCAGCAGATGATCATATTCGGCGCGCAGCGTGGCAAAGCCCGCAGGCGTGATGTAATTGATCGTCGGGTTCATCGTCGGGGCCATAGCGTGGGCAAGGACCGGCGTCAGCCCGGCACATTCTTGCCCAGATAGCGGCTGAGCGGCGCAGTACTGCCGCGGAAACGCGCCTGCGCCGGGTTGATCGCATCATAGACCACGGCATTCTCCAATACGCGCTGCACATAATTGCGCGTCTCGAATATCGGTATCTGCTCGATCCAGCGGAGCATGTCCGAACCGGCAAGGCGCGGATCGCCGTTTGCCGCGATCCATTTGTTCACATTGCCCGGCCCGGCGTTATAGGCGGCGACCGCCAGCGGATAGCTGCCGCCGTAATAGTTGAGCATCTGCTGGAAATAGGTGCTGCCAAGCTGAATGTTATAGGCCGGATCGCTGGTCAGCGCGGACATGCTGTAACTGAGGCCGATTTTGCCCGCCGTTTCGCGCGCCGTGCCGGGCATGAGCTGCATCAGGCCGCGCGCACCCGCATGGCTGATCGCGGCGCGATCGAACTGGCTTTCCTGCCGCGCGATGGCGTGGATCATGGTCCAGTTGGCCTGATGACCCGATGGCACGGCGATGCTCGGGAAGCTGCCCTTGCCATAGCTCGACATGCCGTCGGCGACGGTCCGCCTGCCGACCATCACGCCCAGGTCCGGGCGCCCGATCGCCTGCGCCAGCTCGGTCGACAAGGCGTGGGTGGGCGCATCATTGGCACTGGCGGCGATCGCCCGCAGAAACTTGCTCTGATCCTCCCAATAGCCCATCTGCCCCAGCGCCTTCGCCGCGCGCACGACGCTGCGTCCGGCGAAGGCGGCGCGCTGTTCGGGCGTCGGGCTGGCGGTGACGGCCGGTGGTGGCGCAGGCACGGGACGGCCCAGCCGTTCGAGCGCCAACTGGCCGTAGAACTGGTCGGGATAGGCCGCCGCCTGTGTGAAGAAGCCGCCGGCCGCCACTGCGTCATTGCCTGCCAGCGCCGCGCGCCCTGCCCAATAATAGCCTTTCGACATGGTCTGGGGCGACCGGGCGGCATTGGCATAGCGTTCGAACATCACCTGCGCATCGCGCGGCCTGGCGAGATTATAATAGGCTGTGGTGCCCGCCAGCCAGGCAAGGCTGGTATAGTCGTCCCGCTCGCCCAGGCTTTTGTCGCGCACCGCGACACCGGCGGGATAAGCGTCGTCCAGCTTGGCCGCGATGGCGAACGCAAAGCTCCACTGGCTGTCATTGGCGGCCGCCCGGGCATTGGTCAGCAGCGTTTCGAACCATTTTTCCGGGTCACCCGGCTGCGTCGAAAGCGCCGGGCGATTGGCAAGCAAGGTACGCGCGGCAATGCTGTTGCCGCTGTCGCGCAGCCACATTGCCTTGTCAGCCAGAAAGCCGGGATCGCCAGCACCATAGGCTTCGGCGGCCTGCATCAGCGTCGCGGCGGTCGGTGCCTTCCGCTGCAAGGCGATGCGCGCGGCAAAGACCGGCCGGCGGTTGGCCGAGACATAGGCGAGCATCCGTTCCGCCCCGGCGCTGGCACGGGCGAACAGCAACACATCGGCACGCCGGTCATGATCGGCAGTCGTCAGGCTGCTGCCGAACAGCGAAAGGATGCGCGCTTCATCCTCGGGCGCAAGTGCTCCGGTGATCCAGGCGTTGCGTGCGGCGATCTTCGCTTCGCCCATGCGGCCGAGGGCAGAGAGGGCGACGGCGTTGCGCGCATGACCGGTCGCCGTCCGCGCCGGGAAGCGGGCGAAGAAGGCGACCACCTGCGCGGGTTCATAGGATATCGGATTGATCGAGGTCTCCGCCAGCCGCCGCATCCGGTCTTCCCCCGGCCAGTCGGGATAGGTCGTGATGAAGCTGGCATAGGCCGAGAAGCCCAGACCATCGCTCTGCTGGAGCCGGCGCCATTCGTTGATCGCGCTGACGATCGCGCCATCCTGCGCCACGCCCACCTGCGCGCGCGCCGCGTTCCAGTTGGGCGATCCGGGAATCGGCTGCACCATGGCGGGATTTTCAGCCGGAGGCACGGGCACCTGCGCCTCCAACGGCGCATCAGACTGTGCGCTGGCCACGGCGGTGGTAGACAACAGCACCACAAGGGCGGCCTTCATCAGGCGATCGGGGACCAGAAACGTTGACGTGACCATGCTGGACATTATGGGGACAGGTTCCTTATCAGGCGCTGAACGGTGCCGACTAAGCCCGCTGCCGCCCATCATGCCCGTTCCGTCCGGCGCTTTGAAGGAGATAATGCATGTTCTCCGGTTCGATACCGGCCCTGGTGACGCCTTTTCGGGATGGAGCGATCGACGAGGTGGCGTTTCGTGCCTTCGTCGATTGGCAGATCGCGCAAGGCAGCGCGGCGCTCGTCCCCTGCGGCACCACTGGCGAAAGCGCGACGATGACGGTCGAGGAGCATAACCGCGTCGTTGCCATATGCGTCGATCAGGCCGCAGGACGCGTGCCAGTGATCGCCGGTTGCGGATCGAACGACACGAAGATCGCGCTTGACCATATGTATGCGGCGCAGGGGGCGGGGGCCGCGGCTGCCCTGGTCGTCGCGCCTTATTATAACAAGCCCAATCAGGATGGCGTCTATCGCCATTTCGCCTATCTGGCCGAACGCTGCGACTTGCCGATCATTCTCTACAATGTGCCCAGCCGCACGATCACCGACATCGGCGTGCCGGTGATGTTCCGCCTGGCGGAAGAGTTCCAGTCGATCGTGGGGGTGAAGGACGCCACCGGAAATCTGGGGCGCGTCACCGCACAGCGTTTGGCCTGCGGTACGGATTTCTGCCAGTTGTCGGGCAATGACGAAACGGCATTGGGCTTCATGGCGATGGGGGGCGTGGGTTGCATATCGGTGACCGCCAACATTGCCCCGCGCCAGTGCGCCGACTTTCAGGCCGCGTGCGCCGCGGGTGACTGGAAAGCGGCACTGGCGTTGCAGGACCGGCTGTACCCGCTGCACGATGCATTGTTCAGCGATTCTTCACCCGGCCCTGTCAAATATGCGCTGTCGCGTGTCCGGCCCGACATGCCGGCCGACGTGCGCCTGCCGATCACCTGGCCATCGGAATCGAGCCGGGCGGCGGTCGATCGGGCGCTGGAAATTGCGGGTTTGGTTTGAGTGTCATCAAGACTTATATCAGCCGTTCGCCCTGAGCTTGTCGAAGGGCACTGCTGAACGAAGTGAAGCTACTTCGTCTGCGGCTCGGAGGAAGGCTTCGACAGGCTCAGCCCGAACGGCTTTTTTGGATTTAGAGTTGGAACTGATGGCCCGTCCCCGCCCCGAAACCTTCGACAAGAAGAAGATCGTCGCCGAGAACCGGCGCGCGCGCTTCGAGTTCTTCATCGAGGACGTGTTCGAGGCGGGCATCGCCTTGCAGGGCACCGAAGTGAAGGCGCTGCGCGGCGGCGAAGGGTCGATCGCCGAAAGCTATGCCGAGGTGAAGGGCAATCAGATATTCCTGGTGAACAGCAATATCCCCGAATACAGCCACGGCAATCGCGAAAATCACGAACCCAAGCGCCCCCGCAAGCTGCTGCTGCATGAGCGTGAGATCACCAAGATGCACACGGCGGTGGAGCGGCAGGGGATGACGATCGTGCCGCTGATGGTCTATTTCAACAGCAAGGGCCGCGCGAAAGTGGAACTGGCGATTGCCAAGGGCAAGAAGCTGCACGACAAGCGTGAAGTGATCAAGGATCGCGATTGGAAGCGGGATGCCGCGCGCATCATGAAGGACCGAAACGGATCATGAGTCGCCTGACGCGATGGTGGCATGCCAATGCCCCGACCCGCGAGTCGCTGGAGCATAACCGCTTTCTCGCGCCGGTCGCCCATCGCGTGCTCGAACCATCGCTGTGGCGCTTCACGCGACGCTCGGTGCCGCGCGGCGTGGCGCTGGGCCTGCTGGTCGGCATATTCCTGCTGGTGCCCGGCATCCAGATCGCCGGGGCGGCGCTGCTCGCGCTGCCCGTGCGCGCCAATATTCCGGTGGCGGCGGCCATGACCTTCCTCAGCAATCCGGCGACGACGCCCTTCATTCTGTGGGCGTCGGTCTATATCGGCAATTTCATGCTGGGGCGCAGCGCCGACGCATCGGGCTTCATGGCACTGGTCCGTAATCATGCGGGCGTGCAGCAATGGATGGCCTGGCTGTTTTCGGAGGCCGCACCCGCGATGCTGTTCGGCCTTGCCATCATTTCGGTCGTGACGGCGGCGATCGGCTATCTGATCGCCGTGGGATTCTGGCGTGTCCGCATGAGCCGCAAATGGCAGGCCCGCAAATTGAGGATTTGCCTCGAAAAGAAATCCAGCACACATAACGGGACGGCCGCGATCTGAATGGGGCGCGCCACAATTTGATCGTCCACGGTCTGTGCCGGGGAACGGCCGCTCGTCAGACGATTCCTCCTCTTTGCTGGTGTATTTTGGTCATGGCAGCACAAGGCATCCCGTCCCAGAAAAGCGAGATCATCGCCATGGCGGCGGTACGGCCGATGCGCGGCCTGCTGGCGATGCTGTCGGGCGGGGCGCTCGCCTGCGCGCTGCTCATCTATCTGGCGGTCGATCATGTGGCCCTGGCGGCGGGCTTCGCCGCGACGCTCGTCGCCATCGCGACGCTGGGCTACTGGTTCGTGCAACTTGCGCCGCGGCAGGCGATCGATATCGACGCCGTGCCGGACTGGACGGTGGCGCGCGCGGCGGCGGATGCCTCCAGCATGGCGATTGCCGTCACCGACCGCAGCGGCCGACTGGTCTGCGCGAGCGATCTCTATGGCGAATGGTTCCCCGGCTTCCCCACGCCGCCCGGCCTGCCCCTTGATTCGAGCGATGCGGACCGGTTGACGGCGGCGGGGCGCGCGGCCTGGTCCGATGGCGAAGGGCGCGCGGGCGGCATCGGGCGCGGCGCGCTGCGTCTCGACGCCGATGTGAAGCGCACCGGCCGGTCGGAAGATTATCTGCTCTGGCGCTTCACCCCCGTGAAGCAGGTCAGCGTCCTCGACGATTTCAACCGGATGCTGAGCGGAGAGGCCGGGCGACAACTGACCGAGGCGGGTATCATGGCCGTCATCATCGGCGGCGAAGGGCGCATCCGTGTCGCGAACGGCGCCTTTCTGCTGCGCGCGGCGGGGCGGATCGATGCCAATATCACCGGGCGCGATTTTGCCAGCTATCTGCGCATCGATGACAAGGGCCGGGTATTTTTCGCGCGGGAGGAACGCAGCGCCCTGCCGGTCCGCCTGCTCCAGGTGCCGCTGCGCCGCAACGACGCCGAAGGGCCGATGCTGATCCTGATGCTGGACGAGCAGGGCGGCAGCATGGATGGCACGTCGGCGCTCTCCTATATCGAAACCTTGCTGTCGCTGCTGCCTTTCGGGCTCGCCATGGCCGATCGGGACGGGCGGGTGCTGTTCCTCAACAATGCCTTCTCGCGCGCCGTTGGCCTCAAGCCGGGCGAAAAGCCAAGCTATCCGGGCGATCTGGTCATTCGCGAGGATCAGGCGGCGGTGGCCGATTCGGTTCGACGGTTCGCCGTGGGACCGCAGATGTCCGGCGACATCGCCGTGCGCATGCGGGTGCAGCCCGATGAGCCGGTTGCGCTCAGTCTGGCGGGGGTGCGCGGGCTAGGCGAGGCGGCGGTGCTGCTCAGCCTCAAGGACAACAGCGAGGAAAGCAAGCTCAAGCGGCAGGTGGCACAGGCGACCAAGATGCAGGCGATCGGCCAGCTGGCGGGTGGGGTCGCGCATGATTTCAACAATATACTGACGGCGATCATCGGCCATTGCGACCTGATGCTGATGCGCCATACGCCGGGCGACAGCGACTATGACGACATTCAGCAGATCAAGTCGAACAGCAATCGCGCCGCCGGGCTGACACGGCAGTTGCTGGCCTTTTCACGCCAGCAGACCTTGCGGCCGCAGGTGCTGCAACTGCCCGATATCGTCGCCGACGTTTCCAATCTCCTCAACCGCCTGCTCGGCGAAAAAGTGAAGCTGGTGGTCAGTCATGGCCGCAATCTGGGGGCGGTCCGCGCCGATCCGGGGCAGCTTGAGCAGGTGATCGTCAACCTCGCCGTCAATGCGCGCGATGCGATGCCGCAGGGCGGCACGGTCAACATCCAGACCTATGCCGTGCCCGCCGCGCGCGTGCGTGAGATGCGCCACGAAATCTTGCCGGTAAGCGATTATACTGCGCTGCGCGTGTCGGACACGGGTCTTGGCATTGCGCCGGACCTGCTCTCGAAGATATTCGAGCCGTTCTTCACCACCAAGGATGTTGGCAAGGGCACCGGCCTTGGCCTGTCCACCGTATACGGCATCGTCAAGCAGTCCGGTGGCTTCATCTTTGCCGAATCGGAGCCGGGGCAGGGCGCGAGTTTCGTCATCTACCTGCCCGTGTACGCCGCCATCGGGAAGGCGCCGGAACCGGAAAAGCCCCGCCTGCCTGATCGCCGCAGCGAAGTGTGGGGCACCGGGACCATTCTGCTCGTGGAAGATGAGGACATGGTCCGTACCGTGGCGGAACGGGCGCTCGTGCGGCAGGGCTATAGCGTCATCACGGCCGCTGACGGCGAACAGGGGCTGGAAATGCTCGCAAAGGCGGCTGCGCAGGCGCAAACCATAGACCTTCTGATTTCCGACGTGGTGATGCCCAACATGGACGGGCCGACGATGGTGGCGCAGGCGCGCCGCACACACCCCGACTTGCCGGTACTCTTCATGTCGGGTTATGCCGAGGAGCAGTTGCGCAAGTCGATCGCGATCGCCAACGTCAACTTTCTGCCCAAGCCTTTCTCGGTCAGCCAGCTTGCCGAGGCGGCCCGCGATACGCTGATCGCTTACGCGCCTGCACGCAGCGGCCATAGCGCCGCCGAACCGGAAGCCGCCGTCGGCCTTGCTTCAGATTAAGGCGAATGGACTAGGCAAGCGCCGCGCCATGCGATAGCGATAGCCATCCTTACGCCCCCGAAACGCCCTGTCGGGCCGCCATTTCGAGCATTATCATCATGACTGAAGGCAAATCCATCCTGGTCGTCGAGGACGAGGCGATGATCGGCATGATGCTGGAGGATTTTCTCGAAACGCTGGGCTATCATGTGCATGGCGTGGCATCGACCGTTACCGAAGCCTGCGACATGGTGCGTGAGGGTGGTTTCGATGCCGCCATTCTCGACTGCAATCTTCAGGGTGAAAAAAGCTGGCCGGTGGCCGAAGCGCTGGCGGCCGCCAATCTGCCGTTCCTGTTCGCGACCGGGGGCAGTGCGGACGACGTGCCGACCGCGTTCGACGATCGCCCTACTCTTGCCAAACCCTTCACGATCGGCGCGGTTGAACGGGCGCTGGACCGCATATTGGGGCGCGGAGACTCCCTCTGACGGCAGCACAATGAAAATGTCGTTCCCCTCTTGTTCTACAAGAACAAATGGGATACATGGATGTCAGGCGTCGGGATCGGCGCGGCTTTCCCGTCCGGTTTCGATCGGGCTGCTTGACAGGGGACCATGTGATGACAGCAATGCTCAAACTGATCGATTCCGACAAGAAGACGGGGACCATGGATAAGACGGCACTGGACAGGCAGAAGGCACTGGATGCCGCCCTTGCGCAAATCGACCGCGCATTCGGCAAGGGATCGGCCATGCGGCTGGGTTCGAAGGAAACGATGCAGGTCGAGGCGATCTCGACAGGCAGCCTTGGCCTCGACATCGCGCTGGGCGTCGGCGGCCTGCCGCGCGGTCGCGTCATAGAGATTTACGGTCCCGAAAGCTCGGGCAAGACGACGCTGGCGCTGCACGTCATCGCCGAAGCGCAGAAAAGCGGCGGCACCGCAGCCTTTGTCGATGCCGAACATGCGCTCGATCCTGTCTATGCCAGGAAGCTGGGCGTCAACATCGACGAACTGATCGTGTCGCAGCCCGACACCGGCGAGCAGGCGCTCGAAATCGTCGATACGCTGGTGCGCTCCAATGCGATCGATGTGCTGGTGGTCGATTCGGTGGCGGCACTGGTGCCACGCGCCGAAATCGAAGGCGAAATGGGCGACAGCCATGTGGGTCTTCAGGCGCGGCTGATGTCGCAGTCGCTGCGCAAGCTTACCGGTTCGATCAGCCGTTCGCGCTGCATGGTGATTTTCATCAACCAGTTGCGCATGAAAATCGGCGTAATGTACGGCAATCCGGAAACCACGACCGGCGGCAATGCGCTGAAGTTCTATGCCTCGGTCCGCCTCGACATTCGTCGCACCGGCCAGATCAAGGATCGTGATGACATCGTCGGCAACGCGACACGCGTGAAGGTGGTGAAGAACAAGGTCGCGCCACCCTTCAAGCAGGTCGAGTTCGACATCATGTATGGCGAAGGCATTTCCAAGATCGGCGAAATCCTCGATCTGGGCGTGAAGGCCGGGATCGTCGAGAAGTCCGGTGCGTGGTTCTCCTATGACTCTATCCGCATCGGTCAGGGGCGTGAGAACGCCAAGACCTTCCTCAAGGAAAATCCCGAAATTACCGACAGGCTGGAAAAGGCTATCCGCGCCAGGACCGAAAAGGTCGCGGAAGGCATGATGACCGGTCCCGAACCCGACGAAGCGGAGGACGAAGGCTAAGGCTGCGTCGCCCGCGCCCGGCCGGTACAGCCGGGCGCAAGGCGCAGCGAGGCATCGCCTGCCGTTTCATGATCCGAAAGGGCCTGCCGCACGGCGTCGTCGGCAGGCCCTTTATCGTTCGGGCGGCCATGGAGGCGCGCCGCGCGCCGTCCGGTCCAAGGTCATCGCCCCGGATCCCCATCCCGCATGTCCCGATCCCCGGACGGCATGCCATTGGCCGAGGAACCGCAGGCGCCCCGCGACAAGCCCAATAGCTAAAAGCCTATCGTGTAGCGCATCGCGCCGCCGATATCGTCGGGGAACCAGGCAAGATTGCCGCTTTGTCGTCGCCAGTAGAGGTTCGAGCTCATCCAGCCTGCGCCGACCGGGATGGCATAGACGGCTTCGCCATCGATCTGACGCCCGCGCGGTGCCAGGCCCAGTGTGACCGGGGCGCTGCGCGCCATGCCGGTCGCATAATCATATTCGGTCGGCAGGTTCAGCGTCAGGCCGCCGCTCTCCACCCGCAGCGGTTGTGACAGGCGCACCGCCAGCCGATCGGCGGCAACGAACAGTCCGCGCCGTTCCCCGTCGACTGTCCAGCCATTGCTCGTCAGCCTCGCCCGACCCTCGGCAGCGACAGTCGCGCGTGTCCATCCTTGTCGCCACGCCAGTCCCACGCTCCAGCGTGCGTCAGGCACATAGCGGGTCGACAGGTCAAGAAACAGGCTGCGCCCCGCCACGCCGCCGATGGCGGGGCCAAAACGCGCGCCCAGCAGCGTCGCGTCTTCGCGCAGGAAAGACAGGCCAGCGCCAAGCTGCCAATCGCCTGCCTGCCGATCGATCGCCACACCAAAGCGGGCATAGCGGGCGCGGTCCTGCTCGCGCTGCTCAGCCTGGATCGGCAAAAGGCCGTTACGGCCGTCCCACACATGCCCTTGCTCGCTCGTGGCGGTAATTGCGGTACGCAGGCCGATCATCTGCCGGACGGCCACGGCGCCGTCCGCACCATGTGCGAAACCCAGTGTCTCACGCGCGTCGCCCGAAACCAGAAAGGCGGGTTGCGCGGCCCCGGCGATGCGCCCGACCAGTCCCGCAGCACCCTGCGAAAGGCCCAAGGCAAAGAATGTGTCGCGCCCCAGCCGACTGATCACCGACCCGGAAAGCAGACGCGCCTGACGGGCATCCCTGCCCGTCAGGGTCAGTGATGTGACGCGGTCAAGCGCAGGACCACCCGGCGCAATCGTCATCGCGACCGCCATCGGTCCCGCCGTCGCGGCGATGTTGCGTTGCATCGATTGCAGCGACGGGGCCAGCGAGAGGCGTGGGCTTGCCTGCGCGAATGTCTGTCCAAGGTCCATCGCATAGGCGCGGCCATAGCTGTCGGTGATCGCAACGCGTGCCGCCGACTGGCCGGTCGCGTCCCCCATCGCGCTCGACAAGGCGGCATTGTTGTCGAGCGATACCGGCTGCGCGCTACCCGCCAGGCTGGTCGAACCGACCGGTGCAAAGGCGCGCGCGATGTTGAGCACACCGCGCCCATAAAGCGCGTCGGCACCGCTCGTGCCGGCATCGGTCGCGCTGCGTAGCAGCAGGTCGACGATCTGCGCGCCTGTCAGATTGGGAAAGGCCTGGGCCAGCAGCGCCGCCGCACCGGCAATTTGCGGCGCGGAAAAGGATGTGCCGGTGTAGCGGAACTGCTCCCCGCTGTTGTCCTGTGAAAGGACGCGGCTGCCAAGCGCGGACAGCGTTGCCTGCTCATATCCCTGCGCGCCGTTCGCGTAACTGCTTTTGATGCCATCGGCATCGACCGACCCGGCGATGATGACGAGGCCGCGGCCAAGGCCCGCATCGACGATCGATGTCGCAAAGGCGTCCGGTGCCGCCTGCGCATCGTTGCCCGCCGATACCACGATGATGACACCGGCCGCCGTCGCCCGGTCCACCGCCGCCCGCAGATTGGCGGGAATGCCCCCGCCGCCGAGCGAGATGTTGACGACGCGCGCGCCGTTCGTCCGCGCATGGTCCAGCGCCTGGGCGATGGCGGTGGTCCCGTGCGAGCAGCCGCTCTCCGTCACGCCGTCGCCCGGTGCCGCGCAACTGTTGGGCGAATCGGTCCGCAGCGCCAGGATCGTGGCACCCCATGCGACGCCGAGTGTGCGGCGATCGTTGCGCGCCGCCGCCAGCACGGTGGCCACCGCCGTGCCATGGCCGTCCGCATCCTCGATCGTGTCGTTCCCCGCAAAATCCCGTGAGGCCGCGCTGATCCGTCCTGTAAACTCGACGTTGGCCGTGGCGATGCCGCTGTCGATGATACCGACGGTCACACCTGCGCCACTGGCACCGGCTTCATAAGCGGTCACCGCGCCATGCGCGACCGGGCCGTCGGACCGTTCATATTCGGCCGTTCGGAACATGCTCGGCGCCGGGGTGGGGGCCGGAGTCGGAGAAGGTGTCGGGGCCGGAGCCGGGGTAGGGGCTGGCGCAGGCGTGGGCGCGGCTGGGGGCGACGGCGTGGAACTGACGCCGCCCCCACCGCCACCGCATGCGGACAAGGCCGTCCCCGCCAGCAGCAGGGCCATGGCACTGCGCGCCGATCGCCCTGATTGTGTTTGTCCCTCGATCATCGTCGCCCCCGATCGTTACGCTTATGCTATCCCACGCCGCGCATCGTGAACATCATTTTGCGACGCTGTGCCGTCGCACGCTTGCCCTTCGCGGCGCCGCCGCCTAGGCAACCTCCATGCGCGCCGATCTCGCCCATATCGATTGCTGGATTTTCGATCTGGACAATACGCTCTATCCGGCAAAGGCCGACCTGTTCGGCCTCATCGACATCAAGATGGGCGAATATATCCAGGCGTTGCTGGGGTGCGATCCGGCGGAGGCGCGGCGGGTGCAGAAGGCTTATTTCCTCGAACATGGCACCACGCTTGCCGGTCTGATGCGCGACCATGGCACCGATCCGCATGACTTCCTGGACTATGTCCATGACATATCGCTCGACCGGATTGTCGCGGACCATGCGCTGATCGACCATATCGCGGCGCTGCCGGGGCGGCGGCTGATCTTCACCAATGGCGACGCCGCTTATGCCCGGCGCGTGCTCGACCGGCTGGGCCTTTCCGACGCGTTCGAGATGATTCACGACATCCACGCCTGCGCCTATGTGCCAAAGCCCGATCCGGCGGGTTATGCAGCGCTCTGTACCCGTCATGACATCGATCCGGGCCGGGCGATCTTTTTCGAGGACATGGCCCGCAACCTGCGCCCGGCCAAGGCGCTGGGCATGACGACCGTCTGGGTCAACAACGGGTCCGAGGCGGGGCATGTGGATGCCCATGCCGATTTTATCGACTATGAAACCGACGACCTGACGCCGTTTCTGGCAGCACTCTATGGGGAATGAAATGAGCGACGCGCTGATTGCTACGATTGATGCCGCCTGGGAAGATCGGGCCACTATCGGCCTTTCGACCGCAGGCGCGGTGCGCGATGCCGTGGCGCAGGCCCTTCGCATGCTCGATTCGGGCGAAGCCCGCGTGGCCGAGCCGGTCGCAGAGGGCTGGCGCGTCAACCAGTGGCTCAAGAAGGCGGTACTGCTCTCGTTCCGCCTCAACGACAATATGCTGGTGTCCGGCGGTCCGGGTGGCGGCGTCTGGTGGGACAAGGTGCCCGGCAAGTTCGCCGGATGGGATGAGGCCGCCTTCCGCGCCGCAGGCTTTCGGGCGGTACCAGGCGCGATCGTGCGCGCCGGTGCGCATGTCGCGAAAAATGTCGTGCTGATGCCGAGCTTCGTCAACATCGGCGCGTTTGTGGACGAAGGGACGATGGTCGATACCTGGGTGACGGTGGGGAGCTGCGCGCAGATCGGCAAGAATGTGCATCTGTCCGGGGGCGTCGGGATCGGCGGGGTGCTCGAACCGCTTCAGGCGGACCCGGTCATCATCGAAGACGACTGCTTCATCGGCGCGCGTTCGGAAGTGGTGGAAGGGGTGCGGATCGGCACCGGATCGGTCCTGTCGATGGGCGTGTTCATCACGAAAACGACCAAGATCATCGATCGCAGCACCGGCGAGATCTTCACCGGTTTTGTGCCGCCCTACAGCGTCGTCGTGCCCGGCTCGCTGCCCGGCAAGCCTCTGCCGGATGGTACACCCGGACCCAATCTGGCCTGCGCCGTCATCGTCAAGCGGGTGGATGCCCAGACGCGCGCGAAAACCGCCATCAACGATCTGCTGCGCGACTGAAGCCTGTCGCCGAGAAGTTCAGCCGAACACGCCGCGCGCACGCAGATAGGCTTCGGTGCGGCTGGCAAGCTGCGGGGTCAGCACGATCCTGCGCAACACGGCATCGGGTGGCGTATCCGCCGTCACACGGATAGCGCGCATCGCCGCAGCCCAGCTTGCGCGCGCGGCTGTCCGGTCGCCCGCGGCGGCGTGCGCTACTGCCATGGTCAACTCATAGCCCGGCCGACGATAGCCTTCCGCCACCGGCAGGCTGCGCGCGAACCGCAAGGCGGCCGCACCGTCGCCGCGATCCCCCATGCTGACGAGCAGTGGCATCGCCGTAATGGCGGGCAGGCCGCTGTCGAGCCGCCATGCGCGTTCCAGCGTCTCGACATAGTCCGGGTCGCCGCACTGGAAAAGGAACAGGCCGGTCTGCGCGTGGGCGTGGCTGTTGTACGGATTACGGTCAAGGGCGCGCATCGCGCTGGCTCGGCCGAGATCGCACATTTCGTTCGCATAGGCGGCAACCGCCATCGCCATCGCGGCCTCGGCGGAATAGGGGTCGGCATCGACCGCACGGCGCGCCAGCGAAAGCGCATCGCGCCGCGCGGCGTCGGCCTGTGCCGGATCACCGATGGCATCGCGCAGGCGCAGAATGATCTCCGCCGACAGCGCCGGGCTGAACCCCGGATCGCGCGCCAGCGTCTCGCGCAGGCAGCGCCGCACCGGCGCTGTCATCTCGCTGCGGTTGGCGGTGTAATATTCGGCATAGCGCATCATGCAGGGGAAACCGGGCGCAAAATTGCCGTCCAGTGCGCGCCGTTCGCGGGTGGCAATGATACCGAAGGGCGACATGAGTGCGGCAAACGTCGGACCAAGGGCCTCGCGGATCGACGCACCCCGTTCCAGATCGATACGCTGCGACCATAGTTTCGTGCCTTCGGTACCGTGCCACAGGTTGAGATAGAGCAGCGGCCGATCTTTGCCCACCAGCGTACCCGTCAGGCGATAATGGCTGCGCCGTGCCGCAAGGTCGTCGGCTTTGCGATCGGGATCGTCCGTTGCCGCGCGTACGCTCAGCGCCCAGCTTCGGTGCAGCGCGTCGCCCATGATGCGATCAACGCGCCGGGCCAGTACCGGGTCGGCATCCTCGACGGGCGTTATCGCGGCAAGATCGATGACCGGCGAAGGGACCAGCTTCGCGGGCGTGGGCGCGGCGACGGAGGTGCCGCGCGCTGTCTGCTCCTGCGCTTGCCGCTGGGGCGGCCGCTGGCTGATCCAGACACCGCCGATCAGCAGCACCGCCAGCAAAGCGGCGACCGCGACCGTCAGCGGGCGGCGGAACCAGGGTGTCGGCCGATCATCGTGAACCAGCGGTGCCGGATCGGCCGGCGGCGCCAACCGGTCGACAGGCTGACTCGACCAGAATACGCGATATCCGCCGCTTGGTATATCGAGCCGGATGTCACCCGCTCCCGGCCCGTGGTTCATGTAAAAGCTGGCGATCATGCGGCGCAGCCGACCGACCTGCACCCGTGGATAGCTGTCAGCCTGCGGATCGAAATCAGGATCGCGACCCAGACCGTCGACCGCGACGCCATAGGCTTTCAGCCCGTCACCGCGACCCGCCAGTGTCTCAGTCACCAGGAAACGCAGCAGCCTGCGCATCACGGGCGCGCGCTGGAAAGCCTCGCTGGCGGCTATGCGTTCGGCTTCGGCCTGGCACTGGTCCACGACGTGCTCATCGCGATGCCCGTCCAAACGACTCTCTTCCACCACCCTGCATGCCCCGCACGACTGGCCACGCCGGGTCAGGTAGTGGCCGCGCCAGAACTATACACGGGGAAGGGCCAGGGTGCCAGCCCTCCCAAGGCATGCCTCGCCACCACCACGTTACCGTGACACGGGTGGTTGACACTTGCGGATGCTATCGATTGCGAGGCACCTGCGAACCACCGGGTACGCCATGCGACATGGCGCGCCTATCCATCGCGGCGCATCCTTTCCCCTCGGTCCCTCCCCACAAGGCCGACCGGATGTGCCGATACTGGTGGCGGCTGCAAACGGCCTGCGTCCGAACCCCACACGGATCTGGCGATGGTTGTGGCCTGCCGCCCGGACCGAACATGGAGGAACCCCACCCTCCCCATGTTCGGTCCGGGCCTATTTTTCCGATGGTTGGCTTATTGGGTCCCTGCGCCTACATGCAGAGCAATGCCGCCAGACAATCCCGCCACATTTGCATCCCCGGCTGACGCGCCGCCCGCATGGGCGACGATGCGCCGCTTTTTCGCCTATCTCTGGCCGGCGGACTCTGCGGCGCTGCGGATGCGCGTGGTGTTCGCGATGCTGCTCGTGGTCGCGGCCAAGGCGACTGCTTTCGCGATGCCCTTTGCCTACAAGGCGGCGATCGATCGCATGGCGCCCGGTCTGGAACCGGCGGCGCATCTCGCCATCGCGCTCGTCGGTGTCTACGCGCTCGCCCGTTTCGTATCGGTGGTGTTCGATAATGTCCGCAATGTCGTGTTCGAGCGCGTGGGGCAGGAAGCGACCCGGCGGCTGGCCGAGCATGTGTTCGGCCATCTGCACCGGCTGTCGCTCCGCTTTCATCTCGACCGCAAGACAGGCGCCGTGACGAAAATCGTCGAGCGGGGCACCAAGAGCATCGACACTATGCTCTATTTCCTGCTGTTCAACATAGCGCCGACGGTGCTGGAGCTGGTCGCGGTCTGCATCTATTTCCAGATCAAGTTCGGTTTCGGCATGGTGGCGGCGACGCTCGTCATGGTCGGCCTCTACATCTGGTTCACGCGCACGGTGACCGAGTGGCGCAACCAGTTGCGCCGCGACATGGTGGACCTGGACACCGGGGCAGTCGCGCACGCCGTCGACAGCCTCCTCAATTTCGAGACAGTGAAATATTTCGGTGCCGAAGCACGCGAGGCCGAGCGTTATGGCACGGCGATGCGGCGCTATGCGGCAGCGGCAGTGAAGTCGGAAAACAGCCTGGCATGGCTCAACATCGGCCAGTCGCTCATCACCAATCTGATGATGGCCGGGGCGATGGCCTATACCGTATGGGGGTGGAGCCGGGGCACGTTCAGCACCGGTGACGTGGTACTGGTCAACGGCCTGCTGACACAGCTTTTCCGGCCGCTCGATCTCCTCGGGATGGTCTATCGCACGATCCGGCAGGGGCTGATCGATATGGAGGCGATGTTCGCGCTGGTCGATACGCCGCAGGAAATCCGCGATCTGCCCGATGCGCCCGCGCTGCATGTCGCGCAAGGCGAAGTGCGGTTCGAGGCTGTGCGGTTCGGCTATGATCCGGCGCGCGAAATTCTCCATGGCCTCAGCTTCACGATCCCGGCTGGCAAGACGCTGGCGATCGTCGGTCCCTCCGGCGCGGGCAAATCCACGATCGCGCGGCTGCTGTTCCGCTTTTACGACATTCAGTCGGGGCGCATCCTGATCGACGGACAGGATATCGCGCGAGTGCAGCAGGACAGCCTGCGGGCCGCGATCGGCATCGTGCCGCAGGACATGGTGCTGTTCAACGACACCGTCGGCTACAACATCGGCTATGGCCGGGCCGGGGCGAGCGAGGCGGAAATCGAGGCGGCAGCGCGCGGCGCATCGATCCATGATTTCATCCTGTCCCTGCCTGACGGCTATGCGACGCGTGTGGGCGAGCGCGGCCTCAAGCTTTCCGGCGGCGAGAAGCAGCGAGTGGCCATTGCCCGCACACTGGTCAAGAACCCGCCGATCCTGGTCCTCGACGAGGCCACCAGCGCGCTCGACAGCCGGACGGAAGAGGCGATCCAGGGCGTGCTGGGGGAAATCGCGCGGCGGCGCACGACGATCATCGTGGCGCATCGCCTCTCTACCGTTGTGGACGCGGACGAGATACTGATGCTGGATGCCGGTCAGATCGCCGAACGTGGCACCCATCAGCAGCTGTTGCGGGCAGGCGGCCTCTATGCAGCGATGTGGGCGCGACAGGCACAGGAGCGTGCATCGGGGGATGCCGCGGTGGGGGAAGCTGTGGAGGCGTAACATCTTCAGATGCGCTGCGTCCCCAGCGCAGTCGAGGGAAAGGCCGCGCAGAGCGTGACCCGCTGTCTCGACTTCGCTTAACACGAACGGCATTTTCTGGTCCTGGACGCTTCCCCTTGACCATCCTGGCCGCTAAGCCGCCGCCAATGCCTCGCGATCCGCGCCAGCTTCTTCACGACATCTTCGGCTTTCCCGCCTTTCGCGGCGTGCAGGAAGCCGTGGTCGCGCGCGTCATGGCAGGGCAGCGGACGCTGGCGATCATGCCGACCGGCGCGGGCAAGTCGCTCTGCTATCAGCTTCCCGCCGTCGCACTGGAGGGATGCTGTGTCGTCGTTTCGCCGCTGATCGCGCTGATGCATGACCAGTTGCGCGCGGCGCAGGCCGTCGGCATCCGCGCCGCCAGCCTGACCAGCGTCGACGCGGACTGGCGCGAGACGCAGGCGCGCTATCGGGACGGCGACCTCGACCTGCTGTATGTCGCGCCGGAACGGGCGAGCGGGGAAGGTTTCCGGTCCCTGCTGCGGTCCGCGCCGCCCGCCCTGTTCGCGATCGACGAGGCGCATTGCGTGTCCGAATGGGGGCATGATTTCCGCCCCGACTATCGTCTGCTGCGCCCGCTGCTCGATGCTTTTCCCGATGTGCCGCGCCTTGCGCTGACCGCGACGGCGGATGCGCATACCCGCACGGATATTCTGCATCAACTCGGCATAGCCGCCGATGGCATGATCATATCGGGCTTCGACCGGCCCAACATCCGCTATGCCGTGCATCCCCGCGATGGCTTCACCGCGCAGATTGCCGATCTGCTGGCGACGCAGCCGGGACCGGGCATCATCTATGCGCAGACGCGCGCAGCCACGGAGAAAATGGCCGCCAGCCTTTCCGCAAAGGGCAGGCGGGAGGTGCGCGCCTATCACGCCGGGCTGGACCCGGCAGTAAGGAGCGCCAATCAGGCCGCTTTCATCGCCAGCGAGGATATGGTGATGGTGGCGACGGTGGCGTTCGGCATGGGCATCGACAAGCCGGACGTGCGCTTCGTCGCCCATGCGGGCCTGCCCAAGTCGATCGAAGGCTATTATCAGGAATCGGGTCGCGCCGGGCGTGACGGCGAACCGGCGGAGGCGCATCTGTTCTGGGGCGCGGAGGATTTCGCCCGCGCCCGCCAGCGCATCTTCGAGCTGGAGGAGGCGCGGCAGGGGGGCGAGCGCACGCGCATTGCCGCGCTGGGTGCGCTGGTCGAGACCGGCGGGTGTCGCCGTGCGGTGCTGCTGCGCCATTTCGGGGAGGATCCGCCTGCGACCTGCGGCAATTGCGACAATTGCCTGTCGCCGCCCGCCAGCATCGACGCGACCGAGACCGCGCGCAAGTTTCTGTCCGCCGTCTATCGTACCGGGCAGAGCTTCGGCGTCCAGCATATCGAGGCGGTGCTGACCGGCGCGCCGAACGACAAGGTGCGGCAGCGCGGTCACGACAGATTGTCGGTCTCGGGCATCGTTTCGGGCGAGGAGGTGGCGTTGCTGCGCCCGGTGTCGCGCGCGCTGCGGATCCGCGATGCGCTGGAAACGAACGAACATGGCGGGCTGATGCTTGGCCCCCATGCCCGGCCGATATTGCGGGGGGAAGAGACGGTGTCGCTGGTACTGCCGCCCAGGCGGACGCGTCGCCGCACCGCCCGCGACGGCGCGGCAAACCCGAGCGACGATCCGCTGTTCGACGCTCTGCGCGCCTGCCGCCGCGAACTGGCGCAGGAGGCCGGGGTGCCGCCCTATGTCATCTTCCACGATTCCACCTTGCGCGAAATGGCGCAGTATCGCCCCGACAGCCTGTCCGCATTGGGCACCATCAGCGGCGTCGGCACGCGCAAGCTGGAGGCTTATGGCGACGCGTTCCTGGCGATATTGCGCCGCTTCGCTTGAAAGCGGGGCGGCTTTTCGGCATGGCAGGGGGCGCCATTGTAACGAAGGATGCGCCCATGTTCCGCCAGATCACCGATACGCTCTATGTCGCGCCGCAGATCGACGTCGGTCAGGTTGCAGAGGCGCAGGCGCTGGGCATCACGATGATCGTCAACAATCGGCCCGAAGGCGAGGAGCCGGGTCAGACGACGGGTGACGCGATCGAAGCGGCGGCCCAGGCGGCGGGCATGGCCTATGTCGCCGTGCCGGTGACCCATGCCGGCTTTGCCCCATGGCAGCTCGACCAGATGGGCGCGGCGCTGGACGCAGCGGGTGCGGGAAAGACATTGGCCTATTGCCGCTCCGGCACCCGCAGCACGTTGCTCTGGGCGCTGACGCGCGCGCGCGCAGGCGACGACCCGGAGATACTGTCGGCACAGGCGGCGGCGGCAGGTTATGACCTGTCCCCGATCCGCCAGATCATGGATGCGGTACGCGCCGGGTAGCGCCTAGAGCACGTCGCCGAACATCAGCCAGACGAGGGCGAACCAGGCGAACAGGCCGACGACGCCCATCATCACGACGAAACGTTCGCGTATCCAGATTATCAAACCGGGCCGATCGGGATCGTGCGGATCATCCATATCCGTAGATCAGTCGCGGTCGGGCGCACCGAGCGGGAAATAGCCGCGATAGGGGCGGGCTTCCTCCACAGCGCGGGCGAAAGAGGGGCGGGCCAGCAGTTGCGCCCGGTAATCCCGCAAGCGGGGGAAAGCAGCATCGATCGGGTGTACCCAGTCGGCATAGAACAGCGACGGCGCGGCGGCGCAATCGGCAAGCGTGAAATCCGCGCCTGCCGCCCATGTCCGTCCGGTCAGGCGCTGCTCCAGCCAAGCATAAGCAGTGTCAAGCGCCGCACAGGCCTTCGTCATTGCTTCCTCGCTGCGATCGCCTTGTGATCGCAGCGCCTCGGTCACTGGGCCTTGCATCGGTGTCATGACATAATGGTCGAAGAACCTGTCCATGAACCGCGCCTCCAGCGCCGCTGCGCGATCGTCGGGCAGCAGACGGACCGACCCGCCATGATTCTGGTCCAGATATTCGATGATGATGCTGGTTTCGGCGATCGTCCTGTCACCATCGACCAGTACGGGAAAGCGCCCGATCGGCCATAGCGCCGCCAGTTCCTCGCCCGCGCCCTGCTCCTCCAGATGGCGGTAGGTGAAGGGGATGTCGTTCTCCCACAGGGCAATCAGCACCTTCTGGCAGTAGGAGGAAAAGGGGTGAGCATAGAGCGTCAGCGGCATCGGTGCATTCCTTGCGTCACGGCAAAGCTGCGTCGGCTGTCGCTTGGTGCTTCACAGTCGTGCCGTAATAGGTAGCGCAAGCGGCATCATGGCCATAGGCAATCGATCTGTGCGCTATACTCTGCATGGCGGATGTCCCTTGTGGCGGATCAGCTTATCCTGACGGTGGCGTTGCGCAAGTCAGTCAGTACGATTTGATGCCCCATGCATCATACAAAAAAGGGGCCGATGCTTGCGCACCGGCCCGAGTGTGTTCGCAGGAGGAACAGCGTGTGGCGGGCGGGTCGTTTGGTCTGACCCGCCCTGCCGAAGCCTTAGTAGTTGTAAGCGCGTTCGCCGTGGCTGGAGAGGTCGAGACCTTCCTGCTCGGCATCGACCGAGGGACGAAGCCCGATGGTCTTGTCGATGACGAAGAAGATGATCGCACTGCCCACGCCCGAGAAAACCAGCGTGAAAAGCACCGCCTTGATCTGCGTCACGACCTGTGTCGAGATCGAGTAGCTGGCTGCGTCGAAGCCGGCCGGGAACACCGTGTAGTCGAATACGCCCTGTCCACCGAGCGCCGGCGATGCGACGATGCCGGTGGCGATGGCACCGACGATGCCCCCGATGCAATGCACCCCGAACACGTCCAGGCTGTCATCATAACCGAGCTTGCCCTTGATGGACGCCACGAACAGATAACAGATCGGCGACACCACGAAGCCGAGCACAATCGACGTCATCGGCGCGCCAAGACCGGCGGCAGGCGTGATGGCAACGAGGCCAGCGACCGCACCGGTGACGGCCCCCAGCAAGGACGGCTTGCCGTGGTGGAACTGTTCGACCAGTGCCCAGCTGACTGCCGCCGCGCAGGTGGCGACCATGGTGTTGATGAAGGCAACACCCGTGACGGCGTTGGATTCTAGGTTGGACCCGGCGTTGAAGCCGAACCAGCCGACCCACAGCAGGCTGGCACCGATCATCGTCATGACCAGCGAGTGCGGTGGCATCGGTTCCTTGGGATAGCCCACGCGCTTGCCGATGATGAGGCATCCGACGAGGCCCGCGATACCGGCATTGATGTGCACCACGGTGCCGCCGGCAAAGTCGAGCGCCCCCCAGCCCCACAGCAGACCGGCATCGGTCGGCGCGTCGGCCAGGAAGTCGGGTCCGGCCCAGTACCATACCATGTGCGCCATCGGGAAATAGATGAGCGTGAGCCACACGACCACGAACACGATCAGCGCCGAGAACTTTACGCGCTCGGCGAACGCGCCGACGATCAGTGCCGGCGTAATCATGGCGAATGTCATCTGGAACACCACGAACACAAGCTCGGGCAGATAGATGTTGTTGCTGAACGTTGCGGCGAACGTGGAGCTTGAGACATTCGCGAGGAATATCTTGTCCAGCCCGCCGACGATGGCGGGAAACGGCGTGTTGGTTGACGTGAAGGCCAGTGAATAGCCCCAGCTTACCCAGACGAGGCCCGCGACCGAAACGATCATAAAGACCTGCATCAGGACGGACAGCATGTTCTTGCTGCGGACGAGGCCACCATAGAACAGGGCAAGACCCGGGATGGACATCATCAGCACCAAGGCTGCGGAAATCAGCATCCAGGCGACATCACCCTTGTCGACCATACCGGCCATCTGTTCGACGGTCGGTGCCTTGATTGGACCGGCCCATGCCGGTGCCGCGGCGAACAGGGAAGCGGCCATCGCCCCCGCAGCGCCGCAAAGTTTCTTGGAAACAGTCATCATTCCCCCTTCCTTACAGCGCGGTTTCGCCGGTCTCGCCGGTGCGGATACGCACGGCCTGACCCACGTCGAGAACGAAAATCTTGCCATCGCCGATCGCACCGCTGTTTGCGGCCTGCTGCGTCGCTTCGACGACGCGCGGTGCGAGATCGTCGTCACAGACCACCTCGATCTTGATCTTCGGAACCATGTTCGTGGAATATTCCGCGCCGCGATAGATTTCGGTCTGGCCTTTCTGGCGGCCAAAGCCCTTCACTTCGCTGACCGTCATGCCCGCGATGCCCAGCGCCGACAGCGCCTCCCTTACATCGTCGAGCTTGAACGGCTTGATGATAGCCATGACAAGTTTCATGTCGCCCCCTTATTCTGGTGTGCAGAGGGATATCAGCAAGAGCCGTGCCAGTTTCTAAAGGAAGCGTTAACGGGAGGTCTGACCGCGACAGACCGAGTCGCGTCGCTGAAAAATTGTGCAACGCAAAATTACTGCCTGTTTTTTGGGCAGTGCGAGACAAGCGATTCTATTCTGTCATGCTGAACTTGGTTCAGCATCCATTCGCGCTGACGGTGAAATGACGCCCCAAAATAGGAACCTATGGACCCCCAACTTTCGTCAGGATGACGCGTAGGAAAATGCAATAGGCCGTCTTACGCCGCGGTGCCTCCCACGGTCAGGCCTTCCATGAGCAGCGTCGGCTGGCCGACACCTGCGGGGACGCTCTGACCGCCCTTGCCGCACATGCCGATGCCTTCGTCCAGCGCCATGTCGTTGCCGATGCCCATCACTTTGGTGAGCGCCGTGGGGCCATCGCCAATCAGGGTCGCGCCCTTGATCGGATCGCCGATCTTTCCGTTCACCACCCGATAGGCCTCGGTGCAACTGAACACGAACTTGCCCGAAACGATATCGACCTGCCCGCCGCCGAAGCTCTTGGCGAAAATGCCGTTCTGAACGCGGCTGAGCAATTCCGCCGGATCGTCGTTGCCGCCACGCATGAAGGTGTTGGTCATGCGCGGCATCGGCGCATGGGCATAGCTTTCGCGCCGGCCGTTGCCGGTGGGCGCTACGCCCATCAGCCGCGCGTTCAGCCTGTCCTGCATATAGCCGCGCAAGATGCCGTCCTCGATCAGGATATTCTCCTGTGTCGGCGTGCCTTCATCGTCGATGCTGAGCGATCCGCGTCGGTCGGCGATGCTGCCGTCATCCACAACCGTCACGCCGGGCGCGGCAACGCGCTGGCCGATGCGGCCGGAAAAAGCCGAAGTCCCCTTGCGGTTGAAATCGCCTTCGAGGCCATGGCCGATCGCCTCGTGCAGGACGATACCGGGCCAGCCGGGACCGAGCAGCACGGTCATCTCCCCCGCCGGTGCGGCAACCGACGACAGATTGACGCGGGCCTGCGCAAGGGCCTCGTCGATCGCCCGGTTCCAGATTTCGGGGGCCATCACGCGGTCGTAGAGATAGCGGCCGCCCATGCCGAACACGCCGGATTCGCGGCGGCCGTTTTCTTCCAGAATGATCGAGACGTTGAGGCGGACGAGCGGCCGGACATCGGTTGCGACGAAGCCGTCGGCGCGCACCACTTCGATCACGGACCAGCTTCCCGCCAGGCTGACGGACACCTGCGCGACGCGCGGATCGCGGGCGCGGGCCGCAGCGTCGATCTCGGCGCACAGCGCGACTTTCTCCGCAAAGGGCACGATCTCCATCGGATTGGCGTCGGTGTAGAGATGGCGGTTGGTCCGCTGCGGCGGGGCGGCAGGGGATGCAGTCGCGGGATCGAGCAACGTCAGCGTTTCCGCCGCGCGGCGGATGGCCGCCTCGCTGATGTCGTTGGCATGGGCAAAGCCCGTCATTTCGCCCGAGACGCCACGCAGCCCGAAACCGGCTTCGGTCGAATAATCGGCGGTTTTCAGTCGCCCGTCATCGAAGCCGAAGCTCTCCGACGCGCGATATTGCAGATAGAGTTCGCCATCGTCGCACTGGCCCAGCGCCTGCGCCGTCAGGCGGCGCGCGCCATCGGGATCAAGCAGGCCGTCACGATAGAGAAAGCCGCGGGCATCGGTGAACCGGGAAGTGATATCGATCATGGAGAGGGATATAGGTGTCGTTGTCCGTCAACGCCAACTTCTAATTCCGTTCGGGCTGAGCGCAGTCGAAGCCCTTTCCCGAGCGATAGCGAACGAAGCCTCGCTATCCGCTCGGCAGAACCCCCTTCGACTGCCCGCCTGCGGCAGGCGCTCAGGACAGGCTTCGACTTCGCTCAGGGCGAACGGAATGGAGAAATGTTAAACACTCGCTCCCGAAGCCACGTCGGGCAGTGCGCCATGACTCGCGCCGTCCGCCGGACCGCCGATCAGCACGAACCGACGATCGCAATAGCCGCAATCGACATAGCCCTTTTCATCGATTTCCAGGAACACGCGCGGATGGCCGAGGGCGGCGGGAATGTCCCCCGATCCGTCGCAGGACACACGGGGTTTTGCAGTGCGGAGGATTTCGGGCGGCTGGATCATGCGGGGGCCATATCATCGCCCGTGGTGCGCCGCAATATAGCGCCTGCTCGACCTGCCGGTTTCACCGCGCTAAGAGCATCGTTCATGAGCACCGCATCGCACTCCGCGCCCGAACCGGCGATCGTCATCGACAATCTGACCAAGGTCTACAAGACACGCGACGGCGCGGGCAAGCTGGCGCTCGACCATGTGTCGTTCGATGTGCCGCGCGGGCAGATTTTCGGGCTGCTCGGGCCCAATGGCGCCGGCAAGTCGACGCTGATCAACATTCTTTCGGGCATGGTGAAGAAAACCGGCGGCACGGCGCGCATCTGGGGCTTCGACATCGATGCCAATCCGCGCAATGCCAAGAACTCGATCGGCATCGTGCCGCAGGAAATCGTGTTCGATCCCTTTTTCACGCCGTTCGAGACGCTGGAAAATCAGGCTGGTTTCTATGGCGTACCGAAGGCGCGGCGCAACAGTGCCGCTCTGCTGCGGGCGGTGCATCTGGAGGACAAGGCGAACGCCTATGCCCGCACGCTGTCGGGCGGCATGAAGCGGCGGCTGCTGGTGGCCAAGGCGATGGTGCACGCACCCCCGATCCTGGTGCTGGACGAGCCGACAGCCGGCGTCGATATCCAGTTGCGGCAGCAGCTCTGGGCCTATGTGAAGCAGTTGAACGACCAGGGCGTCACCATCGTGCTGACGACGCATTATCTGGAGGAAGCCGAACAGTTGTGCGACCGGATCGCCATCATCAACCACGGCCGCCTGATCGCCGACAAGCCGACCCGCGAGCTGGTCGGCATGGCGACGGAGAAAGTGGTGCAGGTCACGGTGGACCGCGATCTTGTCGAAGCGCCGATGCACCCCCGCTTCGAGAAAGTGGAGCTGACCGGCGGGCGTGTGCTCAGCATCACTTATGCCAAGGACAAGGCGAATGCGGGCGACGTGCTGAGCGCGGTGCAGTCCATGGGGTTACAGATCGTCGACGTGGTGACGCGCGACCCCGATCTGGAAGACGTGTTCCTGAACCTGACGGCGGCGGCGGCCTGAAACGCTGCGGCCTCTCTTCCGTTCGGGCTGAGCTTGTCGAAGCCCTTGCCTGAGCGTAGTCGAAGGCAGAAACACCCTCACTGCGTTCGGCATGGCCCTTCGACAGGCTCAGGGCGAACGGCATAAAAGACAGCGCCAGGAAGACGATGCCCACCCATCAATACGACGTCATCATCATCGGTTCCGGTGCAGCGGGCCTGACCGCCGCGATCACGCTGGCGCAGGACAAGCGCGTGCTGGTGCTTGCCAAGGGCGCGCTGGATGGCGGATCGACCAATTGGGCGCAGGGCGGGATCGCCGCGGTGCTCGATGGCGGCGACAGCTTTGCCGAGCATGTCGAGGACACCATGGTCGCGGGCGCGGGCCTCAACAACCGCGAGACCGTCGAGTTCGTCGTCGAGAATGCGCCCGCCGCGATCGAGCGGCTCGCCGAACTGGGCGTGCCGTTCAATGCGGGCGAGGGTTTCGGCGAACGCTGGCACCTGACACAGGAAGGCGGGCACAGCCATCGCCGTATCGTGCATGTCGACGACGCGACCGGCGCGGCGGTACAGCGCGCGCTGGTGAAGGCGGCGCAGGCCAATCCCAACATCACGCTGATGAGCGACATGGTCGCCATCGACCTCATCACGTCCCGCCATGGCGAACGTTTCTCGGGCGACGGCCATGTGTGGGGCGTCTATGCCTTCAACAAGAAAAGCAAACATGTCGACGCGCTGATCGGCAAGGCGACGATCCTGGCGACAGGCGGGGCAGGGCGCACCTATCTGTTTTCGACCGCGCCGCGCGGGGCGACGGGGGACGGGATCGCCATGGCCTGGCGCGCGGGCTGTCGCGTGTCGAACATGGAAATGAACCAGTTTCACCCGACCTGCCTCTACAATCTGGAGGTCAAGAACTTCCTGATTACCGAAGCGATGCGCGGCGAGGGCGGCAAGCTGAAGCTGCCCCCCGGCGTGCCCGGTGGTGGCAAGCGTTTCATGGACCGGCACGATCCGCGCGGGGAAATGGCGCCGCGCGACGTGGTGGCACGCGCGATTGACCATGAGATCAAGCGTCTGGGCCTCGATTATGTTCATCTCGACATCAGCCATAAGCCGGAAGCGTTCATCAAGGAGCATTTCCCGACCATTTACGCGCGGCTGCTCGATCTCGACATCGACATCACCAAGGAGCCGATCCCGGTCGTCCCGGCGCAGCATTACACCTGCGGCGGGGTGGTGATCGATCTGGACGGGCGCACCGACCTGCCGGGGCTGTATGCTGCGGGCGAAGTGACCGAAAGCGGGCTGCATGGCGCCAACCGCCTTGCGTCCAACTCGCTGCTCGAATGTTTCGTCTTCGGCGAGGCGGCGGCAAAGCATATTCTTGCGCATTGGGATGCCCTGCCGGATGCGCCGCCGATCCGTGCGTGGGACGAGAGCCGCGTCACCGATTCGGATGAGGAAGTGATCGTGCAGCACAACTGGCGCGAAATCCGCCGCTTCATGTGGGATTATGTCGGCATCGTGCGGACAACCAAGCGGCTGGAGCGGGCCAAGCATCGCATCGACCTGCTCGCACAGGAAGTGGACGATTATTACGGCAATTTCCGCGTGACGCCGGACCTGATCGAGCTGCGCAACCTGCTCGAAGTGGCGCGGCTGATCGTACGGTCCGCCCTGCACCGCAAGGAAAGCCGCGGGCTGCATTATATATTGGATTATCCCGAAACGCTGCCGCAAGCGGTGGATACGGTACTGGTGCCATAGAGTGAAGCCCCTCCCCTTCAGGGGAGGGGTTGGGGTGGGGCATGTAATTGCGTCGATTGGCTTCGCCAGCGATTGCGAAGGGCAATCGCACCCACCCCAACCCCTCCCTTGAAAGGGAGGGGCTATAAGAAAGCTACCCCCTCAAAAACCCCCGCAACACCGTCGCAAACCGTGCGGGCTGGTCCGCCATGATGACATGGCCGCTGGGGCCGATGGGCGTCAGCAGTGCGCCTTTCGCGGGCGCATAGGCGGTGCGATAACGCGCCATCTGCGCCTGTCGCTGCTGCGCATCGCTGCCAACGGCATAGGCCACCTGCAGCGGCGCCCGCAGTGTCTTGAGGCGGGGGCCAAGGTCGGTCTGCGCCAGTTCGCGCAACGCGGTGGCGATTACGTCCGGGTCGCTGCCTTTCGCGCCAGGCTGCTGCCGCACGATGTCGGCGAACAATTGCCGCCCCGCCTTCGTGCCGGTGAAATAGCCGCTGAGCTGATCCGCCAGATAGCCCATGCCGCTGGTCGTGCCGCCCACCATGCCCGCGCCGTCGGGCAGCATATCGACCACCATGACCCGCCCGATCGCGGGGGCTGGTCGCATCGCCAGCAGCATCGCCAGGGTGCCGCCCATCGAATGGCCCACCACGGCCGGGCGGACGAGCTTTGCCTGTGTGATGTACGCGGCGATGTCGGTGACGAGCGGTGCGATCAGCGGGCCAGACCTGTTCGCGTCGGGCGGCAATCCGGCAAAGCCGCGCACCTGGACGAGGTGATAGCGATAGCCCGTTACCGCGGCGATCGTGCCCGCCCACACGCCGGGGCCGCTGGCTAGGCCGGGGATCAGCAGCACATCCGGTCCCGTGCCACGCACCGTCACGCTGATGCGGCGCGAGGCGAAAGCGGCGGCCTGCGCTGCGTCGGCGCAGCCAAAGGCGAGCAGCGTCGCTGCACCGGTCAGCCAGTCACGGCGATTGAGGATCGGGGGCGTCATGCCGCCTTCCTGTGGGCGCCGGTCTGAACCTGCCATGAGCCGCGCGGCTAGACGAGGCCCAGCCGCGCCAGTTCGCCCAGCATGGCAGGCGGCAACTGCCCCGCGCCGTCGCTGTCCGCGCCCAGATCGGCGGGCGCATCCTTGCCTTCCATATAGCGCCAGCCCTGGTGGGCGCGCTTCGGGCGGCCCTGCACCGCGATCAGGCGCGGTTCGAGGCGTATCCAGTGGCGGCCCTCCGGCGTGGGTTCAAAGCCGATGATCGGGCTGCGGCCGACGATCATGTGGGCATGGATCCAGTAGAGCGACCCGCCCGCCATCTCCGCCACGCGCTTGGGCAGATAGCGGGTCGTCAGCCGCGCCTCGCCCAGCGGACCGTGGGATTCGAGCCAGGCGCGCAGCGTGTCCGGGCTTTCGCTGCTGAAGGCAATCTTGGTCATGTGAAGCGGCATTGCATCCAGATGGCGCAGCGGACAGCGCCGATCAAGGGCGGCTACATGCCCGCCAGCGTCGCCAGTCCCAGAAAAGCGAAAAAGCCCATCGAATCGGTAATCATCGTCACGAAGATCGAGGAAGCGACGGCCGGGTCCGCGCCCATGCGGTCAAGCGTCAGCGGCACCGCGACACCGGCCAGCCCCGCCGTCACGATATTGGTCAGCATCGCCGCTGCGATCACCGCGCCTAGCTGTGCATTGCCGAAGACGAGACCCACGCCCATGCCGATCACGGCGGCGACGGTGCCACCGTTCAGCACCGCGACGCGGATTTCGCGGATGATCGTGCGCCGGGTGTTCGATGCCGTGATCTGGTTGGTGGCGAGCGCGCGCACCGTAACGGCCATCGTCTGGCTGCCGGCATTGCCGCCGACGCCCGCGACGATCGGCATCAGCGTGGCCAGCGCCACCATCCGCTCGATCGTGCCTTCGAATATGCCGATGATCGTGGAAGCGACCAGCGCGGTGACGAGGTTGGTGAGCAGCCAGCGGACGCGCGCCTTGTAACTGTCGATCACCGGTTCGTTGATGTCGCCGTCGCCTGCGCCGGACAGACGCAATATGTCCTCGCCCGCTTCTTCCTGGACGATGTGCAATATGTCGTCGACGGTAATCATGCCGACCAGCCGCCCGCTCGCGTCTACCACAGCGGCGGAAATGAGCGCATATTTCTGGAAGCGCAGCGCGACTTCCTCCTGGTCCATATCGACCGGGATCAGCGTCTGCTCGCGCTTCATCAGGTCCGCCATGGCGATGCTGCGCGGGCAGGTGAGGATCCAGCTCAACTGGCAGGTGCCGATCGGCTTGTGCGCCGGATCGACGACGAAGATTTCCCAGAAATCGCTGGTCAGGTCGCCGTGGTCGCGCAGATAGTCGATCACCTGGCCGACGGTCATATGTTCGGGCACCGCGACCAGATCGCGCTGCATCAGGCGTCCGGCGGACTCTTCGGGATAGGCGAGCGCGCTTTCGATGGCCGCGCGATCCTCGGGGTCCATGGCATCGAGCACGGCCTGCTGGTCGGCCTCCTCCATGTCCTCGATGATCGCGACGGCATCGTCGGTATCGAGTTCGCGGGCGAACTCCGCCACCTGTTCGGGGCGCAGCGCGTCGATCAGGTCGTCACGGACATAATCGTTCAGTTCCGAAAGCACTTCCGCGCCGACCAGATCGCCCAGCGCCGCCGCCACATCGGCGCGCCGGTCCGACGGGGTCAGCTCCAGCAGGTCGGCGATGTCGGCGGGATGCAGCGGCGACACCAGATCGCGCGCTGCCTCGGCGTCGCCGGCTTCCACGGCGTCCAGAACGGCAGTGACGAAGCCGGGCTTCAGCCGGTCATCCTCGTCATGCTGCGACTCAGCGGCTGCAAGAAGCTCCGCATCGAGGGGATCGATCGCGCCAGGGTCGCTCATCGCCGCCTCCATCGTCTGCCGGTTCACACCTCATTCGCCGTCTTTCGCTGATGCACAATGGAATTGCAAGGACTGGACGGGTTCCAACGCGCCACCTTCCATCCGCAGGCCAAGTCTCTATATGGGCCGCACAACAAATGGCGTGAAAAGGATGTGACCATGGCCGACGAAACTCTTACTCTCACTCTCGACAGCGGCGATGTCGTCATCAAGCTGCGCCCCGATCTCGCGCCCGGCCATGTCGAACGCATCACCACCCTGGCGAAGGAGGGATTCTACGACGGCGTGGTGTTCCATCGCGTGATCCCCGGCTTCATGGCGCAGGGCGGCGATCCGACCGGCACCGGCATGGGCGGATCCAAGCTGCCCGACATCAAGGCGGAGTTCAGCCGCGAGCCGCATGTGCGCGGCGTCTGCTCGATGGCGCGTTCCTCCAACCCGAACAGCGCCAACAGCCAGTTCTTCATCTGTTTCGACGATGCGACGTTCCTGAATGGCCAGTATACGGTCTGGGGCGAAGTGACCGAAGGCATGGACCATGTCGATGCCCTGCCCAAGGGCGAGCCGCCGCGCAGCCCCGGCAAGATCATCAAGGCCGTGGTCGCCTGAAGCCACGCCGGACTTTGCATGGAGCCGTTCCCCGGCCCGCGCCGGGGAACGGGTAACAGCCCTCAGCTCTGTGGATCGGCGGCCTTGTCCGGTTGCGGCCAGGCTCCGATCCGGGCGATATGCCACCGGCGCTGCGCGGTCGTCGATCCCGGCCCATCATTGGCGCGCCGCAGGACCACCGCGCGCAATGCGTAATAAGGTTTGCCGTTCGCTTTCAGCCGGGCGTAGACCTGCACCGGCACCGTGACATAGAGCGATCCCGCCGCGCCTTCCGCCTTGCCCGGCGCGCCGACATTGGCGTGGATTTCGCTAAGCTGCGCAAAATGGGCCGCGAAGCGGGCCGGGTCTTCGCCCGCATGATCGGCGCCGCTGCTACCCAGGCCGTGCGCATCGTCAGGGCTGGGGCTGGGCGCGCAGGTCATTGTCGCGCTGCAGATTCTGACGAACCGTCGGCGCGGGGCCTGGCTGCGCGCGTTGCTCGGGCCGTCCCGCGCCTTCGCGCCGGAACCCTTGTCCTGGCACAGGGGCGGGGCGGTTTTCCCGCCGCCATTGGCGCTCCTGCCCCGCCGGACGTTCCGGCCGTGGTTGGGCGGCACCGTCGCGCGCTTGCCGGTCACGCCCCTGCCAGTCACGGCGCGATCTGTCCCAACCCGGCGCGCCTTGTCCGGGCGTCGCGTCCGTTGCACGGTCGGGTCGGCGATCATAGCCCCGGCTGCGATCGGCCGGGCGTCCGTCACCCGGCCTGCCATCGCCTGGCCTGCCTGCCTCTACTGCGCGGGGACGCCAGTCGTCTCTGCGATCGCGACCGCGCCAGCGATCGCCGTCCCGTCGCCCATCATTACCGCGATATTGCTGGCGGCGCGCTTCCCAATAGTTGCGCTGGCGATCGTCCCAGCGAAACCGCCTGCCGCCGCGATCGAACACATAATAGCCGGTGCCTGGGTAATAGAAGTCGTTGTACCAGCCCCCATAATTGCTCGCCGGTCCATAGAAACCGTCATCATAGCCGCCATAATAGCCAGTGCCGACCGACATGCCGCCATAGCCATAGCCATCGTCATAAGCGCAGGCCGACAGGCCGAGCAGCGGCAGGCACAGCAGCGATACGGTTCGTGGAAGACGGAAAGCCACAGGCTCTCTCCTTGGTTATGATCTTGTTACACGCCAGTAACGCGCGGCGGTTGAATTGGTTGTGAACGGCATCGCCGTTCCTTTTGTCCCGTTCCTTTCAACCACACGACAGTCCGTTCATCGCCCGTCCAGAAACCGTTGCCCGTCGGCAACAAATGGCGTTGCGGGCCGGTTTTTGAGAGATTTTTGCGACGAATGGCGCAACAATTCGCGCAGGCAGGACATTGACCCCCTGCCAGCCGGGACAGTGCATCTTGCCGCCCGCCGCGCCCGCCGGGTCCACACCGCGCGGTCATCACCAGACAATTGCACAAAGGTACTCTTTATGAAGACACTGCTTTTCGCAGCGGCTGCTGCCGCGTCCGTCCTTCCCATGGCCGTACAGGCGCAGGACAATACGGAACGCCGGATCGAACCCTATGTCGGCGTTCTCGGCGGCGTTCATGACTTCGATACCGAAGGCAATGAAGCGGGCATTCCCCCGGTCGGTTATGACGGTCGCCTTGTCCAGGGTGTCGCGGGGGTGAACGTCAATGTCGCAGGTCCGCTGGTCGTCGGCGTCGAGGGTAATGCCGCCAAGGGCGTCTCCGGCGATATCGACTGGGAATATGGCGTTGCGGGCCGGGTTGGCGTGAAGGCCGGCAAGGACAGCATGTTCTTCGGCAAGGTCGGCTATCAGTGGGTCAATTTCGACGCGCTGGGCAACAACAGCCGTGATTTCCACGGCACCACTTATGGTGCCGGTGTGGAGCTTTCGCCGACCGATATCGGTCTTTCGAGCGCGGAACGCAGCAACGTTCGCTTGCGGCTTCAGGCTGACACATTCGGCAATTTCAACTCGATCCGCCCGATGGCCGGTCTGGTCGTGAAATACTGATGAAACGCGTTCCGGGCATGCGGCGAAAGCCTGCACGTCCGGTTTCGGACCGTAGCGATACGGACCGGGGTCCAGGGCGGCGTTGACTGCAACCGCCCTGGATTTCCCGTGTCGCGAATGGCCGATCAGCCGCTGTTGCGCAGCGCCGTGGCGATGGCGTTGATCGAAAGCTCGATACCTTCCTTGATCCTGGGATCGTCCTCTCCAGCGCGATGACGCTTGAGCAGCTCGATCTGCAACAGGTTCAACGGCTCGATATAGGGCAGGCGCAGCCGGATCGATGTCTCCAGCGTCGGATTTTTCTCCAGCAGCCGCGACTGCCCGGTCAGCGCAAGAAGGCCGTCATGTGTGCGGCTCCACCCATCGGCAATGCGGCCGAATATGCCCTCTGCCGCCGCCTGATCCTGCACCAGCGGCAGATAGCGACGGGCGATACCAAGGTCCGATTTCGCCAGGACCATTTCCAGATTGGCCATCGCCGACCGGAAGAAGGGCCATGTTGCCGCCATGTCGGCGAGCAGCGCCTTGTCCTCGAAATCCGACAAAGCATGGCCCACGCCATACCAGCCGGGCAGCATGACGCGTGCCTGCGCCCAGCTGAATACCCAGGGAATGGCGCGCAGATCCTCGATCCGGGTGCTTTTGGTGCGGCTGGCGGGGCGCGATCCGATCTTGAGGCCCGCGATTTCCTGGATCGGCGTCAGTTCGCGGAAGAACTCCTTGAACCCGTCCGTTCCGTAGACCAGGTCGCGATAGGCCGTGAACGCGCCGTGCGAAATGCGGTCCATTGCCGTTGCGAAACGGGCGGCATCGCGATCGGACAGCGCCTCCGGTTCCAGGCTGGCAAGTAACGTGGCGCTGGTCATCGCTTCCAGATTGACGGCGGCCACGTCCCGTGTGCCGAACTTGGCGGCAATGATTTCGCCCTGCTCCGTCACGCGGATGCGGCCCTGCACCGTGCCGGGGGGCTGGGCGCGGATCGCCGCGAAGGCACTGCCGCCGCCACGCCCCACGGCCCCGCCGCGCCCGTGAAAAAGCTGAATTGCCGTCCCGGCTTGCGCAAACACCGGCTCAAGAGCCTTGCTGGCCTGATGCAGGCCCCAGGTGGAGGTGAGGTAGCCGCCGTCCTTGTTGCTGTCCGAATAGCCGATCATCACTTCCTGATGGCCCCGCGCGGTGACGATCGCCGCGATTTCGGGCAGGCCGAAATAGGCGGCCATCACCTTGGGCGCGGCCTCAAGGTCGGCAATCGTCTCGAAGAGCGGCACCGCCATGATCGCGGCCTGGGGCGATGCCCCGTCGGTTCCCGCGCGCCACAGCCCGGCTTCTTTCAGGATGATGTTGACTTCGAGAAGGTCGGAAACGCTTTCCGCCTTGCTGATGATATAATGGGTGATGCTCTGCGAGCCGTAGGTGCGATGCGCCTGTGCGGCGGCATGCACGATCGCCAGTTCCGAGGTCGTTTCCTCGCCATAGACGGCAAAGCGCGATCCCAGCGGGCGGTTCGTCGACAATTCCCGCCGCAGCAGGGCGATGCGCGCATATTCGTCCAGCGCGCCATAATCCGCCTCGACGCCCGCCTGATTCAGCAACTCGGCGACGACGCGCTCATGCACGTCGCTGTTCTGCCGCATGTCGAGCGTGGCGAGGTGGAAACCGAATGTCTCGACCGCGCGGATGAGTCGGCCCAGCGCCCCGCCGGTCGCCAGCGCGCCGTCGCCTTCGCTCGCCAGGCCCTGCGCGATGATGACGAGATCGCGGCGCAGCGCCGACGGATCGCCATAAGGGTCGGCGGGTAGTACCGAGGGCCGCGGTGCCGCCTTGCCGGTCAGCGCCAGATGCGTGGCGCACAGCCGCGCGTAAATGCCCGCGATCGCCCGGCGATAGGGCTCGTCCTTGCGGCTTGGCGCGTTGTCGCCGCTGCGTTCGGCCAGATCGAGCACCGCCTGCGGAACATGTGCCAGCTCGGTCGATACCGAAAGCTCCGCCCCCAGGGCATGAACGGCATCGAGATAATGGCCGATTGCCGCCTCGCAGCCGCGGGCGAGGGCGAATCGCAGCTGGTCCGCCTGAACATTCGGGTTGCCGTCCCGGTCGCCACCGATCCAGCTTCCCACGCGCAGGAAGCTCTGCGGGCGCGCGCCCAGCACCCGCTCCCATTTGGCGTAGAGCGCAGGCAGGACGGGCAGGAAGCTGTCACGGAAATAGGCAAGGACATTCTCGATCTCGTCCTGCACATACAGGCGCTCGCGCCGCAGCGGGCGCGTCTGCCACAGCAGCGCGATCTGCCGCGCTATCGCCTCCTCGATCTTCTCGCCATTGTCCGTTTCGGCGCGTCCGCTGTCCATCAGCAGCATCAGGTCGGCAATGCGGTTCTTGTGATCGATCATGCTCTTGCGCCGCACTTCGGTGGGGTGCGCGGTCAGCACGGGCACGATCAGCGCACGTTCGAGCAGGGCCAGCACCGCTTCCTTCGCGATCCCGTGGGCCTCCAGCGCGGCGACGGCGGAGGCGAGATCGGCACCCGGCTCCGCCGTGATGCCCTGCCGGTCTTCGGCCAGATTGGCGAGCATCGAAAACAGCATGAAGCCGCGTACGAACGCCAGAGTGTCGTCCAGGCTCAGCGCATCCAGCCCGGTATCGACCAGGTCGGCACCGGCAACCCCGCGCGCGCGATCGACGGACGCGGAGCGGATATACTCCGTCTGCCGGTAGAGCTTTTCCCCGCCATAGGCGCGGATGACATCGCCGAGCAGGCGCCCCAGAAAGCGGATGTCGGGATTTTGCGTGATGGGAGGAAAGCTGGCCATGCGGCGATGCTGCATTGCAACAGAGATCGGGTCAAGAGCCTTCCGCGCGTCAGGCGGCTTTCAGCGTATCGATCATCCGGGCGAACTCGGCCTGCAATGTTTCCGCCCGTTCGCGCACGACCGATCCACTGTGCCGGGTGCGCCGTGCGGCAACCGCCACTTCGGCCAGCGACCGCCCGATCGTGCCGACGGCTTCGTCGGCGGCATGGGCGTGCAGCGCGACGCCGTGCGAGGTCTGCTGGATTTCGGTGGCGGCGGCGAGTTGCTGCTGCACCGCTGCCGACGCCGCGCCGATCGATTCGGCCAGCTGGCCCAAGGTGCGGTCGACCGATCCCACCAGGTCGCAGGTCGCGGCCGCCGCGCTTTCCACACCGGCCACGCGATGATGAATGGCGCGCGTCGTCTGTGCGGTCTGCCCGGCCAGTGCCTTGACTTCGTTGGCGACCACGACGAACCCGCGCCCGGCCTCGCCCGCGCGGGCCGCCTCGATCGTGGCGTTGAGCGCCAGCAGATTTGTCTGTCCGGTGATTTCGGCGATCAGATTGGCGGCATCGTTGATCGAACCGACATGATGCAGCAGATTGTCGTTCGCGTCGCGCGCGTTGGCGGACTGGCGACTGGCGCTGTCCGCCGCGTCGCGGATTTCCGCGGTCGCGCGGCTGATGTCGCTGATGGACCGGGTCAGCTCGTCGATCGTGCTGGCGATGGCGCGGGCGGCCTGCGTCGTTTCGCGTGACCGGTCGACGACGATCGTCGCCTGCCGCTGCTGCATGTCGATGCTGCCCAGCGTCTGGTCGGCATTGCGTTCCAGGTCGGTTGCGGTTTCCAGAAGCTGCGCGACCAGACTGGTCATCGATTGTTCGAGCGCGGCGGCCACCTGGCGGCTCTGCGCGCGCAGTTCCTGCTCGTGCTTGTGCTGCGCGGCCGCCTGCTGCTTGGCGCCCTGCGCCACTTCGCGGCGCGCGTTTTCCGCATCCGCCAGCGCCGCCGTCGCCGCCAGCGCCGCATGATTGGCATCGGCGGCGGACTGGCGCGCCGCCGCGCTTTCGCCGCGCAGCGCGAGATGCGCGCGGTAAAGCTGGCGGATCAGAAATGCCGACAAGGCGGCGCATAGAATGAGCGCGATCAGGACGAGCGGCAGAATGTCGAGCAGCGCCGACCAGCCCGCCCGTACGCGCAGCCACTCGATTCGCCCCAGGAACGTGCCGTGCGGACCGGTGATATCGACATGCTGCCAGTCATCCTCGTCACCGCCGCGCGACCAGCGGATCGACTGGAGGCCGTGATTTTCGCCGACATGGGCGATGATCGGATCGGTCAGTTCCTCGATCAGCACCAGATAGCGCGCCGGTGCCGCGCGATCGTCGGGCTGCGTCTCCCACGGCACGATTCCCATTGCCGCCACGACCGCAGGCCGCCCTTCGAACTGCGCAAACTGCGCCACCCCGCGCGTCTTCCGCATCGCCTGCCCCACGGTGCGCGGCAGATTGGGCAGCAGATGGCGCACCGCCTCCGGGGCGGCGCTGCGCAGGTCGGGCGGCATGCGCGGCCCCGCAAAGCCCTTGCCCCGGCTGGCGAACAGGGTGTTGCCGCGATCGTCGATCACATAGCTGTGGAGATCGGTATAAAGGAGGTTGCTGTTGACCCAGGGCCGGTCGATGCCGCGGTAGACGGCGCGATAGGCATCGTCCCAGCGGGCGGCGGCGGAGACCGAATCGAGCGTCGCATCCTGTTCGCGCTTCACCGCGCCCAGCACCATGCGCTCCATATAGCGCGCCGAATTGCTGTCCATCTGCTGTGTCAGCAGCATGATAAGCAATCCCGCGCTGGACAGCAGCAACGCGATCAGTGCGATCAGCGGCACCATGGTGCGTGCCAGCGGATGCGCAAGCCATTCGGCCAGGCGCCATTCGCGCGGACCAATGGTCCGCCCGCGGCGCGCGATACGATCCAGATGATGTGTCAGGCGCGTCATAATCGTGCAGGGTTAATGCCTATCCGTTGAGAAAAGATGAGCGGCGGCGTGGTGGTGCCGATGCTGCCCCTTGCCTGTCCGCCACTCGATGGGCCATGGCGAGCGGGTGACCGCGGAAATCGAAATCGGAACCGACAGCGCAGGCAATGCCGTGCGCATGGATGTCGAGGAACTGCTCGCGACCCGGCTGCTGGTGCAGGGCAACAGCGGGTCGGGGAAATCGCATCTGCTGCGCCGCCTGCTGGAGGAAAGCGCGACGCTGGTGCAGCAGATCGTGATCGATCCGGAAGGTGATTTCGTGACGCTGGCGGACCGTTTCGATCATGTCGCGATCGATGCCGGTGCCTATAGCGAGCGGGAGATTGCGGCGCTCGGCGCGCGCATCCGGGAACATCGCGCCTCGGTCGTGCTCAGCCTGGAGGCGCTTGAGGTCGATGCGCAGATGAAGGCGGCGGCGCTGTTCCTCAACGCACTGTTCGATGCGCCGCGCGACCACTGGTATCCGGCGCTGGTCGTGGTGGACGAGGCGCAGATGTTCGCGCCTGCGGCCGCTGGGGACGTGTCGGAGGATGCGCGGCGCGTCTCGCTGGCGGCGATGACAAACCTGATGTGCCGGGGGCGCAAGCGCGGCCTTGCCGGGGTGATCGCGACGCAGCGGCTGGCGAAACTCGCCAAGAATGTCGCGGCGGAGGCGAGCAATTTCCTGATGGGGCGCACCTTCCTCGACATCGATATGGCCCGCGCCGCCGACCTGCTAGGCATGGAGCGGCGGCAGGCGGAGCAGATCCGCGATCTCGAGCGAGGACGCTTCCTCGCGCTGGGTCCGGCGATCTGCCGCCGCCCCGTCTCGGTGAAGATCGGCCCGGTTCTCACCAGCACCCGCACGGGCACGCACAGCCTGCTGCCGTTGCCCAAGGCGCAGGGGGGCGAGGCCGTGCAGGCCATGCTGTTTGCCGAGATGGACGCCGATGCGCCGCCGCCGCGCGCGGAGCCCAAGCCGCGGGCGATCGCGGCGGAGGCGCTGATCCGCAGCTTTGCCGGACCGGACCTGTCGATCCCCGCCGCCCGTCCGGAAGCGATGCAGCCCGATGTGGGGGATATCGAGGCCGCCGTCATCGCAGTGCTCAAGGAAATGATTGCCGATCCCGGCAGTGCATTTCAGTCGCCCGCCGTGCTGTATCAGGATTTCACGGTGCGCTGCCGCATGCACCGGCTGACGCAGGTGCCGCTTGATCTGGTCGCTTTCCGTCGTCGCTTCGCCATGGCGCGGGCAGGGATGTTCGACGCGCATGATCCGCGCTGGGACGGCGCGCTGCGGGTCGGCGATCGCCTGCCGGACGATATGCTCGCGCCCTTTCTGATGATCGCCCGTGCGGCGCTGGCCGGTGATCCCTGCCCGGATGACGATGCGCTGGCGCGGGCCTATGGCACCAGCTCGCCGGGGCGGGTGCGGCGGCTGATCGACTATATGGAGAAACAGGGGGTCATCGTCGCGCGGACCGATTTCGGCGGGCGGCGGTCGATCGGCGTGCCGGAACTGGGGCAGAGCACGGCGGCGGCGGAGGGGTGATGCTATCTCTTGTTCCCCGGCGAACGCCGGGGTCCAGAGTCGCAAGGCGCTGTACTTTGTTGCCCTGGACCCCTGCTTTTGCAGGGGAACGTGCCGTGCGTACTGCTCATCGCATCTTGGTATGACCCTATCTCGTCACCCCAGCGAAGGCTGGGGTCTTCAGCGATAGAGAGCGACCTTTCCGCACGAGACCCTAGCCTTCGCTGGGGTGACGCGTTTAGCTACTTACACGGATAGCGTTTTTTCATCATCGCGTAGAAGGCGTCCTTCACGCTGATGCGGCTGCGTTGCGCGGCGGGGATTTTGTTGAACTCAGCCATCACATCGTCGCTGCTTACCGCACCCTTGCCCCTGGGCGGCGGGCAGCTGTGCGCGGGCTGACCGGTCTTTTGGCCGGCCTCTATGTCCGCCCGATAGGCTGCCGATACGGTTTTCATCTCGGTGCGCAACAGGCCGACATCGGGCGACATCATCGCCATCATGCCCTTGGCCTTCAGCGCCTCCGCCTTTGTCAGGAACGCCTCCACAGTCATGGCCTGTGCGGACGAGACGGAGACGGCAAGGAGCAGGGCAGCGGCGAGTGGTTTACGCATGGAAGGCTTCCGAAAGGGGAAGAGCATATCACTATTGTTCCCCGGCTTTCGCAGGGGAACGGGGACAAGCAATTACGCGCCTTGTGGGGCCGGATCGCCGAAGGGGCCCTTGCGCCGCCGCGTCTTGGGAATGGCGGTGCCGGCTGCGGGGATCGACGACGGCTTGATCGTCGTGCCGTCCTCGCGGGTGATCTCGCCCTTGTCGAGCAGGGTCTTGATTTCCTCGCCGCTCAGCGTCTCATATTCCAGCATCGCGTTGGCGAGCAGATGCAACTGGTCCTCATGCTTCGTCAGCAATTCCTTGGCCCGGTTATACCCCTGCTCGACCAGCGACCGGATTTCCTTGTCGATCAGCTTGGCTGTCTCATCGGACATGTGGACGCGCTGGCTCTGCGAATAGCCCAGGAACGTTTCGCCCTGCTGCTCTTCATATTGCAGCGGCCCCAGCTTTTCCGACATGCCCCATTGCGTCACCATGTCGCGCGCCAGCTTGGTGGCATATTGGATGTCGCTCGATGCGCCGGAGGACACCTTGTCATGGCCGAAGATCACTTCCTCCGCCACGCGCCCGCCCATGGCGACCGCCATGTTCGCATGCATCTTGTCGCGGTGATAGCTGTAGCTGTCGCGTTCCGGCAGGCGCATCACCATGCCCAGCGCACGGCCGCGCGGGATGATCGTCGCCTTGTGGATCGGATCGGACGCCGGTTCGTGGACAGACACGATGGCATGGCCGGCCTCATGATAGGCCGTCATCTTCTTCTCATCGTCGGTCATGACCATGGAGCGGCGTTCCGCGCCCATCATCACCTTGTCCTTGGCCGATTCGAACTCGTCCATCGCGACCAGACGCTTGCCGCGCCGTGCCGCCATCAGCGCCGCCTCGTTGACGAGATTGGCAAGGTCTGCACCGGAAAAGCCCGGCGTGCCGCGCGCGATGGTGCGGGCGTTGACATCGGGCGCCAGCGGCACCTTCTTCATGTGCACGGCCAAAATCTTCTCGCGGCCCTCGATATCGGGACGGGGGACGACGACCTGACGGTCGAAGCGGCCGGGACGGAGCAACGCGGGATCGAGCACGTCGGGGCGGTTGGTCGCCGCGACGATGATGATGCCTTCGTTCGCCTCGAATCCGTCCATCTCGACCAGCAACTGGTTGAGCGTCTGTTCGCGCTCGTCATTGCCATTGCCCAGGCCTGCACCGCGATGGCGGCCCACGGCGTCGATTTCGTCGATGAAAACGATGCAGGGCGCATTCTTCTTCGCCTGCTCGAACATGTCGCGCACGCGGCTCGCACCCACGCCGACGAACATTTCCACGAAGTCGGAGCCCGAAATGGTGAAGAACGGCACGCCCGCCTCGCCTGCGATGGCGCGGGCAAGGAGCGTCTTGCCGGTGCCGGGTGATCCGACCAGCAGCGCGCCCTTCGGAATCTTGCCGCCCAGCCGGGCGAACTTCGTCGGGTCCTTCAGAAACTCGACGATTTCCTCCAGCTCCTCGCGCGCCTCGTCGATACCCGCGACATCCTGAAAGGTCACGCGGCCGTGCTTTTCGGTCAGCAGCTTCGCCTTCGACTTGCCGAAGCCCATGGCACCGCCCGCGCCGCCACCCTTCTGCATCTGGCGCAGCACGAAAAAGGCGATGCCAAGGATGAGGATGAACGGCAGCGACTGATAGAGCATGATCTGCCAGAAGCTCGGGCCCTGTTCCGCCTGGCCGCTGTACTTGACGCCATAATCATCCAGCAAGGCAGGCAGGCCGGGATCGACGACGGGCGTGGTGGAGAAGCGCTGGTCATTGGTCAGCGTGCCGGTGATCCGGTCGGGCGCGACGGCCACTTCCTTCACCTGGCCGTCCTGCACCTTCTGCCGGAACTCGGAATAGGCGATGCCCGTACCCGCACCTGCGCCGCGCGGGCTGTCGAAGATCGACACGAACAGAAGCAGGGCAACGATGACGCCTGCCCAAATCATCGCGCTCTTGATCCAGGGGTTGCCCTGCGGTTCCTTGTCGTCGTTCATGCTGTCTCGCTTTCCCGTACAAGATAAGGCGTAGGGACCAAATGGCAATATGCCGATGATCACGCCTGCGTCTTGCGGGGCCGATAATGCGCCACAGCGATTGCCGAAGAATGAACGCGCGTGCAATCCAACGAAGTTGCGGATGTTGCAGCGTTGAAACCCGCAGATTTTCGCGATTTCATGATTTTCGTGTTGGAGCGGCGGCGAGCGTCCATCTGGCCCCGCCATCGATCAGCCAGTCGCCCAGCATCGTCCGTTCGCCCGCATTGAGCTGCACCAGCGCCGCGTCGAGCGCCGCACCGCGCGGCGGCCTGCCCAACGGATCGGCCAGTGCCAGCATGTGCAGCAGCAGGCGGCGCTGTATCTCGCGCGGGAAGGCTGTCTCCGTCAGACTATATCGTTCCGATTCCGTAACGATATGCCGGGCGACGATCTCCGCCACGCACCAGTCCAGCGCCTCCTGCGCATCGGCAAGCGCGGCGGCGCTGCGGCCGGCGGCCACCGGGTCCAGCCAGTCGGCGGTTGCCAGATGCCGACGCAGGGCGGCGCGGTCGAAGCGCGGATCGGCATTGCTCGGATCATCGGCGAAGGGCAGGCCCTGGTCCTGCGCGAGGGCGACGAGTTCGGCCTTGCGCCAGGCGAGCAGCGGACGGGCGATCGTACCGCTGCGCGCGCGCACCCCCGCCAGCCCGCTCACCCCCGATCCCCGGTTGAGCCGCATCAGCAGCGTTTCGAGCTGATCGTCGGCATGATGCGCGGTCAGGACGACATGAAGGCCGCGCTCTGCCCGCCATTGTTCCAGCAGAGCGTAGCGCGCGGCGCGGGCGGCCGACTGGATATTGCCGGTGATCGGCTGGGCGGGGCGCAGGATGGCGTGGGGAATGTCGTGCGCGGCGCACCATGTGGCGACCATCGCTGCTTCGTCGGCCGCGGCGGGGCGCAGGCCGTGATCGACCGTGGCCGCTTCCACGGCAGCCGGGCATGCGGCCTGCGCCAGCCAGAGCAGCGCCATGCTGTCCGGCCCGCCCGATACCGCAACGCCGATGCGGGCGGGCAGGGGGACGAGCCGGGCGAGGTCGGCACGGAAGCGGTCCAGGGTGCTCATATTGCTAGCCCCACTTCGTTCCCCGGCCAAAGCCGGGGTCCAGAGTCCCACAGAGCTGCTCTTCGTTGCCGTGGACCCCGGCTTTCGCCGGGGAACAGGCCCCTCACCGCATCACGCGCATTTGGCGCGTTCGCGGCCCTTGGTCATCATCGCGCGCAAGGTGGCGTTCAGCGTCGCGCCATAGACCTGCTCCAGCTCGCTGTAGACCTTGCAGGCGTCGGCGGGCTTCTTGAGCTGGATCAGCGCCTCGCCCAGCCAGGTCAGGCTGTCCGCCGCGCGATCGCCCTTGGGCCGCTTCTGATAGTTTTCGTAGAAGGCGACCGAAGCGAGCGCAGGCTTGCCATCGTCCAGATAGGCGCGGCCCAGAAGATTGGCGGTGCGGCTGGCGACCGGCGCGGTGCCGAACTTGTCCAGCGTCGCCTTGAGCTGCGTCTGCGCTTCGGGATAGAATTTCGCATCCCACAACCGATAGCCGTAGGTATAGGCGTCCATCGCGAAATCGCCGGTGTCGGGCAATTCGATGGCGGCGACGGCGGCCTTGCGCGCGGCGGCCGCCGCCGGTGTCGCTGCCGCCGTCGTCGTACCGGCGGCCGCTGAGGTCGGCTTGGCGGTCGTCGGCTTCGCCGTCGTGCCTTGCGTCGGCGCTACCGCTGGCGGAGGGCTTGCGGCGGTGGCCAGCTTGGCGTCGGTCTCTGCCTTGTATTTCGCGAAACCATCCTCAAGCTGCTTGAGCTTGAAGCTGTTCTGTTCGACCTGCCCGGTCAGGCTGGCCAGCTGCCCTTCCAGCGCATCGACCCGTGCGATGAGGTCAGACACCGGCGTCGATGCGGGGGTGCCCGGCACCACAGCCGGTGCGGGCGCGCGCGTGATGTCCGGCTCGATCGGGGTGCCGCCGGGGAAGACCTTGCGCTGCACCGCCTTCATTTCCTTTTCGAGCCGGTCCACGCGCACCTGCACCGATGGCGTGTCGGATTGCGCCGATGCCGGGGCCGATGCGAGGGGCGTCAGGGCAAAAAGCAGCGGCAGGAATGCGCAGGATGGGAAAAGGGAACGCATGGCTTTCCTCTCGGCAATGAACGTGCCGTCAACCATAAGGGCTTTGTGACGGGGGTAAAGCAGCTGTTGGCTCTTATTGCGCGACGTTATTGTCGGCAACGGCAGGCGGCGTCGATGCGGCCGTCGGGCGACCCGCGGACGCGGGCGCGGACGCTGCGCTACCCGGCGCAGGTCGTGCCAGCAGCGCCGCCGCGCTGATCGGCACGTCCGCGATCGTCCGTTCGGGCGGACCGAGGGGCGCGACAGTGCGACCGCCGACGGTCACGGCCAGCGCATTGGGCCGTCCGGTCAATATCATCGGATTATTGGCATTGGCGGGCACGGTGAACGTCTCGCCCTTCGCCATCTGCTTTTCCAGCAGGCGCTCACCCGCGCCGTCATAGATGCGCAGCCATACCTCGTCAGTGGCGGTCAACACCACCGGACCTTGCGTCGGCGCGGGGGCGGGTCGGTTCGTCGGTGCGGCCGAGCGCGGCGCGGCCGACGGCGCGTCTGCCGCCTGTTCCACCTGCGCGTCTGTGGGCGGTGTGTACATCTGCGTCCGCCAGACGGTATAGCCGCCAACCAGAATGAGGGCGAGGATCAGCGTCGTCCATGCCAGAGTGCGCGGCGGCACGCGGGCCGGATCGGCCGGCTCGAACATCTCATAGCGCGGCGCGTTGATGACGTCGGCCTCGACCAGCTCACGCCGGACGGCAGCGGCGACGGCAATTTCGTCCGCGTCGATCGCACGGGCATAAGCGCGGGCGAAGCCGATGGCATAGGGCACGCCGGGCAGCGCGGCATAATCATGATCCTCGATGAGCTGAAGCTGACGCACGGGGATGCGCGTGCGCGTCGCCACATCCTGCAGCGACAGGCCTTGCGCCTCGCGCGCCCGGCGCAGAACGTCGCCGGGCCGATCCATGTCCAGCGACCCTTGTTCCATCTCGTTCATCGGTTCCGTCATGCCCCTCTGCCGGGGGCCGCCCATGCGACCTTGCTGGCAACTTGTCTCATTCCGGCGCGCCCTATGTCAACGCCGAGGGCAAGGAAAAGCGCGCCTCTTTCAGGTCGTCGTCAGCTAAGCTCGATCCGCCGCTTTTCCGCCCAGTCGCGCAGCGCATCGCGGGCATTGGCGGTTCCGTCGGACAGCAGGCGTGTCATTTCCGCGCGCAACGGTGCAAGTTCGACCGACCGGATCATCGCCTTGACCGGACCGATCGACGCGGGCGTGATCGACAGGCGCCGGATGCCCAGGCCCAGCAGCGCCATCGCCTCCAGCGTGCGGCCGCCCATTTCGCCGCAGACGCCCACGGGCACCTTGTGCGCCTCGCAGGCGGTGACGATGCGCGAGAGGAAACGTAGGATGGCGATACTGAGCCAGTCATAGCGTTCCGCGAGCTTGGGATGCGCGCGGTCGGCGGCGAACAGGAATTGCGTCAGATCGTTGGTGCCGATCGAGAGGAAATCGAGGCGCGGCAGCAGCAGATCGAGCACTTCGGCGAGGGCGGGCACCTCCAGCATCGCGCCATAGCGGACCACCACCGGCACCGCCTTGCGCTGCCGGATCAGCCATTCCCGCTGCTTTTCGATAAGGGCGCGCGCCGCGTCGAACTCCCAGGGTTCGGAGATGAGCGGGAACATGACATAGAGCGTCCGCCCGGCCGCCGCTTCCAGCAGGGCACGCGCCTGCGCCTTCATCAGGCCATCCCGGTCGAGCGCGAGGCGCAGCGCGCGCCAGCCCATCGCCGGATTTTCCTCGGTATCCTCGTCATGCCGCATATAGGGCAGCGCCTTGTCGCCGCCGATGTCGACCGTTCGGAAAATGACTGGGCGGTCGCCCGCCGCATCCAGCACATCCTTGTAGAGGCGCTGTTGCCGCTCGCGCTGCGGCATCGTTGCCGACACGAGGAACTGGAACTCGGTGCGGAACAGGCCGATGCCGTCCGCGCCGGTGACGTCGAGCGCCGACACGTCGTCGCGCAGGCCCGCGTTGACCATCAGCTCGATCCGCGTATCGTCCTTCGTCACCGGCGGCAGGTCGCGCGCGGCGGCAAAGGCGGCACGGCGCTTCTGCGTCAGGTTCAGCTTGTTGTCGAAGGCCTCGTCCATATCCGGGCTGGGGCGCACGAACACGCGGTTCTCGATCACGTCCATCAGGATGAGGTCGCCTTCGTTCACCTGATGCCGGATATCGCGCACCCGGCCGAGCACGGGGACCCCCATCGCGCGGGCGACGATGATGACATGCGCGGTCAGCGATCCTTCCTCCAGGATCACGCCTTTCAGGCGGCGGCGGTCATATTCCAGCAGCTCGGCCGGGCCGAGGTTGCGGGCGATCAGGATCGCGTCCTGCCGCAGGCCAAGCTGCGCCGCGGTGCCAAGCTGGCCGGACACGATGCGCAACAGCCGGTTGGCCAGATCCTCCAGATCATGCATCCGGTCCTGCAACAGCGGGTCCTGGATCTGCCGCATCCGCATCCGGGTGCGCTGCTGCACCCGCTCGATCGCGGCCTCGGCGGTCAGTCCGCTGTCGATCGCCTCGTTGATGCGTCGTGCCCAGCCTTCATCATAGGCGAACATCTTGTAGGTATCGAGCACCTCCTGATGTTCGCCGTCCACGCCGAACTCCGACGCGCCGGCCATCCGGTCAATCTGCTCGCGCATCTTGGTAAAGGCGGAATAGACGCGCTGCCGCTCCGCCTCGGTATCCTCCGCCACGGTATGTTCGATGTGGATGCGCGGCTGATGGAACACCGCATGGCCGCGCGCCATGCCCATCACCAGTTGCAGGCCGGTCAGCACATTTGCCCCGGTGCCGGTCACGCGGTCGTCGGTGCGGCTGTCGTCGACCAGCCCCGCATTGGCAATCAGCTCGGAAAGGACCATGGCGACCGTCTGCAACGCCTCTATCTCGATCTCCTCATAGCGGCGGGGATCGACATGCTGCACGCACAATACGCCGACTGACCGTTCTTTCCGGACGATCGGAACACCCGCGAAGCTGTGGAACAGCTCCTCGCCGGTTTCGGGCAGATAGGCAAAGTCCGGGTGCGCAGCGGCTTCATCGAGGTTGAGCGTTTCGACATTGCTCGCGATCGTGCCGACCAGACCCTGGCCCATGGCGAGCTTGGCGACATGTACCGCCTCCTGTTTCAGCCCGCGCGTGGCGTAAAGCTCCAGCAGGCCCTCGCGCAGCAGATAGATGGAGCAGACTTCGCTCGACAGTTCCTCGCCGATGATCTCCACCACCTTGTTCAGCTTTTGCTGCGCGGCATGGCGCGATGCCATCAGCTCGTGCAGGCGGCTCAATATCTTGCGGGCGGCAGTGGCGGGCGAGGACGTCATCCTCAATCGCTAACAGAAAGCGGGGTCCGCTTCCAACAGGGAGTTTGATGCCGAATTATTGCTCGGCCCGGTTGCCGATGATGGCGGATCGTGAGAGCCTGTTCGTTCAGGGCGGTGAGGTGAAGTCAATCCATATCAGGGGACGGCAGGACATGAGCATGACGGGAATCGACGCGGCGGCGCGAGGGGACCTTATCGACCGGGGCTATTCGCGGCGCCAGATCGGGCAAGTGGCGGCGCTGCTGGGCGCGGCGGCAACGATCACGTCGTTCCGCCCCGCCTTCGCGCAGAGCCAGGCGGCGCGCGCCGTGGCAGGCGCGGTGCAGATCGGTGCCAATGAATGCTGGACCGGCCCTTTCCCGGTCGCTGCCGAAGCCGCGGCGAAGGTCGTGGCGCAGGGCAACCGCTATGATCCGGGCGATCTGCGCGGTCAGTTTCTCAAGACGGTGGCGCAGGTGGAAGGCATCGGGGAAGACCGCATTCTGCCCTGGCCGGGTTCGGGCGATCCGCTGGTACGCTCGGTCATTGCCTTCTGCTCGCCTGAAAAAGGCCTGGTGACTCCCGACCCGACGTTCGAATCCGCCTGGCGCGCCGCGGCATGGCTGAAAGCGCCGCTCGCGAAAGTCGCGATGCAGCCGGGCAAGGGCGCGGACGTGAAGGCGATGCTGGCGGCCAATCCCAATGCCGGCCTCTACTATATCGTGTCGCCCAACAATCCGACCGGCACCGTCACGCCGCTCGCCGACATCGAATGGCTGGCCAACAACAAGCCTGCCGATTCGGTGCTGCTGGTCGATGAAGCCTATCTGCATTTCTCCGAAGCGCCGAGCGCCATGGGCCTGGCGAAAAGCCGCAAGGACGTGATCGTCATGCGGACCTTTTCCAAGCTGTTCGGCATGGCGGGCATCCGCCTGGGCCTCACCTTCGCCGATCCCGCACTGCACATGCAGATGATGCGCTATGACGGGCGGCAGGTGACGGGGACTTTGCCGGTGACGGCGCTGGCCTGCGGCACGGCGGCCTATACGGCGTTCGATGCGATCAAGGCGCGCCGTGCGGAAATGATCGCCGTGCGCGAAGACACGCTGGCGCATCTCAAGAAGCGCGGCATAGCTTATCAGACGGGCAGCGAAGGCAATATGTTCATGCTCGACTGGGGCAAGCCCGCCAAGGAAATGCAAGGCAAGATGCTGGCGCAGATGGTGCAGATCGGCCGGAGCTGGGAAATCTGGCCGACCGTCTCGCGCGTCACCGTGGGATCGGCCGAGGACATGGAAAAGTTCAAGATCGCGCTGGACAAGGTGCTGATGGCTTAGGGCGCGCCGTCGCAATTGCCCATGGTGCAAAGGGAAGCGAGCATCCGCCCGCTTCCCTTTCTCATTATATCAGCGGATTTGAACAACGCGACGGGAAAGGGTTTATATTAAAGCCTGGCGCATATATGGAGGTGGAACATCGCGCATATTGAAATGAAGCTGAATGACGAGACATATTGACAGAGCAGGGCGCTACGTTCTCCAGCCGCAGGGCTATCGCGCGTTCATACCCGCCCCTCTGCCGCCTGTCCCGCCGATCGTCACTGACGATGGTCTGACAACGGCCCTGTCCAATGCCGATCGCGCCCTGGGACGGCTCGATGGTTCGATCGAAACATTGCCGGACCCCGAACTCTTCCTGTCGATGTTCGTGCGCAAGGAAGCCGTGCTGTCCAGCCAGATTGAAGGTACGCAGGCTTCGCTGAGCGATGTTGTGAAAGCGGAAGCCGCGGTTCTGGATCGTGCCCGGCCATCGGATGTGCGGGAAGTGCAGAATTACATAGTGTCGATGCGCGAAGGGGTCGCCCTGCTCGATAGCCTGCCCATATCCACGCGGCTCATATCAAAACTGCATGGCATATTGATGCGCGATGTACGCGGGCAGCATCAGTTGCCGGGGGACATAAGGACAAGCCAGAACTGGATTGGTGCGGCGGGATGCGGCCTTGGCAATGCGCTTTTCGTGCCGCCACCGCATCACGCGCTGTCGTCATGTCTGGGCAATCTGGAAAACTTCATTCACGACGAAAGTCGGATGCCCGTCCTCATCAAGGCGGGCTTGATTCACGGGCAATTTGAAACAATCCATCCTTTTCTGGATGGCAACGGGCGATTGGGACGATTGCTGATAACGCTTTATCTCGTCGAGAAAAAAATACTGTCGCAGCCTGTCCTTTATCTCTCCTACTTCTTCAAGGAAAACCGGCAGGAATATTATCAGCGTTTGCAGGCCATTCGCGATGCCGGAGATTGGGAAGGATGGCTGCTTTTCTTTCTCAACGGTGTAGCCTCCGTTGCCAATCTTGCCGCGGAAACGGCGAAGAGGGTCCTGCGGTTGCGGGAAGAGGACCGTCAGCTTGTCATCAACAATTTCGACCGATCCGCCAGCCTGCCGCTGCGTGTCCTTGACCGCCTTTACAAGCTGCCTGTCATTCAGCCCAATATGGTGGCGCGCGAACATGCGACGACCTACCAAACCGCCAATGCCATTATCGCCACGCTGGAACGGATCGGTTTGCTAACCGAAGTTACCGGCCAGAAGCGAAATCGTGTCTACGTATATGAACGCTATATGGCACTTTTCAACGACATATGATGGATCACGCTGCGCGTTTTGCCAGCGCCCCGGCTGCTTCGGTCATCAGCGCGGCAATGATGTCCGCAACCGGTTCCTCCCGCGTGACCATGCCGACGGACTGGCCCGCCATCAGGCTGCCGCCCTCGACATCGCCGTCGATCACCGCGCGGCGCAGCGCCCCGGCCCAATAATGTTCGATCTGCAATTGCGCTGCGCCCATGTCGAGCGCGCCGCTGTCCAGCAGCGCGGCGACTTCGCGCTGCTTGGCGGTGAAGGCTTCGGTCCCGGCGTTCTTGAGCGCGCGCACGGGAATAACGGGCAGGCGCGGGTCGATCTGTACGCTGGCGATCGCATCGCGGGCGGACGCGCGGAAAAACGCCTTCTTGAAATTGGGATGCGCGATGCTTTCGGTCGCGCAGGCGAAGCGGGTGCCAAGTTGCACGCCCGCTGCGCCCATTTCCAGATAGGCGGCGATCGCTTCGCCGCGGCCGATGCCGCCCGCGACGAACACCGGCACCTGCTGCGCCATTTCGGGCAATATTTCCTGGGCGAGGACGCTGGTGGCAACCGGGCCGATATGGCCGCCCGCCTCCATGCCCTCCACGATCAGTGCATCGACGCCCGATTTCACGAGCTTCTTCGCGAGCGACAGGGCAGGGGCGAAGCAGAGCAGCTTCGCGCCCTTCTGCTTGATCGCCTCGATGCTGCCCTTGGGCGGCAGGCCCCCGGCAAGGACGATATGCGACACATCATGGTTCGCGCAGACCTCGATCAGGTCGAACAGCTGTGGGTGCATGGTGATGAGGTTGACGCCGAAGGGCTTGTCGGTCAGCGCCCTGGTCGCGGCGATTTCCGCGTCGAGCAGCGCGGGCGTCATCGCGCCGCAGGCAATCACGCCGAACGCCCCGGCGTTGGATATGGCGGAGACCAGATGACGTTCGCTCACCCAGCTCATCGCCCCGCACAGGATCGCGGCATCGCACCCCAGAAAGGCGCTGCCGCGCGCCATGAGAGTGGTGAGTGTGGGGTTGGTCATATCTCTCTCATCAAAGCCCCTCCCCTTCACGGGAGGGGTAGGGGTGGGGGCTGTCCGGCATGTGCGATAGTGCGGAAAGACCGCTTACATGCCCCACCCCCTGCCCCTCCCCTGAAGGGGAGGGGAGACAGTGTCAAGATGCCCTTCCCCCGCAGGAGAAGGTGCGCGTCAAGCCACCGGCGCGTCGGCGTCCAGCCCATAGGCGGTGTGCAGGACGCGCACGGCCAGTTCGGTCTCGTCCTCGTCGATCAGCACGCTGACCTTGATTTCGCTGGTGGAGATCGCCTCGATATTGATGCCGCGATCGGCGAGGGTGCGGAACATCGTCGCGGCGACCCCGGCATGGCTGCGCATGCCGACGCCGACGACGCTGATCTTCGCTACCTCCACATCGGTGATGATGCGGTAGAAGCCGATCTGGTCCTTCAGCGATTCGAGCAGGTCTACGCTGCGCGCCAGGTCCGCACGCGGCACGGTGAAGGTGACGTCGGTCTCTTCCTTGTCCTTGCTGTCGTTCTGGATAATCATGTCGACGTTGATGCTGGCTTCGGCCAGCGGGCTGAAGATGCTGGCGACCGCGCCGGGCTTGTCCGGCACGCGGGTCAGGATGATCTTCGCCTCGTTCTTGTCATGGGCGATGCCGGTGATGAGCTGACGTTCCATCTTGCTGTCCTCCAATTCTTGTTCGCTGACGATCAGCGTGCCGGGCAGGTCATCCTGCGTGGGATCGTCGAAAGAGGAGAGCACCTGCACGCGCACCCCTTCCTTCATCGCCAGGCCGACCGACCGGGTCTGCAACACCTTGGCGCCGACCGACGCCAGCTCCAGCATTTCCTCGTACGTCACCATGTCGAGCTTGCGCGCGCGGGCGACGATGCGCGGGTCGGTGGTATAGACACCGTCGACATCGGTGTAGATGTCGCAGCGATCCGCCTTCAGCGCGGCGGCGACGGCGACGGCGGAGGTGTCCGATCCGCCGCGGCCCAGCGTGGAAATGCGGCCGTCGTCCATCATCCCCTGAAAACCGGGGATGACCGCGACCTGGCCGGAGGACATGGCGGCGATCAGCGCGCCGGTCTCTATGTCCGAAATGCGGGCCTTGGCGTGCGCCTCGATCGTGCGGATGGGGAGCTGCCAGCCGAGCCAGCTGCGCGCGTCCACGCCCATGGCTTTAAGCGTCATGGCGAGCAGCCCGCTCGTCACCTGTTCGCCCGATGCGACGACGACATCATATTCCGCCGGATCATAGAGCGCGCTCGCCTCCCGGCAGAAACCGACGAGCCGGTCGGTCTCCCCCGCCATGGCCGAAACCACAACCGCGACTTCATTGCCCTGCGAAACGACATGCTTCACCCGCGCCGCCACATTGCGAATCCGCTCCATCCCGGCCATGGAGGTGCCGCCGAACTTCATCACGATGCGCGCCATATCTGCTGTCAGCCTTGCTGTGGGTAAGAATATGTCGGAAACGGGGTTCCGAAGGGGTGCAAAAGCGCGCCTCCCTTAGTAAGTTGGAACAGATATGGCAAGCAACGCGGCAGCGCAAAGCGGATCGACCATCAACCCAGCGGAGGCCGCGCATTTCGGCACGCTGGCGGCCGACTGGTGGAACCCGAAAGGGAGCAGCGCGATGCTGCACCGGCTGAACCCGGTACGTCTGGCCTACATCCGCCGCGCGGTGGACGCGCATTGGGGCAGCGATGCGAAGGCGCTGCGGCCGCTGGCGGGGAAACGCGCGCTGGATGTGGGCTGCGGCGCGGGACTTTTGTGCGAACCGCTGGCGCGGATGGGCGCGCAGGTGACGGGCATCGATGCCGCACCGGAGAACATCGCAGCGGCGCAGGCGCATGCGGCGGGGCAGGGGCTGTCGATCGACTATCGCGCGGTCGGGGTGGAGACGCTGGGCGAAGGCGGCTTCGATCTGGTGACGAGCATGGAAGTGATCGAGCATGTGACTGACCCCGCGCTGTTCCTGCGCGGTCTGGCCGACGCGCTGGCGCCCGACGGGCTGCTGATACTCTCCACGCCCAACCGCACGGCGCTCTCGCGGCTCGCGCTGATTACGCTGGGCGAAGGCCTGGGCCAAATCCCGCGCGGCACCCACGACTGGGGCAAGTTCCTGACGCCCGAGGAAATCGAGCCGATGCTGGTCGCGGCGGGGCTGGAGGTGACGGGCTGGAGCGGGCTGACGCTGGACCCGGCGAAGGGCTTCGTGTTGTCGGAGAAGATGGGGTTGAATTATCTGCTGACGGCGCGGCGCACTGCATAAACCTTGTTCTTCTTCGCTGTCCGGGATTCACCTCGCCATCCGCACCGAAGCGGCAATGACGAGAGATGGATCCGCGCCTTCGCGGGAATGACAGGGGTGATTATGCGCAATATTTGCTCCCCGTTCGCCCTGAGCCTGTCGAAGGGTTCTGCTGAGCGTTAGCGAAGCTCCTTCACTTCGTTCAGTGCGGCCCTTCGACAAGCTCAGGGCGAACGGATTTATAACTCTTCCCCTATTCAATACCCCCGCGCCGCATCCCCATCCAGCCAGTGCGAGCAGCCCAAGGCCGCGCCGTCATCCGCGTCCGACAGCGCCGCGACCGTCCGCCATCCTTCCGCCCGCAAGGCCTTCGCCCGCGCTGCATCATGCCCCAGCGGCAGGAACAGCCGCCTGACCGGCATCGCGCCGAAGCCTGCGTCGATCAGGGGATCGGGGTAGAGCGAGAAGCCGATGGCGGGTTCCTCGCTGCCGTCGCTGCGCAGGATGGCGTAGCTGCCGCCGCGGCCGATTTCGCCGACGAAGCCTTCCGCGAAGATCGAGAATCCGAACCAGCTCTGATATTCGAAGCCGTGCCGTTCGGTGGGGTCGAGCGTGAGGGTGATGTCCCAGCCGATTGGTTTCGCGATGGCGCGCAGCGCGGCGATGCGGCTGGCGAGCTGGCCGTCGCCGGTCGCAGCGTCGATCGCCTCCAGCCGGTCCATGGCGGCGTGGAAGGGACCAGCCGCCTCGATCAGCGGCAGATAGGCGGCGGGACCGGTGCCCAGTGCGACCAGGGCGCCGGCATCCTTGGCGTCCAGTTCGCTGCGCACCGCTTCGCGCTCGGTATCGCTCAGCGGCATGGGCCCGGCGGCCAGCGTGTCGATCAGGTCGGGCAGGGTGAAGTCTATGGTGATGCCGGTGACGCCCGCTGCCTGCAAAGCCTCGATCGCGACGTTCACGATTTCCACGGCGGCGGCGACACTGTCGGTGCCGATCAGCTCGGCGCCCACTTGCAACTGTTCGCGTTCGGGGCGCAGCTGGTTCGCGCGCAGTTTCAGCACCGGCCCGCCGTAGGAGAGGCGCAGCGGACGGGCGGCGGCGGCCAGGCGGGTGGCGGCGATGCGGCCGACCTGCGCCGTCATGTCGGGCCGGATGGCGAGGGTGCGTTGCGAGAGCGGATCGACGGCGCGCAGCAAATCCTGCGCGCGCGCGGACTTGAGGCGCTGCGTCAGCGTCTCCTCGAACTCCGCGATGGGCGGCATCACGCGGGCATAGCCATGCGCCGCCACCGTATCCAGCACGCTGCGCGCCAGATGCGCGGACGCCTCCGCTGCGGGGGGCAGGCGGTCGGACAGGCCTTCGGGCAGCAGGCCGGTGATGGCGTTGGGCGTGGTCATTTCTGCTCCCTCCCCCTGTGGGGGGAGGGCTGGGGAGAGGGGGAAGCGCGCAATGCTTGCGCAATCGCGCCGAGCACCCCTTCCAGATTATCCAGCACATCATGATTGGCGAAACGGATCACGCGGTATCCCAGCGATTCAAGAAACTCTGTTCGCCTCGCGTCATAGCGATCTTCGGCCGAATGTGTATCCCCATCGACTTCTATGATCAGCCGGTCTGCCTTTGAAGCGAAATCGACGATATAGGGCGCAATGATAGTCTGGCGCGTGAACTGTTGATTTTCGAACCGGTTCGCACGGAGGGCAAGCCACAGCTTCTGTTCGGCGGGCGTCGGGTTGGCGCGCATATGTTTCGCGCGTTCTTTCAGCTCTGGATCAAGACGCACCGGTGCCCCCTCTCCCAAACCCTCCCCCCGAGGGGGGAGGGCCTCTTGTCACACTTTACCCGAAGCGCAGCAGCTTCACCGTCTTCACGCCGTCCAGCTTGCAGATGTCCCACAGCAGCGGTTCGGTGACCGTACCGTCGACCGACAGCAGCAGCACCGCTTCGCCGCCCTGATTGCGGCGGCCCAAATGGAAGGTGCCGATGTTGACCTCTGCCGTGCCCAGCGCCGTGCCGATGCGGCCGATGAAGCCGGGCGCGTCCTGGTTGACGATGTACAGCATATTCCCCGCCAGATCGGCCTCCACCTTGATGCCGAACAGTTCGACGAGACGCGGCTGCTCCGGCCCAAAGAGAGTGCCCGCGATCGAGCGTTCGCCGCTCGGCGTCTGCACGGTCACGCGCACCAGCGTCTGGTAGGCGCCTTCGCGGTCGTGCCGCACCTCACGCACGTCGAGGCCGCGTTCCTTGGCGAGATAGGGCGCGTTGACCATGTTCACCGTGTCCGAATAGGCGCGCATCAGGCCTGCCAGCACCGCCGCGGTAATCGGCTTCTGGTTCAGTTCGGCGGCATGACCCTCCACTTCGATGGCGATGCCTTGCACCTTGTCGCCCTCAAGCTGCCCCAGCAGGCTGCCGAGCTTTTCGGCGAGCGCCATATAGGGCTTGAGCTTCGGTGCTTCCTCGGCGGACAGGCTGGGCATGTTGAGCGCATTGGTTACGCCGCCTTCCAGCAGATAGTCGGACAACTGCTCGGCCACCTGAAGCGCGACGTTCACCTGTGCCTCGTCGGTCGATGCGCCCAGATGCGGGGTGGAAATGAAATTGGGGGTTCCGAACAACGGGTTTTCCTTGGCCGGTTCGACCGCGAACACATCGAGCGCCGCGCCTGCGATATGCCCGCTTTCAAGGCCTTCCTTCAGCGCCGCCTCGTCGATCAGGCCGCCGCGCGCGCAGTTGATGATCCGCACGCCCGGCTTGGTCTTCGCCAGATTCTCGCGGCTCAGGATGTTGCGCGTCTGGTCGGTCAGCGGGGTGTGCAGCGTGATGAAGTCCGCCTTGGCCAGCAGGTCGTCCAGCGTCACTTTCTCGACGCCGATTTCGATCGCGCGTTCGGGGGTCAGGAACGGGTCGAAGGCGGCAACCTTCATCTTCAGCCCCAGCGCGCGGCTGGCGACGATCGAGCCGATATTGCCCGCGCCGATCAGGCCCAGCGTCTTGCCGGTGACTTCGACACCCATGAAGCGGTTCTTTTCCCATTTGCCCGCCTGCGTCGAGGCGTCGGCTTCGGGCAGCTGGCGGGCAAGCGCGAACATCAGCGCGATGGCATGTTCGGCCGTGGTGATCGAATTGCCGAACGGGGTGTTCATGACGACCACCCCCTTGGCCGACGCATAGGGGATGTCGACATTGTCGACGCCGATCCCCGCGCGGCCGATGACTTTCAGATTGGTCGCCGCGTCGAGAATCGCCTTCGTCACCTTGGTGGAAGAACGGATGGCGAGACCGTCATACTGGCCGATGATGGCGATCAGCTCTTCGGGCGTCTTGCCGGTGATTTCGTCGACCTCGACGCCGCGATCGCGGAAAATCTGGGCGGCGCGGGGGTCCATTTTGTCGGAAATGAGAACTTTGGGCATGACAAATAGCCTTTCTGCTATTTGTCATCCTGACGAAGGTCAGGATCTCGGGCGGCTGGGTCGGACCTAGAGGCCTGAGATCCCAGCCTTCGCTGGGATGACGTGATGGGGAGGGGAGAGGAGGTTCAGGCAGCCTTGACCTGGGCATAGGCCCAGTCGAGCCAGGGACCGAGCGCCTCTATGTCGGCGGTGTCCACGGTCGCGCCGCACCAGATGCGCAGGCCCGGCGGGGCATCGCGATAGCCAGCGATGTCGAACGCCGCGCCTTCCTTTTCGAGGAGCCCTGCAAAGCTCTTGATGAACGCTTCGTCGGCCCCTTCGACCGTCAGGCACACGCTGGTCCTGGAGCGCGACGCCGGATCGACAGCAAGATGGCCGAGCCAGTCGCGCGACCCCACAATTGCATCCAGGGCCGCCGCATTGGCATCGCTACGCGCGATCAGGCCCGCCGCGCCGCCGATGGACTTGCCCCATTCCAGCGCCACGATCGCATCCTCGACCGCCAGCATCGAGGGTGTGTTGATCGTTTCGCCCTTGAACACGCCTTCGGTCAGCTTGCCCTTCGAGACGAGACGGAAGACCTTGGGCAGCGGCCAGGCGGGGGTATAGCTTTCCAGCCGCTCGACCGCGCGCGGGCCAAGGATGAGGACGCCATGCCCGCCTTCGCCGCCCAGCACTTTCTGCCAGGAGAAAGTGGCGACGTCGATCTTCGTCCAGTCGATCGGATAAGCGAACACCGCGCTGGTCGCGTCGGCGAAGGTGAGGCCTTCGCGGTCGTCGGGAATCCAGTCGGCATTGGGCACGCGCACGCCCGATGTCGTACCGTTCCAGGTGAACAGCACGTCGGTCGCGAAATCGATGGCCGACAGATCGGGCAGCTGGCCATAATCGGCGCGCACGACGATCGGATCGATCTTGAGTTGCTTGACCGCGTCGGTCACCCAGCCTTCGCCGAAGCTCTCCCACGCCATCGCGGTGACCGGCCGCGCGCCCAGCATTGTCCACATCGCCATTTCGAAGGCGCCGGTGTCCGATCCCGGCACGATGCCGATGCGATGCGTGTCGGGCAGGTTGAGCAATTCGCGCATCAGATCGATGCAATAGGCGAGGCGCGCCTTGCCGATCTTCGACCGGTGTGAGCGCCCAAGCGATTCGAGCCCAAGTTTTTCGGGGGTCCAGCCGGGCGGCTTGGCGCAGGGGCCGGAGGAAAAGAACGGACGCGCAGGCAAAATGCCCGGACGGGGTACATCAGTCATATAGTCTCTCCTTACAGAGAGCACGCGCGGCGTTGGGACCGCGTGGCCCGTCGGCCGCCCTATAGATGCCCGGGGATTAGTCAAGCGCCATCGCCGACAGGGGCCGCGCGCACGACCAGCCGATGGGCCTGGCCGTTGCCTCCCGTTAACCATCGCCTGCTATATGTCCGGCGATGAGCCGGCGATGGAAAAGAGGCGCGCTGTCCGTGCGTTGTGCCGCGGTTGCGGCCCTGTGCGCGCTGATTGCGGGCTGCGGCGGGACGCCTGAGCCGCGCCGCAGCGTGCGCCCGGTGCGTGCACCCGCTCCGGCACCGGCGAACGCCCAGTCCCCCGAAATCCGCCAGTGCATCGCGAAACTCCGGTCGGCGGGCGTCCGCCTGGAGGCCTTGCCCGATCGGCGGTTCAGCGGCGGGTGCACTGCCATCGGGTCGGTCAAGCTGCTCGATTTCGGCGTACCCACGACCAACCTCACCACGATGACATGTCCGCTCGCCGAAAAGTTCGTCGGCTGGGCGCGCTATGGGGTGCAGCCGGCCGCGCGGCTGTTTCTGGGGGCAGAGCTGGTGCGGATCGAGACCTTCGGCACCTATAGCTGCCGCCCCATCGCCGGTTCGGGCCGTCTTTCCGAACATGCCAAGAGCAATGCGGTGGATGTCGCGGCCTTCGTGCTGGCGGACGGGCGGCGCGTTTCGGTGAAGAACGGCTGGACCGGCGACGATCGCGAACGGCAGTTCCTCCGCACCGTCCGGCAAAGCGCGTGCAGGCGATTTCGCACTGTCCTCAGCCCCGATTACAACGCCGCGCATCACGATCATCTGCATTTCGACCTGGGCGGGCGCGGCACCTATTGCCGTTGATGCAGCCGATGGCCTTGGCAAGCGCATGCCCCTTGGCTAATGGCGGTCGATGACCAGAAAAGAGCTAGAAGAGCGCAAGTTTCGCCCTGCCAAGCAGGAAGCGAAAGACGCCGCCAAGAATCTTCAGACCCCGCAAACCACCAGCGCCGCATACAGGCTGGCGTTTCAGGACACCGACTTTCTGTTGCGGGAAGACCTGCGCCCGGTGCGGTTCCAGCTTGAGCTGCTCAAGCCCGAATTGCTGATGAACGAAGCGAAGATCGAATCGATCTTTGTCTTCTATGGCTCGGCGCGCATCCCCGATCCCGACAAGGCGACGGCGCGGCTGGCCCAGGCGACGACCGATGCGGAACGCCGCATCGCGCAGAGCCTCGTCGACAAATCGCAATATTATACCGAAGCCCGCCGTCTTGCGAACATCGCCGCGCGCTATCCCGTTGGCGAGGACGGGCAGCAGAACTTCGTCGTCTGTTCAGGGGGTGGCCCCTCGATCATGGAAGCGGCCAATCGCGGCGCGGCGGATGTCGGCGCGCCTTCGATCGGCATGAACATCGTGCTGCCGCACGAACAGGCCCCCAATATCTATGTGACGCCGGAATTGTCGTTCCAGTTCCATTATTTCGCGCTGCGCAAGATGCATTTTCTGCTGCGGGCGCGGGCGCTGGCGGTGTTTCCCGGCGGCTTTGGCACCTTCGACGAAATGTTCGAGCTGCTGACCCTCATTCAGACGGGCAAGATGAAGCCCATACCGGTGCTGCTGTTCGGGCGGGCATTCTGGAACAGAGTCGTCAATTTCGAGGCGCTGGCCGACGAAGGCGTGATCGCGCATCGCGATCTCGACCTCATCACCTGGGTTGAAACGGCCGAGGACGCGTGGAAGGCAGTCTGCGCCTTCTACAAGGACGACAATCTGATGGGCTGCGATTGACGCTCCAAATCCTCCCCCTGCCAGGGGAGGATTATAGGGTCATTCCGCTGCGTTGGCGGCGGGTTCCGCGGCATTGGCGGCCGGTTCGGCAGCGTTCGCGGCGGCTTCGGCAGGGGCAGCTTCTGCGGCGGGCAGCGGCAGGTTGGAGCCCTGGGCATTGAGATAGGCGATCACATTGGCACGATCGACGCCGTTGCCCAGGCCCGCAAAGGTCATCTTGGTGCCGTCGGCATAGGCGCGCGGGCTTTTCAGCCAGGCATCGAGCGCCTCGAACGTCCAGTTGCCCGACACGCTCTTGAGCGCGTCGGAATAGGCAAAGCCTGCGATGCTGGCATGCGGCTTGCCGACGATGCCGTAGAGATTGGGACCGATGCCGTTCGCGCCGCCCTGGTTGACCGTGTGGCAGGCCGCGCACTTGCCGAACACCTTTTCACCTGCCGCGACATCGGCGCTCGCCAGCAAGGTGGCGATGCCCGGGCCTTCGTCCGCACCGGCACCGCCCTCGGCTTCCACGCCTTCGATCGCATAGCCCATTTTCTCGGGCCGTCCGCCGTGAAAAATCTTGCCACTGACGATCGTGCCACCCAGTGCGATGATCCCTGCGAACAGCGCCCAGCCGGCCATGGTATTGAAACGATCGTCCATGCGTAAGACTTCCTCCGAACTGATCTGTACCTGCGCCTCAAATCCCTCGGGCGCGCCATATGCGGCCCGCCATAATGACGCAAGTGCGAACGCGCAAGCACCGCTTGCGTCTATCCAGATGAGAGCCTAAGCGCCTACGCGCCTATGGACGCATTTCCCCTTCCTGCGCAGCGCCTGGTCGCCGAAATGGCGGAAAAGGCCGCGCGTGACCCATCCCGCGCCATTGCCTATCAGGGCGCGCCGGGGGCCAATTCGCATCTGGCCGCGCTCGGCTATGCGCCCGATTGCATTCCCTTGCCCTGCTTCGCGTTCGAAGATGCGATCGACGCCGTGCGCGAGGGGCGCGCCGACCGGGCGATCATCCCGATCGAAAACTCCCTGCACGGGCGCGTCGCGGACATGCATTTTCTGCTCCCGGAATCCGGCCTGCATATCGTCGACGAATATTTCCTGCGCATCCGCCACTGCCTGATGGCGGTGAGCGACACGCCGGTCACCAGTGCGATCAGCCATCCGCAGGCGCTTGGCCAGTGCCGCCATTATCTGCGTGCGCAGGGCATCCAGCCGGTCAGCTATGCCGACACCGCAGGCGCCGCCGCGCTGGTGGCGGAGCGGCAGGAGGAAGGGGCGGCCGCCATTGCGCCTTATCTCGCGGCCGAAACCTACGGCCTGCGGCTGATCGCGGAAAACATCGAGGACAGCGACGACAATATGACGCGCTTCGTCGTGCTGGCGCGCGAACCGCATGTGCCCGATGGCGACGGGCCGGTGATGACGACGTTCCTGTTCGAAGTGCGCAACGTCGCCGCCTCGCTCTATAAGGCGCTGGGCGGCTTTGCGACCAACGGCGTCAACATGACCAAGCTGGAAAGCTATCAGCGCGGCGCGAGCTTCGCCATGACGGAGTTCTTCGCCGATATCGAGGGCATGCCCGGCACGCCGGCCATCGACCGCGCGCTGGAAGAGCTGACGTTCCACACCAAATGGGTGCGCATATTGGGCAGTTATCGGCAGGCGCGACCGCGCAGCTGATCCGTGCCGTCGCGATTGGCTATGGCCGCAGCCAGTATCAGCGCGGCCGTTCCTTCAGCCATGCGCGCGCCTCGTCTTCGGTTGCGAACAGGGCGCTATTGCCCGGCGCATCCTGAACAACCCGCTTGATCTGCAACCGGATCAGGGCGCTCGACACGACAATCGCGACATGGCGCACACCCAGGATGTGGAGCCGCGCAATCCCGTGTTCCAGCATGTCCGTCAAGGCAGCAGGCAAAAGCTCGGCACATATGACAAGGAGATTGCAGGTGCCGGTTTGCCGCATCATCGTGACGATCGCGTCCGTCAATTCCTTTTGCTCGCGCTCAAGCTGGTGAACATCCGTGACCGGAACGGTATGCAGGCGTACAAGATTGTCATGTGTTTCCAGTGTTATCATGACTAATGCGCCGCGCCCCAGCTGGGCCCTGTGCCGATCTCCACGCCCAGCGGCACGGACAGTTTCACCATCGGTTCCGCCGCCCCTTCCATGACCGTGCGGATGACGGCGCTGGCCGCCTCGACATCGCCTTCGGGCAGTTCGAACACCAGTTCGTCGTGCACCTGCAACAGCATCTTCACCCGGTCCAGCCCGGCCGCTTCCAGCGCAGGGCCCATCCGCACCATGGCGCGTTTGATGATGTCGGCGCTGGTCCCCTGAATCGGGGCGTTGATCGCCGCGCGCTCCGCCCCCTGCCGCTCATGCTGGAGCGGGGCGGTGATGCGCGGGAACCAGGTTTTCCGGCCGAACAGGGTTTCGGTATAGCCTTGCGCGCGGGCCTTTTCGATCGTCTCGTTGATATAGACGCTGATGCCGGGGAAGCGTTCGTAATAGCGGCTGATCATGTCCTGCGCTTCGTCCGCGCCAATCTCCAGCCGGGCGGCGAGGCCCCAGCGGCTGATGCCGTAGAGGATGGCGAAGTTGATCGTCTTCGCCCGGCCGCGCGTGTCGCGATTGACTGTGCCGAACAATTCCTGCGCCGTGCGGTTGTGAATATCCTCGCCTGCCGCGAACGCCTCGCGCAGGGCGGGCACGTCGGCCATATGCGCGGCAAGGCGCAGCTCGATCTGGCTATAGTCGGCCGCAAGGATGACATTGCCCGGCTCGGCAATGAAAGCATGGCGGATCTGCCGCCCCGTCTCCGTGCGGATCGGGATGTTCTGAAGGTTGGGATCGGTGGAGGACAGCCGCCCGGTCTGCGCGCCGGTCAGCGAATAGCTGGTGTGGACGCGGCCGGTCACCGGGTTGATCTGCGCCTGTAGCGCATCGGTATAGGTCGACTTCAGCTTCGACAATTGGCGCCAGTCGAGCACCTTGCCGGAAATCTCCGACCCTTCGGCCTTCAGCTTCTCCAGGATGGTGACGTCGGTGGAATAGGCACCCGACTTGCCTTTCTTGCCGCCTTTCAGGCCCAGTTTGTCGAAGAGGATCGCGCCGAGCTGCTGCGTGCTGCCGATGGCGAAGGGCTGGCCGGCGAGCGCGTGGATTTCGGTTTCCAGCGCGGCGATGCCGTCGGCAAACTCGCCCGACAGGCGGGAGAGATGATCGCGATCGACCTTGATGCCGGTGCGTTCCATGGTCGCGATCACCGGCACCAAAGGCCGGTCGACCAGTTCGTAGACGCGCGTCGCCCCTTCCTGATGCAGCCGCGGCTTGAAGATGGTCCACAGGCGCAGGGTGACGTCGGCATCCTCGGCGGCATAGGCGGTCGCCTTGTCCAGCGGCACTTCGGCAAAGCTGATCTGGTTCTTGCCGCTGCCAACCACATCCTTGAACGCGATGCATATATGATCGAGGTGCACCCGCGCGGCCTCGTCCATGCCATGCCCGGCCAGGCTCTTGCCCGCGTCGAGATCGAAGCTCATCACGATCGTATCATCGAACGGGGCGATCGTGATGCCGTGGCGGGCCAGCACCGTCATGTCATATTTCAGATTCTGGCCGACCTTCAGCACGCTGTCATCGGCCAGCAGCGGCCGGAGCTTTTCAATCACCGTGTCGAGTGGCAGCTGCTCGGGCTTTTCGGCGAACATGTCCGTTCCGCCATGGCCGACGGGGATGTAGCAGGCGGCATTCGGCCCGGTCGCCAGGCTGATGCCGACAAGGCGGGCGCTGGTGCTGTCGAGGCTGTCGGTTTCGGTGTCGATGGCGACGATGCCTTCGCCGTGCGCGGCGGCAATCCAGCGGTCCAGCGCGTCGGCCGTCACCACCGTTTCATAGGCGCTGCGGTCGATCGGCGCGACGGGCGCGGCGACCGGGGACGCCATGGGCGGGGCTGGCGCGGCCGCGGCATCCTGCGTCAATGATGTCGGGGCAACCTTTGCCGCGCCACCACTCAGCCGGTTCAGCAGCGCCTTGAACCCCTGATGCTCCAGGAAGGCGCGCAGCGGTGCTTCCGGTATGCCTTTCAGTGTCAGCGCGTCGAGCGGCTCGGGCAACGCCATATCGCTTTTCAATTCGACCAGCCGCCGGGAGAGTCGCGCCATCTCGCTATGTTCGATCAGATTGTCGCGCATCTTCGAAGGCTTCATGTCGGGCGCGGCGGCGAGCACCTTTTCCAGGTCGCCATATTCGGTAATGAGTTTCGCGGCGGTTTTCGGGCCGATGCCGGGAACGCCGGGGACATTGTCCACGCTGTCGCCCATCAGCGCCAGCACATCGCCAAGCTGTTCGGGAGCCACACCGAACTTGCCCATCACATAATCCGGGCCGCGCCGCTCGTTCTTCATCGTGTCGTACATGTCGACGCCGGGCTGGATGAGCTGCATCAGATCCTTGTCGGAACTGACAATGGTGACATGCCATCCCGCCGCGATCGCCGCCCGTGTGTAGGTGGCGATGATGTCGTCCGCCTCGAACCCGGCTTCCTCGATGCAGGGGAGGGAAAAGGCGCGGGTGGCGTCCCGGATCATCGGAAATTGCGGCACCAGGTCTTCGGGCGGCGGCGGGCGGTGCGCCTTGTACTGGTCGTACATGTCGTTGCGGAACGTGTGGCTGCCCTTGTCCAGGATGACGGCCATATGCGTCGGGCCCTCGGCCGCGCCCAACTCCGCCGCCAGCTTCCACAGCATCGCAGTATAGCCATAGACCGCGCCGACCGGCTGCCCCTGCGGATTGGTGAGCGGGGGAAGCTGATGATAGGCGCGAAAGATATAACCGCTGCCATCGACGAGGTAGAGATGATTCTGGGACATGGGGAGGGGATAGCGCAGTGGCCTTCGCAACATAAGCCCCATCAGACTTGCCTTTACGACGCATCCACTTTTACAAGTGAGAGATGCCTATCCGTGAACATCCAAAACTCGGTACGCTATTGTTATGTGATTTCAGCAGCGGTTTTCATGTTCCTGAAATGACAAAACGTAGGCCGGTTATTGTTATCAGCCCGAAAATAGCCAATCGGCCGCATTTATGCACTATCGTTGCGCTCAGTCAGACGGCACCCAATCCCATTATGCCTTATCATTGTCAGATCGACCTTCATCCGGCGCTGCCGCATCCTTATGAAAATAAGGGCGTTTGGGTTAAGGGGGATATGGTCAACGCAGTAGGTTTCCATCGTCTCGATTTTGTCCGTATCGGACACTATCCTGACGGCAAGCGCAGATACTTATATGATCCTCAATCAATTGAAAATATACAGAAAGTTAGGCAGTGTGTGCTGCGCGCGTTGAACCTTTCAACCTTGACAAAGTATCTGTGATTATCTATGTCCTGTGACGCTAGCGGCTCTCCTTGATGGATCCGCGTCTAAGACCCTTACGGGCCATCGGTTGTTAGCGATCGCAAGCTGGCAGCCGATGTAGAGCAGCAAAACAGTTCAAATCTATCGCCGGTCGTGGTTTTCCGCCACCGCCCGCGCCACCGACTGCATCAGCTCCCACCGCTTCGGGATGGGTTCGGTCGTGCTGCCGATAAAGACTGCAACGGCATAGCTGGTGCCATCCGGCGCGGTCATGATGCCGATGTCGTTATAACCGGTCGAGCGCGGCGGCAGATCCTGCCCCGTGCCGGTCTTGTGCATATAGGTCCAGCCCGCAGGCACCCCGCCCTTGATCCGCTGCGGCCCGGTCTTCGCCTGCGCCATCGTCGCCAGCAGCAGTTGCGTGGATGCGGGGGACAGCATTTCGCCGCGCTTCAGCTTCGCCAGCGCCATCACAACCGCACTGGGCGCCGCACCATCGGGCGGATTGGCAAGATAGGTATCGAGCGCCTTCTCGCGCAGGCTGCGGGGCAGATTGGCGCGCGCGGTGTAGAAATTGCGACCCTGCGCATAGCTCTGGTTCCAACTCAGCCCTGCGGTCGCGCTTTGCAGCAGCCGTTCTCCGGGGCCGAAACGCACATTGCCGACAAACCGCCGTGCCAGAAAGCTGCGCACTGCCTCCGGCCCGCCGACCTTGCGCAGCACGACGTCGTTCGCGGTATTGTCGCTTTGCGTCATGGCCCGGTTCATCAGGCTGGACAGCGTGGTGCTGTAGCCATCCCGTCCGATCAGGCTGGCCAGCGGCTGATGGAACAGCGTCATGTCGTCGCGCCGTACGGTCACGCTGTCGGACAGCGAAAGCTTGCCGCGATCGACGGCATCGAGAAGCGTCATCGCCACCCACAATTTGGAAACGCTCTGCTGCGGGAACAGGGCCGTGCCGTTCCATGCGACGGTCCAATCGGCATCGACTCGGCGCACCGCGATGCCGACTTGGCCGTTGAAGCCGCGACCAAGCGACTGGATGATGCTCAAAAGCGCAGGCGAGGGGGTGCTGCGCGGATCATAATCGGGGATGCGTGTCGGCGGATTGGCGACGGGTCGGGCCGCGGGCGTTGCGGTACGCGGCACGATCACCGTATTGCGCTGCGCAAGGGGGGGGGTGCGCGAAACCGTTGGCTGCGCGCTGCTGACGCAGGCCCCCAGCGCCGTCATCAGCAGGCTCAGCGCCACGCGTCGCCGCGCGCGCGCCGCGCGGTCGGCAGGACCAGTGCGCCGGATCGTCATCTGCACCTAAAACACTCTTTTGCCCGCATAATACCCAAGCCGACTGTCGATGGCGCGCCCGGTGAAAGGCAAGGCCGATGCGGTGGATGATTCCATAGCTGCGATGTAAGGAAGGTTAACGGGACATTCGCTCTTGGGAAAGGCGCTCTTTGCGCGGGGCGGCAGCGATCATGGCGGCCTCGCGGGCCTGCGCCCCGGCGATCAGTGCGGGTATCAGCGCCGCCTCCGGCAAGTTGCGCCAATATTTTTTGGGCATTTCGGACAGCATCGCCCCCACCTTCAACCGCGCGGGGTTGAAGATCGCGCTGTAATAGCCTTTCCACAAATCCTCGACCGGATCGCCATCCGGCGCGTCGCTGCGGTTCGCGCCCGGCCCTTCGCGCAAGATGCCGTCCGCCCAGTGGATGCTTGTTGCGGGCGTCAGGATCGACCAGCGCATATTGGGAAAGCGGCGCACGAAGAAACCGGCGTTGGCGCGCACGATGTGATGGTCCGGCTCGAACCAGGCCACGAAATGCCGCTCCGCGTCGTCGCCGTTGCCGATCTCGCGAAAGCGCACGAATGCCCGCATCTTGTGTTTGTCGCGGCGGACCGCCTGCGCCAGTGCCTCGACGCGGCGCACCAGCGGATCGGCCTTGTCATGCAGGGCATGGGGCGCGCGTCGCGTCCGCAGCAGCAGCATGTACAACAGCGCGAAGCGTGCAGGATCGCTGTGGAGCAACGCGGTTTGCGCCAGATCGAGAAACGCGCGGGATATTGCGAAGGGCGCGGCATCGGCGCTTTCCGAGCCGTCCATGTCCGGCCTGCCAGCGCCCGAAAATGCTTCGGCGAACAAATCGTCGGCGGACCCCGATCCCGCCGTTTCGACGGACCAGATGATGCGCTCCGGTGGCACATCGGCGCGCGCCAAACGGCGGGCAGCCGCGCGCCAGCCTTCGAAATCGTCGGGCGCATCAAGCTTTATCTGATACATGCCGCATGACCGCCAGGGAAGGTCGCGGCGGCAGGCGCAGCCGTCAGCCGAACAGGGTGCGGCAGATCATCGCAACAGGCACCCAGAGAAACGGCGCGCCGATGGAGGCGATCCACAAAATCGCGCGATCCTCCCGAAACAGGCGGTTCAGCGTGTCGCGGGGCTGCGCCGACGCGGCAAAGGCGACCCAGCGCGCCTCCAGACCGCGCGCGGCCATGGCGAAACCGCCGATCGCGAAGAAAATCCCCAGATGCATCAGCAACGATCCGCCCAGTCGGGCCACCACGCCAATCTGTAGCACGGCGAACACCACCAGCGCCCCCGCCAGATGGCTGCTCATGCGTGTTGCATAGTCGATGACGGGCCGATCGCCCGATCGCGTCGCAAAAATGGATGCCACCGCAAACCCCCTTGCCGGTTGAACCATGACGCAGAGTTTCATGACGCGCAGGCCAAATCAACCGAAAATTGCCGAAACCGGCAATCATGCCCCAAACAGGTCCAACTGACGCGGTGGCGGCGTGACCCGCGGCCGTAAGTCCGCCCGGTCCGCCAGCGCGACCGGACGCCAGTCTGCGGCGATCAGGAACGGCCGCACCTTGGCCACCGAAGTGGTCAGCCGCCCCACATCCTCCAGCCGCAGACTGCGCCAGCGGCGGCTGTGCAGGATGGCGTTGACGGCCTTCACGCCCAGGCCGGGCACCCGCAACAGCATCGTCCGTGGGGCGCGGTTGACGTCCACCGGGAAACTGTCGCGATGCTTGAGCGCCCAGGCGAGCTTCGGATCGATGTCGAGCGGCAGATTGCCGGTGTCGGCGTCGGTGGCATTGCCGACATCCTGCGCCGAAAAGCCGTAGAAGCGCATCAGCCAGTCGGACTGGTACAACCGATGTTCGCGGATGAGCGGCGGGCGCGAAAGCGGCAGCACCGCGCTGGCCGCAGGGATCGGCGAAAAGGCGCTGTAATAAACGCGCCGCAGCCCGAAACGGCCATAGAGGCTGCTGGCCCGGTCGATGATCGTCCGGTCGTTCGCTGCGTCCGCGCCCACGATCATCTGTGTCGACTGGCCGCCGGGCGCGAAGCGCGGCGCCTTGCGATACCGTTTGCGGGCGTCGGCGCTGTCGATCATCTCGGCCTGCATGCGGCCCATCGCCCCCTCAATCCGCGCGCTGCTCTTTTCGGGCGCGAGCCGCGTCAGCCCGGCCTGCGTCGGCAGCTCGACGTTGATCGATATCCGGTCGGCATGCAGTCCCGCTTCCCGGATCAGGTCCGGGTCGGCATCGGGAATGGTTTTCAGATGGATATAGCCGCGAAAGCCATGGTCTTCCCGCAGGCTGCGCGCCACCGCGACCAGCCGTTCCATCGTATAGTCCGGCGAGCGGATGATGCCGGAGGAGAGGAACAGACCCTCGATATAATTGCGGCGACAAAAGGCCAGCGTGAGGTCAACCACTTCCTCCACCGAAAAACGGGCGCGGCGCACGTTGCTGCTCTTGCGGTTGATGCAGTAATGACAGTCGAACACGCAGCTGTTGGTCAGCAATATCTTCAGCAGCGAAATGCAGCGCCCGTCAGGCGCATAAGCGTGGCAGATGCCCATGCCTTCGGTCGATCCGATGCCGCCTTTGGCACCGCGCGTGCTTTGTCGCTTGGCGGTCCCGGACGAAGCGCAGGACGCATCATATTTGGCCGCGTCCGCCAGGATTTCGAGTTTCTGCCGGGTGTCGAGCCATGCCATATGTTCTTTTTATGTTCCGGCGGCACGGCTGTCCAGACTTTTCACGAAGGCACCCTTGGCGGGGCAGGCGCGGCCTAGCCCTGATCGGCGTAGGCAATCTGCAATATGCCCCAGTGGCGACCGCGAACATGGATCGATCCGATGACCTGCTTGAGCAGGATCACGCTGCCGTCCGCCACCGGACGGCGATAGGCCTTGATGCAGAAGGGCTGACGCGTCTTCACCTGCTCACGGGTATCGAGATGGTCGAAAATCTGGCCCGCGCGGGCATGCTCGGCATTCCAGGCCGGATCATTGGGGCGCGGTGGCAGCGACCGCTCCGGCATGGCGACGCCGCCCCAGCTGTTGCGATCGGTGCAGGTCATGCCGAAAAATCCCGGCAAGGCCCTTGCCTGTTCCTGAAAGGGGCGGGCCGCCGCGGTAATGAGCGGCTGAATGGGATGTGTGAACAGCGGCGGCTGGCTGTTGGCGACGGCGGTATAGTCTTCGCTGAACAGCGCCGCTTCGGTGATGCGCCCTTCGGCAAGATCGCGCTCAAGCTGCGCGGCAATCCCTTCCGCAGCGGTCAGCGCCAAGCGGATATAGGGCGAATCGGCAATTTCAACGCCGCTCTCGGCCAGATATTGCAGCAGGATATTGGTATCGTCGCTGACTGACGTGACGCGCTGCGACAGGCGATGCAGGCCGTCGGCATTGTCCGTCGATGTCGTGGCCAGCGCGTCCAGCCCGGCATGGATCTGATCGACCGAGCCGACCATCGATCCGACGCGGTTGGCGACAGCGTCGCTATGATCGGAAAGGCCGCGTATCAACGTGGCGAGCCGCGCAACCAGCGCCTCGATATCGCGGGTGCCCTTGTGCGCCGATTTCGCCTTTTGCACGCCATCGTCGATCTGGCCGAGCATGCCGTCGGCTTCGCCGGTCAGCGCGCGGATAGACACTTCGATCGTCTTTGTGGCGGCGGCGGTTTCCTGGGCCAGTTTCTTCACTTCGCTGGCGACGACGGCAAAGCCGCGTCCTGCGTCACCGGCGCGCGCCGCCTCGATCGTCGCGTTCAGCGCCAGCAGGTTGGTCTGGCTGGCAATGCCGCTGATGATGCTGGTGACATGGGCCACCGTGGCCAGCGCCTCGGTAAAGCCGCCCAGACTGTCGTGGATGCGGCTGACCTGTGCGATCATGTCGACGACATTGACGGTCGCTTCGGTCAATTGCCGACTGGAATCGTCGATCATTGCGCTGGCGGCACGTGCCTTGTGCTGGGCATCATTGGCTGCATCGGACACGTCCTGCCCGTCCACGGCGAGGCGCACGGCTTCGCTGCCGATCGATTCGATCGTGGCCGCCTGCGCGGTGACGCGGCCCGCAAGTTCTGCGATGTCGGCCTGAAGGTCGAGCGTGCGGATGCCGAGGTCGCCGGAAAGCCGCGCGGCTTTCTCGATCGTCCGGTCAATTCCTGTCGTAAGCGCGGCATGAGGCATGCCATCGTGCGTAATGCCTTATGGTTAACAAAGGATCATCCTTGTTACATTAATGTTTCGGTGTCCCGTTCGGCGCGCGGGTGGCGGCAATGGCGGGTGCGGGGCGACCCATCGTCCAATTGGCCTGCATGCGCACCTTCGGATTGGGCGCACACCATATCTCGCCACTGGCGCTGATCGCTGTTACCCAGATGAGGTTATGCTCCTGCCCGTAATCGATGACGCCAAAGACATAGCCAGCGCCCTTGTCCTCGATAGTGACGGGTATGGGCGGATCGAGACGTGTGAAGGTCATGAAAGGCTCCCTGAATGACGATCGAGAACCGCCGGAGGGAAAGCTCGGGTCCTGTAATGCGCGGCATAATCATGCTGCTCTGTATCAATATGGCCGGCATGGCATCGCCGGTGCTGGCACAGCCCGGCGCGGATGATGCTTCGGCCTGGGTGCGCTTCGATGCGCGCCGTGACACAGGCGCGGATGCGCAGGGGCTGGCCGATCGAACGACCGGTCGAACGCTGCGGCCTGACGATCCTGTGCGGATCGCCTCGATCTCGAAGCTGGCGGTGGCGATGGCGGTGATGCGGCTGGTCGAGCGCGATGTGCTCGATCTCGATCGCGACGTGTCCGCCGTTCTGGGCTGGCGGCTGCGCAATCCGGCCTATCCCGAAGCGCCGATCACGCTGCGCCAGTTGCTGTCGCATACTGCGGGTGTCCGCGACGGCATCGATTACGGCCTGCCGCTGGACGCTGACCTTGAACGCACCATGCAGGATGGCGCGGCCTGGGATGGCCGCTATGCGCCCGGCCACTATTTCACTTATTCCAACCTCAATTTCCCGATCGTTGCGGCCGTCATGGAAGCCGCGACCGGTGAACGCTTCGACCGGATCATGCAGCGGGAACTGTTCGGGCCGCTGCGGATCGACGCCTGCTTCAACTGGACGACCTGCACGCAACGCGCCATCCGCCGTGCGGTGGTGCTCTACCGGCCCGACGGCAGCGTGGCGCGGGACGACCTGCGCGGGGCAATGCCGCCATGCCCGGTCGTGCCCGCGCAGGATGGCGGCTGCGATCTGGCAAGCTATCGGCTAGGTCGCCAGGGGGCGGCGTTCAGCCCGCAAGGTGGCATGCGGATCAGCGCGCGGGGGCTGGCCCGCCTCGGCAGGGTGCTGGCGGGCCGTCACGCCGGGTTTCTGAAGGCGGAAAGCCTGGCGGAGATGGTGCGTCCGCAATGGCGCTATGACGGAACCAACGGCGATACCGAACAGGGGCTGCACTGTGCCTATGGCCTGGCGGTGATGATATTGGCGATGCCCGGACGCCCCGCGGCCTGCCGCGATGATCCTTTCGGTGATGGTCGCCTGCGCATCGGCCATAGCGGGGAAGCCTACAGCCTGCGGTCAGGCCTGTGGGTCGATCCGGTAACGGGAAAGGGCGTCGCCTTCTACGCCACGGCGCTTCCGGCGGACACACCCAATGGCCGCTCGGCGTTCAGGGCGGTGTCCGAGGCGATGATCGCGAAGGCCCGCTGACCTTCAGGCCCCCTGCAGCAATTTCTCCCGCGCGATCTTGTCCCGCCATACCAGCGGGGCGAGGTGGTGGACGCTTTGCCCGTCGGCATCGACAGCGACGGTAACCGGCATATCCTGCACTTCGAACTCGTAGATCGCTTCCATGCCGAGATCGTGGAAGCCGACGACTTTTGAACCTTTGATCGCCTTGGCCACCAGATAGGCCGCGCCGCCGACGGCCATCAGATAGGCGCTCTTGTGGTCGCGGATCGCCTCGATCGCCATGGGGCCGCGCTCCGCCTTGCCGACCATCGCCAGCAGGCCCTGTTCCAACATCATCCGCGTGAACTTGTCCATCCGGGTTGCCGTGGTCGGGCCGGCGGGGCCAACGATTTCCTCGCCCACCGGATCGACCGGGCCGACATAATAAATGACGCGGCCTGCAAACTCGACCGGCAGCGGCTCGCCTGCATCGAGCATCGCCTTGATCCGGGCGTGTGCCGCATCGCGCCCGGTCAGCATCTTGCCGTTGAGGAGCAGGCGGTCGCCATGTTTCCAGCCTTGCACCACTTCGGGCGTCAGCCTGTCCAGATCGACCCGGATCGCCGTCTTGTCCGGTGTCCAGTTGACGTCGGGCCATGCGGCCAGATTGGGCTGCTCGAGATAGGCAGGGCCGCTTCCATCCAGCGTGAAATGTGCGTGGCGGGTGGCGGCGCAATTGGGGATCATGGCGACCGGCTTGCCCGCGGCATGGCAGGGCGCGTCCATGATCTTCACGTCGAGGATGGTGGAAAGGCCGCCCAGCCCCTGCGCGCCGATGCCCAGCGCATTCACCTTGTCGAAAATCTCGATGCGCAGCGCCTCGATATCGTTCTGCGGCCCGCGCGCCTTCAGCGGTCCCATGTCGATCGGGTCCATCAGCGCCTGCTTGGCGAGCAGCATGCAATGTTCCGCCGTGCCGCCGATGCCGATGCCGAGCATGCCCGGCGGGCACCAGCCCGCGCCCATCTGCGGGATCATCTCCAGCACCCAGTCGACGATCGAATCGCTCGGGTTCATCATCTTGAACTTGGACTTGTTTTCGCTGCCGCCACCCTTGGCGGCCACGTCCACGGTCACGGTCGCGCCCGGCACCATTTCGACATGCAGGACGGACGGCGTGTTGTCCTTCGTATTGCGGCGGGTGAAGGCAGGATCGGCCAGCACGGAGGCCCGCAGCTTGTTTTCGGGATGCAGATAGGCCCGGCGCACCCCCTCGTCGACGATGGCCTGAAGCGACTGCGACGTATCGTCGAGGCGGCAGTCCATGCCCCATTTGACGAATATGTTGACGATGCCGGTATCCTGACAGATCGGCCGGTGCCCTTCCGCGCACATCCGGCTGTTGGTCAGGATCTGGGCGATCGCGTCCTTGGCAGCGGGCGACTGTTCCGCGGCATAGGCGTCGCCAAGCGCGCGGATATAATCCATCGGATGATAGTAGCTGATGAACTGAAGCGCGTCGGCGACGCTTTCGATAAGGTCGGCACGGCTGATCGTGACGGTCATGGTGCTGGCTCCCCGCTCTGCTGCACAGTCGCGCCCGGCTATAGCGCCAAGGCCGAAGCTGTCCATAGCCCGCCCGATCACCAGGGCCGGCGGACCTTCCGGGCATGGACAGGATCGCGACGATGCGGCATAACCGGCCTAGCCATACTGAAGGTTCGATCATGAAATCCCTGACCGATCATCTTGCCAATTATGCCGCCTATCATCGAGATCCGCGCAACATCGCGACGCATCTGGTGGGCGTACCGATCATTGTAGTCGCGCTGGAGGCGCTGCTGTCGCGGCCCGCGCTGCCGTTGGCCGGACTGCCGCTGACGCCCGCCATCGTCCTGTCCGCGCTTGTCGCCGCATTCTATCTGCGGCTCGACCTGCGGTTCGGGCTGGCGATGACGGCATTCTACGCGCTGGCCTGGCTGGCCGGTCACGCGCTGGCCGCGCTTCCGACGCCGCTGTGGCTCGCCTGCGGTATCGGCCTGTTCGTCGTCGGGTGGATCATCCAGTTTGTCGGCCATCATTATGAAGGGCGCAAACCGGCTTTTCTGGACGATATTGCCGGACTGATCATCGGTCCGTTGTTCATCGTTGCTGAAGCCGCGTTCTGGCTGGGGCTGCGACCCATGTTGCGTGACGATGTGGAGGCGATCGCCGGGCCGACAAGGCGGCGGACACCGGCCGCGGCCTGACGCCGCGATCAGGCGAACAGCAGCCGGTCGTCGTCAGCGACGCCTTGCAGAAAGCTGACGGCGCCGCCCGTTGCAATGCGCGGATCGAGCGTTGTCGCCGCGATATCGCGCATCGCCAGTCCGCTCTGGCAGGCGATCAGCCTCACCCCCAGCGCAAGCGCCTCCTCGCAAAGCTGATCGAGCGACGGCAGGCCCGCGGCCTGATGCGCGGCGTCGCGCGGCGCAATCCCGCCAGGGGACAGCAGCGCGACGGCATCCGCCTGAAAGAACATCGCCGCCGTGCCGCCCAGCGCAGCCTGCGCCGCTGCGATCGCCAATGCCGCCCGCAACCGCTCGGGATCGTCGGTCAGAACGATGATGTTCAGGCCACGCATGGCACCGGTGCGCAGGCCGGGCAGGCGGGGTCCTTGGGTACGGTGAGGGTGCGGAACCGCAGCGAAAGCAGGTCGGCAATCAGCAATTTACCCGCGCTGTCGTCGCCGAACGGCACGATGGCGCGGATCGCCTCCAGCGCGGCGAGGCTACCCATCACCCCGGTCAGCGCGCCGATCACACCCTGGTCGGCGCAGCTTGCCTCCGCACGGGCGGGATCGTCGCCGACCAGACAGCGATAACAGGGCTTGTCCGCTTCCCACCCGCGATAGACGGCAATCTGTCCCTCGAACGGACCGACGGCCGCCGAAACCAGCGGAATGCGCAATGCCCGTGCGGCATCTGCGACGGCAAGTCGGGTGGCGAAGCTGTCGCTGCCGTCGACAATAACGTCGGCATCGCGCAGCATCAGGGCAGCATTGTCGGCATCCAGCCGCCGCACAATGGGAATGATGCGGACATCGGGCGTCAGCCGCGCCACCGCCCGCGCCGCCGCCTCCGCCTTGGGCGCGCCGATGTCGGCGGTGCCGAACAGCACTTGCCGCTGAAGGTTGGACAGCGCCACCGCATCGTCGTCGATCACCCGCAAGGTGCCGACGCCCGCCGCCGCGAGATACTGAATTGCCGGGCTGCCGATGCCGCCCGCACCGATCAGGGCGACATGCGCGGACAGCAAGCGCGCCTGCCCCGCACCGCCGATTTCCTTGAGGACGATATGCCGCGCATAGCGGTCAAGCTGTTCGTCGGTCAGCATCGCGGTACGCTCACCGGCTCAGGCCTCCGGTCGATCCGAAGCCCCCTGTACCCCGCGCTGTCTCGTCCAGTTCCTCGACTTCGCTGAAACACGCCTGTTGCACGGGTGCGGCGACGATCTGCGCGATCCGGTCACCGCGCCGGATGGGAAAGGGGGTGTCGCCATGGTTGATCATGATAATTTTCAGCTCGCCGCGATAATCGCTGTCGATCGTGCCCGGCGTGTTCGGCACCGTCACGCCATGTTTCAGGGCAAGGCCGGAACGCGGACGGACCTGCACTTCATAGCCCGTCGGGATCGCCATCGCAAAACCCGTGGCGACGGCATGGCGCGCGCCGGGGGCAAGGTCCAGCTCTTCGGCTGCCACCACGTCCATGCCCGCCGCACCCGCTGTTGCATAAGCGGGGACCGGCAGGTTCGCGCCATGGGGCAGGCGTTTCAGGCGGATTTCAATAGGCGGCAAGGGCATCGATGACTTTCCCGATCAGGCGACTCGCGACGGCATCCTTGGGCAAACGATCCCATGTCTCGATGCCCTGCGCCGTGACGATATGCACGGCATTCGCGTCGCCGCCCATCACGTCACCCGATACATCGTTGGCGACGATCCAGTCCGCGCCTTTGCGCGCCAGCTTCGCTTGCGCATGGGCTTCCACCTTCTGCGTCTCCGCCGCAAAGCCGATCAGCAGGGCGGGGCGGCGCGGATGGCGGCCAAGCCCGGCCAATATGTCGGGATTTTCAACGAGCGTCAGTTGGGCGGGCGCGTCGCCGGATTTCTTGATCTTCTGCGGCGCAGCGTCGCCGGTCCGCCAATCCGCCACGGCCGCGACCATGAAGGCGACATCAGCAGGCAGTGCGCTTTCGACGGCTGCCTGCATCTCGCGCGCAGTCTCGACATCGATGCGCGTGACGCCGCGCGGCGTCGGCAGGGTGACGGGGCCGCTGACCAGCGTCACCCGTGCGCCCGCATCGGCGGCGGCGCGGGCGATGGCGAAGCCCTGCTTGCCCGACGAGCGATTGGCGATATAGCGCACCGGATCGATCGGCTCGTGCGTGGGCCCGGCGGTGACGAGGACGTGACGGCCCGTCAAGGGACCGGTCCCCGCATCGCTCGCCGATCCCGGCACCGGCAGCTTGGTCGCCTGGCCCAGCATCGCCCGGATTTCGGCTGCCACCACTTCGGGTTCGGGGAGGCGGCCCTTGCCCCATTCGCCGCAGGCCATGCCGCCGCTGTCCGGCTCCATGATCGTGATGCCGTCGGCGCGCAGTTGCGCAAGGTTGCGCTGCGTCGCGGGGTGGTGCCACATCCGCACGTTCATCGCGGGGACCGCCAACACCGGCGTATCGGTGGCGAGCAGCAATGTCGTCGCCAGATCGTCGGCGATGCCCGCCGCCATCTTCGCCAATATGTTCGCGGTCGCGGGGCAGATGACGATCAGGTCGGCCTCCCGGCTGAGCTGGATATGCCCGATTTCGCTTTCTTCCTTCAGGTCGAACATATTGCCATAGACCTGATCGCCCGTCAGCACGCCCAGCGAGAGCGGCGTCACGAACGACCGGGCACTTTCCGTCATCACCGCGCGCACGGATATGTCCTCGCGCCGCAGCAGCCGGACAAGCTCCAGCGCCTTGTAAGCCGCAATGCCGCCGGAAACGATGAGGAGGATGCGTTTGGGGGTCATGCGCAAATCGTTTCGTGCAGGGCGGCCCTGACGAAGGCCCGATCGTTCTCATCGGCCAGCCGCCCGCTGTGGCCGACCACTCTTGTAGTGGCAAATGTGGAAAATCGCATCCGTACTTTGGAGGGATGTGAGAGTCCTGCCTCAGGCAAATCGGTAATCGGGCAATCCCCCGGCCATTGTGAATGTTTCGCAGATGTAATCATGGCAACCAGAATGTTGCCGGTGCTGTAGATGAAATCCCTATCGCAGATTATCAGGGCCGGGCGACGTTTGGTTATGTTGCGATCACTGAACGGAAAATCGACGATACAGATATCAAAACGGTCAAAGATCACGAAAGGCCTCGTCGTCCTCCGGACTGGCCCATTCTGTCATCTGCGACATGGTAAAGCGGAACCAGGCTTCTTCTTCTGGATCGGGCTTTTCGACTTTGGTCAGCACCGCCTGACCGTCCTCGATGGCGAAAACCACATGGTCGCCAGCCTTCAGCCCCAGCGCCACCCGCACATCGCGTGGGATGGTGACCTGATGCTTGACCGTGAGTTTGCCCGCTTTCATGGGCGTATTACGTAATACGTATTACTTTTCCGGTCAAGAAATCAGCCGTTCCGCCAGCGCCATCGCCAGTGCGCCACCCAGCGCCGCGAACAGGGCCACGGCGGCATATTTCCATCCCGAACCCATGCCGATCAGCCGGATTTCGGTCAGCGGGGGCGGGGGCGGGGCGGCGCCCTTGGCAGGATAATGTTCCTCGATCCGGCGGACGAGGTCGGGCAATCGCTGGAGCGTGCGCCAGTTTTCGATCAGCGTGTCGGCGGCCTTCGCTTCCGGGCCAAGCTCGGTGCGCAGCCATTCCTTCACATAGGGACCGCTCGTCTCCCACATGTTGATGTCGGGATCGAGCGCGGTCGCGACGCCTTCGACCATCACCATCGTCTTTTGCAGCAGCAGCAGGTGCGGCTGCGTCTGCATGTCGAAATCGCGGGTGATGGCGAACAGCCCGTCGAGCATGCCGCCGACCGAGAGTTCGCTGACCGGCTTGCCGCGCATCGGCTCGCCCACCGCGCGCAGGGCGGTCGCAAACTCGGCGACATTGTGGTGCGCAGGCACATATTGTGCCTCGAAATGAATCTCCGCGACGCGCCGGTAATTGCCGGTGATGAGGCCGTAGAGGATTTCCGCCAGCCACATCCGCGCGCGCCGGTCGATCCGCCCCATGATGCCGAAATCGATGGCGACGATATCGCCGTTCGCGCGCACGAAGAGGTTCCCCTGGTGCATGTCGGCGTGGAAGAACCCCTCTGCGATCGCCTGCCGCAGGAACGCGTTGACCAGGCGCGCGGCCAGCGCCTTCGTATCATGCCCGGCCGCCACGATGGCGTCGCGATCGGCGATCTTGATGCCGTCGATCCATTCCATCGTCATCACGCGGCCCGATGTCCGGTCCCAGTCGATCGTCGGCACGGTATAGCCTGGTTCGGCCTGCATCGCTTCGGCCAGTTCGGAGGAGGACGCTGCCTCGCGGCGCAGGTCCAGCTCGCGCGCGGTCCAGCGTTTGAGGTTGGCGATGACGAGGCGCGGACGCAGGCGCGCGACTTCGCCGCCCAGCTGTTCCAGATGCGCGGCCGCCCATTCATAAGTCTGGATATCACGGTTGAACTGCTCAATCACGCCGGGACGCAACACCTTGACGGCGACATCGCGGCCTTCGATCGTCCTGGCGCGATGCACTTGCGCGATCGAGGCGGCACCTACGGGCTTTTCATCGAAGGTCGCATACAGCGCCTCCAGCGGCCGCCCGAAACTCTGTTCGATCTGCTTGCGGATGCTTTCGAACGGCACCGGGGGCAGCGCGTCCTGCAGGCGCAGCAGATCGCGCGCGGCTTCCTCGCCGACCAGATCGGGGCGCGTCGCCAGCGTCTGGCCCAGCTTGATCGCAGCAGGGCCGATCGATTCGAACGCGGCGGCATAGCGCGGCTGCGCGGGCACACGCGCGCCGAACCGGGCAATACGCGCCAGACGCCGCACGGGCGCAGGGGTAAGCGGATCACGCTCTATCCCGCGCAGCGCGCCATGGCGCGCCAGCGTCCGCCCCCATTTCAGAAGCCGCCAGAGATGCGTGGCGTGGGAGGTCATGCCAGTCTTCTCCCCTCCCCTTCAGGGGAGGGGCCGGGGGTGGGGGATGTCCCTTCGGCAGGCGCCTGATCGACAGCCCCCACCCCAACCCCTCCCCTGAAGGGGAGGGGCTTTTCTGCGGAGAACATCCTCACGCTTTCCAGCCGCTGTGGATGGCGACCAGCCCGCCCAGGATCGGCTCCACTTTCGTCTGGGTAAAGCCCGCCGCGCGGATCATGCCTTCGAACGTCGGCATGTCGGGAAAGCGGCGGATCGATTCGACCAGATAGCGATAGCTGTCCGCATCATTGGCCAGGAGCTTGCCGATCTTCGGCACCAGATGATGCGAATAGGCGTCGTAGATGTCCGCGAACCCCGGCCAGAGGGTCGTCGAAAACTCAAGGCAATAGAAGCGCCCGCCGAACCGCAGGACGCGGTGCGCCTCCGCCAGCGCGCGGTCGATGTGCGTCACGTTGCGGATGCCGAAGGCGATCGTATAGGCGTCGAACTGCCGGTCGGGGAAATCCAGGGTTTCGGCATTCTGTTCGGACCAGACGAGGCCGGTCAGCGCCTTCTTTTCGGCGCGGGCCATGCCGACCGCCAGCATCTCGGGGTTGATGTCCGCTACGGTCACCTGCGCGCCGCGATCATGCAGGCGAAAGGCGATGTCGCCCGTGCCGCCTGCCATGTCGAGGATCGCCTCGCCCATCTGCGGCTTCACCCGCCGCACGAACTGGTCTTTCCACAGCCTGTGCGCGCCTGCCGACATCGCGTCGTTCATCAGGTCATATTTGCCTGCAACGCTGGAAAACACGCCTTTGACCATGCCGGTTTTTTGGTCGGCATCGACGTCGCGATACCCGAAGGAGACTGTTTCGTTCATGCGCCTCGCTCTAGCCAGAGTTTTGCGCGGGGGCCAGCGGAAGCTGGACACGCGACGGACCGCGCCTACATTGGGGTTGCATGCCCGAATTACCAGAAGTCGAAACGACCGTCGCGGGTCTGGCCCAGGTGCTCGATGGCCAGCGCCTCATGACGGTCGAGCCGCGCCGCGCCGATCTGCGCTGGCCGATCCCGGTTGATCTGCGGCAGCGTCTTGTCGGCGCGACTGTCACGGCGCTGTGGCGGCGCGCCAAATACGGGCTGATCGGCACTGATAGGGGCGATACGCTGATCTTCCACCTGGGCATGTCGGGCCGCTGGCGCGTCGATCCCGAATCGCTTCTGGTGCACGATCATCTGCTGCTCGAAACCCTGTCGGGCCGCCGGCTCGCGCTGAACGATCCGCGCCGCTTCGGGTCGCTCGACCTTGTCCGCACCGACGCCTGGCAGGCGTTTGCGCCGTTCACGCGGATGGGGCCGGAACCGCTGGGGCCGGATTTCACGGCCGCCTATCTGCAAAGTGCGCTGGCCGGACGGACCAGCCCGATCAAGGCGGCACTGCTCGACCAGCGAATCGTTGCGGGACTTGGCAACATCTATGTGTGCGAGGCGCTCAACATCGCCCGCATCGCGCCGGGCACGCTGAGCGGGCGGATCGGCGGCGCGCGGCTTGCGCGACTGGTGGCGGCGATTCGGGCGGTGCTCGCCGCCGCCATCGCAGCAGGCGGATCGACGCTGCGCGACTATGCGCGGCCCGATGGCGAGCTCGGCTATTTCTCGAAACAATGGCGGGTCTACGGGCGGGCGGGGGAAGCCTGCCCATGCGGCGGCATCGTCACGCGGCGCGTCGATGGCGGGCGATCGACATTCCATTGCCGCAGTTGCCAGCGGTAGGCCTTGCGGCGGCAATTGCGCGGCACATGGTTGACGCACTGGCGCTATCACGGTAAGGCGCGCTCCTTCACGGGCTGTCGGACCGATTCCGCATGGCCCTTTTCTTTTGAATAACCGGTTCGAGGACAGGCATGGCAAATACGCCACAGGCAAAGAAGCGCATTCGCCGTAACGCGGCACGGGCAGTGATCAACGGCAACCGCGTCGGCCGCATCCGTACGCTGGTCAAGAAGGTCGAAGCGGCCGTTGCGGCAGGCGACAAGGATGCCGCGGCAACGGCTCTTCAGACCGTTCAGCCCGAACTGGCGCGCGGCGTCGCGCGCGGCGTGCTGCACAAGAATACGGCCGCCCGCAAGTTCAGCCGTCTGACGAAGAGCGTTTCGGCCCTGAGCTGATCCTTACCCATCGGTGAGGCCCTTGGGCCAGCAGCAGCCCGCCAGGTTATCCCGGCGGGCTTTTTGCTGTGCAGGTGCCATGAGCGGCAGCGATCGTTTTGCGGTGCGTTGCAGCATTATGCAGCCACAACCGGTTGCGTCGTCGCGAAAGGGCCAATGTCATGGGACTGTCATTTTGCTGTAACCTAGGACTTCTGCCGATTCGAGCGTTACGGGCGCAGTAACCATTAGAATTACTATTAAAAAACAGAGAGTTATTATTTAATCCAGCATTTGCGCGGGCTTTGGTGAGTCAACGTCTTTATTTCATTTTTTTGACCCGGCTCGGTCTTGATCGACTCGTCGCGCGCTGTCTAAGTCTTGTGTCTCGGTTACGATCCGACTCGGCGTCGTAACCCTTGCAGTGTTTGTCGAATGACGAAACCGGCCAATCGGGGGCGATTGGTCGCACGGGTTTCCTGTGCACTGCGGCGGCGGGGCAATGCGTGGCGGGATGCCGCGCGAGAGTGAAGGCGTGGTACGGGCTTGATGAAGACCAAGATGGAACGACTGGCAGACATCGCCATAGCCTGCGAACAGGGGCAGGATGGGATGGACCGCAACGGGGCGGGATCGACGCATCTGGAACCCGTCTGGTCACAGCTTCGTGCCGGTTTGCGTAGCGACATCGGCCCGCGCATGTTCGACCAGTGGATAAAGCCCGCGCGCCTCGGTGCCTATTGCGCCATGACCGAAACGCTCGATATCCTGGTCGCGTCCGAGTTTTCGGCCAATTTCGTCGCGGCGCAGTTTGGCGATCGCCTGCGCCTTGCCTGGCGCAGTGCCCAGGCCGGCGTGCGCGACATCCGGATCGTCCGTGCGCCCGAATCGGCGGCCTTGCGCGTTCTCTCGACGGCGGCCGATCATGGCGTCGCCCCGCCGGCGAAAGCGCGGACCGCAGGCGGCTTTCAGCCCCGGCATGATTTTGCCGGTTTCGTCACCGGCGACAGCAACCGGCTGGCCTGTTCCGCGGCGATGGCGATGGCCGCGCCCGAAAAGCCCCGGTTCAGCCCGCTGTTCCTCCACGGTGGCACCGGTCAGGGCAAGACGCATCTGCTGCATGCGATTGCCGCCGCCTATCTTGCGCATACGCCGGACGCCGCCGTCATCTACATGTCCGCGGAACGCTTCATGATGGAGTTCGTGAACGCCATGCGCGCGAACGAGACGATGGCGTTCAAGGCGCGGCTGCGCGCCGCGCGGCTGCTGCTGATCGACGATATTCAGTTCATTGCGGGCAAAGGCGCGACGCAGGAGGAGTTTCTGCATACGCTCAACGAGCTGGTGGAAAGCGGCGCCCGCATCGCGATCAGTGCCGATCGCCCGCCGCAGCAGCTCGACGCGATTGACCCGCGCATCCTTTCGCGTCTTGCGGGCGGCCTTGTGGCGGACATTCAGCCGGCCAGCATCGATCTGCGTCTCGCCATTCTGGAGGCGCGGCGCGCGGTAGCGGGCGATCCGCCGGTGCCCGACGCGGTGATCGATTTCCTCGCCCGCGCCATTCGCAGCAACATTCGCGAGCTGGAAGGCGCCTTCAACAAGCTGTTGGCCTATGGCCAGCTGACCGGACGCACCGTGGACCTGGAGTTCGCGCAGGCAATGCTCGCCGATACGGTGCGCGCCAATGCGCGCCGCATCACCGTCGATGACATCCAGAAGGCCTGCGCCGCGCATTACCGGATCGACCCGTCCGACATGCGGTCCAAGCGTCGCGCCCGCGCGATTGCCCGACCCCGGCAGGTGGCCATGTATCTGGCGAAGAAGATGACGCCGCGTTCCCTGCCCGAAATAGGTCGCATCTTCGGCGGTCGGGACCATTCGACTGTGATCCATGCCGTGCGCACGATCGAGGCATTGCGCGAATCGAACCCGGATATCGACGCCGATGTCCGCGCGCTGGTGCGCCAACTCGAAAGCTAGAGCGCGACCGCGCTGCCGGTGGGATCGCGCGTCGGGCCGGATGCCGCCGATGCGGCCGGACCCTCGTCGTCAGCCACGACCCGCCCTGCCAGCAGGCGATCGCGCAGGCTTTCCCAATCGTCCAGCCCCCAGGCGGCGGGGTCTTCCTCGCTCACTATGCTATCGCCGGATTCGCCTCCGCTCAGGCTGATGTCGTGTGGCTTGGTATCGCGGCGGTCGGCGATGGTATGGAATGCGCGGACACGCGGCCGAGCCCGGCGGCCCGTAACCGGCAGGGTCACCGCAAGCTGGCCGGACTGCAGCCGCACCAGCATGCCGGGCGGAAACAGCCTGATGCTGCGCAGGAAGTGGAACAGCAGGTCGGGATCGAAATGGCCGACGGCCGCCCGCATCGTCACGATTGTGTCGATCGGGCTGTAGGCCGCCTTGTAGCACCGCTGCGATGTCATGGCGTCGTAGACATCGCAGATCGCGCCCATCCGCGCATGCAGGCTCAGGCGATCGCCCGTCAGGCCCAGCGGATAGCCGGTACCGTCCATCTTCTCATGATGGTTGAGGCACACGTCGAGCGCAGCGTTCGGGATCGCGACCCCCTTCATCAACATGGCATGGCCGCGGGTGGTATGGTCGCGCATCTGGCTGAACTCTTCGGCGGTCAGCGATCCCGGCTTGTTCAGGATCGCTTCGGGCACGGCCATCTTGCCGACATCGTGCAGCAGCCCGGCGATGCCCGCCTCCCGCACCGCCTTGTCGTCCAGCCCCAGTTCGCGCGCCAGATTGACCATCAGCGCGCAGACAGCCACCGAATGCAGATAGGTATACTCGTCCTTGGTCTTCAGGCGAGTGATGCCCAGGAACATCGCGGCGTCGCGCGTCAAAGCACTGGAGATGTCGTCCACCACCCGCAGCACATCGGCGGAGCGGATCGCATGACCCAGTCTTGCCCCGTCGAGCACGGACTTCATGACCTGCTTTGCCATCTGCACGGTCTGCCGCGCGGCGGCGCGATCGTGCGTTTCCTTGTCGGGGCGGATCGGCCACCAGGTCATGCTGGCCCGTCGCGCCTCACGGACGCGATCCGCGGCGCTTTCGCCGGGAGGGGAGGAGGGGCCGGCCCGCGGCTGCACGGGGACAGGCGGCAGGTTCGCGAGTGGCTTGCCCTTCGCCTCGTCGATCCACAGGGCAGTAATCCCGCTTTCACGTATTTTGGCAAGGTCGGCGGGCTTGGCGATCAGGAAACGCGCGCGCCAGAACGGGTGCGACAGCCAGTCGCCTTCGAACCTGTGGACATACATGCCCAATTGCAGTTGCTGCGGGACAATGCGCCTGAGCATGCGAACGCCGGATTCCTGCCGTTGATGACAGGCAACCGTGGCAGACCAGCCGTTAAATCTTCGATAATCGTCGCGTTACCGGGTTGCGACGGAATGTTTCCCGCCACGATAAAGCCCGACGATCACCTTGCGGGACCGCCGGGCCGTCATCAGGTGTGCTTGGGAGCCATCACCTGTATGCCATAACGTCTCACTTCGGTTCCGGTGCCACCGTGATCTTCACATTTTCGCCGTTACGGCCGGGAAAGTCGGTGAACATGGCTTCCACCAGATTGGGCACCAGATAGGTCAGCTTGTTGCTCAGCGACTGCGCCGTGGCAGTGCCTTCGAACAGCCGTCGACCGCTGCCCACTTCCTCGATCTTCATTTCCAGCTTGCTGGTGTAGACCGTGTAGCTGCTGATGTCGTTGAAACCGGGGCCGAACAGGAACGGGTCGTAAAAGCCGTAGCCGAACCGGCGCGGGCCGTAGAAGCCGGCATAGCCGCCGCGACCCCAGCCGCCCCAGCCACCCCAGCCGCCGCCCCAGCCACCCCAACCACCGCCCCAGCCGCCGGTGCTGCGGATCTTCTCACGGCCTGGATCGATGTCGTACCGCATGCGCACGACCAGATTGGCCGATGCCGGGTCAGCGGCGGGCACATAGCCAAGTTGCGCCATCCGGCCGCTGACAAGGCTGGCATATTGTGCGAACTCCAGCCCGCCTGCCAGACGCGGATCATCCGCGACCACGGCAAAGCTCTGCCCCTGCGGTGCGGGAAGCTGCTGAAACCGGGCGACTTCCGCATTGAACTTGGTCGCGCAGCCCGACAGCGCCACCAGCGCCAATGCCGGCGCGACGATAAGGCCGATCTTACGATATTTCGACATGCTGTTCATCCTGCATCTGGCCTAAAACGGCGGCTGCCGCTCAAGATAGGGATATCATGGCAAAGCGCAACTGAACGGCGATTGAACGCCGGTCATAAACGCCTCATCGTGGCACGGATGCAGCTGTCCTTGTCGATCAGCGCATCAGGCCAAGCGCCGCATAGGCCCCGCGCAACGTGGGTTCCGCCGCCGCCGCCGCCTTTGCCGCGCCCTTCAGCAGGATCGCGTCGAGCGCGACATCATCATTCTTCAAAGCCTCAAACCGCTGGCGGATCGGCCGCAGCGTCTCGACCAGCACCTCGGCAAGGGCGGGCTTGAACGCGCCAAAGCCTTGTCCCGCGAATCGCGCGCACACCGCGTCGGCATTGTCCCCCGTCATCGCGGCGAAGATGCCGACCAGATTGCTGGCTTCGGGTCGCCCCGCCAGATCGGCGAAATTGTCCGGCAGCGGTTCGGGATCGGTCTTTGCCTTGCGGATCTTGCTGGCGATCATGTCGTCATCGTCGGTCAGGTTGATGCGGCTCATGTCCGACGGGTCGGATTTGGACATCTTCGCCGCGCCGTCGCGCAGCGACATGATGCGCGCGGTTTCCTTCGGGATGATCGGATCGGGCAAAGTGAACAGATCGACGCCCATGTCGGTGTTGAACTTGATCGCGATGTCGCGGGTCAGCTCCAGATGCTGCTTCTGATCCTCGCCCACCGGCACATGCGTTGCCTGATACAGCAGCACGTCGGCGGCTTGCAGCACCGGATAGACGAACAGGCCGACCGAAGCGCCTTCGCGGTTCTTGCCTGCCTTGTCCTTGAACTGCGTCATGCGGTTGAGCCAGCCGATCCGCGCCGTGCCGTTCAGCAGCCAGCACAGCTCGGCATGGGCGGGCACCCGCGCCTGGTTGAACAGCACGCTGCGGTCCGGGTCGATCCCCGCGGCGATCAGCGCGGCCGCCATTTCCCGCACATTCTTCAGCCGCTGGGCGCGTTCCTCATGCACGGTGATGGAATGCATGTCCGCCAGGAAGAAGAAACACTGGCTGTCCGCATCCATGTCGTCCTGCATTTTCACCCAGTTGCGAATCGCACCGAGATAATTGCCAAGGTGCAGGTTGCCGGTGGGCTGAATGCCGGAAAGAACGCGCATGATAGTGTCTCAATTCGTCTTGGCTGATCGCGTGACGAGCGACCGGAGTTCGGAAAGTGCGTAGGTCCGAAGGGCCAGCGCCGCCACGCCATAGACCAGCGCGCCGATGCCGCACAACAGGCCAAGGGCGATTGCCCGCGCGATCGCGCCTTGGGCCATATGTGGGTCGAGCAGCGGGTTGAGGAACCACAGGGCAACGCCCATCACCGCGCTGGCGCCGACGATGCGGATCGCCTTCGCCTTGAACCGCGCGTCCATCCGCAACTGGTCGCGCCGGTGCAGCAGCCAGTAGAGGACCAGCACGTTGACCCAGGCGGCGATGGCCGTGGAGACGGCCACGCCGACATGGCCCAGCGGCCAGATGAGAATGAGATTGCCGACGAGGTTGAACAGCATCGAGAAGAGGGCAACGCGCACCGGCGTCTTCATGTCCTGCCGCGCATAGAAGCCGGGCGTCAGCACCTTGATGAGGACATAGGCGGGCACGCCGAGCGCAAAGGCGGACAGGGCACCGGCCGTGCCCAGCGTGTCTGCGGCCGTGAACGCGCCATGTTGCAGCAGACCACGGATCAGCGGCACGGCGGAGACACATAGCGCGACGGCGGCGGGCAGCGCCAGAAACAGCGCCAGTTCCAGCGCGCGGTTCTGGGTATGCGATGCGGCCGCTTCGTTGCCCGAGGCGATCTGGCGCGAGAGCGCGGGCAATATCGCGGTGCCGACCCCGATGCCGATCAGGCCGAGGGGCAACTGGTTGAGGCGATCGGCGTAATACAGAAAGCTGACCGCGCCCTGCGGCAGGAAGCGCGCGGCCAGCGATGTCGATACCAGCAGGTTGAACTGGATCGCGCCTGCACCCAGCGCCGCCGGGCCGATCAATATGAGCAGGCGCTTGACCTGCGGCGACAGGCGCGGCCGACGCAGCCGCAGGACCACGCCTGCGCGACGGCACGACCATATCAGCCACAGCAGCTGGAGCGCGCCCGAAACGGTGACGGCGATCGCCTGCGTATAGGCCGTCTCGACCGGGGTTTCGCCGCGAAAGAGCAGCACCGCGGCGATCATACACAGGTTGAGCAGCACCGGCGCGGCGGCATTCACCCAGAAGCGGTCAAGCGAATTGAGGATGCCGCCGAGCAGCGACACGAGGCTGATCAGCGCCAGATAGGGGAAGGTGATGCGCGTCAGATTGACCGCAAGATCGAACTTTTCCGCGCCGCCATCGGGAAATCCCCCGGTCATTGCCCAGACGACCGGGGCGGCGGCCAGCATCATCACGATCGTGAAGCCGACGACCACAGGCAGCAGGATAGAGAGAACCGCGCCGGCAAAGTCGACGGCTGCGGCGAGGCCGGGCGGCACGTTTCGGTCGTCGGCTTTGCGATCGGCGTTCTGGGCCATTTCCCGGTTGAACATCGGTACGAAGACCGCTGCGAACGCCCCTTCGGCAAACAGCGCACGGAACAGATTGGGCAGCCGCCATGCGATCAGGAACGCGTCCGAGGCCAGCCCGGCGCCAAGATAGCGCGCGACCAGCATGTCCCGCACCATGCCAAGGATGCGGCTGACCAATGTCAGCCCGCCAATCGTCCCGGTGGCTCTTAGGAGGCCCATGATCTCGCTTAAGCCACTGATCCCGTTCGCCCTGAGCGCAGTCGAAGGGCCAGCCTGAGCGAAGCGAAGGCGCTATGTCCTCGCTCCGCTCGGAGGAAGGCTTCGACAGGCTCAGCCCGAACGGGATGGGGCGTCATCAAATGTCACGCATTGCCGGCCGGGGCTTCGTTGATCTGCGCACGGGCCTGCGCCTGCTGCACATAAAGCGCATTGAAATCGATCGGGTCGAGCAGCAGCGGCGGAAAACCGCCGTCGCGCACGGCATCGGCGAGCACCCGGCGGGCGAAGGGGAAAATGAGGCGCGGCGCTTCGGCCAGCATGAACGGCTGGATCTGATCTTCCGGCACGTTCCGCACACCGAACAGCCCGGCATAGACCAACTCGACAGCAAAGGCGGTGCCGTTTTCCGTCACGGCTTTCACGTCGATCTTCAGCGCCACTTCGTGCACATCCTCGGCCACCTGATCGGCACCGATGTTGAACTGCACATCGATGTTCGGTTGGGCCTGCCACTGGAATACGGCGGGCGCATTGGGGTTTTCGAACGACATGTCCTTCACATATTGGGTGATAAGCCCGATCTGCGGCATGGTGTCGGCGCCGTTGGCCATTGCATCATAGGTGTCGGCCTGATCTGCCATAAATTTCGTCCTCGTCGTCCCTGTTGTGCCATGCGCCGTCGGCCTTCCTGCCGCGGCGAAACCGTGATGGCGGCGCTTAGCAGGGGGCACAACGCAGGGCAATGCCCGCGCGGTCGACGTGCGCCCTGCCCTGCCGTTGCCCAGCGGTGCCCGAAAGCCGCCGATCGCCATTTGAATCTGCGGCAAAAGTGCCTATGTTGACAGGTAATCATGGCCCGACCGTCCGGGCGCTTCGCTTGAAAGGGTGAAAAACCACCGTGTACGCCATTGTCATCCTCGCGCTGGTCGCCGGTTTTCTGGCGCTGCGGCTCTATTCGGTGCTCGGCAAGCGTACCGGCCATGAGCAACAACCCGCGCCCATGCAGGCGGAGGATCGCGCCAAGGTATCGGTGCTACAGCCGCGCTCCGCGCCCGATGGCGGTGCCGAACCGGCGCGTCTCGCCGAAGGGTTGCTGGCGCCGGGTGCCGAAGCCGGTGTCCGCGCGCTGATTGCCGCCGATCGCCGGTTCGACGTGCCGCAGTTCGTGGACGGTGCGAAGTCGGCCTATCGCATGGTGCTCGAAGCCTTCTGGCGCGGTGATCGCGAAGAGCTGGCCTATCTGTGCGACGCCGATGTGCTTGCCAGCTTCGAAGAGGCCATCGCCGCGCGCGAGGCTGCGGGCGAAAGCCTGGAAAACCGGCTGGTGCGGATCGACAAGGCCGTCATCAGTGATGCCGTGCTGAGCGGTCGCGTTGCGCATGTCACCATGCGTTTCGATGCCGATATCGCCGCCATCACACGCGACAAGGACGGCAATGTGATTGCCGGATCGATGACCGATGCGGTGGCGACGCATGACGTGTGGACCTTCAGCCGCGATCTGCGCAGCGCCGATCCCAACTGGAAACTGACCGAAACCGACGAGGACGCATGATCCGCGTACAGGCGGGCGTCGCGCTGCTGCTGGCGGCCACGCTCTCCGCATGCGCGGGCGGCGTCATTCCGCCGGGCAGCACCAACGCCGTGCCTCCCAGTCCGCGCGAAAGCGCCGTGCGGCGTCAACCGGCAACGCCCCGCCCGCCGGTGACCCCGGCACCCGCGCCCGTGGGCGTCACAGCCGGGGACAATGCGCTGGGTGCCGGGCTGGTCGCCGGACCGCCCGTGGCCGATTTGCTCGTGTCGGGGGAGCGATCGCGCCTCGCCTTGCAGGCCTTCCGCATATCGTGCCCCGCGCTGATGCGTCGCACCGATCAGAGCGGCCTGACGCGCGGCGCGGACTGGCAACCGGCATGCAGCGCCGCGGCAAGCTGGCCCGAATCGAGCGCCAGCGCCTTTTTCATCCGCTATTTCGAAACCGCGCAGGTCGGCGACGGAAAGGCCTTTGCAACGGGCTATTTCGAACCGGAGATCGCCGGATCGCGCACGCGGCAGCCGGGCTATGACGTGCCGGTCTACGCCCGCCCATCCGATCTGATCGACGTCGACCTCGGCCAGTTCAGCGATACGCTGAAAGGCAGGACGATTCGCGGCAAAGTCGAAGGCAGACGTTTCGTGCCTTATGAGCCGCGCGAGCGGATCGTCGCCGGGGCGCTGGATGGCCGGGCCAACGTGATTGGCTGGGCGGCCGATCCAATCGAGTTCTTCTTCCTCCAGATACAGGGTAGCGGGCGTCTGCGCCTGCCCGACGGCGGCGTGATGCGCATCGGCTATGACGGGCAGAATGGGCGGGACTATACTGGCATCGGCAAGCTGATGAAGGATCGCGGCCTGATCCAGGCCGGTTCGATGCAGGACATCATGGCCTATCTGCGCGCCCATCCGGTCGAAGGCGCCGCGATCATGAACGAGAACCGCAGCTTCGTGTTCTTCAAGGAACTGACCGGGGCAGGGCCGCTCGGTGCGCTCGGCCTGCCGGTAACGGGCGAAGCGACCGTTGCCGCCGATCCGCGCTATGTGCCGCTGGGCGCGCCGGTGCTGCTGTCGCTTGACCGGGCCGAACCGAATGGCCTCTGGATCGCGCAGGATACCGGCGGCGCGATCAAGGGGGCGAACCGCTTCGATACCTTCTGGGGCGCAGGCGATCGGGCGCGGGCGATTGCGGGCGGCATGGCCGCGCGGGGCAGTGCCTTGCTGCTGCTGCCGACCGGCACCGTCGCGCGCCTCACCGCCGCGGCGCCCTGAGGTCAGGCGATGGCGGGACGGCGCCTGTCGCCCGAGGAGCGCGCATCATGGGCACGGCTGGCGCAATCGGTGCGCGCCTATCGCGCCGCGCCGTCACCGCTTCCGCCCGAACCGCCGCCTGCGCCCGCCCTGCCGCCGCCGAAAAAGTTAACGCCGTCACCGGTTCTGCGCCCGCTGCCGCAACCTGCACGGCGACCCGCGCCGGTGCTCGACGACCGGTGGGAAAAGCAGATCAAGCGCGGTGCGCTGGTGCCGGACATGGCCATCGACCTGCATGGACACACTCTTTCAGCGGCCCATGCCCGGCTCGATCAGGCGCTGGCGACGGCCCGGCTGCGTGACGTGCGCGTGCTGCTTGTCGTCACCGGAAAGCCCCGTCCTGCAAGGGAAATGGGCACCAGCGGACAGCGTGGCGCGATACGCGCGGAGATCCCCCACTGGCTCCAGTGCAGCCCCCATGCCGATGCCATAGCGAGCGTCCGCACGGCCCATCCGCGCCACGGCGGCGAGGGGGCGTTGTACATCATATTGCGTCGCAAAAAATAATCCCGACTGCGCCGGCTTGGTGGGATTTTCTTAACCAGTGCGATTCATAACCGCACCATTCCGCTCTGCAAGCGGACCATCCAGCAGCCGATGCAAGGGAGCCGGTGCAGACTGTCACATTCAGGAGTCGCGCCGTTGCCGTGGCGGTCAGCGCCGCCGCCATCGCCTTCATCGTGGCGCTGGTCGTGGGCACGGCGGCTTGGGGCAGCGCGCGCGACATGGCCTATGCGCTGGTTGTTGCGCTGCTGTGCGGCAGCGTGAGCTGGGCGGCGGCGCAACGATCGATGGCGGGCTTTGCCCGGTCGATAAACCGGGCGACAGCGCGGCTTGTCGCGGCGGCGCATGGCGACCTTCAGACGCCGGTGCAGCCGGGGGTGCGGCAGGACCTGCCCGACCTCGCGATCGCGATGGACAGCCTGTTCAGCCAGGTGCGCGCCAATCTCGACAATATTCATCTGCTCGCCATGTTCGACCCGGTGACCGGACTGCCCAACCGGATGAGCTTCTGCCGCCAGGTCGACCGGCTGCTGGCGGAGCGTCACGCGCCGGAACCGGCGGCACTGTTCTTCCTTGACCTCGACGGGTTCAAGGGCGTCAACGACACGCTGGGCCATGCGGCGGGCGACCAGTTGCTCGCCCGTGTCGCAGGCCGCCTGCGCGAAGTGGTGATTACGCAGGTGCAGGCCGGTTCAGGCGATGCAGTGGTCGGGAGACTGGCGGGCGACGAGTTTACCCTGTTCTTTCCCGATATTCCCGATCGTGCCGCGGCGGAACGGATCGCCCGCGCCATCCAGTTCGCGCTGGGCGAGCCGTTCGATCTGGGCGGACAACAGATCGTGCTGGGGGCATCGATCGGCATCGCCTATCACCCCGACCATGGCGTTACCCTGTCCGATCTGCTGCGCGCCGCCGATATCGCCATGTATCATGCCAAGAACAGCGGGCGCGGACGGGCCGAGACCTTCAATGCCGATCTGGCGCGCAAGGCGGCGGGGAAGGAAGCGTTGGAGCGCGACCTGAGGGCGGGTCTGGAACGCGGCGAGTTCCTGCTCCAGTTCCAGCCGCAGATCGATGTCGTTGCCAACCGCGCCATTGTCGCAGAGGCCCTGGTGCGCTGGGCGCATCCCGAACGGGACATGCTGTTCCCCGCCACGTTCGTGCATGTCGCAGAGGCCAGCGGCGTAATCGTCGAGCTGGGCGACTGGATCATGGACCAGGTGTGCGAGACGGCGGCGCGCTGGGCGCGCGACGGCCTGGCTCAGCGCGTCGCGATCAACATTTCCATGCGGGAGCTTTCACAGGCGGATTTTTTCCTGCGGCTGCGGCATGCGATGACGCGCCACGGCACCCCGCCCGGTGCCATAGAGCTGGAAATCACCGAATCAATGGCGATGGATATGGACGCGCGGCTGCGGGACCAGCTTCAGGCGCTGCGCGACAGCGGCGTCCGCATCGCCATCGACGATTTCGGCACCGGCTATTCCAATCTGGCGCGGCTGCGCGACTTGCCGATCGACCGGGTGAAGATCGACAGCAGTCTGGTCCGCAACATCGAAACATCGGCGGAGGCGCGGATCATCTGCTCGGCGGTTGTCGCGCTCATCCAGGGTCTGGGCCTCGATGTCGTGATCGAAGGCGTGGAGACAGCGGGCCAAGTCGATATATTGCGGGTGATCGGCTGCACGGTGTTCCAGGGCTATCATCTTGCGCATCCCGCGCACGAACCCGACTATATTGCCCGCTTCGGTCCGGCCGCCTCTTCGGTGCTGGAAGCGTGAAGCACACGGTCCAGAATGTCGGCGTAGATGGTCGTCAGCACGGCGAGATCGGCGAGCGCCACCGCCTCGTCGAGCTTGTGCATTGTTGCATTGCACAGCCCGAACTCGACCACCGGACATAAGCGCGACAGAAAGCGCGCGTCGGACGTGCCCCCGGTTGTGGACAATTCCGGCCGGATGCCGGTCGCCGCGTCGATCGCATCGCTGATCAGGGTCGAAAAAGCACCCGGCGGCGTCAGAAACGGCTCGCCGCTGATCTTGGCGTCCAGCGTTGCGCCGTCCTCGCGTTCCACGATGGCACGGATGCGCGCGACCAGGCTCGTGCCGCTGTGCCGGTCGTTGAAACGGATGGAGAGGCGCGCCGATGCCTGCGCCGGAATGACATTGGTGGCCGGATTGCCTACGGTGATGTCGGTGATTTCAATATTGCTCGGCTGGAACCAGTCGGTGCCTGCGTCGAGGGTGATGGCCTCGATCGCGGCGAGGATGCGGATCAGCCGGGGGATCGGATTGTCGGCGAGATGCGGATAGGCGACATGGCCCTGGCTGCCCGCAACGGTGATCCACATGTTGACGGACCCGCGCCGGCCGATCTTCACCATGTCGCCCAGCCGGTTGACGGACGTGGGTTCGCCGACGAGACACAGGTCCGGCACGACGCCGCGCTCGGCCATGCGCGCCATTAATGCCACCGTACCGTGGACGGCGGGGCCTTCCTCGTCACCGGTGATGAGGAGGCTGATCGTGCCCGGCAAGGCGGATTGCCGCGCCACGGCGGCGACGAAACAGGCGATCGATCCCTTCATGTCGACCGCCCCGCGCCCGTGGAGAAGGTCGCCGCGCACATGCGGTACGAACGGATCGCTGGCCCAGCCGCTGCCGGGCGGCACCACGTCCAGATGCCCGGCAAAGGCGAAATGCGGCCCAGGGCCATTGGCGCGCACCGCCAGCAGATTTTCGACCGGCCCGTCAGGCGCATCCCCCTCGACGAACCGTTCGACGGCAAAGCCCAGCGGTGCCAGCATCGCCTCCAGCGTGTCAAACACTGCGCCGGTCGCCGGCGTGATCGAGGGGCAGGCCATCAGCCGCCGGGCAAGGTCCAGGGGATCATAAGTGGCACTGGTTTCGCTCATGCCCGTGCGTTAGCGAAGGAAGCGGACCTTGACCAGCCAGCCCTTGATGAGCCAGCCCGTGATGAAATGGAGTGCCGCAATGCCGAAGATCGATCTTGCCGCCATCGAACAAACCAATCGCACCGGCTATCCGCCCGAATATGCGCAGGCCGTCGCCGGGCGCTTCTATCGCAGGCTGGCACCCGCGGCGGGCCTGACCGATTTCGGGGTGAGCCATGTCGTGCTGAAGCCCGGCGCATGGTCCTCCCAGCGGCACTGGCACGCGGCGGAGGACGAACTGGTCGTCATGCTGGCGGGCGAGGCGGTGCTGGTGGACGACACGGGCCGCACGGTGATGCGGCCCGGCGACATCGCCGCTTTTCCCAAGAATGACGGGAACGGCCATCACCTCATCAACGAGAGTGACGCGGATTGCCTGTTCGTCGCCATCGGTCGCCCGGCGGCAGGCGCCTGCCATTACCCCGATATCGACATGCATATTTTTGATGATGGACAGGGGTTCAGGCGAAAGGACGGGTCAGGATTTTGAGCCGGTGACATTATTGTCTTGCATCGGACGGTATAATCTGTAATTTCTGTTTTTACAGAAAGAATCGATATGAACCTGATGAACCTTCCCGATGCCAAAGCTTTCATTCTCCATTGGGGGGAAATGGGCACGCAATGGGGCGTCAATCGGTCCGTGTCGCAGATCCACGCGTTGCTCTACCTCAGCGAAGGGCCGCTTTCGGCGGATGATATCGTGGACCAGCTTGGCCTTGCCCGGTCGAACGTCTCGACGGGTCTCAAGGAACTGCAAGGCTACAACATCGTCCGCCGGGTACATATCGAAGGCGACCGGCGCGATCATTTCACTGCTGAAACCGACTTATGGGACATGCTCCTGCGGATTGCCGAGGAACGCAAGCGGCGGGAGATCGACCCGACGATCGCGCTGTTGCAGGAACTGGCGGAACGCATCGCGAAGGATAGCGCCGCGCCGCGCCATGTGCGGGAGCGGATTACCCGGATGCATGAGTTCATGAGCACATTGGGCAACTGGTACGATCAGGTGCGCAAGCTGCCGAAGCCCACATTGGTGACGCTGATGAAACTGGGCGGCAAGATCGCCCGGTTCGTCTCGCCCCGAGGCGCTATTCCGAAAGACTGAGAGGGGAACGATGATGCCGCACCCGCCATAACTGTGCCCCATAATTTCTCTTTTTACAGAAATTACGGAATGAAAAGGACAAGACCATGGTTGAAACTGCCTATGCGCTTTATCTCGCGATCACGATCGGCATCACCGTCTGGGTGGCACGTACCTTGTCGAAAAATGGGGAGGTGTTCCTCATCCAGTGCTTTGGTCATGACAGCCAGCTTGCCCGGTCGACCAACCATCTTCTGGTCGTCGGCTTCTACCTCGTGAATATCGGCTTCATCACCCTTACCCTCAGCCTGGGCGCAGAACCGCACAGCATTCCCGATGCGATCCGCTTCCTCAGCGGCAAAGTGGGCCTTGCGGTCATCGTGCTGGGGGCGATGCACTTCTTCAACATGGGCGCGATCGCGCATTTCGGGCGCAAGGTGAACGGGTGGCTGACCGATCAGCAGAACGCCGCCACCGCCGCTGTATGACAGGGCCGACCGGCGCGGTCGTGCAGATGATCCGCGCCGGACCCTGCTGGAGTGAATGCCATGCCTTATTCCGGTTCCATCATGCCGGGCATCTGCGTCGCCGCCGTCGCTGCGGGGCCGGTGTTCGTGACCGTGACCACGCTTGCGTCTCTCTATCTGCGGTTGCCTGCGGCCATCGTCGTCACGGCCGAGGCAGTCGGCGTCTTTTGCCTGGCGCTGATCCCCGCGACATTGCTGGGGGCGATCGTCGCCTTGCCGGTCAATGCGATCGGCGCACTCTTGATGACCTATCTCGGCAAACATCTGCCCGTGGTGCGCTCGTCCGCGGCGTGGGCCATCGCTGGCGGTGTCAAGGGCGGCATCGTCGCGGCCCTGCTGGACCTTGGCGACAGCGAGCCGTCGCTGGCATTCGGCCTTGTCGTGACATCGGCGCTGTGCGGATGGTTGTGCAGCCGCTGGTTGCGGTGGACACCGCAAGGCATGACCGACCTCATCCCTCTCCCGCCATCGGCACCAGCTTGCCGGGGTTCATAATGCCCTTGGGATCGAACGCCGCCTTGATCGCGCGCAAGGACATGAGATGCGCAGGGCTGGCGAGGCGGGCGAGTTCGCCGCGCTTCATCTGCCCGATGCCATGTTCGGCGGAAATCGACCCGCCCGACGCCACCACCGCATCATGCACAAAGGCGTTGATGGCCTGACCCTGCGCGGCGATCCAGGCCGGGCCGTCGTCGGTCCCTTTCGGCGCGCGGACATGGAAATGGACGTTGCCGTCGCCCAGATGACCGAAGGAGGATGCAGTCGTGCCCGGAAATGCGCGCTGCGCCGCCGCCGCCGCTTCCGTCATGAACGCGGGCATGCGCGCGACCGGTACGCTGATGTCATATTGCAGCGCGGGGCCCTGCGCGCGTTCCGCTTCCGACAGCGATTCGCGGATGCGCCAGAAGGCTTCGGCCTGCGCATCATTGGCAGCGATCGCAGCATCGAGCGCCAGCCCGTCCGCCAGCCCTTCGGCCAGCGCCGCCTCCAGCCGTTCCGCCGCGGACGGGGAGCCGATATCGGGCAGATCGACTTCGATCAGCACATGCCATGGCGTGCGCGTTTCGATGGGACAGCGTGTTCCCGGAATGTGCGAGAGGACATGGCCCAGCCCGTCGTCGGCGATCACTTCGAACCCCTCGACGATATCGCCCAGCCGCGCTTCGAGCAGCCGCAGCAGGGATAGCGCCTGTTCGGGGGTTTCCACGCCGACCCAGCCGACCGCGCGATCCGCGATTGCCGGGACCAGGCGCAGCGAGGCGGCAGTCACGATGCCGATCGTGCCCTCCGCGCCGATCAGCAGTTGCTTGATGTCATAGCCGCGATTGTCCTTCTTCAATGCGGCCAGCCCGTCGTAGATGCGCCCGTCGGGCAGCACCGCCTCGATCCCTTCGACGAGCGCGCGCATCGTGCCGTGGCGCAGCACCTGCGTACCCCCGGCATTGGTCGAGATAAGACCGCCGATCGTGGCGGAACCCTTCGCACCCAGGCTCAGGGGAAAGCGGCGGCCGATCGCGGCGGCAGCGTCATGCAGGACGGAGAGGATGACGCCAGCCTCGCACACCGCCAGATTGTCGTCCGCCGAAATGCTCCGAATGCTGTTCATCCGGCGGAGCGAGAGGATCAGCGCACTGCCGTCGTCCGGGGGTGTCGCGCCGCCCACCATCGACGTGTTGCCGCCTTGCGGCACCAGCGCAATGCCGCGTTCCGCCGCCAGCGCCATACAGGCGGCAACCTCCGCAGTCGATGCGGGGGACAGCATCGCTGCCGCCGCGCCATGATAGCGCCCGCGCCAGTCGGTCAGCCATGGGGCGATGGCCTCGGCATCGTCCGTAAAGCCTTTCGGGCCGAGCAGGGCCGCGAAATGGGCGAGAGTGTCGGTCGGAATCATGACGGCCTTATGGCCTGCAATTCATCAGTTGTTCAACCGTGCTTGCTTAGGGCATGACCCCCATAAAGGGGTTTGCCGTTGTTTCATTCCGCCATGGCCTTGTTGCTGGCACCGATGAGTGCGTCCTTTGCGGATGCGCCCGTCATGCTGGCACAACTTGCGATCGAGCGGCGCGTCATCATCCGCGTGCCGCTGGTCGCACCGCCGCGCGCGGGCCGTCCTGCGCCGCCGCCGCCGGTGCCGCAGGAATGGGACGAGAAAAAGGGGCCCCGCTGCATTGCGATCCGGTCGATCCGGTCGGCGGCGCTCGGTGCCCGCAACAGCGTTGACCTGATCCTCACCAACAGCCAGCGATATCGTGCCCGCTTCGCAAAGCGGTGCCGCGCGGCGGACTTCTACGCCGGCTTCTATATCGAGCCGACCGCTGACGGCTCGCTGTGTGCCGGGCGGGATGACATTCAGGCGCGCAGCGGCATGGCCTGCGAAGTCGACAGCTTCCGGCGGCTGGTGCCCGATCGCTGAGGATCGAGGTTGCGGAGAATAGGGCGCTGCGGGGCCGGTATTTCTTGACAATCGGCCGGTATTTCCGCAAGGGCGAGCCAGCTTTGACATGGGGCGACGCACTGGTGCCTGCCTCCTTTATTCCGGACACATGAATGCATTTTGCCGATCTCGGCCTATCCGATGAATTGTTGAGGGCGGTCACGGAGGCCGGCTACGACACGCCCACGCCTATCCAGGCGCAGGCCATCCCCTCCGTCCTCATGATGAAGGACATCATCGGTATCGCCCAGACCGGGACCGGCAAGACCGCCAGTTTCGTGCTGCCGATGATCGACATTCTCGCCCACGGCCGCAGCCGCGCACGCATGCCGCGCTCGCTCATTCTGGAGCCGACCCGCGAACTCGCCGCGCAGGTCGCCGAAAACTTCGAGAAATACGGCAAATATCACAAGCTCTCTATGGCCTTGCTGATCGGCGGCGTATCGATGGGGGATCAACTGGCGGCGCTGGAAAAGGGCGTCGATGTGCTCATCGCGACGCCCGGTCGCCTGATGGACCTGTTCGGCCGCGGCAAGATCATGCTCAACGGCTGCTCGCTGCTGGTGATCGACGAAGCGGACCGGATGCTCGACATGGGGTTCATCCCCGACATCGAGGAAATCTGCACAAAGCTGCCCGCCCAACGGCAGACATTGCTGTTTTCCGCCACGATGCCGCCGGTCATCAAGAAACTGGCAGACAAGTTCTTGTCCAATCCCAAATCGATCGAAGTCGCGCGGCCCGCCTCCGCCAGCATCAACATCACGCAATGGCTGGTGAAGGTGGATGCGCGCAAGAAGCGCGACCGGCTGTACGCCATGCTGGAGGCGGAAGACGTCACCAACGCGATCATCTTCTGCAACCGCAAGACGACCGTGCGCGATCTCAACAAGGCATTGCAGCGCAGCGGTGTGCGGTCGAGCGAAATCCATGGCGACATGGACCAGGGTTCGCGCATTGCCGAGCTGGACCGGTTCAAGCGCGGCGACGTGAACGTGCTGGTCGCGTCCGACGTTGCGGCGCGGGGCCTCGACATCAAGGGCGTGAGCCATGTGTTCAATTTCGATGCGCCCTGGCATCCCGACGATTACGTCCACCGCATCGGCCGGACCGGGCGCGCGGGGGCCAAGGGCGTCGCCTACACCTTCGTCACCCCGGAAGATGCCGAGGCGCTGGATAATATCCAGAAGCTGATCGGCACGAAGATTCCGGTCTTCGGCGGGGCCGAGGAGACTGCGGACGCGATCGCCGCGCCTGCCGATAGCGAGGCGAAGGCAACCCCAGCCAAGCGCAAGCGCCCGCCGCGCAAGGCAAAGGCCGATGCACAGGAGGCTGTTGTCGAGCAGGAGCGCGCCGCCGCCATTCCTGCTCCCGCCCCCGCAAGACGGCCAGAGCCGCCCCGCGCGGAGCCTGCACGATCGGCCCCTGCGCCGCGCAGGCGCCATGCACAGGACGACGATGGCCCGGATGACGGCTGGAACGGCCCGATGCCGAGCTTCCTGGCTTTCGGCTTCAACAGCGACGCGGCCTGAATATCGCCGGGGACAGGGACTACAGGCCGCTCGCTGAAAACCCCGCCGTCACAGCTTTATCAGCATCTTGCCCATATTCGCGCCGCTGAACAGGCCCAGAAATGCATCGGGTGCCTGCTCCAGCCCGTCGAATATCGTATGCCGCGGCGTCACGTCCCCGCTCTTCAGCATCGCGCCCATGTCCGCCTGAAAAGCAGGGAGATCGGCCAGATGGTCCGAATAGAGGAAGCCTGCGATGCGGATGCGGTTGACGATGATCATCCGCGAAAAGTGGAGCGCCAGCGGGTTGGCGTCATTATAGCCGCCGATCATCCCGCAGATGGCGAAGCGGGCGTCCTTTGTGCTGCAGGCCAGCGCCGCATCCAGATGATCGCCGCCGACATTGTCGAAATAGACGTCGATGCGCCCGTCGATGTCTCGCGTCGCCTGCCGCAACTGGTCGAGCACCGGGCCAGCGCGATAATCGATCACCGCGTCCGCCCCCAACGCCTTCACCCACGCACATTTTTCCGCCCCGCCGGCCGATCCGATGACGGTCATGCCCTTGGCTTTCGCGATCTGCACGGCGATCGAGCCGACGGCTCCGGCGGCGGCGGACACGAAAACCCGGTCGCCCGCCTGCGCCTGCGCGACCTTCAGCAGGCCGATCCACGCCGTCGCCCCGGTCAGCCCCATGGCGTGCAGGAAGGATTCGAGCGGCACGTCGCTGTCGGGCAGCTTTACGGGCGTCAGCGCCTTGTCGACGATCGCCTCGTCGCGCCAGCCGCCCATGTGGAGCACCTTGTCGCCGACCGCAAAGCCCGGATGGCGGCTTTCGGTCACTTCGCCTGCCGCGCCGCCCGTCATCGGTGCATCGATGCCGAACGGCTCGACATAGCTTTTGCCCGCGTTCATCCGCCCGCGCATATAGGGATCGACCGAAAGCCAGCGATTGCGGACGCGGATTTCGCCTTCCTCCAGCGACCGTTCGGGCATGTCGCGCAAGGCGAAATGGGCGGCGGTGGGCAGGCCTTCGGGCCGCGACGTCAGGCACCATGCTCTGGCCATGTCATTCTCTCCTTGATGTGTGCGCCGTTCCCGCAGGGGCAATGCCGCTGGCGGATAATGGTTGCACCATAGAGCCGCTCAGGCCGAAGATGCACGACATAAAAGACCGTTGCACGGTGCCATTGCCTCGCTTATAGCCGGGCGCCTTGGGGCCGTAGCTCAGTTGGGAGAGCGCGTCGTTCGCAATGACGAGGTCAGCGGTTCGATCCCGCTCGGCTCCACCAGCTTGCTTGAAGTCCGGCGCTGGACCCCCCATTTTCCACGGTAACAGGATCGCGGGGACATTCCGTCTCGCACCGGGGCGAGGCTTCTGGTTGATGGCGCATGATGACGAGGATTTCCGGCGCGCGCGTGCCGTCCCCAGTGGCCGCATGGCCCGCTTTGGTGCGTTCGGTCGGCTGGCGGGCGGCGTTGCGGGCAATGTGCTGGCGCAGGGCGCGCGCAAGCTGGCTTCGGGTGAGCGGCCGCAATTGCGCGATCTGCTTCTGACGCCCGGTAATGCGAAGCGGCTGACCGATCAGTTGTCCAGCCTGCGCGGCGCGGCGATGAAGCTGGGGCAGATGATTTCGATGGACGCTGGCGACATGCTGCCGGCCGAACTGACCGAGATCATGGCCCGGCTGCGCGATCGCGCCTATCATATGCCCCCGGCGCAACTCAACACCGTGCTCACCGCCGCCTGGGGTCCGCAATGGCGGCAGCGCGTCGCCCATTTCGAGGCGCATCCGCTGGCGGCTGCATCGATCGGCCAGGTGCATCGCGCCACGCGCAAGGATGGCCGCATATTGGCGGTAAAGGTGCAATATCCCGGCGTGCGGGAAAGCATCGATGCCGATGTCGACAATGTCGCGACGCTGCTGCGCCTGTCCGGCCTGCTCCCGCGGGAAATCGACATCGCGCCGCTGTTGCGCGAAGCCAAGCGCCAGTTGCATGAAGAGGCCGACTATCTGCGCGAGGCCGAGCAGATGGGCCGCTATGCCAACTTGCTCGCCGACAATCCGCGCTTCGTCATTCCCGCCGCCGATCCGGCGCTGACGACCGAGCGGGTGCTCGCGATGGACTTCATCGAATCCGTGCCGATCGAACGCCTGGAAAGCGCGCCGCAGGCCGATCGGGATCAGGCGATGGCGCAGTTCATCGGCCTAGTGCTGCGGGAGCTGTTCACCTTCGGCTTCATGCAGACCGATCCCAATTTCGCCAATTTCCGGTATCAGCCCGAAAGCGGGCGGCTGGTGCTGCTGGATTTCGGGGCGGCGCGGCCTGTCGATCCGGCAGCGGCCGACGGCTATCGGCGGCTGGTACGGGCAGGGCTGGAGGGGGACCGCGCCGCCGTGCGGCAGGCGTCGCTTGACGTCGGGTTCCTCAAGCCGGCGATCCTGGAGCGGCATGGGCCGCTGATCGACCGGATGATCGACGTGATCCTGCATGAAACGCGCAAGACCGGGCTGTTCGACTTTGGCGATCGCGCCTTTGTGGGCGTATTGCGCGAACAGGGAGCGGCGGTCGCGGCTGATCGCGAGGCCTGGCACATACCGCCTGCGGAAACATTGTTCCTTCAGCGCAAGATCAGCGGCACGGCGCTGCTTGCGGCGCGTCTTAAAGCGCGCGTCGACGTGCGCGGCCTCGCGGAGCCATTCGTTTAGGCCCGCGCCACCGCGCTAGATCATGTCCTGACCGGTCAGGATCGGCAGTATGCCGGGGCAGGCGATGGCGACGGCGGCGTCGATCTCGACCGAAAGGACGTCCGCATGTGCACAGCCGCGACAATAAGGTCGTACAATTTGTCAAGCCAGGGCCGGGCCGATAAGGCGGATGAGATGACTGCCGCGCCTTCCTCCCCGCCGTCTCGCGATGCCGCCACGCTCATCGTTCTGCGTGACGGCGTAGAGGGCCAAGATGCCGACGGAGCGCCTCAAATCCTTATGGTGCAGCGTGCCGAAACCATGGCCTTCGCCGCCGGGGCGCTGGTCTTTCCCGGCGGCGCCGTCGACGCCGACGATCACCGGCTGGCGGCGCAATGGCATGGCGGCCTGCCCGTTGTCGAGGCGGCCGTGCGCATCGCGGCGATCCGGGAAACGCTGGAAGAAGCGGGGGTGGCGCCCGGGCTGATCGGGGCCGGACCGGCGATGCTGGCGGCGATGCGGGCGAATCTTCAGGCGGGCGCCGCCTTTTCGGCTCTCGTTCAGGATGCGGGCCTGACGCTCGACCTGTCAGCCCTCACGCCGTTTGCGCGCTGGCACCCGATTGCAGGCGCGAGCGTCCGGCGCATTTTCGACGCGCGATTCTATATCGCGCGGCACGATCCGGCAGCCGGCGTCGCCAGCGTGGATGCGACCGAGCATGTCGCCCTGTTCTGGGCGAGTGCCCGTGCAGTGCTCGACCGGTGCGTGTCTGGCGGTCATCATATTCTCTATCCGACTCGCCGCAATCTGGAGCGGCTGGCGCAGTTTACCTCCATCGCCGCGATCCTCGACCATGCCCGCGCGCTGCCGGTGGAAAAGATCGTGCCGTGGGTGGAGGAACGCGCCGATGGCGCTTATCTCTGCATACCCGGCCATCTGGGCTATCCGGTCACCGCCGAACCGATCGAAAGCGCCATGCGGAGCTGATGGTGCGCCGTGTCTATCGTCTTGTGCGCGGACTGATCTGGCTTGTGCTGGCCGCCGCTGCGGGGCTGTCGCTTTATGCGCTGTCCCGTGCCCGGCCGCAGGACATGCCCTGGACGCCGCTCGATCTGGCGCAGCCCGTGGGCCTTTTTACCGGGCGCAAGCTGGCGGCGCTGACGCAGGATTATCCTGGCTGCCGCGCGGCGCTCGACCGGGCCGGTATCGCCTATGTCGCGCTGGGTCCACGCGGGGCGGGGCAGTGCGCGCATGGCGATGCGGTCCGCTTGCGGCCAAACGCCGGGGCCATCGCGCTGTCACCCGGAGACGTCGCACCATCCTGCCCGGTGGCCGCCGCCCTCAAATTATGGGAATGGCACGTCGTCGAAACTGCCGCGCAGCGGATCTACGGGCAGGGGGTGCGTCAGATAGAAACGCTGGGCAGTTTCAACTGCCGCCGCATGTACGGACGCAGCGCCGGGCGTTTCAGCGAGCATGCGACCGCAGACGCCATCGACATTGCCGGGTTCGTGCTGACCGACGGACGCCGTGTGCGGGTGGTGGGCGACTGGTCGGGAACGGACCGCGACGCCCTGTTCCTGCGCGCCGTCCGCGACGGGGCATGCGATCTGTTCGCGACGGTGCTGTCGCCGGACTATAATGCCGCCCATGCCGACCATTTCCACCTCGATCAGGCGGAACGTGGCGCCATGGGCGGGCGCATATGCCGCTAGCCAGCCGGTGTCAGTTTCAGCAGCCTGCCCTGTGATCCGCTGCCGCCGTCTTCCAGCACCCACAAGGCACCGTCCGGTCCCTGTTCGGCTTCGCGGATGCGCGCGCCCATGTCCCACTGGTCGGCTTTGGTGGCGCTGGTACCATCGATCTTCACCCGGATAAGCGCCTTGCTGGAAAGGCCGCCGATGAACAGCGATCCCTTCCATGCGGGGAACATCGCGCCATTGTAATAGGCCAGGCCGCCAGGCGAAATCGCCGGATTCCACCAGAGCTTGGGCGGTTCGTAACCGTCGCTGGCGCTGTGATCGGGAATGTCGCGGCCGTCATAATGATCGCCGTTGGATACGGCAGGATAGCCATAATTCAGGCCGGGCTTGATGAGGTTTACTTCGTCGCCGCCCTTCGGCCCCATTTCCTGTTCCCAAAGCTGCCCCTTGTCATCGAAGGCGATGCCCAGAAGGTTGCGATGGCCATAGGACCAGACCGCCGGATGGAAACCCCTGGCCGCCAGCGGATTGCCTGCGGCCGGGGTGCCGTCCCGGTTGAGGCGCAGCACTTTGCCCAATGTCGCCTTGGGGTCTTGCGCGGGATCGAACTTCTGCCGCTCGCCATTGGTGAAGAACAGATATTTGCCATCCGGCGAAAAGGCGATGCGGCCGGAATAATGGCCGTTGCCCGAAACATAGGGTGTTGCCCGAAAGATGATTTTCACATTGTCCAGCATCGCCTTGCCGTCGCTTGCCTGCGCGAAACTGCCGGTGGCGAGCGCCACGCCCTTGCCGTCCGCGCCGGCTTCCGAAAAGCTGAAATAGACGGTCTTGTCCCGCGCGAAGTCAGGGGAAAGGACCACATCCATCAATCCGCCCTGACCGGCGCTATCAACCGTCGGGATGCCCGCCACCGGGATTTTCGTGCCGTTCTTCGGATCGAACAGCAGCATTTCGCCCTTTTTCTCCGTCACCAGCATGCGCCCGTCGGGCAGGAAGGTCATGGCCCAGGGGGCATCGAAATCGGCGATCGTGGCGGTCTTGAACGGCTTGGGCGTTTCCTGGCTGTTGGCGGCCCCGCCCCCCGCGCAGGCCAGCAGCGCGAATGGAAGGGCAAAGCTCAAGGGGGACTGGCGCATGGAACGATACTCCGGATGCTGGTGATGCAGGTGCAGGGTACAGCCGGAAATGCCCGTGCGCAAATAAGGTTGCCTTGGTCCTCTCATCTGCCTATATCGCAGTTCGCTTCCTTACATCGTTACACATGCAAGGGTCGGCCCGGACGGGTGCGGCGGCAACAAGCCTTCATGGTTTCAATGCGGAGTTTCGATGGCGGATATCGCTGCCCTGACACAGATGATTGCGCCGGAGGTGAAGGCCTTGGGCTTCGATCTCGTGCGGGTAAAGCTGTTCGGGTCGGGCGACGACCGCACGCTTCAGATCATGGCCGAAAATCCGGTGACGCGACAACTGGTGATCGAGGATTGCGCCGCCATTTCCCGCCGCCTGTCCGATCTGCTGGACGAGACTGACCCGATCGAGGACGCCTATCGCCTCGAAGTCAGCTCGCCGGGCATCGACCGTCCGCTCACGCGCCCGCACGACTATGACGACTGGAAGGGCCATGAAACCCGCATCACCGTCGAGGAAGCGGTGGAAGGTCGCAAGACGCTCAAGGGTATCCTCAAGGGGATCGAAGGCGATATCGTCCATCTGGTCGATGCCAAGGTCGGCCGGGTGGAGATTCCCCTCGTCAACATCACCAGCGCGAAGCTGGTGCTGACCGACGCACTCATTTCTGCTACCATGCCGCTGTCCTCCGAGGGCGCGGACGAGATCGAAACGGAAGGATAAGTTTCAGCCATGGCCAACGCCATTTCCGCCAACAAGGCCGAACTGATCGCGATCGCCAACTCGGTCGCATCGGAAAAGATGATCGACAAGGCGATCGTCATCGAAGCGATGGAGGACGCGATCCAGCGCGCCGCGCGCGCCCGCTATGGTGCGGAAAACGACATTCGTGCCAAGCTTGATCCCGACAGCGGCGATCTGCGTCTGTGGCGTGTTGTCGAAGTGGTCGAGGCGGTCGAGGATTATTTCAAGCAAGTCGATCTGAAAGCGGCCCAGAAGCTTCAACCCGGCGCGACCGTCGGCGACTTCATCGTCGACCCACTGCCCGCCATCGATCTGGGCCGCATCGACGCGCAGTCCGCCAAGCAGGTCATCTTCCAGAAGGTCCGCGATGCGGAGCGGGAGCGCCAGCATGAAGAGTTCAAGGATCGCGTCGGCGAAATCATCACCGGCGTGGTCAAGTCGGTCGAGTTCGGCCACGTCGTCGTCAATCTGGGGCGGGCCGAAGGCGTCATCCGCCGCGATCAGCAGATCCCGCGGGAAGTCGTCCGCGTGGGCGATCGCATCCGCTCGATCATCCTCAATGTCCGCCGGGAAAATCGCGGGCCGCAGATTTTCCTGTCCCGCGCGCATCCCGACTTCATGAAAAAGCTGTTCGCGCAGGAAGTGCCCGAAATCTACGACGGCATCATTGAGATCAAGGCGGCCGCGCGCGATCCGGGCAGCCGCGCGAAGATCGGCGTCATCAGCCGCGACAGCAGCATCGACCCGGTCGGTGCCTGCGTCGGCATGAAAGGCAGCCGCGTGCAGGCCGTCGTGCAGGAAATGCAGGGTGAAAAGATCGACATCATCCCCTGGTCGGAAGATACCGCGACATTCGTCGTCAATGCGCTTCAGCCCGCGACCGTCAGCCGCGTCGTCATCGACGAGGACGAAAGCCGCATCGAAGTGGTGGTGCCCGACGATCAGTTGTCGCTGGCCATTGGCCGCCGCGGCCAGAATGTGCGCCTCGCCAGCCAGCTTACCGGCTCTGCGATCGACATCATGACCGAGGCGGACGCCAGCGAAAAGCGCCAGAAGGAGTTCGTGCAGCGGTCCGAGCTGTTCCAGAACGAGCTGGACGTCGATGAAACGCTTTCGCAGCTTCTGGTGGCCGAGGGCTTCGGGGAGCTGGAGGAAGTCGCCTATGTCGCGATCGACGAGCTAGCCAGCATCGAAGGCTTCGATGATGAGCTCGCCGAGGAACTGCAAAGCCGCGCGCTCGAGGCGCTGGAGCGTCGCGAGGCGACTGCGCGCGAGGAACGGCGCGGCATGGGCGTGGAAGATGCGCTTGCCGAAATGCCGCATCTCTCCGAAGCGATGCTGGTGACCCTCGGCAAGGCGGGCATCAAGACGCTGGACGATCTCGCCGATCTCGCCACCGATGAGCTGATTGCCAAGAAGCGCGTGGATGCGCGTCGTCGCGGCAAGGAAAGCGTCGAGGACAAGGGCGGCATATTGGCCGAATATGGCCTGAGCGACGAGCAGGGCAACGAAATCATCATGGCCGCCCGCGCGCACTGGTTCGAGGATGAAGCTACCGATGTTGGGGAGGACGCTGTTGCGGAAACCCCCCAATGACACGCTAAGCGTTGAACTGACGACGACGGTAATCCTCCCCTGGAAGGGGAGGGGAACCGCCGCGAAGCGGTGGTGGAGGGGTATCACCCTCTCGATAGCGGGGACACCCCTCCGTCAGGCTTCGCCTGCCACCTCCCCTTGCAGGGGAGGATTTTTGTCATGACTGAACGCCGCTGCATCCTCTCGGGCGATCGTGCCGATCCCGATGGACTCGTGCGTCTGGCGCTCGGCCCCGATGGTCAGGTTGCGGTCGATCCGCGTGCCAAGGCGCCCGGTCGTGGCGCATGGATCGGTGTCTCGCGCGCCGAGCTGGAAAAGGCCTTTGCCAAAGGCAAGCTGAAGGGCGCGCTCGTCCGCGCGTTCAAGACAAGCGATATTGCCATTCCCGACGATCTGCCCGAACGGATCGACACGGCCCTGCGCGATGCTCTGCTCGACCGGCTGGGGCTGGAGGCGAAGGCATCGATGCTGCTGACCGGATCGGCCAAGATCGAGGATGCCGCGCGCCGCGGGCAGGTGACGCAGCTTTATCATGCTGCCGATGCGCGGCCCGACGGCAGTCGCAAGCTCGATCAGGCATGGCGCGTGGGTGAAGATGCCGAAGGCAGTGACAAGGCCGGGATTGTCTTGCCCGTCGGTCGCGACGCCCTATCTAAGGCGATGGGACGCGAAAATGTCGTCCACATCGCCGTTACCGACCAGAAGGCCGCCGCCCGGCTGCACAGCGCCCTTGGGCGCTGGCAAAGCTATCTCGGATGCGCTAATGCGGCGCCTTCGCGCGCGGTCACCCCCTTGTCGGGGGCAGATACCGCCGCTTTGGGCGTTCCGGCCGATCAGAATCAGGAATTGGCCTGCGAACTGGATGGTTCGCGCGCCCAGATGACGCAAGTGAAGGGTTAAGTTCAGTCAATGAGTGACAGCAAGGAAGACAAGCCGACTCTGGGCCGCAAGCCGCTTGGTATCAAGCGCACGGTCGAGTCCGGCCAGGTGCAGCAGAGTTTCAGCCACGGCCGCAAGAATACGGTCGTCGTCGAAGTGAAGCGGCGCCGCCTCATTGGCAAGCCGGGTGAAGCGCCGGTCGCAACACCCGAACCCGAAGTCGCGCCTGCACCCGTCGCGCAGGCGCCGCGCCCGGCCCCTGCCGCGCCGCCGCCGCGCCCTAATCCCGGCAACAGCCTGATGTCCCGCCAGGAATTGCAGGCCAAGCTGCTGCGCGAGGCCGAAGAGGCGCGGATGCAGGCGCAGGAAGATGCGCGGCGTCGCGAGGAAGCCGCGCGTCTGGCGGCGATCGAGGAAGAAAAGCGCAAGGCCGAACAGCCTGCCGATGCACCGACGCAGGCTGATACGCCCGCCGTGGCACAGGCGGCGCCCCCGCCCGCCGTCGAAGCGACCGAAGACAGCGCGCCCGCCCCCGCCACGGAAGCCGCGCCCGGTGATGCGAACGCCGTTGCCGCGCCGCCACCGCCGCGCCGCTTTACCCCGGTGACCCCGGCCAAGCGGCCAGAACCGGCGAAGCCCGACCGGGCGAAGCGCGGTGTCGACGATCGCCGTCAGTCCGGCAAGCTGACCGTGACGAAGGCTCTGGCCGATGACGACAGCGCCCGTGCGCGCAGCCTCGCCGCGCTGAAGCGCGCGCGCGAAAAGGAACGCCGCGCGCATGGCGGTGGCCGCCAGCAGGTGCGTGAAAAGCAGAGCCGCGACGTCGTGGTGCCCGAAAGCATCACCATTCAGGAACTTGCCAACCGCATGGCCGAAAAGGGCGCGGATCTGGTGAAGGCGCTGTTCAAGATGGGCACGCCGGTGACGATCAACGAAGTGATCGATCAGGATACGGCCGAGCTGCTGGTCGAGGAGTTCGGTCACCGCATCCAGCGCGTATCCGATTCCGACGTGGAACTGGGCATCGAGGGCGACGACGATGCGCCCGAGACGCTGAAGAGCCGTGCACCGGTAGTCACGATCATGGGCCATGTCGATCATGGCAAGACGTCGCTGCTCGACGCCTTGCGCGGCACCAATGTCGTGTCCGGCGAAAGCGGTGGCATCACGCAGCACATCGGCGCCTATCAGGTGAAGACCAAAAACGGCGATGTCATTACGTTCCTGGACACGCCGGGCCATGAGGCGTTCAGCGAGATGCGCGCGCGTGGCGCGAACGTGACCGACATCGTCATTCTGGTGGTGGCCGCCGACGACGGGCTGATGCCGCAGACGATCGAGGCGATCAATCACACCAAGGCGGCCGGCGTGCCGATGATCGTGGCGATCAACAAGATCGACAAGCCCGAAGCCAATGCCCAGAAGGTGCGTGAGCGCCTGCTGAGCGAGGAAGTGGTGGTCGAGGACATGGGCGGCGACGTGCAGGATGTTCAGGTCTCTGCGCTCAAGCGCACGGGTCTTGACGAACTGATCGAAAAGGTATTGCTCCAGGCCGAACTGCTTGAGCTGGGGGCCAATCCCGATCGGCCCGCCGAAGGCAATGTCATCGAGGCAAAGCTCGACAAGGGCCGCGGTCCGGTGGCCACCGTGCTGGTGCGCAAGGGTACGCTCAAGGTCGGCGATACGTTCGTCGTCGGCGCGGAAAGCGGCAAGGTGCGCGCGATGGTCAACGACAAGGGCCAGAATGTCAAAGTCGCCGGTCCCTCGACACCGGTCGAGGTGCTTGGTCTGTCGGGCGTGCCGATGGCGGGCGATCAGCTTTCCGTCGTCGAGAACGAGGCGCGCGCCCGCGAAGTTGCGGCCTATCGCGCCGAACAGAAGACGCGCAAGCGCACGACATCGGCACCGACCAGCTTTGAACATATGTTCTCGGCGCTCAACACGACCGTCATCGAATATCCGGTGGTGGTGAAGGGCGATGTGCAGGGATCGGTCGAAGCGATCGTCACGGCGCTCACGCGCGCGTCGACCGACGAGATCAAGGTGCGCGTGCTCCACAGCGGCGTCGGCGCGATCACCGAAAGCGATGTGACGCTGGCGGCCGCCAGCCGCGCGCCGCTGATCGGGTTCAACGTGCGCCCCAATGCGAAGGCACGGGCACTGGCCGAACGCGACAAGGTGTCGCTGCGCTATTATGACGTGATCTACGACCTCATAGAGGAAGTGAAGAACGAAATGGCGGGCCAGCTTGCGCCCGAACGCATCGAAACCATCGTCGGCCGTGCCGAGGTGCTTCAGGTGTTCCCGGCTGGCAAGAAGGACAAGGCCGCTGGTCTGCTCGTGCTCGACGGCATCATCCGCAAGGGCCTCAGTGCGCGCCTCACGCGCGAGGATGTCATCGTCTCCAAGACGACGATCGCCTCGCTCCGCCGCTTCAAGGACGATGTGTCCGAAGTGCGCGCAGGGATGGAGTGCGGCGCGGTGCTGAGCGAGACCAACGACATCAAGCCGGGCGATACGCTCGAACTGTTCGAAGTCGAGGAACGCGCACGGACGTTGTGACAGGAATGTTTGCAAAAACGAAACTTTATTGACGGTCCGGCTGTTTGGAAATAAGATATTCAAATGGATGTCCGCTTTTCTAAAACAGCCGGGCGCGCATTGCTTCGTTCCAACAAGCGGTTGCTGATTCGTCAGAAAATCGATGAACTGGCCAACGATCCCCTGTCGCTCAGTGCCAATGTCAAGAAGTTGCAGGGGCGTCCGGAGTATCGACTGCGCATACAGGACTGGCGTATCCTGTTTCGGATCGAAGGCGATATTCTCTGGATCGACGATATCGCGCCGCGCGGCTCGGCTTATGAGGTAAACCCATGACAGTTCAGATTGTCGAAGTTTCCGGCCAGAAATTGGCGATGTTGCCGATCGAGGACTATCAGCGCCTTGTTGATATTGCCGAAGACAAGCATGACGTGATTGCTGCGGAAATGGCCGAACAGCGCCGTACTGCCGGAGAAGAATATCTGCCGGCGGAGGTGCTGGATCGCATCATGAACGGCGAAAGTGCGCTGCGCGTCTGGCGGAAGCACCGGGGCATGACATTGGAACAACTGGCTGAACGGACAGGTGCCCGGAAGTCGATGTTGTCGACGATTGAAAACGGAAAGGCGCAAGGCAAGCCTTCGCTTTGGCGGGCATTGGCGGAGGTGCTGGATGTATCGACCGACGATATCCTGCCTTTGAATTGATATATGGCCGCGAACACCCCAACCGAAGGCCCGTCCGTCCGCGTCCTGCGCGTGGGTGAGCAGGTGCGTCACATTCTCTCGGAGATACTGGCGCGGGGCGACGTGCATGACGATGTGCTGGCGAAGCATGTCGTCAGCGTCACCGAAGTGCGCATGTCGCCGGACCTGCGTCACGCCACCGCGTTCATCAAGCCGCTGCTCGGCAAGGAAGAGGAGGCCGTGCTGAAGGCATTGCGCACCAACACCGCCTATCTCCAGCGCGAAGTGGCGCGCCGCACGAAGCTCAAATATGCCGCGAAGATCAAGTTTCTGGCCGATGAGAGCTTCGACGAAGGCAGCCGCATCGATACGCTTCTGCGCGCACCCAAAGTCGTTCAGGATCTCGCGAAGGATGAGGAATAGAAATCAGGTATTTCAGCAGCATATGATGCTTGCTATCGTGGTTATTGTTGCGACCACCATTATGGCCCTTGTCATCGGCATTGCCGCATCAAAGCGACATGAGGAAGACAGGAAATTATTGATTCAGCAGACGCTGAACATATTTGCTGCCAGGCCCCAGGAACGAGGGTTATTATGGTGCATACATCCCATCTTGGCAGGCAGCGGTCGGGCGATATCAACCCAGTGGTTGCTGCGTGGTCAAAGTTTTGGGCGAAGAGAGACGTGTCGCACCATTATTCGCCTTCACGAGCCGAAATTCTATGGTCCTAATGCAATCGTCAAGTTCAATTTCGATTGCGGTCCTGTCTGCGGCAGTAGTGGATACATGTCCTTCTATCGAAGAAAAGGGCAATGGCACTTGTATCGACGTTTCACGCTTGGATTTGGATAATGCGTTGACATTCATACAGGTAAGACGCATCTTACCTGCATGAATGCGCAGACCAAAGTGTCAGGTAAAGGCCAGGTTGTGATCCCGAAGGAAACGCGGGATCGCTACGGTATCGATGCGGGCAGTGTTCTCGACGTGATCGAGATGTCGGATGGATTCTTTTTGCGACCGCATCGGTCCAAAAAAAGTGGTCGATCCTTTGATGAAATAATGGCGGATATTCGCAGCATTTACCAACATCAGGGACCGCCTGTGTCGATAGAGGATATGAATGCGAGCATTGATGAGATGTTTCGGAACCGCGATCGCTCATCTGACATATGATTACGGCTGTGGACACGAATGTTATTCTCCGCGCTCTTACACGTGACGATCCAGCCCAAGCAGCGATAGCGACAGAGATACTACGCCTGGAGTTTACGCTATCGGCTACGGTCTTGCTGGAAACCGAGTGGGTATTGCATGCCAGCTATGGGTGGTCGAAGGCATCGATAGCCAAGGCATTTCGGAATCTGCTCGACATGTCGCAACTCGTCGATGCACCCGCTGGAATGGATTGGGTGCTGACGCGTTACGAAAACGGTGCCGATTTTGCTGACATGATGCATCTGTGCGAGGCGAAGGGTGCATCACGCTTTGTTACATTTGACAAAAAGATCAAGAAGTATGCCGGAGATGATCCGCCGCTACGCGTTGAAACATTGACGGCCTGAACACCCTAGAATGGCCAAGCTCTATTTCTATTATTCCTCGATGAATGCCGGGAAGTCGACGACCCTGCTTCAGTCCAGCTTCAACTATCGGGAGCGGGGCATGGCGACGATGCTGTGGACCGCTGCGCTGGACGATCGCTATGGCACGGGCCAGATCACCTCGCGGATCGGACTGGAGGCGGATGCCCACGTCTTTGATCCGGACATCGACATGCGCGAAGCGATCCTGGCGGACCATGAACGCGCGCCCATTGCGTGCGTGCTGGTGGACGAGGCGCAGTTCCTGACGGCTGACCAGGTGCATCAACTCGCCCGCATCTGCGACGAAGGCGGCATTCCGGTGCTCTGCTATGGGCTGCGCACCGATTTCCGCGGCGCTCTGTTCGAAGGGAGCGCGCATCTCCTGGGCCTTGCCGACTCGCTCAATGAGATCAAGGCGGTCTGCGCATGCGGGCGCAAGGCGACGATGAACCTGCGGGTTGATGCTGACGGCCGGGCAGTCCAGGACGGGGCGCAGACGCAGATCGGCGGCAACGACAGTTATATCGCGCTGTGTCGTCGGCATTTCATGGCGCGCCTGCGGGATGGCGCGGCATGATCGACGTGGACGCGTTGATCGCGCCGATCACGGCCGCGGACATTGCGATGACCCAGCTGGTAGAGGCGGACCGCGAAGCCTTGCGGGCCATCTGCCCGGTCGATGATCCCGTGTGGGATATCTATCCGATCCGGCTCGCGGGTGTCGACTTCGACGCCGGGTTCGAAGCCATTGTCGGCAATCCGGGCCGCTATCCTTTCGCGATCCGGGTGGATCGCGCCCTCGTCGGCATTTCGGGCTATCTGAACGTCGAACCGGTCAGTGGCGTTGCGGAGATCGGCGGCACCTATATGACGCCGTCGGCACGCGGCACGGGTCTGAACGGGCGCATCAAGCCGCTGCTGCTCGATCGCGCCTTTGCCAGCGGCGTGCAGCGCGTCGAGTTTCGCATCGATGCGCGCAACGGACGGTCGCTGCGCGCGGTCGAAAAGCTGGGCGCGGTGCGCGAGGGTGTGTTGCGGCGGCATCGCCGCACCTGGACGGGGCATATCCGCGATACCGTTATGCTGTCGATCCTGCGCGAGGAATGGGCGGCGTCATGCTCCACGGCTGGCTGATTCTCGACAAGCCGCGGGGTCTGGGATCGACGCAGGCGGTATCCGCCGTCAAACGTGCGTTGCGGGAAGCGGGCGAACCGAAGACCAAGGTCGGCCATGGCGGCACGCTCGATCCGCTGGCGCAGGGGGTTCTGCCGATCGCGCTGGGCGAGGCGACCAAGCTCGCCGGACGGATGCTCGACAGCGACAAGATCTATGATTTCACCGTCGGCTTCGGCGTCGAGACTGATACGCTCGACATGGAAGGTGCGGCCATTGCGCACAGCGACGTGCGACCGACGCTGGCCGAGGTGGAAGCGATATTGCCTCGGTTCACCGGACCGATCGAACAGGTGCCGCCAGCCTATTCCGCTATCCTGATCGACGGGCAGCGCGCCTATGATCGCGCGCGCGCGGGTGAGGCGGTCGAGATGAAACGGCGGGCAGTGACGGTTTATGGGCTTGTACCATCCCCCACCCCCCACCCCTCCCCTGAAGGGGAGGGGAGCAAGAAGCCCCTCCCCTTCAGGGGAGGGGTGGGGGATGACACGCCCTTGGAGGAAATCACGCTCACCGCGCATGTCTCCAAGGGCACCTATATCCGCAGCCTCGCCCGCGACATTGCCCATGCGCTTGGCACCGTGGGCCATGTCACTTATCTGCGCCGCACGAAAGCGGGGCCGTTCCGGGCGGATACCGCGATTTCGCTGGACAAACTGGGGCAGGCTGCTAAGGCCCGCTCCATCGCGCAGCTGTTGCTGCCGTTGACAGCGGGGCTGGACGACATCCCGGCTCTGGCTGTCACCCCCGATCAGGCTGCTGCCCTGCAACAGGGCCGAACGCTGACCGGGATAGCCGCATCCCCCGGCCTTTATCTTGCGCAGCGCGGGACAATTCCCGTCGCGCTGGTTGAGGCGGTAGACGATATCGTCAGGGTGGTTCGCGGTTTTAACCTGATGTCGAAGGAAGAAGACGCATGACGATCACGGCCGAGCGCAAGGAAGCGCTCATCAAGGAATATGCCCGCGCCGAAGGCGACACGGGTTCCCCCGAAGTCCAGGTATCGATCCTGACCGAGCGGATCACGAACCTGACCGAACATTTCAAGTCGCACCACAAGGATAATCACAGCCGTCGTGGCTTGCTGATGCTGGTGAACAAGCGTCGCAGCCTGCTGGACTATCTCAAGAAGAAGGATCAGGCCCGCTATACCGACCTGATCGGAAAGCTTGGGCTGCGCAAGTAACCCACTCGTTCGGCCCGCTTCGGCGGGCCGTTTACGTTTGGGGTCATCCCCGCGCAGGCGGGGGTCAAGACTTTAGGGCATCATGTTCCGCCCTGGACTGCGGCTTTCGCCGGAGGACGAATGGAACATCAGGCCGCTTCGCAATAAGGTGAAGCGGCTACGGGGCAGGAAAAACGCCCCACACCGCTGCGCGCGGGATGTGCGCGCAAACAGGCCCCGCCATGCAATAGGGCATCGCGGGCGAAGGAAATGACATATGTTCGACGTAAAGAAAGTGGAAATCGAGCTGGGCGGAAAGACCCTCACGCTCGAAACGGGTCGTATTGCGCGTCAGGCTGACGGCGCGGTGCTGGCCACCTATGGCGAAACCGTGGTGCTGTGCGCCGTGACCGCCGCCAAATCGGTGAAGGAAGGGCAGGATTTCTTCCCGCTCACCGTGCACTATCAGGAAAAGTTTTCGGCCGCCGGACGCATTCCGGGCGGCTTCTTCAAGCGGGAACGCGGCGCGACGGAGAAGGAAACGCTGGTTTCCCGCCTCATCGACCGCCCCGTCCGTCCGCTGTTCCCGGAAGGCTTCTACAACGAAATCAACGTGATCGCGCAAGTGCTCTCGTTCGATGGCGAAAGCGAGCCTGACATCGTTGCGATGATCGCGGCGTCGGCGGCGCTCACCATTTCGGGTGTGCCTTTCATGGGGCCGATCGGCGCGGCGCGCGTCGGCTACAAGGATGGCGAATACAGCCTCAACCCGTCGATGGACGACGTGAAGGCGGGCGAACTGGATCTGGTCGTTGCCGCCACGCATGACGCGGTCATGATGGTCGAATCCGAAGCGAAGGAGCTTTCGGAAGACGTCATGCTCGGCGCGGTCGGTTTTGCGCATGACGCCTGCAAGAAAGTCGTCGAAGCGATCATCAAGCTGGCGGAAAAGGCTGCCAAGGATCCTTGGGAAATGGCGGCACAGGCGGACCTGTCGGCCGCGAAGCAGAAGCTGCGCGATCTGATCGGCGCGGATATTGCCGCTGCCTACAAGATCACTGACAAGTCGGCCCGCTCCGGTGCGCTGAACGAAGCGCGGGCCAAGGCCAAGGCCGCATTTGCCGATGCGACGCCGCAGGACCAGATGGCCGCGCAGAAGCTGATGAAGAAGCTGGAAGCGGAAATCGTGCGTGGCGCTATCCTGAAGGATGGCACCCGTATCGACGGGCGCACCACCACGCAGATCCGTCCGATCGAGGCGATGGTCGGCTTCCTGCCGCGCACGCACGGGTCGGCGCTGTTCACGCGCGGTGAAACCCAGTCGATCTGCACTACCACGCTGGGCACAAAAGACAGCGAGCAGATGATCGACGGCCTGACGGGTCTGTCCTACGAAAACTTCATGCTGCACTACAACTTCCCGCCCTATTCGGTTGGTGAAGTGGGCCGCTTCGGCGCGCCGGGTCGTCGGGAAGTGGGGCATGGCAAGCTCGCATGGCGCGCGCTGCACCCCGTGCTGCCCAGCAAGGACGAGTTCCCCTACACGATCCGCGTCCTCTCCGACATCACCGAGTCGAACGGTTCGTCGTCGATGGCGACGGTGTGCGGCGGCTCGCTGTCGATGATGGATGCGGGCGTGCCGCTCAAGCGCCCCGTCTCCGGCATCGCCATGGGTCTGATTCTGGAAGGCAAGGACTTCGCCGTCCTGTCCGACATATTGGGCGATGAAGATCATCTGGGTGACATGGACTTCAAGGTCGCCGGCACTTCTGCAGGCATCACCACGATGCAGATGGACATCAAGATCGCCGGCATCACCGAAGAGATCATGCGCAAGGCGCTGGACCAGGCGAAGGAAGGCCGCGCGCACATCCTGGGCGAAATGGCCAAGGCGCTCGACAGCACCCGGACCGAACTGTCCGCACATGCGCCGCGTATCGAGACCTTGCAGATCGACAAGTCGAAGATCCGCGAAGTCATCGGCACAGGCGGCAAGGTGATCCGTGAAATCGTCGCGGAAACCGGCGCGAAGGTCGATATCGACGACGAAGGTCTCATCAAGATCAGCTCGTCCGACGTTAACCAGATCGAAGCGGCGCGCAAGTGGATCCTGGGCATCACCCAGGAAGCGGAAGTCGGTAAGATCTATGACGGCAAGGTCGTCAACATGGTCGATTTCGGTGCGTTCGTGAACTTCATGGGCGGCAAGGACGGTCTTGTCCATGTGTCCGAAATCCGCGCCGAACGCGTGGAGAAGGTGTCCGACGTCCTGAAGGAAGGGCAGGAAGTCAAGGTCAAGGTTCTGGAAATCGATCCACGCGGCAAGGTGCGCCTGTCGATGCGCGTCGTCGATCAGGAAACCGGCGCCGAGCTGGAAGACACCCGGCCGGCGCGTGAACCGCGCAGCGACCGCGGTGATCGGGGTGATCGCGGCGATCGTGGTCCCCGTCGCGAAGGCGGCGACCGCAATCGGCGCGACCGCGGTGGCCGTGACGGTGGTGGCCGGGGCGATCGTGGTCCCCGTGCGGATGGCGGATCGGCCAAGGACGACGGCGAACCCGGCGGCCTGCCTGATTTTCTGACGCAGGACTGACCATGGCGCGATTCGCCCTTGGGGGCGAATCGACGACACGCATGCAAAAGGCCGCCCGGGATTCGGGCGGCCTTTTCATTTCGGCGCGGAAACAGCTCCCGCCACACTGTTTGCTTGATCGAGGTTAGTGCGCGGGCGTAACGACCTGTTATGGGAAAGCTCGCCTGCAAGGGCTTGGGCCAAAGCCCCAGAGAGGCACATGCGACGGATGAATGCGCGTTTTATTGAGCGGTTGCCGCTCGCCGGGGTACATCCCGCGCTCGCCTATCTGGCGACAGCGGGATTGTGCCTCATCGCGCTCGCCCTGCGTCTGGTCGCAGACCCGGTGCTGGCCAGCGGCTATCCTTATGTCAGCTTCTTTCCGGCAGTCGTCATTGCCGCCTTCCTGTTCGGGCGCAGCGCGGCGGTGCTCGCCGGGGTGCTCTGCTGGCTGATGGCATGGTATTTCTTCATTCCCCCGGCCGGCGTGTTCAAGTTCAACGGAAATATCGCAGTTTCGTTCATATTCTACCTGCTGGTCGTCGTGATCGATATCGCCCTCATCCACTGGATGCAGCTTGCCAATACCAAGCTGGCCGAAGAGCGCGCGCGCGGTGCCGCGCTGGCGGAACATCGGGAGATGTTGTTTCGCGAATTGCAGCATCGCGTGTCCAACAATCTGCAGGTCGCGGCCGCGCTCATGGCGCTGCAACGGCGCAACATCGACCATCCCGGCGCGCGCAAGGCGCTCGACGAAGCGTCGCATCGCCTGTCGCTGATCGGCAAGATCAGCCGTGCCCTCTACGACCCCACCGGGCAGCGCCTTTCGGTGCATTCCTTCGTGGAAACGCTCGCCAGCGACATATTGGAAGCCAACGGCCGCAATGATGTCCGTATCGAGATGGCGATCGCGCCGGATGTTGCGATGGACCCGGACTCGGCCATTCCCTTCGCGCTGATCATGGCGGAGGCGATTGCCAACGCGCTGGAACATGCCTTCGCCGATGACAGGGGCGGGTGCATCCGCATCACCATCACCGGGGATGAAGGGCTTACGCTCGACATTGTCGACGATGGGTGCGGCCTGCCGGATGGCTTTGCGCTGGAAAACAGCGGAAGCCTGGGCCTGCGCATCGCCGCAACGCTGGCACAGCAGCTGGGCGGCACGTTTCGCCTCAGCAATGCGGAAACCGGCGGTGTCCGCGCGCATCTTGCCATTCCCGCCGCGGCGTGACGGGGCCGCGCCGGTCCGCATCGCGATCGGCAATCTCTCGCTTGGCGCGGGGGTGCGGCTGGGCTATGACCCATCGCCTATGTACAGATATTCGATAAAGTTCGCGCTGGCGATCGCCGCCGTTGCCACACTCGGCGCCTGTTCCACCAGCAAGAACAAGGCCGATACGCTCTATGTCGCGCGCGATGTGTCCACGCTCTACAATGCGGGCAAGTACCGGCTTGATCGCGGCCAATTCAAGTTGGCTGCCGCGCTGTTCGACGAAGTGGAACGGCAGCATCCCTATTCGCCCTGGGCGCGCCGGGCGCAGTTGATGGCGGCATTCAGCTACTACATGAACAGCGATTATAACGAGGCGATTCAGGGCGCACAGCGTTTCCTGTCGATCCATCCGGGTAACAAGGATGCGCCTTACGCCTATTATCTCATTTCCCTGTGCTATTACGAACAGATCGCCGATGTGACCCGCGACCAGAAGATCACGCAGCAGGCGCTGGATTCGCTGGGCGAGCTTATTCGCCGCTATCCCGGCAGCCGCTATGCCGCCGACGCGCGGCTGAAGGTCGATCTGGTCAACGACCATCTGGCCGGCAAGGAAATGGAACTGGGGCGTTTCTATCAGCGGCGCGGCCAATGGCTTGCGGCCACCTTGCGCTTCCGTACCGTCATCGATCGCTATCAGACCACGACCCACGCGCCGGAGGCGCTCGAGCGCCTCGTCGAGAGCTATCTTTCGCTCGGCCTGCCCGAGGAAGCGAAGAAGGCAGCGGCCGTACTCGGCGCCAACTATCCCGGTTCGAAATGGTATGAGCGATCGTACAAGCTCATCGAGGCGCATCCGCCCAAGGCGTGATACGGGGCATGTTCCCCTTTTGTGTCAGAAGGGGTAATGACGGCGCATGCTGACGCATCTTTCCATCCGCAATGTCGTGCTGATCGCGGCGCTGGATCTGTCCTTTGGTCCGGGTCTCGGTGTGCTGACGGGGGAAACGGGCGCGGGCAAATCGATCCTGCTCGATTCGCTGGGGCTGGCGCTGGGCGCGCGGGCGGACACCGGCCTCGTTCGGCAGGGGGAGGCGCAGGCGAGCGTTACGGCGACGTTCGATGAACCCCCAGCCGGGCATCCCGTTCGCACGCTGCTGATCGACAATGATCTGGCGCTGGAACAGGGCGAACCGCTGCTTATCCGCCGCACCCTGAAAGCCGATGGCGGCAGCCGCGCGTTCATCAACGATCAGCCATGTTCTGCCGCGCTGTTGCGCGAAGTGGGGGCAATGCTGGTCGAGATTCACGGGCAGCATGATGATCGCGGCCTGCTGAACCCGCGCGGCCATCGTGCGCTGCTCGACGCCTTCGGACGGTGCGATACCGCTGCGGTCGCCCTCGCGCATGCGGCATGGCGCGCGGCGGAAGCGGCACTGGCAGAGGCGCGGGAGACCGTCGCCAGTGCGGCGCGCGACCGCGACTATCTGGACCATGCTGTGGCGGAGCTTGCCGCCTTCGCGCCCGAACCTGGGGAAGAGGCGCACCTCGCGGGGGAACGCGCGACCATGCAGAAAGGCGCGCGGCTGACCGATGATCTCGCCGCCGTCACGACGTTCCTCGATGGCTCCGAAGGCGGCCTTGCCCAGTTGCGGCAGGCTGCGCGGCGGCTGGATCGGATCGCGGAGGATCACCCGCTGCTGGCCGAGGCGCTTGCCGCCCTCGACCGCGCCGTCATCGAGGCAAGCGAGGCGGAGGAGCATCTTGCCCGTGCGCACGAGGCGCTGACCTTCGATCCCGCCCGCCTCGATGGCATGGAAACCCGCCTGTTCGATCTGCGCGCGCTGGCCCGCAAGCATCAGGTGCAGCCGGACGATCTGGCCGCGTTGCAGGCGGAGATGACTGCCCGCCTCCAGATGATCGACGCAGGCGAGGAAGGGCTTGCCGCGCTGGAGGCTGACCTGGCGGTAAAGGCCGCAGCCTATGCGCAGGCTGCGCAGACGCTGACGGCACAGCGCATCGCTGCCGCCGCGCGCCTTGATGCCGCCGTCGCTGCGGAGCTTGCGCCGCTCAAGCTGGATGCCGCCCGTTTCCGCACCGCGATCGCCCCGCTCGACGAAGCGCAATGGGGTCCGCAAGGCGCGGACCGTGTGGAGTTCGAGATCTCCACAAACCCCGGCGCGCCTTTCGCCCCGCTGGTGAAAATTGCGTCCGGCGGCGAACTCTCCCGCTTCATCCTCGCGCTGAAAGTCGCGCTGGCGCAGGAAGGCGGCGCGGACACGATGATCTTCGACGAAATCGACCGGGGCGTCGGCGGCGCAGTCGCCAGCGCGATTGGCGATCGCCTCGCACGTCTGTCGCAGGGGAGCCAGCTTCTGGTCGTCACCCACAGCCCGCAAGTCGCCGCGCGCGGGGCGAGCCATATGCTGATCGCCAAATCCAGCGAAGGCACCGTCACCCGCACCGGCGTCCGCCCGCTGGACGACGCGGAACGGCGGGAGGAAATCGCCCGGATGCTGTCGGGCGCGGAAATTACCGTAGAGGCACGCGCGCAGGCCGGGCGGCTGCTGGAGAGGGTGTGATGCCGTCGATATCCGACATGACCGAACCCGAAGCCGCCAATCGCCTGATGCGGCTGGCGAAGCTGATTGCGCATCACAATGCGCGCTATCATGCCGAGGATGCGCCGGAGATCAGCGACGCGGACTATGATGCGCTGGTGCGGGAGAATAATGCGCTGGAGGCGGCATTCCCGCATTTGATCCGCGCGGACAGCCCCAACCGCCAGGTCGGCGCGTCGGTGGAAGCGTCGCCGCTGGCCAAGGTCGCGCATGAAAAGCGGATGATGAGCCTCGACAATGCCTTTGACGATGGCGAGGTGACCGAGTTCGTCGCGCGCGTGCGGCGCTATCTGGCGCTCGATCCCGATGCGCCGGTAGCCATGACGGCGGAGGACAAGATCGACGGGCTGTCGCTCTCCATCCGTTACGAGAACCGCACGCTCAAACAGGCGGCGACGCGTGGGGACGGGCAAGTGGGCGAGGATGTGACCGCCAATGTCCGCCACATCGCGGACATTCCTCAGACCTTGCCCGACGACGCGCCGGACATTTTCGAAGTACGCGGTGAAGTCTATATGGCGAAAGCGGATTTCGTGGCCCTTAACGCCCGGCTGATGGACCAGGCGCAGGCCGCTGCCGAAGCGAAGGGCGAAGTGTTCGATCCCGAAACCGTCCGCCAGTTCGCCAATCCGCGCAATGCCGCCGCCGGATCGCTGCGGCAGAAGGACGCCAGCGTCACTGCGTCTCGGCCCTTGCGCTTTCTGGCCCACGGCTGGGGTGCGTACTCCGCGCTACCCGCCGACACCCAGGTGGGCGTGATGCAGGCGATCGGCCGCTGGGGTTTCCCGCTGTCGGCACATCTCAGGCGATTCGAGGATGTGGCGGCGCTGCTCGTCCATTATCGCGGCATCGAGGCGCTGCGGGCGGACCTGCCCTATGACATCGACGGGGTGGTCTATAAAGTCGATCGGCTCGACTGGCAGGACCGGCTGGGCTTCGTCGCCAAGGCCCCGCGCTGGGCGATCGCGCACAAGTTTCCCGCCGAGCGCGCGCAGACGGACCTGATCGCCATCGATATTCAGGTGGGGCGCACGGGCAAGCTGACGCCGGTCGGGCGGCTGACGCCGGTAACGGTCGGTGGCGTCGTCGTTTCCAATGTCACGCTGCACAATCGCGACGAAATCGCGCGGCTGGGTGTCCGCCCCGGCGACCGGGTGGTCGTGCAGCGCGCGGGTGACGTGATTCCGCAGGTGGTGGAGAATCTGACACGGGAGGAGCCGCGCGATCCCTATGTCTTTCCCGATCATTGTCCGGCCTGCGGGTCCGAAGCCGTGGCGGCCGACGGCGAAGTCGACGTCCGCTGCACCGGCGGCCTCATCTGCCCGGCCCAGCGGATCGAGCGGCTGCGGCATTTCGTGTCGCGCGTCGCGCTCGACATCGACGGGCTGGGGGAAAAGACGATCCGGGCGTTTTTCGACCTGGGCTGGCTGGAAAGCCCCGCCGACATTTTCCGGCTGAAAGCGCATCGCGCGGACTTGCTGGGCATGGAAGGGTGGAAGGAAAAGTCGGTCGACAATCTGATTGCCGCGATCGAGGCGCGGCGGCAGCCCGATGCCGCGCGGCTGCTCTTCGCGCTCGGCATCCGGCATATTGGCGCAGTGACGGCGCGCGATCTGATGAAGGCATTCGGCAATTTGCCTGCCCTGCGCCTGGCGACGGAGCGCGCGCGGGCGGGGGATGCGGCGGCCTTGGCGGACCTTACCGCGATCGACGGCGTCGGCCCGGCGGTGGTGGAGGCGCTGGGTGACTTCTTCCACGAGGCGCATAATGTCGCAGTGTGGGACGATCTGCTGTCCGAAGTCTCACCGCCGCCTTATGTCGTCGAGACACGCGCCAGCAGCGTGACCGGCAAGACGATCGTGTTCACCGGCAAGCTGGAGACGATGAGCCGCGACGAAGCCAAGGCGCAGGCGGAGGCACTGGGCGCGAAAGCGGCGGGATCGGTCAGTGCGAAAACCGACCTTATCGTCGCGGGGCCGGGTGCGGGATCGAAGCTGAAGAAAGCCGCCGAGCTGGGCATTGCGGTGATCGACGAGGCGCAGTGGGCGGAAATCGTGCGGGGCGGGTGATCCTCCCTCAGCCTCTCTTTTCCACTCTCCGTTCGGTTCGAGCTTGTCGAGAACGTCGGGCAGGGTTCTCGACAAGCTCGAACCGAACGGAGAGTGTTTTGGATCTACTGGAGGATTATCCTCAGAACCAGCGCATTACGCTCCAGCTCAGCGGTGTCCAATAGCCGATCCTTATCCCGACGGCCCGCAAGCGGTCGCCGGTCCATGCGTTGCAGGTGCGGATCGCGCTGTAGCGTCCGTGCGCGGGATAGAACACATCGCCGGGGCCATAACCGGGAATCGCCGTGCCCCCCGCAAAATCCGCCTCGATGGCACGGGCGAGGGCGCGATACTGGTCGGCGCTGAGCACCACCGGGCGCAGGTCCGGCCCGCGCCATAGTCGTTGCAGATGGTCGACGTGCATCAGCGTGTCGTCATTGCCCAGCGCGGCGCGCAGCACGACCCGTGGATCAACCTCCGCCCAGGTCGGCGTGTTCAGAAAGAAATCCCGGTCGCCCCATCCGATCAGCACCCACGGCCCGGCGCGGCGCGGATCGGGCAGATCGGCCGCAGGTGCCCGTCCGCGCCAGTCGTGCAGGGGGTGGACGGTCGGCATGACGATGCCGGTATGTACGCCATTGGTGTTGACATAGATGGTGACGCCCCGGTCGGGCGGCACGGCATCCGCATTGGCGGGCATGAGGCTGCCGCCGACGACGGCAAGGGCGAAGAGAAGCGGGCCGATCAGCAATCCGATCAACAATCCGGCCAGCGCCGCCGCCATCCGACGGACAACAGGATGGGCAAGCCGACGCATAACCCGACGCTATAGCGCGGGGCACCGCACGGCAAGGACGCTGCGATTGTTGCATTGCGGCATCGTCACACAAAGCCTTTTATTCGTCATTCGACCGTCATCGTTTCTCCACCGGAACGTCATGTCGCGCGCGCACAGCGCCGTCGCGACCGAACGTCGTTTTGTGGGGAGTAATTCAAGATGCGTCATTCCGCCGTTGCCTTGCTGGCGTCCGCTGCCACCCTTTCCCTGGCCCCATCCCTTGCCGCCGCGCAGGACATGGCACCCGCCGCCGCCGATGCGGCTGTAGACGCGGAGAATGTCGGCGACGATATCGTCGTCTACGGTTTCGGCGAAACCCGACAGGTACAAACCGTCAGCGACAGCGATATTGCGTTGCTGACCCCCGGCACATCGCCGCTGAAAGCCATTGCCAAGCTGCCCGGCGTCAATTTCCAGTCCGCCGACGCTTTCGGTGCCTATGAATGGTCGACGCGCATTTCGCTGCGAGGCTTCAACCAGAATCAGTTGGGCTTCACGCTCGACGGCGTGCCGCTCGGCGACATGAGCTATGGCAACCACAACGGCCTGCACATCAGCCGCGCGATCATTTCCGAAAATCTCGGCACCGTGACCGTCAGCCAGGGCGCGGGCAATCTCGCTACGGCCTCCACCAGCAACCTGGGCGGTACGCTCGTCTTTGCCTCGCGCGATCCGTCGAATGACACGGACATTGTGGCATCGGGCACCTATGGCAGCGACGACACCTATCGCATCTTCACGCGTCTCGACAGCGGCGACTTGGGCGGTGTGCGCGGCTATCTGAGCTATGCCTATCTCAACGCAGGCAAGTGGCGCGGCGATGGCGAGCAGCGCCAGCATCAGGTGAACGCGAAGGTTGTGGCCGATGTCGGCGACGGCAAGATCAGCGCCTTCCTCAACTATTCGGACCGTGCCGAAAATGATTATCAGGATATGTCGGCCGAAATGATCCGCCGCCTCGGCAACCGCTGGGACAATTTCGCACCCGACTGGCAGACCGCCTATCGCGTTGCGGCCGTCGCCGCCAATCAGGCCGCACGGGCCGGTTCCGCGACCGCGACGCTGCCCTATCCGACCTTCGGCCTGACGTTCCCCGCGCCGGTGCAGACGCTCGACGACGCTTATTACGACGCCGCCGGTGTCCGCCGCGACTGGCTGGGCGGTGTGACGTTCGAAACGCCGATTACGGACAATGTCCGTGCCAAGCTGCAAGGCTATTACCATAACAACAAGGGGCAGGGCCTCTGGTGGACGCCCTATGTCGCCAGCCCGACCGGCGCGCCGATTTCCGTGCGCACCACCGAATATGGCATCGATCGCATGGGCGCGATCGGCAGCATCACGTGGGAAACGGATATGAACCGGCTGGAAATCGGCGGCTGGTATGAAGGCAACGACTTCCGTCAGGCCCGCCGTTTCTATGCGCTGGACAACACGCAGGCCGGATCGTCACGCAACAGCCTGAAGTTCCAGGAAAACCCGTTCTTCACCCAATGGGATTTCGAGTTCACGACCGAAACGGCGCAATATTACGTGATGGATACGCTGGAGCTGGGACAGCTCACCTTGTCCGGTGGCTGGAAGGGCGTGCGCGTCATCAACCGTTCCAGCCCGCGCGTACGGGCGACGCTGGCCGCGGGCACGATCGAATCGAAGGACTGGTTCCTGCCGCAGGTCGGTGCGCTCTACAAGCTGGGCGATACGGCCGAACTGTTCGCCAACTATACCCAAAACATGCGCGCTTTCGTGTCTTCCGCGACATCTGGTCCGTTCGCCACGACACAGGCAGGGTTCGATGCACTGTCGACGACCAGCCGTCTGAAGCCGGAAACATCCAAGACCTATGAAATCGGAGGCCGCCTGCGCGCCGGTGCTTTCCAGGGTTCGGTTGCGGCCTATTTCGTCGATTTCAACAACCGCTTGCTGGGCATCACCACCGGGGCGGGCATCGTCGGCAATCCTGTGATCCTGCAGAATGTCGGCAAGGTGCGGTCGCAGGGTGCGGAAGTCTCCGGGACCTACAGCATCGGCAGCGGGTTCAGCGCAACCGCATCCTATGCCTACAACGACTCGACCTATCGCAACAATGTGCCCGGTGTCTCGGCCGCAATCCGGGGCAAGACCGTGGTGGACAGCCCCAAACACATTGCGTCGGGTGAACTGGCCTACAGCGGTGACATTGTCTTCGGGCGGATCGGTGCGAATTACATGTCGAAGCGTTACTATACTTATACCAACGATCAGTCGGTAGGCGGCCGGGTGCTGGTGGATGCGACGATCGGGGTGAAAGTGCCCGAAGGCAACGGCTTCCTGACCGGCTTTGCGATTGAGGCATCGGCGACCAACCTGTTCGACAATGACTATGTATCGACCATCGGTTCGAACGGCTTCGGCAACAGCGGCGACAACCAGACGCTACTGATCGGCGCGCCGCAGCAGTTCTTCGTCACGGTACGAAGGGGCTTCTGAGGCCTTAGCGTGATAGACCAAATGCTGTTCCCCGGCGAAAGCCGGGGTCCAGGGTATCACGGGTTATCCTTCGTGGCCCTGGACCTTGGCGAGCGCCGGGCACTATCTGGCTGGGATCAGCCTATTCCCTACCAGCTTCCATAGCCCGGCGCTTCGCCGTTGCGCCCGTGCGGCCAGCGGCGTGGGCGGTGCCAGCCGATGGCGGGGCGTTTGCGCAGGCGTAGCGTCGGCCATGCGCCATTGTCGATCCGATCGGCCAGCCGCAGGCCCTGCGCGCGATAGGCAGCGAGCACGCGCGCGGCCTGCGTATCGAGCAAGCCGGCGAGGATCAGCGTCCCGCCCTCCTCCAGCACGCCCGACAACGACGGTGCCAGCTCGATCAGCGGTCCCGCAAGAATATTGGCGATCACCAGATCATAAGGCCCGCGGGTCACGATGCCCGGATGATCGACGCCCGCCGCCGTGAACAATGCCAGCCGTCCGGGCGCTATACCAAGCGGGACGCCGTTCTTGTCGGCATTGTCCGCCGTTACCTCGACCGACACCGGATCGATGTCCGATGCGGTGCCATAGGCGCGCGGCCACAGGTGCAGCGCGGCGAAGGCCAGCAGCCCAGTGCCGGTCCCGATGTCGGCGATATTGCCGAAGCGGTGGCCCAGCCGCCGGGTCCGGTCGAGCATCGCCAGGCAACCGGCCGTGGTTTCATGCTGGCCGGTGCCGAAGGCCAGCCCCGCGCCGATCAGGAAATCCTTGTATCCCGACGGTACGGCGTCGGCATTGCTGTTGCGCACGAAGAAACGCCCGGCGGTGACCGGCTCCAGTCCCTGCTGGCTCATTGTCACCCAGTCTGCCTGCGGCAGCTTTTCCAGCACCGGCTTGCGTCCTCGCGCGCTGGGGACGAGCGTCTGCACCAGGCGGACGAGCGCGGCATTGGGACGCCCCTCGAAATAGGCGTCGAGTTGCCATGCGTCGCCATCGTCCGAACTGGCTTCGCTGGTCATCAGCACCGGTGGGCTGTCGAGCAGGGCGAAGGCGGCGATATCGCCTTCCAGCGCCTCCGCCTCCGCGCGGGTGCACGGCAGGCTGAGCTTCCAGCTATCGCGCGGGCTATCGGACATAGCTGGCACCGTTCGCGTCAAGGATCGCGCCGGTCATCGATGGCGGCGCGGCGGTGGCGAGAAACGTCACGATGGCGGCGATCTCGTCGGGATCGGCAACCTTGCCGAGCGGAATGTCCGCCAGCAGCGCGTCGCCCCCGCGACTGGCCAGATAATCCTGCGCCATGCCCGTCATCGTGAAGCCGGGGCAGACGGCGAAGGCATAGATGCCCTGCGCGGCATAGGCGCGGGCGATCGTCTTGGTCATCGCCACCATGCCGCCTTTCGATGCGGCATAATGCCAGTGCGCGGGGCTGTCGCCGCGATGCGCCGCACGGCTGGCGACATTGATGATCCGCCCGCCCGATCCGCGCGCCTGCCAGTGCAGTACGGCCTTGCGGCAGAGCAAAGCGGCCGCCTCCAGGTTGATAGTCATCGTCCGCTGCCACCCCGAAAGCCAGTCGGCGTCATCGGCGTCGAGCGGTATCGCCTCGAATATCCCCGCATTGTTGATGAGGATGTCGATGCGCCCGTCGAGCGCGGCAGAGGCTTTGTCCCACAGCCTGTCGGCACCGCCCGGCGTGGCGAGATCGGCGTCACGGCTGTCGGCGGCGAACAGGCGGATATCGGGGATGCGGGAGAGCATCTGTGCGCAGGCCGCGCCGATGCCCCGGCGCGCGCCGGTCAGAAGGATGTTGCACGTCATGACAGCCGGGTAGCGGACCCGGCGCGCGAGGGAAAGCGTTGAGGTGGAGCAGCTTCAGTAAAGCCGCTCAGGCGACCTTGCGGCCGAACTCTGCGGATGCATCTCGCAGCGAGGCGAGCTTGCCTTCCACGCTCATGAAGCCGCGTTCGAGCTGGTCGATTTCCGACGCGACGACTTCGGTATCCTGCCGGATTGCGGAAATGGTCGCCGACATGGAATCGGCCGCCAGCGCCGTTTCATCGACGGCGGCGGTAATCATCGTGACGGTCTGCGCCTGCGCGTCCATGGCGCTGCGAATACGGTCAGCCGAAACCTGCACTTCGTCGACGGTTTCGCGGATGCGCTGGTTGGTTTCCACCGACTGGCGCGTCGATGCCTGGATCGCGCCGATCTTGGTGGCGATGTCGTCGGTCGCGCGCGCGGTCTGGTTGGCGAGGCTTTTCACTTCCTGCGCGACAACGGCGAAACCGCGCCCCGCATCGCCTGCCCGTGCCGCCTCGATTGTGGCATTGAGCGCCAGCAGGTTCGTCTGCCCGGCGATGTCGCGGATCAGGCCCAGGATGGATTCGATTGACTGCGCATGTTCGGACAAGGTGGCCGACATGCTGACGGCGTCGCCTGCCTGCGCATAAGCGCGCTGTGCAACTTCGGCGGCCCCTTCCACTTCGGCGCGGGCATCCTCTATCGCGCGGATCAGCCCGGCGGAAGTCTGGGCCGCCTCCCGCATCGCAAGCGCGGACTGTTCGGCGGCGGCGGCGACTTCGGACGCTTTGCCCAGCATGCCGCGGGTTGCGGCGGATGCATCCTTCGCCTGTTCGCGCAGGCCGTCGCCCAGCCGCGAGGCGCCGTCGATTTCCGCGACGATCCGCTGTTCGAACAGCGCGGCATTCATGCGCCGCTGCTCTTCTTCCTCGCGCGCGATGTCCAGTGCCAGCACGGTGCAGACCAGTTCGGCCTCCACCATCGACATGCGCATCATCGCCTGGTGCAGTTCATGGCCGCGGGCGGGATTATCCTTGTGCGCCTCCGAGATGGCTTTGTGAATCTCTTCATTGGCTTCGGACATGGCGACCAGCACCGTGCGCACCGAAATGCCGTGCTTGCGCGCGGCGCGGACGCAGCCTCGCGCAGAATCGGCCCAGCGTTCGCCGCCAAAGTTCGACAATTTCTCATGAATGTAGTGCGCCATTTCGCGACGAAGCATCGCCTGCGCATCGGTGGACAAAGTGGTCTTCAGATGCGTGCGGCCGACATAGGCCGCGAAGAAGACATGCGATGCTGCCTCGCCACCATCCGAAAGCAGCGCATGGATGCTCGCGGCATCGCGGGCCAGCATACCGGTCGGGTCGAACTCCCCAAGTCGTTCCTGCATAGTGACATCGGCCTTTATCTGCACCGTCATGGAAATCGTGCCTTTCGTCATCCTCGCAACGCCTTTGTGCTCTTGCCTCCGTCATAGAAGAGCTTGGTTAACCATCTCTTATCCTGCCCGCCAAAAACCGGCTGCTTGTGGCGAAAAGAATGGCGATCAGACTGATCGGCATTATTCCGCCCGAGCGCCCCTGCTGCATTTGCACAGTGGCAAGGTGCGCGCTAAAGGGGCTCAGAATCACGCAGTTCCAGGGGAGTGCAGACCGCATGGCGCGACCGCAAGCAAGGCCACTTTCACCGCATCTGAGCATCTGGAAATGGGGCCCGCATATGGCCCTGTCGATCCTCCATCGCGTGACGGGCAGCAGCCTTGCGATCGTGGGCGCGCTGGGTCTGGTGTGGTGGCTGACGGCGGCGGCATCCGGCCCGGCTTATTATGCGTTTTTCCTCGAACAGGCCTCGTCCTGGTATGGCTATGTCGTCATGGTCGGCATTACCTGGGCCTTTTTCCAGCATCTGTTTTCGGGCCTGCGCCATTTCGTGCTGGATGTCGGGGCGGGCTATGAGCTGAAAACCAACAAGAGCTGGTCGCTGCTCATTCCAGTCGCGGCACTGTTCACGACGGCGGCGATCTGGCTCAGCATTTTTGCAGGGAAGCTGTAATGGGTAACGGCACGGGCATCGGTCGCGTTCGCGGCCTGGGCAGCGCGAAATCGGGCACGCATCACTGGATCAACCAGCGGATCACGGCGGTCGGCAATCTCTTGCTGGTGCTGTGGCTGATCTTCAGCCTGCTGCAACTGCCGTCGCTCGATTATCTCGCGGTCACCGCGTGGCTCGCCAAGAGCTGGGTCGCGGTGCCGATGATCTTGATGCTCATCAGCATCTTCTATCATTTGCGCCTCGGCCTGCAGGTCGTGATCGAGGATTATGTGCACGAGGACGGCACGAAGTTCGCCACGCTTCTCCTCCTCAATTTCTACGCCATCGGCGGCGCCGCGCTCGGCATTTTCGCCATCGCCAAGATAGCCTTCACCGGAGCAGCTTCCTGATGTCCACTGAAGCCTACAAGATCATCGACCATACCTATGACGCGGTTGTCGTCGGCGCGGGCGGGTCCGGCCTGCGCGCCACCATGGGCATCGCCGAAAGCGGCCTGAAAACCGCCTGCATCACCAAAGTGTTTCCGACACGCAGCCATACCGTCGCGGCGCAGGGCGGCATCGCCGCTTCGCTCGGCAACAACTCGCCCGATCACTGGACCTGGCACATGTACGACACCGTCAAGGGGTCGGACTGGCTGGGCGATCAGGACGCGATCGAATATATGGTGCGCGAGGCACCGGCCGCCGTGTACGAGCTGGAACATGCCGGTGTGCCGTTCAGCCGGAACGAGGATGGCACCATCTATCAGCGGCCCTTCGGCGGCCATATGCAGAATATGGGCGCGGGCCCGCCGGTGCAGCGCACCGCCGCCGCCGCCGACCGCACCGGCCATGCCATGCTGCATGCGCTCTATCAGCAGAGCCTGAAGTATGACGCGGACTTCTACGTCGAATATTTCGCGATCGACCTCATCATGGAAAATGGCGAGTGCCGGGGTGTCATCGCCATCTGCATGGAGGATGGCTCCATCCACCGTTTCCGGGCGCATAGCGTCGTGCTGGCGACGGGCGGCTATGGCCGCTGCTATTTCTCCGCGACGTCGGCGCATACCTGCACCGGCGACGGCGGCGGCATGGTGCTGCGTGCGGGCCTGCCCTTGCAGGACATGGAGTTCGTGCAGTTCCACCCGACCGGCATCTACGGCGCGGGCGTGCTCATCACGGAGGGCGCGCGCGGGGAAGGCGGCTATCTGACCAATTCGGAAGGCGAGCGTTTCATGGAACGCTATGCCCCCTCCGCCAAGGACCTTGCTTCACGCGACGTCGTGTCCCGCTCCATGGCGCTGGAAATCCGCGAAGGGCGCGGCGTCGGCAAGGAATCCGACCATATCTTCCTGCACCTCGATCATATCGATCCGAAGATCCTGGCCGAACGCCTGCCGGGCATTACCGAGACCGGGAAGGTCTTCGCCAATGTCGATCTGACGCGGCAACCGCTGCCGGTGGTGCCGACGGTGCATTACAACATGGGCGGCATTCCCTGTAACTATCATGGCGAAGTCGTGACGCTGAAGGACTGCAATCCCGATGCCGTCGTTCCCGGCCTGTTCGCCGTGGGCGAAGCGGCCTGCGTGTCGGTGCATGGCGCCAACCGCCTCGGCTCCAACTCGCTGATCGACCTTGTGGTGTTTGGTCGCGCGACCGGGCATCGCATCTCCGACATCATCAAGCCCGGCAGTGCGCACAAGGCCCTGCCGAAGGACAGCGCCGACCTGGCGCTCGCCCGTCTCGACCATTTCCGCCATGCGAAGGGCAGCACAGCGACGGCGAAGATTCGCCTCGAAATGCAGCGCACCATGCAGAAGCACGCCGCCGTGTTCCGCGACGACGCGCTGATGAGCGAAGGCGTGACCAAGCTCCAGAATGTCTACAGGAGCATGGAGGACGTGCAGGTCTCCGACCGGTCGCTGATCTGGAACACCGACCTCATCGAGACGCTGGAACTGGACAATCTCATCAGCCAGGCCAGCTGCACGATCCAGAGCGCCTTGAACCGCAAGGAAAGCCGCGGCGCGCACATGCACGAGGATTTCCCCAACCGCGACGACGAAAACTGGATGAAGCACACGATTTCGTGGTTCGACGGCTGGGGCGGCAAGGGCGGCACCGTGACCCTCGATACGCGGCCTGTGCATGACTATACGCTGAGCGACGAGGTGGAATATATCAAGCCGAAGGCGCGGGTGTATTGAGCTCGCGTGTAGCTGGCCAATGACTTCCTATCTCTCTCCCTTTCCTCTCATGCAAGGAAAGGGAGAACATCAATCGAGCCGCGCAGCAGCCGTTTTATACACTGCATTACGTTCTCGCTTGCCGACCGCAATGACAACTATCAGCAGAACTTCATCTTCGATCTGATAGACCAGCCGGTATCCTGCCGCGCGCAACTTGATCTTGTAACAATCGGCCATGCCGCTCAGCTGTGCGGAAGTAACATGGGGTTGCCGCAAGCGTTCTTCGAGTTTCTTGGCAAACTGATTGCGGATATTCGGCGCCAGCTTCTTCCATTCCTTCAGCGCGGTTTCCAGAAACTCCAGCTCATAGGTCTTCAAGGCGCACCTTGATCCGCTTCTGCCCAGCGCGTTCACGCACGATTTGCGCCAGTTCCAGGTCCTCCAGATGCTCCATCAAAGCCTCCCATGCCTTGGCTGGGACAAGATAGGCGGCGGGCGTGTTGCGGTTGAGCACGGCGATCGGCAGGCCACCCGCCGCTTCGATCACGGCGGAAGGGTTCTTTTTCAGGTCGCTGATGCTAACGCCCGAATCGGCAAGGATGGAATGTATCATGACCTTTCATTAGGTCGAATAAGCGGTCTTTTCAAGATTCTCTGAGGTGCCATTCTGTAACCACTGAAAGAGCCGTGACTACCGGGAAAACATCTGACCAAGCACATTGAGCAGCGCATCCAGTGTGGTAGCATCGAGCTTGCCCATGCGGTTGACCAGTCGCGTCTTGTCCAGCGTCCGCATCTGGTCGGGTAATATCAATCCTGCTTTTCCTTTGAACTGCAAAGGAATGCGGAAAGTCGCGGGGCGGCTGCCCGTGGTCATGGGTGCGACGATCGCGGTGCGCAGATGATCGTTCATTTCATCGGGGGATACGATCACGCACGGGCGTGTTTTCTGGATTTCGCTGCCGACCGTCGGGTCAAGCGCGGCAAGCCAGACTTCGCCGCGTTTTACCACGTCAGATCAGCATCATCGGCATTGCCGAAACTCAGCCATGCTTCGCTTTCGCGGTCCTGATGTGCACTGACATCTGCCGCAGAGTCGGCCCAGCCTGCACGGGGGGCCTCGACCACGGGCGTGATGATGAGCTTGCCGTCCTGCACCTGCACGTCCATTTTCGCGCCACTGGTCGCGCCGATTTCCTTCAGGATCGATTGGGGCAGGATCATTCCCGTGGAATTGCCCATTTTACGAAGTGCAGTCTGCATGGCGTGTCTCCTGTGCAGCGCATATCATAGGAATAAAGTTATAACAATGTTATAACTACACCATGACTTCGTTCACCAGTCGCCCCATCAGCCCCTCCAGTCGCGCCACGCCGTGCGCATCCACGCGCAGGCCCAGCTTCGTCCGTCGCCACAGCACGTCGTCCGCCGTACGGGCCCATTCCGCCCGCACCAGATAGCGCACTTCCGCTTCGGTGAGGCCGCCGCCGAAGTCCTCGCCCAGCGCCGCGCGGTCCCGTGCGTCGCCCAGCCAGTCGAAGGCGCACGTGCCGTAGGTGGCGACGATGCGCGCAATATCGTCCATCGACAGGAAGGGATGTTCGCGTGCAATGCGGTCGGCCAACGCGCCGCGTTCCGACAGCGCGAAGTCGCCACCGGGCAGCGCCGCGCCCGCTGTCCAGCTTGCGCCTTTCAGCACCGGCAGGGACGGGGCCAGCATTTCCACCGCTTCCTCGGCCAGCCGCCGGTATGTCGTGATCTTGCCGCCGAAGATCGACAGCAGCGGGGCGCCGCCATCCTTGTCCAGCTTCAGCACATAATCGCGCGTCGCTTCCTGCGCCGCGCTCGCGCCATCATCGACGAGCGGGCGCACGCCGCTGTAAGTCCAGATGACATCATCCCGCGTGATCGGCTTGGCGAAATATTCGCTCGCCGCCGCGCACAGATAGGCGATTTCCTCGTCGGTCGCTTTTGCGGGCACGTCGGGCGACTCATGCTCGCGATCGGTGGTGCCGATCAGGGTCAGGTCGCGCTCATAGGGGATGGCGAAGATGATGCGGCCATCGGCGTTCTGGAAGATGTAGCTGCGATCATGATCGAACAGGCGGCGGGTCACGATATGGCTGCCGCGCACCAGCCGGATGTTCGCCGACCGGGGCGTGTGGCTGGCGTCGATCATCCGCACGACCCAGGGGCCGCCGGCGTTAACGATCGTGCGCGCCTGGAACGTCTGTTCGGTGCCGTCCGCCGCGCGGCTGTCGATCCGCCACAAATCGCCTTCACGTGTCGCCCCCGTCACGGCGCAACGGGTGCGGATTTCCGCGCCGCGCGCCGCCGCATCGCGTGCGTTCAGCACGACGAGGCGTGCGTCGTCCACCCAGCAATCCGAATATTCGAATGCATGCGCAAAGCCGGGCTTGAGTGGGGTGCCTGCCGGATCGCTGCGCAAGTCGATGCTGCGCGTAGGCGGCAACAGCTTGCGCCCGCCGATATGGTCGTAGAGGAACAGGCCCAGCCGCAGCAGCCAGCGCGGGCGCAACCCCGGATGATGCGGCAGCACGAATCGCATCGGCCAGGCAATGTGGGGCGCGATGCCCAGCAGCCGCTCCCGCTCCATCAGCGATTCGCGCACCAGCCGGAACTCGTAATGCTCCAGATAGCGCAGCCCGCCGTGGATCAGCTTGGTGGAAGCCGATGATGTTCCCGACGCCAGATCGTCTTTTTCCAGCAGCAGCACCGACGCGCCGCGCCCGGCGGCGTCGCGCGCGATACCCGTGCCGTTGATCCCGCCGCCGATGACGCAGATGTCGTAGATCATGACATCCTCACAGGATCAGCGCCGCGCCGAGCGACAGCGCGAAAGCCATCAGCGTCGCCGCGATCACGGGGGCAAAGCTGCGCCAGCCCTGCGTCAGCAGCATCGCCATTTGCGATTTCATCGCCGTCGCCGTCACCGATACCAGCAACAGCGCCTTCGAAAGCGTATGCGACGCGTCGATGATCGGCGCGGGCAGGGGCAGGGCGGTGTTGATCCCCACCAAAGCCAGAAAGCCAAGCACGAACCAGGGTATCTGGATGCGGCTTTTCGTGCCTTCCGCAGCGACGCCCCGGCTGCGCAGCACGATCGCCACGATCGCCAGCACGGGCGCGAGCAGCGTCACGCGCGTCAGCTTCACGATCGTCGCGACTTCGCCAGCGGGGCGGGAGAAGGAAAAGCCGCCGCCGATCGCCTGCGCGACATCGTGGATCGATGCCCCGATCAGAAAACCGGCCTGCCGGTCGTTCAGGCCCAGAAACTCCGCGATCGGGGGATAGAAGGACATGGCGAGCGCGCTCGCCACCGATATGCCGACGAGCACGATGGTGAACCGCGCCTGGTCTATCCGCTTTTCACCGATCAGGCTCCACAGCGCCAGCGCCGCCGATGCGCCGCAGATGGCGGTTGCGCCGCCCGCCAGCAGGCCGAACAGGACATCCTGTTTGAACAGGCGTGCTACCAGCACACCGGTCAGCATCACGATCGCCATGATGCCGACCAGCGCGACAAAGGCGGCCAGCCCGAGCGATCCGATCTGCGCGAAGGTGATTTGCGCACCCACCAGCACGATGCCGATGCGCAGCAAGGTGTGCGAGGCGAAGGTAAGGCCGGGGGCGAGCTTCGGCTCGGCACTGACGAAACTCAAAGACAGGCCAATCAGCAGCCCCATCAGAATGATCGGCGCGCCATAATGATCGCTGAGCCAGGCGGCGGCGAGCGAGGCGACAACCGCCATCGCCATGCCCGGCACGCGTTCCTGCCAGCGGCGCTTTGGCTGGGGCGTTTCGACCAGCAGATCGCAGTAGAGATCGGCGGCCATGACACGGTTTCTGTCTTGCGTTGTCATATCGCCTGTGCCTATATCGCTTTATCGCCGCCCGCAACTTAAAACAGAGGCGGACAGAGCCGGATGCAGGAGAGCCGATGTGACCCAGTTGCCCCTTTCGGCGCAAGAAAAGACGGATCTTTCGGCGCAGGGTGCGGCGGGGGAATTGCCACCGGAAACGGGCAAATCGCTGCGCTACGGTCTTATCGCGCTGATCTTCTTCGCCACCGCGCTCAATTATGTCGACCGGCAGGTGCTGGCGCTGCTCAAGCCCATGCTGGAGGCACAGTTCGGCTGGTCCGACCAGGATTTCGCGCATCTGGGTTCCTCCTTCCAGATTTCGGCGGCACTCGCGCTGCTCGGTGTCGGCTGGTTCGTCGATCGTTTCGGGGTGCGCTTTGCCTATGGTGCCGCCGTCGCCATATGGAGCCTGGCGGGCATGGGCCATGCGATTGCGATGACGGTGCAGCAGTTCGTGGCGGCCCGGGTCACTTTGGCTGTTGCGGAGTCGGTGAACACGCCCGCCGCGATCAAGGCCGCCGCCACCTATCTCCCCCTGCGCGAACGCTCGCTGGGCATCGGTCTCATCAACACCGCGCCCAATATCGGGGCGATCGCGACGCCCTTGCTCATCCCGCCCTTCGCGCTTGCGTTCGGCTGGCAGGCGGCTTTTCTCGTCACCGGCGGCCTGGGCTTCCTGTGGCTGATCTTCTGGATCGTCGGCACGCGCAATCTCGATCCCGTCAATGCCGTCACCAAAAGCGCCAGCCCGATCAAGGGTGTCCGCTGGGGCGCATTGCTGTCGGACCGGCGCAGCTGGGCCGTCATCGGTGCCAAGGCGTTCACCGACCTCGTCTGGTGGTTCATGCTGTTCTGGATGCCCGATTTCTTCGCGCGGCAATTCGGCATGACGCAGGGGAACCTGGGTTATCCGATCGCGCTCATCTATGTTCTGGCGGCCATCGGCGCGGTCAGCAGCGGGGCGTTGTTCCCCATCCTCCTCTCGCGCGGCTTCACCATCAATCGGGCGCGCAAGCTTTCGATGTTCCTCTTCGCGCTGATGATCCTGCCTGCGCCGCTTGCCATGTATGCCGGCAATCCGTGGACCGCCGCGCTGCTGATCGGCATGGCGCTGTTCGCGCATCAGGGCTTTTCAACGAACATTTTCGGCATGACGGCGGATATCGTGCCGACGGCGCGGGTGGCCAGCGTGATTGCCATGGGCGCGATCGCGGGCAATTTGTCCGGCACGGCGATGATCGAGTTCGCAGGCTGGTCGTTGACTTCGGGCACGGGATATTGGCCGATGTTCGCGATCTGCGCCGTGGCCTATCTGGTGGCGCTGGCGTGGATTCATCTGATGGTGCCGCGGCTGGAGCCAGTGACCGCCTGACCAGCCCCTGCGGAACTTTTCCGCCCCGCCATGCGTCCAGTCTGGCAGCAGCCACACTTGGCCGTCTTTGTTCACGGGAGGAATATCATGGGCATCATCATTCTTATCATCGTCGGTGGCATATTGGGCTGGCTGGCCAGCATGGTCATGCGGACCGACGGGCAGCAGGGCATCTTCCTGAACGTCGTCGTCGGGATCGTCGGCGCCGTCATCGCGGGCTTCGTCGTATCGCCGCTGCTGGGTGTCGCGCCGATCACCAGTGGCAGCTACGACATTGCATCGCTGCTGGTTTCTTTTGCCGGTGCGGTGATCCTGCTCGCGATCGTCAATCTGGTGCGTCGCGGCTCGGTGCGGTAATTCGCCGCCACGTCTCTACGGAACGGAAAGGGCGGCTGCGGCCGCCCTTTTCATGTCAGCAATGCGGATAATGCCGTGCCCGTCAAAATGGCGCAGGCGCCGGCCGACATGCCGCAGAGCATATAACCGACATGGCGGAGCATCGGCGGATGGGGCCTGCGCGCGGCCTGATTGCGGCGCAGCGATGAGAGGACGAAGCTGGTCAGCATACCATAAGTCAGTGCGGCAAACTCGATCACAGGCGGCTCCGAAAGGTGACGTTTCTTCTTCTCTATACGAAGATGGTTAACGACGGCTCACCCTGACATCGGCGGATACGGCAAAACGCGCCGAAACTCCGTTGAGGCGCGGAACTTTTCGCGATTCCATGAAAAAAGGGCTGGCGGCCCGTGCAGAGGCCGCCAGCCCGGCATTGCCGGAAGCGCGTGATAGCGTCGCGCCTCCGGCAATTGCGTCCTTGTATCAGCGTTCGCTGCCGAAATTGACCTTGGCGGTCACCCCGAAATAGCGATCCGCTTCACGCGGAATGATGTAACGATAGGAACCGCCAGGGCCGCCCGAGACGATCGACGAGGCGAAGCTCTGGTCGAACAGATTCTTCACCTGCGCGCGAACGCTCCACCCGTTATCGGCATCGACCAGACCGGCGCTGACATCGACGATGCCATAGCCCTTCACCGTGGTAGCCGCGCGCACCGCGGCATTTGGGCTGAGCTCATAGAGCTGGCTGGACTGATAGCTGCCCTGCGCGCCCAATTCGACATTGGCAAAGCCGCCCGTCTCGATCGTGTAGGTTGCGCCCAGCGAGCCTTTCCACTTCGGCGCATTGGCCAGCCGCGTGCCGTTGGGCACCCGCTGCGCTTCGGTCGCGCCGGGGGGCAGGCGGAACTGGTCAACCTTCGCGTCAGTATAGGCGAGGCCGCCGCTGATGTTGAAGGCGCGGCTTGGCTGCCACAATATGTCCGCTTCCACGCCGCGCGTCGATACGCTGCCCGCGTTGGTCAGCCGCGTAACCACCACGCCCGCCACCAGATCGGGGTTGTTCGCCTGGTAATTCTTGTACTTGGCGTAGAAACCGGTGAGGTTGAGGATCAGCGTGTTGTCGAGGAAGCGGTTCTTCAGGCCGACTTCATAGGCATCGACGGTTTCCGGCTCGATCACCCCTGCGCCATTGGTGTTCAGGTTGAAGAACAGATTATAGGCCGGGCCCTTGTACCCGCGCGTGTAGCTGGCATAGCCCATGGTGCCGTCGCTGATGTCATATTGCAGCGCCGCCTTGCCCGACCAGTTGTCGTTCACCTTCTTCAGCTTCACGGGCTGGCCGTTCGACACGCCTGCGACCGGGCTGCCGTTGTTGTAGATGCCTGCGTCGAAATTGCCGTTCACGCCCGGTCCCGCAAGCCGCGTCGTGCGCAGGATGTTGCCGTCAAGCTGATCCGCCGTGTAGCGCAGGCCGCCAATGGCACGGAACCGGTCCGACACGTTGAACGTCAGCTGGCCGAATGCCGCCATGTTGGTGAACACCGATCCGTAATCGGTCGATCCGAAGGGGTTGGTGAAGGTGGAAACGCCCCCTGTGGTCGCGCAGGGCACGAGGCCCGGGGCGACCGCAGGCAAGGTGGAGGCAGTGCAGACGATGACGTCGCGGCTGAAAACCCGCTGCGATTCGGCGCGCGAGTAATAGAGGCCCGCGACATATTCCAGCACGCCGCCGGCCGGAGACGCGAGGCGCAATTCCTGGCTGAACGTCTTGGACGTCTGCGGGCCGACATCGTGCAACTGGTTGAGGCCGACATAAGGCCGGTCGAGCCAGTCGCCGTCGCGGATTTCGGTATTGTCCCAGTTGCGATAGGCGGTGATCGAGGTGATGATCTGGTTCCCCAGTTCCGCGTCGATCTGCATCGACACGCCCCAGCTTTCTTCCTTCGTCTGGGTCAGCAGATTCTGGTTGATCCGGCGCGTCTCGTCGCCTGAAATGTTGGTGCCCGACAGTGCCGTCGCGGCGGCATTGCTTGGCGTGGTGCCGATGATTTCGGCGCAGCAATCGTCGTTCGCCTTGCGCCAGTCGCCGCGCAGAATGACGGTTACGGCATCGGACAGATCGGCTTCGATAACACCGCGCACGCCATAATGCTTGTATCCGTTCACCGTGCGGTTGAGCGCGATGTTGCGGATATTGCCGTCATATTCGCTGTAAAAGCCGGTGAAGCGCGAGCGAACGTCCTGGCCCAGCGGAATGTTGATCGTGGCGCGGGCGCGATATTCGTCGGCATCGAAATAGCTGGCTTCGATGGTGCCGCCGAATGTGTCCTGCGGGGCCTTGGAGACCATGCTGACGACCCCGGCCGACGCGTTCTTGCCAAACAATGTGCCCTGCGGACCGCGCAGCACTTCGATGCGTTCGATATCGACCAGATCGCCGAAGCCTTCGCCCGCGCGGCTCAGCACCACGCCGTCGATGACCGCCGCGACCGAAGGCTCCGCCGCGATCGAAAAGTTGATGGTGCCCACGCCGCGCAGGAACAGGGCCTGGTTGAGGCTGGTGCCCGATTTGCGGAAGTTCAGCGAAGGGACCAGATATTGCGCGTTTTCAAGATTGACGCCGCCCTGTGCGGCAATCGCGTCGCCGCTCACCACCGAAACCGACAGCGGCACGTTCTGAAGATTTTCCTCGCGCTTCTGGGCGGTTACCACGATGTCGATGCCGGTCGATTCCTCTGCGGCACCGGCGGGGGTTGCGGGGTCCTGCGCCAGCGCGGGCTGCGCCAGAGCGGTCAGGCTGACGCCTGCCATCGTTGTCAGAAAAATGGAACGGATATGCGGGGCACAGGTGCGGCTAATCATGGGATCCTCCCGTTTTGCGTAGATTATGCTCTTTATCCGGCATTCTCATGCCGGTTTGGAGCAGTAATAAGAGTGTCGCGGCGCCATTGTCAATCTTGAACAGGGGGAAGGACTGTGGCATTGTCCATCGCTGTCATAAATATGTGACACCCGGCAGGGGCGGCCGCGCTGCCTGATCGGGCTGTCGATCGAGAGAGGTTCCATGGCGACTATCGCGCCGATCGTCCGCATTACCGATGATGGCTTCGCGCTTTGGCAGGGCGACCGTCTGGTGGCTGCGCACAGCGCCGACATGCCGATGGTGACGGTCGGCCGCGGCACGGCGGATATCGAGATGTTTCGCGGCAATTTCCGTCTCTCCGATCATGTGGAAACCCGCACCCCGCTCGCCCATGCGCGCGTCATCGAGGCGCAAGGGGACGATGCCCCGGTGCGGATCGATCTTGCCGAGAGAGAAGGAGCACCGGTGGCGCTGTCGCTGGTCGTCCAGTCCGACGCTCTCCTGCTAGAATCGCATGACAGCGCCGTCAATCGCTGCTGGCTAAGATTTTCTACTGATGGAGTAGAGAAAATCTTCGGGCTGGGCGAGCAGATGTCCTATCTCGATCTGCGCGGGCGCGTGTTTCCGGTCTGGACGTCCGAGCCGGGAGTCGGGCGGGACAAGACGAGCGCCTTCACGCAGGCGATGGACGCAGCGGGCAATGCCGGGGGCGATTACTGGACCACCAATTATCCGCAGCCCACGATCCTGTTTGAGCGGGGCACCGCCCTGCATGTCGACACCCATGCCTATTGCGCGTTCGATTTCATGGCAGCGGATCATTTCATCATCGAATGCTGGGACATTCCGGCAAAGATCGAACTGTTCGCCGCACCGACGATGGCCGATCTGGTGTCCGCGCTTTCCACGCGGTTCGGGCGCCAGCCGCTGCTGCCCGAATGGGCTAACGGCGGCACGATCGTCGGCCTGAAGCAGGGGGAGGCGAGTTTCGCGCGGCTGGAGCGGATGATCGACGCGGGCGTGCCCGTCACCGGACTGTGGTGCGAGGACTGGGTGGGGCTGCGCATCACCAGCTTCGGCAAGCGATTGTTCTGGGACTGGCGGTGGAACCGCGACCGTTATCCCCATCTCGACCGGCGCATCGCGGCGCTGGCGGCAAAGGGGGTGCGGTTCCTCGCCTATGTGAACCCCTATCTGGCGATCGACGGCGCGCTCTATCAGGAGGCCCTCGCCGCAGGCTATCTCGCGCTGCGCCAGGATGCCGACATGCCCTATCATGTCGATTTCGGCGAGTTCGACGCGGCCATCGTGGACTTCACCAATCCCGATGCGGCCGAATGGTTCGCGGACCGGGTGATCGGGCGGGAAATGCTCGATCTTGGTATCATGGGCTGGATGGCCGATTTCGGGGAATATCTGCCCACCGATGTGCGCCTGTTCGACGGGATGGACCCGATGCTGGCGCATAATGCCTGGCCGACTTTGTGGGCCAAGGTGAATGCCCGCGCGCTGGAATTGCGCGGCAAGACGGGCGAGGCGGTTTTCTTCATGCGCGCGGGCGGTACCGACGTCGGGCATTATTGTCCGCTGCTCTGGGCGGGAGACCAGTCCGTCGATTTTTCCCGGCACGACGGTATCGGCACGGTCATCACCGCCGCGCTGTCGGCGGGTCTCGTCGGCAATGCCTACAGCCACAGCGACATCGGCGGTTACACCAGCCTGATGGGGAATGTCCGCACCGCCGAGCTGCTGATGCGGTGGAGCGACTTGGCCGCGTTCACCCCGGTCATGCGCACGCACGAAGGCAATCGCCCGGACGAGAACCTGCAAGTCGATTCGACGCCCGAACTGCTCGACCATTTTGCCGCGATGAGCCAGCTGCATGCGGACCTTGCGCCTTACACCCGCCTGCTATGCGAAGCGGCGCGGACAACCGGACTGCCCTTGCAACGCGCGCTGTTCCTGCATCATGAAGAGGCGATGGACAGCGACACCCTGCAAACCCACTATCTCTATGGCCGCGACCTGCTGGTCGCACCTGTCATAGAAGCCGACGCCACCCGATGGACCTGCCATCTGCCGCAGGGGACGGACTGGGTGCATCTGTGGACAGGCGCGCATCATGCGCCCGGCAGCGTCACGGTGGACGCGCCGATCGGCCGCACCCCCGCCTTCTATCGCGCCGACAGCTCCCATGCCCCTTTCTTCGCGGATATTGCCACGCGCCATGTCGCCCGGCTGGAAGCGATCGGCCTATGAACGAACGGCCCATGAACGAGCGCGCCACCATCCGCGACGTCGCCGAAGCCGCCGGCGTGTCGGTCAAGACCGTTTCGCGCGTTCTCAACAAGGAACGCTATGTGCGGGAGGATACGCGGGTGAAGGTGGAGGAGGCGGTGCGCAGCCTGCGCTTCAGCCCCAGCATCGCCGCGCGTGCGCTGGCGGGGCGCAAGTCCGGGCAGATCGCGCTGCTCTACGACAATCATTCGCCCTATTATATCCACCAGATCCAGGAAGGCGTGTGGGAAGCCTGTCGTGAGGAAGGTGTGCGCCTGCTCGCCCAGCCGGTCGATGTCGCCTCGCCCGATGTTGCGCGCGAAGTCGGCGGGCTGATCGACGAGACGCATGTCGATGGGATCATCCTGTCCTCCCCCGTCACCGATTGCGCGGCGGTGCTGGCGGAGCTGGAGCGGCGCGCGATCCCGTTCGTCCGCATATCGCCGGGCACCAACCATGCGATCACCTCGTCGGTGTTCATCGACGATGTGCAGGCGGCGGACGACATGACGTCCTATCTCATCAACAACGGCCATCGCCGCATCGGCTTCATCATCGGCCATCCCAACCATATGGCCAGCAACGAGCGGCTGTTCGGTTATCGCCGCGCGCTCGACCGGGCGGGGATCGACTATGAACCCGGCATCGTCTTTCCCGGAGAGTTTGATTTCGCCAGCGGCGTCAAGGCGGCCGAGGCCCTGCTGGCCATGGCCGATCCGCCTAGCGCGATTTTCGCCAGCAATGACGACATGGCCGCCGGGGTGCTGGCCGTCGCGCACAAGAGCGGGATCATCGTGCCGGACCAGCTTTCGGTCGCGGGCTTTGATGATACCGTGCTTGCGCAGGTCGTCTATCCGCCGCTTACCACCATTCGCCAGCCGACGCGCACGCTGGGCCAGACCGGCACGCGCCTGCTGTTCAGCATGGGGCCGGGGGCGGAGCATCGCCGCCTGCCACACGCGCTGATCGAGCGACAATCCACCCGCGCCATTCCCTTTCCCCGACCCTGAAGGATCGACATCACCCCATGACCAGTTCCGCTTTTCTCCCAGCCCCCCTCAGCCAGCGTCCGCTTGGCCAGTCCGGCCTGACCGTCAGCGGGCTGTCCTGGGGCATGTGGCGTTTCAAGGGCGATGACCTTGCCGCCGCCCGCGCGCTTGTCGATGCCGCCCTCGAATCGGGTATCACTTTGTTCGATACGGCGGATATCTACGGGCCGGACAATGGCGAAGGCTTCGGCGCGTCGGAGCGGCTGCTCGGCCGGGTCTTTGCGGCGGACAGGGGCCTGCGCGACCGCATGGTGCTGGCGACCAAGGGCGGTATCGTCATCGGCACACCCTATGACAGCAGCGCCGATTATCTTCAGTTCGCGATCGACGCCTCGCTCTCCCGCCTGGGTGTCGATCATGTCGACCTGTGGCAGATTCACCGCCCCGACATCCTGACGCACCCGCAGGAAATCGCGCGCACGCTGGAGGATGCGCACAAGGCCGGAAAGATCGGCGCAGTCGGCGTATCCAATTTCACGGTCGCACAGATCGAGGCGCTGACCCATTTCCTCCCCATGCCGCTTGCCACCACCCAGCCGGAGTTTTCCGCGCTCACGCTCGCACCGATCGTGTCGGGCGAGCTGGATGTGGCGATGCGGATGGACATGGCGGTGATGGCCTGGTCGCCGCTGGGCGGCGGGCGCATCGCTGATCCGCACAGCGAGCGCGAACGTGCGGTCGTTGCCGCCCTGCGCCGGGTGGCCGAGCGTTACGGCGTTTCCGTCACCGCTGCGGCCCTCAGCTGGATCATGGCGCATCCCGCGCGCCCCATACCGATCGTCGGATCGCAGACGCCCGCGCGCATTCGCGAATCCGCCGACGCCTACAAGGTCCGCTGGACCCGTGCCGAATGGTACGCCGTCCTGACCGCATCGAGAGAGGAACCGTTGCCATGAATGATGCCGCCACCAAATCCTGCGAAGTAAGCTGGTTTTCGGCGCTGTGCGACGACGACTATGAATTTCTGGGGCAGCCCGACCCGAAGCTGGCATCAAGCTGGGAGCATTGCCGCGATATCGTGATGCAGGCCGACAGCGGGGGCTTCGACAATATCCTGCTGCCCTCCGGCTATCAGCTGGGCATCGACACCACCATCTTCGCAGGTGCGATCGCGCCGCTGGTGAAGCAGATCCGTCTGCTGATGGCGGTGCGTATCGGCGAGGACTGGCCGCCGCAGCTGGCCCGCCGCATCGCCACGCTCGACCGCATCCTGGGCGGACGGCTGACCGTCAATATCATCTCGTCCGATCTGCCGGGCGACACGCTCGAAAGCAATCCGCGCTACGCGCGCACGCTCGAAGTGATGCAGATCCTGAAGACGATGCTGAACGGCGAGCATCTCAATCATCAGGGGGAGTTCTACACACTCGATCTCGATCCACCCAAGATCACGACGGTTTCCGGCAAATGCCCGCCGCTCTATTTTGGTGGCCTCAGCCCCGCCGCACGCGATGCCGCTGCCCAGGGCTGCGACGTGTACCTGATGTGGCCCGATACGATGGACAAGGTGCGGGACATCATCGCCGACATGACCGCGCGCGCCGCCAGTTACGGGCGCACGCTCAAGTTCGGCTATCGCGCGCATGTGATCGTTCGGGAAACCGAGGCGGAGGCGCGCACCGCAGCGACTCGCCTGCTCTCCAAGCTGGACGACGATGCCGGTGCCGCGATCCGTGCCAAGTCACTCGACAGCCAGTCGGTCGGCGTGACGCGGCAGGCGGAACTGCGCGCGGCGGCGGGCGAAGAAGGCTATGTCGAGGATAATCTGTGGACCGGGGTTGGCCGGGCACGGTCGGGCTGCGGCGCGGCGATCGTCGGCGATCCCGATCAGGTGCTGGCCAAGCTGCGCGCCTATCAGGACGAAGGGATCGAAGCCTTCATCCTCTCCGGCTACCCCCACGCCGCCGAATGCGACCTCTTCGCGCGGCACGTCTTGCCGAAGCTGGAGCATGGACCGCTGGTTCTGGGGTAACCGACAGACCTGCCCTTTTCACACCGTTCCTCCCCAACACCGTTCGGTTCGAGCTTGTCGAGAACTGTTCTCGATACGCCGTCGCGACAAGCTCGACAGCTACTCGAACCGAACGGGGAATGGGGCGGGAGAGTGGGAAAAGGGAATATCGACCGACGACGAGAGGATAACCAAAATGACCCAATCCATCCTCGTCATCGACGAAGGCACCACCTCCACCCGCGCGATGCTGTTCGCGCCGGATGGCGCGTGCCTCGGCACCGCGCAACGCCCCCTGACGCAGCATTATCCCGCGCCGGGCCGCGTCGAACATGACGCCAACGAAATCTGGGCGCTCACGCTGGAATGCGCGCAGGAGATGGTGACGAAAGCAGGCGGCCCGGACCGCATCGCCTGCATCGGCATCACCAATCAACGTGAGACGGTCGTTTTCTGGGACCGCCGCACCGGGCAAGCCGTCGCGCCTGCCATCGTCTGGCAGGACCGCCGGACCGCGGAAACCTGCCATGACCTCATCGTCGCGGGCCACGAACCGATGGTGCAGGACCGCACCGGCTTGCTTCTCGACCCCTATTTCTCCGGCAGCAAGATGGGCTGGGCGCTCGCCAACTGGCCACAGCTTAACGAACTGGGCGATAATCTCGCGGTCGGCACCGTCGAAAGCTATCTCGTCTATCGCCTCACAGGCGGTGTCCACATCACCGACGCCACCAACGCCTCACGCACCGCGCTGATGGCGATAGAGCAGGGCGGCTGGGACAGCGCATTGCTCGACCTGTTCGGCGTGCCTGCCGCCTTGCTCCCCGAAATCGTCGATTGCGCCGGTGCGTTCGGCACCACCCAACCTGATCTCTTCGGCGCACCCATCCCGATCACCGGCCTCGCGGGCGATCAGCAGGCGGCCTCCATCGGGCAGGCGTGCCTTGCCCCCGGCCAGACCAAGGCGACTTACGGCACCGGCGCGTTCATCCTCACCAACACCGGCGCGCAGATGCCGCGTTCCAAAAATCGCTTGCTCGGCACCATCGCCTCGCAAATCGGCGGAGAACGCTGCTTTGCCCTCGAAGGATCGGTGTTCGTCGCGGGCAGCGTCGTTAAATGGCTGCGCGACGAAGTGGGCCTGATCGACAGCGCGGAGGAAACTGCCGCGCTTGCCGCCTCCGTCCCCGACAATGGCGGGGTCAGCTTCGTGCCTGCGCTCTCCGGCCTCGGCGCGCCCTATTGGCGGCCCGATGCGCGCGGGGCGATCACCGGCCTCAGCTTCTCGACAGGTCGCGCGCATATCGTCCGCGCCGCGCTGGAGGCGGTGACGCACCAGTCGCTTGACCTCAAGGCGACCTTTGCCGCCGACGGCGCGGTCTGGGCGGACCTCAGGATCGACGGCGGTATGGTCAGCAACGACTGGCTGGCGCAGGACCTCGCCGACATGCTGGAGCTGACGGTGGAGCGGCCGCACTTCATCGAGACCACGGCGCTCGGCGCGGCGATGCTGGCAGGCGTCGGCGCGGGACTGTTCGCGGACCTCGAATCGGCCTGCGCGATGCGCGGGCCGACCCATGGCTTCACGCCGGTGGCCAACCCCGCTGCGGCCTCCCGAGTCCGCGCCTGGGAAGTCGCCGTCGCCGCCGTGCTGGAGGCGGCAGGGGGGCGGGAATAAATCATTCTAAGCCCCTCCCCTTCAGGGGAGGGGTTGGGGTGGGGGCTGTCCGTTACCGCTTACGCTGTTGGCGATCGCTTCCATCCCCCACCCCCGGCCCCTCCCCTGAAGGGGAGGGGAGACCACAACCTCTGCCGCCCCAATTCCGCGTCAACCGCTATTTATTTTCTTTTCGCGCAGTCGCTCTTGCCTTTTGCGGAGGCGAGGAAAGTCCGCGCGTCGCGCCGATAAAGCGAGAGATTCCAGCGACGAAACGAATCAGCGGCGCGACGAACCGAGTCCCTAAAATGTCATTTACCCTCTTGCGGTCCGGCGCGGCTGTGGCACTATCCCTTGTATCAGGGACGACGGGGGTCACCCTATAGATAGTGTTTGGTCGCGCCGGGGCGATTCGGCGGATAGAGCGGTTTTCGCTTTTTCCGGTGGCGTCTGGCGGGTCTTCCCCGTCCCTGTTCGAGATGGATCATGCTATGATGGGCGCTTGGCCCGTCGCTCTTGACCGAATCGAACGGAACGTGAACATTGAGAGGCAAGGCGGGCGATGGATTTTCGGGACAGTCAGGATACAGGTGCAGGCGACGTGGCAACAATAATGGAAGATCTGGTACAGGCCGCTGCGGCAAGCGCCGCCGTGGCCGCGCCCAAGGCTGACCGGCCGCAGGGCGACATGCCCAAGTCGGAGGCGCCTGCGTCGTCGCCGCTGTCCTCCCATGCCATTCAGGCGCGACGCTTCCCGGTCACGACCGACGCGTCGCGCGATGCGCTCCTGACCGAGTTCGGCAAGGAAACCCTGCGCGACCGCTATCTGTTGCCCGGCGAAAGCTATCAGGATCTGTTCGCGCGCGTCGCAGCCGCCTATGCGGACGATGCCGATCATGCGCAGCGCGTCTACGACTATGTCTCGCGCCTGTGGTTCATGCCCGCGACGCCCGTTCTGTCGAACGGCGGCACGGGCCGCGGCCTGCCCATCTCCTGCTATCTCAACAGCGTGGACGACAGCCTGGAAGGCATCGTCAACACCTGGAACGAGAATGTCTGGCTCGCCTCGCGCGGCGGCGGCATCGGCACCTATTGGGGCAATGTGCGCGGCATCGGGGAGCCGGTCGGCCTCAACGGCAAGACCAGCGGCATCATTCCCTTCGTCCGCGTGATGGATTCGCTCACCCTCGCCATTTCGCAAGGGTCTCTGCGGCGCGGGTCCGCCGCCTGTTATCTCGACATCAGCCATCCGGAAATCGAGGAGTTCCTCGAAATCCGCAAGGCGAGCGGAGACTTCAACCGCAAGGCGCTGAACCTGCATCACGGCGTCCTCCTGACCGACGCCTTCATGGAGGCAGTGCGCGACGGGGCGGAGTTTCCGCTGCGCAGCCCGAAGGATCAGTCGATCCGCGCCACCGTGGACGCGCGCGCGCTGTTCCAGAAACTCGTCGAGACGCGCCTTGCCACCGGTGAGCCGTACATCATCTTCGCCGATCAGGTGAACCGCTCGATGCCCAAGCATCACCGCGATCTGGGCCTCAAGGTCTCGACATCGAACCTCTGTTCGGAAATCACGCTGCCCACCGGGCGCGACCATCTGGGCAATGATCGCACGGCGGTCTGCTGCCTCTCTTCGCTCAACCTGGAAACCTGGGACGAATGGAACGGCGACAAGCAGTTCGTGGAAGATGTGATGCGCTTCCTCGACAATGTGCTGCAGGATTATATCGATCGCGCCCCGCCCGAAATGGCGCGCGCCAAATACAGCGCCAGCCGCGAACGCTCGGTCGGCCTGGGCGTCATGGGCTATCACAGCTTCCTTCAGGCGCGGATGATTCCGTTCGAAAGCGCGATGGCGAAAAGCTGGAACCTCAAGATCTTCAAGCACATCAACGCGCAGGTCAATGAAGCCTCGATGATGCTGGCGCAGGAGCGCGGGCCGTGCCCGGACGCCGCCGACATGGGTGTGATGGAGCGGTTCAGTTGCAAGATGGCGATCGCGCCCACCGCATCGATCAGCATCATCTGCGGCGGCACCTCGGCCTGTATCGAGCCGATCCCGGCCAATATCTACACGCACAAGACGCTGTCGGGCAGCTTCTCGATCAAGAATCCCTATCTGGAAAAGCTGCTGCGCGACAAGAGCAAGGACTCGACCAACGTCTGGAACACGATCCTGGAAAATGGCGGATCGATCCAGCATCTCGACTTCCTGAGCCAGGACGAGAAGGACGTGTTCAAGACCAGTTTCGAGATTGATCAGCGGTGGCTGCTCGAACTGGCGGCCGACCGGACGCCCTATATCGATCAGGCGCAGTCGCTCAATCTGTTCATCCCCGCGGACGTCGAGAAATGGGACTTGCTGATGCTCCATTTCCGCGCATGGGAACTGGGCATCAAGTCGCTCTATTATCTCCGCTCCAAATCGGTGCAGCGTGCGGGCTTTGCGGGCGGCGTGGAAGCGGACAATACGCCCGACCTCAAGAAGATCGAGCTGAACGCCGGGGAAACCACGGATTACGACGAATGTCTGGCTTGCCAGTAAACATTAGCATGCTTATGTTAATGTTCATATGGAGGCCCGTATGAAAACCGACCGTCTCACCTTGCTTATCAGCCCGTCGGACAAGGCGGCGATCAACGCGCGCGCCGATGTGCTGGGCATATCGGTCAGCGAACTGGTCCGTCGGGCGGCGCTGGATTATGACCCGGACGAGGCGGCGGCGCGCGCCGAGCTGGATGTGCTGTTGCCGCAGGTGACGGCGGCAGTGGCGCGCATGCATGCGACATTCGACCGTATCGAAGTCAACAGCGCGCGGCACCGGGAAGAGATGGCCTATCTCCGTTCGGACGAATATCGCGAAAAGCTGCAAAAGGACGTTTGGGCCGATCCGCGCATCGACTGGGACTGGATTGACGCGCTGCGCGCCGGTGCCCTGCATGCGAAGCCGCAACCGGCGTATGGAAAAGCGGATGCCAGGAAAACTGATGCCAGACAGGCGGATCTGGCATGAGCTGGCTCAATGATACGCTGTCCGCGCTCCGCCAGGTCGTCCTGCTCGAACATCGCGTATCCGATCTGGAACGCGACATGCGCGAGGCGCAGCAGGATATCGCCGGGCACGACCGGCGCGTCCAGCAACTCGAAACGGTGATTTTCGGCCCGGTGCCGCCCGACCGGCTGCGGCTGCGCGGGCAATGAGCGGCGCGACGGCTGTTTTCAATAATTTCTGCATTACGGAGTAACCCATGTCCCTTCTTCAAGCCTCCAAGCAGTACAAGCCCTTCGAATATCCCTGGGCGTTCGAGTTCTGGAAGCGGCAGCAGCAGATCCACTGGATGCCCGAGGAAGTGCCGCTGGGCGAGGATTGTCGCGACTGGGCGCAGAAGCTGTCCGATCATGAGCGCAACCTGCTCACGCAGATTTTCCGCTTCTTCACCCAGGCCGATGTCGAGGTGCAGGATTGCTATCACGACAAATATGGCCGCGTGTTCAAGCCGACCGAAGTCAAGATGATGCTGACCGCGTTCAGCAATATGGAAACGATCCATATCGCCGCCTACAGCCATCTGCTCGACACCATCGGCATGCCCGAAAGCGAATATGGCGCGTTCCTCGAATATCAGGAAATGCGCGACAAGCATGATTATATGCAGCAATTCGGTGTCGACAGCGACGAGGATATTGCCCGCACGCTCGCCATGTTCGGCGGCTTCACCGAAGGGTTGCAGCTGTTCGCCAGCTTCGCGATGCTGATGAACTTCCCCCGCTTCAACAAGATGAAGGGCATGGGGCAGATCGTCACCTGGTCGATCCGCGACGAGACGCTGCATTGCGAAGGTATCGTCAAGATGTTCCACACCTTCGTGCGGGAACGCGACTGCCTGACGCGGGCCGTGCGGGAGGACATCATCGACTGCTGCCAGAAGACCGTGCGACTGGAGGATGCCTTCATCGATCTCGCCTTCGAAATGGGGCCGGTGCCCGGCATGACCGCCAAGGAAATCAAGCGGTACATCCGCTTCATCGCCGACTGGCGGCTGGGGCAACTGGGCTTCCAGCCGATCTACATGATCGAGGATCACCCGCTCCCCTGGCTCGCCCCGCTGCTGAACGGCGTGGAGCACGCCAATTTCTTCGAAACCCGTGCGACGGAATATTCGAAGGGTGCGACTCGCGGCAACTGGAACGAAGTGTGGAACAGCTTCGACCGCCGCATGAAAATCAGGGCAATCGACACCGTGGAAGCCAACGACCAGGGCGACGACATGTTCAAGGCAGCAGGGATCGCGGCGGAGTGAGTGAGCGACTCGGGAGAAACAGAAGTGCTTGAGGGCCTTTGGATTGTCCGCTTTCTCGAACCAAATGACCCCACGGCTGATCTGAACGGTGGTGTAGCTGTCATCGAAAGCGGTAAGATTTTTGGCGGAGACAGCGGCTATTTTTACGTTGGAGAAATTGAACCTACCTCCAACGCAGTATGGCAAATGAAGCTGCAAATCACGAGACATGATCAAAACATTGAGAGTGTTTTTGGAGACGTAGATCAATTTTCGTTGATAGGTAGCTCGAAACAGATTGCGGACGATGACCAAGGCCGTCGCCGATTGCGTGTCGAACTATTTCTGCTGAACGGTGAGCAGGGTTTGGTAGCCGAGCTTAAGAAGGTAGCAGAGTTACCTTAATTATCTTGACTGTAGATCGAGACGTGTTCAAGATCCCTATATGTTCTCATCACCTGATCCTCTGGACGCTCATATAGATTTGCTTTCTACAGCGCGGGGACAGCGTTTCGGCACCATTCTCGCCGATCCTCCGTGGCAGTTCCAGAATCGCACCGGGAAGGTCGCGCCAGAGCACAAGCGCCTCAATCGCTATGGCACCATGACGCTGGATGACATCTGCGCGCTTCCTGTGGGAGACATCGCGGCTGATCCTTCGCATCTATATCTTTGGGTACCTAACGCACTTCTGCCCGAGGGGCTGAAAGTAATGGACGCCTGGGGCTATCGCTACATATCCAATATCGTCTGGCACAAGGTCCGAAAGGATGGGGGCTCGGATGGTCGTGGCGTCGGTTTCTATTTCCGTAATGTTACGGAGTTGCTGCTGTTCGGCGTTCGGGGGAAAAACGCCCGCACGCTCGATCCGGGTCGTAGTCAGGTCAACATGATGCAAACTCGAAAGCGTGAGCACAGTCGCAAACCTGACGAGCAATATGACATCATCGAAGCCTGTTCCTGGGGGCCACGCCTCGAAATGTTCAGTCGCGGCGCGCGCAAGGGCTGGACAGTGTGGGGCAATCAGGCTGACGATGATTACAAACCCACATGGGACACGTACAGCTACAACAGTGCTATCGCCGCTGAATGATGTTTGAGCGTCTTGTCGATAACGGCTTTGAAGTACTGTGCACCAATCATGCCGAAGCGATAGTTCTGCATGATTTTCCGGATCTGGTCGGGGAACTTGAAAATGCGCTTCTGGGTATTTCCCTGCCGATGACGGAAATAATCGGTGGGGGCGGTGGCGAGGCAAAAATGACGCAACGTTTGCGTCGAGGTCTCGCAGATTTGCATTGGAGAAAGCACAAGTTTGAGTTGACCAAGACAGTCGACGGCGTGGCGAAGGAATCTATAAGCCATGAGATCGATCACGTTCGCCGTGCGGATAACGGCACCTTCGCTCTGGAAATCGAATGGAACAACAAGGATCCCTTCTTTGATCGGGACCTCGAAAACTTCAAACGGCTCCACGCCGAAGGTGCAATCAGTGTAGGCGCGATCATTACGCGCGGGTCTGAAATGCAGGCGACGATGCGCGAAAAGGTTGAAAGATTTGCTGTCAACCGCGCGATTCAAGATTTCACGGCTTTGATGGATTTCGGAGCCGGATCACCGACTGTGCCGCAGAGGCGACAGATTGAGAGCGACATGGCACGCGGCATCTCCTTCGCAAAGGCCTGGTCGAAAAAGTTCACTTCTGACAAGTTCGGTCAGGCAACAACGCATTGGTTGAAATTGCAGGATCGCGTCGCACGCGGTGTAGGTAACCCATGCCCTCTCATTCTGATCGGCCTACCTTCGTCAATCATCGATATGACTGCATAGATATCTTCTTGAACTTGCCTCAACGCTAACTCAGAAAATAGAAAAGCCCCGATTTCTCCGGTTTACAACGCCGCAACTTCCGCAACTTCATGATCGTCCGCACCGCGCCCTTCGGGGCAAAGGAGCGGTGCGGCAGCGGCATCGCCTAAGGGTAATGTGGGCCCCTCAATCATCCTCATCATCGTCCGTGTCGCCCAATATGTCTTCCTCGTCGTCCATCATCGGCTCGCCGGCAAAGGCGCCGTTGTCGATACGGCCGCTGCGGACCATCGCGTTCATGGTGTCGACCAGGTCGGGCGTGTCGTCGGGCATTACTGCGCCGCGGTCATCGCCGCCGCCGCGCTCGGTCTCGCCACCCGGCTCGGTGCCGCGATGCAGCGCGTCGGCGGCGACATCCTGCGCCTGTCCGTCGTCGCGCTGCTCGCTGTTGTCGGGGTCGGATATGTCGGTGGGGGGAGGCATATCGCGCGGCGCGGTCATCGGACGGTCCTTTCAGCGGGGATCATGGCGGAGAAACGCCCCGCCGCCCCGGCCTGTTCCACGCTCTTGTGTCCGCCTCACAGGCCTCCAGCGGCAAGATGAACGCCGCCCGTCCGCCCGGTTATGTTGCGTTCATGCAACCACTGGTCGCACCGCCCGTTTGGCATCCATCGAGGATCAATGAGGAGACACATCATGAAAAGATTTCTGCTGGCCATCACAATGGCCGCCACCAGCCTGACCGCCGTTCCCGCCATGGCGCAGGGACAGGGCTGGCAGAACCGCAACGCCCGCATCTATCGCGGCGGCGACGGTCGCTATTATTGCCGCCGCCAGGATGGCACCACTGGCCTCATCATCGGCGCGGCGGTCGGCGGTCTGCTCGGCAATCGGATCGACAACGGCAATTCCAGCCTGCTGGGCACCTTGCTCGGCGCAGGCGGTGGCGCGTTGCTGGGTCGGGAAATCGATCGCGGTAATGTCCGCTGCCGCTGAGTTTGCGGTCTACCGGGCGGGCGGGCAGGGGATGTCCGCCCGCCGCACTTTAGACGTCTCTTGCGCCCGGCCCAATGGTTGCGGCACAAGGCGCAAGATGGCTAGCTGCAACGACATCGCCGGGGGGAATGCATGACGGCAACGGAAAACTGGCTCTATGATCGGCATCCGGCGATGTTTCGCAGCAATCCGTTGCTGTTCATCCTGCTGCTGGTGTCCGTCATCGGCATCCCCGGCCTTGTCATCTGGTGGCTGAAAAGCATCAGCGAGCGGTTGGCCGTCAGCGACAGCGAAATATTGCTGGAACGCGGCCTGCTTTCCAAACAGCGTACGCAGCTTTCGCTCGCTTCCGTTCGCACCGTGCGCGTGACGCAAAGCGTGTTCCAGCGGATGTTCGGCATCGGCAATGTCGAGATTTTCAGCGCGGGCGATTATGCCGAAATCGCGATAAAGGGCATGCCCGATCCCAATCGCGTACGGGATCTGGCGGCGCGGCGAGAGGGGAAGCCCTGACCGGAATAGTGATTCACTTCCCGACGAACAAAAACGCCACCGCCGCCATGATGCACGCGAAGGCGGCGCAGTGCCGCCATCCCAGCGGCTCGCCCAGCACCGCGACCATGAACCCGGCAAACACGATCAGCGTGATCGCCTCCTGCGTGATCTTGAGCTGTGCGCCGCTCCATCCCTGCGCATAGCCGATGCGGTTGGCGGGCACCGCCAGACAATATTCGAACAGGGCGATCCCCCAGCTTATCAGGATAACGGCGATCAGCGGTTTTCCCGCGCCGCCTTTCAGATGCCAGTACCAGGCAATCGTCATCATGATGTTCGATCCGATCAGCAGGGCAACGGGCAGCATGCGGTGATCCTTTGTGTCTGGCATCTGGGTCGGGCTTGCCGATATTCCAGCTTCGTCGCCCGGATGCAAAGCCGGCAATGGGGCAGCGTTGCGCAGAGCATTGCGATGTCGGCTTTTGAACCCTAGAGGGGCCGGGTCTTTTCCTGCCCTGGCAGGATTCCACCTTAAGGAACTGCAAGTGGCCAATGTGACCGTGATCGGTGCCCAATGGGGCGATGAGGGCAAGGGCAAGATCGTCGACTGGCTGGCCGAGCGCGCCGATGTCGTCGTGCGCTTTCAGGGCGGCCATAATGCCGGACATACGCTGGTAGTGGGCGAGAATGTGTACAAGCTCTCGCTGCTCCCTTCGGGCATCGTGCGCGGTACGCTGTCGGTCATCGGCAACGGTGTGGTGCTCGATCCGTGGCATTTCCGGGATGAAGTGGCGAAACTGGCCGGACAGGGCGTCGTCATCACGCCGGACAATCTCCAGATCGCCGAAACCTGCCCGCTCATCCTGCCCCTGCATCGCGATCTCGACGGGCTGCGCGAGGATGCGAGCGGCGCGGGTAAGATCGGCACGACCCGGCGCGGCATCGGCCCCGCCTATGAGGACAAGGTGGGCCGTCGCGCGATCCGCGTGTGCGACTTGGCGCATCTGGACGATCTTGGCCCGCAGATCGATCGGCTGACGGCGCATCACGATGCGTTGCGCGCGGGCTTTGGCGAAGCGCCGATCGATCGCGACGCACTGATGGCGCAGCTGCGCGAAGTGGCCGATTTCATTCTTCCTTATGCCCGGCCGGTCTGGCTGACGCTCAACACTGCGAAGGCACAGGGCAAGCGCATATTGTTCGAAGGGGCGCAGGGGGTGCTGCTCGATGTCGATCACGGCACCTATCCCTTCGTCACTTCGTCGAACACGATCGCCGGAACCGCGGCGGGCGGATCGGGCCTCGGCCCGTCGGCGGCGGGCTTCGTGCTGGGCATCGTGAAGGCCTATACCACGCGTGTCGGCTCAGGCCCGTTTCCGACCGAGCTGGAGGACGAGACCGGCCAGCGGCTGGGCGAGCGCGGGCATGAGTTTGGAACCGTGACGGGCCGCAAGCGTCGCTGCGGCTGGTTCGATGCCGTGCTGGTGCGACAGTCGGTCGCCGTGTCCGGCATCACCGGCATCGCGCTGACGAAGCTCGACGTGCTCGACGGATTCGATACGCTCAACATCTGCACCGGCTATCGCATCGGCGACACGCATTATGACTATCTGCCCGCACACAGCCAGGATCAGGCGCGCGCCGTCCCGGTCTACGAAAGCATCGAGGGCTGGCACGACACCACGGCGGGCGCACGAAGCTGGGCCGAGCTTCCGGCCCAGGCGATCAAATATATCCGCCGGATAGAAGAGCTGATAGGCTGCCCCGTAACCTTGGTGTCGACGTCGCCGCAGCGGGACGACACGATATTGGTCAGGGATCCGTTCGCGGACTGACGGCAGGCACCGGCCGTTCGTAGAGTTCTGCGAGCAACGCCACCGACGCGAACGCCGCGCCGATGTCCACCGTCTCGTTCGTGTCGTTGAAGCCGAAGCCGTCGTTCGGCCCCATGTCCTGCACGACGATGCCGTCGCGGCGCGCGAGCACGCTCACGCTCTTGTAGTTGAGGCCATAAGTGACGCCAGCCTGCGGGATCAGCCAGGCGATCTGGCCGCGCACCGGCACGATGCTCTCGTCCGCCCACAAGGCGCGTGCGCCATAGCCGGTGCAGTTGATGATCGTCTTCTGCTTCAGGCGCGTCAATTCGGTCGGGCTGAAAAAAGTCACCGGCTCGATCCGCCCGCCCGCCATCAGAAAATCTGCGGTCAACTGACGGGCGAGCATGGCGATGTTGAAGCTCATGCCGCTGTTGCGCATGACCGTTGGCGTGGGGAAAGGGTGGCTGCCGGGCGGCAGGAGCTGGCTGCGCGGGCTGATGTCCGCGATCCGATCGCCCATGTGCAGAAAGCCGGTGACTTCCTGCGCGCGATAGAAGCCGCGCGCCTGTTCGGGCGGCAGGTCCGACACGGTGTAGCGGTCGGTCCATTCGACCGGATCGCCGGGCGCGCCCAGATAGCTCTGGAACGTCGCGAAGGACCGCCGCGTCATCGCCTCCCACCGGTCCGCAAAACCGGCATCAACGGCATTGGCCATGGCGACGCGCGAATCGGGCGACCATGTGCCCGTTGCCCAGGCGGAGCGGACATTGGGGAACTGATCCTTCGTATAGATGGTGACACGCGCGCCTGCGCGCTGCGCCGTTAGCGCCGCGGTCAGGCCCAATGCGCCCGCGCCGATCACCGCAATGTCCCTGTCGCCTGCCTGCATCGCCAGGCGCACGGCGACTTCGGCCGAACCCCAGGACAGCGACCAGCCGCTGCCGCCATGGCCATAGTTATGGACGACCAGCTTGCGGCCCACCCGCTCGCTTTCGATGCGTGGTCCCGCCGCGCGGAAGGGGCGCAGGCAGACGGTGGTGCGAAATATCCGGTCGGGCAGCGCGCGGATGGGGATGAGGGGCGGTACGGGATCGAACAGCGTCGATGCCCGGCCGACGCCGCCAAAGGGCAGGCCCGCCAGAGTGGCAAGGCCGCCGGTCAGCAAGCGGCGGCGACTGGTCTCATGCAGCATGGACACTCCTTCACGCTCCCCATGATGGACGAACAAGGTGCGGGTTTTCCGCCAGCCTAGCCGGTCAGCCCCAGCAGCACGAGCAGGACTGCGAAGATCGCGAGCACGATGAAAGTGAAGTTGAGGAGGAAGAACAGGCGCACCGCCGCGCCCGTCCGCGAAAGGGCATAAGTGCCGCGCAACTGCTTGTACATATGGATGGGCGGCAGCACGATCAGCGCGAACGTGGCCGTGCCCGATGGTACGCCGAGCACGATGACCAACGTCGTCGCCACGATCAGCAGCAGCATGAAGCTGATCGAATAAGTCGCGAAAATGGCATGGTCATACAGGTGGATGTCCCGTCGCCAGAAAAACAGCAACCACAGGAACGGGATGCTGAGCGGAATGAGCGCCCAACTATATTTATAGCCATTGGACTTGAGCTTGTAGATCAGCAGGCTCGGGTTGCTGCTGGCTTTCAGGAGTCCGTTCTTGACGGCCGTATTCAGCTGTTCATTGCCCAGCTCGACCTGGAAATTGTCGGCTTTCAGGACTTCGCCGCTGCTTTTCGTCTGGATGAGGCCGTTCATGTCTCCGGCCAGCAAAAGCTCCAGACGGCGCTTCTCGTCCGTAAGCTCGGCACGTTCCTTTGTCAGTTTTGCCTGCGTATCCTTGCTTGTCGCCGGGCTGCGTTGCAAGCGGTCGATCGTCTTCAGCCGCTCGTCGGCGACCTTGACCTCCTTCTGAAGGCCGCTTTTCATGTCGCCGGTGCTGTTCGATCCGGTGTTGAGCAAGGCGCCGCCGGTATAGGAAAAGACCGCGAAAGTCAGGAACACGCAGAAGAGAAACAGCGCCATCGGCGAGACGAAACTGGCCCGTTGCCCGTCGATGTAGCGACGCGTCAGGCGGCCGGGGCGAAAAACCAGCTCGGGCAAGGTCCGCCAGATCTTCCCCTCGAAATGGAAGACGCCATGCAATATGTCGTGGCCCAGCGACCCCAGGCTGCGATGGAGATGCGCGGCCTGCCCGCACTGCGCGCAAAAGGTCCCGGTAAGTGCCGCGCCGCAATTGGCGCAGGCCCCATGGCCCTGCGCGCTCTTGCCGTGCGCTCCGTCGCGGCTTTCCCGTTCCACAGCGCCCGCGATGACCCCGCCGGTCAGTGCGTCGCCTGCTGCCTCGATTTCCCCCGACATGGCCAAAACCTATCATGCGGCGGAGGCTTGGCAACGGCTTTATTGTTACACTACACCGCTGTTGCGAGACTTTTCCTGCGGCCCTTTTTCATGATAGGCAGCGCATCATGAACGATCTGACCCAGACTCCCGAAATGCTGATCGCCAACCTTGGCGCGCGCGCGCGCAAGGCGTCCGCGCTGCTGGCCCAGGTCAGCGACGCACAAAAGGCGCAGGCGCTGACGCTTGCCGCACAGGCCCTGCGCGATGCCGCCCCGGCGATTGCCGCAGCCAATGCGCGCGACATGGAAAATGCCGCCGCCAACGGCCTGTCGCCCGCGATGCTCGACCGGCTTCGGCTGGACGCAGGCCGCATTGCCGCCACCGCCGACGGCGTCGATCAGGTCGCAAGCCTCCCCAATCCGCTCGGCAGCATCATTGATCGCAGCGAACGGCCCAACGGGCTGGTGCTGGAACGGGTGCGCGTGCCGCTCGGCGTGATCGGCATCATTTATGAAAGCCGCCCGAATGTGACGGCCGACGCGGCTGCGCTCTGCCTGCGCGCGGGCAATGCCGTCATCCTGCGCGGCGGCAGCGAAGCGGTCGAGAGCAATCGCGCGATTCACGCCGCCATGCTTTCGGGCATCGTCGCGGCGGGCCTGCCTGCCGATGCGGTACAGATCGTGCCGACGACCGATCGCGCGGCGGTCGGCGCGCTGCTCAAGGCGGCGCAGTTCGTCGATCTCATCATTCCGCGCGGCGGCAAGAGCCTGGTCGCCCGCGTGCAGGAGGAAGCGCGCGTTCCCGTGCTCGCGCATCTTGACGGCATCAACCACAGCTATGTCGATGCCGCTGCCGATGCCGACATGGCTTGCGCGCTGGTCGTCAATGCGAAGATGCGGCGCACCGGCATCTGCGGCGCCACCGAAACCGTGCTGATCGACCGCGCCTTTCCGGCGGCGGCGCGGGTGGTCGCGGCGCTGCTCGACGCCGGATGCGCGGTGCGCGGCGATGCCGATGTGCAGGCGCTCGACAATCGGGTGACGGCGGCGCGCGAAGAGGATTGGGACACCGAATATCTCGACGCCATCGTCTCCGTCCGCATGGTCGATGGCCTGGATGACGCGCTCGATCACATCGCCGCACATGGCAGCCACCATACCGACGCGATCATCACGCAGGATGGCGAGCGCGCGGAACGCTTCCTCAATGCCGTCGATAGCGCCATCGTCATGTGGAACGCCTCCACGCAGTTTGCCGACGGTGGCGAGTTCGGCCTGGGGGCGGAGATCGGCATATCGACCGGCCGCCTGCATGCCCGCGGCCCGGTCGCGCTGGAAGGGCTGACGACCTACAAATGGCTGGTCCGCGGCATGGGACAGGCGCGCCCCTGACGGCTCCCGGGGTGTAAATGGGGCGCTGACTTCCTATCTGACAGGCAGCGTCCCCGCATCCCCCTCGGAGATTTCCCTATGCGCTACAACCGCTTTGGCCGCACTGGCCTGTTCGTGTCCGAACTGTGCCTTGGCACCATGACCTTTGGCGGTGCCGAAGGCAGCATGTGGGGCAATATCGGCCGCCTGCAACTCGATGATGCCAAGGGGATCGTGAAGGCAGCGGTCGATGCGGGCATCAACTTCATCGATACCGCCAATGTTTATGGCAATGGTGCCTCCGAACAGATTCTGGGTGAAGCGATCACCGCGCTGGGTCTCAATCGTCAGGAACTGGTCATCGCGACGAAGGCGTTCGGGCCGATGGGCGAAGGGCCCAACAGTCGGGGCAACTCGCGCTATCACATCATGGATCAGGTGAAGGCCAGCCTGAAGCGTCTGGGCACCGATCATATCGATCTGTATCAGATTCACGGCTGGGACGCTGCAACGCCGATGGAGGAGACCATCCGCGCGCTCGACGATCTCGTGCGGCAGGGGCATGTCCGCTATGTCGGCGTCAGCAACTGGCCGGCTTGGGCGGTTGCCAAGGCGCTGGGCATTTCCGAACGTCTCAATGCGGCGCGCTTTGAAAGCGTGCAGGCGTACTACAGTATCGCAGGGCGCGATCTTGAACGTGAACTCGTGCCGATGATGCAATCCGAACAGGTGGGCCTGATGGTCTGGTCGCCGCTCGCTGGTGGCCTGCTGTCCGGCAAATACAGCCGCGACGGCGCAGGCGATGGGCGGCGCGACGCGTTCGATTTTCCGCCCGTGAACAAGGACAAGGCGTTCGACGTGATCGATGCGATGCGCGTGATCGCCGATGCGCGCGGGGTCTCTGTGGCGCAGATCGCGCTCGCCTGGCTGCTGCACCGGCCGGTCGTGACCAGCGTGATCGTGGGCGCCAAGCGGGTGGAGCAGTTGACCGATAATATCGGCGCTACCACCCTTGTTCTGACGGCGGAGGAGATCGCAACGCTGGATGCCGTCAGCGCACTGACGGCGGAATATCCCGGCTGGATGCTGGAAACGCAGGGTAAATATCGCGCCGACCAGCTTCATCCCGCCCCGCGCTGAACGGTTCGCGCTTGATCCTGCACGCCTGTCGCAATATCGGTAGGGGCGCGGGGCAAAGCGACCTCCCGCATATAAGTGCGTCTCTCCTGCCGGAAGGCGCGCTCAAGCGTTGCTCTTTTCCGCCCGCTGGCCCGCGCCTTCGGGTGCAGGGAGCATGTCTATGCAACTGGTCCAGCCCAGCTTTCCCCAATTCCTGTCCGTCTTCACGCGTATCGGTTGCCTCAGCTTTGGCGGCCCCGCCGGGCAGATCGCGCTGATGCACCGTGAACTGATCGACGAGCGGCAATGGGTGGAGGAAGGCGCGTTCCTCCGCGCCCTCAATTTCTGCCATCTGCTGCCGGGGCCGGAGGCGCAGCAGCTTGCGACCTATATCGGCTGGCGGATGTTCGGCGTGCGCGGCGGTCTGGCGGCGGGTCTGCTGTTCATCGTGCCGGGCGCGCTGGTGATGCTGGCGCTGTCGCTGCTCTATGTGCAGGCGACCGGCCTGTCGGGGTTCGAGGCGGCGATGGCCGGGGTGAAGGCGGCGGTCATCGCCATCGTGCTTCAGGCGCTGCTGCGGATTGCGAAGCGCGCGCTCAAGACGCGAGCTCAGCACTGGCTGGCGGTCGCGGCCTTCGTTGCGCTCTTCCTGTTCGATTTGCCCTTTCCACTGGTCATCGCGGCCGCCGCGCTTGTCGGACTGCTGACGGGCTCTGCCGACGGGCCGCATGCCACGGCATCGCCACCGGCCGATTCGGGTCGCACGCTTCTGACCCGGTCGGTGGGTGCCGCCGTCAAGGGCGCGCTCCTCTGGGCCGCGCCGTTCCTGCTGATCTTCGCGACGCTTGGGCCGGATCACATATTGGCGGATATCGCGACTTTCTTCTCCACCCTCGCGCTGGTGACCTTCGGGGGGGCCTATGCGGTGCTGGCCTATATGGCGCAGGCGGCGGTGCAGGACATGGGCTGGCTTTCCGCCGGGCAGATGGCCGACGGGCTGGGTCTTGCCGAAACGACGCCGGGGCCGCTCATTCTGGTGACGCAGTTCGTCGGCTTTCTGGGCGCATGGAACGCGCCTGCGCCGTTCAGCCCGGTGGTCGCGGGCATCCTTGCCAGCATCGTCGTCCTATGGGTCACGTTCGTGCCCTGCTTCATCTGGATATTCGCGTTCGCGCCGTGGATCGAGCGGCTGGAACATGCGCGCCGCCTCCACGCCGCGCTGGCCGGGGTCACGGCGGCAGTGGTCGGCGTAATCGCGAACCTTGCACTCTGGTTTGCGCTGCATGTGCTGTTCACCCGCGTCACGCCCTTTGCCGCCGGTCCCATCCGAACGCAAATGCCCGACGTTACGAGTTTCGATCCCGTGGCGGCGGCACTGGCGGCGGGCGCGATCGTCCTGATGCTCCGTTTCGGGCGTGGTCCGGTGACGGTGCTGGGGTTGGCGGTCCTCGCAAGTGTGGCGTGGCATGTCATAAGCCGCTGATTGCCGACTGCCTGCCAGTCTGCCAAAGCGGATGGCATGGCCCGGATCGGCATATTGGGTGGTTCCTTCAACCCCGCGCATGGCGGGCATCGCGCGATATCGCTGTTCGCTCAGGACGCGCTTGGGCTGGACGAAGTCTGGTGGCTGGTTTCGCCGGGCAATCCGCTGAAGCCCGCGCAGGATATGGCACCATTGCCCGCGCGCCTCGCCAGCGCCCGGCGGCAGGCGCGCCGCGCGCCGATCCGCGCGACCGCGATCGAGGCGCAGCTTGGCACGCGCTATACCGTCGATACGTTGCGGGCGCTGGTGCGGCGCTATCCCAAGCATGATTTCGTCTGGCTGATGGGCGGCGACAATCTGCGCCAGTTCGGCGCGTGGAGGGACTGGCGCGGCATAGCGCGCATCATGACCATTGCCGTCATCGCCCGACCGGGCTATGCTATGAGAGCAAATGGCTCTTTGGCCATGGCATGGCTGCGGCGCTTCGTCCGGCCCGCGTGCCAGAGCAGACACTGGACGGACTGGAGACCGCCGGCGCTTGTGCTGTTGCGCTTTCGCCCTGATCCAAGATCGGCAACCCTGCTGCGGCAGGCGGACCCCCTCTGGCATCGCGAGTTTACAACCCTCCGCGTGCGCGATCCGCTCACGCGCGCATTGATTATTTGAAGGAGCAGCATTGCCCAGACCGACCCCCGCCAACGATACGGCGCCGCATCCCGCGATCCCCGATCGCCCTTATGCCGACACCGAATCCGTGGCCGCCCTGCACGCCCTTGTCATGCAGTCGCTTGACGACGACCAGGCGCAGGACATCATCTCGATCCCGCTCGAAGGCAAAAGCAGCATCGCCGATTATATGGTGATCGCCAGCGGCCGCTCGTCGCGCCAGGTCGCCACCATGGCGCAGAAGCTCGCCGAACGCGTGAAGCAGTCCACGGGACGCGGCGCGCGGCTCGAAGGATTGCCGGTCGCCGACTGGGTGCTGATCGATGCGGGTGACATCATCGTCCATCTGTTCCGCCCCGAAGTGCGCAGCTTCTACAATCTGGAACGCATGTGGGGCTTCGTGGACGCACCGGTCGCGGGCACGGCCTGATTTCCTTCGGTTCAGGCCGAGCACGACCTCATCCCCGTTCGGTTCGAGCTGTCGAGAACCAAGCGCGTCGTTCTCGACCGGCTCGAACCGAACGGAGTCAGAGGACGGCACTAACCGGGAAACTGCCTCATGCTGCTGCACATCATCGCTCGCGGCAAGATAGGCCGGTCCCCCGAAGCCGATCTGGTCGATCGCTATTTGAAGCGCGTAACGCTGCCCACGCGCATCACCGAACTGCCCGATCGCGACGGCAAGCTGCCCGCCGCAGCGCCCGGAACCGTCACGGTCATGCTGGATGAAAAGGGCCAGCCGCTTTCCTCGCTCGCCTTTGCCCGGCGGATCGAGGGATGGCGCGATGGCGGCATCCGCGAATGCCGCTTCCTGATCGGCGCGGCGGACGGCTTTGACGATGCCGCGCGGGATGGCGCGGACCTGCTGATCGCCTTCGGCGCGATGACCTGGCCGCATATGATGGCGCGGGCGATGCTGGCCGAGCAATTGTGGCGCGCCACAAGCATCCTTGCCAACCACCCCTATCATCGCGAAGGATAGCGCGATGAAACGGGGGCGGATGCGTAAGGCCTTGGGGGCGATGCTGGCACTGGCCTGCTGCATCGTCGCGGGGCAGGGCGGGGCGCAGGACGTCGTGCTGCCCGGCACCGCGGCCACCAGCCTGCGGCAGGAAAGACAGGCGCTGGAGGCGGCCCGGCGTCAGGCGGCGCAAGCCGCGGCGCGTTCGGCCCGGCTGGAGGCGCAGGCGAACGCTGCCACGCAGGAGGCTGACCGCGCCAGCCGTCGCGCCGCCGCGCTTGCCGCGCGCATCCAGCAATCCGAAGCCGATATTCAGGCTGCGCAACTGCGCGTTGCCGTCATCGCCCGGCTGCAACGCGTGCAGGCCCGGCGTCTTGCGGCACGGCAGCAGCCGATCGTGCGCCTGACGGCCGCCTTGCAGATGCTGGCGCGTCGCCCGGCCGCGCTCGCGATCGCGCAACCCGGATCGGTCAGCGATGCCGTCCATATGCGGCTGGTGCTCGACGCGGTGCTGCCTGTCATCCGCCAGCGTACCGCGGGCCTCCGCGCGGAGCTGACGCGCAGCCGCGCGCTGCGTCGCGATGCGGAGCGGGCAGCGAAGGCGCTGGAGGACAGCCGGACGCAGCTGGCGGTGCGGCAGGGCGATCTGCGACGGCTGGAAAGCGCCCGGCGAATGGCCTCGCGCGGCTTCCGGTCGAGTGCCGCGCTGGAGGCGGACCGCGCCATCGCGCTGGGGGAGCAGGCGCGCGACATCGTCGATCTCATGGACCGGCTGGAGGAGGCAGGCGTCGTGCGCGCGCGGCTGGCGCAACTGCCCGGTCCTGTGCCCCGCCCTGTTCAGCCGATGCGGGCCGGTACGCCCCGCGCCGATACCCCTCCGGCGCAGGCCCGCCTGCCCGCCTATCGCCTGCCGGTCGTGGGGCAACTCGTCACCGGCTTTGGCGAACTGGCGCCCAGCGGATTGCGCGCGCGAGGCCTGACGCTTGCGACGCAGCCAGGCGCGCAGGTGGTCGCCCCGACATCGGGCCGCATCGCCTTTGCCGATTATTATCGCGGCTTCGGGCAGATTCTCATCATTGATCATGGCCAGGGCTGGACGACGCTCATCACCAGCCTTCACCGGCTGTCGGTCGCGGTCGGCGACAGCGTAAGGGCGGGAACGCCTGTGGGGGTCGCGGCACCATCCGCCGCATCCGTCACTGTAGAGCTGCGCCGCAATGGCCAGCCGGTGGATATCGTCCCGCTGCTGCGCGGCTGATCGGCGCAATCGTAAATGCCTGCTGGACGTCCGTAAAACAGCGGCTAAGCTAAACGCATCAATATATTGGAGAAGTTTCCATGGATCGTCGTGCCTTCCTGCTGACCAGTGGCGCAGCCGCGCTAGCCGCCGGTGTAGAGCCGGTGTTTGCCCAGGCTGCCGCAAACGCCGATGCGGCGCTCAACACGGCCTTCGACGCGATATTCGACCGCTATCTCGACAATGCGCCGACGCTCGTCACGTCGCTGGGTCTCGACAAGGGCGCGCGGGCGGCCGCGAAAAGCCAGCTGGGTGACAACAGCGCGGAAGGGCGCCAGAAGGATCTGGCGCTGACCCGCGCGGCGCTGGCGCAGCTCGAACCGTTCAAGACCCGGCCTTTGTCGGAAGCGGGCGCGCTCAATCTCGAAGTGGTGCTCTACACGCTGGCGCAGGATGTCGTAGCGCCCGAACAGTTCGGCCTGTCCTCGGTCATCCGCCCTTATCGCATTTTCCAGCAGGGCGGCACTTACTTCAGCACGCCCGATTTTCTGAATACGGCGCACAGTATTGCCAATGCGGCGGATTGCGAAGCCTATCTGGCGCGGATGGATGCCTTCGCGACCAATCTCGACAATGACACACAGGTTCAGAAGGCGGAGGCGGCGCGTGGCTATCTTGCGCCTGCCTGGTCGCTCGACCTGACCCTTGGCCAGCTTGCCAAGCTGCGGGAGGCGGGGGCGGCCGACAATGTGCTCGTCCAGTCGCTCGTCAAGCGCGCGGCAACGGCCGGTGTCGCAGGCGACTGGCAGACGCGCGCCGTCAAGATTCTGGAAGGCCGCATCCATCCGGCGCTCGACCGGCAGATTGCGCTGATCGGGCAATTGCGGCCGACGACCGCGGCCGGCGACGGGGTGTGGCGCGTGCCGCGCGGTGCCGATATCTATGCCGCCGCGCTCAACCAGTCGACCACCACCGATTTCACGCCCGACGAAGTGCATCGGATGGGGCTGGAGCAGGTCGCCGACCTTTCGGCGCAGCTCGACGCCATTCTGAAGGGGCAGGGCATGACGAAGGGTTCGGTCGGCGCGCGGCTGGCGCAGCTCAACGTCGATCCGGCGCAGCTTTATCCCGATACCGCGGCCGGACGCGAAGCACTGATCGCCGATCTCAACATCAGCTACAACGCGCTGAAGGCCAAATTGTCGCAGGCGTTCGCCACGGTGCCCGATGTGCCGCTGGAAATCCGCGCGGTGCCGGTGGAGATTCAGGACGGCGCGTCCAACGGCTATTATCGCCGCGCGCCGCTCGACCAGTCGCGCCCCGCGCTCTATTTCATCAATTTGAAGGATGTCGGCGACTGGCCGAAATATACGCTGCCCTCGCTCACCTATCACGAAGGCGCGCCGGGCCATCATCTCCAGAACAGCATAGAGGCGTTCGCGGGCAAGCTGCCCCGCTTGCGCTCGCGCGGCGGCTTCAGCGCCTATGGCGAAGGCTGGGCGCTCTATGCCGAACAGGTCGCCGAAACGCTGGGCGGCTATGCGACGCCGCTGGAGCGCGCGGGCTATCTGCAATCCTTCCTGTTCCGTGCCGCGCGGCTGGTGATCGATACCGGCATTCACGACAAGCAGTGGAGCCGCGAAAAGGCGACGGCCTATATGGTGGAAACCACCGGCTTCGCACAGCCGCGTTCGCTGCGCGAAGTGGAGCGATATTGCACCCAGCCGGGGCAGGCGACGAGTTACAAGGTCGGCCATGCCGCATGGCTGCGCGCACGGGACAAGGCGCAGAAGGCGCTGGGCGAACGCTTTGACGTCAAGCAGTTCCACGAGGTGCTGAAGGAAGGACGCATGCCGCTTTCCATCCTGGAGCGGCGGATAGAGGCATGGACGCGCAAAGTGCTGGCGGGCTAGGCTGTTCGCGGCTTCTCGGCCGCTCGTCGATGGGATGCGACGTCTGTCGAGCCCGCCTTTGCGCCTTTGGACGATTGCGCCTATATTGACAGTGGAAATCCAGCAGGACTCACGCACCTCATGACATCGACCTTCCTCAAAAGCGCCGCCGCCCTCAGCGCGCTTGCGCTCATTCCCGCCGCCACCGCCGCATTGGCAGAAGCGGAAGGCAATAGTTACAAGGCGCTCGACGAGTTCATGGACGTGTTCCAGAAGGTGCGCAGCGACTATGTGGAAAAGGTCGAGGACGACAAGCTGATAAAGGGCGCGATCGAAGGCATGCTCGCCAGCCTCGATCCGCACAGCAGCTTCCTGGACGCGCGCGATTTCGCCAATCTGCGCACCCAGACGGAAGGCAATTACGGTGGTCTTGGCCTGTCCGTGACGCTGGAGGACGGCGCGGTCAAGGTGATCGCGCCGACCGAGGATACCCCGGCGTTCCGGGCGGGCATCAAGGCGGGCGACTATATCACGCATCTCGACGGCCAGCTCATCTATGGCGGCACGCTGGACGAGGCGGTCGAAAAGATGCGCGGTGCGCCCGGCACGTCGATCAAGCTCACCATCGTGCGCCCCGGTCGCGACAAGCCGATCGACGTGGCCCTGACGCGCGAAATCATCGAGCTGAAGCCGGTGAAGTGGGAAGTGAAAGACAATATCGGCATCATCAACATCGTCAGCTTCTCCGCCAACACCGGCGCGGACGTGCGCTCGGCGATCCGCAGCATCGACAAGGCGCTGGGCCACAAGCCGACGGGCTATGTGCTCGACCTGCGCTCCAACCCCGGCGGCTTGCTGGACGAGGCCGTCTCGGTCAGCGACGTGTTCCTGGAGCGTGGCGAGATCGTTTCGCAGCGGGGCCGCGCGAAAGGCGACGTCGAACGCTATTATGCGAAGCCCGGTGACGATGCGAAGGGCCTGCCCGTCATCGTGCTGGTGGACAGCGGTTCCGCCTCCGCTTCGGAAATCGTCGCGGGCGCACTGCAGGATCAGCATCGCGGCCTGGTGATGGGCGAACGTAGCTTCGGCAAGGGCAGCGTGCAGACGCTCCTGCCGCTGAGCAGCACCACGGCGCTGCGGCTGACGACGGCGCGCTATTACACGCCGTCGGGCCGCTCGGTGCAGGAAGGCGGCATCGAGCCGGATATTCGCGTGCCGCAGCTGTCCGACGCCGATTACAAGGCCCGCCCCAAGTTCCGCGAAAGTGACCTGCGCCGCCATCTCATCAACGAAATGAAGATCGACGACAAGACGCTGGAAGAAGACACCAAGGATGATCCGCGTTTCGCGATGACGGCCGAGGAGCTGAAGAAGAAGGGCATCGACGACTTTCAGCTCTATTATGCGATGCAGACCATCGGCCGGGTCGGCGGTGCGAAGCCGCCGGTCATGGCCCGCGCTACCCCGGCGGCACCCCGCAAACCTGCCACCCGCTGAGGATGATAACGGCTTTGTCCGTCATCCTGACGAAAGTCAGGATCCATTGGCGCTATGTCCGTGGCCGATTGCGCCTGTTGCGCGAAGGGATGCTGGATCACGTTCAGCATGACGCATATGGCGAAACGTTTTTTGCGGGGAGCCGGCTGGCATGACGCCCCTCTCCACCGCCCGCCTCATCGCCATCCTCGCGCCGTCCGCACTGCTCGGCGGTGCGCTCGTCTCGCAATATGTCGGCGGACTGCATCCGTGCGAGATGTGTCTGTGGCAACGCTGGCCGCATCTTGCCGCGATTGTGCTGGCGCTGCTGGCGATCATCCTGCGGGGTCGCGCCGCGACCAGCGCGACGCTGACGGCGCTGGCGGCCCTTGCCATCGCGATCAGTGGCGCGATCGGCGCGTTCCACGCAGGCGTCGAATATGGCTGGTGGGAAGGGCTGACCGCCTGTTCCACCATGCCGATGGGGAATAGTGCCGCCGACATATTGGATACGATCATGGCCGCACCGCTGACGCGCTGCGATGTCGCCCCATGGTCCCTGTTCGGCATTTCACTGGCAGGCTATAATGCGCTCTTGTCTCTGGCCGCCGCCGTCGCCACCTTGGGGATGCTGAGCAAGGCACGGAGGCGCGCATGACTGTCGCGAAGGACTATCCCCGGCCGGGTCACCGGCCCGATACTGCCGCGATGCTGCGCGTCGATCAGGCGGGGGAATATGGCGCGACGCGCATTTACGCGGGGCAGCTTGCCGTCATGGGTGACCGCCATCCGCTTGGCCGCGTGATTGCCGGCATGGCGGCGCAGGAGGAGCGGCATCGGCGCACTTTCGACCGGATGATTGTCGAACGCGGTGTGCGGCCCACGGTCCTCCAGCCGTTCTGGAACGTCGCGGGTTATGCGCTGGGTGCAGTCACGGCGGCGCTGGGGCCGGAAGCGGCGATGGCCTGTACGGCCGCGATCGAGACGGAGATCGACCGTCATTATGCGGCGCAACGCGTCGCATTGGGGGAAAGCGATCCGGAACTATCGGGCGCCATCGCGGATTTTCAGGCCGAAGAAGTCGAGCATCGCGACGCTGCGGTGGCGCATGGTGCGGAAAAGGCCGTCGCCTATCCGCTGCTGGCGGGCGCAATACGGCTGGGATGTCGGGCCGCGATCCGGCTGTCGGCGCGGATTTAAGGGATGATTGCCATGACACGCCTGCCCATGATCGCCTTGTCGCTATTCGTCTGCGCTGCGCCGGCGCTGGCGCAGACCGCGCCCACCGCGCTGACCGGACCGGACAATGAAAAGGTCAATCTCGTCATCGTCTATGGCGATGATCCCTGCCCGCAGGCGACCGGTGAGGAGCTGGTAGTCTGCGGCCGCAAGGAGGAAAAGGACCGCTATCGCATTCCCGAGCCGCTGCGGGGTGACCCCAATGCCCCCGCCAATCAGGCATGGGGCGAACAATATCGGTCGCTGGAATATGTCGGCCGGTCGGGCATCGACAGTTGCACCCCTTCGGGCATTGGCGGGTTCACCGGCTGTTTCCAGAAGCTGGCCCGCGCGGCGAAGGAAGAGAAGCGACAGGCCGACAATGCAAGCTGGGCCGATCTCGTCGCCGCCGAACGCGCCCGACGCCTTTCGACCATCGATGCGGATTCCGAAGCGATCGAGGCCCGCGTGAAGGCGGAGGAAGCCGCCCGTGCCGCCGCCGCGCCGCCCAACTGAGGCAATCCGCGATCATCGCCGCATTTCCGGCCATCGGCCACCGCCATACAGCCGCCGTTCAGCCGCATAAGCGGATGTCTGTGACATGATGAAAACAGCGGTCGCCTTGCTCCTGCTCAGTTCCATGCCGATAGGGGCAACGGCGGTCTTTGCGCAGCCGCCGGAGCGAATCACCAATCTCGTGGTGTACGGCGAAGAGACCTGCCCCGTGGCAGAGGGCGACGAAATTGTTGTTTGCGCGCGCAAGCCCGAATCCGAACGCTATCGCATTCCCAAGACATTGCGGGAAAAGCCCGCAGTGTCCGGTGGCCCCGGCTGGGGCAGCCAGGTTGCCAATATGGAAGCGGTTAGTCGGCAGAATCTGCCCAACAGTTGCTCTGCCAATGGCAGCAACGGCTTTACCGGCTGCACCGCCGCCATGCTGCGGCAATGGTTCGCCGAGCGCAGGATGCAAGAATCCGCGGGAATCCCCTGATCCGGCGGTCGGTGCCCCGAGTCCGATCGATCCACTCCGCTTCCTATTCGCCGCCATTCGATCCATCGTGGAGCAACCATCGGGCTTTGGTTAAGAGCCGCAGCCTAGCCTTGTCCCACAGGCGCCCGAATGGGGCGCAATGATGGAGATGAGGATGCGTAACGCTTCGTTAGCCTATCGCGCGGTCCCGATCGGACTGGGAATCGCCGCCACTTTTTGCCTGCCGCAGGCAGCCCATGCGGCCAGCACGAGCGGCCTGATGCCCGTCAGCGCGCTGTCGCTGGCGGCCTGTGTCGTCGTGCCGACGCCGATGGTCTTTGGAACATTGTCGCAGCTTGACGGCAATCCCAATGACTCATCGGCGCTGGTGACCGTCACCTGCACGCCCGGCACGACGTTCGACGTCGGGATGAACGATGGTCTCTACGCCAGCGGCGGCGTCCGCCGGATGAAGGCGCTGCTGACGGCCGATTATGTCGAATACCGGCTGTATTCCGATGCGGCGCGCAGCGTGCCGTGGGGTAATGTGATCGGCACCAATACGGTGTCGGGCACCGCCGGGCTGCTGCCTTCGGTCATGACCGTCTATGGCCGGGTGCCCGGCAGCGCCCCGCTCGCGCCGCTCGGCAGCTATGCCGATACGGTGACGGTCACGGTCACGTTCTGAGGGCATGTGACGTGTCCCGCGTCCTGTCCCCTATGGTCTGCGGCTGCGCGCTGACGCTGGGCCTGGCGCATCCGGCGCGCGTCGGCGCGCAGGGGCTGGCGGTGACGCCGACATTGATCGAGATTCCCGCTGGCCGGTCGAGCGCCGCCATCGAAGTGCGCAACCGAGAAGCCAACGCCGTCGCGGTGCAGTTATCCGCATTCTCCTGGAGCCAGCCGGGCGGCCTGGATGTGCTGATGGACGATCCGCAGCTTCTGGTCAGCCCTGCGATCGCCACCATTGCGCCCGGCGGTGTGCAGACGTTCCGCATCATCGTCCCGCGTGGTGCGCGCCCGATCGAACGGAGCTGGCGCATCATTCTTGACCAATTGCCGCGCCCCCAGCCCGTGTCGCCGCCGCTGTCCGTGCGCCTGCGTCTGTCGATCCCGATCTTCGCCGCGCCCGATGGTAAGGCCGCGCCCGACATTCGCTGGCACACGGCGGACGGCGTGATGATAGCGCGCAACACGGGCAATCGTCGCATCCGCTTCGGCGCGCTTGCGATCGATGGCGTACCGCTGGCGGCGGGATCCTCGCCCTATCTGCTGCCGGGGGCTGAGCGCCACTGGATGGTCGGCCCGCGCCGTCCGGTCCGGCTTGCGGCCCAGACCGACAGCGGAGCGATCCATGCGATGCTCGCGCCTTCCGCGCCCTAATCGACCGCGGTCTGGCTTTGCCGGGCTGCTCGCCTGCGCGCTGCTCGTCCCCGGCGCGGCACGGGCACAGAACGAAGGCGCAGGGCTGCGCGCGCTGCTGCTGCGCGTGAACGATGTCGAGGCCGTCGAGCCGGTGCGTGTAACGGTGGACGGTGCGGCGATATGGGCCGATGCCGATGCGTTGCGGCAGGCAGGCGTCACCGTTTCCGCCGGACGCAAAGGCCCGGTCGATCTGGCGACGCTGCCCGATACCACAGCCGTGATCGACGATGCCTCGCAGCGCCTCGACATTCGGCAAAGGCGCAGCAATCGCCTGTCCCTGACCAGGTCAGTGCATGCCGAGGCGATGGCCCTGCAGCCGTTGTCCCCCGCTCGCGCGGCGATCGCTTTGTCCTATGATCTGACGGCGGTGGTCGGCGCGGATGATCGCCCAACCTTGTCGGGCTATGTCGAAACGCGAATGTTCGCAGGCGGCGCACAGCTTGCCTACGGCCTGCTGCTTGCGCCGGGCCGGACCGGCGGCACCCGCCCGATCCGGCTCGACAGCGCGCTGGTCCTCACCGATCCGGCGCGGCTGTTTCGCGCCACCGTCGGCGATTTCATCGGCACCGGGCTGCGCTGGTCGCGATCGGTGCGGGTGGCAGGCATCCAGATAGGGAACGACTTCGCGCTGCGGCCCGATCTCGTCACTTATCCGCTGCCCAGCATCGCAGGCGATGTCGCGGTCGCCTCGACGATCGATGTCATCGCGCAGGGCGGCCGCAGCGTGGCGCAGGCGCAGGTCGAACCGGGCGATTATCTGCTGTCGGGCATTCCGGTGCCGACCGGCCATGGCACCTTGGGGATCGTCGTGCGCGACGCCTCCGGGCGGCAGAGCCTGCGCACCATCGATCTTTATGGCGCGCCACAACTGCTGGCGCCCGGCCTCATGGAAATCGGCGGCGACATGGGGGCGGTCCGGGCTGGCTACGGCCGGCGCGATGCGGATTATCGGGGCTTTGCCGCCAGCGTGACGGTGCGCCGCGGCATCACGCCGTGGCTGACGGTGGAGGGGCATGGCGAAACGACCGAAGCCTTGCGGCTGGGCGGAGTGGGCGCGATCACAGCGCTGGGCAGCTTCGGCGTCCTGTCGCTCGATGCGGCTGTCAGTCAGGTGAAAGGGGCGGCAGCGGAGGGGACGGGTGCGGGCGGCCACCAGATCGGCATCGCCTTCGAACGCGTCGCGCGGCCGTTCAGCTTCTCGCTGGCGGCGCGCCATGTCTCAAGAGGGCATCGCGATACCGCCAGCGTCAATGGCGACGCGCCGCCGCGCAGCACCCTGTCGGCGCAGGTGGGCATGGATATGGGACCGCTCGGCAGCGCCAGCATCGGCTATACGCGTCTTGCGTCCGTCACCAACGGCAGCTTCAGGCTCGATCGGCTGTCGCTGCTGACGGCCAGCTACTCGGTCCATCTGGGCGAGGGTATCAACCTGTTCGCGGCGGGCTTGGGCGACTTCGGGCGTACAGAGGCGCACAGCCTGTCGCTGGCTGTGACCATGGCGCTCGGCGGCGCGCGGATGCTGACTGCGGGCTATGACATGCGCGCGGGGATGGACAGCGCGATTGCCGACTATCGCAACCCCGCGCTGTTCGTCGGCGATCTCGGCTATCGGCTGGCGATGGCGCGCGGCGCTGCGGCGCGGCTGCTGGCGGAAGTGGACTATCGCGCCATGCCCGCGCGCCTGTCGCTGGGGGTGGACCGCATCGCCGGGCGGACAAGCGCCCGGCTTGCCGCGCGGGGCGCGCTTCTGCTGATCGACGACGGCATATTCTTCGCCGATTCGCTGGCGGGAGGCTTTGCGATCGTGAGCGCCGGGGCACCCGACGTCACCATATTGCAGGATCATCGTCCGGTCGGTCGCACGGGGCGCGACGGCCGCGCGCTCGTCACCAATCTGCGGCTCTATCAGGATAATCTGCTGGCGATCGACCCGCTCGACCTGCCGCCCGACGCCCGCGCCGGGGCGACACGCATGATCGTGCGGCCGGGCGAGCGGGGGCCGGTTATGGCGCGCTTTGCGGTTGACCGGCGGGCAGCGGCCAGCGCCTACCTTATCGATGCGGCCGGGGTGCCCGTGAGCGCAGGCAGCACGGCGCAGCTGAATGGGGGAGAGGAGATGCCAGTGGGCTATGGCGGGCTGGTTTGGCTAGACGGGCTGCTGGCGGAGAATGACATCCGCGTGACGGACACTGCCGGGGGAAACTGCGTCGCCACCGTGCATCTGACGGCGCAGCAGATGGCGGACTTCGCGCAGGCACCCCGCCTCGGCAACCTTCAATGCCTGCCGCTTTAGGGTAATTTGCTGCTCTGGCAGCGCGCGGACGCGAGGGCGATGTCGGTCTGCGATGGCGCGGCGGAGCTTGCGAGGAGCAGCGATGCAGCGGCGACGCCGCCCAGCATGAAGCTGCGCACATGGTGCCGCCGATAGGAAGGGGCCGCAGCGCCATCATCGACGGACAGTCTTGATGTATTTGCCAGGCTGCCTGCCTGCTCCCAGGCGCACTCCGCCCGGGCGAAGGCGACGGCATGGCGGGGATCGGCGGCGATCCAGTCATGAATGCGCGCCTCTTCGGCGCTGTCGGGATCAGACAGCAGCCGAACGAGCAACTGCGCGGCTGTTTCCTCGATCTGCGCCTGCTCTGGTCGATGCACGTTCCAGACTCGTCTCTTCTTGTTGTGACCAGGCGCGCATAACGATCGCGATGGCTTTGGCCAGATGTTTTTCAACAGTAGAAACGGACAGCCCCATTTCCTCCGCTATCTCGCCCATCGATTTTTCATGAACACGGCGCAGGATGAAGACGCGGCGGCATTGTGCGGGCAGGGCGGCGACGATCGCTTCCACCTGACGGAGGGCATCGCGGGCGTGCAACTGGCCCTCTAGTCCCATGTCCGATTGCAGCATTTCGAGGTCGGCGATCGTCTCGAAGCTGACGATCTTGTTCCGGCGCGCATTATCGATCACCAGATTGCGCGCGATCGTGAACAGATAGGCGCGCCCCGCTGTCACCAGTTCCCATCGTTCGGTGGCATAGGCCCGCGCCAGCACTTCGGCGACGGTATCCTCAAGTTCCTGCGTCGGGGGCAATATGCGCCGCAGCCGATTGCGCAGAGCCGCCTCATGCGGCAGCAGCACCGTTTTGAACCATTCCAGTTTCGCGCGTACCCGATCCACACCAGCCCCCTGTGTGTTGCCTTCGATAATTCGAGCCTCTCCGGGATTTTTTCGTTGGGTTGATTGAACCATGGAACGCCGGGACTGTCCAATATCGCTGCGCCGGTTTTCGGGTACAAACGCCCCCTTGACGAATGAAATTATCGGGTTGCCGGATTCTGGCCGGAAGATTCTTGTCGTCATTGACGATTCTTTAGGGAATCTTTGCGTGAGAGGGCGATGCCTGCCGCTGCCGCGGGAAGAACCGGATTTTTCTCGCAAACGCAAAAAACTGCCTGTTCGCAGGAAAAAATCGTCGAACGCTCGGCCAAGGAAACGATCGGCAAGTCCATTGTCCGCCATGTTTGCGATTCGTTCCCTGAGTGGTTTTTGTGGCGATGCCTATGCGCTTTCGCCTCGACAAGCGGGGTCGCGCACGGCACCTGTCGCCGGACCGCGCCGCCGGTGCGGATCATGGTGACTACAGGATGTCGGATGATCGAAACCCTTTCCACCAACCGGGCCTTTGGCGGCACCCAGGGCGTCTATCGCCACGCGAGCGCGCAAACGGGTACGCCGATGACATTTTCGGTGTTCGTGCCCGATCATGCGCCCGGTGCGACGCTGCCCGTCGTCTGGTATCTCTCCGGTCTCACCTGCACCCACGCCAATGTGACGGAAAAGGGCGAGTTCCGCCGGGCGTGCAGCGATCTGGGCCTGATGTTCGTGGCGCCGGATACATCGCCGCGCGGGAGCGACGTGCCGGACGACGAGGCCTATGATTTCGGCCAGGGTGCCGGTTTCTATGTCGATGCGACGCAGGCACCCTGGGCCACCCATTTCCGCATGCGCAGCTATATCGAGCAGGAGCTGCCCGCAATCATCGCGGCGCAGTTTCCCGCCGACATGGCACGGCAGGGGATCATGGGGCATTCGATGGGCGGCCATGGTGCGCTCACGATCGCGCTGCGCAATCCAGGACGTTTCGCGGCCGTCTCTGCCTTTGCGCCGATCGTCTCGCCGCTCCATTGCCCTTGGGGGGACAAGGCGCTGACCGGCTATATCGGCGCGGACAAGACGGCCTGGCGTGCATATGATGCCTGTGCATTAATTGCCGATGGTGCGCGGGTGCCGGACATTCTCGTCGATCAGGGCGGGGCGGACAATTTCCTCACTGACCAGCTCAAGCCCCATCTGCTGGTCGAAGCCTGCGACGCGGCGGGCATCCCCCTCACGCTCACTATGCGCGAGGGCCATGACCACAGCTATTATTTCATCTCGACCTTCATGGAAGGTCATCTGCGCTGGCATGCGGAACGGCTGCGGGCGTAGAAATCGTCCTGCAAAGGTAACAAAGGTAACGGGAAACGCGCATTTCGCACGCAGAACATGGCTTTTTGCGTGGTGCGAAAACGGGTTGAAACGCGGATGGAGGACGGTGATGGCCATGGCGGCAAGATGCCATGGCGGACCAATGTAGGACAGTACAGCCGGTCCAAAGCCGTCATCCTGACGAAAGTCAGGATCCATTGGTGCTATGTCCGGGCCGTTATGGCAACCGAGCTGCTAATGGATGCTGACTTTCGTCAGCATGACGGGGGGAGGGGCCGACTGTGGCAACCATTTCCCTATCCCAGCATCTTGATGATCGACGAGAAGTCCTTGCCGCCTTGTCCGGCATTGGCAAGCGCCTGATAAAGTGCCTCGGCGGCATTGCCCATCGGTACGCTGGCATCGACCGATTGTGCCGCCTGCGTCGCCAGCTTCAGGTCCTTCAGCATCAGCGCCACGGCAAAGCCACCCTGATAATCATTGTCCGCAGGCGTGGCGGGGCCGACGCCCGGCAGCGGGCAATAGCTCGTCATCGACCAGCTCTGCCCCGAAGAGACACTGGATATGTCGTAGAAGGTCTGCGGATCGAGGCCGAGCTTCTGCGCCATGGCAAAGGCTTCGCAGGTGGCGACCATGGTGGCGCCCAGCAGCATGTTGTTGCAGATTTTTGCCGCCTGGCCGTTGCCCGCGCCGCCCGCGTGAATCACGGCCTTCCCCATCGCCGACAATATCGGTTGCGCGCGGGCGAACGCCGCATCCGTGCCGCCGACCATGAAGGTCAGCGTGCCGCCCGCCGCCGCCGCGATGCCGCCGGAAACGGGCGCATCGACCATGGCAAAACCCTGGTCCTGCGCTGCCTCGATCACGCGCCGCGCCGTCACGACATCGATCGTCGAGCAATCGAGAAACAATGCGCCGGGCTTTGCCGCGCCGAAGACTTCGCCGGTGTAGACGGCCTCGACATGCTTGCCCGCGGGCAGCATCGTTACCACCGCGTCGGCGCCGGTCGTGGCGTCGGCGGCGCTCGATGCGCGGGTGCAGCCTGCTGCCTGCGCCTTTGATAGCGCCTCCTCGGACAGGTCGAAAGCGCGGACGGCATAGCCGTTCTTCACCAGATTGGCGGCCATCCCGCCGCCCATATTGCCTAGGCCGATGATGGCGATCGTCTGGGTCATGATGCGTCCTTTTTCCTTCTAAGGCCCCTCCCCTTCAGGGGAGGGGTTGGGGTGGGGGATGTTCCGAATGGCGGTGTTACGGTCCCCACCCCCGGCCCCTCCCCTGAAGGGGAGGGGAGATTAGTCTGTGTCTCTTCCTCAAGGGGAGAGGGAGTTTTTTTACCGCCCCTTCCACACGCCGGGGCGCTTTTCGACGAAGGCGGCCATGCCTTCGGTCTTGTCCTCGGTTGCGGTCAGGATCTGGAACAGGCGGCGTTCGGTCAGCAGGCCCTGGTTGAGGCCCGTCTCGAACGCGATGTTGACCATTTCCTTGTTCACCATCGCCGCCATCATCGGCATCGCGGCGATTGCGGCGGCCACCTTCAGCGCCTCTGCCACCAGATCGGCGGCGGGGACGATGCGCGAGACGAGGCTGGCACGCTCCGCTTCGGCGGCGTCCATCATCCGGCCGGTCAGGCACATGTCCATGGCCTTTGCCTTGCCGACGGCGCGCGTCAGCCGCTGCGATCCGCCCATGCCCGGCGCGACGCCCAGCTTGATCTCAGGCTGGCCGAACTTTGCGGTATCGGCAGCGATGATGAAATCCGCCATCATCGCCAGCTCGCAGCCGCCGCCCAGCGCGAATCCCGCGACTGCCGCGATCCAGGGCTTGCGTGTCGCGCACACTTTGGACGTCCATTCGGAAAAGAAATCGTCCAGGAAAAAGTCGGCGGCGGGCTTGTCCGCCATTTCCTTGATGTCCGCGCCGGCGGCGAATGCCTTTTCGCTGCCGGTCAGCACGGCGCACCGCTGCGACGGATCGGCATCATAAGCGGCGAACGCGGCGATCAGATCCTTCAGCACCTGCCCGTTCAGGGCGTTCAGCGCCTGCGGGCGGTTGAGGGTAATCAGCGTGACGGCATCATGCTGTTCGACGAGGATGGTTTCATAGCTCATGCGATTGTTGCTCCAGCATTGGGGAGGGGTGTCCATTCCTTCTCCGGCGGCAAGGGCGCGAAGAGGGCGTCGATCATGGCGTCGGTCACGTCTTGCGGCGTCGCGGGGTTCCAGCGCGGCGCATTGTCCTTGTCGAAGATCACGGCGCGCACCCCTTCGACGAAATCCGGGCGGCGGATGACATGATGACCGATGCGATATTCGTTGCGCATATTGTCCGCGAAATCGGTGCACTGCGCGCCTTCGCGAAGCTGGCGCAGCGCGACTTTCACCGTCTGCGGCGATTTGGTGGCGAGCACGGCGCGCTGCTTGTGCGCCCATGCGCCGTCGTCGGCCTCAAGCGCGGCCAGAATGTCCTCATAGCGGTCCGCCGCGAACAGCCGGTCGATGTCGGCGCGCTGCGCATCGAGTGGCGCGGGCGGGGGCACCTGATGCGCATCGTCCAGAATGGCGGGCAGGCTGGCAGGATCGGCGAGGATGCGCGCCTTCACATCGTCCAGCACCCCGCTTGCCACATAATGCGTCGCCATGCCGATCGACAGTGCGTCGGCCCCGTCGATCCGCGCGCCGGTTGCCGCCAGCCAGTAGCCGACCCGGCCCGGCAGGCGCGGCAGGAACCAGCCGCCGCCGACATCGGGGAACAGGCCGATGCCCGTTTCCGGCATCGCAAAGATCGTCCGCTCGGTCGCGACGCGATAGCGGCACGGCGCGGCAATGCCCACGCCGCCGCCCATCGTGATCCCATCCATGAACACGACAATCGGCTTGGGGTAGACGAACAGCAGATGGTTCATGCGATATTCTTGGAAGAAGAAAGCCTCGGCCTCGACGCAATCGGTCTTGGCGCTGCGGGCGATCAGCGCGATGTCGCCGCCCGCGCAGAAACCGCGTGACAATTTGGGATCGCCATCGGGTGCGGGCGCATGATCGATCATGACCGCGACGATCGCGTCGTCATCGCGCCAGGCGAGCAGCGCGGCGGTGATGGCGTCCACCATCGCGGGCGTCAGCGCATGGATCGCCTTGGGCCGGTTGAGGCGGATACGCCCGACGCCATTGTCGACGGATGAAACTATGTCAGCGGTCACGCCTGATGCTCCAACGCCAGAATAGCACGGGGTTCGCGCGGAGACGCAGAGACGCGGAGACGTTCCGGCCTGTCACATCGCCGTTCTCCTGCGCAAGCAGGAGTCCAGGGTTTCGAGGTTTGACCAAGCAACACTGGACTCCTGCTTGCGCAGGAGAACGGGAGCGTTACCGACAGATATATCTCCGCGCCTCCGCGTCTCTGCGCGAACTGAAGCATCCTCACTGCCGCACCAGCTCCCGCCCGATGATCATCCGCATCACCTGATTGGTGCCTTCCAGGATCGAATGGACGCGCAGATCGCGCCAGAAGCGTTCGACCGGATAGTCCATCAGATAGCCATAGCCGCCATGCAGTTGCAGCGCGCGGTCGACCACTGACGAACCCGTGTCCGTGGCAAGGCGCTTGGCCATCGCGGCAAAGCGCGTCTTGTCCGATGCGTTCTCCGTCACCTTGACGGCGGCGGCGTAGAGCAGGGTGCGCGCGGCCTGCAACTCGGTCTCCATGTCCGCCAGCGTGAATTGCGTGTTCTGGAAGTCCGCGATGCTCTGGCCGAACTGCTTGCGGTCCTTGGTATAGCCGATCGCCTCGTCGAGGCAGCGTTGCGCGCCACCCAAGGAGCAGGCGCCGATGTTGAGACGCCCGCCGTCCAGACCCATCATCGCGATGCGGAAGCCTTCGCCTTCGTCGCCGATGCGGTTCTCGACCGGCACGCGCACGCCATCGAAATTGACCTGTGCGGTCGGCTGCGAATGCCAGCCCAGTTTGCGCTCGTTCGCGCCGAAGCTCACGCCTGCCATGTCCTTTTCGATGACGAGGCAGCTTATGCCCTTGGGACCATCCTCGCCGGTGCGGACCATGACGACATACAGCTCGTTCTCACCGCCGCCGGAGATAAATTGTTTCGATCCCGTAACGATATAATGGTCGCCGTCGCGAACCGCTTTCGTCTTGAGCGCGGCAGCGTCGGAGCCGGACCCTGCCTCGGTCAAACAATAGCTCGCAAGGCGATCCATGCTGATGAGCGAGGGCAGATATTTGTCCTTCACCGCCTGCGCGCCGAAACGGTCGATCATCCATGCGGCCATGTTGTGGATGGAGATGAAGGCGCTGGTCGATGGGCAGCCATAGGCCATCGCCTCCATGATGAGTGCCGCTTCCAGCCGCCCGAGCCCGATTCCGCCTGACTCCTCGGAAACATAAATGGCGCCGAAGCCCAGTTCCGCCGCCGATTTGATGGTGTCGCGCGGGAAGATATGCTTCTCGTCCCATTCGGCGGCGTGCGGGGTGATGGCATCGGCGGTGAAACGGCGCGCCAGCTCCTGGATTTCGCGCTGGTCGTCGGTCAGGTCATATTGGCTCATGATCGGTCGGATGTCCTGTCTGGGTCATTCAGTCGCACTTGGTGTGGCGGAAGGTCGCGGCCGGGTCCTGCTCGGTGCGCACGAGCACGGTGCCCGCCTCCGCGAGCGACAGCGTCATCGTCTTGGTCCAGCTCTGCCCTTCGCCGGTAAAGGCGAACGTGGCTTTGACTTCCGTTGGCGATATCGCTTCGATCGTTTCCAGCTTGCCCATGGATTCGTAAAACTTGAGGGCATCGGGGCTGACGGTGACAAGGCCCTTGGTGTCCGATCGGCTGGTATCGCAATCATTGGGCACCATGCCCCAGCGACCCAGGAAGGCGGTCGGGATAGCGGTGATTGGCGCGCTGGCATCATCCGGTGGCGTTGCGGTGTTCGCGTCGGGCTCGCCAATGGTCTCGACACTGTTGACGGCGGCGGCGCTGTTCGCGGCATTGTCCGCCACAGGCGCGTCGGCCGGTTTCTGACATGCCGCGAGCGTCAGCGTGGCGGCGGTGGCGAGCAGCAGTGGGGTCAGGTTCCTCACAGGTTTCTCTCCAAAAGGCGCTTGTATAGATCAGTCACATCGTCATGCTGACGAAAGTCAGCATCCATTAGCCGATCCTTATCCATGACGCGCGACCCTTGTGTCTACATCCTTGCAAGCGCCCGTCACGGCACCTTGTATATCGGTGTTACGTCCAATCTGATGCAAAGGCTGCATCAGCACAGGGAAGGCCGCATCGAAGGCTTTACCAGTCAGCACAACGTCAAACGCCTCGTGCATTATGAAATGGCCGACACGATGGAAGCGGCCATCCTGCGTGAGAAGCAGGTCAAAACATGGCGTCGTGACTGGAAAATCGCGCTCATCGAAAAGGACAATCCGTTCTGGGAGGATTTGGCGGTGAGTCTGGGTTTTCCACCTTTGTCGCAGGCATAGCGGCTAATGGATCCTGACTTTCGTCAGGATGACGATGAAACACTCAACCCATTGTCGGGATGACGAACGCATTGCTACCATCGGCGCTGCCGTCGGGCCAGCGTTGGGTGATGGTCTTGACCTTGGTCCAGAACTTCACGCCTTCCATGCCATGCTGGTTGGTGTCGCCGAAGGCCGAGCGTTTCCAGCCGCCGAAGGTGTGATAGGCGACCGGCACCGGGATCGGCACGTTGATGCCGACCATGCCGACATCGACGCGCGCGGCAAACTCCCGCGCAGCATGGCCGTTGCGCGTGAAGATGGCGACGCCATTGCCATATTGATGCTGGCTGGGCAGGGCGAGCGCCTCCTCGAAACTCTCGGCGCGCACGATCTGGAGCACGGGGCCGAAGATTTCCTCCTTATAGGCTTCCATCGTCGGCTTGACGTGATCGAACAAAGTCGGGCCGACGAAGAAGCCGTTCTCATGGCCCTGCAAGGTGAAGCCGCGCCCGTCTATCACCAGCTCCGCGCCTTCGTCGACGCCGGTCTGGATCCAGTTTTCGATCTTCTGCTTGTGCGCGGCGGTCACGACCGGGCCGTAATGCGCTTCACTGTCAGTCGAGATGCCGACGCGCAACGCGTTGATCGCGGGGATCAGCTTTTCACGCAGCGCGATCGCGGTCTTCTCGCCCACCGGCGTTACCACCGGCAATGCCATGCAGCGTTCGCCCGCCGAACCAAAGGCCGCGCCGGAGAGGTCGTTCACCACCTGGTCGAGATCGGCGTCGGGCAGGACGATGCCGTGGTTCTTGGCCCCGCCCATCGCCTGCACGCGCTTGCCCGCATCGACGCCGCGCTTGTACACATAATGGGCGATGTCGGAGGAGCCGACGAAGCTGACGGCCTTGATATCGGGATGGTCGAGGATCGCATCGACCATTTCCTTGTCGCCCTGCAACACTTGCAGGATGCCGTCCGGCAGGCCCGCTTCGCTGAACAGTTCCGCCAGCCGCACGGGTACCGAAGGATCGCGTTCGGAAGGCTTCAGGATGAAGGCGTTGCCGGTGGCGATGGCGACGCCGGACATCCAGAGCGGGATCATGCCGGGGAAGTTGAACGGCGTGATGCCCGCGCCGATACCGAGCGGCTGGCGGAAGGAATAGACGTCAATACCGGGCCCCGCGCCCTGCGTATATTCGCCTTTCAGCACATGCGGAATGCCGCAGCAGAACTCGATCACTTCCAGGCCGCGCTGAATGTCGCCCTTGGCGTCCGCGATCACCTTGCCATGTTCGGACGACAGCAGATGCGCCAGCTCGTCCATGTTCTTCTCGACCAGCGCCTTGAAATTGAACATCACGCGGGCGCGGCGTTGCGGATTGGTGGCGGCCCAGCCGGGCTGCGCCTGTTTCGCCACGGCGACCGCGGCATCGAGCACCGCGCGGTCGCCGAGCACCACGCGCGCCTGCACACCGCCGTTGTTGGGATCGAAAACGTCGCTGAAACGGCCCGTTGCGTCAGGCAGCACGACCGATGTGGCCAGCTTGTGCGTGATCTCGCGCATATCGCGTCATCCTCTCGATTCGGAAACTTTATGGCGGGCCTTTTGTATCATTGCGATATTGCATGCAATGGGGCAGATATGCAGTACGATGCTGCAATTTTGCAGTTTCTATAGCCCCTATATCCGTTCGCCCTGAGCGAAGTCGAAGGGCTTCGCTGAGCCGTAGGCGAAGCATCCTTCACTCCGTTCAGGATAGCCCTTCGACAAGCTCAGGGCGAACGGATGGGCGATCAAAGGATCATAATCATGTTCGATTGGGATGACCTGCGCATCTTTCTCGCCGTCGCGCGCGCGCGCAAGATGGCGCCCGCCGCGCGCGCGCTGGGCATCGACGCGACCACGATCGGTCGTCGGCTTTCGCGTCTGGCAGAGGCGCTGGGCGCGGATCTGTTCGAAATCGCGGGTGGCGAGCGCAGCCTGACCGAACGGGGGCAGGCGCTGTTCCGCCATGCCGAAGCGGTCGAAAGCGCAGCGCTGGCGGCCATGGAGGATGTGACGGGGCAGCAGCGCAGCCTCTCCGGCCAAGTGCGGCTTTCGGTCGCCGAGGGCTTCGGCACGTGGATACTCGCGCCCGGTCTCGCCGCCTTCCATGCGCAGCATCCCGGCATCCGGCTCGATCTCATCACCGCGTCGGGCTTTCTCAATCCGTCGAAGCGGGAGGCGGATATGGCCGTCATGCTGGCGCGACCGCAGCGCGGCCATCTCTCGGTGCGCCGACTGGGCGACTATCGGCTGCATCTTTATGCCTCCGCCGACTATCTGGCGCGCTCGGGCACGCCACAGGATCGCGCGGCGTTGCGCCGCCATGTTCTGGTCGGCTATGTGCCGGAGTTCATCTTCTCCCCGGAGCTGGATTATCTGGGGGAAGTGGAACCGGGTCTGGAAGCCGGACTGCGCTCGACCAGCATCAACGTGCAGCACCGGATCGTTGCCGAAGGGGCGGGCATCGGCGTCCTGCCGGACTTTATCGGTAGCCGTGACGAGCGGCTTATCCCCTTGATGCAGAACGATATCGAAATCATCCGCAGCTTCTGGCTGGTCACGCACCAGGACTTGCGCCGTCTTGCGCGGATCGATGCGGTGGCGCAATGGCTTCAGTCGCGCGTCGCGACGCTTGGCGTTCCGCCTTCGTCACGGTAAGAGGGCGCATAACCGGGGTCGCCGACGGAGCGTTCGCATCTTGCCAATCCATCCCAAGTTCAAGCGTCCGCGCGCCGTCGCGCTCGAGGACGGGCGTACGCCCGCGACCGAATATCTCGATTTTCTGGCGGCGTGGGTGAAGAAGCCACGGCAGACGGCCTCCGTCGTGCCGAGCAGCCGTTATCTCGCGCGGCTGATGGTGCGCGATATCGATCCGGCCGACGGGCGCGTGATCGAGCTGGGCGGTGGCACCGGCGTTTTCACGCGCGCCATCCTCGCCACTGGCCTGTCGCCCGAAAAGCTGGAAGTGGTGGAAATCAACCCCGGCTTCGCGCGCAGCCTGCGACGGCATTTTCCGGCAGTTTCCATCCTCGAAGTGCCCGCGCAAAGCGTGTCCGGTCATGCCGCGGGCGAACGGGGCAGCTATCAATGCGTGGTGAGCGGCCTGCCGCTGCTCGCGATGGACAAGGGGCTGCACCGGGCGATCCTGGCCGAGGCGTTCGTGATGCTGCGGCCGGGCGGCAGCTTTGTCCAGTTCACTTACTCGCTGCGGCCGCCGGTGTCGCAATCGGTGCTCGATGCGCTTGACCTGGATGTGACGCGCGTGGGCCAGACGGTCCGCAACTTCCCCCCCGCCACGGTATTCCGCTTCACCCGTCGCGGCGAATGAGCGAACACTATGACGCGATCGTGCTTGGCGCGGGTGGCGCCGGGCTGATGTGCGCGGCTGTGGCGGGACAGCGGGGCAGGCGGGTGCTGGTGATCGACCATGCCGATGCGCCGGGAAAGAAGATCCTGATATCCGGCGGCGGACGCTGCAATTTCACCAATGTCCACACCGCGGCGGATCGCTATCTGTCGGCCAATCCGCATTTCGCAAAGTCCGCCCTGAGCCGCTACACGCCCGCCGATTTCATCGCGCTGGTGCAGCGGCACGGCATTGCCTTTCACGAAAAAACGCTGGGGCAACTGTTCTGCGACGGGTCCGCGCGGCAGATCGTGGCGATGCTGCTGGCGGAATGTGCGAAGGGCAGGGTGGACATCGCGCTGGGCGAGGCGATCATCGCGGTCGATCATGCCGATGCGCGCTATCGCGTGAAGTTCGGCAGGCGGACGGCCAGCGCGCCCGCGCTGGTGATCGCGACGGGCGGACCGTCGATCCCGAAAATGGGCGCGACCGGCTTCGCCTATGATCTGGCCCGGCAGTTCGGGATGAAGGTGGTGGAGCCGCGCCCCGCGCTGGTGCCCTTCACTTTGGGCGGAGAGGATGTGCTGTTCCGCGATCTGTCGGGCGTGTCCGCAGAAGTCGTCGCGCGCTGCGGCAAGGCGGCGTTCCGGGAGGCGGCGCTGTTCACGCACAAGGGGCTGTCCGGCCCGGCGATCCTGCAAGTCTCCTCCTACTGGCGGCATGGGCAGCCGATCGGCATCGATTTTCTGCCCGCGCACGAAAGCGGCTGGCTGCTGGCGGCGAAGCGGGAAAGGCCGCGTGCTACCCTAAGGTCGGTCCTGTCGGCGTTGCTGCCCGACCGGCTGGCGGAAACGCTGTCCGACCGTCTCGCCCTGACCGGCGATCTTGCCAGTCAGACGGACAAGGCGCTGGCCGCCGCTGGACAGCGGCTCTCCGCCTGGACCTTCCATCCCAACGGCACCGAAGGCTTTGCCAAGGCGGAAGTGACGCTGGGCGGCATCAGCACGGCGGACCTTTCCTCGCAGACGATGGAATCGCGGCGAAATCCGGGGCTTTTCGCGATCGGCGAGGCCGTTGACGTGACTGGTTGGCTGGGGGGCTATAATTTTCAGTGGGCATGGGCTAGTGGGGTCGCCGCCGGGCAGGCTCTTTAGCGCACGCTGCCCCGGAGTGATTTAAGGCCGGAAAAGCGATTTCCGTTCAGACCTGATCGTCTGACACCATGGAAATTGCTGAAAAACATAAGAAAATTGGGGAACCGGCCGTTCCGTATCACGATGACCAATATGCCGTTGCGGCGTGCCAAAAGCGATTCGAGTTGAAAATGCCCTTCAGTACCCTGCCCCGTCTCCTTGCCGAGGCGCTTGCCGCCCGTGGCTATGCCGCGCCCACGCCCGTCCAGGCCGCCGTTCTCGAACCCGAAGCAATCGGCCGCGATCTTGTCGTCTCCGCGCAGACCGGATCGGGCAAGACCGTTGCCTTCGGCCTGGCCATGGCGGGCGAACTTCTGAACGCCGAAGGCTTTGCGATGCCCACGCAAAAGCCGCTCGCGCTCATCATCGCGCCGACCCGCGAACTCGCCCTTCAGGTCAGCCGCGAACTCATCTGGCTCTACGGCCCGACCGGTGCGCGTATCGCCACCTGCGTTGGCGGCATGGATGCCTCGAAGGAAAGGCGCAATCTTCACCAGGGCGCGCAGATCGTCGTCGGCACGCCGGGCCGCCTGCGCGATCATCTGGAACGTGGCGCGCTCGACCTCGCCGAGTTGCGCGCCGCGGTGCTCGACGAAGCCGATGAAATGCTCGACATGGGGTTCCGCGAGGATCTGGAGCAGATCCTCGACGCGACACCCGAAGGCCGCCGCACCCTGCTGTTCTCCGCCACCATGCCCAAGCCGATCGTGGCGCTCGCCAAGCGCTATCAGCGCGACGCCCTGCGCATCTCGACCGTGGGCGAGGATCGCGGCCATGGCGACATCAGCTATCAGGCCGTGACGGTCGCGCCCGCCGATATCGAGAATGCCTGCGTCAACTTGCTGCGCCTGCATGAGGCGGAGACGGCGATGCTGTTCTGTGCCACCCGCGACAATGTGCGGCATCTCCACGCCGGGCTGACCGAGCGTGGCTTCGCCGTGGTCGCCTTGTCGGGTGAGCATAGCCAGAACGAACGCAACGCCGCGCTGCAAGCCCTGCGCGATCGTCGCGCCCGCGTCTGCGTCGCCACCGACGTCGCGGCGCGCGGCATCGATCTGCCTACGCTCAGCCTTGTCATCCATGTCGAGTTGCCGCGCGACGCCGAAACGCTCCAGCACCGTTCGGGCCGCACCGGGCGCGCGGGCAAGAAGGGCACGGCGATCCTGCTGGTCCCCTATCCGCGCCGCAAGCGCGTCGAATCGATGCTGCGCGGTGCGAAGATCAATGCCGAGTGGATCGGCGCGCCGACGCCCGAGGACATTCGCCGCAACGATCGCGAACGCCTGATCGCCGCCTTGCTCGAACCCGTCGAAGTCGACGAGGAAGATCGCGCGCTCGCGCAGCGCCTGCTGGCCGAACGCAGCGCGGAGGACATCGCCGCCGCGCTCGTCCGCGCGCATCGCGCCAAGATGCCTGCGCCGGAGGAACTGATCGATGCCAGCAGCGGCCCTGCCCAACGCGGCGAACAGCGACAGGAAGGCCCGCGTCGCGGGTTCGAGGATACGGTCTGGTTCCGCATGAATATCGGTCGCAAGGACAATGCCGATCCGCGCTGGCTGTTGCCGCTCATCTGCCGCCGCGGTCATGTGACGCGCAGCGAGATCGGCGCGATCCGCCTTGCCGCCAGCGAAACCTTGTTCGAGATACCGCGCCCCGTCGCTGCCCGCTTCATCGCGGCGGTCAAGCGCACCGTGTCGGACGATCCCGATTGCGAAGGCGCGGTCATGATCGAGGAAGTGCAGGGCACGCCGCGCATGGAAGCCAAGCACAACCGGCGCAACGACGGTCCGCCGCCGCGCCGCTATGACGCGCAGCCGACCGAGCGGAAGCAGCTTGGCGCAAGGCCTTCGGGTGGCGGATTTGGCGGCGGCGCCGGTCGCGGCGGTCCGGGTGGCGGCAAGCCGTTCGGTGGCGGCGGTCGTCCCTCCGGTCCCGGCGGCGCACGTCCGCCGTTCAAGGGCAAGCCCGGCGGTGGCAAGCCCTTCGCCGGCAAGCCGCGCACGGGACGTCCGGGCTAAGCCACAGCCGCATGCCTCACATCCTTGTCGATGCCGATGCCTGTCCGGTGAAGGACGAGATATACCGCGTCGCCTTTCGCCATGACGTGCCGGTCACCATTGTGAGCAACAGCCCGATCCGCATCCCGGCGCATGCGCTGGTGGACCGGGTCGTGGTAAGCGACGGCTTCGACGCGGCCGACGACTGGATCGCGGAGCGGGCGGGGGCCGATGCGGTCGTCATCACGGCCGATATCCTGCTGGCCGATCGATGCCTGAAGGCGGGCGCGAGCGTCATCGGCAACAATGGCAAGCCGTTCACGCATGCCAGCATCGGCGGCGCGATCGCCACCCGCGCGATCATGGCGGACCTGCGCGCGGACGGCAGCGCGATCGGCGGCCCGCCCCCTTTCAGCAAGGCGGACCGATCGCGCTTCCTCCAAACCCTCGATGAGGCGCTGGTGCGGATGAAGCGCGGTCGGTCGTAGTCATGGTTGCTTGGCGAAAACCGGGGTCCAGGGTCGCACACAAATGCACTTGCTGCTCTGGACCCCGGTTTTCGCCGGGGAACGGCCCATCAGGGGATGTTACCCCGACGTCGTTACCTTCGCCTTCTTTCCCTTGGTCCTGGCGCAGCCTTCGGTCGGGCACAGCCGCCATATGCCGTCCCCCACCGGATCATCGTCGATCCCGCTGACGGCGGGCAGACGTCCGGGCAGGGGGCCGCTTTTGCCTTGCAGCGCCTGTTTCAGATCTTCGGCCGCCTGCGGACTGTCGAGGAAATCGTTATGCCCGAGGTCGCTCTTGCTCACCCAGCTGGTGTCGACCACGTCGAGTACGGGGGATGGCTTGGGGTAGCAGCGGGCGAACTTGTCCTTGCCGAAGCAGAAAGGGCTGCCAAGGCGCGGGTAATGATGGATGCGGCGCGATATCCCGATCGCGCTGTCCTTGGCGGACAGATAGACGGTATAGTGCCGTTCCCCGCTGACGACACCGGCGCGGCCGGGAATGCCCTGGATGATCTGCGAAAAGCGGTCGCGGTCCACGTCCGGCGAGGCCAATATCACGGTCCTGACCTTCGCGAGGCCCGCCGCATCGAGCACTTCCATCGCATCGATGACGCTCCGGCTGCCCATGCTGTGCCCGACCAGCACGATTTCGTTGACCGCCGGGTCGCGGGCCAGTCGCCGGATCATCACGTTCAGATAGGCCTGCGTCCAGTCGACATTGGTTTCGTCCCACGGATATTTGAGGACGGCGTCCTGCGACGGCCAGGCAAAAAGGATGGCCGGGCCGCGGAACTCTCCTGCCGCGCGCATCATGCGCAGGCGCACGGCCGGCGAGGCGAAATTGTTGTTGTATCCGTGCACGAACAGCAGCACCCGCCCCTGACCGCGCGCCAGTTGCGCCGCCAGTGTCGTCCACCAGTCCTCTTCGTTCGCCAGATTGGGCGTCACGGGGTCGCCCGGCTTCACGGCGGCATCGGCCTCGTACCAGCCCAGCCGCATCACATCGCTGCGTTCGACCGACATGGTGAAGCTGCCCGCGCGGCAATCGGGCAGGCGCGTGGTCGCAAACAGCAGCGGGCCGCCGCCATCATCGGTCGTCGGCATCGGGATCGGGCTTGCCCGGCAATCCCGCACCCACTGCGCGGGATCGGGCGGTGGCAGCGACGCCGCACAGCCTGACAGGACCAGCAGGAGCAGCGGGACAAGACACTGGGAAAGGCGCTTCATGACACAATCATCCGCATCGCTATCGTCCACCGGGCTGTTGTCGCTTTCTGTGCGTCTGGCAAGCCATTGCGTCCGGGCGCAGGGCTTGCAAACGGCACCCGGCCCCTTACGTTCGCAACCAGCACAGAGGGGGCATTCGCCACGGCATGGCATCCATCATTTCCATCAGCGGCCTGACGAAACGCTATGCGTCGGGGCATGTCGCGCTGCACGGCGTCGATCTGGAGATCGAGGAAGGCGAGATTTTCGCGCTGCTTGGCCCGAACGGCGCGGGCAAGACCACGCTGATTTCGATCATCTGCGGCAACGTCACCGGCACGGAGGGCAGCGTCACTGTGGCCGGGCACGATATCGTGCGCGATTATCGCGGATCGCGCCGTGCCATCGGGCTGGTCCCGCAGGAACTGCACACCGACGCGTTCGAAAAGGTGATGTCCACCGTCCGGTTCAGCCGCGGGCTGTTCGGCAAGCCGCGCGACGATGCGTTGATCGAGAAAATCCTGCGCGACCTGTCCCTGTGGGACAAGCGTGACGCGAAGATCATGGAACTGTCCGGCGGCATGAAGCGGCGGGTGATGATCGCGAAGGCGCTTTCGCACGAACCACGGGTGCTGTTTCTGGACGAGCCGACGGCCGGTGTCGATGTCGAGCTGCGCCGTGACATGTGGGCGCTGGTGCGGCAATTGCGCGAAACCGGCGTCACCATCATCCTGACGACCCATTATATCGAGGAAGCCGAGGAAATGGCCGATCGCGTCGGCGTCATCAGCGGCGGCAAGCTGATCCTGGTCGAGGAAAAAACGGCGCTGATGCGCAAGCTGGGCAAGAAGACGCTGACCGTGATGCTGGCCGATCCGCTGCCAGCCGTACCAGCCGAGCTGGCGCAATGGGATGTCACGATCAAGGGGGACGGGCACGAGCTGGAATATGTGTTCGACACGCAGGCCGAGCGGACCGGCGTATCCTCGCTGTTGCGGCAACTGGGGGACCTGGGCATCGCCTACAAGGATCTGAACACGCGGCAGAGCAGCCTGGAGGATATTTTCGTCGGCCTCGTCCATCGCGATGCCGACGCGGCGGAGGCGGTGGCATGATCCATTTCAGCCTTAATGCCGTGAGCGCCATCTACACGTTCGAACTGGCGCGGTTCGGCCGGACGATCCTGACCAGCCTGGCGACGCCGGTCATCACCACGTCGCTGTACTTCATCGTCTTCGGCTCCGCGATCGGCAGCCAGATGAAGGAAATCGACGGCATCCCCTATGGCGCGTTCATCGTGCCGGGGCTCATCATGCTGTCGATGTTCACCGAAAGCATTTTCAACGCCAGCTTCGGCATCTACATGCCCAAGTTCACCGGCACGATCTACGAGCTGCTCTCCGCGCCGGTCTCCGCGCTGGAGACCGTGGTCGCTTATGTCGGCGCAGCGGCGACCAAATCGATGATTCTGGGTCTCATCATCTTTGCAACAGCGCATCTGTTCGTCGCCCTGCCGGTCGCGCATCCGGTGGCGATGATCGGCTTCATGATGCTGATCGCGATCACCTTCTGCCTGTTCGGCTTCATCCTGGGGGTCTGGGCGCAAAGTTTCGAGCAGTTGCAGGTCATCCCGCTGCTGGTCGTGACACCGATGACGTTCCTGGGCGGCGCTTTCTATTCGATCGCGATGCTGCCCGAACCTTGGCGCACGATCACGCTGTTCAATCCGGTCGTTTATCTCATCAGCGGATTTCGCTGGACCTTCTTCGGAAAGGGCGACGTGGCGATCGAATGGTCGCTGGGCTTTATCGCCGCGATGCTGGTGATCTGCATCGCGATCATCGGCTGGATGTTCAGCACGGGATACCGGCTGAAGAAGTGACGTCCTTCGTCACGGGAATAGCGTGGCTATAATCTGTTCTCCTGCGAAAGCAGGAGTCTAGGGTTCTGGATGCAATCGGAGCGACTCTGGGCTCCTGCTTTCGCAGGAGAACCCCTCTTGTTACTTACCCCGCCCGATGTTCGCCCTTCACCCAGCGCACCGTGCCGGAGCTGGCACGCATCACCACGCTGTCGGTCGTCATCTTGCCGCCCGGCAGACGCTTCACGCCCGCCAGCAGCGATCCGTCCGTCACCCCGGTCGCGGCGAAGATGCAGTCGCCGATCGCCAGTTCCTTGAGGTCATAGACCTTGTCGAGATCGGTGATGCCCCATTTGCGCGCGCGGCCACGCTCGTCGTCGTTGCGGAACAGCAGGCGTCCCTTGAACTGCCCGCCGACGCAGCGCAGCGCCGCGCAGGCCAGCACGCCTTCGGGCGCGCCGCCGGACCCCATATACATGTCGATCGTGGTTTCGGGGTTGGTCGTTGCGATCACGCCCGCCACGTCGCCATCGGGGATCAGCATGATGCCGCAGCCGATGGCGCGCAGCTCCCCGATCAGCTTTTCGTGTCGCGGGCGGTCCAGCACGCACACGATGATGTCGGCGGGGGCCACGCCCTTGTGCGCGGCGACTGCCTCGACATTCTCTTTCACCGACTTGTTCATGTCGATGATGCCATCGGGATAGCCCGGTCCCACCGCCAGCTTTTCCATATAGACGTCCGGCGCGTTGAGCAGCCCGCCTTCCTCGGAAATGGCGAGCACGGCGAGCGCATTCGGCCCGGCCTTGGCCGTGATCGTGGTGCCTTCCAGCGGATCGAGCGCGATGTCGATCTTCGGACCCTTGCCGATGGCGTTGCCCACCTTCTCGCCGATGTAGAGCATCGGCGCTTCGTCCCGCTCGCCTTCGCCGATCACGACGGTGCCGTCCATGTAGAGGTCGTTGAAGGCGATTCGCATGGCTTCGACGGCGGCAGCGTCGGCGGCTTTCTCGTCCCCGCGCCCGATCAGCTTGGATGCGGCGATGGCCGCGGCTTCGGTGACGCGCACCATTTCCAGAACCAGCACGCGATCCAGAACCGAACTCGCCTTCACCATGATCGAACATCCTTTGTTGCTGCACGTGCCGATGCCGATAGGCTCTGGGCGTATGCTTGTCGAGAAGCGGATTGCCCGTCCTGACCTCAATCGAGGATATGCATCACCATCGGCTGGTCGAGCAGGCTGTCCGATCCGGCGAGCCGCGCCAGCGTGTCGGCGATGCAGCGTTCCGCCCCTGCATGCGTCACGATGGCGACCAGCACGCCCCTCTGGTCCGGGCTGTCGTCCGCCGTCGCCGTGCCGCGCTGGATCATGCTTTCGATCGACACGCCCGCGTCGCGCGTTGCGGCGGCGATTTCCGCCAGTACGCCGGGCCGGTCGGCGACACGGAAGCGCAGATAGCTGCGGCCCGTGCGCGCGCCCGTATCGGCTTTCGGCGCAGCGATCAGGGATGCGACGGGCATGGCGAAGGCGTCGCCATATTCGTCGCGCGCCACGTCGATCAGGTCGGCGACCACGGCGGATGCGGTCGGTCCGTCGCCCGCGCCCGCGCCCTGAAAGAACAGACGGCCGACGAAATTGCCTTCCGCCACCACGGCATTCAGCGATCCGTCGACATGGGCCAGCGGATGGTTGAGCGGCACCAGCATCGGATGAACCCGCTGGAAAAGGCCGTCCGGTCCGTTTTCGGCCATGCCGACCAGGCGGATGCGATAGCCCAGCGCCGCCGCCTCGGCGATATCGGCGGCGATCACATGGCGGATGCCGGTGATGTCCACATGGTCGAAGGCAAGCTGCGTACCGAAAGACAGGCTGGCCAGGATCGACAGCTTGTGCGCCGCGTCCACTCCGTCGATGTCGAAACTCGGGTCCGCTTCGGCATAGCCCAGCGCCTGTGCGTCCTTCAGCACATCGGCAAAGTCGCGCGGCTGCCCGGCGTCCTTCGCCTTTTCCATGGTGGTGAGGATGTAGTTGCAGGTGCCGTTCAGAATGCCATAGACGCGGCTGATCTCGTTCGCCGCCGCGCCTTCGCGCAGGCCCTTGATAACCGGGATGCCGCCCGCCACCGCCGCTTCATATTTCAACGCGACACCCGCGCGCTCCGCCGCCGCCGCGAGGCTGAGGCCGTGATGCGCGATCATCGCCTTGTTTGCGGTGACGAACGGCTTGCCAGCGGCCAGGCACTGGCGGGCCAGGGTGAGGGCCGGGCCGTCCGATCCGCCGATCAGCTCCACGACGGCATCGACATCGCTGCGCGTGACGAGGCGCGTCATGTCGTCCACCCATTCATAGGATGAGAGGTCTATGCCGCGATCCTTGGCCCGGTCCCGTGCGGAGATGGCCACGACCTCGATCGGCCGGCCCGACCGGCGGGCCAAGAGAGCGGCGTTGGTTTCCAGCAAGCGGATGACGCCACCGCCCACGGTGCCAAGGCCCACGATCGCAACCCGCAATGGCTTGGGCGCATGGGCCTGCTGTTCCGTCATACTCTGTCCCGTCCCCGCATTCCGTTCGACTGGCGGCGCTGATAGACGCGGGCCTGCCGATTTCCAAGGGCTATCGCCCCGATCCGCCAGCGCCCGATCCGCCAGCGCCCAATCCGTCAGCGCCCGGGGCGGGTGCGGCCGCAGGGACCCAGGCCGTCGATCACGACGCGATAGTCGGCGCGCGCCGCCTCCGCGTCGGCAACCGCCAGCGTGCGGACCGACGCCGCGGGCAGCGCAGGCGGCAGGAAGCAGGCAAGCCGATACCATAGCAGGCTGTCCCGTTTTGGCGCAGCGGCCGCCTCATCCACGATCTCGCCTAGCGCAACCGCCCATTGCGGTGCCTGGCCGGGCCGCCGCACGATGGAAAGCGACACCGGCTCACCGCTGTCCGTTTTCAGGAAAATCTGCGTTTCGCCCTCGCCCTGCACGGTGCCTGCGACATGAAATGCCTCGCCAAGGCCGGTGATGACGGGCGGCGTGCGCGCGCCGAGCAATTCGCCGGTGATCGCCCGCACCATCGATTCGCGCGGTTGAGTCCAGCCGATCTGCGCATCGGGCGCGATCAGCTGTATCTCGCCGGGCCGCCCGCCCGGCTGCGCAAAGAGCAGGACCGGCTGCTTCTTCAGCTTCGGCAGCTTGCCGCGCGAATCCAGCTGGATGTCGTAGAGATAGGAAAGATTCGGTGCCACGCCGCCCTCGCCGCGAATCAAGGCGACGGTACGGACCGTGATATAGGCGCGCCGGAAGCCCGCCGGAACGGTTCCCGCTTGGGCTGGCTTGAGCGGAATGACCTGTGTGATCTCACCCTTTAAAATGAGAGGTGCGCGCACCGCGAGGTCCGCCATGTCGGCATAGCCCGGCCCTTCGCGGGGCGCGCTCCCGACAGCTTGGGCGTTAACCGTCTGAGCCGTAGCGGCATGCAGCAAAAACTGCGGAAATGCTGCATTTGCGGCCAAAACAAGGCAGGCGGCGAGTGGGGCTGTAGACCGTTTCATGGTGGATTGTTTCCGCCTCTTCGTTCGACCTGCTGGAAGCCGTGGCGCTTGTGCCACAGGCAAGTCATTTTATCGTTTCCGGCCTGAGCGCGAACAGGCCCTCGATAAAGCGTTTGCGTCACGCGTTTGCTCGCGATAGGAGTTAGCGCGATAGCAAACAAGCGGACTGGGACCAAAAAGATGGACGGGTACTCCCGCTCACCTGCTGGTCTATGTTGGCCATAGGTCGTCAATTTTCAAGAAGCCGAGTTAAGGAGTGTCATTGCTGAATGGCTTATGCTGACCACTCAGAGGGTTCGAGTCGGACGGTTTCGATCGTCATCGTTGCCCTGATCCATGCTGTTCTCGGTTATGCTTTCGTGTCCGGTCTTGGCATGCAATATGTCAAAAAGGCGGCGGAGCAGCTTAACGTCGTGGACGTTAAGGAAGAACCGCCACCACCCGACGAAGAGCCGCCGCCGCCGCCGCCAGATCAGCCGATCGAGCCGCCGCCGGTCGTAGCACCGCCGCCGATCGTCCAGACGCCGGCCCCGGCGCCGCCGATCCAGACCGTGCGTACGCCACCGCCGGTGTTCAACCCGGTACCGGTCGCCGCACCGCCGCCCCCGCCCCCGCCCGCGCCACCGCGCGCAGCGGAAAAGGCGAAGCCGCGCGGCCAGCCGGGCAGCTGGGTGACGGACGCCGACTATCCCAGCCGGGCGCAGCGTGAAGAACGTTCCGGCACGACCGGCTTCCGCCTCGAAATCGGCCCAGATGGCCGCGTGACCAACTGCACGGTCACGTCGTCGAGCGGTCACCCGGACCTGGATGCCGAAACCTGCCGACTGCTGCCGCGCCGCGCACGTTTCACGCCGGCGAAGGGCACGGACGGTCAGCCGATGGCGGACTCGTTCAGCAGCCGCATCGTGTGGCGTCTGCCGCAATGATGGCAACGCTTTGAAGCTGATGTTTTAACTTACCGGGGCGATCCCGCCGCTCAGCGCAGGATCGTCCCAATTTACCGAACCCATTGAGAGGGAAGTCACGATCATGTTGATGTCTATCGCAGCCGCCGCAGCCGCCGCTCCCAAACCGGCAAACCCCTATGGCCTTATGGAAGCCCTTGAGCAGGGCGGTGTCATCGCCTGGTCGGTGTTCATCATTCTGGTGGGCATGTCCATCGGCACCTTCTTCATCCTGTTCACCAAGCTGATCGAACAGCAGAAGGTCATCAATCAGTACAAGAAGGTGCGCACCACCTTCTGGCGCTCGAACAGCCTCAAGGAAGGCGCCGCCAAGCTGGAAAAGAACACCGCCTACAAGCAGCTTGTCGACGACGGCATCGCCGCGCAGGAACAGCACAGCAAGCTGACCGATCCGGTCGAGGCGCATGACTGGCTGCACGGTTCGCTGGCCCGTTCGGAAAATGCCATCAACTGGAAGCTGGGCGGCGGTCTCGCCTTCCTCGCTACCGTCGGTTCGACCTCGCCGTTCGTCGGTCTGTTCGGGACGGTTATCGGTATCTACCGCGCGCTGATCAAGATCGGCGCATCGGGTCAGGCATCGATCGACGCCGTCGCCGGTCCGGTCGGTGAAGCGCTCATCATGACCGCGCTCGGTCTGGTCGTCGCGGTTCCCGCCGTGCTTGCGTACAACTTCCTGCAGCGCCGCAACAAGCAGATCGCGGAAGACCTCAGCTCCTTCTCGACCGACCTGCTGGGCTACATGGTGTCCAACGGTGCGGTGAAGCCGGTGGTTTCAGCGACGCCGACGGCCGCCACGCCGACGGCAAAGCCCGCCGTCGCCACGCCGACCAAGGCCTGATCGTTTCGGGCATCCGGGCGCGACCGGCTGCGGCGCGCCCGGACGCTCCGGTTCCCAAAGGGGCCGGAGTCTAGAAGACAGACATGTTAGGATACTGATACATGGCTATGAGCGTTGGACCCGGCGGCGAAGATGCCCCGATTAACACGATCAACACGACGCCGCTCGTGGACGTCATGCTCGTGCTGCTCATCATCTTTCTCATCGCCGTTCCCGTCGTGGTGCAGACCGTTGAGCTGGAATTGCCCAAGGTGGCATTCGAAGTGACGACCACCAAGCCGGAGAATGTCTCGCTCTCGATCAACGCGGGCGACGACGGCAGCTGTCAGGTGTACTGGAACATGACCAAGGTCGATTCCAGCGAGCTTCTGAACCGTGCCGTCGCGAAGCTGGAAGCGGATATCGCGAAGGTGGGCGGCATCGAGAACATGACGCCGGAAGATCTGCCCGAAGTGCATATCCGGGGCGACATCAACACCCCGTATCGCTGCATCGGCGGCACGATCTACACCATGCAGCGCGCGGGCTTTCCGAAGGTCGGCTTCATTTCCGAACCCGATCCCGGCTCGCTCAGCATCCAGCGCCTCTGATCGGGTGCGAGACGCATAGCGGGCGAAGCGGTCGCCGGATATAATTCCCTCCGTCCTGGGCATCGGCATGACTGCCGGAACAGGGCGGAGGACGCAGACAGGAGTTTAGACCATGGCAATGTCAGGTGCCACCGAAGACGGTGAGCCGATGATGGAAATGAACACGACGCCGCTCATCGACGTCATGCTCGTGCTCCTCATCATGTTCATCATCACCATCCCGATCCAGACGCATGCGGTGAAGATCGATCTGCCGCAAAACGCGCCGCCGACCGACAGCGTCGTCGATCCGATCAAGAACAAGGTGGCGATTGACGCGGCCGGCACGATCACGTGGAACGGTTCGCCGATCGATCTGCTGACGCTGCGCCTGTATCTCAAGCAGTCGCTGGCCATGCCGGTCGAACCCGAATTGCAGTTCCAGCCTGACGCGCAGACGCGTTATGTCGTGGTCGATCAGGTGCTTGCGGAAATCAAGCGCGCCAACGTGACCAAGATGGGTTTCGTCGGCAATGAGCAATATGGCAATTTCTGACCGGCCTTAAGCCACGCCACGGGCGTGGTGCATCATCCTGCCAGATCGAAAAGGGGGAGCAGCTGCGGCGGCTCCCCTTTTTTTTATGTGGATGCGCCGGGTTAACGGCTTGTTGAGGGTCGTTGGCTAGGTTCTGGCAATTGGTGACAGGCAGTGCGTAACGACCATGGGTATCCATAAGACTTTTACGACAGAGACCAGTCGCTCGGACCAGCGACACAATGTGCTGATCGGTGTCAAGCTGCGGCGGCCGGGTGAAACCTGGTTCACCAGCCGGGTATCCGATCTCTCGCCCACCGGCTTCCGCATCCAGACCTTCGTAAAGCTCGCGCCCGGCATGGACCTGTGGATCATGCTGCCGGGGTTCGAAGGTCGCCGCGCACAGGTGATGTGGGCGCGCGATCATGAAGCCGGCTGCAATTTCGAGCGCCCGCTGCACCCCGCCATTTTCGATCACATCATCCGCCTGGCGAAGGTGCGCAACAGCACGGCATCGAAACCGCTCTGACCGGCCGCGACGCCGCGATGCGCTGCCGCCGGTGCCTTAGCCTATCGCGGGTATGACCTCGGCCACGCAGGCACCGAATCCGATCGGCACATAGTCCGCCGCCTGCGCGCGCGCCCGCATGATGATGCGATCTCCATCCTCCAGGAAGCTGCGGCGCTCTTCACCCGGCAATCGCACCGGCGCGCTGCCGCCGCGAGTCGCCTCCAGCAGACTGCCAAGGCCGCTGTCGTCGGGGGTGGAGATCGTCCCCGTGCCCAGCAGGTCGCCCGGCATCAGGTTGCAGCCGTTGGAGGCGTGGTGCGTGACGATCTGCGCCGCCGTCCAGTACATGTTGCTGGCCGGTCCCTCGCCCAGAATGAAGGGCGGCACAGCGGCGGCGCGCATCGCGGCGGTCTCGATTGCGACGGACAGTGTTAGGCCCAGCGCTCCGCCGGACTGGTCCGCCGCATCCCACAGATAGGGTAGCGGCGCGGGATCACCCTCAGGCCGGGCAGGCTGCGCTTGCCGAAACGGCGCAAGGGCTTCCGCGGTGATGACCCAGGGGGAAATCGTCGAATGAAAGTTCTTCGCCAGAAAGGGGCCGAGCGGCTGATATTCCCAAGCCTGAAAATCCCGCGCCGACCAGTCGTTGAGCAGGCAGAAGCCCGCAATATGCTGCGCAGCATTTTCGATTCCGATCGGCTCGCCCAGCGCATTGCCGGGGCCGATCCAGATGCCCAGCTCCAGCTCATAATCGAGGCGGACGGAGGGGCCGAATATCGGCGTATCGCCCTCGGGACTCTTGCGCTGCCCGGACGGGCGGCGAACCGGAACACCCGACGGGCGGATCGATGAGGCCCGGCCATGATAGCCGATCGGCACATGCTTGTAATTGGGCAGCAACGGATTGTCCGGTCGGAACAGGCGGCCGACATTGGTGGCGTGGTGAATGCCCACGTAGAAGTCGGTATAATCGCCGATCGCAGCGGGCAGGCGCATCTCCACGGTGGCCGAATCGTGCAGCATCGGCCGCAGCACGTCAGCCTGCGACGGATCGGAGAGGAGCGCACTGAGCGCCTGCCGCAGCGCGCCGCGTTCGGCCGCAGGCAAAGCGAACAGAGCGTTCAGCACAGGCTCCGCCAGCGCCGCCTGAACCGGCTCCGGGACCAGCCGCGCCGCGCTCAGTGCCGCAAGGTCCAGCACGCAGTCGCCGATGGCCGTACCGATGCGGGGACGGTCCGATCCATCCGGCACGAAAACGCCGAGCGGCAAGTTCTGGATCGGAAAGTCCGCATGCCCATTGGCACTCTCGACCCAGCTTTTCCGGGCGGGATCGTGCGTCTCGTCAATGCGCGGAAGGGCAGGGGTCATGGCGACGATGTCTCCGGTGCTGCGGTGGCCGCCCCGCTTATCGTCAAATCGCATTTGGTGTCAAATGTTACTATGTGAAGCGGTCCAATCCGAACCGGTACGCACGGGGAAGCATACCGGTTCGGAAGGCGCCGTCAACGGGCGACGAAGCGGATCGCCTGCCCGCCACCGGGCGCCAGCACCAGCGACAGGCGGTCGCCGCGCCGCACCTGACGCGTCTCGATCACATGATGGTGCCGCGTATCGGTGCGGTAATCGGTATCGTCGGCATCGCGATAGATTTGGGCGGTATAGGTCTTGCCTGCATCCAGGAAGTCCAGCGTCACGTCGATCGTGCGCCCGTTTTCGTCGGTCCCCGCGCCCAGATACCAGTCGGCACTGTTGCGGTCCTTGCGGGCGATCGTGACATAGTCGCCGATCTCGCCGTTCAGCACGCGGCTGTCTGCCCAGTCTGTCGGCACATCCTTGATGAACTGAAACGGCTTCATGACCTTGGCATAATTTTCCGGCAGATCGGCCGCCATCTGGATGGGGCTATAGAGCAGCACATAGAGCGCCAGTTGCCGTGCGACCGTGGATTGCAGCGGCTGGCCGCGCCCCTCCAGGCTCAGCACGCCCGGCGTATAGTCCATCGGTCCCGCCAGCATCCGCGTGAACACCAGATTGATTTCATGTTCGGGCGGATTGGGCGGCGATCCCCAGGCGTTATACTCCATGCCCCGTGCGCCTTCCCGTGCGACCCAGTTGGGATAGGTGCGGCGCAGGCCGGTATCCTTGATCGGCTCGTGCGCGTTGACCGCGATGCGGCGCTTGGCCGCTTCGGTGACAACCTTCAGGTGATGGCGCGCGCTCGCCTGCCCGTCGTGCCATTCGAAACGCACCACACCGTCCGCCCCGCGCACCTTCATGCCGCCCGCATCGGCGACATAGCCGGTCTTGATGCTGTCGATGCCAAGCCGCCGGTCGAGATCGAGCGCCGCCTCAAGCTGGTCCTCATAATGGGCGACATTGGCCGAAGTCTCATGATGGCCGATCAGGTGGACACCCTTTTTGAGGCCATAGGCGCTCAGGCCCTCTATATCGAAATCGGGATAGGGCTGTGTGAAGCTGAAGGTCGATCCGTCGGCGAACCAGTCACCGTCCCATCCCTTGTTCCACCCTTCGACCAGCACGCCACGCATCCCGTTCTTGGCGGCGAAATCGATGTAGCGTTTCGTGTTGGCGGTGGTCGCGCCATGTTTCGCGCCGGATGCCCAGCTTTCGGTATCGAGATGCATGCCCCACCACACGCCGACATATTTATAGGGCTTCACCCAGCTGACATCGCCCAGCACATTGGGATCGTTCAAGTTGAGGATCAGGCTGGAATCGACGAGGCCACCCGCCGTGTCGCTGATCTGGATCGAGCGCCATGGCGTGTGGAAGGCACCGTTGCGGACGACCTTCGCCGGGCCGGAGGAAGGCGAGAGCGTCGCCTTGAACCGCACACCTTCGACATGCTGCAACCACATGGCCGAATAATCCACCAGCGCGGCTTCGTGAAACGAGACATGCGTGCCGCTGTCCAGCTTCATCGTCACCGGCGTATGCGCGCGGCCGATCTCGCTCACCTTGGTGCGATTGTAGAGATATTCGTAGCGGTTCCATTCACCGGCCGGGATCCACCATGCGGTGCCGTTCTCGGCCAGATTGAACTCGGTCAGCTCCTCGGCGATGTTCGCGGTCTTCAGCGCGTCCTGCTGCGGAAAGACATAGCGGAAGCCGAAGCCATCGTCATGGACGCGGAAGACGATGCTGATTTGCCGCCCCAGCGTGGTCTTTTCCTTCAGCGCCACTTTCAGCTCATTGTAGCGGTTGCGGATCGTCTTGCGCTCGCCCCATGGCTGGTCCCATGTTTCGTCAAAGGCGTTGGTCGCCTGGCTGGCAAGGGTGAAGTTGCGTTCCAGCTTGGGCGCGTCGGTCAGCAGGAAACCGAGGCGCGAAGGGGCGATCAGCGGCTTGCCCTTGTGCATCACCGCGTAGCTTGGCCGACCATCATTATCCAGATCGACGCTGACGGTGATGCTGCCATCGGGCGAGGCCGCCGTCGCCACTGTCTCCGCTGCGGCGGGGCTGGCCAGTACGCCTGCAAAGGACATGACTGGAGACAGGGCTAAAGCCCATGAAAAAGCGCGCATGATCGTAAACTCCTGATTTTTAACCAATAACGTCCGCAACCACCCCGCCGAAACCGGGCAGGCTGTCCAGAGTCGCACCGTTGACGCTTTCAACGATACGCAGATTGTTGGCGCCGGCCGGTGACCAGTCCAGCGGTGCCGCGCCGAAATTGAATGCGCAGAGCATCGTCTGCCCCTCGAATACCCGCTCGATCACCAGCAGGTCGTCGCTGGCGCGCAGCACGTTGAGCCGCCCCCATTTGAGCGCCGGTGTGGCGTTGCGCAGGGCGAGGATTCGCCGCGTGAGATTGAGCATCGATGCAGGATCGGCATTCTGCCGGTCGACCGCCAGCGCATCATGATCCGGGCCGGTAGGCAGCCAGGTATCGGCGCTCTCGCTGAAGCCCAGCGCGACCGCATCCGCCTGCCACGGCATAGGGGTGCGCGCGCCGTCGCGGCTCAAGGTCAGCGGCCAGTTGGCGATCGCCTCGGGATCCTGAAGCCGCTCGAACGGTATCTCCACCTGCGTGAGGCCCAGTTCCTCGCCGTAATAGAGGAAGATGTTGCCGCGCAGACAGGCGAGCAGCAGCATCTTCATCGCGGCGAAGGCGTGGCGCTGCTCCGGCGTGGCCCAGCGGGATATGGCGCGCGGCGCATCGTGATTTTCGAATGCCCAGCTCGGCCAGCCCACCCCCGGTTCGTCGGGCCATTGCGCCATCACATCGGCGATCACCTGCGGCGTGAGTTGCGGCGCATAAAGAAAATCGAAGCCATAGGCACTGTTGAACCGGCTCTCGCCCTGCGTGAACAGCTTCATTTCGCGGTCGGCATCGTCCCCGCCCACCTCCGCGACGGTAAAGCGCGCGCCATAGCGATCCGTCAGCGCGCGCAGTCGCTCGATGAAGCGCGGGATGTCGGCATGGCTCTGGTTGTAGATTTTGAGCTGATAATCGAACGGGCGCGTCCGCACCGCGCCCGTATCCGGCGCGGGCGGATTGTCGCGCATATCGAGGTCATGCATCGCGAAGTTGATCGCATCGACGCGAAAGCCGTCCACCCCGCGATCCAGCCAGAATTGCGCGGCATCGAGCAGCGCCTGCTGCACCTGCATGTTGTGGACGTTGAGCTGCGGCTGCGACGCGAGGAAATTGTGCAGATAATATTGCCGTCGTCGCCCGTCCCACGTCCAGGCCGGACCGCCGAAGACCGACTGCCAGTTGGTCGGCGGAGAGCCGTCGGCTTTGGCGTCGGCCCAGACATACCAGTCCGCTCGTGCGTTGACGCGGCTTGATCGGCTTTCGCCGAACCAGGGGTGCTGATCCGATGTATGGGCATAGACCTGATCGATGATGACTTTCAGGCCCAGCGCATGGGCGCGGGCGATCAGCGCGTCGAAATGATCGAGCGTCCCGAAAATCGGATCGACGCCGCAATAATCCGACACGTCATAGCCGAAATCCTTCATCGGCGAGGGGAAGAACGGGGAAAGCCAGATCGCCTCCACCCCCAGCGATGCGACATGATCGAGCCGCGCGGTAATGCCGGGCAGGTCGCCGATGCCATCGCCATTGGAATCGGCGAAGCTGCGCGGATAAATCTGATAGATGGCGGCGCCGCGCCACCAGGCGTCGGCAGCTTCGCTCTGTATCTCCGGCATGGCCTTGGCCGTCATCGTCATTTCCCCGCTTCGCACATGAGATAACCCAGCGCCGGGATCGAGAGCTTCACGCTGCCCGGTGCGACCGGGGCCGCGGGGCAGGTGCCGATCAGGGGCGCGAAGGATGCCGATTCCGGTGCCACTTCGACATGGCCGTCAAACTGGGTCGTTGCCGTGTTGAACGCAATCAGTATCTCCCGGCCGGTTGCCGGATCGATGCGCGAAACGGCAAATATGCCGGGTTTGTCGCTGTAGTTGCGGATGATCTGCTTGCCCCGGCGCAGCGCCGGGTGCGCGCCACGCAGCTTGGCGAGACGGGCGATCGCCTGATACAGCGGATGACCGGTGTCGAAGTTGGCGTCGGCCGTGGTCTTGTTCGTGCCCAGCAGGACATTGTCGTTATAGACCGCGACCTTGCTGGGGAACATGTCCTCGCGCGAATCCTGATCGTTGCCGTCCCCGGCAAAACCCTGTTCGTCGCCCGAATAGATGGTCGGCACACCACGCAGCAGCAGCATCATGGCGTGCGCCAGTTCGGTACGCTGCAATATCTCCGCGTCGCTCGCCTGCGGCAGCGCCTTGCGCGCATAAAATGCGAAGCGGCCCGCGTCATGATTGCTGACGAAGGTGGGCAGGCGATTGGCGGCGTCCGTGCCGCCTTCGTACAGCGCATCGCCGAAATAGAGCCGCTCGAAGATGCCGCTGCCCTGGGTGCCGCCTACCGCCTGGATGACTGCCGCCCGGAACGCAAAGTCCAGCACGGCCGGAAATGCGTCGACGCGGGTGTGACGCGCCAGCGTGCCGGGGTCCATCGCATCCTGCGCGACTTCGCCGAAAATATGGAAATGGGGAATGCCCTTTGCCTTGGCACGATCCAGCATCGCGGGGACGAACGCGGCCCAAAACTCCGGGTTAACATGGCGCGCGGTGTCGATGCGGAAGCCATCCACCCCATATGTGTCGATCCACGCGCCGTAGATATCGATCATCCCCTGCACGACGCGCGGATTTTCGGTCATCAGATCGTCGAGACCCACGAAATCGCCCATGGTGGAGCTTTCGCCCGAAAAGGTCGTGTTGCCGCGATTGTGATACAGAAGCGGATCGTTGAGCCAGGCGGGCGTCTTTGCGTTTTCCTCGCCTTTGGGAATATAGGGGGAATAAGCGAAACCCGGGTCCGTCAACTTGGCAAAATTGTCCTGCGTCAGGATGCGGTCGCCCGCGAAACCCGCGTTGATCGGCGCACCCGTCACGCCGCCCTTGCGCGCATAGGGATAATCCGCCCGGCTGCGATAGGGGCAGGCGTCGGTTTGGCATTCGCGATAGGCGATGACGTCGGCGGTATGGTTGGCGATGATGTCCATATAGACCTTCATGCCGCGCGCATGCGCCGCGTCGACCAGCGCCTTCATGTCCGCGCCGGTGCCGAAATGCGGATCGACCTGCGTGAAATCGGTGATCCAATAGCCGTGATAGCCTGCGCTTTCCTGCCCTCGCCCGCCCTGTACTGGCTTGTTCTTGAAGATCGGGCCAAGCCAAATCGCCGTCGCGCCCAGCCCTTGGATATAGTCGAGCCGCTGGATCAGACCCTTCAGATCCCCGCCGTGGAAAAAGCCCTTGGATGCCGGGTCGAAGCCGGTTTTCATCCGGTCGCCTTTGAAACCGCCTTTGTCGTTCGCCGTGTCGCCATTTTCGAAACGGTCGGGCAGCAGGAAGTAGATCGTTTCATCTTCCGGCAGGCGTTCGCGGTAACTGCTGGCGCGATAGTCCTGCGCGGCAAGCGGCGCTGCAAGGGTCGTCAGGAACAGGGTAGCGAGCAGGTGCTTGGGCAACATCAGGCGGGTATCCTTTGGGGTATCGGGGCCGCGCAGTGGGCGGCGATATAGGCTTCGTGCGTCGGCAGGGCAGCAGCCTGCTGGCTGGCCTGCGCCTTCGCCAGCATCATGAACTCGGCAAGGTCCGCCTCGCTCAAAGCATCGGCCAGCGGATGCCAGCCGCGTGGCCGGATGCCCTGACCCCAGAGCACCTGCAACCAGCCGGTTTCGGTGAACAATTCTTCGTTGAAGCGGGCGATGCGGCCATTGGCGCGGAACAAAGCGATCTTCTGGGCAAGGCTGTCGGGCAGGGCCATCTCCCGGCAATGCTGCCACATGGGCCCTTCCCGCTCGGTGGCGTGATAGTGCAGGATGATGAAGTCACGGATCGACGCAAACTCGAAATCCATCTGCGCATTGAAGGCGTCGCGATCCGCCGTATCGACCGTTTCGCCCGGCAGATATTGCAGGAAGCGGGCAATCCCAGCCTGGATGAGGTGAATGCTGGTCGATTCGAGCGGTTCCAGAAACCCGCTGGCAAGACCCAGCGACACGCAGTTGTTCTTCCATATCTGCCGCCGCTTGCCGGTGACGAAGCGCAGCGGTCGGGGATCGGCCAGCGCCGGGCCGTCGAGATTGTCGAGCAATATGCGCGCGGCCTCATCGTCGGACATATGGTCGCTGCAATAGACATGGCCGTTGCCGATGCGATGTTGCAGCGGGATGCGCCATTGCCAGCCTGCCGCGCGCGCGGTCGATTGCGTATAGGGCGTGATCGGCGACACCGATTCACACGGCACCGCCAGCGCCCGGTCGCACGGCAGCCAGTGCCGCCAGTCCTCATAGCCGCTGTTGAGCGCACCTTCGATCAGCAGACCGCGAAAGCCGGAGCAATCGACAAAGATGTCGCCTTCGACGCTGAGGCCCCCGTCGAGCGTCACGCTGACAATATCGCCGCTCGCGCTGTCCTGCGTGACGTCCACCACCTTCCCTTCGATCCGCTCGACCCCGCGCGCTTCGGCATAACGGCGGAGATAGGCGGCGTAGAGCGACGCGTCGAAATGATAGGCGTGAGCGATCGCGGGCGCAGGGCCGAAGCGGTTCTGCGCCGCCGCCTGTGCCGTCGCGGAAAAGGCCCAGAGGTCATCGGCCCCGTCTTGCACGCAATGCCGAAGCCAATAATGGTGAAAGGCAATCAGCCCCAGCGGTCGCCCGATGCCGCCGAACGCGTGGATATAGCGATGGCCGGGACGCAGCCAGTCGGCGAACACGATGCCCAGCTTGAAGCTGCCTTGCGTCGCGCGGACGAAATCGGCTTCGTCGATGCCCAGCCCTGCGTTGAAATGCTGGATCTGCGGTATGGTCGCTTCGCCGACGCCGACTGTCCCGATGTCCTCGGATTCGATCAGTCGGACGTACCAGCCTTCCCCCAGAAAGCGGGAGAAGGCGGCCGCCGCCATCCACCCCGAAGTGCCGCCGCCGACAATGACGATCCGCCGGGGGAGGGGAGCGGGCTGTCGAGTCTGCTCACGCATGGCGGCGGTCCTCCGGGGCTTGGACGGCCTTCCCCCGTGCAGTGGGAAAGGCCGTCCAACTGGTCATCAGAACTTGTAGCTCGCCCCCAGCAGGAAACGGCGACCATAGGACTGATAATCGATAACCTGGTTCGGCGCACCCGGATCGGTGGTGACGAACGGTTCGTTGGTCAGGTTCTGCCCTTGCAGGAAGATCGACAGGCCGTGCAGCGCGCTGCCTTCCTGGAAGTCATAACCAAGCTGCCCGTCGACGATCATTTCGCCGCGCGCCCGGCGGCGGGTACGTGCCGCGCCGAACCCGGAAAGCTCGCCCACGAAGGTCGAACGATAGCGGACCGAGCCACGCGCGTTGAAGCCCCATTTTTCGAAGAAGGCGGTGCCGTTGACGACCCACTTCGAATAGCCGGGCAGGTCGCGGGAATCCGAACCGGGCGTCGGCGCGATGCGCGTCTTGGTATAGGAACCGCCGCCGGTAATGCCGAAGCCGTCGAGCGCCTCGGTAATGCTCGAGAACGGGAAGGTTCCGGCAATTTCAACGCCGTAGAGCTTGCCGCCTTCGCCGTTGACAGGGATATTGAGGATACCGAAGGGCAAGATGGTAACGCCATTGCCCGGATTGGACAGCGGAATGGTCGATGTGTCGAACACCACGTCCTGATTGTAGATGTAGCTTTTAAGCTGCTTGTAGAAGAACTGGGCGGCGACATAGCCCTGACGGCCGAAATATTTCTCGAACGTCAGGTCGATGGCATTGGCGCGCCAGGGGCGCAGGTCGGGATTGCCTGTGTTGCCGCTGAGCAGCGCGGTGTTGTTCTGGATGTTGAAACCATAGCTCAGCGAAGCCCGCATGTCGTCAAGACGTGGGCGGATGATTTCGCGTGCCGCCGAGAGACGGATGACGAAGTCGCTTGCCGTGCGGAGCGAGAGATTGACGCTGGGCAGAACGTCCAGATAGTCGGTGCTTTCGCGCCGTGCAGTGGCGCCGATGTTCGGCGAACCATTGGCGTTCGTGCCAAGGAACGTCGCCGTCCCCCCATTGCTGTTCTGGTCGGTCCAGTTCGCCTGCACGCCGAAGTTGCCGGTGAGTGTTGAGGAGCCAAGTTCCGCCTTGATGTTGCCCTGCAGATAGGCGGTCATCACCTTTTCGTGAATGTCATAGGCCTTGACGACGACGTCGCCATAGGGGTTCTTCACCAGCCTGTAGATGCCTGCATCCAGAAGCTCGCGCGGATCATAGCTGATGACCGGGCCGAGGCCCAGGAAACCGAGGTTGGACGTGCCCTTGCGGAACTGCTCGGGCACCGTCACGCTGGTCAGGCCATCGGTGTTGGCGACAAGACCAAGGAAGGATTCGTCGGGCGTCAGTGCCTTTGTGCGGTCGGTATAATTCAGGCCGAACTGCACGCTGCGCAGGAAGCTGTTGTCCAGCTCCTTCTCGATTTCCAGCCGATATTGCTTCAGCTCATCCTTGATGAGGCGGTTGTTGTAATAGCCGTCCTGCCCGTTGAGGATCGCCGAACCATCGGGCGCGATCTGCGTGCCGCCCCAGCCGAGCGGGCTGGTCAGGCGGATAACGTTGTAATCGCCGTAATTCAGCGTCGGGTCGAACACCGTGCCGTTACGGCCGCTGGTGAAGCTGATCGTGTCCTTCGCGCCGACATTTTCGCCGCGCGCGGTGCCGGCGTTGCTTTCCAGCACCAGCTCGTTGCGGTCAGTCTTGGACAGGCTGAGGTCGAGGGTCACGTTCCAGCCGTCGTCGCCCTTCCAGCTGTTGTTCCAGCCGAAGGAGTAGAGCTTCGCCTTGCGCTCGAACACGTCGTTGCGGACGACGCCTTCGATATTGTTGAAGGTGCCGGAATTGACGAAGCCGTTGCTGACGGTGGTGTTGGTCAGCGTGACGAGATTGTTGCCGAACGCCAGTGGCAGTTCGACGCCGCGCTTGATCTGGTCGTCCTTGAAATCGGAATAGAAGGCGTCGACCGTAGAGGTGAAGTTGGGCGACGGGCGCCATTGCAGCGTGCCTTGCAGGCCAAGGCGGGTAAGCTGGGTGGATGTGATATAGGATTTCGATCCGCCGATCACGCGCGGTGCCGCGGCGCTGCCGTCACCGGCATAGCCCCAGGCGTTGAACTCCTGGATCTGATAAGGCTCGTCGAGATAGCTGGCCGACAGGGCGATACCGATGGTGTCGTTGGCGAACTGATCGACATAGCTGGCGTTGACGCGATAGCCCGTGTCCTTCGACCCCGCGTTGAGCTTGCCGATGTCGGTATAGGTGCCGCGCCCGCCGATCGAGATTGTCGGCTTGGCATAATCGAGCGGGCGAATGGTGCGCAGATCGACGGTGCCCGACAGGCCCTGACCCACGATGCTGGCCATCGGCGTTTTGTAGACGAGAACCTGGCTGACGACTTCCGAAGGATACTGGTCATATTCCACCGCCCGGTTGTCGCCTGTTGACGTCTGCTCGCGGCCGTTGAGCAATGTGGTGGAGAAATCCGGGGCGAAACCGCGGATCGAGATGGCGTTGGAGCGGCCCGAGACGCGCTGCGAGGTAAGGCCGGGCAGGCGCGCGATCGATTCGGCGATGGACGCATCGGGCAGCTTGCCGATGTCCTCTGCGGAAATCGATTCGACGACCTGATCGCGATCCTTCTTCGCGATGACGGCGTTTTCAAGGGATGCGCGGAAGCCGGTGACGATGATCGCGCCTTCTTCGGAAGGCTGTTCCTCGGCGGCCTGGGGCGCGGCGGTCGTGGCGGCGTCCTGCGCCTGCGCCAGACTGGCGGTCGCCATCGCAAAGGCGCACACCCCGATCGAAGCGACGGTCTTGACGGATAAAATGCTGCGGTTGTTCATGCTAGCCTCCCCTGCGTCCCCTCTGCTTCCGGCGCTTCGCGCGGCGCCGTTTCATCGGTGGGACTTTTTGAAACATCCAGTGCCGGGGCGCATCGCGACCCGATGGCTGTCATCTGCCTGCCGACTGTCGATCGGGCAATGAATGTGCATACGAATACGCTATGCATGCATGGCGGGGCGGTATCGTCGGCGCGGGTTTGCCCGCGGCTTCGTTATCTGCCACAATCGGTTCGCCGCCGCAGAGCGGGCATATGGGGATGACGAAAAGGCCGGGCCGATGACTGCGCCGCGCAAGGCGACTTCCTTCGATATCGCGCAGATTGCGGGCGTATCCCAGCCGACGGTGTCGCGCGCATTGCGCGGCAGCCCCTCGATCAGCGAGGAGACGCGCAAGCGCATCGCGGCCATCGCGCATCAGCTCAACTACAAGGTCGACAAAAACGCATCGAGCCTGCGCAGTCAGCGGTCGAATACGCTGGCTCTGCTGTTCTTCGAGGATCCGACGCCGGATGATTCGCACATCAACCCGTTCTTCCTCTCGATGATCGGATCGATCACGCGCGCCTGCGCGAAACGCGGTTTTGACCTGCTCATTTCGTTCCAGCAGTTTTCGAACGACTGGCACACCGAATATGAGGACAGCAACAAGGCCGATGGCATCATCCTATTGGGCTATGGCGATTATGAGGCCTATCGCGGCCGCCTTGAGCAGCTGGTGCAGCAGGGGACGCATTTCGTGCTGTGGGGATCGAGCAAGGACGGGCAGCCGGGCGTGACCGTGGGCTGCGACAATCGGCAGGGCGGCCATGATGCGGCGATGCACCTGTTCGGCCAGGGGCGGCGGCGGCTCGCCTTCATCGGCAACGCGACCAGCCATTATCCCGAGTTCTTCTCGCGCTGGCGCGGCTATGCTGAGGCGCATGCCGCGCGGGGCCTGGCCTGCGATCCCGCCCTCCAAGCCGACGCCCTCAATCTGGAGGAGGACGGCTATGCCGCGATGCGGACGGTCCTGTCACGCGACGTGCCGTTCGACGCCTTGTTATGCGCCAGCGACACGATTGCCATCGGTGCGTTGCGGGCGCTGCACGACGCGGGCCTGCGGGTGCCGGAAGATGTGGCGATCGTCGGTTTTGACGACATTCCCGCTGCGCGCCTCGCCAGCCCCCCGCTCAGCAGCGTGGTGCAGGACCAGAGCCTGGCTGGCGACGTTCTGGTCGAAACGCTGGTCCGCCAGATCGACGGTGAACCGGCAAGCGACACGGTGCTGCCCGTGCGGCTGGTGGTGCGGCAATCCTCTGGCGGGTGAGGTGCCCGGTGCGACCGCAAAGGCCGTTCACCTCATCGTTGTACCGACAGCTTATACACCATCACATGACGATAAGGTTTTCCGGGATCGACTCGGGCCGAAACGAAGGCGGGCTTGTTGGGCGTGTCGGGAAACTTCTGCGGCTCCAGCGCGATGCCGTCTCCCATGCGATAGAGATGGCCTCGCTTGCCGACGAGCGTGCCGTTGAGAAAATTGCCGGCGTAGAATTGCACCCCCGGTTCGGTCGTGAGGACGTCCAGAACCCTGCCGGACGCAGGGTCTTCCAGCCGGGCCGCCAGCTCCGGGGTCCGCGTGAGGCCCTTGTCGAGCGCGAAATTATGGTCATATCCGCGCCCCGCCACGATCTGCGGGTCCTTCCCGTCGCGGATGCCGTCGGCCACGGTACGCGGCGTGCGAAAGTCGAAAACCGTTCCGGCCACCGGCTGCAACGCACCCGTCGGAATCAGGGTGGCATCGACCGGCGTATAGGCCTTGGCCGGGATCGTCAGTCGATGCTGAAGGGCACCCTGGCTCGCCCCTTCTCCCGCCAGGTTGAAAATCGCGTGATTGGTCATGTTGACCACCGTGGGCTTGTCGGTCACCGCGTCGAACGCGATGGTCAATGCACCCGCTTCGTCCAACGTGTAGGTCACGGTCACGTCGAGCGTTCCGGGATATCCCGCATCGCCATTGGGGCTGCGATGGGTCAGCACGACTTCGGCGACCGGCCCGCCCTTTGCCGAAACCACCCGCCACGCGACCCTGTCAAACCCCTTGTCGCCACCGTGCAGCGACTGTCCGTTGTTGTTGGCCGGAAGCGCATAGCGCCGCCCGTCGAGCATGAATGCGGCATTGCCGATACGATTGGCGTAGCGGCCGATGGTGGTGCCGAAATAATTGGGGTGATCGACATAGCTTTTGAGATCGTCATAGCCGAGCAGGACATCCGCAAACTTGCCCTCGCGATCCGGCCCGATCAGCGATTGCAACGTCGCGCCATAGCTCAGGATTCGGGCGCTGACCCCGGCGCCGTTGCGCAGCGTCACGGCTTCGATCTGAGTACCGTCGGCCAGCGTTCCGGCAGGCTCGCGTTTCACTTCGCCTGCAAGCGCAGGCAGGCTTACGCCCAAGGCGATCGCCGCTATGGCCATCCGGTCGATGTTCATGGTCCTCATCCCCGCCAGGCGCCGGTTGACGCACCCTTTGCGCTTATATAGTCAGACAAAATAAGCCGGAGCAAGTCGTTTGACGTACGATATTGTCCGAATCAGAGGAGCAGGCAGTGGCAGCACCCGTTAATTTAGGTAGCCCCGTGGCGGCACAGCCGCCGACGACGGGGACCAGTTATCGCGCCGCGTTGACGCTGCTGGCCAGCCTCTTTTTCATGTGGGGCTTCATCACGGTCATCAACGGCACGTTGCTGCCCCATCTGCGCAGCGTGTTCGATCTGTCCTACACGCAGACCACCTTGATCGAATCGGTCTGGTTCATCGCCTATTTTTTCGCATCGATCCCGTCGGCCAAGCTGATCGAGCGGATCGGTTATCAGAAATCGATGGTTGTCGGCCTTGCGATGATGGCGGCAGGCGCACTGGTGATGGTGCCCGCGGCCCGCATCCCCTCCTATGGCGTGACGCTTTTCGCGCTGTTCGTTATCGCGTGCGGCATCACGCTGTTGCAGGTCGCCGCCAACCCCTATGTCGCGGTCGTCGGCAAGCCGGAAACGGCATCGTCCCGGCTGAACCTGGTGCAGGCGTTCAACTCCGCTGGTGCGACGCTGGCACCGCTGTTCGGCGGCTATCTCATTCTCGGTCGCACGACATCGGGGACAGCCGCCGCCGGGGCTGCGGCGCTCACCCCGGCCGAGCGGCTGGCCGACGCGCAGTCGGTCGTGCTGCCCTATATGATCGTGGCGGCGGTGCTGGCCGTGCTGGCGGTAGTCATTGCGCGTTTTCCCTTGCCTGCGATGGGCGCTGCGACGCAGCGGTCGGCGAAGGCCGATCGCAAGGATCAGTCGCTCTGGGCGCATCGCAATCTGGTGTTCGGCGTCCCGGCGATCTTCATCTATCTGATCGCGGAAATCGGCGTCGGCAATCTGTTCATCAATTTTGTCAGCCAGCCCGACATCGGCAATCTGACGCATCAGCAGGCGTCAAATTATCTGTTCCTGCTGTGGGGCGGCATGATGGTCGGCAGGCTGATCGGCGCGTTTGCGATGCAGAAAGTCGATGCGGGCCACGCGCTTGCCGTCGCGAGTATCGGGGCGGCGATCGTCATGCTCGTTGCGACGTTCACCACCGGCCATGTCGCGATGTGGGCCCTGATATCAGTGGGCCTGTTCCATTCGATCATGTTTCCCACGATCTTCACGCTCGGCATTCGTGGTCTCGGCCCGCTGACGGAGGAAGGATCGGGGCTGCTCATCATGGCGATCGCGGGCGGCGCGCTGGTGGTCGTGCAGGGCTGGCTGGCGGATATTTACGGTTTGCAGACGTCATTCCTGCTGACCGCGGCCTGCGAACTCTACATCCTGTTCTATGCGCTGTGGGGGTCAAAGCCCACCGCGGCTTTGCCCGAACAGCGGTTGTAACGCCGCACCGGCGCTATTGCGCCATCGAAGTCTGGGTGTCGTCCAGCGCCTGATCGACCAGCAGGCGCATGGCCTCGGATGCGGCCGCAGCATCACCGGCGGCAATGGCGTCCAGCACCGCGCGGTGATCGGGTATCGGATTGCGTGGCAATATGCGGGCGCGCAGTTTGAACTGTGTGGTCCAGGTGACGGCTGCTCCAATGCTGGCGCTCAACACCATCAGCGCATCATTGCGCGTCGCCCGCAATATCGCATCGTGGAAATCGCGGTCGGCCGCCCGCCCGGCGTCGGTCGCCAGCGAGTGACGCGACATGCCTGCCAGCGCCTCCTTCATGGCTTTCAGATCGTCGCGCGTGCGGCGTTCGGCGGCCAGTGCGGCGGCGGCCGGTTCGATGATTCCCCGCAGTTCGAACAGCGACCGGATGAAGGTGATGTCCGGCTCCCCGGCAAAGGCCCAGGCGAGCACTTCGGGATCCAGAAGGTTCCAGCGGCTGCGCGGCAGCACCCGCGTCCCCGCCTTGGGGCGGCTTTCCACCAGCCCTTTGGCGGTCAAGACCTGCACCGCTTCGCGATAGGCGCTGCGCGATACGTCGAGGGCTTCGGAAAAAGCGACTTCGCCCGACAATATGTCGCCCGGTGCGAATTCGCCGGACAGGATGGCGACTCCCAGTTTGTGGGCGATGGCACCGTGCAGACGGCGCCCAGTACCACGCGGCTTTTTCGTCTTCACTGCGTCCGCGTTGCTCACCCCGTCTGCCTCCTCGGCCTGTGCCTATCACCCGTGCCACGCAATCTCAAACATGGCATAGGGGACATGAGAGATTGCAATACCGCCGCCGAGACAATATGTCCGAGTAAATAGAAGAGGATTTCATGAACGATCAACATGTAACCGAACGCGCCGTATTTCATTCGGTGGATGCCGCGACCGGAGAGGCCTTTGGTCCCGGCTTTGCGGTGGACGATGCCGCCGCCGTGGATGCGGCCTGCGCGGCTGCCGATGCGGCATTTGACGTCTATCGGGCCACGGACGCGGGCGCGCGCGCCGCGTTTCTCGAACGCATCGGCGAAGAGATCGTCGGGATCGGCGACGATCTGATCGTGACGGCGATGCGCGAAAGCGGTTTGCCGCGGGCGCGGCTGGAAGGTGAGCGCGGGCGCACCGTCGGCCAGCTCAAAATGTTCGCCGGGGTGCTGCGTACCGGTGCGTGGCAGGGGGTTCGCATCGATCCTGCGCTTCCCGACCGCCAGCCGCTGCCCCGGCCCGACCTGCGCCTGCGCATGGTTCCGCTCGGTCCGGTTGCCGTATTCGGCGCATCGAACTTTCCGCTCGCTTTCTCGACCGCTGGCGGCGACACCGCCGCGGCACTCGCGGCCGGTTGCCCCGTCGTCGTGAAAGGCCATCCGGCCCATCCGGCGACCGGCGCATTGGTTGCCGACGCGATCCGCCGGGCCGTTGCCGCAAGTGGCCTGCCCGAGGGGGTGTTCGGCCATCTCGTTGGCCCCGGCAATGATCTGGGCAGTGCGCTGGTCAAGGATCCACGCATCACCGCCGTCGGCTTTACCGGTTCCCGCGCCGGCGGATTGGCGCTGGTCAGGCTCGCGCAGGCGCGCGACGTGCCGATCCCGGTCTATGCCGAAATGTCGAGCATCAATCCCGTCCTGCTGCTGCCCGAAGCCCTACGGTCGCGCGGGGCGGCACTGGGCACGGCCTTCGTCGGCTCGCTGACCATGGGCGCGGGCCAGTTCTGCACCAACCCGGGCATCGTGCTCGCCATCGAAGGCGAAGGGCTGGACAGCTTCATGACGGCGGCGGCCGAGGCTTTGGCCGGGGCGAATGCCGCGACGATGCTGACCGGCGGGATCAAGACAGCCTATGAATCGGGTGTCACGCACTTGGCGCAGCATGATGCGGTCGAAACTGTCGCACGGGGCTGCGCGCCTTGTGGCACGGGTGAGGCGCAAGCCGCCCTGTTCGCGACGGGGGCGAAGCAGTTCCTGGCCGACAGCGCGCTCGGCAACGAAGTATTCGGCGCGTCCTCCCTTCTGGTGCGCTGTGCCGATGAACAGGAATTGCGCAGCGTTCTGGGCGCACTCGAAGGACAGCTCACGGCCACGGTGCAGATGGATGACGGCGATACCGATCTGGCTGCGCGGCTGCTCCCCTTGCTGGAGAGAAAGGCCGGGCGCATCCTGGCCAATGGCTGGCCCACCGGGGTCGAGGTGGCGCATGCGATGGTGCATGGTGGCCCGTTCCCCGCGACGTCGGATGGGCGCACGACATCGGTCGGCAGCCTGGCGATAGACCGTTTCCTCCGGCCGGTTTCCTACCAGAATCTGCCTGCGGCGTTGCTGCCTGCTTCCGTGCGCGATGACACCGCCGTGCCTCGTATGGTCGACGGCGTTTTCACGCGCTGAACGGTACAAGGTGACCGTAACGGCGGCACCGATCTGGGAGAAGAGCATGACCTTGCGCCTGCTTCAGCACCGTTCCGAAGATGGTAGGCGATCGGTGATCGCCGCCACTAAGGCCGGTGCCTGGTTTCTGGCGGGCGCAACAACCGTGCGTGCGCTCGCGGCCCGCGCGATCGCCGAAGGGATTACCCTCACTGACGTGGTTGCCGCGACGGCACCCGGTCCGGCAGTGGACATCGCGGCCGAACTGGCGGCTAATCGCCTGATCGCGCCGATCGATCATGAAGACCCGGCCCATCTGGTCATGAGTGGCACGGGTCTCACCCATCTCGGCTCGGCGGAGGGTCGCGACCAGATGCATCGTGCCGCCGCTGCCGCCGCCCAATCCGGCACGGCGTCGTCAGGGGCGGGGCAAACCGATTCGATGCGGATGTTCCTGGAAGGCGTCGTCGGCGGGAAGCCCGCTGCGGGCGAGACCGGGCAGCAGCCCGAATGGTTCTATAAGGGCGATGGCACCGCCCTCGTAGCGCCGGGCGCGCCGCTCAGCATGCCCGCCTTCGCGCAGGATGGCGGCGAGGAGCCGGAGCTTGCCGGCATCTATCTGATCGGGCCGGATGGCACTCCGTTCCGCCTTGGCCTCTGCGTCGCCAATGAGTTCAGCGATCACGTCACGGAGCGGCACAATTATCTGTGGCTGGCGCATTCCAAACTGCGCCAGGCGTCGCTCGGCCCGGAGTTGCTGGTGGGTGCCGTGCCGGAACATGTCGAAGGCACAAGCCGCATCCTGCGCGACGGGGCCACGCTCTGGGAAAAGCCGTTCCTGTCCGGCGAGGCGAACATGTCGCACAGCTTCGCCAATCTGGAGGCGCATCATTTCAAATATCCGCTGTTCCGTCGTCCGGGCGACGTGCATGTCCATTTCTTCGGCACCGCGACGCTCTCCTTCTCCGATGGCGTGAAGACGCGCGAAGGCGATATGTTCGAAATCGAAGCTGCGCCGTTCACGCTCCCGTTGCGAAACCCGCTTGCACGCGCCGCGTCCGAGACGGTTCAGGTGCAGGTGCTTTGATGGACCCGATCCGTATTGCGGTCGTCGGCATGGGCAAGATCGCGCGCGATCAGCATTTGCCCGCGATTTCGGGCAATGTCGCGTTCGGGCTTGCGGCGACCGTCAGCCCCGATGACGCGGGCATCACCGGGGTCCCCCATCACGCCTCGCTCGATGCTCTGCTGGCGGACGGACCGGCCGTTGACGCCGTCGCGCTCTGCACACCGCCGCAAGTGCGTTATGCGCTCGCATCGCAGGCGCTGGCGCGGGGCATGCATGTGTTCCTGGAAAAGCCACCCGGCGCAACCTTGTCGGAAGTCGCCGTGCTGGAGGATCAGGCGCAAAAGACGGGCGCAAGCCTGTTCGCGGCCTGGCATTCGCGCTTTGCGGCCGGGGTTGCCCCGGCACGCGCCTGGCTGTCCGACCGGCGCGTCGATCGTGTCACGATCGTCTGGCGCGAAGATGTGCGGGTGTGGCATCCGGGACAGGCCTGGATATGGGAGCCCGGCGGCCTCGGCGTGTTCGACCCCGGTATCAATGCGTTGTCGATTGCCACATGGATTCTGCCCCGTCCCTTTTTCCTCGAATCGGCAACGCTCGCCCTGCCGGGCAATCGCGCCGCGCCGATTGCGGCCGATATCCTGTTTCGCGATTCGCGCGGCGCGCCGATTACGATGGACCTCGACTGGCGGCAGACCGGCCCGCAAAGCTGGGATATCGTCGTCGATACCGACGCAGGGACGCTGCGGCTGGCCAATGGCGGGGCGGTGCTGACCTTGCCCAGCGGCACCGACCATGCCGAGGATCGTGAATATCCCGGCCTCTACGCGCGTTTCGCCACGCTGATCCACACCGGGCGGAGCGAAGTCGATACCGCGCCGCTGCGGCTGGTCGCCGACGCGTTTCTGCGCGGCACACGTCTTGCCGTCGAGGATTTCGATGATTGAGTGCATCCGGGCAGCGTGCTTGCCGGTCCGGCATTCCGGTGTCGCATATGATCGGCACGCCCTAGCTATCCGGCGGGCGCGACGGATTCGCGTTATTGCTTTGGAATGCGGGCGGAGCTCCAGATTTCGGATTGCTTCGTGTTGACGGTCCTCTGGTCTGACGAGGGTTAACGAGGCCTCGCTGTCCGACGATCGCGATCCTGATGCATCCGGCGGGCCGGGAAAGGCGGCAAGACCGGTTCCTTCGCCGGGGGCCGTTCAGTGCATGGTGTTCGGGCGGCCGTCCAGCCGCCGTCCGATCCAGACACACAGATAGATAAGCGGCGGCACCAGCAGCGCAGACAGCGTGACCTTCGCAATCATCTGGCCCAGCATCAGTTCACCGATGGGAAAGACGCCCCAGAAGGCCAGGCTGATGAAGATCAGCGTATCGACTGCCTGGCTCAGCACCCCGGCAATCGCGCCGCGCAGCCAGAGCAAGCCGCCTTCGCCGCGCCGCAGCGCGTCGAAAATCGTGACATTGAGCGTCTGCGACACGCCATAAGCGGCAATCCCCGCCAGCATCAGGCGCGGCGACTGGCTGAGTACCAGCTGGAACCCTTCCAGCCGCGCGGCTTCCATGCTGGGCGCGGCAGGCAGAGCCAGCACCAGCTCGAACAGCACGATCGCGAAGATTAGCGGAATGAAGCCGAACCGTACCAGCCGGTTGGCAATAGCGCGGCCATGCAGTTCCGCCATCGCGCTGGAGATGACGACCAGCAGCAGGAAGGCGAAGATACCCGATTCGACGGACAGCGGCCCCACGCTGGCCTGCTTGTTTCCCAGCACACCCGCGATGCAGGTCATGCCGCCATACAGCACGGAAAAGACGAAAAGCGAGCGCGGCACAGTAGCAGCGGCTGCGGAAACGGGAGCGGACATCCCCGTTTCATATCGGCTTTTGCGGAAAGGGGAAGGGCGGGGGTGCAACTAAGCCCTTCTCCTTCAGGGGAGTGACACCCTCTAAAACTCCCCTCCCTTGAAAGGGAGGGGCCGGGGGTGGGTGCGATGGCACAGCAATTGCTGGCGAAGCCAATTGGTGCCGCGGACATCCCCCACCCCGACCCCTCCCCTGAAGGGGGGAAGGGCTCAATCTTTGGGCACTAGCCCAATCGGCGTCGCCCTGTATAAAACGCGTACTGCCGGGGGCACCGGCGCTGTTCCGTTCCGTCGCATCCGAAAGCATCCATGACCAGATTTCTGATCGGCCTCGCTGGCATCGCGCTTATTCTTGCCATTGCCTTTGGCCTGTCGTCCAACCGCCGCGCGATCCGTCTGCGCATCGTCGGCGCGGCCTTCGCATTGCAGGCGGGGATCGCCGTGCTGGTGCTTTACGTACCTGCGGGCAAGGCCGTCATTGCAGGCATGTCGCGCGGCGTCGCCAATCTGCTGGGCTATGCGCAGGCGGGCACGGACTTTATCTTCGGCCCGCTCGCGAAGCCCGAAATCGGCGGCGCGAGCTTCGCCATCGCTGCGCTGCCGGTCATCATCTTCTTCGCCAGCCTCGTCTCGATCCTCTATTATATCGGCGTGATGCAACTGGTGGTCCGCTGGGTCGGCGGCGCGATTCAGTGGGTGATCGGCGTGTCCAAGGTCGAATCCCTGTGCGCGGCCGCCAATATCTTCGTGGGGCAGAGCGAAAGCCCGCTCGTCATCCGCCCCTATCTGGCGGGGCTTACCCCGGCGCAGCTTTTCACGGTGATGACGTCGGGCATGGCGGGGGTCGCGGGAACGATCCTCGCTGCCTACGCCTCGATGGGGATCAAGATCGACTATCTGCTCGCGGCCAGCTTCATGGCGGCGCCCGGCGGCATATTGATGGCGAAGATCATGATGCCGGACAATCCCGACGATCCGCAGGTCGATCCCGTCATCCTGCCAGAAGGGAGCCATGACGAGGAGCGCGCGGCGAACATCATCCAGGCTGCGGCACAGGGGGCGCAGACCGGCGTGAAGCTGGCGGTAGCCGTCGGCGCGATGGTGCTGGCGTTCGTGGCGCTGGTGGCGCTGGCCAACGGCCTGCTCGGCGGGGTCGGCGCATGGTTCGGCTATCCGGCGCTCAGCTTCCAGCAGATATTGGGCTATCTCTTCTCGCCGATCATGTATCTGCTCAACATTCCATGGACGGAGGCGCAGGTGGCTGGCGGCCTGTTCGGCACGAAAGTCGTGCTGAACGAGTTCGTCGCCTATATCCAGCTCGGCACGGTGCAGGGCACGCTGTCGCCCGCGACCGTCGCGATCGTCACCTTTGCGTTATGCGGTTTCGCCAATTTCAGCTCGATCGCGATCCAGATGGCAGTCACAGGTAACTTGGCCCCCAACCAGCGCCCGATGATCGCGAAGCTGGGGATCAAGGCGCTGGTCGCAGGCAGCCTCGCCAATCTGATGAGCGCGGCACTGGCGGGCATGATGCTGGGGATGGGATAGGCCTGCCTCACAAAGGTCGTCATGCTGACGAGAGTAGTTAAAGCTTCCCGTATTTCGCTTCGAACCCGGCGACATCGCCCGCCGCCAGATATTTCGCCTGGTCGATCCACTGGTCGCGAACCGGGCGCCCCTTGAAATTGCCCAGTTTGGCGTCGATCGCGGCGAGGTCCGCATCGGTCCATGCGGCGATCTGCGCGAAGCGGGTAACGCCAAGGTCGGTCAGCAGCGCGGCCAGTTTCGGGCCGACACCCTTGAGTTGCAGCAGATTGTCGACCCCGTCCGTCGATGCAGCGGGCGCCGGTGCAGGCTCGGGCGCCGGACGGGCCGGGGTCGGATCGATCTGAACGGACGGAGGCGGTGCGGCGGCGGGGATCGGATCGATGACCGGCGGCACGGGGGTGGGCGTTACCACCGGCGGCGGCGCGCTTTCCACCTGCGGTTCGACAGCCTTCGACGGCTCCGCACCGTCCTCGGTCTGCGCCTTGTCCGCCGAGGCCTTGCTCGACATCAGATAGGTGATGGCGATGACGATCAGCAGAGCGATCACCAGCCACAGGCCATAGGTGGTCAGAAACTCGGTCATATTGTTCTCCTGTTTCGTATCTTTTCAGGCCCTGTTTTTCAGGCCGCGTCCTCGCGCGCGACTTCGCGCCAGCCGATGTCGCTGCGGGCAAAGCCGTCTGCAAAGTCGACGACCGAAAGCGCCTTATAGGCCTTCGCCTGCGCCGCGCGCACCGTCGGTCCGCTGGCCGTCACGTTGAGCACCCGGCCACCCGTCGAGATCAGCGTTCCATTGCGCATCGCCGTGCCTGCGTGAAACACTTTGGCACCGTCGGCTTCGGCGTCGGCGATGTTGCCGATCGTCCCGCCTTTCTTCGGCGTGCCGGGATAGCCCTGCGCCGCCATCACGATCGTCAGCGCCGGATCGGGCGAGAGCGTCACCGGCGGATGCGCCGCCAGCGTCCCCTGCGCCACCGCCAGCAGCAGCGTGACGAGATTGTCCTGCAATCGCATCATCAGCACCTGGCATTCCGGGTCGCCGAAGCGCGCGTTATATTCGATCAGCTTCGGCCCGGTGCGGGTCAGCATCAGCCCGGCATAGAGCACGCCGCTATAGGGCATCCCTTCCGCCGCCATCGTTTCGACCGTCGGCTTTATGATCTCCTCGATCACGCGCGCCTCCAGTGTCGGGGTCAGCACACGGGCGGGGCTGTAGGCGCCCATGCCGCCGGTATTGGGGCCGGTGTCGCCGTCGCCCACGCGCTTGTGGTCCTGCGCGGAGCCGAAGGGGAGGATCGTCGTCCCGTCGGTCAAGGCGAAAAAGCTCGCTTCCTCGCCGGTCATATATTCCTCGATCACGACTTCCGCGCCCGCCGCGCCGAAGCTGCCGGAAAACATGTCCTCGATCGCGGCCTGTGCCTCTTCGTGAGTCATCGCGATGATGACGCCCTTGCCCGCCGCTAGCCCGTCCGCCTTGATGACGACCGGCAGGCCGAAGGGGGCGAGCGCGGCATGGGCGTCCGCCTTGTTCGTCACCCGCGCATAGCCTGCGGTCGGGATATTGGCGCGGGCGCACAGATCCTTGGTAAAGCCCTTCGATCCTTCCAGTTGCGCGCCCAGTTTCGACGGGCCGAAGACCGGCACGCCCGCCGCCCGCAGACTGTCGGCGAGGCCATCGACCAGCGGTGCTTCCGGCCCGATGACGACCAGGCCTATGGCGTTGGCGGCGCAGAAGGACAGGACCGCGGCATGATCGGTCGCGTCGAGGTCGACCAGCGTCGCATGCTGCGCTATGCCCGGATTGCCCGGCGCGGCGAACAGCATGTCGCAGTTTGCCGATTGCGCCAGCTTCCACGCCAGCGCATGTTCGCGCCCGCCGCCGCCAAGCAAGAGGATGTTCATCGCCACCATGTCCCCGGAAGTTGAGTCTGCCTATGATCCGTCGGGCCGCCTGTTAGCGGAGGATGCGCCGGGCGACAACGCGCCGCCGCTCAGTGTGAGCGAATTGTCCGCCCGGCTGAAACGCACGGTGGAGGATCGCTTTGGCCAAGTGAAACTGCGCGGCGAGATTTCCGGTTTGAAGCGCGCGGCGTCCGGCCACGTCTATCTGGCGCTGAAGGACGAAAATGCGGTGATAGACGGCGTGATGTGGAAGGGCGGGGCCGGGCGGCTTGCCTTCGCGCCAGCCGATGGCATCGAAGTGATCGCGACCGGCAAGCTCACCACCTATCCCGGCCGGTCGAAATATCAGATCGTGATCGAGCGGATGGAGCTGGCCGGCGAAGGCGCGCTGATGCAGCTCCTCGAAAAGCGCAAGCAGAAGCTCGCCGCCGAAGGGCTGTTCGCAGCGGAGCGCAAGGTGCCTCTGCCGTTCCTGCCGAAGGTGATCGGCGTCGTCACCTCGCCCACCGGCGCGGTGATCCGCGACATATTGCATCGCCTCGCCGATCGCTGCCCCACGCATGTTCTCGTCTGGCCGGTGCTGGTGCAGGGAGACGGCGCGGCGGGGCAGATTGCGGCGGCGGTGCGCGGCTTCGATGCCATGGCCGCCGATGGCCCGGTGCCCCGCCCGGACCTGGTGATCGTCGCGCGCGGCGGCGGCTCGATAGAAGACCTCTGGGCGTTTAACGAGGAAGCGGTGGTGCGCGCGGTGGCGGACTGTTCCATCCCGATCATCTCGGCGGTCGGGCATGAGACGGACACGACGCTGTGCGATTTCGCCGCCGATGTTCGCGCGCCGACGCCGACCGCCGCCGCCGAAATGGCGGTGCCGGTGCGGGCGGACCTAATGGCGCTGCTGACCGAGCAGGGCCTGCGCGCGCAGCGGGCGGTGCGGCGCGGAGCTGCGCAGGCCCGCGAACGGCTGGACATGCAGATGCGCCTGATGCCCGCGCCCGACACGCTGCTGGAAACGCAGCGCCAGCGCGCCGACGATCTGGGCGAGCGGCTGGGCCGCGGCCTGCTGCACCGGGTGACCGGCGCGCGGGCGCGGCTGGCGGAACGGGCGGGGGCGTTGCGCCCCGCGCTGCTCGGCCAGCGGATCGCGCGCGACCGGCAGCGGCTCGATGCGCTGCGTCTGCGTCCCGACCTGCTTGTCCGCCGCCTGTCCGACGCGACGACTGCGCTCGACCGGCTGTGGCGGCTGGCGGCGTCGCTCGATCCGAAGCGTCCGCCGCGTCCCGGCTTTGCGTTCGTGACGGCGGGCGGGCGGATCATCACCAGCGCGGCGGATGCGCGCGCGGCGGGCACCATCACGCTGGGCTTTGGCGACGGCGATGTCGATGCCGTGACCGGCCCCCTTGCGCCGCCCGCGCCGCCATCGCATAATCCGCCAAGGCCTGCGCGCAAGACCGGGGTGCCCCCGTCGAGCCAGCATGATCTGTTCACATCCTGACCGGAAAGGCCGCCACGCGCGGATGCGACCCTTATGCTGATGTCCCATGGCAAACGCCCGGCGCGGCTGCACTATCTGCCGTACAGCTTTCGCGTCCTCAGCCCCGGCGATCATGTCACCTGCGCGGTTTCCGGGCAGGCGATCCCGCTGGAGGAGTTGCGTTACTGGAGCGTCGCCCGACAGGAGGCCTATGCCAGCGCCGCACTGTCGGTGGAGGCGGAACTGGCGGACCGGGCAAAGCGCGGACTGCCGGTGTGAAGGCCACGCGGGCCGGCCTGTGGCTGACCGTGTCGATGGCCCTCGTTGCCGCCGCCCATGCGCAGGAAACAGCGCCGCGGCCCTTGCCGCCGGAGGTCGTACAGCGGGATGGGCAGCCGGTTGCACGGGCCGATTTCGCCTTGCAGGGGCGGGCGGTGCAGGGCGGTGTGCTGACCGGTCTCGCGCCTGCGCGAACTGTTGCGCTCAGCCTGGATGGCATGCCCGTCCCGCTGGCGGCGGACGGCCGCTTCCTGATCGCCTTCGATCGGGATGCTGCGCCTCAGGCCACGCTGCGCGCGACTCGTGCGGACGGCAGCGATATCCTGCACAGGCTTACCATCGCGCCGGGCGTCTGGCGGATCGAGCGGATAGACGCGCCGATGCGCCCCACGCGCAGCACTGCGGCGTTCCTGGCCTTGCGCGCGCCGGAGCTGGAACGGATCGCCGCCGCCCGCACCATCCGCAGCGACAGCCAGGGCTGGCGGCAGTCCTTCCTCTGGCCAGTGCGCGGACGTATCTCCGGGCTGTTCGGGGCGCAGCGCGTCTATCGCGGCGAACCGGCGGCCTATCATGGCGGCGTCGATATTGCCGCCGCCACCGGCACGCCCGTCCGTGCGCCCGCCGATGGCGTCGTGATCCTGGCCGCGCAGGCTCCCTTCACACTGGAAGGGCATCTGCTGATGATCGATCATGGCGCGGGTCTCAACAGCGCGTTCCTGCATCTGTCCCGCATCGATGTGACCGAAGGGACACAGGTGCGGCAGGGGCAGGTGATCGGGGCCGTTGGCGCGACCGGCCGCGCGACCGGGCCGCATCTGCACTGGGGCATGAAGTGGAACGATGCCCGGATCGATCCGCTGCCGCTCGCCGGCCCCATGCCACGCTAGACGACAAGCCGCGCCAGGCGACGGGCCGCAGGAGCAGGGCGCTGCGACCGCCGGTCAGCCGACGCGCTTCATCCGCACCGCGCGCCCGCGCCCGATCTTGCCCATGTAACTGCCCAGCGCCGCCCGCTTGATAACGATGGGGCTGCCGACCTTGGGAAAGACGGATGTCACGGCCTCGGTCGTCTGCCACTCGGCGTCGTCCTCCAGCCGGAACCAGTATTTGCCATAGCCCAGGTCGCGCATCGCCTTGATCGTGGACTGGATTTCCGAAAATTCCGGCTTGCTGTTCTCCGCTTCGTCGTCATTGCCCAGGAAGGGCAGGCGGGGCAGCGAAAAGCCGAACAGCGACCGGCGGGTCTTGCGCACTTCGGCCTTGTCGAGCAGCACGACTTCATCGTCCTGCGCCGCGCGATCGAGCGCCGCCACCTGCGCATCATAGCAGGACAGGCGCGCCGTGGCGTCTGTCAGGGCACGGCAATCGAGCAGCTTGGTGAAGATTTCCGGGCGCGGCTTGGGCTTGTCTGCGGCGATGGCTGTGCCGGTGATCGCACCGCCGCCGATGCATAGCGCCGCGACGATCGCCAGCGTGAGCGGATGGCGGTATGACGATGTTATGGTCGCCGCCGTGGTGAATGCGGGCTGCTGCATGATTCCTCCCGTCGCGACCGATGGCCGCCGTCGTCTGTTGTCCGTTGCGATCACCATGCCGGGGCCCCAGGCGACGCGCAAGTCCTGCATCGCGCCGCAGATAATGTCGGCAGCAAGCAATTAAGTTCCACGCCTATTACAAATCCATGACTCTTTCTTTGTGTCTTTAGCGACACGGGGAAATGATGTTGCTCAATAGGTTGTGGCTGGGCCGCGCCTGGCCTGTTGCAAATATGCTACAACGCCGATCAAAAGACACGGTCTAGATGAACGTTGCCTTTACAGCCGATGGTCCCCCGCGCAGACTAATGCCAGCCCGTGCGAAAGGCGCAACGCTGTCGGGCCATTTTTCGCCTTTCGCACGCAAGCCATAGCAAGGCAGGCCAAAACCTGTCGAAACTCCAGAGCAAGGGACTGGATAGTGAAAACCATATCGAAAATCGCGCTGCTGCGCAGCGGCGTTGCACCGGTGATTCTGGGTGCAGCGCTTTTCGCCGTGCCCGCCACGGCACAGGATGTCGCCGCACAGGCGAGCACGGAAGAAGCCTCCGTAGACGAAGGTTCCATCGTCGTAACCGGTTCGCGCATCGCGCGTCCCGACCTTGAGGTTTCGAGCCCCGTTCGCGTTCTGGGTCGTGAAGAAATCACGCTCCGTGCGCCGACCACCGCTGAAGAACTGCTGCGCGACCTTCCGTCGGCTCGCCCCAACCTCGGGCCGGGCGTCAATAACGGCAGCGACGGCAGCTCGTCCATCGACTTGCGCGGCATCGGTCCGAACCGGACCCTCGTGCTGCTCGACGGACGCCGCATCGTGCCCTTCGGCCTCGATGGCATCACCGATCTCAACACCATTCCGATCGCCCTGGTTGACCGCGTCGATGTCGTCACCGGCGGTGCATCGTCGGTTTACGGTGCAGACGCCGTTGCAGGCGTCGTGAACTTCGTCACGAAGCGCGACTTTACCGGCATCGACCTCTCGGCCAACTATCGCATCACCGAGCGTGGCGATGCCGCCGCCTATCAGGCTGATCTTGTTACGGGCGCGAGCTTTGACGATGGTCGCGGCAATGCCGTGCTGGCATTCGGCTACACCAAGTCCGATCCGCTGAATCAGGACAGCCGTTCGTTCGGCGTCGCGGCGCTCAACACCGTCGATGGTCAGCCGCAGGGTTCGCAGACGGCAGTTCCGGCATTCCTGCTCGGTCCGGTTTTGCCGGGCGTGACCAACAACGGCCTGGGTTATGTCATCAACCCGACCACGGGTGCCTTCCAGACGGCTACGTCACAGGATCTGTACAACTTCAATCCTGACAACCTCTATCAGACGCCGCTGGAACGCTACAACATCTACGGTTCGGCGCGTTACGAAATCAGCGACGCGATCGAGATGTACTCGACCGCGATGTTCACCAGCAACAAGGTGTCCATCCTTTCGGCGGCATCCGGTACGTTCACCAACCCGTATTTCCTGCCGCTCAGCAACCCGTATCTGCCCGATGCGGCGCGTAATCAGCTTTGCTCGGCGATCAGCCTTTCGGCAGCGCAGTGCACCGCAGCAGACAATGCGACGAGCGCGACGGACCCGAACTATCGCGAAGTGCCCGTCACGCTGGCACGGCGTTTCGTGGAATATGGTCCGCGCTTCCAGAGCGTTGACACCACGCAGTTCCAGATTCAGGCTGGCCTGCGCGGCAAGGTGACCGAAGGCATCAATTTCGATGTTTCGGCCCAGTTCGGCGAAACTAACCAGAACCAGACTCGCGAAAACTGGGGTTCCTACTCCCGCGTGCAGCAGTCGTTGCGTTCGTTCAACACGACGACCTGCTCCAACACGGCGAACGGCTGCGTTCCGATCAACCTGTTCGGCCCTGCCGGCAGCATCACGCCAAGCATGCTCGGCTTTATCGATCTGGACAGCTATATCCGTCGTACGGTGCAGCAGACGGTCGTCACCGGCTCGATCAACGGTGACCTGTTCGGCGCGACCAGCCCGCTGACGGACTCACCGATCGCCTTCTCGATCGGTGCGGAATATCGCAAGCTGACCGCGGAATCGAACCCCGATGGGTCTGCGCGCATCCAGAGCGAAGTGCTCGGCACGGGTGCTCGTACGCCGCAGGATTTCGGTACTTACAACGTGAAGGAAGCCTTCGGCGAACTGATCGTTCCGCTCATCACTGACACGCCATTCTTCTACAATCTGACGCTGGAAGCAGGTATCCGTTATTCGGATTACTCGACGACCGGCACCAGCACGACGTGGAAGGCCGGTGGTAGCTGGGAGCCTGTGGAAGGCTTCAAGTTCTGCGGCATGTATCAGCGCGCCGTTCGCTCGCCGAACATCCAGGAACTGTTCCAGTCGCCGGTTACGGGTCTCAGCAGCCTTGCGGTTGACCCTTGCCAGTCGACACTGCCCGTCGGTAATGCCGCTCTGTCGGCGCTGTGCGTCGCCACCGGCGCACCCGCCGCCAGCATCGGCAGCATTCCGTCCCCGTCGGCGAACCAGATCAACGCCACGACGTCCGGTAACCCCAACCTCGATGTGGAGCGTGCGCGCACGATCACTTTGGGCGCTGTGTTTGCTCCGCGCTTCGTGCCCGGTCTGTCGATCACGGTCGATTACTTCGACATCCGCGTGACCGACGCTATCACGACCCCGGCGCAGGGCGACATCCTGAATGGCTGCTACTCGACCTCGCTGAACCCGACGCTGACGTTCAACAGCTTCTGCGCACTGATCGGTCGTAACCCGATCAACGGCAGCCTCAATGGTGCGGGCGAAACGCTGGGTGTGGTGCTGGCAAGCTCCAACCTGGGTATCATTGATACGTCGGGCGTCGATCTGAGCATCAACTACCGCATCCCCGTGGGCGAAGGCGCACTGTCGTTTGGCTTCAACGGCACCTATCTGGATCACTACACGTTCCAGGCGACGCCGAACGCTATTACCCGCGATTGCACCGGCTATTACAGCACCAACTGCACCAACCCGCGTCCGGAATATAAGTGGAACCTGCGGACCACCTATTCCAACGGCCCGGTCCGTGCTTCGGTTCTGTGGCGCCACATCAGCGGTGTCGATATCGAACCGGCCGCGCAGACGCCGCGTCCGCCGCTGACGACGCCGCAGACGGGTGGTCCCAACCCTGCAACGGTGTTCGATGCCTATGAATCGATCCCGGCGTACAACTACTTCGATCTGGCGCTGGGTGCCGATGTTGCGGACAACCTTGAGCTGAACCTGCTCGTGTCGAACCTGTTCGACAAGCAGCCGCCGATCGTCGGTTCGGGTGCGGGTGGCACGGCCTTCAACAACGGCAACACCTTCCCGACCACTTATGACGTTCTGGGTCGTTCCTACACGATCTCGGCACGCCTGAAGTTCTGATCGGGCAGGCAGCTCAGCAGCCTGACGCCTGAAAAAGGAAAGGGCCGGAGCATTGCTCCGGCCCTTTTTTGTATGCGTTTCAACGGGTCGCTCGAATGGCCGCCCCGTCCCCCTCACCCCACCGTCAGCAGCAGCGCGCCGTCACCATCCTGAACCCGCACCGTCGCGCCGTCGGGCACGTCGCCGCGCAGGATCATGTCGGCCAGCGGGTCCTGCAGATAGCGTTGCACCGCGCGTTTCAGCGGCCGGGCGCCATAGACCGGATCATAGCCCACCCGGCCGAGCCACGCGCGCGCGCCGTCGGTCAGGTCCAGCGTGACCTTGCGATCCTTCAGCAGCGCCTGGACGCGGCCGACCTGAATGTCCACGATCGGGCCCATATGGTCCGCCGCCAGCCGGTGGAACAGGATGATCTCGTCCAGCCGGTTCAGAAACTCCGGGCGGAAATGCGCGCGGACGATGTCCATCACCTGCGGCTCGACATCGGCGGTCGTCTGCCCCTCGGTCATCGCCGTCAGAAACTGGCTGCCCAGATTGCTGGTCAGCACGATGATGCTGTTGGTGAAGTCGACCGTGCGGCCCTGTCCGTCAGTCAGGCGGCCGTCGTCAAGCACCTGGAGGAGGATGTTGAACACGTCGCCATGCGCCTTTTCCACCTCGTCGAACAGGATCACCTGATAGGGGCGACGGCGGACGGCTTCGGTCAGCACGCCGCCTTCCTCGTAGCCGACATAGCCCGGCGGGGCGCCGATCAGCCGCGCGACGCTGTGCTTTTCCATGAACTCGCTCATGTCGATGCGGACCATCGCATTGGGATCGTCGAACAGAAACTCGGCCAGCGCCTTGGTCAGCTCCGTCTTGCCGACGCCGGTCGGGCCAAGGAACAGAAAGCTGCCGAGCGGCCGGTTGGGGTCCTGTAGCCCCGCGCGGGCGCGACGCACCGCCGTAGAGACGGCCCGTACCGCATCGGCTTGGCCGATCACCCGCCTGCCGATGGTTTCCTCCATGGCAAGCAGCTTCTCGCGCTCGCCCGCCAGCATCCGTTCGACCGGAATGCCCGTCCAGCGGGCGACGACTCCGGCGATGTCCTCCGCCGTCACTTCCTCGCGCAGCATCGCGCCTTCGGAGGCAGACGCTGCGGCCTCAAGCTGCTTTTCAAGGCCGGGAATGGTGCCGTAGGACAGCTCGCTCATCTTCGCCAGGTCGCCCGCGCGCTGCGCCTGCTCCAGCTCCAGCCGGGCGGCGTCGAGCTGCTCCTTGATTTTCGCTTCGCCGGCGATCTTGTCCTTTTCCGCCTGCCAGCGCGCGGTCAGTTCGGCAGACTGCTGTTCCAGGTTCGCCAGTTCCGCTTCCAGCGCGGTCAGCCGGTCGGCGCTGGCGCGGTCGGTTTCCTTCTTCAGCGCCTCCCGCTCGATCTTGAGCTGGATGATCCGCCGGTCGAGATTTTCGATTTCCTCGGGCTTGCTCTCCACTTCCATGCGCAGGCGGCTCGCGGCCTCGTCCATCAGGTCGATGGCCTTGTCGGGCAGAAACCGGTCGGTGATGTAGCGGTGGCTGAGAGTCGCGGCGGAAACCAGCGCGCTGTCGGTGATCCGCACGCCATGGTGCAGCTCATATTTCTCTTTGAGGCCGCGCAGGATGGACACCGTATCCTCAACGGTCGGTTCGCCCACGAACACCGGCTGAAAGCGGCGTTGCAGCGCCGGGTCCTTCTCCACATGCTTGCGATATTCGTCCAGCGTGGTCGCCCCGATGCAGTGCAACTCGCCCCGAGCCAACGCGGGCTTCAGCAGATTGCCCGCGTCCATCGCGCCTTCGCCCTTGCCCGCGCCGATCAGCGTGTGCATTTCGTCGATGAACAGAATGATATGGCCGTCCGCGCCCTTCACTTCGTCGAGCACGCCTTTCAGCCGCTCCTCGAACTCGCCGCGATATTTGGCCCCCGCGATCAGCGCACCCATGTCGAGCGCCATCAGCGCGCGGTCCTTCAGCGTGTCGGGCACGTCGCCATTGGCGATGCGCAGCGCAAGCCCTTCCGCGATCGCGGTCTTGCCGACGCCTGGTTCGCCGATCAGCACGGGGTTGTTCTTGGTCCGGCGGGCGAGAATCTGGATGGTGCGGCGGATTTCCTCGTCACGGCCGATCACCGGGTCGAGCTTTCCGTCGCGCGCCGCCTGCGTCAGGTCGCGCGCGAACTTCTTCAGCGCATCATAGCGATCCTCGGCGCTCTGCGTGTCCGCCGTGCGCCCGCCGCGCAGCTGATTGATGGCGGCATTCAGCGCCTCGGCCTGCACCCCCGCCGCCGCGAGCGCCTTGCCCGCCGCCGTGGTGGTGGACAGCACCAGCGCGAGCAGCATCCGCTCTACGGTAACATAGCTGTCGCCTGCCTTTTGCGCGACCTGCTCGGCAGAATCGAGGACGCGCACGGCATCATTGTCGAGGCCCGGCGTCTGCTGCGCGCCGCTGCCGGAAACGGCAGGCACCTTCGCCAGCGCGGCGTCGGTCTCGCGCAGGGCCGTGGCGGCGTCGCCCCCCGCTGCGCCGATCAGGCCCGATGCCATGCCCTGCTCGTCCTCCAGCAGGGCTTTCAATAGATGTTCGGGGCTGATCCGCTGATGGCTCATGCGGATTGCCACGGTCTGCGCCGATTGGAGGAAGCCCTTCGCGCGGTCTGTAAACTTTTCGAGGTTCATATCGATGCCCTAGCTGGATGTAGTCACGATATGGTGTTGCCAAAATAGCACACAAGGGGTGGTGACATTTCTGCGTCTCTTACAACCCTGCTCCGTTCGGTTCGAGCTTGTCGAGAACCCTTCGCACGGGAAGAGTTCTCGACAAGCTCGAACCGAACGGGTTTAGGGAGACTGGTTCACGGCATCTTCGCCTTGGGCGCCCCTGGCGCGAACACATCGCCGAAGAAGTCCTTTTCATACCACAGCGGCGTGGCGGGCGCATTGGCGATGTCGCGGGCGATCAGATAGTTGATCTTCGCGAACTTGGCCGCCGCCTTCCAGTCGAACGGCAGGTCGATCTGGTCCGACGGCTTGTGATAATGCGTCTTCAGGAAATCCTCGAACTGCTTCTGCCCTTCGCCCGCAAAGCCGGTCATCAGGAACACCGACGGCACGCCTTCCTGCACGAAGCGATAATGGTCCGACCGGGTGAACAGCCCTTCGGCGGGCAGCGGATCGGGCGACAGCTTCACGCCCGCGGATGCCGCAGCCCGACCCACGAGCGGGCCGAGCGTCGAATGTTCCGCGCCGAACGCGATCACATCCTGAAAGTCGTACAGCAGGATGGGCATGTCGAGATTGACCACGCCGACCACCTTGCCGCCTGCGGGCAGCACCGGATGCTTGGCCAGATATTGCGATCCGAGCAGGCCGTCCTCCTCCGCTGTCACCGCCGCCAGCATGATGGGGCGCTTGGGCTTCGCCCCGGTCGCCATGAAGGCGCGCGCCACTTCCAGCAGCGTCGCCGTGCCCGCCGCATTGTCCATCGCGCCATTGTAGAGCTTGTCCGGGCCTTCGGCGGTTTCCTTGATCCCTTCATGGTCGAGATGCGCCATCAGCAGCACATATTCATTGGCGAGCGCCGGGTCGGACCCCGGAATGATGCCGATGACATTCTGGCTCTGCGCGGTGCTGACCGTCGACGCGCGGGTGATCGTGACCGTTGGTTTCAGCGCAAAGCCCTTGGGCTTGCCGCCCTGTTTGGCGGCAATGTCCAGCGCCGATTGCAAGCTGCGCGGCGCGCCCGCGAACAGCGCGTCCGCGGCCTTGCCCGTCACGGTCGCGGACCCGCGCATGCCCGGCGCGCGGACATAGGGCTTCCCATCGGTCTCGATCCAGCTCACCACGGGGCCTTGGCTGTTGGCGACATAGCTTTTCCACGGACGGCGACCCAGCGCCTCGGGCGTCGGGATGGAGATGATGCCGATTGCGCCTGCCGCCTGTGCCATCATCACCTTTTCGGCGTTCAGATGCGCGCCGATCTCGCTTTGCATCCCCTTGGGAAAGCCGGAGAGGACGACCACGAACTTGCCCTTGACGTTGAGGCCCGCATAATCGGTCATGCCGTTTTCCGGCGACTGGATGCCGAAGCCCGCAAACACCGCGCCTGCGCTCAATGTCTGGTCCGGCTCGCGGGCAAAGGCCGTGACGATCGCATCGGTGCCGTTGTCGAAACTCGTTTCGCCAATGCTGATACGCGCGGGCGCGCCGTCCTTCAGGTTCGCCATCGACAGGGTGACGGGCTGATACCATTTTCCGTCGACCGCCGGTGTCAGGCCCAGCCCTTCGAATTGCGTGGCGACATAGCGCGCGGCGATGTCGAAGCCCCGGCTGCCTGCGTTGCGCCCTTCGAGCAGATCGTCGGCGAGGAAGGCGACATGCGCCCGCATCGCCTCGGGCTGCACCTCGGGCACAGTTGCGTCCTGCGCCAGCGCGGTGGTGGACAGCAGCGTCAGGGCGACGGCGGCGGCGAACGGGCGAAGGGTCATGATGGCGGTCTTTCGTGGCAGAGATAATCCTGTGGCATGCGAAACTATCGTGCGACAAGCGGCTGTCCAGCGGAAAGCGTATTGCGTCGCTAAAACGCTTCGCTATTCTGCGCCATCTGCCGGTGGCCGTTGCGCCTGCCGGGCACATGCCGTGTGAAGGATTGCCCCTGATGTTTCGTACTTTCGCCCCCCGCCTTGCGCTGGCCCTTGCGGTGTCGCCGCTGGCGCTCGCCGCGCCCGTCTATGCCCAGGGTACCGCCGCCACGAAGCCCGCGCCGGTCGAAACGCTCGTTTCGGCGGTGAAGATACCCTATGAACAGTTCACCTTGGCCAACGGCCTGCGCGTCATCGTCCATACCGATCGCAAGGCGCCGGTGGTGGCCGTGTCGATCTGGTACGATGTCGGGTCGAAGCACGAGCCGAAGGGCAAGACCGGCTTTGCCCATCTGTTCGAGCATCTGATGTTCAACGGGTCGGAAAACAGCCCCGGCGATTTCTTCGAGCCGCTGCAACAGGTCGGCGCGACCGATTTCAACGGCACCACCTGGTTCGATCGTACCAATTATTTCCAGACGGTGCCCAAGTCCGCGCTGGAGGTTGCGCTGTTCCTCGAAAGCGACCGTATGGGGCATCTGCTGGGCGCGGTGACGCAGGAGAAGCTGGATAACCAGCGTGGCGTCGTCCAGAATGAAAAGCGGCAGGGCGACAATCAGCCTTATGGCCTGGTCGAATATGTCCAGCTTGAAGGGCTGCTGCCGGCGGGCCATCCCTATGCCCATTCCACGATCGGGTCGATGGCTGATCTCGATGCCGCCAGCCTCGCCGATGTGAAGAGCTGGTTCACCGATCATTATGGCCCCAACAATGCCGTGCTGGTGCTGGCGGGCGATATCGACGTGGCGACCGCCCGGCCGCTCGTCGACAAATATTTCGGCGACATCGCGGCTGGCAAGAAAGTGCAGCCCGTCAATGCGCCGGTGCCCAGCCTGCCCGCGCGCAAGGACATGGTGATGAAGGATCGCGTCGCGACGACGCGGCTCTATCGCTGGTGGGCGGTGCCGGGCCTCAACGATCCCGACGCGACGCCGCTGGAAATCGGCGCGTCGGTGCTCGGCGGTCTCGCCAGCTCGCGGCTCGACAACGAGCTGGTGCGCGGCGAACAGATTGCCGTGGGCGTTACCGCTCAGTTGCAGGAGTTCGCGCAGCTTTCCTTCTTCGAAGTCACCGCCGATGTGAAGCCCGGCGTGGATGCCAAGCTGGTGGGCGAACGGCTCGACGCGCTGCTGGCCGACTATATCGCCAAGGGGCCGACCGCGGACGAAGTGGCGCGGGTCGCTACATCCAGCATTTCCGGCACGATCGGCGGCCTTGAATCGGTAGGCGGCTTTTCCGGCAAGGCGGTGACGCTGGCCGAAGGCGCGCTCTATTCGAACGATCCGTCCTTTTATGCGAAGCAGCTCAAGGAACTGGCGCAGGCGACACCGGCGCAGGTGACGGCGGCGATGCAGAAATGGCTGACGCGCCCGGTGTTCGCGCTGACGGTCGAGCCGGGGGAGCGCGACGCCTATCAGGATGCCGGTGGCAAGGTTTCGGTGCGCAGCGGCGTGACCAGCGCGCCCGCTTATTATCGCATGCCCGAAGACGGCGGCCTCGGAAAGGCCAGTATCAGCATGCCGGCGCAGGCCGTCGCCGCGCCTGCCGATGCCGGTCCGGCGTCCGCGCCGGGCGGGCCTCGCGCGGCGGTCGATCGCAGCAAGCTGCCCGAAGTCGGCCCCATTCCCAATCTCGATTTCCCCACGGTCGAAACGACCACTTTGTCGAATGGCATCAAGGTGCATTTCGCAAAGCGCGATACCGTGCCGACGCTGCGCCTGTCGGTCGTGTTCGATGCGGGCAATGCCGCCGATCCGCATGACAGGCTGGGCACGCAGGCGGTGATGCTCGCGATGCTCAAGGAAGGCACGAAAACGCGCAACGCCGTTCAGATCGCCGAGGAGCAGGAGCGGCTGGGCGCGAACATTTCGGTCGGTGCCAGCATGGATCGCACCACCGTGGGCCTCTATGCGCTGATGCCCAATCTCGCGCCCTCGCTCGATCTGATGGCCGACATCATCAAGAACCCCGCGTTCGACGCCAAGGAACTGGACCGGGTGCGCAGCCAGCAGCTCTCGCGCATCGCGCAGGAGCTGACCCAGCCGCAGGCGCTCGCCAGCCGCACACTGCCGCCGCTGCTGTTCGGCAAGGATCATCCCTATGGCGTGCCGAGCAGCGGCACCGGTGATCCGGCAGTGGTGAAGGCGCTGACGCCGCAGGATCTTGCCGGGTTCCACAACAAGTGGATTCGCGGTGACAATGCGGAAATCTTCGCAGTCGGCGCGACTACATTGGCGGACCTCAAGCCGATGCTGGAGGCGCGCTTCGGCACATGGCGCATGACGCGCGACCTGCCGGGCAAGAAGAACTTCGATGTGCCGACGCCGCCCGCGCAATCGCGCATCGTGCTGGTCGATCGCCCGCAGTCGCCGCAATCGGTCATCTACGGCGGGCAATTGCTGGACGCGAAGGGCAGCGACGATCTCGTCACCTTCCTTGCCGCCAACGACATATTGGGCGGCAGTTTCCTCAGCCGGATCAACATGGACCTGCGCGAAACCAAGGGCTGGTCCTATGGCGTGTTCTCGACGATCAACCGCTTTGCCGGCCGCTTGCCCTATATCATCGTCGCCCCGGTGCAGGCGGACCAGACCGGCCCGTCGATCACCGTGCTCAAGACGCAGTTCAAGGATTTTCTGGGCGTGAAGGGCGTGACCGCCGCCGAGCTGGAGCGGACAGTCAACGGCAGCACCCGCGAACTGGCGGGCAGCTTCGAAACCTCCGCCGACGTGCTGGGTGAAATGCAGCGCGACGTGCTGTACAACCGGCCGTTCGATTATGTCGAGACGCTGGCCGACCGCTACAAGACGTTGACCGCCCCGCAGCTTGACGCCGCCGCGCGCAAGCTGATCGACCCCGACAAGGTGACCTGGGTCGTCGTCGGCGACAAGGCGGTTGTGATGCCGCAGCTGGAAAAGCTGGGCATGCCGATCACCGTCGTTGACAGCGCGAGCATCGCGGCCAAATAAGCCGAAACCCTGTTACGGAGAGAGACGATGGCAACAGTAGACGGCGCCTATGATTGCGTAACCAAGACCCCGATGGGCGACCAGAGCAGCGTGTTCACCGTCATCAGCAACGGCGACAGTTTCCACGGCACCAACGCCGGACCGATGGGATCGCTGGACGTGACCGACGGCAAGGTCGATGGCAACCGCCTGACGTGGAAGATGGAAATGACCATCCCCATGCCGATGACCCTGGAAGCCGAAGCGATCATCGAAGGCGACACGCTGACCGGCACCATCCAGCTCGGCGCCTTCGGCAGCGCCGCGATGACGGGCACGCGGCGGGGGTAAGTGCTCAGACGTTGAAAACCGTCATTTTTGAACAACCTGGTGACTATATCCTCGGCCAAGTCATCACCCGTTCCCCTGCTTTCGCAGGGGAACATCACAGATATCCTCGAAGGGGATAATCGCCAAACAAGTTCAGGATGACGAAGTGTGCGTTGCCACGGTAACGAAAAGGCCCGCCGGTCTTTCGATCGGCGGGCCTTTTTGCGTGCTATGCGATCCGGTCAATATTGCACGGTCACTGTCACGGCGCGGCGGTTCTGTGCCCAGGCGCTTTCGTCGGAGCCGAGCGCGGCGGGGCGTTCCTTGCCATAGCTGATCGTGGTGATACGCGACGGGTCGATGCCCAGCGAGGCCAGATAGTTCTTTGCCGAATTGGCGCGCTTTTCGCCCAGCGCCAGATTATAGTCGCGGGTGCCGCGTTCGTCGGCATGGCCTTCCAGCGTGACGCGGACGGTCGGGTTGGCTTGCAGCCACTGCGCCTGGCTTTGCAGGATCGCCTGGTCTTCGGCATCGACGTCGAACGCGTCGGTACCGAACAGGATACGGTCGGCCGCGACGCTGGCGACGAAATCTTCCTGGCTGCCCTTCACCGGGCCGGTCGGTGCGGGCGGAGTCGCCTCCGTCTGGGTCGTGCTGTCCACCGGCGCAGGCGGCAGTTCCTGCGGGGCCTTCTTGGCGCAGGCGGCCAGCGACACCAGCGCCGTGGCCATCAAGAGGCTGCGGGTCAATCTGTTCATGATCGTCTCCTTCATGGGGGGCAGGCGGGGCGGGGGGTGCCCCGGAAAATCGTTACGCAGTCATGACGACTACGCGCGATGCGGGCAAGTGTTCCGCATCCTCATGGCAGCAACGGGCCCCAGGCGGGGTCCGATCCGCTGAGCGGCGTGGGAATGCGGCGCTCGTTCACGCCGGTCAGATCGACCTGCCACACCTGGCTGGCGCCCTGGCGACCGGGCGACGTACGGAAGAATTGCAGCACGCGGCCGTTGGGCGACCAGGTCGGCTGTTCGTCCTGCCAGCCGTTCGTCAGGATGCGTTCGTTGTCGCCGCCGGGCGTCATCACCGCGATCTTGAAATCGCCGCTAATCTTGGTGAAGGCGATCAGGTCGCCGCGCGGCGACCATTCGGGCGTGGCATAGCGGCCGCCGCCATGGCTGATCCGCTGCTGGCCTGAGCCATCGGCGTTCATCGTGTAGACCTGCTGCCCGCCCGACCGGTCGCTTTCGAACACGATGCGGGTGCCGTCGGGCGAATAGCTGCCGCCGACGTCGATCGCGGGTGAGGTCGTCAGGCGTACCGGCGTGCCCCCTGCGGCGGACACGCGGTAGATGTCCGTATTGCCCGCCACCGCCATGGAAAACAGGATGTTGCGTCCATCGGGCGACCAGCGCGGCGCGAAGGTCGGATTGTTGCTTTCGGTCACTAGTCGCTGCTTGCCGGTGCCGATGTCGTACACATAGATGCGCACCCGGTTGTTCAAATAGCTCACATAGACGATTGACTTGTAATCGGGCGAGAAACGCGGCGTCAGCGCGATCGACTGGCCATTGGTGATGAAACGGTGGTTCGCCCCGTCGCTGTCCATGATGGCGAGGCGCTTGACGCGCTTATCCTTCGGCCCGCTCTCGGCGATATAGGCGATGCGGCTGTCGAAGAACGGGCTTTCGCCCGACAGGCGCGCATAGATGGCGTCGGCGCATTTGTGCGCGGCGCGGCGCCAGTCGCCGGGCGCGACGACATAGCCTTGGCGGGTCAGTTCGGACTTCAGCGCCACATCGTAGAGATAGCAGCCCACGGTAATGTCGGCCGCGCCGCCCGTCGAACGGACGAAGCCATGCACCAGCGCCTCGTAACTGCCCCATTTGTCGAACGAGGGGAAAGTGACTTCAGGCACGGTGACGGAAGGCACGCCCGCCGGTCCCGAAGGCTCGAACAGGCCGGAGCCTTTGAGGTCCGACGCAATCACCTCGGCGATCTTGCGACCCAGTTCCTCGGTGGTCCCGGCGGGCGTCTGCACCGATTGCTGGGTGGGCAGGGTCGGCACCGCGATTTTCAAGCTGGAGGCGCTTTCATCGGTCACATCGACGCTGAGCTGCGCTGCGGCCGGTGCCGCCACCAGCGCAAGCGCCATGGCCGTGGTCGCGGCGAGAGTTTTCCAGGGGATCATTGCGATAGCCTCTTGTCGAAGGAGATGCGGAGGGATTTCCAGCCGTCATAGAGATCGGGGGGCAATTTGAACGGCGCGGCGAGGCGCACGGCCTTCACGGCCAGTTCCTGATGCAGCTTTACCTGCGCGCGGTTGCTGGCGGTCGTGCCGGTCGTTTCCACCACTTCGGGCGCACCGGCCAGCGCGCCGCTCTGCGTCAGTTCGACGGCCACCACGGTGCGGAGCTGTTCCGCGTCGGCACCGGTAGGCGCTTTCCAGTGGGGTTTGAGCTGCCGCCGTATCTCGGCATCGAGCGCGGCTTTCTGGCGCGGGCCGACGCTGCTGGCGGCAGGCGCGACCGGCGCGGCGGCGCGGGGTGCCTCGGTATTGATGCCCTTGAGGAAATCGGGGCCAAGCTGTGATCCGCGCGGCTTGTCCGCCTTGCCTTTCCCGGTCGCTGCCGCCGGCTTGGGGGGAGCGGGCTTTGCCTTTTCTTTTGCCGGTGCGGCCTTGGTCTTTTCAACCGGAGGCGCAGGTTTGGCGGGCTTGGCCTTTGCGGGAGCGGGTTTCGGCGCGGGCGGCTTGGGCGCGGCGCGCTCGACCGGCTTTGTGGCAGGCGCGGGTTTGGGGGCGGGTCGGGGCGCAGGGGGCGGCGGCGCGACCACTGGTTCGCTCGGCGCAGCGATACTGGGCGCAGGCTCGGCCGTCTCGCCGGTTTCCGGGGCGACGCTGGGCGGGGGCGGGGTCGTCGAAATCTGCGGCGCGGTTGACTTCAAGTCGATTTCGTCGACCAGGCTCACGTCCATCGGCGGCGAATTGAGCTTCAGCGGATTGGGTGTCGCGAGAAAGCCGGTCGAGAGCAGCCCGAACAGCAGGACATGCCCCGCCGTTGCAACTCCCAGCCCGATTTTCTCCGTGCGCTCCATCGCTGACCGGCCCTAGTTCGGCATGTCTGAACGGGCGCTGACCCCGGCCGAAGTGTTGCTTTCCGCCGTGCTGACCAGTGCGACCTTGTTGAGGCCCGCCGCGTTCAGTTCTCCCATCACCTCCATCACCCGGCCATAATCGAGCGCCGTGTCCGCGCGCAGGAACAGTTGCGGCGTGTCGAGGCCCGCGTTCGCCGCCTTCACTTCCGCAAGGCGGCCGGGCAGGTCGGCCATCGCGACTTCGCTTTCGTCGATGAACACCGCGCCGTTGCGGTCGATCGACACCACCACCGGCTTCTGGTCCTGGTCCAGCCCCTTGGCCTTCGTCTCCGGCAGGTTGACTGGCACGCCCGTCACCAGCAGCGGGGCCGTCACCATGAAGATGATGAGCAGCACCAGCATCACGTCGACCAATGGTGTCACGTTGATGTCCGCCATCGGCGCGCGCCGTCCGCCACGGCGGGAGGAAGGGGGGCCGGACATGCTCATGCGTATGTCACCTTAATCGTCATGCCAGCGAAAGCTGGCATCCCTGGCGTCCGCGCGCTGTCGCCTGAGACCCCAGCCTTCGCTGGGGTGACGGGTAAGGGGGCGTTCGTCCTCACCGCGGTGCCTCCAGCTCGCGGCTCAGCGTCGCATAAAAGGCATCGGCGAAGCGGTTCAACCGCGCTTCCAGCCGGTTGATGCCATGGCTGAACCGGTTGTAGGCGATGACCGCCGGGATCGCCGCGAACAGGCCGATGGCGGTCGCGAACAGGGCTTCCGCGATCCCCGGCGCGACGACGGCGAGGCTGCTGTTCTGTTCCGCCGCGATCGAAGTGAAGGCGCGCATGATACCCCACACCGTGCCGAACAGGCCGACGAAGGGCGCGACGCTGCCGATGGTCGCCAGAATGTTGAGCCGGTCCGACAGGCGGTCGATTTCCGCCGCCGATGCGCTGCTCATCGCCGTGGCTAGCCTGTCGCGGGTGCCGTCGCGATCGATCGTCTTGGCCGCGGTCGATCGCCGCCATTCCGCCACACCCGCCGCCATCACCTTGGCGCTTGGCAGGTCGGATTTGGCGCGCGTTTCGTAAAAACGATCGATGTCCTCCGTCTGCCAGAAATCGTTCTCGAACTTCGCGCAGCCCTTGCGTGCCCGGCCGAGCGAGACGCCGAAGCCGATGATGATCGCCCAGGTCCAGATGCTGGCGAGCAGCAGGCCCGCCATCACCCCTTTCACGACGATGTCGGCCTGAAGGAACAGGGCGAGCGGGGATATGGTCGCAGCATCGGTGGCAAGCGTAAGCGCAGGCATGGTCATGAACTGAGGTCTTCCCCTTGGGCAAGGCGCGTGAAAATGGCGATCCAGGGCTTTGGCTGCCGCTGCGGGCGGCCCTGGGGTGTCAGATAGGCGGCGGTCACGTCCGCGTCGGTCACTATGTCAGGCCCTCGCATGACCGTCTGATGAATGGCGCAGGTGGCCGCGCCGATCGCCGTCACATGGCTGCGCACGATCAGGTCGTCGTCCAGCCGCGCAGGGCGTTTGTAGGCGATACGGACATCGGCCACCGCATAGACGCCTGTCCCCCCTTCATGGTTCCCGCGCTGGTCGATCCCCGCGAGGCGCAGCATGTCGGACCGGGCACGCTCCATATAGCGCAGATAATTGGCGTGATAGACGACGCCCGACAGGTCGGTATCCTCGAAATAGACGCGCACCGGAAAATAATGCACGCCGCCCGCAAAGCGCCCGGCGGCGGGGCGGATGTCGGCTGGTGGATCGGGCAGGAGGAGGGGAGCGACGCTCATGCCCGCCGTTTAACCATGATCGCCGGGAAGGGCAAAGGCGGAAAATGGCGGATGCGTAACCATTTGGTCCGGGAGGGAGGGCGGCTGGTCCAAAAAGCCCCTTCTCCCTTGAAGGGAGAAGGATACGAAGGCTTGCCAGCTTGCTGGTTAACCGCAATTGGATGAGGGTGAGCGGACCTTTGGTCCGCGCGGTTTCGATGGAACCGCATACCCCTCACCCAGCTACGCCCCGGACCTGATCCGAGGCTGCGCAACCCTCTCCCTCAAGGGGAGAGGGAAAACCCCTCAATCGAACAACCCCTCCTGCGCCCCTTCCGGCGGGTTGAGGCCCAGATGCTTCCACCCGCCCGCATTGAGGCAGCGGCCCCGCGCGGTGCGGGCGATGAGGCCGAGCTGGATGAGATAGGGTTCGATCACTTCCTCGATCGTGTCGCGCGGCTCGGAAAGCCCCGCCGCCAACGTCTCCACCCCTACTGGTCCGCCGCGATAGATGTCCGCGATCATCGTCAGATACCGCCGGTCCATCAGGTCCAGCCCCAGATGATCGACGTCGAGCCGCAGCAGCGCGGCGTCCGCGATCTTCGCGTCCACAGCAGCATGGCCCGCGACATTGGCGAAATCGCGCACCCGGCGCAGCAGCCGCCCGGCGATGCGCGGGGTGCCGCGGGACCGGCGGGCGATCTCGGTCGATCCCTCCGCCGTGACGTTGAGCCCAAGCAATGCGGCGGCGCGGCGCACCACCAGTTCCAGTTCGGGCACGGTATAGAATTGCAGGCGGATGGGAATGCCGAAGCGATCGCGCAGCGGGGTCGTCAGCAGCCCTTGTCGTGTCGTCGCGCCCACCAGCGTGAAGCGCGGCAGATCGATGCGGACCGAGCGGGCGGACGGCCCTTCGCCGATCATCAGGTCCAATGCGCGGTCCTCCATTGCAGGATAGAGGATTTCCTCGACCGCCGGGGCGAGCCGGTGGATTTCGTCCACGAACAATACGTCGCCCTCATCGAGATTGGTGAGCAGCGCGGCGAGGTCGCCCGACTTGGCGATCACGGGGCCGGATGTCGCGCGGAAGCCCACGCCCATTTCCTTGGCAACGATCTGCGCCAGGGTCGTCTTGCCCAGGCCGGGCGGGCCGAAGAACAGCACATGATCGAGCGCCTCGCCCCGCTGCTTCGCCGCCTGGATGAAGATACGCAGATTCTCCCGCGCGCCTTTCTGCCCGATGAACTCGTCCAGCGTCTTGGGCCGCAGCGCGGCGTCCGCATCCTCGGCGATCCGCGCAGGGGTGATGAGACGGTCTGTGTCAGTCATGGGTGATCGGACGCGGGTAGCTGGATCAAAATCTGCTCAATGATTTCCTCCGGTTCGATATCAAGGACGCCCGAAGCTCTCCCCTCTTCGATCAGCGCGCGAAGCAATTGTGTATCTTCTTGCTCTTGCATTACCACTACCTTGTCATGCTGAACTTGTTTCAGCATCCATCGCGCCCCGCGCTCGGAACCAACGGCGGCAGGCCCAGCCCCACCGCCAGATCGATCCAATGCGGATTTTCGGACTCGATCAGATTTATCTTCCATTGGCGATGCCACCGCTTCAACTGCTTCTCCCGCATGATGGCCTGCTCCATCGTATCGCAAGGCTCGAACCGAACCAGCCGATAGACGCCATATTGTGCAGTGAAGCCCAGCACTGCGCCGCTGCGGTGCTGCATCAAACGACCGATCAGGTTGGAGGTCACGCCGATATAAAGGGTGCCGTAAGGCTGGCTCGCCAGAATATTGACGCATGGTTCCTTCACCTCACCGGCGACTGCGCGTGCGGCGTAATGGATGCTGAAACAAGTTCAGCATGACGGCAGTGGCGAGGGCAAGGGATCACTTTGCCGCCTTCCGCAGCGCCAGCCGCACCAGCGCGTCGAGGCCCGCGCCTTCGCCAAGGTCCGCCTCTGCCGCCGCGACGGCGGTGCTGGCTTCGGCGGGGCGGAAGCCCAGGTTCTGGAGGGCGGAGACGGCGTCGGCCGCGTGGCTGCCGCTGGGAAGGGGGGCTAAGCCCGCCGCCAGCGCCGCGCCGGCCGGGGCGACGCCGATCTTGTCCTTAAGCTCATTGACGATCCGCATCGCGAGTTTCGGGCCGACGCCGTTCGCCCGCGCGACCATCGCCTTGTCGCCCATGGCGATCGCGCGGTGCAACTCTGCGGGTTCCAGCGCGGACAGGATGGCCAGCGCCACCCGCGCGCCGACACCCTGCACACCGGTGAGCAGGCGGAACCAGTCGCGCTCGTCCGCGCTGGCGAAGCCCATCAGGCGGATGGCGTCGTCGCTCACCAGCATTTCGGTGTGGATCGTCACCGCCTCGCCTACCCGGCCCAGCGCCGACAAGGTGCGCGAGGACGCGCCGACCAGATAGCCGACGCCGCCGACGTCGATCACCGCATGGTCGATGCCGGTGCTGTCGAGGCGGCCTGAAAGTTTCGCGATCATGTTATGTTCTTTAGCCGCGATCGTCGCCATGGCGCAAACGGTAAAGTTGCATAAGTTGCGGCGTTGAAACCCGCAGAAAAGCGCCGTTTCCAACATATCCAACAGGATGCGGCGGAAACGCGAAAGGCCGTCGGCTTTGCGTTCGGCTTGCGCGCCCGCCGCCGCCGTGGCGGGCGGGCCGCTGGCGGGTCACTCGATCCCGGTAAACACCAGCTTCTGCACCCGCCGCCCGGTGCTGACTTCGGTGGCGTAGAGATTGCCGTCCGCATCGGTGGCGATGCTGTGCAGCCAGGTGAACTCGCCCGCATAGCGTCCGTTGCGGCCGATCGCGGCGAGCACCTGATGCGTCTCGCGCAGCAATATCCAGATGCGGCCGTTCATCATGTCGGCGATGTAGACATATTTCTGGTCCGGGGAGAAGGCGATGTCCGTCACCGTGCGCGTACCGCCGGTTTCCGGCGCGATCACGATGTCGCGCACGAAAGTGACGGCGCCTTTGGCATCGCGGCGGAACAGTTGCGCGCGGTTGTTGCGCCGGTCGCAGACATAAATATGCCCGTCCTTCGTCGGTACGACGCAGTGGACTATGTCGCCGAACTGGCGCGAAGCAGGATTGGGTCCGCCGTCGCTGGTGCTGGTCGCCTGCGACTGGTCGAAATTGCCTTGGCGCGTCGGCGCGTCGGGCGCGACGCCATAGGCGCCCCAGAAGCGGCCGAATGCGCCGCTTTTGTTATCAAAGCCGATCACGCGCTTGTTGATGTAACCATCGGCGACCAGCACTTCGTCATCCTCGTGCCAGACATCGGCGGGGTTGCCCAGCGCCGCCTTGTCCAGATTGCCCTTGGTCTGGTCCCGGCGGCCATAGCTTTTGATGAACTTTCCGTCGGCGGTGAAATTGAGGATGGCGTGGTCGCCGTCGCCATTGCCGCCGAACCAGACGGTCTTTTTGGCGTCCACATACAGGCCATGGCCGCTCTTGGGCCACTGGCTCACCCCGTCGATCACCGGCCCGGTCGCGGGCGTACCCCAGCCGTCCAGATAGGCCCCCGCCTGGCTGAACCGCACGATGGTGGGCGCGGGGCGGCAGCATGTGGCGATCGGCGGCGTCTGCGCCAGGCCATTGTCGGTAGCGGTCAGCGAATGGGGGCGGTGGATAACCCACACGTCGTTGTCCTTGTCCACCGCGACGCCGCTGACCTGCCCCAGCATCATGTCGTCGGGCAGGGTCGGCCAGGCGGCATCCACCTTGAAGCGTGGGACCGGTGTGCCTTTGGGCGCGAGGATTTCGGTATAGAGCGGGGCCAGCGCCGGGGGGCGGGGCGTCGTGACGGGCTTCGTGCCCTGGGCATGCAGCGATGCGCCGATCAGCAGGGCGGAAAGGGCCGCAGCATAGCGCCAGCCGATAACCGGAAAGCCGTATTTCATGACGCGATTCTCCCTTTAAGCACAGGAGACTATCGCACTGCGGCATCACCTCAACCCCTTATTGTGGGGGTGGGCGGTTTTCCGGGGGAACGGGCTGGGTAGGAACGACGCGTGGTCCGGGTCCGGGGCCAGGCGTCGGGCCGGGGGCAGGCAGCGGCGGCGCGTCGGCATCGCCCGTGCCATCGCCGTCCAGCCCCAGGTTGACGCCATCGGGACCGATGCCGATGCTGACATTGCCGATATCGGTCGCGACGCTGATATTGGCGATGGCGTTCACGATATCGGCGGCATTGTCCGCTTCCTCCACAACGGCGTCCGGCTCGTCGATGGCGCGCGCCATGAAGTCCCGCCAGACGCGGGCCGGCACGCCGCCGCCGGCAAAGCCGGGCAGGGGGCTGTTGTCGTCATTGCCGACCCAGACGGCAGTCACCAGGCCACCGGCATAGCCCACGAAAATGGCGTCGCGATTGTCCTGCGTCGTGCCGGTCTTCCCGAAGGTGCTGGTGCGCAGCGCCGCCGCGCTGCCGGTGCCGCGATTGGCCGCGGAAGAGAGCAGATCGCGGATCATCTCCAGCTCGCTGCTGCGGAACGATTTCTGCCGGTCGATGATTGCGGCCACCCAGCTGCGTTCCTCGGGCGGCAGGCCGTGCGCTTCGACCGGATAGGCCCCGGCGGCGATCGCGGCATAGGCCTGCGTCAACTCAACGAGATTGACTTCGGACGTGCCGAGCGCGGTGCTCAGATTCTCCGCGATCGGGCTGGTGATGCCCAGGTCGCGGGCGACCTTGATGACGTTGCGGATGCCGACCTGCTGCGCCAGCCGCACCGCCGCGACATTGCTGGACACCGCGAATGCCTGCCGCAGCGAAATGCGCCCGCGATAGCGCCGGTCATGATTGGCGGGGCGATAGTCCCCTTCGGTGATCGGCGTGTCGTCGATCATGTCCTCGGGCGTCATGCCCGCCCGGAAGGCGGCGAGATAAACGAACAGCTTGAAGGTCGAACCGGGCTGCCGCTTTGCCTGCGCCGCACGGTTGAAGCTGCTGGCCTTGTAATCCTTGCCGCCGACCATCGCGACGACGGTGCCGTCGGGCTGCATAGCGACGATCGCGATCTGCGCCTTGCCCAGCGGCGCGCGGCGGACCGCGCCTTCCGCCTGTTTCTGCAAGCGGCTGTCGAGCGTGGTCACGATTTCCTGCGCGCCATAGACGGCGCCTGCCCGGTCGCGCGCCTCGGGCAGCACCCAGTCGGCGAAATAGGTGCCGCTCACCGATTCGGGCGCATTCTGCACATCGAGCCGGGCCGGGCGCAGCGCGTCCTTCTCCGCCTGCGTCAGATAGCCGGCCTCGACCATCGCCTGTTCGACCAGCTCGGCGCGGGCGCGGGCGCCGGACAGGTTGGTGGTGGGGGCAAGGCGCGAGGGAGCCTTGAGCAGCCCCGCCAGCATCGCCGCCTGCGCGACCGTCAGCCGGTCCGGCCGCCGGTTGAAATAATGATGCGCCGCCGCGCGCAGGCCATAGACGTTATCGCCGAAATAGACGTTCGACAGATAGCGTTCGAGGATCTGGTCCTTGGTCAGCCAGGCTTCCAGCCAGAAGGCGATCAGCGCCTCGCGCAGTTTGCGGCTGGCGGTCCGGTCACTGTTCAGGAACACGCCCTTGGCAAGCTGCTGAGTAATGGTGCTGCCACCCTGCGACGCGCCATCGGACCAGATATTGTGCCAGAAGGCGCGGGCGATGCCCTTGGGGTCGATGCCCCAGTGGCTGTAGAAGCGCCGGTCCTCGATCGCCATGAACGCTTGCGGCACATGGGCGGGCAATTGCGCGACGGTCACCGGCTGGTCGATGATCGCGCCGCGCCGGGCGATCACCACACCATCGGCGGACATCAGCGTGACGCTGGGCGGCGCAATCGGCTGGAGCGAGCGGGACAGCGGTGCCGTGATCGCCAGCCAGGCAACAAGGATCATGAACAGCGCGAGCATCCCGGCCAGAACCCAGCCCAGTATGCGCAGCTTGCGGCGGAAGGGCGCGCGGGTGGCGAAACTGTCCGGCGGACCTGCGCCGAACGCCGTGGGCGGCGGAGGCCCCGGAGCGGCGGGGATTGGATCGGGAATGGCGTTCATGTGTGGCGGCCATACTGTATTGCGCAAATCATACAGTCAAGGGTGTCGGCCATGCGCATCGCGCGCCGCGATAGCGGTTTCGTCGCAGAACATCCATGGATTATGTCATATGTTCCCCGGCGTTCGCCGGTGCACAGCAGGTGTAGATGTACTTCGCGCTTGCCCGCCGGTCCTGCAATCCTATCTTGACCCCATGCATATAGATCGTCAGGGCCGTCAGCTCACATCCGCCGAACGGGCCATGGCGACGAGCGTCTTCGGTGATGCGATCGCGCTCGATGGCGTGCGGCTTTACCGGCGCGTCTGGTTTCCCTTCCAGCCGCGCGGCGTGACGATGGCACCGCGCGGCCACATCCATTTCCATCCGAAGGGTGACAGCTATTGCGATTGCTTTGCCAGCAGCACGCTGGGGATGCAGGGCCATCTGATTCATGAGCTGACCCATGTGTGGCAGCATCAGCAGGGCATCAATCTTGTACTGCGGCGGCACCCCTTCTGCCGTTACAGCTATGCGATCAGGCCGGGCTGGACCTTGGAGCGATATGGCATCGAGCAACAGGCCGAAATCGTGCGCCATGCCTTTCTGCTGCGACAGGGTGTGACCGTGCCGGGCGCGCCACCCCGCGAAACGCTGGAGAGCATATTGCCGTTTGGGGTTTGACCTGCGGCCTCACATCCCGTTCGCCCTGAGCGAAGTCGAAGGGTTCCCCTGAACATAGTGAAGGGGCTTCGCGTGCGGGTTGGCCTGACCCTTCGACAAGCTCAGGGCGAACGGGTTTGTTTGTCTAGAGGTTCTCCCAAGGCCGAAAACCTTATCCCCGGTTGACCGCAGACCCGCAAAGCGCCGATCATGACGCTATGAGCAATGCCAGCACGCCGCCCCCTCCTTCGCGCCGCAACCGGCTGTTCGCCATTTTTGGCGGGTCCGCGGGCAATCTGGTGGAATGGTACGACTGGTATGTCTATTCGGCCTTCGCGCTCTATTTCGCGCCCATTTTCTTTCCCGAAGGCGATAAGACCGCGCAGTTGCTGAATACCGCCGCGATATTCGCGGTCGGCTTCTTCATGCGGCCCATCGGCGCGTGGATCATGGGGGTCTATGCCGACCGCAACGGGCGCAAGGCAGGGCTGACGCTCTCCATCGGGCTGATGTGCGCCGGGTCGCTGCTGATCGCGGTCGCGCCGGGCTACGCGCAGATCGGCTACTGGTCGCCTGCGCTCCTCATTCTCGCGCGGCTGATGCAGGGGCTGAGCGTCGGCGGGGAATATGGCGCGAGCGCGACGTATCTGTCCGAAATGGCGAGCCAGAAACATCGCGGTTTCTTCTCCAGCTTCCAATATGTCACGCTCATCATGGGGCAGTTGCTGGCGCTCGCCGTGCTGATCGCGTTGCAGGCGGCGATGAGCGAGGCGGCGCTGGAGGCATGGGGCTGGCGCATCCCCTTCTTCATCGGCGGGGCGCTGGCAGTGAGCGTCCTCTATCTGCGGCGGCGGCTGATGGAGACGCAATCCTTTGCCGCGGCAAAGGGACATGACGGACCCAAATCCAGCATGTTCGCGCTGTTCCGATGTTATCCGGGGCAGGCGGCGCTGGTCATCGCGCTGACCGCCGGGGGCACGCTCGCCTTCTATGCCTATTCCACCTACATGCAGAAGTTCCTGGTGAACACATCGGGTTTCAGCCGGGAAACCGCAACGGCGATCATGGCCTGCGCGCTGTTTGTCTATATGCTGTTGCAGCCGGTGGTGGGGGCGCTGTCCGACCGGATCGGGCGGCGGCCGATCATGATCGGCTTCGGTGTGCTGGGCGTTGCCGCGACGGTGTGGATATTCCGCTCGCTCGAAAGTGTGGATGATCCGGTCGCGGCCTTCTTCCTCGTCCTCTTCGCGCTGGCGATCGTCAGCGGCTATACCGCGATCAACGCGGTGGTGAAGGCGGAACTGTTTCCGGCGCACATCCGCGCTCTGGGCGTCGCGCTGCCCTATGCCATCGCCAATGCGCTGTTCGGTGGCACGGCGGAATATGTGGCCTTCTATCTGAAGGATATCGGGATGGAGCAGGCGTTCTACTGGTATGTCACCGGCATGATCGGCGTGTCGCTGATCGCCTATCTCACGATGCGCGAGACGAAGCGGCACAGCCTGATCGACCGGGATCTGGATTGACGAAAAATCCTCCCCTGCAAGGGGAGGGGGACCGCGCTCGAAGAGCGTGGTGGAGGGGTATCCCAATCACGATAGGGGGACACCCCTCCGTCTGGCTGCGCCAGCCACCTCCCCTTGCAGGGGAGGATTTACGAGCCCATCACCTCCGCCACCCATTCGGGCACCAGCTGGCTTGCCGGGCCGATGCGCGTCTCGTGGAAATAGATGCTCCCTGCCGAGGGATCGAGGTTCAGCTCCAGCGTCTGTGCCCCGGCGTGGCGCGCCGTCTGGACGAACCCGGCGGCGGGATAGACCGCGCCTGATGTGCCGATCGATACGAACAGGTCCGCCGTGCGCAACGCCGCGTCGATCCGCTCCATTTCATAGGGCATTTCCCCGAAGAACACGATGTCGGGGCGCAGGCTGGGCGCTTCGCAATAGGGGCAATGCGTGCCGGGCGGCAGCGCATCCTGCCACGGTTTTGCCGCGCCGCAGGCCGCGCACAGCGCCGACCTGAGTTCCCCGTGCATGTGCAGGAGCCGCACCGCCCCGGCGCGCTCGTGCAGATCATCGACATTCTGCGTGACTATCAGCAGATCGCCCGGCCAGGTATGATCGAGCGCGGCGAGGGCATCATGCGCGGGATTGGGCGCGACCGCCGCCAGCGTCGCCCGCCGTTCGTCGTAGAAGCGATGCACCGTCACCGGATCGCGCGCCAGCGCCTGCGGCGTGCAGACATCCTCCACCCGATGCCCCTCCCACAGCCCGTCCGGCCCGCGAAAGGTGGCAAGTCCGCTTTCCGCCGATATTCCCGCGCCGGTAAGGATGACAATGTTGCGAATGTCTGGCATCCGCGCATCGAAGCAGGATAGCGGCAGGGGCGCAACAGCGATGACGGCGATCGGCATTTTCGGCGCGGCAGGACGGATGGGGCAGGCGATCGCGGCGGCGGCGGGCGAGGCGGGCGTCGCCATCGCGGGCGGCGTGGATCGGGACGGGCGCAGCGGCGAGATCGCGCCCGGGATGGCCATCGGCAGCGATGCGGCGGCTTTGGCACGGACCAGCGATGTGCTGATCGACTTTTCCTCGCCGCATGCGCTCGCCGCCAATCTGGACGCCTGCGTTGCCGCGAGACGTCCGATCGTGATCGGCACGACGGGGCTGGAGGCGGCGCATCATGCGCTGATCGACGCGGCGGCGCAGAGCATCGCGGTGCTCCAGACCGGCAACACCTCGCTCGGCGTCAATCTGCTCGCCGCGCTGGTGGAGGATGCGGCACGGCGGCTGGGCGACGACTGGGACATAGAGATTGTCGAGATGCACCACCGGCATAAGGTGGATGCGCCCTCGGGCACCGCGCTGCTGCTGGGCGAGGCGGCCGCAAAGGGCAGGGGCATCGCGCTGAGCCAGGCGAAGGTCAGCGGGCGGGACGGGATTACCGGTGCGCGTGTCGCGGGCAGCATCGGTTTTGCCGCTTTGCGTGGCGGATCGGTGGCGGGGGATCATCAGGTGATTCTGGCGACCGAGGGGGAGCGGATCGAACTGGGCCATCGCGCCGAAAGCCGGGCGATCTTTGCGCGCGGGGCCATCCGGGCGGCGCAATGGCTGGTCGGGCAACCGGCCGGGCGGTACGATATGAAGGCCGTATTGGGCCTGTGATCCGGCAATGAAAAAGGCTGACATCTTCGAATTTTACCGGCGGCTGGCGGAGGCAAATCCCGCGCCGCAGACCGAACTCGCTTATGGCAACGACTATCAGCTATTGGTCGCCGTCACCCTCTCCGCGCAGTCCACTGACGTGGGCGTCAACAAGGCGACCAGGCGGCTGTTTCAGGAAGTGACGACACCCGCGCAGATGGTCGCGCTGGGCGAAGAGGGGCTGAAGCAGCATATCAAGACGATAGGGCTGTTCAATGCGAAGGCGAAGAACGTCATTGCTCTCTCGGAAATACTGGTGCGCGATTTCGATGGGCAGGTGCCGCGCGACCGCGACCTGCTGACCACACTGCCCGGCGTCGGGCGCAAGACCGCCAATGTGGTGATGAACACGGCGTTCGGGGCGGAGACCTTCGCGGTCGACACGCATATCTTCCGCGTCGGCAATCGCACGGGTCTGGCGCCGGGCAAGACGGTGCTGGCGGTCGAGGCGAAGCTGGAAAAGGGCACGCCCGCGCCCTTCCGCCGCGATGCGCATCACTGGCTGATCCTGCACGGCCGCTATATCTGCAAGGCGCGCAGGCCCGAATGCTGGCGCTGCCCGGTGGCGGACCTGTGCCGCTTTAAGCCCAAGACGCCGCCGCTCGCTGCAAAAAGCGTTGCAGCAGCGCCCTGACCCCAAGCGCCGCATTTTGCCGCTGGCGCTGACCGGACGGCTTTGCTAAGCGACCCCCACGGCGCACCGCGCGCACCCGTAGCTCAGCTGGATAGAGCGCTGCCCTCCGAAGGCAGAGGCCACAGGTTCGAATCCTGTCGGGTGCACCATTTCGGTTCAGAACTGCGAACGGCTGGCACGGCCGCCTCTCGCAAAGCACAAGTCGATTTTCGACAGGATGGTCGGCTTTCAAAGCGGGCGGAATGATCGGACATCTTCCGGAACGCACTGTTCGATCGTAATTTTGAACGCATCCCGACCCGTAATTCTGACGAAATATTGCGTCAGTTTCGGAAAGGACTGGGCGTCGAAGAGCTCCATCAGATGCGCGATGTACAGCGTGTATCCCACCATGATATCGGCGGCGGAGAATCGCTCGCCGACGATGTAGGCGCGATGGAAGAGTTCCTTTTCGAGAGCGGAAAAATATTGGAAGGCGAGTTGCCGCCCCTCTGCCGCCATTGCCGGTACCCGCTTGTTCTCCGGCCGCAGATGCGCGTGCTGCGCGACAAGGCTGGTCGCGAAGCTCAGGGTTTCCGCGCCATGTATCCACTGAAGAAAAGCGGCGCGCTCGGCTGTTCCGGGTTTCCGATTTACCAGGCTGTCCTCATGGGCCTCAAGCAGTTGTTGCACGATGGCACCGGACTCGGTCATCACCAAGCCGTCTATGGAAACCGTGGGGACCTTGCGCAGGACACTGTCGCGATCAAACGCGTCGAGGTCCGCTTTGTCAGCGCCTTCATCGACGAAGACGAGGCGATAGGAAAGCCCGAGTTCGTTGCACAACCAGACGACCCGGATCGAGCGCGTGATCGGCTTGTGATAAATCTCTATCAACGGGTGTCGCCCGGGCCGACCGCATCCAAAATGCTGTCATAACCATCGGTAAAATCGTCAATTTCCTCGAAATGCATGCCCGTGTCCCGCAAACAAGATATCAAAATCTGCATCTTTTCTACTCCAGCGCGCGCAAATTGAATTGACCGGCTATTTCAGAAATTTTTTCAGTATCTTGCCGGTCGGGCTGACCGGAAGCTGGTCAACGAGATGGATAGACCGGGGATATTTGTATTTTGCCAGCCGATTGCGTGACCACGCTATCAGGGATTCCGGTGTTGCCGTCGAACGGGATTGCAGAACGACGTACGCCGTGACTTCTTCGCCCAGATCATCGTCCGCGCGCCCGACGACGGCGGCGCTCACAATGTCTTCATGTTCCATGAGCGCCGCTTCGACTTCGGCCGGATAAACGTTGTAACCGCCACGCAGGATCACGTCTTTGAGGCGATCGACAATAACTAGGCGCCCCTGGTCATCGACGCAAACGATGTCCCCGGTCCTTAACCAGCCATCGTCCATTACGGCCTCGGTAGCATCCTTGTCGTCGTCATAACCCAGCATGACGCCAGGGCCTTTGACCCAAAGCTCGCCTTTGTCGTTGCTGTCGCTCAGATCGGTCGCAGGACGAATCTTCCATTGCATGAAGGGGACGGGTTTCCCGACCGTGCCCGCAGCATCCTCGTCGCCCGGCTGCGCAATTGCGATCACTCCGCTGGTTTCGGTCATCCCATAGCCTTCGATAATCCTGATGCCGGTCATGCTGTGAAATCGGTCTGAAAGCGCGCGCGACAGCGGCGCGCCGCCCGAGGATGCGATACGCAAATGCGGGCCGATGGCCACCCCGCCAGCGGCCGCAATCAGCGCGCCGAACATGGTCGGAACGCCGAAGAATATCGTCGTGCCATGGCTGTGTAGCGCGGACAGGCAGTCCGTTGGCTGAAACCGCGCGATCAAGTTGACAGAGGCACCCGACATCAAACCGGCGAGCAGTCCGGCCACCAAGCCGAACACATGCGACAAGGGCAATGGGGTGGTGATGACGTCCCGCGCGGACATATCGAGGGCGTTGGCCGCGATCATGGCCGAGTACACAAGCCCGTTATGCGACAACACCACACCCTTGGGCGCGCCAGTCGTGCCGGACGTATACAATATCAACGCTATATCCGGCCCGTTGACGATGCTGCGGTGCGTCGGTTCGTCCAACACATTGGCTTTGCCGGCAAGATCTTCGTAGGCGATGCCGTTCGACAGCGACGCGAAGCATTCTTTCAGATGGTCTGGATGCTGCTCCGCATGGATCAGCATTTTGGCGTTCGAACGCGACAGGATGTTGGCGACTTCGGATTCCGACAGGAGCAAGCCGATGGGCACCACGATCAGGCCGGCTTTCCAGGCGGCGAACAGCGCTGCCGCATATGCAATCGAAGTGGGAAGGCAGATGGCGCACCTGTCCCCCGGCCGCAGCCCGCGACTGGTCAGAACTGCTGCCAGGCGTGACGTGAAGGTGTCGAAAGCGGCGTAGGTCATGCGGCTGGTGCCTTCCATCCCAGCGCCGTCCACGCCAGCGTCTTCAATGAACGCGACAGATTCCGAGTCTCTCCGCAGTGTAAAATCGATAATCGATGAGGTATTTACGAACATATCGAATCTCCATCGAATATTCACTGCCTTATCAAATAGATTTTTGAGCAAGGTTGAATATGATATTCGGCTTTCAGATGAATGTATATTTTCGTGATGTATTGTTCATGATATTCATGACATCGTTGAATGATTTAAGTCACGTAATGTACTATGCTGTTCGTTGCGGCGGTCAATTACATCAATCCCCGATGCAGGATGTTCGTGCAATCGGTCGGGTGACCGTGCTAGGGGCGCGTCATGACCAGAAGCAGGACGAAAACCAAAGACCGGGCAACGGCGCGCGAGGAGATTTGCCAGACCGCGATGAAGCTGTTCGCCGAACAAGGCTATCAAGCGGTGACGATGCGCGCGATCGCGTCGCAGTTGGGCTCCAGCACGATGAGGACCTATCGCTACTTCAGCAGCAAGCATGAGATTTTCGCGTCCGTAAGAGAATTTGCACTGATCGAACTGGCAAAGGCGCTTGATGCGGCAACGGCCGGGTGCGGTGACTCTGTCGACCGGTTGAGGACGGCATTTGCGGCCTATGCCGATTTCTCGGTCTCGCGACCGGACGAATATGCGTTGGCTTTCGAGATTTTCCCTGACACCGCAGAAGGTCTTTCGCTGGACAACCAGCAGACATTCCGATCATGGCAGATTTGTCTGGCGGCGGCGGAAGCATCCTGTCTTGAAGGCAAGCTTGTGGGTGATCCGGTCGTGATAACCCATGCCTTATGGTGCAGCGTGCATGGAGCGATCGAACTCAACCGGAAGGGACGGTTGATATTCGGTATGACGTTCGACCAGATCATCGCCTTTACACTCGCCGCTGGCATCGACCATTTTCGCCCCCGTCGATGATAGGCGCGCGCGCCGTCGGACGTTCTGATCTGCCGCCAGTGCGATTGCTGCTGCGGCCGATATTTCCGCAGCCGACCAGGCTCTGAAAAATCTGCCTTTGCCGCCGCCCGAGGGCCCGCCTGATTCTCGGTCTTGCCCCCAAGATTTGCTGATAGCAGGCAGGGCTTCTGCAAAGACATGGCTGATGCCGTCCTTTTGTTGACCGGCGCGACACAGTGGCCGCGCATCAGAGGCGAGACCTAAGTGCGCGATGACCAAACGATGTCGATCCTTACAATCCGAAAGCGTATTGTGTACATTGTACGAATGCGACGATCCTTAGGGACAAGTCAAGCCATTTGTGCTTTCCGCGGCGCTGCATACGCACCATCAAGTGCCGGATCGGTGAACTGACCTTCGTTTCAAACAATGCGTTTGCGTATTGTTTTTCCGATAAGGCTTGACCGCCCGCATTAAAGCGTACACCGTACATCTAGCGATTCATTCGGATGGGAAAGGATGACAGTCCAAGCGGGACGGTAGTTGGAGCGAAATGTGATCAGCTCTTCGGCACCCGTTCTGTCACGACGCGCAGTTCCGGCCTCCCGCACGTCGAAAGCACGATGCATCCTGTTCAAAAGACAGCCTATTTTCTGGAATCTAGATGGAGTTTCTTTTGTGAAGCAAATCCGCGTTATGCATCCCAACGTCATCGAGCCAGAGCCGCAATCCTGGTCGAACTGCAAGAAAGTCGGCGACCATGTGTACATTGCCGGAATGGTTGCCTTGATAGGCGACAAGCAATTGGCCGGGATCGGCGACACCTACACGCAGGCGCGCGTGATATTCGGCCATATCAAAAATCTGATGGAGGCCGCCGGGGGATGTATCGACGATGTTGTCAGGCTCGTCATCTACATCACCGATATCGAACAGCGTTATGAAGTCTGGCGCGCACGCAGGGAATATTTCCACGGCCACTATCCGACCTGTGCACTGGTCGAAGTTTCGGCCCTTTTTGTGCCTGAAATACTCGTCGAAATCGAGGCGATAGGGATCATTGGGTCGGCCGACCTTTCCGCAGATGCTTGAGCGTTTTTCTCTGGAGGCTGTCAGATGAAGTTGTTTAGACATGGGATCGAGGGTCACGAGAACCCCGGGGTCGTCGCCGACGATGGGAGCCTGCGCGATCTGACCGGCATAGTGGCCGATATCGCCGGGGACGCGCTGTCCGACACGTCGCTTGCCATCCTTCGCGGCCTTGATCGCGATGCATTACCCATTGTTCCGGCTGAAACCAGAATCGGTGCCTGTGTCGGTCGTGTCGGAAAGCTGGTGTGCGTCGGGCTGAACTATGTCGCCCATGCGGCGGAAGCCCAGCAGGCCGCGCCGGCGGAACCGCTGCTTTTCCTGAAAGCAACGACCGCGATCTGCGGTCCGTATGACACTGTCATGCTCGCCAAGCATGCGCGGAAGGTCGATTGGGAAGTGGAATTGGGCGTCGTGATCGGCAGCGTTTGCCGCTACGTCACCGAAGAAGACGCGACCAACTACATCGCCGGCTATTGCGTCGTGAACGACGTCTCCGACCGCTTCTACCAGCTCGAAGGGACCGGCCAGTGGGTCAAGGGCAAGAGCAACGACAGCTATGCACCTGTCGGGCCGTGGCTCGTCACGCGCGATGAAGTCGAAAACCCGTCGGGACGGAGCATCTGGCTCGACGTGGACGGCCATCGCTACCAAAACGGCAATACGGCGGACATGGTTTTCAACGTACCGCAACTGGTCAGCTATATCTCCAACCTCATGACGCTGATGCCAGGCGACATCATCGCGACCGGGACGCCGTCCGGCGTTGGGATCGGGCAGCAGCCGCACCCCATCTACCTGCATGCTGGTCAGGTCATGACGCTGGGCATCGACGGCCTGGGCCAACAAAGCCAGCGTGTCGTCGATTGGACCCAATAGGCAATGATTTTCATGAATATCGATTTCCGTCCGGGGAACTGCATTTACATGGGATCAGTCTCGACATGAGAAGTTATGGGAAGGCGCGCGGGGCCACGACGGATCAGCCGACCGAACGCATAGGCTGGTCCGTCATGTTGTCTTACAGCGGGTCTGCCTTTGCGGCGGGATACCTCTGCATCCTGGTCAACACCTATGTGATGAAGTTCAGCACGGATGTGCTTTTGATCGCGCCGGCCGTCATGGGGCTCATTTTTGGCTTCTCGCGTATCTGGGATGCCGTTTCCGATCCGATCGCGGGCTATCTCAGCGATCGCACGTCGCTTGCGTTCGGCAGACGCAGAAGCTGGATATTGGCCAGCATCATTCCGGTGGTCGTGACCTTTTACATGGTTTTCGCCCCGCCCGCCCTGGATACATTCGGCTTAACGGTGTGGATGGCTGTCGCCATAATCGGCTTTTACACGGCGATGACCGTATTCCTGATCCCGCACATGTCGCTCGGCGCGGAAATCGCGCCCAATTATCTGGAGCGCAACAGAGTTTTTGGATATCGGCACAGCTTCTACACGGCGGGCGGCATTTTGTCTCTCGGCGCGATGTACATCCTGATTGCGGCTGGTGAAGCGGGAGGCCCGGACCTCATCCGTTTGCGGGCGCCGCAACTTGCGATCGTTGCGGCCTGCGGTGCCGTTGTTTTGTTCGTCTGGCTTGTGTGGACAGTGAAGGAGCGGGCCGACGGCACGGGCCGCGCGGTTCCGCGGCCTACCAAGGCCTTTGGCGACGTGCTGAAAAATCAGCATGCGCGCCGTCTGCTCATCATTACCTTCATCGAGCAGATGGGGAGCGCAGCCGTCGTCGTCACGGCGCTCTACATGACCCAATATGTCGTCGGGGTCTCCTGGCTGGCACCCATTCTCATTCTGGCGTTCATGGCCCCGTCGGCCGCATCGGTGCCGCTCTGGCTATGGCTATCGAAGCGCTATGGCAAAATGTCAGCGTGGGTCGGCGCGATGCTCCTGACCGCCGTGGCATTTGCGAGTGCGTTTTCCATCGCGTTCATGGACGATCTGCACACGCGCGTCATGATGATCCTGGCAACTGCATTGATATCGGGCTTTGCGGCCGGGGCGGGGGGAACCTATTCTCCATCGACGCAAGGTGACGTCATTGACTATGATGAATATATAACCGGCGACCGCAAGGAAGGGGCCTATTTCGCGGCCTGGAACCTTGCCTACAAGACCGCCTATGGCGTCATGCTGTTCCTGACAGGCTTTGCGCTCGATTTTGGCGGCTTCGTGCCCAATCAGGACCAGTCGATGACGTCAAAAATCGTCATTGCCGGATTGTTCAGTTTGCTGCCCGCCGCTTGCAACATCGTGGGTGCCTATCTGCTGACGCGCTTCACGCTGGATGAGCAGGAGTGCAATATCATCAAGGCGCATCTGGCGCAGCGTCCGCGCGACTGGCGTCCCGAACGACCGGCGTCGTGACAATCGGGCGCTAAGCTCTACCAGACCGTCGGCAGCATCTATGCGATGGCCGTCATTCGTCCGGCCCCTGATAGGCGTAAGGCGCGCGAACTGCTTCCCGGTCTATCGGCGCAGTTCCGGCGGATAGCACGCTGACCAAAGGACGTAGCGCCGTTGAGGCGTGGTGAGGCGATCGCCCGATCGCAGCCTCATGCGATCGACGGGCAAGCGCCTTCCGATCCATCGTCGATCGCACCGCTTCAAGATAAAGGTGCCGCCTGTCTGGCGCTACTCGAACAACAATGCCGCCCTGCATCACTTGCAGGGCGGCTGTTGCAATTCAACATGTCGATCCGGTGCAGCTCAGAAGTTGAACGTACCCGACACGCCGATGGTTCGCGGCTGGCCGACGGCGCACCGGACCCCCGTACTTCCGTTGAACACGCCATTGCGCAGGGCGAATGCCGTATCCAGCACCTGGTAGAATTGCGCGACGCAATATCCCTTGTCGGTGATGTTGTTGGCAAAGACCGCGATGTTCCAGCGGTCGGCGGGACCGCTGATCTGGAACCGCCCGTTCAGCAACGCGTATCCGTCCTGAACGGTCTGCGGGTTATTGTCGGTCACACTGCCATTGTTCAGGTCCGAGATATAAGACAGGTTGCCGTTCAACGACCAGCGCAACCCTGACTTTCCGATGTCGCCGGACCATGTGGCGCCAAAGGCGCCCGTGAATTCAGGCGCAAAGTGACTGCGCCCGCCGGTCAGATCCTGTCGCGCGCGCGAACCCAGTCCCGGTAGCGCGGAAGCACCGACATAAGAGGTGAACTCCGAGTCAATGTAGCCAAGCGACGCATTCACCACGAAATTACGCGATGGCGCTATGCGTGTATCGAACTCGAAACCTTGATGGCGTAGCGTACCGGCATTGCGCACGACGAAACTCAGACCATCAAAACTGCGATCCTGAAAGCCGTCGATATCCATCCGGTAGAATGTGAGGTTGGCTTGAAGCGCGTTGTTCAGCCAGCTTGTCTTGGCGCCGACTTCATAATTGTCGACCGTTTCGCGATCAAACCTGCGCGATAGGCCCAGCACTTCCGTCCCGCCGCCGGAGTTAAAGCCGCCCGACTTGAATCCGGTGGAATAGCTGGCGAAGAGCAGAACGTCGTCCTTGGGCTGGTAACTCAATGCCCCGCGCCAGGTAAATCGGTTGTCCCGCAGGCGCAAAGCCACGCTTTCAGGCCGCCGCAGCGAAGCGGCAAAGGGATTGGCGAGCGTTTGCACGAAACTGCCATTCTTCCTCTCGGTCGTCCATCGACCACCCAGCGTAGCGGTCAGCCCTTCCGCGATCTTCAGATTGGCCTGACTGTACACGGCGAAACTTTCGACCGACTGCGAAAAATCGAGATCGGTGGCATCCACGCCCCCGCCGGCCCTGAGCAGGGCATTGCACTGCGCGACCTGATTGGGCGGCACGGAAAAATCGCAGAACTGCCTGTTGAGTTGCAGACGCTCATCGATGGCGAAATCCTCCCTGAAGAAATACACGCCTGCCACGAAGTCCAACCTGCCGTTCAGCAGCTCTTTCTGCGGCGAGATGAGTTGCAGTTCGTGGTTGTGACTGCGGGACGAAAATCCGGCAATCCGGGAGCCGATTTCGATCGGTGTATTGAAGGAATCGCCGTCGAGTTGCTCGCTGTCCCAGCTGCGATAGCTGTTGATCAATCGCACGGAGAAGCTGCCCACCTCAACGGTTGCGTCGCTGGATACGCCCCAGTTTTCGTCCGTAAGGTCAGCGGTCACGAACTGATTGACGTTTCGGTCGAAACGCACGAGGTCATTGGCGGAGCCTGCCAGCCTTGTTTGCACATTCAGGAAATTCTGGAGCTGGGCGGGTGAAACCGACCGAACGTCAAATTCGTTGGTCACATAGCCGTCGCCATCCGACTTCGCATAGTCGCCGCGCAGCAACCAGGTGAGATTGCCGGTAACGGCTTTCAGCGTTACGCGCCCAGCGTAGTCGTCCGAGCCGCCATAAGTTTTCCCGTCGAGGCGATTGTTGAACAGGCCGTTGGATGTGGACGCCAGACCCGCGACGCGAACAGACAGGCTCTCTGAAAGCGGGACATTGACATTGCCGGTAAGCAGATATCGGTCGCCAGTGCCGCCCTCGGCTCTGATTTGGCCGGAAAAGTCGCCTGTCGGCTGCCCCGTACGGAATGAGATTGCGCCTACGCTCGCATTGCGCCCGAACAGCGTCCCCTGTGGTCCCCGAAGAACTTCTACACCTTCCATGTCGAGGAAATTGCCGATGATCGAGCCTGGTCGTGGCACATATACGCCGTCGACAAAGGCGGCGACGCTGGGTTCGTTCGCGTTGTTGCTCGCGGTGCCGATCCCCCGCACCGTCAGCCGGATACTGGCCGCTTGCGACGTGCGCGTGGCGGAAAAGTTCGTGACGACTCTCGCCAGGTCCTGAACGGTCAGAACGTTCGCTTCGTTCAGCTTTGCTGCGCTGAGGGCGGCGATCGATATGGGAACGTTCTGAAGGTTTTCGGACCGCTTCTGGGCAGTCACAACGATGATCCCGTCATCCTGTTCTTCAGCCGGCGTTTCAACGCTTTGCGCAATTGCGGGTTGCGTTGCCAGGATAAAGACGAGCGCGGACAATGGCACAAGCCGTCCGAACAAAGAATGGCGGTATTTACGGCATAATATTCCGTCAATCATGATTACCCTCCCTTTAGATATAAAGCAGAATAAAATTTCCGATTATGATAAATTGATCTATATTGTTCTTTATAAATTACGTACTGTAGATTTTCATCTTGAAAAACGACGCGTGTATATCCAGTTTCAATGATGTCTAAAGAAACATGAAGATGTAATTTTCAGGGGGTAGCCGGGACAATTTGAAATCCAAGCGCAGATAGTCATCGGCGGCAGGTCGATCGAGACAGCCGCCAAGCCACTGCGACATCGCCGGATATGGTTCGACGGGCAGTCCGCAAAGGCGCACGAGCGACAACACGGCTGCGACATTCAGGTCGGCCACCGTGAAGCGGTCGCCCAAAATATAGCGCCTGTCCGTCAGCCATCCGTCGAGAACCGCAAATGGCCGAGAGAGCTTTCGAAGTGCCAATGCCACGTCGTCCGGGTTGCGATCCGCCGCGGCGAAGAAGCGAAGGTTTGTCGCCGCCAGGAACAGCGCCTTGTCGAGCTCAGCCGCCGCCCACATGCTCCATTGCATCGCCAGCGTTTCTTCAACGAAGCCGCGTGCGGCGATTTCGCCACCATAACGGCGCGAAAGATACAGGTTGATCGTAAGCGACTCCCACAGCGTGATGTCGCCGTCGACCAGGGCAGGCACCCGGCCGTTTGGGTTCACGGCCAGAAAAGCCGGGTCCCTGTTCTCGCGCGTTACGAAGTCGGTCGGGATATGCTCGAAAGCGAGGCCAAGCTCGCGCAGCAGCCACAGGACGCGATGGGTGCGTGAATGCGCGGTTCCATAAAGCGTGATCATGGCGTTTCCCAACTGCGAAGCGACCGCGCAAGGCCGCGTCCTGGCGACATACTGCGGTTAGTTGTACAATGTACACCATACTGTGTCGTATAGTGGAAACGTCACGTCAAGCAGTTTCTTCGCTGTGACGTCGGCCTGTTCAGCCTGGCTATGTGCGTGAAAGCAGTCGCCGATGGCGCATGCCATATGCCATTCCATTCAATCAAATATATGAACTAAAATAATAAATATAAAGATCAGTCACAGCTCGTCGGACGTCAGGTTTCAATTGAGATGGCAATCGTTACCGGCTCGCTGCTTGTTTCGACGCGCATTGGCGAAGCGTTGCAAGATCGCATCTTCAACATACCTAACCCGATGTCATTGGAGTGCGCCTTGCAGTGCGACGACCGATCTAGGCCTTGACGAAAACCGGCTCGCCATGCTTCCCGCGCTGGTGAAGGCGATGCCTGTCCAGGATCATGCCGATGTGCGGCGGCGCTTGCCGTGCCGTTCGATCAGGCGATAGGCCCATCCTATTGGCGCGCGCATACGAATACGCAGTTCCCTTGATCCCCCGCCTGCGCCAAGCATAATGCCGATAACGACAGCAAAGGGGCAGGATGATGGCGGAGAGCGCAGGGATAGCCAAACCCCGGCAGGGCTTTGCGGGTCTGTGGAATATCTCGTTCGGCTTTTTCGGCATCCAGATCGGCTTCGCGCTCCAGAATGCGAACATGAGCCGCATTTTCCAGTCACTGGGCCAATCGCTCGACGATCTGCCCGCGCTCTGGATCGCTGCTCCGCTCACCGGCCTCCTCGTTCAGCCCGTCATCGGCCATTACAGCGACCGGACATGGAGCCGGTTCGGCCGCCGCCGCCCCTATTTTTTCGCCGGTGCGCTGCTCGCGGCGCTGGGCTTGTTCATCATGCCCAATGTGCCGGGATTGTGGTTCGCGGTCGCGACCCTGTGGCTGCTCGATGCGTCGCTGAACATTTCCATGGAGCCGTTCCGCGCCTTCGTCGCCGACATGCTGGGCAAGGACCAGCATACGCAGGGCTATGCCTTCCAGACAGCATTCATCGGCGCGGGCGCGGTGCTCGGGTCGGCGACGCCCTGGCTGATGGACGCGATCGGTGTGTCGAACGCGCATAGTGGCGGCGGCATTCCCGATACTGTCCGGTACAGCTTCTACATCGGTGGCGCCGCGCTGTTCTGCTCGGTGATGTGGACGATCCTGACCACCCGCGAATATGATCCGCAGACACTGGCGCGCTATAACGGGACCGAGCTGTTCGCCCATGCGGTGCCGCCGGTACCGCGTGCAACCCTGAGCGGCATCGGTCCGTGGATCGCAACCGGCGGGCTGGTGACAGCGGCGGTCCGGTACTTCGCGCTCGAAAAGGAACTGTATCTGCTGGGCGGCCTGCTCGTCGCGTTCGGGCTGGCGCGGCTGGGCGCGGCGATGCTGGCGGCGCGGGGCAGGGCGGACAATCTGTTGACGCATATCGTGGGCGATTTCGCAGGGATGCCGGAAACGATGAAGCGCCTCGCGCTTGTGCAGTTTTTCAGCTGGTCCGCGCTGTTCATCATGTGGATCTACACGACGCCGGTGGTCGCCCAATATATGTTCGGTTCGGCTGACCCGGCGTCCGATGCGTTCAACCGGGGCGGCAACTGGGTGGGTATTCTGTTTGCCGCCTATAATGCGGTCGCGGCGCTGTTTGCGGCGTTTCTGTTACCGGCGATCGCCGGACGGCTGGGCAAGCGGAACACGCATATCCTGTGTCTGCTGGCCGGTGCGACAGGCTTTGCCGCGTTCCTCGTCATCCGCGATCCGCAATGGCTGCTGCTGGCGGAACTGGGCATCGGAATCGCCTGGGCCTCGATCCTCGCGATGCCCTATGCGATCCTGGCCGCAGCGGTGCCGCAGGACAAATTGGGTGTCTACATGGGCCTGTTCAACATTTTCGTGGTCGTGCCGCAACTGCTCGTGGCGACGGTGATGGGCAGTATCCTGAAGGCCTTTTTCCCGACCGAACCGATCTGGACCATGGCTTGCGCGGCGCTGGTTCTGGTGACTGCCGCGCTGGCGATGTTGCGCGTCAACGACGCTGCGGCTGATTGAGGCTTCTCAGGCTGCCTGCGCCAGCGCATTTTCGCGCGTCGCCCAGAACATCCGGCACGGCGGAATGTTGAGCCATTCGAGATCGCTGGTAACAGTGGGAAACAGAGGGGAAAGCATCTTCTCGACGAAGCGGGAATATTGGTAGACGAGGAAACTGCCGCCCGGTCGCAGCGCGGCATGCGTTTCCGTCATGATCGCCGCGCCAGTCCCTTCGGGCAAAGTAGAGAAGGGAAGGCCCGACAGAATATAGTCTGCTTGCGTAAAGCCATGGTCCGCGATGATGGCGCGGACGTCTGCCGCGGAGCCATGGACGGCGCGGAACCGATGGTCGCTGATATCAGCGCTGAGATAACGGACGAAATCGGCGTTGGTATCGATGGCGATCAGCATCGCGTCCGATCGCATCTTTGTCAGGATCGGGCGGGTGAACGTGCCCACGCCCGGCCCATATTCGACGAACAGGCGCGTATTGCTCCAGTCGATGGGGGCCAGCATCGCTTCGACCAGCATCGACGACGAAGGAATGACAGACCCGATCATCGCGGGATGCTTCACGAACTGTCGGAAAAACGTCGCCCACGGCCCGAACCGCCGCCTGATCCGTGCGATCGGACCATTGGCCTTCTGCAATTTCCTGAACTGTACGGTCGCCATCGGGTTCCTGCCCTTGTTGCAATGAGGATGGCGTCGCAAAATTGTCATCTATTGGCAAGCGCGCATCGGGACTGCTGATAACGCGGGCCGTGCCTTTGGGTTCAATTGACGTTGGTTCGGCCGATCGGCGGGACAATCGCGAAAAAAAAGGCCGGTCATATGACCGGCCCGTGAAAGTTTTAGGAGAGGATGCCTGAAAGGCCCCTCACATATGCTTTTTGCAGATGCGTCCCGCAAGTGCGAAAGAGATTATCCCAGTTGCATATTTTGCATCTTGCGAAACACACGGGTTTCTGGCTTGTTGGTGCAGGGATGTTTGGAACATGCGACGCAAAGCCGTCGCAATCGTCATTGTGCGATGCAGCGAGATGGGGTCCAGATAAGAGACAATGCGTCGTTTGCCGCCGCTCACCGCCCTGGAGGCTTTCGTGCAGGTTGCACGACTCGGCTCTGTGAAGGCGGCGGCGGAGGAACTGGCATTATCGACGCCCGCGCTCAGCCGACGGGTTCAGGCGCTGGAACGGTTCATCGGCAAGTCGCTGTTCGATCGCAAGCATCAGGCGATGGAAATCAACGCAGAAGGGCAACGGCTGCTGGACGATATCGCCCCCGCGCTGGACGCCATGTCCACGGCGATCGACAATATACAGAGCGGCGGCAACCAGTTGCGCTTCCGGCTGGCGGTATTGCCGCTGTTCGCCAGCCAGCGGCTGTTCCCCCGCCTGGGTGAGTTGCGGCGGCTGCATCCGACATTGCATCTGGATGTCGAAACGACCCCGCATGCCGTGGCGCGGCTCGGCGAAGGGCTGGATGCCGCGATTGTTCTGGCCAAGGATATCGACCCGGCGCTTTATGCCCATGAACTGGATCGCGACGAAGTTTATCTGATTGCCAGCCGGACCTTGCAGGAAGGGCCCAACGCGATCACCGCGCCGGAGCAGCTTTCACGTCATACCATATTGCTGCACCGGGAAATGTCCGCCAGTTTCGACGCCTGGCGCGATGCGATCGGTCAACCCGACCTGCAACCGGCGGCGATAGACAATTATGATTCCGGCCCGCTGATGCTGGAAGCGGCTGCGCAGGGGCTGGGTGTGGCGGTGATGCACGCCAGCCATTACAAGGACGCTCACGATCCGCGTTTGACCCGCCTGTTCGCGCAACATGTTGAAAGTCCTTACCGCTATTTCTTCGTGTGTCGTCCACGCGCACTGCAGAACCGGGCCGTCCGCATTTTCCACGACTGGCTGATCGGCGCGGACATATGATTTTCGCTGTTTTAACCTAAAAATCGTTTCGATCTCGCCGTTCTTGGCATCATGAGCAACGCAGCACATCAGTCGCCGGCCGTCGCCGCGCAAACGGGCCTTACGGACAAGATCGCGCGCTGGGCCAGTCGGCTTGGCGGCAAGAGTGAGGAGCCGGTCGAGGAACCGGCATCTGCGCGTACGCCGCCGGGCAGAGTGTTCAGCCGCGAAGTCGACCGGCGGCGTCAGCTTTATCAGGATATCGGCTCGTTCCTGTTCGCGCATGACCTTGATCTGACGCCGCTCAATTTCGGTGTGGCGCATGACTATCTGACCGGGAACGATCACGGCATCGAGAAGGCGGTGGCGGCGGTGCTGGCCGAGCGGGGGAAGATCACCAACGGGTGGGTCGAATCGATCGTGGCCGATGGTCCCAACAAGGATGTGACGCCCGACGCGCTGCACGACATGCTGGAGAAGGTGGAAGAGAACCTCGTTCAGTTCACCGGTCTGGTCGATGAGTCGCGGGCGTCGGCAAAAGATTATGGCAATGCGTTGCAGGAACAGGTGAAGGATCTGTCCGACGAGGCCAAGGCCGAGCCCGTGCTGGCACGCCTGATCGGCCTGACACGCACCATGGTCGAAAAGACGCGCGAAGTCGAAAGTCAGATGCGCGAAAGCGCGAAGCAGACCCGGTTGCTGCAGAACAGCCTGGAAACAGCGCGTCGTGCCGCGGAGCAGGATCATCTGACCGGCCTGCCGAACCGCCGTGCGTTCGAAGCCACGCTGACGGCCGAAACGCTGACGGCGCAAAAGGATAATGAGCCGCTGAGTGTCGCGTTCTGCGACATCGATCATTTCAAGGTGGTCAATGACACCCACGGCCACGAGACCGGCGACCGGGTGCTGAAGTTCGTGAGCAGCCTGCTCGCCAAGGTTTCCAACGACAAATGCCATGTCGCCCGCCATGGCGGCGAGGAGTTCGTGATGCTCTTCCGCGGCAAGACGGCGGGCGAAGCCTGCGAGGCTGTGGACGCCGCGCGTGCCGATCTTGCCACGCGCAACCTTGTCAATCGCGCCACAGGAGAGCGGATGGACCGTGTGACCTTCTCGGCCGGCGTTGCCAATGTGCTGGCTTACGAAAATCCCCGCGATGCGCTGAAGGCGGCGGACCGCGCCTTGTATCTGGCCAAGGAACATGGCCGCAACCGAGTATATCTCGCCGCCGAAGTGGAATAGGATGGCCTTCTCGTCGTTGCGGTACGGCGCTCTGCCGCGTCATTCCCCGGCGCGTTGGTTTAGTCCCCTGCCACCGGCTGTGCCTCATACTGGTCCAGCACCCAGTCTTCCTCCTGTGCGGCGGCGATCCAGTCCTGCATCCAGCGATGGGCCATGATCGCGTCGACATAGGCGCGGGCATGCGCTGGAACGGGCAGTTGATAGCTGACGATCCGGCTGACGACCGGCGCGTACATGATGTCCGCCGCGCCGAACGCGCCGAACAGAAAGTCGCCGCTGCCGCCGTAATCGGCGCGTGCCTGTGCCCAAAGCTGCGCGATGCGGGCCAGATTGTCCGCAACCTCTGACGAAGGCGATACCGCATCGAATATGCGGCGCGTATTCATGGGGCAGGCGCGCCGCAAAGCCACAAAGCCGGCGTGCATTTCCGCCGCCATCGACCGTGCCAGACCCCGTGCGGCCAAATCCTGCGGCCAGAACCGGGTGCCGCCCGTCAGATCGTCAAGATGATCGATGATGGCGATGCTTTCCCACACGGCCGTGCCACCATTCCATAATATCGGCACCTTGCCTGCCGACGGCGCAAGATCGGGCTGCGCCTTACGCTCCGGCCAGGCTGCATCGTAGAGCGAGACCACCACTTCCTCGAACGGCAAGCCGGACTGCTTTGCCGCCAGCCATCCGCGCAGCGACCAGCTCGAATAGGCTTTGTTTCCGATGATGAGTTTCAGCATGGCTCTACTTACTCCCAATCGTCATTCCCGCGAAGGCGGGAACCTATCGTGCCAACTGCACGTCAGGCACCAAGACGGGAAATGGGTTCCCGCTTTCGCGGCAAGGACGATGCTGAGGATAAACGGCCCCCCTCAATCCGTCACCGCCTCCAGCACCGCGGCGCGCAGTTCCGCTATCCCAAGGCCGCCTTCGCTCGACGTCGCGATCACATCGGGGTGTGCGGCAGGACGCTTGCGGATTTCCTCCAGCGTGCGGGCCGTAACGGCAGTCAGCTCGGTTGCCTTCACCTTGTCCGCCTTGGTCATCACGATACGATAGCTGACGGCGGCATCGTCCAGCATCTTCATGATGTCACGATCGACATCCTTAATGCCGTGGCGACTGTCGATCAGCACCAATGTGCGCTTCAAAACGGCGCGCCCGCGCAGATAATCGTTGATGAGGAAACGCCATTTGCGCACCACGTCCTTGGGTGCCTTGGCATAGCCATAGCCCGGCATGTCGACGAGGCGGAACAAGGGGACATCGCCTGGCTCCAGCGCGCCAACGTCGAAGAAGTTCAGCTCCTGCGTGCGCCCCGGCGTGTTCGACGTGCGGGCAAGGCCGTTGCGGTTGGTGAGCGCGTTCAGCAGCGTTGACTTGCCGACATTGGACCGCCCCGCGAATGCGACTTCGTTGACGATCGGATCGGGCAGGAACTTCAGGTCCGGCGCGGATTTGAGGAACGCGATGGGGCCTGCGAAAATCTTCCGCGCGGTCTCGACGCGGTCGAGGGAGTCTTGATCGTCGTTCATGTCCGAAATCCGTTCGGTTCGAGCAGCTTCGAGCGACGTCGAGAAGCGTCTGTCGAGGACAGGTGCCCCCAGACCAGTTCTCGACAAGCTCGAACCGAACGGAGTTTGGGTTGCATGTGCCTCACTTCGCCGCAGCCGGGGCGCTCAGCACCGGATGCTTGCGATACAGCCACCATTGCTGTGCCATCGAAAGCACGTTGTTGGTGATCCAGTAGACCAGCAGACCTGCCGCAAAAGGCGCCATCACGAACATCATCATCCAGGGCATGATGGCGAAAATCTGCTGCTGCATCGGGTCCATCTGCGCAGGGTTCAGCTTGAACTGGAGCCACATGGAAATGCCCAGCAATATCGCCAGCACACCGATGGCGAGGAAGGCGGGCGGCTGGAAATCGAGCAGGCCGAAAAGATTGAGGACATGCAGCGGATCGGGCGCGGACAGATCCTTGATCCACAGCACGAAGGGCTGGTGCCGCATCTCGATGGTCAGCATCAGCACCTTGTAGAGCGCGAAGAAGATCGGAATCTGAATGAAGATCGGCAGGCATCCCGCCAGCGGATTGACCTTCTCCTGCTTGTAGAGGGCCATCATCTCCTGCTGGAGCTTGGGCTTGTCGTCCTTGTACTTGTCCTGCAGCGCCTTCATTTTCGGCTGCACCGCGCGCATCGCGGCCATGCTCGCGAACTGCTTCTGCGCGACGGGATACATGATACCGCGCACGATCAAGGTCAGGCAGATGATTGCCACGCCGAAATTGCCGATGTTGAGGAACAGCCAGTGGAGCAGCGAGAAGATCGGCTTTTCGAACCAGTAGAACCAGCCCCAGTCGATCGCGCGGTCGAACAGCGCAACACCCTGCGGCGCGGGCGCATCCTGATAGGATTCCAGCGTACGGACTTCCTTCGCGCCCACGAACAGGCGGCTTGTCTGCGTCACCGACTTGCCGGGGGCCAGCAGTATGGGGTTCAGGCTGTAATCGGCCTGATATTGCGACCCGGTGCCTTTGCGGAACTGGCCGGTGAACGCTGTCTTCTGATCGGGGACGAGGGCGGACAGCCAGTATTTGTCGGTAAAGCCGATCCACCCGCCCGTGCTCGGGAAGGATTGCGCACCGTCCTCGTCCAGATCAGTAAAATCGACATCATAATTGGCCGCGCCGTTGAATACGCCGATCGGACCGGTATGGATCGTCCAGCTCGTCGGGTCCTTCGACGGTCCGTCGCGGCTGATATAGCCATAAGGCTTAACGGCGACCGGCGCAGCGGACGTGTTCGTTACCTTTTGCGCGACGGTGAACATGAAATCCTTGTCCACCGTCAGCCTGATTTCGAACATCTGCCCGACGCCATTATTCCATGTGAGCGTCACCGGGGTGGTGGGCGTCAGCTTGCTGCCGCTGGCGGTCCAGATGGTGTTGGCGTCCGGGCCTTTCAGCCCTTCGCCTGACCAGCCGAAGCCTGCGAAATAGGCGTCCTTCGTGCCGCCGGGCGAATAAAGGCGGATCGCGGGCGACGTCTTGTCGATTGTCTCGCGATAGGTCGGCAGGACGATGTCGTCGATCCGCGCGCCTTTCAGGTTGATCGATCCTTGCAGCTTGGGCGTCTCGATCGCGATGCGCGGCCCTTCCTCCAGCACGGCGGCGCGATCGCGGATCGCCTGCGGGCTGTCGGCGGCGGGATCGGCGGACGGGCTGGCGACCGGCGTGGTCTTGCCGCCCTGCACCTGCGTCGCGGGGGGATTGGCGGTGGGGAAGAACCGCTCGGCGATATAGGGCCAGCCGAACAGGATCAGCGCGCTCAGCACTACTGCGAGAATGATGTTCCGCTTGTCGTCCACGTCAGAGAGGCTCCCGCCATAAATCGCGCATTGAAAAAAGGCTTATGGCACCGGATCGTAACCGGAGCCGCCCCAGGGGTGGCATCGCATTAGCCGCTTCGTCGCCAGCCAGCTACCCTTGACTGCGCCATATTTTCGCAGCGCGTCGATCGCATATTGCGAACAGCTTGGTGCATAGCGGCAGGAGGGCGGCAGGATGCGCGACGGACCAAGCTGCCAAGCACGGGCGAGGAGGGTAAGCAGGCGGGCGATCATGGAGACGCTTCCCCCATACGTTCGCCCTGAGCTTGTCGAAGGGACAGCCTGAGCGAAGTCGAAGGCACTTCACTGCGTTCAGTGCGGGGCTTCGACAACCCCGGATCAAGTCCGGGGCCGAACGGTTTGAGGGGCAGGCGTTTCATCCCACTTTCCCCGGCTTCCCCAATTTCCGCAAAGCCTTTGCCAGTTCCGCACGAAGCACCCCAAAGTCGCGCTCCACGCCGCCCGCGCGGCCGATCAGCACATGGTCCGCGCCTGCCACGCCCAGTTCGGGCAACAGCTCCCGTGCCAGAACGCGCAAGCGGCGCTTCATCCGGTTACGGACGACAGCGCCGCCAATCTTTTTCGTCACGGTAAAGCCGACGCGTTTGGCCGGATCGCCATCCTGCCGGTCATGCACCAGCAGGACAAAACCGGGCATCGGCTGCCTGCGTCCGCGATTCGCCGCGAGGAAATCGGCGCGCTTCGCGATGATCGCGATGGCGCCGTCTTCCCCGGCAGGCCGAATCAGGCGCTCAGGCTCTTGCGACCGCGGCTGCGGCGCGCGCGCAGGATGTTGCGACCACCCACCGTCGCCATGCGGGCGCGGAAACCGTGGCGGCGCTTGCGGACCAGGTTGCTCGGCTGAAAGGTGCGCTTCATCGCTCATTCCTCAATAGATCAGTATAAAATCGGCAAGACGAAAAAGGGCCGCCAAAACCGGCAGCCGCATGTCGAGCGGGTCCGATAGGGAAAAGGCGTCCCCAAGTCAACCGGGACATGGCGATCGGCACTGCGCGTGGGCGGGTTTTTCAGCGCGCGACCCAGGTCTCCTCGCACAGGGCCTTGAACTGATCGGCAACCGCGCCCCAGCCTGCCTCGAACCCCATTTCGCTATGGCTCTGCATCGTCGCTTCGTCCCAGTGGCGCGCCGCGGCGCGATAGGCGGTGCCCTCGCCATCCGGGGCAAAGGCGAAGATGCCGGTCATGAAGGGCGGATGCGGTATCCACCCGGCGCGAAACGCGTCGGTGAAAACGATTCGCTGTTCGGGCGCTATCTCCAGAAACACGCCTTCCACCGGAGAGACTTCGCCATCAGGGCTTACCATGTTCATGGCAGAACGCCCGCCGGGCCGCGCATCCATTTCAACGACTTCCGTGGTCCATGGCTTCGGCGCCCACCATTCGGGCAGGCGTTCCATCCAGATCTTGTAAACATGCGATACTGGCGCAGCGATGTGGCGCTCTATCGCCAGTTCATGCAGGGGCAGATCGGTCATGACGGGTTTCCGTTTTTGATGCTGATGTCTACAATCGGTGCGAAGCCGCCGAAGATCATCCGCGTACCGTCAAACGGCGGCTGGCCGCTCTCGTTCATTCGCGGATCAGCCATAAGCTTTTCCCAGCCTTCGTCCCTTACGGCTTTCGATGGCCATTCAATCCACGAAAACACGACATTTTCCTGCTGCGCTGCGACGACGGCCGTGCGCATGTCATTGATCTTGCCGTCCTTGATATCATCGCCCCAGCCATCGAACACGCGCGTTGCACCATATTCGAGAAACAGCGGCGAGACCCTGGCGGTCCATGCGGCGTAATTTTCCTGCTCGGCAACGGGCACTGGCACCAGAACGCCGTCAATATAGGCCATGGCAACTCTCCTTATGGCGCACGACATCACATCCCGGACCATAGCGGCAGTGTCGGCGCTTGTCGAAAGGCGCGCGGTGGGCAGTGAGCATAAGGCGATGGTTGCGCCGTCACCTGATTTCGCTCGACTCTCTTGGTCCGGCGCGCCAGAAGGCGTGCGAACAAAAGCGGCACAGAAATCGACGCAGACGGGGGCATAAGTGGTCGCAACGGTATCGACGGTGGCCTATCTGGGGCTGGAAGCGCGGACGGTGGAGGTGCAGTGCCAGCTCGTGCCGGGGCTGCCCAACTTCATCGTGGTGGGCCTGGGCGACAAGGCTGTGACCGAAAGCAAGGAGCGCGTGCGCAACGCCATCGCCGCCATCGGGCTTTCGCTGCCGCCCAAGCGCATCACCGTCAACTTGTCGCCGGCCGACTTGCCCAAGGAGGGATCGCATTACGACCTGCCGATCGCACTGGCCCTGCTCGGCGCAATGGGCGTGATCGATGCCGAAACGCTGAGCGACTATGTCGTGGTGGGAGAACTGGGGCTGGACGGCCGGATTGCCGCTTCGCCCGGCGTGCTGCTCGCCGCGTTGCATGCCGGGGCACAGGGGTTGGGTCTGGTCTGCCCGGTGGCGCAGGGCAGCGAAGCGGCATGGGCCGGACATGTCGATGTGGTCGCGGCGCCGGGGCTGCTGCCGCTTCTCAACCATTTCAAGGGGACAAGCCTGCTCCCTGCACCCTTGCCGGGCGAAGTGGAGCCGCCGGTGCGCGGCGCGGACCTCAAACAGGTGAAGGGGCAGGAAACCGCCAAGCGCGCGCTGGAGATCGCGGCGGCGGGCGGGCATAATCTGCTGATGGCCGGGCCGCCGGGCGCGGGCAAGTCGCTGATGGCAAGCTGCCTGCCGGGGATATTGCCCGAACTCACCGCCGAAGAGGCGCTCGAAGTTTCGATGGTGTCCTCGGTGGCCGGGACGCTGGAAGGCGGGCGGATCAGTCGCGCGCGTCCCTTCCGCGCACCCCATCACAGCGCCTCGATGGCCGCGCTCGTTGGCGGTGGCCTGCGCGTCAAGCCGGGCGAAGTCAGCCTCGCGCACCTTGGCGTTCTGTTTCTCGACGAATTGCCGGAGTTTCAGCGCGCCGTGCTCGATTCGCTGCGCCAGCCGCTGGAAACCGGCACGGTCAGCGTCGCGCGCGCGAACGCGCATGTGACCTTTCCGGCGCGGGTGCAACTTGTCGCGGCAATGAACCCGTGTCGTTGCGGCCATTTGGGCGATCCGGCGCTGGCCTGCGCCCGCGCGCCACGCTGCGCGTCGGACTATCAGGCCAAGGTGTCCGGGCCGCTGCTCGACCGGATCGACCTGCACGTCGATGTGAACGCCGTCACCGCCGCCGATCTCACATTGCCGCCGCCCGCCGAGGGATCGGCGCAAGTCGCTGCCCGCGTCGCCGCGGCGCGCGCGATCCAGACCGTGCGCTATGCCGATCATCCCGCCCGCACCAATGCGGAGGCGGACGGCGACCTGCTGGAAGCCATCGCCACTCCGGACGCGCCGGGCCGCGCTCTTCTTGCGCAGGCGGCCGCCGCGATGCGCCTTTCCGCCCGGGGCTATACCCGCGTCCTGCGCGTCGCTCGCACCATCGCAGACCTGGCGGGCAGCGAAGGAGTAGGGCGCGTGCATGTCGCGGAGGCGCTGAGCTATCGCCGTCGCGCGCCGGTGAATTGAGGCAGGCAGGGGAGGATCGCATGACCATAGTGAAAGCCGCGCAGATGCTGGTCGAGGAGACCGCGACCGCCCGCACGCAATGGATCAGCGAGGGGCCGGATGGCCGCGATGGCCTGACGCAGTTCGGCGCGAACGTCGAAACGCTGATGCCCGGCGCGGTATCTGCCCTCAAGCACTGGCACAGCGCGGAGGACGAGATGGTCTATGTGCTGGATGGCACGGTGACCGTACATGAAGGCGAGCGGGTGACGTTGCTGCATCCCGGCGATGCCGCCATCTTCCGCGCGGGCGATCCGGTCGGCCACTTTCTCCAAAACCGCAGCAGCGCGCCCACCCGCTGTCTGATCGTCGGCACCCGCGCCCCGGTGGATCGCATCACCTACCCGGACCATGACCGCATCTGCCTGCGCGACCGATCCCTGCCCGACGATCTGTGGATCACCGGCGCGGGAGAGGCAGCGGACAGTCCTTATTGAGGGATGTAGGGGGCGCGACGGCGGGGTAGCGATGTCAGGAAACGACCATTTGTTGCCATTAACTATAGTGGAAGCCCTTCCCAGTTGCAGACATTCCGGCAGCAATGCATCATGCGGAAATGAATTGGCTCGCCGAAATTCTTATTCAAGGATTCTGGGAAGGGGTAGTCGAGCTTTCCTATCGAAAATGGGGATGGATTGGCGGTGGAGTGGCTTTGCTAGGGCCGTTCATCATTGTGGGCTTGTTGCTTTGGCTGATCTTCGCCTAGCGACCATTTGTTGCCATTCCCGACGACCTTGGCTCGCCTGAATAGCGGTCGCTATTCAATCCACTTGCGACCAGCTTCTTCCCACGCTTTCCAAAACAGCATATGATCTGAATCATTCAGCACTTCCCATCCAGCGGCTTCAAGAAACCTTTCTGGTGTCGCATCCAACGGTCTCGGCTCATCTGGCCTCATGAGTTGGAAGAACATGTAAGGCTCGTCTTTGCCCCTGAGATTGGAGAGCATTTGACCAATTTCGCCATCGCAAATCCGTAAAAAAACCGGCTGATCGAACTTGCGCATCACTCCATTTATCATGTGATGTCCGACAATAATCGCAGTCCAATCATCATGAAGCAATTCGGAAAGACCCGGAACTGCGCGAATGTCATTCTCCAACACGGTGGATGATTCTTGTAGGACGATGTCGTCAGTCGTCGAGACACCCCATCGTTCAAGGTCAAATGCCTCCATGCTTCGCTCCTCTGATCACCGCAAAAGTTATGACAGCTTATTCCTATCAAAACGTTTGAGGCGGACCGTCCGCAATCCACCCCTTGGGGGGCACAATACGGTGACAACGCCTTTGCTAGGAAACTGCCCCGCCGGAAACGACCAATTTTTGCCGCTGTTGAACTGGAGATGCTTTCCCAAAACCCGACATAGGAGCCAATTCCATCTATTTTCGGCGGGCGTCCAAAATTCTCCGAATGCTTTGAGCCTCACTGCTTTCGGCGTTGTAGATGAAGGCGCGTGAGCACGGCGCCTGTAGAAGGGTCAAAGCATTAGGGCCGGGGCTCGGCAAGATTGTCGCGCTTGGACCGCGCAAAGGAGGGCTAGCCGAGTTGGGCCGACGCAGCGCAATCAGGTAGCGCCCTGCGGCCATCTGGTCCGGTTCCCCGAACGTCGAGTTATCCCATGTGACCGATAGCGTACTCGACACCTGGCCGAGGAGAACTTGTTCCACCTGAATGTCGAAACGCGCGTAGTCGGGCAGCAAGCCTTGCTTGGGATCCTCATAAGTCTTGCGCATCTGTGCGGGCAAATTGGGTGATGCGAGCATCCGCTTGCGAAACGCCTCGTCTCGGATGACCCGATAATTATCTACGCGACCGATCACCACCACATCGGCATAACTGACGTCCTCAAATTTTGGAGAAACTGACGTCCGACAGGCGTGGGCTGAACCGGGGAAAGCCGCCACTATTGCCGCTATAGTCCAGCGGAAAAGTACTCTATGTCCCTTGAAGTGCCACATTAGCGTCAGCCTTCCGGTAGTTGTTGCGGTCGAATAGTAGAGCAGCACAGTTTAACGGCTGCTTTCCATCTCAAAACTGCCAAAACCGGAATGGCAATTCACCACCCATAACCGTCATTCCCGCGAAGGGGGGAACGCAGCTCTCGTCTTGGTGACTTGGGTGCGGTTGGCGATATGGGTTCCCGCCTTCAGCCAAAGGCTGAAGTTTATCCTGAGCTTGTCGAAGGGCGGGAATGACGAGATAGGAGTGCGCGATGTCTCTTAAATGTCTTCACAATTTCACTCAGTCCTACACCGCCGCCGCTTTGCTACCACCGCGCCAACTCCCATAGCCTCTCGCCCTGCACGCAGGTCCATGCCGCAAGCCCCACTGGTGCCGTACAGGTCCGGTCGGCCGGGCGGCAGATGACTGCACCGTTGCACTGGCGACCATCGGCTCGGCGACAAATGGCGCGCAGCGGCCTGTCGCTGCGACACGCATCCGGCTGGGGGGCTTCGGCTGGCCAGGGATCAACGGAGGGGAATTGTTAGCAAGTCGTGCGACGGCCTCCCCAATCGTCAGAATGACGGTGATATTGGCAGGCCCAGCATCATCCCGGACAAACCCCGAAAGTAGGAAACCGGGGGGTAACGTGGCGTGAACTTCGTGCACTTCCGCGCATGCTGACGCGTTGCATCCCGAAGCGGAGCGGCAGATTTCGGCCTACAGCTCGCCCCGTGCGCGCCGGATTTCGAACCATTTGCGCACATTCTCGTTATGCTGTTGCAGCGTATCGGCAAAGATGTGTCCGCCCTTGCCATCCGCCACGAAATAGAGCGCCCGTGTCGGTGCGGGGTTCAGCACCGCGACGATCGACAGCCGCCCCGGATTGGCGATCGGCCCCTTCGGCAGGCCGGTCATCGCATAAGTGTTATAGTCGTTCACCGCCGCGATTTCGGACTTGCGGATACGACGGCCCAGCGGCTTGCCCTTGGTTATCGGATAGATGATCGTGGGATCGGCCTGCAACATCATGCCGGTACGCAGGCGGTTGGTATAGACGCCTGCGACCATCGGCCGCTCTTCGGGCACGCCGGTTTCCTTTTCCACGATGCTGGCGAGGATGATCGCCTCACGCGGGGATTTGACGATGGTGGACGGGCTGCGGTCGGCCCAGAGGGTGGCCAGCGTTTTCGTCATCGCGGTCTGCATGCGCTTCAGCACCGCGGCGCGCGGTTCCCCCTTTTCATAGGCATAGCTATCGGGCAGGACGCTGCCTTCCTCAGGCACCGGGATATCGCCGGTCAGGTCGTCAACGGCCATCAGCCGCTCACGTACCAGCACCGAGGGCATGCCTTCGGGAATGGTCACCAGTCGCGCGACGGCCTTGCCGCCCTGCAATATCTTCAGGATATCGGCGTTGCTGGCACCCTTGGGGATTTCATATTCGCCGGCCTTGATCGGGTCACCCGCACCGAAAACCTTCGCGCGCGTCAGGAACGCATCGGCGGAGGTGACCAACCCTTCCGCCTTCAACTGCACGGCGGCGCGGGTAAGCGTCGTGCCTTCTGCTATGACGATGGTCTTGTCGGCGGTTGACGGGCCAGCCTGGGTCCAGCCATGCACGAACTGAAACGCGACGAACGCCAGCGCCGCGAGGCAGGCAATGAGGATGAAGCAGCCGAAGCGGCGCATAAATCAGCCTCAGATTGCCTTCATCACCAGGCTTGCGTTGGTGCCGCCAAAGCCGAAGCTGTTGTTGAGCACCGCCTTGACCGTCCGTTCCTTGGCGACATGGGGGACGAGATCGACCCCGGCGCAGCCGTCCGACGGATTGTCGAGGTTGAGCGTCGGCGGCACGATCTGATCGCGCAGCGCGAGGATGCAGAAGATCGATTCGACGGCACCCGCGCCGCCCAGCAAATGCCCGATCGCCGATTTGGTGGACGACATCGACAGCCGGTCGATCTCCGCGCCGAACAGGCGGCGTACCGCGCCCAGCTCCAGCTCGTCGCCCATCGGCGTCGATGTGCCATGGGCGTTGATATAATCGATGTCGGCCAGCGCGAGGCCGGATTTGCGCATCGCCATTTCCATCGAGCGGAACGCGCCCGAACCCTCTGGATGCGGTGCCGTGACATGATAGGCATCGCCCGAAAGGCCATAGCCGATCACTTCGGCGTAGATTTTCGCGCCGCGTGCCTTGGCATGCTCATATTCTTCCAGGCAGACGACGCCCGCGCCTTCGCCCATGACGAAGCCGTCGCGGTCCTTGTCATAGGGGCGCGACGCTTTTTCCGGCGTGTCATTGAAATTGGTCGAAAGCGCCCGCGCCTGCGCGAACCCGGCGATGCCGATCGGGCAGATCGCGCCTTCCGCGCCGCCCGCCAGCATCACGTCGGCATCGTCCATCGCAATCATCCGTGCCGCGTCGCCGATCGAATGGGCACCGGTGGAACAGGCTGTGACGACCGCATGGTTCGGCCCCATCAGGCCATATTTGATCGATACTTGCCCGGAAATAAGGTTGATGAGACGACCGTGCACGAAATGCGGCGAAACGCGGCGCGGCCCCTTTTCGTGCAGCACGATCGATTCGCTCGCAATCCCCGGCAGGCCGCCGATGCCCGATCCGATCGAGACCCCGATGCGCAGCCGCTGCTCTTCCGACGCATCGACAAGGCCCGCGTCTTCCAGTGCCTGTCCGGCGGCGTCGATGCCGAAGATGATGAACGGATCGACCTGGCGCTGTACCTTGTGATCGACACGCATATTGGGGTCGAACCCATATTCGTGATCGGCAGGCTTCACTTCGCAGGCAATGCGGCAGGCATAGTCGGTCGCATCGAAGCGCGTGATCGCGCCCGCGCCTGATTTCGACGCAAGGATGTTCGCCCATGCTGTCTCGACGTTCGCGCCCAGCGGCGTCACCATTCCCAGACCCGTCACGACAACACGACGCATAATCCTGCTCCGTCAATTCACTCTTGGTGCCGTTCTGGCACGCGGCCAACGGCAAAAACAGACAATAAAAGGAAGCGGCCCTCCTTCCACCGGAATGCCGGGGACGGAGAGCCGCTCAACCTTGGGTCGGCCCGAACCGCGCGGAAGCGTTTTTGCGGCCGCGCGACCGATTTCCGTCCTTACTGCTTGCTGTCGATAAAATCGATCGCGTCCTTGACGGTGCCGATCTTTTCGGCGGCGTCGTCGGGGATCTCGACGCCGAACTCTTCCTCGAACGCCATCACCAGTTCCACGATATCGAGGCTGTCTGCGCCAAGATCGTCGATGAAACTGGCGTCCTCGGTTACCTTTTCGGCTTCGACGCCCAGATGTTCGACGACGATTTTCTTAACGCGATCCGCGGTCTCACTCATGAGTGGTCCTTCTTTCTGGGTAGTGCGTGGGACATGAATATCTGTTCAGCCCGCCCTAGTGGCAAGGGAAGCACTAGGCAAGAGGCAACGCAAGCGCCGCCATCCGTGCGGGCCATCCGCCAGGGCGCGTCATGGCGTCAGAAATGGCTTCAGATCATCGCCATTCCGCCGTTCACATGCAGCGTCTGGCCCGTGACATAGCCGGCCTCGCGGCTGGCGAGATAGGCGACCGCCGCGCCGATATCGCTGCCCTCGCCAAGCTGCCCTGCGGGGATACGGCTGTTGATCGCCGCGGTCTGCGTGTCGTTCAGGGCATCCGTCATGGCCGAGCGGATGAAGCCGGGCGCAACGCAGTTGACGGTGATGCCCCGGCTCGCCAGTTCCTGCGCCAGCGCCTTCGACATCCCGATCAGCCCGGCTTTCGATGCCGCATAATTGGCCTGCCCCGGATTGCCCGTGACGCCGACGACCGACGTGATCGATATGATGCGGCCAAAGCGCGCCTTCATCATCGGCTTGGCGGCCGCGCGACACAGACGGAATGCCGCCTCCAGATTGATGCGGATCACCTGATCCCATTCCTCGTCCTTCATCCGCATGGCCAGATTGTCGCGGGTAACCCCGGCGTTATTGACCAGAATGTCGATCCTGCCGCCCAGTGCCTCGACGGCCTGGGGCACCAGTTGGTCCACGGCGGCCGGATCGGCAAGGTCGCAGACGATCGTCTTGTTGTCGCCGCTCAGCGTTGCGGCGAATGTGGCCAGCTTGTCCGCATTGCTACCAGACAGCGCCAGGGTCGCCCCCTGCGCCGCCAGCGCGCCTGCGATCGCGGAACCGATCCCGCCGCTCGCGCCCGTCACGAGGGCGGTCATTCCTGTGAGGTCGAACATAGTCTCTCGTCCTTCAGATTTGCCCGTCACCCCAGCCTTCGCGGGGGTGACGGAAATTGTCAAAGCGCCGCCAGCGCCTTTTCGATGTCGTCCATCGTGACGATGCTGGTGACGGACGCGTCGGGGGCGATGCGCTTCACCATCGGGCCGAGCACCTTGCCACCCACTTCGACGAAATCGGTGACTCCGGCGTCCCACATCGCCGCCACGGATTCACGCCAGCGGACGCGACCGGTCACTTGCTCGACCAGACGCGTTCGGATGTCGTCCGGCGCGGCAATCGGGGCGGCCAGCACATTGGCGTAGACGGGCAGGACAGGCGCGTTCAGAGCCGCCTGCGCAAGTGCCGCCGCCATCGCCTCTGCCGCAGGCTGCATCAGCGGGCAGTGGAACGGTGCGGACACCGGCAGCAGCACGCCGCGCTTGATGCCATGATCCTTCACCATCGCGATGGCGCGCTCGATGGCGCCACGATGGCCCGAAATGACCACCTGCGACGGATCGTTGTCGTTGGCGATCGCACAGACTTCGCCGTCCGCCGCCGCGTCGGCCAGCGCCTGCGCCTTGTCTATGTCGGCGCCCAGCAGCGCCGCCATCGCGCCTTCGCCCACGGGAACGGCTGCCTGCATGGCCTGTCCGCGCAATTTCAGCAGCCGGGCAGTGGTCGGCACGTCGAACGCACCTGCAGCACAGAGCGCGCTATACTCCCCCAGGCTGTGCCCGGCGACGAAATCGCCCTTTTCCGCAAGCCGGAAACCACCTTCCTTCTCCATCACGCGCAGCGTCGCCAGCGCATTGGCCATGATCGCGGGCTGCGCATTCTCGGTGAGAGTGAGGTCGCTGTCCGGTCCATCGATCATGATGCGGAACAGATGCTGTGCCAGCGCGTCGTCGACTTCCTGAAACAGCTCGCGCGCGGCCGGGCTGGCAGCCGCAAGCGCCTTGCCCATGCCGACTGACTGGCTACCCTGACCTGGAAAAAGAAATGCCCGCATTGATCCTCCGACAACACGTTACGTCCGATGCAAAATCAGCCGTTACGCACCTGTTACACTTTATGACACAATAGCCGTTGAGCGGCTGTGCCGAATTGGGCAGGAACTAGATAGGCATTTGGCCGTGCGCAAGCATTGGCTGGATGTGTCACCATTTTCCGCACCAACCCTAAGGAAATCCGTGCGTTATCCTGTCGTACTTATCTGCGGAACGGCCCTTGCGCTGTCGGCCTGCGCCGCGGGGCCGGATTATCGCGCACCCGGCGGCGCATCGCTGGGCGTCCCGTCCGCTTACGCCACGCGACAAGGCGCGGCGCTTTCCGAGGCGGAGCTTGCCGCCTGGTGGCGGCGCTTCAATGATCCCGTGCTCGATGCGCTGATCGACAAGGCGATTGCCGGCAACCTCGACATCGCGCAGGCATCCGCGCGGCTCGATCAGTCGCGGGAGGCGTTGCGCCAGGCTGGTGCCAGCTTCTTGCCCTCGATCAGCGCATCGGGCAGTGGCGGGCGCAATTTCCGCGAAGGCACCACCGGCTTTCAAACCGATGGCAACGGCAATGTCATCGGGGGGTCATCGGGCGGCAGTTCGAATCAGTATAGCGGCAATCTCCGAGCTAGCTGGGAAATCGACCTGTTCGGACGCATCCGCCGATCGGTCGAGGCATCACGCGCAGATGTCGCTGCCTCGGGATACAGCCTCGCCAATGTCCAGGTTGCGATCATCGGCGAGACCGTACGCAATTATGTGATTGTCCGGCTGGCGCAGGAGCGGCTTGTGATCGCGCGGGAGCAGCTTGCGACGGCGCAGGATAATTTCGATATTGCCCGCTGGCGCGTCGAGGCGGGCCTTGTCTCGACGCTGGATCAGGAGCAGGCGCGCACCCAGTTGGCGCAACAGGCCGCGGCCATTCCGAACCTGGAAACGAGCCTCGCCAACGCGCTCAACCGGCTTGCGGTGCTGACCGGCGAGGCACCGGGCGAGGCGACGCGCGCGTTGCAGACGGTCGCACCCGTGCCACAGCCGCCCGCCGACATCGCCACCGGCATCCCGGCGGATACGTTGCGGCAACGCCCCGACGTGTTGCAGGCGGAGCGTGCCCTTGCCGGTGCGACGGCGCGGATCGGGGTGGCCGAATCCGCGCTCTATCCGCAACTCAGCCTGTCGGGGTCACTCAGCACCACCGCGGTGACGCTCGGTTCGCTGGGCGACATTATCACCGGGAGCCTGTTCGGCAATCTGACGCAACTGATCTTCGATGGGGGCCTTACGGCGTCGCGGGTGCGGGCGCAGGAAGCGGCGGCGCGGGAAGCCTTTTCGGCGTATCGATCGACGGTGCTGACAGCGATAGAGGATGTCGAAAATGCGCTGGTCGCCGATCGCACCGCGCGCGAACGGGTGATTCAACTCACCATCGCGCTGGACGCCGCGCGTAACAGTGCGATCCTCGCCCGCAGCCAATATCAGGCCGGGCTTACCGATTTCCAGACATTGCTCTCCGCCGAACAGTCGCTGCTGTCGGCGCGCGATGGCCTGGCGACGGCGAAGGCCGATCAGGTGCAGGCCGTCGCGCAGCTTTACGGCGCGCTCGGCGGCGGCTGGCAAACTACAAACGCTACGAACGGATCCTCCGAATGAGCCAAGACACGATTTCCACCCCGGGTGGCAGCGCCGACAATCTGGACGATTTTCTGGGTGTCAAGCCGTCCCGGCCCGTCAACGCGTGGATCAAATGGGGTCTGGTCGCGCTCGGCGTCGTCCTGCTCGTCCTGCTTTTGATGCGGATGTTCGGCGGCGAGGACAAGCCGAACTATTCGACCCGCGCGGTGCGCAAAGGCGATCTGACCGTCACCGTTTCGGCCACCGGCAATCTGAAACCCATAAACCAGGTCGATGTCGGGTCCGAGCAGTCGGGCAAGATCACGCAGGTGTTCGTGGACGTCAACGACCGTGTGACGAAGGGGCAGCGCCTTGCCGAACTCGATACCCGCAGGCTGCGGGACTCGGTCATGCAGAACCGTTCGCAGGTCGCCTCCGCCCAAGCCAGCGTGGCGCAGGCCGATGCGCAGGTCGCACTGGCCAAGGCGACGCTCGACCGGCAACTCAACGTGTTTCAGCTTTCCGGCGGCCGGGTTCCCGCCAAGACGGAGATGGACAGTGCGCGCGCAAGTTACGCGCAGGCGCTGGCGCAGCGCAGATCGGCGGATGCGCAGGTTGCGGTGGCGCAGGCGCAATTGTCGAGCGCGCAGACCAATCTCGATATCGCCCAGATCATATCACCGGTGACGGGTGTCGTGCTGTCCCGCTCGATCGAACCGGGTCAGACGGTCGCTGCGTCATTCAACGCCCCGGTTCTGTTCACCATCGCCGAAGACCTGAAGCAAATGGAAGTCGAAGTCTCGGTCGATGAAGCCGACGTCGGTCAGGTGGCCGAAGGGCAGGAAGCGACTTTCACCGTCGATGCCTTTCCCGGCCGCCGCTTTCCGGCACGGGTCAACCGGGTGAATGTCGGCTCGAACGCCAGCAGCGCCGCGTCGTCATCCACGACAACGACGACGGCAACCAACACGGTCGTCGCCTACACTGCGGTGCTGTCTGTCAGCAACGAGGCGGAAACGCTGCGCCCCGGCATGACAGCGACGGCGGATATCGTGACGAAGCAGTTGCGCGATGTCCTGCTGGTGCCCAATGCAGCCCTGCGCTTCAAACCGTCGCAGGGCGCGCGGTCCGGCGGGGGCATCACCAGCCAGCTTGTCGCCCGGCCACGTCGGGGCAATCGCGCGACGCAGGAAGTGAGCTTCGGCGCAGGCAGCAGCCAGACGGTCTATATCGTCGATGAAAATGGCGACCCCAAGGCCGTGAACGTGGTGATCGGCGACAGCGACGGCAGTCGTACCGTCATCCTGAGCGGTGACATCAAGGATGGGACACGCGTGATTACCGGACAACTTGCACCAGGGCAGGAACAGCCGCCCGAGCGGGACGAGGCGCGGGGCGGTCAACCGGGCGGCGACAGGGGCAAGCGTGATGCCCGTCCCGCTGCGACCCCTGCACCGGCTGCCCCCTCGCCGTCCGCGCCGTCGGGCAACAGCGCGGCACCGGCACCGGCACCGGCCACGGAAACCGGACCCGCTACCGGACGCGCTGCTGCCACACCCGCGCCCGCGTCATCGCCGCCGCCAGCCTTGCCAGGCGGCGCGCGGCTGCGCGACATGACGCCGGAGCAGCGACGCGCGTTCCTCGACAGCCTGACACCGGAGCAACGTGCCGAAATGCGGGCCCGTCGCGACGCGTGGCGTGCCGAAAGAAACGCCGATGGCGAATGATGATAAGCGCCTTGTGACCAGGGACGCTAAAGCCGACGCTCAAGCCGTTATCGAAATGGCCAAAGCCAATGCCGCCAATCCGCCTCCGCCAACCCCGGAGCTGCACAGCCCGATCATTCGCCTGCGGGGCGTCACCAAGACCTATGGCAGCGGGCCGACGGCGTTCCAGGCGCTGAAAGGTGTTGATCTCGACATCGAACGCGGCGATTTCGTCGCGGTGATGGGACCGTCGGGATCGGGCAAATCGACGACGATGAACATATTGGGCTGTCTCGACGTGCCGAGCGCCGGGTCGTTCCTGTTCCGCGATCATCATGTCGAAACGCTGGATCGTGACCAGCGGGCGCTGCTGCGTCGCAAATATCTTGGCTTCGTGTTTCAGGGGTTCAATCTGCTTTCGCGCACCACGGCACTGGAGAATGTCGAGCTGCCGCTGCTTTATCGCGGCGAGGACAAGGCCACGCGCTACCGCCTGGGCATGGCCGCGCTCGACAAGGTGGGCTTGAAGCCGTGGTGGGACCATACACCCGCAGAGCTTTCGGGCGGCCAGCAGCAGCGCGTGGCGATTGCCCGCGCGATCGTGACCAGCCCCGACGTGCTGCTGGCGGACGAGCCGACCGGCAATCTCGATTCGGAACGCTCGGTCGAAATCATGGAATTGCTGACCGATCTCAACCGCAACAGCGGCATCACCGTGCTGATGGTGACGCACGAGCCGGACATGGCCGCCTTCGCCCGCACGATCGTGCATTTCAAGGATGGACTGGTGGAGCGGATCGAGAAGGGGAAGGCGGCGTGATGGGAAATTACGAGGCCAGCGCCTTCCTGACCCGTTCGTTTCGAGCAGCTTCTAGCGAAGTCGAGAAGCGTTCGTCGAGAATGTGGCCGTTTAAAAGAGTTCTCGACAAGCTCGAACCGAACGGATTGTGGAGAGTGGTTCGATGATCCTCGGCACGACCATCACACTCGCGTTCCGTGCGATCGCGCGGCACAAGCTGCGCTCGTTCCTGACCACGCTCGGCATCATTATCGGCGTTGCCGCCGTCGTCACGATGACGACGCTGGGTAACGGCGCGACCGCCGCCGTGCGCGAGCAGATCAGCAGCCTGGGCGCGAACATACTGCAACTGCGGCCGGGCCAGGGTTTCGGCCGGGGCGGCGGCGGCCCGCGTCCGCCCGACTTTGAACCCGACGATATAACCGCCATCGCCAATCAGTTGACCGGGGTGCGGGCGGTCGCCCCGCAAGCGTCGACCAGCGGCATCGCCATCTACGAGGGATCGAACTGGAACACGACTGTCAACGGCACCACTGCCGCCTATTTCGAGGCGCAGCAGTGGAAGCTCGAAAGCGGCCGCCTGTTCATGCCGGAAGAGGAAGAAGCCGGAAAGCCAGTCTGCATCATCGGCTCGACCCTGAAGAACAATCTGTTCCGGCAGGAAGATCCGATCGGCAAGCGGTTCCGCATCAAGGGCGTGAGTTGCCAGATCATCGGGCTTCTTTCGACCCGCGGGCAAGGCGGGTTCGGCAACGATCAGGACGATGTCGTCGTCATGCCGATCAAGTTCGTCCAGCGGCGCTTTACCGGCAATCGCGAAATCAGCCTCATCATGGTCGCCGTGGACGATGCCTATGACAGTGCCGCGGTGCAGGACAGTCTGGAACAGCTCATGCGCGAACGGCGGAAGATCAAACCGGGCACAGCGGACAATTTCAATGTGTTCGACACCAAGCAGATTTCCGACACGCTGACCGGCACCACCACCATATTGACGCAGATTGTCGGGGCCGTGGCGGCGATCTCGCTGCTCGTCGGCGGGATCGGCATCATGAACATCATGCTGGTGTCGGTGACGGAGCGGACGCGGGAAATCGGCATCCGCCTCGCTATCGGCGCCGTGGCGCGCGAAGTGCTGTTGCAGTTTCTGGTGGAGGCGGTTGTGCTTTCCTGCCTTGGCGGCGTGATCGGCCTCGGCCTCGCGCTCGTGGCGTCGCTCGCCATCGCACCGCTGATGCAAGTGCCGTTCATCTTCGATCTGCGGATCAATATGCTCGCCTTTCTGTTTTCCGCGGCGATCGGCGTCGTCTTCGGCTATTTCCCCGCGCGGCGCGCCGCATCGCTGAACCCGATCGATGCGCTGCGGCACGAGTAATGCCTCCGATCACGGGCGCGAAGGCGCTGAACTGCCGCTGACATACCGCTTAATCCGCGGTTCAAGCGAATCATGGTTATTTTTCCGCATGGCCGGAACGCCTTTGCAGGCGGTCAAAGGCCGAACGAGGAGAAAGGACCATGAACGGATGGAAGAAGGCGGTGCTGGCCGTCACGGCCTGCGCCAGCATGGCGGCATTTGCCGCACCCGCCGAGGCACAGCGGTATCGCTATCGCGATCGTGACAATACCGGCGCGGTGATTGCGGGCGGCATCGTTGGCCTGGCGGTCGGCGCGGCAATCGCATCGAGCGCACGCGACCGTTATTATGACAGATATTATGATGGCGGCTATTACGGGCGTCCCTGGCGCGGCGGCTATTATCGCGATCGCGGCTTTTACGATCGCGGCTATTATCGTGATTATCGCCCACATCGTCGCGGCTTTTACGGCGGTCGGCGTTGCCAGACCGACCGGTTTTTCGATGAGTATCGCGGCCGCTGGACGCGCGTGCGTCGCTGCTGGTAGCCGTCGGCTTCGCGATCGGGATGGACAGGAAAGGCGCGGCCCGATGGTCGCGCCTTTTTGCGCGCTTGCTTTTCCGGCCCTTTTGGGCAATAGGCGCGCCTTCCGCAGCGGGCGAGGCGACTCTGCCGTCTGCGGAAATAGTGACGAGACGACAGCCGGAGGGGCGTTCGCATGGGGCGGCGTCAGCGATCGGCCAAAACAAGAGGAAGACCCATGGCTCTTTACGAGCACGTGTTTCTTGCGCGCCAGGATCTGGCACAGGCGCAGGTAGACGCACTGGCGGAAGCCGCCACCAAGATTGTCGAGGATAACAAGGGCAAGGTCGTCAAGACCGAAACCTGGGGTCTGCGTAGCATGGCCTACAAGATCGCCAAGAACCGCAAGGCGCATTATGTCATGCTCAACATCGACGCCCCCGCCGGTGTCGTGGCGGAGCTGGAGCGCCAGACGCAGATCAACGAAGACATCATCCGCTATATGACCATCAAGGTCGATGCGCTGGAATCCGGCCCGTCGGTGATGATGCGCAAGCAGGAACGCGATGCCCGTGGTGGCGGTCGCGGCGAGCGTGGTGAACGCGGTGAGCGCGGGGATCGTGGCGACCGTCCGCGTCGCGACCGTGACGACCTCGGCGAATAAGGAGATATCAGAGACATGGCACGCCCATTTTTCCGCCGCCGCAAGAGCTGCCCCTTCGCCGCTAAGGATTCGCCGAAGATCGATTACAAGGACGTTCGTCTGCTCCAGGGCTTCGTGTCCGAGCGTGGCAAGATCGTCCCCAGCCGCATCACCGCCGTTTCCGCCAAGAAGCAGCGTGAACTGGCGACTGCCATCAAGCGCGCGCGCCATCTCGGCCTGCTGCCCTACATCGTGAAGTGAGGGAATAGATCTCATGGAAATCATTCTGCTCGAACGGATCGAGAAGCTCGGCGCGATCGGTGACATCGTCACCGTGAAGGACGGCTATGCCCGCAACTTCCTGTTGCCCAACAGGAAGGCGCTGCGCTCCAATAACGCCAACAAGAAGGTGTTCGAGGCCAATCGCGCGAAGATCGAAGCCGACAATGCGGCCCGTCGTGCTGACGCCGAAGCGGCATCGAAGGATGTCGACGGCACGCAGATCGTGCTCATTCGCCAGTCGTCCAACGCCGGTGCCCTTTACGGCTCGGTCGCGGTCCGCGACATCGTTGAGGCGCTGCATGCCGATGGCAAGACCAACGTCACCAAGGCGATGGTCGTGCTGGAGCGGCCGATCAAGACGCTGGGCCTGTTCGACGTCAAGGTCGCGCTGCACCCGGAAGTTTCGGTCACCATCCAGGTGAACGTCGCCCGCAGCCCCGAGGAAGCCGAGCTTCAGAAGGACGGCGTCGACGTGATGGCCAGCATGTTCGAAAAGGACGAGGCTGGCTTCACCGAGGACTATGATCCGAACGCGGAACCGGGCGAAATCGCCGTGGAACCGAGCGACGAAAGCGAATCGACCGAAGAGGCGTAAGCCTTTTTGCGATGCCGAAACAAAAGGCCGTCCGGTCTTCACCGGGCGGCCTTTTTGTATGCTCGTCCTCCATTATACGTGGCCCCAGCGCAGGCTGGGGCCACGTGCGGCGGCGCGCCTCCGCCCGAGATCCCGGCCTTCGCCGGGATGACGGATAGGATTGTCATCCGCCGCCACGCCCTGCTATCGCCGTGCCGATGAGTGATTTCCGCGACCCGTTCGACAGTATCAAGGATCATCCTTTCGACGCCGCGCTGTCCGAACGGTATCTGGTCTATGCGCTGTCCACGATCACCGCCCGGTCGCTGCCCGATCTGCGCGATGGCCTGAAACCGGTGCACCGGCGGCTGCTCTGGGCGATGCGGTTGCTCAAGCTGGAACCGAGCAATCCCGATCCGGTGCGCAACACCACCAGCTACAAGAAATGCGCGCGGGTCGTCGGCGACGTCATCGGCAAATATCATCCGCATGGCGACGCGTCGGTCTATGACGCGATGGTGCGGCTGGCGCAGGATTTTTCGCTGCGTACCCCGCTGGTCGACGGGCAAGGCAATTTCGGCAACATCGATGGCGATAATGCCGCGGCCATGCGCTATACCGAGGCGCGGCTGACGCAGGCGGCTTCCGACCTGATGGACGGTCTCGATGAAGGCACCGTCGATTTTCGCCCGACCTATAATGGGGAGGATGAAGAGCCGGAAATATTCCCCGGCCTGTTCCCCAATCTGCTCGCCAATGGCGCGTCGGGCATTGCGGTCGGCATGGCGACCAGCATTCCGCCCCATAATGTCGCCGAGCTGATCGACGCCGCGCTGCTCCTGATTGACAAGCCCGATGCTGACAACGCGGCGCTGATGCAGATTGTCACCGGCCCGGATTTTCCGACCGGCGGGATCGTGGTGGAAAGCCCGGCAAGCATCGCGGAATCCTATGCCACCGGACGCGGATCCTTCCGCACAAGGGCGCGGTTCGCGGGCGCAATGCAGGATGGTCAGTGGGTCGTGCAGCCCGAAAAGCTCGCGAACGGGACATGGCAACTCGTCATCGTCGAAATCCCCTATCAGGTGCCGAAATCGAAGCTGATCGAGCAGATCGCGGCGCTCATCAACGACAAGAAGCTGCCGATCCTGGCCGATATCCGGGATGAGTCGGACGCGGACATCCGTATCGTCATCGAGCCGCGCAGCCGCACCGTCGATCCGGGCGTGCTGATGGACAGCCTCTATCGGCTGACCGACCTTGAAAGCCGCTTCAGCCTCAACCTCAACGTGCTGGACGCCAGCCATACGCCGCGCGTGATGGGCCTGCGCGCCGTACTGGTCGAATGGCTGAAGCACCAGATCGACGTGCTCGTCCGTCGTGCGCAGCACCGGCTGGACAAGATCGCCGCGCGCCTGGAATTGCTCGACGGCTATATCATCGCCTATCTCAACCTTGACCGGGTGATTGCCATCATCCGCACCGAGGATGAGCCGAAAGAGGTCATGATGGCCGAGTTTGCGCTCAACGACCGGCAGGCCGAGGCGATCCTGAACATGCGGTTGCGGTCCCTGCGCAAGCTGGAGGAAATGGAGCTGCGCCGCGAACATGCCGAACTGGTGAAGGAACGCGACGACCTGCAGAAGCTGGTCGAAAGCCCCGCACGCCAGCGGACGCAACTGAAGCGGGACCTGACGGCGCTGCGCAAGCGTTATAGCCCCGAAACGGCGCTGGGAAGGCGCCGGACCTTGATCGCGGAGGCAGGCCCGGCGCGCGAAATCCCGTTGGAGGCCATGATCGAACGCGAGCCGGTGACGGTGATCCTGTCGCAGCGGGGCTGGATCCGCGCGATGAAGGGGCATGTCGATGCCGCCACCATCGCCGGGGTGAAGTATAAGGAAGGCGATGGCTCCTGGGGTCAGCCGGTACAGATGTACACGACCGACAAGCTGCTTATCGCCTGCGCCAATGGCCGTTTCTACACGCTGGGTGCCGACAAGCTGCCCGGTGCGCGGGGCTTTGGCGAGCCGGTGCGGCTGATGATCGACCTCGACAATGCGACCGAAATCGTCGCGATGCAGGCGGCCCGGCCTGGCGTGAAGCTGCTGCTGGCGGCGTCCGATGGTCGCGGGTTCGTGGCGGTCACGGATGAAATCATCGCCGAAACGCGCAAGGGCCGACAGGTCGTCAACCTCCGGCCGGGCGCTCGGCTCAGCATCGTACGGCCGATCGACGGGGCGGCCGACAGCGTTGCGGTGATTGGCGACAATCGCAAGCTGCTTGTCTTTCCTTTGAGCGAGCTGCCCGAAATGGCGCGCGGCCAAGGCGTGCAATTGCAACGTTATCGCGACGGTGGCCTCGCCGATGCCATCACGTTCACCCTGGCGGACGGATTGAGCTGGGCGATGGGCGGGGAAAGCGGACGCACCCGCACCGAAAGCGATATGACGCCCTGGCGCGTCACGCGCGGCGCGGCCGGGCGGATGCCGCCGAGCGGCTTCCCGCGCGACAACCGATTCGGTCAGGCATAACCGGGAACCGCCGCGCGATCATTTGACCATCGGTTTTATATATATTTACCTCGCGGTCGTATCTACATCGCATGGACGCAATGCCTGCGCGATTTACGGTTGCCGATGGATTGGAACATGCACCTGCATTTCCATCGCCGGAACCATGCGTGTCGGGCAAGCGCGGCGTCAACCACTGGCTCTATGCCCTGCCACAGGCTGCCGCCATTCTGCGGTTGCGCGGCGCTGCGGTCGAAATTGAGCAAAGCAATGCGCTGTTCGACCAGACATTCCCCGATCACGCCAACGCCTTTCTGGGCGTCGATGCGCGCGACGGCGAGGAATGGTCCGCCCGTATTGCCGCCTTCCAGCAATCGGCGCGCGCATCCGACAGTTTCGAAATCCGTCGCGAAGGGGCGCTGAGCGCGCAGTTTCTCGCCTGCACCATCGGCCGTCTCGACGATCGCGAAGCTCCGGGCTGTCGTCTTCTGTTCACGGCCATCGATCGCACCAACGAACGCGTGATGGAAAAAAGCCTGCGCCGCGAACTGATGTCGGACAGTCTCACGGCGCTGCCCAATCGCACCGGCTTTGGCGAGGAAATTGACGACCGGCTGGCGCATTGGTCGAAAACCGAAGGCGGCAGCTACGCGGTGCTGGCGATCGATCTGATCCGTTTCAGCCGCGTGAACGAATCGCTTGGCCCGCTGGCCGGGGACGAACTGATCATCACGGTTGCCAAGCGGCTGAAGTCCAGCCTGCGCCAGGGCGATGTTCTGGCACGGATCGGTGGCAACGAGTTTGCCGTCTTTGCGCGGCTCAACAACGGCCTGTCCGACGCGCTCTACATCGTCCAGCGGATCAACGATGCCCTGGCGAGTCCGGTGCGGCTGACCAATCTTCAGATCAGTGTCGATTGCGCGATCGGCTGTGCGCTGTCCTCCAGCCTGTCGGACGATTCCGATGATATCGTGCGCCAGGCGCAGGCCGCAGTGAAGATCGCCAAGCGCAGCGGAAAGCTGGAAATCTATCGCCCCGGCGTGCTGAAGGAAGCCCATCGCCGCTTTACCCTGGAAAGCCGCCTGCGCGAGGCGCTGGCCAACGGGAAGCTCGAACTGGCGTTTCAGCCACTGGTCCATCTCAAGTCCGGCGAGATCACCGGTTTCGAGGCGCTGGCGCGCTGGCACGACGAGGAGCTGGGCGACATATCGCCCGCCGAGTTCATTCCGGTCGCCGAGGAATCGGGGCTGATCGTGCCGCTGGGCCGCTGGGCGCTTTATGAAGCGGCGCAAACGCTGGCCAAATGGGACCGCCGACAGGGCGAGGTGCTGCCGCTCAGCGTCAACGTCAACCTCTCGCCGATCCAGATGAGCCGCGACGACGTGCCGAGCGTGGTGGAAGAGGCGCTGCGCTACGCCGGAATCGCGGGCCGCCGTCTGACGATCGAGTTGACCGAAAGCGCGATCATCGCCGATCCCGACAAGGCGCGGCAGGTGCTCGCGGCGCTCAAGAGCCTGGATGCCGCCATCGCGATGGATGATTTCGGCACCGGCTATTCGAACCTTGCCAGCTTGCAGAGCCTGCCCATCGACCTGCTCAAGATCGACCGCAGTTTCGTTTCAGGCATGGGCGAGGATCGCGACAAGAATGCCATCGTCCGCACCATATTGTCGCTGGCGGATTCGCTGAACCTCAAGGTAACGGCTGAGGGTATCGAGACCCAGACGCTGGCCCATGAACTGCAGTCGCTGGGCTGCTGGCAGGGGCAGGGCTATTATTTCTCGCCCGCCCTGCCCGAACCCGATGCCTTCGATTACTGGCGCGCGCGCTGGAACTTCCAGACGATCTGATCGGCGATCGCCTCGATCGCATCACCTTCGGGAAAGTCCGCCGCCACCCATTGTGTTTCCACCTCCTTCAGCGCCTTCGCGACATCGGGACCGGGCGGCAGACCGCGCCGGATCAGCGCACCGCCGGACAGGGCCAGCGTCGGCGGTGTCCAGCCAACCAGCGGGGCGATGGGATCGTCGCCATGCAGCAGCGCCTGATCGATCGCGCCTTCGGTGCCGATCCAGTAGGCGCGCTGGCGCAGGTCGCTGCCGCTGGGCGGGGGCGACAGGGCCGCGACGATACGCTTGCGCGCCTTGTTCGACAGCTTCAGGCGGGCGGCGACCGCTTCGCCCGTTGCGGGGTCCGGCGGCAGAAGGGCACATAAACGGCGGATGGCCGCAGGCGGAATGGCATTGGCCCTTTCCCGATCGACAAGGGCAATCAGCCGACCAAGGCCATCGGCGGTGATTTCCGGCAGGACGGGCCGAAAAATGCCACCATCGACCATCAACGCCACCGCCGCCGACGGATCGGGCAAGGCCAGCAGCTTGAGCAGTTCATCGGCGATGCGCTCCCGCGACAGGGCCATCAGGCTGTTTGCTTGCGCCCGGCATGCGGCATAGGCGTCAGGATCCGGCGCGCCCGTTCCAAACCGGGCGTGAAAGCGGAAGAAGCGCAGGATGCGCAGATGATCCTCCGCGATCCGCGCGGCGGGATCGCCTATGAAGCGGATATGGCCCGCCCGCAGATCGTCCAGGCCGCCGAAATAGTCGATGATGGCACCGGTCGCGGGATCGGCCAGCAGCGCATTGATGGTGAAATCGCGCCGGGCGGCGTCCTCGCGCCAGTCATCGGTATAGGCAATCGTGGCGTGACGCCCGTCCGTATCGACATCGCGCCGCAGGGTTGTGATTTCGACCGGCCCGTCCGGCAGCACCGCCGTCACCGTGCCATGCTCCACGCCGGTCGGTACGACCCGGATCGCGACGGCCGACAGACGCGCCATCACGGCATCGGGCGACAGCACGGTTGCAATATCGATGTCGGTGACGTCCAGCCCCAGCAGCGTGTCGCGCACTGCGCCGCCCACAAAGCGTGCATTGCCTTCACCCAGCGCCGCCAGCAGCGCCGCCAGTCCGGCCCGATCGCGCCAGGCTGCGTCAGGCAGCGTTGTGGTCATGCCCCAGCCTCCATGACAGATTGGCCAATATGGCCGCCGTGATGCCCCAGATGCGTCGCCCCTCCCAAGTGATCTCATAGAAATGCCGGATCGCCCCGTCCCATTCGATTTCCCTGCGTATCCGGTTGGCGGGGTCCAGCGCGAAGCCGAGGGGCAGTTCGAACCAGTCGTCGACTTCCCCGTCCTGGGCGCGCAGCGGCAGGTCCGGCGGCACGACGGCCAGCACCGGCACGATGTCGAAGCCCGTGAAGGTGCTGTACCGATCGCTGATGCCGATGATTTCCGCGCGATCGGGGGGCAGCGCGATTTCCTCCTGCGCCTCGCGCAGCGCCGCCGCGATGGCATCGGCATCACTTGCGTCGACCTTGCCGCCCGGAAAGGCGACTTGCCCCGCGTGCTGACGCAGGCGGGCGGACCGCTGCGTCAGGATGAGGCCCGGTTCCGCGCGATCGGTGACGGCGACCAGCACGGCGGCCGGGGCCAGTGCGATCGTGCCATCGATGCGCGGATCCACCCTGTTCATCCAGTCAGGCAAATCGGTGCGGCGATGGCCTTCGGTCAGTGCGGCGCGCAGCCGCTCCGCAAGCGTCATTCCGGCGCCCCGAGACTGAAAAACCGTCCTCCGCTCCACAGGCCGGGGACCGGCCGGTCCGCATCATCGGCAAGGGCCATCGCGGCAAGGTCGTAATAGACGGCCCGCACGATCAGCGCCTCCAGCCCGCCGCGCACATGCAGATAGGGGCGCGGTGCATCGGCAGTGCCGCGGACCACGATCGGATGGTCAGCATCGGCCGTCACCAGATCCCCTGTATTCAGGCGGAAGGCGAGCGTGCGCTGTGCGCCTGCGCCGTCGCTTTTCACCTCCACGGCCAGGAAGGCGGCATCCTCCACTGCGATCGAAAGCTTCTCGACCGGGGTGACGAGCACATGGCTGCCGTCCGCCTCCCGCCGCAGCACTGTGGAAAAGAGGCGAATCATCGATTCGCGCTCGATCGGCGATCCCTGATGAAACCAGGTGCCGTCGCGCGCGATCCGCATCTCGCTGTCGCCGCAGTGTGCTGGGTTCCACTGATCGACCGGCGGCAAGCGCCGTTCCTCGACCAGACGCAATATCTCCGGCAGGGACAGGGCAGCAAGGTCAGGTGGCGGCGGCATGGGCATCGACGTCAGATAGGCATGGAAAGGCCGCCGCGCAAAGGCCAAGATGCGGGACGTCAGGCGTCCTGTGTGAGGCGCGGTCCAAGCAGGCCGACGGGCGGCAGCGGCGCATTATTGTGCGGCAACGCCAGCAGGCGGCGCGGATCGAACGGGCCGGGCGCGTCCCAGCCCGCCGTGCCGTCCGCCGAAAAGCCCCAGAACCGGCCATAATAGTCCGGGTCGCCGATCATCATCAGCGGCGCGGTATCCGCGCTACGGGCGTCGTGCACGACCCGGTCCATCAGCGCCCGGCCGACGCCGCCGCCCTGCTGATCGGGCCGCACCGCGACCGGGCCGACCATGACCAGCGGATGCGCCACGCCGTCGGCATCATGCAGCGCGACCGGCCAGCTTTGCAGCGTGCCCACAAGCGCGCCGCCATCGTCCACCGCCGCATAGCTCAACAAGGGCAACCAGGGCATGCCCGCGCGGATGGCATAAGCGGTCCGCCCCCGACGGTCCGCGCCGAAGGCCGCATCGAGAAGCGCGTCGATCGCATCGCCACTTTGGCTGTCGAGGGGGATAATGCGGGTCACGTCTTGCCGTTCGTCCTGCAAAGGGGCATGAGCGCCCACGAGCGCGGGCGGTTTAACCGCTGGCCGCGAAATGAAAAGTCAAGAATTGCGCATCGCAGGATTTATGGACTTCCCCAAGGACGATTATCTGACGCTGGAAGTCGACGATCTCGACTTCGACGTGCTGACCGGCATCTATTCGGAAGAAACGCACTTGCCGCAGCCGCTGCGTATATCGGTGCGGGCGTTGCTCAGCATGGCCGACCGCTACGATCCGGCGACGCCGCTGTCCGCATCGAAAAACTATATGGACCTGAAGCATGCGGCGACGACGGCGCTGCCCAAGGGACAGCATTTCACGCTGATCGAGGCGGTGGCCGAGCATATCATCGAAACCGTGCTGATGCAGGACGCCAAGGTGCGTCATGTCCAGGTGAAGATCGTGAAACTGGCGCTGAGCGAGCGCGGCGAATCGATCGGGATCACCATGGGCCGCTGGCGGAAATAGCGCCGCTGCGTTTCTTGCCAGGCGCTGGCCCTACTTCTTCACCAAGCCGATCTCTACCAACCGCTCGTGGAGATAGTCGTGCGCGGAGATGGGCGGCTGACGCACCGGATTGTCCGGCGTCACGCATTGCGGCAGCGCCTCGATCATGAAATCGGGCCGCAGGTGCAGGAAATAGGGCATGGAATAGCGCGACACGCCGCGCCGTTCGGGCGGTGGGTTGACAACGCGGTGGCTGGTCGAGGGCAGCACATGGTTGGTCAGCCGCTGGAGCATGTCGCCCACGTTGATGACCAGCGCGCCTTCGGGCGGTGTCACCGGCAGCCAGTTGCCGCTGCGGTCGAGCAGTTCGAGGCCGCCTTCCTCCGCGCCCAGCAGCATGGTGATGAGATTGATATCCTCATGCGCACCGGCGCGCACGCCCGGCGCATCGGCGGACACCGGCGGATAGTGCAGCAGCCGGATGATCGAATTGCCGTCGCGCACCGGATCGACGAACCAGTCCGGGGCCAGCCCCAGATAAAGCGCGATAGCCGACAGCAGCCGCGCGCCGACGCGGTCGAACTCCGCGAACAGGCGGGTGAACGTCTCGCGGAAACCCGCAATTTCCTGCGGCCAGACATTGGGTGGCATCGTTGCCGCCAGCGGACTGCCCGGCGGGAGATCGCGGCCGACATGCCAGAACTCCTTCAGATCATTCTCGCTGGCACCCTTGGCTATTTCGGTCCCATAGGCCGTATAGCCGCGCTGCCCGCCGCCGCCGGGAATCAGATAGGCGCGCTTGGCCGCTTCGGGCAACGCGAAGAAGGCTTTCGCCTTGGCCCAGGCATCGGCCACCAGCGCGGAATCCATGCCATGGTCGCGCACCATCGCAAAACCGAACCGTTGAAAGGACTGGCCGAAATCCTGTGCGAAATCGGCGGGCTGGCTGTAGTCGAGCGAAAGGACGGGCATGGCATCAAGAATAGTGTGCGGCACGGTGGCGAACTCCATGAGTTGCCTTCATTTAGGCAATCGGATGCAGGCTGTCATCTATCGTGGCACGCAGCGGCGGCTTGATCTTCCCTGCCCGGCTGCGCCAAGGGGCGTAGATGATTTGAAGGCTGCGGAGTGACCCATGCAATATTGGCTGATGAAATCGGAACCCGACGTCTTTTCCTGGGATGATCTGGTGGCGAAGGGGAAAGCCGAATGGGACGGCGTGCGCAACCATCAGGCGCAGCTCCACATGAAGGCGATGCGTACGGGCGATCAGGCGCTGTTCTATCACAGCAACATCGGTCTGGAGGCCGTCGGCATCATGGAAATCGTGGAAGAGGCCGCCCCTGACAGCACGGACAGCAGCGGCAAATGGATCGCGGTGCATGTCGCGCCGTTGCGCAAGCTGCCTCGACCGGTGACGCTCAAGGCAATCAAGGCGGACCCGGCGCTGGCCGACATGGCGATGATCCGCCAGTCGCGCCTGTCGGTTTCGCCGGTGACGCCCGCGCAGTTCGCGCATATTCTGGCGTTGGCGGAAGGATAGGTGGCAAAGGCGTGACCGGCCATGCAGTTGCGTGTGATGCAACCGCTTTGTCGACCTTTGCGGTTGTGATGATGCTGCGCCGCAACATATAGCGGCTGCAACAGAACAGAATGATCGTAAAGAGGTGTTTGTCTGGCATTCACAAGGAGTAATCTGATGCGAATGCTGTCGAAAATCGTTCTCGCCGCCGCCGCTCTGTCGGCCGTCGCCCCTGCCATAGCCCAGGACGCCGCCAAGGAGCGTTTCGTTCACGAAGGCTATACCTATGTCTATCAGGTGAAGCCCACGAAGGATGGCAAGGTCATTTCCGGTACGCGCTATCCCGGTGCCACCGCTTTTCAGCTGAAGGTTGCGGGCGACAAGGTCAGCGGCATTTCGGGTGGCACGAAAGTGACGTTCAACGTCGCTGAAGCGAAGGGCGCGGCCGCCGCCAACTGATCGCGCTGCGCTCACGGTCGATACATGAAAAGAGCGGCTCCCGGTGCGGGTGCCGCTCTTTTTCGTTCCTGGCCGGGATGAGGGGGCGTCCCCTCAGCCGGTATCAGCGGCCTAAATCAGCGACAGCGACGCTTGCTGTCGATTTCCTTGCCGAGCAGCGCGCCGGCCGCGGCACCCAGGACCGTGCCCGTGGTGCGATCGCCGCGGGTGTCGATCGCGCGACCTGCCAAGGCCCCGCCGACGCCGCCGACGATCAGACCGGTGGTGCCGTTGCTCTTGCGGCAATAAGTGCGGCCATCCCGGCCACGCCATTCCTTGTAGCGATAGTCGCGACGCGCCTGCGCCTCATCCGTGGGAAGAACCATCGTCGCGGGAATGGCGACCGAGGCGGCGGCCAGTGCCTACATCATAGTACGCATATCTGTGCTCCTTGCTTATCGACCATCACGGCCTGATCTTAACTTCGGGCAATGAACCGCCGTAGGATGCACCAAGTTGCATGAACGTCATACAACAAGCTATAACACTGAAAATATTGTGATATTTTTTGAATTACGGTGGCCGATCGCAGGCTGTGGCGCTCCATGCAATCGAAAAAACCTCGCTCCATAGGGCCAGCGGAGTACAGCCGCAAATCTTATCCACAGTTATCCACAGCTTTCGGCAACCGACCGCGATGAATCCGCTTTCCACGACTCGGATTTGATGACAGCTTGATGACATCGGAAGACGAGACGGCAGCGGAGACATTCGCACCGCCGGAGGAAACGGGAAACCGGGACCGGAATCGACCGGGACGCTGCGAGAACGGATTGGCAGGACCGCAAGGACAAAGCCATCGGATCGAGTGGCGGGGCGGAAGGAAAGACAGGGTCAAGTGCGCGCGCAAGCGAACGCCGGGCCATGAACAGACCGGACGTCGGTATGGGGCGGATCGCGAGACCCGCAACCTGCCATGCGAGGCAGCGGCCGCAAGGCGGTATGTGCGCAATACGCAGAGGATGGCGGCAACCATCGCGAGATGGCGAAGCGCATGACTCAGCGGAAGTGGGGACCGGCAGCAATGCCGGTCCCCATTTTGCGTTAGGCGCTGTTTTTGCGATGGGCCTCTTGCCGGATGGACCTGCGGATCAGCGGTCCACGGTGTCCTTGCGCATCGGGGCCAGCTTCGCGAGGAACCGGTTTTGCGCCGGGAAGGAAACGCCTTCCTCCGCCATCGCCTTTTGCAGATTTTCAACGAGGCGGTTCATGTCGGCATGCTGGGTGCCCAGATCCTTGTGGGACGATCGCATGTCGCGGCCAGTATAGGCGCAACCTGCGTTCAATATGTAGCAGAATTGTTCGAACAGGGTGCGGCGCAGGCGTGCCTGATCGTGCCCCTGGAAAATCTCTCCGATCACCGGATCGGCAAAGTTGCGCGTGACGAAGCCATCGACGATCCGCCGAATGCCATCCTGCCCGTGAAAGGCGACGGCCATGGCCTCGCCCTTGAACGGAATTGCGCCGGCATTGGCGTTGTTGGCTACATAGGGATCGACGGCATCTTCACCGGGCATGGCATAAGGTGCTCCGGCGGGTGGCCTAGACGCGGTGGGGGGCGGGGTATCGGATGCTGTCTGAAGCAGAAGCAGGGGTAGGAAGGCGAGAAGGGGCATGATCGGGATTCCTGAACGTCAGAAGGCGGCCTGAAGCGAGAAGAGAACGCCACGCTGCTTGTCGATGGTCGCGATCGATCCAAGATCGGCATAAGCGACCGTCGCGGTCAGGTGACGATTGACGGCATAAGCGGCGAAGGCATCGAACCAGTCGTCTTCTTTCGCGACGCCCAGATTATTGGGCTTGGTGCGATATTCGCCGCCAATGGCCAGGCGGCGCGACAATTGCCAGGCCATCGACCCTTCGAACTGCACGCTGTAATCGTCGTTCCGGTCGCCGCCATAGCCCAGCAGGCCGTTCTGGTTTGCCTTCGTCAGACGCACCGTGGCGTTGACGAGAATGCTGCGGGAGAGGAACAGCTTGGTCGCCGACAGATAATAATCGATGCCGTCGTCGTCGGTCGCGCCGAGCAGGCGAACCACCGCATCGTTCCGGCTTTTCTTATATTGCACGCCGACTGCGATCGCAGGCATCAGCGGCGCATCATAGACCAGATCGCCCGCCAGCTTCACCTTTGCGCCGAAAATATCCTGGCCAAAGGCATAGTCGTTGCCCAGCCCCAAGGCGCCACCGATTTCGTTGGTATTGAAATCCTGCCGCGCGAAGGACAGCTCGACCCGGTCGAACAGGCCGACGCTGATGCCAGCACTTTGATAGTCGTAATCCTTCAGCTCGACGATGGTCGCGTGGGCGGACGCGCCGATCCCGTCGCGTGTCTCGTTCCCGGCGATGGTCGCCCAGGGTGTAAGGCCGCCGCCCGATGCGCCCTCGATCGAGGAGATGCCATTGGTGAGGAGCAGCTTTCCGCCGTTCCGCAAGGGTTCGGCGGCGGCGGGGGCGGTCGCAAGACCAAGCGCCGCCATGACCGGCGCAAGAGTGAGGCAGCGTGTCGTCATGTCCCGCTCTATGGCGCACCATGGTAAACATTCCGTTATTGTATCCATTAACGATAAATTGGCTTTTCGGTCCTAATCGGAGGAAATGCTAAAGTTATTTCTGCCCGCGCTGCCGCTGTTGATGGTGCCCTCCATCGCCCTGGCCGGCACTCTTGAGGTGCGGATCGTCGATGCGACGGGCAAGCCGGTGACCGATGCCGTCGTCACCGCAAAGCCCGCATCCGGCGTGGGCAGGGGACCCATCCGTTTCCCCTGGGGAACGACGATGACGCAGCAGAACATATCGTTCAATCCGCGCGTTCTGATCGTGCCGGTCGGTGCCACCGTGTCTTTCCCGAACAAGGACAAGGTGCGGCACCATGTCTATTCCTTCTCCAAGCCTGCCCGCTTCGAGCTGAAGCTGTTCAGCAGGGACGAGACGCGCAGCTACACCTTCACGTCGCCGGGCGCAGTGGCGCTGGGGTGCAACATCCACGACTCGATGAGCGGCTTCATCAAGGTCGTCGACACGCCCTTTGCCGCCAAGAGCAACGCAGCGGGGCAGGCGCAGATCGCCAACCTGCCCGCTGGCGCGGTGACGGTGACCGTCTGGCATCCCAATGTGCGCGGCAAGGACAATGAGCAGGTGCTTCAGGTGCCGATGACCGCCAGCGGTTCGGTCGATCGCGTCGTGAAGCTGAACCTGCGCGCCGGGGGCTGAGCATGGCAGCGGCTACGTCATCGCCTCGCACCTATCTGCCGCTGCTGGCGCAACGCGTGCGCGAAACGCTGTCGATCAAGATGACGCTGTTTTACGCGGGTCTGTTCACCGCCGTTCTGGCGTTGATCCTGCTGGGCGTGCAGGCGGGGATCGCGCGCTATGCCGAAGCGGCGATCAAGCGCGACATGGCCGTAGGCGTTGCGGTGTTCGATCGCATTACGCAGATGCGCTACGAACAGTTGCGCCAGAGCGGGCGCGTGCTCTCCGCCGACTTCGGCTTTCGTGCCGCCGCCGCCACCGGTGACGCGCCGACGATCGAATCGGCGCTCGACAGCCTGAAGCGTCGCCTTAATCTTTCGCAGGCCTTCATGGTCGGCGTCGATGGCAGCATTACGGGGCTGGATAGGCCGCTGTCGGAGGCCGAGAGCGATCGCCTTTATGCGGCGCTGGATGAAGGCGCAACGCAGGGCATCGCGCACTGGCAGGGGCGCAACCATAGTGTCGTGGCCGCTCCGATCGAAGCGCCCACGCTGATCGGCTGGGTCGTCTTCGCCAATAATTTCGATACGCCCCAGTTGCAGCAGATCGCGAAGCTGACCTCGGTCGATCTCAACCCGCGCATCATACCCTATGCCAAGCTGCGTGGCTTGCGACCGGACAAGGCAGGCGGCGAGGCTAGCATATGGTATCGCGGCGAGGAGCGCATCTTGCTCCAGGCGACACCGGTCCGCAATTTCGGATCGGGCGAGCAGCAGGCGCTGGTGCTCGAATATAGCCTCAGCAAGGCCATGGAAGGCTATATGCCGATATTGTGGACCTTGCTGATATTCGGCATCGGCGGGGGCATAGTGGTGGTCGTCGGCAGCGGATGGGTGGCGCGCAGCCTGACGCGCCCGATCGCGATACTGGATGCGGCAGCACAGAAGGTCAGCTCCGGCGAGCATGTGCAGGTCCCCGTGACGACCACCGACGAGCTGGGCCGCCTGGCCGCATCGTTCAACCAGATGGTCAACGACATCGGCGAACGCGAACGGCAAATCGCGCATCTGGCCTTCCACGATACGCTGACCGGGCTGGCGAACCGGGCGCTGCTGCGCGAGCATCTTTCCACCGCGCTCGCGCGGGTGAAGGGGGAGGGGACGCTGGCGATGCTGTGCCTCGATCTCGACAATTTCAAGGCCGTCAACGACACGCTGGGCCATCCTACCGGCGACGCGCTGCTATGCGAAGTGGCAGAGCGGCTCCGGGCAACGGTCGGCGACGGGTTCGTCGCGCGTTTAGGTGGTGACGAGTTCGCGCTGGTGACGACCGTCAACGACCGGGCGGTCGGCCGGCTCGCGAACGATATCATTGCCGCAATTGGCCGCCCTGCGATCGTCAACGGCCATCGCATCGTCATCAACACCAGCATCGGCATCGCGCTGGCGCCGCAGGATGGCAAGGATGCCGTCGAACTGCTGAAGAATGCCGATCTTGCGCTGTATCGGGCCAAGAATGAAGGCAAGGGCAGCTATCGCTTTTTCGAAAGCGCAATGGATGCCGAGGCGCAGGAACGCCGTCGCATCGAAATCGACCTGCACGACGCGCTGGCCAAGGGCGAGCTGGAGCTTTATTTTCAGCCGCTCTTCACCCTGTCGCAGAACCGGGTGACGGCTTTCGAGGCGCTGATGCGCTGGAACCATCCGACACGCGGGCTGGTGCCGCCGGTCAATTTCATTCCGCTGGCGGAGGACACCGGCCTTATCATCCCGATCGGCGAATGGGCCATCCGCGAAGCCTGCCGGATCGCCGCGCAATGGCCCGAACATATCCGCGTCGCCGTCAACATATCGCCCATCCAGTTCCGCAGCCCGGCACTGAACGGCATCATCCTCAATGCGCTGGCGGAAAGCCAGCTGGCACCCAACCGGCTGGAGCTGGAAATTACCGAAAGCCTGTTCATCGAGAATGTCGAGGCGACGCTGGCTTCGTTGCATAATTTGCGCGGGCTGGGGGTGCGCGTGGCGCTCGACGATTTCGGCACAGGCTATTCCTCGCTCAGTTATCTGCGCGCCTTCCCCTTCGACAAGATCAAGATCGACCGCAGCTTCATCGTCGACCTGCTGGCGCACGACGGCGCAACGGCGATCATCAAGTCGATCACCACATTGGCCGAGGCACTGGGCATGGAAACGACCGCCGAGGGCGTGGAGAACATCGACCAGCTCGACATATTGCGCGATCAGGGCTGCAACCAGATTCAGGGCTATTATTTCAGCAAGCCGCTGCCGCTGGGCGAAGTGAACAAGCTGCTGTTGGGGCTGGGCGAAGACGGACAGGCGCGGGTTGCGGCGTGATTTGGTCGTGAACCTGTAGATGACCGCTATTGGCTGAATGTCCGGATGGGGTGGGGAGCGGGCGGACTGGTTATGGGTGGGCATCCGCTAAAGCGGACGGTGTTGCTTCGCCTCGATACAGTGGGGATAAGGTCATATGGCACGACTCGTTATACTGTTCATCGCCGTTCTAGGAGCCTTGTCTGCTGAGGTGGCCATAGGCTGTAGCCCAACGAAGTTAACTCAGACGATATCGGACACGAAAGTAATGGCACGGAAGGCCTTCCAGTCAGCACAGACGATAGCTGATGTGGAGGTGATCGCCGTCGGGAACGATATAGAAAACAGTGCAGTTTTGAGGGCATTAAAGGTATGGAAGGGGATGCCTAAAAATACGTTCAATATCCAAGTCAGAACATCTTGCGACATTGGTTTCTGGCAGAAGGGCAACCGTTTGCGGTTGATCTTGATCGGTGGCCCCAAGCATTATTCAGCAAGCCAAATCAGTAATGGCGTGCTGACTGATGAAGGCGCAGTTTTCAACCGTGAGCTAGATCGGTTGATCGGGAGTAATCGGCCGCACGATTTTCGTCTGCCCAACATTATGTATGACCCCTAACGGCGATCCAAATTTTGCCTTCTAACGGCAACAAATGGTCGTCAGTCGTCAATCTGCTGTTGATGCGTCCACGGCCTCGCACTATCCTCGCGCAATCTCGTAAAATATCGGCATGGCGGCCCTTGCCACGCGAGGGACAGTCATTACTCTGCGAAGGCCCGCACTTCTGCGGGTGTCACGGGGGGTGACAGCCGTTTGAGCCGGGCCAGTTTCGTGCGTGAGGCCGCCGATGTGCGGCGCCAGAGCCTGATCGATGCGACGGCGCGCTGCCTGGCGGAGCGTGGCGCGACCGGCACTTCGGTACGGGCGATCTGCGCGCGGGCGGGCGTATCTTCGGGCCTCATCACCCATTATTTCGATGGTATCGACGCACTGATCGTTGCCACCTATCGCGATGTCGGGCGACGCGTTGCCGAGGCAAGCGCCCGCGCCGTCGCTGCGGCCGGCCGTGATCCGCGCAAAAGGCTCGAAGCCTATGTGCTGGCGAATTTTGTGCCGCCGGTCCTCGATCCTGATCTGCTCGCCACCTGGGTCGCGTTCTGGAGCCTTATCAAGGGGCGGGCCGATATGGCGCAGGCCCATGCCGAGCTCTATGCCGACTATCGGGCGGAAATGGCCAAGCTCATCAGCGCCTGCGCGCCGCATGGTTCGGCCGAACAGGTGCGGCTGGCGGCGATCGGGATTGCCGCACTGGTGGACGGGCTGTGGCTTGAATTATGCCTCGATCCGACCACCTTTAGCGCGGAGGAAGCGCGCAGCATGACCCGGCAGTGGATCGGCCACTGGGTAGATGGCGTTTAATCGTCTAACTCGATCAGTCGGGGCTAAAAAAGCAATTTCTCCAATCGACCACTTTGCCCTATATGGGCATCGTTATCTGAACCCATCCACAGAATTGGAGACATCATGGCGATTATTGGCAGCGAACTGAAACCCTTTACGGCCACTGCGTACAAGGAAGGCAAGTTCGTCGACGTCACCGATGCCGACGTACGGGGAAAATGGGCTGTTTTCTTCTTCTATCCGGCGGATTTCACTTTCGTGTGCCCGACCGAGCTGGAAGATCTGGCCGATATCTACCCGACCCTGCAGGGCATGGGCGTGGAAGTCTATTCCGTGTCGACCGATACGCATTTCAGCCACAAGGCATGGCATGACACGTCGCCGGCGATCGGCAAGATCAACTATTACATGCTGGGCGACCAGAACCACGACATCAGCAACAATTTCGGCGTCCTGCGCGAAGGCGTCGGCCTCGCTGACCGTGCGACGTTCGTGATCGACCCGGAAGGCAAGATTCAGCTCGTCGAAATCACGCCCGAAGGTGTTGGTCGCAACGCTGCTGAACTGCTGCGCAAGATCAAGGCTGCGCAATACTGGCAGAGCCATCCGGGCGAAGTGTGCCCCGCTAAGTGGGAAGAAGGCGAAACCACATTGGCGCCGTCCTTCGACCTGGTTGGCAAGATCTAAGCAATCCGAACCCCCCGTGGGTCGCGAAGCATCCCGGAGACGTGCCGTCTGGCGCGGCTCCGGGGTGTAGCCCCGCGCCCGCAAACGAACCTAATGGAGTTTCCGCCATGTTGGACGCCAATGTCAAAGCCCAGTTGAAGGGCTATCTTGTGAACATCACGCAGCCCATCGAGCTGGTGGCGTCGCTGGACGACGGCGCCAAATCGCGGGAAATGCTGGGGCTGCTGGAAGACATCGTCAGCCTAACCGACAAGGCGACGCTGATCCGCAAGGACGACGACAAGCGCAAGCCGAGCTTCATGATCCGCCGTGCGGGCACCGACATCGGGGTACGCTTTGCTGGCCTGCCCATGGGGCATGAGTTCACGTCGCTTGTCCTCGCGCTGTTGCAGGTCGGTGGACACCCATCGAAAGCCGCGCAGGATCTGATCGAGCAGGTGAAAAACCTGGATGGCGACTATGCGTTTGAAACCTATTTCTCGCTGTCGTGCCAGAACTGCCCGGATGTGGTGCAGGCGCTCAATCTGATGGCGGTGCTCAATCCCCGGATCAGCCATACGGCGATCGACGGTGCGCTGTTCCAGGAGGAAGTTGACGCGCGCAAGGTAATGGCCGTGCCGACCATATTCCTGAACGGCGACGTGTTCGGTCAGGGCCGTATGGAGCTGGAGCAGATAGTGGCGAAGCTGGACAGCGGCGCCGTGGCCCGCGCCGCGGAAAAGATCGCGCAAAAGGAGGCTTTCGACGTGCTGGTGATCGGCGGTGGTCCCGCCGGTGCGGCATCGGCCATCTATGCCGCGCGCAAGGGCATCCGCACGGGCATCGTCGCGGAACGCTTCGGCGGTCAGGTCATGGACACAATGGGAATCGAGAACTTCATTTCGGTGAGCCACACCGAAGGGCCGAAACTCGTCGCCCAGCTGGAGCAGCATGTGAAGGACTATGACGTTGATATCATGAACCTGCAGCGTGCCGAAAAGCTGATTCCGGCGGCGACCGAAGGCGGCCTGCACGAAGTGGTGCTGGCGAGCGGCGCGTCGCTGAAGGCGCGTTCCGTCATCCTTTCGACCGGCGCGCGCTGGCGGCAGATGAACGTGCCGGGCGAGGACGAATATCGCAACAAGGGCGTCGCCTACTGCCCGCATTGCGACGGCCCGCTGTTCAAGGGCAAGGACGTGGCGGTGATCGGCGGCGGCAACAGTGGCGTGGAGGCCGCGATCGACCTTGCGGGGATCGTCGCCCATGTCACGCTGATCGAATATGACAGCCAGTTGCGCGCCGATGCGGTGTTGCAGCGCAAGCTTGCCAGCCTGCCCAATGTCCGCGTGATTACATCCGCGCTGACGACCGAAGTGCTGGGCGACGGTGGCAAGGTGATCGGGCTGACATACAAGGACCGCAACAGCGACACGTCCCATGTCATCGATTTGCAGGGTATTTTCGTGCAGATCGGCCTGGTGCCCAACACCGAGTTCCTGACGGAGGCAGTGGCGCTTTCACCGCGGGGTGAAATTGAAGTCGATCATCGCGGCGGCACGTCGGTGCCCGGCGTTTTTGCTGCGGGTGACGCGACCACGACACCCTTCAAGCAGATCATCATCGCGATGGGTGAAGGCTCAAAGGCGGCATTGTCGGCATTCGACTATCTGATCCGCCTGGCACCGGCCGATGCCGCGCCGCAGGAAGCGCAGGCTACGGCGCAAGCCGCCTGATCGGCACCATTGGTACATTATCCAGGACAATGGCCCCGCAGTCCGCAAGGAACCTTCGGGGCCATTGGCGCGCTTTACCCATGTTAGTTCAAGCCGGAGCAAGCCTGCTCCCCAGCTGAGCGGAGCCTGGAATGAAGCAACGAGACGACTGGCATCTTACGGAACGTGTCATGCATGAACATGGTCGGGGCGATCCCTTCGCCGCCGCTATCCGTGGCACGCGCATGCCGATGGTGATTACGGATCCGCGCAAGGAAGACAATCCGATCGTCTTTGCGAACGAGGCGTTCCAGCGGCTGACCGGCTATGACATCGACGAGATCATCGGACGCAATTGCCGCTTCCTGCAGGGGCCCCAAAGCGACCCTGTCGCCATAGCGCGTATTCGCGAGGCGCTGGCGGCCGAAGAGCCGATCAGCATCGATCTGCTCAATCATCGCAAGGATGGCAGCGTCTTCTGGAACGCCCTGTATATAAGCCCAGTGCGCGGCGAGGACGGGAGCGTCCAGTTTTTCTTCGCTTCGCAGCTTGACGTTACCGACCGGGTGACGGCGCAGCAACAGATTGCGGACCAGAAGGCGCAGGTCGAGGAACAGGTGCGGCTGCGCACCGCGGATCTGGAGGCGGCGCTGGAGGAAAAGACGCTGCTGCTGCATGAAGTCGATCACCGGGTGAAGAACAACCTGACGATGATCGGCGCGCTGCTGCGGCTTCAATCGCGCACGCTGGGCGATCCGCAATTGCAGCGCACGCTCGAAAACATGCTGGAGCGGATCGACGCGCTGGCGGTGGTGCATCGTCGGCTCTATCAGTCCGATGACATCACCCGGTTCGACATCGGCGCTTTCGCCGTCAATCTCGCGCAGGACGTGCTGGCCTCGACGGGGCGGCGCGATATCGTCCTGATGCACGATGTCGATACTGTGTTTATCCCGGCCAGCAAGGCGTCCGCCACGGGGCTGATCCTCAATGAATTGATCACCAATGCCGTGAAGCACGCCTTTGCCGACGGGCGACCAGGCACGCTGACCCTGCGGGTCAGGCAGGATACCGACCAGATTGCAATTGCGCTGTGCGACGATGGCCCCGGCTTCGATCCGGCCGTTGCGCGCCCGATGTCGATCGGCACATCGCTGGTGCAGCGTCTGTCGCGTCAGATCAAGGCGCAGACCGTCTGGCGCAGCGGCGCGGACGGCACCTGCGCGACCGTTACGTTCCCTGCAACATCGTAGCTTTTTTAGGATTTCCCAATGCCGCCCTGCGCCCCGCCGCTCAACGTCCTGATCGTGGAGGATGAAGCATTGCTGGCGATGGACATCGAAGCGATGATCCTGGATTCGGGGCATAATGTGGTGGGGGAGGCATCGTCTCTCCGCGAAGTGATGGCGCTGCCAACGGATCGCCAGCCGCATATCGCCTTCGTCGATATCCAGCTTGACGAAGGGTCGAGCGGTCTCGACGTGTGCGCGCATATCCGTCGCCAATGGGTGGATACCGCCGTCATTTTCCTGACCGCCAATCCGAAGAAAATCCCCGTCGATTTCTGCGGCGCTTATGGTGTCATTCCCAAGCCGTTCAGCCGGTCGGGGCTGATGTCGGCCATGCGCTACATTCAGGAGGGGGTGTGCGACCCGCCGCCGGTTTCGCCGCAACCCTCCAGCTTTCTCCCGGCACCCGACACAGCGCAAAAGTGGCTGCCTCGCCCGGCGTAAATGGCGGCATGCGCGGGTGGTTCATGCGACATCCGCGACCCTGAGAAGGATAGTGTCGGTGCGCGCGATTATCGTCGGGCATCCATCAGTTCGGCGGGAAAGCCGTGCGCTGTCAGTGCCGCCAATATGTCATCCACCTGCGCGGCATCGGTCAATTCCAGGCTGAAATCGATGCTGGCGGCGCGTGCGGTGGCATGGCCGAACACCCGATCATGGCTGACGTCAAGAATGTTGCCGCCATTGTCGCCGATCAGGGTCGCGATGCGGCCGAGCGGTCCGGCATTATCGAGCGCGGTGACGCGCAGGCGGACAAGCTGGCCCGCGCGCGCGATATGCCGTTGAAGCACCGCGATCAGAACGCGGCTGTCGATGTTGCCGCCGCAGAGGATAAGGCCGACGCGCCGCCCGCGGAACCGATCCGGCTGGGCGAGCAAGGCGGCGAGGCCTGCGGCACCGGCCCCTTCGCACAATGTCTTTTCGATCTGGAGCAGCAATGCGATGGCATCCTCGATCGCCGATTCAGATACGACGATCATGTCGTCGATCACGGCGCGCGCCTGTTCCAGCGTCAGTGCGCCGGGGCGGGCCACGGCTATGCCTTCCGCAACGGAGGTCCCGCCGGGAATATCCGGGGCGGCTTTGCCAAGCGCGGCGGCCATCGACGGGTAAAGCTCACTCTGGACGCCGATGAGTTCGATCGGCCGATCCTGCGCGGCCAGCACCGCGCCAACACCGCCGATCAGCCCGCCGCCGCCCACGGCGACGATCATGGTGTCGAGGTCCGGTCCCTGTTCCATCATCTCCAGAGCCACGGTGCCCTGCCCGGCCATCACCGCCGGATTATCGAAGGGATGGACGAAGGTCATGCCCCTCGCGACGAAATCTGGCACGGCCTGCGATGCTTCGGCGAAGCTGTTGCCGTGCAGGACAACCGTCGCGCCGAACCCCTCCGTCCGGCTGACCTTCACCCGTGGCGTGCCGTTGGGCATGATGATCGTCGCGGGAATGCCGAGGCGGCGGGCATGATAGGCGATGCCCTGCGCGTGATTGCCCGCCGAAACCCCCACGACACCCCGCGCCCGCGCGGCTGCATCCAGCGTCAGCAGGCAGTTGAGCGCCCCGCGTTCCTTGAAGGAAGCGGTAAATTGTAGATTTTCGAACTTCAGCCAGACATCCGCGCCGGTCAGTTGCGAAAGCGTCTGCGAATGCAGGAACGGCGTACGCTCGACGGCCGAACCGATGCGGGCCGCAGCCGCGCGGACGTCTTCAATCGTTACAATCATGGCCTTGTCCGCCCTGGATGAAGGAATCAGTCGGCGGTCCAGCCGCCATCGACGACCAGCGACGTTCCTGTCACCAGTGCCGCAGCATCGGACGCCAGAAACAGGATCGCGCCCATCAAGTCCTCGACCTGGCCGATCCGGCCAAGCTTGATTTTGGAGAGCACATCCGCCCGGAAAACCGCGTCTTCGAAAAAAGGCGCGGTAAGCGGTGTTTCGATGAAGGTCGGAGCAATGGTGTTCGAGCGGATACCGTGCTTCGCCAGGTCGAGCGCGAACGCCTTGTTCATGCCCTCCAATGCCCATTTGGATGCGCAATAGAGCGAGCGGTTGGGACCGCCGACATGCCCCATCTGCGATCCCATGTGAATGAGGCTGCCTGACACCTGGTCCGCCAGCATCTGCCTGACGCAATGCTGGGCCACGAAGAAGGCGCTTTTGAGGTTGAGATCGAGGACGGCATCGAAATCGGCCTCGGTCACATCCTGCATCGGCTTGGGTCGGTTGGTCCCGGCGTTGTTCACCAGAATGTGAAACGCCGGGCGGTTGGCGAAAAAGCGGGCGACGGCATCAAGATCGGACACGTCGAGCGTGATCGCCTGTGCCACGCCGCCGCTTTCGCCGATGGCCTGCGCCGCCATCTCGATTTCCGCCGCCGTGCGCGCCAGCAGCGTAACCGCTGCCCCCGCCTGTGCAAGGGCCGCCGCTGCCGCCAGGCCGATCCCGCGCCCCGCCCCGGTAACGACGGCGCGCCTGCCATCGAGCCGGAAGCCGGGCGTGCGGGGAAGCGCCAGTGCCATGGCTTATTCCGCCGCGACGATCAGCGGCTCGGCGCGACCGGCATAGGGTACATCGCGTCCGCCATAGCGCCGCACGCGGATGTTCGCCTGCTCACCATGCCCGGCGAAGCCCTCCAGCGCGCACAGGCGGCTGCAATATTCGCCGATCATCGCGCTCGCTTCATCCGTGAGTACCCGCTGATAGGTGCAGGTCTTGATGAACTTGCCGACCCAAAGCCCGCCGGTGTAGCGCGCCGCTTTTTTCGTGGGCAAGGTGTGGTTGGTGCCGATTACCTTGTCGCCATAGCTGACATTGGTGCGCGCGCCCAGAAACAGGGCGCCGTAATTGGTCATGTGCTTCAGGAAATAATCGGGATCGCGCGTCATCACCTGCACATGTTCCGACGCGATTTCGTCGGCAATGCGGACCATTTCGGCATCGTCTTCCGCCACGATCACCTCGCCATAGGTTTCCCATGCCTTGCGCGCATAATCGGCGGTGGGCAGGATGGTCAGCAGGCGTTCGACTTCGCGCATCGTTTCTTCGGCCAGCGCGCGGCTGGTGGTCAGCAGCACGGCCGGGCTGTCCGGCCCGTGCTCCGCCTGCCCCAGAAGGTCGGTCGCGGCCAGTTCACCATCGCATCCGATCTCGTCGGCGATCACGAGAGTCTCGGTGGGGCCGGCGAACAGGTCGATACCTACGCGACCGTAAAGCTGTCGCTTGGCCTCCGCGACGAAGGCGTTGCCGGGACCTACCAATATGTCGACCGGGCTGATCGTTTCCGTGCCGAGGGCCATCGCGCCGACGGCCTGGATTCCGCCCAAAGCATAGATTTCGTCGGCGCCCGCCATGACTTGCGCGGCGACGATCGCAGGCGCGGGCTTGCCCTGGAACGGTGGGGCGCAGGTGATGACGCGCGGTACGCCCGCGACCTTCGCGGTGATGACGCTCATATGGGCGGAGGCAAGCAGCGGATATTTGCCGCCCGGCACGTAACAGCCCGCCGAATTGAGGGGAATGTTGCGGTGGCCCAGCACCACGCCCGGCAAGGTTTCGACTTCGACATCCTGCATGCTGGCGCGCTGGATCTGCGCGAAATTGCGCACCTGTGTCTGCGCGAACTCGATATCCTTCAGGTCCTGGCCGCTTAGCTGGTCAAGGCAATCCTGTTTCTCCTGCGCGGTCAGCACATAGCTTTCGCGGTCCCAGCCGTCGAACTTGATCGAAAGATCGCGGACCGCGGCGTCGCCGCGCGCCTCGATGTCGGCCAGCGTCGCTTCCACGATATCGCGGACCTTGCGGTCGGCGTCGGCCTTTGCCTGTGCGGTTGCGCCGCGCTTCAGATACTCTGCCATCGGACACTCTCCATAAATGTGAAGGTCATGCTGCGCGCGCGGGGCGACGCAGTGTTTCGGGAATGCGCGACCAGACGAGCGCCGCCAGGAGGAAGCACAGGCTGGCCACGGTCATGGTCACGGCAAGGCCGAACCGTTCGGCTATGCCTGCCGTGATGATCGGCGCGAAAAAGCTGATGACGCGGCCCCAGTTGAAAATCGAGGCAGCGGTGGAGCGCAGATGCGGCGGATAGAGCTCGGCAAGCCATGGACCCCAGACGACGCTGGACGATATCGCAAAGCCATACATGAACCCGACGGCCGAAAGGCCCATGAGACCTGCCGGAAGCCCAAGGAAAACAACGATGAGGATGGCGGCGGCGACAAAGCCGAAAGCGCCGATTTTCCGCCCGTAACGATCCGCGAACCAGCCCCAGGCAAAGCCGCCGACGCAACTGCCCCAGAACAGCGCCGATACCACCGTGCCGATCGCCGCCCCGTCAAGGCCGCGCACCTGCTTGAGATAGGTCGTCATCCAGCCCGAAAAGGCCTGATAGGCGAAGAAGTTGAGCCCGCACATCAGCACCAGCAGCAAGGTCTGGCGACGGACATGGCTCTGGAACAGCTCGGCGATCGGCAGGCGCGATATCGCCTTCGCGGGCCGCTCGCCGCCATGGGGAATGACCTTGCGATCATCCGGCATCACCAGCAGTGCGAAGGGCGCGAGCACGACCGGCACAACACCGATGTACAGCAGCAGGCGCCAGTCGATGTCGAGCGCCAGAGCGGCGGCGGTGCCCAGCAGCGCGACGGAGGCGTTGTACACGCCCAGCGCCACACCGGCGAGCCGCCCGCGCACCGCCGGGGGAAACAGGGTCACGTAAATGCCGACTGTGATCGGATACATCGTGCCCATGAAATAGCCGAGCAGGAGGCGCTGCAGGAGTACCTGCCAGTAGCTCGCGACGATGATGCCGGAAAGCAGCAGCAGGCCGAAGCTTGCCATCACCACCACCAACGCATTGCGGCGGCCGAACCGATCGGCAAGCTGACCGTTGATGACGGCACCCATCAGCGCGCCCAGTGCCTGCGCACTGTACAGCGTGCCGGCTTCCGTCAGCGACAGGCCCAGGCTTTCGGCGATATAGGGCCGTAGCACGTCGACCGTGTTCCACGACCAGGCATAGCAGAAATAGGCCGACAGCAGGAAGGCGAAGGCGACGATCCGGCGCGACAGGGGAATGGCCTCCGCCCGTCGCCAGCCGGCATCGTCAACCGCCGCCACCGCAGGCGCGCTGGCGGCGTCCGTCGGCAAGACAACCGTCATGGCCGCAACGCCACGGGAGACAGCTCCCGCATGCGGGCGAACAGATCGACGCCCATCTGCAACAGCAGTTCGGGAATATCGATGAACACCCAGTTTTCGGCGAGCAGGTCGCCATCGCGCCGCCAGAAGTCCATGATCCGCATCGTCACCGGCAGATTGGTCGGCGGCAGGCCGAGCCAGCCGCCGCCCGTGTGCGTCGCGCGTACGCTCGGCCAGCCGGTCGAGGCGACATAGCTGCGCTCGCCGATACGGCATTTATGGTCGCCGCCTTTCCGATCGGGAAACGCCGTCAGGAACGGTCCCTGATGGCCACGCTCATAGTCGGCATGGCCGCAGAAGCTGCCGATCGGTGCGGGGCCATACCACCAGAAATCGCGGGTCCAGAAATCGACCATCCGCATGCTGGTGAGCGACTGACCGTCGTAGCGCATCAGGCCTGCGATCATCGCCTCGACGAGATCGAGACTTTTGCGGCCTTCGGCGTCGGTCGCGGGTTCGTGCACGACGCCATCATGTGTCTGCGGCCCCGGCGGCACCAGAAATGCCCCCAGCGGCCGCGCCATCGGCCAGACGCCAGCCTGCATCATCAGGCCGGGCAGATCCAGGATGAGATAGGTTTCGACCATCCTGCCGTCGATCCAGCGGTCGAACCGGCCATAACGCAGAAAGGCGACATGGCCCGTCGCCGGTATGCCCCACAGCGGTGCAGCGAAAATGCCCGCAACATGGCCGGTGCTGGCCGTCCACGCGCCGTTCGCCCATTGGCCGGAAAGGAGGATGTCGACCCGATCCTGGGCATGGGGGAAGCTTTCGAGCAGCGGCCCGAGCAAGGCATCCGCAAAAGCGCCTTCGCCCTCGACGCGGTTCAGCGGATGCGGGCCGTTCAGCACATAATCGGCTGCGACTCTGCCCGCTGCACCCTTGCGTCCTGCCGCATCCATGCCGGTTTCCAGCCGCCGCATCTTGATATCCATGCCGAATACTCTCATTCCCGGAACGCCCTCGCCATTTATATTGACTTCGAATGCAACGAACGGCAAGCTAGAAATATGCAGAACAGATATAACAGGATTTTCGGCAGATGACGGCGGCGGATGTGAAGACGGGAGAAGGCACGCAAACCGGCCTGAATGAACGGATCGTGCGCTATCGGGATCTGGTTCCCTGCCGCAACGCCTTCATCGATACACGCACCCCCGGATCGCAGGAAAAGGAAAACTTCACGATCATCGGGCCGGGCGTTTCGGAAAATCCCGAACAATATGTGCATATCGCCGAGCCCCATGGCTTCAACATCGGCGGCGCGCGGCAACCCCCCCATTGCGTCAATTCGCAGCACAGCCACGATACGGCGGAAACCTTCGTGGTGCACAGCGGTCGCTGGCGGTTCGATTTCGGGGAAGAGGGCACCGATGCGCAGGTTGAAGCCGGACCCGGCGATATCGTCTCCTTTCCGACGCAGGCGTTCCGCGGCTTCGTCAATATCGGCACCGACACCGGCTTTTTATGGTCGGTGCTGGGCGGCGACGATCCGGGGCGCGTCCTTTGGGCGCCGAAAGTGTTCGCGCTGGCGCGGGATTATGGCCTGATGCTGATGGAAAACGGCGCATTGGTCGATACCGCCAGGGGCGACCGGCCGCCCGAAGGCATCCGGCCGATGACGCCGACCAGTGCGGCAGACGTGGCACGCCTGTCCCGGATAAGCCAGAACGTTGCCAACGGGCTGGTGGTGCGGGCAGAGGCGCAAGGCGTCTCCGGCCAAGGCTGGGGGCAATTGCCGGGTGTCGCCGAATTGGCGATCATCGGCGCGGCGTCCCCGGACGAAAATCTGCCCGCAGGTGCCTTTGCCTGGCCGCACGGTTTTTCGGTGCGCAAGCTGACGCTGCAACAGGGCGCGGCGATCCCCGATCATCGCCGGGCGGCCGCCGAAGTGCTGTTCGTGCATGCCGGGGCGCTGGAGATCGTGGTGGATGGCGCGGCGGCGCGGCTCGATCCGGGTGATACCATCACCATTCCCGTCGGCGCACGGCGCGCCTATGGCAGTGCGGAAGGCGCGACGGTCTTTGTCGTGCATGGTGGCGACAGGGCGGTGCCGGTGGAGAACGCATGACTATTCCGGGCGTGGCGGGGCGCGACATTGCGGATATGATGGCGCCCCAGGGCGCCCGGCGTCAGGCGCTGCCCGGCTATGATGCCGACTATGCCGACATCGTCGATTACATCATCCGCTGTACCCACCGCATCTGGGAGCAAAAGGACATCGGCCTGATCGAGACGCATTATTCCGACGATTGCCTGATGCACCTGATGACCGGGCCGATCGAAGGCGCGGCGGGAGTCGTCGCCAACACCATCCGTACGCTGGCGGCCTTTCCCGACCGGACGTTGATGGGGGAGGCCGTCATCTGGTCGCCGGAAGCCGATGGCGCCTATCTGTCATCGCACCGCATCACCAGCAGCGGCACCAATCTGGGCGCGTCGGATTTCGGCCCTGCGACCGGCCGCCGCGTGCAGTTCACGACGATCGCGGACTGTCTGTGCCGGGAAAACCGCATCGTCGAGGAATGGCTGGTGCGCGACAATAGCGCGCTGACGCTGGCGCTTGGCCTTTCGCCGCGTGCCGTGGCGCGGGCCCATGCGAAGGCCGACCGGGCGCAGAATGACGGGCAATCGGGGGACGCTGCCCCCTGGCGCGCGGCGGCGATGGACAGGATCCGCAGCCTGAACCCGACGCCCTTTCCCGACACCGCCATGCCGACGCCCGCCGATGCGACGGCCTTTGCGCATGCGGTCGTCGACCAGATTTGGAACCACCGCCGGTTTGCGAAGATACGTGACGTTTATTCCCCCGCTGCGCACGCCGCGATGCCGGGCGGTCGGCGTCTGTTCGGCCATGGCGAAATCACCGGATGGATGACCGCGCTGATCGGCAGCTTCGGTGACGCGCGGTTTGTGGCGGATCATGTCGCAAGCGTGGAGGACGATGCGGGATGCGACATCGCGCTGCGCTGGACGATGGCGGGCACCCACGATGGCACGGCGCTGTACGGCGCGCCAACGGGACGGGCGATATATATATTGGCCGTGACGCACTGGCGCGTGGAGGCGGGCAGGATCATCGACGAAGTGACGGTGTTCGATGAAGTCGCGCTGCTGCGCCAGATCGAAGGCGGGCTGTGATGCGGCTGGCCGATATCGAGATCGCGCTGCGCGAACGCCGCGACTTTTCGGTGCTGGAACATGCCTGCCTGCACCGGGCCAGCCTGGAAGACGGCATGGGCATCGTGCGGGGACGGGATCGTGTGCGCGATGCGATCATCGCGACGCGCGCCGACGAGACGGACGGCCCGGTGCGGATCGTGCATGACCTGGGCGACATGATCGTGTTCGAAACGGCGCAGGGCTGGCGGGGGCATCGCTGGGCAGCGCGGGAAGGCGACCGGATAAAGGCGTTGACCAGCATCGATGACGGCACGGCACGATGCCGGGCCATCGGCGCCGATCCGGTGGCGACGGCGCGGCATCTGGGCGAAAGCCATCCGCTGCATGCGCCGCTGGGCGAACTGCGCCCCGGCATCGGGCAGATGGCGACACCGGAAACGCCCGACCTGCCGCCGCATTTCCCCGATGCCGCAGTGCCGCAGGCGACGGCGCTGCACAGGCTGTGGAACGCCCGCGCGCTCGACCGGATCGCCGCCCCCTGGCATGGGCCGCAGGATGCGGACGGTGATGGCGTCGGCTTCGTGCTCGGGCTGATCCGTGCCTTGCCCGATGCGGTTCTGCTGATCGAGCGGGGCCTGGTTACGGGCGACGGGACGGTGGCCCTGTTGTGGCGGCTGATCGGCCATCACCTTGGCGACTGTCTGTGGGCGAACGCAAGCGGCACCCGTATCCGCGCGATCGGCAGCAGCGTCTTTCCACCGAAAGGCGGCGAGGAAATGATGATCGACATGCTGCATGTGCAGGCGACGGCATTCCGCCCGGCAATCGATTATACCTGCTGAGGGTGCCTATAGCAGCCCTTCAATCCTAACGGGCCGCGCTGCCGCCACCAGCGCCGCATAACGCGCGGCGGCGGGCTTGGCGCGACGGGCAAATGTTGTGCGATCCACCGCATACAGGCCGAAGCGCGGGCCATAGCCCGAACGCCATTCGAAATTGTCCATCAGGCTCCAGTGAATATAGCCGAGCACCGGGATGCCGCCTGCGATCGTTGTGTGCAGATGGTCAAGCGTTTCCGCCAGATGCCGTTCGCGCAATGCCTCGTCCTCGGTCTCGATACCGTTTTCGGTGACGAACAGCGGTACGCGGGCATGGCGCCAGGCTTCCTTCAGCACCGCCGATATGACGTCGGGTGACGCTTCGGCACCGCTGGCGTTGAGCGGTACGCCGTCGGGCGCGCGCAGATATCCCGCAGGGCCTATGCGATACCGCATATAGGGTTGTACGCCGAGAAAATCATCCTTCGCTGCCGCCGCGTAGAAAAGTGCGCGGGCATTGTCGAAGATGCGCTTGTGCAGTGCCTCGCCGCCGGGCGTCGGCACCAGATCCTGGAGGGCAAGTGTCATCCCGACCTTGAGCTGGGGCATGACGGACTTGATCGCGGCCCGGCCCCTGGCATGGGCGGCAAGGCAGACGTCACGCACCTTGAACGAATCGCCCATGAAATAGGATCCGAAACGGTCGCTGCCCAGCGCGCGGCGCGCCGCCGCGATGATCGCCGCTTCGCCCGCGAAAGGCTGACTGCCGCGCATCACATAGGATGTCACCTGCGCATTGGGTTCGTTCAGGGTACAGGCTGCGCCGATCAGATCACCGATGGCGCGCGCGGCGCGCTCGGCATAGCGGGCGAAACGGTCGGCCGTGTCGGGATTTTCCCAGCCGCCCTGCGCGGCGATCCAGCGCGGGCTGGTGAAATGGTGGAAGGTGACGATGGGAAGAATCCCTGCCTCGCGCAGGGCGGCGCACTGACGCCGGTACTGGTCGAGCGTGGCGAGCGACCAGGCCCCCGGCTCCGGCTCTATCCGCGCCCATTCGATCGAGAAGCGATAGGTGGTGACACCCAGTTCGCGCAGCATCGCGACGTCCTCACGCCAGCGGTTCCAGCTGTCGCAGGCGTCGCCGGACGGTTCCTTGAAATTGGTCCCCGGCAGATGTTCGAGCAGCCAGTAGTCGCTGCCGACATTATTGCCTTCGATCTGATGCGCAGCTGTAGCGGTGCCCCAGACAAAGCGTTCGGGCCAAGATCGGCGCGGCGGCTGTGCGGCAGCAATGGCGGCGGGGAGACCGGCTGCGGCGGTGGCTGCGACGGTCAGGGCGGTCAGGGCCGTGCGGCGTGTCATATCCGTCATGTCCGATTGTCCCTCACATGCCGCAGGCGATGCGCGCGGCGGCGGCACCGGCGCGCAGAAAGCCATGGTCCGATCCCTGAAGAAACAGCGTTGCCCCCTTTTCGCGCCACTGCGCCACATCGGCGTTGCGGGGCACGAACATGCCGACTGGCCGCCCTGTCGCCGTGCCGGCCGCCAGGATGCGATCCACCGCCGCCAGCACGGCGGGATCGTCCGGGCTGTTTGCTTCGAGCGCGACGGTCAGGTCGATGCGGCCCACGAACAGCGCGTCTATGCCGTCGACGGCGGCAATCGCATCGATATCTGCCAAGGCTTCGATATCCTCGATCTGGGCGATGACGACCGTTCGTGCGGCGCTGGCCGTGCGATGGTCGGCCATGCCGGAAAGGCCATAGCCTGCCGCGCGTGAGGAACCGGCATAGCCGCGCCCGCCTGGCCCGTAATGCGCGGCGCGCGCGGCCGCCTGCGCTTCGGCGGCAGACCGGATATGCGGCAGGAGCACGCCGTCTGCCCCGCAATCGAGCGCGTTCAGTATATGCTCGTGCGCCGCCGTCTGGGTGCGAACGATGACGGGCAAGTGCGCCGCGCGCGCGGCGTGGATGCAGGCGTCGATCGCGGCCCGGTCGAACGGGGCATGTTCCGCATCGAGACACAGGAGGTCGATGCCCGCGGTCGCCAGCACCTCGACCAGCATGGGGGCAGGGGTCTTGAGGAAGGTGCCGAACAACGCCTCTCCCGCCGCGATACGCTGTTTGAGAGTCATGCCGCGATCCTGCTGCTGGCGAGCGCCGCGCCTTCCGCCAGTGCGGCGAGCTTTGCCCAGACGATTTCGGGATCGACTGCGCCAAAGCCCGCGAAGGTGGAAAAGCCGCAGTCGGTCCCCGCGATGACGCGCTCTGCGCCGAACAGATCGACGAACTGGCCGATGCGATTGGCGACGACGCGGGGATGTTCGATGAAATTGGTGGTCGAATCGATCACGCCGGGAATGAGGATCCGATCATCGGGTATGAGGCCCCGGTGCGCGGCGAAGGCTTCCCAGTCATGCTGGTGGCGGGGGTTCGCAGTTTCGAACAGCAGGCCCTGCGGCTTTGCCTGCATCAGTACGGGCAGGATCGTCTCCATCTCCACATCGCAATGATGCGGCCCTTCATAATTGCCCCAGCAGACATGCATCCGCACCCGATCGGCTGGCACGTTACGCAGTGCGTGGTTGAGCACCGCCACATGCCGGGCGATGCGGACGAGATAGTCCGCGTCGCTGCGGTTTTTGAACATCATGTGCCGACCAAGGCCAAGGTCCGGGCTGTCGAGTTGCAGGATGAGTCCGGCCGCGACGATGGCTTCATATTCCGGCCGCATCGCTTCGGCCAGCGCCTCCAGATAGGCATCGTCATCGGGGTAGAAATCATTGGGCTGGAACAGGGCGATGACGCCGGGCGACGCGGCATTCATAAAAGCGTCTTGTGGCCCGTGCGCGGCGCGCGCCGCAGCGAAGCGGCGCAGGTCGTCTTCCAGCGGGGCAAGTGTAACCGGCCGGACTTCGCCGACGCAGCGGGGCCGACGATAGCTGGGTGTCCCGCCGCCCTTGGCCTGTCGCGCGAGAAAGCTCGGGAACGCCTCCAGATCGGCGGGCGGCTGGCGCGGGCTGTCACCATCGAACCCGCTGATCCGGTCCTTTATGTAGGTGGCATAGCTGATCTTCGCCATTTCACCGTCGGACACGATGTCGATGCCCGCCGCCACCTGTCGCCGCACGCAGTCGTCGACCGCAAGCGAGAGGACGGCGTCAAGCCGCGCCGTATCGACGGCCTCGCCTGCCTCCATGGCGAAGAGCAGGTCGGTCAGTTCCGCGCCGCGCGGCAGCGAGCCGACATGGGTGGTGCGAATCATCATGGCAATTGTTCCTTGTGAAGCCAGGCAATGAGGGCATCGGCGAGCGCGTCGGGCTGTTCGAGCGGCAAGAGATGGCCGGCATTCGGGATGACATGCAGGCTGGCGGCGGGGCCGATTCTGGCGGCCCAGTCGCGGTGCCATTCGGGCGAGCACAGCCGATCCTCATCCCCGCAGGCGACAAAGGCGGGTCGCGTAATGCCGCCCAGCACAGGGCGCAGATCGGCGCGGGTGCGCAACGCTTCGCTCTGGCGCACGAAGACGTCCGGCCCGAGGCCCAGTGCCATGTCGAGCACCAGTGCCCGCAGCGCGCTGTCCTGCGCCTGCGCCTGCGCCAGATAATGCGGCTTGAGTTCATCGGCGACCACTTCCGCCAGCCCCCCGGACCGGACATCGGACTGCTGGCGCGGGCGCACGGCGGCGCGTTCGGGCAGGTCCGCGGAAGCATTGAGCGCCAGCAGGCCGATCGCGGCCAGGCGGGCAGGGGCCTGGCGCATCATCTCCAGCGCGACGATGGCGCCCATCGAAAAGCCGACGGGGATCACGACGCCCGGCGTCTCGTCCAGCATGTCCGCCGCCATATCGGCGATGGTGGACTGTCGGGAGAGGTCGCCCACGCGGCTGTCATGGCCCGCCTGCGCCAGGCGTGCCTGCAATCCCGCCCACAGGCGCGCGTCGCACATATTGCCCGGTAGCAGGAGAAGCGACGCTTTACTCATGCAAGTCTGGCCGAGGCCCCGCGCAGCAGATCGCCGGAGAACAACCGCCGCTCGGGGCCGATCGACGCATCCTCGATCCGATCCATCAGCATCGAGACGGCTGCCTCGGTCATCCGCCCGACCGGCTGGCGGACGGTGGTCAGGCGATAGCTCGCCCAGCGCGCGGGGGCCACGCCATCGAAGCCGACGACCGATACGCGATCGGGCACGGCGAGGCTGCATTCGATACGAACGGCATCCATCGCGCCGATCGCCATCACGTCATTGGCCGCGATGATCGCATCGAGTGGCGCAGCCTTCATGAGGCGCAGGGCCGCATCATAGCCCGATTGATAGGAAAAATCGCCGCGGTCGACCGGAACGTCGCGCAGGCCCGCCTGTGCAAGCCGCTCGACGGCGGCGCGCACGCGAGCCTCCCCGACTGTCGAATCGCCGGGACCGGCGATCAGGCCGAAGGCGCGCGCGCCCGCAGCAATCATCCCGTCCACCAGCATCGCTTCGCCCGCGCCCGATTCGCACATGACGGAGGATACCGGCGCTTCTTCCATCTGCCGGTTGTAGAGGACGAGCGGAATGCGGGAGCGGGCGAAGACTTCCGCCTGATCGCGCGAGAGACGGGCTGCGACGATCGCCCCATCGACCTGGTAACGCCAGATCTGGTCCATGACCGCATCGATCTCGCTTTCATTCTGGAGGGTGAACAACAGCACCCTGATGCCGCGATTGGACAGGCGGGTCGTCAATTCGGCCAGCACTTCGGGATAATGCAAGTTGGTGAGGTTCGAAATGACGACGGCGACCATGTTCGACCGGCGGGTAATCAGCCCCTGCGCGATCGCGTTCGGGCGATAGCCCAGAGCTTCGGCCGCCGCCATGATCCGCTTGCGCGTGGCGGGGGACACCGACCCGCCTTCGCGGAAACAGCGCGACACGGCGGATTGCGATACGCCAGCCAGTCGCGCGACATCATAGGATGTGCCGCGCCGTTCGCCGGTGCTGTCGCTGGGAGGCTTCACGGGCATGTTCAGAGTCTCCAATTCCGCGCGCGCGGATGCGGCGGCCAGTCGGGAGAAACCGTGCGCCAGCGCCCTTGCAGGCGCAAGAGGCAGATTGGACGGGACGGTGCGGCTGGACCTGGCGGATCGGCGCGATCGCCGGTGGCCCGTCACGCAAACCAGGCGCCGTCGATCGGTTGCCTCTGTCTGACCGAGCGATGAAATGGCCGCCTGCTCCCTCACGCCCGCTGCCTGGCGAACTTGCATCACAGTCATGACTGCAAATGACTTCGGATGCAATTTAATTGTTCATATTGCCCCGGCTGGGGAGGAAATATGTTCCAAACCATGTGGTTTTTTCGCAACATCTCGCATGGATTGCGGACCATTCTGCATTCCAAGTCAGCAAAATATGGCAGTGCACCGTCCTGAATGGCGAGAAAAATGATATTATATCAATATGTTGATTATATGATGTGTTGATGACCGACTAATCTCTTGCTTTTTTGTTACGGTGCGGCATGTTTCCGAATGCAGATCGGCGGAAAATCAGACGGTCGCCAAATCACATCGACATCATGTTTCGGGGAGATACACAGATGAGGGACAGTTTCAGTTCGGCCGGTTTTCGGCACATGCTGCGCGCCGGCGTATCGCTTGGCTTTATGGCGCTGCCCACGGTGGCGCTGGCGCAGGATGCGCCGCAGGCCGACGGTGCGGGTCTGCCCGACATCGTCGTGACCGCGCAACGCCGGAACGAGCGGGTGCAGGACGTCCCCATTTCGATCACCGCGTTCGGCGCGGAGCAGTTGCAGGCGCGCGGCATTACCGACATCTCGCGCCTCGACAAGTTCACGCCCGGTTTCAACTTCGGCCAGTCGGGGCTTGACCAGCGGCCCGCCATCCGCGGTGTGCGGACGGAGAATGTCGCGGGCAACGGCGACCCGACGATCGGCTTCTATGTCGATGATATCTACCAGAGCCGGTCGGTGCAGGCCGGTCAGCCCTTCATCGACTTGCAGCGCGTGGAAGTCGCGCGTGGCCCCCAAGGTACGCTGTTCGGCCGCAACACCTTCGGCGGCGCGGTGTCGGTGGTAACGGCCGTGCCGACCAAGGATTTCGATTACGGCGGCAATTTCATCGCGGGCAATTTCAACCGTTTCGCGGGGGATGGCTTCATCAACATCCCGGTCAGCGACACCTTCGGCATCCGTGTGGCGGGATCGAAGGAACGGCGCGACGGCTATGTGAAGAACATCGTGGTGCGCAACAACGATCTGTTCGAAAAGGATTCCAGTTTCGTGCGCGTGACCGCGCGCTACGCGCCGTCTGACGACCTGGAAGTCATCCTGCGCGGCAATTTCTGGCATGAAGGCGGGACCGGCGGTCAGGCCTTCGGTTACAAGCCGCAGGGGTTGCTGGTCGATCCGACCACCGGCCTGCGTTCGCTCAGCGGTGTGCTGGTGCCCAACGTCAACACCCTGCCACGCGACGGCATTCCCGATCTGAACGGATTCGATCTCGGCACGAGGGTCGATCCCGATCCCTACACCTGGCAGTCGCAACTGCCCGCGCGGACGGAAATCAAGCAGTGGGCCGGGTCCGGCCAGATCCGCTGGCAGAATGACAGCATCTTCGTGCGGTCGATCACCAGCTATCAGGATTTCCAGTATTTCAGCAACAGCGGGTCGATCGTCGGAACCCCGGTCGATGAAACCTTGCAGACGCGCAACAGCGAAGCCTTCAGCCAGGAGTTCCAGATCGGTGGCGCGCAGAGCAAGCCGTTGCAGTGGATCGTCGGTCTCTATTATTTCGACGACAAGATTTTCGACGAGTTCCGGTCCGACCGGCTCAATCTGAACGATGGCGTCAACGGCGGCGCGTTCCCCACGGCGGTGAAGGTGAAATCCTATGCCGCTTATGCGCAGGCATCCTATTATGTGACCGAGCAGCTTCGCCTGACCGGCGGCGGCCGCTATACGATCGACAAGAAGGATTTCGACGCCGACAACTTCAACCTCGTCGCCGGGGTGCCGGTCCGCACCAGCGGTCTTGATGCGTCCGACAAGTTCAAGAAGTTCACCTGGCGTCTGGGGGCGGATTATTTCGCAACGCCGCAGAACATGCTCTATGCGAACGTCTCCACCGGCTTCCGCTCGGGCGGCTTCAACGGCGGCGCGGGCACCAACCCCAACATTCCCGCCACCTTCCAGCCGGAAACCGTGACGGCCTATGAAATCGGGTCCAAGAACCGGTTCCTCAACGGCATGCTGCAACTCAATCTCGCAGCATTCTATAACGACTTCAAGGATTTGCAGATCCAGAACCAGTTTCTGGTGAATGCCGTCACCTTGTCGGCCATCCGCAATGCCGGTGCAGCCTATACTTATGGTCTGGAAGCCGACGCGATCTTCAAGCCCGTGCCGGAATTGACGCTGACGGCGACGATGAGCCTGATGAAATCGCGCTATGAGGAATATGTGACCGGCCCGCCGGCGGGCTATTCCGGTTCCTTCCTCAGCCTGGAGGGGAACCGCATTCCCTTCACGCCGAAATATAAGTTCACCACCGGCGCGCGCTATGACCTGGTGATCGACGGGATCGGCATCATCTATCCGCAGATCGATGCCGTATTCTCGGGTGGCTATTTCAATACCGACTACAATACCGTGCTCGACTATCAGAAAGCCTATCAGAAGCTGGACCTGCGCCTCGGCTGGGATTCGGAAGACGATCGCTTCGGGGTTGAGCTGTTCGTCGAGAATGTCACGGACGAAGCAGTCAAGAACCGGGGCGTCTTCGGGTCGCAGGGGCTGAACGCCAACTACGAGCCGCCGCGTTTCTATGGCATCCGCTTCCGCGTCCGCAAATAAGCGGCGCTAGTCGCAATAAAAGGCGGGCCAGGCATCACGCCTGGCCCGCCTTTTTTTTGATCGCCCTATGCGGTGGACCGGTGCCCCCGCACAGCTGCGGTTCCGGCAGGGATCAGCGGGGCGCCTCGAACACCGCGACATCCCAGGGGGCAAGGCGCGCCTCAGCCGTCATTCCGCCATCGCCCAGCAGCGTCTTCATCGGCTGCGGCAAGCGCACGGTCTGCGGCACCGTCCCCCAGTTGATGGCGAGATAGACCGTGCGATCGCCGGACTGGCGGGCCGTCACTTCGACATCCGCCGGAATGTCCGGCCAGACCGGTGACACCTTTGCGCGCCCCGCCGCCCAGGCGATCACGCGGCCCAGCATCTCTTCGTCAAGCCACGCACCGACATAGGTTATCCGCCCCTTGCCGACCGGGCGGGTGACGACGGCCGCTTGCCCATCCAGCCAGCCGTCGGCCGTGCCATAGCGCAGCAGAACCTCGACATCGGTTGCCTGCGGCGTCAGCCGCTCCGCCCAGACGGTCGCCGATCCGCTGCCGACCGACCCGGACACCGGCCAGGGCGCGGGCGGGATGGCGCTCATGTCTATCCGCGCGCCGAGCATCGTCTCCAGTGGACCGAGCTGGCCGGGTTGCCACAGGTTCGAATCCTCATCCTTGACGCCCGATCGCGGCCCCAGCACGAGATGGCCGCCGCCTTCGACATAGGCCGCCAGACGCTGTGCCGTTTTCGGGCTCATCAGGTGGAGGCTCGGCGCGACAACCATCGGATAGCGGGATAGACCGTCCCAGTTTCGCGGCACGTCGACGCCCTTGGCCGCGCGCATCAGGGCGCCACGATAGCGGGCGAAATGCTTCCACACGTCGTAATCGGCGGTCATCGGCTGACGCTCAATGGCCCATCGGCTCGGATAATCGTACAACAGGGCGACGTCGGTCTGCGGCACGGTGCCCTTCACGGCGGGCCACGCTTTTTCCAGCTCGACACCGGTACGGGCGATTTCATCGTAGACCGGATTGGGCCGACCGCCTGCATCCAGCAACGCGCCATGATTGGTTTCCCGGCCGTTGAGCGGCATCCGCAATGCCCAGAAGGAATAGCCGTCTGCCCCATGCGCGACCGATTGCCAGACCATGGCGCGCAGTTCACCGCGCGGCTGCGTGTAGTTGCGGTCCGACCAGTTCATGTTGCCGGGTGCCGCCTCCAATATCCAGGGCGCGCGGCCCAGGTACCCACGATAGAGATCATGCAGCAACGCGCCTTCGCCCGGAACCAGACGGGCACCTTCGAAATACCAGTCCCACCCGACGAAATCGAGTTGCTGCGCCGGCACGCCAAAATCGAAATTGTCATAGTGCGCGACGTAATTCGTCGTAATCGCCACGCCCGGCGCGAGATGCGGCCGCATCGCATCGATCTGGACGCGCTGATAATCTGCCCAGGCATCGCTGAAAAAGCGCAGCCAGTCGATCCAGAGCTGCGGCTGATCGTTGGCATCGGGAATGTTGATCTGCGCCCAGTCGCTGTAGATCAGGCTCCAGTAGACATTGAAATGACGCTGGTTCATCGCATCGACGGTCGCGTATCGGCGCTGCATCCAGTCCTGAAACCGCTTGCGGGTTTCGCCGTCATAGGTCGCCCGGCCATATTCATTGTCGATCTGAAAACCGATGACGGCGGGATGGCGGCCATAGCGCCGCGCCAGTTCCCCGGCGATCCGCGCCGCAAAGGTGCGATAGCGCGCGCTGCCGACCGAATACTGCCGACGGCCACCGTGGCGCGCCGGGCGGCCGTCCGCTTCGACCACCAGCGTGTCGGGATAGGCCTGCGTCAGCCAGATGGGTGGCGCGGCCGTGGGCGTGCCGATCATCACCTTGAGACCATGGGCCTGCGCACGGGCGATGGCGCGATCGAGCCAGGCAAAGTCGTAGACCCCCTCGCGCGGCTCCATCTTCGCCCAGGCGAACTCGGCGATGCGGACATAGCGGATACGCGCCTTGCGCATCAGTGCGAGTTCCGCGTCCCAGCCGCTTTCGGGGAAATGTTCGGGATACCAGGATACGCCATAGGCAAAGGCCGCAGGCGGCGCGGGGGCGGGTCGTTCCGGCGGCGGCGTATCCTGCGCCCGGACGGGAGGGGCGGCGGTCGTCACCAGAACCGCTGCGGTCGAAAGGAACATCATGGCGCGCCGCCGTAGTGTCTTCCGCCAGGCCTTGCTTGTACTGCTCATAACATGCTCCCCAATTGATTGCATCCGAATGCAATACAACAGGGCTACTGTATTTTCAGGCGCATGTCAGCGCCGATCTGTCGGATTATCGCGCACTGGGACCGAGATGGAGGCCCGAGCCAAGTTTCAGAGTGGAGCTTTTGTAAGGCGTTATTGTATTTGGTATACCCAGCTACCGGGTGACAACCAGTCGGTTTCTTTGAACGCATATGAGAAACGGCAAATCATGCTCGCAAGCATGGGCAAATTCAAATTCGATCAAGGGCATCAAAAGGCGTAGTCTGAACCGCCCCGGGACTGCTGGAGGCCGTTTGGTTTAAGTTACGCGGCCATGGAGACGTCGTCCAGTGTGGCGTAATATCGTTCCTCGGCTTCGGCGGGCGGGATATTACCGATGGGCTCCAGCAGCCGCCTGTTGTCGAACCAGTCAACCGATTCGAGCGTGGCATATTCGACCGCTTCAAACGATCGCCATGGACCTCGCCGGTGGATCACCTCGGCCTTGTAAAGGCCATGGATTGTCTCGGCCAAGGCGTGGTCGTAGCTGTCACCAACACTCCCGACCGGCGGCTCGATTCCGGCCTCGGCGAGCCGCTCGGTATATTTGATGGATACATATTGGCTGCCGCGGTCGCTGTGGTGGACAAGTCCGCCACGATGAACAGGTCGGCGATCGTGGATAGCTTGCTCGAGCGCATCCAGGACGAAGTTGGCATGTGCCGTTCTGCTGACCCGCCAGCCCACGATATAGCGGGCATAGACATCGATGACGAACGCCACATAAACGAAGCCCGCCCATGTCGCGACATAGGTAAAGTCCGACAACCAAAGCATGTTGGGTGCCGACGCATGGAACTGCCGGTTCACTTGGTCGAGCGGGCAAGCTGCAGCTTTGTCGCCGATCGTCGTGCGCACCGGCTTGCCGCGGATGACACCTTGCAACCCCAGGTCACGCATCAGCCGCTCGATGGTACAACGCGCGACGGCGAAGCCCTCGCGGTTGATCTGCCGCCAGACTTTACGCACCCCGTAAACACCGAAGTTCTCGGCAAAGACGCGCAGCACCTCTGGCTTCAGGTCCCGATCGCGCCGAGCACGATCCGATAGCCTTCTTGGATCTCGTCGCTGAGCGGCACGCTCATGATAGGTGGATGGGGCGATCGGCAGAACCCGACAGATCGGCTCGACCCCATAAACCTCACGATGCTCGTCAATGAAGGCAGTCATCTCCGAAACGGGCGGTCGAGCTCCGCCTGGGCAAAATATGCCGACGCCTTGCGCAAAATCTCGTTGGCCTGGCGCAACTCACGTTTCTCGCGCTCGAGCGCCCTGAGGCGATCAGCCATCTCGGTCGGCACACCGACGCGCTTGCCGCTATCAACCTCAGCCTTCTTCACCCACTCATGAAGCGTCTGCGGAACACAGCCGAGCTTCGCTGCGATCGAAACAATCGCTGCCTATCGTGATGGATGATCGCCTTCCGCCATCGCACAAAGCGGTTGTAGCAGGTCGTGCGCGGCCCATAGCGCTCTGGCAGGTCGCGCCATGGCGCACCGGACCGCAGCACCCAGAAGATTCCGTTCAGCACACGGCGGTCATCGACGCGCGGAACACCTCTCGGCTTGTTAGGCAACTGCGGTTCGATCACACGCCACTCGAAGTCGGTCAGATCATATCGGCTCATGCCGACCCTGAATCACTGTTCGATGGAAAGGGGAAGGCTTGTTTATAGCCGCCCGACACTCTGCTCGATGATGTTACCAATGACGACGAGGGCAACGACGCCCCCGAGCAGCCACCACCCTAAGCGCGGCTTCCACCGGTTCAGGAAGATCACCGTTATCGGCAAGCCGATCATGATCGCCACGGCGACTATTAAGTCGAAGCCACTTATCGGCATAGGTCCACCATCGTCAGAAACCTAATCGTCTATGCTCCCGCCTCGCAACTCGAGCCATTTTAACAGGCGCGCACGAACATCATCCAGAATTTCCAATTGTACCGGACGCCCTGTCTTTTGTTGAACGACAATCGCTCGGTGACAAATTTCACGATTGCAGACGATGTCGCCAATTTTCATTTTTACCAGATCACACCCGCGTAATTTGCTGTCGATGACTAGATCAAAACGCGCTCGATCCCTGATGCGTCCGTTCTGATCCAGAAAAAAACGCACCGTCCAGATCTGGCGCGGCTTTAATGCCCTTTTTGCACCGACCTTGCGTCCCGCATTCCATGCGGGCCACTCCCGTGCAGCACGATCAAACTCTGAATACCCCATCAGAATTCGCCATGCGAGAGAGGTAAGATGGTGCGACCTCAACGCTTTTCGCAAGATTGCGGGAAGCGGCAAGAGCGCTGGAAGCCGTCAAATGGTCGCAGGGCAATTGCGATGACAATGCAGTGTTGAGGCAAAAAGAGGTGGGCACACGGATAGCGTATGCCCACCTTTCTAAGGCGAGGTCACTGCACGTCGGTTCGCTGATCCGCGCGATCGTTGCCGCCGCCGGCCTTGCCCTGCTTCCTAGCTTCCCGGTTCACGTCCGATTTACCCATGCCGGAGACAAGTGCATCGCCGCTGCCGCTGAAATTGGCGGCCGGCAATGTCGCCGTGTGGTTGCCGACATCGACCAGCACCTGCTGCACGACGCCCTGACCGCTGGTGCGGACATCCTGTACGGTGCCTATCACCCGGCCACGCGCATCCTCCACCGCCATGCCCGGTTCGATCGCGAACATGCCTGCGCCATTGGCCGCGCCGGATCCGGCAAGCGCCAACTGGCCGAGGCTGCCCTGCGCCGAACCGCTGCCCTGACCGCTGCCCGATACACCACCGGTGGAATTGACCGCATTAAGGGCGCTGTTCTTTGCACCATTTGCGGTGCCGCGCGCTGTATCCGTCGCCTGCCCGGCGGTGCCACGCACGGTGCCCACGGCCTGACCCGCCGTATTGCGAACGGCATCGGTGCCGACTGCCTGCACATTCGCACCGCCACCTGCCGAACCGGAAGCATTGCCGCCGGTAGCACCCGATACCGTGCGGCCCAGGATTTTCGCATCGCCTGCGGCAGAACCGCTGGCGCTACGGCTGGTGCGCGTATCCAAGCTGGCGGTGCCCGCGCGGCGATCGACACTGCGGTCGATGCGGGTTTCACCCGCGGTGCTGCCCACGCCGCCCAGCGATCCGGTGACACCACCGACCGTACCGCCCAGATTACCACCAAGGCCGCCACCGCCGCCGCCCAGAAGCTGCGCCGATGCCGGGGCCGCGATGGCCATGGCCACAAGGATGCTCGTCGTTTTCAGAAAGCTCTTCATGTCAATTCTCCCAGATAAACCGCTCTTGGGAGGACAACGGAGGCCGCGCAGGATTTAATCCCGGCAGTGCCGAAAAAAATGTCAGCGGGTGCGGCAGATGCCGCAGATCAGCCCGCGACCGTAGGTCTTGTCCGCGCCTTTGCCGCCCAGATCGCGGGCTTCGGCATCCAGCGCCCGGATGGCCGCTGCCCGGCGTGCCGGGTCCGCCACCGGATAATGCTGCACAAGCCGCGCGGCGACCAGCGGCGCGGCATAGGATGTTCCCCGCACCCGCACGGTTTTGCCGCCCGGTACCGCCGCCAGCATGTCCGCGCCCGGCGCGGCATAATCGAGATGCTGCGCCCGCCCGGCCTCCGGCAAGGCGCGATCCCGCCCGTCCACCCCCGTCACGGCGATAACGCCGGGGTACGACGCGGGAAAGGCGGGCGGTGCCGCCGGACCGTCATTGCCGACAGCCGCCACGATGACCAGCCCCTTGCCCTGCGCGCTGGCAATCGCTTTGCCCAGCAGCGGATTGGCCGGGCCGACCAAGCTGATCGTTGCCACCGGCACGCCGCGCCGCACGAACCAGCCCAGCGCCCGCGCGATCGCCGTCGCATTGCCGCCTGCCGGATCGGTGCCATAGACGTCCGCCACCAGCAGTGCCTTGCCCGGTGCGGCCCCCCGCACGCTGCCCGATCCGATTAGCAGCGATGCGATCGCCGTGCCATGCGCGCTGGCGGAGGGCGCACCGCGCGTGAACCCTTGCGCCTCGACAGGGCTGGTGATCGCGGGATGGGTGGCGACGCCGCCGTCGATCATGCCGATGGCCGGCCTGACAACCGCACGACCGGATGACTGCACCCCGGCGGCAATCTGTGGCGCAGAAGCACCGCTCTGCACATAGATGTTGTCCGCACTGATATCCGCCGCCGGAAGCAGCGTGCGCAGCGCCTTGATCGCATTACCCAGCGATTGCCCTTTCGGGACGGCAAGGCGCACGATGTCAATGTCGATCCCCTCGATCGTCTCGCGATCCATCAGCGCAAAGCCCGCCTGACCGGCGGTCGTCACATCCGCAGCACTCGCCCCCGTCACGATCAGCACGCCGCTGACCGCCGGATTGCGCCGGTCGTCAAAGGCGACGCTGCCCCGGCTCTCGCGTACCAGCGCCTCCAGCCGGTCCAGCCGGATATCCTGCAACCGCTGCGTCAAAGCCCCGACCGGCAAACTGTCCAGATCGGGCAGGGACAGGCTGTCAATCGTGCGCCCCACGATACCGCCCGGTGCCACAATCTGCGCCGCCGACATCGCGGGCACGGCCCCCGCAACGCACAGCGCCATATATTTGGCGAACGGGATCAGCGATTTCATAGTCACCGGCATAGCCTTTGCCTTGCGCAAGGGAAAATATTTGTGCTCTTTTCAGAAGCGTTCAGGGATTAAACGCACGGGTCCATCCGTTTCATCCCCGGTAATCAATGATTGGAAATCTGCCTGATGGCGTTCGAGCGCGATTTGCTGGCCTTGCTTCCAAGACTGCGGCGCTTTGCGATGAGCCTGTCGCGCGATGCGGCGGATGGCGACGATTTGTGCCAGGCGTCGATCGAGCGCGCGCTCAAGTCGCGCGACCAGTGGCAGGCAGGAACGAGACTGGATAGCTGGATGTACCGGATCATGCGCAACCTGTGGATCGACGAAGTGCGCGCCCGCACACGCCGTAGCCAGACCTTCGTGGCGGAGGACGCCGGGCTTGCCGTCGGCAATGATGGCGACCGGCAAACTGAAATGGCGGTCGAAATCGGTAATGTCGGTCGCGCCATGGAGAAGCTGCCCGACGAGCAACGCGAAGTGATTGCGCTCGTCCTTGTCGAGGGCTTTGCCTATCGCGAAGCCGCCGAAATCCTCGACATCCCGATCGGCACGCTCACGTCGCGCCTGTGTCGCGGGCGTGAGGCATTGATAGTCCATCTGGGAGAAGCGGCATGACGATCGATCCGGAAACGCTCATGGCCTATGCCGATGGCGAACTGGACGCCGTGAGCGCCAAGCGCGTCGAAAAGGCAATCACGGCACAGCCGGAACTGGCCGCGCAGGTTGCCGCGCACCGGGCCTTGCGCGCCACACTGGCCGATCATTTCGCGCCGGTGGTCGAGGCACCTTTGCCCGATCGGCTGACGGCCCTGCTCGACGATCGGGTCGTGCCATTCCAGCCCGCGCCGCGCAAAGCCACCGTCTTTCAGGTGCGGAACCTCGCTGCAATGGCGGCGGCGCTGGTGATGGGCCTGTTGCTGGGGCAAGTCGTCTCTCTGGGAGGATCGGCAACCGTCGGCACCCGGCAGGGCGCCCTTGTCGCACAAGGCGATTTGGCCAAGACGCTGGATATGCAACTTGCCTCCACACAGCCCGCCGATGCCGCAACTCGCATCGGCCTGACCTTTCGCGATCGGGAGGGACATGTTTGCCGGTCCTTTGAAAGCCCGGCTCTATCAGGCATCGCCTGCCGCGCCGAAGATATATGGCGGCTCAAGCGGACAATCGATGGCGACGCGCGGGAGATGCAGGCCTATCGCCAGGCGGGGAGCGCGGAAATCATAGAGGCCGCGCAGAACATGATGGCCGGGGCACCTATGGATGCCGAGGCAGAACGCAAAGCAAGGCAAGCCGGATGGTGATAGAGTTGTAAGGCTTTCTCGCGTTAACGACACCTTCCCGGTAGTCCGGCGGCCAGATTTCGCTCCTCAGCAGCGGACTGTCAGTTATTCCACGGCAAGCGTCCAACGATATCAGATGTTCGGACATGTTGATCACTCAACCCGATAATCTGGGCAGTAGCCTTTCAAATGCTGGGACATAATGCAGACAATTGGCGCGAAGGGTAATCTCAAATGTATGCTGCTTCGTGTCACTGTAGAACCGCGTTCAAGACCGCCAAATCCAACTGATCATTCCGGGGCAAAACCCTTATACCGCCGCCCAGTGCGCAATGTTTCGGGCAAGCGCGACCAGATCAGCGCCGCGGCGAGGAAACTCAGCGGGGCAAATGCCATCCCGAAAGCAAGGGGCGCATGCGCCGCGACCGCCGTGACCGCCAGCGGTGCGAACATCGAAATCACATGCCCGCCATGGAACAGTGATGTGCCCATCGGCCGCAGACGGACCGGAAACAGCTCGGCAAAATAGGCAGCCCAGCAGTTCGTGCAGGCGAGCCCGATGGCATAGAGCAATTCGACCGCGATCAGCAGCGGCATCCAGCTCGGCGCAATCAGAAAACCCGCGACGCAGATCGCAGCCAGCACAAAACCCAGCAGATTATATTTGCGGCCATAGCGATCCGCGACGATACCCCAGATCACGGTTCCTGCCAGTGTTCCTACACCATCGACAGCCACAATCACGCCAATCATCTCTTCACTGAACCCGCGAACATTGAGCAGATAGGTGGTGATGAAGCCGCTGTAGAACTGATAAGCGCTGAAATTGAGCCCTGCGATGACGATGCACGCAATTGTTATGCGTGCACGTCGGCCTTTCAGCATCTCGCGCCAGGCCCCGCGCTCGCTGTTGCTTTCGGCCGATGTCTCGTCATTGCCATATACTTGGAACCTGCGGTCGTCCGGCAGGAACAGAAGGGTCGCCAGGGCGACAGCCAGGGGCAATATCGCCGCGATGCGAACAAGCGTCCGCCAGCCATTGTCGCCCAGTATGGAACCCAGAAAGCCGAACGTCATCAGCGATACGGAAAACATCGCCATGTTGACCGACAGCAGACGTCCACGCAGGCGGGGCGGAAAGACGTTCGCCAGCATCGTGATCGAAGCGATATAGCATCCGGGCAATGCGATGCCGATGATGAAGCGCGTCACGCCCCATGGCCAGAATCCGACCATGGCTTCATTGGCGAACGTGCAGGCACTCAGGATCAGGCTGCAGGCGACAAGGGCTGCTTTCGATCCGTATCGCGCGACGAGCGATGGCATGACGAAGGAACCGATTATCACGCCTGCCGCCTGCACGGAGTAGAGCAGAGCCGTCTGCTGCAACGTCATTCCCGCATCGCGTATCAGGAACGGGCGGACATAATCGACCAGGATAAAGCTGTAATTATAGGCAAGACTGGCGATTAGCATCACGGCGTAGATGACAAACTGCTCGCTGCGCCGCAGATCGTCGGCCCGCCGCAATGGAAGCGCCTCCGTCACCGCACGCTTTCGTGCAAGAGAAAAATGATACCACACGCAGGCAGGGTGACGCGCGCCCTGACCGTTCCGTCAAGACGCGCGCCCGTGAAGGTGCTCAGCATGTGCATAGCCCCGGCATGACGAGCAGTGGTGTTCTCCCGACATGATCGGTCGACAGCAGCGTCGCGATGCTTCCGATCATGTGGGCCATCCTTACTCTCACTGATATCTGAAGCTCAAGCGAAGGCCGTAGAAACGGGGCTGCTCATAGCTTGTAATCAGCGTCTGGGACCCGAATGCGCCGTAATTCAGCACAGCCTCGTTGGTCAGGTTGGTGACAAAGCCCTCCAGAGTGAGGCGATCATCCAGCGTCGTATAGCCAAGCGAGGCATCCACCGTTTGATAGGCTGGTTGGCGGTCGATCGGCGTATTGTAGTCGGTGTTGTAGAACCCTCCGGAAAGGACCGCGCTGACACGCGGCGTGATCGTGCCGAAGCCTTCGATCCGTGCATCATAGGCCGCGCCCACGGTGAACTTGTAGGATGGTGTGCGCGGGATGCGGTTGCCCCTGAAATCCAGTTGCTGATTGGGATAGAAGCGCGACGGCCGCCCGAAGAAACCAAAGTCGGTAAACTTCGCATTCTGCAGCGTGGCAGTCGCATTGAGCGTCAGTTCAGGCACGGGCTTGATGACCGTTTCCGCCTCAAGACCATAGGCACGTGCCGCACCCGCATTGATGACGGCCGATATCACCGAAGTGCTGGGCGCAGGCAGCGGAAACTGGCTTTGTATCTGCAGGTTCTTGAAATCATTGTAATAGGCTGACAGGTTCAGTTCGACCTTGTTGTCGAAGAACCGGTTTTTGGAGCCGACTTCATAGGCCGTTACACGTTCCAGGTCGAAGGTCGGCGACACGCTGCTCACCGTCAGCGACGCAACGTTGAACCCGCCGGAACGGAAGCCTGTCGAAACACTGCCATAAAGCAGATTTTCGCGGGTCAGGAACAGTTCCGCACCCAGCCGCCAGGTAAATCGCTTGAACGTGTCGCTGTCTTCCGCCGATCCATAATCGGCGAAGCTGTCGAAGGACGCCGCGCTTATCCCTTTCCTGTCGCGCGTATAGCGTCCACCTGCCGTCAGGCGCAGCGCATCGGTGACATAGAGCGAGGCCTGCGCATAAGCGGCGATCGAATTGGTGCGCAGGTTGTTCGGCGCGAAAAAGTCATAGCCCGGCGATGTCAGCGAGAACTGGTCGAAATAGCGGTCGCGATAATAGAACAGCCCTGCGACCCAGCTGAATGGCTTGGTTTCCACTCCGCCGATCTGAAACTCCTGCGTCAGCGTCTTGGTATTGCGATCCTGAAGATATTCGGTGTCCGGCGATCCGACGGCCTCGCCCGTATTGGAGCGATATTTGAATGTCTGGTAGCTCGTCACCGAACGCAGAAAGATGCTGTCGTTCGCCCAGCGGATCTGGGCATTTCCGGCATATTCGTTGAGGCGCGCTCGCGGCTTGAAGGACGATTCCCATTCATAGGGCCCGGTCGAAAGCTGCCGCCCGACGTCAAAGCCGTTAATGTCGGCCACACCGTCTCTGAGCGCGGTAAAGAATGGCAGCGGCGTACCGCTCAGGCTTCCAAGACCAGTCGCCGGATCGATGATGAGACCACCCTGCTTGTAGCCATAGGCCCCCGCACCGGTCCCGCCCTCATGCCAGTAGGTGCCGCGCAGGATGACTTCAAGCTGGTCGGTCGGGGTCCAGCGCAACGTTCCACGCAGATAGCCCGTCTTCCTGTCGTAAATGTCGTTTCCGGGCACCACCACATTCTTGACATAGGGGTCGCGCGTTTCCGCCATGCCCGCGACACGCAGGCCGAGCGTATCGCTCAACGGCACACTGACGAATGCCTTGGTCTGTACACGGTCGTAATTGCCCAGGGTGATGTCGATCCCCGCTTCGGTCTGGTTGCCGGGAACGGCATTCACGATGGAAATGGCACCGCCGAAGGTGTTGCGCCCGAACAAGGTACCTTGTGGCCCACGCGCGACTTCCACCCGTGCCACATCGACGAAGGGATGGCTGGCCTGAACCGCGAGCGATTGGTACACGTCGTCGATATAGAAGCCGACGGTCGTGTCGCCGTTACCGTCGACCGCATCGGTGCGTACGCCGCGAATACCCGGGCGGGTATCAAAGCCCGACTGGCCAAAGCTCAGCCCCGGCGTAAAGTTCGAAAGCCGCGCAATGTCACGCACGTCGCCCTGAGTCAGGGCCTCCTGTGACAGGGCGGTTATCGCGATCGGCACATCCTGCAACCGCTCCTCGCGGCGTTGCGCGGTGACGACGATATCGCCCACGCCGCCGGTGCTGTCAGCATCGGCCTGGGCGGTAGCGGCGGGACGCGGCGATGCGGAAGTGTCCTGCGCAAGCGCGCCTTGGTTCCAGGCAACAGAGCAGAGTAGCATGGTAAGAAAGTGCGTATTGCGCATGGCCGTCGTCCCCTTTTTGGCAGATAGTCTGATTGTCGCGATATTTCCCTAGATTGGCTCGCTGGCCATGATCTGCTGGAGCAGGTCGAACTCGTTGAACATCATCCACTCTTCGCGGATGCGTCCGCCCTGAATGCGATATTGGTTGATGCCCCAGATGCGGCATTGCCGTCCGGTTGGCTGTCCGTAGACGCCAAAGCCGCGATGCGTGCCCACGGCGGACCAGCGAAGCGAGGCGAGATACCCCTCCTCTTCATTGCCCATCCAATAGACTTCCTCGACCTGGGTGGCGATATCCGGGAACATCGCGATCAGGCTCAATATGAAGCTCTTGTAGGCGGAAAGGCCGCGAAGCTCCCGGTCGGTCGGCCCGTGAAAGGCAAGCCGGGGATCATAGAGGCGATCGAGGGCCGCCATGTTCCGCCAGTTCCATACGTGATGATGGCTGTGGCGCAGCTCACCCTCTATGTCGAAGCCGGATGTCTTGGCGAGCGCCATCTGCCGCGGCTTGCCTTGGCCCTGCAACCTTGTGCCTTCTGCGGGCTGAACGCGCGGCCCGCCTTCCCGCACGCGCATGTCGCCGAACTCGCGAGCCTTGTCGAACAGGTTATAGCCCATCTGCTGCAGCATCGCGGACTGATTGTAGATGACCCATTCCTCATGGATCTCGTTCGCCTCTGCCAGACAATTGGCAATGCACCACAGGTTGATGCGCTTGCCTGTCGGCGGCCCGAAGCGGCTGTACCCGGTGTTGGTGCCGGTGATGACCGTGCGGTGTGAGGTAAAGAACCCGGTATCCTCGTTGCCGGCCCAGATGATTTCGTCCGCGTACAGGCGAATATCGGGAAAGGCATTGATCGTGTGAACCGTGTCCGCAACGATCTTGTCGCGGCCATATTGCAGCCCCGCATCGTCCTGCACACGGCAATTGTGCCGATAGGTGTCGTAAATGTAGCCGATGTCCTTTTCTTCCCATATCCGATGGGTGATGCGGACAATGTAATCTATGATGTCGACATATTGGTCCTCGAAGCCGCGCATCGGCTGGCGCCGGGCAACATCGGGCACGGCGAGCATTTTGTCGGTGCCGCCGCGCAACGCATCGCGCAGGGAAATGGCATAGTCATGCGGCATGGCGGACAATGGAACACGCAACGTTCCGTCAGAATTATCTGCCTTGCCAGCCGCGCTACCCGCCGCCTTGTTCGTTCCGATCGGCGTCGGATGCGTATCGGCCGACAAGCCTTTCTCTGTGCGCTGCTTGAACATTGCCGCATCCGTATCGGCCATACTCAGTTCCTCAATCCGTGTTTTTCCATATTTTGGAGAAAAACATAATTCATGAGGGAGCGCAAGTGCCTGTTTTAGAATTATTTCAGTAAATTTTGTCTATATTTTTCAATAGAATTGAGGATTTTTTCAGATTCAGGAACCGCTTGCTCTTCTCCTGAATGTGGTTATTTTACCAAAGTTACAGGAACGCACTCTGGAGAAAATGATGCTGAGCCACTCGCCTGGCGATACAAAACGTCAGATCATGACATGTCTGCGCCAGCTTGCGCGCGCCACGCCTTCAGAACTGAAAGCCGTCGCCAGCACGTTTTTCGCGCCCGACGTGGCCTATATTGCCGGCTGTCCCGTAAACCAGATGCACGGGCTGGACGAGGTGGTGGAACGGCATCTCGCGCCGATGAAGTCGGCGATGCCCGACCTTGAGCGCCGGGACGACATCCTGATGAGCGGCCACTGGAACGGTGGCGACTGGATTTCCGCCACAGGCTATTATTATGGTACGCTGACAGGCGAGTGGTTCGGCCTGCGGCCCAGCCAGAGCTGGCTCTATGTGCGCTTCGGTGAGTTCTACCGGATCGAGAACGGCCGCATAGTCGATGCCTATGTCATTTTCGACTGGATCGACGTGTTTCGGCAACTGGGCATCAACCCGCTTCGTCCCGCACTGGGTGTAGAGGGCCTGTGTCCGCCCCCGCTGGCACAGGATGGTCTGGTCCTGTACGATGCCGACCCGGCGGAATCGGTGCAAAGCCTCAAACTGGTCGAAGCCATGATCTTCGAGGGCATGTGGGCCTTTGACGGCATCAATCACGAAACGATGCGCTTCCATGATTTCTGGACGCCCGACATGATGTGGTATGGTCCTGGCGGCATCGGCACCACGCGCGGCATCGACAATTTCTATCGCTATCATGAAGGGCCGTTCAATGAGGCCTGGCCCGATTTCAAGGGCGGCAATCATGTCGCGCGCTTCGGCGACGGGCCTTTCACCTGCTCCACCGGCTGGCCCAGCATCCGCGCAACGCACACGGGCGGCGATTTCCTGGGTCTGGCACCGTCGGGCAAACCGATGGGTTCTATATACGTGCTTGACCCAGATTGATGATGGCATTTAGTCAATTGTGTCGATCCAGCGCCAAGCGGCCCCAAAAATGGTGATGGCGATTATCGCTAACCCAAGCTGAAAGATGCCTCGAACATCACCATACTTATCGAGCAAGATCACGTCAGGCACCACGGCTATGATGCCTTTTACAACAACGACAGCCGCCAACGCGCTGCCACAGGCACCCGCCACGCTTCGTTTAAAATCCTGATTGGTCATGGGCCTCTCCCGTTAGAGGTCAATTATCACAAAAAAAGCCCGGCGGGTTAGGCCGGGCTTTTCAATCAGTCGTCCTTCTGCTTGCCATCGTCACCCTCCGGCAACAACGGCATTAACTTAGCAAGCCGCGAGATGAGCTCAGTAAGATGCCACTGGCTCGTAATCTTCGTATTGATCGTAACACTATCAAAGTCGAACACTGGCTTAAGGTCGTTAGTCGATGTGGCGACCTTCGCTTGCTCAAGAGGAAGGGTCGGCGGTTTGCGATCCTGACCATCCGGATGGTCAACGATTTTTACTTGTTCCATAGAATATCCCGTCTCGGTTCCCTCGACAAAGAACCAAGCGCCATCGGGCGTGGTGGCTCGTACGCGAACTGGTTTCGCGAACTGAAGCTGCCCTCCCACCTCGACTTCCACAAAATCACCTACGCTTGGTTTGGGCGTATCTACCATGTCTGGCTTACGCTGTGAACCGTTCTCGTCGGGCTTTTGCGTCGGCTTATCCATCCCGGCATACATAAATGACGAAATGAAGTTGGCCACTGCGGCTTCAGCCCCCTGCTGATTGAAGCCCTTCTCGGATACCAGCCAATATTCCATTACCGTCTTGTCGGGGAGGATGGGGCCATATGTGTCATAGAGCTCCGCGAAAACAGGCGGCTCAATCACAGCTTGCGCCATCGCTCGCTCACGATCAGGTGACCCCGGACGCTTGTCTAGCGCAATCCTGCGAGCCAAATCTGTTAGCTGGACTCGCCTGTCGGTCCCTTTCCCAACGTATTCCACTAGTCCGTATGAATTTAGCGCGGCCATCGTCTGTCGAGCACCACTGCTCTTTGGAGCGTAATTCCACAGCTTGTAAAAGGTTTCAGGAGAGAGTTTCGTTCTCTCCGCACCTTTTGCGGTGATCTCGAAGACCCGATCGAGCGCTCTCTGCAAATCTATGAAGGGGTAGCTTGGCCCCCTGCCAACGGTGAGCTTTAGATCGTCACCAGCGTCGATATCATCAGCCATCACATAACCCTCTCAAGTGTCGATGGATACAATAAGCCTTTTTCTAGTAATATGTCTAGAAAAAAGCCCTTCATGCCTTTTTTGGGCTCTTCGGCAAATTATGCCTCTTGCCACATGCTTGGTAGGTCGTTAAGCAATACGACGTCGGACTGAACGAAAGCCGACCCGGAGATCGTGTTTGATGTGATAGTGGAACGGACACCGCGACCAACGAAAGGCCGCCAGAAACGGAAAAGGCCGGAGCAAAGCCCCGGCCATCCGTAGTTTCAACGGGCGCTAAGCGCTGCGTTTCCACCGCTGTGACAAGCAAGGAATCGCACGGTTAGCGCCCAAATTCAAGGAAAAAGCAAATGCGCTTCATCCAGGGATATTACCGCATCAGGCGCTGTCGCGTCGAACGTGTGCGGTGCTATTATCGCCGCCGTTAATCCAGAGGATTAGTCACCGCCCTTAGTGGGCTTTTCATCAACACCTAGGGATCGCTTCTGCGGTCCCTTTTTTTGTCTCAGCTTCACGTTGTCCGGCAACTCGTCGGGATCGACGCCTATGAACCTTTCGAGCGCTTCGGCGAGCGGCATGTCCAGCCCAAGGGGCTTCTCTCGCTTGCCGCTCATGCCTTCAAAGCCTTGTAGGTGAGGCGTCCGGCGGTCTGCGCGAGAAGGGCGTTCACGCGGTCGCCTTCGCCCATGCTGCGGAGATTGAAGCGCCATGTCATCTCGCCAAGGTAGGCGTTCAGGTGCTTGGGCGAAAGGAAATGGTGAGTGCCGATGATTTGACGCTTGAACAACGCCCAAACACTCTCAATCCCGTTAGTGTGCAGGATATAGTGGCGCACATACTCGCCAGCGCTGTGGTTTACGCGGTGGTGATTGTAGGCGTCGGACAGGCCGACGAACGCGCCATGCTCATCGGTCATCAGGTTAGCGCCCGACTTCACATTGTCACGGATGACGGTCTGGACGGCCTTGGCGCTCAGGTTCGGCGTGGTGCCGGTGCGCAATTCGCCGTCGCGTTCCAACATACCAAGAACGGCAACCTTACCTTTGCCACCTTGTTTGCCGCCGGTGCGCTGATGAGCGTGCTTATTCTTCTCTTTGCCGCCGATGAAAGTTTCGTCGGCTTCTACAATGCCGTCCAGCGGGCGGTTGAAAGACTGGGTTTTGATCGCATAGCGCAAGCGGTGGGTCATGAACCAAGCCGTCTTTTGCGTAACGCCGATATCCTTGGCGAGTTGGGTGCTGGCGATGCCTTTCTTGTGCGATGTGATAAGCCAGATCGCCAGCATCCACGAGCGCAGCGGGATTTTGCTGTCTTCAAAGATCGTGCCGACCTTTATGGAGAAGCGCTTGCGGCAGGCATAGCACTTGTAGGTGTTGGTCGGAGTTTTAACCTGATTTTCGCCAGCGCCAACAACGCGATTCATGCGCCCAATACGGTTGGCGTCCGCATTTTTGCAGAGCGGACAAAAAGCACCGTTTTTCCAGCGGATCGCCGTAAAATGGTCGATCGCGGCCTGTTCGTCGGGGATTACGGCCATCATCTGAAGGATGGTGTCAAACTGCTGAATGGCGGGTTTCTTGCTCATGCAGCCTGATTAGCACGCTCCCCGCCTTGGGTCAAGCATGTATATAAGTCCCAAACCGATCACGATGCGGGTCATGGACTGGTGGCGGCGGGACGGCGACCGGCTTTCGGAAAACTGGATTTTCATCGATCTTCCGGACCTCTTCCGGCAACTCGACCGAGATATTTTTGCTGAAGCGCGTGAACGCCAGCGGCCGATCGGGTGAGCGCCTCAGCCCGCCCGTCGCATCGGCAATGACGCCTTGCGTACGGGCTTTTCCAGGCGAGCCGTGCGTCCTTCGATCAATTGCGCGCCATAGAGACGGATTTCGGGCGGTCCGCCGGGTTCTTCTATCCGGTGCAGGAGCAAGTCTACAGCCGTGTTCGCCAGCAGGTTCAGCGGCTGGCGCATCGTTGTGAGCTGATAGGACGGCAGCAGCGCCGTCTGCGTGCCGTCGATGCCGACAATCGATAGATCCCGTGGCACGCGTATCTGAAGATCGCGGGCACGATCCAGCGCGCCGATCGCCATGGCGTCGTTTACGGCGATAATCGCGGACGGCTTCGGCTTCATGCGCGCGAACAGCGCGTCTATCGCCGCCGCGCCACTGGCATAGCTGTAATCGCCACGCTCCACTTCGATGGTGAGTGCCCGGCTGCGTTGCAATGTGCCGATTGCGCCGGCCGCCCTTTCCACGCCGACCAGCGAATCATCCGGCGACGCAATGATGCCGAAACGGCGATGCCCGGCGTCCAGAAGCATCGTTGCCAGCATGTGGCCGCAGGCCGCATGATCGCAGCTGATCGAATCGACGGTCGGGCCCTGCGCATGGCAATTGTACAGAAGAAGCGGCACGCCCCGTTCCGACGCGCGGGCAATTTCCCGCTCCGATGGTCGTGCCGCCGCAATGACTCCTGCAACGTCAAGCCGTTCGATCGCGGCCATCGCCATGTCCGCATCATGTTCATGCTCTATGATGTACAGCACGAACTGCATGCCCTTGCCTTGGAGGGCTGTTGCCAGTTCGGGCAGCAATTCGGGATAGGCCAGTGTCGTAGCGCGGGCAATCACAAGCGCGACAAGAGGAACCGGGGTAGCTGACATTGTGATGTGTGCAGTGCAGTTGAGGACGGGCCGATCTTATGTATCGTCCTAGGGGGGCAGGTCAACGTGGGCGACTGCTTGGAGTCTGCGTGGAATCCGGAGTATTTGAACAAAAAGTTGTCCCGAGGAATTTAGAATACACGATGAACCCGGGTAAGCTCCAATTCTGCCGAAATAAATGGGGCATAACTTCCCCATCAGGACCGTTGTTTAAGGCTCCACTCCAAAGCCTGCTCCATACAAAATGTGAGCGTCTCATTCTGATGTCGACCGGCTCCTGCATTGAACGCGTACAGTTCTAATGCATAGGCGCGATCCTTACACCTCAGGGCGGAGATTGCCAGGCTCCAGGCCAGCGAGCCGCAACTGGAAGGCTGGTTCGAGGACACGGACGGCCAGAGGATCAAGCAGATCAAGCGGATCGACGCGACGCTGAAACGCTACGACGCACTCGCGCCCGAACTGGTCAAGGAGCTGGTCACGCGGGTCGGTCAGGCCAATCCGGTGGCCCGCCTCACGCCGCCCCCGGCGGCAAAGGCTCCGACGCAGCGCACGGGGGCGGTCGACATCGCCAAGATCGGCCGTGACTTCGAGCGTCACCTGTCGCCGCTCATGGCCCGCGCTATCGCCAAGTATGAAGAGGACTATGCCGCCTGGCTCGAGCAGGTTCATGGTCAGCTTCGCGATCTGCATATCACCTGGCGACGCCGCCGCGAGTGGCCGGGCGCCCTGTTCATGGGCGTCAACAAGGGTAACCGGCGGGCGTTGAAGGCGCTGGTGGAGCTTGCGGTTGGCGGCAAGTTCACGATCCGGCGCCTGAAGAAATGGACCGGAGACGCCAAGACGGTAGACGACCGGAAGCGACGTGCCGAGCTGAGCATTCCGATGCCGCCCGCACTGCCCATCGCGTCGACCCTTGCCGCAAACTTACTGGGCTCCGCCAACCGCGACATTTTCGGTCCAGATCGCACTCCGCTCCTTGATCCTCTGGCTCGTCTCAACACCACCCGCGATGCAGACGCCTTCTGTTGGCGTACGGGACGCGAAGACCCAACCGATCGGCTGGAACTTGAGTGCGAGAACTGGCGGCATCAACGCGAACCGGAGGATTTCGCGTTCGAGATCGGCGGCAGCGATACCGAGTCTATCGAAGGCGTGGTGGCGGGCACCCTCAGCGCCGCCAATCTGAGCGCCGCGGTGCAAGCCCGCCTGCCGGTGCGGATCGCGTTTGCGGACCAGCCGCTCGAACCGATTGCCGAACAGATGGTCGCGGAGTTCGAGCGCGTGTCGCAGCGCTGGCGGCAAGCCCAGAAGATCGTCGAGCCTCGCGATGCGCAAAGCGAAGCCGACGCAAAAGCTGACACAACTCCTTACCCCGGAAGATGGTAAACCGGCATTGGAGCGGCTGCTAGAGGGCGTTATCCTGTTGATGAGGATGTCGCCAGATTGGGCATCGTTTAAGCTAAGGTTGGATGAATATTACCCGCGTTTCGGAGATACGTTGCAGCTTCCGCTAGAGAGCGGAACGTATTGCTTCCCTGCGCCGGACTAGGAATCTTTCGCCCACCGCTTAGCTGCCGCCTTCTGCGCAATCTCCTTGCGCCGCTCCGGCGTCATATTCTCAGCGCGCTTCTTGCCTCCAGCGCGGCCCATTTCAGCCGCCGCGCTGGATAGCTTTTCGTCGCGTTCGTCCTCAACCTCGCCTGTAGCGATCTTGCCGACCAGCACGGCTAAGCCGATCGCGGCGGCTGGGCGCTTCTCTCCGCGTGGACCTTTAGGCAAGGTACGGCCTCCAATTCTCGGCTGTCATAAGTGTGTTGCCAGCGAAGTGTCCCCGCCGCACAAGGCGCGAGGTTGAGAATTCTCTGGAATAAATCTGATCGCAGTAACCGCAGCGGATCGCCCTTGCAATCCATTCGCCGGTAACGCCTGCTGCCTCTAGTTTCTCGGCTGCAATATCGTGCTGCGGTCTACCATGCCCGCCGCTGCATTCAGCGGGGCACGGATTTGATGATCTTGCCATATAAACCTCCATGCTTTCCGCTAAGCATATAGGAAGAGGCGGCTGGATGCGACAGGCAAGGCGTCAATTTTCAAAGTGAGACACTACCCATGAGCCAGTTGCCTACGGGCCGCACCCCGGGCAGCGCGCGCCTCGGCCAGCGTAATCTCGGGATGCGCCCCTAGCGACAGTTTCCGCTCCACGCCGTCGATACGGCATTTGACTCGCCACAGCTTGCTGCTTCGTGGATTCACGAGCAAATACAAACCTTGGGAGTCTGTAGCTTTGTAAGGCTTATCTGCGGGCTTCGCATTGCGGATAGCGGTATCGGTTAGCGCCATTGGGGGCCTCGATTCTGCTGGCGCCTTTCGAAGCCCCCAAATTAGGCCCCCATCATCCGCAATTGCAGGCAAACAGGGGCCTCCACTGACAATCAGCGAATGCCCATAAACTACCGGAAATCAGGGATTTTTCAACTGTTGACCGACGTCGCTGGACAGGATTTTGGAGGCCCGAGCCGGAATCGAACCGGCGTGCAAGGATTTGCAGTCCTCTGCGTAACCACTCCGCCATCGGGCCAAACCGTGTCGTGGGAGGTGCGCAATGCGCAGGCTGGGCCATAAAGTCAAGGGTGCCTATCGGCCGGGCAGGCCCATTGGGCGCGGCCATAGCATGAGCGGCCCCGCATGAAAGGCCGTTGCAGTGGCGCAAAAGCGACTTGGCGCGACGAGGCAGGTGAATTAGAGGTCTGCAAAGTCATTTGCTGTATTGCGTTGGCAACACAGTTATGCCAATCGGAGATCTATGGTGACGGAACCCAATTTTGCGGCCATGCGCGCCGCCATGGTTGAAAACCAGCTTCGCACGAGCGACGTGAACGATGTTCGCGTGATCGCGGCGATGGCGCAGGTGCCGCGCGAGGCGTTCGTGCCGGTGACACGGCAGGCGATGGCCTATATCGACCGGCCCGTGCCGCTGGCCGACGGACGTGCGCTCAACCCGCCGCTCGCAACCGGGCGGTTGCTGACCGAAGCGGCCGTGCGGCGCGGGGAAAAGGTGCTGCTCGTCGGTGCGGCAACGGGATACACTGCCGCGCTGCTCGCCGCCATGGGCGCGCAGGTAACGGCCGTGGACGATGCCGCCTTGCTGACGCCAGATGGCACATCGTCAGTCGCGCCGCTGGCAGGCGTCACACTGGCACCCGGCACGCTTGCGGGAGGCGCGCCTGCCAATGGCCCTTATGCCGTCATCATCATCGACGGCGCGATAGAGGAAGTGCCCGGTGCGCTCGTTGAGCAGCTTGGCGATGGGGGACGGATGGCGACAGGGCTGATCGACAAGGGCGTGACGCGCCTCGCCATCGGGCGCAAGAGCGGGGATGCCTTTGGCCTTACGCATGTTGCCGACATCGAAATGGTCGTCTTGCCCGGATTTGCCCGCCCGAAAACCTTCGTATTTTGAGAAAGTCCGGCATTTGAAACGTCTTCCAGTCCGAGCGCAGCGCCTTGCCATGCTGCTGGGGAGCAGCGCCGTCCTAGCCGTGCAGTCTGTTCAGCCGGTGTCGGCAGAGACGTTGCAGGATGCGCTGCTCAAAGCCTATCAGACCAACCCGACGCTGACCGGCGCGCGGGCGGGGCTGCGCGCTACGGATGAGAATGTGCCGATCCAGAAAGCCGCCGGCCGACCCAATGTGCAGGCCAGTGGCTCGTTCACCGAAAGCATCCTGAAGCCGACGATATCATTTACCGCTCCGCAGCGGACGGTTAATGCGCAAGCGCAGCTCAACGTTCCGATCTATTCCGGCGGAGCGGTGAAGAATGCCATCACGGGCGCCAAGACGCGAGTGGAGGCAGGCCGCGCCAATCTGCGTGGCACCGAGGCGTCGGTGTTTTCGCAAGTGGTAGCGGCCTACATGGACGTCATCCGCGACAGTGCGATCGTTGCCCTCAACCGCGCCAATGTCGGCGTGCTGGATGTCAATCTTCAGGCGACCAACGACCGGTTCGAAGTCGGCGACCTGACGCGCACGGACATTGCCCAGTCGCAGTCGCGCCTGGCGGTTGCCCGCAGCGATTTGCAGACAGCAGAGGCCAATCTGATCCGCTCGCGCGAAAACTACATCGCGCTGGTCGGCACGGTGCCGGACGATCTGGAAACGCCGCCTCCCTTGCCCGGCCTGCCTGAAAGTCCCGATCTGGCGGTACAGGTCGCCGTTGCCGACAATCCCGACATTCTTGCCGCAAAGAAGCAGCGGGAGGCGGCCGTATACGACGTGCGCGCGGCGCGTGCGGCGGCCAAACCAACTGTTTCGGTCTTTACCCAGGGAGCCTATACCAATTATCTCACTACGCTGAACGGCGGGACCGGGGCGCAAGTCAACGAAACGGCGTCTGCTGGCGTGCAACTCACCGTGCCGCTTTATCAGGGCGGACGCCCGGCGGCGCAGGTGCGGCAGAATCAGGCGCTCGAATCGCAGGCGATCGAGCGCGAAATCGAAGCGGAGCGGAGCGTGATTTCGCAGGTCCGCGCCTCTTATGCGAGCTGGCAGGCCTCGCTCCAGACGATCGTGTCCAGCCAGGCGGCGGTCGATGCGACCGCGCTGTCGCTCGAAGGGGTGCGGGCGGAAAATTCGGTCGGCAGTCGCACCATCCTCGATATCCTCAATGCCGAGCAGGAGGCGCTTAACGCGCGCGTCCAGCTCGTTTCCGCGCAGCGCAATGCTTATGTGGCGGGCTTTTCGCTGCTCGCGGCAATGGGCCATGCGGAAGCCGACGATCTTGGCCTGGCCAGCGGGACGCTGTACGATCCGGTGCTGAATTACGATCGCGTCAAGAACAAGCTGCTCGACTGGGGCGGCGACCCCCGGCCGCAGCCCGTCGCCACGCGCACCGTTGACACACCCGCACAAAACGCCATGGTGTCGCCCGACGCCGCAAAATGATGGTTAACGCCGGGTGCGGACCATGGCGGCGAACGGGTCGAACAAGGGTGAAGTGAGGGGTACGCAATGGGGGACATGACCAAGGAACCCTCGATGGAAGAGATACTCTCCTCCATCAAGCGCATCATCGCCGAGGAAGGTGACGAAGCCAGCCGGGGGATTTCCGCCCGCGCACCCAAGCGTGGCAAGCCTGCCGAAGACACGAGCCAAGCCACTGATATCGAAGGGCGTGACGTCATCGAGACGGTCTCTCTGGCCAGCTATGCGCGGCCCGAGGAAGTGCTGGAGCTGACCGAGGCGCTCGACCCTGCCGGGCCTGCCGCCCATAGCGAGGAACCTTTGGCCGCGCCGTCGGTCACGCCTGCTTCACCGCCCGCACCGGAGGCAAATGTGATGGCCCGCACCGCAATCAAGCCTGCCCCCGAATCGGTCGCGGCAGGGACCGTTGCGCCTGAAGCCATTGCAGCTGAAAACCCTGCTCCCAAATCCGGCGCGGCGGAAACGATGCTGTCGGTCGAAAGCGAAGTCGCCACGCGTCATTCGCTCTCCGCCCTGTCCGCCATGGTGGTGAAGCCGCAGGAAGGCGGGCGTGACAATACGCTCGAATCGCTGGTGCGCGAGTTGCTCCGCCCGATGATGAAGGACTGGCTGGACGCGCACCTGCCCGATCTGGTGGAGGCGATGGTCGCCAAGGAAATCGCGCGGATTACCGGACGCGCCCTTTAAGATCCTTTGCCGCACACCGGTCTGCGTAACGCCGGGCGGACATTGGCTTTGACGGGTTCGTCGCAATCGCTAAAGGCAGTCGGATGACCGATCTGCCCAAGACTTTCGACCCCGCGACTATCGAATCCCGCTGGTATGCCCATTGGGAGGAAAACGGCCTGTTCCGCCCGGAACGGCCCGATGCGCAGCCGTTCACCATCGTCAATCCGCCGCCCAATGTCACCGGCAGCCTGCATATCGGCCATGCGCTCGACAACACGTTGCAGGATATCATGATCCGTTACGAGCGGCTGCGCGGCAAGGATGCGCTGTGGGTCGTCGGCACCGACCATGCGGGCATCGCCACGCAGATGGTGGTCGAGCGGCAGATGAATGCGCGCGGGGAAAAGCGCACCGATTACACGCGCGACCAGTTCGTCGAAAAGGTGTGGGACTGGAAGCGGGAGAGCGGCGGCACGATCACCGGGCAATTGCGGCGGCTGGGCTGCTCGATGGACTGGTCCCGCGAACAGTTCACGATGGACCCGCATTTCTCGAAGGCGGTCACGAAAGTGTTCGTGGACCTGTACAATCGCGGCCTCCTGTATCGCGACAAAAGGCTGGTCAACTGGGACCCGGGCCTGAAAACCGCGATTTCCGATCTGGAAGTCGAGACGCGGGAAGTGAACGGCAAGTTCTGGCATTTCCGCTATCCGCTGGCCGATGGCGTGACGCTGGATGCCAATGGTGACTTGGGGGGGCGCGACCATATCGTCGTCGCGACAACGCGGCCCGAAACGATGCTGGCCGACATGGCCGTCGCTGTGAATGCGGCGGACCCGCGCTATGCCTCTGTTGTCGGCAAGCATGTGAAGCTGCCTATCACCGGCCGCTTGATCCCCATCATCACCGACGACCATGCCGACCCGGAACTGGGCAGCGGTGCGGTGAAGATCACGCCGGGGCATGACTTCAACGATTTCGAGGTCGGCAAGCGGGCCGGGATCAAGGCGGGCGACATGCTCAACATGCTGGATGCCGATGCGAAGGTCGTCCAGTGCGGCGATATTCCTGAGGAGTATCTCGGCCTGGACCGTTTCGATGCGCGCAAGGCAGTGGTTGCGGAAATGGAGAGGCTCGGCCTGCTCGACAGGATCGAGGACCGCGTGATCCAGACGCCTTATGGCGATCGCAGCGGCGTAGTGATCGAACCCTGGCTAACCGACCAGTGGTATGTCGATGCGGCGACGCTGGCGAAACCGGCGATCGAGGCGGTGAAGACCGGCGCGATCGAGATTGTGCCCAAAACCTGGGAAAAGACCTGGTTCAACTGGATGGAGAATATCCAGCCCTGGTGCGTGTCCCGGCAACTCTGGTGGGGGCATAGGATACCGGCTTGGTTTGGGCCGGCGAAAACAGAAAACGGCATTGCTACATTTATGGAACAGCAGTTCCATGCTGATGGTTCCTTCACGGAAACGAGCAGTTCAAAGAACGAAACCTTTGTTGCGCTTACTGACGCTGACGCAATCTCGGCTGCTCAGGCTTTTTACGGTCAGCAGTTTAAGATCGAAATTGATGATCGCTTTCCGCGTGCGTCTAGCAGCACCATTTATATTGTGCGCGATCCCGACGTCCTAGACACATGGTTCTCCTCCGCCCTCTGGCCCTTCGCCACGCTGGGCTGGCCAACCGAAACTCCGTTCGTCCCGAGCGAAGTCGAGGGACAGGCGGCACGCGCTGCACAGGGTGTCTCGACTTCGCTCGACACGAACGGGAAGGGGATTGACGCCGCGGAAGGGGAGAGGGGGAACCTGGTTGCCCGCCATTACCCCAATGACCTGCTCATTTCCGGGTTCGACATCCTGTTCTTCTGGGATGCGCGGATGGCGATGATGGGGCAAGAGTTCATGGGGGATGTCCCTTGGAAGCGCCTCTATCTCCACGGCCTTGTCCGCGCGGCGGATGGCTCGAAGATGTCGAAGTCGAAGGGGAATACCGTCGATCCGTTGGGCCTCATCGATGCATACGGTGCCGATGCGCTGCGCTTTTTCATGAGCGCGATGGAAAGCCAGGGCCGCGACATCAAGATGGATGAAAAGCGCGTCGAGGGATATCGCAACTTCGCGACGAAGCTGTGGAACGCCGCGCGCTTTCTGCAATCCAACGGCATCGGCGCATCGCAATCGGTCACCGCGCCGACCGCGACCTTGCCCGTCAACACATGGGTCATCGGCGAAGTCGTCGATACCGTGCAGGCCATCGACAAGGCGCTCGCCGACCTGCGCTTCGATGCGGCGGCGAACGCCATCTATCATTTCGTCTGGGATCAATATTGCGACTGGTACATCGAACTGACCAAAGGGCAGATCGACGAGGAGACGCGCGCTGTCGCTGGATGGGCCTTCGACCAGATTCTCGTGATGCTCCACCCCTTCATGCCCTTCATCACCGAGGAACTGTGGCATGCGATGGGCGCGCGAGAGAGCGACCTCATCGTTGCGCAATGGCCGCAATCCGTAGTCGCGGATGATGGCGAAGCGCGCGCCGAGATCGACTGGCTCATCCGCCTCGTGCAGTCCGTCCGCACGGCCCGCACCGAACTCAACGTGCCGCCGGGCGCAAAGATGAAGGCCATCGTGCGCGATGCCTCAGACGCAACGCGCGCGCGCCTGGACCGGCAGCACGCGTCGCTGGCGCGGCTGGCGCGTATCGAGGCGGTCACGTTCGGCGATGCCGACGAAGCGGGTGCGGCGCAGGTCGTCGTCGATGAAGCGACATATATCCTGCCGCTCGAAGGCGTGATCGATCTCGCTGCGGAAAAGGCGCGCCTCACCAAGGCGATGGACGCCGCCGCGAAGGAACGCGACGCGCTGGCGGGCCGCCTCTCCAACGCCAGCTTTGTCGAGCGGGCCAAGCCCGAAGCGGTCGAAAAGGCGCGCGCGGATCATGCCGAGAAAGCGGCCGAGGCGGAACGGCTGGCGGCCGCACTGGCGCGACTGGGGTAATCGGCGGGAACGGGCGGTCTCCGCCTTCACGCTCCTGCCATCAGACCTTCGCGGGGCGCTTTGCCTTGGCTTTCGGTGCGGCCTTGGCCGGGGCCTTGCGTACGGTCTTGCGAGGCACCGGCGCGGGTGCCTTGGCTTCCTTGTCGCTCGGTTCGAACCAGCCGGGCGCGGCTGTTACGGATTTGACCACTGATTTGCGCAGTGCAGGATCGGCCAGATGCTGCGCATTTTCGAGCCGCACCTTGGCGGCGGCTTCATCGTAGAGGAAGGGCAGCAGGGCATAGCGTTTGCCGCGCGTGATCGGCGTCGCCTCGTGCAGCAGCGAACAGGAGAAGACGATCGCCCCGCCGGTCGGCGCGCGATAGGTGCGCGGACCGAATTGCGGGAAGCGCAGGTCGCCACCGTCATAATCCTCGGCATTGAGGTTGATCGTCACGGCAAAGCGGCGATGCGCGGTGCCCAGCGTCGTATTGTCCTTGTGCGGGCGGAAATAGCCGCCGGTCTCTGCATCGTAGCAGGCGAGCAGATAGCGTTCCATGCGCGTCACCCGGAACTGGAAGGCGCGTTCGATCGCCGGTACAACCCGGCGCATGATCCGCTGTTGCAGGGCGGCGCGCAGATGCGCGTCCTCGATCGAACAGTCGGCGCGCCGCTTGTGGTTGTAATCGACGACCAGAACGGTCTGCCCCGTGGCATGGTCGGTCTTCATGAAGCCGCTGTCCTCGACACCGCGTGCCTGCGCATAAGCAATGAAATCGCGGCACAGCGCCGGTTCGATGACATTGGGCACCAGCAGAACGGGTGCCCACTGGTCCGCCATTTCGGTGGGGGTGGGCAAGGCAGCGATCGCTTCCCGGATTTGCGCCATATGGGTGGCGGGATCGACGATGGGGATGATCGCCTGCACGCGCAGGGCGGGATCGAGCACGAAACTCATGAGATGCAGCCGCTCGACCTGACTATCGACCGCGCGCACCGCCCCGAACTGACGCGCGAGGTTGCGGTCGAAATCCCACAGGATGCGGATGCCGGGATAGCGGTCTGCAATCAGCGGCGCGGTTTCGTCCTGCGGATCGTTGCTGACGAGAAAACAGGAAGCGAGGACATCGTCGAACGGACCCGCGTCGCGAAAAAGCTGCTCGAAAAAGGCAGCCATGCCCGGTGTCCGCGCGCCGCCGATGAACGTCATCACGACATGCCGTCCGGCGATGCTGTCGAGAACATAGGCCGGGTTTGTCGCGGATCGCGCGATGAGGGACGGAACCGGATCGCCAACAGTCAACATGTGCAGCAGCCTATGGCGATATGGTTAACGAAAGTTTATCGGCAGCACAATCCCCACCCCAACCCCTCCCCTCCCCTCAAGGGGAGGGGCTTTATTCAGGTCATAACAACCCCTTCACCACGGGCGCGACGCCGCGCACCACCACCCCGACACCCTGTGCAGTGGGATGCAGATTGTCCTTCAGCAGCAGCGACCGGTTTCCCGTCACACCTTTCAGGAAAAAGGGATAGAGCGGCACGCGATACTGTTTGGCGAGGGTCGGCCAGATGGGATCGAACTTGGCACGATAGGCACTGCCAAGATTGGGCGAGGCCAGCATGCCTGCGAGCAGAACCTTGATATTCCGGCGTTTCAGATCGGCGAGAATGGCGTTCATGTTCGCGCGCGTCTGTACCGGGTCGATACCGCGCAGCATGTCGTTGCCACCCAGCTGAACGATCACCAGATCGGGCTTGCGCCCCAGGGACTTGAGCACCCAGCCCAGCCGCGCCTTGCCCTGTGCCGTGGTATCGCCCGATACGCCGGCATTGTGGACGCGCACGGCGACACCCTGTCGGCGCAGGGCCGTTTGCAATTGCACCGGGAAACTTTCGTTGGGCTTGAGACCATAGCCTGCGGTCAGACTGTCTCCGAACGCCAGCACGAGCTTTTCCGCCGCCTGCGCCGGGAATGCCGCCATCAGCCCGATCATCGCGCCCACTTGGACAAGATGCCGCAATGCACCATATAGTCGTGACCGGCCACCTGGCTTGCCTTGCATCAGAAAGTCTCCATCATCCCATGACAGCCCCCGATATTGTGATCGACGCCCGCGATGTCACCCTCTCGCTGGGCAAGGATGCAGCGCAGGTCGATATATTGCGTGGCGTGAGCCTGTCCGTGGCCGCCGGGGAGAGCGTCGCGCTGCTTGGGCCTTCGGGTTCGGGCAAGTCATCGCTGATGGCGGTGCTGTCCGGCCTGGAGCGTGCAACCGGCGGGTCGATCCGGGTGGCGGGCGCGGATTTCGGGGCGCTGGACGAAGACGGGCTGGCGCTGGCCCGGCGTGGCCGCATCGGCATCGTCCTGCAAGCCTTTCACTTGCTGCCGACGATGACCGCGATCGAAAATGTCGCCGTGCCGCTGGAACTGGAAGGGGCGGACGACGCCTTCGCCCGTGCCGAGGCGGAACTGGTCGCCGTGGGCCTTGGCCATCGCCTGACGCATTATCCCGCGCAGCTTTCCGGCGGGGAGCAGCAGCGCGTCGCGATCGCGCGGGCCATCGCGCCGCGCCCCGCGCTGTTGTTCGCCGACGAACCGACCGGCAATCTGGATGCGGCGAACGGCGCGGCGATCATGGACCTGCTGTTCGCGCGGCAGCAGGAGACCGGCGCAACTCTGGTGATGATTACGCACGACATTGCCTTGAGCCGCCGCTGCGACCGGATCGTCACCATGCGGGACGGGCGGATCGTGGAAGGTTCAGTCGAAAACGCGCTCGCGGGTATCGACGCATGATGCTGGCGCTGCGCTTTGCCCTGCGCGACCTTCGCGGCGGCTTGCAAGGGTTGCGCCTGCTGATCGTGTGCCTGTTTCTGGGTGTTGCGGCCCTGGCGGGCATCGGCAGCCTGACGGCGTCGATCAACGCCGCCTTGTCCGAACAGGGGCAGGTGATCCTGGGCGGCGACATCGGTTTCGACCTGAACCAGCGCAGCGCCACCCCGGAGGAGCGCGCGGCGATGGCGCGCGAAGGCGCTCTGTCGCAGACGACGCGCATGCGGGCGATGGTCGCCCGCACCGACGGTTCGGATGCGGTGCTGAGCGAACTCAAGGCGATCGACGCTGCCTGGCCGCTGTACGGGGCCTTCACGCTGGACGGAGCGGGCAGCCGACCCAAGCGTGGCGAAGTCGCGCTGGCAGACACGCTCGCCGACCGGCTGGGCGTCAAGGCAGGCGGTCAGGTAAGGATCGGCGACGTGCTGTTCCGTGTTTCCGGCATCATCGCGCAGGAGCCGGACCGGGTCGGCGCGGGCTTTACCTTCGGACCCAGCGCGATCATTGCGGCGGACAGCCTGCCCGCCACCGGCCTGCTGCAACCCGGCAGCATTTACGAAACGCGCTATCGCATCCGCATGCCCGCTGCCGCCGATCCGCAAGCCGCGATCGACCGAATCAACGCCGCCGCGCCGCAGGCCGGTTGGGAAGCGCGGGATCGCGCGAACGGATCGCCCGGCACGCGCCGCTTTATCGACCGGATGGGGCAGTTTCTGTCACTCGTCGGTCTGGCCGCGCTGGTGGTGGCCGGGATCGGTGTCGGCAATGGCGTGGCCAGCTATCTGGACGGCAAGCGACCCGGGATTGCGACAATGAAGGCGCTAGGGGCCTCAACCCGCACCATTTTTCTCACTTATCTCCTCCAGATCCTGATCGTCTCCTGCGCCGGCTTCCTGCTCGGTCTCGCTGTCGGTGCGGCCTTGCCGTGGATCGTGACGCTGCTGGCTGGCGACCTGCTGCCGGTGCCGCCCAGCTTGGGCCTCTATCCCGTCCCGCTGCTGACGAGCGCCGCTTATGGCTTGCTAACGGCGCTGCTCTTCGCCATCGTGCCGCTGGTCCGCGCGCGCAATGTTGCTGCGGCCGCGCTGTTTCGCGGTGGGCTGGGCGATCAGGGGCGGACGGGGCGCTGGGTTTGGCTGGCGGTGGTGGTGATCGCCGCGCTGATCGTGGCGCTCGCGATCGGCACCGCGCGAGAACCGATGCTGGCCGCGATATTCCTGGGCGCGGCCTTCGCATTGTTCGTGATGCTCGCATTGCTGGGATCGCTGGTCCAGTGGATCGCTGCGCGCCTGCCGCGCCCGCGCCATCCTTTGGGGCGTCTGGCGCTCGCTAATCTCCACCGCCCCGGCGCGCAGACGGGGCGACTGATGGTCGCACTTGGCCTTGGCCTCTCCCTGTTCGCGACGCTGGCCGTGGTCGAAACCAATTTGTCCGGCCAGATGGCAAGCAGCATCCCGGCCAAGGCCCCCAGCTTCTTCGCGCTCGACATTCCGTCGGATGGCGTAGATCAGTTCCGCACGATTGTGACGCGGCAGGCCCCCGGCGCGGACATCGTGACGACGCCCTCGCTGCGCGGCCCGGTGGTCGCCGTGCGCGACCAGCGCGTTTCCGATATGAAGGACATTCCCGAGGACGCCTGGATATTACGGGGCGACCGGGGCCTTACCTATGCAGAAGACTTGCCGCGCGGCAACAGCATCGTGGATGGGGCATGGTGGCCGAAGGACTATAGCGGCGAACCTCTGGTTTCCGTCGATATCCGCGCTGCCAAGGCGCTGAACCTGAAGATCGGCGACATGCTGACCGTCTCCGTCCTCGGCGTCGAAATCCCCGCGCGTATTGCCAGTTTCCGGGAAATCGACTGGGACAGCATGGGTCTCAATTTCGGCATGATCTTCTCGCCCAATGCGCTGGAAGGCGCGCCGCACAGCTATCTGGCGACGATCGCGCTGCCCGGCGGCGCGGGAGCGGCGGCGGAAAAGGCGATCAACCGCGATGTCATCCGCGCCTTTCCCTCCGCCTCGCTGATCCGGGTGAAGGAAGTGATCGCATCGCTCGGCGATCTGCTGACGCAGCTTTCCGCCGCAGTCCGCGTGGCGGCCTCGGTGGCAATCGCCGCGGGCATCGCGGTGCTGGTCGGGGCGATTGCCGCCGCCCGGCGTAGTCGCACTTATGATGCCGTGCTGCTCAAGCTGCTGGGTGCGACGCGGCGGCAGGTGCTGATCGTGCAGGCGCTGGAATATGCCGCGCTTGCGTTGCTCGTCTCGGGGATTGCGCTGGCCGTGGCGAGCGGTGCAGGCTGGTATCTCGCCACGCAGACGCTGGGCCTGCAATGGGCACCGGACTGGGGCGTGGTGCTGGCGACGCTGGCCGGCGGCGCGGCACTGACACTGGCTCTGGGGCTTGTGGGTTCGCTCCCCGCGCTTGCCGCGCGACCGGCGCAGGCCCTGCGAACGCTTTAGGCGACCGCCTCCGCGACATCGCCGATCCGCACATAGCGGCCATCGACATAGACGAGCGGATCGACGGTATCGGCGGCGAACATCTCCACGACATCGCCGATGAAGATGCTGTGCGACCCATAGGGTATCCGCTGCGTCTGGCGGCAGACGAAACTGGCCTGAGCGTCCGTCAGGCGCGGCACGTCAATGCCGGTATCCGCCCAGCTGCCCACATCGAAGCGCGCCTCGCCCTTTACAGCCCCGCTGCATGCCGCCGAGATATGCACATGCGCGGCATCGAGAATGTTGATGCAGAAATCCGCGCCTGATTCGAGAACGGGATGCATCGACGCCGTCTTGTTGACGCAAATGAGCATCGAGGGCGGGTCCATGCTGAGTTCGCTTACCGCCGTCGCCGCCATGGCGTGGCGCACGCCGTCCTTCTTCGTGGAGATTACCACTACCGCCTTCGCGAGACGGCGCAATCCGGCCCGCATCTGGATGGGAAGGGGCTGGGCGGTGACATTGTCCTGGGCCATGCTGTGCTTTCGGGGCGGGGAGGAGCGGAAAGGCGGTGGTCCCCGCGCTGATACCCCGCTGATGGCCGATTGCCAACGGGCTTTGCATGGTTAACGGTGGCGGTTCGACAGGAAGGGAAAGGCCATGTCTCGCTATATCTCGCACGGGGAAAGGCATCTGGTGTCGCGGATCGGCTGGCTGCGCGCTGCGGTGCTAGGCGCGAATGACGGGATCGTATCTACGGCCAGCCTCATCATCGGCGTGGCTTCGTCCACGCCGCAGCCGGGCGCGGTGCTGATCGCCGCTGCTGCGGGCCTGGTCGCGGGGGCGATGTCCATGGCGGCCGGCGAATATGTTTCCGTCAGTTCGCAGTCCGATACGGAACGGGCCGACCTGGCGCGTGAACGCAACGAACTCGCGACTGATCCCGACAGCGAAGTCACTGAACTCGCGCATATCTATATCGGGCGCGGCCTTGCCCCGGACACCGCGCTCGAGGTTGCCCGTCAGTTGATGGCGCATGATGCACTGGGCGCGCATGCCCGCGACGAACTGGGCATTTCGGATGTGAGCGCCGCGCGTCCTGTTCAGGCGGCACTGACGTCGGCGGGTACCTTTGCGGCGGGGGCGGCAGTGCCGCTGATGCTGGCAATCGCAACGCCGATGCGGACGCTGGTACCGATGGTGGCGTTCGCCTCTTTGCTGCTGCTGGCCCTGCTCGGCGCGATCGGCGCAAAGGCAGGGGGCGCGCCGGTCGGCCCCGCGGTGCTGCGTGTTACATTCTGGGGAACGCTGGCAATGGTGTTGACGGCGGCGATCGGACGGATCGCGGGCACCGTCGTCTGATGAGCCAGTAAGGGACTGGTCCCCCCGCGAAAGCGGGGGCCAGGGTCGCACGGTGTAGCATTCGAGGCTCTGGACCCCTGCTTTCGCAGGGGAACAAGACATGCATGCTCGCAGGGAATGATCGCTCAAAAGCGAAGTTCGCCTAGTGCTTTGTTCTACCTTGATTTTTGAGCCGTGAAATCACTCTAGCGCGGTGCCATGCGAATGGCGCCGTCCAGGCGGATCACTTCGCCATTCAGCATCGGATTGCGGATGATCGCCTCGACCAGTTGCGCATATTCGGCCGGGCTGCCCAGGCGACTGGGATGCGGGACCTGCGCACCCAGCGCATCCTGCACATGCTGCGGGAAACTCTCCAGCATCGGGGTCAGGAACAGGCCGGGCGCTATCGTCATGACACGAATGCGGTGCTGCGCAAGGTCGCGGGCGACGGGCAGGGTCATGCCTACGACGCCACCCTTGGATGCGCCATAGGCCGCCTGGCCGATCTGCCCGTCATAGGCGGCGACCGAAGCGGTGTTGACGATGACGCCGCGCTCGCCCCCGATGTCATCAAGGGTCGCGGCGCGCGCGGCAAATTGCGCGAGAACGTTGAACGACCCGATCAGATTGACTTCGACCGTCTTTCGAAAGCTGTCGAGCGGGTGCGGCACATTATTCTTGCCGACCGTCTTCGTCGCAGGCGCGATCCCCGCGCAGTTGACGAGGATGCGGGCGACGCCGTGCGCCTGTTCGGCAGCGTCCAGCCCCTGTGTCACGCTCCTTTCATCAGACACGTTGACGCCGACATAGAGGCCGCCGATTTCCGTCGCTGCGGCCGTCCCCGCTTCATCGTTCAGGTCAAATATCGCGACTTTCGCGCCCTGTGCGCCAAGCATCTGTGCGGTCGCCTTGCCAAGGCCCGATGCGCCGCCGGTCACGATTGCGGCCAATCCGGTGATGTCCATAATCTTCAATCCTCTCCGAAACGATCAGGCCAGTTCGACGGCCATGGCCGTGGCTTCCCCGCCGCCGATGCACAGGCTGGCGACACCACGCTTCAGGCCCCGCGTCTCCAGCGCCGCGATCAACGTTGCCAGAATGCGCGCGCCGCTGGCACCGATTGGATGGCCGAGAGCCGTTGCGCCGCCGTTCACATTCAGCTTTTCGGCGGGGATCGCCAGCTCGCGCGCGGCAATCATGGCCACAACGGCAAAGGCTTCGTTGACTTCGAACAGATCGACGTCTTCGGCTGTCCATCCGGCCTTCGCCAGCACCTTGCGCATCGCCGGTACCGGCGCGGTCGTAAACAGGCCCGGCGCATGGGCATGGGCGGCATGGCCGACCACGGTCGCGATGACGGGAAGGCCCAGCCGGTCGGCGATGCTGCGCCGCGTCATCACCAACGCCGCCGCGCCGTCGGAGATCGAGGACGCATTGGCGGCGGTGATCGTGCCGTCCTTGACGAAGGCGGGCTTCAGGCTGCGGATCTTGTCCGGCTTCGCCTTGCCGGGTTGTTCGTCGGTGTCGATCACGACATCGCCGCCTTTGCCGGACACCGTGACGGGGGCGATTTCGCGGACGAACGCACCGCCCGCGATGGCGGCATTGGCGCGTTCCAGCGAGCGGAGCGCATAATCATCCTGCTCTTCGCGCGTGAATTGATAGTCGCGCACGGCATCCTCCGCGAAGGCACCCATCGCCTTGCCGGGGGTGTAGGCATCCTCCAGCCCATCGAGCATCATCGTATCGATAATCCGGTCATGCCCGATCCGCGCGCCCGACCGATGCTTGAGCAAGGCATAAGGGGCGTTGGTCATGCTTTCCATGCCGCCTGCGACGATGACCTCGGCGCTGCCCGCCATCAGCGCGTCATGCGCCATGATCGCCGCCTGCATACCCGATCCGCACATCTTGTTGACGGTCGTGGCCTCGACCGATTGCGGCAGGCCCGCGCCCAGCGCCACCTGCCGCGCGGGGGCCTGGCCCAGCCCGGCGGGCAGCACGCAGCCCATGTAGATGCGTTCGATCGCGGTGCCTTCCACACGGGCGCGCGCGACCGCCGCGGCGACTGCCGCAGTGCCAAGTTGCGTCGCGCTCAGCCCGGAAAGCGCGCCCTGAAACCCGCCCATGGGCGTGCGTGCATAGCTGGCGATGACAACAGGATCGGTCATGAAGGTTCCTCTCGTATTATTCTCAGTGCGTTCAGCGCATCGCTTCGGCGGCGGCGCTGGCCAGCCGGTCTGCGCGCTCATTATCGGGATGCCCGGCATGGCCCTTCACCCAGCGCCAATCTATCTGGTGCCGCTGCGTCGCTTCCACCAGAGCCTGCCACAGTTCGGCGTTCTTCACCGGCTTGCGGTCGGCCGTCTTCCAGCCGTTCTTTTGCCAGCCGAACACCCATTTGGTGATGCCGTCTTTCACATAATTGCTGTCGGTGGTCAGCACGACATGACAGGGCCGTTTCAGGGCGTTGAGCGCGGCGATCGCCGCCATCAGTTCCATGCGGTTGTTGGTGGTCTGCGCTTCTCCGCCGGACAGTTCCTTTTCATGGGCGCCGGAGCGAATGACCGCGCCCCAGCCGCCGGGACCGGGGTTGCCCTTGCATGCGCCGTCGGTGAAAATCTCGACGCTGGTCGCCGCATCGCTCATCGGCCCAGCAGCTCCGGCAGGGTGGCCTGCGCATAGAAATCGAGACGGCGCAGAAAGGCCAGCGGGTCCTTGCGAGTCACCAGCGCGTCGGGCGGCGTGTTGATCCAGTCATAGGCGCGCGTCAGGAGGAAGCGGAGCGCCGCCCCGCGACACAGCGCTGGAAAGGCAATATGTTCCGCCTCTGACAGGCCGAAGGCAACATCATAGCCCGCCACGAGCGCCGCGCCGCGGTCTGCATGATAGGCGCTCCCGTCATGCGCAAAGCACCACGCGCCATGCGTGACGGCAAGGTCATAGGCGCGGATGTCGGTACAACTGAAATAGAAATCGATCAGGCCGGTCACGCGGTCGCCCAGCATCAGCACATTGTCCGGGAACAGATCGGCATGGATTACCGCGCTGGGCAGGTCGGCGGGCCAGTGCGCATCGAGCCAGAGCAGTTCCTGCCGGACACGTTCACCCAGACCCGGCGCAATCGCATCGAAATCCGCCCCGCATCGGGTGGCAAGATCATGCCAGCCGGCAGGGTCGAGCGCGTTGCGACGTCGCCCCGCGAAGTCAGCCGCCGCCCGGTGCATCTCTCCCAGCGCGATGCCCGCGGCACGGCTTTGCGCAGCGGTCGGCTCGGTTACCGACACGCCGGTGAGAAACTCGATCAGGCAGGCAGGGCGACCGCCGAGTTGCTGGAGCTTGCGGCCCTGCCGGTCGCCGATGAAGCGCGGCACCCGGCATCCGCGCTCGGCCAGATGATCAAGCAGGTCCATGAAGAACGGCAGGTCCGCTTCATCGACGCGCTTTTCATACAGTGTCAGAATGAACCGGTCTTGCGTTGTCTCAAGCAGATAGTTGCTGTTTTCCACGCCTTCGGCAATGCCCTTGGCCGAAACCAGACTGCCGACATCATAGCGCGCGAGAAAACGGTCCATGTCCTCCGCGGGGACATGCGTGTAGACGGCCATGCGGCTTCAGACCGTTTCGAGGCCGCGAGGCAGCTTGAAAGCGATGTTTTCGCGCACGGTTTCGACCTGGCGTTCCTCGATCGCGAAACGCTCGGCCAGCGTGGCGACCACTTCGCGCACCAGCACCTCGGGGGCCGATGCCCCGGCGGTGATGCCCAAAGTGTCCACATTCTCCAGCCAAGCGAAATCGATCTCGCTTGCCCGCTGGATGAGGCGCGCGGGCGTGCCCTGGCGCTCCGCCACTTCGACCAGGCGCAGCGAATTGGAGCTGTTGGGCGCGCCGATTACATAGATGGCGTCGCAGGATGGCGCGATTGCCTTGACCGAATCCTGGCGGTTCGATGTCGCGTAACAGATGTCCTCGCCTTTCGGCCCGACGATCCCGGGGAAGCGCCGCTGGAGGACATCGACGATCGCCGACGTGTCGTCGACCGACAGGGTGGTCTGGGTCAGGAACGCCAGATTGTCAGGATCGGCGGGCGCGAAAGCCTCCGCATCGTCCATCGTCTCGATCAGCGTCATCGTCCCGTCGGGAACCTGGCCGAACGTGCCGATGACTTCGGGATGGCCGCGATGGCCGATGAAAATGATGTGACGCCCGGCCTCCACCTGCTTTTCGGCCTGGCGGTGCACCTTGGACACCAGCGGGCAAGTGGCGTCCAGATAGGACAGGCCGCGAGCCTCGGCATTGGCGGGCACGGCCTTTGGTACGCCATGCGCGGAAAAGACGACCGGCGCGGCATCAGGTACTTCGTCCAGTTCCTCGACGAAAATCGCGCCCTTCGCCTTCAGGCCTTCGACGACGAAACGGTTATGCACGATCTCATGCCGGACATAGACCGGCGCGCCATATTTTTCGAGCGCGCGCTCCACGATCACGATGGCGCGATCCACGCCCGCGCAAAATCCCCGTGGCGCTGCGATCAGGAGCAGCAGGGGGCGCTTGCCGGTGCCCGCGCTGCTGTGGGACGAGACATTGGTCATGACGACAGCCTTTAGGCGAAGCGCGGGCCGGAGGAAAGGCCGTTCGGCGTATCTGTGTTGCGTCCGGGGGGGTGGATGGATAAGAAGCCCGTCAGCCCCTGCGACAGGGGCCTATGCCTTAAGTGATATGGGAATGCCCGTGACCCCCCCGAAAACCGCTTGCCTGAAAACCGCCTGCACCCGAATTGCCCTGGCTGGTCTTGCGCTCGCCGCGCTGGCAGGCTGCTCGCGCAGTGGCGAGATTGATCCGACCGGGGGCATTGTGTCGGTGCGGTCGGCCTGTCCGACGGCGGCGGTCCCCGTTTACACGGGTGACGTCACGCTCTTCAACCCGGCAACCAGCCGGGACGCGTCCGCCATCGATGTGGTGGCGAACATCACCAACCTGCGCGCCACATGCAGCGATGGGACGCAGCTTTACACCGAGGCAACGTTCGACGTGCAGGCCCGGCGCAACGACGCCAGCGCCGCGCGGGATGTGACGCTGCCCTATTTCGCGACCGTGGTGCGCGGCGGCAACGCCGTGATCGCCAAGCGGGTGGGGCAGGTGACCCTGCGCTTTGCCGCGGGCGACTATCGCGCCAGCGCCAGCGCAAAGGCGGCGTCCTATGTCGACAAGGATGTCGCCACGTTGCCGCCCGAAATACAGCAGCGCATAACCCAGAAGCGCAAGGCCGGCGATGCAGACGCCGCGCTCGACCCCTTTTCAGCCCCCGAAGTGAAGGCCGCCTTGCAGCGAACCAGCTTCGAACTGCTTGTCGGGTTCAACCTGACGCAGGCGCAGTTGCAGTATAACGCCACGCGCTGACGCGCGCTGGATGCCCCATTAGTCCCCGTTCGCAGAGCTGCCTGATCCTGCTCGACCCGGACGGGTTGAAAGCCGATCAAGGACCACGCCCGTGACACTTTTCGCTCGCTTCGCGACCTATCTCAACACCGTGCTCGACCAGCTGGAGCAGACAGGTGACCTGCCGCCCGGCCTCGATCGCAAGGGGGTGACGGTGGAGCCGCCGCGCGACCCGGCCCATGGGGATCTGGCTACCAACGCCGCCATGGTGCTCGCCAAACCCGCGGGCACCAATCCGCGCGCGCTGTCGGAAAAGATCGCCGAACGGCTGCGCGCCATTGACGAGGTGGCGGACGTATCGGTCGCCGGTCCCGGTTTCCTCAACATGCGGCTGACCGACGCCACCTGGCGCGCGGAACTGGCGGCGATCCACGCCGAGGGGGCCGATTATGGCCGCTCGGATCAGGGTCAGGGCATTCACGTCAATGTCGAATATGTGTCCGCCAATCCCACAGGGCCGATGCATATGGGGCATTGCCGGGGTGCGGTCGTGGGCGATGCGCTGGCGACCTTGCTGGAATATGCCGGGCATCAGGTGACGCGCGAATATTATATCAACGATGCGGGCGGGCAGGTCGACGTGCTCGCCCGGTCGGCGCATCTGCGTTACCGCGAGGCGCTGGGCGAGGATGTCGGCGCGATCCCCGAAGGCCTCTATCCGGGCGATTATCTCGTGCCCGTCGGGCAGGCGCTGGCGGCCGAATATGGCGACGCGATGATCGCCGCCCCGGAAAGCGCGTGGCTGGCGCCCTTCCGCCAGCGTGCCGTCGCGGCGATGATGGACATGATCCGCGCCGATCTGGCATTGCTCGGCATCCACCACGATCTGTTTTCCTCCGAGGCGGCATTGCAGGCCGCGGGCAAGCCCGAAGCGGCGGAAGCATGGCTGCGCGAACAGGGACTCGTCTACGACGGGGTGCTCGAAGCGCCAAAGGGGGAGACGCCCGACGACTGGGAACCGGTCGAGCTGCCGCTGTTCCGCTCCACGCAATTTGGCGACGACCAGGATCGGCCGATCAAAAAGTCGGATGGAAGCTGGACCTATTTCGGTGCCGATCTCGCCTATCATTACCAGAAAGCGCAGGCGGCCGATCAGTTGATCGATATCTGGGGTGCCGATCACGCGGGCACGGTCAAGCGCATCCAGGCGGCGGTCGCCGCGCTGACCGGCGGCAAGACGCGCTTCGATGTCAAGCTCGTCCAGATGGTTCGCCTGCTGCGTGATGGCGAGCCGGTGAAGATGTCGAAGCGGGCCGGCAATTTCGTGACTCTGGCCGATGTGGTCGAGGAAGTGGGCAAGGATGTCGTCCGGTTCACGATGCTGACGCGCAAGGCCGACGCGCAAATGGATTTCGATTTTGCGAAGGTCGTGGAAGCGTCGAAGGACAATCCCGTATTCTACGTGCAATATGCCCATGCCCGCATCGCGTCGCTCGGGCGGAAGGCGCAGGAAGCCGGGCTGGATCTGCCGATGCCCGACCTGTCCCGGCTTGGGACGGTGGAACTCGACCTTGTGAAGCGCGCGGCGCAGTTCCCCCGCATCGTCGAGGCGGCGGCCCATAACCGTGAACCACATAGAATCGCTTTTTACCTCAATGACTTGGCGGCAGCGTTCCATGGTTGGTGGAATATGGGGAACGATCAGCCGGACCTGCGCGTCATCCTGCCGAACGATCTGGTAACCACATCTGCAAGGCTTTTCTTAAGCCAGGGAATCGGGCAGATTATCCGCAACGGGCTGGCTCTGATGGGGGTCGAGGCGCTTTCGGAGATGCAATGATGGGCGATTATGCGCGTGGCGGCCTTGATCTTGACGACGAAGACCGGCTGCCCTGGCTGGAACCCGCCGATCAGGACAATGGTGACCCGTCGCTGCTCTCGCTCAAACTGATCGGGCTGGCGGTCGCCGCACTTGTTCTGCTGGGTGTCGTTGTCGGTGGTGTGTTCCTGCTCAAGAAGGACGATGCCGCCGGAACGTCCGGCGCGGACGCGCAGCTCATAAAGGCGCCCCCGGGCGAGTATAAGGTGCCCGCCAACGAAGCCGATGCCAAGAAGTTCGCAGGCGAGGGCGACGCCGCCTTTGCCGCGAGCGAAGGTGTGGAGCGCGCGGGGAGGATTGATCCGGGCCGGGTCTCCGAAGTGCCGGTTACCGGCGGGTCGGCACGATCGGCGGCCGATACGCCGAAGCTGGCGGCAGTCAAGCCTGCCGGGAAACTGACCGCGCCGGTCAAGGACGGGACACGCGCGGCGACCGAGGGCAATTTTTCAGGCGGCGGCAGGACGGGCAACGCGCCGATGATCCAGTTGGGTGCCTATGGCAGCCAGTCGAGTGCGCGCGAGGCATGGGCGCGACTGTCGAAGCGGTTCGATTATCTCGCGCCGCTGGGCACATCGGTCGAATCGGTGAAAGTCGGCGAAACGACGCTCTACCGGCTGCGGGCGAGCGCCGGTTCGGCGCGGCAGGCGGGAACCTTGTGCGGCAAGCTGCGCGTGGCGGGCGAAAGCTGCCTGGTCGTAAACTGATCGACGAGTAAACTGATCGGCGTATCGGCGTTCAGCATCGCAAACGACACTTCGACACCGGCCATGCGAGACGCTAGACTGCCCGGCATGCAGTATGAGCATCAGCGATGAAACCGGTCATTTTCGGCCTGTCGGGTCCGGCGATGACAGCCGACGAAGCGGCATTTTTCCGCCAGAGCGATCCGGCGGGCTATATTCTTTTCGGCCGCAATATCGAAGACGCGGTTCAACTGCGCGCGCTGACCGATGCGTTGCGGAGCCTGCACGGGCGGGACGACCTGCTCATCATGATCGATCAGGAAGGCGGACGGGTCGCGCGGATGAAGCCGCCCACATGGCCCGCCTTTCCGCCCGGTGCGGCGTTTGATGCGCTTTACGAGATCGCGCCTGCCACGGCGATCGAGGCGGCACGCGCCAATGCGCAGGCGATCGCCGTCACCTTGCGCGCGTGCGGGATCAGCGTCGATGCCCTGCCGCTGCTGGACGTGCGCCAGCCTGGTGCCAGCGACATCATGGGCGACCGAACGCTTGGCGGAGAGCCGATGCGCGTGGCGGCGCTGGGCCGCGCGGTGATCGAGGGTCTGCGCATGGGCGGCGTCGTCGGCATCGTGAAGCATATGCCTGGCCATGGCCGCGCGCTGGTCGACAGCCACCTCGATCTGCCGCGCGTGGACGCCGATGCGGCGGCGCTGGAAACCGACTTGGAACCGTTCCGAACCCTCAACTGGGCACCGATCGGGATGACGGCGCATATCGTTTACACGGCATGGGACGCCGAACGCCCGGCCAGTCTTTCGCCGACCGTTATCGGTACAGTCATTCGCGAGCATATCGGCTTTGACGGTCTGCTGATGTCCGACGACATCGACATGAAGGCGCTTTCGGGCGATGTACCTTCGCGCGCCGCAGGCGTGGTGGCGGCGGGATGCGATCTCGCGCTGAACTGCTGGGGGCGGATGGACGAGATGATCGGCATTGCCGATGCCCTGCCCGACATGACGACGCGAGGCAGGGAACGGCTGGATGCGGCCATGGCCTATGCGCAGGGGCAGGCGGACGACGCGCCTCTGGACGCATTGCTTGCGAAGCGCGACGCGCTTCTGGCGCTTGCCTGAACGCGGCGGGCGGCGATGGAAGATCTGTTTCTTGCCGCCGAACGGCCAGCCGATCCCGACAGGCTGACCGTCAGTTTCGATGCGTGGGAGGGGCCGCTGGACCTGCTGCTGGCGCTGGCCCGCACCCAGAAAGTCGATCTGCGGGAGATTTCGATCCTGGCGCTGGTCGAGCAATATCTGGACTTCATCGACGGCGCGCGGCAGCTCAAGCTCGAACTGGCGGCGGACTATCTGGTGATGGCGGCGTGGCTCGCCTATCTCAAGTCCGGCCTGCTGCTGCCGCGCGACGAGCAGATCGACCCGTCTCCCGAGGAACTGGCGCTGCGTCTGCAATTGCGGCTCCAGCGGTTGCAGGCAATGCGCGAGGCAGGGGCGCGGCTGATGGCGCGCGATCGGCTGGGGCGCGACGTCTTTCCGCGCGGTGCGCCCGAGGGCCTGCGTATCGGGCGCAAGGCGGCCTGGGATGCGAGCCTCTATGATCTTATCCAGGCCTATGGGCAGGTGCGGGCGCGCACGCAGCCCGCGGTGCATGTGGTGTCGCGCCGCGCGGTGATGACGCTGGACGAGGCCATACAGCGGGTAGAGGCGCTGGTCGGCAGTCGCGTGGAATGGACGCTGCTGGCGCGTTTCCTGCCCGAGGGGATCGACGCGGCGCTTGGGCGGTCGGCGCTGGCGAGCAGCTTTGTCGCGGCGCTCGAACTGGCGCGGCAGGGGAAAGTGGACATTCGCCAGGACGGCATCTTCGCGCCGCTCTATCTGAGGGCGGCGAACGGGCGCGCGGAGGCGCAGACATGAACGCTGAACCCGACGACCTTATGCGTGCGATCGAGGCAACGCTCTTTGCCAGCGATGTGCCGATGAGCGCCGCCGATCTGCGCCTCCATGTGGGGGATGGCGGCGACGTGCCCGCCCTGCTGGCGCGGCTTGCGGCGGACTATGCCGGACGCGGCATCAATCTGGTCGAGCGTGGCGGGCGCTGGCATTTCCAGACGGCCGCCGATCTGGCGCACATATTGCGGCGGGAGAAGGAGGAAAGCCGACGCCTGTCGCGCGCGGCGATGGAAACGCTGGCGATCATCAGCTATCATGAACCGGTGAGCCGCGCGGAGATCGAGGCGATCCGCGGCGTTCAGGTCGGCAAGGGTACGCTCGACGTGCTGATGGAAGCAGGCTGGGTACGCCCCGCCGGACGGCGCGAGGTGCCCGGTCGCCCGCTGACCTATGCGACGACGCCCGCTTTCCTGACGCATTTCGGCCTCGCCAGCCGTCGGGATTTACCGGGGATCGACGATTTGCGCGCGGCCGGACTGCTCGATCCGGTCGATCTGGCGCTGGAAAGTGCGATGGCGGGAAGCCGGAGCGACGCCGACCCCGAAGCGGACGGGGACAATCCTGTCCAATCCGTGGTGGAAATGGACGATGAAGACGCCTAGATAAGCGCACAGGTTAGTGGAGAATTGCCATGGGTTCCTTCTCGTTGATGCATTGGGTCATCGTTCTGCTGGTCGTGATGCTGCTGTTCGGCGGCGGCCGGATTTCCAGCCTGATGGGTGACGTGGCCAAGGGTATCAAAAGTTTCAAGAAAGGCATGGAGGACGATTCGGACGACATGCCTGCCGCGCGCCCGGCATCCAAGATCGAAGGGCAGCGCGCACCCGATCCGGTGGTGACCAAGACCGAAGAGCAGAAGCAGGTTTGATCGCCCCCTACGCGATTGCAACCCGCCAGCTGATGCACGCGCCCGGATAGCGCCATGTTCGACATCGGATCGACCGAACTGCTGCTGATCGTGATCGTGGCCATCCTGGTGATTGGCCCGAAGGATTTGCCGCGCGCCCTGTATAAAGTGGGGCAGATCGTGGGCAAGGCGCGCGGCATGGCCCGCCATTTCCGCACGGGCATCGATGCGATGGTCCGCGAAGTGGAGTTGCAGGAACTGGAAAAGAAATGGGCTGAGCAGAACCGCCGCATCATGCAGGAGCATCCGCCTGAAACGGTGCCGACGATGACCGGCGAAGAGACCATGGCAGTGGGCGATGCCGATGGGGGTGGATGGCACGACAGGAACCAAGGCGACGCATCCGTTTCCCAATCGCCGCCGGACCTGTCCGACATGCCGATGACGCCGTTGTCACAGGCGTCGGCGGACGGTCCGCCCGTGGCGTCCAATAGCCCTGAGGCGCCCGAGACCGAGACTCTTGCGCCAAACACCTCCACGCCCAAGACCGGCGAGGCGGCATGACCGACGATATCGACGACAGCAAGGCACCGCTTCTCGACCATCTGATCGAGTTGCGCGGAAGGCTGCTCAAATGCGTCTATGCGCTCGCGCTGTGCGGCGTCATCTGTTTCTATTTTTCGGACCGGTTGTTTGCCTTCCTCATCCAGCCGCTGCGCGAGGCGTTTGGCGACGGCAACGGGCAACTTGTCTATACCAAGCTGTACGAGGCGTTTTTCGTGCAGGTGAAGATTGCGATCTTCGGCGCGTTTTGCATGTCCTTTCCGATCATCGCCAATCAATTGTGGGCGTTCGTTGCGCCGGGTCTGTACGCGAAGGAAAAGAAGGCGCTGCTGCCGTTCCTCATCGCCACCCCGGTGCTGTTCACCATGGGTGCGTCGCTCGCTTATTACATCGTAATGCCGATGGCATTTCACTTTTTCCTGCAATTCCAGGGCCCCAGCGGTGGCATGAATGTCGAGGCGCTGCCGAGCGTCGATGCCTATCTGTCGCTGGTGATGCAGTTCATCCTGGCGTTCGGCATCAGCTTCCTGATGCCCGTGCTCATCATGCTGCTCAATCGGGCGGGGTTCGTCACCCGCGCGCAGCTTATTGCGGTGCGCCGCTACATGATCGTTGCGGCGGTTGTCGTCGCCGCGATCCTTACGCCCCCCGATGTCGTGTCGCAGCTCATGCTCGCGATTCCGCTCATCCTGCTCTATGAAATCACCATCATCGCAATCTGGTTCACCGATCGTCGGCAGGCGCAGCAGGATTCTGGTGACGAAAAAAAGGCCGGGGCGGACCCGGCCTGATTTTTTCTGTTTGAGGAACAGGCGCGCCGGTGTGCCGCGCCTGTTGCCATCGGCTTAGTCTGCGGCGCGTTCCACGGCCTTGCCGGCGCTCTGCACGTCGCGGCCAGCGCCTTCGACCGTGTTGCAGGCACCGAGCGCAAGCGCGCTGGTCAACAGCATGGCGGCGATGATTTTCTTGCTCATGAGAATCTCCTTTTGCGTGAACGGGCACCATCGGGGGACCGTGCGCCCGAGGGCTGCACAGCGTCAAACCCGTTTGTTGGCAAAGCGTTCCGACAGTCTGCGAGATTTCGGCAGGGATGCCCTGGCGACCGCGCATATGGGCCAGAAACAATGTGGACCCGGAACGCAATCGGGGGGGGAGATGCGTCCGGGTCCATCTGTATGGATAGCAAGAGCGGGGGGGCAAAAGATTTGCTATCCGAAGTACATAACCATCATCGGCAAGAGTGGTTCCCGCGCGAATGATGCCTTGCGCAATTTTTATTTTACAAGAAAATCATACTCCTACCGGAGTGCGGTTGGCGAGGCCGGTCTTGCTTGCGGGATGGGGCGGCCGCTGTTGCGATATTCCTGGCGGACGGTCGATTGTGGCAGGCTCGCGGACGCGCTGATCCCGGCTTGGGAGGCGAGCGGGTCCGTGCCCGGCGCTGGAGTGGCGATCGGCTGAAGGCTGAGGATGGGCGCAATCTGCGGCTGCGCATCCGGCGCTGGGCCAGTGCGCCGCACGGCCGGGCCGGATTGCGATTCAAAGCCGCTGTATCGCGCCGCGAATGCCCGCGGCGTGCCGTTCATCCCCCGCCAGCGATAGAATATATGCGCGCCGATGACGGCAACGGGCGACAGGCTGTCCGCCCATGCGGGGTGGACCGCGAGCGTATGATAATGGGTGGCAAGGCCGACGGACGTGTAGACGGCACCCGCCAGCGCGGCTTCGGCAACGCGCCGCGCACGCAGCCAGCTTGCGCTGTTGGGCATGCGTGCCATGGCCCCGTCGCAACTGAAGGTGAACTGGCAGCGGGCGTCGATGCGTTCCGACCCCTGATAGACGACGCCGCATATGCTGTTGGGCCAGGCGGGATGACGCACCCGGTTCAGCACCACCTGCGCGACGGCGCGCTGGCCGTCGATTGGCTCGTTCCCCGCTTCGTAATAGATGGCGGATGTCAGGCAGTGGAGTGCGCGATAGCGGTCCAGTGCGGTCAGGCCGCGAAAGGGAGTGGCAGGCGCGGCCGGACTGCGCCCCAAAGCGAGGACAGGGCCGGTGGATGCGGCGGTATCCAGATCAGGTGCGGGATCGAACGCGCCTTCGGCATAGAAAAAGGCGGAACCGGGAAAATTGTCGGCGGATAGCTCGGTCGAATCGGGTTCCAGGGCCGACCCGGCCAGAAGATCGAGCGCACCCACTGTGGCGGCGGGCAGCAGATGCGGCAGCACGACGGCCAGCAACGCCAGCGTCAGCCAGAAGGCGCGGGCTTTCACCACGCCGCCGACGGGAATCGAAGATGCGCCCTTGTGCTGCATGCCCCGGCAATAGCGGCAAATCCCTAAAGCTTCTGCCCTTCAATTCGCGATGTTCCGTCATGGGACAATGGCGGCGCAACGGGTTAAATGCGGTTGACCGCTATCCCATTCCAGCAATCCACTGCCCGTTTCCCCGCGGAAGCGGGGGTCCAGGGTCGCGAGGGACCGGGTTTTGCGACCCTGGCCCCCTGCTTTCGCAGGGGAACAAAACCCATCTGCGCGAAAGAGACAATCACGAATGCTATCAGGCTGCGGCCTGCGAAGTTTGCTTTGCAGCACCGATAGCCGCGCTGACTGGCGCGGGCGGCGCGGCTCGGCTATCGGAAGGGCATGACGACATATGACACGACCCTGGCGCTGATCGGCAACACGCCGCTGGTACGCCTGACCGGCCCGTCCGAGGCGAGCGGCTGCGACATTTTCGGCAAATGCGAGTTTGCCAATCCGGGGGCTTCGGTGAAGGACCGCGCGGCGCTGTTCATCGTTCAGGATGCCGAGGAGAGAGGCCTGCTGCAACCCGGCGGCACGATCGTGGAGGGAACCGCAGGCAACACCGGGATCGGTCTCGCCCTCGTCGCCAATGCCAAAGGGTATAAGACCATCATCGTCATGCCCGAGACGCAGAGCCGGGAGAAAATGGACACGCTGCGCGCCTTGGGGGCGGAGCTGGTGACGGTGCCCGCGGCGCCTTATGCCAATCCGGGGCATTTCGTGCACACGTCCCGCCGGATCGCGGAAGAGACGCAAGGCGCGATCTGGGCGAACCAGTTCGACAATATCGCCAACCGCAAGGCGCATATCGTCGGCACGGCCGAGGAAATCTGGGCGCAGATGGACGGGCGCATCGACGGCTTCACCTGCGCGGCGGGCACGGGCGGCACGATTGCGGGCGTCGGCCTTGGCCTGAAAGCGAAGGATGAGGGGGTAACGATCGCGCTCAGTGATCCCCATGGCGCGGCGCTGTTCAATTATTACGCGCATGGCGAATTGAAAGCCGAAGGCACGTCCGTCGCCGAAGGGATCGGCCAGGGGCGCATCACCGCCAATCTTGAAGGCGCGCCGATCGACACCCAGTTCCGTATATCGGACGCGGAAGGCATGGAGTGGGTCCGCCGCCTGCTGAGCGAAGAGGGGCTGTGCCTGGGCCTGTCGTCGGGCATCAATGTCGCGGGTGCGGTGGCGCTCGGCAAGCATCTGGGGCCGGGCCATCGCATCGCCACCATCCTGTGTGACACCGGCTTTCGCTATCTCTCGACGCTGTACAACCGGCAGTGGCTGGAATCGAAGGGGTTGACGGTGTTCCCCTGGTTGGCGCAGAGTTGACGCTCCAGGGCAGATAAAGGGATCGCACCGCCGCCTATGGCTTATTTTCCCATCGTGACAACCGGGGCTTGCGCATGACGGCGTCGCCCCTCCCGCCGGGCGGCAACAAGGTCGCCACCCCCGCCAAGGCGCCGGTGACCGCGAGCCTGGCCCGCAGAAACGATCATCGGCGGATGGACGGCCTGCATCGTGTGCAGATCGGCCTGACCGGTCTGGCCGGTGTCATCCTGATGGTGGGCCTTGCCAATATCGTGATCGACAAGGCCCGGCTGGACGAACAGACGATGCCACCGCCGGTCGTACCGACGGTGAGCGCCGACACCGCCAATGCCGCCGCGACGCCGCGCGAGCCGCTGGCGGAACTGGGTGTGACGCCATCTGCCGAACAGACGGGCCAGGTCGTGCCCGATCTGCAACCCGATCCCGCGCTCGACAAGCCGATGGATCGCGACCCGCAATAGCCCCGGCGTGACGCCCGCGCGCACCAAGGTGCTGGTCGATGCCGTGGTGATGGCGACGGCGATCACCGGCGCAACGATCGGCGGGATGGCCTTCGGCCCGCTGCTGCCGGCCGGAGACGCCGACCCGCGCGCGTTCATCCTGCCTGCACTGGCGGCGGCGATCCTCGTCGGCGGGCTGGCGATGGTGCGGCGAACAGGCATGCGCCGGTGGTTCCTGCCCCTGTGGACGCTGGCGGGCGCAACATTTTCGGTCCTGCTGCTGACGGGTGTTGCTGCCGGACGATGGCCGGTCATGGGTGCGCATGCCCTGCCCGATGCGCCGCGGGTTTCGCTTGCGGTGTTCTCCGCGCTCGATCTGGAGGAGGCGGGGCAGGGGGCCTTGCCCGTACTGCAACAACGCTTCGCCATCCGCAGGCTCGATGTCGTGACCGCAGCGGCGCTGGCCGACCAGCCCCGAGTGCTGCTCGCGCAGCCGCGCCTGATGACGCCGCAGGAACTGGTAGACCTTGATGCGTGGACAAGGCGCGGTGGTGCAATGCTGATTCTCGCCGATCCACTGCTGCTCTGGCCGCCGGACGGCACCGCTGCCGCTCCCATGCCGGGCGATCGAACCGGCCCGCCGCTTACCAGCCTGCTCGATCCGCTGCTGACGCATTGGGGCCTGCGTCTCGAGCCGGCATCGGACGAAGCGATGACCCGGCGGTTCGTTGGGGACTGGCTGCTGCGGCTCGCGGGCGCGTCCCGTTTTGTCATTCAAGCGAGCCCATTTGCGGATTGCGACACCGAAGCCGACGGCCTGATGGCAGTCTGCGCAGTCGGGCGCGGGCATGTGCGCCTGATCGCCGATGCCGATCTGCTCGATGCGCGTTTGTGGCAGGCTGACGACGGCCGCCTGGCGAGCGACGCGATAAGGCTGGTCGATCACTGGCTGCGCGCGCCATCGGCCCCGCCGCCGCCGGGCAACATGCGGATGTGGGTCCGCGGCGAGGCGGATGTGCGCAACGGATTGCGGATGGCGCTGCTCTTCGGGATAGTCTGGGCCATTCTGGGAGCGGCCATGTTATGGCGCCGGGATTATCCGGGAAAGGCCGGGACAGACAATGACGCCAAACAAAGGACATGATTCCTAAAGAACATAAAAGGAACAAATGAAGGATTTTCGCGCGCTTTTGCGAACAAATATGGAATTGATATAGTTTTCCCAGCTTTTCCCGGTTTTTCCCCTTTATTCCCAATCGATCCCTTGGTAATCACTTTGCCATAGGGGCTGTTCAGGCACGGTGATTCCCGTCGCAGCGAAAGGCATTGCGCGCCTGCCTTTCGCGACGGGTGGCGTTTGCCTGTCTGGATCGCCCGTCGGCAGGAAAGGGATTGGGCGGTTTTCTCGTGACGAGCAGCATACTCTTCTCGGGTAACGCCTTCAGCCTAGCCGACGGCAAGGGCCGCTTTGTCCTGCCTCTCGACATGCGCAAACAGGTGAAGCTCGGCAGCGGCGGCGAGAACCGCCTGGTGACCTCGTTCCATGGCAAACACCCCTGTGCCACGGGCTTCGGCACCATCTTTCGCCAGCAGCAGGAAGACGCCATCGCTGCGCGCGCACTCGCGGCCATGACGCGCGGCGAGGATTACGACGAGGATGGCGCGCGCGAAAAGCTGTTCCCGCTGATGGACGAAATCAATTTCGACGATGGCGGCCGCTTTTTCCTGCCCGAAGACCTGAAAGAGGTGAGCGGCATCAGCGACGCGATCTTTTTCGTCGGCGTCAGCCGGTACATCCAGTTGTGGGACCCGGCAGCCTATGAGGCCAGCCCCGATGGCCATGCCCTGCTGAAGGCGAAATGCCGCCGCTTTCTGGCGGAACGGGCCGAGGCGCGGCCATGATAGCGCCTGACCCGTCCGGCCCGCAGTCGGGCGACGCGCCGCACGTTCCCGTGCTGCTGGCCGAAGTGCTGGATGCGCTCGCCATAAGCCCCGGCGAAACGCATGTCGATGGCACCTTCGGCGCGGGCGGATACAGCCGGGCCATGGCGGCGCAGGGTGCGCGCGTCATCGCGTTCGACCGTGATCCCGACGCCATTCGCGAAGGCGCCGATCTTGCGGACGCGGCAGGGATCACGCTGATCGAAGGCACCTTCTCCCGGATGGAGGCGTTGCTGGCGGATGCCGCCGTTGCCCGCGTGTCCGGCGTCACGCTCGACATCGGGGTGTCCTCCATGCAGCTCGACCGCGCCGATCGCGGCTTTTCCTTTCAGGCGGACGGGCCACTCGACATGCGGATGAGCAAGGCGGGCACCAGCGCAGCCGATTTCCTGAACGATGCACCCGAAGATACGATAGCCGATGTGATCTATCGCTATGGCGAGGAACCCAAATCGCGCCGTATCGCGCGCTTCATCGTTGCCGCGCGGCCACTGACGCGCACCGGCGAGCTGGCCGCGGTCGTGCGCCGCGCGCTGGGCCACAAGCCGCATGACAAGAAGGATCCCGCGACCCGCGTGTTCCAGGCAATCCGCATTCACCTCAACCAGGAGCTTGAGGAGCTGGAACGGGGCCTGGAAGCCGCCGAAGCGGTGCTGGAGCCGGGTGGACGCCTCGCCATCGTGACTTTTCACAGTCTTGAAGACCGTATCGTCAAGCAATTCCTGCGGCGCAAGAGCGGCGGCGAGGCGGCGGGATCGCGCCATCTGCCGATGCAAATGGCAACGGCCGCGCCGACCTTTGCCAAGCCCGCCCGCGCCGTGCGCGCCGGTCCGGCCGAGCTGGCCCGCAATCCGCGTGCCCGGTCCGCCACCTTGCGCAGCGCAGTACGGACCGACGCGCCGGTTGCGTGCGCTTTGGTATCGGGAGTGCGCGTATGATCGCCGTCAAACGCCTGCAAAGCCTGTTCTGGGTGCTGCTTGTCACGCTCGGCGCGCTCGCCGCCTATATGGTGTCCCTGCGCGCCGCGACCGAGCGCAACGAGCTGAACCGGGTGCGCAGCCAGATCGCCCAGACGCGCGGCGAAATCCGCTATCTGGAGACCGAGTTCAGCGCCCGCGCGAGCCTGCGTCAGCTCGAACGCTGGAATGCCGAGGATTTCCGCTATTCGACGCCTGCGGCCGGGCAGTATCTGGACGGGGAGCGGGCACTGGCGCGCCTCGATGGCGTGCAGCCCAACGGCCCTGCCTATGTCGCGCCGCCGGTGATGACGGCCATGGTGCAGTCCCCCGCCGACCTTCCGGCCCCGGTGCAGGCAGCGCAGACCAGCCCGGCGGCGACCCAGATCCGTAGCGACATTGCCATCATCCGCACCGCGCAGGCCGCCGACAAGGTGCCGAATCTGCCACGCGCCGCAACGCCGACTGCCGAGCGGGCAAAGGCGGAGGCTGCGCGGCCCGGACCAGTCGCCCGCACCGCAGAGCGGATGGCGATGCTCGATTCCAAACTGCTGGACGAGCGGACATTGGGTGATCTTTCGGCACGGGCGGACAGCGAAAAACGCAAGGTGGCGCGTTAATGGCCACATTGGTCGTCCGCCCCGACAGGCCGCGTACCGGCACCGATCGCGTTTCCCTGACTGCACTCGCGCATCAGCGCCTGATGCTGCTGCTGCTGCTGTTCGTGGCGATAACGGGGCTGATCGCGGTGCGGCTGGTGTGGATGGGCGCGTTTTCCGGCTATGGGCCGCGGACTGCCGCCACGGCGGGTCTGTTGCCGCGCGCCGACATCGTGGATCGCAATGGCGTGCCGCTGGCGCGCACCATGGACGGCTATTCCATTTCGGTGCGGCCCGACCGGCTGATCGGCGATCCGGCCGAACTCGCGCGCAAGCTCAACGAGATTTTCCCCGACGAAAGCGCCGCCGATTTCTATCGGAAGCTGACCGGCAAGGGCTGGGCCTATCTGCGCAAGCGGGCGCTGCCGGAGCAGGTCGCCGCCGTCAACCGGCTGGGCGAAGTGGGGATAGAGTTTCCGCGCGAGAAAGAGCGCGTCTATCCGCAGCGCACGCTGGCCGCGCATGTGCTGGGCTTCGTGCCGGGTGACGCAGGCGGCGGCATGGGCGTGGAAATGGCGTTCAACGATCGGCTGATCGATGCGGGCCTGCGCGGCAAGCCGTTCGCCCTGTCGATCGATACGCGCGTGCAGGCGGCGCTAGAAAGCGAACTCTATCAGCAGATGGTGGCGCAGCAGGCGCGCGGTGCAGGCGGCATCATTCTGGACGCGAACACCGGCGAAGTCATCGCCATGGCATCGCTGCCGGTGTTCGACCCCAACAAGCTGGTCAAGGATACCGCCCGCAACTGCAACGATTCGGCGCGCTGCAACGACATGGTGCAATCACGCTATGAGCTCGGTTCGACGTTCAAGCCGCTGGCGATCGCGGCGGCGATGGACCATGGAACCGTGACGTCGATGGCGAAACGCTATGACGCGACCGCGCCGCTGCCGATCGGCGGGTTCAGGATCAAGGACGATCACCCGCTGGGCCGTTGGCTCAACGTGCCCGAAACGCTGGTCCACAGCTCCAACATCGCGACCGCCCGGATCGCCGACGAAATGGGTGCCGCGCCGCTTCAGGCCCTGTTCCGATCGCTGGAGTTCGACCGCCGGTCCAGCATCGAGCTGCGCGAGCGCGCGGGGACGCTGTGGCCCTCGACCTGGGGCCGGATCACGACGATGACGGTATCCTACGGCCACGGCATCGCGGTGACGCCGATGCATCTCGCGAGCGCCTATGCCGCGCTGGTCAACGGCGGCATCTGGCGGCCGGCGACATTGCGGCGGCTTTCCGAAGCCGAAGTGCCCAAGGGGCGCCGGGTGTTCACTGCCGCCACCAGCGCACGGATGCGGCAACTCTTGCGCATGATCGTCGCCGCCGGTACGGGCCGCAGTGCCGACGCGAAGGGTTTCCGGGTCGGCGGCAAGACCGGCTCTGCCGAAAAGCCGTTCGAGGGAGGCTATGCCCATCATTCGCTCGTCACCACATTTGCGGCGGCCTTTCCGATGGACAACCCCAAATATGTGGTGCTGACGATGATGGACGAGCCGAAAGGCAATGCCGAGACGTTCGGCCTGCGCACCGCCGCATGGACAGCTTCGCCTGTGGTGAAGCGCGTGGTCGAGCGGGTCGGGCCGATGCTGGGCGTCTATCCCGACGAGCGCCGCGACGTGGACATTTCGGAATTGATGCCGCTGCTGTGGAAGGCCAAGGGTGAAGAATGATGCGGCTCGATGCGCTGATTGACGGGCTGGACGCGACGCAGGGTGAAACCGGCGTCACCGGCTTTGCCATCGACCATCGCAAGGTTGCGCCGGGAACGGTGTTCGGCGCTTTCCCTGGCGCGCGCTTCAATGGCGAGGATTTCATCGCCGATGCAATCGCTGCCGGAGCCGTCGCCATCGTCGCGCGGCCGCAGGCGCAGGTCGCAGGGGCCGTGCATCTGGCGGACGGCGAACCGCGCCGTCTGTTCGCGCAGCTTGCCGCGCGGTTCTTCGCGCCCTTCCCGGACACGACGGTTGCGGTCACCGGCACCAACGGCAAGACATCGACGGTGGAGTTGACGCGCCAGCTCTGGCGGCTGATGGGCCAGAAGTCCGCCTCGATCGGAACGCTGGGCGTCACGACCGCAGTCGATCAGGTGTCGACGGGTCTGACCACGCCGGATATCGTAACGTTCCTGTCCAACATGTCGGGCCTGCGCCGCGAAGGCATTACCCATGCCGCGTTCGAGGCGTCGAGCCACGGTCTCGATCAGTTCCGCACCGAGGGCCTGCCGGTGCAGGCAGGGGCGTTCACCAACCTCAGCCGCGATCATCTCGACTATCATGGCGACATGGACCGCTATTTCGATGCCAAGATGCGGCTGTTCGATGAAGTCGTGGCCGACGGCGGGGCAGCGGTGATCTGGGCCGATGATGCCCGATCGGCCGATGTCGCGGCGCGGGCGTCGCAGCGGGGCTTGCGCATCCTGACGGTCGGGACGCTGGGCACGGCGCTCAAGCTGGTCGAGCGGACGCCGACGCATCTTGGGCAGACGATGATCGTCGAGGCCGATGGCCAGCGACACAGGATCGACCTGCCGCTGATCGGTGCCTATCAGGCGGCCAATGCGCTGGTGTCGGCGGGTCTTGTCATCGCGACGGGCGGCGACACGGCAAAGGTGCTGGCGTTTCTGAGCCGCGTACAGCCGGTGCGCGGGCGGCTGGAGCGCGCCGTGCTGACGAAGGCGGGCGCGCCGGTCTATGTCGATTATGCGCATACGCCCGATGGTTTGCGCGCCGCTATCGAAGCGTTGCGGCCGCACACGCGGGGCAAGCTGATCGTGCTGTTCGGTGCGGGCGGCGATCGCGACGCGGGAAAGCGCCCGCAAATGGGGAAAGTCGCGACCGATCTGGCCGATGCCGTCATCGTGACCGACGACAATCCGCGCTCTGAGGAACCTTCCGCCATCCGGGCCGCGATCATGGCCGGTGCGCCCGGTGCCATCGAAATCGGCGGGCGGCGCGCGGCGATCGCCGCGGCGGTCGCGCAGGCCGGGACGGACGATATCGTGCTGCTGGCGGGCAAGGGGCATGAACAGGGCCAGATAATCGGTGATCGTGTGCTGCCCTTCGACGATGTGACGGTCGCGCGGGAGTGTGCGGAGTGATGGTTGCCCATGCCCTTATCCGTTCGGGTGCAGGAACGCCGTGACGCCCCTCTGGACCTCCGATGAAATCGCGGCGGCGGTGGGCGGAAAAGCGTCTGCCGCTTTTGCTGTTTCGGGTGTCGCCTTCGACAGCCGCGAAGTCGGCCCCGGCGATCTGTTCGTCGCAATGAAGGGCGAAGCGGCCGATGGCCATGCCTATGTCGATACCGCTTTTGCCGCCGGTGCCGCAGGTGCGATCGTCAGCACGCCCGTTGCCGGACCGCATGTTCTTGTCGAGGACAGCTTTGCCGCCCTGCGGGCATTGGGCAAGGCGGCCCGCGCGCGCGGCTCGGCGCAGATCGTCGGCGTGACCGGATCGGTCGGTAAGACAGGTACGAAGGAGGCGCTGTTCCATGCCCTCGACCGGGCCGGACCCGGCGGCGCCCATCGTTCGGTCAAAAGTTACAACAATCATGTCGGCGTGCCGCTCAGCCTGGCGCGTATGCCGCGCGACAGCGCCTTCGGCGTGTTCGAAATGGGGATGAACCATGCCGGCGAACTGGCCGATCTGACCCGGCTGGTCCGACCGAACGTCGCCATCATCACGGCCATCGCACCTGCCCATATCGAGTTTTTCGACTCTGAAGAGGGCATTGCCGACGCAAAGGCCGAAATCTTCGAGGGTCTGGAGCCGGGCGGCACCGCGATCATTCCCTATGACAGCCCGCACGCGACGCGCCTTTACAACAAGGCGGAGCGCCATGCCGCGCGCATCTGGACCTTCGGCACGGGCAAGGGCGCCGATGTTCGCGCGATCGAAGCCGTGCCGTCCGAAAGCGGCGGCACGCTGGTCACCGCGACGCTGCCGGGGGCCGATATCTGCTTTACCATCGGCGCGCCGGGCGATCACTGGGTCGGCAATGCACTGGCCGTGCTGGCCGCTGTCGAGGCGGTCGGCGGCGATCTCGCGGCGGCGGGACTGGCGCTGGCCGAACTGCCGGGCCTGCCGGGGCGTGGCGCGCGGACCATCCTGCATGTCGACGGGCGGCAGGCGCTGCTGATCGACGAAAGCTATAACGCCAATCCGCTGTCGATGGCGGCGACGCTGCGATCGCTGTCCCGCGAAAAGGCGGTGCGCCGGGTGGCGGTGCTGGGCGCGATGAAGGAACTGGGCACACGCAGCGCCGATCTGCACGCCGGGCTTGGCGATCCGATCGAAGCGGCGCGTGTCGATTATGCCATTCTGGTCGGGCCGGACATGGCGCCGCTGGCAGAGCGGCTTGCCGGAAGCGTGTCTGTCGCGCATGTGGCCGATGCGGATGGCGCGCGGGCGCTACTGCGCGATGCGGTGCAACCGGGCGATGCGATATTGGTGAAGGGGTCCAACAGCATCGGCCTGTCTCGCGTCGTCGCTGCGGTCACGGCCGCTTATGCCGCCAAAGCCGATGGAGAGCAGGCGTAATGTTATACTGGCTTGCCGAAATGCTGGATTTTCAGGGCATCCTGAACCTCGTCCGCTATTTCAGCTTCCGCACCGGCGCGGCGATCGTGACGGCGCTGGCGATCGGCCTCATCATCGGCCCGCGTTTCATCGGCTGGTTGCGCGTCCGTCAGGGCAAGGGGCAGCCGATCCGCGAGGACGGGCCGCAGACGCATCTGGCCAAGCGCGGCACACCGACCATGGGCGGCCTGATGATCCTGACATCGATGATCGTGTCGGTTCTGCTGTGGATGAACCTGTCATCCGTCTATGTCTGGGCCTGCATCTCGGTCACGCTGGGTTTCGGGGCTATCGGGTTCATGGACGATTATGACAAGGTGACCAAGGCGAGCCACAAGGGCCTGTCGGGCCGCCTGCGGCTGCTGTGCGAGTTTGCCATTGCCGGCTTTGCCGCCTGGCTGATCGTGGGGCATAACGGCACGGCGCTCTACGTGCCGTTCTGGAATGGCCCGGCGATCGACCTGGGGCCGTTCTATTTCCTCTTCGCGGCCTTCGTGATCGTGGCGTTCGGCAATGCCGTCAATCTGACGGACGGGCTGGATGGCCTCGCCACCATGCCGGTCATCATCGCCAGCCTGGCCTTCATGCTGATCGTCTATCTCGTTGGCCGCGCCGATTTTGCGGCCTATCTCGGCATTCCGCATGTGCCGGGCGCAGGCGATCTCACCATATTGTGCGGGGCGATCGTGGGTGCGGGCCTCGCTTTCCTGTGGTTCAACGCGCCGCCCGCCGCCGTGTTCATGGGCGACACCGGCAGTCTTGCGCTGGGCGGCACGATCGGCGTGATCGCGGTCAGCGCGCATCACGAGATCGTGCTGGGCATCATCGGCGGTCTGTTCGTGGTCGAGGCGATGAGCGTTATCATCCAGGTGTTCTTTTACAAGCGCACCGGCCGCCGGGTATTCCGCATGGCGCCGATCCATCATCATTTCGAACAGCTCGGCTGGGCGGAATCGACCGTCGTCATCCGCTTCTGGATCATCGCCTTCGTCCTCGCACTCGCGGGCCTCGCGACGTTGAAGCTGCGGTGATCGTCTCGCGCGTCTTTGCGGGGAAGACCTATGCGGTGCTGGGCCTGGCGCGCAGTGGCCTCGCGACCGTGGACACGCTGGTCGCCAGCGGCGCGCGTGTGGTGGCATGGGACACGCGCGAGGAAGCGCAGGCGCTTGTCGTGGACAAGGCGGAGATCGCCGATCCGCTGACGATCGACCTTGCCGGGTTCGACGGAATCGTGGTGTCGCCGGGCGTCCCGCTCAATCGTCATCCGATCGCGCAGAAGGCGCGTGATGCGGGTGTGCCGGTGATCGGCGATATCGAACTGTTCGCGCTGGCCCGGCCGACCCTGCCGCCCCATCGCGTGGTCGGCATCACCGGGACGAACGGCAAGTCCACCACCACGGCGCTGATCCACCATATCATCGCAAGCGCGGGCATCCCGACGGCGATGGGCGGCAATATCGGCCTGCCGGTGCTGGGCGAAGAACCGCTGCCCGAAGGCGGCATCTATGTGCTGGAACTGTCGAGTTACCAGATCGACCTGACCTACAGCCTCGATTGCGATGTTGCGGTGCTGCTCAACATCACGCCGGATCATCTGGATCGCTATGAGGGGTTCGAGGGATATGTCGCGTCGAAGTTGCGGCTTTTTGAGATGATGAAGCCCCCACATATTGGGGTTCTGAATTGGCATACCGATTTTGGGAAAAAGTTATACCGCCAGCTTTCGGAAATCCATGAGTTCCGGATTTGGACAAATTACGACGATAATGCCGACGATCCTTACGAACTCTGGGGGGCGTTCGACGAAAACGGGCAAACTGCGTCGCGTGATCACCTGAGCACCCAAAAAGATTGGCCAGCTTTGCAAGGCCCACATAGTGCGCAGAATGCCATATCAGCGATATTGGCTTGTTCGGCGCTGGGGATAGCTGAAACCGTAATCAGTGACGCCCTGAAAACTTTCTCCAGCCTTCCGCACCGGATGCAGCGGGTCGCGCAAGTGAACGGTGTCCTCTACGTCAACGACAGCAAGGCGACCAACGCCGCGTCCACTGCCCCCGCGCTCGCCGCCTATCCGCCGGTCGATGGCCGTCCGCGCATCCACTGGATTTTGGGCGGCATCGCCAAGACGGACAATCTGGACGAGTGCGAACCCTATTTCCCCAACATCGCCCATGCCTATACCATCGGCGAGTCCGGCCATATGTTTGCTGATCTGCTGCGGCCGCATATGGTTGTGGACGACAGCGAAATGCTGCTGACCGCCGTGCGCCGCGCCGCGCGGATCGCCCAGCCTGGCGATGTCGTGCTGCTGTCGCCCGCCTGCGCCAGTTTCGACCAGTTCCGCGATTTCGAAGCGCGGGGTGACGCGTTCGTCGCGGCAGTCTCCGCGCTACAGGAGGGGCATGATGGCTAGCGGATCGTTCAAGCCCGGCCGCATCGTGCAGGGGCTGCGCGCCAAGACGGTGCCGCGTGAGCGCACCGCGCTCGCCATATGGTTCTGGGAAATCGACCGGGTGCTGTTGTCGCTGATCGCCGTCCTCATCGCCATCGGGCTGGTCGCGGTCGCCGCCGCATCTCCGGTCGCGGCGATCGACCGGTCGACCAGCACCGTCAGCGTCAACCCGCTCATCTATTTCTATCGCCAGCTCATGTGGGTGGGCATCGGCCTGCCGGTGATGCTCGTGATCTCCATGCTGCCCCGCACGCAGGCGCGGCGGCTGGCGCTGGCCATGTCGGCGATCTTCTTCGTCTGCCTGATGTTCGTGCCGCTGCTCGGCAGCACCATCAACGGCGCGCGGCGCTGGATCGACTTGCCGATCGGGCGGTTTCAGCCGTCGGAGTTTCTCAAGCCCACCTTCATCGTCACGCTGGCCTGGCTGCTGTCGCTCAAGGGGCGAGACGCGGCCTTGCCCGTGGTGCCGCTGACCGGCGTCATGACGCTGCTGATCGCCGCGCTGCTGATGCAGCAGCCCGATTTCGGCCAGACGGTCATTTTCTGCGGATGCTGGGCGGCGCTGCTGCTGCTCGCGGGCCAGTCGATGCGCTTCATGATCGGCATGGGCGGCGCAGGGCTGGCGGGTATTGTGGCCGTCTATCTGTTTTACGAGAACGGCCGCAACCGCATCAACGACTTTCTGGGGCTGGGCGTCGCGGCAGATACCGGTCCCGATCAGGCCGATCTGGCGCACAAGACGATTACCAACGGCGGCTTTACCGGCGTGGGGCCGGGCGGGGGGCAGGCGAAGTTCAACCTGCCCGAAGCGCATACCGACTATATCTTCTCGGTGATCGGCGAGGAGTTCGGCCTGCTCGCCTGTATCGGCATTGCGGTCGTCTATCTGGCCATCGTCGTGCGGGTGCTGCTGCGCTTGCTCGACGAGGAAGACAATTTCATCATCCTTGCCGCCGCAGGCCTGACGACCGAGCTGGGGTTGCAGGCGATCATCAACATGGGGGTCAACGCCCATATATTTCCGTCGAAGGGGATGACGCTGCCCTTTATCAGCTATGGCGGCTCCTCTATGATCGCGCTTTGCATCGGGGTCGGCCTGTTGCTGGCGTTTACGCGCCGCAATCCCTTCATGGACCGCAGCCCCTATGTCGTGAAATGGAGCGGTCGATGAGCATTTCCCGTCACTTCGTTCTCGCAGCCGGCGGGACCGGGGGGCATATGATCCCTGCCTATGCCGTCGCGAAGGAGCTGACGGCGCGGGGCCATCATGTCGCGCTGGTCACCGATGCGCGCGGCGCGAAAATCCCCGGCATCTTCGCTGACATGCAGGTGCATGTGCTGCCCGCCGGGCGGTTGCAGGGCGGGCCGGTCGGCTGGCTGCGCGGGGGCAAGGCGATCCTCGCCGGTCGCGCGATGGCGATGCGCCTGTATGAGACGTTTCAGCCAACGGCGGTCGTCGGTTTCGGCGGCTATCCCGCCCTGCCCGCGCTGCTCGGCGCGATCAGCATGAAAATCCCGACGGCGCTGCATGAACAAAATGCCGTGCTGGGCCGCGTCAACCGGCTGTTGGCGGGCAAAGTCGATGCGATCGCCACGGCCTATCCCATCGTCGGGAAGCTGGCGGACAAGCATGCGGGCAAGGTCCATCTGATCGGCAATCCCGTGCGGGCCGAAGTGATGGCGTTGCGCGACGAGGAGTTTCCCCCGCTGACCGACGAAAGCGTGTTCCGCCTGCTCGTCACCGGCGGCAGTCAGGGGGCGACGGTGCTGTCCTCGGTCGTGCCGGATGGCCTCGCGCTGCTGCCCGTGGCGCTGCGTCGCCGCCTGCAAGTGACGCAGCAGTGCCGCCCGGACGACATCGAAAAGGTACGGGCGACCTATGCCGACCTTGAAATCCCGGCGGACCTTTCGACCTATATCGAAGACATGGCCGAAAAGCTGAACTGGGCGCATCTCGTCATCGCGCGTGCGGGGGCTTCGACGATCGCTGAACTCACGACGGCAGGTCGCCCGGCTATCCTCATTCCGCTGCCTTCGGCGATGGACGATCACCAGACCGCCAACGTCCGTGAGATGGTGGAGGCGGGCGGCGCGCGGTCGATCCCGCAGGCGCGTTTCACGCCGGTCGAACTGGCCAAGCAGCTGCAGAAAATGGCGATGGAACCCGGCGCCCTCGCCAATGCCGCCAAACGCGCGCGGGCCTGCGGCCGGCCCTATGCCGCGCGCGACATGGCAGACCTTCTCGAAAGCATTGGACAGGCCCCGATCATGAACGACCCCCTGCGGACGACGCCGCCCGCGCCCTCAACCCTGACGCTTCAGGGTGTCCCCGCATGAAGGGTGTCGCGACCGATATCGGCACGATTCACTTCATCGGCATCGGCGGCATCGGCATGTCCGGCATCGCCGAAGTGATGCACAACCTTGGCTACAAGGTGCAGGGCAGCGACGTCGCCGAAGGCTATGTGATCGAGGGGCTGCGGAAGAAGGGCATATCCGTCGCCATCGGGCACAAGGCGGAAAATCTGGGCGATGCGGCGGTGGTCGTTACCTCCACGGCGATCAAGCGCGGCAATCCCGAAGTCGAACTGGCGCTGGAAAGCCGCATTCCGGTGGTGCGCCGGGCGGAAATGCTGGCCGAACTCATGCGCCTCAAATCCACGGTCGCGATTGCGGGCACGCATGGCAAGACGACAACGACATCGATGGTGGCCGCGCTGCTCGATGCCGGTGGCGTCGATCCCACGGTTATCAACGGCGGCATCATCAACAGCTATGGTTCCAACGCGCGGCTTGGCGCGTCCGACTGGATGGTGGTGGAGGCCGACGAAAGCGATGGCAGCTTCCTGCGTCTCGACGGCACCATCGCAGTGGTGACGAATATCGACCCGGAACATCTCGACCATTATGGCAGCTTCGATGCGGTGAAGGACGCCTTCGTCGACTTCATCGAGAATGTGCCGTTCTACGGCGCGGCGATCGTCTGTCTCGATCATCCCGAAGTGCAGGCAATTCTGCCCCGCGTGCAGGACCGGCGCGTCGTGACCTATGGTTTTTCCGCGCAGGCGGATATTCGCGGGGACAATGTCGTTTCTTTCCCCGGCGGCAACCGGTTCGACGTGCAGGTGCGGGAACGGGACGGTTCGACGCGCAAGATCGAAGGCATCGAAATGCCGATGCCCGGTCGGCACAATGTGCTGAACGCCATGGCGGCCATCGGCGTCGCGCTGCAAATGGGTATCGACGACGCGACTATTCAGACTGGCTTTGCCAAGTTCGGCGGCGTCAAGCGGCGCTTTACGAAGGTCGGCGATATCGCCTTGCCCGGCGGCTCCGCGACCGTGATCGACGATTACGGCCATCATCCCGTCGAGATAAAGGCGGTGCTCGCGGCGGCACGCGAAGGGGCGCGGGGCCGGGTGATTGCGGTGGTCCAGCCGCATCGCTTCACGCGCCTGCGCGACCTGATGGATGACTTTCAGCAGGCGTTCAACGATGCCGATGTCGTTTATGCCGCGCCCGTCTATCCGGCGGGCGAGCAGCCGATCGAAGGGACCGACAGTGCCGCGATGGTCGCCGGTCTCAAGCGGCGCGGGCATCGCGCCGCCAGCGTGATCGACGGGCCGGAGGCGCTCGCCGCTGCGCTGGCCGCCGATCTGCAACCCGACGACATGGTGATCTGCCTTGGCGCGGGCGATATCACGAAATGGGCGGCGGGCCTTGCCGCTGCCGTCACCGCGCAACTGCCGGAAACGGCGGCATGATCCCGTCGCGGACGGCCCGGACATGAGTGCGCTGGCCGACGCCCTTCCCGACGTGCGGGGGAAGCTGACGCCGGATGCGCCATTGGCGCCGCTTGTCTGGTTCAAGGCGGGCGGTGCGGCGCAATGGCTGTTCGAGCCAAAGGATGTTGACGATCTGGCGCATTTTCTCGGTACGCTCGATCCGGCGATCCCGGTGATGGCGCTGGGCCTCGGGTCCAACATGATCGTGCGCGACGGCGGCGTGCCGGGCGTGGTCATCCGGCTGGGCAAGGCTTTTTCCTATGCCAATCCCGACGGCCTGACACTGACCTGCGGCGGCGGCACGTCGGGCATTTTGGTGGCGTCCACGGCGCGCGACGCGGGGATCGCGGGCGTCGAGTTTTTGCGCAGTATTCCCGGCACCGTCGGCGGTTTCGTGCGGATGAACGGCGGCGCTTACGGGCGCGAAACGTGCGACATATTGGTCGCATGCGATGTCGTCCTGCGGTCGGGGGAGCGGGTGACTCTCTCCAACGCGGAGCTTGGTTACACCTATCGTCACTCGACCCTGCCCGAGGGGGCGATCGTGGTGTCGGCGATCTTTCGCGGCCATGCGGGCGATCCGCAAGTGATCCAGGCGGAAATGGACCGCATCGCCGCCGCGCGCGAGGAAAGCCAGCCGCTGCGCAGCCGCACCGGCGGATCGACGTTCAAGAATCCCGACGGGCACAAGGCCTGGGCGCTGATCGACCAGGCAGGGTGTCGCGGTCTGCGCCGCGGCGATGCGCAGGTCAGCGAGAAGCATTGCAACTTCCTGCTCAATCTCGGTGCGGCGACCAGCGCCGACATCGAGGCGCTGGGCGAGGAGGTGCGCGACAAGGTGAAGGCGGACAGCGGCGTCACCCTCGAATGGGAAATCCAGCGGATCGGGGTTTCGCTCCCTCTCCCCTTCAGAGGAGAGGGTCGGGGAGAGGGGGCTGTCAGCGCGTCTGATTACGGCGATGTCCCCCTCTCCCAACCCTCTCCCCTGAAGGGCAGAGGGCTATGAGCCGTGGCCCCTGGCATGTCGCTGTCCTTATGGGCGGCTGGTCGGCGGAGCGGCCCGTGTCGCTGTCCTCGGGCGAAGGGATCGCCAAGGCGCTGGAGTCGCGCGGCCATCGCGTCACGCGCATCGACATGGACCGCGATGTGGCGATCCGCCTGCACGAGGCAAAGCCCGATGTCGTGTTCAACGCGCTGCACGGCGTCCCCGGCGAGGACGGCACGGTGCAGGGCATGATGGACCTGATGGGGCTGCCCTACACGCACAGCGGCCTTGCCACGTCGGTGATCGCGATCGACAAGCAATTGACCAAGCAGGTGCTGGTGCCGCATGGCATTCCCATGCCCGGCGGGCATATGGTGGAGAGCACAAGCCTGTTCGAGCGCGATCCGATCTCGCGTCCCTATGTCGTGAAGCCCGTGAACGAAGGCTCCTCGGTCGGCGTCGCGATCGTCACCGAAGACAGCAATTTCGGCAACCCCATCCGCCGGGATGTCGAGGGGCCGTGGCAGCATTTCGCCGAACTGCTGGCCGAACCCTATATAAGGGGGCGCGAGCTGACGACCGCCGTGCTGGGCGACCGGGCGCTGCTTGTGACGGAGCTGCGGCCCAAAAGCGGCTTCTACGATTTCGACGCCAAATATACCGATGGGATGACGGACCATATCTGTCCGGCCGACATTCCCGATGACGTGACCGAGCAGTGCAAGGCGATCGCGCTGCGGGCGCATCAGCTGTTGGGGTGTAAAGGCGCGTCGCGATCGGACTTTCGCTGGGACGACACGCAGGGGATCGACGGGCTGTTTCTGCTGGAGGTCAACACCCAGCCGGGCATGACGCCACTCAGCCTCGTGCCCGAACAGGCGCTGAAACTGGGTATCGACTATGCCGAACTGGTCGAGCGGATTGTCGAGGATGCTTTGGCCGGGGGGCAGGGACTATGAGCGACGCACGTATCCGGCGCGGGAACACCAGCCGCCTGTCGCCGCGCGGCAGCAGCAGCACGGGCAATCGTGCGCCCAGCCGCAGCCGCGCGCTCAAGAAGCGCAGCCGCCTGGACCGGATCGTCGCAATGCTGCCGTTCAGCCACGCCACCTTGCAGCGGCTGATCAGCGGGTCGATCGTCGCCACGGTCGGCGGCGCCGCGGTGCTGGCGGCCAATTTCCTGGGCCTGCCCGCGATGGCACGGATGGAGTTTGCCAGCGCCATGGCAAAGGCCGGGTTCGAAGTCGCCAAGGTGGAAGTGCATGGCGTCGAGCGGATGGATGAGCTGGCCGTCTACACCATTGCGCTGGGGCAGGTGGACCGGTCCATGGTCAAAGTCGACCTGCCGAAACTGCGGCAGGATCTGATGACGCTCGGCTGGGTGAAGGACGCCCGCGTGTCCCGCCGCCTGCCCGATACGCTGGTCGTCGACATCGTGGAGCGACAGCCGGTTGCGGTATGGCAGCATGCCGGACGGCTCGATCTGATCGACGTCACGGGCACGGTGCTGCAATCGGTTTCGCTGTCCGACATGCCGGACCTGCCGCTGGTCGTCGGTCCGAACGCCAATCGCCAGACCGCGCGGCTCGGCATATTGCTTGATGCGGCACCGGCGCTCAAGCCGCTGCTGGCGGGCGCGACCTGGATTGGCGATCGCCGCTGGGATTTGCGCTTCCAGTCGGGTGAAACGCTGCTGTTGCCCGAAGGTGAGGCGGAAGCGGCGGCCGCGCTGGTCAATTTCGCGCGCATGGACGGATCGAACCGGCTGCTCGGGCGCGGTATCGTGCGCTTCGACATGCGTGATCCCGACAAGTTCGTGCTGCGCCTGCCGCAGGATCGGGCAACGAAGGACGAGAAGGCCGACGATCGAAAGATCGCGATCGCCAGCCGGGATGGGGAGGTCTGACAGAATGCCGCCGCCGAAAGTCGAAAAGCTCGTTACCGCCGTCGATATCGGATCGTGGAAAGTGTCGGCGCTGATCGCGGGACGCACCGAAGCGGGCGAACTGACCATATTGGGCACCGGTCAGCGCGAAAGCCGGGGTGTGCGGCGCGGCTATATTGCCGATATGGAACGCACCGAAATGGCGGTGCGCGAGACCGTGGAACAGGCCGAACGTGTTGCGGGCCTGAACATCGAGGATGTCTGGGTTTCCTTCTCCGGCGGCAGCCTGGTGAGCGATGTCGTCACCGTGGAACGCAATCTGGGCGGCTATCGCGTGGAACAGGCGGACATCGACGATCTGCTGACGACCGGGCGGCAGAGCATCGACCCGGACGGCCGCATCGTCCTGCATGCGCAGCCGACCTGCTTCACGCTCAACGGTACGCAGGGCGTGAAGCGTCCACTGGGCATGCATGCCGACAAGCTGGGCGTCGACATCCACGTTGTGCTCGCCGACGGTGCCCCGCTTGCGAATATGGAGATGTGCGTGCGCGGCGCCTATCTTGACGTCAACGCAATCGTCGCATCGCCGATCGCCACCGGCTTTGCCTGCCTGTCCGAGGAAGAGCGCGATCTGGGCGTCGCGTTGGTGGAGCTGGGCGCGGGCGTCACCAACGTCTCCCTCTACGTCGGCGGCATGCTGGTCGGGCTGCATTCGATCCCGATCGGCGCGGCGGACATCACGGACGATATCGCCTCCGCCTTCGGCATCCGCCGCAGCCAGGCGGAACGCATGAAATGCTTTTACGGATCGGCGATGCAGTCGCGCCGCGACTTCCGCGAGATGATCGAAGTCGCGCCGATTGCGGGGGATGCTGCGGCGGGCGAAGGCGGCAAGATCACCCGCGCCGCGCTCGTCAGCGTCATCACCGAACGGCTCAACCAGATCATGGCGGAAGTGAACGCGGCGCTGAAGGGCATGGGGTTCAACACGCCGGTCGGGCGTCAGGTGGTGCTGACCGGCGGCGGCGCGGAGATGAAGGGCATTGCCGATTATGCGCAAAGCGCACTGGGCCGGGCGGTGCGCATCGGTCGCCCGCGGGGCCTGGCCGCCCTGCCGGAGGCACACAGCGGTCCCGCTTTTGCCACGCTTGCCGGATTGGCGCTTTACGGCGCGGCCAATCCCGCCGACCTGCGCAGCATGACGCCGGCCGCGCAGACGGTGCACCGCATGGGCGCTTCGGGCTGGTGGCAGCGGATGATGGGTGTGTTGAAGGCCAACTATTGATGGCCAATTATAGTGCCGATGAAGCAAAGGTTGAAAAAGGTGATGAATTGCCTTTTCAACTGGTGCATGAAGTAAATGTTACGTTTCGTCCTCTGCCCGACGAAACTGAGGGAGCGTCAAGACTATGAGCATTGAAATCGGCCCGCCGCAGGTGGATGAGCTGAAGCCGCGGATTGCCGTCATCGGGGTCGGCGGGGCAGGGGGCAATGCCATCGCCAACATGATCGCGGCCTCGGTTGAGGGCGTTGACTTCATCGTCGCCAATACGGACGCGCAGGCGCTGAACGCCTCGCCTGCCGAACGCCGCATTCAGCTTGGCCCGCGCATCACCGAAGGGCTGGGTGCCGGGTCGCGCCCCGAAATCGGCCGCGCCGCGGCGGAAGAAACCATCGCGGCGGTCGAGGCTGCGCTGGAAGGCGCGCATATGTGCTTCATCGCAGCCGGCATGGGTGGCGGCACCGGCACCGGCGCTGCGCCAGTGATTGCGAAAGCGGCGCGGGACAAGGGCATATTGACTGTCGGTGTCGTGACCAAGCCGTTCACGTTCGAAGGCGCGCGCCGCGCTCGTTCCGCGGAATCCGGCATCGACGAATTGCAGAAGCATGTCGATACGCTGATCGTCATCCCCAACCAGAATCTGTTCCTCGTCGCCAACCCGAACACGACCTTCAAGGAAGCGTTCCAGATGGCTGACGAAGTGCTGCAACAGGGTGTGCGCGGCATTACCGACCTGATGGTCATGCCCGGTCTCATCAACCTCGACTTTGCCGACGTGCGCTCTGTCATGGGGGAAATGGGCAAGGCGATGATGGGCACCGGCGAAGCCGAAGGCGATGGCCGCGCGCTCCAGGCCGCCGAAAAGGCGATTGCCAACCCGCTGCTCGATGGCGTGTCGATGAAGGGCGCCAAGGGCGTGATCGTCTCCATCGTCGGGGGCGAGGACATGCGCCTGATGGAAGTCGATGAGGCGGCAAACCATATTCGCGAACTGGTCGATCCCGATGCGAACATCATCTGGGGCTCGGCGTTCAACGACAGCCTCAACGGCCGCATTCGCGTGTCGGTGGTGGCAACCGGCATCGACAGCGATGCCAGCCAGCCGGCCGCCGCGCCGACGCAGCCGTTCAGCTTCGCCTCTCGTCCGTCGGTCACGGTAACGCACAATGCGCCGCCGATGGATTTGCCGCTGGCCGCGCCCGAACCGGCGGACGTCGCCCCCGCGCCTGCCGCGCAGGAGGAGCCGCTCGATCTGGCTACGGCCGCCGAAACCATCGAGCCTGCGCCGCTCGCCGCGCCACTAGCAGCCCCGTCGCCGCCGGTCGTCATTTCCGACTTTCCAGAGGACAATAGCGAGCTTCTGCTGGGGGAAGATACGCAGGCTTCGACGCCCGCGCCTGCCGAACCGGCCCGCGCCGCACCGCGCGTCGCGACGGGTGGTGGCACCCTGTTCGAACGGATGTCGGGCCTGTCGCGCGGGATCGACAAGCCTGCCGAACCGGGTGAGGATGGCAAGCCCGGCGGTATCGATATTCCGCGCTTCCTCAATCGCCAGAATAACCAGTAACGCGCATAGCCACGCCGGACGGTCGCTTTCCTGCCGACCGTCCGGCATAGCGCGCGGATGATCGCACCATCGGCGGTGATACAGTATCCGTTCAGCCATCGGCGGGGTAAGGCCTTTTTCGTGACTGCGCGTTCCCTCACCTTTCTGTTGATGGCATCCGCTCTGACGGTGCCCGTGCATGCGCAATCGCGTGACCAGGCCGCGCCGGAATCCGGCCCTGCGAGTTCGCCCGGCTTTTCCCAGCTCGACGTGCGGCCGCCCGATGCGGCAAGCAGCCTGAATGCCAGCCTGACCCGGCTGGGACAGAATCCACGCGATGTGTCTGCGCTGATCGGCGCAGGCGAAGCGGCACTGGCGCTCGACGATCCGCGCGCGGCAACCGGCTTTTTCGCGCGCGCCGACGAAATCCAGAGCGGCAACGGCCGGATCAAGGCCGGACTGGGCCGTGCCATGTTGCAGTTGCAGAACCCGGCCGAAGCCCTCCGCCTGTTCGATCAGGCTTCACGGCTGCGTTATCCCGCCGACAGCTATATCGCCGATCGTGCGCTCGCTTATGATCTGACGGGGGATCAGACCCGCGCGCAGCAGGATTACCAGACGGCCTTGCGAGCCACGCCGGACGATCCCGAGCTGTTGCGCCGCTATGCCGTATCGCTGGGCATATCCGGCCAGGTCGAATCGTCCGAGAGGCTGATCGCGCCGCTGCTGTACAAGAATGATCGTGCGGCTTGGCGCAACCGGGCGTTCGTGCTTGCGATGAATGGCCGGGAAGCCGATGCGCGCGACATCACGCAGAAAGTGATGCCAAAGCCGCTGGCCGACGCGATCGAACCTTATATGATGCGGATGGCGGCGCTGACTCCGGCACAGCGCGCCGCCGCCGTCCATTTCGGCAATTTCCCGTCCAATGCAGGGGTGCGCATGGCTGCCAATGCCGCAACGCAGCCGTCGGCGCGCGCGCCAACGGTGCCACCTGCGGCGGTCACGCCCCAGCGTAGCGTGCCGCAGCCACGCACGGACCGTACGACAGGCGGCAGACGGGCAGAGCTGCCGTCGCAGCGTGCAACGGCAGCCGTGCCAGCGGCGTCGGTCGCCTCGTCGCAGTCTGGGCCAACCAATCCTGGGCCGACCTATCCTGCGCCAGTCAGTCCTGCGCCAGTCAATCCCGCTCCGGTCAATCCCGCGCCGGTCCGCGTTGTTGCTGCTACGGCATCGCCGACCCCGGCGCCGATAGCCCCGTCGGCGACCCCGCAACCGACAATCCCGCAGGTGCAAGGCCCGGTCGATCCCGCGCGAAGCGGGTCAGTCGTGCTGGCGCAGGCGACAACAGTCCGCCCTGCCGATCCCGCCCCGCCCACCGCGGCGCAGCCTGACCCCGTCGCGACGCGCACCTTGGCCGACATCATGCGTGAACTCGACGTGCCCGATGCGGAGAAGGCAGGATCGGCTGAGGCTGTCGATCTTGCCGAGATACTGGCGATCCAGGAGGAAAAGCGTGCTGCCGCCCGCACCGCAGCCGACAAGGCCAAGCGCGACGCCGCGGCGAAGGCCAAGGCGGAGGCCGATGCCAAGGCCAAGGCACTAGCCGCGGAAAAGGCGAAACTGGCGCGCAACCCTTCGCGCAACTGGGTGCAGATCGGCACCGGGCAAAGCATTTCGGCACTGGGCTTCACTCTGCGCGGCCTGCGCAAGAAGCATGACAGCATCGCCGCGAAGGACGCCTACACGGCCGCCTGGGGGCGGACCAATCGTCTGGTCGTCGGCCCGTTCCCCTCCTTCGACAAGGCAAAGGCCTTTGAGGCGAGCCTGAAAAAGGCAGGCGCCGACGCGTTCGCCTGGCGCAGCGATGCAGGCGAGGAAGTGTCGGCGATCGCGGCGAAATAAAGGGCGGCCGTCAGCCCCAGAGGCTGCCAGGCTGGAGCATGCCCTGTTCGACCGCCAGCCCGCCTTCGCGATCCCGCGCGAGCAGCAGCGCACCGTCCAGATCGACCCAGTCCGCCTGCTGCGCCAGCAGGAACGCCGGGGCGATGCCAAGCGACGTACCCAGCATGCAGCCGATCATGATGCGCAGGCCCCGTGCCCGTGCCGCCTCGGCCAGCGCCAGCGCCTCCGTGAGGCCGCCGGCCTTGTCGAGCTTTATGTTGATCGCGGCAAAGCCGGGCAGGCGGTCCAGATCGGCGCGGCTGTGGACGCTTTCGTCGGCGCAGAATGGCATGGCACTGGCGATATCGGCCAGCATATCCTCACGGCCGTGCGGGATCGGCTGTTCGACCAGTTCGACGCCCAATGCGCGCAGGGCTTTTGCTTCCGCAGCGATATCCAGGGTCGCCCAGCTTTCATTGGCATCGACGATCAGGCGTGCGTCGGGCGCGCCGCGCCGGACGGCGGCGATGCGGTCGCCATCCGCCTGCCCCGTGAGCTTGCATTTGAGCAGGCCGAAACCGCGGGCGGCGGCGGCGCGGGCATCGCGTTCCATCTGCGCGGGATCATTCAGGCTGATGGTGAAGGCGGTCGGCACCGGCGCGGGCGGCGCGGTCAGCCCGACCCGCTGCCAGACGGGAACACCGGTGCGTTTCGCCTCATAATCCCACAGTGCGCAATCGAGCGCATTGCGCGCAGCACCGCGGTCCATCCGGGCATTGACGCTGGCACGGTCAAGCGGCCCGCGATAGCGGCCGATCAGCGCGGCGCAATCCTCCGCCGTTTCGCCTTCATAATATATGGCAGTCGCTTCGCCTCGCCCGACATGGGTGCCATCGCCTACGGTACATAGCACGACATCGACATGCGTCTTGGCGCCTCGACTGATGATGAACGCGCCGTCGACCGGCCATCGCTCGACCTTGGCTGAGAGGATTTCGACCATGCGACGGCTTTAGGCGTCTTGACGCGTCAGGCAAATCCCATGTGGGCTGTTCGTGCGCTGTCCGGCGCGTTACAGGGGCATTTGGCCCCCAGGTTGCAGGACAATGACACCGTGACATCACGCGAGCTTACCGGCTTTCTTCCGCTCGCCGAAAGCGACCCGACCCAGCCTTTCCGTCGCAAGGCCAGCGACTGGGCGTGGCGATTGATATTCGGGGCGATCGGCTGGCCTTGGCTGCTGCGCAGCCTGCACGGTGGCAGCAAGGCCGACAAGCGGGCACTGATGCATGCGCTGGGCCTCGCACCCGATTCGCTGCCGCATCTGGGAAGCTGGAAGGCCGATACCGGTTTCCTGCGCCATATCGTGATGCAGATCGCGCAGCGCCGTCCTGCGGTCGCCGTGGAACTGGGCGCGGGCGCGTCCACGCTGGTCGCGGCCAAGGCGATGGCGCTGCACGGCGGCGGCCATCTCATCAGTTTCGACCAGCATGGTGGCTTCGTGGACGCCACGCGCCAATGGGTGGCGGACAACGGGCTGCATGTCGACATCCGCCATGCACCGCTCGACGCGCAGGTCGAGGGGTGGCCGGGGCGATGGTATAATGTCAGCGATTTGCCAGAACGGATCGACCTCATCATCATCGATGGTCCCCCGTGGAGCGTACATCCGCTCGTGCGCGGGGCGGCGGACAGCCTGTTCCGGCGTCTGTCGCCCGGCGGCGTCATTCTGCTCGACGATGCGGCGCGTCCCGGTGAGCGTCTCGTCGCGCGCCGCTGGCGCAAACGCTGGCCCGATATCGACTTTCGCCTGATGCATGACGGCACCAAGGGCACGCTGTTGGGCGTGAAGCGCGCCATCGGCGTGCCGCCCGCGCCATCGAACGACAACCGCGCGGCGGGCCGCCATGCGTTGCGGGCGGCGGGGCTGGCGGCGCTGATCGCCGTCGGGTGGATCGCGCGCGGTGCGCTGGGCGAGTTTCCGGTTGCCGCGCAGGCCGCCGATACGCGCTTCATCGACGCGGCGGTGGCATCGCACCGCACCACCTTGCTGCGCCAGACGATGCGATCACAGGGCGAAAACACGGTGCTGGACAGCGCGGAGATCAGCCGCTCGACCGGCCTGCGCCTGCCTGTTCTGCCGCTCGGCTGGGAGGTCCGTGATGTGCAGCTCTATCCGACCGGCGGCACCAGCGCGGTTGCGGTTTCGCTGCGCACTTCCCGGGGGGAACCCGTAACCCTGCTGACCAGCCGTGCCGAAACCCCGGCCGAGGGGACACCGCTCGTGACGAAACGGGAGAATGAGAATATCGCCTACTGGGAAGAAGGCGATCAGGCGTTGGCGCTGACGGGGCGCGTCTCCGCCGCGCGTGCGCTTGAACTGGCGGCGCTGCTGGCGAAGGGGTAGGGCGGCCTTAGCTTTCCGGTACGCAGGGGGCCGTTCCCCGCTTTCGCCGGGAACATGACATATTTGCGCGAAGGGGATATGCGCCAGGGACCAGGGGTGGCGAGCAGCAAGCGGTCGCCCGTTGGTGCCCCCTCGTCCGCTCCCGCCGGTTCAGATCACGTCTAGCACCAGCCCCATGTCCCGCGCATCGACCGCATCGATGTACCAGTTTTCAGGTGCTTTCTCGTGCACCTCGTCGAAACTGATGGAACTGCCTTCGATCAGCGCGCGGAAGCCCTCTTCCTCGATGTTGATGCTGTGTTCGATTTCGTTGAGCGTCGCCTTGAGCGTCGCGACGCACATCCGCAGCGGGCCGGAAAGGGCGATGGTCTTGGTGATCTGCCGCTCGTGAATCATCAGGCGAGTGCCGCGCGTCAGGAAACGCTTGTCGCGCGCAAAATAGCTCATGAAGGTCGCGCCTGCGGAATAGACCGCGGCCTGGCCGAGAAACAGCAGCTCGCGCCCTTCATGCTCCTGCATGATCCGCACATCGTCCCCCATCGCGCGGGCGACTTCGGGATCGCCGCCCATGGTGGTCAATGAAATGACCAGCGGGCCGGATTTGGGGGCATTGATGAGCGCCTGCCGGAAAAAGCCGTACATGGTGTAGTCAACGGGACCAGCAAGGCCGATATTCGGGCGCGCCAGCAGCGGGTAAAGTTTGGGATTTGCCATGCGCCCACAACGGGGCGGCACACCGTCCGTTCCACGCCTGCAATAAACGCAAGCGCGATGCCGCTATTTGCGCCCTGGCAGGGTGCTGAGCCGCGTCATCAATATCGCCGCGCGTTTTGCCTGCCGCCGGATACTGTCGAGATCGGCGGTTTCGCCTGGGGTATGGTCGCCTTCGCTGCTGACGCCCAGCCCAACCAGCCCATCGGTATCCGCTGCGACAAAGGATATGTCGCCCGCACCGCGCTTCAGCGGGTCGAGCGCAGGCATCGGCGGCAAGGCAAGGTCGGCGTTTACGGCATTGAGCCTAGCGAGCAGCGCGCGGTTTCCTTCGGTCGGCGCCATCGGCGGATAGCCCTGATCGAACAGGATAGTCGCATCGGTGCCCGGCCGATGTTCCCGTGCCACGATCGCCGTCATCTTCGCGATCACCCGGTCAGTCTGCTCCTGGCTCAGCGTGCGGAAATCGCCGCGGGCAATGGCGACCGGCGGGATGATGTTGGTCTTGCCGGTGACGGCGATGCGCACGCCGCCTGCATCCACGTCGGCACTTTGCCCGCCGCCGATCAGCCCGACGTTGAAGGTCAGATTGGGTTCGGGCAGTTCCGCGCGAAAGGCCGCGATGATCCGGGCCAGTTCGTAGATCGCGCCGTCGCCCGCTGATGCCGAGAATATGCCGGAGCTGTGCCCGGACTTGCCGGTCGTTGTCAGGGTCCAGCTGTTCGACGACCGGCGCGCGATCGACCCCATGTCGACGCCGTCGACCACGGACAGCCCCTCGAAATCAAGCGCGACGTCCGCCCGCTTGCCCGCCGCGATCAGGTCCGCGCGCGCCACGCTGATCGGCTCGCCGGTATCTTCCTCGTCGCCGGTCAGCACGATTTCGATATTGGCGTTCTTCAGCGTGCCGGCCGTCTGCATCGCGCGCAGGGCGGACAGCATGACGACCATCCCGCCCTTGTCGTCTGCGACGCCCGGACCCTTGGCCTTGTCGCCCATCCGCTCGAACGTCTGGAAGGGGGAGTCCGGTTCGAACACCGTATCGAGATGACCGATCAGCAGCATCTTCGTGGTGCCGGGCCTGCCCTTGCGCGTCGCGATGATGTGCCCCGCGCGCTTGGTTTCGCGCAGCGGCTTCCATATGACGGTGAAGCCCAGTGCTTCCAACTCGGGTCGCATCATCTGCCCGACCTTTTCCACGCCGTCCATGTTCAGCGATCCGCTGTTCTGATTGACGAGCCGCTCCAGCAAGGCGATCGATTTTTCGTAATCGGCATCGACCTGCGCCGCCATTTTCTTCTCCGCAGGGGAGAGGGCGGCGGTGGCGGGCAGGGCGGTAACGAGCGCGAGAAGCGCGACGGTGGAGCGCAGGAACATCGGCAAAAGTCTCACTTGCTGGCGTAGGCGGTGACGAGATCGTACAGAAAATCCCGCCCGACGAAGAGCGAGCGGATTTCGCGGCGTTCGTTCAGGCCATGCGCGCCATTGCCATCCGGGTCGCCCCAGCCGCCCGGTACCCCATATGTCGGGATGCCGATATAGGTCGCATCGGTCGCGCCGGTGGACATGGCGGGCACCAGCGGCACGCCGGGGAAATAGCGCGCCACCAGCTTTTCCGCAGGCTCCATGATCGCAGGGTCGAGCGGCGGCGGGACGGCGACCGGGCGCAGGCGACCCACTAGGGTAACGCTGACGGCCGGATTGCCGATCGCCTTTTCCAGCGCGGCCTTCGTCGTGTCGGCATCCTCGCCGGGAATGATCCGGCAGTTGACGTTGGTTGCGGCCCGCTGCGGCAAGGCATTCTGGGCGTGGCCCCCCTCCAGCATCGTCGCGACGCAGGTGGTGCGCAACATGCTGTTATAGCCCCGATCGCTCGTAACGATCTTCAGGGCATCGGCATCCTGCGGATTGTTCGACAGCGCCACCATGGCCTTGCCCATGGCATCGCCCCGCGACGCACCGGCCTTTGCGAAGAAGGCGCGCGTGGTGTCGTTCATGCGAATCGGAAAGCCATAGTCGCGTATCCGGGTCATCGCATCGGCAAGATCATAGATCGCGTTCTCGCGCACCGGGATAGAGCTGTGGCCGCCGGGGTTGGTGGTTTCGATGCGGAAATTGCGGTTGGATTTCTCGCCGATCTGCATCGTCTGGACGACAACCTTGCCCTTGCCGTCGGTGCGCCCACCGCCACCTTCGTTCAGCACGAAGGCGGCCGCGATCAGCTCTGGCCGGTTCTTTGCCAGCCATTCCGCGCCGTTGAAGCGTGCGCCGCTTTCCTCGCCGCAGGTCAGCGCCATCTTGACGGTCCGTTTGGGCGCCGTGCCGTTCTTTTTCAGCCGCACCATGATATCCACCCAGGCGGCGACCATCGCCTTCATGTCCGACGCGCCCCGTGCGTAATAATAGCCGTTCTCCTCCACCATGGTGAAGGGATCGCGGGTCCAGTCTTCCCGTTTGGCTTCCACGACGTCGAGATGACCGAGCAGCAGCATCGGCTTCAGCGTCTTGCTCGATCCCGGCAGCACGGCAACCAGGCCCCCGTCCTTCGGAAACTCCGGCAGTGCAAACAGCGTGAGCTGTTCATCGGCATAGCCCGCGGCCTTCAGCCGGGCCGCCATCTTTTCGGCAAGGAGCGTGCAGTTTCCGTTGGAAACGGTGGTGTCGGTCTCGACCAGTTCCTTGAACAGATCGCGGAAGGCGACTTGATCGGCGGTCAGCACCAGGGGTGCGGGGGCCGTCTGCGCGCTGGCCGCACTCGTCGCCAGGCTGGCGGCCGTGACCAGCATCGTCCCAATTGCGCGCATTCTGCCCCCTATCCCGCTCATGCTGCAAAAAATATTGATTTCACGATGAAAAACGAAGTGCCGCACTGATGCCGCTACTTCGCCAGCTCCGTTTCGATCGCGGCGACCAGTGCCGGATCGTCCGGCGCGGTCGTCGGTGCGAAGCGGCCCGCCACGGTGCCGTCCCGCGCGACAAGAAACTTTTCGAAGTTCCAGAGCAGTTCGGGCTCGGGATTGGGCGTCATGCCGTAGCCGCGCAGTTTTTCGCGAAAGGCATCCGGGTCGCCCGAGGCTTTGGGTGCCTCCGCAGTGAGCGCGGCGTAAAGCGGGTGCTTGTCCGGCCCGGTCGCGGTCAGCTTGGCAAACATCGGGAAGGCGACCGAAAAATTGGTGGTGCAGAAGGTTGCGATTTCCTCGTTGGTGCCCGGCTCCTGCGCACCGAAATCATTGGCGGGAAAGCCTGCCACGACCAGCCCCTCCTCGCGATAGCGTTCGTACAGCGCCTCCAGCCCCTCATATTGCGGCGTAAGCCCGCATTTGGAGGCGACATTGACGATCAGTACGACATGCCCGGCATAGTCGGCGAGGCTGGCATCGTCGTCGCGGATGGTCTTGAGCGGAATGCGCTGAAGCGGCGTCGTCATCGCGGGACTCTCCTGATGGGCTTTCCAAGGGAAAGCTGGGCTGGGGGCAGGCTAGTCCGGGGGGATGCGTGGCGCAAGCATGCCGTCAGCCCAGACAGAAAACGGCCCGGTCCCGACCACAGTCATCGAAAATCCCGCGTCGCTCGCCGCTTGCCCAAAGCGTGGCCCGCCAGTAAAGCCCGGCGATCATGAGCCAGCCACTGATCCTCGCCATTCCCAAGGGCCGCATCCTCGACGAGGCGCTGCCGTTGCTGGCGCGCGTCGGCATCGAACCGGAGGCGGACTTTCATGACGGGAAGAGCCGCGCGCTACGGTTCGCGACCAATCAGCCGGACGTCTCGATCATCCGGGTACGCGCGTTCGATGTGGCGACCTTCGTCGCACATGGCGCAGCGCAGATCGGCATCGTCGGCTCGGATGTCGTCGAGGAGTTCGATTATTCGGAGCTTTATGCCCCGGTGGACCTCAACATCGGCCATTGTCGCCTGTCCGTGGCGGAGCCGGACGGGCTGGCGACCGGGAATGATGCGGCGTCGAACGCCATGCTCAGCCACGTGCGCGTCGCGACCAAATATCCGCATCTGACGCGCAAACATTATGAGGCGCAGGGCATTCAGGCCGAATGCGTGAAACTGAACGGTGCGATGGAACTGGCGCCGTCGCTTGGTCTGTCGCTGCGGATCGTCGATCTGGTCTCGTCCGGTGCGACGCTTCGGGCCAACGGCCTGGTCGAAACCAGCGTTATCATGCAGATTTCCGCGCGCCTTATCGTCAACCGGGCCGCGTTCAAGATGCGATCGGCTGAACTGGCACCGCTGGTCGAGGCGTTCCGCAGGGCCGTGGGAGTGCGCGATGCCGCTTAGGCTCGACAGCCGCGACCCCGGCTTCCCTGCCGCCTTCGACGCGCTGGTTAATGCCCGGCGCGAAGCGGACGCGGATGTGTCGCGGGACGTGTCCGCCATCCTCAAGCGCGTCCGCGCAGAGGGTGACGGTGCACTGGCGGACTATACGCAGCGGTTCGACCGGCACGATCTGGACGCGAGCGGCTGGGCGATACCGGCGGCAGAACGCAAGGCGGCGCTGGCCGGGATTCCGAACAGCCTGCGCGATGCGCTGGAACTCGCGGCGAACCGCATTGCGACCTATCACGAAAAGCAGAAGCCGCAGGACAGCGACGCTGTGGACAGTGCTGGCGTGCGGCTCGGCGCGCGCTGGCGGCCGGTCGATGCGGCGGGCCTGTATGTGCCGGGCGGCCGTGCGGCCTATCCCAGCTCGCTGCTGATGAACGCGATCCCCGCGCGCGTCGCGGGTGTGGAGCGGCTGGCGATGGTGACGCCGACGCCCGATGGCGTCATCAACCCGCTGGTGCTCGCGGCGGCGGACATCGCCGGTGTCGGCGAAATCTGGCGCGTCGGTGGGGCGCAGGCGATTGCCGCGCTCGCCTATGGCACCGGCAGGATTGCGCCGGTCGATGTGATCGTCGGACCCGGCAACGCCTGGGTGGCGGAAGCGAAGCGCCAGCTTTACGGCGTGGTCGGCATCGACATGGTGGCCGGACCGTCCGAAATACTGGTGGTGGCGGACGGGCAGAACGATCCCGAGTGGATTGCCGCCGACCTTCTGAGCCAGTCCGAGCATGATCCGACCAGCCAGTCGATCCTGCTGACCGACGATGCCGCCTTTGCCGATGCCGTCGCGGCGGCGGTCGCGCGGCAGATACCACAGCTTTCGACGGCGGCGGTCGCGCGGGCAAGCTGGGATGCGAACGGCGCAATCATTCTGGTGCCGACACTGGTCGAGGCGATGCCGCTGGCCAATGCGCTTGCCCCCGAGCATCTTGAACTGGCGGTGGACGATCCCGATGCGCTGTTCGCGCTGGTGCGCCATGCCGGTTCGGTGTTCTTGGGCCGCATGACGCCGGAGGCTGTGGGCGATTATGTCGCCGGGCCCAATCATGTGCTGCCCACCGGGCGGCGCGCGCGCTTTTCCTCTGGCCTGTCGGTGCTGGATTTCATGAAGCGCACCAGCTTCCTCAGCCTCGACCGCGCGGCGATCGGCGCGATCGGCCCGGCGGCGGTATCGCTGGCGGAAGCGGAGGGGCTGCCCGCGCATGCGTCTTCGGTGGCGCGGCGTTTGGTGTCCTAAACTGAATCCGTTCGCACGGAGCTTGTCGAAGTGCCAGCCTGAGCGTAGGCGAAGGCCCGTCACTGCTTTCAGGCTAAGGCTTCGACAGGCTCAGCCCGAACGGCTATTGGAATTGATGATGAACGACCGTGCCCAATCCCGCTCCGCCGCCCGGCTTGCCGCCGTGCAGGCCCTCTATCAGCTCGAAATGGAACCCAAGCCGCTGCCTTCGCTGCTGCACGAGTTTCACGAACATCGCCTCGGTGCGACGATCGAGGATGTCGAATATGCGCAGGCCGAGGCCAGCTTCTTTGACGATATCGTGCAGGGTGTGGATGCGCGCCGTGCGGAGATCGACGGCCTTATCGCCGCGAAGCTCTCCTCCGGCTGGAGCCTCGATCGCCTCGACAAGCCCATGCGACAGATATTGCGCGCGGGTACTTATGAGCTGATCGCGCGGGCCGATGTCGGCACCGGCACCGTCATCAGCGAATATGTCGATGTCGCCCACGCCTTTTATGACAAGCGTGAGGCGGGGTTCGTCAACGGCCTGCTCGACGCGGTGGCGAAGGACGCGCGCCCCTAACGTTGCTTCGCAGGCCCCAGCAGGAAAACGAGCGGGATATCGACTCGCTCGCTCCACGCCTGCTCGTTGTGCGCCGTTCCGGTAAACACCCGGCTTTCCCACCGCGGCCCGGCCTGCCAGCCCAGCGTCGGCAGCATTGCCTCCATCGCGGCGGCGAACGGGGGATAATGCTGGTCCAGGGTCGCCGTGCCATGGTCCATGTACAGGCGATTGCGTTTGGGATCGATCTGAGTGTTTTTCAGCCAGGCGGCGAAGGCGGCGGCGACCTGTCCGGGTGCGTCGGCACCGACCTTGGCGGCGGCATCGGCGGCGACGAGCGGCCAGTGGACCGAGAGCGCGGCGGCTGAACCAAAGACCTGCGGATATTCGCCCAGCGCATAGATCGAGATCAGGCCGCCCATCGACGATCCCATGATCGCGGTGTCCGCCGGTCCCGCCAATGTGCGGAAGTGGCGGTCGACATAGGGTTTCACCTCCGCAACGATGAACCGCAGATAGGCGTCCGATACGGGTTCTCCCTTCTGCGTGTCGCGGACCGCCTGCGCATAGGCGGGGGGCAGGCGATCGTAGATCTTGCGCGGCATATATTCCTGATAGCGCGCCGGGGTGCTGGCCATGCCGACGATGATCGCGGGCCGCGCGGCGCTGCGCGCGGCCAGGCGGCTGACGGCTTCGTCCATGCCCCATTCGACGCCGAAATTGGCGGCTTTCGCATCGAACAGATTCTGCCCGTCATGCATGTAGACGACAGGATAGCGCCGCCTGCCCGCATCATAGCCGGGCGGCAGCCAGATGGTGACGGTGCGCGGCGCGACATGGGCGGAAGGAAAATCCGCCAGGGTGACAAGCCTGCCCTGCGCCGGGGGTTGCGCCAGCGCCTTGCCGGTCAGCAAGCCCAGTGTTGCCAGCATCAGGATGATCCACCGCATAGTCCGTCCTATCCTTCACATCTTATGCAAAAGGGTCGCCCCCGGCATGCTTATGCCCTAATCAGCGAGCGATGGCGGATGAATACGAATACATAGCGGCATTGCGGACCCTTGCGACCGATCCGGCGGCGCGCGGCCTGATGGACGATGCCGCTGTGCTGCCGGTCGGCGACATACGGCTGGTGTTGACCAGCGATACGCTGGTCGAGGGCGTGCATTTTTTGGCCAGCGATCCGGCGGACAGCATCGGGTGGAAGCTGGCGGCGGTCAATCTGTCCGACCTGGCGGCGAAAGGCGCGACGCCGCGCGCCTGCCTGATGAACTATGCGTTGTCGGGCAATGATGACTGGGATGCGGATTTTCTGCGCGGGCTGCGTGCCGCGCTCGACATCTATGGCATGCCGCTGATCGGCGGCGACACCGTGGCGATGCCCAAAGGCGCGCCGCGCAGCTTCACCCTGACGGCGATCGGGGAGGCGGGGTCCGGTCCGGTCCCGGCGCGCAGCGGGGCACGGGCGGGCGATATCCTCTATGTCACCGGGCCGGTGGGGGACAGCGGCGCGGGGTTGGCGCTCCTCACGGCTGGACAAAAGCCGAACGATAACCCGACGACCAATTGTCTTATCGATGCCTACCGCCGCCCGCAGCCGCGCCTTGCCCAGGGGCAGGCGCTCGTGCCTTATGTCACGGCGATGATGGACATTTCCGACGGGCTGCTGATCGATGCGCGGCGGATGGGCGAGGCGAGCGGCGTCGGCATCGTGATCGATCATGTACCGCTGTCCGACGCGTTCATTGCGCTGCACGGCCCCGATGCGCGGATAGCGGCGGCCACCAGCGGCGACGATTATGAACTGCTGTTCGCCGCCGCGCCGGATGTGGCATTGCCGGTGCCTGCCATCGCCGTTGGCCGGTGCGAGGCAGGCGTCGGGTTACGCCTCATCCTCGACGGAAAGCCGATACCGCTGCCGGAACGGCTGGGCTATCAGCATACCGCATATTCAGAACGCTTGACCTGACGCGGCGCGGCATTAGTCTCCGCCTACGAACTTTGCCTGCCGATCAGGATCAGCGCCCATGCCGTACGTCATGTCCACGCGCCACCGATTGCCAGCACCGATGCCAGCGACCGGATGCCTGATCCCCGGCCTGCTCCCCTCATCATGTCGCTTATGTCCCTGCGGAGCGCGCATGATCTGATATAACAGGGGAGAGGAACCAGAATGACAACCGTCACTATCGCGATAGGATGCGGCCTGCTGGCCGTGCTCTATGGCATTATCACAGCGCGGCAGGTGCTCGGCGCATCGCCCGGCAACGTTCGGATGCAGGAAATCGCCGCCGCGATCCAGGAAGGGGCGCAGGCCTATCTGGCGCGGCAATATACCACCATCGCCATCGTCGGCGTGGTCGTGGCCGCGCTCGTCCTTAGGTTTCTGGGGATCACGTCGGCCGTCGGCTTCGTGATCGGGGCGGTGCTGTCGGGTGTCGCAGGCTATATCGGCATGAACATTTCGGTGCGCGCCAATGTCCGCACGGCGGAGGCAGCGCGGACCTCGCTGCAAAGCGGCCTGACGGTTGCCTTCCGCGCGGGCGCGATCACCGGCATGCTTGTCGCTGGCCTCGCCCTGCTCGCGATATCGGTGTTCTTCTGGTATCTGACAGGCCCGTCCGGTTACGCGCCGGACGATCGGCTCGTCATCGACAGCCTCGTCGCTTTGGCGTTCGGGGCAAGCCTCATTTCCATCTTCGCGCGGCTGGGCGGTGGCATCTTCACCAAGGCCGCCGATGTCGGCGCCGATCTGGTGGGCAAGGTCGAGGCGGGCATACCGGAGGACGACCCGCGCAACCCCGCCGTGATCGCCGACAATGTGGGCGACAATGTGGGCGATTGCGCGGGCATGGCGGCCGACCTGTTCGAAACCTATGTGGTCACGGTCGGCGCGACGATGGTGCTGATCGCGCTGCTCATCACCGGCGTCGACAATGCCCAGCTCATGAAGCTGATGGCCCTGCCGCTCGCGGTTGGCGGCATCTGTATCATCACGTCGATCATCGGCACCTATTTCGTGCGGCTGGGCGCCAGCCAGTCGATCATGGGCGCGCTGTACAAAGGGTTCTGGGCAACGGCCATCCTGTCGATCGGCGCGATCTATTATGTCTGCGCGCAGGTGCTGGGCGACATGAACGCCGTGTTCGGCGCGGACCTTGACGGGGCGGGCGGCTACACCGGCATGGCCCTGTTCTGGTCGATGATGGTCGGCCTGGGCGTCACCGGGTTGCTGGTCGTCATCACCGAATATTATACGGGCACCAATTACCGCCCGGTCCGCTCCATCGCCAAGGCGTCCGAAACCGGCCATGGCACCAACGTCATTCAGGGGCTGGCGATCAGCCTGGAATCGACCGCCATGCCGACGATCGTGATCGTGGTCGGCATCATCATCGCGCATCAGCTTGCGGGCCTCATCGGCATCGCCTTCGCCGCCACGTCGATGCTGGCGCTCGCGGGCATGGTCGTGGCGCTCGACGCTTATGGTCCGGTGACGGACAATGCGGGTGGCATCGCGGAAATGGCGGGGATGGAACAGGACGTCCGCACCCGCACCGACGCGCTGGACGCCGTGGGCAACACGACGAAGGCGGTGACGAAGGGCTATGCGATCGGCTCGGCAGGGCTGGCCGCGCTGGTGCTGTTCGGCGCCTATACGGAGGATCTGAAGTTCTACAACTCGGCGCTCGGCCTGACCGATGCCGTCGATTTCAGCCTCTCCAATCCCTATGTGATCGTCGGCCTGCTACTCGGCGCGCTGCTCCCCTATCTCTTCGGGGCGATGGGCATGACGGCGGTGGGCCGCGCGGCGGGCGACGTGGTGAAGGACGTGCGCGCGCAGTTTGCGGAGAACAAGGGCATCATGGACGGCACCTCGCGGCCCGATTATGCCCGCACCGTCGATCTGGTGACGAAAGCGGCGATCAAGGAGATGATCGTCCCCAGCCTGCTCCCCGTCCTCGCCCCGATCCTGGTCTATTTCGTGATCGCAGCAGTGGCGGGCGTGTCGCAGGGGTTCGCCGCGCTGGGTGCGCTGCTGCTCGGCGTCATCGTCTCCGGGCTGTTCGTCGCGATCTCCATGACCAGCGGCGGCGGCGCATGGGACAATGCGAAGAAATATATCGAGGACGGCCATCACGGCGGCAAAGGCAGCGAAGCGCATAAGGCCGCCGTGACGGGCGACACGGTGGGCGATCCGTACAAGGATACGGCGGGGCCAGCGGTGAACCCTATGATAAAGATCACCAATATCGTCGCGCTGCTGCTGCTGGCCGCACTGGCGCATGGCGGGGTGTAGCATTGCATGACTTGCGCAGGGTAAGGGATTTCCTTACCCTGCGCCCATGATCCACTCGCGTGTTTCCAGCAAGGCGCAAACCACCATTCCACGCGCGGTGCGCACCGCGCTGGGTCTGCGGGAAGGCGATACGGTCGCTTATCAGATCGAAGATGGCAGGGTGATCCTGACCCGCGCAGAACAGCCCGACCCCTTCGTCGGTAATTTCTCGGCCTTCACCGAATGGGCTGACGAAGCCGACAGCGCCTATGACATCCTTGGCCGCACATGATCTGAAGGCCGGTGATGTCGTGTGGGTGCCTTTCCCGCATGCGGAGAACGCCAGCCTGCATCCCCGCCCCGCATTGATCGTCGCCGCCGGACTTGGGGCCCAAGGCGCTTTGTGCTCGGCACTGATGATTACCAATGCGAAACGCCAGGAGTGGCCGGGCGATGTGTCGATCAGCGACCATGAAGCGATAGGATTGCCCATTCCTTCGAAAGTACGCACCGCCAAGATTGCGACGCTGGAAGGTCGGAATGCGCACCGGCTGGGCAGGCTGCAAGATAAGGACTGGCAGGCCGTCCGCGCCCTCATGCACAGCTTATGGCATAAGTAGGGCACAGATTACGGCCGCATCTGCATGCCGCCTTTCCTGATTCAGCGAGTCAAAATAACCCCGGCACCTCGCGCTGTGCCGTGCTCGGGCGGCCGGGTGTTACCAGATTGCGTACACCTTCGCCCAGCGACTGGCTGGTGATCCCGCCGATCGGCGTGCAACTGCGCCCGGCCAGAAAATCCAGCGCCTGGCGTGTCAAACCTTCGGCAGGATCGCCCATCGGGCGGCTTATATCGTCATTGCCACGGCAGCTTGCCTTCACAATCGTTGCAAGGCCGTCATAATAATCGGGCGATCGCACGCTGTTCTGCGTCACGAAGGCGACGGGGCGCAGGCGATCGTCACATTCCGGGCGATCGATCGCGATCTGGCCCACAGGCTTGCCGAAGGTGTTGCTGCCGATCAGCGCGGCACGGTCATCAAGATAAGGGACAAAGCCGTTGATCAGCAATTCGCTTGCCGATGCGGTGCCGCCGCCGCCGATGAAGGCAATGCGTGTCGGCGCGATCGATTCGGGCTGAGGAATGAACGAATAGGTGCTGTTCTCCCCGCTCTTCGATGCGCGGTATGTAACGAAAGCGAATATATCCGAGCTGAAGCGATTGCGTCCCATCAGGTTCGCCATCAGCGCAGCGGTGGATAGCAGCCCGCCGCCATTGTAGCGCAGGTCGATAATCAGGTCGGTTACGCCCTGCACGCGAAAGTTCGCGAACGCGCTGCGCAGGGTCGGGTCTGCGGTCGAGATGAAAGTCCGCAAGTTGATATAGCCGGCACGGCGCGCGCCATTTTCAAGAATCTCAACACCGTAACGGGACGATATGGGCAGGAGAGCGAAGTCCGCCTTGGTTACGTCCAGCTCGCGCGAGCCCGCCCGGTTGACGAAGCGCAGCCGCCGCGTAACATCTGGATTATCCGGGCCAAGGGCTGTCGTGATTCCGTCTAGGCCGTTGGCGGCAACGATGCTGCTGATGGTGCGCATATCGCCGGGGTTGGTGCCGATCGCCGTTATCTCCGTGCCGCGATCGATGCCGAAAGCTAACGCCGGTGCGCCTTCGAACGATTCAGTGACGAAAAGGCGTTGCTGTGTCGCGTCCGTCGCAAGGCGTATGCCGAATCCGGCGCTGGACCCGGAATCGAAAAAGGCGTTCTCCTCGGCGATCGAGGTGACATAGGTGAAGAACCGGTCGCGCCGCTGGCTACGCGCGGTCGCCGTCAGCGCGTCCACATAGTCGCCGACTGACGTATACGGCGTCGGGTCCAGGCTGGACGGCAGGGTTTCGGGAAACAGATACCATTCGCGCAACTGCGCAGCGGCCCAATCCTGCCGGGCGCGCAGGGAGCAACTGGTCGCAGGTGTCGGTGTGGGGACGGGTGTCGGGGCGGGGGTAGCTGTCGGCGCACCGGTGCCTGCACTGTTGCCACCACCACCACCGCCGCAGGCAGACAGCAAGGCGATCACCGTGGCCATCGCCGTCAATCGTTGCAAACGCATAGGCCCCCATTGTGTCGTCGCGGCGCAGGTGTTGCCTCGTACCATTCGAAATATGGATTTTTTGTGACTTCCCGTCATTCGTGACAATGCTAAACCGACGAAATATCCTCAGAAATCCGCCATAGCTTTGTCAATGCCGCCAGCGATCTCTGCATGCAGGCTTGAACGGCCGCCGTCGCCATTTATAGCGGCCGCGTGATGGAAAACGCCGACATCTTCGCTGCGCCTCTGTCGGCTCTAAAGGCCCGCGGGCGGTTGCGGACTTTGATGCCGCGGGCCGGGCATGATTTCGCTTCCAACGACTATCTTGGCCTATCGCGCGATCCCGGCATATCCCAGGCGGTAGCCGATGCCGTCGCGCGCGGGGTACCGGTCGGGTCGGGCGGGTCGCGGCTGCTGCGGGGCAATGCGCCGGAACATGCGGCGCTGGAGGTTCAGGCGGCGGCGCATTTTGGGAGCGAGGCGGCCCTGTTCTTCGCCAACGGCTTTGCCGCCAACATGGCGCTGCTGGCGACATTGCCGCAGCGGGGCGACCTGATCGTCGCCGATGCGCTGGTGCATGCCAGCGCGCATGACGGCATCCGGCAAAGCAAGGCCGCCCATGTCTTTGCCGCGCATAATGATCCGCAGGCCTTTGCCGACGCCATCGTCGCCTGGCGCGCGCAGGGCGGCACCGGGCGGCCGTGGATCGCGGTCGAGACCGTCTACAGCATGGACGGCGACATCGCGCCGGTCGCCGCGCTGGCCGAGGTGGCGGCGCGGCATGACGCGATGCTGCTGCTGGACGAAGCGCATGCCACCGGCGTTTTCGGCTCCGGCGGGCGCGGCGTCGGCGCGGGGCTGGAGGGGCAGGACAATGTCGTCACGCTCCACACCTGCGGCAAGGCGCTGGGGGTGGAAGGGGCGATCGTGTGCGGGCCGCGCGGCGTGATCGACTGGCTGGTGAACCGGGCGCGGCCCTTCATCTTTTCCACCGCGCCATCGCCGCTGATGGCGGTGGCGGTGGGTGCGGCGCTGGATCGCGTGGCGGTGGCGGATGACCGGCGGGCGGCGCTGATGGCGCTGCGCGATCATGCGGGCCGGGTGATCTGCGAACCGCTGGGCCTGCCACGTTCGCCCAGCCAGATCCTGCCGGTCATCATCGGGGAGGACAAGCGCACGATGAATGTGGCGGCGGCGGTGCAGGCGGCGGGGTTCGATGTGCGCGGCATCCGCCCGCCCACGGTCGCGCCGGGTACGTCGCGGCTGCGCATTTCGCTGACGCTGAATGTCGATGCGGCGGTGGTGGATGCGCTGGCGGTGGTGCTGAAGGCGGCATTGCGATGACGCGCGCGGTGATCGTGACCGGCACCGATACGGGCATCGGCAAGACGGTGTTTGCCGCCGGGCTGACCGCCGCGTTGGGCGCGCACTACTGGAAGCCGGTGCAGGCGGGCACCGATCCTGAAGGCGATGGGGAAACGGTGGCGGCACTGGGCGGCCTGCTGCCGGATCGCGTGCTGCCCGAAGCCTATCGGCTGGCGACGCCTGCCTCGCCGCATCTGGCCGCGCGGATCGACGGCGTGACGATTGACCCCGCGCGGCTTGTGCTGCGCCAGGTGGATGGCCCCCTGGTGGTGGAGGGGGCAGGCGGGGTGCTGGTGCCGCTGTCGGAGGAGATGCTCTACGCCGACATGTTCGCGCAGTGGCAGGCCCCGGTGATCCTGTGCGCGCGGACCGCACTGGGCACGATCAACCACAGCCTGCTGAGCATCGAGGCGTTGCGGGCGCGTGGCGTGCCGCTGCTGGGCATCGCCTTCATCGGTGAGCCGCACGAAGAGAACGAGCGGATCATTCCGATCCTGGGCAAGCTGCGGTCGCTGGGGCGATTGCCGCTGTTGCCGACGCTTAACCCGACGACTTTGGCGCAGGCCATGCGCGACCATATCGATCTGGCCGCGATCGAGGCAGCACTATGACCTCCCCCGTCTGGCATCCTTTCACCCAGCACGGCCTGAACGAGGCCATTCCGCAGGTTGACCGCGCGGAAGGGGCGGTGATCCATTGCGCGGACGGGCGCAGCCTGATCGACGGCATATCGAGCTGGTGGGTGACGACGCATGGCCATTGCCATCCGCGCATCGCGGCCGCCATCGCGGATCAGGCGGCAAAGCTCGATCAGGTGATCTTCGCGGGATACACCCATGCCCCGGCGGAAGACGTCGCGCGCGGCCTGATCGACATTGCCCCGCCCGGCCTTGCGCATGTGTTCTATTCCGACAGCGGATCGACGGCGGTAGAAGTGGCGCTGAAAATGGCGCTGGGATATTGGCACAATGTCGCGGAAGGTCGTCGGGTTTCCATTCTGGTAATGGAGCACAGCTATCATGGCGACACCATCGGCGCGATGTCCGTGGGGGAGCGCGGCGCATTCAACCGCGCCTATGCACCGCTGCTGTTCGATGTGGTGACGATACCCTTTCCGGCGGCAGGACGGGAACAGGCGACGCTCGACGCGCTGGAGGCCGCCTGCGCCGCTCAACCCGCCGCCTTCATCGTGGAACCGCTGGTGCTGGGCGCGGGCGGCATGCTGATGTATCCGCCGCCCCTGCTGCGGGCCATGGCGGATATCTGCGCGCGGCATGACGTGCTGTTCATCGCCGATGAGGTGATGACCGGATGGGGTCGCACCGGCACGCTGTTCGCCTGCGAGCAGGCAGGGGTGCAGCCGGACATATTGTGTGTCGCGAAAGGGCTGACGGGCGGCGCCATCCCGCTGGCCGCGACCTTGGCGACGCCGCGCATCTTCGCGGCGCACCGGTCGGAGGACCGCGCGCGCATGTTTTTCCATTCGAGCAGCTTTACCGCCAATCCGATCGCCTGCGCTGCCGCCGCCGCCAATCTGGCGATCTGGCGCGAGGAGGATGTGCCGGGCCGGATCGCGGCACTGGCGGGGCGGCTGACGGCGGGGCTGGCGCGGCTTTCGCCCGATCATTTCACCGGCCATCGCCAGACCGGCGCAATCGCCGCCGTCGACCTGAAGGCGGGGGAGGATGGCTATCTGTCGTCGGTGGCGCCGGTGCTGCGCGCCTTCTTCCTTGACCGGGGCATCTTGCTGCGGCCGCTGGGCAACACCATCTATCTGATGCCGCCGTATTGCACCGACGCGCAGCAGATCGACAGGATGTTCGACGCCATCGCCGAGGCAGGCGCGCGCTTCGCGGTTTAGAGCGTGATGACGCGTGTTGGAAGTGCCACCAAACCCGTTCGTGTCGAGCCCTTCGACTGCCTGCTTGCAGCAGGCGCTCAGGATAAACTTCAGCCTATGGCTGAAGTCGAGACACGCTGGTGCAGCACTTGCGGCCTGTCCCTCGACTTCGCTCGGGACGAACGGTTCTGTTTGATGTCATCCATTTCCAATGCCACGGACGTCCGCCAACCGCACAGCTTTTCATTTGCACTCTTTGGCGCTATGGCGGCGCGACTTTTTGGGTTTATCGGGATATTATGGCGAAAGAAGAACTGCTTGAAATGCGCGGATCGGTTGTGGAGTTGCTCCCCAACGCGATGTTCCGCGTGAAGCTGGAAAATGACCACGAGATATTGGGCCATACCGCGGGCAAGATGCGCAAGAACCGCATCCGCGTGCTGGTCGGCGACGAAGTGCTGGTCGAACTGACACCTTATGATCTGACCAAGGGTCGGATTACCTACCGCTTCAAATGACCGGAGCCGCTGCGGCGGACGCTGTGCCGGGCGATCGTGCGCAACGGCTGGTGCTGGCCTCCGCATCTCCGCGTCGGCTGGATCTGCTGCGGCAAATCCTGGTCGTGCCCGACACTATCGACCCTGCGGATATCGACGAGACGCCCGGTCGTACCGAGATTCCTGAACCTTATGCGGCGCGCATGGCGCTGGAAAAGGCGCAGGCGGTTGCCCCGCGCCATCCCGGCAGCCTGATCCTTTCGGGCGATACCGTCGTGGCGGCGGGGCGGCGCATATTGCCCAAAGCCGAAAGCGCGGCGCAGGCCCGCCACTGCCTGACTCTGCTGTCCGGGCGGCGGCATCGCGTGCTGAGCGCCGTCGCGCTGATCGGGGCGGATGGTGTGGCGCGCCATCGGCTGTCGATCAGCATCGTGACGTTCAAGCGGCTGCATGAGGATGAGATCGCCGCCTATCTGGCGTCGGGCGAATGGCACGGGAAGGCCGGCGGCTATGCGATCCAGGGGCGTGCCGCGGGCCTGATACGGGCGTTGTCCGGCAGCCATTCGGGCGTGGTCGGCCTGCCGCTGTATGAAACACGGGCGTTGCTGGTCGCAGCGGGCTATCCCTGTGCATAATGGCCCTGTGCATAATGGCCCTGTGCATAATGGCCCTGTGCATAGGGTGTGCCATGGCTGAGTGGCTGTACGAGGAGGGCATCGGCGAATGCCGCGCCGCGCTGATCGAGAAAGGCGTTATCGTCGAGGCGCAGATCGAGCGTGAGGGCAGTGCTGTGCTCGCCGGGGCATGCGCGCCTGGCAAGCTGGTCCGCACCGTGATCCCGAAGAAACGCGGTATCGTGCGGCTGGACAGTGGCGAGGAGGTTCTGATCGAGCCGATTCCGCCCAAGGTTGCCGAAGGCAGTCAGCTGCTGGTCGATATCCTCCGTGCCGCGATCCCCGAGGAAGGGCGGCTCAAGCTCGCCAAGGGCCGCATCGCCGCGCCGGGCAGCAAGGCCGCGCCCGGACCCAGCCTGTTGCAGCGGCTGCGCGCGACCGGCCTGCCCGTCATCCCTTGTCCCGCGCATGAAGAAGACCGGCTGGAAGCGCATGGCTGGAGCGAATTGCTGGACGAAGCGGCGCGTGGCGAGGTGGGGCGCGAGGATGCGGCGCTGCGCATATTTCCAACGCCTGCGATGGTCCTGATCGACGTGGATGGCAGCCTGCCGCCGGCGCAGCTTGGCCCGAAAGGCGCGAAGCTGGCGGCGCTGGCGATCCGCCGCATGGGTCTGTGCGGTTCGATCGGCATCGACCTGCCGACGATGAACAACAAGGACGAGCGCATGATCGCCGCCGCGCAGATCGACAAATATCTGCCGCTGCCCTTCGAGCGGACGGCCGTCAACGGCTTTGGCTTTGTCCAGATCATCCGACGGCGCGAGCGGGCATCCCTGATGGAAGTGCTGCGCGCCGATCCGGTGCGGACGGCGGCGATGGCGCTGCTGCGCCAGGCGGAGCGGCACGGTACGGGTGGCGCGGTCACGATCGTCGCGGGGCCCGCCATCGCCGACCTGCTCTACCGCATGCCCGACTGGACGCAGCGGCTTGCGGCACGACGCGGCGGGGCCGTAGAGGTGCGGGCCGATCCGGCGCTGACCCTTGCCGCCGGATATTTGGAGCCCTGACATGCCCCGGACCGCCCTTTGCCCCGTCTGCCGCGCGCCGACCGACCCGCTGTTCAAGCCCTTTTGCAGTCGGGGTTGCCGTGACCGCGATCTGCTGAAATGGCTGGGCGAAGACTATCGTGTGCCCGGCCCGCCTGCCGATGTGCCCGATCGAAAAGACGATGATTAGGGGCTAGACAGCCCCATGCGGCGACGCTTATAGGCATCGCTCCCAATCGCCGGAGCCTGCCGCTCCCGCGTCCCTGCCCGGGTAGCTCAGTTGGTAGAGCATGCGATTGAAAATCGCAGTGTCGGCGGTTCGAATCCGTCCCCGGGCACCATTGCATCGTCGATCGCCCGTGGCGCCGCGGTGACAAGCCCTCGATTTCTAGGGAAAATGCATTGCCGTCGCAATCGTTGCAGCCCTAGGGGCTGTGTGTGCGTTAGGCTGTGACGTTGTTTCCCGGGGGACCATATGCCGCTGCCGCAAATCCTGGCCTTCGCCATTCTTGCCGCGATGATGGGCCTCTTTCTCTGGGGCAGGCTGCGCTATGATCTGGTCGCGATCCTTGCGTTGCTGGCATCGGTCGTGGCTGGAACGGTGCCCGTCAAAGACGCCTTTTCCGGGTTCAGCGACGATATCGTCATCATCGTTGCCAGTGCGCTGGTGGTGAGTGCCGCGGTCGAACGGTCGGGCATCGTCGAACTGCTGCTCGGCAAACTCTCGAGCCGCGTGAAGCGCATCCGCTGGCAACTGATGATCCTCGTCACCTCCGTCACATTTCTTTCGGCGCTGGTGAAGAATATCGGCGCGCTGGCGATGCTGATCCCCGCCGCGCTCAAGATGGCGAAAAAGTCGGATGCCTCGCCATCGGTGTTCCTCATGCCGATGGCGTTCGGATCGCTGCTCGGCGGCCTGATAACGCTGGTCGGGACGTCGCCCAACATCATCGTGTCGCGGGTGCGCGAGGATATCACCGGCGAACCGTTCGGCATGTTCGATTATGCGCCGGTCGGGCTGGGGCTGGCGATCACCGGCATCGTCTTTCTGCGCTTCGGCTATCGACTGATGCCGCGCGACCGGCGGGCGGCGCCGACGATGGGCGAGGCGCTCGACATCACCGATTACATGACCGAGGCGGAGGTTCGGGAGGATTCGCCGCTGGTCGGGCTGGACGCAGCCGCCTTTCGGGAACGCACGGAGGACAGCGTGGAGATATCCGCCATTCTGCGCGGCACGACACAGGCGAAGATCGCCATCGATACCGCCCAGATCGAGGCGGGTGACCTGCTGGTGATGAAAGGCGATCCCGATGCGCTGGAAGCCGCGATCGCGCGGCAGGGACTGACCCTGGCCGGGCAGGATCGTGCCGCCGTCACGCAGACGCGGTCCGGCGATATCGGCGTGATCGAAGCCGTCATTTCCGGCGAATCGCTGCTGGTCGGGCGATCGGCGCAGCGTCTGCGTCTGCACAGCCGCTATGGCGTGAACCTGCTCGCATTGTCGCGGGCCGGCGAGCGGCGGATCGAGGGGCTGAGCGAAACACGGCTGCTGGCGGGCGATGTCATCGTGCTGCAAGGTCCGCTCGACCTCCTGCCGGTGCAATTGCGCGAACTGGGGTGCCTGCCGCTGGCGGAACGGACAATGCGGCTGGGCAGCGTGCGGCACGGCCTTACACCGGTCGCCATATTGGGCGGCGCAATGGCACTGACGGCGATGGGGCTGGTGCCGGTCGCCATGGCCTTTTTCGGCGCGGCCGCGCTGATGATGCTGACCGGCGCGCTGCCGTTGCGCGACGCCTATGACCATGTCGAATGGCCCATCCTTATCATGCTCGGCGCATTGATCCCGGTCAGCGAAGCCTTGCAGACGACCGGTGGTACCGACCTGATCGCAGGGTGGCTTTCGAGCACTGCCGTCGTCCTGCCGCCCTGGGGGGCGGTCGCGCTCATTCTGGTGGCGGCGATGGCGGTGACGCCGTTTCTGAACAATGCCGCGACCGTGCTGGTCATGGCACCGATCGCCGCGACCTTTGCCAGCGACATCGGTCTGCGCCCGGAGGCGTTTCTGATGGCTGTTGCGGTCGGCGCGGGATGCGATTTCCTCTCGCCGATCGGGCATCAGTGCAATACGCTGGTGATGGGACCGGGCGGCTATCGCTTCGGCGATTATGCCCGGCTGGGCGCGCCTCTCTCGCTGCTCGTCATCATCGTGGGCGTGCCGCTGATTATGCTTGTCTGGCCGGTCTGACCCGCCTGACCGGCAGAGCCGTCAACGCGCGTCGCCCAGGGCCTGCTGCGCGATGAGGATCGCACCCAATGGCCCGGCGTCATTGCCGAGCGCGGCAGGCACGATAAGTGTTTCCATGTCGCTCGCCGCATGATCGACGAGATAGCCTGCCAGCGAGTCCGCACAGCGCGCGCGTGCGCGGGCCAGCAGGCCCTGTTGGCCCAGGCCGACGCCGCCGCCAATCACGATCCGCTGCGGCGAGAGCGTGAGGATGAGGATGGCGAGCATTTCGCCAATGTCCGCCGCGACATTGTCCCATAGCGGATGGTCGGCGGGCAGCACCGCCGGATCGCCACCCGCGCGCGCGGCAAGCGCGGGACCGCTCACCAGCCCCTCGATACAGTCGCCATGGAATGGGCAGACGCCTGCAAAGGCGTCACCCGCAACGCGGCGGATGCGCAGATGCCCGGCCTCCGGATGAATGCGGCCATGCACCGGCTTGCTGTCAACCACGACGCCGATCCCGACACCCGTACCGATGGTAATGTAGATATGGACCGCGCAATCCTGCGCCGCGCCCCAGCGTCCTTCGGCGAGGGCAGCGCCCGCGACGTCGGTGTCGATCCCGACGGGCAGGCCGGGCAGCAACGCCGCGAAATGGCCGCGGACATCGGCATGCGTCCAGCCCGGTTTGGGCGTGCGGCCAATGTGGCCGAAGGCGGGATCCTGCGGGTCGAGATGGAGCGGGCCGAAGCTGGCGATGCCGATCGCCGCGACCGGATCGCGACGGTGCCATGCCAGCAGATGGTCGCCCATTTCCGCCAGAGTTTGCGCGGGTGTTGTCGTTGGCCAGCGCGCCTGGTCGATAATGTGCCGGTCACGGGCGAGCGTCACGATCGCCTTGGTGCCGCCCAATTCTATCCCGGCGAGCAAAGGCGAATCGTCGAGCCTCACGCCAGCATGCTCCGGTCGCCTTCCAGCCGCAGGCGACAGCGCGGAGCAGGCGTGCCGCCGAAATGGGCACGGGCGATGGCGGGATCATCGGGCAGGCAGAGAAGACCGGGCATGTCGACGAACGATAGCACCGAAAGATCGTCGAGCACCAGCCAACTGAATGTTTGAAAGGGTGCCGCCAAGGGATTGGCGAGCACCAGCCCGGTTCCGTTCACCGGACGCCAGGGACCGGCCATCCTGTCGGCGACCATGCCGTAGAGGCCTGTCGGGCCGACCGGGCCATCGGGATCGAAAACCTTGCGCTGGGTCGACCAGAAGCAATAATAAAGGCCACCGTGCAGCACGATATGCGGCCGTTCCAGCTCGTTATTGACACCATCGGCATCGATGAGCGGGCCATCCAGCCGCCAGTTGCCGGCCGGTCCCCGCAGCGCCTTGCCGATCGCCCCATTGTAGGCGGAGGTCGATTGCGCGAGAGACGCGGTGAATAGCAGATATTCGACATCGTCGGCCGGATCGCGGAACCAGAAGGGATCGCGAAACGCCTTGATCGTGCCGACGCCGCCATGGCTGAAATCATTCACATAGACATGCCCATCCGGGACGACGCATTCGCGCGGTGTCGTCCACGTGCCGATGTGGATCATGCCTTCCTCCGTCGAGAGGGGCGCCCGTGTTTCGAACAGGCGTTGCGTGAAGCTTTCGATGGCCTCGTCGCGTGCGCCTGCGGCGGTGAAGTACAGCGTGATCGTATCATGACCGGCCGAGACGAAGGCGGAGCCCGCCCATTCGCGGCTACCCGGCGAAAAGCCTTCCGGGAGCAGATTGCCAAGGTCTGTCCACTGATCGTCCCGGACATGCATGACCCGGATGCGGGCATGGCCATGGCGTGCCTCCGGGTCGCCCATGATCGGCGCGGTGAGCAGAAGCATCAGAATGCCGCCCGCGATCTCCGCCGTGCGCCCGTCCTCCTCCTGCACGGGCCAGTGATCCCAGCAGTCATATCCAGGCAGGATGGACGAAAGGCTATCCGGCGCGATCAGGGGCATTTCGGGGCTGTCGTGCCCATGCGCGAGTGCTGCGACTGCCTCGCGGGTCCATCTGCTTGCCGTCATGCTTTCCCGTCCAACTCGTCAAATGATTAGGCCCGGCGATGCTTGCGCGATCGGCCGGGCCACTCGACGCGGGAAAGGCAGGTACAGGTCATCACGGAAAAACCGGCGCAGGCCGTGGCCGTGCAGTGCCCCGGTGTGTCGATTTTTCCCAGGCCCGTCATTGTCTTTCGTCACGCCGATATTCATAAGCCAGACTGGCAGACGGAGCAGGGGAGGCAGCAAATCCAGCGGTCATCGCGCTCTCCCGCGCTGTCGTTTTTTCTGACTTGCCGATGATCTATCAGAAGCCGACGTCGCAGCGCAAGGGATATTTGCAATCGTTTGCACATTGCGACATAGTGCGCGAGACGATGCACCCGGAATCATTGATTGCGGGACAAGGCAGGATCGGTGCCGTGACGCGACGCGTACAGGCAACTGGCCGCAAAAAGGGGAGTATGTGATGTCGAAGGCCGCGAGCAAGCCGATCCTGTCACTGGGGCGCATCATCCAGATGAACCTGGGCTTCCTGGGCCTGCAATTCAGTTTCGGATTGCAGCAAGGCAATATGGCGCCGATCTATAGCTATCTGGGGGCGGACGAGGCGTCGCTGCCGCTGCTGCAACTGGCCGGACCCATGACGGGCCTGATCGTCCAGCCGATCGTCGGCGCGTTGAGCGACCGGACGCTCAGCCGCTGGGGGCGGCGGACACCCTATTTCATCATCGGTGCTATCATGTGCAGTGCCGGGCTGCTGTTCATGCCGCTGTCGTCCAGCATCCTGATGGCCGCCAGCCTGCTATGGATTCTCGATGCAGGCAACAATATCACGATGGAACCCTATCGCGCCTATGTGAGCGACCGGCTCGACAAGAACCAGCACCAGACCGGCTTTCTGACGCAAAGCGCCTTTACCGGCCTGGCGCAAATGCTCGCTTTCCTGACACCTTCGCTGCTTGTCGGTGTGCTGGGCGTCGATCGCGATGCGGTGGACGCGCACAATATTCCCTACACCACGCATATCGTGTTCACGATGGGCGCTGTGCTTTCGCTCTCGACCATCCTGTGGTCGGTGTTCCGGGTGCCCGAACTGCCCCTGACGCCGCAGGAGCGCGCCAGCATCGCTGCGGCACCGCGCAGCGCGGGCGCGACATTCCGCGAGATATTCGACGCTATTCGCGACATGCCTGTGCCGATGCGGAAACTGGCGCTGATGAGCCTGTTCCAATGGTATGCGATGGCAAGTTACTGGTCTTATGTCATCTATGCGATCGGACGATCGGTCTATGAAACGCGGGACGCCACCTCGTCCGCCTTTCGCGCGGCGGTGCTGACCAATGGCGAAATGGCAGCCTTTTACAATCTCGTCGCGTTCGTCGCCGCCTTTGCCATGGTCCCGCTGGTCCGGCGACTGGGCGCAAAGCGGATGCATGCGATCTGCCTGGTGCTCGCCGGTTTCGGCATGATGGCGTTGCCGCACGTCGAGCACAAATGGATGCTGTTCCTGCCCGCAGTCGGTATCGGGCTGGGCTGGGCGAGCATCATGGGCAACCCCTATGTCATGCTCGCAAGCTGCATCCCGCCTGCGCGTACTGGCGTATACATGGGCATTTTCAACATGATGATCGTCATTCCCATGCTGCTCAACGCGGCGACCCTGCCGCTCTACTACAACAGCCTGATGGCGGGCGATCCGCGCAACGTGCTGACGATGGCGGGCGTGTTGATGCTGTGTGCGGCGCTGGCGGTGCTGCGCGTGCGGGACCGCGAACTGGATAGGTGAACGCAGGCCGTTGCAATCGTTTGTCAATGTCTTGAAGCGGTACTCGCTCTGTATGCAAAACGCTGTGCAAATCCTGCAAACTGTGCAAAAGCCACTGCTATTCGAGGGCGTGACGGAGGCAGGAGAGCGAACGCGTGGGCACGATCCGGAACATATCAGACCTTGCCGTGATGGCAGGCGTTTCGCCGGGTACGGTGTCGCGGGCGCTGGCGGATTCGCCGCTCATCAGTGCGAAAACGCGCGAGCGGATACAGGCGATCGCGCGCGAGCATGATTTTCGCCCCAATGCCGTCGCCCGCAATTTGCGGACCCAGCGTACCGGTGCGATCGGCGTGGTCATTCCGCTGGGGCATGAAACCGGGCAGCATATCTCCGATCCCTTTTTCATGACGATGCTGGGCCTGCTGGCCGACAGCCTGACCGAGCGTGGCTATGACCTGCTTTTGTCGCGCATCATTCCGTCCGATCCGCAATGGCTCTCGCGCATGGCCAGCTCCGGCCGTGTCGATGGTCTCATCATCATCGGCCAGTCCGACCAGGCGGCCACCCTGGATGCTGTCGCGGCCCGATATCGTCCGCTCGTCGTCTGGGGCGGGCATGTCGAGGGGCAGGTGCACTGTTCGGTCGGGTCCGACAACCGGCTGGGCGGCGAAATCGCAACCGCGCATCTGATTGCACGGGGTGCCCGACGGATCGCGTTTTTCGGTGATCCCCGGGCGCGGGAAATCGCGCAGCGGCTGGAGGGATGCCGCGCGGCGATGGCAGCGGCGGGCCTGTCGCATGCGCTTCAGCTGTTCCCGACGCATCTGGTAGCCGATACCAGCCATGCCGACATCGTCCGCTTTCTGGGCGAGCAGGGCAAGGATGGCATCGACGGGATCGTCGCCGCGTCCGACGTGATTGCCTCCAGCGCATTGCGGGCGATGGTTTCGCTGAGCCTGCATGCGCCTGACGACATCCGTGTCATCGGCTATGACGACCTGCCGATCGCCCGGCAGACTCTGCCGCGCCTGTCGACCATCCGGCAGGAACTGACGGCGGGGGCCGACGCGCTGGTCGATCTGCTGTTCCGGCGGATCGGCGGGGAGGATTGCGCGTCCTTCGTAATGCCGCCCAAGCTTATCGTCCGGCATTCGACCTGACTGCGGCGGGGGACAAGCCTATGATCGACAGCGCGATCGCGACCTTGGGGGATCTCATGGGCGCGCACGGCCCGGCGGCGGCGGCCAGGGCCACCACCTTTGCGCCGGCCGACTATAGCATCCATTTTTTCATCCAGATCGGCATCATCGTGCTGTTGTGCCGCCTGGTCGGCTGGCTGGGCAAACGCCTGCTGGCGCAGCCGCAAGTGGTGGGGGAAATGATTGCGGGTGTCATCCTTGGCCCTTCGCTGCTCGGCCTCGCCTTTCCCGAGTTTCAGGCGGCGCTGTTCCCGAAGGATACCCGCAACGTGCTGTATGTCGGCGCGCAGCTGGGCGTCGGGCTTTACATGTTTCTGGTCGGCACCACCTTGCAGCTCGATCATTTCGCGGCGAAGGCGCGCAGTGCGGTCGCCGTGTCCGCTGCCGGAATCGTTGCGCCGTTCCTCATCGCCATCATGCTGACGCCGATGCTGCTGACAGTGCCCGGACTGTTTGCGCCGGGCATATCGACGGCCAATGCGACGCTGTTCTTGGGCGCATGTATCGCGCTGACCGCCTTTCCGATGCTCGCGCGCATCATCAACGAACGGGGGCTGAGCCATTCCGCGCTCGGCACATTGTCGCTGACCGCAGGGGCGTTCGATGATGCCGTGTCCTGGTGCATCCTGGCGATCGTGCTGGCGACCTTCGGCGGCGGGCCGGGGGTAGCGATCGTCGCGATTGGCGGGGCGCTGCTCTACGCGGCGTTCATCATGACCCTGGGGCGGCGGTTGCTCGCACCGCTGGGTCATATGGTCGAGCGCGCGGGGACGATGAGCATGACCGTGCTGGCCATTACCATCGGCCTGTTCTGCCTGTCGGCCTTCCTGATGGACGCGATCGGCATTCATGCGATCTTCGGCGGCTTCATTCTGGGGGTGGTGATGCCGCGCGGCCTGTTCGCGCAGCAACTGAAGGAGAAAGTGGAGCCGCTGGCGGTCGTGCTGCTGTTGCCGATGTTCTTCACCTATTCAGGGTTGAACACGCAATTGAGCCTGGTCAACAGCGGGCCGTTGCTTCTGATCGCGCTGGGGATTCTTGTCGCGTCGATCCTGGCGAAGGGCGGTGCATGCTATGCCGCAGCGCGGCTTTCGGGCGAGGACAATCGCACGGCAATGGGTATCGGTGCGCTGATGAATGCGCGCGGCCTGATGGAACTCATCATCATCAACATCGGCCTGCAGAAGGGGATTATCGGGCCGACGCTGTTTTCGATGCTGGTGCTGATGGCGATCGTGACGACGATGATGGCCAGCCCGCTGTTCGAGATGGTCTATGGCCGTCATGCCCGTGCCAGCGGGGAACTCGCGCGATTGTAGCGTTGCCGGGCTGGACGCGGCGGCCCGCCATCCCTATCTGCTGCCAATGCAGTGCCCGGACGGATCGAGCATGGATGGAAAGATCGACCGGCGCACCCTGTTGCGGGGCGCTGTGGGCAGCAGCGCGGCGTTTGCGCTTGCCACATCCGTGCCTACATGGGCGCAACCCGTCAGCGCAGGGCTTGTCCGCGACTATCCGAGCGTATCGGGCGACGACATCCGTCTGACCGTCGATCATGTGATGCGCACGATCGATGGCCGGACGAGCCACGGCATCGGCATCAACGGCACGGCACCCGGCCCGCTCATTCGCCTGCGCGAGGGGCAGACCGTGCGCCTGCACGTCGAAAACCGGCTGGAGGAGGACACATCGATCCACTGGCACGGCCTGCTGCTGCCGTTCCACATGGATGGGGTCCCCGGCATCAGCTTTCCCGGCATCGCCCCGCGATCGACCTTCACCTACACATTTCCCCTGCGGCAGGCCGGCACCTACTGGTATCACAGCCATTCGGGATTGCAGGAGCAGATGGGGCATTACGGCCCGATCGTCATCGACCCGGCGGGTGCCGATCCGGTCGCGTTCGACCGCGAACATGTCATCCTGCTGTCCGACCACAGCCCGATGCACCCGCACCTGATCTTCCGCAAGCTCAAGCAGATGGGCGGCTATTTCAACTATCAGAAGCAGGCGTTGGCCGATCAGTTGCGTGGCGAAGGGCAAAGCGCGGGCGAACGCGCGGCTTGGGGCGCGATGCGGATGGATCCGGCCGATGTCGCCGATGTGACCGCATCGACCTACACCTATCTGGTCAACGGCCATGGCCCACGCGATAGCTGGACGGCGCTGTTCACGCCCGGAGAACGGGTGCGGCTGCGGATCATCAACGCCTCTGCCATGACGACATTCAACGTGCGGATACCGGGCCTAAAAATCACGATCGTCGCGGCGGACGGCCTGCCGGTGCGGCCGGTGCCGGTAGACGAGTTTCAGATTGCGGTTGCCGAAACCTATGATGCGATCGTCGAACCGGCGGACGAACGCGCCTATGCGCTGGTCGCCGAAAGCGTGGACCGGTCGGGCATGGCCGTAGCGATGCTCAGCCCGCGCGCGGGGATGATCGCCCCCGTGCCGCCGCTTCGCCCGCGTCCGCTGGCGACGATGAAGGACATGGGCATGGGCGATATGGACCATGGCGCGCCCGCTTCCGCGCCGGTCAACGATCCCGCCTGTCCGCCCGAACATGCGGCGATGGGCCATTGCACCCCCGGCGCGACGATGCCTTTGCCCGATGCCGCCACCCCAGTCGATCATGCCGCGATGGGCCATGGCGGCAGCATAATGCAGCACAGCATGCGCGATTTCGCCAACGTGCCCGATACCGTGGCCAAGACGCCGACCGTCCAGACGATCTCACCCATGCCGGTCGATCGGACGGGCGAACCGGGGCAGGGCTTAAGTGATGTCGATCACCGCGTCCTCGTCTATCGCGATCTGGTGGCGCTGGAGCGCAACCCCGATGTCCGCGCGCCGGAGCGGCAGATGGAACTGCATCTGACCGGCAATATGGAACGCTATATGTGGGCGTTCGACGGGCGGAAGTTTTCGGAGATCAGCGCGCCGATCCCGTTCCTGGAAGGGGAGCGGGTGCGGGTGCGCCTCGTCAACGACACGATGATGACGCATCCCATTCATCTGCACGGCCATTATTTCGAGCTGGTCACCGGCCATGGCGACCATGCCCCGCGCAAGCACACGGTGAACGTGCAGCCCGGCGGCACCGTGACGTTCGACCTGACGGCCGACGCGCTGGGCGACTGGGCGTTCCACTGCCACATGCTCTTTCACATGCATGCGGGCATGATGCAGGTGGTGAGCGTGCGCCCGCGCGACGCGGCGGCATGACGGCGGCGGCACTGGCCACGATGGCGATGGCCATGGCGTTTGCGCAGGCCCACGCCGGGCATGGCGCACCGGCATCGGCACCGGCCGTGTCGTCGGCAGACTGCCCGCCCGAACATGCGGCGATGGGCCATTGCACTCCGACGCCCGCGCCGCCCGCCGATCCGGCCATCGATCCCGCCGCCAGCGGCACTGCCCTGCCCCCCGGCAATGCGCCCGCGCCCGTGATCGAACGGGCGGACTATGCCGACCGCATATGGGGCAGGGCGGCGATGGCCCCGGTACGCGCCGCCATCCGCCGCGAACATGGCGGCATGATGCTCAGCCAGATCATGGTCGACATCGCCGAAATGCAGGTCCGCAACGGCCGCGAAGGCTATCGCTGGGAAGGCGAAGGCTGGTTCGGCGGCGATATCAACCGCCTGGTCGTCAAGACCGAGGGCGAAGGCGATTTCGGCGAGCGGGTGGAGGATGCCGAGGCACAGGCGCTCTACAGCCGCGCGATCGACCCCTATTTCAACGTGCAGGCGGGGGTGCGGCAGGATTTCGAACCGGCGGGGCGCACCTATGCCGCGGTCGGCGTGGAGGGCCTCGCGCCTTACTGGTTCGAAATCGAGGCGCATGGCTTTCTGTCCACCGGCGGCGACCTGCTGGGGCGTGTGGCGGCGAGTTATGACCAGCGGATTACCCAGCGGCTGATCCTGCAACCGCGTATCGAGCTGAACCTTGCGGCGCAGGATATCGCGGCGAGCGGCATCGGCGCGGGCCTCAGCGAGGCGGACGTCGACCTGCGGCTGCGTTATGAAATCCGCCGCGAGTTTGCGCCTTATATCGGCATAACGCACCGCGCCCGGATCGGCCGCACCGCCGATATCGCCCGTGCGCGGGGGGAGGATGCCGCCGCCACCAGCTTCGTCATCGGCCTCCGCGCCTGGTTCTAGCGGTCGGCGCGGGGCCCGTGCTACATCCGATCGCTAAGGAGACCGCCCCCATGCCCATCATCGTCCATCATCTGGAAAACAGCCGTTCGCAGCGTATCCTCTGGCTGCTGGAGGAACTGGGCATGGCCTATGTGGTGAAACGCTATGCCCGCAACCCCAGGACGATGATGGCGCCGCCGGAACTGAAGGCCGTCCACCCGCTCGGCAAGTCGCCGGTCATAGAAGATGACGGCGTCGTCGTGGCGGAGACCGGCGCGATCGTGGAGTATCTGGTGGACAAGGCGGGCGGGCAACTGGGCGCGGCGGCCGATGCGGAGATTGCGCGGCGATACCGCCATTTCCTGCATTATGCCGAAGGGTCGATGATGCCGCCGCTGCTCGCGCTGCTGGTCGTCGGCAAGCTCGGCCCGCTCGGCTGGCCCGCGCGCAAGCCGGTGCAGGGGATGATGGACACGCATCTCGACTGGCTGGAAAGCGAACTGGCGACGCGCCCGCATTTCGCCGGGCAGGATTTCACCGCCGCCGACATCATGATGAGCTTTCCGCTGGAAGCCTCCCGCGCCCGCGCCGGTCTGGACGCGACGCGCCCGCATCTGACCGATTGGCTGGCGCGGATGCACGCGCGCCCGGCCTATCAGGCCGCGCTGAAGGAAGGCGGGCCATATGCGTTTGCGTGATGGGGGGGGTGGCGTGGGGTGGCGGGCAAGTGCGTGGAGGGCGCGGAAGCTCACGGAGTTCACGTAACGTCACGCCCCGTCTGCGGGCATCCGAGGTCAGCAGAGACGTTCTGGCGTGATACTATTCTGACCGATCAACAGCCGCAAAACCGTTCCCCGGCGAAAGCCGGGGCCCCAGGCGGCACGTGCATGCTGGGTGACACTAGACTCCTGCCATCTCAGGAGAACAGCAGGACAATGTGTTCGATAGTCTTTCGCCTCCACCCGCACCTCGTCCTCAATCCAAAAACCGGGCCAGCCAAAGCCCCTGCCCAAGACAGCGACGGGACACCAACGCATTTTCGGTTATCAGAATTATGGAACAAAAAAAGAACAAAATGAGTGTTGCCGACCTTGATCAGCTGACTCGGATGTTCTACTTTCCGTTCCATTCACAGATGAGAAGCAGTCAAAGGTCAGTAATGCACAGATTTATATCTATTTTTTCTGGCGCAGGCGGGCTTGATCTTGGTTTGGAACAGTCCGGTTGGGAATGCTCGTTCGCGACCGACCACGATGTCGATGCCGTCGCTACACTCGAACGCAACCGAGGCTATGCTCTTGGACAGGGTCGCAAGGCATTGGGGGGCACCATCATAAAGCAGGCCGACGTCCGTAATTTGCAAGGTGCCGAAATCCTCTCTGAACTCGGATTGCTTAAAGGCGACGTGCCCTTGCTTGCGGGTGGACCGCCTTGTCAATCTTGGAGCAGCGGAGGATTGCAAAAGGGCTTTTCCGATCCGCGTGGCCGGTTGGTAGATGATTACCTTCGGCTTGCACAAGAGATTGATGCCCGGTGGCTTCTTTTTGAGAATGTTCGGGGATTGCTGACTGCTAGAGGGCAGGACGGGGTGCCAGGCAGCGCGTTGGCTTACGTTCGTGCGCGCCTTTATGAGTGCGGGTGGCATTCAAAGGCTGCTCTCTTGAACGCAGCCGACTTTGGCGTTCCGCAACGCAGGGTGAGACTGATCTTGATAGGCTACCGTGCAGGCGATGAACCCGAGTTTCCAGGTCTGACGCACTCTTTGACTCCGAATGGCGTTGAACGCCCTTGGGTTACGCTTGGGGAATGCTTAGCCAAATTGCCGCCTCCCTCAGGGGATGAAATTATTCGGCCAACCGGAAAAATGGCCTTGGAACTTGCTGATCTTCCGCCCGGCAGCGGGGCGAAGAGCGAGGGGAAGAAGGAGGCAACGCGCCCTGGAGGCCATTGGGGATACAAGCAGGGAGCTTTTATTGCTGACGTGCGCAAGGCAGCGCGCACCGTGACAGCCAGTTCCCAACAGGACTGGATTCGTGATCCAGTTTTGGGCCTTCGCAGGCTTACTCCAAGGGAATGCGCTGCGATCCAGACTTTCCCGCCCGAGTGGGTAATGGTTGGGAATCGTCAAACACAGTATCGGCTGATCGGCAATGCGGTGCCGCCTGCGATGGGTAGAGCACTGGGAGTGGCCTTAATCCAACGGTACAATCAGCATCCAGAATGCATGCCCGTCGCAGACAATACGGTTCTTGCCCCCCTTCCTGCCAAGCTTCAATCCGCAATAGCGTACACGATTAAAGAAGAACGCCGAAACGGACCTTCCCGTCGCGCTGCAAGCAAGCGCAACATTGAAATTGCGGCAGTCTGTTAGTGGTGAGCGCCCTACTGCGGGAATATCACCGCGAACAGGCGGCCCGTGCCAAACAGATCTATGTTGAAAGCATGATATCCGCACAGGCGGGAAAGGACTGGCGGAATGCCCATAGCGTGGCCCGTCGGCAAGTGGTTGCAGCGCTACGGGCCACTGACTATTTGCGTGATATACCAGCAGGTCTGAGTGAAAGCGGCCTGCACCTGACGATATTGCGACACCTTATGGCTCCGCCCATCAGCCAAGATCAGTTTGCGTTGCTGTGCGCGGACTATCCGAAGCGCGCAGAAATTACGGGTAGGGGTGTGAGCGTCGCGGCTGCAACAGCCGTGGCGTCAGCCTTTCTTGCCGGTCGTGATCGAGTTTTGACTCGATGGCTTGACGGCAACGGACAGCCAACGTCCAATCAAATCAGGAATCTGCTCCGGGGCGTTGTTCCACTCTTGAGTGTTCAGAACACGGCCACTGTTAGGCGCGGCCGCATGTCCGTCGAGCAAGAGGCTGCCATTGTCGCATTGCTGACCGACCGAGGATGGACACGACAATCTAGCGGACTTATTTCAAGTTTGACCGACGTCAAGCCACAGCACTTCCTTCACAAAGCCAGGTTTGCAACCAAAACTCGCCCCCAAGAAGTAGATATCGCCTGCGGATTGCCCGGTACGGTGGTGTTGGCAATGGAGTGTAAGGTCACGAACGACGAAACAAACTCGGTAAAGCGTATCAATGATGTGCTCAAGAAAGCGGCCGCGTGGCAGGAACATTGGGGCTCATTTGTCCGAACTGCTGCCCTTCTGCAGGGCGTCATCGCCTTCAAGGATGTAGATCGCCTACTGGAAGGCAGGGTCGAAGTATTCTGGTCGCACGATCTGACGTCCTTCGATAGTTGGCTCGTCGAGCAAGGATGGCTGACTAAGTAGCTTCCTTGACACCCCCCACCCCCATCCCCCTTGAGAAGCCCGGCGCTACCCTCTAAGTCCCGTCGCATGACATCGACAAACGACATTCGCCGGGGCTTCCTCGATTATTTCGCGCAGGCGGGGCATGCGCCGGTCGCGTCCGCGCCGCTGGTGCCGCATAACGATCCGACCTTGATGTTCGTCAATGCGGGCATGGTGCCGTTCAAGAATGTCTTTACCGGCCTGGAAAAGCGGCCTTATTCCACGGCCACCTCTTCGCAGAAATGCGTGCGGGCGGGGGGGAAGCACAATGATCTCGACAATGTGGGCTATACCGCGCGGCACCACACTTTCTTTGAAATGCTGGGCAATTTCAGCTTTGGCGATTATTTCAAGGAACAGGCGATCCTGCATGCCTGGACGCTGCTGACGAAGGAATGGGGCCTGCCGCCCGAGAAACTGACGGCGACGGTCTATCACACCGACGATCAGGCGTTCGACCTGTGGCGGAAGATCGCGGGCCTGCCCGAAGAGCGGATCATCCGCATTCCGACCAAGGACAATTTCTGGGCGATGGGATCGGACGGGCCGTGCGGGCCATGTTCCGAAATCTTTTACGACCATGGCGACCATATCTGGGGCGGGCCGCCGGGATCGCCGGAGGAAGATGGCGACCGCTTCGTCGAAATCTGGAACCTCGTCTTCATGCAGCATCTGCAGGAAGCCGACGTGATCGTCAGCGACCTGCCCAAGCCGAGCATCGACACCGGCATGGGGCTGGAGCGGATCGCGGCGGTGATGCAGGGCGTCCACGACAATTATGATACCGACACATTCCGCGCGCTGATCGCGGAGAGCGGCGCGATGTCCCGCACCGCGACCGACGGCGCGCACAAGGCGAGCCACCGGGTGATCGCGGACCATCTGCGCTCCGCCGGGTTCCTCATCGCGGACGGTGTGCTGCCCGCGAACGAAGGGCGCGGCTATGTGTTGCGGCGGATCATGCGGCGGGCGATGCGCCACGCGCACATCATCGGCGCGAAAGACCCCCTGATGCACCGGCTGGTCGGCAGCCTGGTGAGCGAAATGGGTGCGGCCTATCCCGAGCTGGTGCGCGCGCAGCCGCTGATCGAGGAAACGCTGCTGCGCGAGGAAACGCGCTTTCGCCAGACGCTGGAAAAGGGCCTGCGGCTGCTGGACGAGGCGACGGCGGGGATGGGCGAAGGCGATACCCTGCCGGGCGAGACTGCGTTCAAGCTCTACGACACTTATGGTTTCCCCTATGACCTGACCGAGGATGCGTTGCGGTCGCAGGGGCTTGGCGTCGATCGGGCGGGCTTTGACGCGGCGATGGCCGAGCAGAAGGCGGCGGCGCGCGCGGCCTGGAAGGGATCGGGCGACAAGGCCTCCGACGACATCTGGTACGACATTGCCGACAGCGAAGGCGGGACGGAGTTCACCGGCTATCTCTCCACTCAGGGCGAGGGGCAGATCGTCGGCATCGTGCGCGACGGGGCGAAGGTGGAGCGCGCGGAGGGAGGCGAGACCGTCGTGCTGCTGACCAACCAGACGCCTTTCTATGGCGAGAGCGGCGGGCAGAATGGCGACGCGGGGACGATTACCGGCGGCAATGGCCTGATCGCGATGGTGGAGGATACGTCCAAGCCGCTCGGCCGTCTGCACGCGCATCAGGCGCGGATAGAGGCGGGCAGCGTGAAGCTGGGCGATACGGTGGCGCTGTCGGTCGATGCGGAACGCCGCGACCGCATCCGCGCGAACCACAGCGCGACGCATCTGCTGCATGCGGCGCTGCGCAAGACGCTGGGCGGCCATGTGACGCAGAAGGGCAGCATGGTGGCGGAAGACCGCCTGCGCTTCGATTTCTCGCATCCCGAGGCGCTGACGGCGGCGCAGATCGCGACGATCGAGGCGGACGTGAACGCGCAGGTGCGCCATAATGTCGAGGTGACGACGCGCCTCATGTCCCCCGACGATGCCGTGGCGGCAGGTGCGATGGCGCTGTTCGGCGAGAAATATGGCGACGAAGTGCGCGTGCTTTCGATGGGGAAGGGGGACGACGCCTTCTTCTCGGTCGAGCTGTGCGGCGGTACGCATGTGCGCGCGACGGGCGACATCGCCTTGTTCAAGATCATCTCTGAAAGCGCGGTGTCGAGCGGCATCCGCCGGATCGAGGCGCTGACCGGCGAGGCGGCGCGGCTGTGGCTGATCGATCGTGACGAACGGCTGCGGCAGGCAGCGGCGGCATTGCGTACCGCGCCGGATGATGTCCCCGCGCGCATCGTCGCGCTGGTTGAGCAGAGCCGCAAGCTGGAGCGCGAACTGGCGGACGCCAAGAAGGCGCTGGCGCTTGGCGGCGGCGGTGGCTCGGCCGCGCCCGCCGGGCCGGAGCAGGTCGGCAGCGTGGCGTTTCTGGGGCAGGTGATCCAGGGACTGGACCCCAAGGAACTGCGCGGCCTGGTCGATCAGAACAAGGCTGTGCTGGGCAGCGGCGTCTCGGCAATTGTCGCCGTACTGGACGGGCGCGCGAGCATCGCCGTGGGCGTGACCGCCGATCTGGCGGGCAGCATCAGCGCGGTCGATCTGGTGCGCGCGGGCGTCGAGACGCTGGGCGGCAAGGGCGGCGGCGGTCGCCCCGACATGGCGCAGGGCGGCGGTCCGGATGGTGACAAGGCACAGGCCGCGATCGACGCGGTGAAGGTGGCCTTGGCAGCGGTGCCTGCCTGATTTTTCATCGTTTCGCAAAGTGTTAACAATAGCGATCTAACTCTCTGGCCAGTGCCATACCTTTGTGCGGGAGAGAGATATGCGTGCGGTGATGTTTTGCGGCGCAAGCCTGTTGATGATGGCGCAGGCGAACGCACAGCCGACTGTGGTTTCGACAACCTCTCCCCTGCCACCCCCGGTATTTCGTGCCGAGAGTGCGACCGCAAGGGCCGCACCTCCGGTTTTTTCTGCCATGCAGGAGTCGGATATCCCGGTGCGACCGATGCAGGTTATGATGCGCCTGGGGCAAAGAACGCTCTGGAACGGGGTATTGAATGTCGGGGGGCGCGCGCCTGCACGTGTCTCATTGTCCGAAGCTGTGGAACAAGGTGCAGGGTGCGAGCCGTTGCGGGGCTATGGCTCGTCCGCGAACCGGCAGATCGAAATCTCCCTTTCGGCATCACGCAGTCCGCGTCAGCGCGACGGCTTTCCGATCTACAGTCTGACGGCCCGCTACGTGCGTCCTCCGGAAAACAGCGCGCAGTGCGACGGAAGCCGCACGGTGGCGATGGATCAGCGCTTTATGTGGGAGTCTAACGACACGCTCACTTTCTCCGGCGACGGCGGTCTCAGCGTGACGATCAGCAGGCCGTAAGCCCGCTCACGCATCCTCCGCGCGCAGTTTCCGCAGTTTCGGGGCAGTATCCAGATCGGCCGCTTCCTTGATCCCTTCGCGCAGATCCTCGCGCATCTGGTGGATTGAGGCGATCACCGGCCCCATCGCGACGCCCAGATCGACCAGCGCCGTTTCGGCAAGCTGAAGCGAGCTTTCGAGGGTTTCGGGCACGGCGTCGCTCGCCCCCGCCTTATAGAGTTCGGCCGCGTGATCGGTGTCGCGCGCGCGGGCGATGATGGGGAGATCGGGCACCCAGCCGCGCACCCGGCGCGTCACGCGAATGGAAAGCACAGGATCGTCCATCGTCAGGATGAGAGCGCGGGCGTGGCCGAGGCGCAGCTTGTCGAGCATTTCCGCACGGGACACGTCGCCGAACAGGATCGGATAACCATTGCGCCGGGCCGCGGCGACGACGTCCGCGTCCGATTCCACCACTATGAACGGCTGATTGTGGGACTTGAGGAGATCGCACACCATCTGCCCCACGCGGCCGAAGCCGATGACGACGGCAGCAGGCTGTGCCCCGTCCTCGCCCATGGGCGCCGGTTCTTCCGATCCCGCCATTTCCAGACGGCGGGCGACATCATGGCCGATCCGCGCCAGCAACGGCGTGATGGTAAGGCCTATGGCCGTCACAATCTGCCAAAACGCGGCGGTGGAGGGCAGGATGAGTTGCGCGGCGGCGGCAGCGGTCAGCACGATCAGCGTCGTTTCGGACGGGCTGGCCATCAGGACGCCCGCTTCCAGCGCGACCCCCCGGCTGGCCCCTGCAAAACGCAGCAGCAGGCCGGTCACGACGGTTTTCACGACCACCACGCCGATCACGGCCATCAGCAGCACGGACCAGTTGGCGGCGATGACGCGCAGGTCCAGGCTCATGCCCACGGTGATGAGGAACACGCCGAGCGCCAGGCCCTTGAACGGTGCGGTCATCACTTCGACTTCGCCGTGATATTCCGTTTCCGCGATCAATATCCCTGCCAACAGCGCGCCGACGATGGGCGACAGGCCGACCAGGCTGGTAACGAGGCTGGAGACGATCACGACCAGCAGGCTGGCGGCCAGGAACACCTCCGGGCTTTTCGTCCGCGCGGCCTGGCTGAAGATATGCGGCAGGACGAAACGGCCCAGGATCAGCATAGCAACGATGGTGACGCCACCTTTCACGAGCGTATCGACAAGGCCCACCCAGCCCGCGTCCGTAGCGGTCGGCGCCAGTGCCCCCAGCAGGAAGATGATGGGAACGAGCGCCAGATCCTCGAACAGCAACATGGAAAAGGCCGCGCGACCGACCGCCGACTGGGTGCCGACCATCGGCAGTACCAGCGCCGTGGACGACAAAGCCAGTGCCAGCCCCAGGCCAACGGCCCCGCCGATCCCCTGGCCGATGAGGTAGAGCGCAACCCCGATCAGCGTCGCGCTGATGATCAGTTCCGCCGCGCCCACGCCGAATACCTGCGTCCGCATGGACCACAGGCGCCGGAAGCTCAGTTCAAGGCCGATGGAAAAGAGCAGCAGAATGATGCCCAGCTCTGCGAAGGGCGCGATTGCCTCCGCGTCCGAAATGGTGATGTAGTAGAGCCAGGGATATTGGCTGACGAGCGAACCGAGGCCCGCCGGGCCGACGAGCAAACCCACCAGAATGAAGCCGATCACCGGGCTGATACGGAACCGCGCAAAGCCGGGGATGACGACACCCGCTGCCCCAAGGATGACCAATGCGTCGCTGAAACCGGTATGATTGAGTTCGCCTGCCATGCCGTTCCTTATGCACGCCATGGCCGGTTTGTCAGCGTTTTATGCTGAATCCTGGCACATTGTTCCCCGACCGTCGCCGGGGCGCAACCTATGCTCATCCCCCACCCGGCGAATTATGCCCGCCTGCAGGGGTCGGCCCGCCGCTGGGTGCATGTCCCTGCCGTCCGGCGTTGCTGTCCCACTCTATATGGTAAAGGTCGAAGCGGCGGTCGCGCAGGTTGCGGACCGTGCCCTCCGCCCGCGCCCAGCTCAGGTCGGCAAGGTTGACGTCCGCGATCGTCAGGGTCTCGACATTCTCGCTCGCTTCCGCTGCGATCCCGTCGCGCGCGAAGGGCAGGTCGCATGGCGTGAGGATACAGCTTTGCGCATATTGAATGTCCATATTGTCGACATTGGGCAGATTGCCGACATTGCCCGACAGGATGACGTAGCACTGATTTTCGATCGCGCGGGCCTGCGCGCAGTAGCGCACCCGCATATAGCCTGAACGGCTGTCGGTGCAGAAAGGGACGAAGATCATCCGCGCACCCTGATCGACCAAGCGGCGGGCGAGTTCGGGAAATTCGCTGTCGTAGCAGATGAGAACCCCGATCGGCCCGCAGTCGGTCTGGATCACGTCAAGCTGTTCGCCGCCCCGGATGTTCCACCAGAAGGCTTCGTTCGGGGTGGGGTGAATCTTTTCCTGCGCATGGACAGAGCCGTCGCGCAGCGCGACATAGGCGACGTTCTGAATGTCGCCATCCTCGGTGCGCGTGGGGTGCGATCCGCCGATGATGTTGATGTTATATTCCAGCGCCATGCGCGCCAGTTCCTTGGTCAGGCGCGGCGTATAGGTGGTCAGCCGGTCGATCGCCTCCACCGGCGACAGCTTCTTGGTTTCGAAGGAGAGGAGGGGCAGTGTGAACAGTTCGGGAAAGACGATGAAGTCGGAACGATAGTCGGCCGCGACATCGACGAAATATTCGATGTTGCGGATGAAGGCGTCGAAATCCTCTACGGCGCGCGCCTGCAACTGGCAGGTGGCGAGGCGCACGCTCTCCACGCCGCGGGGCACGCGCATTTCGGGTGCTTCGTCCGGATCGACATAGGGATTGCGCCAGACGAGATGGGCGGCATTGCCCGCCGACATCCTGTCCTCGGGCAGGTAATTTTCGAGCACGCCGATCGGTTCGAACTGGTTTTTGAGCTGGAAGCTGATGACCGGATCGCGCAACTTGCCCGCGATCACGCCGTCCAGATAATCCTGGGGCGATCCGACCCGCCGTTTGGCGCGGGCATAGCCGGGCATCCGCCCCGCGATGACGATGCCGTGCAGGTCGAGCTGTTCGGCCAGTTCCTTGCGCTCGTCATAGAGGCGCTGGCCGATGCGCAGGCCGCGCTGGCGCGGGTCGACCGCCATTTCATAGCCATAAAGCCATTCGCCCGCGGCGCTGTGCCGTGTGCCAAAGCCGTTGGCGGTGATCTCTTCCCAGTCGTGCGGTGAAAAGGCCATGGCCTTGCTGACGCGCATCGTCGCGCAATAGCCCACGACCTTGTTGTCGTAGAGCGCGACGAAGCAGCCTTCGGGGAAGTTGTTGATCTGCCCGCGCAAGGTCGCCTGCGCATAGCCGGGCATGCCGGTATAGACCCGCTCGATCAGCCGCTGGATCGCCCGCACGTCCGATGGCAGCGCATTGCGTATTTCGAGGCGTTTGCGGGCAGCGGTGGTCATGTGCGTGTTCCAAACCGTTCGTGCTGAGCGAAGTCGAAGCCTTTGCCTGAACGAAGTGAAGGTGCTTCGCGGCGCTCAGCTTAGCCCTTCGACTTCGCTCAGAGCGAACGGTTTTAGGATGACGGGCTTATTTCCAGCTCGCCATTTCGCTTTCCAGGTTGACGCGGATCGCCTCGAAGAACTGCTCCGTGGTCATCCATGCCTGATCCGGGCCGATCAGCAGCGCAAGGTCCTTGGTCATCTTACCGCTTTCCACGGTTTCGATGCACACCCGTTCCAGCGTTTCGGCAAAGCGCACCACATCGGGTGTGCTGTCGAACTTGCCGCGGAACGAGAGGCCCTGCGTCCAGGCGAAGATCGAGGCGATCGGGTTGGTGGAGGTCGCCTTGCCCTGTTCGTGCATGCGATAATGGCGGGTGACGGTGCCGTGCGCGGCTTCAGCCTCGACGGTCCGGCCATCGGGCGACATCAGTACCGATGTCATCAGGCCAAGGCTGCCGAAGCCCTGTGCCACGGTGTCCGACTGTACGTCGCCATCGTAATTCTTGCAGGCCCACACGAACTTGCCGCTCCACTTGAGCGCGGAGGCAACCATGTCATCGATCAGGCGATGTTCGTAGACGATGCCGGCGTCCTTGAACTTGTCGGCAAAATCGGCGTCGAACACCTCCTGGAACAGATCCTTGAAGCGGCCGTCATAGGCCTTGAGGATTGTGTTCTTGGTCGAGAGATACAGCGGCCATTTGCGGTCGAGCGCATAGTTCATGCTCGCCTTGGCAAAATCGCGGATCGAATCGTCCAGATTGTACATGCCCATGGCGACACCGGCGCTGGGAAACTGGAACACTTCCTCGTCGATGGTCTCGCCATTGTCGCCTTCCCACACGAGGCGCAGCTTGCCGGGGCCGGGGACGCGGAAATCGGTCGCCTTGTACTGATCGCCGAAGGCATGGCGGCCCACGACGATCGGATCGGTCCAGCCCGGCACCAGGCGCGGCACGTTGCGGATCACGATCGGCTCGCGGAAGACGACACCGCCCAGGATGTTGCGGATCGTACCGTTGGGCGATTTCCACATCTTCTTGAGGGAAAACTCCTCGACCCGCTGTTCATCCGGCGTGATCGTGGCGCATTTCACGCCGACGCCATATTGCTGGATCGCCTTGGCGCTATCGACGGTGATCTGGTCGTTGGTTTCGTCGCGCTTCTGCACCGACAGGTCATAATATTTGAGGTCGATGTCGAGATAGGGCTTTATCAGGCGCTCGCGAATCCATTCCCAGATGATACGGGTCATTTCGTCGCCGTCGATTTCGACCACCGGGTTCTTCACTTGGATTTTCGCCATGCGGGTGCTTCGCTTTCTTCTGCCTGGGGAGGGAAACTGGCACCGCGTCTAGGGAAAGCGCGAGAAATGTTCAACCGTATCGCCATGATTTTGCCGCTTTGCAAAGTGCGACGGACACGCGGGGCCGCTGGGACGTTGTCAGTCCGTCTCGCACTGCCTAAGACAGGGTCATGGAAAACAACGAGTTCACGGTCGCCGCCGGCGGCGACATCAAATGGCGATTCCCGACGGTGCATCCCGAAGGCCGCAAGTTCGGGCTGATCGCCGCCGCGATCACCGGCCTTGCATTTGTGATGGGCTGGGAGTTTCTCGGCTGGCTGCTGGTGCTTGTGACATTGTGGGTGCTGGCTTTCTTCCGCGATCCCGTGCGCGCCACACCGCAGGACGACAGCCTGCTGATCGCCCCGGCCGACGGCCTCATCACCTTGATTCAGACCGTCACGCCACCACGCGAAATGGCCGGGCCGGAGGGGCTGGGCGATGCACCGATGGTCCGCGTGTCGATGTTCATGAGCGTGTTCGACGTCCACATCAATCGCACCCCGATCGGCGGGACGATCAAGAACGTCATCTATATCTCCGGCAAGTTCCTGAACGCCGATCTGGACAAGGCGAGCGAGGACAACGAACGCCAGCACATCTTGGTCGAGCGGGACGACGGGCTGCGTATCGGCTTTACCCAGATTGCCGGGCTGGTCGCGCGGCGGATCGTGCCTTTCGTGAAGCCGGGCGATATCGTGGCGGCGGGCCAGCGCATCGGTCTCATCCGCTTCGGCAGCCGGGTGGATATCTATCTGCCGGCCGGCACGGTGCCGCGCGTGGTGCTGGGCCAGCGCACGGTCGCGGGCGAAACGGTGATCGCGAAGCTCAATGAGACACAGGCGGTGACGGGTGTGCAGCAGTGAGGCAGCGCCGTCGCGTCATCCCGCGTGGCTTGCGCCGGGGCATCACGCTGCGGATGCTCGCGCCCAACGCTGTGACGGCGATGGCCCTGTGCTTCGGCCTGACCGGGGTGCGTTATGGCATTGCGATGGAATGGGAAAGGGCCGTGGCCTGCATCGTGCTGGCTGGTGTTCTCGACGGTCTTGACGGGCGGATCGCGCGGCTGCTGCGCGGGGAAAGCCGGTTTGGGGCAGAATTGGATTCGCTGTCGGATGTGATCGCCTTTGGTGTTGCGCCCACTCTGATCCTCTATCTCTGGTCTTTGCAGGCGATGCCCAAGGTGGGCTGGGTGTTCGCCCTGGCCCATGCCTTGTCCTGTGCCCTACGGCTGGCGCGGTTCAATGCGAATATCGACGCGGACGTGCAGCCGCACAAGTCGGCGGGGTTTCTGACCGGCGTTCCTGCGCCCGCCGGCGCAGGCCTGACCTTCGTGCCGATGTATCTGTGGTTCGTGACCGGGCTGGACATTTTTCGGGCCTGGTATGTCGTCGCGCCCTGGACGGCGTTCATTGCATTCCTGATGATTTCGAACGTCGCGACGTTCAGCTGGTCCTCGCTGCGGCTGCGCAAGACGATTCGCATGGAGGCAATATTGGTGGCGGGGCTGCTCGCCGCGCTGCTGATGACGGTGCCCTGGCATACCCTGCTGGCTGTCAGCCTGCTGTATGTGGCGCTGATCCCGTTCGGCATCTTGAGCTATGCCAAGGTGCTGAGAGGTAAACCAGCGATTTGAGCTTTATGCCCGCCATCCCGACGATAGTCAGGACCCGTTAGTCCCCAGTTTCGAACGCCTTCCAGATATCCGCGCTGATGGATGCTGAAACAAGTTCAGCATGACGCTACAGTTTTACGCCGCCAGTGCCGTCCGCATCGGGCTGGGTCGGGTCGCGTTTGCCGGTGTGGCACGGCGACGGGTGATGCTGACATGATAGACACGCACCGTCTGCGGCATCGGTTCGACCAACAGCGCCGCGACGATCTTTTCGCTATAGTGCGTGAACATCCACGCGATCACCCCGATCGCCAGCGCGAAACCAAGCGCAAAGACAAGTGCAGCAACGGTTGCAAACATCGTCATGACCCTTCATCCTGCCGCGAGCACGGCCTATCGAACTACCGGCTGCAAACACCGCAAATAGCGGCTTTGTTCCGTATGTTCACTTTATGTTCCTATTTGTCGGTGCTGTCAAGCCTTGCAATCCATCGATTGCGCCGGTAAAGGCCGCGCTCCAATCCACATGGGAATCGCTCATCCCGGTGCCGGACAGCGTCTTTGAGACGCCTGAAGGTCACTGATTCCCAGAGGTCCAACCGGCAAGGAGAACTATTATGGCGGCACCTGTCGTCACCATGCAGCAATTGATCGAAGCGGGCGCGCATTTCGGGCACCAGACCCATCGCTGGAACCCGCGCATGAAGCCCTATATTTTCGGCGACCGCAACGGCATTCACATTCTCGATCTGTCGCAGACGGTTCCGCTGTTCGCCCGCGCGCTCGACTTCGTGTCGTCGACGGTCGCGGCAGGCGGCAAGGTGCTGTTCGTCGGCACCAAGCGCCAGGCGCAGGATCCGATCGCCGACGCCGCCCGCAAGTCCGGCCAGCATTTCGTGAACCACCGCTGGCTGGGCGGCATGCTCACCAACTGGAAGACGATTTCCGGTTCGATCAAGCGCCTCAAGACGCTTGAGGAGAAGCTGTCGGGCGACACGCATGGCCTGACCAAGAAGGAAGTGCTCCAGATGACGCGCGAGCGGGACAAGCTGGAACTGTCGCTGGGCGGTATCCGCGACATGGGCGGCATTCCCGATGTCATGTTCGTGATCGACGCGAACAAGGAAGAACTGGCGATCAAGGAAGCCAACACGCTCGGCATCCCTGTCGTCGCGATCCTCGATTCGAACGTTTCGCCTGACGGCATCGCCTTCCCGGTCCCCGCCAATGATGACGCCAGCCGCGCCATCCGGCTTTATTGCGATGCGATTGCCGCTGCCGCCACCAAGGGCAACCGGGGTGCGGTGCAGGCGTCGGGTGTCGATCTGGGCGCTTTGGACGAGCCGCTGCCCGAAGACGTCATTGTCGACGTTGCGCCGGAAGAGGCCGCTGCCGCCGTTGCGGAAGAGACTGTCGCCACCGACGCCTGAGGCAGTTTGGAGGAAAGCTCCAATGCCGTTCGCCCTGAGCGTGTCGAGGGGTTAGCCTGAACGCAGTGAAGGCACTTCACTGTGTTCAGTCGAGGGCTTCGACTTCGCTCTCCTGAGCCTGTCGAAGGGCCGAACGGTATTGAGGGCGTCATACTCCAAATTGAAAACTTCGCAGGGTAGGGCGCGTTCTTCCATCACGGGATCGCGCCCTCCCGCACATCTGAAATCCAGGACATAAGGACATCACCATGGCCGATATTACTGCTGCCACTGTCAAGGAACTGCGCGACCGTTCGGGCGCGGGCATGATGGATTGCAAGAAGGCGCTGACCGAAACCGGTGGCGACATTGAAGCGGCAAGCGACTGGCTGCGCGCCAAGGGCCTCGCCGCCGCGCAGAAGAAGTCGAGCCGCACCGCGGCCGAAGGTCTCGTCGGCGTCGTCGTTTCGGGGACGAAGGGCGTTGCCGTCGAAGTGAACAGCGAAACCGATTTCGTCGCGAAGAACGACCAGTTCCAGGATTTCGTGCGGACCGTGGCGCAGATCGCGCTCGACACGCAGGCGGCGGACGCGGAAACGCTGGGCAACGCCGCCTATCCCTCGGGCGGCACCGTCGCCGAAAAGCTGGTCGCCAATATCGCGACGATCGGCGAGAACCAGACGCTGCGCCGCGTCGGCCATGTGTCGGTCGAACAGGGCGTGGTCGTGCCTTATGTGCACAACGCCGCAGCACCGGGCCTGGGCAAGATCGGCGTGCTCGTCGCGCTGGAAGGCGATGCGCCCGCCGATGTGCTGGAACCGCTGGGCAAGCAGATCGCGATGCACATCGCCGCCGCATTCCCGCTCGCGCTTTCGGCCGCCGACATCGACCCTGCCATGCTGGAGCGTGAACGCGCGATCGCGACCGAAAAGGCTGCCGAATCGGGCAAGCCCGCCGAAATCATCGCCAAGATGGTGGACGGTGCCGTCGCGAAATACGCCAAGGAAAACGCGCTGCTCAGCCAGTTGTTCGTGATGGACAACAAGACGCCGATCGCCGACGTGGTGGCCAAAGCCGCGAAGGACGCGGGCAAGTCGATCACGCTCAAGTCCTACGTCCGCTTCCAGCTTGGCGAAGGCATCGAGAAGGAAGTGAGCGACTTCGCTGCGGAAGTGGCGGCGGCGGCGGGGGTCTGAGCGCCAATTATATCCTCCCCTGCAAGGGGAGCGGGACCGTTCGCGCAGCGAATGGTGGAGGGGTGTCCCGCTTTCGATAAGGTGACACCCCTCTGTCACGCTGCGCGTGCCACCTCGCCTTGCAGGGGAGGATATCGGGAAAAACCCCGCTTCACATCATGGCGCGCGCCCCCTAAGGTGCGCGCCATTTCCATGACCCGACAGGATTCCCCGCCCGCATGACTCGGCCAGCCTTCAAGCGCATCCTGCTCAAGCTTTCCGGCGAAGTGCTGATGGGGCAGGGGCAGTTCGGTATCGACCCGGAAACGGTGGATCGTATCGCAGGCGAAATCGGGGCGGCGCGTCAGGCCGGGTTCGAGCTGTGCGTCGTCGTGGGCGGCGGTAATATCTTCCGGGGGCTGGCGGCGGCGGCCAAGGGCTTCGACCGTACCAGCGCCGACTATATGGGGATGCTGGCGACGGTGATGAACGCGCTGGCCGTGCAGAACGCGCTGGAGCGGATGGGGCATGATACGCGCGTCCAGTCCGCCATTCCGATGGCCAGCGTGTGCGAACCCTATATCCGCCGCCGCGCCGAGCGGCATCTGGAAAAGGGCCGGATCGTGATCTTCGCGGCGGGCACCGGCAATCCGTTCTTCACGACCGATACCGCCGCTGCCCTGCGCGCGGCGGAGATGAACTGCGACGCCCTGTTCAAGGGCACCAGCGTCGACGGCGTGTACAATGCCGATCCCAAGAAGGTCGCTGACGCCACCCGTTATGAAACGGTGACGTTCGACCGGGTGCTGAACGATCATCTCAAGGTCATGGATGCCAGCGCGATCGCGCTGTGCCGCGAAAACAATATTCCGATCGTCGTGTTCAACATCCGCGAGACGGGCAACCTTGCCAAGGTGCTCGCGGGCGAAGGCACTGCCACGATCGTGCAAGCCTGAGGAGAATGGACCATGGCGCAGTATGACAAGGCCGATCTGGAACGCCGCATGGCAGGCGCGACCGAATCGCTGAAAGGCGACTTGAACGGGCTGCGCACGGGCCGCGCCAGCACCGCGCTGCTCGATCCGGTGACGGTGGAAGTCTATGGGTCGCATATGCCGCTCAATCAGGTGGCGACCGTTTCCGCCCCGGAGCCGCGCATGCTTTCGGTGCAGGTATGGGACCGCAGCAATGTGACGTCGGTGGAAAAGGCGATCCGGTCGGCAGGACTTGGCCTTAACCCCATTACCGACGGCACCACATTGCGCCTGCCGATCCCGGACCTGACCGAGGAACGGCGCAAGGAACTGGCGAAACTCGCCAGCAAATATGCCGAAAATGCGCGCATCGCCGTGCGTAATGTGCGCCGCGACGGCATGGACAGCCTGAAGACCGACGAGAAGAAAGGCGAGATCAGCGAGGACGAACGCAAGCGCCTGGAAACCGAAGTGCAGAAGATGACGGACGCGACCATCGCCGACATCGACGCGGCCGCCGCCGCCAAGGAAAAAGAAATCCTTGGCCAATAGGCCGCAAAACGGCACATAGTCGGATTGTGGCAACCCAGGCATCCACCCGCGCGGCAGGCGACCTTGCGCATGGCAGCGTTTCTGCATGTGGCGCGCGGCATGTCGCGATCATCATGGACGGTAATGGCCGCTGGGCGAAAAAGCGCCTGCTGCCGCGCTTTGCCGGGCACAAGGCAGGCGTCGAAGCGGTGCGCCGCACGGCCCGCGCCGCGCGCGAAATGGGGCTGGAGTGCCTGACGCTCTACGCCTTTTCATCGGAAAACTGGAAGCGACCGGCGTCGGAGATTGCCGACCTGATGGGCCTGTTGCGCCGCTTCATCGAGGCTGATCTGGACGAACTGGCAGCGGAAGATGTCCAGCTTCGGGTGATCGGCAATTATCAGGCGCTGGAGCCGGCGCTGGTCGCGCTGATCGACGATGCGGTGGCGCGCACGGCGGCCAATGGCGGGCCGATCCTGGCGATCGCGCTCAATTACGGATCGCAGGACGAGATGGTGCGCGCGGTGCAACGGATTGCGGCGCAGGCGGCGGCCGGTTCGATCGCGCCCGATGCCATCGACGCGTCCGATGTCGATGCGGCGCTCGATACCGCCGACCTGCCGCCGCTTGATCTGCTGATCCGCACTTCGGGCGAGCAGCGGCTGTCCAATTTTCTGCTGTGGCAGGCGGCCTATGCCGAACTGTATTTCACCGATACGCTGTGGCCCGATTTCGACGGCACGGCGCTGCGGCAGGCGCTCGATGCTTTCAGGACACGCGACCGGCGCTATGGCGGACTTTGAGAGGTGTTGCCTTTTGCCAGGGATGACGCGCGCGTGACGGCAAGCCGCCCCAGCGACCTCAGGACCCGCGCCATCGTGGGTGTCGCACTGATCTGCGTAGCGGTGGCGGCGCTGCTGATGGGGCATATCCTGTTCTGGATGCTGGTCTCGGTCGCGGGTGTGCTGATGCAGGCGGAATGGGCCGGTCTGATCGGCGCGGACCGCAAGGCACGGCGCCTTTCGATGTTCGCGATCAGCGTGCCGCTCGCCATCATGGCACCCGATCCGCTGGCGGCCGGGCCTTCCTTCCTCTCGGTGGGCCTGCTGATGGGGGCGGCGCTGTTCGTGCTGGCGATCACCCGATCGGTCCGGCTGGCACTGGGCATTTTCTATGTCGGCATACCGGTCCTCGCGTTGCTGTTTCTTCGCGCGCAGCCCGTCGGCGTGACACCGGGCGGACTGCTGCTCGCTTTCTGGGCGCTGGGGCTGGTCTGGGCGACGGACATCGGCGCCTATTTCGCGGGTCGGTCGATCGGCGGGCCGAAGCTGGCACCGACCATCAGCCCGTCCAAGACATGGGCCGGGTTGCTGGGGGGCGTCGTCGCGGCGCTGGCATTCGGCTTTGCGCTCCATCAGCTTGCCGGATTGCCTGCCCGCTTTGCGGCCGCCTGCGGCATTTTGGCCGTGGCGGCGCAGGCAGGGGACCTGTTCGAGAGCGCGATGAAACGGCGCGCAGGCGTGAAGGACAGTGGCACCCTCCTGCCCGGCCATGGCGGCGTGCTGGACCGGCTCGATGGCGTGGTGACGGTTGCGCCGCTGGCCGCGCTGCTGGTGGCCGTGCCGGGGCTGCTATAACGGACAGGCATATGCACGGGCGATGACGAGACGCATTTCCATTTTTGGCGCGACCGGATCGGTCGGCACGTCCACGCTCGATCTGGTGGGGCGCGACAATGATGCGTGGCAGGTGGTCGCGCTGACCGCCCATAGCGACGTCGATGCGCTGGCGGCGGCCGCGCGGGCGCATCGGGCCGAAGTCGCGGTCATCGGCCGTGAAGACCTGTATGCCGATATCAAAACGGCGCTGGCAGGCACCGGCATTCGCGCCGAAGCAGGCCCGCAGGCGCTGGTCGATGTCGCCCGGCTGGATGTGGACTGGACGATGGCGGCGATCGTCGGCACGGCGGGGCTGGAGCCGACCCTGGCGGCGCTGGAGCGCGGGCACAGCGTCGCGCTCGCCAACAAGGAATCGCTGGTTTCGGCCGGCGCGCTGATGATGGAGGCCGTCCGGTCATCCGGCGCGACACTGCTGCCGGTCGACAGCGAGCATAACGCCATCTTCCAGTGTCTGGCCGGGGGCCGAATGGAAGATGTGCGGCGCATCACGCTGACGGCCAGCGGTGGCCCGTTCCGCACCTTCACGAAGGCACAGATGGCCGCAGTGACGCCCGCGCAGGCGGTGAAGCACCCCAACTGGTCGATGGGCGCGAAGATCAGCATCGACAGCGCCACGATGATGAACAAGGGGCTGGAACTGATCGAGGCGGATCATCTGTTCCCGGTCGGTCTCGACAATATCGACATCCTCGTCCACCCGCAGTCGGTCATTCATTCGATGGTCGAATATCGCGATTGTTCGACCCTGGCGCAGCTCGGCAGCCCGGACATGCGCATACCCATCGCTCATGCGCTCGCCTGGCCTCGGCGTATCGCGACGCCCTGCCGCCCGCTCGATCTGGTCGCCATCGGTCGTCTCGATTTCGAGGCACCCGATCCAGACCGCTTTCCCGGCCTGCGTCTCGCGCGGGAAGCGGCGCGTGCGGGCGGCGGCCATCCCGCGACGTTGAACGCCGCCAATGAAGTGGCGGTTGCCGCGTTCCTTGCCGGGCGGATCGGCTTCCTCGACATCGCCGCGATTGTGGAAGATGTGCTGGCAGGCTATAGCGCGCCGGTGCCCCGCTCTATTGCGGAGATACTGGAGGTGGATGGCGAAGCCCGCAGGGCCGCCACCGGCATCGTGGAAAGAGTGCAAGTTTGATCGAAAGTCCCGGCCTGTTGCTGACTGTCGTCGCGTTCCTCGCCATCATCGGTCCGCTCGTTTTCGTGCACGAGTTCGGCCATTATATCGTCGGCCGCTGGTGCGGCGTGAAGGCCGAGGCCTTTTCCATCGGCTTCGGCAAGGAGCTGTTCGCCTGGGTCGACAAGCGCGGCACCCGCTGGCGCGTGGCGATGCTGCCGCTCGGCGGCTATGTGAAGTTCAAGGGCGACATGAATGCCGCCAGCCAGGCCGATCCCACATGGCTGGAAATGTCCGCGCAGGACCGTGCCGAGAGTTTCCCCGCCAAGCCGGTGTGGCAGCGGGCAGCGATCGTGTTCGCGGGCCCCGCCGTCAATTTCCTGGCCGCCGTCCTGCTGCTGGGCGGCCTTGCCTATGTGCAGGGCGATCCCGAAGCGCCGCCGGTGGTGGGCACGGTGGCGGCAGGATCGGCCGCGCAGTCTGCGGGGCTGAAACCCGGCGACCGGATCGTGCGCATCATGGGGCGGAGCATCGACAGCTTCACCGACATATCCTCTATCGTCACCCTGCGCCCGAACGAACTGCTCGCCTATGAAATCGAACGCGACGGACGACGTCTGGACCTCTCGATCGCGGCGGGCACCCGGATCGAGAAGGACCGCTTCGGCAATGTGTTTCGCCTCGGACAGCTTGGCGTCGGCTCTGCCCCGCTGGTGTTCCGCCCGGTCAGCCTGATCGAGGCACCGGTGGTCGGTGCGCGCAAGGTGGCGCAACTCTTCACCTCCGCGCTCGATGGTCTCGGCCAGATCGTCACCGGGCGGCGATCCCTCACCGAACTGGGCGGGCCGCTCAAGATCGCCGATGTCTCCGGTCAGGCAGCGACGATGGGCTGGGCAAGCTTCATCTTCCTGATGGCATTCATCTCGATTAACTTGGGGTTCATCAACTTGTTGCCAATCCCGATGCTGGATGGCGGGCATCTGCTGTTTTACGCAATCGAAGGGATAAAGGGGCGGCCGGTCAGCCCGCAGGTGCAGGAAATGGCCTATCGGTCGGGCCTCATGGTGCTGCTGACGCTCATGGTGTTCGTGACATTCAACGATTTGTCGTCTTTCGGGCTATGGCGCAGCCTGTCCGGCTTGATCGGCTGACGCGCTTCGGGCAGGGAAGCGGCCGGGCCGAGCGAGCAACATTGTGTAACATGCCGCATGCGGCGCAAGGCATCTGACCGGTGGTCAGGACCAGACAGATATTCAAGGGTGATCGGGTGACAGCGAGCAGGAACAGCAATTTCGAGGCACCGGTGCGACATCGCGTGGCTCTGTCCGTGCTGCTGGCGGGAACCATGCTGGCCGGAATGCCGATCGCCCATGCCCAATCGTCGGCAGCGCAGCCCGCGCCTGCGCAGACATTGCCTGCCGCGCCCGCGACGCCGCCCGCCGCACAGATCGCCGCCCCGGTCAAGGCGATCGCCATCACCGGGCAGCAGCGGCTGGAGCAGGATACGATCCTGTCCTATACCAAGCTGCGCGTGGGGCAGAATTACACGCGCGAGAGCCTGGACCAGGCGCTGCGCGACCTGTTCGAAACCGAATTGTTCGCCGACGTGCAGATCCGTGACGACAACGGCAATCTGACGATCGAGGTGAAGGAAAATCCGGTCATCAACCGCATCGTGCTGGAAGGCAACAAGCGGTTGAAGGAGGACAAGATCCGCCCGGAAATCAAGCTCGCCCCGCGCCAGATCTATACCCGCTCGAAAGTCCGCGCCGACGTCGCCCGCATCATCGAGCTGTACCGCCGTCAGGGCCGCTTTGCCGCCACCGTCGAGCCGAAGATGGTGCAGCTTGACCAGAACCGCGTCGACATCGTGTTCGAGATCAGCGAAGGCCCCAAGTCCAAGGTCCGCCAGATCAACATCATCGGCAACGAGAAGTTCAAGGACGGGCGCCTGCAGGGCGAAATGGCGACCAAGGCCGCGCGCTGGTTCCGCCTCTTCTCCTCGGGCACCAGCTATGATCCCGATCGCCTGGCTTACGACCAGCAGAAGCTGCGGCAATTCTACCTGACGCAGGGCTATGCCGATTTCCGCGTCATTTCCGCCGTTGCGGAGCTGACGCCGGACAAGCAGGACTTCATCATCACTTATGTGGTGGAAGAAGGTGAACGGTACAAGTTCGGCGACGTGAAGGTGGAAAGCGACATTCGCGACCTGTCCGGCGAATCGCTGACCCGCCTGCTGCCGATGAAGACCGGCGACTGGTACAATGCCAAGCAGGTCGAGGACACGGTCGACAATCTGAACGAGACGGCGGGCCTGTTCGGCTATGCCTTTGCCGACGTCTCTCCAGACTTCAACCGGGTCAAGGACGACCTGACGATGGGGATCACCTTCCGCATCGGCAACGCGCCGCGCGTCTATGTCGAACGCGTGGACATTAACGGCAATACGCTGACGCAGGACAAGGTCGTGCGCCGCGAGTTCCGCCTGGCCGAAGGGGACGCCTTCAACAGCTTTGCCGTGAAGCGGTCGCGCGATCGCATCAATTCGCTCGGTTTCTTCCAGGAAAAACTGGAGATCGAGCAAAAGCCGGGATCGACGCCCGACCGCATCATCCTGGAAACCAACGTCGAGGAGAAATCCACGGGCGAGCTGTCGCTTTCGGCCGGTTTCTCGAGCCTCGAACGCTTCATTCTGGCCGGGTCGATCACCCAGCGCAATTTCCGTGGCAAGGGCCAGGAACTGCGCACCAGCGTCAACTATTCGGTCTATTCGCGATCGGTCGAAGTCGGCTTTACCGAACCCTATCTGTTCGACAAGAACATCGCGGTCGGCGGCGACATCTTCCGTCGCGATCTCAACAGCTTCCAGTTCGGGTTGAACAACGACCGCAACACGACCTACGAACAGACGACGACCGGATTCCAACTGCGCGCAGGCGTGCCGCTCACCGAGTTCATGTCGCTCGCGCTGCGCTATGGCCTGAGCTACGACGACGTTTCGCTCGATCGCGACACTTATTTCTCCGACACGAACGGCGATGGCACGATCGAGTGCGACCCCATCCTCGCGGGCCGCTATCTCTGCGATGCCATCGGCAAGCGCACTACGTCGTCGATCGGCTATTCGTTGCTGTTCGACAATCGCGACAACCGCATTCGCCCGACGCGCGGACAGAGCTTTGCGATCAGCCAGGATCTCGCCGGGCTGGGCGGGAGCGTCCGTTACATCAAGACGCGGCTTAACGCGACGAAGCATTTCAACCTGGGCAGCGGCTTCATCACCAGCTTCTATGCCGAAGGCGGCTTCATCCAGTCGCTCGAAAATGCGCGGATCGATTCGGCGGGCAATTCGGTCGAGCGTATCCGCTTGACCGACCGCTGGTTCCTGGGCGAGCCGCAGATGCGCGGTTTCGACATTCGCGGCGTCGGCCCGCGTGTACTGCGCTACTTCCTTCAGCCTTCGACGGATTCGAACGGCAACCAGGTGATCGGGGCGGACGGCAATCCCGTTTACGAACGCCCGACGGGCCGTCGCAACCTGACCGACGATGCGCTGGGCGGCCGCATCTATTATATGGCGCGCGGCGAAATCGAAATCCCGCTGGGGTCGGGCGCCCGCGAACTGGGGCTGCGGCCCTCCGTCTATGTTGATGTCGGCGCGGTCGCGGGGATCAAGAATCCGATACTGGTCGGCAATAATGGCAAGTTTCCGGGTTACTGCACCGAATCGCCTACTACGGAGAACACCACCGGTTCGGCGCGTCGCGTGACTGCCAATGCACCGGGGGTCTGCCCCACGGTCGGCGCCGGATTCACCACAGCGTTTCAGGAAGGTACGGCGTTCGAGGAAGTCTACACCGGTGACACGCTCAAGCCGCGCCTTTCGATCGGTTTCGGTGTAAACTGGAACTCTCCGTTCGGCCCGTTCCGCATCGACATCGCTCGCGCGCTGCTGAAGGAACCAGGGGACGACGACAAACTCATCACTTTCAACGTAGGGACTCAATTCTGATGAAGACGATTATCAAAGCCGCCGTGCTGGCACTTGCGCCGATGACGGCGATGGCGCTGGCCACTGCGCCTGCCACCGCCCAGTCGAAGACGAGCATCGCCGTCGCGAACCTGCCGCAGGCTGTTGCCTCCAGCACCGCCTACACCACGGCGCGGACGCAGATGAACACGACGTACAAGGCGCAGATCGACGCCGTGACGGCGCGTCGTACCGCGATCGAAGCCGACCTCAAGACCAAGGGCGAAGCGTTGCAGGCTGCGATCAACGCAGCGGGCGGCAAGCCGACCCCGGCGCTGGAAACACAGTATCAGCAGTATCAGCAGCAGACCCAGACCTATCAGCAGGAATTGCAGCGGCTGAGCCAGCCGGTCGCGCTCGCCAACGCCTATGTCGAGGAGCAGATCACCGCCAAGCTCTCCGACGCGCTGAAGGCCGCGATGACAAAGACGAAAGTCGACCTCGTGCTCTCGCCCGAAGCGACGGTGTCCTATCAGCCGACGGTGGACATCACCGCTGCTGTGGTGACGGAACTCAACGCGCTGGTGCCGAGCGTCGGTATCACGCCGCCCGCAGGCTGGCAGCCCGGTGGCCAGCGCCAGCAGGGTCAGGCTGCTGCACCCGCTGCACCGGTCAACCCGAACCAGAAGCCGACGACTCGCTGACAGGCTGATCCGGCATGAGCGATACCGCTGACACGGCGGCAGAAGTTGCGGCGGCAACCACGCTTGGCCCCCTGGATATCCGGGGGGTCATGGCGTCGCTGCCGCACCGGTTCCCCATGCTGCTCATCGACCGCGTGGTTGCGATGGAAGCGGGCAAGAGCATTCACGCGGTAAAGGCGGTGACGATCAACGAGCCGTTCTTCGCCGGGCATTTCCCCGAGCGGCCGATCATGCCCGGCGTGCTGATCGTCGAGGCGATCGCGCAGGCGGCGGGCGTGCTGGCGGTCCAGTCGCTTGGCCTCGCCGGGTCCGGCAAGCTCGTTTATTTCATGGGTATCGACGGCGCAAAGTTCCGCGCGCCGGTGGAGCCGGGCTGCCTGCTCGACATCCATGTGGAGTTCACGACGTTGCGTGGCGCGATCTGCAAGTTCACGGGCAAAGCGCTGTCGAACGGCAAGCTGATGGCCGAGGCGCACTGCACCGCGATGATCGCCGACCCGCCGAAGTAGGGTATCCCTCTCCCCATGAAGAGGGGAGAGGGCTGCGCAGCCCCGGATCAGGTCCGGGGCGTAGCTGGGTGAGGGGTAAGCGGTACCCCCGGAACCGCGCGGACCGGAGGTCCACTCACCCTCATCCAACTCCGCCTAGGCTCGTTCCTCGCCAAGGCTACGTATCCTTCTCCCTTCAAGGGAGAAGGCTTGCTTTTTATTCCGGCGCACGCTAACCGCGCGCCTTCGCGAGAGTTTCACGCATCCACAGGCCGGTCGGAACCGGCCATTACCGGAGCAGTACCCATGAAAGCCGACACGCATCCCGACTATCATTTCATCACCGTCCAGATGACCGACGGCACCACCTATCGCACGCGCTCCACCTGGGGCAAGGAAGGCGATACGCTGGCGCTGGATATCGACCCGAAGTCGCACCCGGCATGGACCGGCGGCAGCCGTCAGGTCGATCAGGGTGGCCAGGTGGCGCGCTTCAACAAGCGTTTCGGCGGCCTGACGCTGAAGAAGTAAGGATCGCGATCCTGCTGATGGAAAGGGCGCTTGCGGGCGCCCTTTTTCTTGGGGGCGATGCGGTCAGCGCAGGATCAGCGTCCGCCGCCGATCCTGCGAGCGGTGGCACTGTGATGCGCATGGGTGATGGCAACGGCCAGCGCGTCGGCGGCATCCGGCCCGGCGATGGCCGCACCGGGCAGCAGGCGGGCCACCATCGCATGCACCTGTTCCTTGCTCGCGCCGCCGGTGCCGACCACCGATTTCTTGACGAGCCGCGCCGCATATTCGCCCACGTCCATGCCCGCACGCGCGGCGTTCAGCAGGCAGATGCCGCGGGCCTGCCCCAGCTTCAGGGTCGATTGCGGATTGACGTTCACGAACACTTCCTCGACCGCCGCCGCGCCGGGGCGATATTCCAGGATAATGTCGGTCAATGCACCGTCCAGCGCCAGCAGGCGGGCGGCAAGCGACAGGCTGGTATCGCTTTTTATCTGGCCGTTGGCGACATGCGTCAGCCGGTTGCCGTCGACGGCAATGATGCCCCATCCGGTGACGGCAAGGCCAGGATCGAGACCGAGGAGGATCATATGCTTACCTCCGTTCGTCCCGAGCGAAGTCGAGGGACGGTTGCACGACGGTCCCTCGACTTCGCTCGGGACGAACGGCCTATGGCTTTAACCCAGTTTCTCCATCACCGCGTCGGACACTTCGTAATTGCCCCATACCGTCTGCACGTCGTCGTCGTCGTCCAGCACGTCGATCAGCTTGAAGAGCTGCTGCGCGGCGTCGGCTTCCAGTTCGACGGTGGTTTGCGGACGGAAGGCGAGTTTCACGCTTTCCGCTTCCCCCAGGGCGGCTTCCAGCGCCTTGGCGACTTCGTGGAGCGCGTCCATCGCCGTCCAGATTTCATGCTCTTCTTCGGAGGATGTCACATCCTCCGCGCCGGCTTCCAGGGCCGCTTCGAACACGGTGTCGGGGTCGCCGACCTTTGCGGGATAAGTGATGAGGCCGAGGCGATCAAAGCCGTGGCTCACCGCGCCGGATGCGCCCAGATTGCCACCATTCTTTGAAAAGGCCGTGCGGACGTTGGTGGCGGTGCGGTTGCGGTTGTCGGTCAGCGCCTCGACGATCAGCGCGACGCCCGCCGGGCCATAGCCTTCATAGCGGATTTCCTCGTAATCATCCCCGCCACCCTGCGTCGCCTTGTCGATGGCACGCTGGATATTGTCCTTGGGCATCGACTGCGCCTTGGCCGCGTTGACGGCGGCGCGCAGGCGCGGGTTCATGTTGGGATCGGGCAGACCCATTTTGGCTGCGACGGTGATTTCGCGGCTGAGCTTGGAAAACATCGAGGACCGCTTTTTATCCTGCGCGCCCTTGCGATGCATGATGTTCTTGAACTTGCTATGGCCGGCCACGGCCTGCTCCTGACATGACTGTTGGATTAAAGGGGGCTGTCTAGCGGCGGGATGCCGGGGAGGCAACCGGGTAGCGATCTGCGCGCTGTTCTCCTGCGAAAGCAGGAGTCCAGTGCAGCACGCGCTACCCAGGAGACTCTAAGGCTCCTGCTTTCGCAGGAGAACAGTTTCAATAAATGATCGCCGTGCCCGTGGCGGAGACCATCAGCATCGATCCGTTGGCCCCCAACACTTCGTAATCGAGGTCCACGCCGACCACGGCGTTGGCACCCAGCGTCGCGGCGCGGGTGCGCATTTCCTGGATCGCCTGTTCCCGTGCGCGTTGCAGCACATCCTCATAAGCGCCCGACCGTCCCCCCACGATATCGCGTACGCTGGCGAAGAGATCGCGGAAGAGATTGGCACCAACGATCACTTCGCCGGTGACGATGCCCAGATATTCGCGCGCCGGGCGGCCTTCCAGGATCGTGGTGGTGCTGACGATCAGTTCGGACATGGCAATTCCTCTCATTTTCCCGAGGCAGTCCGCCGGGGCCTATTCGATCCCCAGGGCAGCCTTGTAGGTTTCCAGCAGCGCCTCGGCTTCCTGCCGCACATGGTTTTCCATCTTGCGCAGGCGCACGATGGCGCGGATCGTCTTCACATCATAGCCGGTCGCCTTGGCTTCACCATAGACATCCTTGATATCGTCGGCGATGCCCTTTTTCTCTTCTTCCAGCCGTTCGATGCGCTCGATCAACAGGCGTAGCTGGTCTGCGGCGACGTTTGGTTCGCTCATGGAATATTCTCCTTGGTAGTCCCGGTCCGTTCGCTTCGAGCCTGTCGAGAAGCCGCGCGCCATCTTCTCGACGGACGCATCTCGGCTTCGCTCGATGCTGCGCGAAGCGAACGGGAGAAGGGTAAATGAATCGGTGCAGTGGGCCTTAATGGCTGTCCGCGTTCTTCGCCACGCTTTCCTGCATGCGGGCGATCTGTTCGGGCGTCGCCTCGCTCTGATAGCGGTCTTTCCATTGCGCAAAGGGCATGCCGTGAATGATTTCGCGGGCCTCGTCGCGGCTCAGCGTGCCGTCGGCTTCCGCGATCCAGTCCGCCAGGCAGTTGCGGCAAAAGCCCGCAAGACCCATCAGGTCGATATTCTGAACGTCGCTGCGATGCTGCAAATGTGCGACCAGACGGCGGAACGCAGTTGCAGCCGCAGCGTCATTGATTATGGTGCCGCCCATATAATCTCCATCAAGCAATATCCTTGTCGTGCAGCCGGGATAGCGAAAAAGAACCGCGGGTAAAACCGCGGAGACGATAGCAACAGCCACGATTCCCCAGGAGTGCATGTGAAGAAGATACCTCCCCGTTCGCGCAAGGTGCGCATCCTCGCGACGCTCGGCCCGTCAAGCAGCAGCCCGGAGATGATCCGCAAGCTGTATCTGGCCGGTGCGGACGCCTTCCGCATCAATATGAGCCATGGTGCGCATGAGGATCACGCCACCAACATTGCGTCGATCCGCGCATTGGAGAAAGAGTTTGGCCGACCGACGACGATCCTCGCCGATCTTCAGGGGCCGAAACTGCGCGTGGGCACGTTCGCCAATGGCGTGGCTATGCTGAAGGTCGGCGATCCCTTCGTGCTGGATCGCGACGAGACGCCGGGCGACGCGACCCGTGTCAACCTGCCGCATCCTGAAATCTATGCCGCGCTGCTGCCCGGCACGCGCCTGCTGCTCGACGACGGCAAGCTGGTGTTGCGCGTGCAGGTGGTGACGGACGACCGGATCGAGACGCTGGTCGAGGTGGGCGGCGCGCTCTCCAACCGCAAGGGTGTGAACGTGCCCGATGTCGTGGTGCCGATGGCGGCGATGACCGACAAGGACCGGCGCGACCTGTCCTTCGCGATCAAGGAAGGCGCGGACTGGATCGCCTTGAGCTTCGTCCAGCGGCCCGAGGATCTGGCCGAGGCGCGCAAGCTGATGGGCGGCTATGGCGCGCTGATGGCGAAGATCGAGAAGCCCGCCGCCGTCCAGCGGCTCGACGAGTTGCTGGAACTGTGCGACGCGGTGATGGTGGCGCGTGGGGATCTGGGCGTCGAACTGCCGCCTTATGCCGTGCCGCCCCTGCAAAAGCAGATCGTCGAGTCCGCGCGACGCATGGGGAAGCCCGTGGTGGTCGCGACGCAGATGCTCGAATCGATGATCAAGGCGCCGACGCCAACGCGCGCGGAAGTGTCGGACGTGGCGACGGCCGTATATGACGGCGCGGACGCCATCATGCTGTCGGCGGAAACCGCGGCGGGCGACTGGCCGGAGGAAGCCGTGGCGATGATGGACAATATCGCCCAGAGCGTGGAGGCCGATCCGCGCTATCTCGACCGGCTGCACTTTACCGAGACGAAGCCCGATCCGACCACGGCCGACGCCTTGGCCGAGGCCTGTGCCGGTGTGGTGAACACCGTGGGCGCGACGGCGATCGTGTGCTTCACATCGAGCGGCAGCACGGTGCGCCGTGTGTCGCGCGAGCGGCCCTCCGCGCCCATATTGGCGCTGACGCCGCGGCAGGACACGGCGCGCAAGATGGGCCTGCTGTGGGGTGTCCATGCAGTGCGGACCAAGGACATCGGCAGTTTCGAGGAGATGATCGGCAAGGCCCGCCGCATGGCGCTGCGCCACGGCCTGACCGATGCGGGACGCAAGATCATCGTGCTGGCGGGCGTCCCGTTCGGTACGCCGGGATCGACCAACGTCATCCATGTGTCGACCGTGCGTGGCGATGAACTGAAGGATCGCGACGAGGGGTAGGCGTATCATTGCGTCACGCCAACGCATCCACTGCCGTCGCCCCAGCGTAGGCTGGGGTCTCGTGCGGCTGGATCACACCCTGTTGCCTGAGACCCCAGCCTTCGCTGGGGTGACGGAAAGGTAGGTAGGGTTACGGAGTAAGGTACGGGCTTTAGAGAAGGCCTGCCGCCACCAGTTCCGCCCGCAATGTCGGCGCATCGCGGAACTGATGCGCGGTCATGCCCACGCTGCGCGCGCCTTCGACATTGTCCAGCCGGTCGTCGATGAAGAACGCCTGATCCGCCGCCACCCCGAAACGGTCGAGCGCCAGATGATAGATCGCCGGGTCGGGCTTTGACAGTTTCTCGACGCCGGACACCACGATATCCCGGAAATGCGCGAAAATCGTGGGATAGGCATCGCGGAAGGGCGGCCAGAACTCATGGCTGAAATTGGTGATGGCGAACAGCGGAACGTCGGCCGCCGCCAGGTCTTCCAGCAAGGGCACCATGCCGGGGATCGGCGCGCCCACGCTGTCGCCGAAGCGCGGCTTCCACAGACGAATCAGGCCCTCGTGCTGCGGGTAGCGGGCGATCAGCTCCGCACTGGTGTCGGCAAAATCGCGCCCGGCATCATGCTGAAAATGCCATTCCTCCGACACCACATCGCGCACAAATGTTTCAAGCACCTGACCATCGGGGATCAGGCGCTCATATAATATGCGCGGGTGCCACGGGAAAAGCACATTGCCGATGTCGAAGATGACAGCGGCGATGTGCCTCACAGGCGGATTTAGCCCTGGCGGGCCTTGAACCGGCGGTTCGTCTTGTTGATGACGTAGGTGCGGCCGCGACGACGGATCACGCGGTTATCGCGGTGACGGTCCTTGAGCGACTTCAGCGAGTTGCGGATCTTCATGGGAACGCAGCTTTCAATTGATTCTGTGTGTCGAAAAACGAAGCGTCGCCACTATGGGCGCGGGCCGATAAAGTCAAGGCAGGGCGGAGCCTTTTCGAGGCTTTCGTTGCATGTCGGCCATATTCCGTTCAGGCAGGATGCAGCAAAAGGCGATGGCCCTGCGTTCGGCCACCCGGAGAGACCAGTCCCATGATGAAGCAGTCCCTAGCCGCCGCCATTATCGTGATCGCCCTTGCGGCTTGCGCAACGGCGGTGCCGCCGGTCGAAGTCACGCGCTTCCACACCGCCAATCCGCCGATGGGCGGCACCGTTTCCATCGAGGAGATGATCGGCAATCCCGACATCAGCCTGGAGTTTCGCACCTATGCCGCCGCCGTCGCGCAGGAATTGCAGCGCGCGGGCTTCAGCGAATCGGCGCAGGGCAAGGGCGAATATGTCGCCCTGGTTGGCCTGCGCCGCAGTTTCCGGCCGACTGGCCCCGACCGATCGGGCAATCCCGTAAGTGTGGGCGTCGGCGGATCGACGGGCAGCTTCGGCAGCGGCCTTGGCGTCGGGATCGGCATCAACCTGTCGGGCAAGCCCAAGGATGTCGTGACGACCGAACTGTCGGTGCAGTTGCGCCGCCGGGGTGATTCGCAGGCGGTATGGGAAGGCCGGGCGCTGACCAGCGCCAAGGAAGGCACACCCGCCGCGCAGCCGAACATGGCCGCCGCAAAGCTCGCCGCCGCGCTGATCGGGGGCTATCCCGGCGAGTCCGGGCGCACTATAACCGTGCGATGACATTATCCATCACCAGCGCTTTTGACGCGGGCAACATCCGCGTCCTTTCCGTAACTGACACCACCGCCGATCTGGAGATCGTCACCGATCATCAGAGCGATTTCTATCAGTGGTTCCATTTCCGCGTCGCGGGCGGCGCGGGGAAAGAGGTGACGCTGCGCATCGTCAACTGCGCCGGGTCGGCCTATCCCGACGGCTGGGCGGGATATCAGGCGCGATTCAGCGAGGATCGCGAAAACTGGCTGATGGCCGACACCGATTATGCCGACGGTGTGCTGACCATCCATCTGGTGCCGGACAGCAACAGCGTCTGGCTCGCTTATTTCGCGCCTTATGCGATGGAGCGGCATCATGACCTCATCAGCTGGGCGGCGAACCAGCCGGGGGTGGAGACGCGCGAACTGGGCCAGACGCTCGACGGGCAGCCGCTCGACGTGGTGACGCTGGGCGAGGGACCGAAAACCGTGTGGCTCTATGCCCGGCAGCATCCCGGCGAGACGATGGCGCAATGGTGGATGGAAGGCGCGCTGGAGCGCCTCTGCGACATGGAGGATTCGGTCGCGCGGCTGCTGCGCGACAAGGCGACCTTCCATATCGTGCCGAACATGAACCCGGACGGGTCGCGGCGCGGGCATCTGCGCACCAATGCCGCGGGCGTGAACCTGAATCGCGAATGGGCGGACCCGAGCATGGCGCGCAGCCCCGAAGTGTTCCTTGTCCGTGCGGAAATGGACCGCACCGGCGTCGATTTCGCGATGGACGTGCATGGCGACGAAGCGATCCCCGCGGTGTTCGTGGCGGGCTTTGAAGGCATACCGTCGCTGAAAGCCGACCGGCTGGCGCTCTATAACCGGTTTCGCGATACGCTGGCGGTGCGGACGCCCGATTTCCAGACGAAGCTGGGCTATCCCATCGGCGCGCCGGGCCGCGCGAACCTCACCATGTCCACCGCGCAACTGGCGGAACGCTATGGCGCGGTCAGCATGACGCTGGAAATGCCGTTCAAGGACAATGACGATCTGCCCGATCCCGATTTCGGCTGGTCCCCCGCGCGATCGATGCAACTGGCGAAGGATTGCCTGGCGGTGCTGGCGGAGATCATCGACGATATCTGAGGCTTGAGCGTGGGGGCGGGCGGACCGATGGCGCAGCAGGACGGCGACGCCGACAGCGAAAGCGACGACAGCGAAAGCGACACCGGCGCGGATGACGCGGGCGATCGCCGCACCAGCCGGTCTTTCCGCGCCAATCTGCGTGCCTTTCAGCGGATGCATGGCGGCAATCCCTCGCCCGGTTTTGTCGCGGATCTGGAATATCTGGAAAACCGCGACCTTGATCTGTCGATCCGGCTGGGCGCGATGCTGGCGTTCAACGCGCTGCTCATCACCATCGGCACGCACCCCATTTCCGCTTCCCCCGGCGCGCCGCTCAGCATCGATGCGGCCACCCATCCCGCGCAGACGATCGCCAGCCTGATCGGCATATTGCCTTTCGCCTGGTCCAGCCTGTTGCTGCTCCGTGCGCTGATGGTGGGCGAAGAGTTCGAGACATGCGGGGAGGAAGGCGAGGAGGCGTTGCGTGTCCGCCTGCTCGCCGCGTTCGTGCGCTCGGTCGACCTTCAGTCCCGCTTTCTGCGCCGCGCGGTGTGGGGATCGATCGCGGGCGGGGGGCTGACGATGATCGTGTGGGCATGGATCATGGGGGCGAAGATGCTGGCGTGAGGGGGATTGTCTTTATGTACAGAAATCTGTACATAACAGTGTATGGAATCGCTGAGCTTCTCTGACACCCGCGCCAACTTCAAGGCCGTGATGGACCGTGTGGTGGAGGACAAGGTGCCGATCGCCGTCACGCGTCAGCGGGGCGAAGGCATCGTGATGGTCTCCGCCAGCGAATGGGCGTCGATCGAGGAAACGCTCTATCTGTTGCGGTCGCCCGAAAATGCGAAGCGGCTGCTGGAATCGATTGCCGAACTGGATGCGGGCAAAGGCGAGGAACATGAGCTTATCTGCCCGTGAAGGTGACTTTCTCGTCCCGTGCCTGGGCTGAGTATCTTTGGTGGCAGAGCGAGGACGCCAAGCTGCTTGGTCGCCTAAATAGCCTGATAGAGGAATGCCGCCGCAATCCCTTTCGCGGGACGGGCAAGCCGGAGCCGCTGGGCGGCAATCTGTCCGGCTGGTGGTCTCGCCGGATCAACAGCGAACATCGGCTGGTCTATCGGGTGACGGGCAAGGGCGATGTGCAGGCGCTGGAGGTTGCGCAGTGCCGCTATCATTACTGAAAACGTCGGGTGATTGCCAATCTTAGCGCAATATCGTAGGATATTGCGCATGGCGCAGATGAACATATCCCTTCCCGAAGGCCTCAAGGCCTGGGCGGAAGCCCGCGTCGCCGAAGGGCGTTACAGCAGCACCAGCGATTATGTCCGCGACCTGATGCGGCGGGATCAGGAGGCAGAGGAGAAGCTGCGCACCCTGCGCGCGATGATCGAGGAGGGGGTGGCGTCGGGAGTGAGCGAGCGCGATCCCTTTGCTTATCTGGCGGAATTGCGGGAACGGGCGAGGCGCGGGGTCATTGGGTCAGATGCGGCTTGAACAAAGCCCGCGTGCTACCGCTGCCGCACGTATTATCAAAACATTGAAAGAGCGGAGACGAGCCGCGCACCCTGGGTAGCTCACTGACCGGCGATCAGGCGGGATATTGGCGCTGGCGGATCGGGGATTATCGCGTGGCGGCGCGGGTGAAGGATCAGCGGATTGTGATTATCGTGGTGCGCGTGGCGCATCGGCGCGACGTTTAGCCCTCCCTTAAGTAGATGGAACAGTTTTTTCACGCGACACGGGTTGGAGTGTCATTGCAAATGAATTATAATAATGGCCTTGATCGACTGGCTCCTAATCCCCGCAAACAATGCGATTATAACTTGGATTGGCTTCGCTATTGGCGTCGCCGGTACGTTTCTGGGTTTGCTTGGTATCGCGATCGCGCTGAAGCAACTGAAGGCGATCAAGAACGAAACAGAAGCAGCAGGGGCTGCTATTAGTTCCGTTCAGTTAAAGGTGGCGTCATTCGATGCGGCAGAAGAGTGTCGAAAAGCTAGCGATTTGCTGGTATCGATTAGGACCAACCTTAAGATTAGCAAATGGGACCAAATCATTTCTAGTTATGAAGATTTGATCCAGGCCTTTTTGAATTTGAGCCATTCGACCTCATTAATCGAAGGCGAGGATCGTCTTTTGCTTCAAAAGCACACTCAAGATATGGCGAAAATGTGCGAAGCGGTAAGGCGCAGGCTGGCCGAAGGCGATAGCATTATTGTCTTAAAAGGGCAGGACCGTGCTTTGCGAAACTTTACGGATATACTTACCAAGATATCTTTTACGGTAATGAGGAGCCTGCAGCAATGACCGATCCAACCAAAAGGCTGCGTCAGCTTATCGAGGCGATCTATCTGAAAACTGTTGCCGGTGAGATTACTTGGGCATTTAATCCGACTTCTGATGCGTGTGAAACTGACCTTGGCGCAGGCTCCATCGAGGTAGTCCAAGAGTCCGATGATGACGGCAATTATTATTCGTATGTGAAAATACGCAACAGTGAGCAGGAGGTAGTGGAAAATATTTACGGCGGAACGTTAGGAAAAGGTGCAAGACCTTTTAATACTGGACACAAAAACTACTGGGAGTTGTTATCCGACTTAAGAGCACAATCTTATCGCTCCGCAATGGGAGCGGATAAGATCGTAGCAAGCATGTTAACTCAACTCGATGCGACAGATCTCATAATTGACGATGATGTACCTTTTTAAGAGTGATAACACCATGCATCACTCCGCCCTCAAATAAATCTCCCCGCCCTTCTCCTTGAACACTTCGCTCATCTCCGCCATCCCCGCTTCGGCATCAGCCCCATCACCCGTCGCAGCGATAAACGCATCGGCTTCCTGATTCTGCTTTGCCGCAAAGTCCCGCACCTCTTGCGTGATCTTCATCGAGCAGAACTTTGGCCCGCACATCGAGCAGAAATGCGCGGTCTTTGCGCCTTCCGCCGGGAGCGTCTGGTCGTGATATTGTTCTGCCGTATCCGGGTCGAGCGAGAGGTTGAACTGGTCGCGCCAGCGGAACTCGAAGCGGGCGCGGCTTAGGGCGTCGTCGCGGAGTTTCGCCGCGGGGTGGCCCTTGGCAAGGTCGGCGGCGTGGGCGGCGAGCTTGTAGGTGACGACGCCGACTTTCACGTCATCGCGGTCGGGCAGGCCAAGGTGCTCCTTGGGCGTCACATAGCAAAGCATCGCCGTACCATACCAGCCGATCATCGCCGCGCCGATGCCGCTGGTGATATGGTCATATCCTGGCGCGATGTCGGTCGTTAACGGCCCCAATGTATAGAAGGGCGCTTCGCCGCAGGCCGCGAGTTGCTTGTCCATATTCTCCTTGATCTTGTGCATCGGCACATGGCCGGGGCCTTCGATCATCACCTGTACGTCCTGCGCCCAGGCGCGCTTGGTCAGCTCGCCCAGCGTATAAAGCTCGCTGAACTGCGCTTCGTCATTCGCATCGGCGATGGAACCGGGGCGCAGGCCGTCGCCCAGCGAATAGGCGATGTCGTATGCCTTCATGATCTCCGTGATCTCGTCGAAGCGTTCGTAGAGGAAGCTCTCCTTGTGATGGGCGAGGCACCATTTCGCCATGATCGAGCCGCCGCGCGAGACGATGCCGGTGACGCGCTTGGCCGTCATCGGGATGTAGGGCAGGCGGACGCCAGCGTGGATGGTGAAATAATCGACGCCCTGTTCGGCCTGTTCGATCAGCGTATCGCGGAAGATTTCCCAAGTGAGGTCTTCGGCAATGCCGCCGACCTTTTCCAGCGCCTGATAGATGGGGACGGTGCCGATGGGGACGGGCGAATTGCGGATGATCCATTCGCGGGTGTCATGGATGTTGCGGCCGGTGGAAAGGTCCATCACGGTGTCCGCGCCCCAGCGGATCGACCACACCATCTTGTCGACTTCATTGGCGACGTCGCTGGCGACGGCGCTGTTGCCGATATTGGCGTTGATCTTCACCAGGAAATTGCGGCCAATGGCCATGGGTTCGGATTCGGGGTGGTTGATGTTGTTCGGGATGATCGCGCGGCCACGGGCGACTTCGTCGCGCACGAACTCCGGCGTGACATAATCGGGGATCGCCGCGCCCCAGCTTTCGCCATCGCGGATAAGCTTTTCCTTTGCCTGCGCGCGACCGAGGTTCTCGCGCGCGGCGACATATTCCATTTCGGGCGTGATGATGCCCCTGCGGGCATAGTGCATCTGGCTGACGTTCATGCCCGGCTTCGCGCGCAGCGGGCGCTGGACGACATGCGGGAAGGGGGCGACGCCGCCGGAGCGATCGGGGCCAAGCTGGCCGTTATCCTCGGGCTTCAGCGCGCGGCCTTCATAGTCCTCGACATCGCCGCGACCGATGATCCAATCGCGGCGGAGCGGGGCGAGGCCCGCACGGATGTCGATCGCGACCGTGGGATCGGTATAGGGACCGGACGTGTCATAGACGCGCAGCGGCGGTTCGCCGCAGCTCGGTTCCAGATGGATGTCGCGCATCGCGACGCGGATTTCCCCCGCCTGTACGCTGGGCACCGGCACATGGATCTTGCGACTGCCCCGGATCGGCCCGGTCGTCACGCCGATTTCGGCTTTCGTGGGAATATCGGCCATGTGCATGCTCTCCTCAGGGCGGCGGGAGAGCGGGGTTCCGGCGGTCTGGAAACGCCATGCCCTCCCTACGCCAGTGTCAACTGGATCAGGTTCAGCGGGTCGCGCGGATTTGCACCGCACCTCTCAGCCTTTGCGGCTCCCCGGGGAATGGCGTGGACGATAAGGGCCATTGCCGCGCACGTCCAGCGGCAATGCGCCTGCCATGCCGCATCGGCGACACGCTATTTGGGCGGGGAATGATCCGGCGCGCTTTTGCCCGCCTCGATATCGGCGGCCACGTTACGCTCCTGCTTTCCCTCGAGCGGATGGCGGTTGGATCGCTTTCGCAGGAACACGACCAGCGTTATGGCGGCCACCCCCAGCACGATCAGGAGCGTCACGAGACTGAGCGACGAGAGAAATCCGACATTCGACATGGTTCTGGTCCTTCACGCTGCATGAGCCTGACCAACCGTTGCTGCCGGGCGAATGTTCCGCTGCCTGCCGTGGCAGAAAACTCACTAAAATACCGTGATTTAAGCGAATAAGAAGCGTCGGCATAACCTATGTTATGTCGATTGTGCGGGATAGGCGCGGACAGGGTGCCGTGCCATCCTGTGCTGCCTTCAGAAGCTGTAGGTGAGGCCGACCGCGCCGATCCACTGGTCCTTGTCACCGGCGACCGAGACCACCGGCGAATCGGCATATTTGCCGAACATGCGGGCATAGCCGCCCACCACGAGCAGGCTCAGCCCCTTGGTAAGATCACCGGTCAGCGCCTGGCTGAAAGCCGCCGTCGCCCGCGCGCTTTTCCACCCGCTGCCCGATGCGCCGGTATAGACCGGCAGGCCGCTCGACGCGCTGCCCGCCGCGTCGATATTGGAATAATAGCGGCCGAAACCCTTACCCACATAGTCGGCCGACATGCCGATGCCGATGAAATTGTACCGCGAAAGCGGTGTGCCATATTCGATTGCCGGGGTCACGATAGTGCTGCCATGCGCGCCGTTGACATCCTTCACGATCGAGACGCGGGCACTCAGCACATCATAGGCGCTGGTGATGACGCCGGTTTTCGAAAGGCCGACCCAGCCGCCCAGCTCGATGGCGGGATCAAGCTTGCCGAGCGCGCGCACCTGTGTGTCCCTGATCCGCGACACCCGGTCGAGACGGAAGCCTGCGACCGGGCCAACGCCAATATCCCAGCCGCCGTCGCTGGCCTTTTCAGGGAGCACGTCCACGAACAATTGCGGCCCGCGCGAGAAGAAGGCGATGCCCGACACCTGTCCGCGGATGACGACTTCGGGAATGATGACGTTTGTGTCGGACCCTTCATAGCTTGGCACGGTGGCGATGCCCGCCCCCAGCGACAGCCGGTCCGCTGTAGGATCGGATGCATCCTGCGCCAGCGCGGGCGAGGACAGGGCAACAGCAAGCAGGGCGACGGCAAGTGCCGTCGAAACACGCGAAACGGACATGAATGGAAACATCCCTGAAGTACACTATCGCGGCTGTAATGTCCTGCTGTGGTGACAGGTTCCGCAGCAGCGTCGATGGGCGACGAAAAAGCGGCGACTGTATCCAGAAGGTTACAGGAAATAGCGCATTTTCACATCCTGCTCGACCGGTGCGCCGGCAATGACGAAGCGAGCGGAATGAAAGCTGGGCGCACCGAACCGGATCGGCGGGTTGCGGCTGAAGGCGACGCCCTCACGCGGGATACCCGCAAAGGTATCCAGCTTTCGATTGCCGTTTTCGTCATGGATGAGGGCAAGCGCATAGCCGCCCGGCGGCAGGTCGCTGATGACGATGCCGTTGGCGCGCGCCTGCGCCGCCGATACCGTATAATGCCGCCGGTCCGGATCGCCCGTGCAATCCGGGAAATGATCGGGCAGGCGAGTCAGGCAGACGATCAGCGACCCCTTGGCAGAGCGGAGCGCGCCAACATCCACCTCCAGTGATTGCGACAGATCGGCGGGCGCAGCGGCACCCGTGGCGGTCCACAGGACAGCAAGGGCGGCCAGCTTTCCGGATGTGCGCGATAGTGTCATAGTCTTTTGAACTGTCCCAAACCCTTGTCGGTGCCGCAAAGCCGGTCCCAGAACCGGAAATACAGCCCATAGTTGCAATTATACTGATCATGGTGCCGCTGATGATGCGTGGCGGTGATCAGCCATGCCCCGGCCGGTCCCCGGACCAGCCAGCGCGGAAACATCTCCCACCCCATATGATTGCTGACACCCATGACAGTCATGATCGTTAGCACAAGACCCAGTGCGGCAACATGAACGGGAATGAGGAAAACAAGCGCCGGTATCACGATTGCGCCGGTCAGTGCTTCCCACGGGTGGAAACTCATCGCTGCCCAGGCGGTCGGCGGGCGACTGGCATGATGCACGGCGTGGGCGGCCCGGAACAGCGCCGGGCGATGCATCCAGCGATGCGTCCAGTAGAACCAGCTGTCGTGCGCAAACAGATAGGCCAATATCGACACGGGCACATACCAGAGCGGATAATCACCGATATCGGTGTAGATGCGCGTCCAGCCGTGCTGCTGCCATCCCCATGCGACGACGCCCGCCGGAATCCCATAAATCAGGGCAGACAGCAGCGACCAGCCGATTTCCCGCCGGATCTGCGGATCGAGGCCGGTGTAGAGATTGCGATGGCGCAGCCGCGTTGCGAGCGCAAAGCCGCCGCTCGCCAGAACGTAGCGCAGCGCGACGATGGCGCTCATCGCCAGGGCGGACAGCAGGATGGAGACGGCAATCGACATTGCGCTGCGGTATAAACGCTCCGGCGGCGCGCGTCACCTGTTTGATGCAGGTGCGAAACGGGGATGGTCCAAGAAAAAGGGCCGGACACTTGCGCGTCCGGCCCACCATGGGAGAAAGAGAGAGTGTTGCGAAGTCAGGCCTTGCAGCTCTGCGCGCCCTTGCCCGGCACCGTGATCGAAACCTGATCGCCGCTGCCCGATACTTCGAACCCGCCATCCGCCTTCAACGCGCCGCCCGCTTCGGCAGCGGTCAGCTTCGTGGGTGCACCGTTCTTTTCCGTGCGCAGGTTGGCCGTCTTGTCGTCGGCAAGGAAATCGACGAAAATCAGGCTGTTGTCCTTGCAGCGATACTGCTTGCTGGCTTTCACCGGCGGCGGCAGTTCGATCGGCGCGGCATTGGCGATCTGATCGGCCATGGGATCGGCAGGGCCGCCCACGACTTCGGGTTCGGACTTGCCGCAAGCCGAAAGGCTCAGCAGGGCGGCGATGGCGATGAGGGGGACAGGATGTTTCATGACGGAACCTCGTATGTGCGGATGCAGCATAGTGCGTCAACGGAAAAATGGAATGTTTGTGCGCTTTGTTATTGCGGAGCGGAACGTCAGTTTCGTTACATTTAGCGGGATGATCTACGCGCTGCGATCGGCGATGTGACGCCATCCGCGCTGCGCGGGGTTGACCATGCCGCCTGCCCCCGCCAATGCTAGCGGCCATGGAAAGTGAGACGCACAACCTTGCGGGTAACGCCGCGCCGCCGGTCGAGGATCTGTCCTTCGAAGAGGCCCTGCGCGAACTTGAGACCATCGTGCGCAAGCTTGAAAGCGGCGATGCGCCGCTGGAGGCGTCGATCACGCTGTACAGTCGCGGCGAGGCGTTGCGGGCGCAGTGCACCCGGCGGCTGGCCGATGCGGAGGCGAAGATCCAGAAACTCACGCTGACGCCGACCGGCGATGTGGTCGGGGCGCAGCCCTTCGACGCCGGTTGAACGCGAAACGGGGGACTGGCAGGGCGATGACGGTGATGACGGGAGAGACGGGGAGCAGCCTGTTGCGCGACGCCGTGCAGGAGACGGCGCTTGCCATCGACGAGGCGTTCGACCGGCTGCTGCCGGTGCCGTCCGACGCGCGCGCGCGGCTGTACGAGGCAATGCGCCATGCCGCGATCGGTGGCGGCAAACGGATGCGGCCGCTGCTGGTCAAGGCGACCGGCGACCTGTTCAACGTTTCCGCCGAATCCGCACTCCGCGTCGGTCTGGCGGTCGAGTGCATCCATGTCTATTCGCTCATCCACGACGATCTGCCCGCGATGGATGACGACGATCTGCGCCGGGGCAAGCCGACGGTCCACAAGGCCTATGACGAGGCGACCGCGATCCTGGCGGGCGATTGTCTGCACGACATCGCTTTCGAAGTGCTGGTCGATCCGCGCACCCATGCCGATCCCTTCGTGCGCTGCGAACTGATCCGCGCGCTTGCGGTGTCGAGCGGCCCGGCAGGCATGGCGGGCGGGCAGATGATGGACCTGGAGGCGGAAAAATCGGGGTTCGACCTGCCCACTGTCACCCGCCTGCAACAGCTCAAGACCGGCGCGCTTATCGGCTTCTGCGTGGAGGCCGGCGCGATACTGGGGCGGGTGCCGCCCGAAGGCCGCACCTCGTTGCATGGCTATGCGCGCGACATCGGGCTGGCATTCCAGATTGCCGACGATCTGCTGGACGTCGAGGGCGATGCGCAGCTTGCAGGCAAGGCACTGGGCAAGGATGCGGCCGCGGGCAAGGAAACCTTCGTCTCGTTGCTGGGTGTCGACCGGGCGCGGGAGCAGGCGCATATTCTGGTCGCGCAGGCCAAGGCGCATCTGCACAATCATGGTGCGGAAGCCGATCTGCTGCGCGCCATCGCGGATTATGTCGTGGAGAGAGACCGATGAGCGACGATCATGCGGTGCGGATCGGCGTCTATCCGGGGACGTTCGATCCGGTGACGCTGGGCCATATGGACATCATCCGGCGCGGCGCGAAGCTGGTCGACCGGCTCGTCATCGGCGTCACCACCAACCCCAGCAAGTCGCCGATGTTCACGCTCGACGAACGGATGGCGATGGTGAAGCGCGAATGCGCGGGCATCGACACGGAAATCCATGTCGTCGCCTTCGATGCACTGCTGATGACCTTTGCCGAGCGCGAGGGGGCAAGTGTCATCATCCGGGGCCTGCGCGCTGTCGCCGACTTCGAATATGAATATCAGATGGCGGGCATGAACCAGCAGATCAACGCCGCGATCGAAACGGTGTTCCTGATGGCGGACGTGTCACTCCAGCCGATTGCCAGCCGCCTCGTCAAGGAAATCGCCCTGTTCGGCGGGCCGATCCACAAGTTTGTCAGTCCCCAGGTTTGCGAGGACGTGGCGGAGCGCGTAGAGCGCATCGGACGAAAAGGGTCATGAGCTGTGCCTGGGCATGCTCAGCGGCCGTTCATGGGACATTATCTAACCGCGGGGCTGCACAAGGCTTGCGCTGGAGACAGGACGATCATGGGATTGGGTAAGGGTTTGAAGGCCGCGTGGCTGGGTTCGGCGATCACGCTGGCGATGCTGCACGCGCCAGTCGCGCTGGCGCAGGGCGGCGGTCAGGCCGAAGCACTGAAAAAGGCCGAATCGGCGGCCATCGCGGCCGACAATGCGAAAAAGCTGGCGGCGGAAGGCGGCGTGAAGCTGCCGCCCGCCACGGTGCCGGTCGATCCCGAGAATGTCTGGGATCTGGACCTGTCCACCGGCGGTCGTGTGCGCATCCAGCTTCGCCCCGACATTGCCCCCGGCCATGTCGAGCGCATCAAGGCGCTGACGCGCCAGGGTTTTTACAACGGCCTGCGGTTCCATCGCGTCATCCCCGGCTTCATGGCGCAAGGCGGCGATCCCAAGGGCGACGGCACCGGGGGATCGACCGAGCCCGATCTGAAGGCGGAGTTCAACCTGATGCCGCATTTGCGCGGCACCGTTTCGATGGCGCGCGCCGCCAGTGAGGACAGCGCCAACAGCCAGTTCTTCATCCTCTTTCTGCCACGCATGCAGCTCGACAAGAAATATACCGTCTTCGGCCGGGTGATCGAAGGCATGCAATATGTGGACAGCATCGCGCAGGGCGAGCCGCCCGCAAACCCCAGCGTGATCGTCCAGGCTTCGATCGAAAGTGACGGAAAGGCGCCGCCCGCCAACCTGTCCGCACCCACGACCGCGCCCGCAAAGGTGCCCGGCATCGCCGATCTGAACGCGCCGCTGCCGCAATAGGGGCTGTTCCCGTTCGCCGAGATCGCGGGGGGGGTATCGCAGGGGGATCAGGGCCAGTGCGCGTCGATCTGTTCGATTTCGATTTGCCGCCGGAGCGCATCGCCTTGCGCCCCGCCGTGCCGCGCGATGCGGCGCGCATGCTGGTAGCTGAAGGCCCGACGGGTCTATCCGACCGGATCGTGTCCGACCTGCCGCAGATCCTGCGGCCGGGGGACTGCTTGGTGTTCAACGATACCCGCGTTATTCCTGCGCAGCTTGAGGGAACACGGGGGCAGGCGCGCATCGGCGCGACGCTGCATAAGCGGCTCGGCCTGCGAAGCTGGCAGGCGTTCGTACGCAACGGCAAGCGCGTGCGCGCGGGCGACCGGATCGATTTTGGCGGCGGGGTGACGGCGATTGCCGGACCGAAGGATGCCGATGGCGCGATCGCGCTCGATTTCGAAGGGGACGAGCCGGTCGAACTGCTGCTCGAACGCGCGGGGCAGATGCCGCTGCCCCCCTATATCGCCGCGAAACGCCCCACCGACGCGCGCGACGCGCAGGATTATCAGACGATGTTCGCGCGGGAGGATGGGGCTGTCGCCGCGCCCACCGCGGCGCTGCATTTCACCCCTGCGCTCGTCGATGCGCTCGCGGTGCGCGGCGTGCTGACGCAGACGCTGACGCTGCATGTCGGCGCGGGCACCTTCCTGCCGGTGAAGGCGCAGGATACGCAGGACCACCATATGCATGCCGAATGGGGCCGGATCGAGCCGCAGGCCGCCGACCGGCTGAACGCCGTGCGCGCTGCCGGGGGGCGGATCATCGCCGTCGGCACGACCAGCCTGCGCCTGCTGGAAAGCGCGACCGGGGAGGATGGCATCATCCGCCCCTTCGCCGATGAAACGCGGATTTTCATCACGCCGGGCTACCGCTTCCGCGCGATCGACGGGCTTATGACCAATTTCCACCTGCCGCGCTCTACCCTGTTCATGCTGGTCAGTGCGCTGATGGGCCGGGAACGGATGCAGGCAGCCTATGCTCATGCGATCGCACAGGGCTACCGTTTCTATTCCTACGGGGATTCCAGTCTGCTCCTGCCATAAAGCGCAGTTGTGGCGGGCTGGCGCGCGCCTACCCTTCCCGCATAACCGAAAGGGGAGGCATGCATGATACCCGCCCATGTTCCGGCAAACCGGGTCGTCGATTTCGACATCTTCAATCCGCCGGGGGTGGAGCGCGACTATTTCGCCGCGTGGAAGACGTTGCTGGATGGGCCGGGACTGGTGTGGAGTACGGCCAATGGCGGCCACTGGATCGGTGCGCGCGGCGATGTCGTGCGCACGCTCTGGGCCGATGCCACGCGGCTGTCCAACGAATGCCTGGCGGTCACGCCCGGCCTTGGTGAAGTCATGCAGTTCATTCCGCTCCAGCAGGACGGCGCGGAGCACAAGGCGTTCCGCATGGCCGTAATGAAGGGGCTGGCGTCCCGCTTCGTCGTCGCGCTGGAGCCGAAGGTCGCGGAAAGCGCGCGGGCGCTGATCGATCAGTTGCGGCCGCGCGGACGGTGCGATTTTGTCGCGGATTTCGCGGAAATCCTGCCGCTCAACGTCTTTCTGTCGCTGATCGACGTGCCGCTGGAGGACCGCCCGCGGCTGCGCGAGCTGGGTGTGCAACTGACCCGGCCCGATGGCTCGATGACCGTCGAGGGGCTGAAGCAGGCGGCGGACGATTATCTCTGGCCGTTCATCGAGCGGCGAATGGCAGAGCCGGGCGACGATCTGTTCAGCCGCATTCTCGCCGAGCCGGTGGGGGGCCGCGCATGGACGGTGGATGAGGCGCGGCGGATGTGCCGCAACCTCCTGTTCGGTGGGCTGGACACGGTTGCCGCGATGTTCGGCATGGTCGCCCTGCATCTGGCCCGCCATCCGCAGGACCAGCGCCTGCTGCGGGAGCGCCCGGACCTGATCCCGGCAGCAGCAGACGAGCTGATGCGACGCTATCCGACCGTATCCGTCAGCCGCAATGCCGTGGCCGATGTGGAGATTGACGGCGTGACCATCCGCACCGGCGATCTCGTCTATCTGCCGAGCGTGCTGCACAATCTCGACCCTGCCTGTTTCGACGCGCCCGAGGATGTGGCGTTCGACCGCGACCTGACCCCCATCCGTCATACCACCATGGGCGCGGGCGCGCATCGGTGCGTCGGTGCGGGTCTGGCGCGGATGGAAGTCATCGTGCTGCTGCGCGAATGGCTTTCAAGGATGCCCGACATTGCGCTCGACCCCGCAGAGCCGGTGCGGATGAAGGGCGGCAATGTGGGTGCCTGCATCGCTCTACCGCTCGTCTGGACGCCCTGATCGCACCGATATGTCCTGTGGTGGCGCGGGCCGATCGACGATCTGTCGCGCCTGTGGCGAAACGGACGCACTGCCTTGGAAAGTCGTATATTTTTCAGTCGAAACGGTGGTGTCGTTAACGGGTTCATAACTCCGATCGGGGCATCAGGATCGCGAGCGGAGTGCCCGGTTCTTGAAAGACCTGATCGAGCGATGGATAGCGCGCGTATGGCGCGAAAACGGCGATGATGCCGCCGCCAGGCGGAGCCTTGCCGAATCGCTGTATGCCTCGCCGCTGGCGCTTGTCATCGGTGGCATCATCGCACTGGCCATCGGTCTGCTGATCGTTGCGCGCACGGGCGATCCTGTCATTCTGCGCATAACGGTTGCCCAGGGCCTTGCCGCCGTCATCCGCTTTGGCTGCGCCTTCGCCGCCGACCATGTCACCGACCGTCCCGAAGCAAGCCGCCGCCGCGCGTGGGTGATGGGGTTCGAAGCCGCATCATGGGGCCATGGCCTGCTGATCGGTGCCCTGGCCAGCGCCACGATCCTGCGCAGCAATGACGCCAGCCTGCATATGCTGGCGGCGACGCTCGCCGCGACCTATGGTGCGGCGGCTGCGGGGCGCAATGCGGGGCGGGTTCAGGTCGCGATCGGCCAGAGCCTGTTGATGGTTTTGCCGCCTGCGGTAGCCTTGCTGGTGCATGGAGGCCTGCCCTATCAGTTGCTGGGGGCAGTGATGATCCTGATGCTGGTCGGCATGGCCGAAATCAGTTTCAAGACACATCAGATCGTGGCCGATGCGTTGCGGGGCAAGCAGGAAAAGTCGCAGCTTGCCATGAAATATGAGCGGCTGGCGCGCTTCGACAGCTTGACCGGGGTTGAAAACCGCATGGCGATGCAAATGCGCCTGCGAGACCTATTCGAGAAGAACCGCCGCACCCATAATGCCGTCGCAATCCTCTGGATGGACCTCGACCGGTTCAAGGAAATCAACGATTCGCTCGGGCATATGGTTGGCGACCACTTGCTGTGCGTGGTGGCCGAAAAGCTGGCGGAGGCGTTGGACGGTCGCGGCCATGTCGCGCGCTTTGGCGGCGACGAGTTCATTCTCATTTGCCCCGGCGCGGACCGCGCGGCAGCGCAGGCGATCGCCGCCGACGTTGTCGACTATTTCCGCCACAGCTTCGACATTGCCGGGCACAGCCTGGCGGTCACCGCGTCGATCGGTATTGCCGTAGCGCCGCAGGATGGGCGCGATGTCGACGAGTTGATGCAGCATGCCGACATGGCGCTGTATCAGGCGAAAGGCACCGGGCGAAACCGCGCGGTCAGCTTCACCTGGTCGATGAAGGAACGGTTCAACCGGCTGCACGAGATAGAGACGGGCCTGCGCCGCGCGATTGCCGACCGGGAGCTGTCGCTGCATTTCCAGCCCGTGTTCAATCTGGCGTCGGGTCAGGTCGTCGGCTGCGAGGCGTTGTTGCGATGGATGCACCCCACGCTGGGATCCGTGCCGCCGCAGGAGTTCATTCCGATTGCCGAGAATATCGGCATCATTGCCGAAATCAGCGACTGGGTGCTTGGAGAGGCATGCGCGGCGGCGACCGACTGGCCGGGTGACCTGCGCGTGGCCGTGAACATTTCCCCGCAACTGCTGCGCAGCGCCGAATTGCCGCAGATGGTCGTCAGCCATCTGATGCGCGCCGGCTTGCCTGCCCGGCGGCTCGAACTGGAAGTCACCGAAAATGTCTTTCTGGACGATCAGGCGCATACCAGCGCGATGCTGCTGGAACTGCGCAAGATCGGCCTGCGCCTGACACTCGACGATTTCGGCACCGGCTATTCCTCGCTCAGCTATCTGAGCGCCTATGCGTTCGACACGATCAAGGTCGACCAGAGCTTCATGCACAATGTCCGCAGAAGCCCCGAAAGCCAGGCCGTAGTGCGCGCCATTGCCTTTCTGGCGGCCGAACTGGGCATGGACACCGTGGCCGAGGGCATCGAAACCGACGAGCAGCAGGATTATGCGTCCGCAGCGGGGTTCACGGACGCGCAGGGCTTTCTGCTGTGCCAGCCACAGGCGCGCCCGGCGATCGCGGCGCTGCTGGCGGGCGGCATCGACATTGGCACGATGCGCGCCAGACGGGCCAGGCGCCGCGCGGGTGCCGGGCCTGCGGCACCCGTTGCCGCACGGGGCTGACAAAAGGCCTCCAAAGCGCCTAAGGGCGCAGACATGACCAGACCACGCTTTTCCTTCTCGATCGCCGCGACCGACGGCAAGGCGCGCACCGGCACGCTTGCCATGCGGCGCGGCGACATCCGCACGCCCGCCTTCATGCCGGTCGGCACCGCCGCGACGGTGAAGGCGATGCGCCCCGCCGAAGTGCGGACCGCAGGCGCGGACATCATTCTGGGCAATACCTATCACCTCATGCTGCGACCCGGTGCGGAGCGGATGGCGCGGCTGGGCGGGCTGCATGATTTCATGGGCTGGGATCGCCCGATCCTGACCGACAGCGGCGGCTATCAGGTGATGAGCCTTTCCGCGCTGACGAAGATGAGCGAGGAAGGCGTCGCCTTTTCCAGCCATATCGACGGGTCAAAGCATATGCTCAGCGCGGAACGGTCGATGGAGATCCAGCGGCTGCTGGGCAGCGACATCGTGATGGCGTTCGACGAGTGCACGAAGAACGGCGCGACCCGTGATGAAGCGGCGCTGTCCATGGAACGCTCGATGCGCTGGGCGCGGCGATCGCGCGACGGTTTCGATGCAGGCGCCGATCATGCGGAACGCTCGGCGCTGTTCGGCATTCAGCAAGGTGCGCTGGACGAGGACTTGCGGCTGCGATCAGCACAGATGCTGACCGAAATCGGGTTCGATGGCTATGCCGTCGGTGGTCTGGCGGTGGGCGAGGGGCAGGAAGCGATGTTCGCGACGCTCGATTTTGCGCCGAACCAGTTACCTGCCGACCGGCCGCGCTATCTGATGGGTGTGGGCAAGCCCGATGATATCGTGGGCGCGGTGGAGCGCGGGATCGACATGTTCGATTGCGTGCTGCCGACACGATCGGGCCGCAACGGGCAGGCGTTCACCTGGGCCGGGCCGCTCAATATTCGCAACGCACGCTTCGCGGAGGACCGGGCACCGCTCGATCCGCGCTGCCCCTGCCCCGTCTGTACGACATGGAGCCGCGCCTATCTGCACCATCTGGTGAAAGCAGGGGAAATGCTGGGCGCTATGCTGATGACGCAGCACAATATCCATTTCTATCAGGCGCTGATGCAGACGATGCGCGATGCGATTGGCGAAGGGCGCTTTGCGGCGTTCGTCCGCGCGTTCAGGGCGGATTATCGCAGGGCTTAGCCGCCCTTGAGCGCCGATCCGTCAAGCACCGGCACGGCAATGGCGAAACGCCCTTCGGCTTCATCGCGCACCAGCGGCGCGCGCAGCTGGCGCGAAAGGCCGGTCAGGACCCGATCGAAACGGCCCACCAGCCTTTCCTGCAAGACCGGCGTCGTGCGCAGCGCGGCCGACGTCACCATCACTTGCGCGCGTGCGCCATCCGCATCCGACACCGGAAGAATGCTGATCTGGATCATCGTCGCCGGATCGCACAGCATCGCCAGTTCCACCAGCTCGGTGACCAGAAACGCGATCGGCACGGCGACATCCTGCGTCACGTACAGGTCGGCGCTTTCGACCTGAATCGCCAGCCGCGCGCCGTTGTCCGGGGCGGAGGCGCGCAGGCTTGCGGAAAGCTCGCCCACCAGCGCCCGGATGCCGACGCCGCGATTTTCCTCTAGCTCGGCATAATGGTTCCGGTGGACGACCGACAGCGCGTCGACCCGGCGCTGGATGGAGCCATAGGCTTCCGCAGCTTCCACCGTCTCGGCGGACCGACTGTGCAAGTTGATCAGACTGGCGATGATCTGGAGGTTGTTCTTGACGCGATGATGCACCTCCCGCGTCAGCTTGCGCTGGCGGGCCAGCCCTTCAGCCATTTCCGCCTCATGGGTTGCGACATCTTCGCTGATTTCCCGGAATGTCTCGCCCAGATCGACGATTTCCTGCGCCGGCGTGCGTACCGGCTGGAGCGGTTGCAACGGCACGCCCGGCTGATAGGCGGCAACGGTACGGCGCAACAGCACCAAGGGTCTGATAAGGAGGCGATTGACGACAAACCAGCCAATGGCCGCTGCCGCAAACCACATTACCAGCGGCAGGAACAGCGAGAGGCTGCGCGCCAGCGTCTGCGGCGGGGTACGCACGATCAGATTGAGCGTCACGTCGCTGCCTTCGATCGGCGCTGTGACCTGGTCTATTCGTCCGCCTGCGGCAAAAGGCTTTCCATGTTCCAGCGTCAGGGACCGATTGCCCTGCCGCAACACCACGCGATGGCTGGCCATTGCGGTCGCCGGATCGGTCACCCTGTCGAGATAATCGCGCCCGTAAAATGCCAGGGCGACCATCTGCCGATCATCGCTTGGCGTTCGCGCGAGCAGCATGCTGCTGTCGGGGAGCAGTTCAAGGGTTTTGCTTTCGAACCGTCCCGATGGCGCAAACCGGTTCGTCGCACCGTCACCGGTGCTGCACTTCACCCGTCCGGCGCGGTCGTAGATCGCAAAATGCGTATCCTGCGACGTGCGGGAACGGATGAAGCTGTCAAGCCTGGCGCACTGCTGCGGATCGGCGAGGCCGCGCGCGAAGGCGTTGGTTGCAATTCGCAGCGCCGTCTGGTCCGACTGTATTTCTGCGGAGAGCTTGCGCGCGCTCTGCATCGCAGCAATTTCCAGCAATGATTGCCGTTCGGTATCCGCGGTGCGTATTGCCTGTAGCGATGCGAACAGCGCGACCAGGCCAAGGGGAAGAAGTGCGAGCGTCAGAATGAAGAACATCTTGACGCCGGTCGAGCGCAGGGGTTGTGGTACTGTTATGGTCCGGGCCGGGGACAAGGCCTTGTCACGATCGTCCACATCGGTGCCGTTCAGTCCAGCTTGTTAAGCAGGTCGAGCATTTCCGCAGGAATATCCTCCTGCACGGCGCTTTGATAGACCGAGCGAAGAACATTGCCGACATGCCCGTCGCCACCGCGGCGGCTCGCAGTTTTCCGTGACTTCCCAGAGGGCACCGACGGCTGCGTAGCAACCCCGTCGGGCATGGCCGAATGACCCGCGCCGACGGCTGCATCGGAGGACGCGCCAGCATCCGGTAGCATGTCGGAAGAACCCAAAACTCGCCCCTTTACACCAATCTTCATTCTTCTGCCCGCCCGAAAGGTTTCTTCAGGCGACCGCAGCAGAAAATGCTTCAGCACGCCGGATGTGACCTTCAAGCCTCTCGATAACGGGCTACCGGATGTCTCGAAACAAAAAACCGAACGGCTGTGAAACAAATTGCCGTCTGGTTGGTTCCCGCAGCACGATATTTTTTACCTCGGTTCCTCGCCGCTTGGCGAGGCGTGGTAGAGCAGGGCGGGAAAAGCGTTCAGGGGCGGGGGGTTGCCAACAGGCAATGCGACATCCATCCTTAAGCGACAACCGGCTTGTCTCGCACCGCGCAGCGACCGGCCTCAGGGAGATTGTTCATCTATGTCGCTTGGCCAGCAATTGCATCCGCATCTTCCGTTCGTGCGGCGTTATGCCCGTGCGCTGACGGGTAGCCAGGCGCATGGCGACGCCTATGTTCGCGCGACACTGGAAGCGATCGTCGCGGCGCCGGAGGAGTTTCCGCGCGACGTCGACCCTCGTCTCGGGCTGTACCGGACCTTCCATGCGATCTGGTCGTCCTCGCATCTCGATGATGCCGACGACGATGGCGATCATTCCGATCATGAGGCGATCGCGCGGGCGCGTCTCTCGCGCATCACGCCCTTGTCGCGTCAGGCGCTGCTACTGACCGCGATGGAAGGTTTCACGACGGACGATGCCGCCTATCTGATCGATGTATCGGCCGACGACGTCGATCGGCTGGTTGCCGAGGCGCTGGGCGAGATCGAAGCGCAGACCCGAACCCGTGTCCTCATCATCGAGGACGAGCCGATCATCGCAATGGACATCGAGACGATCGTGCGTGACCTGGGCCATGACGTCACCGCCATCGCCGTGACGCGCGACGAAGCGGTGCGCGAGGCGATGGCCGAACGACCCGGGCTGGTGCTGGCCGATATCCAGCTTGCAGACGATTCGAGCGGCATTGATGCGGTCAAGGACATATTGGCCGAGTTTTCCGTGCCGGTCATCTTCATCACGGCCTTCCCCGAACGTCTGCTGACGGGGGAACGGCCTGAACCGACGTTCCTTATCACCAAGCCGTTTCAACGGGCTACGGTGAAGGCGGCCATCGCGCAGGCACTGTTCTTCGACGAGGCGACTGCACCCGCCTGATCGTGCGGAATGCGTAAGTTCCGTCATATATCTGTCGTGGGATCGCAGGATTATGCCGCCAACAGGGAACATCGTCTGACGACAGGGGTTGTTGATGCGTAACGATTGGGAGAGTCGCCATGGCGGACGAAGAACATATCGCCACGGACAAGGCCCGCGCCGGCACAACGCCGCATATCGTGCGCTACGTCCTGTTCATATCGCTCGCACTGGTTGTCGTCGGCATGGCTTTCCTGCTGCTGGTGGAATAAGCCTGTCGTCGTCCCCTGCGTTGTCCCGACTTCAATCTGGATATGATCCCTTGATTCTTGCCGCTATTTCATCCTCTAGCCGCCTCCGCTCAATACGCTTCGTGGCGAACCGGTCATGACGGTGGCTGCACCTGCTGCGATCACCGTTGGGGACAGCCTTGCCGACGCAATCGTCGCGCCTGAGGCACGCGAGCCTCTGTCCGACAGTGATTTCAAGGCCCAGTTGGGAGCCGTCATTCCGCATCTGCGCGCATTTGGCCGCTCATTATCGGGCAACCGGGATCTTGCCGACGATCTGGTACAGGAAACGTTGCTGAAGGCGTGGGCGGCGCGCGCGCGCTTCCAGGCGGGCACGAACATGCGCGCGTGGACATTCATCATCCTGCGCAACCACTATCTCTCACAGATGCGCCGCTCGCGCTTTCGCGGCGAGTGGGATGATCTGACGGCGGACCGCCTGCTTGCGGCCCCCGCCGGGCAGGATAAGCATATAGAACTGGCCGATATGCAGCGCGCGCTGCTCCAACTCCCACAACCGCAGCGCGAGGCATTGATCCTGGTGGGTGCGGGTGGGTTCGCCTATGAAGAGGCGGCGGAAATCTGCGGCGTTGCCGTCGGCACGATCAAGAGCCGCGTGGCGCGTGGGCGTGCAGCTCTCGAGCAACTGATGGACGGCGGCGAAGTGACCAGCCGTCGCGATCAGGTCATCACGGCAAACGGGGTTCTTGACGAAATCATGGGCGAAGTCGACAAATTGAGCCAAGGTCGCTGATTGCGAAAAGTAAGCGGTTCGGACGCCTTTTACCTTGCATCCAGCCGCGCAAGCAGTGCAAGCATATCCTCCGGCACCGTCGCCGGGCCAACGTCGAAGCTGCGGTTCAGCGCCTTTGCCACACCGTCGCGCGCCGATGGGGCCTGCACGAAGATATGCCCGGCCGTCTGCCGGTGATCGGTGCGGTTGCCGCCTGAAGATGCCTGTTCGACCATAGTTTTGATAACGGACGGGGCAGGCAAAGGTTGCGCGGTCATTTCCGTTCACTGTAAGCGATACGGTGAACCGTTCGATCCACAGGCATTTGCATGGCAGACGAGAACCGGCGCGAGAATACCGACCGGCCGGATGCGGCACCGATGGAGGCAATGGCGGAAGCGCTGGCGCGGGGGCAGGCGCATGCGCCGTTTCTTGCGCGGCAGATGATCGCTTATCCGCGCCTTGTCGTCACGCTGCAACGGGGTGACGTGGATGCGGCGCTGAGCCAAGCACTTGCCGCAGGACAAGGCACGGACAGCGTGGCGCAAGGTCTGCGCCGGGTGCGGGGGGGCCTGGCACTGGTAACGGCGATTGCCGACCTTGCCGGTCTCTGGTCGCTCGATCGGGTCACGGCAGTCCTTTCTGATTTTGCCGACTTTGCGCTGGAATCCGCCATCGCGGCAGCCTTCGCGGAGCGGTATCCCGATGCGCCCGTGCGCGGCCTGACGGTCGTGGCGCTCGGCAAGCATGGCAGTCGCGAACTCAATTACAGCTCGGACATCGACCCGATTGTGCTGTTCGATCCCGACACGCTGCCGCACAGCGCGCGCGAGGAACCGGTCGAGGCGGCCGTGCGCCTGACACGACGCATCTGCGACCTTCTGAGCGCACGGGATGCCGATGGCTATGTGTTCCGGGTCGATCTGCGCCTGCGGCCGTCGCCGGAAGTCACCCCGGTTGCCTTGCCGGTCAATGCGGCGATCAGCTATTATGAATCGGTGGCGCTGGGCTGGGAACAGGCCGCGTTCATCCGCGCGCGCGTTGCGGCCGGGGACCGTGCGCTGGGAGACGGGTTTCTCAGCGCGATCCGTCCGTTTCTGTGGCGTCGCTCGCTTGATTTCGGGGCGATCGACGCCATCACCGACATTTCCCGCCGTATTCGCGATCATTATGCGCAGGGGCAGGCGTTCGGCCCGGGCTATGATCTGAAACGCGGGCGCGGTGGCATTCGCGAGGTCGAGTTCTTCGCGCAGGTGCATCAGCTGATTCACGGCGGGCGCGACCCGTCGCTGCGCCCCGGCGCAACACGGGCAGCCGTGCGCGCGCTGGGCGCGGCGGGTACGATCGCGCCGGAGGTCGCCGCGCATCTGGATGACGCCTATGTGCTGCTGAGGACCATCGAACACCGGTTGCAGATGGTCGATGACCGGCAAACGCATGCGCTGCCACAGCAGCCTGCGGCGCTGGACAACGTGGCGCGGCTGCATGGCCTCGCCGACGGCGCGGCGTTGCTGGCCCTGCTGGGCCCGGCAGTGACTTGGGTCGGGAACAATTACGACCGGCTGGTGCGCGCGGACTCTGTGGAGCATCTGTCGCATGAGCCGGACGGGCTGGCGGCGCAACTGATCGCAATGGGCTTTGGCGATGCGCAGGTGCCGCTGGCGCGCATCGCGCATTGGCGCGACGGATCGATTCGTGCCCTGCGCAGCCCGGCGGCACGGCAGGCGCTGGAGGATTTGCTGCCCGCATTGATGCGTGCGCTGGCACAGGCACCCGACCCGGCGACCGCGCTCAACCGGCTGGACGACATGATCGGCCGCCTGCCGAGCGCCATCAACTTCTTCAAGCTGCTCGCCGCGCGCCCCGCGCTGGTGCAGCTGCTTGCCGAGATATTGAGCCATGCGCCGACATTGGCCGATGCGCTGGGTAAGCGCGCCGAACTGCTCGACGGGCTGATTGACGCCAGCGCCTTCGATCCGCCGCCCGCCGTGCCGGTGCTGATCGACCAGATCGGCCGACTGGAACCGGGCGAGGATTACCAGACGTTGCTAGACCGGGTCCGCGCGCGGGTGGGCGACCGGCGCTTTGCGCTGGGCGCGCAGATCGTGCGGGGCACCGCGGATCCGCTCGACGTGGCGCAAGGCTATTCCCGCGTCGCCGAAGCGGCGATCGATGTCCTGACCCGCGCCACCGTCGCCGCCTTTGAAGAGGCGCATGGACGCGTGCCGGGCGGCGAACTGGTGATCCTGGCGCTCGGGCGGCTGGGCGGCGGGGCGCTGACTCATGCGTCCGACCTCGATCTCATCTATCTTTTCACCGGCGATTTCGCGGCGGAATCGGATGGTGCCAAACCGCTCGGCGCGACGCTGTATTTCAACCGTCTGGCCCAACGCGTCACCAATGCGCTGACGGTGCAGACCGGATCGGGGCCGCTCTACGACGTGGATACCCGTCTGCGGCCGTCCGGCGCGCAAGGTTTGCTCGCCGTCAGCTTCGACAGCTTCGCCCGCTATCAGCGCGAGGCCGCCTGGGCGTGGGAGCATCTCGCGCTGACCCGCGCACGGCCGGTGTTCGGATCGGCACCGGCGCGCACGGCGTTGCAGGCGATCATCGCCGACACGCTGGCGATGCCGCGCGACATGCAGGCGCTGGCGCGCGCCGCGATCGGCATGCGCGGCGACATCGCAACGCACAAGCCGCCCGCGGGGCCGCTGGATGTCAAGCTGGTGCCCGGCGGTCTCGTCGATCTCGAGTTTCTGGTCCATGTCACCCAGTTTCTGACGCGCAGCGGCTTTGATCCGTCGATCCGCGCGGCGCTCACGCAGTTGATCGCGGCTGGCCATCTGCCGGAGCCGCTGTTGCCCGCGCATGATCTCGTGACGCGCTTTCTGGTCGTCTCGCGCCTCGTTTCCCCGCGTTCGACCGAGCCGCCGGAAGCGACCCGTCCGCTGGTCGCCCGTGCCTGCGGCGTGGCGGACTGGCAGGCACTGCTTGCAAGCTACGCTGCGGCGCGGCAGGATATCAGCAACGGCTGGAACGCGCTGGTCGCGCGGTTCGCGGCAACCGACAGGGAAGGTGCATGATGCTGAACGAAGGCGACACGATTCCGGCGGCGGCTCTGGAAGACAGCAGCGGCAAGCCTTTCACGCTGGCGGACTTCGGCGGTAAGCCGCTGGTCGTCTATTTCTATCCCAAGGCCGACACGCCCGGCTGCACCAGTGAAGCGCAGGCGTTTACGGCGCTGGCCGATGCTTTTGCGGCCGTCGGCGTGACGATTATCGGTGTTTCGAAGGACAAGCCCGCCAAGCTGAAGAAGTTTGCCGACAAATATGGTCTGAAGGTGCTGCTGGCCTCGGACGAACAAGGCGGCGTGTGCGAAGCGTTCGGCACATGGGTGGAAAAATCCATGTATGGCCGCAGCTATATGGGCATCGAACGGGCGACCTTCCTGATCGGCCCGGACGGCACCATAATTCGCGTATGGCCCAAGGTGAAAGTGAAGGGCCATGCTGAAGAGGTTTTGGCCGCGGTGCAGGCACTCTGACCTTATCGATGGGTTCGAATCACGGCAGTTCCCCGCCCGGTCAAGCGATCCGTCCTGACGACGAGCCGATTGCCTGTCTGTGCGCGCCGTCACAGACGACGGCCGCAAATGGCCGATTTTCGCCATTTGTTCATCCACCGTTCAACGACTCAACGCATCGACGGGCCGGTTGAACGCGGTTAACGGCGCGTTGGGTTGCTTAATGTGGCGCGATCGGCAGACAAGACTGCGGGGGCAGGTGATACTGCCAAAAAAACACAGGGTCTGAACGTCTCGCGGCTTTTTGCGGTGCGGCGGCAATATCGGGGTTCGCATGTCGCAACGTTACAAAGCCAACGACAAGACTAGCCGTTTGTTCCACAGTTTTTCCGCCTCCGCCGCAAAAGCCGCCTGCTTTGCAATGGCTGCTGCATTGTGCTGCGCCGCAGCGCCCGCACAAGCCGCGGATGAGGACGGCCCCTATGCCGACGTGACCGAGGCCGACCTGGCCGCCACACAGGCACCCGTCGCGCAGAATGATGCGGGCTTCACGTCTCTGTTTTCGAGCTGGAAGAAGATGGACAATGTTGCCCAGTCTTCGGTCTACATTCCTTCGGGTCGCCCGGTGGAAAAGCTCAGCCTCACCAGCAACTTCGGCATCCGCCATGATCCGTTCAACGGATCGGCCCGCATGCACAAGGGCATTGATATTCCCGGTCCCGTCGGTACGCCGATTTATGCGACCGCCGACGGCATCGTCGCCCGCGCAGGCTGGGCCAGCGGCTATGGCAATCTTGTCGAAATCTCGCACGGCAACGGCATGGAAACGCGCTATGGCCACATGTCGAAGCTGGTCGTCGCACCCAACAGCCGGGTGCGCCGTGGCCAGATCATCGGTCTGATGGGATCGACCGGTCGCTCGACCGGCAGTCACCTGCATTATGAAGTGCGCGTCGCGGGCAATGCCATCAACCCGCTGCCCTTCGTCGCCAGTTCCGATTATCTCGTGGCGCTGAACAGCAAGCCGCCGGTCGCCATGGGCGGCCCGACGCCGGGACAGGAAAAGGCCGCCGACTGACCGGCGCTTTCCCGTCTGAAATCATCGCTTTTGCAGAAGGCCCGGCAGCACCGCTTGCCGGGCCTTCTGCTTGCGCCTATCTAAAGGCCATGACCGAAATCGATTTGACCCCCTCGGCGGCGTCCCGCGTTGCCGCCATTGCACAACGCCAGGGCAAGGCGGCGATCCTGCGCCTTGCCGTGGAAGGGGGCGGCTGTTCCGGCTTTCAGTATCGCTTCGGTCTGGCGGATGCCGTCGATGCGGAGGATGTCGCCGTCGAGCGCGACGGCGTGACGCTCGTGGTCGATTCCGTAAGCCTGGACCTGGTGCGGGGCGCGGCGGTCGATTATGTCGAGGATCTGGGCGGCGCGGCCTTCAAGGTAACAAACCCCAATGCGACGGCGGGTTGCGGCTGCGGCTCCAGTTTCTCGGTGTGATTTTCTAAGCGGATATTTCCTGATCCGTTCGCCCTGAGCTTGTCGAAGGGGCCCACTGAGCGTAGCGAAGTGCCTTCCCCCGGATCAAGTCCGGGGTCAGTTGAGAGCTTCGACAAGCTCGGCTCGAACGGTCTGGGGGAATCGCTTCCAATGCGCATCGCCACATTCAACATTAACGGCATCAAGGCCCGCCTGCCGCGCCTGATCGAATGGCTTGAGGAAACGCAGCCCGACGTCGCCTGCCTCCAGGAAATCAAGACGTCTGACGAGACGTTCCCGGAAAAGGATATCGCGGCGGCGGGCTATGGCGCAATCTGGCACGGGCAAAAGGGGTTCAACGGCGTCGCCATCCTTGCGCGCGGGCAGATGCCGGTCGAGATAGCGCGGGGGCTGGAAGGCGAGGCGGAGGACGAGCACAGCCGCTATCTGGAGGCCGATGTCGACGGTATCCGCGTCGCCAGCATCTACCTGCCCAACGGCAATCCGCAACCGGGGCCGAAGTTCGACTACAAGCTGCGCTGGATGCACCGCCTGCGACTGCGCGCGGCGCAGATATGGGCGGAGGAAGTGCCCGCCGTGCTGGCCGGGGACTATAACGTCATCCCGCAGGACCGCGACACCTTCTCGGTCAAGGCGATGGAGACCGATGCGCTGATGCAGCCCGAAAGCCGCGCCGCCTATCGCCGGTTGCTGGGCGACGGCTGGACGGATGCACTGGCCAGCCGCCATCCGCAGGGCGGGGTGTGGACCTATTGGGATTATCAGGCGAACAGCTGGCCCCGCGACGCAGGATTTCGCATCGACCATCTGCTGCTCAGCCCCGCCGCCGCCGACCGCCTGAAAGACGCGCAAGTGGACAAGGACCATCGCGGCCGGGAAAAGGCAAGCGATCACGCGCCTGCGTGGGTGGAACTGGGGTAGGGGCAGGAACGACATCTGTCGTTCCTGATTTTGCCGTCGACATCCCTGTGGGCTGTCAGTGCCCAGTCATGTCCACATCCTGCTCAGAAGCGACGATGATCCTCGCCATCGATCAGGTCACAGCTTCCCCTGAACGCATAGGGGTCCAGGCCCCGGATCGAGATCTGACCGCTGCGCCGATTGATGATGACCTCCGGCTTGTTCAGGCCATTCAGCCGGTACTTCGCGCGAATGACATCCGATCCCGTTTCGACATCGTACAGGTCCCACCAGCTGTCGCTGCCGCGCGAATGGATGGGCGGCACGAGCTTTTTCGGCAGGCTGATCCTGCCTCCGCCATCCCAGAGCTGGATCATGACCGAAGCGTCGAACTGCTGCGCGGTCATTTCCGTCCGATTGCCATAGTCGTAGCGATTGCGTCGGCTGTTCCACGACCATCCATAAGTCGTCGCTACGCCCGGCCGCTGGCCATCGCCAAAGCAGACGAGACCGAGATCGACGGCATTCTGCCCGACGCGCAGCGGTCCACGTTCGTCGGCATAACTGGGCGATTCGCGGCCCGGGCCGGGGCGGGTAAAGCCCACGTCCGGCCGATTGCGTGACTCGTAGTCATCGCGCACAGGCGGCCTCTGATTGCAGTCAGGCGCGGGCGACGATGTAATGGAGGCGTAGCGTCCGTCCATCGTCGCAACAGTGACGCACTGACGGCTTCGCGCATTCCACCAATAGCTATACTTGCGATCATCGCCGGTCTGCGTCTTCACGAAGACATAACCGCGCGCCTGGATCGCTGTCTCCGCCCCTGCAGCGCGTGCGCCGACAAGATCGCGGAGGTCGGCCGGCGTCTGTGCATGCGCAGAACCGGCAATCATGGCGATAGCAGCGGCGCTAATGGTCAACATTCTCATGGGCTTGCTCCCACTTGGCAATGGCGAACCACTACCATGAAAGCCTGGGCCAGCATAGGATGCTTCTATCAGCAACGCATCGTCAAACGATCATGAGCGCGATCGCGACGAACATTATCGTTGCAAGGCATGTCGATACTAGCGCCTGTCCCAATCCGGCGACGAACGAAATGTGGAGCTTTCGGGAAAACCAGAGTGACTGAACGCTCAGATACCAGCCAATTGCGAAGATCACGACGATCGCGCCTGTGATGTGGCCGTCAGGGAGGGGGGCGGTCGTCAGTAGCGTACCAATGCCGATCAGGAGAGCGAACGGTGCTGCCGTGAAACATTGACCGTAAAATGGGCGGCGCAGATTTGGATGGGTGAGCCGGACGCTCTGTCGGCGAAGTAGCCGGACTGACATCATCAAGGGGAACAGGCTGAACAAGATCATGCGCAACGCAAGCAACGCAAGATCGGAATCCACCAATGCAGCCAGACCGTGACGGTCGGACAGAAGCGGATTTTGCCCCGCCACTGCCGCTTCGATGCCATGCGAAATCAGAAGCGTGAGGAACAGAAACAAAGGCGGCCGGATTGCGTCATCATACTGATCTTCCGGCTTGTCGGAAACTTCACGATCTGCATAGGCCATCATCTTGAGGGGGCGGACCAGCGCGCGCCAGAGTGTCATGGGATAAAAGACGAGCCAGCCCATGACGGTATAGAGCGCCTCGTCGAGGGACTCGATGATCTTCATGAAATCCATAAAGACAACGTCTCGATTTTTAGTGACGCTGTCGAGCCCCGGCATGACAGGTTACGGCGGAAGAAGCATGCCGCAAGTGACGATTATCCCCTGCGAAGGCCGGGGTCCAGCGCCCCAAATTCTATACCATGCGGCCCTGAACCACCGCTTTCGCTGGGGAACAGCAACGTACTTGCCGGAACGCTATGGCTACCGCCGCACATCACATGCACGCCTCGCTGGCCCCCTCACAGCCCCTTTTCGTAAATCTGGTAGCTCTTGTTCGTAAACGCGTCGATCGCCTTGGTGATGGCGACCATCCCCTGATTGTCCTCCAGGATCCAGCCCATCTCGCCGCGGGTCGCGCCGTAATGTTTCACCGAATCGCGGCGGATGAACTCGATCATCATGAAGGCCAGCTGGCTCGCCATGCGTGATGACTGGAGCTTCTGCACAACCCCCATCAGCGGCACCCGCATCGTCCGCACCTTCGGCTTGCGCAGCCACAGCAGCAGCTTGGCCCAGCCGAAGGGGAGGAGCGATCCGTTGAGGGGCTTGAGCGCCTCGTTGAGGTCCGGCAGGGTCATCATGAAGGCGACGGGTTCGCCGTCGACTTCGGCGATGCGGATGAGGTCTTCGTAGACGATCGGTTTCAGCTTCTTGCCGGTGAAGGCGACTTCGCTGTCGGTGATCGGCACGAAGCCCCAGTTCTTCCCCCAGGCGTCGTTCAGGATATGCAGGATGATCGCGGCGTCGCGGTCGAAATGTTTCTTGCTCACCTTGCGGATGACGATGCGCGGATTCTTCTCGCCCGACTCCACGATCCGCTGGATGAGCGGGGAAAAGCCCTTTTCGATATTGATTTCATAGCAATGGAGCAGCTTGGCGGGCGTGAAGCCCGCGTTTTCGATCCATGCCTGATAGGCGGGGCTGTTGTGCCCCATCATCACCGTAGGGGGATGATCGTGGCCGTGGACGAGCAGGCCCGGTTCCTCCCAGATGGAAAGCGAGATCGGCCCCAGCACGCGCGTCATCCCCTTGGCGCGCAGCCAGTCTTCGGCAGTAGCTATCAGCGCATGGGCCGTCGCCGCGTCGGTCGCCTCGAACAGGCCGAAATTGCCGGTGCCCGGACCCATGCCCTGTTCCGGCGGCAGCTTGAGCGCCAGATGATCGATGTGCGCGGATATCCGCCCGACCACTTTGCCGCCGCGGCGGGCCAGGAAATATTGCGCCTCGCCATGTTCGAACCAGGGGTTCTTGCCCGGCGTGATGAGGCCGTAGACTTCGGACTTGAGCGGCGGCACCCAGGCCGGGTCGTTGGCATAGATCGTCCAGGGCAGATCGACGAAGGCCTTGCGGTCCGCCTTGCCGTTGACGGGAGAGATCACTACGTCGCTGTCTGCCATGATGCCGTTTTCGTGATGGAAAGATAGGGCAGCAGTGCCGGGAGGGTGCGGGCACTGTCAAGCCGGTCAGGCGGGGGCAAGGGCGATTGTGCCATGGTGCTGCCACGAACTGCCCGCATTTGGCCGGTAGGAGAACTGCATGACGAAGTATGAATCGATTGCCGTGCCGCCTGCCGCCATAATGGCGGAGCGCCGCAGTGTGCCGGTGCCCGACGATGCCGCCATGCTGCGCTTTGCCGCCGATCTGAACCGCGAATATGCGGCGGCCAATCCGCGCATCTACTGGCCCGATTTCCTGCTTTCGACGGCGCTTGGTTATGCGGGGCTGGCAGGCGCGATTTTGCTGGATGGGACTGGAGCGGTGCTGCTGAGCGGTCTGGTCGCGATGCTGGCGCTGTATCGCGCGGCGAGCTTCATCCATGAATTGACGCACATCCGCAAAGGCGTACTGCCGGGCTTCCGCTTCGCCTGGAATGCGCTGATCGGTGTGCCGCTGATGATCCCGTCCTTCATGTACGAAGGGGTGCATACCCTGCATCATGCGCGCACGCGCTATGGGACGGCGAACGATCCTGAATATCTGCCGCTTGCCCTGATGAAGCCCTGGTCGCTGCCCTTGTTCGTGCTGATCGCGATGCTGGCCCCGGTTGGGCTGATCCTGCGTTTTGGCGTACTGACGCCGCTGTCGCTGCTGATCCCGCCGCTTCGCGCTGCCGTGGAGGCGCAATATTCGGCGCTTTCGATCAACCCCGCCTTTCGCCGTCGCCCGGCTGAAGGAGAATTGCGGCGGCAATGGATATGGCAGGAGGCAGGCGCAAGTCTGTTCGCGCTGGCGCTCGTGGCCAGCGTGTTCGCCTTCCGCTGGCGACCCCTACTGACCTATATGGCTATTCATTCGGCGATGACCGTCATTAACCAGTTGCGCACACTGGTCGCGCATCTGTGGGAGAATGACGGCGATGCGATGACGGTGACGGCGCAATATCTCGATTCGGTCAACGTGCCGCCGCCGGGCTGGATTGCGGAAATCTGGGCACCGGTCGGCCTGCGCTATCACGCGCTGCATCACCTGTTGCCAAGCGTGCCCTATCATGCGCTGGGTAAGGCGCATCGCCGGATGACGGCGGCGCTGGACATCGCGCAGACGTATGGCCGGGCGAACTATGCGGGTATGGGGCCGCTGCTGGGCAAAATTGCGCGGAGTACGATGGGAATACGGTAGGTTTTATTCCTCCGTCCGTACCAGTACCGTTTCGCCCACCAGCAGGAATAGTAGAAACGGTGCCCATGCGGCCATCAGAGGCGGATAGGCCCCCAGATTGCCCATCGCTAAGGCGAAATTGTCCGCCACGAAATAGGTGAAGCCCAGCGACATGCCGATCACCGCGCGGATGAACAGCTTGCCGGAACGCGCCAGTCCGAAAGCGGCGACGGAACCGAGCAGCGGCATCAGCAGGGCGGAAAGCGGCCCGGATACCTTGTGCCATAGCGCGCCTTCCAGCGCCGCAGTCGGGCGGCCCGCGTCCTTCAGGTCGGACACGGCGGTGCCCAGCGCACCGATCGACAGGCCATTGGCATCCACCCGCGCCAGCGTGAACTGGTCCGGGCGGATATCCCGCCCGAAGCGCACCGTTCCAAGCGGGCGCGAAGTGCCTTGCGCGACATCGAACGCGCGTGCCTGCTCCAATATCCAGCCGCCGCCTTGCGCGTCGTAGCGGCCGCGCGGTGCCTGATAGATACTGATAAGGCTGTTGTTGACGCGGTTGAAAATCTCGACATTGCGCAAAAGGGTGTTCGCGCCGCGCCCGCCGACGATTCCTGCCGACACCAGATTGTTGCCGTCGCGCACCCATACGTTCGTCTTGACGCCGCTGTCGCGCGGGGGTGGCCCATAGTCCACGGCCGCCCATGCGTCGAGCGAAGCGGAGGCCCGCGCCACGATCCGTTCGTTGAACACAAAGCTGACGATCGAAATGCCCAGCGCGACGACGATCAGCGGCGCAAGGATCTGATGCGCGGAAAGCCCCGCCGCCTTCATCGAGATGATTTCGCTATTCTGGTTGAGCGTCGCCAGCGTCACCAATGTTCCCAGCAGCACCGAAAAGGGCAGGAAACGCGCGATGATCTGCGGCGCGCGCAGCATCACATAATGGAGAAGCTGCGCATTGCCGTTGCGGGGATAGGCCAGCACGTCGCCCGATTCGCCCAGCAAGTCGAGCGTCTGGAGCACGATCACCAGCAATGCGAGCACGGCAAAGGTGCGCACCAGGAACAGCCGCCCCATATACAGCGCAAGCCGCTTCGACGGAAAGAATTGCAGCATCATGGCCGCGCCACCGCTGTGTTGCGGCGCTTGCCGAGGCGCAGGCGCGCGCCGATCCATTTGCCGATCTTGGCAAAGGCAATTTCCAGCGCGCCGATCGGCTGGCCACCCGGGCGGTGCGCCACGACATGATACATCCACAGGATCAGCGCGGCGACACCCAGGAACGGCACCCACAGGGCAACAAGCGGGTCGATCCTGCCCAGCGCGCCGACTGCTTCGCCATATTCGTTGATTTTGTGATAGGTCACGATGAAGACGATCGAGAGGAACACGCCCAAGGCAGACGTTGACCTTTTGGGCGGAATGGCGAAGGCGAGCGCGGCCAGCGGCAGCAGCAGCATCATCGCCACCTCAACCATGCGGAAATGGAAATTGGCGCGCACTTCGCTGCGCAATTCGCGGTCGCTGGTGGTTTTACCGACCCGTACCAGCTCGGGCAGCGTCAGCTCCCGGTCGGCGTCGCCGCGACCGCGGAACCGCTCGATCTGCGGCAGATCGATCGGCAGATCGTGGCTCGAAAAGCTCAGGATGCGCGGCGCTGTATATTGCGGCGCGTTGTTGACCAGCACGCCGTTGCGCAGACGGAATATGATGACGTCGGGGTCATCGGTGGCAAGGAAGGTGCCGCTTGCCGCCGTCACCGCCAGGCTTTGCCCGTCCTTGCCCAATATGCGCACGAATATCCCGTGGAGATCGGTGCCTTTCTGGCGGCTTTCCTCGATCCGCAGCGTCATTTTCTTGCCCAGGGTCGTGAACTCGCCCACCTTGATCGAGGCGCCTAGCGCGCCCGATCGCAGCTCGAACCGCAGCCCTTCATAGGCATAGCGGGCGTAAGGCTGAACGAAACCGACGATCGCCAGATTGATGAGCGCAAGGCCGATGGCATACATATAAGGCACCCGCAGAAGCCGCCCGTAACTCATGCCGATCGCGCGGAACACGTCCAGCTCCGATGACAGCGCGAGCTGCCGGAATGCCAGCAATATGCCCAGCATCAGGCCGATCGGGATGCCAAGCGAGAGATATTCGGGTATCATGTTGGCGAGCATTCGCCATACGACGCTGACCGGGCCCCCTTCGGCCGCGACAAAGTCGAACAGACGCAGCATCTTGTCCAGAACCAGCAGCATCGCAGCGATGACGAGCGTGCTGAGCAGCGGAACGGCGATGAGCCGGGCAATATATCGGTCAGTGGCGCTCAGCATTTTCAATATATGGTCGTTCCATCACCATGATTTGGCCGCAAACCCCGCCCATATCACAGTCCGGGCGAACAGGGATGGCGCAGGTACGGCGCAAGCCAGACAGGCGCTATAGCTGGCAGGAGTGTGTTGGTCATGTTGAAAGTGCTGCCCCGCAACGGGTTCCGGACAGGTGCCGCGCCTTTGGCTGCGTCGCTGCTGGTGCTTGGGGCTGCCGCAGCTCCGGTAACGGCGCAGGCGATCGGTCCGCATGCCAGTTCCTGCGCGCGCAATGCCTCTGCCGTGCTTGTCCATGTCGAGGGGCTGAAGGCACGGACCGGCATGCTGCGCGTGCAGTTGTACGAGGCCAATCCCAAGACTTTCCTGGAAAAGCGGCAATATGTCGAGCGTATCGAACTGGCCGTGCCACGTTCCGGCCCGCTCGATGTCTGCGTTGCCGTGCCCAAGCCGGGCAACTATGCGCTGTATGTGCGGCACGACGCGAACGGATCGGGCAAGAGTGACCGATCGGACGGCGGCGGCTTTTCGGGCAACCCCAGAGTGAGCCTCACCGATTTGGCGTTCAAGCGCAAGCCGGACCTCGCCAAGACGCAATTCGCCGTCGGCAACGCCACCCGCGAGATTCGCGTCGTCCTCAATTATGTTCAGGGCTTGAGCTTCAAGCCGCTGGGCGCCTGATCCGCAAAGGGGCCGGTTTCCATGGCATGCGTCGCGCTTCTGTCCAACCCCCAGTCCACGGGGAACCGGCAGACGTTGCCGCGTGTCCGCACCTATTGCGCGGCCAATCCGGACATCTTCCATTATGAAGTCGAGAGCGTCGACCAGATCGGCCGGGCGCTTCAGACGATCGCCCGCGTCAATCCCGCCGTCATCGTCATCAACGGCGGCGACGGAACGGTGCAGGCCGCGCTGACGGAACTCTATCAGGGCGCGCATTTCAACGGCAAGGTGCCGCCGATCGCGGTGCTGCCCAATGGCAAGACGAACCTGATCGCGCTGGACCTTGGCATTCATGGCGATCCCGTGAAGGCGCTGGAACGGATCGTGCATATTGCCAAGACGGGGGTTACAGACCATGTCGTGGTGCGCGAGTTGATCGCGCTGTCCAACGGACAGGCGGGCAGCCGCCCGGTGCTCGGCATGTTCCTGGGTGGCGCGGGTCTGGCCGACTATATCCTCTATTGCCGGAACAAGATTTATCCGCTCGGCCTGCCCAACAGCATCAGCCACGCGCTCACGGCGCTGGCCGTTGTTTTTTCGGTGCTGTTCGGGATCAAGGGCAAGTTCATGCCGCCGGTGTCGCGCCCCGTCTCCATTTCGCTCATCCGCGACGGCCAACTCGCCGGGCGTTTCGCTGTGCTGATCGTGACGACGCTGGAGCGGTTGTTGCTGGGCGCGCGTTCCGCCAATACGCCGCGCGGATCGATGAAGCTGATGGCTGTGGACCAGAATGGGCCGGCTGTATTGCGCATGCTGGGCGCCGCGCTGCTGGGCCGGTTCGGCACGCGCAAGATGCAGGGCATCCATCTGGAACAGGGCGACACGATCCGCATCGAAGGCGATCGCAGCAGCGTCATTCTGGATGGCGAAATCTTCGAGGCGAACGAGGGCTATCCGATCGTCCTGCGCTCCACCGCGCCGGTGCCGTTCCTGCGGCTGGCGGCCTGAGAGGATATATTCTATTTCCGTTCGGGCCGAGCGTGTCGAAGCCTGCGCCTGAGCGCAAGCGAAGGCACCTCGCTATTTGCTCGGTTTGGCCCTTCGACTTCGCTCAGGGCGAACGGTGAAAGTCTGAATGTCGCAATCCCTCTCCACCCTCGTCGCGGAAGAACTCGCCCTGCCTGCCGATCCGCGCGCGGTGACCATGGCGGCGGCGCTGGCCGCGCGCTATCCGGGGGCGGCGCGGGCGGTGCTGTTCTACGGTTCCTGCCTGCGGGAAGCGAATCTCGATGGACTGATGCTCGATTTCTACCTGATCGTGTCGGACTATCGCGCCGCTTACGGCAAAAGCTGGCTGGCGCGCGCCAATGCGCTGATCCCGCCCAATGTCTTTCCGTTCGAACATGACGGGCTGATTTCCAAATATGCGGTTCTGAGCGAAGCGGATTTCCATCGCCTGTGCGGGATGGAGGCGGACAATGTCTCGGTATGGGCGCGCTTCGCCCAGCCGAGCCGACTGCTATGGTCGGCGGATGAGGCTGCGCGGGAAAAGGCTGTCGCGGCGGTATCGCGCGCAATACCCGCGCTCTTCCAACTCACCCTGCCCATATTGCCGCCCGATACCGATTTCACGTCGGCCGATATCTGGAAAACCGGGTTCGCGCGCACCTACAATGCAGAATTGCGTGCGGAAAAGGCCGGAAGATCAGTGTCCATCGTCGATTCGGACCCCTACCGATACGACCGCTTCGGCGAAGCGGCTCTGATGCGGATCGCGCAGGATATGGGTGTCGGACCGAACGGTGGGGTCCCCAATGCTCTGTCACCGGCCGCCGCTGAACAACGCTGGCGCAGGCTTCAGCGGCGCGGGAAATGGCTGTCGGTAGCTCGCCTCGCCAAGGCGAGTTTCACTTTCGCGGGCGGGATCGATTATCTGGCGTGGAAGATCAACCGCCACGCAGGCACGCAGATTGTCATCAAGCCGTGGCAGCGGCGCTGGCCGCTGCTGGGTGCCATCACTCTGCTGCCTGCGCTGTTTCGGTCTGGTGCGGTGCGCTAGGCAAATCCGGCCCCGCCTTGATGGCGTCCGAAATGGCGCGCGCCAGGATCGCCAGCGTATAGGGTTTGCGCAGCACCTGATGCCCCTCGAACATCGTCGCATTGTCGATGTCCCCTGCATAGCCGGTGACGAACAGCACCGGTACGGCGCGATAGGCATCCGGCAGGCTCGCGATCATCTCCGGTCCGGTCATCCCCGGCATCAGCACGTCGCTGACGATCAGGCCGACGTCGCCGTGCCGCTCCAGCATGGCCGCCGCCTCGCTGGCATGGGGGCAGGCGATGGGCAAGTGGCCCAGCTCCGCGATCGCATCCATCGACTGGGAAAGGACACGCGGATCATCCTCCACCACCAATATGCGCGTCGGCGGCAGATCGGTTGTTTCCACGATGTCCTGCGTCGCGGCCATGGTCGCGGCCTGCTGCGCCGTCATATGCTTGCGCGGCAGGAACAGGTCCACCTGCGTGCCTTCGCCGGGCGTCGAGAGGATGCGGATTTCGCCATCGCATTGCCGCACGAAGCCGAAAATCTGGCTGAGGCCAAGACCGGTGCCCTGACCGACCGGCTTGGTGGTGAAGAACGGCTCGAACACGCGCTGCAGGACGTCGGCATCCATGCCGCACCCGCTGTCCTTGACGGTCAGGCAAATATAATCACCACCGGCACATTCGCCGATTTCGTGCTCGGCCAGCGTCGCCTGCGCGGTGGCGATGGTCAGCGTGCCGCGCCCGTCCATGGCGTCACGCGCATTGACGCACAGGTTCAGGATCGCATTTTCAAGCTGGTGCCGGTCCACGAAAATCGCCCAGCCTGATGCGCCCGTATCGATCGTCACGGTGATCTGGTCGCCGATCGTTCGGTCGATCAAGTCGCTCATGTCGCGGATCAGCGCATCGGGATCGGTCGGTGCAGGCAACAGCGGCTCGGCGCGGGCAAAGGCCAGCAGGCGACGGGTCAGGGCCGAGGCGCGATTCGCTCCCTCCATGGCGTTGTCGATGTGCCGTTGCGCATTGGCGGGGTCTTCGTGCAGCTTGCGGCGCGCCAGTTCCAGCCCGCCGGACACGACCGCGAGCATATTGTTGAAGTCATGCGCGATGCCGCCGGTCAACTGGCCGACAGCCTCCATTTTCTGCATCTGGCGCAGGCTTTCCTCGGCAGCGGCGCGTTCGGCCGCCTCCTGTTTCAATCGCGCGTTCGCATCGCGCAACTCGGCGGTGCGCGCCGTTACGGCTGCCTCCAGCCGGTCCGCGCGCACCATTTCGGCATCGGCCAGGCGGCGGGCATTGCGCCGGTCGGCCCAGGCGGACATCGCCGCCCATGCCGCGCACAACGCCCCCACCAGAATGACCAGGCCGATAAGCATATAGGTGCGGCTGACCCGTTCGCTACGCGCCCCGGCCAGATTGGCTGCGGTACTCCGCTCGGCAAGGCGGGCATTCTCCGCCCTTATGATCGCGTCCAGCCGCGCGTTGATGGCCTTCAGGTTTTCCGCCTTTCCAGCCTGATGGAATTGCGCCAGCGCCCCCAGTTTCTGGTCGTAGGTGGTCCGCAGGCCGATTTCGCTCAGCATCTTGCCGCGGTCCACGAAAGCGTCGCGCAGACCGTTTATGGCATCCTTCTGCCAGGAGCTCCTGCGGGTGGCGAAGACCAGCGCGTCCAGTTCCGCCGACGCGCTGCGCCATTGCGACTGGAACAGCCGACCGATGTCGGGATCAAGGCTGATGACATAGCGGGCCAGCGTGGTTTCGGACTTCGCGATCGAAGCATCGAGCCGGTTGGCCAGCACGATGACTTCGAAGCTGTGCTGCTGTTCGGCCAGTGCCGTGTCCCGGTCGTTACTGGCGATGGTCGCGAAATACAGCAGGGCGGCAAGTGCGGTGACCAGCGGCAATCCGATCGCCGCCGCCACCACGTTGCGCAGCACACGCCTGGTCTTTGGCAGTTCGTCTTCGGTCAAGCGGCAACCTCCCGTTCCGCGCCTTCATAGTCCAGAACGCGAATCGGGGGAAGGTCCTGCGCCGTATCCGGTCAGGCAATGGCCCCGGTCGCCTTGCCTGCCGCCTTGAACATCGCGATGATCTGCGTCACCTGATCGCTGCTATGTTCCGCACAGAGCGAACAGCGCAGCAGGAAGGTGCCGGTCGGCGTGGCGGGCGGCCGCGCCATGTTGACGTACAGGCCCAGCTCCAGCAGCGCCTGCCACATGGCCACGGCCTGGGTCTGGTCGGTCAGGATGACGGAGATGATCGCCGACTGCGGGGTATCGGTGCCAAGCGTAAAGCCCAGGGCTTTGAGCGCCCCGTGCAGGCGGCGGCTGTTTTCCCAAAGATGGGCGCGCTTGTCCTGCGCGTGCATCAGCTTGCGGATCGAGGTCGCGGCGGTCGCGACGACGCTGGGGGGCAGCGAGGCGGTGAACACATAAGGACGGCAGACAAGGCGCATCACGTCAAACTTGGGATGATTGGACACGCAGAAACCGCCGACCGTGCCCACCGATTTGGAGAATGTACCGACGACGAAATCGACGTCTGCCTCGACGCCCTGCTCCTCGTAGACGCCACGGCCATTGGGGCCGAAAAAGCCCATACCATGCGCTTCATCGACCAGGATCATGCAGTTGGCATGTTTGCGGATTGCCGCCACCATGTCCGGCAAAGGTGCGATATCGCCCAGCATCGAATAGACGCCTTCGAGCACGACCAGCTTCTGCGCGTCGGCTGGCAATCGCCCCAATCGTTTATCCAGATCCTCGACGCTGTTGTGACGGAAGCGGACGATTTCGGCGTTGCCCAGGAAACAGCCGTCATAGATCGAGGCATGACTGTCGGCATCAAGGACGATGTAATCGCCTTTGCCCGCGAGGGTGGAGATAATGCCGAGATTCGCCTGATAGCCGGTCGAAAAGACCATGGCATGGTCCATGCCGTAGAACTCGCGCAGCGCCGCCTCGACTTGCTTGTGCCCCTGATAAGTGCCGTTGAGCACGCGGCTGCCGGTTGTGCCCGCACCGAAATCGTCAAGCGCCTGCTTGCCCGCGGCGATCACGTCCGGGTCGAACGTCATGCCCATATAATTGTACGTGCCCAGCAGGATCGTGTCCTTGCCCTTGATGACGGCCAGCGTCGGCGATTTCACTTCGTCCATGACGATGGCGAAGGGATCGCGCACCCCCGTCGCCATCAGCGCCTCGCGCTCGGCGATTAGCGGATCGAACTTCGAAAACAGGTCGCGCGCCTGGGGCACTTCGGCGGGGGTCTGCGCGTCGTTGGCGGTCTGTGCAGCGAGGCTCATGATGGTTCCTTCAGCCCTTGAGCTTGACGATGGCATCGACAAGCTGGCCGACGGTTTCGATCTCGGCCTGCATGTTCATGGTGATGAGAATGTCGAAATCATCCTCGATCGCGGCGACGAAATCCATGACGGTCAGGCTGTCCCATTCCAGATCCCCGGCAAAGGTCGTGCCTTCGTTCAGCGCCACGCCTTTCTTGTTGAAGGGGGCGATCTGTTCCGCGACCTGCGCGAAGATAGTCTGGCGATCCGTCATTTTTTCTCGTCTTTCCGGCGTTGGATGGCGCGATTTTCTGCGCTGTATCTGCGCTCTTTGGCAAGCGAATACGGCGGCAATCGGGCGTGACCTTGCCGCATTGTGCACAAGATGCAATGGTTCGCGGCAAAAGCAGGGGAAAGTGGCAATGGCACAGGACGGCGGCATGCATCCCGCGCCGGGGACAGCGGCGACGCAGCGGCGGGTGCTGGCCCCCAATGCGATCCATCTTGTCCGCACGACCATGGCCTCCACATTGCAGCTCAGCCAGATGGCCGACCAGAAGGCCAACATGCTGATGGGGGCGGCATTCGTGGTTTTCACCTTGTCGATCGGGCAATTGCGGTCGGGGCAGATGATCCTGCCGATCGCCATCCTTGCGACCGGCGCGTTCCTTGCCGCGACTTGTGCCATCCTCTCCGTCCTGCCCAAGGTCACGCATGTCGAGGGGCCGGTGGGGGAGGATGCCAACATCCTGTTCTTCGGCATATTCACCAGCATGAGTGAGAAGGATTTCGCCGACCGCATCGTCGACACGCTGCACGACGACGAGGCGCTCTATCGCGTCATGCTGCGCGACATCCATCAGAACGGGCAAGTGCTCCAGCGCAAGAAATATCGCTTTCTCGGCTATGCCTACCGGCTGTTCCTGGGGGCGCTGGTGCTGAGTTTCCTCGCATTCCTGGGTGAGATGGCGACGGGGCGGATGGTTTGATCTTCCATACATCCGTTCGCCCTGAGCTTGTCGAAGGGTTCTGCTGAGCCGCAGACGAAGTCCCTTCACTGCGTTCAGGAGAAGGCTTCGACAGGCTCTCCTGAGCTTGTCGAAGGGCCGAACGGGATAGGGAGTCCCGGAGGGCTATAACCACCCCTTCTCGCGATAGGCTTTCGCTGTGGCGGCCAATCCCTCGCCCGTCGCGACTTTCGGCGTCCACAGACGCGCAGGGGGCGCCAACTCGGGCCGCGATACCCAGTCGGGATGACAGAAATAGGCGACACGATCCTGCGTCAGCTTCGCCTTGCGTCCGCGGATCATCCGATCACTGACCGCCGCGACGTTCATCATCCAGCGTGGTGCCGCGAGCGTGCGGACCGTGTCGCGCCCCAAGCCTCTGCCGATGGCTTGTCCGAAATCGACATGGCTCCAGCCGCTTGGTGTCCCGTCATCCACTTCATATATCTGCGCCAGGCTTTCGCTGCGCTCCTGCACCAGCGCCAGCAGCAGGCGCGCCAGATCGCTGACTTCGATGACCGACAGCCGCCCGCCCGGCGGCAGCATCACCAGCCCCTTGTTCGCCATGCGGAACAGATCGAGCATTTCCTTGTCGCCCGGCCCGTAGATGGCGGGCGGGCGCACGATCGTCCAGTCGAGGGCACTGGCCATCACATGCCGTTCGGCCAGTTCCTTCGACCAGCCATAAGCGGACAGTTGCGGTTCGCGCGCGGCCAGCGAGGAGACATGCACGATGCGCCGGACCCCGGTGCGCCGCATCGCATCGACGACATGCATCGTGCCGGTGGCATTGCCCGCCGCGAAACCGGCGCGGTCGGGCGCGTTCACCACGCCCGCGATATGCAGCACCGCGTCGGCATCCGCGATCAGCCGCTCCAGACTGTCGCGATCGTCCAGCGCGCCGGGCGTCCAGGTCACGCCCTTGCGCGGGAATTGCGGCTGGCGGGTGAGGGCGTGGACCTTCATCTTCGCCTTGAGCGCAAGATCAAGGGTTACGGCGCCGACGAAACCCGTCGCGCCGGTCACGGCCAGTCGAAACGCGCTCATGGGTGCAGCAGCACCATATGGTCGCGATGGACCAATGCGGACCGGGGCATGTCGCCCAATATGGCGGAGATATCCTCGCTGCGGTGACCGGCGATGCGGACGGCGTCGGCGCTGTCATATTCGGCAAGGCCGCGCGCCAGCACCCGCCCGTCCTCCGCGACGATGTCCACGACATCGCCGCGCGCGAAGCTGCCGGTAACGGCCTTGACGCCAATGGGCAGCAGGCTGTTGCCCTTGCCCAGCGCCCGTTCCGCGCCTGCGTCGATCTGGATATGCCCGCGCGTCGTCAGCCGCCCGGCGAGCCAGCTCTTGCGCGCCCGTTTGGCGTCGGCGGCGTGGAAAATCGTGCCGCGTCCGCCCTTCGCCCAATGGTCCAGCGGCTTCTCGACATGGCCGGAGATGATCGCCAGATGCGCGCCCGCGCCCGTTGCGATCTTTGCCGCCTCGATCTTGGAGCGCATGCCGCCCGATCCCATGCCGGAGCCGGAGCCGCCGTCCGCCATCGCCATGATCCGCGCGTCGATTCGTTCTACCACTTCCACCAGCATCGCGGTCGCATCGACGTGCGGGTTGGCGGTGTAAAGCCCGTCCACGTCGGACAGCAGCACAACTGCGTCCGCCCGAGCAGCCTGCCCGATCCGCGCGGCCAGCCGGTCATTGTCGCCGAAACGGATTTCGGCGGTCGCCACGCTGTCATTCTCGTTCACCACCGGCACCGCGCCCAGCGACAAGAGCCGCTCCAGCGTGGCCGAGGCGTTGAGATAGCGGCGGCGGTTTTCCAGATCGTCGAGCGTTACGAGCATCTGCGCGGCGGTGATGCCCCGTTCGCCCAGCAGCATCGCCCATGCCTGCGACAGCGCGATCTGCCCCACGGCGGCGGCAGCCTGCGCGTCTTCCAGGCTGCCGCGCCCGCCCTTGGCCAGGCCAAGGCGACGGGCACCGAGCGCGATCGCGCCCGAGGACACGAGAATGACCTGCTGGCCTTCCGCGCGTCGTTCGGCGATTTCCGCCACCAGCGCGCGCAGCCAGGCCTCACGCGGATTGCCCGCCGGATCGACGAGCAGCGCGGAGCCGATCTTGACGACGATGCGGCGGCACCGGGCAGGGGGGAAGCCGGGGGGAGTCAATGAAGCGTCGGCTCTGTTATGCACAACATTTATCCCGTTCGGGCTGAGCCTGTCGAAGCCCTCTGCTGAGCATAAGCGAAGCACCTTCACTGCGTTCAGGGTGGGGCTTCGACAAGCTCAGCCCGAACGGAGTAAGGGGCTGTTCCGTCTGGGGTATCACAGCGGCGACCAAGGTTCCGCCTCCTCCGGCGTATCCTCTTCCGGGTCAACATCCATGCGATAATGGCTGGCGCTGCGCTGTTCCGGCCCCAGTTCGGGGATCACCCGGTCGAGAAGGTCGCTTACCCCCGCGCCGGTGCCGCCCGAAATGATGAACAGATCTTCCGCGCCTGCCTCGCGCAATTGCGCGGCGATGTCCTCCATCAGTTCCGGTCCCAACAGGTCGCCCTTGTTGAGCGCCAGCAGTTGCGGCTTCTCGTCCAGCCCCGCGCCATAGGCGGCCAGCTCGTCCTGCACGATATGCCACGCCTGCACAGGATCGTCCTGCGTCGCATCGACCAGATGCAGCAGCACCCGGCAGCGTTCGATATGCCCCAGAAAGCGGTCGCCGATGCCCGCGCCCTCGGCCGCGCCTTCGATAAGGCCCGGAATGTCGGCCAGCACGAATTCGCGCCCCTTGTGGCTGACGACGCCCAGTTGCGGCTTGGTGGTGGTGAAGGGATAGTCGCCGACTTTCGCCTTCGCGTTGCTCACCTGATTGATGAATGTGGACTTGCCTGCGTTGGGCAGGCCGACAAGGCCGACATCCGCCAGCAGTTTGAGCCGCAGCCAGACCCACATTTCCTCGCCCGGCCAGCCGGTGCCATGCTGGCGCGGGGCGCGGTTGGTGCTGGTCTTGTACGACATGTTGCCGCGCCCGCCATCGCCGCCGCGCAGGAACACGACACGCTCGCCCGGCACGGTGAAGTCGGCCAGGATCGTGCCTTCCTCGTCATCGGCTATCACCTGCGTACCGATGGGCACCTGGATGACGAGATCCTCGCCGCCTGCGCCATAGCGGTTCTTGCCCATCCCCGGCGCGCCGCGCTGCGCCTTGAAATGCTGGGTATAGCGGAAGTCGATCAGCGTGTTGAGACCGGCCACCGCCTCGAACACGATGTCGCCGCCCTTGCCGCCATTGCCGCCATCGGGGCCGCCATATTCGACATATTTTTCGCGCCGGAAGCTGACGGCACCGGGGCCGCCTGCGCCGGAACGCAGATAGATTTTTGCCTGATCAAGAAAATGCATGGGCGGCCCTTAGCGGCATTCGCCCGGAAATTAAACCTTTGGGCCAAATTGCCACATTCGCAGATTATATCCGTTCGCCCGGAGCGAAGTCGAAGCCTGTCCTGAGCGCCTGCCGCAGGCGGGCAGTCGAAGGGGGCTACACTGAACGCAGTGAAGCGTGCTTCGCTCGCGCTCTGCAGAAGGCTTCGACAAGCTCAGCCCGAACGGGGCGGGGTGGTACTGACTTTCTCAGCTATTCCCCGCCCATACCGGCGATCAGCGTCCGTGTCGCCAGATCGCGCGCTAATGTGCGCGGCAGGCCCAGCGCGTTTGCCATCTGCGCGCCCATCATCGAATCGCCCAGTGCGCTCAGCACCAGTGCGAGCGTATGCTCGGCGATTCGGGGCCGATCGGGTTCGCCGGCGGACAGTTCATCGACCAGCCGGTGGATCGCCTCCACCACCGGGTCCAGCGCGTCCTCGTTGCCTGACGCCATCATCCAGGAGGCAAGCGCGCCTGCGCCTTCCTTGTCGAAGGCGTCGAACGTCAGGTCCACGATCGCGCGGGGTTCCGCCTCGCCGCGCCGCGCCTTCTGCACCGCCTCGCCGATGGTCGCGGTGATCGTCTCCGCCAGATAGCCTGCCAGCGCCTTCTGCAATCCCGACGCCGAACCGAAATGATGCAGCAGATTGGCGTGGGTGCGCCCGATTCGCGCGGATACCGCCTTCAGCGTCACGGCCGGCGGCCCGGCTTCCAGCAACAGGGCCCGCGCCGCCTCCAGTGCGGCCGTGCGGCTTTCCAGCGGGCTGAGGCGACGGCGTGCTATTGACATAAGTGTAAGTAAACTCTATTTGCAATGATGTCAGTTAGACAGCAATGAGGCAAATTACCATGGCGCGCGGCATCGCTTCCCCCACACCGAAGGATTTGTCGATCACCCCGCGCGACCGCCGTTTCGGCCGGGCGCAGGCGGAGAGTGACCGGCAGGCACGCTGGTGGATGGGCGGCGATCCGGTCGGCACGGCGTTCTATAATGCGCTGTCAGTCACGTTCCCGCGTGGCGAGGCGTTTTTCGTCGACAGCGTCCGTGCCTTTCGCGATGACGCGCCGGAACCTCTCCAGAAGGAAATCAACGCCTTCATCAAGCAGGAAGTGCTGCACAGCCGCGAACATGTCGCCTTCAACCGGCGCGTGGTCGATGCGGGCTATCATGTCACGGCGCTGGAGGCGGACGTGATCCGATCGCTGGACGAGATCAAGGACCGCCCAAAGATTCTCAATCTCGCCGCGACCATGGCGCTGGAGCATTTCACCGCCATCCTCGCGCATCAGTTGCTTGCCAACCCGCGCCATCTGAACAAAGCGGATGCCGAATCGCGCGTCCTGTGGCGCTGGCACGCTATCGAGGAGATCGAGCACAAGGGCGTCGCCTACGACACTTGGCTCTTCGCCACGCGGGACTGGTCGCGGTTCAAGCGGTGGAAGGTCAAATCGCTGCTGATGCTGCTCGTCACCAAGCGGTTCTTCCATCACCGCACGGTCGGTATTCTGGAACTGTTGCGGCAGGACGGGCTGACCGGCCCGCGCGTCTGGGCGCACATGGCGTGGTTCGCCTTTGGCAATCCGGGCATGGTGCGCAAGATACTGGGCGCATGGATCGGCTATTTCCTGCCCGGCTTCCACCCGTGGAACCACGATGACCGCGCGCTCATCGCCCTGGCGTCGAGCGATTATGCCGATGCGGTGATGCCGGAGGCGGTGGCGGCCTGACAGGCTTGCGACCAGCGGCAGCCCTTATGACTGGCCAATATGCGGCGCTGCGGAAACCGGCGCGGCATAAGCATCGGCGCACTTGCGCGTCATGCTTTCGAGAGCTTCGAACAGCACAGGGTCGATTGTCTTGAAATTGAAGCAGCTCTTGCCCTGCATCCGCTTCTGCAAATCCGGGCCGATGCCGCTCGCCAGTGCCGGAACCACATAAAGCGGCATGAGGTGATAAGAGACGTAGCTTTTCTTGCGCTGCACCGCGCCGAACCAGGCCAGATCCTTTTTACCCGGCTCCGTCCATGATGCCTTCAGCACAAGATTGCCCGGTTCATCGGTTGAAACGGTCATTCCGCTAGCCGATTCCAGCATTATGTCGCGCAATGCCGCAAATACCGTTTCAAGACCCTCGGCCATCGCAATGCCCTTCCTGTTTGTAGGGGCAGGAATATAGTCTCTTGGGTCTGCTATCCACATAATCCTGCGCGTTCGGCCGATCAGGCGCAGGCGGGGCGTTGACCTGATGGCGTCGCGAACGGCATCAGCATGCGATGACCAGCGCCCCCATCCTCCATACCGATCGCCTCATTCTGCGCGCCCATCGCCTGTCCGATTTCGACGCCTGCCTCGCTCTGTGGAGCGATCCCGGTACGGTGCGCTTTATCGGCGGGCAGGTGCAGGGGGAGCAGGCGGTGTGGTTCCGGCTGTTGCGCTATGCCGGGCAGTGGGCGTTGCTGGGACATGGCTTCTGGGTGTTCGAGGATCGCGCGACCGGCGCTTTTCTGGGTGAAGGCGGGCTGATCGAGGCGCGGCGCGGCATTGCGGCGCTGGAAGGCGCGCCGGAGGTCGGCTGGGCGCTGGCGCAGGCGGCGCAGGGCAGGGGCATAGCCACCGAAGCGGTGGAGGCGATCGTGCGCTGGGCGGACGCGCATGTCGATGCGCCCTGCACCCGTTGCATCATCGAACCGGAGAATGAAGCCTCGATCCGCGTTGCCGAGAAATGCGGCTTCGTCCGTGGCGACCGGCTCGATGATGACGGGACGGCGCTGATCCTGTTCGAGCGGGCCCGCGGTTCATGACTTCATAGCGATGCCGATACATCCCACATTCCCCGGCGAAGGCCGGGGCCAGAGCCGTACAGGACTATCCTTCAGCGCCCTGGACCCCGGCTTTCGCCGGGGAACAGCTGAAGGAACATCATCATGCCGCCAGGGGCGGTGCCTCATCGTCGTACAGTTCCAGCGCCACGTCCTTGCGTGACATGTCGGCATCCTCGTCCATTTCGAACAGTACGCACGGCACGGTCTCGCCGCGCGCCACGCTGTAGCGCGGCACGATCCGGCCGGTCTCGCGAAAGCCCAGCTTGCGCAGAACGTGGCCCGATGCGCGGTTGTCGGCGAAGTGGCCGGACGCGATTTTCGACAGCCCGGTGGCGCGGGCAATCTGCATCACGGCCCGCCCCGCCTCCGTCGCGAAGCCAAGGCCCCAATAAGGGCGCGCGATCCAGTAGCCCAATTCCAGCGTACCGGCTTCCGCCCCCCCATGGATACCGCATACGCCGATGAGCCGCGGCGCACCCTTGGTACGCGCGAAGATCAGGAAATTGGGCAGGTGTGCGTCTTGCGTCCGCGACAGAAACGCCTCTGCGTCGGCAAGACGATAGGGCGCGGGCGGATGTTCCAGATTGCGCAGCACCGCCGGGTCGTTGATGGCCTGCGCCAGGGCGGGCGCATCCTCCATCCAGCCGGGCCGCAGCAGCAAGCGATCGGTACGCGCAAACATGGGGTAATCCTCTCTCGTCTTCTATGTCACCGGCCCCAACGCCTTTGCCGCTAGAGGCATTGCGTTACGGCTTGGCGACAGCCTCTTCTCGGAAAGGCCTGCCCGTGTGACGCATGGGACGAGCCGTTGTTCCGCGAAAATCTGCGAGGGAAAAGAAAAGGATAGGCCCTGAAACATGCCAGACATGAAAATGGGGCGCTACCCTTTCGGGGCGCCCCGTTTTCCCTCAACCCGATGGTCTTTCGCGCTTGCGAAAAACCCTCTTCGGGGCGCCCAAGCGGACGACCCCGTGTCAGGAGGTTGTCTGTTATTCTGCGGCTTCCGCCATCATGTCGACCGACACATATTTGCGGCCGAGCTTGCCATCGTGGAATACCACGCGGCCTTCGGTCAGCGCGAACAGCGTGTGGTCCTTGCCGATGCCAACGTTGCGGCCCGGATAGACGCGGGTGCCGCGCTGGCGAATGATGATGTTGCCGCCGATGACTTCCTGGCCACCGAACTTCTTCACGCCAAGGCGACGGCCAGCGGAGTCGCGACCGTTGCGCGAAGAACCGCCTGCTTTCTTATGTGCCATTGTCTAAACTCCTCGAATTGCGTTCAGGCGCTCAGGCTTCTGCAGCCGCTGCGTCTTCGGTCTTGGCGGCGGCTTTCTTGGGCGCGGCCTTCTTCTTCTCTTCGCCGCCGATCGCGACGATGCGCAGGATCGTGTGGCGCTGGCGATGGCCGTTCTTGCGGCGATAATTGTGGCGGCGGCGCTTCTTGAAGACGATGACCTTCTCGCCCTTCGCCTGCGCGATGATTTCCGCAGAGACGGTCAGTCCCTTGGTGTCCTTCAAGTCGCTGCCTTCACCGGCGAGCAGGACGTCATCCAGGGTGATCGTGTCACCGGCTTCGCCAGCGATCTTTTCGATCACGATCTTGTCTCCAGCGGCAACGCGATACTGCTTGCCGCCCGTGCGCACGACTGCGAACATGGCTTTTCTCTTCTAATCCAAACTGCGTGACGCGGAAACAAGAGGCATGGCCCCGACAGACCCCGCGCGGGAAAGTGGCCCGTTATTGGATTGAGTCTGTTCTGTCAACCGGCTTGGCCCGCCAGGCTCCCCTTTTTGGCGAGCAGAAAGGACCGCTATCGGGCGCTATCGCAACAGGAACAGGACGGCCGCGATGGTCCCGACTGAAAGCAAAGTCGTCAGCATGATCGTGCCCGATGTGACCCTGCCGTCGCGGGCGTAGAACTCCGCGATCATGAACGGCCCGGTGCCGGTCGGCAGCGCCGCGATGGCAATGGCCGTCACCGCAATGTCGTTGGGCAGCGCCAATAGCCGCCAGGCCAGAAACGCGGTGATCGCCGGGTGAACGATCAGCTTGATGCACGACAGCAGCCAGACCGCCGGGCTGACCACCGCTGCGACGAGCGGGCGCTGGCTGAGGAACAGGCCGACCGCGACCAGCGCAACCGGGCTCGCGGTGCCGCCCAGCAATTCCAGAAACTGCTTGACCGGTGCGGCGAGCGGCCACCCCGTCAGCCACCAGAGCAATCCTGCCAGCGGCGAGACGATGACCGGATTGCGCGCCATGCCGGTCAGGATGCGCCATGCGGCACGTGCCATGCCGTTGCCCTGCGCCCGGTCCGCCTCGATCAGCATGACGCCCGCGGCGAACAGAGCGGTCAGCGTCACCGTGCCCGCCACCACCACATGCGGCCTTGCCGCCGGGCCGAGTGCCAGCGTCAGCATCGGCAGGCCAATGAAGACGGCATTGCTGTAGCTGGCGTTCATGCCGTCTATCGCGACGTCGCCAAGGCGCAACCCGCGCATTTTGCCGACGACCAGCCCGAGTGCGAACACGGCGAAACTGCCCCCCAGCGATGCGATGGCGAAGCCGGGATGCCACATCTGATTCCAGTCCGTCGTGCCGACGACGTCGAACAGCAGGCAGGGCAGCGCGATCCATATGACGAACCGATTGAGCAGGCTTGCGGCGTCACTGCCGATGATCCCTACCTTGCTCGCGCCAAAGCCCGACAGAACGATCAGAAACACCGGCAAAATGGCAAGAAGGCTGGACAGCATGCCCCTGCCGATAAGGCGTTTCACCCGCGCTGCCAATGGCGGCAGGCTGGCCGCCATTGCATCGACGGCGGGCGCGCCCTAGATGCAGCGCGATGATCTTGCGTCCGCTCCTTTCCTCGCTCGCGCTTCTGCTATCGGGCTGTGCAGCGGGCGTGGCCGATACCAATCCCTATCCCTCGCTGGCGCGCCGCCCGGTCGAAACGCGCGACTATGCAACGCCGGAGCCTTCGCCAACGCTTGTCCCATCACCGGCGGATGTGGCGGCCGATGCCGATGCGGCACGGTTCGCGCAGCAGGCCGACGCCGGAGCGATGATGTTCGACAAGGCCTATGGCGAGGCGGAGCGGCTTACGCGGACCGCCAGCGGTGCTGCCGTGTCGAGCGAGCCGTGGGTCGCGGCACAGGCGGCGATCAGCGGTCTGGAAGCGGCACGGAACGACAGCGTGTCGGCGCTCGCCGCGCTCGACACGCTGTATACCGCGCGGGCCAGCGCTATTGCCGACGGGACGCAGAGCGGTGACCTCACCCCGCTGGAGACCGCCCGCACCCGCGCGCTCGCGGCTGTCGATTCGCAGAACGACCGTATCGATGCGCTGAAGGCCATGCTCGCCCAGCCTTGAGCCCTTACTGTTCCCCTGCGAAAGCAGGGGTCCAGTAATCGAGGTGCTATCGCTTGTGGCCCTGGCCCCCTGCTTTCGCAGGGGAACAGAAAGAAACGTCCTTTGACAAGCTCAGGATGCGCGGCTTATTTTCGTCCCGTATTTCTACAGGTCCCTGACGGCACCTTTGTGCGCGCGGGCGTTGTGGACATAGTGCTCGACACCCTCACGCATTCCCACCACCGCAGCGTCGGTCAGGTCGCGCATATATTTGGCGGGGCGTCCGCTCCATAGCTGGCGGTGCGGGACGCATTTCCCCGGCGTCAGCATCGCGCCGGCGGCCAGCATAGCGTCGCCCTCGATCACGCAGCCGTCCATCACGATCGCGCCCAGCCCCACGAAGGCGCGGTCCAGCAGGGTGCAGCCGTGCAGCATCGCCATATGGCCCACCAGCACATCCGCGCCGATGATCGTCGGATAGCCGCCAGCCCCATCCTTGTCCGAATCGCAATGGATGACGGTGCCGTCCTGGATGTTGGTCCGCGCGCCGATCACGATGCGGTTCACGTCGCCGCGCACCACGCAATTGTACCAGATACTGGCATCCGGCCCGATTTCGACATCGCCGATGATGCGGCATCCCGGCGCGATGAAGGCACTGGGGTGAATGCGCGGGGCAATACCGGCCAGCGGCACGATGCTGGCGCCCGGATAATCTTCGTGCATCAGGCTTCCGGCACGGCCGACGGCCGGTTCAGGCTGTAGGTCACATGCGCGCGAAGCGGATCGCCGGGCGGCATGGCGGGATGCTGGAAATCCAGCTTGCGGTGGCGCACCATGCCCAGCCGCAGCATCAGCGCCTGGCTGCGCTGGTTGGCGGGCGCGGTGATCGCCCAGATCGAATCGACTTTCAGATTGGCCCACACCCAGTCGATGACCGCCTGCGCCGCCTCGCTTGCATAGCCCGCGCCCCACCAGGCGCGCGCCATCCGCCAGCCGATTTCGAGCTGCCCGTCGATCGACGTGCCGATCGCGCCGGGCTTCACGCCGCAAAAGCCCATCAGCGCGCCCGTCTCCTTATGCTCCATCGCCCAGAAGCAATAGCCAAGCTGCGCCTGCATCGCCTGCATCCGGCTGACCACCAGTTCGGTTTCCGCCAGCGTCATCGGTTCGCCCAGATACTCCATCACCTGCGGGTCGCTGCATATCTCCTGAAAAGGGGCGGCATCGGCCTGCCGCCATCCGCGCAGCAGCAGCCGTGGCGTTTCTATCACGACGTCAGCCATGGAGCAGCCGTGCGGCAAGCGGGGCGTGATAGGTCAGGACGCCGGTGCAGCCGGCCCGCTTGAAGCTCATCAGCGTTTCGAGGACCAGCGCATGGCGGTCGCCTGCGCCTGCCGCCGCTGCCGCCTCGATCATCGCATATTCGCCCGACACCTGATAGGCAAAGACCGGCACGGCAAAGGCGTCCTTCACCCGTGCCACGATGTCGAGATAGGGCAGGCCGGGCTTGACCATCACGCTGTCGGCCCCTTCCTCCAGGTCCAGCGCGACTTCGCGCAACGCTTCCTCGCCATTGGCCGGATCCATCTGATAGCTTTTCTTGTCGCCTTTCAGCAGCCCGCCGGAGCCCACGGCGTCGCGGAAGGGACCGTAAAAGGCGCTCGCATATTTGGCGGCATAGGCCATGATCTGCACATTGGGATGGCCCGTTTCCTCTAGCGCCTCGCGGATTGCCCCGACGCGCCCGTCCATCATGTCGCTGGGCGCGATGATGTCCGCGCCCGCCGCCGCCTGGTTCAGCGCCTGGCCGATCAGCACGTCGATCGTAGCGTCGTTCAGCACATAGCCGTGCCCGTCGAGCAGCCCGTCCTGTCCGTGCGCGGTATAGGGGTCGAGCGCCACGTCGGTCAGCACGCCCACTTCAGGGACGGCATCCTTGATCGCACGAATCGCCCGGCACATCAGATTGTCGGGATTGAGCGCCTCCGCCCCGTCGTCGCTGCGCCGGTCAGGCTGCGTATTGGGGAATAGGGCGATGCAGGGAATGCCGAGATCGCGGGCGAGCTTCGCCTGCGTGACGATCCCGTCGACCGACCAGCGCGAGACGCCCGGCAGGCTGCCGACCGGTTCCTCCACGCCGCTGCCGTCGGTCACGAACAGCGGCCAGATGAGGTCGGCCGGGCTGATGCGATGTTCGGCATGCAAGGCGCGCGACCACGCTGCGGCGCGGGTACGGCGCAGGCGAAGCGCGGGATAGGGGGCATAGGACATGGGGGGACGTTTAGGCGGCAATGCCGCGCGCCGCAACGCCTCTCACATCCTTCCGGGCCGCTTTCGTGCCGAACGCTTCAGTGAAGCCCGCGCTCCAGCAGCCGCGCCAGCGTTTCCAGGTCCCGCGCCCCGATTTCGGTGCCGAAATGCCGTCCGTCGATCAAAACCGGCTGCTCGAACCGGGCATAGGCGGCAAAGCGTTCCTCCGGCGACATGCCCGCGAACAGCGCCACGCAACCGCGAAAGGTGCAACGAAAACCCGGCTCGCGATTGCCCGGAAAAAACCTGACCGTCGTATCCCACGCAATACTCATGTCCCGCCCCCGGATTGCCCTACGGCATTGGGCCATAATTGGCCGGGCGATGCAAGGGGGGTGGTGCTTCAATCCTCCGCTGCAAGGGGAGGGGGACCGCCCGCGTAGCGGGTGGTGGAGGGGTATCACCCTATCGATAGCGGGACCCCCCTCCGTCAGGCTTCGCCTGCCACCTCCCCTTTCAGGGGAGGGTCATGATAAGGGCAAGACTCACCCCTCATCCTCAAGGCTCAGCAGGCTGGCATTGCCGCCCGCCGATGTGGTGTCGGTCGATGTCACCCGCTCGGCACAGAAGCGGTGGAGATAATGCGGCCCACCTGCCTTGGGGCCGGTGCCTGAGAGGCCTTCGCCGCCGAACGGCTGCGATCCGACGACCGCGCCGATCATCGACCGGTTGACATACAGGTTGCCGACCGCCGCCAGCCCCTCCACGGTGGCTGCGGTCCGCGCGATGCGGCTGTGCAGGCCCATGGTGAGACCGAAGCCTTTCGCGTTGATCGCCGCGATCACCGTGTCGAGCGTCCCGGCGCGCCAGGTGGCGACATGCACGATCGGACCGAAGATTTCGCGGTCGAGCTGGGCGGGATCGTCCAGCCGTATCAATGTCGGCGGCACGAACAGCCCTTTTTTCGGCACGGCGACCGAATGGACGATCTGCGCCTGATGCGCCTTGCGATGGGCCATCAGCCGGTCATAGGCCGCCTTGTCGATCACCGGGCCGATGTCTGTGCGGCTGTCGGTCGGGTCGCCGATCACCAGCGCATCCATCGCGCCTTTCAGCATGTGTAGCGTGCGATCCAGCACCTCCTCCTGCACCAGCAGCAGGCGCAGCGCGGAACAGCGTTGCCCGGCCGATTGGAAGCCGGAAATCACGATGTCGCGGACCACCTGCTCGGGCAGCGCAGTTGAATCGACGATCATGCAGTTGATGCCGCCGGTTTCCGCAATCAATGGTACTATGGGGCGCTGTTCCGGCCCTTCGAGCAGGGCGCGGGCAATCGCCTTGGCCGCCGCGACCGATCCGGTGAAGGCGACGCCTGCGATGCGTGGATCGGCGGTAAGCGCCTTGCCCATATCCGCACCGCCGGTTGCCAATATCAGCGCATCCTGCGGCACGCCTGCCTCATGCGCCAGCGCGACCGCAGCGGCGGCTATGCGCGGTGTCTGCGGCGCGGGCTTGGCGACGACGGCATTGCCCGCGACCAGCGCGGCGGCGACCTGGCCGATGAAGATCGCGAGCGGGAAGTTCCACGGCGCGATACACAGCCACACGCCGCGCCCTTCCATGCGCAGCACGTTGCGCTCGCCCGTCGGCCCCGGCAGCGTGACGGGAGCCAGCCCGGTGCGCGCCTGCGCGGCATAATAGCGGCAGAAGTCGACGGCCTCGCGCACTTCGGCAAGGGCATCGGGGATCGTCTTGAACGCTTCCTGACAGGCGATTGCCATCAGGTCGGCACGACGCGCCTCCATCAGATCGGCCAGGCGGTCGAGGCAGGCGGCGCGCGCGTCGAGCGGGGTGGCCGCCCATGCGGGGAAGGCGGCGTGAGCGCGGTTGAGGGCGGATTGGGCGATGTTTCCAATGTCTAAATCCGTTCGGGCTGAGCTTGTCGAAGCCTCTCCCTGAACGGGGTGAAGGGACTTCGCCTGCGGCTCAGTCTGACCCTTCGACAGGCTCAGGGCGAACGGATGTGAAATATCCCCCCGAACCTCCCCCATCACCTCTGCCAGCACATCCCGGTCGTCCAGGTCCACGCCCGCGCTGTTCGCCCGTTCCGGCATGAACAGGTCGCGGGGCAGGGGTATGGCGGGATGCGGCGCGCCACCCGCGCGCGCGACCTTCTCCACCGGATCGGCGAGCAGTTCCTCTTCCGACGTATCGGCATCGGCCAACTGATGCACGAAGCTGGAGTTTGCGCCATTTTCCAGCAGGCGGCGGACCAGATAGGCCAGCAGATCCTGATGCCCGCCCACCGGCGCGTAGATGCGGCAGTGATAGCCGTCCTTGCGCACCAGCCGTTCGTACAGCCCTTCGCCCATGCCGTGCAGCCGCTGGAACTCGAAATCCCGACGGCTGCCGGCCCATTGCAGGATGGTCGCGACGGTCAGCGCATTGTGGCTGGCAAAGGCGGGATAGAGGTGGCTGGCCTCCAGCATGTCGCGCGCGCAGGCCAGATAGGACGTATCCGTCGCCGCCTTGCGCGTGAACAGCGGATAACCCGACAAACCCCGTTCTTGCGTATATTTGATCTCGCTGTCCCAATAGGCGCCTTTGACGAGGCGCACCGCAAGCCGCGTGCCGCGATCGCGCGCCACTGCATTGGCCCAGCCGACGACGGCGCGGGCGCGCTTGCTGTACGCCTGCACCGCCATGCCGAACCCGTCCCAGCCGCGCAGATCGGGATGCCGCGCCACGGCCTCTATGATGTCGAGCGACATGACCAGCCGCTGCGATTCCTCCGCGTCCACCGTCAGCGCCACATTGCTGGCGGCCGCCTGCTGCGCCAGCGTCAGCAGCATTTCGGTGAGGTCGGGTACGCAGCGCCAGGACTGGCTCGCCTCATAGCGCGGATGCAGCGCCGAAAGCTTGATCGAGACGCTGTGGCCTTTCTCCCCCTGCGCCGCGACCTGCCGGATCGCAGCGCCATAGCTATCGAAATAGCGGGCGGCGTCCTCATACGTGCGCGCGCCTTCGCCCAGCATGTCGAAACTGGCGGTGAAACCGCGATGCTGGCGCTTGTCCATCCGCCGGATCGCTTCCTCGATCGTGCGGCCCATCACGAACACTTCGCCCATCAGGCGCATGGCTGCGCCCACCGCCGTCCGCACGAACGGTTCACCTGCCCGCCCGATCAGCTTGCGCAGGACACCTGCGGTGCTGTCCTCCTTCACCATCGCGCGGCCGAGCACCAGACCCCATGTGGCACTGTTGACGAGGCCGCTGTGCGATTTGCCGCTGTGCGCCCGCCAGTCCCCTTCACCGATCTTGTCGGCGATCAACTGGTCGGCGGTGTCCTGATCGGGCACGCGCAGAAAGGCTTCCGCGAGGCTCAGCAACGCGACGCCTTCGGCGGTGTTCATCCGATATTCCTGAAGGAACTGGTTGACCCAGCCGTCGCTTTGCGCCGCGCGCAGATCGGTCAGCAAGGCGCGCGCCTGTGCGATGGCGGCATCGCGCTCTGCCCGGTTCTGCCGCGCCCGGTCCACCAGCGGGCGCAGCACATCAGGTTCGGCGCCACGATGATCGTGCGGAAGGCGTCGGCGAAATGCGTCGGCGGGGGCATCGGGGGATGGGAAAGGCGCGGGCAGGGGGCCGGTGGTCATCGTGCGAAAGCTCCAGAACGCGGTCGTCAGACGCTGATGGAATGTTACCGCGTATCGAAACTTTATTACACGCATAGCAAAAAGGCCAGCCCCTCGCGAGGCTGGCCTTCCGGTTGTTTGCGACGATATTGGTCGTCGGGTTACGTGTCGGGCTTAGCAGCGACGACCGTTGTTCTTGTCGATCGCACGACCGGCCAGAGCGCCGACGCCCGCGCCGAGGATCGCGCCTGTGGTGCGGTCACCACGTCCGGCAACTTCGTTGCCCAGAAGGCCGCCGGCAATCGCGCCGATGATCGTACCGCCGGTGCCGTTGTCACGGCAGCGAAAGGCGTTGCGGTTGTTGCCGCGATAATAGCCGTTGTTCCGGTACGCGCCGTTATTGCGATAATAGCGGTCGCCGCGATAGCCGCGGTCGCCCCGGAAATTGTCGCCGCGATAATAATCGCCCCGATCATAACCCCGGTCGTAGCCGCGATAGCTTTGCGCGCTGGCGGGGGCCGAAACGGCCACGAAAGATGCAACGCCCATTGCAAGCGCAGCACCCATGTTGAGGAAAGCAGACTTCTTCATGGCGTTACTCCTTGTTCAAACTCTCATCGGGAGAGTGATTATTCCGAATCACTGTGTCTCTCGATGAAGCCGTTATGCGCGAGTCGCGTTGAGGGCTGGCTGAACATGGCTGACAGCGGTCGTTCAGTTAGCTGGCGTTCATGATGCAGGCTAAACGCCCCAATCCTCCCCGTAGAGGGGAGGGGGACCGCCCGCAGGGCGGTGGAGGGGGGTCCCGCTCTCGATAGGATAAGACACCCCTCCGTCAGGCTCCGCCTGCCGCCTCCCCTGCAAGGGGAGTATTGGGCGGTATCGAAACCTTTTCGCTGTTTTCCCTTTCGGCGATGCCCTATCGGCTTGGGCCGATGTCGCGCATTGCCCTCATCCTGCTGCTCGCCGTGGCGCTGCTGTCGCCGCCGCCGCCCAACAAGAGCGGCCCGCGCGTCGCCGGGTTGATCGCTGTGACGGCGCAGCCGCTTGCTCTCGACAGCAGCGATCCGGCCCGCACATTGCTCGGTCCGCTGCGCTATCTGGGTGGCTGGGCGCTGCGCAGCGATCATGATGACTTCGGCGGCATATCCTCGTTGCGGGCGATGCCGGACGGCAGTCTGCTGGCGCTGAGCGATTCGGGCATGCTGCTGGGTTTCACGCCCGGAAAAGCGCGCGGTTTCATTGCGCCGCTGCCGGTGTTCCGGGCGGAAAGGAACTGGCCGGGCTGGAAATGGGATTCCGAAGCGCAGGCCTATGATCCGGCGACGGGCCGCTACTGGGTCTCCTTTGAGCTGATCCAGCGCGTCTGCCGCTATGCCCCCGGCTATGCGCGGGTGGAAGCGTGCCGGGTCTGGCCCGCTGTCGCCGCCTGGCCCGATACCGGCGGCGGCGAGGCGATGGCCCGCCTGCCCGACGGACGCTTCCTTTTGTTTTCCGAATATGCCTATGGGCCGGGCGGCGTCGGCACCGATGTATTGCTGTTTCAGCAAGATCCCGCCGACCGCAGCAGTGTGCCGCCGCTGCGCCTCAGCTACCGCCCGCCGCAGGGCTATCGTGCGACCGATGCCGTGGCGCTCGATCATGATAGGCTGCTGGTGCTCAACCGTCGCGTCACCCTGCACGAAGGGTTCACCGCTGTCCTGTCGCTCGTGAAGCTGCCGCCGCTGCGCGCAGGGGCGGTGCTCGTCCCTCGCGACATCGCTCGCTTCGCCCCGCCGCTCCTTGCCGACAATTTCGAGGCACTGGCGCTATCGCGCGAAAACGGACGACGGATTCTCTGGATCGCATCGGACGACAACCACCAGTTCTTTCAGCGCAGCCTGCTGCTGAAGTTCGCGCTGCCGGACGATCCGGGACAATAAAAAAGGCGACCCGAAGGCCGCCCTCTTTATCACTCAGGCGATTCGCAGCCGATCAGGCGGCGGCGCTCGCCTTCTTGGCGATTTCGCGCTTCAGGCGCTGCGCCTTGAGCGACAGCTTCTCATCATTGGTCTTGAGCAGCCAGTTGTCCAGGCCGCCGACATGCTCGACCGACCGCAGGCCGTTGGTCGACACGCGCAGCTTCACGCTCTTTTCGAGCGACTCGGAAATCAGCGTGACGTTCTGCAGGTTGGGCAGGAACACGCGCTTGGTCTTGTTGTTCGCATGGGACACATTGTGGCCCACCTGGCGGGTCTTGCCGGTCAGTTCGCAGATACGCGACATATCGTTCAGCCTTATACGTCTTGAAGGTTCAGGGTGTCGGGCCTGTGCCCGGAAAGCGGCGCGGATAGCCCGATCGGGCGTGCGCGTCAACCCTTGGCTTGGGGTAGACCCAAGCGATCAGCAACCTTCGCACCTGATCTGCGTTAAGCTGTCTATAATGGATGGAGGATCGGATGATAAGGTTCATATTTGGCCTGCTGCTGGTGGCCGTGGTGCTTGTCGGGGGCGCAATGGCCTTTGGCCTGCTGAAGGTCGAGCAGACCCGCGACGCGAAGCTTCCTGCCATCGCGGTGGAACAAGGCACATTGCCGTCGTACAAGGCGGACGTCGTGAAGGTGGAAGTCGGCACCCGCAACGAAACGGTGGAAGTGCCGACGGTGGCTGTGCGCAAGCCGGAGTGAATTGAACTCGCAACGCCGTCCCCGGCCCTCGCGATGCCTCAACAATAGGGTCAGGCAAAGCGCGTCGTCATTCCCGCCTTCGCGGGACTGACAGACATATCGGGTCTGCGCTCGTCGGATGGCGATGACCTTCGCCAGGAAACGGTAAGCTGGCCAATTGCGGTTCGCATCCCTTTGCCTCTAAACAGGCTGGGTGCCCGCGCCTTTCCCCACGCCTCCCTTCATGCACCAGGCGCTCGATCTTGCCCGTGCCGCGGGGGCGGCGGGCGAAGTGCCTGTCGGTGCGGTCGTCGTGCGGGCGGGAGCAGTGATCGGGCAAGGCGAGAACCGTAACCGGCGGGACAATGACCCGACCGCCCATGCCGAGATCATCGCTATACGCGCCGCTGCGGCGCAACTGGGCGATTATCGTCTTGTCGATTGCGACCTGTGGGTGACGCTTGAACCATGCGCGATGTGTGCAGGGGCCATCGCCCATGCGCGAATCGCCCGCGTCTATTATGGCGCGGCCGACCCCAAGGGCGGCGGTGTCGATCATGGCGCGCGGGTCTTTGCCCATCCGCAGTGCCTGCATCGGCCGGATGTCTATGGCGGTATCGGGGAAGATGCCGCCGCTGCCCTACTGCGCGGCTTTTTCGCTGCCCGTCGCTAAGTCGTCGGGCGCTGCATAGTCGATGCGATAGATGCGGTAGGGCCAGGTATAGCCGACGTTGAGGTTCACGAGTGTCAGCCAGGCGGGCACTTTTCCCCGCATCAGTTGCGCGTAGAAGCCGCGGGGGCTGCGGGCCTGATAAACGGTGGCTTCCGGGAAATTGGGGCAGACCAGCAGATAGCGGGCGAAATGCCGAGCGGCGATGGCCCGGAATCCTTCGGGCGGGCCATCCATCGCATGATGGATCGCCAAGATGGCGTCGCCATTGCGGTGATAGGGTCCGGCGATCGCACGGTGATGCGTCGTCGCGATCAGGCGGGGGCCAAGATCGACCAGTGTGAAGATCGTCGACGACGGCAACTGATCGAGCACCTTGAGCGCAGGGGCAGACCGGCACTGGCCGTTCGCCTTGCGGATGGCCGCCGTGCGTTTCGCGATGAACGGGCGTGGGGGCGGGGCGGGCTTCGCGCCGGTAATATCCGCGATCAGCCGGTTGGCCTTGGGGTAAAGCTGATAGGAAAAGAGGACAGCGACGACCAGCAGGATGGCAACGCCGCCGACCAGTCGCCACACGGGTCGCCCCAGCACCAGGGCGCGCCCGGCCGTCCATGTCGCCCATGCCGCCGCTGGGATGGCCAGAAACTGTGCCGCCGGGCCAGCCCGCAATTGCCAGAACAACAGGGCGACGGCGAATAGCGTCATCAGCGTTACCGTCGCCCAGGCCCACAAAGCCTCGGTATCGCGCCGGACCTGCCAGCATGCGATCAGCGCGCCGATCACCGCCGTCACCGGCAGCGCCAGCAGCGGAATGACCACGCTGCGTGCCTGCGCCGTGATCGGCTTCGCCTCGCGGATATTGGCCAGCCACAGCTTTTGCAGTTCGGGGGAGAGCTGATAGGCGCCCGAAAGGCATTGCGGCCAGTTCACCCATGCGAACAGGCCGACGGCAAGGCCGACAAGCGCGCCCGCCGCCAGCCGCTGCGGCCAGCTTTTCAGCGGCAGCAGGGTCAGCAGCAGCATGCCACCGGACGCCGCTCCCAATATCGCGACCCACACCGGCGAGAGCGCATCGCAAACCGGCGCGCGATTGGCATAGCTGGCGGTCGTCACGAACAGCAGGCCCGTGCCCCCGCCCAGGCTGAGCGCATAGGGCCGCATCCGTCGCGCCGCGCCATCCTTGAACACCCAGCGCAGCGCGACGATCGCTCCGGCCGCAGCGAGATAGACGATCATCTCCATGCCGATCGCAATCGACAGCGCGCTGGAAAGCCCGGCGACGATCCCGCCGCGCAGCCAGTTGCGGTCGACCATGCCCGCCAGCATCGCCACGGTCAGCGCCAGTTGCCAGCCATGATGGTCGATCCGCATCGGCATATACATGCTCAGACCCATTTGCGCGGCCAGCGGCGCGAGGATCGCGACGATCCAGGCATTGCCGCCCGCCAGCCGCCGGACAATGAAGGCAAGGCCCAGCATCATCGGCAGCAGCGGCAGCAGCGGCGCGATCGCGCAGGCCAGCCGGTCCGCCGTCCCTGTATCGGTGAAGAAGCGGAAGAACAGCATCAGTCCCGCGATCGGCAGGTCCACCAGCCGCGACCAGTGGATGTTGGCGCCGACCGGCGGGTCCAGCCGGTGCTGGCTAAGGTCGAACCAGCCTTGCCCCGCCAGCCAATCCTTCACCTGGACATAGCGGATATTGTCATCGGTATCGCTCAGCACCATCCAATGGACCTGCTGCCAGCGCGCAACGATGTAGAAGGCGGCGATGCCGACCCAGGCAAGGAACGTCAGCCATTTCCAGTTTTCGTCGGCATAGGCGGACACGCGCGTGACGTGCGGGCGGATGCGGTCATGCCACAGGCTCGTCATGCTGTTTGCACTGTCCATCATCCCGCTTCCCATTGGCCGGGCTTGGGATTAGACCGCCGCACGCAAAGCGCAAAGGGGTGCGTCGTGAAAATCTTGGGAGCATCCGCGCCGCAGCGCCGCGCCCTCGTCTGGCAGGTGATACGCTATGGCCTGACCGGGCTGGCGGTGACGGCGATCCAGGCGGCGATCTACTGGACGCTGGCCGCGCCAATCGGCCTGCATCCGCAAATCGCGCTGGTCGCAGGATTTTGCGTCGCGGTGATCGCGGGCTATGTGCTGCACGGCGCTTATTCCTTTCCCGACGACGCGCGGGAGGATCGCAGCGCCCGCCGCGCCATACGGTTCGTTGCCGTTTCGCTGGTCAGCCTCGGCATCAACGCCTTCTGGGTCTGGCTGTGCGTCACGACGCTTGGCTGGCCAGAATGGTCGCCGATCCCGGCCTTTGTCTTCGTGACACCGGCCATCGTGTTCGTGCTCAACCGGCAGTGGGTGTTTCGGTAACGGGTCTACCCTTGCATGGGGTATTTGCCCTATGGGCGAACGGACGGTGCGATCTACTGTCGGGCGAAAGATACGGGGATAATCATGCGCCATTACCTGCTATTCGCCTTTGCCCTGCTGGGTGCTGTTCCCGCTGCTGCACATGATTTCTGGATCGATATCCCCCGCTATCGCCAAACCGACGGACAGGCGTTCGATCTCCAGTTCCTGATCGGCGACCCGACCGAAGTCGAGCATTGGGAAACCCGCTGGCACAAGATCGTGGCCTTGCAGAGCATCGGACCCGGCGGCGTAGCCGATCATCTCGCCGGGGTCCGGCTCAGCACCGAAACGAAGGCGGGCGGCGCCAGCGTCACCTTGCGTGGTGAAGGGACACATGTTCTGGCCTTCGTCAGCCATCAGGCTGAAAGCGACTTGCCCGCCGATGAGTTTACCGCCTACGCCGAACATGAAGGGCTGACTCCCGCGCTTGAAAAGCGCAAGGCCGATGGCACGAGCGCCGCGCGCGGACGCGAGCTTTATTCGCGCCGCGCGAAGGCGCTGGTTCAGGTCGGCACGGCGATCACCGATCAAGTGACGCGCCCGCTGGGGCTGACCTTGGAAATCGTGCCGGAAAAAAACCCTTATGCGCTTGCCGCCAATGAGGCGCTTCCGGTGCGCGTCTATTATCTTGGCAGGCCGCTGGCGGGCGCGAGTGTGGTCCTGGAACCGCTGCACCGCGCCGCGGGCCACGGCACCCCGGTCATCACCGACGCGCAGGGCCGGGCGCAAGTCCAGTTCGAGAAACGCGGCGAATGGCGGCTGGGCGTGGTTTGGACTCAGCCGATCGTCCATCCCCGCGCCGACTTCGACACGATCTTCTCCAGTCTGACATTCGGCTATTGAGCTAAGCCATCAGGTCAAAGTCTGGTCGTCAAGTTTCTTAATGTACGAACCGTGCCACCACGTCGCGGTAGCTGCGGCTGACCTTCACCTGCGCGCCACTTTCCAGCACAAGGAAACATTCGCCGTTGGTGTGGGGCTTTACCTGCCGAACCTGCGACAGGTTGACGATGGTGGACCGGTGGACGCGCTGGAAATTGCGGGGGTCCAGCCGCTTCTCCAGATCCTTCATCGTCTCGCGCAGGATCAGTGAATTGTCCGCGGTGTAAATGCACATGTAATCGCCCGCCGCGTCGATCCGCTCGATGCTGTCGACATCGACGCGGAATATCTGGCCGCGATCCTTGATGTTGATGAGTTTTTCGTAGCGGCTGGCGGCATGGCCGTCCTCTTCGGGCGCAAAATCGCTCATCGCTTGTGGGGCGACTTCGGCCAGCACCTCGCGCAGCCGTTCGACTTCCTGAACCTGCCGCTTTTCGTTCAGGCGCTGGCGCACGCGGTCCAGCGCATCGGCCAGGCGATCCGGCTCGACCGGCTTCATGAGATAATCGACTGCCTGCGCCTCGAACGCGCGGATGGCATGGTCCGAATAGGCCGTCACGAAAATGAACAGCGGCGGCTCGATTTCCATCATGCCCTGCACCACCGAAAAGCCGTCGAACCCGGGCATCTGGATGTCGAGAAAGACGAGATCGGGCTTGTGTGTCTTGATCGCGCGGATCGCCTCGCGACCGTTCTGGCAGGTTTCGATGATTTCGACATCCTCATGCGCTTCGAGGCGGAGTGTCATGCCCTGAATGGCAAGGCTCTCATCATCGACGAGGATCGTTCTGATTGTCATGCAGCCACTTTCGTTGAATCTTCCGTTATCAGCGGCATTTCGATGGTGACCGAAAATCCGCCTCCGGGTGTGGAACGCGCATCGAAGCTGTGCCGTTCCCCATAAGCCTGAAACAGCCTGTCGCGGATGTTCGCCAGCCCGACGCCTGTGGACAGACTTGGCCGGACAGTGATTTCGTTCAATCCCGGACCCGTATCGGATACGACGATACGGACGTTTTCACCGGCAGGCTGCGCCATGACGGTGATTTCCGCGCCTTCCTCCTTGGGTGTCACGGCATATTTGATGGCATTTTCGACCAGCGGCTGGAGGAGCAGAGAGGGGAGGCGGGCATGCGCCACGGCCGGATCGATGCTGAACGTAGGGCGCAGCCGCTCCTCGAACCGCATTTTCTCGATTTCCAGATAGAGCTTGAGCGTCTCGACTTCCTGCTCCAGCGTCACCTGCGCGGTCGGCTCGTTGATGAGGGTGTAGCGCAGGAAGGAGGACAGGCGCGAAAGCATGGCATTCGCCCTGTCGGTCTGTTTCAGCAGCACCAGCGTCGAAATGCTGTTGAGCGTATTGAAGAGGAAATGCGGATTCAGCTGGTATCGCAACATCGCGAGCTGGGCGTTGCTCGCCTGTAGTTCGAGGCGCTGCAACTGATCGGCCTGTTCCTCGACCGTCAGGTAGAAGTTGATCGCATAATAGAGCGCCGACCAGGCGCCGAGCAAGGTCACCGCGAGATAGAAGGCCCCCAGAAACAGTTGCAGTCCCGCCGTTGCGCTCGACTGATTCTGCGTCGCGAACACCCATGCGTCGATGAATGCGCAGAGCGCCGCCGCCGCAACCACCACGATGATCGATACACCCCAGGTGATAAGCGGCCGCTGCTTCAGCAGCGCGCGAAAGATGACGCCCATCAGCAGCGTGACGGAATAGCCGGTCACCGTCGAAATCAGCACCGGCACCAGAAATGACAGGTCCTGCCCATTGGCCACGCCCGAGGCCCCGCGCAGGCCGAAAGCCCCCAGCCAGCCCAATGTCTGCAAGTTCCAGAAAGCCCGGTTCTTGTCCGCGAAAAAGGGTTGCGGTTGCAGGGGATTGACCGACATGCGGCAGGCTTAGCGAGTTTTCAGGAAGGCGAGAAGGGGGCGCGGTCCTTCGTCAGGCCGCAAGGTCTTTCGTCAGCTCGCCCAGATCGACGTGATAATCGTCAGGAAACAGCCACATCAGGTCGTCGATGGTCAAAACACGCCCGTCATGCGCGCGAATCTGCATCGGCTGGATGGGGAGGCCGTCGCGCTTGTCGCACAGCACAGGTTTCGAAGGAACGCCGCACTCCCATTTTTCGCCCCACTGGCGCAGTGCGATCATCACCGGCGCCAGTTCCTTGCCTTTTTGCGTTATCCGATATTCCACCTTGCGCCGATCGCACTGCATCGGCTCGCGCGACAATATGCCTTTTTCCACCAGCCGGGCCAGCCGGTTGGCCAGGATGTTGCGGGCGATGTTCAGTTGCGACTGGAACTCTTCAAAATGCTTGAGACCGCTGATCGCGCCTCGCATGATCATGAACGACCACCGTTCTCCCATCGCCTCCAACGCCTGGGGAAGCGGGCATTGATCGAACGCGTCATGTAGCTGCTTTGTCATAACCGGAAATAATAAACCAAAACGGGCAAAGTTGCAAAAAACAATCCTTAGCTGCGGGAATGTTGATGGGCGCTTAACCTTGGCGATCCAGATATTTTTGTTGCGAAACCGGCCCTAGTCCGCACAACGGACAGTGATGTTACGCCAGTATGAGCTTGTCGAGCGGGTAAAACGCTATGATCCGGATGCGGACGAGGCGATGATCAATCGCGCCTATGTCTTTTCGGTGCAGAAACATGGCAGCCAGAAACGCGCCAGCGGCGACCCCTATTTCAGCCATCCGATTGAAGTCGCTGGCATATTGACCGATCTGTATCTGGATGACCAGACCATCGTGACGGCGCTTCTGCACGACACGATCGAGGATACGCTCGTCACTTATGAAGAGATCGAGGCGGCGTTCGGAAAGGATGTCGCGCGCCTCGTCGACGGCGTTACGAAGCTCAGCAAGATCGAGGCGCAGTCCGAAAACGAACGCGCGGCGGAAAATCTGCGCAAGTTTCTGCTCGCGATGTCCGACGATATCCGGGTTCTGCTGGTGAAGCTCGCCGACCGGCTGCACAATATGCGGACGCTGCACTTCATCAAGAATCCCGACAAGCGCAGGCGCATCGCCCGCGAAACGATGGATATCTACGCGCCGCTCGCCGAACGGATCGGCATGTATGATTTCATGCGCGAAATGCAGTTGCTGGCGTTCCGCGAGCTGGAACCCGACGCCTATGGCAGCATCACCCGAAGGCTGGAGCAGCTGAAGGAAGGCGGCGGGGACAAGGTGGCGCGAATCGCATCCGGCCTTCAGCTTCTGCTGGGCAGCAGCGACGTGCGCGTCACGGTCTCGGGCCGGGAAAAGCATCCTTTCTCCATCTGGAGGAAGATGCAGGAGCGGCACATCAGCTTCGAGCAGTTGACCGATGTCATGGCCTTTCGCGTCATCACGGAAAGCCCTGAGGATTGCTATCGGGCGCTCGGCGTCATCCATCAGAAGTTCAAGATGGTGCCCGGCCGGTTCAAGGATTATATCTCAACGCCCAAGCGCAACGGCTATCGATCGATCCATACGACGGTGATCCATGGGGAAAATGCGCGTATAGAGGTGCAGATTCGCAGTCAGGACATGCATCGTGACAGCGAGTTCGGCCTTGCCGCACACTGGGCCTATAAGCAGTCGGCCGATGGCAAGATGAAGCGGCCCGACGGGCAGGCCGGCTGGCTGCGCGATCTGATCGAGATACTGGAGCAGAGCCAGGACGCCGACGAACTGCTCGAACATACCCGCATGGCGATGTATCAGGATCGCATCTTCGCCTTTTCGCCCAAGGGCGAGTTGCACCAGTTGCCCAAAGGCGCGACGCCGGTCGATTTTGCCTATGCCGTTCACACCCGGCTGGGCAATCAAACGGTCGGCGCGAAAGTCAACGGACGCGTGGTGCCGCTGCGCACCAGCCTTGAAAATGGCGATCAGGTCGAGATTCTGAAGTCCGACGGGCAGGAACCGCAACCCGGCTGGCTGACGTTCGTGGTCACCGGCAAGGCGCGTGCCGCCATCCGCCGGTACATCCGCAACAAGCAGCGCGGCGAACAGATTGCGCTGGGCGAAAAGCTGTTCGAGGAAATCGTGGGCCGCCTGCCGGTCGAGATCGGCGACAAGGGGATCGCCGCGGGGATCAAGCGATTGAAGCTGGAGGACCGGGCGGCACTGATGATCGCCATAGCAACACACCGCGTTACCGATGCCGAAGTGATGGAGGCCCTGATCCCCGGATCGACCACGGCGGAAGGGGCGGAGGAAGCGCATCCGCGCCAGCATGAGCCGGTTTCCATCCGGGGGCTGACGCCCGGCATCGCCTATCATCTGGGCGAATGCTGTCACCCCGTGCCGGGCGACCGCATCGTCGGCATTCGCATCACCGGCGAACCCATCGAAGTCCATACGATCGACTGCCCGAAACTGGAAAGCGGGCAGGATGCCGACTGGGTCGATCTGGCCTGGGATGCCAAGTCCAAGGGCGGCACGGCGCGTCTTGCCATTATCGTCAAGAATCAACCAGGTGCCCTTGCCGCCGTCGCCAACATCTTCGGCGCGAACAAGGCGAACATCCTCAACCTGCAACTGGTGAACCGCGAAGGACCGTTTCATACGGACGTCATCGACCTGGAAGTCAGCGACGCGCAGCATCTCATGCGGATATTATCCGCCCTCCGCGCGCTGGATATCGTGGTGCAGGCGGACAGGGTTTAGGGGCGCAACACAAGATCAGAGCCTTTCACCCTGAGCCTGTCGAAGGGCTTTACTGAACGAAGTGAAGTATATGCTTCGCCTGCGGCTCAGCATGGCCCTTCGACAGGCTCAGGGCGAACGGGGTAGATGGGCTGATCCTTGCTTCGTGCACCCAGCCTAACGCTCGTCCCCACCGCACAGCACCCGGCCCGCGCCGTTGTGGACCACGGTGCACGCCGCCTTGCCGCTCACGATGACGTCTCCTGATCCATAGGCGCGCACATCGGCCGTTGCCGATGCGGTGATTGCGATGCTGCCCGTGCCTTCATTGGTCAGCCGCGCATCGCGTGCCGTCAGCGCCTCCGCCGAGAGCGTACCTGGGCCGGAAACGCGCACGTCGGTCCGCCCCGCCTTGCCCGCCACGGTCACGCGCCCGCTGCCGGACAGCAGGATGTTGAACTGGTCGAGCGCGACTGCGCCGATCGTGAGGTCGCCGCCGCCGCCCAGCATGATATCACCGCGCGTTCCCTTCATCCTGTCGATGCTGAGCGATCCGCCACCGGTCAGCGTCGCGCGCCGCACATCGTCCGTCGACAGCCGCAGTGTCACCGGCCCGCCGCCGCCCTTCTGGCCCGATGGCCTGGGTTTCATGCGGATCACAAGGCTGTTGCCCGACACTTTCATGTCGATGCGGTCCAGTGCCTCGCGGTCGCCTTCGCCGCTGGCGGTCACCCCTTTGCCGCTGGTGATGGCGACGCGAATCGGCGCATCCAGCCGAACGCTGTCAAAGCGGGTAATCGTGTAAGTCTGCGTCGCGGCGAGCGTGGGCACCGGTAGCGCGGCGAACGCGATGATGAGAGCGGCGCGGATCATGGCCTGAACGGAGTGCAAGCCACCCTCCGCGGCAATCGGGCCATTATCCGCTGCATCGCGCCTTGCCCGATCCCATCGCTGCGACCGTGCATTTGGCCTTGCCGATCACATCGGCGTTGCCCGATCCCATGATATGAACCGCGACGGTGCCGTCGGATGCAAGGCGGGCGTCACCCGATCCCAGCATATTGATGTCGCCGCTTCCCGCCTTCAGAGCGGCTGCGTCGATGCCGCCCGATCCGGTGGCGGACAAAGATGCCGTGCCCGCGGTTCCGCTGATCCGCATATCGCCCGATCCGGTGACACCGGCCTTGAGCGTCCGCACCTTGGCAGTGGCCACCGCCAGATTGCCGGAACCCGTCAGCGACAGGTCGAGCGTGTCGCCCTGTGCCCGGTCGACCGTCATATCGCCCGAACCCGCCAGCGATGCCGACGCCAGCGCGGGCATGGCGACACGGATCGTCGCGCCCTTGTCCGGCTGGCGATCCATGCCGCCGACGCGCGGCTTGCGGCCGATATGGAGCACGCCGTCCTTCACCCCGATTTCGATACGCTTCAAGGCTTCGGGATCGCCCTGGGCCGTCACGTTGAAGGCCGGGCCGACGCTGACAATCACGGTGTCCGGTCCGGCCGCTTCGACACCTGCAAAGTCACGCAGGTCGGACAGATCGGCCGTCGCAGCGCGCGTGCCGACCATGGATTGCGCCCCGCTTTCCGAACAGCCCGACAACGCCACGGCAAGGCCCCCCATCATCAGGGCGGGAATGAAGCGTCGCGGCATCCGGCATCTCCTCATCTGTATTGCGAATATAATACAGTGAAGGAACGGGCATGCAAGGCGAAATATTGGCCGGGTATCGGCCCTGCGGCTGCATGGGCAACGAAAAAGGGCGCCTCGCGGGGCGCCCTTCTTGTCTGGTACGGTCGGGGCCGACTGTCAGTCGACCTTTTCCTTGTTATATTTCGGCGCGGCTTCGTTGAGAATCTGCAGGATCTTCTTGAGCGCACCCGGCTCATCCGTCTCTTCCATCGCGGCAAGTTCGCGGGCGAGACGGCTGGAGGCCGCTTCGAAAATCTGCCGCTCGGAATAGCTCTGCTCGGGCTGATCGTCGGCGCGAAACAGGTCGCGCGTCACTTCGGCGATCGACACGAGGTCGCCCGAATTGATCTTCGCTTCATATTCCTGCGCGCGGCGCGACCACATGGTCCGCTTGACCTTGGGCTTGCCTTTCAGCGTTTCCATGGCCTCTTCGAGCGTCTTGTTCGAAGACAGCTTGCGCATGCCGACACCTTCGGCCTTGTTCGTGGGAACGCGCAACGTCATGCGTTCCTTTTCGAAGCGCAGGACATAGAGTTCCAGCTCCATGCCCGCGATCTGCTCTTTCTGCAATTCGATCACACGGCCAACGCCATGCTTGGGATAAACGACATAATCACCGACGTCAAAGGACAGCGCCTTGGCAGCCATTTGGAACCTTTCCATCACAATGGAGAAACCGATGTTGCGCACCACATGGACATTAGGGGAAATGCATGCGGCCGGACCGCAACGTCACCTGAGGATCATGGGACGATTTTACTCCACACGGGCGCGACGGCACCCGCTGCTTCTCATCATGTAGCAGATTCGTAATAAAATTACCAGCCTGCGCATCGACCGGCTTTTGCAATGCTTTGCAGCGGTTGTTTCCGCCTCAGTCGCCGGTGCCTGGCTCTGCGGAAAAATACTTCTCGAACTTGCCTTCTTCGCCCTTGTAGGCGTCGGCATCGGCAGGCGCTTCGCCCTTTGTCGTGATGTTGGGCCATTGTGCGGAGAAGGTCGTGTTCAGCTCCAACCACTTCTCCAGCCCGTTTTCGGTATCGGGCAAAATGGCTTCGGCCGGGCATTCAGGTTCGCACACGCCGCAGTCGATGCACTCGCTCGGATTGATGACCAGCATGTTCTCGCCTTCGTAGAAACAGTCGACGGGGCATACTTCGACGCAATCCATATATTTACAGCGGATGCATGCGTCGGTCACGACATAGGTCATCAGTGGGGCCTTTTCCCTGGGTCCGATGCGCTCTGCTATGCTGGCCCTTGCCTTGCGTCAAGCTGGCTGGATATCAAAAAGGCGCTCTATTCCCTCACGAGCCCACAACTATTTCTTCGTAGCAGGTCCGGGCCTCCACCGCTGGTCCGCGCCGGTGGGGAAGGGCGCTGACCCGCACAACGCGGACCTGTGTTCCGCTGGGAAAGGTGATGAGGTCGCCCGGCCGCACGGGGGCGTGGGCGCGATCGACGCGGCGACCGTTGAGGCGCATGTAACCGGCCTCGGCCAGCTTCTGCGCCTGGCTGCGGCTGCTGGCGAGGCGCACGAACCAGAGATATTTGTCGATGCGCTGCGTCGGGCTGGCCGCGCCTGTGCCCTGCGACCGGACGGCATCGGATCGTTCAGCCATTGCGCCCCAGCAGATCGGCAAGCCCGGCAAAGGGCGAGGCGGCCGACGGGGATGGCGCGGATGCCGACGGCGGGGAAGGGGGCGCTGCCGCATCCGGTGCCCCTGTACCGCCCTTGCGATCGGCGCTCTTGCGATCGGTGCGGGAGCGTTCGGCCTTGCCTCCCGCGCGCGGTCCTTGCTGATGTGCCCGGGCCTTCTGCCGGCCGCGAAACACCCAGTTGGGCCCACCCTCTGCGGCGTCCACCGCGCGGAAACCGGCCTCGCGCATCAGGTCCAGAAACCCCGGTTCATGCAGCCCGAGCGAAACGATGCGCGGGTCCGCCGCCACGAAAGGTTCACCCTTCGCAATCGTCTCATGCGCGGCGCAAGCCATGCGTTCTGCCATGTCGATGCGCACATGCTGGCCACCGAAATCGCGGAAGCCGGATTGGCGCGCGCCTGCCTGCGCCTGCGCATCGTCGATCACCAGTAGTGTCGCCCCGGCGGCGGGCAGCGGCAACATCGGGGTGCCGCGGCGCGCACAGCCCAGCGCCATCCGCCATAGCGCCGCACCGGGCTTCAGCAAGCCGGGATGAAAGATGTCGAGAACACCGATGGTGATCCCCGCCCGCCGGATGCGGTAGCGTTCCGTCTTGTCGAGCGGGGCCAGTGCCGGATCGAGATCGATACGCGCGCTGATGCCGCCCGCATCTGCCAGTTGCGCGAAAAAGCCGCGCACCACCGCAGGCGTTTCGGGGTCGATGGCCGCCGCCGCCATCCGCACCAGCGGCAGGATATGCCGTTCCTGTTGCGCCGCCATCCAGGCGGACAGGCGCTCGCTCACGCGCTTCTGGATATCCTGCCCCAGGCCCTGAAGCGCGCGATCCAGGCGGATTTCCGGTGCTGTCAGCGTCGGCCCGGCATGCAAGGTGGCGATCGCCGTGCCATTCCAGAACAGGGCGGGCGCTTCGGCTGCCCCCGGCGCCAGCAGAAAGGCGGCATCCTCCGCCGCCAGCAATTCGTCGGCTTTCACGCGCAATATCGCCCCAAGTCGTTTCTCCGCAGCAGCGAGCAGCATCCGCCTGTCACCCCCGCGTGCATCGGGATCGACCGAGAAACGAAATCCGTCAAGCCGCCCGATGCTTTCGCCGTCCACGCTTACCGCGCCGTTACCATCAATGGTTACCGGCAGTTGCGTGATGTTCTGACCGATATCGCGTAGTAATACAGCAGTACGCCTGTCGACGAACCGTTGCCTGAGTGCGGCATGCAGTGCGTCGGAGAGCTTTTCTTCCAGCGCCCGCGTGCGCTCCGCCATTTCTGCGGGATGTTCGAGCCAGTCGGGACGATGCGCGATATAGGCCCAGGTGCGGACGGCGGCGATTCGCCCGGACAGCGTGTCGATATCGCCCACTACACTGTCCAGCCGCGCGAGATGCTGCGCGAACCAGTCGCGCGGAATATAACCTTTTCCTTCGGACAGAAAGCGCCACAGCCGCGCCACCATCCGCGCATGATGGTCCGACCCCAGTTTCTGGAAATCGGGCAGTCCGCAGGCTGACCACAGGCGCGCCACCTGCTGCCGGTTGCGCGCGCGCTCGCGCACCAGCGGGTCGTCGGCCATGCGTTTCAGCACGGCCAGATCGACCGCTTCGTGTGCGGCGCGCAACTGCGGGGCCTCCGGCCGCGCTTCCAGATCGGCGATCAGCCCGTCCAGCGTGTCGCACCGTGGTGCCCCGTCGCGCCAGTAGAGCATGTCGAGTGGCGGAAAGCGATGCGCCTCGATCGCCTCGATTTCCTCGGGCGTAAAGGCCGCGTCGCTGCCTTCGCCGCCCAGTGATCCGAATGTGCCGTCGCGGTGATGCCGCCCCGCGCGCCCGGCGATCTGCGCCATTTCGGTAATGGAAAGCCGACGGGTGCGATGCCCGTCGAACTTGCGCAGCACGGCAAAGGCGACATGCGATACGTCGAGATTGAGGCCCATGCCGATCGCGTCGGTCGCGACCAGATAATCGACCTGGCCTTCCATGAACATCTTCACCTGCGCATTGCGGGTGCTGGGGGAGAGCGCGCCCATCACCACCGCTGCGCCGCCGCGAAACCGCCGGAGCATCTCGGCCACGGCATAGACTTCCTCCGCCGAAAAGGCGACGATCGCGGAGCGTTTGGGCAGGCGGGAAAGCTTTTTCGCGCCTGCATAGCTCAACGTCGAAAAGCGGGGGCGGCCGATGATCTCGGCCTCGGGCACCAGCTTGCGGACAAGCGGAGCGATGATGGCGGAGCCGAGGATCATCGTCTCCTCGCGCCCGCGTGCGCGCAGCAGCCGATCGGTGAACACATGGCCCCGCTCCGGGTCCGCGCCAAGCTGCGCCTCGTCCAGGGCGACGAAAGCAAAGTCGCCGTCGGTCGGCATGCTTTCCGCTGTGCACAGGAAATAGCGCGCCTTGGGCGGGCAGATTTTCTCCTCGCCGGTAATCAGGGCGACGCTCTCCCGCCCCTTGATCGTGACCACCCGGTCGTAGACTTCACGCGCCAGCAGCCGCAGCGGAAAGCCCATCATGCCGCTGGAATGCCCGCACAAACGCTCGACCGCCAGATGCGTTTTCCCGGTGTTGGTCGGGCCGAGCACGGCAGTGACGGCGGATCGGGCGAACTGGGCCATGCGCTTATGTCGGGGAAGGGCAGGGACGGCGCAAGGGCGTTTCGTGTCAGGCGTCGACTTTGCCGTCGGGTGCCGTACCGAACGGCTATCCGGCACGGTTCGCCGCAGAATCGGTTCCTCCGTCCGGCTATTAAATTGACTTTAACCTTATGTGTTCACAAGCGTAATCCCAATGTCACGGCGCGGGGGCCGTTGGCAACAGCAGAACGAAGTTCCGGGGGGTTGCCGGTTTGTTTCAGAAAAGCGAGTTCGGGTCCGCCCATGGAGGCGCCAGCGCCTCGCTGTGGCTGTCCGGCGCCATCGCCAGTCCGGGACCGCTGACCGAAACGCGCGAATGGCGCACACGCCTGCGCGACTGGGCCGAGGATGTCGATCTTGTCCCCGATTTGGGCCAGCGTGTCGGCAGTCTCACATGGTTCCGCGGCCTCGCGACCTGCACCGCTCTATGTGCGGGTGCCATTGCGCTCTCGCCCGGTTTTGATCCTATTCCCGGTGCGCCCGAACCGATGATGGACGCGCGCCAGTTCGATGAAGTGCGCAGCCAGATGATTACGCCGCTGGCGATGGGCGCAGACAGCGGGCGGCACATGGGTGCGACCGACGCCGTATCGAACCTGCGCGAAACGCCGGAACGTCCGCAAATCGAATTGACCGCGCAGATCGGCAGCGGCGACAGCTTCGCCCGTGCCCTTTCCCGCGCGGGTGTGAGCAGCAGCGATGCCGGCCGGGTGATTGGCCTGACCGGTCTCGACATGCGCGACGCGGCGCTGCGGCCCGGCACACGCCTCGACATCGTGCTTGGCCGCCGTACCAGCCGCGCCATGCCCCGCCCCCTCGAAAGCCTGTCGTTCCGCGCCCGGCTCGATCTGGCGATCGACATCCGGCGCGTCAACGGCGCATTGGTGGCTCAGCGCATTCCGATCCGCGTCGATGATACGCCGCTGCGTATCCGGGGCACCGTTGGCGACAGCATCTACCGCTCGGCCCGTGCCGCGGGTGCGCCGCCCAAGGCGATCCAGGCTTTCCTGCGGACCCTGTCGCAGCAGATCGCGATCGGCGCGGTGGGGGCAGGCGACCGCTACGACATGATCGTCGCCCATCGTCGTGCCGAAACCGGCGAGGCCGAAGTCGGCGATCTGCTCTATGCCGGTCTCGACCGTGCACGGGGCAAGGATATCGACTTGCTGAAATGGACGTCGGGCGGCCGCAGCGAATGGTTCGAGGCGTCGGGCGTCGGCGAACGGCGCGGGGTCCTGTCGCAACCTGTATCCGGTCGCCTGTCGTCTGGCTTCGGCATGCGCCGCCATCCCATTCTCGGCTTCACCCGGATGCACGCGGGGATCGACTTTGCCGCGCATTACGGATCGCCCATCTATGCGGTGACGGACGGTATCGTCGAATATGCCGGGCGGCATGGCGGGCATGGCAATTATGTGAAGCTGCGCCATGGCGGCGGCATCGCCACCGGCTATGCCCATATGAGCCGCATCGCCTCGGTTCCCGGCCAGCGGGTCCGGCGCGGACAGGTGATCGGCTATGTCGGGTCGAGCGGCCTGTCCACCGGGCCGCATCTCCATTACGAACTGTATCGCAACGGGCATGCCGTCAATCCCGCCTCGGTCAGCTTCACAACGACGGCGCAGCTCGCGGGCCGCGATCTTGCCGCTTTCCGGGCGCGCCTGGCGGCATTGAAAGCCATACCCGCGGGCGTGCAGACGGCGCAGGGTGGTGGGTCAGCGCGGGGCAAATAATCCCAAATCCTCCCCGTAAAGGGAGGACTTTTTTGTTCGCCCAATTCCCCCGCGCGCCAAACCCCTCTAAGCCTTGGCCATGAACCCGTCCCAGATCCCTGCTGACGCGCGCCTGACGCTGCGCCCCGTCGGCTTTGTTGACAGCCCTGTTGATCTCGATGGGCGTACGGCGCGCATCGGCACCGGGCTGTCCTGGTTCCAGGCCTATGAAGTCGTGGCGGTGCAGGCGGACGGGCGGCGGATGTTCCGCGATATGATTCCGGTCGTCGACTTTACTGTCTGGTCCGCGCAACTGCCCGATCCGCTGGCGCAGCGCGCCGCCACATTGGTCGCGCGCATCGCCGCGCCTCGCCCGCCGCTGCACCTGGGGGAGCGCATCGTGCGGCTCGATCTGCCGCAGGTCATGGGGATATTGAACGTTACCCCCGACAGCTTTTCGGACGGTGGCAAGCATGCGGGCGATCCGCAGGCAGCGGCCGATGTCGGCTTTGCCATGATGGCGGCAGGCGCGGCGATCGTGGATGTTGGCGGCGAATCCACCCGGCCCGGCGCGGCAAAGCTGTGGGAGGGGGACGAAATCGCCCGCGTGGTGCCCGTCATCGCGCGTCTGGCCGCATCGGGGGTTCCCGTGTCGATCGATACGCGCAAGGCCGCGGTGATGGAGGCGGCGCTCGGGGCAGGGGCGGCCATCGTCAATGATATCAGCGCCTTGCTCCACGACCCGCGCAGTATGGACGTGGTGGCGCAGGCGTCCTGCCCCGTCGTCCTCATGCACGCGCCATCGACCGGCGACGATCCGCATGCGAACGGCGGCGGCTATGGCGATGTCGTCACCGATGTGTTCGACTGGCTGGAGGCACGTATCGCGGCCTGCGAGGCGGCGGGCATCGACCGGGGGCGGATCATCGCCGATCCGGGCCTCGGCTTCGGCAAGTCGCTCACAGACAATCTGGCGCTGGTCAATCGCCTCGCGGTCTTTGCCGGGCTGGGCGTCCCGCTGCTCTTTGGCGGCAGCCGGAAGCGGATGATCGGCGCGCTGTCCAACGAAGCGCCCGCCGCGCAGCGGTTGGGCGGTTCGGTGGCGCTGGCCATGCGCGCGGCCGATCTCGGCGCGCAGATGGTGCGCGTGCATGATGTGCCTGAAACGGTGCAGGCGCTGCACATATGGCGCGGCCTGCGCGACGCCGCGCTGGTGGCGGGATAGATTATCGAGCGGCGTTACTGGCAGGCGCTGGTGCCGGTGGTGCGCCAGCCGCAGCCGGAGCGCCGCCGTCGAAGACCCGCAGGCTGTCGAGCGCGCCTTGCCCGATGGCCTGATATTGTTCGCTCAGCAGTTCGGGATAGACGAAAGTCGCGCTCACCAGCGATCCATCCGCCTTGCGGATGAGGCGCAGGGCGATGTTGTTCCCTTCGCCGTCGTTGGCGGTGCCGCGATACTCGTTCGCGCCGACGAAACGACCCTCCACGCCTTCGGACTGATCGCTCATCGCCTCCACGATCTGTTGCAAATCCTTGTCATCGCTGTTGGCCGACCAGAATATGCGAATGTCCGCCCCCGCGCCGGGGTCTTCCGCGACGACGCCGTCCGTCGTGCTGGCCTGCGCATTGCGCACCCAGCCTTCGGGCAGCGTCAGCGAAAAGCCGCGCGCCGCATTCACGTAATTGCGGCTTTCCTCGGCCGATGCGGCGTTGGCTTCCATGCGTTCGGCGGCATTGTCGGCCGCTGCCTTGGCCGCCGCAGCCAGAGCCTCGCTGTCGGGGACTTCGGAAACAGGTTCCTGCCGCCCGCACGACATCAGGAGCAGGGCAAGGGCGAAGCTGGCGAGCGATTTCTGCATCATGCAGCCAAAGCATAGTGCCGGGCCTATTTCAACCGGCGCGCGCGGCGACCTGCCTCAAAGCCGGTATCCACCGTCGCTTACCAGCACCGATCCGGTCATCATGGCGGCGTCGGCGGAAAGCAGGAAGGCGATTTGCGCGGCTGTTTCGTCCGCCGTGGCGAAGCGTCCGAGCGGAGTCGCCTCGCCCATGGCCGCAAAAGCCGCTTCGGTGCCGCCGCGCCGCTGCGCCAAGTCGTTGAAAAAGGGTGCCTGTTCCCAGATGGCTGTGCGTACACCCCCCGGCGCGATAGCATTGATGCGGATGCCGCGGGCCGCGCCTTCCTTCGCGGCGACCCGCATCAGGTGCAGCGCGCCCGCCTTCGATGCGGCATAGGCGGCGGTGTTGGCCTCTGCCTTGATACCCGCGACCGACGCCGTGACGACAATCGCGCCTGGCCCGCCCATCGCCCGAAACAGGGCCTGAAGCGTCAGGAACACGCCGTCCAGATTGATCGCCATCACCCGGCGCCACGCGGAAAAGTCCATGCTGTCGATGGGCGCGCTGTCGGCGATCCCGGCGTTGGCCACCCCCAGGGTCACGCCTGTCAGGGTGGACTGCGCATGGGTCCAGAACAGCGGGTCGGCGACATCGCCCGCCAGTCGATCGATGACAAGCGCCTCGCCCCGCAATTCCGCCGACGCCTCATTCAGCGCAGCGGCGTCTATGTCGCATAATATCAGGCGGGCCGCACCCTCCTGCGCCAGCCGACGCGCGGTCGCGAGGCCGATGCCGGACGCAGCGCCGGTAATCAGGGCGCTCTGCCCCGCAAAACGGTCCGTCATGGCCCTCTCCCGATCATTGTTGTCGTCGGCGATGGTGGCACAGGGCAGCGAGGACGCCAAGTCGCGTGCGTCGAAACAGCCAGTGCAGGTGCGGCCGCGCGATCGTCAGGCGGCGTTATCGATGCCCAGTTCGGCGAGTTTGCGGTAGAGCGTCGAGCGGCCGATGCCCAGGCGCCGGGCCACTTCGCTCATTCGCCCGCGATAATGGCCGATGGCAAGGCGGATGACGTCCGCCTCGATTTCCGCAAGCTGGCGCACATGGCCGTCGCTTTCGAACAGCGTAATGCCTGCCGCCTCGCGCTGGCTCGTCTGCGGGCTGTGCGGGCCCATGCCGGTCTGACGCGTCACGATCTGCGCGGCGATCTGCGGGAAATCCTGCGGCGTCAGGGCATCGCCCTCGCACAGCACCGCCGCGCGGAACAGCGCGTTCTGCAACTGACGGACATTGCCCGGCCAGTCGTGCCGCATCAGCAAGAGCAGCGCCTCGCTGGTGATGCCCAGGCTGCGCAGGCCCGGCTGTCCGGCGATCCGCTCCAGCAGGTGACGGCAGAGGGCGGGGATATCGGCCGACCGGTCCCGCAGCGGCGGAATGGTGACCTGCACGACGTTCAGGCGATAATAAAGGTCTTCGCGAAAGCGCCCCGCTTCCACTTCGTCGATCAATCGGCGGTTGGTCGCGGCGATGACCCGCACATCGACATGCACCGGCATTCGCGCGCCCAGCGTCTGCACTTCGCCATCCTGCAACACCCGCAACAGCTTGACCTGCGCTTCCAGCGGCAGCTCGCTCACTTCGTCCAGGAATATCGTGCCCATATCGGCATCGACGAAGCGGCCGGGCTGGCGATCGAACGCCCCCGTGAACGCACCCCGTTCATGCCCGAACAGCTCCGATTCAATCAGGTTCGCGGGGATGGCGCCGCAGTTGACTGCCACCATACGCTGGCGAAAACGCGGGGATGCCGCGTGAATGGCGCGGGCGACGACATCCTTGCCGACGCCGCTTTCGCCTTCGATCAGCACGGGAATGCGGGCGCGTGCCGCCTTTGCCGCCACCGCCAGCGCCGCGCGGAACTGGGGCGCTGCGCCCACGATTTCCTCAAAGGCGAGCGGCGCGGAAATCTTTTCGGTCAGCGGCCGCAATTCGCGGCTGTCGGCTGGCGCACTCAGCGTGGCGTTCAGCGCGGCGAGCAGCTGGTCCGGCGCGATCGGTTTGGCCAGATAGTCGGTCGCGCCCGCCCGCATCGCCTGCACGGCGACGGCGACACTGTTGTGCGCGGTGACGATCAGGATGGGGAGCGAGGGGCGCTGCGTCCGAATGTCGCGAATCAGCTCGGCCGGATCATAATCCGGGCTCCACTGGTCGATCAGCACGGCGTCCAGACGCAACCCGTCCTGCGTGCCAAGGGTCGCCATCGCCGTTTCGCCGTCATTGGCGAACAGCGTACGCCAGCCTGCCCGGGCCGCGAGTGCCGACACCAGCCGCCGCTGGGCCGGTTCGTCGTCAATCAGCAGCAGCATTGGCGTTTCGTCACGCAAGCGCCATTCCCCCCTTACTTTCATCAGGAGCACATACGTAGCGGCACAGGGTAAAGACGCGATTAAGTGTGCTACAGGATTCTTTGAAGCGCGGCAGGGTTGAGGGGGGCACGGGTTGACGATAAGAGGTGCGCGACCGAACATTTTTCCCAGGGGAACGACCAATGGCAGCGCATGGTGACATCAAGACCGCTGAAAAGACCTATTCCGCCTTCCTGAACTTCATGAAATGGGGCACGATCGTCAGCGTCGGCCTGACCGCACTCGTGGTCCTGCTGATCGCAAGCTGACATCAGGCGTCGGTCGGGCGCGGACATGCTGAACAGCCGGTCGAGCTTAGTCCGGCGCGGCTTTTGGGGGATGCCAGTTGAAAATTGCGATAGTCAAGGAACAGGCCGCAGGCGAACGGCGTGTCGCCGGCACGCCGGAGACCGTGAAGAAGTTCATCGCTCTGGGCGCGCAAGTCGCCGTTGAGGCCGGGGCAGGCGTTGCCGCCTCGATCGGCGATGATGCCTATGCCGCTGCCGGTGCGCAGGTCGCCGACCGTGCGGCTGTCGTATCGGGTGCGGACATCGTGCTGGGCGTGCAGGCTCCGGCGGCCGATACGCTGGCCGGGGCGAAGCCGGGTGCGCTAGTTGCCGCCAGCTTCAATCCGTTCGGAGAGCGCGCCCGCGTGGATGGCTATGCCGCTGCGGGGCTGGAGGCGCTGGCGATGGAGTTCATGCCCCGCATCACGCGCGCGCAGTCGATGGACATTCTTTCCTCCCAATCGAACCTGTCGGGCTACAAGGCTGTGCTGGACGCCGCTGCCGAATATGACCGCGCCTTCCCGATGATGATGACGGCGGCGGGCACGGTTTCCGCCGCGCGCGTGTTCGTGATGGGCGTGGGCGTCGCAGGGTTGCAGGCGATCGCGACGGCACGCCGTCTGGGCGCGCAGGTTTCTGCCACCGATGTGCGCTCCGCCACGAAGGAACAGATCGAATCGCTGGGTGCCAAGGCGATCTTCGTGGAGAATGTGAAGGGCATCGAAGGCGAAGGATCGGGCGGCTATGCCACCGAAATGTCAGACGAATACAAGGCGGCGCAGGCCGAACTGGTCTCGGCGCATATCGCCAAGCAGGACATCGTCATCACCACCGCACTGATCCCCGGCCGCCCCGCGCCGCGCCTCATCAGCGATGCGCAGATCGCCAGCATGAAGCCGGGCAGCGTGATCGTCGATCTTGCGGTCGAGGCGGGCGGCAATGTCGAAGGCGCGGTCGCGGGCGAAGTCGTCGAGAAGCATGGCGTCAAGATCGTGGGGCACCGCAACGTCCCCTCGCGCGTCGCGGCAGACACGTCGGCGCTTTTCTCGCGCAACCTCTACAACTTCCTCTCCGCCTTCTGGGACAAGGAAAAGAACGCCCCCATCCTCGACGAGGAAATCGGCATCGCCATCCGCCTTACGCAAGGCGGCAAGGTCGTGAACGAAAGGCTGTTGGGGTGAGTGGGGCTTCTTGCACTACTCATGCTCGTCACCCTGAACTTGTTTCAGGGTCCATTAGCGCAGGCTTATGGGCGTCATTGCCCAGTCAGAGCCGATGGATGCTAAAACAAGTTCAGCATGACAGCACGAATACTGAAGCATCTTAGGGGGGAGTGGCGTGGACTTCGTATCAATTTTATCCATCTTCGTGATGGCCTGTTTCGTGGGCTATTATGTGGTGTGGTCGGTGACGCCTGCGCTGCATACGCCGCTGATGGCCGTCACCAACGCCATTTCCTCCGTCATCATCGTCGGCGCGCTGGTAGCCTCGGCTGAGGCGGGCAGCGCAGCGGCGAAATATCTGGGGCTGCTCGCGGTGGTGTTCGCCTCCGTCAACATCTTCGGTGGCTTTGCCGTGACCGAGCGGATGCTCGCGATGTACAAGAAGAAGGAGCGCAAGTGATGCACGAAGCCGTTGCTTCCGTTCCGCCCTTCGTTGCGCTGGCCTATCTGGTCGCGGGCGTCCTGTTCATCTTGGCGTTGCGCGGGCTTTCCAGCCCCGCGACCAGCCGCACCGGCAACCGGTTCGGCATGGCGGGGATGGCGATTGCGGTCGCCACCACGCTCTACACGCATGACATCGCCAATCTGCCGGAAATCATCGGCGCGATCGCCATCGGCGGCGTGATCGGCTTCATCACTGCGCGCAAGATCGCGATGACCGACATGCCGCAGCTTGTCGCCGCTTTTCACAGTCTCGTTGGCCTCGCTGCGGTGCTGGTGGGGGCCGCAGCCTATCTCAACCCCGGCGCATTCGGGATTTTGGATGCCGCCACGCAACAGATTCACAACGCCAGCCGGATCGAACTGGGGCTGGGCGTTGCGATCGGTGCCATTACCTTTTCCGGGTCGGTCATCGCCTTCCTGAAACTGAATGGCAACATGTCGGGCAAACCGATCCTGCTGCCTGCGCGTCACGCCATCAACCTGGGCACGCTGGCGGCGATCCTTGGCCTCATCGCCTGGTATTTCGTGCTGCCCGCACCGACGTTGACCGCCCCCTGGCTGTTCTGGGTCGTCATCGGCCTCAGCTTCGCCATCGGCTTCCTGCTCATCATCCCCATCGGCGGGGCAGACATGCCGGTGGTGGTGTCGATGCTCAACAGCTATTCGGGCTGGGCCGCAGCCGCGATGGGCTTCACGCTGGGCAACAGCGCGATGATTATCACCGGCGCGCTGGTCGGCTCGTCGGGCGCGATCCTCAGCTACATCATGTGCAAGGCCATGAACCGCAGCTTCATCAGCGTCATTGCGGGCGGCTTCGGCGCGGATGCGGGGCCGGCTGGCGCAGGCGGGGCGGTGGTCGATCGTCCGTACAAGCGTGGTTCGGCCGAGGACGCAGCCTTCCTGATGAAACAGGCGGACAGCGTCATCATCGTGCCGGGCTATGGCATGGCGGTCAGCCAGGCGCAGCATGCGTTGCGCGAGATGGGCGACCTGCTCAAGAAGGAGGGCGTCAGCGTCAAATATGCGATCCACCCCGTCGCGGGCCGCATGCCGGGGCACATGAACGTGCTGCTGGCCGAAGCCAATGTCCCCTATGACGAAGTGTTCGAGCTGGAGGACATCAACGGCGAGTTCGGCCAGGCCGACGTTGCCTTCGTCATCGGCGCGAACGACGTCACCAATCCGGCGGCCAAGACCGACAAGACATCGCCGATCTACGGCATGCCGATCCTGGACGTCGCCAATGCCAAGTCGGTGCTGTTCGTAAAGCGGTCGATGGGCGGCGCAGGCTATGCCGGGGTCGACAACGACGTCTTCTATATGGACAACACAATGATGCTGCTGGCCGACGCGAAAAAGATGGTCGAGGAAATCGTGAAGGGGCTTGCCCACTAAACAAAGTCCCGGTTTTTTCGCGTCATTCCAGCGAAAGCTGGAATCTGCCTTCTCTTTCGCGCTAGGGGAGAAGCGAGATCCCGGCGTTCGCCGGGATGACGAAACGAAGGACCGTGATGCGCAAAATCGGATTGATCGGCGGGCTGAGCTGGACGTCCACCGCCCGCTATTACCAGATCATCAACGAAATGGTCGCGCGGGCAAAAGGCGGGTTTCACAGTGCCCCACTGCTGATCGAGAGCCTCGATTTCGCCGAAGTTGCCCGCTGTGCCACTACCGACGACTGGGATTGCGCTTCGGGTCAGCTGATCGGCGCGGCGCAGCGGCTGGAACAGGCCGGCGCGGAGGCGCTGCTCATTTGCGCCAATTCGATGCACAAGGTCTATGATGCCGTTGCCGCGTCGGTCGCCGTGCCGATCATCCATATCGCCGAAGTGGTCGGCGAGAAGATGCACGCCGATGGCGTCAAATCCGCCGCGCTGATAGGCACGCGCAACGTGATGACCGAAAAATTCTATCGGCAACGCCTCGTGGCCCATGGGGTCTCGCTGCTCCCCGCCGACATGGACCTGGCCGACCGTATCGACCGCATCGTCTACGACGAACTGGTCCATGGCAAGGCGACGCGCGAATCCGAACGGTTCATGAAGTCGGAACTGACCGACATCGCGAAGGAACAGGTACAGGCCGTGGTTCTGGCCTGTACCGAGCTGGAAATGATCGTCGACGTGAAGGCCAATGTCCTGCCGATCTACGACTGTACCAGCCTCCACGCAAAGGCCGGCGCAGCGTTTATCCTTCAGGAATAGGCACCGCTCACCGCACCGCGCGCCATGTCTGCGTGCGGCAGAAGAAAGCAATGCAGCCCTGGACCTTGAGTGTCCCGTCGGCATTGCGCGACAGTTTCGATGCATAGGTCTTGCCCGATTCGGGATCGTAGATGCGGCCTTTCCACAGGCTGCCCGAATCGGTGAATCCGGTCAGGATGGTCAGCCCCTCGATCGGGCGCGCGCGCAACGCGACATCGGGATTGTTGGCGTCGTTCTGCGGCGCACCGGGCGTGGGCTTGACGACCTTTGCGATGCGACCGCAGACGGCCTGGCCGCAGGGGCCGATCTGGACGATCGCCTTCCCGCCCTCGGTGCTCCATCGGCCGGATATCGGCTGCGCTGCCGACAGGGCGGGGGGTGCGGCGGCAGCCATCGTGGCGATAGCAACGGCCAATATGCGGGGTTTCAGGGGATGGTCCTTTCGCAATTCCTGCCGCTTCGTCATAAAGCTGGCACGCATGCGCGGCTAGACCCGTTGCGACGGATGGTGCAGCGAGCAGAGGGCGGGGCGGATGAGCGAATGGACGATCGGGATCATCGGCGGCTCTGGCCTGTATCGGATCGACGGGCTGGAGGACGCGCATTGGGTTGCCGTGACAACCCCCTGGGGGCCGCCGTCGGATGATCTGCTGGTGGGGCATATCGCCGGGGTGCGCTGCGTCTTTCTGCCGCGCCATGGCCGGGGCCATCATCTTGGCCCCAGCGATCTCAATTTCCGGGCGAACGTCGATGCGATGAAGCAACTGGGGGTAACCGATCTCTTGTCGGTCTCGGCTATCGGTTCCCTGCGGGAAGACCTGCCGCCGGGGTATTTCGTGGTCGTCGACCAGTTCGTCGATCGTACCTTCGCCCGCACGAAAAGCTTTTTCGGCACCGGGCTGGTCGCGCATGTCTCCATGGCCGATCCTGTCTGCCCGCGGCTGTCGGCCTTTGCCGCCGATGCCGCGCGTGATGCTGGCGCGCCGGTTACGCAGGGCGGCACTTATCTGGCAATGGAAGGCCCGCAGTTTTCCACGCGCGCCGAAAGCCTGCTCTATCGGCAATGGGGGTGCGACGTCATCGGTATGACGGCGATGCCCGAAGCCAAGCTCGCGCGCGAAGCGGAACTGCCTTACGCGCTGGTCGGCATGGTGACGGACTATGACGCATGGCGGCCGGAGGAAGCGGGCGTGGAGGTGACTGACGTGCTCCAGGTGTTGCACGGGAATGCTGCTCTGGCGCGCCAGATGCTGCTGCGTTTCTGCGCCGCGCTGCCCGCCGTGCGCGCACCCTCGCCGATCGACCGATGTCTCGATCATGCGATCATCACCGCGCCCGAGGCGCGCGACCCGGCTATGGTGGACCGACTTGCCACAGTGGCGGGCCGCGTGCTCCGCTGATCGGCCCCACGCCCTCCCGCGCATCTCGCAATCGCGAAAGTCGATCAGTCTGAAAGGAACGTCTCGTTTCCGTTCCATTTATCCCCCGTTCATACCAATCGTGCCGGGCCGCCCCCTGAAAATCCCGGCGGGATAATGGATTAAGGAGGATATCATGACCCGTACCATCTTGGGCGCTTTGCTCGCCACTGCCAGCATCGCGGCCCCGATCAACGCGCAGACCGCGCCGCAGATGACGCGCGACAACGGCGCGCCGATCGGCGAGAATCGCGCCTCGCGCACGGCGGGCGAAAGTGGCGGCGTGTTGCTGGAGGATACGACGCTGATCGAAAAGCTCGCCCGGTTCGACCGGGAACGTATTCCCGAGCGCGTTGTCCACGCTCGCGGCACCGGTGCCAAGGGCGTGTTCGTCGCCAGCAATGACCTGTCGCAGTTCACCAGCGCCGGCCTGTTCACACCGGGCAAGCAGACCCCGGTGTTCGTCCGCTTCTCCACCGTGATCCATCCGAACGGATCGCCCGAAACATTGCGTGATCCACGCGGCTTTGCGACAAAGTTCTATACCGATCAGGGCAACTGGGATCTGGTCGGCAACAATCTCGCGGTGTTCTTCATTCGCGACGCGATCCAGTTTCCCGATATGGTGCACAGTCTGAAGCCCTCGCCGGTCACCAACCGGCAGGACCCTAATCGCTTCTTCGACTTTTTCAGCCACACACCCGAATCGGTGCATATGCTGACGCAGCTCTACTCCGATCTCGGCACACCGAAGTCCTATCGCGAAATGGACGGCAACGGCGTGCACGCCTTCCGCCTGGTCAATGCCAAGGGTGACGTGGTGTTCGCGAAGTTCAACTGGAAGTCGAAGCAGGGCGTGAAGACCTTCACGGCGGCCGAAGCGGGCGCACAGCCTTTCAACGTCCACACCGACGATCTTTATGCGAACATCAAGGCCGGAAACCATCCGAGCTGGGACCTCTATGTGCGTATCCTGAAGCCGCAGGACATCGCGAAGCTGGACTATAATCCCTTCGACGCGACGAAAGACTGGTACGGCATGGAAGAGATCAAGGTCGGCACCATGACCTTGAATGAAGTGCCCGAAAACTTCTTCGCCTTTACTGAGCAGTCGGCTTTCGCACCGTCCAATCTGGTTCCGGGTATCGAGGCATCGCCCGACCGGCTGCTTCAGGGCCGGTTGTTCAGCTATGCGGATACCCACCGGCATCGCCTGGGCGCCAATGTGCAGACGCTGCCGGTCAACGCGCCACGCGTCAGCGTCGTCAACAATAACCAGGACGGTCCGCTCACCGCGACACCCAAGGACGGTGACGTGAATTATTTCCCGTCGCGTTCCGCGCCCAAGGCGACCGAAACCGCCTATCGTCAGCCCGCTTATGAACTCGACGGCCTCGCACAGGCCAAGCCGATATCGAAAACGAACAACTTCGCGCAGGCCGGCTGGTTCTACAACAACCGGCTGGATGCGAAGGGCCGGGCCAATCTGATCGCCAATATGGCGGGCGATCTGGGGCAGGTGAAAGACCCGAAGATCAAGACGATCATGGTCAGCTATTTCTATCAGGCCGACACGGATTACGGGACGAAGCTGGCCAAGGCCGTCGGCGTACCGATGAGCCAGGTCGAACAGGCCGTGGCCGAATACAAGGCGGAAGAGGCGAAGGCGACGCAGCTCGCCGCACGCTGACCCAAGGCATGCCGGGGCAGGCGGCAACGCACCGCCCCGGCATGCCTGTTTCGAGAACGGATTCATGATGGACAGATATGCTTTGCTCGCTGCGGCGATGGTCATTGCGACGCCCGTACTCGCGCAAAATGCGCCAATCCCGGCGGAACGGCAGCAACAATTGCTGCTGGACGCCGCGAAGCTGGGCCGCGCGGACCTTATTCCGGCATTCAAGGCGCAGGGCACGAACCTTAACGTGCGTGACGGACGTGGGTTCACGCCGCTGATCCTCGCCGCCTATAACGGGCATGCCGAAACGGTCGATGCGCTGCTGGCTGCCGGTGCCGACGCCTGTCTTGCGGATACCGCCCAGGGCAATACCGCGCTGATGGGCGTCGCCTTCAAGGGGCATGACGCGATCGCAAAGCGCCTGCTCGCGGCAGGCTGTGACGTCAATGCGCGCAATGGCGCGGGGCAGACAGCCTTGATGATGGCGGCGCTGTTCGGGCGCACCGCGCAGGTCGATATGTTGCTGGCGGCAGGGGCGGATGCGACGTTGGCCGACGCATCGGGGCGCACCGCCGCAACGGTCGCCAAGGCGCAGGGCAATGACGCGCTCGCGCGGACGCTGGAACGATAGACGCGAACGGAATCCCTGCTGCGCGTGCGCGTCGCTGAATGAGCCGCTTACTCGAACGCGGAGGAGATCGAACAGCCTGCCGGGCCGAGAATGACGACGAACAGCGTCGGCAGGATGAAGAGAATGAGCGGCACCGTCATGATCGCGGGCAGCCGCGCCGCCTTTTCTTCCGCGCGCATCATGCGTTCGTTACGGAACTCGGCCGAAAGCACGCGCAGCGACGAGGCAAGCGGCGTCCCGTATTTTTCCGTCTGGATCATGGTCGTGACCACGCCCTTCACGGCATCCAGCTTCACACGATTGGCCAGATTTTCAAACGCCATCCGCCGTTCGGGGCAGAAACTCAGCTCGATCGCCGTCAACTGGAACTCGTCGCCCAGCTCGGGATAGGCCTTGCCCAGCTCCTTGGCGACGCGGTTGAACGCGGCATCGACCGTCAGGCCGGCTTCGGCGCAGATGACGAGCAGGTCGAGCGCGTCGGGCAGCCCCTTGCGGATTTCCTTCGACCGCTTGGTAATCTTGTTGCTGATGTAGAGATCGGGCGCCTTGTAGGCGAGGATGAGCAGCACCGCAAAGGCACCGAACCGCTTCATCGGCCCCCATTCGGGCATGCCATCGAAGACATAGAGCCACAGACCCGCGCTGATGCCGACGACGATCGGCATGATCATGCGACCGAAGATGACGGCAACGGCCCAGTCTTTCGACCGGATGCCGGCCTGCGCCAGCTGGCCTTGCGCGTCCTTGAGCTGATCTTCCTGAAGGACCTTGAGGCTGGAGAGGAACGACCGCATCTGGTCGGTCGCCTGGTTCTTCTGGACGAGCTTCGCACGGCGCTTGGTGGTCGACGCGGTGATCCCCGCCTTGAGCTGTTCCCGGCGTTCGTTGAGCACCTTGACGCGCTTGGCCATGGGATCGCGCACCGTCATCACGGTGTACAGCGCGAACAGCACGGCCATCGTCGCCAGAGCGGCAAGCAATGTGCCGAAATCCGTGGCGGTCATCCCCAGGATCATGGCGCTGGATGGCGGTGTGGCCTGCATGTCTTTGCGCTTTCCCGGATCAGATTTCGAAGTTGATCATTTGGGCCATGATGAACACGCCAATGCCCATCCAGCACATGCCGCCGATGCCGATCATCTGCATGAGGCTAAGGCCGAGCGGACCCGTCGGGTCCGGCGTGTAGAACGGCGCCATATAGTCGTAGTTGATCCACGAAATCAGCCCGAACACCAGAAACGGCAGCGCGCCGATGATATAGGCCGACGCCTTGGATTCGGATGACATCGCCCTGATCTTCAGTTTCATCTGCGCGCGCTGGCGCAGCACCGTGGCGAGGTTTGCAAGCGTTTCGGCAAGATTGCCGCCGGTCTCGCGCTGGATCGCCAAGGTGATGACGAAGAACTGGAATTCCGGAGTGCCCAGGCGGTCGGCAGTTTCCTGAAGCGCCTGGTCCATCGTCCGGCCGATCTTCATGCGTTCGCTGATGAGCTTGAACTCCTCGCCGACCGGGCCGGGGATTTCGCTGGCGACGATGCCCATCGTCTCGCTGATCGGCAGGCCCGAGCGCAGGCCGCGTACCAGAAGCTCAAGTGCGTCAGGGAAATATTTGGTGAACAGGGCCACGCGCTTCTTGATGAGCTTGCCCACATACCAATGGGGCAGGCCAAGGCCCGCCGCCAGCCCGATGAACAGGATGGTGAGCGGCGCATAGCCTTTCAGCACAAGATAGGCGGCGACGACGAGCGCAATGCCCGCGCTGGCCGTCATATACTGGCCCAGCGTCCATTTCTTGCCGGTCATGCGGATGCGTTTTGCAAGGTTTTCCGGATTGGGGATCAGGGAAACCAGCAGCTTCATGTCTTCGGTGGTGCGATTGGAAATCGCCTTGCGCATCCGGGCTTCGAGGATGGCGTCGGCCGAATCGCTGTGCCGACCGCGGATCAGCGCCAGTCGGCGCGCCCGCGCCTTGTCGGCCGAGGGCCCCAGCAAAAGGACGGCAAAGACGACGACCAGGGCCATGCCCAGCATCGTCATCAGGATCAGTGGGTTATCCATCGTCTGTCCGTCCCATCATGCCCGCATGGCGATCGTTCCGACGCGCCATTCGGTCTGCGCCTTCAGCTTTCGAGCGCCGCTTTCTTGTCTTTCTTGGCGGGCAGCATCGATTTGAAATCGGTGAACTTGCCCATCAGCGAGGCGCCCTTGGGCTTTGCCTTGGTCTTGGATGCGCCATCGGCGTCCTCGATCAGCGCGAGCGTCTCGTCCATCACCTGCATCAGGCCGATGCCCGCCTTGCTGCCCTTGGCCACTTCGGCCAATGTCTTGCCCAGCTTTGCCGCCTGCGCGGCGAGACGGGCATCGAAGGGCACGATCACGTCGACCTTGCGTTCGATAGACTGTTCGAAGTCTTTCCGGCTGATTTCGAGCGCGGCGGGGTGGACGCGATTGCCCACCACGATCACGCGCGCGTTGGGCGCATTGCTTTTCAGCCAGGACAGGATGCGGATCGAATCGCGCGCCGCCGCCAGCGTCAGCTCGGTCACGACGATCACGGCATTGGCATCGGTCACCAGATGCGGATGCGCGATCAGCATGCCGCGCGGCAGATCGACGACGCTGCATGCAAAGGCCGACCGGAACTCGTCTAGCAGCATATGGAATGCGCCACCATCGGTGATGGTTGGCTGGCTGATCGGTGCTTCGGCCGACAGGATCGCCAGCGTGTCGCTGGCGCGCACCATGGCCCGCTCAATGAACAGCCCGTCGATGCGGCTGGGATTTTCGATGGCGTCAGTCAGGCCGCGACCCGGTTCCAGATCCATCGCCAGCGCGCCGGTGCCGAAATGCATGTCGAGATCGAGCAGCGCGGTCGAGCGTTTCGCCTTCTCGCTGAACAGCCAGGCCAGCGATGTGGCAATGCTGGATGCGCCGACGCCGCCGCGCGTGCCGATGACCGCCGCGCACAGATGCTGGCGTTCGCCCGATGCATCAAGGCGCGGTGCCATGAAGACGGCCTGGGCCTGCGCGATACTCTCGCGCAGATGATCGGGGCCGAGGGGCTTCAGGATATAATCCTGGATGCCGCTGGCGACGAGATCACGATACAGGCGCACGTCGTTCACCTGGCCGGAAGCGATCACCACCGTGCCCGGCTCGCACACTTCGGCGAGGCCGTTGATGTCGTTGAGCGGATCGCCGCTTTCTGACAGGTCGACGAATAAAATCTGCGGGCTGGCGCTGATCGACAGCGTCTGCACGGCGTTGCGCAGGCCACCCTTGTTCACCTTTTCCGGCGGCCATCCCATTTCGATGGCGACGCTGCGCACCACGTCGAAACTGTGGTCGTCGCAGACGAAGGCCTGGAAGGGATCACGCGTGCCCGCGCCTTTCCATGGTGCGTTCATGCTCAGTTGCCCCCTGTCGTAGCGGTCATGGTCTTGAGGTCACCCGCGCCGGTCGGCTGCTTCTCGCGATAGGTCTGGATGGCGCGGTTGGACGTGGCCGTGCGCAAGGCGCTCTGGCCTGTCTGGCCCCGCACCAGATCTTCGGGATTGGCGACCATGGCGGCCAGATTGCTGTTGGCACCGCAGCCGAAGTTGCGGGAGGTGGCGGCATTACCGTCGGTTTCCGCCTTGTCCGTCCAGTCGGGGCAGCCCGGCACGCTGGCCGAGGCGCGACGCACGACCAGGCGCACGGCCCCTTCCGGGGCAGCGCCGTTGGCGATCGCGGGATCTTCCTCGATCAGCAGGCCGTGGCGGCCGATGACATTGGCGATCCCGTCGCGCACGCCGGGGCCATAATAGCCGCCGTCCGGCGCGACCGAGATGCGGTCGCCATAGCCGATGCCGATGGATTGCAGCCAGCCTTCGAGGCGATAGGCTTCCGCCGGCGTCAGGTCGCCGTTGCCGCCGACCTGCACGTCATAGTTGAAGCTGGTATAGGCGACGACGGGCTGATGCACGGAGTCCAGGCCGCGATTGGCCGCGCCGATCGTCGCGTTGTTGCAGGCGGCGAGCGGCAGCAGCGCGGCGCAGGCGATGGCAAGGCGCAGGCCGGATGTTTTCAGGCCGGATGTCTTGATGGATGTCATTGTCGCGATCCTTCCCGTCAAAAGCTGAAGCCGGGTGCGGCAGCGCCGTTGCCCGATTTTTTGTCATTGCCTTTGCGCGGCGCGGCGCTGGCGAGCGGTGACGGCGCGGGGGCCGAGGAAGGCGCGCCGGGCGCGACCATCGGGCCGGGCGCGCGTGCACCGCTTATCCCGTCAGAGCTTTTCTGCTCTAACAGCCCCTGCGCTTCAGTCGCGGTTCTGAACCCATCTGTGGGCAGACGGATGTCGGCCGCGTTGACCGGCTTGACCAGATAGGGGGTGACGACGATGACGAGCTCGGTCTCGTTGCGCTGGAAATTGCGCGACTTGAACAGGCTGCCCAGGATCGGGATGTTGCCCAGACCCGGCACCTTGTCGACGTTGTTGGCGGTATCGTTGCTCAGCAGCCCCGCAATCATGAAGGCTTGCCCCGAGCCCAGCTCGACCGTCGTTTCAACCGACCGGCTCCTGAGCGCAGGGACCGAGGAATTGATCGAGAAATCGAGGCTGGAGACCGTCGGGCGAACGCGCAGCGAGATACGGCCATCGGACAGCACCGTCGGCGTGAAGGCAAGCTGCACACCATATTGCTTGAACTCGATGGTGTTGCCCTGAATGCCGTTGCTGATCGCATAGGGATATTCGCCACCGGCCAGGAAGCTGGCGGTTTCACCCGACAGCGACGTCAGATTGGGCTGCGCCAGCGATGTCGCGAGACCAGTCGTCTCCGCAAGATCAAGCGCGCCCGCGATGTCCATGCCGAACAGCTTCGCGAGGAAGCCGATGGACGTGCTGCTGTCGGTTGGCTGCTGGAATGTGAAGCCGCGCGTGATGTTATCGGTGTTGCCAGGAACGAAATCCCCAAAATCGCCGAAGTTACGCGTATTGCGGCCAATGTACCCTGAGAAGCTGCCCGAACCGGTGCCAAGGCCGGTCACGTTGGTGCCCACCTGATGCAGCAGGTTGCGGCTGACCTCGGCGATCTTCACCTGAAGATTGACCTGGATCGGCGTCGCAGTGCGCAGGCGGCTGACGACCGTCACGTCCTTGCCGACGAAGGCCTGCGTCAGCCGTTCGGCTTCGGCGGCGTCCTCGGGGGCCTTGATCGTGCCGGTCAGCAGGATCATGCCGTTCATCGTCGACACCTGAATGGCGGCGTCGGGCATGGCGAGCGTCAGCATCTGGTCCACGCTGGTCAGGTTGTTGCCCACGCGCACCAGCGTCGTGTACAGCGTCTGGCCGGTCTTGCTGATCGCCGAAACCGTGGTTTCGCCGGGTGCCTTCGCCAGAATGTAGATCTGGTTGTTGGAACGGACGAAGACATCCGCGACTTCGGGGTTGGCGACCACCACGTCGGACATCCTCCCCGGCAGGTTGACGACCCGGCTGCCGCCGACCGACAGAGTTACCCCCGCACCGGCGGCGCTAGCTTCGGACGATGCCGCGTTCAGCATCGTCGCGGGCACCATGCCGCCACCCAGCGTCAGACCCAAAGCAAGCAGCGATGCCGCCGCCTTGCGCCCCGTTTTGCGGGCGATTGTCTTTGACAGGATCATCTTACTTCCCCCCGACCGGTTCGACGGTCACATTTGCGCCGCGCGCGATCCGCACGCTCGGTCCCGTCACCACGGGCTTGTCGGTTGCCACCGGCGGCTTGGACGGCACGGTGCGGCGCTGGTAACGCGATACGTCCGCGCCGGTCACATAGGTCGATCGGCTGTCGATTGGCGTCGTGGCGATCTTCGCCAGCATGCGCTTTTCGGCGGCCGGGTCATTGCCATCGGGCAGGTCCGCGCCGCTGGCGATTGCCGCGTCGATGTCGGCCGGTGTGTCGGCCATGGAACGCAGCGCGAGCGAGAGCGAACCCAGCGTCTGCGACACTGCGATCTTCTCGGCCAGCTTCGGCGTCACTTCCAGGGTGACGTTGGAATAAGGTTGCACGATCGGCTTGCCGTCGTCGCCCATCACGTCCGTGCGCTGGTCGGTCGCCAGCACGCGCAGGTTGCGCAGGATTGTTTCGGAAACTTTCAGCGGTTCGCCGTCGCCGCCGCCGACCACCGATTGCGTCAGCATCATGTCGACCCGGTCACCCGGAAAGATGAACCCCGCCACCGATGCGGCGAGCTGAACCGGAACCGTCACCGCGCGCATGCCGGGCGTCAGCGCCGCGGCCAGGAAGCCCCGGTCGCCGGGCATGACGACAGAACCCTGTGTCAGCGGCTGCCCTGCGGTAATCGCATTGCGCACGACGCTGCCGGCCAGCTTGGCGGGATCGGCCTTGCCCTTCAGATAATAGGCCTGTTCGACCAGATCCTTGGGCCACGGCTGAAAGCGGAAGCTTTCGGCATCGAGAATGGTGCCGACGGGCAGGGCCTTGGTCGCGACCAGAACGTGCGGCGTGCTGGCATCGACCTGCATGGCCGATGCTGCCGCCTGCGGCGCACCGCCCGGCGAGAGCATGTTGCGGGCCAGAAGGGCCGTTGCAACCGCTATCACGAGCGCCCCGATCAGCAGCACTATCTTCTTGGCATCCATGACGAAATCCGCCTCCCTCAAGCCGGAACCCTTCGGCCCCAACCCTTCTCTTTACGTAAATTGGTTAAAATATCGTTCGCCAACCAGCCACAGCGCGGCGATCGATATCGCGACGCCGTAGGGCACTTCGGGCGGACCTTCCCGCTTGGCGAGCTTGTGGTGGACGAGGGTGATGACCGTGACGATACCGCCCGCCACCGCCATGATCGACAGCAGCAGGAGCAATGCCTGCCATGGAAACCACAGCGCCAGCGCCGCCAGCATCTTCACGTCGCCGCCGCCCATCATCCCGATCGCGAACAATCCGGCGAACACCGCGAAGACGGTAATGCCGAGGCCAAGCTGGATCGCGGCATCCGGCCACAGCGCGATGTCGCACGCCCACCAGTAAAGCGGCGCGAGCAGCGCGATAGCGAGGTTGAGCCAGTTGGAAATGATCCGCGACCGCAGATCCGTGATGGCGGCCATCACCAGCAGACAGGCGAGCACCGCCAGCAGCACGAACTTGAGATATTCCCCGATCATGGGAAAGAAGGTGTAGACCCGATGCCTTACCAAACCGTAACCATGGTTCATGCAGGCGAATCCCTCTCTTTTCCGCAGCTGGCCGCCGGGCGGCATTCTCGACCGGTGGGTTGCCCCGGATGGCTGGACGCACCGCATGTTCACGCTGGGCGATGGATCGCGCGGGCAGATGCTGATGATCGCCGGGCGCGGCGACATGATCGAGAAATACCTCGAAGCGGTGATGCATTTCGCCACGCGCGGCTGGGCGGTGACGACGTTCGACTGGCGCGGGCAGGGCGGTTCCGGGCGGCTGACGGATGATCCCACGGTCGGCCATGTGCAGGATTTCGGCCAATGGGTTGCGGACCTGGGCGCCTTTGCCGCCGATTGGGAGACGCGCGGTAGCGGCCCCCATGTGATGCTGGGGCACAGCATGGGCGGGTTCCTGCTGCTGCGGGCGATGGCGGAAGGCGTGGTACGTCCCGACGCGGCGGTGCTGACCGCGCCGATGCTGGGTCTCAACGGTGGCATGATCCCGCGCTGGCTCGCGCGGATCATCGTGGCGGTGATGCTGAAGATCGCCGGGCCGACCGGTGCCGCCTGGACGCAGAATGAGGCATCGGCGGCCCGGCTGCGCGCGCGGCAACGGCGGCTGACGCATTCGCTCGAACGGCATGACGACGAGCTGTGGTGGCGGCGCACTGCCCCCGACATCAGCCTTGGCGCGCCGAGCTGGGGCTGGCTGGATCAGGCCTATCGCGCCACCGCGGCGCTGGAGGCGGACACGCGGATCGCGGCGATGGCGGTGCCGACCCTGATCCTTTCGACCGATGCCGACCAGCTCGTATGCCCGCATGCGATCCGGCGCATCGCCGCGCGCTTGCCGGACGTTGCATTTCATGCATATGGCGCGGAGGCGGCGCATGAGATATTGCGCGAGGCCGATCCCGTGCGCCTCGATGCCCTTGCCAGGATCGATGCTTTCTGGGATGCGCGTGCGCCTGCGACATGACGGATTTCGACATCATCATCATTGGCGGCGGCATGGCCGGTGCCAGCCTTGGCGCGGAAGTCGCCCCGCATGCCCGCGTCCTCATTCTGGAAATGGAGGATGTGGCGGGCTATCATGCGACCGGGCGCTCGGTCTCTTTCTGGGAAGAAAGCTATGGTGGGCCGCAGGTGCAGCCGCTGACTTCGGCGTCCGGGCCGCTGCTGACGACACCGGACCCTGATTTCGCCGACACCGGATTTCTGACGCCACGCGGCGCACTGCATATCGGGCGGGCCGAGGATCGGGCCGTGCGCGACGATTTCATCCGTGCCTTTTCCGGCTCGGGCGTCCGCTTCGAGGCACTGGAAGGCATTGATGTCGCCCGTCGCATTCCCGGTCTGCGCAGCGCATGGACGCTGGGATTGGCGGAACCGAGCACGGCGGACATCGATGTCGCCGCATTGCATGCTGCCTATCTGCGCCGGTTCGCGCGGCATGGCGGGACGATGTGGAATGCGGCGCGGCTGATTGCGGCTCGGCACGACACGCAGGGCTGGCATGTGGAGACCACCGCCGGATCCTGTCGTTGCGCCACGCTGGTCGATGCCGCAGGCGCATGGGCGGACGATGTGGCGCGGCTGTGCGGCGTCGCCCCGCTGGGCATCGCACCGTTGCAACGCACGGTCGTGCAGCTCCGCGTCGATGCCAATGTGCCCGCCGACATGCCCGTGGTGATGGACCTGAACGGCAGTTTCTACTTCAAGCCGATCGGCGGCCGCTGCCTCTGGCTGTCGCCGCATGACGAGGAACCCAGCCCCCCCTGCGATGCCGCGCCGGAAGAACTGGCCGTCGCCATCGCCATCGACCGGCTGGAGCAGGTGGTTGACTGGCCTATCGTCGCGGTCGAGCGCAAATGGGCCGGATTGCGCAGCTTTGCGCCGGACCGTCGGCCGGTTTACGGTCGGGACAGCGCGCAACCGCATTTCTTCTGGTTCGCAGGGCAGGGCGGCTTCGGCATACAGACCGCACCGGCCGCCGCCCTGATCGGTGCGGCGCTGCTGCTGGACCATGCGCCGGCCGCCGCCGTGTCAACCATTGACGCCGAAGCGTACAGTCCGCGGCGTTTCCATGCCTTGCCTCTGGTCAGCGCCGCTAACGCAGGTTAATCTGCATACGGTGTTTTGCCTTCAGGAGAGGAACCGTCATGGCGCACAAGTTCGTGATCGAGCAGAACAAGGCAGGCGAATATGTCGCCAAGTTCAAATATAACAGCGAAGTGATGTTCTGGACCGAAGGCTACAGCAGCAAGGCAGGGGCGCAGAACGCAATCGAATCGATCAAGAAAAATGGACCGGACGCACCCGTCGAGGAATAGGGGAGGGCGATATCTGCCGCTTTACAGCGGTAGGCCGACATAATTTTCGGCGATCGCAGTTTGCATCGCCACGCTGTTGGCAATATAGTCCAGCTCCGCGACTTGCATCGCCCGTTCGAAATCGCCGTCGCCGGGCATCCGATGCATCAACTTGGTCAGGTACCAGCTGAACCGTTCCGCCTTCCACACGCGCGCCAGCGCCTTGGCCCCATAGCCTGCCACGGCGTCCCGGTCGCCTTTCGTGAACCAGGCGATCAGCGCGTCGGACAGATAGGCGATGTCGGACGCCGCCAGGTTCAGCCCCTTGGCACCTGTAGGCGGCACGATATGTGCGCTGTCACCCGCCAGAAACAGGCTGCCATGCTGCATGGGCGTGAAGATGTAGGAGCGCAGCGGGGCAATCGATTTTTCGAGGGCCGGGCCGCGCACGATATGCGGGGCGACGGCGGGGCCAAGACGGGTCGCCAGTTCATCCCAAAGCCGCTCGTCCGGCCATGCCTCGATGGACTCGGTCAGCGGTACGTCGATGTAATAGCGGCTGCGCGTGTCCGACCGCATCGAGGCGAGCGCAAAGCCGCGTGCGTGATTGGCATAGATCAGCTCATGATTGCATGGCGGCACGTCGGCGAGAATGCCCAGCCAGCCGAACGGATAGGCAAACTGATACTCGTGGGTGACGGCAGTCGGTATCGCGCGGCGGGACGGGCCATGAAAACCGTCGCAGCCGACAACAAAGCGCGCATCTATGCGCTCCGCCTGACCATTGCGTTCGAAGGTGACGAACGGCGCATCGCTCGCAATGTCATGCACCTGCGTCGTGTCGCCCGCTTCCCAGAGGATCGCAAGATCACGGTCGGGCGCCGCATCGATCAGATCCTTGGTGACTTCGGTCTGGCCGTAGACCGTGACCTGTTTGCCGACGAGCGCCTTGATGTCGATGCGGATCAGCCGTTCCCCGTCGGCCAGGTTAAAGCCATCATGGGGATGCCCCTCCGCCTGCATCCGCGCGTTGATGCCCAGCCGGTCAAGCAGATCGGTCGTCGTTCGCTCCAGCACGCCCGCCCGGATGCGGGCCAGGACGCGCTCGGCGCTCTGCCGCTCGACAATCATGCACGCTATGCCGGCCTGGCGCAGCAGATGCCCGAGCATCAGCCCGGCGGGCCCCGCGCCGACGATCGCGACGTCGGTCTTCCAATGCTGTGTCATGGTCGCCTCTCCCGCAAACGGACGGCAGAATATGACAGGCCAAAACGTCACGGAAGCAACGTAGCGGCCAAAGCGATGGTACTTTGCGGACATATTGATTAAGCTGGGGTCCATGGACACGCCCGGCATTCCGCATTTCCATCTTTACGGCGAAACCGAACGGTTCGATGATCCCGGCTTCGTCCATATGGAGACGATCGAAAGCCGCAGCCGCCTTAACAATTGGGAAATCGCGCCGCATCAGCACGAGGTGCTGGACCAGATGATCGTGTTACGGTCGGGCTCCGTCGTGACCCGGATCGAGGGGCAGATGTTCAACGGGACGGGACCGCTCGTGGTGCATGTACCCGCCGCGACGGTGCACGGCTTTCACTTTTCCGACGATGTGGACGGTGATGTCCTCACCTTTGCCACACGGCTGGGGCACAGCGTTCTGCCTGCCCATGCGCCGCGTGGGCTGCTGCCGGATACAGCCTATCTGCTGCCGCTCGATCCCGGCCAACTGGCGCGGATCACGCCGCCGGTCGATAGCCTGCGGATCGAGACGTCGGGGCATGAACGCGGCAGGATCGCGGCGGCAAGCTGGGTCGTTGCCTTGCTGTTGCTTCAGGTGGGGCGCTGGCAAGCGGAGCGGGGTGCCGCTGCGGATGGGCAGTTACCGGTGGTCGCGGAAGGAGATCGGGACAGCCGTGGCACAGCCCGTGCCCGCGCTTTCCGGCAACTGGTGGACCGCCATTTCGCCGAGCATCGCCCGCTCGGCTTCTATGCCGATGCGCTGGCGCTGACGGAAAAGACGCTCGCACGCCTGTGTATCGCGCGCTTTGGCTGCACGCCGCAACGCTATCTGCACCGGCGCCTGCTGCTGGAGGCGCAGCGGATGCTGGTTTACGGCAATGCGACCGTAGCGGAAATTGCGCAGGATCTCGGCTTTGCGGATCCATCCTATTTCACGCGCTTCTATCGCCGGATGACCGGCGCGCTGCCCAGCGCCAACCGGGCCGGACAGGCGCGGCTGACCCCTTTGCCAATCGCCCGCAATCCTGCGGAAAAGGCGGCGCAGCGGCATGATTGATCTGAAGCATGATTTGCATTTCGGTAACCACTTTCCGCTAGAGCGGGCGGGTAAAGGGTCACAACACGCATGCCATTCCTGTCCGTCCAGCCTGGTGCTTCAGCACCCCGCGGCAAGCGAAAGCTGCTTGCGTGGCTGGTATTCCTGTCCTTTTTCATCGGGATAGCAGAAATTGGCGAGCCTCTCGAGCTGGGCATGCGTGCCGCGCAGTTCAAGATTCGGGCACAAGCGGCCAGCGGCAGGATCGTCGCAGTCGGTCTTGATGACCGGGCTTTCGCGACATTGGGGTCGTGGCCATGGAAGCGCGACAAGGTCGCACAGCTGACCGACGACCTTATGGCGTCCGGCGCGGACCGCATTTTCTTCACCATTCCGTTCCCGCCGCTCGACCAGCAGGGCGACCGCATCTTTGCTGACACCATCGCCAAATATCCCGGCCGCGTCTTCCTGACCGCAGCGATGGATTATCGCACGGGTGAGACTGCCGGAACACCCGTGTTCCCGGCCCCGATCATCGCGCGCAACGCCGCCATCGTCAGCAAGATGAAGTGGATCGAGTTCTGGAATGGCACCGCGACGATGCCCTATGGGCAAAATATTGCCGGGCGCTATTACACGTCGATCTGGACGGAAATCGCTGGTGTCGACACCAAAAGTACGGATCAGTTTCCGGTCGATTATTCTTACCGGCAATCATCGATCCCCTATCATAGTGTTTCGGAAATCATGTCGGCCCGGCCCGGCACCGTCGACCTGCAAGGCAAATCTGTCATCGTTGGCCATAATTCCAATGCATTCTCGAACTTCGAATATATTCTGGGGCAAGGTCGTACAGCCGATCTATTCGTGACGGCTTTGGGCGCCGAAACATTGCGCGGCGGCGCACCGCAATCCTGGGGCTGGATGCCTGCCTGGTGCTTTGCTTTGGCGATAGCGGCGTTCTGCTTTCTTGGCAGATGGACAAAGCTGGTCGGCCCGGTCAGCGCCGGTGCGCTGGTCGTGCTGTTCGTCGCGCCGATCATGCTTCAGAACATGGGCATCTTCATCGACGTGGCACCGGCCTTCGTCCTGGCTGCCTCGATTGCGATCACGGCCGCCTGGCAACGCTATGGCGCGCGGAAGCAGAGCCTGGGTGCGATCAACCCGGTATCGGGTTTGCCGACCGTCAATGCGATCCTGCATCGCGACGAGCTGGACCCGCAAATCCTGGTCGCAGCGCGAATCAGCCGGTTTACCGAGATCGTCAGTACCTTGCCCCCCGAGCATGAGCGCGAGTTGCTGGGGCAGGTCGTGTCGCGCCTGTCGCTTGGCGTCGGTCGGCTTCAGCTTTTGCATGGCGATGACGGCAACTTCTTCTGGCTGATGCCTGGCGAGCAACTGGCCGGGGCAGTCGATCAGTTCAAGGCGCTGCAACTTATTTTCCGCAACAGCATCGCGGTGCAGGACAAGAGCTTTACCGTCGACATCGCGTTCGGCGTCGATCAGGAAGTCGATCGGCCGCTGTCCCATCGGCTCGCCAGCGCGCTGGCGGCGGCGAAGGCGGCGGCCGATCAGGGCACCTGCTGGAAAATCCACGATCCTGCTGCCAACGGCGCACAGCAATGGGCGCTGTCGCTCCTTGGCGAACTGGATCAGGCAATCGACAACGGCCATCTGTGGGTCGCCTATCAGCCGAAAATGGAGCTGGCGTCGCGCAGGATCATCGGTGCCGAGGCATTAGCGCGGTGGACGCATGCGACGCGCGGGCCGATCGGTCCCGACGAGTTCATTCAGGTTGCCGAGCGCCACGGCCGCATCGAAAAACTGACCGCCTTCGTGCTCAACGATGCCGCGCGGGTCGGGGCCGAAGCGATGCGGCAGGACCCGGATTTCTGCATTTCAGTCAACATTTCCTCGGCCCTCCTTGCCTCGCGCAACATCATCGACATGGTGCGGCAGGCGCTCGCTGCGAACGCCTTCCCTGCGGCCAATCTCATTCTGGAAGTCACCGAAACCGCGGCCATGGCGGAAGGCCGTGTCGCCATCGCCCTGCTGGAGGAATTGCGGGACATGGGCGTGCGCCTGTCGATCGACGATTATGGCACGGGCATGTCCACGCTCGAATATCTCCGCAGCATTCCGGCAACCGAGCTCAAGATCGACAAGCAGTTTTCGATGGCGCTGCAAAGCAGTGCGGAAGATCAGGCGGTGGTGCAATCAACCATCGAACTGGCGCATGCACTGGGGATGATCGTGGTGGCGGAAGGCATCGAAACCGCCGAAACGCTCTACCTACTCGACCAGATGGGATGCGAGATCGGCCAGGGCTATCACATCTGCAGGCCCACTGACTGGGAAACGATCCTCACCATGATCCCGGCCCCGGCGCGGATCGTTGCAAATGGTTAATGAGTTGTAAGGGATAGGCATTTACTATATTGGTTCCGAAGGCGCGGCCCTGTGCTGCGTCTTTTTTATGGGGATCAATATGAGCAAGAACAAAGCGCCTGATCGCCGCCCCCAGCAGCCCGCTCGTGGCTTTTGGGACTGGCTTTTCGGTGGCGGCTACTGGGCCTGACGCCAAAACTTATCCTTTGATGGACCGAGGAAAAGCCCCGATTCCGGGGCTTTTCTAGTTTTTGCGCCGGTCGTGGTCCTGTGCCTAGGCGCGCCAATCTATCGCTGCACCGCACGGTCGGATGGTGCACGGCCATCCGTTGAACGTCTGCCCGAATCAGAGGGCGAATCGCGCGTTAACCATAGCGAATCGGGTGCGTCAGGCCGCTGCTTTGCGTCGCTCCGCCAGCTCATCGTTAAGCATTTCGGCGAGAAGGAACGCCAGTTCGAGGCTTTGCGCCGCGTTGAGACGCGGATCGCAATGCGTGTGATAGCGGTCCGCCAGTCCCTCGTCGGTGATCGCAATCGCGCCCCCGGTACATTCGGTGACATTCTGCCCGGTCATCTCGGCGTGAATGCCGCCGCCAAAGCTGCCTTCGGCGCGATGCACCGCGAAAAAGCCGCGCACTTCGGCAAGGATACGCTCGAACGGTCGCGTCTTGTAGCCGTTGGGCGCTTTCACGACATTGCCGTGCATCGGGTCGCACGACCACAGCACCGGATGCCCCTCGCGCAGCACCGCGCGCACCAGCTTCGGCAGGCCCGCCTCGATCTTGTCATGGCCATAGCGGGTGATGAGCGTGATCCGCCCCGCCTCGCGCGCCGGATTGAGCGTGTCGAGCAGCCGCAGCAGCACGTCCGGCTCCAGGCTCGGCCCGCACTTCATACCGATCGGATTGCCGATGCCGCGCAGATATTCGACATGCGCCGACCCCTCGAACCGGGTGCGGTCCCCGATCCACAGCATGTGGGCGCTGGTGTCGTACCAATCGCCCGTCAACGAATCCTGCCGGGTGAGCGCCTGCTCATAGGGGAGCAACAGCGCCTCGTGGCTGGTGTAGAAGCTGGTGCCGCCAAGCTGCGGCACGGTGTCGGGCGAAAGGCCACAGGCTTTCATGAAGTCCAGCGCCTCGCCGATGCGATCGGCCATTTCGCTGAACTTCTTGGCCCAGGGGCTGCGGCCCATGAAATCCAGCATCCAGCCATGCACCCGGTCCAGGCTGGCATAGCCGCCGGTGGAGAAAGCGCGCAGCAGATTGAGCGTCGCCGCCGACTGGTTGTAGGCGCGCACCATCCGCGCCGGGTCCGGCTCACGGCCTTCCGCGGTGAACGCAATATCGTTCACATTGTCGCCGCGATAGCTTGGCAATTCGACGCCGCCTATGACTTCGGTGTCCGATGAGCGCGGCTTGGCGAATTGCCCCGCCATGCGCCCGACCTTCACGATCGGCAGCTTGGACGCGAAGGTCATCACGACGGCCATCTGAAGCAGCACGCGGAAGGTGTCGCGGATGTTGTTCGGGTGGAACTCGGCGAAACTCTCGGCGCAATCGCCCCCTTGCAGCAGGAACGCGTCGCCTTGGGTCGCCTTGGCCAGCTCCGCCTTCAGGCTGCGCGCCTCGCCTGCGAATACCAGCGGCGGATAAGTGCCAAGCTGCGCCTCTGCCGCGGCCAGCGCCGCCGCATCGCGATAGGTCGGCATCTGCCGCGCTTCCTGGGTCCGCCAGCTGTCAGGCGTCCACTTCGCCACCACCGTCATCCTTCTGTCTCAATCCATCCGAAAATCAGGATGGCTCCTATGCGCGCGACGTCCCGTGAAGGCAAGCCCGCGCCGCCATCCGCTTTCTTTTGTTACGTCAACGCTGGCTTGCGCGAAACGGGATTGCTTCGGTCAGTGTGATCGGATGGGGTGGCTGTGATGCAGTCTGGCTATTTTTACCGTTCGGGCTGAGCCTGTCGAAGCCCTCCACTGCACGTCGTGAAGTGGCTTTGCAGCCAGAGCTTTTCAACAAGCAAGGTTCCGTTCCCCCGCGCACGCGGGGGTCCAGGGCCGCACGGAATAGCATTTGAGGCCCTGGACCCCTCCTTTCCCAGGGGAACAAGGCATACATGCTCGAACGGGATAATCGCCACGTGCCTTCGCGATGCTCAGGCGAACCCCATTCGACTGCCTGCCTGCAGCAGACGCTCAGGACAGGCTTCGACTTCGCTCACGGCGAACGGCTTTCTAGGTTTCCTTGAATACCCTCAGCCCAGGTCGATCTTCCATTCCCAACCCAACGGATCGCCGTCCATCACCTCGACACCCCGCGCAGCCAGGGCATCGCGGATCGTGTCCGAAGTGACGAAGTCCTTGACTGCGCGGGCCGCCTTGCGCGCGCCAAGCTGCGCTTCGATCTCCGCTTCGGCGATCGTCGCATCCTTTGGGCGGATGCGCAGGTCGGTGCGGGTGAGTGTGAGAAGGTTGAGGCCCAGTACCTGATCCATATCACCGATCAAGTTGCGTTTCAGATCAGGGCCAAGCCCCTTCTGCGCTAAGGCTTCTTCCAGAACGGTGAGGGCAAGCGGGGTATTCAGATCATCACTGATTGCGGCATCGAAACGCGCGATCAGGCTATTGGCAGGGTCTGATACAGGGCTGTTGTGGGCGGCTACATCGGGAACGATCTTCTCCACCGCCATCACCAGCCGTTTAAGCCGCGTCAGCGCCGCGCCCAGCGTCTCCCCGCTGAACTCCAGCTCGCTCCTGTAATGCGCGCTGAGGCACAGCAGGCGATAGGCGAGGGGATGCACGCCGCGGTCGATCAGCGAGAAGAGCGTCGTAAAGCCGCCCTTGCTCTTGGACATCTTCCCCGCCCGATCGACCAGGAAATTATTGTGCATCCACCAGCGCGCGCCGGTGAACCCCGCCGTCGCCGCATCCACGCCGCCATCCCCACCGCAGCAGGCATGAAAGGCCTGGTTTTGGGCAATTTCATTGGGATGATGAATTTCGCGATGGTCGATGCCGCCGGTGTGGATGTCGAACGGATGCCCCAGCGTATCGTGGCTCATCACCGAGCATTCGAGGTGCCAGCCGGGCGCGCCCTTGCCCCATGGACTGTCCCATTCCATCTGCCGCTGCTCGCCCGGCGGTGACCTGCGCCAGATCGCGAAGTCGGACGGGTGGCGCTTGCCCTCCACCGGATCGATCCGCGCATTGGCCGCATCGTCGCGGCCCCCGGCGAGCGCGCCGTAATCGGGCACGGAGGCCGAGTCGAAATAGAGGCCGGTCGGCAGTTCGTAGCAATGCTTGTCCGCGATCTTTTCCGCAAAGGCGATCATCTGCGGCACATAATCGGTCGCGACGGTCCATTGCGAGGGGGGCAGGATGTTGAGCACAGCGATATTGTCCTTGAACGCCTGCGTATAATGCGCTGCGATGTCCCATATGCTCTTCGCCTGCGATCGCGCGGCGGCCTCCATCTTGTCGTCGCCCGCGTCCGCGTCGCTGGTCAGATGGCCGACGTCGGTGATGTTGATGACGTGGCGGACTTGCATGCCCTTCCACAGCAACGCCCGCCGCAACGTGTCGGTAAACACATAGGCGCGCAGATTGCCGAGATGGGCATAATTATAGACCGTCGGACCGCAGCTATAGACGCGCGCGATGCCCGGCGTGATCGGTTCGAAGGTCTCGATCGAGCGGGTCAGGCTGTTGAACAGGCGCAGCGGGGCGGTGGTTTGGCCACGGGTGGCGGAAGTTTCAGTCATGGTCCGAAGCCATGATGGCGTTGGGGCGGGAGGTCAACCTTTTGGAACCGGCACAACCAATGGTTCATTTGACGCTATGCCGCTGGAAGACATGGCGCCAAGATCGGACCGCGCCTATTGCGCCATCGGCGCTGTACGCTTTGTGCATGGTGCAATGAAAAGGTGATTTTCGTGACTCTCAGCGATATTCTTATCCCGACCTATGTTCAGATGCTCAAGGCGCTGTCAGCCTGGCTTGGCAAGGCGCAGGAACGACTGTCGGCCGATGCGGCGCAAGCCCTGCTTACCGCGCGCCTCGCGCCCGACATGTTTCCCCTTTCGACACAAATCCGTTTTGCCTGCGTACAGGCGCTGGAGGGCGTGTTCAGAGCGCGCGCAGAGGATTTTCCGCCCACCGTCGATATTCTGCTGAATGAAGGGCGCAATGCCGCCGAACATCCCGGCTCCATCGCGGATGCGCTGGCGAGAATCGATGAAACCGTTGCTCTCGTGGAATCGCTTGCCGCGCAAGCTATCGATCTGGACCCTCAAACACCAATCGCCCATGCTCTTCCCAACGGCATGATATTCGATCTTGCGGCGGAACAATATGTCCGTGACTGGGCAATACCCCAATTCTATTTTCATGTGATGATCGCCTACGCAATTTTGCGTAACAACGGAGTCGATTTAGGCAAAGCGGATTATGTCGCCCATATGTTCGGCTTTCTCCGACCCGGTACAATGCCTGCGCAATAAATCATCATCGCAAATCGTTGCGTGATTTTAATCGAGCATCGAGTCCGCGATCCCCACCTCAAGCACTTCGATCGCCTCCGCCGTGCCGCCGAAATCCAGGCGCTCGCCGACTTCCGCTTCCATCATCGCGCGGGCGAGGGGGGCGGACCAGGCGATGCGGCCTGCCGCCGGATCGGCTTCATCGTCGCCCACGATATCAAGCGTGCGTTCCTGCCCGTTCAGGCGGAAGCGGACGCGAGAGCCGAAGGCGACGGCATCCTGCGGCGGCATCGGCGCGAGTTGCGCCGTCGCCTGCCGCGTTCGCCAGTAGCGGGCGTCGCGCAGGATTTTCTTGCGCGCCTCTCCATCGGTGGCGTGGGCGAGAGCGGCCTCGATCTCGATCACTTTCGCTTCGATCTGCGCAAGGCCACGCGGCGTCACCAGATTGGGACCATGCGGAATGGGCAGCTCGAACTTCGGTTCGAGGTGCTCATCGTCGCTCTCGCGGCGGAAGGCGACGCTCATGGTCCTGGTGCCGCCCGGAATATCCGTTCGCCCTGAGCCTGTCGAAGGGCCATGCCGAACGCAGCGAGGTTGCTGCCTTCGACAAGCTCAGGCAAAGGCTTCGACAAGCTCAGCCCGAACGGGAATGGGTTGATGAGATCGTACTCAATCCTCATCGAACAGCCCCGCAAGCTGTTCCACCATCGTGCCGCCAAGCTGTTCCGCGTCCATGATCGTCACCGCGCGCTTGTAGTATCGCGTCACGTCATGGCCGATGCCGATAGCGACGAGTTGCACGGGGGATCGGTTTTCGATCCAGTCGATCACCTGCCGCAAATGCCGCTCCAGATAGGTGCCGCTGTTTACCGAGAGCGTCGAATCGTCGACCGGCGCACCGTCCGATATCACCATCAGGATGCGGCGTTCCTCATGCCGTGCGATCAGGCGGCTATGCGCCCACAGCAGCGCCTCGCCGTCGATATTCTCCTTCAGCAGCCCCTCGCGCATCATGAGGCCCAGGTTCTTGCGCGCGCGCCGCCATGGATCGTCGGCACGCTTGTAGATGATGTGGCGCAAGTCGTTGAGGCGGCCGGGAAGCGGCGGGCGTCCGGCGGCGAGCCAGTCCTCGCGGCTCAGCCCGCCTTTCCACGCGCGCGTGGTGAAGCCCAAAATCTCGGTCTTCACGCCGCAGCGTTCGAGCGTGCGGGCCATGATATCCGCGCTGATCGCCGCGATGCTGATCGGGCGGCCGCGCATGGAGCCACTGTTGTCGATCAGCAGGGTGACGACGGTGTCGCGAAACTCGGTATCGCGCTCGATCTTGTAGCTGAGTGACCGGGTGGGATCGATGACGATACGGGCCAGGCGCGCGGCGTCCAGCATGCCCTCCTCCTGGTCGAAATCCCAGGAGCGCGACTGTTGCGCCATCAGGCGGCGTTGCAGGCGGTTGGCAAGTTTGGTGACGGCCCCCTGCAAGGATGTGAGCTGCTGGTCGAGGAAGCCGCGCAGGCGGATCAGCTCATCTTCGTCGCACAGATCCTCCGCGCCGATCGTCTCGTCATGGCGACTGGTATAGGCCTTGTAATCGAAACCCGGCGGCAGGTCCGCCATCGGACGATTGGGGCGAACGGGCATCATGCCTTCCTCGCCCATGTCATCCGCGCCGCTTTCGCTGTCGCTGTCGAACTCGTCGCTGTAATCGGGGTCGCCGTCCTCGCTTTCGCCGCCCTTTTCCTGGGATCGCGCCTCTACCTGCGCGTCGCTGTCGCCGGACTGGTCCTCGCCCTCGTCGCCTTCGTCCTCCTGATTTTCTTCGTCCTCGCCGTCCTCCTGCGCGTCGTCGTCGCTGGCGTCGGGCGGGGCGTCGGTTTCGATGAGGTTGAGATGTTCCAGCAGCGATGTGGTCAGCTTCTGAAACGCGCGCTGATCGTCGAGCGCAAGCCCCAGCGCATCGAGATCGGACCCGGCCTTGTCCTCGATCCATTCGCGCACGAAATCGAGACCGGCGTTCGCGCTGCGCGGTGCCGCCTGCCCGGTTAGCCGCTCGCGCACCATCAGCGCGACGGCCGTGCTGAGCGGCACTTCGTCGCGGCCCTTCGCGCGGGAAATGGGATCGGCCTTCAGGCGCATCGTCAGCGCCTCGTTCAGATTGGCGCGCACCCCTTCCATCCGCCGCGATCCGATCGCCTCGATCCGCGCCTGCTCGACAGCGTCATAGACGCTGCGGGCGACAGCTTCCGCCGGGGCGGACGCGGCATGGACCTTGACGTCGTGATGCCGCATCCGCAGCGCATTGCCATCGGCGAAACCCCGTGCCAGCGCCACCTGATCAGCCGGCAGATTGCGCGCCGGAGCGGGTACGCGCACCTGCTTGCCCACGACATGCGGCGCATCCGATGTAAAACTGACTTCCACGTCCGCATCGCGCGCCATCGCCCGCGCCGCGCCGGACAGCACGGATTTGAACGCATCGAGAGGGGAGCGTTCGGTCATGATTCGCGATGTTCGCCAGTGGCATCGACAAGCAGCGTGTCGATTTCGGTCGTCACCTGCGTCATCAGCCTGTGAACCGGGCATTTTGCGGCAACGTCGCGCAGCTTTTCACGCTGCGCATCGGTCAGGTCGCCCCCGATGGCGATACGTGTGGTGAGGCGATAGAGGCCTTCACGCTCCCGGCTGGCATCCCGGCTGACGCCGACATGGATGTCGTCGAGCGGAATGGCATTGCGCTGCGCATACCAGAGCATCGTCAACGCCTTGCACGCGCCGATCGCGGCGTCGTAGAGATCATGCGGGTCCGGTCCGGCGTCGCCATCGGGCGGCGTCATGTCGGTCACCAGATCATGCGCGCCGATGCTGATCCGGTGCGCGCTGCCGTCCGGCGCGATCCGCTCTACGACGATCATGGCCTCAGCCTGCCTTCCCCACCACGCTCTCCGGCAGATCCTTGCCGAACACGCGCTGATAATATTCGGCGACCAGCGATCGTTCCGCCTCGTCGCATTTGTTGAGGAAGGACAGGCGGAACGCGAAGCCGACATTCTTGAAGATCAGCGCGTTCTGTGCCCAGCTTATGACCGTGCGCGGCGACATGACGGTGGAGATGTCGCCATTGACAAAGCCCTGCCGCGTCAGTTCCGCGACCTTGATCATGTTCTCGACTTCCTTGCGGCCGCCTTCGTGATCGTATTCGCCAGACTTGGCGAGGACGATCTGCGCCTCGGTCGCGGCGGGGAGGTAGTTGAGCGTCACGACGATGTTCCAGCGGTCCATCTGGCCCTGGTTGATCTGCTGCGTACCATGGTACAGGCCGGTGGTGTCGCCCAGCCCGACCGTGTTTGACGTCGCGAACAGGCGGAACCAGGGGGAGGGGCGGATCACCCGGTTCTGGTCGAGCAGGGTCATCTTGCCGTCAGTTTCCAATACGCGCTGAATGACGAACATCACGTCCGGCCGACCGGCGTCATATTCGTCGAACACCAGCGCGACGGGGCGTTGCAGCGCCCAGGGGAGCAGCCCTTCCTTGAACTCGGTCACCTGCTGCCCGTCCTTCAGGACGATCGCGTCGCGCCCGACCAGATCGATGCGGCTGATATGCGCATCCAGGTTGATCCGGATGCACGGCCAGTTGAGCCGCGCCGCCACCTGTTCGATGTGCGTCGACTTGCCGGTGCCGTGGTAGCCCTGCACCATCACGCGGCGGTTGTGCGCGAAGCCCGCCAGGATCGCGAGCGTCGTGTCCGGGTCGAACACATAGGCCGGGTCGGCATCGGGCACCCGCTCGTCGGCTTCCGAAAAGGCGGGGACCATCATGTCCACGTCCACTCCGAATACGTCCCGTGCGCTGACTTCACGGTCGGGCCGCTCCAGGATCGTCTCGCTGCGGTTGTCGGGCTGAGTATTGGGAATGTCGGTCATATTGGGCCTGTTCGGTCGGATGGAGTGCGCCGGAGGTGACGCAAAAATCAGGACTCAGGCAAATGCCGGAGCCTTTCGCAGATGCGTATAGGCGGAAATCACTGCCTGCAACGCTTTCTCGTGGCTGCGGTCCCCGCCATTATGATCAGGGTGATAGCGGCGCGCGAGTTGCGTATAACGCTGGCGCAGCGCCTTTCGGTCCGCGTCGGCCGCCAGCCCCAGAACCTTGAGCGCCTGCCGGTCCTCGCCCGACAGCGGTTTGCCATCGACGCGGGCTTTCGCTTCCTGCATCCGTTCCCGGAACTTCGCGCCGATCGCGTCGATCGGATCGGTAAAGTCCTGCCACTTCGGCGGCGGGGTGGTGCCGTTGGTGGAAAAGGCGCGGGTCTCGCGCTCCCATCCGGCAAAGGGGCGCTGTGCCGCCTCGATCTCGTCGGGCGACATGCCGCTGAAGAAATTATAGCCCTGATTGAAGGCGCGCACATGGTCGAGGCACAGCCAGCGCCAGCGCGGCCCTTCGTGCGCGCCGTCCGATCCTTCCAGCGGCGGCGCGCGAAACTCGCCCGGTTCGGTGCAGCCGTCCATCGCGCACGGGCGATCCGCACCTTCGACCCGGCCGTGAAAGCGGTTGTGGCGGCGGGTGGAAAAGGGTTCGGAAGCCAAGATCAGTCCAGATGCAATTGCGGCGGATGGCCTTATATAGGGCGCATGACCGGAGAATCGAAAGGGCCAGTAGGCCAGGAAATCGAGGCACGCCTGCGCGCTGCCCTGAACCCGCAACGGCTTGCCGTCATCAACGACAGTGCCAGCCACCGCGGCCATATGGGCGACGACGGCACGGGCGAGAGCCATTTTACGGTGGAAATCGTGGCGGATGCCTTCGTGGGGCAAAGCCGTGTCGCCCGGCAAAGGCTGGTGAACGGCGCGCTGGCGGAGCTGCTGCGCGAGAAAATCCACGCGCTGGCGATCAAGGCGAAAGCGCCGGGGGAATAACCCATTCTCCGTTCGGGCTGAGCTTGTCGAAGCCCTCGCCTGAACGCACGGGAAGGCACTTCACTGTGTTCAGTGTAACCCTTCGACCTCGCTCAGGGCGAACGGTTTTCAGGAGTTTCTATGAACCAGGACCTCATCATCCAGACGATCACGCCGACCACCCACAATCTCGGCGATTTCAAAGTGTATCGCAGCCTGCCCGCGCCCGACCGTACGATGGTCGGGCCGTTCATCTTCTTCGATCAGGCGGGACCGGCGAAGTTCGGGCCGGGCGAGGGGATCGACGTGCGGCCGCATCCGCACATCAACCTCGCCACCGTCACCTATATGTATGAAGGCGCGTTCCTGCACCGCGATTCGCTGGGGACGGAGCAGATTATCGAGCCGGGCGCAGTCAATCTGATGACGGCGGGCAAGGGCATCGTCCATTCAGAACGCTCGCCGCAGGATGAGCGTGATCGTGCGTCGAAACTTTCGGCGATCCAGACCTGGCTGGCATTGCCCGACGCCCGCGAGGAAATGGACCCTGCGTTCGAGCATGTGGCAGAGGATGCGCTGCCGGTGCTGGACTACGGCGGCGCGCGGGCGCGGATCATCATGGGGTCGCAGTGGGGTCAGCGCGCGCCGGTCACCACTTACGCGCAGACGATCTATGCCGACATCATGCTGCGCCCCGGCGGCGCCATTCCGATCGAACCGGATGCGGATGAGCGGGCGCTCTATGTCTCCGGCGGCGATGCGGCACTGGATGGCATGCCGCTGAGTCCGCAGACCCTGTACGTGCTGCGACCGGGAACCCGCGCGAGCCTGTACAGCGTCGACGGCGGGCGCGTGATGCTGTGCGGCGGCGAAGCCTTCACGACGCCGCGCCACGTCTGGTGGAACTTCGTCGCGTCCACCAAAGACCGGCTGATGCAGGCGCGCGAGGACTGGGAAGCGATGCGCTTTCCCCTGATTCCGGGTGACGATGCGGAGTATATTCCCAGTCCGCAGGGCCGCCCCAAGACGGTCAGCTATCCCTGACGTGCCGGACGCCGCGACAATCGCGGGATTAAGGATTTGACTGCACCGCCGCAGGGAAGTGATATCGCACGCAGCATGGCCACGCTCGCCTCCCCGACCGCCCGCAAGCGGCCCGATCTCACCTCAGGGCCTATCAGCACGACGCTGTTCGCCTTCGCCTTGCCGACGCTGGCGTCCAACATCCTGCAATCGCTCAACGGTTCGATCAACGCGGTATGGGTCGGCCGGTTTCTGGGTGAAGGCGCGCTGGCGGCGACGGCGAATGCCAATATCATCATGTTCCTGCTGTTCTCCGCCGTGTTCGGGTTCGGCATGGCAGCGACGGTGATGGTCGGGCAGGCATTCGGGCGGCGGGATATCGATGCCGCGCGCTGTGCCTTCGGGTCCGCGCTCGGCTTTTGCTTCATCCTGTCGCTGGTCGTCGCGACGGCGGGCTGGTTCGGTGCGCCTGCCATTCTCCGCGCGCTTTCGACGCCGGGTGAGGCGTTTGCGCTGGCGCTCACTTATCTGCGCGTCATTTTCCTGGCGATGCCCGCTTCGCTCATCAGCGTGATGGTGATGATGGGGCTGCGCGGATCGGGCGATTCGATCACGCCGCTGTGGTTCATGATCCTGACGGTGCTATTGGATGCCGGTCTCAATCCGCTGTTCATCCTAGGCTATGGCCCTGTCCCGGCGATGGGCATTGCCGGATCGGCGACGGCAACGGCGGTGGCGGGCTATGTCAGCCTGATCGCGATGCTCTTCTATGTCTATGCGAAGGATTTGCCCTTGCGCCTGCGCGGCGCGGAACTCGGCTATCTGATACCCGGTGCCGCGCAGCTGCGGGTGATCGTCGCCAAGGGCCTGCCCATGGGGCTTCAGATGATCGTCATTTCGACGGCGGGTCTCGTCATGGTCAGCCTGGTCAATCGCGAGGGGCTGCTGACATCGGCGGCTTATGGCGCCGCGCAGCAACTGTGGACCTATCTTCAGATGCCCGCGATGGCGATCGGCGCCGCGGTCAGCGCAATGGCGGCGCAGAATATCGGCGCAGGCCGGTGGGATCGGGTGAACGGCATCACCTGGCGCGGCATGGCGTTCAATGTCGCCATGACGGGCAGCCTCATCCTGCTGATGCTGGCGTTCGACCGGCCGGTGCTGGCGCTGTTCCTGGGGGCAGGCAGCGCGGCGATCGACCTCGCCCGGCACATGCAGTTTCTGGCGAGCTGGAGCTTTCTGCTCTTCGGTTTGACGATGGTGCTGTTCGGCACGATGCGGTCGAACGGTGTGGTCATGGCGCCGCTCGTGATCCTGCTGGTCGCGCTCTATCCGGTGCGGATCGGTTTTTATGCGGTCACCTATCCCCTGATCGGCGCGGACGCGATCTGGCTCAGCTTCCCCGTGGGATCGGTCGTGGCGCTGGCGATGGCGGCGGCTTATTATCTGCACGGCGGCTGGCGTCGCACGGCCCTGATGGTGCCGCCGCATGAAGAGGAATGCCGGGAAGGGACCAATGTCACCGGCGAGCCGACCGGGCGCATGACGCCGACGGGGTGACGCCACTTCCCGTTCGCTACTATCTTCCTCCGTTCGCTTCGAGCTTGTCGAGAAGGCGTCTTGGGTCAAGGTTCTCGACAGGCTCGAACCGAACGGAGAGGTTGATGCTTGTGGGCGTGTATTTACCGCCCCTGATTGCGCCAGCGGTTGACGGTGCGTTCGAGTATTTCGTTCTCGCCGCCGCAATCGCGCCATTGCTCGGTAAAGCTGGGATCGCTGGAGGCCGGACGGCGTTCCGGCTCCAGATTGTCGAGCGCCACCCGGATCGGCACCGCGACACCTTCGCCGCAGATGATGCATTCGCGGTTGCGCAGCGCGGGGATCGAATCGAGGAAGCCGCGCGCCCCTTCGGGCATAGCCGCCTTCACGAACGCCTGGTCGCGATCGTTGTTGAGGCGCATGGCGATGATCGTGCCGCACTGCGACAGGACGCCTTCGGCCAGATCCGACGGACGCTGCGTGATAAGGCCCAACGAGACGCCATATTTGCGCCCTTCCTTGGCAATCCGCTCCAGTATCTTGCGCACCGCCTGCCCGCCGCCGGTCTTGCTGCTGGGAATGTAGCGATGCGCTTCCTCGCACACGAGCAGGATCGGCCGCTGCGGTTCGTTGCGCGCCCAGATCGCATAATCGAACACCAGCCGCGCCAGCACCGACACCACGGTCGAGGTGATGTCCGAAGGCATGGCGGACACGTCGATGATCGATATCGGCTTGCCGTTGGCCGGCAGGCGGAACACCTTGGCCAGGAAATCATGCATGGTATCGGCAACGAGCATGCCGGAAAACATGAAGCTGTAGCGCGGATCGGTCTTGATCTCGTCGATCTTGGTTTTGAGCCGCATATAGGGCAGCGAATTGGTGCCCTTGTCCAGCTTGCCCATTTCGTTCTGCAGGATGTTGGTCAGGTCCGACAGCAGATAGGGGATCGGCGAATCGACGGTCAGCCGCCCCGTGCTTTCGGCAAGGCGGTTCTTCGACCGCGCGGCCAGCAGGCATTTGGCGAGGATGTCGCAGTCCAGCGTGCGTTCGGCCCCTTCGGAGGTGACGAACACTTCGCAATGTTCCTCGAAGTTCATCAACCAGTAGGGCAGGGCCAGATTGTTGACGTCGAAGATCGCGCCGTTCGTCTTGAACGCGGCGCTATATTCGCCGTGCGGGTCGATCATCACGATGTGCCCCTGCGGCGCGAGGTCACAGATGCGGTGCAGGATAAGCGCGGCGCTGGTCGACTTGCCGGTGCCGGTGGAACCGAGCAGCGCAAAATGCTTGCCCAGCATGGAATCGACATAGAGCGCGGCGCGCGTCGATTTCGTCGGATAGACGGTGCCGATCTGGACATTCGCACGCTCGTCTGCGGCGTAAATCTGGTTCATCTCGACGCTGGATACCGGATAGACTTCGGTGCCCGGCGTCGGATAGCGCGTCACGCCGCGGCGGAAGCCATAGATTTTTCCGGTCAGCCGTTCCTCGTCGCCTTCGCCCAGAAAGTCGATATCCGCGACGATCTTCGTCGGGTCATGGCGATCAAGCACCATGGTGCGGACGTTGGCGACCAGCCAGCTGCTGCCGACGCGCATCTTGATCTGGCTACCGACCTGCCCTGCCATCGCGACCGAAGGGTCGCTGTCATGGCTGTAATGGGCGAGTACGGCGGCTTCCAGCAGCAATTGGGAGCTGGACCCCGCGATCTGGAAGACCAGCCCCATCGATGGTCCCGCCGCCTCGCTGCGCGTCATCGCGGCGGCGCCCCCCTGCATCGCCTGATCGAACTGTGTCGCACCCGTCATGCTGTTCATACTGCCCCGCATCCGCCGCCTGGCCACATGGGCCGAAGCGTCGGGCGTAACGGCAACCGGTAAAAATAGGCTTACACGGGCCTCTTGTCGTTGATGCAGCCAAGGCTATGTCTGGGCGATGTCGGGAAGCGATTACACGGTCCGCAGGCTGGGAGCGGACGACCTTGCGACGATGCGGGCGCTCAACGCCCTGTTTCGCGACGTGTTCGACGATGCGGAAAATTATGCGTCCGCGCCTCCGCCGGACACCTATCTTCAGGCATGGCTTGCCAAGCCGCATGTCATCGCTCTCGCCGCCCTGTCGGACGAAGCCGTCGTGGGCGGGCTGGTCGCCTATGTGCTGGACAAGTTCGAACAGGCGCGCAGCGAAATCTACATCTACGACCTTGCGGTTGCCGATGTGTGGCGGCGAAGGGGCGTCGCGACGGCGCTCATCGCGGCGCTTGGCGAGATCGCGGCGGCGCGTGATGCCTGGGTCATTTACGTCCAGGCCGATTATGGCGACGATCCGGCGGTGGCGCTGTACACGAAACTGGGCGCGCGGGAGGATGTCATGCATTTCGATATCGCCATGCCGAAATCGCGCGATCCCGCGAAGGAGGTCTGATTATCTGTTTTACCGTGATTTCCGAGCCGTGAAATGTTCCATTTCCCTCGAAATCACTCTAGATCCGCCGGGCGATGGCCCCTGCGGCCCAGCCCATGCCGATCGCCATGGCGATCGCGACAAGGCCATAAAGGAACGACCAGTTTTCCGCCGCCTGCGCGATGAAGCGTTCGAAGCCTGCCTTGCGGATCACGATGTCGCGCACCGCCGCGGCGACCACGCGGCCATCCTGCACCAAGAATGTCTCCGCCGTATAGTCGCCCACGATGACACGCGCCGAAAGCGGCAGGCGCGCGCGATAGAGAACGCCATCGGTAATCTCCACCGTGCCCGGACGCTCGACGAACAGGCCGCTGCGGCGGCGCACATCGACCAGCCCTGCCTGAAACCGCTCGATCTCTGTATTGTCGTTGAGCGAGGCGGGCGAAAGCTGGAGCTTGTCGACGCCCATTTCGAAGATTGCGGCGGTGCGATCATCGACGATCCGGTCGATCGGGCGGGATGACGCCATCGCGTAGAAGCTGGGGGCGGAGCGGAAGCGAGCACTGTCGGCGTTGACCCAGACGCCCGCCACTTTCTGCTTCTCGCGCATGGTGATCGACTGGTCCGGGCCTTTCAGCACCACCACGATGTCGGCCTGCTCGTCGGGCGGTCGTCCGTCGGGATAGACGATCGCGCCGAACAGCAGCAGTTCCGCGCCGGTAAAGCTGTACTGGATGACGACTTCGCGCTGGGAGACATCGGGCACCAGCATCGGTGCCTTCGCCGCGCCCAGCAGCAGCGCGACCGGCAGCAGCATGCAGAGGCGCGCCAGCCACCTCATTGCAGTTGCACCGTATAGATTTCGTCCGGCCGCCAGCCAAGGCCGAGCGCCATGCGGATGGCGATCACCAACACGATGAAGGCCAGGATGATGCGCAGATATTCCGGGCGCGCGGCCATGGATATGCGCATGCCCACCTGCGCGCCGACCACGCTGCCGATCAGCAGCAGCAGCGCAAGGACAAGATCGACCGCCTTGGTCGTCAGGCTGTGGACCATCGTGGTCGCCATGGTCACGAACAAGATCTGGAACAGCGATGTGCCGACGACGACCTGCGTCGTCATGCCGAGCAGATAGAGCATCGCAGGCACCATGATAAACCCGCCGCCTACCCCCAGCAGCATCGTCAATATGCCTGTCGCCACGCCCAGCAGCAGCGGCGCAAGCGGAGAGATATAGAGGCCCGAGCGGTAGAAGCGCCAACGCATCGGCAGGGCGGCGACCAGCGGATGATGCCGCCGCTTGCGCGCCGGGGGGCGTGCGCCGGTCCGCATCGCGATCAGCGACTGGATCGATTCGCGCGCCATCAGTGACCCGATGGAACCCAGCATCAGCACGTAGAGCACGGCGATCACCGTATCGATCTGCCCGAGTTGCTGGAGCAGGCGGAACAGTCCGGCACCGATCAGCGCGCCGATGATGCCGCCCACCACCATCACCCAGCCCATCTGGATATCGACGGTCTTGCGCGAAAGATGCGTGAACACACCCGACACGCTGGCCCCTGTCACCTGCGTCGCGGCGGATGCGGCGGCGACGGTCGGCGGAATGCCGTAGAAGATCAGCAGCGGCGTCGTTAGGAAGCCGCCGCCGACACCGAACATGCCGGACAGCACACCCACGATCCCGCCCAGGCCGATGATGACCAGCGCGTTGACGGACAGATTGGCGATCGGCAGGTAAATGTCCATGGGCGTCCGGCCTAGCTCTATTTCAGGCGACGGGAAACCACCTGTGCGCCGAAAAACCCTCTAAAAATCCGCCGCGAGCGTAACTGCGAGACCCGAGCCGGGACGCGCATTGCCCGCAATGCGTTCGCGCCACTCCGCACTGATACGCGCGGGATTGCCGCCCAGCCGCAGGCGCGCACTAAGCTGCGGGCCGATGTCGAGCCGTGCGACCTGCGGCTGGGCACCGCCCGACAGGCTGAAACCGGCGGCGACCGGCGCTATGCCGGGCAGGGCATGCATCACGCTGACCTTGCCGTCGACATAAGCGTCGCGCCGGGCCAGGCCGACAATCCCAGCCTGGCCATAGGCTTCGACCGTGGCATCGGTCGTCACTGCAACCGGGCCGAAGCCGCCGATCACGCCGGTGGCAAAGGCATTGCGCCCGCCATCGCCGAGGTTGGCGCGCCGTTCTACCGTCAGGCGCAGGGGCACCCGCGCCGACGGCTGAAACGCCAGGCCCAGCGCGGCTTCATGCGCATGGGGCCGTCGCAGGGCGGATGTCGCCCGCGCATAGAGCGCCAGCCGCTCGGGCTGTGCCGGCGTCAGCGCATAGGCGATCCGTACACCGGCCTGCGCGCCACCAAGCTGCCCTGCGCCCGCCGCCAGCGCGCCGCCCCCCGCATCGCGCCAGAACAGCCATGCGCTGGCGTTCAGGCGGTTGGTCGGCGGGGCCGCCGGGGTGAAGGCGGTGCCGGGCAAGGGCATGGCCATGCCGCGTCCGGGAATATCGGCGATCGGCTGCGGACCGCCGACGATTGCGGGGGCAGGCGTGCGGTTGGCGAATGCTACGCTGAAACGCATATAGTCCAGCAGGGGACCGGCTTGCATCGCCCCGCCGCCGGTCGACACGGCTGAGGGCGGCCGGAGCGCACGAGGCCGGACGGTCATTGACAGGGCTGTCGATGGGCGCGGTGCGCGCGACGCAACAGCCGATGCCCGATCCACGCTGACGCTGAACCCGACGGCCGGTGACGCCGCCTGCTGTGCCTCTGCAAACAGCCGCGTCGGCGGGTGGTGGCTTTCGGCGCCCCAATCCTGCGTCATCGCGACTCTGCCGCCTGCCCAGCAGAGCAGGACAAGCAGCAAGAAGCGCAGCGGTCTGCCGCGGCCGGGCGTCGCCGCGTCCGTCATGGCGCGCCGTCCATTACATGGGCAGGAAAGCGATGGGTCGTCTTGTCCCACCGCAGCGGCGCGCCGCGCAGCATGGCGGCATAACGGAAAAGCGCGCGCCGCGCGGCGAGCATCGCAATCAGATTGCCGATCGCGATGCGCGGCAGGGACCACAGCCCCTGTCGCCAGCCATAGGCATAGGTCACGAAACAGGCGCGCATCAGCATCCGCCACAGCATCAGCAGGGCCGTCACGGTCAGCAGCGGTGGCAGCCAGGGGTGCGGGGGCAAGGCCGCCGGTCCGCCCAGCCAGCCGACAAGCGTGAGCAGCATCCAGACGAGACCGCCGAGATAGGCCGCGCCGAGCACCAGCGCGGACAGCGCCGCGCGCCGGTCACGCAGGCGCATCCAGCGTTCGGTGAAACCGCCGTGCCAGCCCAACCGATCCCATCCGGCAAGCGAAATGCCGATCGTCCAGCGCGTCTTTTGCCGCACCGCATCTTCCAGCCGCTCCGGGAAATGTTCGCGCGTGCAGACCGGCTGGCCCTGCGCGTCCATCATCCGCACGAACACGCTGCTGTATCCGCGTTCGGCAAGGCGCAGGCCGATTTCGTAATCCTCGGTCAGCGAATGGGGATCGAAGGGACGCCCGCTCTGCTCGCTTGCTAGCCGGGCGAGGGCATCGCGGCGAAAGGCGCAGCCCACCCCGGCGGAAGGCACCGCGGCACCGATAGCCTCGCGCACGATCAGGTTCTTGGTATGGCTTTCCGCAAACTCATCACAATAATGGCCCGCAACCCATTGTGACTGCTGGCTTGGCAGCGGCAAAACCGGCAATTGCACGAGGTCGAAGCGGTCGCACATCCGGTCGAGCAGGCGCAGCGCATCGGGATGGACGACATCCTCCGCATCATGCAGCACGATTGCCTTGAATGGCGCGCCGCAGGCCTGTTCCGGCATTATGTAGCAAACGCACCAAGCCCGGAGACGGCGCGTGATTAGTGCGCTATTCCTTGCGCTCACGCTCCCATTTGGTAAGCAAGCATGCTTGGAGCGGGTACCCGTTGGGCTGGAAGAGGCTGTGGGACACCTCGTGATGGTCGGACATCCCCTGCCCCCACGAATAGTCAATCCGCATCCTTACGACCATAACCGATCCCGCGTGCATCCTGCCGAGATTATCAAGATCCATGTGAAGAAAGCTAAACGAGTCTCTTCTGTGGTCGCCGGGGGCTATCGTTCCATAGCTTCCGGGTTCAATATCGAAATCCACAATGGTGTCTCCGATCGGGCGATCAACAATCGCCCACCCATACCGCAACTTGACATCGAAGGCTGGTGTCTGGCCAAAATTTTTTATCGAAATAGGCAGTTCGGTATCGCGTCGCAGAAACCGGACATCTTCAAGCGGGTCGTCCAGGGGGGTGAAGTAAACGTATGGCCGCAGTTGCATGGCAGCAGCGTTGCGCGCGATTTCGTTGGCCTCCCTCATCGCCTGGGTAGCTTCCCCGGTGTCTTCGACAGCCCTCAAGGTCGCGTCGAGCGTTCGCTTAACGTAATACAAACCTATGAAAGTCGCGATGGCTTGGGCGATCGCAAAAACGGCAACCCAAAAGCCCCAGACCGCAGACGCTTCCTGCGCGGCCAAGTCGCGCTTTTCGCGTTCATCGGTATTTTGGGGCTCTGGATTGGAAGCAAAGGATTCCGCAACGAGAGGAAGCCCGGCCCTGTTGGTTTCGACCTGCTCTATCCGATCGCTATGCTTGCCGGAGGATTGTTTACCACCCTCGCGATAATGGGCGCTTTCTAAGCCAAAAGCAGCGACAATTAGGCATCCGATAATCGTAAAGACGAGGAGCCAATCGCTTCTAAGCACTGCACAAGGAACACAGCCGTGAACCCTCCGCGACTGATTTTGTTGGCGATGTTTCGTTCGCTTTCATGAACCCCCATCGCGGCGAGTCGTTCAGCCAGCTCGCGATAACCCACGTTCTTGCGTTTCAATTCCGACTTCAACAGCCCTTTTACGCGGGCTTGCCATTCCGTGTCCGTTGCCATGTCATCCCTTTCAAGAACATTATCATCATAAACGATGTAATTCTCATTGACAATGAGATGTGTAATCATCATATTCGATGTAACAACACCGGATACGATGACATGCAACACTTTCTCCTCTCCTCCAAAGCCCGCTCGATCAGCCTCAAGGCTGTTTTCACGATGGGCGAGGACAAGGCTTACAAGACGTTCTGCGACATGCGCTGGCCGGAGAACGATGGGGAAGCGGTTTGCCCGCGTTGCGGCTGTGTGGAAGTCTATGGCATTGCCACGCGCCGCAAGTTCAAGTGTGTTGCCTGCCATCACCAGTTTTCGGTGACGAGCGGCACGATCTTCGCCTCGCGCAAGATGTCCTTCACCGATCTGCTGGCCGCGATCGTGATCTTCGTGAACGGCGCAAAGGGCATTGCCGCCCTGCAATTGTCGCGTGACCTGGATTGCCAATACAAGACGGCGTTCGTTCTCACGCACAAGCTGCGCGAAGCCATGCGCCGCGAAATGGCCGGTCGCCAACTTGACGGCATCGTGGAAATCGACGGCGCTTACTTTGGCGGTTACAGCAAGCCGGAAAACCGCAAGGAAGATCGCAAGGATCGCCGCCTGAAAGCGAACCTGACCGGCAAGCGCCAGTGCGTCGTCATCATGCGTGAACGTGGCGGCAAGTCGCTTCCCTTCATCGTGCGCAACGAAGGCGATGCCGTTCCTTTCGTCCGCGATCATGTTGGCACTCTCACCACGATCATGGCCGACGAAGGCACAGGCTGGGATGCCCTTCACGCTGGCTGGGATACGCGCCGCATCAATCACTCGGTTGCGTTCTCTGACGAAGGCGCTTGCACCAATCAGGCGGAAAGCTACTTCTCGCGCCTGCGCCGTATGGAAGTCGGAACGCACCACCACATCGCAGGGCCGTATCTCAACGCTTATGCGGGCGAAGCGTCATGGCGCGAAGATAACCGCCGCACTGACAACGGCGCGCAGGCTGGCATGGTCGCCATGGCTGCTATGGGATCGCGGGTTAGCCGCCAGTGGAAGGGGTATTGGCAGCGCGCGGGTTGACTTTGATTTTTCTTCGCTCCAGCAAGTTTGTAGGGGCGGAGGCGGGAATTGCTAGTAAGATCATTCAAAAGAGCGTTTCTGCAATATCTAGGTTTTTTTGGCGCTTTACCCGCCATGCCTGATTACTGGTTAGTGCTTGCTTTGCGCAACGAATTATACGAAACAGACTATGGATTTTTGGTCGCGGCCTTGACCTGGTATCTCTTGAGTCTGTTTTATGATTTGTGGCTCTTGGGGCAGCAACGACCCCCCTTGTAAATGTTGTGTCAATACATAAAAATATATAACAACACAGTAATGGAGAAGGACACCGCCAAGTGATTGAGATTCAACGTTTTGTTGGAGAGAATCCTTGGGTATCGATCCTTATGGTGGGCATCGTATGGTTCGGTTCTCAAGCCATTTTCTCGTACATTGTGAAGCCATATCGTAATGAACTTCGCGAAACTATCGCGACGCTCAAATCTGGTAACTCACTAACGCGACGAGAAGAATTGGTGCTTGACCATATGTGGGGGGCGTCTTTTGCCGCGCGATCTGCTGTAATTCTTACGGTAGTGTATATTCTCGCATTGATAGTGCCTCAACACACTATTTTTCGAGAAAATGAAGAAATGAAGGATGACTGCCCAACGCTTTGGGATATGCCCGAGATGGGCAGAGTTATTGACTGTCATTTTATCTCAATATTCGCAGCTAATCCTATTTTCGGTGTGTTTTGCATCGTTTTGCGGACTGCGTGGCGCATCAAAGTTGTCTATCTCAAGCGTTCTCTTAATGACAAGGGACACTACGCTGCCATGCCCTTGATGGAGGCGACTTGTAGAGCCTAGCTGTGAATGGGGTCGGTTTTGTCCGACCCCATTCCGACAGCCCTCACCATCCACCACCGCAACAGCCCCGTCGCATCCGCCTTCTCCGCCACGATCATCCCGTTCCTGCGCAGCTTGGCGAGACTATGCCCGGTCCGTTGTGAAATCAGCTTTAGCAGCGCCTTGTCGGACGTATTCAGCCCGCGCGCTTCCATGACCCTGCGCGCAAGATCGTGCGTTGTCAGCGCCACGTCTGACTTGCGTATGGTGTCGAGAAGGAAACGCTGCACTTCACCACGAAACGCGGCATTGGCTGGCGGCACTGGTTTGACCGGCCCGTCCGTCAGATCAATGTCAGGCTCGAATATGCGGATTGTGCGGTCCAGGCTGTCCAGATCGGCCATTAGCTGGGCAAGCTGCGCCTGCATCGCCTCGATCTTGCCGACCGTCTCTGCCCGCTTGTCTATCAGGCCATGCACTACGATTTTCATGCTCGCAAATTAGCGATAGACACGCTTTTTGGGGATTCCCCTGTTGGTGCGTTTGCTACATAATGCCGGCCTGTTCGTCGCGCTGCATAGCCCGCCACAGCAGGTTCAGGCAATCGGCCTTGGTCGTCGGCCCCTCCCGGTTGTGGATCGCCAGCACGATGCGCGGGTCGCCTTCCGCCAGCCCGGCGACGGCGTCGATCGTCTCGGGATCATTGGGATAGACGCCCACGAAAATCCGGTAATCGCCATGTCCCCAGGCCCGTAGCGCGGTCCAAAGCATCGGCCCGATCACACCCGCCTCGCGCCACGCAGGAACGAAGATCGCCATGCGTCCGGGCGTTGCGGGCAGAGGGAGAGTCTGCGTCGTCATCGGGCTGTTGCGGCGATAGACGGTGGCGCGTCGCCACGCCGTCCGGCCCAGATAGATGAGATCGACCGCCAGTTCGTCGAGACCGCCCAGCAGCAGCCCGATCGCGGCGAACAGCATCACCTCCTGCTGCAACCCGGACAGCAGCAGCACCAGAATATTGGCAAGGTCGATGGAATGTCCCCCCGTTCGGCCTTTGGCATTAACCGTGATAGTGTCTCAATCGTAAGGATTTGCAAGAGATTGCAAGCATGTCCGTATCGATTTGACGCCGGCATCGCATGACCGCTAGAGGCAGTGGCACGCACACACTGGCAAGGGAGGCCCGCCATGGCGCAACGGCGCAACCGATCTGCCCTGCGCGATTTTCTGTCGAGCGAAGCCGGCGGCGGCGTTCTGCTGATGGTCGCGGCGGCGCTGGCGATGATCGCGGCCAATGGCCCATCCGCAGTGGCCGAAGGCTATCATCACCTCGTTCACATGGTGACGGGGCCTGTGCTTACCCCGAAACTCGGGGCGATGACCGTGCATTTGTGGATCAACGACGGGCTGATGGCGCTGTTCTTCCTGCTGGTCGGGCTGGAGATCAAGCGTGAGTTCGTGGACGGACGCCTTGCCAACTGGAACGCCCGCCGCCTGCCGATGATTGCCGCCGCCGCGGGCATGCTGATACCCGCTATGGTCTATCTCGCGGCCGTTCGCGGCGATCCCGCTGCGACCAACGGCTGGGCGATCCCGGCGGCGACCGACATCGCCTTTGCGATCGGCGTGCTGGCTTTGCTCGGCAAACGCGCGCCGACATCGCTCAAGCTGTTCCTGATGACCGTCGCGATCGTCGACGATATGGGCGCGGTCGCGATCATTGCGATCGTCTATACGCAGGGGCTGGACGTCATGGCGCTGCTCGCGGCGGCCGTGATCCTGGGCGTCATGTTCAGCCTCAACCGCATGGGCGTCCGGTCGCTGCCGGTCTATCTGATCGGCTTTGCGCTGCTCTGGTATGCGGTGCTGCTGTCGGGCGTGCATGCCACCATCGCCGGGGTGCTGGCTGCCTTCACGGTGCCGATCCGCCGGACGCCGGGCGCGCCGGATGCCGACGACAGCCCGCTCCACATCCTCGAACATGCGCTGCACCCGCTCAGCGCCTATCTGGTGGTGCCCTTGTTCGGCTTCGCCAATGCGGGCGTGACGCTCGGCGGGTTGAGCTGGGCGGAGATTTTCGCGCCCTTGCCGATTGGCATCGCTGCCGGCCTGTTCCTGGGCAAGCAGATCGGCATATTCCTCAGCGTCGCCATTGCCGTCAAACTCGGCCTTGGCGCGCGCCCGCGCGGCGCCACATGGTTGCAGGTCTACGGCGTCGCGATGCTCTGCGGCATCGGCTTTACCATGAGCCTGTTCATCGGCGGCCTTGCCTTTCCCGGCGCCCCGCTGCTGGTGGAAGAGGCCAAGATCGGCATATTGATGGGGTCGATCCTGTCCGCCATCGTCGGCTTTGCGATCCTGCGCTTCGCGCCCCCGCATCCGCTCCACAATCTGGAGGAAGTGCTTCAGGAGCGCGAGATCGAACAGGATGGCGACGTCGCCCGCTGCTGATTATCGCCCGCCGATCAGGTGGAATGCCGTCTGCCGTCCGTCGATATACTGCACCGTCTTTCCGTCGAAAAAGGCATCTTCCTCGCGGCGGAACACCACGGCTTGATTGTCCCATTCCGGGACAGTTGCGGTGTTGGACAGTTCGATCGACCAGGCGGTGTTCGGGCGCAGCGCATGGTTGCCCGACGGGCCGGGCATCTGGTTGTCCCAGAAGCCGATGGCGCTGCCCGCCGCATGGCCATGATAGCCGATGGGGTGCGAATAGATATTGGGCGACAGACCCGCCGCCAGCGCCTTTTCGCGTGCCGCCGCCAGCATCTGGTTGCCGGTCAGGCCGGTGCGAAAGCTGGCCGTCAGCATGTCCATCACCCGGTTCGCCGCCGCCATCCCTGCGCGCAGCCCGGCGGGCGCGTCGGTCTCGCCGGGCTTCAGCACATAGGCAAGATGCTGGGTGTCGGTGTTGAGGCCCATGTAGGTGATGCCGAAATCGGTCCACAGCATGTCGCCCGGCTGGATCACGACATCGCCGTCAAGATCGCTCTTTTCCCCCTTGCGGAATATATGGACGGAAGGCTGGAACCAGGTGTCGAGTTTCAGCCCCGCGATACGCTCGCGATACCACCACATCACGTCATCGGCGGTGGTCTTGCCCGGCGTGATGACGGCGTCCGACATGCCCTCCGCCATGATCGCATGGGCCGTCCGCACGATCTGGGGATAGAGCGCCATCTCCGCCGGAATGCGGGTTTCGAGCCAGCCGACCGCCAGTTCCTCGCCCGATACGATCCGCGTCCGCAGGGCAGGGGGCAGCGCGGCCGTCAGATCCAGATATTGCCCATGTGTCAGCCCGTCGCCGAACGCCGTCAGCGGCGAAATGTTGAGCGCGATCTTCTTCGGGTCACGCGCCGCGATCAGTTCGGCCAGCCGCTTCCACTGGTCGGGCTGTGTCTCGGGTGTCCAGGCTGAAGGAAACAGGCCCGCCAGCCCATAGCGGCTGACCGTCAGCCGCTCGACCGGCTTGCCCGCGCCAGGATCGTAGAACATCAGGATCGTGCGCCGCCGCGCGCTCATCGATTGCGCATCCAGCATCGTCGCGACGACCGTATCCTCCATATATTCGCGCGCGACCAGCACCCACATGTCGATGCCCTGCTCGCGCATCAGCGCGGGCACGATCGTGTCGAGCCGCTCCTTGAGCCAGCCATCGCGGATGCGCGCCTGCTCGCGCAGGGGGAGGACAGGCGGCACGGCGGGCCGCAGTTCCTCGGTCGCGCGTAATCCCGTTTGCGCCACCGCAGGCATTGCGCCTGCGATCAGCGCCGCACTCGCCAGAAATGCCCATGTCGTCAAATGCCTGCGCATATCGTCCCCCTGATCCGAAAAGATATTTTAGCGCACGGTCGCCCGCTGGCAACTATGCCGCAACAGTGTCTTTCCGCCGCCCCGCCAGCCCCAGCAAACTCAGCCCTGCCGCCGCCGACATATACAGCCCCACGGTCGCAATCCCGCGTGTATCGACCAGATATTGCGCCACGATCGGCGCCATCGCCCCGCCGATGATCCCGCCCAGATTGAAGCCGAAGGACGCACCGGTATAGCGCAACTGCGTCGGGAACAGCGCAGGCAGGAACGCGCCCAGCGGCCCATAGACGAACCCCATCAGGAACAGCGCCAGCGACAGGATAAGGAAAATCGCGATCAGCGAGCCGCTGCCCATCGCGGTGCCGAAGATCAGCCCCATCGGGATCGTCCCGATGCAGCCCGCCACCAGCACGAAGCCGGGGCTGCGCCGGTCCGCCCAATATCCCGACAAAATGATGCCCAGTGCCATGAACAGGATCGCACCCAGTTGCAGCCCCAGGAACGTCTCGCGCGGAATGTTGAGCGTCTTCGTGCCATATCCCAGCGCAAAGGCCGTCGCGATGTAGAAGATTGCGAAACAGGCGACGACCGCGAACGTGCCCGCGATCGCGCTGCGCAGATGATCGCGCAGCAGCGTCGCGATCGGCAGGGCCGGCGGCGGCGCAGCCTTCTGCGCGGCGGCGAACTCGCGCGTCTCGGTCAGGGTCAGGCGCACCCACAGACCCAGGATGACAAGGATCGCGCTGGCCAGGAACGGCAGGCGCCATCCCCATGCCATGAACTGCGCCTCGCTCAGCACCGCGCCCAATATCAGGAACATCCCGTTTGCCGCCAGAAAGCCGACGGGTGCACCAAGCTGCGGAAACATGCCGAAGCGCGCGCGCCAGCCCGGCGGCGCATTTTCCACCGCCAGCAATGCCGCGCCGCCCCATTCGCCGCCCAGGCCGAACCCTTGGCCGAAACGCAGGATGCACAAAAGCAGCGGCGCGACCCAGCCGATCGACTGATAGGTGGGCAGAAACGCAATCAGCAGCGTCGATCCCCCCATCAGCATCAGCGAGGATACCAGAGTCGCCTTGCGCCCGATCCGGTCGCCATAATGGCCGAACACCGCTGCCCCCATCGGCCGCGCGAAAAAGGCGAGGGCGAATGTGGCATAGGACGCCATCAACTGCGCCGACTCCGACGTCTTGGGAAAGAAGAGCGATCCGAAGACCAGGCTCGCCGCCGTGGCATAGATATAGAAATCGTAGAACTCGACGGCCGTGCCGATCAGGCTCGCGCCCAGCACCCGCTTGTGGGCCCGCATGGCCGCAAGACCGCTCATCCGCGCCGCCGCTTCTGGTTCAGTATTTCATAGGCCATCACCGCCGTCGCGACCGCGACATTCAGGCTGTCGGCCTTGCCCAGCATCGGCATTTTCACCAGTAGGTCGCATTGTGCTTCATAGCTCTCCGGCAACCCCTGCGCCTCGTTGCCGACCAGCAGGAATGTCGGGCTTTGGTAGTCGGGTTCCTGATAGTCCTTGTCGGTGTTGAGGCTGGTGCCGACCAGTTGGCCCGGCCCTTTCCGCAGCCACGCCACGAAATCGTCCCAGCGCGCGGTCGCGATCTTCTGCGTGAACAGCGCGCCCATGCTCGCCCGCACCGCCTCGACGGAGAAGGGATCGACGCAATCGTCGATCAGGATCAACCCGCCTGCGCCCACCGCATCGCCGGTGCGCAATATCGTGCCCAGATTGCCGGGATCGCGCAGCGACTGCGCGACGATCCAAATGTCGGTGCTGGCCCGGTCTATCGTATCAAGCGGGGTCAGCCGGTCGCGATACACGCCGACGACGGCCTGCGGATTATCCTTGCCGCTGATCTTGGCCAGGATGTCGGGCGTCGTCTCGATCACGTCGCCGCCTGCCGCCTCCATCGCCGCGATCAGCGCGCGGGCAAGCGGATGGTCCGATCCGGCATGGAACAGCATTTCGGGCAGTACGCCCGCATCGCGCGCCTCGGTCAGGATGCGCAGCCCCTCGGCCAGAAACAGTCCCTCGGCCTTGCGGAACTTCTTCTCCCGCAAGGATCGCACCCGCTTCACCAGCGGATTGGAAAATCCGGTTATTTCACGGGACAAATAAGACGCTCCGGGAAAATCCGTTCGGGCTGAGCACAGTCAAAACCCTCAGCCGAACATAGTGAGGCGTTAATGCCTTCGCTTACGCTCAGGCGAACCCTTCGACAAGCGCGGGGCGAACGGCGAAGAGTAGCTCACTCCTCGCCGAACTTGTCCTCGACCAGGCTGACCAGCTTGCCCAGCGATTCCTCCGCGCCGTCGCCGGCCGCGCTGATGACGATGCTGTCGCCCATCGCGGCGCCCAGCATCATGAGGCCCATGATCGACGTGCCGGTTACTTCCGATCCGTCCTTGGCCACGGTGATCTGCGCGGGCAGGCTGCTGGCGATGGTCACGAACTTGGCGCTGGCGCGCGCATGCAGGCCGCGCCGGTTGGTGATGAGAACCTCGCGGCTCGCGGCGCTCATGATGTGCTGCCCAGCAATTCGGAAGCGACGCTGATATATTTCTGCCCCGCCTCGCGCGCGGCGGCTACGGCGGCGCGCACGTCCATCGCCTTGCGCGCGCTTTCCAGGCGGATCAGCATGGGCAGGTTGATGCCCGCGATCACTTCGATCTCGCCTGCCTTCAGCAGCGAAATGGCGAGGTTTGAAGGCGTGCCGCCGAACAGGTCGGTCAGCAGGATGACACCGCTGCCGTCGTTCACCTTGTCCACGGCGGATGCGATGTCGGCGCGGCGCAATTCCATGTCGTCATCGGGGCCGATGCAGATCGTCTCGATCGCCTGCTGCGGACCGACCACATGCTCCATCGCGACGACAAACTCGCTCGCCAGTCGGCCATGCGTCACCAGAACCAGTCCGATCATAGAGTTTTGCAGCCCTTTAGCGTCATTTTATGTGTCCGGCGCCGCGGCCCGGCGCTTCTCCAGGGCATCCTGGGGCGCCGATTCCATGTTGCGGTGCGAGACCGTGGGCGAAAATCCTGCCTGACGCAAGGCTGCGGCGACACGTTCGGCAACATGCACCGACCGGTGTCTCCCCCCGGTACAACCGAAGGCGACGGTAACATAGGCCTTGCCTTCCTCGGCATAGCGCGGAAGCAGTGTCTTGAGCAGCGTTTCGATCTGCCCGACGGCGCTTTCATAGGCCGGGTCCTGCGCGATATAGGCGGCCACATCGGCATCCTGCCCGGTGCGCGGGCGCAAGGCGGGCTCCCAATGCGGGTTACGCAGAAACCGCATGTCGAACACCAGATCGGCATTGCGCGGCAGCCCGCGGGAAAAGCCGAAGGACAGGATGGTCAGCACCGGATCGGACAGGCGCTCCAGGCTGTAGCGGCTGCGGATATCCTGTTGCAGGCTGTTGCTGTTGAAGGTGGTCGTATCGACGACGTTGGTGGACCAGCGGTGCAACGGCTCCAGCATTTCGCGTTCGCGGGCGATGCCGTCGGCGGCATGCCGGTCCTGCGCCAGCGGGTGCCGCCGTCGCGTCTCGGAAAAGCGGCGTTCCAACTCCGCACCGCTGCAATCGAGGAACAGGGTTTCAATGTCGTGGCCATGGCTGTCGCGCAGTGCCTTGATCCGCTGGACGATGGCGTTGGCATCGAATCCGCGGGTGCGCGCGTCGATGCCGATGGCGAGCGGCCGGTCCGCCGCGCCGTGCCCGGCGGGCAGGGGCGTGTCGAGCAGCCGGTCGAGCAGCAGCAGCGGCAGATTGTCCACCACTTCCCAGCCCATGTCCTCCAGCGTCTTGAGCGCCGTCGTCTTGCCCGCGCCGGACAGGCCGGAAACGAGCAGGATGCTCTTAGGGTGCGGGTTCGGCGTCATGCGTCCCTGTTGCCAGTCCGAAGGCGGCAAGCGCAAGCCTGACTTTGCGTGGCGCGCTCGCTTCAAACGGCGCGAAGGGCAGCACGGGCACGGCTATACCCGCGATCGCGCGTGTCGCAAGCGTCCCCGGCATCCGGTCCGGCGGCGTTGCAAGGTCCAGGATCAGCGCCACCGGCGCGGCGGGGCAATGCGGCATCTCGACGATCCCGATGCCGCGCACTTCCATGCGGCCCTCGATCGTTTCGGGCGCACGCGCGATCAACTGGTCGCCATCGCGCCGCACCTGTGTGTAATCGTCGCTCAGCAGCATCGCGCCGTCATGGATCAGCCGCAAGGCCAGGTCGGACTTGCCGCTGCCGCTCGGTCCGGTCAGCAAAATGCCCCGGTCGTCGATGACAATGCAGGTGGCATGGATCGTCTCGACCATAGGATTGCGCTATTCCGACGCCATGCCGGGATCGGCGGCCTGTGCCATCGGCAGATGGACGATGAAACTTGCACCCTGCTGCGCATCGTCGCGATCGCCGATGCGGATGCGGCCCTGATGCCCCTCCACGATGCTGCGCGCGATGGCGAGGCCCAGCCCGCTGTGCTTGCCGAATTGCTCGCCTTCGGGCCGGACGCTGTGAAAGCGGCGAAACACTGTCTCGCGCTCCTCGGCGGGCACGCCGGGGCCTTCATCCTCGACGCTGACCAGCACTTCCTCGTTGGCGACCGTCGCCACGATCTGAACGAGGCCGCCCGGCGGGGAGAAGGATATCGCGTTGTCGAGCAGGTTTTCGAGCACGCGCGCCAGCCGCTGTTCCTCGCCCATCACCACCGCCACGTCCTTGCGCGGCCGGGCGAAGGCGATGCGCACGTCGCGTTCCACCCCGCGCGCTTCCCGCGCCAGGATCAGCTCCTCGATCAGCTTGCCCAGATCGACCGGCTCGAACCGGGTGCGGGAAAGCTGCGCGTCGATGCGTGACGCCTCGGCTATGTCGGTGACCAGCCGATCGAGCCGCCGCACGTCGTCCTTGGCGATGCTGAGCAACTGGCGGCGCAGTTCGGGCTGTTCGATCCGCTCCAGCCCGTCGAGCGCGGAGCGGAGGGAGGCGATCGGGTTCTTCAACTCGTGGCTGACATCGGCGGCGAAGGCATCCGTCGCGTCGATCCGCTGGCGCAGCGCGTGGCTCATGTCGGACAGCGCACGGGCCAGCAGGCCGATTTCGTCGCGTCGTTCGGGCAGGCGCGGCACCGTCACCTCGCGTGCCCGGCCCAGACGCACCCGCACCGCCGCCCGCGCCAGCCGCCGCAGTGGCAGAACGATGGTCCGCGCCAGAAACAGCGACAGCAAGGTCGATCCCATCAGCGCGACGGCCAGCACCAGCCCCAGCCGGAGCCGTTCGGCGCGGACCACGCGCGTGATGTCCCGCGCATTCTGCGTCGCCAGTAGCATTGTGCCATTGCGCATGGGCAAGGCGGCGGACAGCATCGGGGTGCGATCGGGCGCGAAGCGGTTCATCACCTGTCCCTGGCCGGTCTGTCGCGCGGCCATCAGTTCGGGCCAGGCCTGCGCCCGGTCGGCGCGCGGTTCGGCGAAATAGGGCGTCGGCGGCGCAAAGACGATACGGTCCACCACCCGGTCGAGAAAGCGTGCGACATGCCGCTGCCAGTCTTCGCTGGCGGGATCGCGCAGTTGATAGCGCGGCGTTGCCAGCCTGAAGCTGTCGGCGACCTTCTCGCCGTCGGGCCGATATTCCCGGATGCGGCTGTCGTTCTTGCGCGCGAAGGCGGCGATCAGCCGGTTATGCTGGTCGGGCGAGGTGCTTTCCATCGCGATGCCCAGCAGTTGCAGCTCGCGCAGCGACTGTTCCAGGCGGGCGTCGATGATGCGCGTGCGATAGCTGTCGAGATAGAAAAATCCGCCTGCCAGCAGCGCAAGCGCAAAGATGTTCACCGCAAGGATGCGGCGCGTCAGCGACAGCCGCCCCGACCACTGGAGCGCCATGTCGCTGTGCTCATTCCTCGGAGAATCGGTATCCGGCGCCATAAAGCGTGTCGATTGCGTTGAAATCGGGGTCGGCCTCGCGAAACTTGCGGCGCAGCCGCTTGATATGGCTGTCGATCGTTCGATCGTCGACATAGACGTCGTCCTGATAGGCGGCGTCCATCAACTGGTTGCGGCTCTTGACGACGCCGGGCCGCGTGGCCAGCGTTTCGAGGATCAGGAACTCGGTGACGGTCAGCGTCACGTCCTGTCCCTTCCATTTCACCCGATGCCGCGCCGGGTCCATCTCCAGCCTTCCACGCACGATCGGTTCGGCGGCCGGTTCACTGCTGTCGGTCGCGGGCCGGGCGAACTCCGCGCGACGCAGGATCGCCTTGATCCGCGCGATCAGCAGCCGCTGCGAGAAGGGTTTGGAGATATAGTCGTCCGCGCCCATCGCCAGGCCCAGCGCCTCGTCCAGCTCGTCGGTCTTGCTGGTCAGGAAGATGACCGGCATCGCGCTTTTCTCGCGCACCCGGCGCAGCAGTTCGATGCCATCCATTTTCGGCATCTTGATATCGAAAACCGCTAAGTCCGCAGGCTTTTCGGTCAGCGCCTTCAATGCGCCTTCCGAATCCGAATAGAGACGCGTGATAAAGCCTTCGGCCTGGAGCGCGATGGAAACGGACGTCAAAATATTGCGGTCGTCATCGACCAACGCAATGGTTGCGCTCATCTTATGCGGTCCAGATGGGTAAACACGCAGGTGGCCTAGACGATGGCGGGGCAGGGGGCAAGAAACTCGCAAGCGGCACAGCGATCGCAACGGCGGCACGGTTAAGGTCAGTTGGCGGTGCTGTCCCGTCATGGACCAGGCCGGTGTCGCGATTTGACGACTATCTGGCAAAGGCTTATGCGGATTCGCACTGCGGGACAGCGGCGACGAAAAGATCGCCGCGCCGCGCACAATACGGCCTTTCAGGCCGGACATGACATTTAGGAGCAAGCGCGTGCAGGCGACATCCTCATTCATCCTGGCTGACCAGGGCATCTCTACCCGTGCCGCAATATATTGGAACCTCGGCACCGCGCCGCTGGTGGAGGCGGCGCTTGCCAATGGCGAAGGGCATCTGGCGAAAGACGGTCCGCTGGTGGTCAAGACGGGCGCGCACACCGGCCGTTCCGCAAAGGACAAGTTCATCGTCCGCGACGCCGAAACCGAAAACACCGTCTGGTGGGGCAACACCAACGTGCCGATGACGCCGGATCATTTCGCTGCCTTGAAGGCCGATTTCTTCGCCGCGCTGGCAGAGAAGGACAAGCTCTACGTCGCCGACCTGTTCGGCGGATCGCAGCCGGAATATCGCGTCAATGTGCGCGTCATCAACGAGCTTGCCTGGCACAATCTGTTCATCCGCACCCTGCTTGTCCGGCCCGCCGCCGAAGAGCTGGCGGGCTTCACGCCGGATTACACGATCATCGACCTGCCCAGCTTCCGCGCCGATCCCGCGCGCCATGGCAGCCGCGGCGAAACGGTGATCGCCGTCAATTTCACCGAGCGGCTGATCCTGATCGGCGGCACGAAATATGCCGGGGAAATGAAGAAGTCGGTGTTCGGTATTCTCAACTATCTGTTGCCCGCGCAGGGCGTGATGCCGATGCACTGTTCGGCGAATATCGGCCCGGACGGCGACACCGCCGTTTTCTTCGGCCTCTCCGGCACCGGCAAGACGACGCTGTCCGCCGACGCCAGCCGCACACTGATCGGTGACGATGAACATGGCTGGTCGGATACCGCCGTGTTCAATTTCGAAGGCGGCTGCTACGCGAAAATGATCAACCTCTCGCCGGAGGCGGAGCCGGAAATCTTCGCGACCACCAAGCGGTTCGGCACGGTGCTGGAAAATGTCGTGATGGATCCGGTGACGCGCGCGCTGGATTTCGACGACAACAGCCTCGCCGAAAACAGCCGCGGCTCCTATCCGATCGACTTCATTCCCAATGCCAGTGCCGACAATCTCGGCCCGGTGCCGCGCAACATCATCTTCCTGACGGCGGATGCCTATGGCGTTCTGCCGCCGATCGCGCGGCTGACGCCCGAACAGGCCATGTATCACTTCCTGTCGGGCTACACCGCGCGCGTCGCGGGCACCGAAATCGGGGTGACGGAGCCGACGGCGACTTTCTCGACCTGCTTTGGTGCGCCGTTCATGCCGCGTCACCCCTCGGTCTACGGCAATCTGCTGAAGGAACGGATTGCAAAGGGCGGCGTCACCTGCTGGCTGGTCAACACCGGCTGGACCGGCGGCAAGCATGGTGTCGGCAGCCGCATGCCGATCCGCATCACCCGCGCGCTGCTCAATGCCGCGCTCGACGGCAGCCTGAATGCCGTCGCCTTCCGCACCGATCCCAATTTCGGTTTCGAAGTGCCGGTGGCGGTGCCCGGCGTCGATTCCAAGATCCTCGACCCGCGCCAGACATGGGCGGACGGCGCGGCCTATGACGATACGGCGGCGAAGCTGGTCAAGCAGTTCGTGGACAATTTCGCGCAGTTCGAAAGCCATGTCGATGCCTCCGTGCGGGAAGCGGCGCTGACCGCCGCCTGACCGCTGCAAGGTAACAAGCCTAGGAGAGGAGGGCCGGGCGCACGTACGCCCGGCCCCACTTTTTTAGGAGTTCGCGCGGAGCCGCGGAGGCGCGGAGATTTGCCGCCTGGATATAATTCTCTGCGCCTCCGCGTCTCTGCGCGAACCAAAAAAACTTTCACCCGCTTCGCGATATCAGCGAAAGCTGCTAAGTTGCATCTTCAAGCAGCGGAGGCGCGATCATGGGCATTTTCGACGGCATATTGGGCAATATGGGCGATCTCGACGCGCTGGCGACGAAGCTGGGCCTGCCCGCCGAGTCGATCGGCCCGATGATGCAGCAGATCGCGGCCGATATCGGATCGGGCAAGACCAGCATTGCCGCGCTGGCCGAAACCGCCGCCGCACACGGCGTTTCCGCTGACAAGCTTCAGGAACTGATGGGGCAGGCGGGCGGACCCGAAGCGATCATGGGGAAGCTCGGCGGCCTGCTGGACCGCGATGGCGACGGCAATCCGATGAACGATCTTGGCGGTCTGGCCAAGGGCCTGTTCGGCTAATCGCCATAACGTGGCGCTTGCATTTTGTAACCATTTGGGTTAAATGACTGGCATGGCCGTTCCGCATACCCATCGTTCAAAATCACGTCGGCTTGCGGTGCCGTGCAGCACCGGCCTGAATGATGTGATCGGCGGTTTTGTGCGGGCTTCAACGCCGCAACTTCCGCAACTTAGCGATCGTCCAGGGACAGGCGCATTGCGCCATTCGTCATACTGACTCGACGAACAGCGCGTTTCCGTTGACGCCTGTGACTCGCATCACCGTTCCTTCGTCAGCGTCCGGTCCGCGGCACGGCCATACGCTGTCGCCCAGCTTTACGCGTCCTTGCCCGCCACGGATCGCCTCGACCACGGTAACGGTCTCGCCCACCAGCCGCGCGGCGCGGTCGTTCAGCAGGGGGTCCTGCGATGCGACGGGATGGTCGCGATACCAGCGTTTGCCCGCATAGGTCGCGATCAGGCACAGCACGGCAAAGAGGATGATCTGCGCTGGAATGGCGATCCCGGTCAGCATCGCGATGCCGCCGGTCAGCGCCGCAGCGATCGCGATCCACAGCAGAAACACGCCGGGAATGACGATCTCGCCGATGCCGAACAGCACGGCAAGGATCAGCCACATCCAGTGGCTGTCGAGTGCGGCAAGATCGATCATGCGCCCCCCTGACTGCCCGGGGCCTGATTAAACGGGGCCTGCTCGAACGGACCACGCCGGCGCGGCGCGGATGGCGTCGGATCGGTCACGGTCGGTGCACCACCGCCGCCACCGAATGTCTCGCGCGCCAGCTCGCCGATGCCGCCCAGCGTGCCGATCAACTGTGTCGCCTCGACCGGGAACAGGATCGTCTTGGCATTGGGCGACGTCGCAAAGCCGCTGATCGCCTCCACATATTTCTGCGCTATGAAGTAATTGAGCGCCTGCGGATTGCCTGCCGATATCGCATCGGACACCATCTGCGTTGCCTTGGCCTCCGCCTCGGCTTCGCGCTCGCGCGCTTCGGCATCGCGGAAGGCTGCTTCCCGGCGGCCTTCGGCCTGCAATATCTGGCTCTGCTTCTCACCCTCGGCCTTCAGGATTTCGGATGCGCGCATCCCTTCGGCATCCAGAATGTTGGCGCGCTTCTCGCGCTCCGCCTTCATCTGGCGGCCCATGGCGTTCACGATGTCGGCGGGCGGGCGGATGTCCTTCAGCTCGACACGGGTGATCTTGACCCCCCAGCTTCCGGTCGCATGATCGACAACCGACAGCAGCCGCGCGTTGATCTCGTCGCGCTTGGACAGCGTCTCGTCCAGGTCCATCGACCCCATCACCGTCCGCAGGTTGGTGGTGGCCAGCTGCATGATCGCGACATAGAGTTCGGACACTTCATAGGCGGCCTTGGCAGCGTCCAGCACCTGAAAGAACACCACGCCGTCGACCGACACCATGGCATTGTCCTTGGTGATGATTTCCTGCCCCGGAATATCGACCACCTGCTCCATCATGTTGATCCGCCGACCGACATTGTAGAAAAAGGCGGGATAGAAATTGAGGCCGGGCCGCGCCACCTCGGTAAAGCGGCCGAACCGCTCGATCGTATATTGATAGCCCTGCCGGACGATCTTGATACTCGCCCCCAGATAGATGAAGACGAGCAGCGCGGCTGCCAGTGCGAATGTCGTGACCATGAAATCTCTTCCTCCCCACCTGTCCTACTGCGGACTATGCCGATAAAGCGTTAACCGGGGAAGGCATTTGAAGGATGATGTGATGCAGCTTGCCTATGCCCGTTCGCTTCTCTTCCTGCCCGCGTCCAATCCGCGCGCGGTGGAAAAGGCGCGCGGCCTCGATTGCGACATGGTGATCCTCGATCTCGAGGATGCCGTGCCCGATGCGCAGAAGGACGATGCGCGCACGGCCGCGGCCGCCGCCCATTATCCCGGCAAGCTGACCGGCATCCGCATCAATATGGAAGGTACGCCGTGGCACGGGGTGGACATGGTCGCGGCGAAGCAGAGCGCGGCGGACTATGTGATCCTGCCAAAGGTCGAAAGCGCGCAGCAGGTGCATGATGTCACCAGCGTCACCGAAAAGCCGGTGATCGCGATGATCGAAAGCGCGCGCGGCCTGATTGCGGCATCGGCCATCGCGGCGCAGGCGGGCACGGCGGCGCTGTTCGTCGGCGTCAACGATCTGCGCAAGGATATGGGCATCGCCGCCGATGCCGGGCGGATCGGCCTGATGCTGGCGTTGCAGACCGTCGTTCTGGCCGCGCGCGCCAGCGGCAAGGCGGTGTTCGACGGCGTCTACAACCGGCTGGACGATGGGGAAGGGCTTGCGGCGGAATGTCGCGAAGGCCGCGCGTTCGGCTTTGATGGCAAGACATTGATCCACCCCAACCAGATTGCCGTTACGAACAGCCTCTTTGGTCCCGATGCACAGGCGCTTGCCGACGCCCGCCGCCTGATCGCCGCCGCCACCGGCGGAGCGGAACGGTTCGAAGGCAGCATGATCGAGGCGATGCACGTCGATGCCGCCCGCGCGCTCATCGAACGGGCAGACGCGCTGGGGATTTAGCGGGCGCGGCGTGTCCGAGCCAGCATTGCTGCGGCCAGCACCGCCAGCACGCTCAATATCCCGCCCACGACTTCCTGCCACAGCCAGACGCGCACGATGCGATAGGTGCCAGGCGCGCTGGCCTCAAAATGCAGGATCGGCCCGGCGGAGGGGATGCGCTTGCCCTCATGTTCCACGGCAAAGGCCGGGAAGTCCCACCGGCCCATCGTTACGGGTCCGGGGCGGTCCACGGTGATGGCTGTGCCGCGTGGCAGGTCCCTGTACTGGCGCAGGTCCAGCATGCGCCGCCGGTCGATGATCGGCCAATAGTTGTAGGTCGGCGGAACATATTCGACGGCATCGGGCAGCGTGGCCAGCGCGGCCCTGTCAGGCTGCTTCTGCATCGCGATCAGGCTATATTGGGCCAGCAACGCATAAGGGACGATCAGCAGCGCCGCCCCCGCGGCCAGATAAAGCGGCTTCAGCCGGACCCTCGCCGTGAACAGCGCGGTGATGGCGACAAACTCCGTCACGCCCAGCAGCCGCCAGGGGAATTGCACCTTGTCGAGCGGCGGGATGAGCCAGAGAAATGGCACGATCCCGATTGCCGCCACGGCCGTCACGATGGTCAGTACCGTCCAGATGTTACGCGCCGGAACCGCCAGGCTCAGCGCGATCAGTCCAAGGCCCAGCATCTGCAAATTGCCCAGCGTGTCGTCCGGGTGCCAGAAGAAATGCCAGTTCACCGGGTTGTAATAAGGCGCCCACAGCGCCTTTACGGAAATATGCGCTTGCAGCATCGCGGCAGGCAGCAGGTAGAAAGCGGACAGGGCCACACCCAGCAGGCCCGCACCGATGGCGGGCAGCAGCAGCGTCCGGTCGGATCGTATCCGCCAGACGACAAGGGGGGCGATGAGGAACAGGCCGGTCAGCGTCGCCATCGGCAGATGCGTCAGGATCATGCCGGCAAAGCTGCACCCCAGCAGCAGCACGCCACGCCGTTCGGGCAGGCGCGCGATCCCCAGCGCGATCAGCGGCAGCCAGATGAAGGACGCAAACTCGGCCAGCGCGCCGCGCACACCGAAATCCAGCAAATGATAAGGCGCAACCATATAGGCGATCGCGCCCGCAAGCGGCCACTGGCTGCGCTCTTTCAGCCAGTGATGCATGGCAAGGCCGGACAGCAGCAGCACGACGAACGCCGCGCCGTTGATGGCCTGTTCGGTGGATAGGCCCAGCGCGTCGAGACCGCCGCTCAGCCAGAAGGCAAGCGGCGGATAGAAGAAGAACACAGGGGCCCCCATGCCCTCGAAACTGCCCGGCAGCCAGCGGGGGTAGAGCGTGCCTTGGCGCAGCGCATCGCCGAACTGGCTCGTCCACACGAAATTATAGGTGCTCGAATGGCTGACGCCCGGCCCCATCAGGATGGAGGGTGCCATGACAGCGGCCGCGACGAGGAATAGCCAGAACAAGGTGCGCATGGCCGCGCGTTTACCATGTTCTTCCTTACCATCTCCTTGCACCGGGACCGCGCTGGCCAATAGGCCGGTCCCGGTGCAGGAAGAACGTCAGCGCGGCCTCAGAAGCGACCGCTCAGCGCCACGCCGATCACGCGGGGTTCGTTATAGACGGCGGCCATGAAGTTCTCGATCACGCCCTTGAGGTTCTTTTCGTTGGTGATGTTCCGGGCAAAGACGGAAAACTCATAGGCGTTGCCGGGCGCGGCATAGCCGATCTTCAGCCCGCCTTCGAAATTGCCGTTCGAATTGAACTCTTTGGTCGAATAGAGCACATATTGCGTCTTGCCCTGCACGTTCCAGTCGGTCGCCGCGAACAGCGCCCCGCCATTGCCCAGCGGCACGTCATAGCGGGCCGTGAAGTTCAGATTATATTCGGGCGCATTGGGCAGGGGATTGCCGTCGATCTGCGCAAAGACAGCCGGCGCGCCGAACACCGGCACGGTGATCGTCGGATCGCCGACGGTGCAGACCACGACGCCGTTCAGCGCGCAGACCTGCGCATAGACGCGCGTGTCCTTGATCTCGCTTTTCAGCAGGCTGAGACCGGCGGAGAGCGACAGATTGTCGACCGGCGCCCAGTCCAGCTCGGCTTCCATGCCATAAGCGACGGCCTTGTCGGCGTTGAACAGCACGCCGTTGCCGTTGGTGTCATTGCCGTTCAGCTGGATGTCCTTGACCGTGTAGTAAAAGCCGCTGGCGTTGAAGCGCAGGCGGCTTGCGATCTGGCTCTTGAAGCCCGCTTCCCACGACAGGATCGTTTCGGAATCGGCGGTCGTGAAATCGGCGTTGAACACTGCCGAGCGTCCCTGGATGGTGGGACCACGGAAGCCGCGGGCAACACGGGCATACAGGCTGAGGTCCGGGCTGGCCTCATAGAGCGCGCTGACGTCCCAGCTTGCCTTGGTATCGGACAGGCGGACGTTGCGGCGGCCGCGATAGGTGACGACGCCCGCAGCGGTATCCGCCGTCTTGAGCAGGCGTGTGCGCTTGGTATCCTCGGTGATGCGCGCACCCGCGGTCAGCGTGAATGCGGGCAGGATTTCATAGCTCGCCTGACCGAAGAGCGCCCAGCTCGTGTTGACATTGCGCAGGCGCACCCAGTTGTTCGGGTTGCGCGCCGCGGTCGTTAGGAAGAACGCCCGCTGATAGAATTCGGTCGTATCCCGCGAATCGAAATAGATGCCGCCGACCTGATAGCGGAACGGCCCGTCGCCGTTGCTCGACAGCCGCACTTCCTGCGTCCACTGGTCCAGATCGCGCAGGTTGCCCCGGCTCTGGCCAAAGCCGTTGGGTACGCCGTTGACCGGGAAATTGGCCGCCGCGCCGCCGTCTGTATCGCCCCGGCTGAAGCCGGAGGCATGTTCGTAGGCCGTGATCGACGTCAGCGTCACGGGGCCGAAATCATGGCTCACTTTCAGCGATGCGCCCTGCGTCTTGTAGGCCTGCGGATTGTTCTGCGCCTCGTCGAGGGCGATCTGGTCGCGCCGGTCGGCCGCGACGCTGTTCGATCCCCGGATGAGCGCGGCGCGATGGAAGAGCGTCGATGTGCCTTCATAATCGCGCGCATGGCCCGACAGCAGGAAGCTGGTCTGCTCGGTGGGCGTCGCCAGCAGCTGCACGCGGATGTCGCGCTCGTCAAAGCCGCCCATGGCGTTCTTTTTCGGCGCGACGGTGCCGTCCGCGCTCACGCCGCTGTATGTGTTGTCCACCCAGTCGTCGCGTCGCTGGTAGAGCGCGGAAACGCGGATCGCCAGCTTGTCGGCGATCAGCGGGCCACCGACGCCGCCGTCGAAGGTGACGGTGTTGTAGCTGCCATAGCTGGCCGATGCGCGGCCTTCGAACTGCGTCAGGCTGGGCTTGATGGTGTCGAACTTGATGATGCCTGCCGTGGTATTACGACCGAACAGCGATCCTTGCGGCCCGCGCAGCACTTCGATCTGTGCAACGTCGAACACCGGATTGGACTTGAGCACGACATGCTCCAGCACGACTTCATCCTGGATGATCGATACGGGCTGCGACGCGCCGAGATAAAAGTCGATGTTGCCGAGGCCGCGAATGTAGAAGCGGGGAAAGATGCGGCCCGTGGTCGTTTCGGCATAGAGGCCGGGGACCCGGCCGGACAATGCCAATATGTCCTCGCCGCCGGTCTGGAACGCGCGCAACTGGTCGCCTGCCACCACGCCAACCGAAAGCGGGACTTTCTGAAGGTTTTCCGACCGCCGCTCGGCCGTCACCACGATGTCGCCCAGCGGGTTGTCGTCGGCTGCGGCATCCTGCGCCTGAGCAGTGGTGGACAGCGCCAGCGCGCCAAGGGCAGCGGTCAGCATGAGGGCGTTACGCGCGGAGGAGAGATGCGGCATGAAAGCGTTCCTATGGGGATAAAGGCCTGCTGAACGGGCTGTGCCGCCGCAGGTCAGAAAAATGGTCGACCGGATGCCATGCCTTTGCGGCCTGTGCGATCCCATCCTCGCCTTGAGCGGCGGCGCTATCGCCGCTTTGTGTCTTGAAAGTTACAATCGAAACAATCTGGTCGACTGTGGCCCTGTTGCCACAATCGCGACCGCTTAGTGGCCAGTGTCGCGGCCAACAAAATGCCGCCATGGGCTAGCCCGCTGGCGGCATAATGGTTACATGGACCGCCACATATCCCCAGCGCATGGCCCATGCCGATCCTTCCGGCGATCCGTGCGGCGCACCAGAAAGTGGCTTGTTACATGGACATTCGCCTTGGCCTGACCTTCGACGACGTTCTCCTGCAACCCGGAGAATCGGATGTCATGCCGAGCCAGGTCGACACCAGCACGCAACTGACCAAGGCCATTCGCCTGAACATCCCCGTCCTGTCTTCGGCCATGGATACTGTGACGGAAGCCGACATGGCGATCGTGATGGCGCAACTGGGCGGCATGGGTGTGCTTCATCGCAACCTGACCATAGAGCAGCAGGCAGCGGCGGTGCGCGCGGTGAAGCGATTTGAAAGCGGCATGGTGGTCAATCCGATTACCATCACCCCGGACGCGACGCTGGCCGATGCGAAGGCGCTGATGGCGCGGCATCGTATTTCCGGGATTCCGGTTGTGGAGGCGAGCGGCACCCTCGTTGGCATTCTCACCCACCGCGACACGCGGTTTGCGGAAAATCCGCAGCAACCGGTCAGCGAACTGATGACCAGGGACAATCTGGCGGTGGTGTCGCCCGGCGTGGGGCAGGACGAAGCCCGGCGGCTGCTGCATCAGCGCCGGATCGAGAAATTGCTGGTCGTTGACGAGGCCTATCGCTGTATCGGCCTGATTACCGTCAAGGATATCGAGAAGGCCGTCACTTATCCGCAGGCGACCAAGGATGCGACCGGGCGCCTGCGCGTCGCCGCCGCGACGACCGTGGGCGACACCGGCTATGAGCGGACCGAGGCGCTGATCGATGCCGAATGCGACCTGATTGTCCTCGACACCGCGCATGGCCACAGCCGCCAGGTGTCGGCGGCGGTCGAACGGATCAAGCGCCTGTCCAATTCGGTGCAGGTCGTCGCGGGCAATGTCGCCACCGCAGAGGCGACTCGCGCGCTCATCGATGCAGGCGCAGATTGTGTGAAGGTCGGGATCGGGCCGGGGTCCATCTGCACCACGCGTGTCGTCGCGGGGGTTGGCGTGCCCCAATTGACGGCGGTTATGGATGCAGCGGAGGAAGCGTTCAAATCGGGCGTTCCGGTCATCGCCGACGGGGGCCTGCGCACCAGTGGCGATCTCGCCAAGGCACTGGCGGCGGGCGCAAGCTGCGTGATGGTCGGCTCGCTGCTCGCCGGAACGGAAGAAGCGCCCGGCGAAACATTCCTCTATCAGGGGCGCGCCTATAAGAGCTATCGCGGCATGGGCAGTGTTGGCGCGATGGCGCGCGGCTCCGCCGACCGTTATTTTCAGCAGGATATCAAGGACCAGATGAAGCTGGTGCCCGAAGGGATCGAAGGCCAGGTGCCGTTCAAGGGCCCGGCCAAGGATGTCATTCATCAGCTTGTCGGCGGCGTGAAGGCGGCGATGGGCTATACCGGCAGCGCCACCCTGAGCGACCTGCGGGAGCGTGCGCGCTTCATTCAGATCACCAATGCGGGCCTGTCCGAAAGCCATGTACACGATGTGACGATCACCCGCGAGGCCCCCAATTATCCGACGCGGTAGATAGGATTTCCCCCTCCCTTTCAAGGGAGGGGCAGGGGTGGGTGCGGTTGCGCAGCAATCGCTGGCGCAAGCCAAGTACACTGTCAAAAGGCTCGCTGCGCTCGCCACCCACCCCCAACCCCTCCCTTGAAAGGGAGGGGAGAGAAAGGTTTTCCCCATGACCCCAGCCGCACGGGCGCAGGCCGCCATCGATCTGCTCGACGAGGTGATCGGCGCAGCGCGCGACGGTGGCCCGGCGGCGGACACGCTGATCGCGCGCTATTTCAAGACGCGCCGCTATGCGGGGTCGAAGGACCGCAAGGCGGTGCGCGATCTCGTCTATGATGCGATCCGCCGCGCCGGGGAACGGCCCGAAAGCGGGCGGTCTGCGCTGCTGGGGCTGGCAAGGGATCAGCCCGATCTTGCCGCCTGTTTCGACGGGTCGCCGCATGGCCCGGCACCGATCGCGGACAACGAACCCGTGGCAGAGGCGCGCCCATTGCCCAAATGGATCTTGCCGCGCCTCGCGCCGCTGATCGACCGGGCGGAACAGGCGGCCCTGCTGGACCGGGCGCCGCTCGACATCCGCGTCAACCGGCTGAAGGCGACGATGGACATGGCGCGTGCAGCGTTCCCCGATGCGATGCCGATAGAGGGGTTGCCCGATGCGCTGCGCCTGCCCGAAGGCTTTCCGCTCGATCGGTCTGACGCGTGGGATCAGGGGCTGGTCGAGGTGCAGGATGCCGGTAGCCAGATCATCGCGGCGATCTGCGAGGTGCAGCCCGGCATGACCGTCATCGATCTGTGTGCCGGGGCAGGCGGCAAGACGCTCGCGCTGGCTGCGGACATGGCGGGGCAGGGCGTGTTGATTGCCGCCGATACCGTGCGTTCGCGGCTGCAACGGCTTGCGCCGCGCGCCGAGCGTGCGGGCGCGGGCTTCATTCAGACCCTTTTGCTCGATCCGGGTCGGGAGGCGTCTGCGCTGGGCAATCATGAAGGCAAGACTGATGTGGTGCTGGTCGACGCGCCCTGTTCGGGCACCGGCACATGGCGGCGCAATCCCGAAGCGCGCTGGCGGCTGACGCCTGATCGGCTCGCACGGCTGGTGCAGGAACAGGCACGCATCCTGGACATCGCCGCGCCCCTTGTGCGCGACGGCGGCCGACTGGTCTATGCCGTCTGCGCGCTGACCGACGCTGAGGGGAGGGGGCAGGTCGATGCCTTCCTTGCCCGCCATCCCGGCTGGCGCGCCATGCCGCAGGCGACGCCGCCAGGCCGCCTTTGGGGCCACGGACGGTTGCTAAGTCCGCGCCATGATGGCACGGATGGCTTCTTCCTTGCGGTGCTGGAAAAGTCTTGATGGACAAAATGGCGCGATCCGGTGAACATCACCGCCCATCACCTATGGAATCGATGCTGGAGACTGTCATGCGTTTCACCCCTGCCTCTATCGCCCTGGCCGCGCTGTTCGCCACGGCGTCGAGCGTCGGTATCAGTCAGCGCCCCGATGCGCAGATCGAGCCGCTGTCGCTCGAATGGCTGAAAAAAGGGGAAGCGGCGATCGGCGCGGGGGATCAGGCCGCAGCCATCGACGCGCTGGAAACCGCGCTGGCCATCGATCCGCGCAATCGCGCCGCCTATCTGGCGCTGGGCCAGGTCGCCCGGCAGCAAGGTTTGCAGGGCAAGGCGATCCGCTACTATCGCGAGGCGCTGCTGCTCGATCCCACCGATGTGCAGGCGCTTGCGGGTCAGGGCCAGGCCATGGTCGAAAAGGGCGCGGTCGCCAAGGCGCGGGAAAATCTCGCGCAGGTGCGCAACCTCTGCAAGGGCGACTGCGCCGCCGCCACGCAGCTTTCCGCCGCGATCGACAAGGGTGCGCCGCCCACGGTTCTGACCGCCAAGGACGTAACCGCCGTGCCGACGGTCGTGCCGACGACCGAGCGGCCGTGAATATACTTTCTTGAACGCGCAAAAATCTCCGTTCGTGTCGAGCGAAGTCGAGACACTTTGCGCGCTCCGTGCGGCCTGTCCCTCGACTTCGCTCGGGACGAACGGAGATTTTTAACTCTACTTCACTTTACCCGCTCAACACCCGCGCCACCGCCACGAACTCCGCCACGCTCAGCGTCTCGGCGCGGCGCTGTGAGTCGATGCCTGCCGCTTCCAGCGCCGCCAGCCCGCCGGGCAACCCTTTCAGGCTTTGGCGCAGCATCTTGCGACGTTGCCCGAACGCTGCGGCCGTCAGCTTTTCCAGTTGGCGGAACGCGACACCTTCGGGCGCGTCGTCCGGTGTGAGATGCACAACGGCGGACATGACCTTGGGCGGCGGGGTAAAGGCGCTGCGATGCACTTTCATCGCGATCCGGGGCGTTGACCGCCACTGGCTCAATACCGCCAGCCGTCCATAATGATCGCTGTCGGGCGGCGCGACGATCCGCTCGGCCACTTCCTGCTGGAACATGAGCGTGAGGGACGCCCACCAAGGCTTCCAGGATGCGGAAAGCCAACCGACCAGCAGAGCCGTGCCGACATTATAGGGCAGGTTGGCGACGACATGTGCGCCGTCCCCGGCCAGCGCCTGCGCATCGATGCCCATCGCGTCACCCTCCACTACCGTTAGCTGGTTGGGGAAGGCCGCATCCAGTTCCGCCAGCGCGGGGAGGCAGCGGCGGTCACGTTCGACCGCGACGACGCGCGCTCCGGCGCGCAGCAGCGCGCGTGTCAGGCCGCCCGGACCGGGGCCGACCTCATAGACGCGCGCGCCGTCGAGCGATCCCGGAATGGCGGCGATGCGGTCGAGCAACTGTTCGTCCAGCAGGAAGTTCTGGCCCAGCGCCTTGCTGGCCTGTAGCCCGTGCGCGGCGATGACATCGCGCAGCGGCGGCAACGCAGGATGGGGCATCAGGCCGTGGGCGCAAGCTGCGCGGCGTCCGCCGCCCGCCGGTGCATCGCCGCCTCGCCCGCCATGCGAATGGCCGCGATCATCGCACCGGGATTGGCGCTGTCCTGTCCGGCAATGCCGAAGGCCGTGCCATGATCCGGCGAGGTGCGGACGATCGGCAGCCCGAGCGTCATGTTCACGCCCTCGTCAAAATGCAGCGTCTTAACCGGGATCAGCGCCTGATCATGATACATGCACAGGCATGCATCATAGGCTTTGCGGGCACGGGCATGGAACAGGGCATCGGCGGCGAACGGCCCGGTCACGTCTATGCCCTCCGCGCGCAAGGATGCGACCGCAGGCGCGATGACGTCAATTTCCTCGCGGCCGAGCGCGCCCTGTTCGCCCGCATGCGGGTTCAGCCCCGTCATGACGAGGCGGGGACGGGCGATCCCGAAATTGCGTTGCAGCCCCTTGGCCGTGGCAATGGTGCGCGCACGGATAAGGTCGATGGTGAGCGCTGCGGGCACGTCGGCCAGCCGCAGATGGATGGTGATCGGCACGACACGCAGCGAAGGCCCCGCCAGCATCATGACCGCATTGTCCGGTGCCACGCCGCAGCGTTCGGCAATGAACTCCGTCTGTCCCGGATGCGTAAAGCCGACACCGTAAAGCTGGGTCTTGCCCACCGGTGCCGTCACGATCCCGGCCGCAGATCCCGACCGGGCGAGACCGACGCTGGCCTCCAGCGCCTGCAAAGCGGCGCGGGCGCCATCGACGCTGGCACAGCCGGGGGTAATCGCGCCGGCATCCGACACCTGAAGGCAGGGCAGGGCGCGCGCAAAGACATCGCAGGCCTGATCGGGCGCGTCGATCGCCGCCAGTGGCCCGCTCCATACTGCCCTTAGCGCGGCAGGATCGCCAACCGCGAAGAACGTCGGCAAGTTGCGCGCTTCCCGCATCGTCCACGCCTTGGCGACGATTTCAGGCCCGATCCCGGCCGGGTCGCCCAGCGATATGGCGAAGGGCAGGTCGGACATCGCCGGACCCTCTGGCATCAGTTGTAATCGATCACCGCATCGCGGCGAAGGTCCCGCAGATAGATGCGCGCGCGCTTGTTGACGCGCTCCTCTTCCATCTGCGCCATGATCTGCTCGGTTGATGGCGCGCCCGCTGCTGTGGCATCGTCACGCCCGCAAAGCACGAGCACGCGTACGCCGTCATCGACCGAACCGAACGGCGGAGTCGACTGGCCAACCTGAAGGCCGAGCAGCATTTCCTGAAGCGGCGCGGGCAAGTCACGCACCTTGATATTGTCGTTGTCCACGACATCGGCACCCAGCTTCTGGCCGATGTCGTTGGCGGCACCGCAGCCCTGGATTGTCCGTGTTTCCTGCGCGAAGGTCGCGGCGCGTGCGGTCGCCTGTTCCTTCGTGGTGCCTTTGGCAAAGGCGATCGACAATTGCTTGAGGCTCATCAGGGCGTCACGCGGATCGGCGGTCAGCACCTTGCGCTTGTCCATCACATAGAGTAGCGACATGCCGCCGGGCACCTGGATCGGCCCCGCGATCTGGCCGACCTGCATTTCGGCGGCTGCCTGCGCGAGTTCATCGGGCAATTGCGCGGGGCGCACCCAGCCCAGGTCACCGCCGACCGCAGCCGTCGACGCTTCGGAAAACTGCCGCGCATAGGCGGCGAACGAACCGCCCTTGCGAATCTGGTCGATGATGTTGCGCGCATTGGCGCTGATCTGTTCAGCATTTTCGGGCGTTGCCGACAGATAGATTTCGCCGATGCGGAACTCGTCCGTCCCCTTCGCCGCATTCAGGCGATCGACGACGGATTTCACTTCGTCCTCGCCGACGTTGACGAACGGCTGGACATTGCGCCGCAAAAGGCGGCTCCATGCAAGCTCGCCTTCGATCTGCCGCTTGATGCTGGCGGCGGAACTGCCCTGCGTGCGCAGATAGGCGTCGAACTGTTGCGGAGTCTGGCGGAAATTGCCGGCGACCCGTTCATAGCTTTGCTGGATTTCGGCTGGGTCGATCTTGATGTCGTTGGCGGCAGCTTCCTGAATCTGGAGCGTCTCGTCGATCAGGTTGCGCAGCACCTGCACGCGCAGCCGCTCCTTTTCCTCGTCCGATACCTTGCCGCCATTCGCCGTGATGATCAGCGCGAGCCGCTGATCGATGTCCGTGCCGGTGATGATCTGGCCGTTGACCACGGCGGTCGCCTTGCGCACATTGGGGTCGCTCTTGCCAAAGATCGTCATTTCCTTGGGCAGGTCGAGGGCGGCCGAGGGCATTTCCCCTTCCTCCGGCACGGACTGCGCCAGTGATGCGCTGCCGATGGCGAGCAGGACGACGGCGGCCACGCTGGACCGCATGCGGGAAGATCGGGGCCGACGGGCGGCAAACTCGGGGCGTATCATCAACGAAACATACTCTCCAGCTCTGGCCCGCGGATGCAGGGAGCAAAGGCCCCATTGGCATGCCGCGTCTTAACCCGGCCTGAGCGGCAACGGGCAGTCATGCCATCCCTTTATATGCCAAGATTGCGAAAAGCCAGCCGCAGCAGGAAAGTGTTGCCCTGCCGCGCGTCACCGGTGGTGCGATAGTCACGCCGCCATGTCAGCCCCATTTCCAGACAGTCATCGGCATAGGTCACGCCGACTCTGTGCCTGACCGGCTGATAGCCGTCCGCCAGCGTCAGCGGATCTTCCTGCGCGCCGGTCAGGTCGATCACCGTGGAGCCGAACACGGACCAGAAGCGCGCCACCTGCACCCGGCCGCCCACGCGGATTTCCTCGCGATCCTGCAAATCCTCGAAGGTCGCGGCGGCATCGCGGTTCAGGCGCAGATAGCCGACCGTTGCATAGGTTTTCGACGTGCCGACCGTCGCATCCAGTTCGTTGCGGCGGACGGCCAGATTGTCCTTGTCGAGCCGGAAACGATGCGTGAAGCGCACGAAATCGGTGAAACTGAATGTGGTGCGGCCTACGATGTCCGAAACGCGTTCCGACAGGCCGGTGCCATTGGGGAACAGATTGGGGCGCTTGTCGAGGCGATAGCTCTGGCCGATAACCGTGCCGATCGACAGGTTCTTGCGGTCCAGCCGATACTCCAGGCCATAAGTGATTCGCGTCGAATCCTCGAACCGGTCGTAACCGGGGAAACGGTTGAGCGCGAACAGGTTGCTGTCTTCCAGATCGACCGCCCGCGCATCCTCGTTCGGCACCGCCAGATTGGAAAGCTTGGGCGCGGCGACGATCTGCACGCGCGGGGTAATGCGCTGGGTGCCGCCGAAGGCTTCGCCGATGAAAGGCCAGCGCATATCGACTGCGGCAGCCACGATGCCCCGCGCCTGCCAGCCGGGATTGCCGCGATAGATCAGGGTCTGCGTCAGACTGTTCTCGTCGCTGTGATAGACATCGCCACGCAGATAGCCGGTGAAGGTCACTTCCTGGCCCAGCCCGGTCAGCTTGCGCAGGCTCCATTCCGCTCCGGCGAATGCGCGCTGCGTATCCTGTCCGTCGGTGCGGGTGATAGCGAGGCTGTTGGCCTGAAGCTGGATGCGCCCGCCCAACACCGGATCGGCGAGCCGCAGGCGATAATCGATGATCGGCAGGGCGACGGGGACCTGGCCCTGCCGGTCGTTGGCGCGCAAGGTCTGGGTCGCCCAGCCTGACAGCGAGAAATAGCTGCGCGCGCCGATCCGTTCGGCCTGCAACGTCGATCGCAGCCGATCGTCGCGGCTGATGTCGTACCGGCGCAGGAATGTCCGGTCGGATGCGACGCGGATCGATCCGCTGACGCTCCACTCGGGGTCAAGCTGAAGGCGGCCGCTGGCATCCACATAACCGCGAATGTCCTTTTGCGAATCGGCTGCGGTGTTGACGACAGATGCAGGCAGGCGCGATCCGTAGGTGGCGTAACCGGTAATCTGATAGGCGCCCTTGTCGATCAGCGCGCGATAATTGCCGACAACCATGGGCAACGCATCGGAATAGACGTGGGGGGTGATCGTGAGGTCGCGGTTGGGGGCGATGCGAATGTAATAAGGCACCGAGAGTTCGGCGCCGTTTACCCGGTCATAGCGGAAATCGGGCACCAGCAGCCCGTTGCCGCCGCCTTCGCCAACCGGATGCGACAGGCCGGGAAGCGGAATGAGCGGCAGGCCGAACAGTTCGATCTTGGCGTTGGTATAGGACACACGCTGCCGATTGGGGTCATAGACGACCTTCACGGCCTTGATCTGCCAGGTCGGCTCTTTCGGGCAGCCGTCGCTGTCCTCCACTGCACATCCGGTATAGGCCGCGCGATTGAGCGTGTAGACCCCGTTCACCCGCGACGCGCGCACCGCCGCCAGCCGCCCGCCGCTGTCCAGAACCAGCAGCAGATTGTCGATCAGGCCGTCTTTCAGCGTGTCGGTCACATCGACCTTGTCGCCAAAGGCAATGTTGCCTTCGGGATCGGTCACCGAAACATTGCCTTCCGCGACCACCTTGCCGCTCTTGCGTTCCCACGTCACGCTGTCGGCGCGGAGGCGGTTGCCCTCGCGCAGCATCTGGACATTGCCCTTTGCGGTAACGATGTCGCGTTCCGAATCATATTCCAGCGCATCGGCCGCAAAGGCGATTTCTTCCGCCGTCGCCGGGGTCGGCGTATCGGCCGGTGCAAGCGGCGCGGACGGCGCGTTGAGATTTTGCGCGCAGACCGGCGCTGCGGACAGCATCGCGATCCAGACGACAGCATTGCGCGCAAGCCATGCTCCGGGCAGGAAAGGTCCGCTGGTCATAAACGTCGAAACATACTCTGCTAAGGCGCGCAGCCTCCAGCCTATTGCACTGCAGCGCCCTCGCTGCAATCGCCTTCGCACGGCACTGGCGGAGGAAATTGCGCGCGGGCACTTTGCCAGAACGACGCAAGCGCACTATCTGGAGCGCAGCGCGCATTGACGCCGATCCTGTTTGCCGGGTTCCCGGCACCCGCAACCCGATGACGAAAGAACCGACCCTGATGGATATTGCGATCCAAACTTCCCGCCCCGAAAATGTCGATACGCTGGCCTTCGCGATACCGAAGGACGCGCTGGCCGCCGTGCCTCTCGCGGCGTCGCGCACGCTGGTCGAAGGTGCCCGGGCGGCGCGGTTCACGGGTGAAGTGAGCAGCAGCTTCGAAAGTTTCGTTGAGGAAGGCGGCAAGGTGCTTCGCGTCGTCCTGCTCGGTACGGGCTCTGGTTCGGACGCCGATATGGAAAAGGCGGGAGGGACGCTGACCGCCCGGCTCGCGACATCAGGCGCGGCGCATGTTGCGGTAGAGTTTATCCATGGCGCCAGCGGATCGGCGGCGGCGCATCTGGCGCTCGGCGCGTGCCTGCGTGGCTGGCGGATCGATACCTATCGCACAAGGCAAAGCGAAAAGGCCAAGCCCACGCTGGCCGCGCTCACGGTGGTGAATGGCGCAGGGGCGGCGGAATGGGAAGCCCTGTCGGCGGTTGCGGCAGGCGTTGGCTTTACGCGCGAACTGGTGTCCGAACCGGCGAATATCCTGTATCCGGAAAGCTTCGTCGAACGCTGCCGTCACCTTGCCGATCTGGGTGTCGAGATCACCGTTCTGGACGAGACCGATATGGCGGACCTTGGCATGGGGGCGCTGCTGGGCGTGGCGCAGGGATCGGCCCGCAAGCCGCGCCTGCTGGCGTTGCGCTGGGATGGCACCGGCGGCGCGCAGGACAAGCCGGTCGCTTTCGTCGGCAAGGGCGTGACCTTCGACACCGGCGGGATCTCGATCAAACCCGCTGCGGGCATGGAGGACATGAAGTGGGACATGGGCGGTGCCGGTGCGGTCGCGGGTGCGATCAAGGCGCTTGCCGGGCGGAAGGCGAAGGTGCACGTCGTGGGCGTCTGCGGTCTCGTCGAGAACATGCCTGATGGCAATGCGCAGCGGCCCGGCGACATCGTGACATCGATGTCGGGCCAGACGATCGAAGTGCTCAACACCGACGCCGAAGGACGGCTGGTCCTGTGCGATGCGATCACCTGGACGCAGCAGACCTTCGCGCCCGAGGTGATCGTCGATCTCGCCACGCTGACCGGCGCGATGATGATCGCACTGGGCGACCAGAACGGCGGCCTGTTCGCCAATGACGATGGCCTTGCGGACAATCTGATTGCTGCGGGGCAGACGACCGGCGAGACGCTGTGGCGCTTTCCGCTGTCGGATGCCTACAACAAGCTGCTCGACAGTCCGATTGCCGATATGAAGAACATCGGCCCGCGCTTCGCCGGTTCGATCACCGCGGCCCAGTTCATCAAGCGTTTCGTCGATGAAGACGTCAAGTGGGCGCATCTGGATATCGCCGGCATGGTGTGGGCGGACAAGCCGGGTGCGCTGTGGGACAAGGGCGCGACGGGCTATGGCGTCCGTCTGCTCGACCGGCTGGTGGCGGACGTGTTCGAGCGTTGATTCAGGTCGATTTCTACCAGCTCAGCCGGGATCCGGTCGATCGGGTGCTGCCCGCCATCGCGGCCAAGGTGCTGGCGGGCGGCGGGCGATTGCTGGTGGTGGCCGCCGCGCACGATATGCGCGCGGCGATATCGGCGGGGCTGTGGGAAAGCGATCCGGCGAGCTTCCTTGCGCATGATCATGTCGATAGTCCGCTTGCGGCGGCGCAGCCCATTCTGCTGTCCGACCGATGCGAGGCCATCAACGGCGGGCGGTTCATCGCGCTGGCCGACGGGCAATGGCGCGACGCGGCGCTCGGCTTTGACCGGGCGTTCTACTTCTTCGATGGACAGACGATCGACGGCGCACGGCAAAGCTGGCGTGCACTTAAGGCCCGCGATGATGTGGAACCGCGCTTCTGGCGGCAGGAAGGCGCGCGCTGGCTTCAGGGGCCTTAACGACCTTGCCCTCAACGACCTTGCAGTGCCGACATTGCCCCGCTAAAGGGCGCCAACCCAATTCCACGCCCTTATTTTCCGGAGCTTTCCCGCCATGGCCGCGACCCGCACCTTTTCGATCATCAAGCCCGATGCGACCCGCCGCAACCTGACCGGTGCCGTCACCAAGATGCTGGAGGAGGCAGGCCTGCGCGTCGTCGCTTCGAAGCGCATTCACATGAGCCGCGAGCAGGCCGAGGGCTTCTATGCGGTGCATAAGGAACGTCCCTTTTTCGCCGATCTGGTCGCCTTCATGATATCCGGTCCGGTCGTCGTGCAGGTTCTGGAAGGCGAAGACGCCGTGAAGCGCAACCGCGACATCATGGGCGCGACCAACCCCGCCAATGCCGAGCCGGGCACGATCCGCAAGGAACTGGCCGAATCGATCGAAGCCAATACCGTCCATGGTTCCGACAGCGAAGAAAATGCCGCGATCGAAATCGCCTATTTCTTCAAGCCGGACGAAATCGTCGGCTGATTTGGCGACGCTGACCGACAGCGCGCCGACGATACGGGGCTGCACCGCCGCCGATGCCGCGATCCTGTCGCTCATCGGCGGTGCGACGTTCCTGGAGACGTTCGGCGACAGTATCGACGCGGACAATCTGCTTGCCCATGCGCGCGGACCGCATGGCGAGGCTTATTATGCGGCGTTGCTGGCCGATCCCGGTGCGCGATGCTGGCTCGCGGAACTGCCCGGAACAGGCGCACCGGTTGGCTATCAGGTGCTGACCGCGCCTGATCTGCCGGGCATTGCGCAGCCCGGCGATATCGAGCTGAAGCGCATCTATATCTTCTCGCGCTATCATGGCGGGGGTCTGGCCGGTCGCCTGCTCGACGCAGCGGTCGCCGCCGCGCGGGCGATGGGAAAGCGCCGGATGCTGCTGGGCGTGTATGGCGAGAACCACCGCGCCATCGCCTTCTACCGCAAGGCCGGGTTCGCGATGATCGGCGAGCGCAATTTCACGGTGGGCACGCAGGTCTTTTACGACAAGGTGATGGCGCGGATGCTCTAGAAGTCGTCCGCAATATCCATGAGTTTCGTCAGCCGCTTGGGCGCGGACATCCGCCAGCTTCGGCGCAGCCGGTCGGCGATATGGTCCCAGTCGTTGCCACCGCGATCGAGCCGCAAGCCGACCCAGCCAGACGGACCCAGATAGGCCGGGCGATAATAAAGGTCGGGGTCACGCTCGATCAGCATCGCCTGTTCCTCCACGCCGCTTGCCTTGACCAGCAGGCCGGTCACGCCGTCGTGATGATGATCGTAGCTGAAATAGGCGAAGAACTTGCCGCCTTCGACGAAGAAACCGGGGCTGCCGTGCGACAGCTTTTCCGAGGTTTCGGGCAACGCCAGCGCGATGTCGCGGACACGGCCCAGCAGCCATTGGGGATCGCGTTCGCGCCGGACAAAATCCGCCAGAACGCGGGGATAGAGCTGATGCTCGGCAAAGACGGTCCGCGCGGCAAGGCTTTCCGCCGTTTCTCCGGGGGTGATCGGTACGGGAAGCTGCCCCAGCACCGGGCCGTCGTCCAGATCGGGCGTGACGAGATGGACCGAACAGCCGCCATAGCTGTCGCCAGCGGCAATCGCGCGGGCGTGCGTGTTCAGCCCCTTGTATTTGGGCAGCAGCGAGGGGTGGATATTCAGCATCCGCCCCTGCCAGCGTTCGACGAAGCCGGTGGAGAGTATCCGCATATAGCCTGCCAGCGCGACATGATCGGCACCGCTGGCGGCCAGCGCATCATCGATGATGGCGTCAAAGGCCTCGCGGCCAAGCCCCTGGTGGCTGTGCGCGAAGGTCGGCACGCCTTCGGCGGCGGCAAGGGCAAGGCCCGACGCATCGGGATTGTTCGAGGCGACGAGCACCACGTCATAAGGGCAATCGGGCAGTCTGGCGGCATAGAGCAGCGCCATCATGTTCGATCCCCGGCCCGAAATGAGGATGGCGACTTTGGCCTTTGTCATGTCATCTCCCCTCCCGCTTGCGGGAGGGGTCGGGGGCGGGCGGGTTGCACACGCCGCCTGCCCGGACATTCCCTCCCCTGACCCTTCCCGCAGGCGGGAGGGGGACTGGTTGGACTATCCCAGATGCGTTGCCGTCCACGCTGCCTGTGCACTCCACGCCTCGGCCGATCCGCGCACGGTGCAGCCCTTGTCGCCTGCTTCGACATGGCCGATGCGGTGGACGGTTTCGCCTGCTTCGGTGAGGGCGGCGGACACCGCGTCGGCTTCCTCCGCCGCCACCGCCAGCACCATCCCAATGCCGCAGTTGAAGGTGCGCGCCATTTCTTCCGGTTCGATATGCCCCTGCGCCTGAAGGAAAGCCATGAGGCGCGGCTGCGCCCAGGCATCGGCGTCGATCACGGCATGGCTGCCTTCGGGGAGGACGCGGGGGATATTTTCGAGCAAGCCGCCGCCGGTGATGTGGGCCAGCGCATTGATCCGGCCCGCGCGGACAACGGGCAGCAACGATTTCACATAGATGCGCGTCGGCGCCATCAGCGCGTCGATCAGCAGCAGTTCATTGTCAAACAGGGCAGGGCGGTCGAGCCGCCATCCCTTGTCGGCGGCAAGGCGACGGACCAGCGAGAAACCGTTCGAGTGGACGCCCGACGATGCAAGGCCCAGCAGCACATTGCCGGGCGCGACCCGCGATCCGGTGAGCGCCTGCGCGCGCTCGACCGCACCGACGCAGAAGCCCGCAAGATCATAGTCGCCCGGCGCATACATGCCCGGCATTTCCGCCGTCTCGCCACCGATCAGCGCGCATCCGGCAATGCGGCAGCCTTGCGCGATGCCGGCGATCACACGCTCGGCGATGCCGCTCTCCAGCTTTCCGGTCGCATAATAATCCAGGAAGAACAGGGGTTCGGCACCCTGGACGATCAGGTCGTTGGCGCACATCGCGACCAGATCGATGCCGACACCGTCGTGCCAGTCATGATCGATCGCCAGTTTCAGCTTGGTGCCCACGCCATCGTTGGCCGCGACGAGCAGGGGATCGCTGTAGCCTGCCGCCCGGAGGTCGAAAAATCCGCCAAAGCCGCCCAGTTCGGCGTCAGCACCGGGGCGACGGGTGGCTTTGGCAAGCGGCGCAATCGCGCGGACCAGGGCGTTGCCCGCGGCAATGTCTACACCCGCGCGGGCATAGCTATAGGATGTGTCGTCGCTCATGGGCATCAGCGCCTAGCCATCTGCGCGATTTTATCAAGTGCGCGTTGGGCGGGCGCGCTGCCCAAAGGTTCCAACAAAGGTAATAAAGGTAACGGTAAACACGTCGTTCGCACGCAAAATGTCCATTTTTCGGAAGGCGAAATTGGGGGGTTCGGGGGAGTGTGTTGGACATGTGATGACTATGGCATTGCGTTGATGAGTAGGACAGGTGGCAGCCGTAACCCAGTGTCGTCATCCTGACGAAAGTCAGGATCCATTGGTGCTGACGCTCGGGCGTCATGGCAATAGCAGAGCTAATGGATGCTGACCTTCGTCAGCATGACGAACTCCGGGCTGTTGTCAGCATGACGAACTCTAAGAGGGGCGTCTAAACCCGCTTGGCTTCCCCGGCAAATGCCGCCAAAAGGACGCCGTGACGCTGACCCTGCCCCAGATACGCCCGTTGCATGTCCTGATCCTGCTGTTGCTGGGTCTGGCCGCAGCGATGCTGGTGGCGCAGATCGAAGGCGATCGCGGTGTTCCGCCGATCGCCAGCGGAGGCGATTTCGAAGTGAGCGGGGTCAAGGTCGATGTCGCGGGACCCAATGCGGAGGCGGCGCGCTACGCCGGATGGCGGCAGGCGCAGCGGCTGGCGTGGAAGATGCTGTGGACGCGCACCAATGGCGGCACCGGCGCACCGGGCCTTTCCGATTCGCAGCTTGAGGCAATCGTGTCGGGCATTGAAATCCAGTCCGAGCAGGCCGGGCCGACACGCTATATCGCCACATTGGGAGTATTGTTCGATCGCGCCCGCGCAGGCCAGATATTGGGCGTGCAGGGGCGCACGATGCGCTCTCCGCCGCTGCTCGTGATCCCGATCCTCTGGCAGGGTGGCGTCGCGACATCCTATGAGAGCGTGAACGAGTGGCAGAAGGGCTGGGCACGGTTCCGCACCGGCGACAGCGCGATCGACTATGTGCGCGTTGCGGGCAACGCCGCCGATCCGGTGCTCCTGAACGCCGCGCAGACCGGTCGCCGCAGCCGCAACTGGTGGCGGGTCCTGCTCGACCAATATGGTGCCGCCGATGTCGTGATCCCGATCGCGCGGCTGGACTATGCATGGCCCGGCGGGCCGGTGACGGGGCGCTTCGCCGCCCGCTATGGCCCGGACAACGCCCTGATCGGCACGTTCACGCTGCGGGCATCGAACGCAAGCGGTGTGCAGGCGATGATCGACCAGGCAATCCAGCGCATCGACGGGCTGTATACGCAGGCGCTGAACGACGGCACGTTGCGGCCCGATCCTTCGCTCATCATCGAGGAGCCGGTCGATCCCGACGCGCTGGCGATCGAAAATGCCAGCGAAGCCATCATAGAAACGGCCATAACGCCGCTTCAGACGGGCATCATCGATGTGACGATCCAGTATGACACGCCCAATGTCGCTTCGGTCAGCCAGGGCGAGGCGACGGTGCAGGGCATCGCCGGCGTTCGTGCCGCATCGACCAGCAGCCTGGCGCTGGGCGGCACATCGGTGATGGCGGTGCGGTTCGAAGGGACGATCGATGCGCTGCGCGCCGCGCTGCAATCGCGCGGTTATACGGTGGCCGCATCGGGCAGCACGTTGCGGATCAGCCGTCGCGCGCAGGCGGCACCCGGCGCGCAATAGGGGCAGGCGAACGATGAGCCAGATCAGCCTGCCATTCGACTGGAGCGGGCAGGGCACCCCAGTCAGTGGCGACTTTCTGGTCAGCGAGGCCAACCGGATCGCGGTGCAACATATCGAAGGCTGGCACGACTGGCCGGTACAGGTCAGTGTGCTTTCCGGCCCGCCCCGGTCCGGCAAGTCGACGCTCGGGCGGCATTTCGTGCGGCAATCGGGCGGCACCGTGATCGACGATGCGGACGGCACCAGAGACGAGGCGCTGTTTCACGCGTGGAACCGGGCGCAGAACGACCGGCGGCCGTTGCTGATGATCGCCGATCGCGCACCGGGGCAATGGACGGTGGCGCTGCCCGATCTCCGCTCCCGCCTGGCCGCGGTGCCGCATGTGCGGATTGCCGAGCCGGACGATGCGCTGGTGCGGGCGCTGATCGAACGTGGCCTTGCGACCGGCGGATCAGCCTGGTCGCCCGACCTTCCCGACTGGCTGCAGCACCGGATCGAGCGCAGCTATGCGGCCATCGCGCAGGTGCTTTCCTGCCTGCATGCGGCGTCCTTGTCGCACGGACGCAAGATTTCCGTGCCATTTGCGAAAGAAGCCCTGCAAAGCGCCGGTTTTCTGCCTATAGTCTGGTCCGACCCCGAACCATAGAGCGCGGAACATGCCCGTCGTGACATCAAAGGAGGCCATCTTGGCCGAAGCCGATCCGTCCGCCAGCCTTGCGATCGCCCCCGATCGCTATTTCAATCGCGAGTTGAGCTGGCTCGGCTTCAATCAGCGCGTGCTGGAAGAGGCAATGAACCCGGCACATCCTCTGCTGGAGCGGCTGCGGTTCCTTTCCATTTCTGGCAACAATCTCGACGAGTTTTTTTCCGTCCGTGTCGCGGGCCTCAAAGGACAGCAGTTGCAGGATGTCGATCTGCGCTCCGCCGACGGGCTGACCCCCGGTCAGCAGCTTGCCGCCATCGCCCAGGAAACCGACCGGCTGATGACCGCGCAGCAGCAGGTCTGGCATCGGCTGCACGGCGAACTGACGCAGGTCGGGATCGAAGTGGTCGGCAGCGACGTGGTGATGGGCAAGCAGTGCGACGGCTGGCTCGCCAATCATTTCCAGACACAGATTTTCCCGATCCTGACGCCGCAGGCGCTCGATCCGGCGCATCCTTTTCCTTTCATTCCCAATCAGGGGCTGTCGATCGTCTTCGACCTTGTCCGCCTGTCGGACAAGCAGCCGATCCGCGAACTGGTGATGATCCCAGCGACGCTAGCCCGCTTTGTCCGCATACCGGGGGAGCCTGCGCGTTACATGGCGCTGGAGGCGGTGATCCGGCGCTTTTCCGATACGCTCTTCCCCGGCTATCAGATCAAGGACAGCGGCGTTTTCCGTATCATCCGAGACAGCGATATCGAAATCGAAGAAGAGGCGGAGGATCTCGTCCGCTATTTCCGCAGCGCCATCAAGCGGCGGCGGCGGGGCCGCGTGATCCGGCTGGAAGTGGAAAGCGGCCTGCCCAGCAGTGTCGAGGACATGTTGCAGGACATGCTCCAGGGGCATGATTCGATCATCGCCGATATCGATGGCTTCGTCGGGATCGGCGACCTTTCCGGGATCGTCGACGAGGATCGCCCCGACCTCAAGTTCGAACCTTATGCGCCACGCTTCCCGGAGCGTATCCGCGAATATGGCGGCGACTGTTTCGCCGCGATCCGCGCGAAGGATATCGTCGTCCATCACCCCTATGAGAGCTTCGACGTTGTCGTTGCCTTCCTGAAGCAGGCGGCGGACGATCCCGATGTGGTGGCGATCAAGCAGACGCTCTATCGCGCGGGCAAGCAGTCCGCCGTGATCCGCGCGCTGATCGACGCGGCGGAGGCCGGCAAGTCAGTGACGGCCGTGGTCGAGCTGAAGGCGCGGTTCGACGAGGAGCAGAACCTGCTGTGGGCGAGCGCGCTGGAGCGCGCGGGCGTGCAGGTGGTCTACGGCTTCATCGACTGGAAGACCCATGCCAAGATTTCGATGGTGGTGCGGCGTGAGGGAGAACAGTTCCGCACCTATTGCCATTTCGGTACGGGCAATTATCACCCGGTTACGGCACGTATCTACACCGATCTGAGCTATTTCACTGCTGATCCGCTCATCGGTCGCGATGCCGCATCGCTGTTCAACTATATCACTGGCTATGTCGAGCCGCAGCATCTCGAAAAGCTGGTGATGTCTCCGCGCGACCTGCGCGAGACATTGTGCGACCTGATCGAGGCGGAAATAGAGCATGTCCGCGCCGGACGCGCGGGCAGCATCTGGGCAAAGATGAACTCGCTGGTCGATCCGGCGATCATCGAAAAGCTTTATGCCGCCAGCAATGCCGGGGTGCAGGTGGAACTGGTGGTGCGCGGCATCTGCTGCCTGCGGCCCGGTGTGCCCGGCATGTCGGAAAACATTCGGGTCAAGTCGGTGGTCGGCCGGTTCCTGGAGCACAGCCGCATTGCCGCCTTCGGCAATGGCAAGCCGCTGCCCAACAACGGCGCGCGTGTATACATCAGCTCGGCGGACTGGATGCCCCGCAATTTCGACCGGCGGGTGGAATATATGTTGCCGCTTCAGAACCCGACGGTGCACGACCAGATCCTCGACCAGGTGATGGTCGCCAATCTGATCGACAATGAGCAGAGCTGGGAGCTGGACAGCGACGGCCGCTACAACCGGCTGGAACCGGGCGAACGGCCGTTCAACCTGCATCGCTATTTCATGACCAACCCGTCGCTGTCCGGGCGTGGCGCATCGCTGAAAGGCGGCGAGGCGGTGCCGACACTCAGCCTGCGACGGCGCGGCTGATCCATGGCATCTATGCTTTCGCGCCTGCGCGCCGTCCGGGAGCGCGGTGAGGCTAATGCGCCTTCGCCCGGCCTTGATGGTGTGCGATCGGCGATCATCGACATCGGATCGAACAGCGTGCGATTGGTCGTGTATGACGGGCCGCAGCGTATTCCCTTCATCCTGTTCAACGAAAAGGTGATGGCGGGTCTGGGCGCGTCGCTTGGCAAGACCGGCGCGATCGAGCCTGCCGCCATGCGGCGCAGCCTGGCGGCGCTCGCACGCTATCGGCATTTGTGTGCTGAAATGGGCGTGGACGCGCTCCGCTGCGTGGCGACGGCGGCGGTGCGCGACGCCAGCAACGGCGGCGAACTCATCCGCCGTGCCGCGGCCATCGGATTGAAGGTGGAACTGCTTTCCGGCGCGCAGGAGGGGGCGGCATCGGGTTATGGCGTTCTTTCCGCGATACCGGGCGCCGATGGCATTGTCGGCGATCTTGGCGGCGGCAGTCTGGAACTGGTGCGCATTCGCGATGGCGAGGTGCACGACGTGACATCGCTCCCGCTCGGCGTCCTGCGCTTGCCGGAAATCCGCGCGAAAGGGAAAGGTGCGCTGGAACGGCACGTGCGCAAGCTGCTGAAGAAAGCGGGATGGGATGCGGTCCAGCCCGATCTGCCTTTTTATCTGGTCGGCGGGTCGTGGCGGGCCTTGGCGAGGCTGGACATGCATCTCAACCAGTTCGCCTTGCCGGTGATGCATCATTACGAGATGCTGCCAGCGCGGGCAGAGCATCTCGTCCGGGTGGTCAGCCATATGCAGCGCGACACCCTGAAGAACGTGCCGTCGTTGACGGGCACCCGCATCCCCACCTTGCCCGATGCGGCCGCGCTGCTGTCTGTTATGGTGCGGCAGTTGCAGAGCAGCCGGCTGATCGTGTCGGCCTATGGGCTGCGCGAGGGGCTGCTGTTCGAGGATCTGCCGCCAGAGGTGCGCGCGGAAGACCCCTTGCTGGCGGCGGTCGCTGCGGAGGGCGAGGCGCAGGGCCGCTTTCCCGGACATGGCGACATGATCGAAACGTGGATCGCGCCGCTTTTTCTGGAGGATGGCGCAAACTGGCGGCGCATTCGGCGCGCGGCCTGCCTGCTGGCGGATGTCGGCTGGCGCGCCAATCCCGATTTCCGATCGGAGCGCGGGGTCGAAATCGCGCTGCATGGCAACTGGGTCGGCATAGACGTGGAGGGTCGCGCCATGCTGGCGCAGGCGCTGCACAGCAATTTTGGCGGCGGTTTAGCGGTGCCTGATGCGCTTGCTCGGCTCGCACGGCCCGAAGCCTTGCGCCGTGCCGCCTTGTGGGGCCTTGCCATCCGTCTGGGCCAGCGTTTGTCGGGCGGCGTCGAAGGGCCGCTGATCGGCGGGCGGCTGGACGCCGATGACAGCATGCTGACGCTCACGCTGCCCGACAGCCAAGCTGATCTCTATGGCGAGGCCGTCGAGCGGCGGCTGAAAGCCCTGGCGCAGGCATGCGGCCTGAAGCATCGGTTCGCGATAGCAGATTAGCGCCATGCTATTGAAACAACTGGCCGCAGTTAATCCAGATCAAGAAATTATCCGTTTATTTTCATGTGTTTGATGTGCTGCGTTAAGAGTATTTTTCTGTCTTGTCCGTAAGCCTGCAACGATGGCGCAGGCACAGGACAGACGATCGATGGGCGCGCGCGCGATACGCGGCGTGCTGAACTGTGCCCGCGACACCGACATTTTCCCTTTGCTTTCAATCGGTCTCGCCTTCTGTTGGGCGATCGACCTGACGATCGATGGCCGCGCTGCGAAAGGCTTCATGGTCGGCGCGGTCGCGCTGCTTGGTGCTGCCTATCTGTGGGGATTTTTCGCCCGCAATCGGATCGATGCGCGGCTGACCCTGATGGCGGATCGCGCCGACGAGGCCTTGGGACAGCCCGAACACGAGGCCCCGGCCAGCGATAGTCTTGACCGGCTATCCAACCACATAGACGCGCGCATCGCCCACGCCCGCAGTGTCGACCATCGCGCCGCGCAGCGGCATGGGATTACCCGGCTACCTACGCGGGAGCCTTTGATCGAGGCGATCGCGGCGCACGACGAGGGAGGTGTTCTCGGTATCGTCGAGCTGTGCGATTTCGATCGCCTTTGCGCCTTCGACATTGCGCTCGCGGATCAGGTGCTGAACGATGTCGCGGCGCGCCTGTTGCGGATGGTAGGCGACGCACGCTTTCTGGCGCATGTCGATCGCGCGCGCTTCGCCATCTGGTACGGGGGTTCATCCGATGGCATGGCGCGTCAGGAGTTCGACGCCATATGCTATGCGTTGCGCAGCCGGATACAACTGGGCGAGCTCGACATGCTGCCGCAGATCCGTGCCGCCTGCGTCATTCAGGATCAGGTGCCGTTCGAGCCGGCTGCGCTGCTGGCACGCACGATCGCCGCCCTGTCGGACAGTCGAGCGCCGCAGATATCGGTGCATGGCGGCCAAGCCATGGATATCGCACGCCGATCGTTCCTGCTGGAACAGGATTTGCGTCAGGCGGTCGCACGTAACGAGCTGGAGCTGTGGTTTCAGCCCTTTATCGATGCGACGACGGCGCGGACATGCGGGGCCGAGGCACTGCTGCGCTGGCGTCACCCCCAACATGGCCTCATCGCACCCAATCAGTTCATTCCGATCATGGAAATCGCTGGCCTGGCGGATGAAATCGGCCTGTGGACGCTGAATGCGGGGTGCCGCGAGGCAAGGGAGTGGGCAAGGCAAGGGTTGGGCGCGGTGAAGGTCGCGATCAACCTGTCTGCCCATCAACTCGAAGGCAGCGATCTTGACCGCATCGTGGAACGCACGTTGCAGCGGCACGACCTGCCCGCGCACTGCCTGGAGCTGGAGCTGACCGAGACGGTGGCCGCGGTCGATTCTGTCGAAGCCACGCGGCTGTTCGGCAAGCTGCGTGCGATGGGCGTGTCGATTTCCATCGATGATTTTGGCGCAGGCTATTCGAGCCTGTCCTATCTGAAGAAACTGAAGTTCGACAAGCTGAAGATCGATCGCGAGTTCGTGACCGATGTCGACAGGCAGGGCGACAGCCAGGCGATCTGCCAGAGCATCATTGCGCTAGGCAGGGGCCTGGGCATCGCTGTGCTCGCCGAAGGTGTCGAGCGGCCGGAGGAATATGCCTGGCTGCGCCGCCATGGCTGCGACCTGTTTCAGGGCTTCTACTTTTCCCGCCCGCTGGAGGCCGCGGCCTTCCCGGCCTTTGCCAGAGATCGCGAAACGGTTCGCCGCCTGACCGATCTGACCCCTGTCGCCCTGCAACGGCGACTGACGAAGAGTGTATCATGACAGGATATCGAGCCTCCGGCGTCTCCGGCCGGTCCCTGACCGCAGCCATTCTGGCGATCGCCGCCCTTTCTGGTTGCGCGCAAAAGCCGGGTGGACGACCATCGGCTCCGGCCACGATCCAGCCTGTCTCCAACGCGCAGCAACTGGAGGACGTCGTCTCCCTGCTGGAAAACGGCAACGAAGCCGCAGCCCGCAAGGCCCTGAAGGCGATGGTCAAGCGCGAGCCGGGTGATATCGGCGCGGCCGTCCTGCTGGACAGCATGACAGCCGATCCGGTTGCGTCGCTCGGTGCGCGCAGCTTCGACTATCGCACGCAGCCGGGTGATAGCTTCCCCGATCTGGCAAAGCGTTTTCTGGGTAATCGGCTCAAGTTCTACGCCCTCGCGCGCTACAACGGTATTGCCGTACCCGCATCGGTCAAGAGCGGCACGGTCATCCGTATTCCGGGCGAGGCACCGCGCCCCGTGATCGTGCCTGTGCCCAAGCCCGCGCCTACGCCGCCAAAGCCTGCGCCCAAGGCTGTGCCTGCGCCAGCGCCCAAGCCATCGGTCGTCAATCCGGCGCAGGCCGCCAGGCTGCGCGGGCAGGGGCTGGCGCTTCTCAATCAGGGTCAGGTATCGCGCGCCGTCGTCATCCTGCGGCAGGCCGCCGCGATGGACCCCGGCAATGCACTGATCAAGCGCGATCTGGAGCGCGCCCAGCGCATCCGCCAGACCGTGAAGGACCGGAAATGAGCGCGCCGACATGGATCGGGCGCTATCGCGTGGAAGCGGCGATCGGCGAAGGGGCGATGGCCCATGTCTATCTCGCCCATGACCCGAGCATCGACCGCCCGGTCGCGATCAAGGTCCTGAAGCCCGAATATCGCGACGACGCAGAGGTTGTGCATCGCTTTCTGGCGGAATCCGGCGCAGCGGGGATGCTGTCGCACAGCCATATCGTTACGATCTACGACGTCGGGGATGCCGACGGCATACCTTATATCGCGATGGAGCATCTGTCGGGACGTCCGCTCGATACCGTGATCGAGGAAGCCGGGCGAATCAGTGTCGAACGGACCGTTGCGCTCGCGATCCAGATTGCCGATGCGCTGGCCTATGCCCATGCCCATGGCGTCATCCACCGCGATGTCAAACCGTCCAATATCCTGATCTGCAACAACGGCCAGACCGCCAAGCTGCTCGATTTCGGGATTGCGCGCGTCGATGCGCGCGACGCGATGCGCAACGCGCGCGATGCGCAACGCACGCTGGCCGGGCAGGTGATGGGCACACCGCGCTACATGAGCCCCGAACAGGCGATGGGTATTGCTGTGGACGCGCGCAGCGACCTGTTCTCGCTGGGCGCGCTGCTCTATGAAATGGTAACAGGCAAGCCGGCCTTTCCAGGCAGCGGCCTCGCCACGCTGGCGCTCCAGATCGCCCAATCCGAACCTGCGCCGATCGCCACGCTGGTGCGCGATTGTCCACGCGGTCTGCGCTTCATCATCGGCAAGCTGCTGGCCAAGAAGCCGACAGATCGCTTTGCCGATGCCGATGCGCTGCGTCTGGCGCTGGAGCGGGAGCAGGCCGCACTTGTGCAGGACATAGACACATCGCGTCGCGGCCTTGCGCTGCGGTTCAAGCTGCCGCTGATACTGGCCGCTGCATCGGGATTGGCACTGGCGTTCAGCGTGACCATGGTGCTGGACCGCCAGAATGAGACGATGACGCGCATGGCCCTGACGTCCGGCGCGTCGATGACCGATTTCGTAGTCCGCAACGTCGCCGTCAGCATGGCGGACAATGCCGGTCTGCCCGCGGCCGAGCAGGACTGGCTGCCCCTTCAGGCGTTCGTCGAAAGCGCCGTGCGTGACCACAACGTGCAGAACATGACCGTGGTGGACGATCGCGGGATCATCCGCGCAAGCGGGCAGCGTAGCCAGATCGGCACTGTCTATGCGACATCGGCGCAGGCGGAGGCGCGCAACGGCGTGGTCCGCGCCGACGGCATCCACTTCACCCGGAACGTGCGCTACGCCGGGGCGGATTTCGGCAAGGTGTCCGTGTTGATGGATCGTGCCGCGCTCGATGCCGCGATGGCGCGTACGCGTCTGCTGCTCATCGCTTTGTCGCTGTTCGTGGTCGCGGTGATCGGCGGCATCGGCTATTTCAGTGCGCGGCAGTTTTCCAAGCCGCTGCGCCGCCTGCGCGAGGCGATGGACGAGGCGGCTGGCGGCAACACCGCGTTTCGCCTGTCGCATGGCCGCAAGGACGAGGTCGGCCGACTGTTCGATGCCTTCAACCAGATGATCGGCAGCTTTGACGATCGCCTGCCCCAGGGCCATCCGGTTGCCGATGCACAGGCTATGCTGCGCACGCGGCTTGGCCGGACGCCGGACAATACGCCCGGTCGCGAAGCCGCTTAGGAACCGCCCCATGTATATCTTCAAGCTGTTCGAGAAGGACCATCTGCATCAGCCGGTGGACGCACGTTTCCTGCAGGAGGGCACGCTGACCATCGGCCGCGACCCGCAGTCGGACTGGGTCGTCAATGACCCGGCGTGCGAGATATCGCGATCGCACTGCACGATCAGCACGGAATCGGGGATGCTCATTCTGCGGTGTTTCGGCGCCAATGGCGTTTTCGACGGCGCATCCGGCGAGCGGCTGCCGAACGATCAGGCGATCGAAATGGTGCTGCCGCACACGATAGGCTTTGGTCCCTACCTGCTCGTGGCCGATCATGCCGTGCAGGCGCGTTCGACCATGGAAGACGGCAAGACACTGATTCTCTCGCCGCCGCTTGGCTCCTCTATCGCTGTGCCGACCGAATGGTCCGATGACGTCAGCGATCAGGCGGGCAGTCGCAACGGGTCCCTGCTCGAAGCCTTCTGCGACGGTGCGGGCATCAGCGCGTCGGCCTTTTCAGCCGAAGACCCCGAAGAAATCATGCACCGGGCCGGGGCGGTCTATCGGCAGATGGTATTGGGTATCGGTGATCTGATGGCCGAACGCGAACGGGTGCGCGGACGCTATCAACTCGCGCGCACCACCATCGGCGGGGCTGATAACAATCCGTTCAAATGGGCACCGACGCAAAGGCTCGCGATCGACCTGCTGCTGCTGTCCGATCGCGGATTTCTGAGCGGCCCCTCGGCGCTCAAGGCCTCGTTTCGCGATATCAAGAAACATCTGATCGCAACGTTCGAAGGGCTGCGAGCGGCCCTGCGCCTTTCGGTCGAAACCTTCGATCCTGCACGGATCGAGGCAGCCGCGAGCGGACGGCAATCCCTGCTGAAGAGCCGCGCGGCGGCAAGCTGGGACATCGCCTGCGAACAACAGGCGCAACTGCTCGCCCAGATCGACGGCGGCGAGGACGGACCGCTGAACCATGCGTTCGTGCAGGCCTATGATGCCGCGGCTTCGCAGCTGGAGGCGCGCGAGGGATGATGCTGTTCCCCTCTTACCGCACACGTCGCTCCGCCCCGCTGACGGTTCAGTCCGTCTCGCGCAGCCATATCGGCAAGGTGCGCAGCGTGAACGAGGATCGCCTGCTCGATTGCGCTGACCGCACTCTGTGGGCGATCGCCGATGGCATGGGCGGCCACCAGCTCGGCGACAGGGCCGCGACCATCGTTGTCCGCGCGCTGGCGCAGCTCGTCGGGGCGGAAGGCCCGTTCGATAGCGCCAGCATTGCCGCAGCCCTGGACAGCGCCAATGGCGAGATCGCGGCGCTGGCCCGTGACGCCGGGCATATCTGCGGTTCGACTGTCGCTGCCCTTCATATCGCGGATCGGCGCTACACATTGTTCTGGGCGGGGGACAGCCGTGTCTACCGGCTGCGGGACCGGAAGCTCCAGCGGCTGACGCGCGATCACAGCGTCGTGCAGGAAATGACCGACGCGGGCCTGATCACCGAAGCGCAGGGGCGCAACCATCCCCAGGCCAACGTCATCACCCGGGCCATCGGCATCGATCGCGCGGTCCAGCTGGAAAGCGCAACCGGAAGCGTCCGGCCCGGCGATCTGTTTCTGCTATGCTCCGATGGCCTGTCTGCCCTGCTTTCCGACGACGTTCTGTGCGCGATGCTGGGAACGGGACTGGACGAGGCCGCCAGCCGTTTGCTGAACGCGGCGCTCGATAGCGGCGGACGCGACAATATCTCGCTGATCCTTGTCAGCCTGACCTGACGAGCCACCGCTCTCTGCCAGGGCTCAGCGCGCCGGGTCGCACTGCGTCGTGGCGGTGGGTATGTCGGCTACCGTGACGTCTGAGATAGCGATGGTGGTGCCTGCCGATGCGTCGATGCGGAAGGGGGTGCTGACAGCGGTCATGTCCACCCCGACCGTTGCGAAGCAATGCAGCGGGACAGTCAACCGGGTCCATTCCCCCGGTTTGGCTTGCGAAAGTGCGCGGGTGATGGGGACAGACCCCGTCTTGCCGTCGCTTGCCATCGCCAGCGTCACCGGACCAGCGGCCAGACGATCGACGCGATATTCCACGACGATGCTGAGCAGGGCATTGCTTTCGCGAGACAAATCGATCGGCCGGGGCGGTGTGATGGCGACATGGCCGGTCTCCCCCTGCCACAGGAACGACCGGGCATCTTCCTGCGCGCGCCGATCAACGCCTGCCTGCCGGACGCCTTCAGCATCCATGGTCCAGCCGAAAGGCACCTTGCCCGTACCGTAGAAGACACCGGGTACGCTTTCGGCCATGCCGGCCGGCCGTGTTTCGTCGAGAAGACCGACCTTTCCCGGTGCGGCGTAGGACAGGCCATAGCCAAAGGCAAACAGGGGATCATAGTCGGGATCGTGCCGGTTCAGCACATATTGATCGGGGCGCCTGGGCCATGAAAAGCTGAGCTTGCCTTGAAAGTCATGATGCACCGCGCCATCGGGGCGGGTGAACAGCACGTCTGCGATGCCGCCGCCCTCACTGCCCGGCAGAAAGGCCGCGACAAAGGCATCGGCCGCGTTCATTTCGGCATTGACCCATAGGGGCCGACCGGAAAGGAATACGGCGACGACCGGAATACCCGCCGCCTTCAACCGTTTGAGCATCGCAAGATCGGACTTGTCGCCCGGGCTGTACTCCAGATTGGGAATATCGCCCTTGAACTCGGCATAGGGCTTTTCGCCGAACACCAGGATCGCGGCATCGGGCCGCGCGGTAAAGCGGCCGTCCGGCGCGTAAGTCGCCGTGCCGCCAGCGGCCTGAACGGTTTGGGCGATGCCTTTCCAGATGGACGTCGCATTGGGAAAGATGTTGTTGGGCAGGTCCGCGCCCTGCCAGGTAATCGACCAGCCGCCCGCCTGCTGGCTGATGCTGTCGGCGGCCGATCCGGCAACCAGGATATTGGCGCTCGGCTTGAGCGGCAGCACCCCTTCATTCTTGAGCAGGACGAGCGATTTGCGCACCGCCTCTCGGGCGATGTCCCGGTGGGCAGGCGACCCGATGACATCGAACTGCCCGGCAACCACTCGCGAAGATGGACGGCCGCGATCGAACGTGCCTGCCCGAACCTTCGCACGCAGGATACGGCGGACGGCGTCGTTCAGCCGGTCCGTGCCGATGGTGCCGTCCTTTGCCTGCCGCAGCGTGTTCTCGTACAGTTGCTTCCAGCCGGAACCGGAATACATGAACATGTCCATTCCGGCGTTGATGGCCTGCGGGCAATCTTCGTTGCTGCACCCTTCGACCTGGCCGTGACTGTTCCAGTCGCCGACCACGAAGCCGTCGAAGCCCATCCGTTCCTTGAGAACATCGGTCAGCAAGCTCTTGTTGCCGTTCATCTTCTTGCCGTTCCAGCTCGAAAAGCTCACCATCACCGACTGGGTGCCTGCCTCGATCGCCGCAGGATAGCCGCCAAGGTGAATGTCCCGCAGTACGGCTTCGGGCACGCGCGTATCGCCCTGATCCCGGCCGCCGGTGCCGCCATCGCCCAGGAAATGCTTGGTCGTCGCAATCAGATGTTTGGGGGCCAGAAAATCCTTCGTGCCGACTTTTCCCTGCACGCCTTCGATCATCGCACCGGCATAATCGCGCGCGATCGCGGGTTCTTCACCATAGCTTTCATAGGTGCGGCCCCAGCGATCATCCTGCACCACCGCAAGCGTTGGCGCAAATGTCCAGTCCAGCCCGGCGGCGGCCGTTTCGAGCGCAGTGACTTCGCCGATCTTGCGGATCAGGTCGCGGTCGCGCGCCGCGCCCAGCCCGATATTGTGCGGAAACAGCGTCGCGCCAACGATGTTGTTGTTGCCGTGGACCGAATCCGTACCCCAGATGATGGGGATTTTCGGGCGACCGTCGCTTCGCTGCATGGATGCATCGTAAAAGGCGTCGGCAAGCTGGAGCCATTTCTCGGGCGGTGCGAAATCATCGTCATAAGGCCCGCTATTGCCACCGTTCAGGATCGAACCCAGCTTGTAGGTGACAATATCGTCCGGCTTGATGGAAGCGATATCGACCTGGATGAGCTGGCCCACCTTGTCCTCGATGGACATGGCCCGCAGCAGCGCCGTTACGCGCCGTTCGACAGCGGGGTCCCGTTTCGGCTGGGCGTTGACGCGCGGCCACAGGGCGGGATTGGCGACCGGCGAGAGCGATTGGGGCTGGGAGGGGGATTGCGCAGGCGCGCTCGTCCCCGCCGCCGCCGTGGCGATCGCAAGGGCGAGAGGCAGATATCGATTCATGACTATTCCCGGATCAGCATGAGGGTTCGAGATCGGTAGCCTGCGTCGGCGCCGTGACAGGCCGCGTTGCGAACAATCCGAACAGGAGGATGAGGAGATAGGCGAGCGCGGGGACGACAAGCGCCGCGCGCAGCGATGTGACATCCGACATCCACCCTGCAATCGGCGGCAGGATCGCGCCGCCGACGATGGCCATGCAGATGACGCCCGATCCTTCCGCAGCGCGGGGGCCAAGCCCTTCGCACGCGAGCGAGAATATCGTGGGAAACATGATCGCGTTGAACAGGCCGACGGCAATCAGCGCCCAGCCCGAGAGCAAGCCCGACGTTCCGGCCGACACAGCGAGCAGCAGGATTGCGCCTGCCGCGACGCAGGCCAAGACTTTGCCGGGCGAAAACAGGCGCAGCGCGGCCGACCCCAGGAAACGGCCGACCATCGCGCCGCCCCAATACCATGCAACCAGCTTTCCGGCCGATTCCTGGTCAACGCCCAGCGTATCGGGCTGAATCAGATAGAGGACCAGCAGGCTGCCGATCGTCACTTCCGCACCGACATAAAGGAAGATGCCAAGCGTGCCGAACCCGAACCGGGGACGGCGCAACAGCCCGAACGCTGCGGCAAAATGCAGCTTTTCTACGCGCTGTTCCTTCAATTTGTTGCGCTGCGACCACACAGCCAGTGCCACCAGAAGCAGGGCCAGCGCGATGCCGATATAGGTCTGGACGACGACGCGTGTTTCGTCCGCAAGAAACGCCGCCCGCGCAACACCGGTCAGCGTCCAGGGATCGACGGTTGCGAGGCTGCCGAGGATGAGGATCGCGCCGACGTAGGGAAACAGCGTCGTTCCCAGGGAATTGAAGGCCTGCGCGAAGGTCAGGCGGCTGGACGCGGTTTCGGGTCGGCCCAACATCGAAATCAGGGGGTTTGCAACCACCTGAACAATCGTGATGCCACTCGCCAGGACGAACAGCGCGCCTAGGAAAGCCGCAAACAGACCGGAAGCCGCCGCCGGCACGAACAGCAGGCATCCGGTCGCCATCGTCAACAGGCCGGCGACCGCGCTGCGCATGTAGCCGATGCGGTGGACGATGGCCGAAGCGGGGATGGACATCAGAAAATAGGCGGCAAAAAATGCCGACTGAATAAGCAGCGCCTGACCGTTGCTGAGGGTGAAAAGGTCCTTCAGCTTGGGAATGAGGACATCGTTGAGGCTGGTGATGCCCCCGAAGACGAAGAACAGGGCAAAGACGAATATCGTCAGCCCGCTGCCAGCGGCCGCCGCTGCGGACGGCTCCGCATTGGCGGAGGGGGGCGCAAGAGGTGCAAGGGCCATGGCTGCAATCCTTCCCTTGGCGGTTCAGGGCGCAACCGACAGCGCGTCGAGCGACGCGACGCCCGCGAGTGCGGTATCCCCGGCGAAACGGCCGATACGAATGCGATAGGTGCCCGCATCCCGTTTCCAACCATGCGCCTGTTCATCAAACCGGCCGATCACCCGCGGGTCGATGGTCAGCGTCACCCGGCGTTTTTCACCCGGCTGCAAATGCACTTTTTCGAATCCGGCCAGGCGAAAGGCCTTGGCCCCCGCCGCACTGGTCGCCTCGACGTAAACCTGGGGCACGTCCGCGCCTGCGCGCTGGCCGCTGTTGACGACGTCGAAGCCGACGACCAGATCACGGCCGCCACGGATCGTCAGTCCGCTATAGGCAAAGCGGGTGTAGCTGAGGCCGTAGCCAAAGGGGAACAACGGCCTGTGGCCCCGTGCCGCATACCAGCGATAGCCGACATCGGCACCCTCGTCATAATCGACGGCGAAGGGGGCGACGCCGCCGCTCATGCCGTAGACGGTCTTGTCGCCGGATTCCCGGCGAGCCTCGGCGGCGTGCAGCTCCGCCAGGCCCGCCGGTTCCGGTCGCGGGGCCTGATCGGCACGCACCGGAAAGGTGATGGGCAGGCGACCGGACGGATCGACTGCCCCGAAGAGGATATTGGCGATGGCTTCGCCGCCGCGCTGGCCGGGATACCAGGCCTGGACAATCGCGGGGACGCGATCGACCCAGGGCATCAGCACCGGCCCGCCACTTTCCACGACGACCAGCGTCTTGCGATTGGCATCGACGACGGCGTCGATCAGCGCATCCTGATGATCGGGCAGGGCCATATCGTCGGGGTCCTGCGCTTCGGTGCGCCAGGCGAGGGCAAAGACTATCGCGAGATCAGCGGCGCGGGCGGCGGCGGCCGCCTTCGCAGGGTCGCTCCCGTCGACATAGGTCACCTGGGCATCGGGTGCGAGCGCCTGGATGGCCTTGAGCGGCGAAGAGGCATGCCATGTGATCCGCGCGAAAGACGCGGCCGCGCCCTTGGTCAGCGGGATTTCGACCGGCGCGCCACCGACCGACCGGACCTGCGACGATCCGCCGCCGGACAACACGCCGACATCGGCATGGCCGCCAATCAGCACGATCCGGCGCGCGCTGCGGGCCAGCGGCAGCAGGCCGCCATCGTTCTTCAGCAGCACAATGCCTTCTTCCGCCGTCCGCTGGGCTATATTGGCGTTCGCGGCATAATCGATGGCCTGTGCAGTCTCGGGTGCCGGATTGTCCATAAGCCCGACGTCGATGATGCCGAAGACGATGCGCCGCACCATATCGTCGAGCCGTGCCATCGGAATCTGGCCCGCGTCGAGCGCCTCTGCGAACTTGCTGTCGAAAAACAGCGCGTCGTCCAGTTCCTGCCCGGAAGCCTGATCCAGGCCGTTGAGGGCCGCCTTGCGCGTGGAATGCACCGCGCCCCAGTCGGACATGACCCAGCCCTTGTACCCCCAATCTTTCTTCAGAACATCGTTCAGCAACCAGGCGTTCTCGCAGGCATAATCGCCGTTCACCTTGTTGTAGGCGCACATGACGGAGGCCGGGCGGCCCATTTCGATCGCGATCTGGAAGGCCAGAAGGTCACTTTCGCGCAGGGCCGCCTTGTCGATCCGGGCGTCGAGCACCGTGCGGCCGGTTTCCTGTGCGTTGAGCGCGAAATGCTTGATGGTCGAGACGATGTGATTGCTCTGCACACCGCGAATATGTGCGCCTGCCATCACGCCCGCGAGCCAGGGGTCTTCGCCCAGATATTCGAAGTTGCGCCCTGCCCATGGATCACGCGTCAGGTTTACGCCGCCCGCCAGAAGGACGTTGAAGGTCTTTGCCCGCGCCTCCGCGCCGATCATGGCCCCGCCCTGATAGGCAAGGGCAGGATTGAAGGTGGCGGCCGTGGCAATGCTGGCGGGCAGGGCGGTCGCCACGTCGCCTTTGCGCTGTTCGACCTGGTTGGCCACGCCAAGGCTGGCGTCGCTCTCCCGCAGGGTAGGGATGCCGAGGCGCGGGACACCGGGTATGTGCCCTGCGGACGGGATCATGGCGATCGGCGGCACCGGCTTGGCAAGCGGAGGGAAATATCCGTGGATCAGGCGCAGCTTTTCTTCGCGCGTCATCGCCTTCACCAGCGCGTCGGCGCGCTCTTCTGCGCTTTGCTGGCGCGGCGTGGCGGGTGCCGATGTCTGCGCCGTTGCCGTCGGCAGGGCGCAAAGGCCGACGATCAGGCCAGCCAGCAAAGAATGTCGCGCAACGGAGGCCACGAGTAACCCTAATTATGTGAACGTTCTCATTTGGCTAACATGGAGTTTTGCGGAACTCAAGCCACTTCTCCCGTAATCGTCCGGTTATGCTGGCGGGGGTTGCGACCCTGCGAGCAGCACCGCCGCACCCGTTGCAAGCAGCGCAAGGACGGCAAACAGGGCGGGGAACCCCAAGGCGGGCACGAGGGAGAGCGTCAGCGATGGCATGAACAGCGACGGAAGGGTGTTGGTCAGATTGAAAATCCCCAGATCGCGTCCGCGCCGGTTGCCGTCCGGCAGAACACGCAATGTCTGCGCGCTGTGCAACGCGAGAAATATATTGGTCGCCAGACCGAACAGAACATAGCCCAGGATCGCGCCGGTGACGCTGGACGCGAGGGCCATGACCGTCAGCCCGATCGCGGCCAACACCGCAGCGTAGCGCAACGGGGCGATCGGGCGGTTGCGCCGATCGGCCCATCGCCCGGCCAGCAGCGCGCATGGTGCCGCGAGGAACAGGACGACCGCCAGAATGCGCGCCGCGCTCGCGTCACCAAGGCCCGGATCGACGCTGCGAAACCACAGATAGAGATATGCGAACAGGGCGGCTTCGGAAATCTGCACGAGGAACCGCGCGCACCACATGCGTGTCGTGCCGGTGCGTATCCCGGCGTGGTGCCACGGTCTGGTGTGCGCCTCCGTCTGCCCCTTGGTCTGTCCGCCTGTACCGGATTGGCCCAGAAGCAGCAGCGGCAGGATACATACTGCCGTGAAAGCGGCGACGATGGCAAAGCGCGTCGGCGGGTCGGCAAGGCCCGGCACGGTCACGAGCGCGCCTGTCAGCGCCCCCGTCGCGGGCGCAAAGGCCAGCAGGCCGCCAAGTTGCCCCTTGAGACCATCCGGCACGCAATCCGCCGCCCATGCAGCCAGCGGCGCGATCATCATGTTCAGCCCGATCTGCCACGCGACCACCAGGAAGATGAGCGAAGCGAGGCCGCGCGCATGCGGAATGGCAAGCAACAGCAGTGCGGAAAGGAGCAGACCGGTGGCGACCCAGTTCCGCCGGTTGCGTGTGATGTCGCTCAGCCAGCCGAACAGGATATTGGCGACACTGGCGGCGCAAGCCCCGACAAATGTGATGGCGGCAAGCCAGTGCACTGACCGGTCGTCGGCCAGCCCATCGACATGGACTGGAAGAAGGATCGTGAGGAGCGGGGTATAGGCAATGCTGACGCCGGCCCATGCCAAGGCGTACAGCAACAGGAATCGGCGATCACTTGTGGGTGCGGCGCGATCAGGCGGCATGGACGGGGGGCGCTGTCGATGCGCGTTCGACAAGCCCCATCGGTATCACCACAGGCCCAGGCAAGGCGGCAGGATCGCGCTGCGACTGGATCAGCAGGCGAACCGCGGTGGCGGTGGTTTCGGCGATCGGCTGGTCCACCGCCGTCAGCGGTGGCGTGGTGAAGCGCACCAGCGGCGTGTTGTCGAAACTGACGAGAGAAAGATCGTACGGGATATCCAGACTGCGTTCGCGCGCCGCTTCGATCGTCGCCAACGCCATCTGGTCGTTGCTGGCGATGATCGCGGTCGGCCGGTCGATTGGCGCAAGCAGGGCCTGTGCCGCGCGAAAGCCCGACGCATAGCTGAAATCCCCGGCTTGCAGCAGGCCGTCGCTGGCCGCACCTGCATCGGCCATTTCGGCGCGCCAGCCATCGACGCGCCGACCGGCCAGCCGATATTCCTCCGGTCCCGAGATGAAGCCTATGCGGCGATGCCCCAGGTCGAGCAGGTGCCGGGTGGCAAGCCTGGCCGCGCCTTCGTCGTCCATCGACACGCGGATGCCATCGGCCGTGCCCCCGTGCTTGTCGTCCTGCGCCCCGATCCGCGCATAGGGGACGTGATGGCGCGCCAATATCGCCAGAATATGCGGATTGTCGGAATGCGGGGGTGTCAGGATCGCGCCATCGGGTTGCAGCGCGGACAAGGCCGCGCCCAGTTCCCGCGCGAGATGATCGGCATGCGTGTCGACGAGTTCGAAGATCAGGCGATAGCCATGCTCGGCGCATTCCAGCATGCCGCCCAGCAACATCTGGTCTACCCAGTCCGTACCTTGCCGCGCGCGCCAGTCGGCGATGGTGCGTTCCCGGTCGTTGAGGGCGAGGATCAGATAGGATCGCGATCCGCTCATCCGCTGCGCGGCGATGGACGGCACATAGCCCAAGCGATCGATCGACGCCTTTACCCGCTCGCGCATCTCCGGCCGGACATTGGGTTCGTCGTTGATGACGCGGCTGACCGTTTGCAGCGAGACGCCCGCATCCGCCGCAACATGCTTTATGGTAACCGCCAGTCGCCGTCGCGCCATCGTTTCACTGTCCGCCCGATTGCCTTGCGCCGGTCCCGCCGGGGCCTTTTTCCCAGATGCGGACCCAGTCGATCTGCATGGACTTGGGAAAGTCCGACGGATCGACCCCGCCGCTGTTGCGTCCTTCGGGCAAGTGGCCGCCGATAGCAAGGTTCAGGATCAGGTGAAACGGACGGTCGAACGGTGCGCCGGACTTGTCGGTTCCCAGGCTGTGCCACTCGTGGGGGACGCGCTTCTGATAGGCATGGCCATCCACGCGCCATACGATGCCGTCCTTGTCCCATTCGATTTCGTAGATGTGGAAACCGTCCGGGCTTTCGGGAAGGGCCATCTCCTCACCGATATAGCGGTTGCGCGGCGGCTCTCCCCCGAAATGGATGGTGCCCAGAACCCGGTTTTCTATACCGCCCGCGCATTGCGGGCAGGGCGTGCCCAGATTGACGGCTTCCATGATGTCGATCTCGCCCGATCGTGCCCATGCACCATAATCCCATCCTTCCGGCAGCATCCATATCGCGGGCCAGGTGCCTTGGCCCTGCGGCAACTTCGCGCGTATCTGCATCCGGCCGTAAAGCCAGCTTGCCTTGCCGTTTGTCGACAGACGCGCGGAGGTGAATGGCTTGGTCGCGCGCGCGCTCTGTGCCTCGGCCGTGATACGCTGGTCAGCGGGATAGGCCGGGCCGCTGTGGCTCTCGTGGCGCGCCGTGATCGTCAACACGCCATCGGCAACGCCATGGTTGCGGGGGTCGGGCGTGTAGCACTGGCGCTCGTTGTTCCCGCCGCCCCAGCAATCGTCGGCAAGAGTCCATTTGGTGCTGTCGAGGGCAACACCATCGAACGCGTCGGCAAAGACAAGGTGCCAGTTCTTGTCCGTGGCTGCGGTCGCGCCGGTCGGCATCGCCATCCATAACACTATCGGAAGACCGAAAGCCCCCCTCATGCGGCGATCGGTGCCTGCGCATTGCAATAGCGCGCGATATAGTCGGCATGGCTGGGCATCGCATCAACGGTGCGCGCCACCTGATCCCGCAGGGACTGGAGCAGATGCGCCAGCTCCTCCGGTCGCAATTTCGCGGCGACCGGATGATAGCTCTGCGGCAGGATGCCCTGTCCCATCATCACCTGCACCCAGCTGTTTTCGGCGAAAAGCTCCTCATTCTTGCGGAACACGCGGCCGGTTTCGCGGAACAGCGCGAGCCTGTGGGTCAGGCTGTCCGGCACCGCCATGGCCGCGCAGTGGCGCCAGAACGGGCTGTCCCGGCGATCGGTCACCTTGTAATGCAGAATCAGGAAATCGCGTATCTGGACCATGTCGGTCATCTGCTGATCGTTGAACTCGTCGATATCCCGAACGCTGACAGGCCCGGCAGGCAACATGCGCAGGATGCGCAGCACGGCGCGCTGGATGAGGTGAATCGACGTGGATTCCAGCGGCTCGAGAAAACCGGCGGACAAGCCGACGGCCACGCAGTTGCGATGCCATTGCCGCCGCCGCGCACCCGTCTGAAACCGGATCGGATTGGGGCGAACGAGTGCCTCGCCCTCGATCGTCGCGAGCAGCCGTTCGAGCGCGGCGTCCGGTTCCATGAAGGCGCTGCAATAGACGATGCCATTGCCTTGCCGGTGCTGTAGCGGGATGCGCCATTGCCAGCCTGCTTCATGCGCGATCGCGCGGGTATAGGGCACGGGCGGCCGCACACTGGCGGTCTGGATCGCGACGGCCCCGTCACAGGGCAGCCAGTGGGTCCAGTCGTCATAGCCTGCGTGCAGGGCGCCTTCGATCAGAAGCGCCCGAAAACCGGTGCAGTCGATGAACAGATCGCCTTCGATACGGCGGTCGCCTTCGAGCAGCAGCGCGGCAATATCGCCGGTCTCGCTATCGAGTTCGACATGCGCGATGCGCCCCTCGACCCGCACCGTGCCGTCACTTTCCGCCATGCCGCGCAAGAACCGGGCATAAAGGGCTGAATCGAGCTGATAGGCGTAGTTCGTCCGGTCGTCGGGCAGATGCGCGAACCGTCCCGCTTCGGCCGCTTTCAGTTCGAGGCAATAGTCGCCATAGGCATGCGCCATGCCCTGATCCCGCCCGTGCAGCCAGAAATGCTGGAAACCCGCCGACCAGTGATCCTTCCCCGTTCCGCCGAAACTGTGGAAATAGCTTTCACCCGCCACCCGCCAGTTTTCAAAATTGATCCCCAGCTTGAACGTTGCCTGCGTGGCACGCATGAAAGCGGCTTCGTCGATCCCGAGAATACGGTTGTAGGCGACGAGCGGCGGTATGGTGCTTTCGCCGACCCCGATGGTGCCGATCTGATCGCTCTCGATCAGCGTCACCTGCGCCACCGGCCCCAAGGTGCGGGCGATGGCGGCGGCGGTCATCCATCCGGCGGTGCCACCCCCGGCAATGACGATGCGGCGTGGCAGGTGCGGTTGCGTCATTGGGATAGGCTCCTCAACAGAAACTGATGGAGGCGCTGGGCGCTGTGTGCATCGAGCGGCGCAAGGACGCCCTGTGCCTGCGGATCGATATGCGCGCGTGCCGCCGCCCCGCCGGAAAAGACATAATGATCGAACATGGCCTGCCAGTTGGCCCGCTCCGTCGCCGGAAGATCGCGGATCGTCATCATGGCGTGCAGCAGCGCATTATGCGGCTGACCCAGAAACCGGGGCGTTTCGCGCCACCAGTAGTTTACCAGAACGTTGAACGTATCGAGCGCCTCGACATGATGATACCAGGACGAGGGAATGAACAGCGCGTCGCCGGGGGCCAGATCGGCTCTCTGCGCCACCGTGAGCGCATCGCGAAAGCGCGGATGCGCGGCATGATCGGGTGCGGCGAAATCGACCATGGACACCGGACGTCCCGCAGGTGTGATATCGACCGGGCCGAGATAGAGATTGGCGAACTGGTCGGGCGGAAACAGGATGAAGCGCCGACGCCCCACCGCGCAGCAGGCGAGATTGTCGGGAAAATCATTGTGCGCGGCTATGCGGGTGGCGTTGCCGATCCAGATCGACGCAAGCGGATCACGCGCGCCCAGATCGAGAGGATTGGCAACGTCCAACCCGGCGAAAAACTGCTTGATGTCAATCGAACCGAGGTAGACCGTGGGCACCTGCGCGGCATCACGCTCCTCCGCCTTGTCGAACCCCGCAAAAATGTCGGGCAGGCGCCCTTTGCCCATGCGGAAGTTGACCGCCATGGCCGCGTCGTAGAACAGCCGCCCGCCAACATCCGGGTTGGCCATGGAGAGCACGAACTCGCGGTCGCGGGCATGGGCCAGCAGATGGGATCGTGCGGCCCGTGCAGATTCCTGCCCCGCCTGGACGAGCGGCCAGTGGCGCACCAATCCGCGCAGGATGAACGGCTCGGCCGCATCGCGCAGCAGGCCGTCCAGCGACGTCGCGTCGTGCGCTGCGACTTCGCGCACGGCGGGCAACGCCGGAAAGCTGGTATCAGCCACCACCGACCCGGCGGTTCTTGCGCGCGACAAGCGCCGTCAACTGCGCAAGCGACGCCACCGCCATGAACAGCGGCATCAGATGGCCTGCACTGTGCAGGTCGGCAAGCGTCGCGCCATCGAGGACGCGCAGCCTGTCCTCGTTCACGATATGGAACCCTACGAGACTGTTGTTCGATCCGTCGGTCAGCGGAACGTCAAGGCGGAACGGCTCCAGCAGATCATGCCGCGTAAGCGCGGTAAAAAAGCTTTCGCTCGCCCGGAACGCATCGTCCAGATCGCCAAGCTGTTGCGCAATGTCGTCCAGCAGCGGCGTAGGCTGCCCCGCGTTCGTGAACAGCCTCACCCCCGCCGTGCCGTCTGTGACGATCCGGGGGCTGTCGAGATCGACATGCACCTGGGCGGGGGACGCATCATCGCGTGACCGCCCGATCAGGAACGGCTTTACGGCCTGCGCCAGCGGCTTGTACGCGGCGTCCCAGCGATCCTCTTCGAGAAACAGATTTTCGCCATTCTCAAACCCGAACAGCGCGACGGCGGAAAAAGCGGCGCTTTGCAGATCACGCCGGAACAGAATCGGGAAATCTGCCTGCGCTCGCCGGAACTCGGCGGGCATCAGCAGACAAGCCATGACGTCATCCCCGAGGGCCGCCGAACTTTCCATCCGCACCCGCAAATCCCGGTGGGCGAGGGAATCGAGGATCTGGTGATTGCTCATGAGGCGCTACGCACGCCTGCGCCCGGTGCCTGCTGTGCCGTGGCGGCCAGGCACAGGCGATGGTCGGGCAGGGCAGCCAGCATCGCCCGGCTGCGCTGTGCGACATCGGCGATCGCGCGCCGCGCGGCAGGCGCGGGGGGCGGCAGATACCGGGGCAGCGGAAAATCCATGCCGTAGAGAATGTACGCGTGGCTGGCGGCGGAAAAAATCTCGTCGACGTGCGGAAAGTCCCATGCGGACGGCGGCTGGTCCCGCCATAGCGCGATCAGCGCGGCGAGCCGGGGCGGCAGGCTGTCGGTCGCCCGTTGCGCCTGCCAATAAGGTTCGGGACGCTGCGAGAGAACGTAATGCAGCTTCAGAAACTCGACGACCCGGTCCCATCTGTACCGGAACAGGGTGTTGAACCTGTCGGCCAGGAACGGCATGGCAGCGCGGCTGCGCGGGAAGTTTTCGGTCAACGCCCGCAACGACAATTCGATCATGACGATAGCCGATGCTTCAAGCGGTTCGAGGAAGCCTGCGGACAGGCCTATCGCGATGCAGTTGCCCTGCCAGAAGCGTTCGCGATGCCCGGTGGGGAACAGGATACGGCGTGGCGAAAGCGATTGCCCGGTCGCACCCGGCACGTTCGCCAAGACGTAATCGCGCAACACAGCTTCCGCCTCGTCGTCGGCCATGAAGCGGGAGGCATAGATGCAGCCTATGCCGCGTCGTTCCGGCAGGCCGATGTCCCACAGCCAGCCCGCCGCATGAGCGGTGGCGATCGTGGCGCTCGCAATCGCGCTGTCGGGCAGGACCGGGACCTGGACGGCCATCGCCCGGTCGTTCAGCAGCATGTCGCTGCGATCCATGAAGGGGACGTTCAGGGTCCCGCCGATCAGCAAGGCAGCATGACCGGAACAGTCGATGAAGAAATCACCCGAGATGGTGCCGTGGGACACACCGTGCAGCGCTGCGATACCACCGCGTTCGTCGGGGATTACCTCGCCGATGCGGTCGGCAATATGAATCACCCCCAGCCTTGTCGTTGCATGCTCGCGCAACAGGGCCGCGAACCGCACGGCGTCGAGATGATACCCATAGTTGAGCGCGCCCGCAAAGTCCGGCATGGCAGTCTGGCGGGGCGCGAGGCGCATGTCGACGACTGCCTGTTGGGCGTTTGCCGCCGCGGCGAAGGATTGGCCGCTGTCCCTGTCCCAGGCGGCCAGCAGTGCCGCCAGATCATCGCCCGCCGGTGGCGTGAATGGATGCAGATAGCTATCGTCGGCCGCGCCCGAAACCCAGCCGTCGAAACGCGAACCCTGTTTGAACGCGCCGCCGCAGGCCGCCAGGAATGTCGCTTCGTCCAGACCGATGGTCTGCAACGTGCCGCGCATCGTCGGCCAGGTTCCTTCGCCCACGCCAACAGTCGGAATGTCCGGCGCTTCCACGATCGTGATGGAAAGGCCAAGCCCGCGTCGGATGTTTTCGGCGGCCAGCACACAGGCCGACAGCCACCCGGCCGTACCACCGCCAAGGATGACGACGCGCTTTGTCTGTTCCTCCTCCATGGCCCAGCGCCTTCCTTCCAACCCGGATGGGTGCGGGGAAGGCCGTACCGCATCGGGCACGGCCTTGTCCCACTCCTCCGGGCAGCGATCAAGTCATCCCGTCAGAAGTTGACGCGAATGCCCGCTCCGTAGCGCGCATAGCCGGGTGATGCGAAGAACGCATTGTTATCGCTACGCAAATGCCCTCGGCGGCTCGATCCGGTCAAGTTGATGACTTCGGCAAAGGCAGTATACCCCTTCTTGAACTCCCAGCTCGCGCTGGCGTCCACCTGGCCATAGGCCTCGACATAGAAGGGGTTGGGACCGGTGCCACCCAGAAACTCGTCGCGCCAGTTATAGGCGATACGCGCCTGTATGCCGTTCTTGTCGTAGAACAGGACGGCGTTGGCGCTGTCCGACAGGCCTGTCAGCGCGAATTGCGCGACGCTGGACGGTTGCGTGTTGTCGTAGGTCGCGTCGCCGCGCACGATCGTGTAATTCAGGATCGTGCCGAAGCCGGTATCCCAGAAATTATGCTGGATCGCGAACTCGAAGCCATAAAGATGCGCGGTCTGATCCGAGTTGACGGGCGTCGTTACCTCGAAATTGAGCGGGGCGTCTTCCGGCAGACCCCTGATCCTGCCGGTGTAGTTGCCAGTGGCCGGATCGAAGCTGTCCACGATCACCGACGCGGGATAGTTGGCGAAGATGAAATTGCGGATGGCGGTGGTGCTTGCGTTCGCCCCCAGGGCTGCAACCGCCGCCCGATAGCGTGGGCCGTCCGCCGGATTGGTGAGGCCAAAGGCATCGGTGTCGATACGTGTGCTGGAAATGAAGTTGCGCACTCGCTTGTCGAAATAACCCACGGAGATGTAGCTCGCCGGGGCATAATACCATTCGGCCGAAACATCGATGTTCTTCGACTTGTAGGGAAGCAGGCCCGGATTGCCCTGGCTGCCCGTGCCGCCGCCGATACGGAACAACTGGTCGACGGTCTGCCCGCCCTGCATCGAGGCATAATCGGGGCGGGTAATGGTGTGGCTGTAGCTCGCGCGCAGTTTCACATTGTCGATCGGCTCAAAGTCGAAGTCGATCGCCGGCAACCAGTTTTCATACTCGCCGTTGAACGTGGTGAAGTCGCTGCCGGTGCCGTAAACAAGGTTGAACTCGTTGGCGGATACCCACTGCGTGCCCGTGGGAATGGGCACCAGTGCCGAAGATTTGATTTTCGTTTTTTCGTAGCGGATGCCCGCCCGGAAATGCGCGTCGCGGTTCATCAGGTCGAACTTGAAATTGCCCTGCAGGTAGGGCGCAACGGTTCGCTCGCGAATGCGCCGGTCGACTGTGAAGTCGGACAGGCAGTTGCCGTCGCCACCGCAAATGCCGTTCAGATCGTCGAGGAAGCCGACCATCCGCTCGAAATTGAAGGTGTAGAATTGCTGGATCATGGACGGGTCGTTGGCACCGGACACGCCCTTGAACTTGTCAGGGATGGTTTGCAGCGTGAAAAAGTCGTCCGGCAGTTGTTCTTTCGTCGTCGATCCGCCCCAGGTATCATTCTGGATGAAGCCATAGGCCGAACGCACCTTGTTCTCGATGTAGGTGACTCCGAAATCGAGGCTGTCGAGGAACGGCGTGTCGAAGTCGTAGCTGCCGCGCAGCTTCGCCTCGTTGATCCGGTCCCTGAAAAAGGCGTTGCGGAAGGCGTTGCCTGTCGCCTGGATGTTCGACGCATTGAGGGCGTCGATGCCAGGCTGCATCTGCACAGAAATGACCGGCAGATCCTTGGTGTAATCCACCCGCTGGTTCAGCACGCCGAACACGGCCGTACCGACCGATGTGCTGGTGCCATAGGGGTTGTTGGCACCGGACTGCGCGGTCGAGTGATGCGCGTCCACTTCCAGCCGCAGGCCGCCCGGACCGTCCCACGCGATGTTGCCGCCGAGTGATTTGTTGACCGAACGGTTTTCAGTCAGCGACCCGGAGTAGGAGAGATCCTTGCCTTCGCTGGCCAGGAAGCGTTCGGAATAAAATTCCGGCCCAGCGACAGGACCATCCGTCCATGCGCTCGACACGTCGTTGAAGTTGAACCAGATGCCGACGTTTGAATTGCGGATTTGTACCGTATTGCTGGAATAAGTGTAGTCGAACGTGGCCGTGAGATTGTCGGCCGGGCGAACCTGCAGGACGACCTGCCCGTTCAGGCGCTCACGCTCGATGTCATTGAGGTCGTAGCTGGCGTTCTGCTGCACCTGATAGACGTCGGTCGGGCCGGGGCGGTTCTGGATATTGGCGAACCGGGGGTCACCGGCCTGGGGCAGCGAGCCCCAGTTGTTTTCCGATCCCAGATATCCGTCGCGCCAGCCCACATTCGCCTGGTTGTTGCTCGCTCTGCGCTTCTGCCATGATCCGCTGACGGCGATGCCGAACAGCCCGTCGGCAAAGGTTTCCGAAACGATGCCGGATACTTCCGGGGTTACGGCATTGTTTTCATTGCGCGAACTGTCGTATACCCCCTTCACGGCGAAACTGCCGCGCAGACCGGGGCGATCGAGCGGACGCGGTGTCTTGATGTTGATGGTCGATCCGATCCCGCCCGTGGGCAGGGACGCACGACCGGACTTGTAGACTTCAACCCCGGCAATGCCTTCGGACGCCAGATTGGCGAAGTCGAAGGAGCGGCCGGACGGGGCGCTGGCGCCGTCGCCCAGCGAGGATGTCGGCATCTGGCGGCCGTTCAGCAGTACGAGATTGAACTCCGGGCCGAACCCGCGGACCGTGACAGTCGATCCTTCACCGTTCGAACGGTCGATCGACACGCCGGTAATGCGCTGAAGCGACTCGGCGAGGTTTGTGTCGGGAAACTTGCCGATGTCTTCGGCGGATATGGCATCGACGACGCCCTGTGCGTCGCGCTTGATGTCCATTGCGGCGCCAAGGCTGGCGCGGATGCCGGTTACGATGATGTCGTTTTCGGCAACGTCGCTTTCGGCGGTCTCGACAGGGGCGTCCTGCGCCATCGCGGGCTGAATGCTGACCGCAAGCGCCAGCAGGGAGGCGCCGGAAACAGAGGCCGCCAAGCTCCGCCTGATCGAAATCGTCATGATATCCTCCCCTTGCCCCATGGCTTCTGATGTACCGTTGTGAACGTTCTCTTAAATGGGAACGTTCACTCCATCAAGTGCTATTTTTGGCGGAAGCGTCGATCCGCCAGCCAATGGCGTGTGTATTGTCTTCGTTCAACCACGATAGGTTCTGCCGTATGTCGCGCAGCCCACCCGTTTTCGCGATGCTGCTGGGCGGGATGCGATCACGGCCGATCAGAAGCGCATCTATATCCTGATATATGCCGCCATGAGTAGCCCAGATTGTTCGATCATTCCCCTCGCTGCGCTCCCTGCGCCGGTCAGCGCCATCGCAACGTGCATTGCGGCCTCTGCAAGGCGCAGCAGATGCGCGATGCCTGCTTCCCCGCCGCCCGCGTGCTGGTCTTTAATGAAAGTCGCGTGATTTGGGCAATATCCGCACATCGCGCGGATGGCGGGCCTGGACGGGGCGGATCACTTCATCAGCGCGTGACTGCGGCACAAGCGCATCGCCCAGCCTCTCGCATTCCGCCATGCCGTCATCACCCAGCCGGTCCAGCAAATCCGTGCGGTCATGGATATGCGTCGCCATCAGATGCACGACCCCTTCGGGACTGCGCTGTATATGGCCTTCGACCAGCATCAGGCGGGCCGTCATCACCTGGCGACGGAAGGTTTCGAACAGCCTGGCCCACAGGACGACATTGGTAATGCCGGTTTCATCCTCCAGCGTCACGAAAATGGCATTGCCCTTTCCGGGGCGCTGACGGACGAGAACGATGCCGGCCGTGCGCACTTTCCTGCCCGCGGGCGATGCCAGTGTCTCCGCGCAGCTTTTCACGCCTTCGGCGCGCAGAACATCGCGCAGGAATGTGATCGGATGGTCCTTCAAAGACAGACGGAGCGTCTGATAATCTATCGTCACCTCTTCCGCCGCCGCCATTCTGGGCAGTGCCATGTCGGGTTCCGTGCCCAGTTCGCGCGCACGGGCGGCGGCAAACAGTGGCAATGCGTCATCGGGCGTTCGCCGCACTTCCCACAAGGCGGCCCGGCGGTCGAGCGCCAGCGATCCGAAGGCATCGGCATTGGCAAGAATACGCAGGGCATGCTGTGGCAATGCGGCGCGACGGGCCAGCGCCTCGACCGTCGCGAAAGGGCCGTCCATTCGCGCCGAGACCAGCGTTTGCGCCCATGTCGTTCGGAACCCGTCCAGTTGCCGGAAACCCAGGCGCAGCGCCACGGCGCCGGTGGTGTCGCGTTCCAGGCTGTTGTCCCAATGGCTGGCGTTGATGTCGACAGGGCGGACTGCGACATCATGGTCGCGGGCATCCCGAACGATCTGGGCCGGGGCATAAAAGCCCATTGGCTGCGCATTGAGCAGCGCGCAGGCGAATATCGCCGGATGATGGCATTTGATCCATGACGACACATAGACCAGCCGGGCAAAGGACAGCGCATGGCTTTCGGGAAAGCCATAGCTGCCGAAGCCTTCGATCTGCTTGAAACAGCGTTCGGCGAATGCCTTGTCATAGCCGCGCGCCGTCATGCCCTCGACCAGCTTGTCGCGAAAGGCGTGGATGGTGCCGACATTGCGGAACGTCGCCATCGCGCGGCGCAACTGGTTCGCCTCCGACGGGGTGAACCCGGCGGCGGTAATGGCAAGTTTCATCGCCTGTTCCTGAAACAGCGGCACCCCATAAGTCGCGCCGAGCAATGCCCGCAATTCATCGGGATCATGAGGCGGCGCGGGCGAGGGATAGTCGATTGTCTCGATACCCGAACGCCGGCGCAGATAGGGATGCACCATGTCGCCTTCGATCGGGCCGGGCCGCACGATTGCCACCTGCACGGTCAGATCGTACAGCGACCGGGGCTTGAGGCGGGGCAGCATGTTGATCTGCGCACGGCTTTCGACCTGAAACACACCGATGCTGTCGCCTTTGCACAGCATGTCATAGACCGCCTTGTCGTCGGCTTTAAGATCGACATCGAGACCATGATCGCCCAGCCCCTGATCGCGCATCAGATCGAAGGCCTTGCGGATGCAGGTCAGCATGCCCAGCGCCAGCACGTCGACCTTCATCAGGCCCAGCGCATCGATGTCATCCTTGTCCCATTCGATGAAGGTGCGGTCCTGCATCGCGGCATTATGGATCGGCACGGTCTCGTCGAGCCGGTCCTGCGTCAGCACGAACCCGCCGACATGCTGCGACAGGTGCCGGGGAAAGTGCAAAAGCTGATCGATCAGGTCTTTCATCATGGCAATTCTGGGATTGTCAGGATCAAAGCCCGCCTCGTTGTATCGCCGTGCTTCCATCGCACTGGAAAAGCTGCCCCAGACGGTACTGCCCAGTCGCGCCGTCACATCTTCGGAAAAACCCAGCACCTTGCCTACTTCGCGCACGGCGCTGCGCGGGCGATAATGGATCACGGTCGCGGCAATCCCCGCGCGATCCCGCCCGTATCGCCGGTAGACATATTGCATCACTTCCTCGCGCCGCTCATGCTCGAAATCCACATCGATATCGGGTGGCTCACGGCGTTCTTCGGAAACGAAGCGGGAAAACAGCAGGTCATGCTCGACCGGATCGACGGACGTGACGCCCAGCAGAAAGCAGACGATCGAATTGGCCGCAGAACCCCGGCCCTGGCAAAGGATCGGCGGGTCCTGCTTGCGGGCGAAATCCACCAGATCGTGGACAGTGAGGAAATAGCATGCGTAGTTCTGCTTCGCGATCAGCGTAAACTCTTCATCCAGCAGGGCGCGAACCCTGGCGGGCAGAACGGCGCCGTAACGGGCATGCGCCGCGGTCGTGACCAGATGCTCCAGCCAGCCTTGCGGCTGCCAGCCCGGCGGCACCGGCTCATGCGGATATTCGTACCGCAGATCATCGAGGGTGAAGCCAATCTGATCCAGGAAAGCCACCGTTTCGGATACCGCCTCGGGGCAATCGCGAAACAGGCGGGTCATCTCGGCCGGAGGCTTCAGATGCCGTTCCCCATTCGCCTCCAGCCTGCGTCCTGCCGCAAGCAGAGTCGTCTTTTCGCTTATGCAGGTGATGACATCGTGAAGCGGGCGCTGATCCGCGGTGGCGTAAAGGGCGTCATTCGTCGCCAGCAGGGGAAGATCGGTCGATCGTGCGAGTGTCATCATCCGGGCCAGGCGACGGCGATCGTCACCCTTGCGGGGCATACGCACACCGATCCAGACCTTGCCGGGCGCAACGGCGCGCAGATCGTGGAGCAGCGCCGCGTCGCCTTCTCCCGCCATCACGATCAGCAGCATATCCTCCAGATGCTCCAGCAGATCATCCCGCCACAGGGTGCATTCCCCTTTGCGGCTGCGCAGATTGCCGACGGTCAGCAATCGCGTGAGCCGCCCCCAGCCATGACGGGTGGCGGGATAGGCGATGATGTCCGCTGTGCCGTCGGCAAAGACCAACCGCGCGCCGACGATCAGCCGGAAGGCAGGCGTTGGCAAGCCTTCCTCCACGCATCGTTCCCGCGCCGCACGCAGCGCCACATGCGCGCGCACCACGCCTGACACCGTATTGCGATCGGCAATGCCGATGCCTGCCATGCCCGTTGCCATGGCCTGCCCGACCATCTCGGCGGGATGGGATGCGCCGCGCAGAAAGGAATAATTGGTCGCGGCAACCAGTTCGGCGAACCGATGGGCGCCATCGGAAGCAGGCAAAGTCTCCCCGCTCATGCAAACAGTCCATGGATATACCAGCGCGGATCAGGCTTTTCGCGATCGTAAAGGCCGTGGCGGAACAGCCAGAAACGCCGCCCGCGCGCATCCTCCACCCGATAATAATCGCGGGTCAGTCCCTGTTTGCCGGGCTGTCGCCACCATTGCGCGGCGATCCTTTCGGGCCCTTCGAAACGGATGATGTCATGCTGGGCGCGCCGCCAGCGGAAACGGCGTGGCGGGCCGTCGGGCACCTCGGCCATCACATGGATCGGCTGCGGCGGATCGAACAGGTGAATGGGCCGCAACGGGGGCTGGCCAGGTTCCGGAGCTATCCAGGGTTCAGGCGCGGGGACATCGATCGCCGGCAGCGCCAGAACGCCCTGTTCGGGTATGTGCGTATCCTGCCATACAAGTCGGCGGATGCGCCCGCGCCCCAGCCTCGTGCTGAGCCGGTCGATCAGCGCCGCCATGGCCTCCTCATGAATTGCGCCGCCTTCAAGCTCCAATTGGGTTGCGCCAAGCGGCTCCGTATGCGGCACCGACAGGCGGATCATGTCGAATCCGAAGCCGGGATCGACAGGATCGGCCAGGGCGGACATCCGTTCCCGGAACAGACGGATCAGCAGATCGGCGTCGCGCACCGGCAATCCGCATTCGATGGCGATGTCATAGACACGGCCATCGGTGCGGAACAGCCGGGCGGTAAAATGGCGTCCGCCCTTGCGCCGTTCCTCAAGCGCCGCAGCCGCCTGCTGTGCCAGTTCTCCGATGATCCCCAACGCATGTTCGGTCTGTGTCACCGGGTCGGCAAAGCGCCGCTCGAAGAGCAGGGCAGGGGGCGGGCGCCGCGGGGTGATGCGGCGGTCCGTCCGCCCCAATATGGCCGCCAGCGTGTCGACCGCTTCCGCACCGAAGCGCGCGGCAAGCGGAGCCACCGGTCGTGCAGCCAGATCCCCAATCGTCTTCAGCCCCGCGCGACGCAGCGCAATTTCGGTTTCGCTTTCGAGACGCAGAGCGGCAATCGGCAGGCGGCGCAGCGCCTCCGCTTCGCTGGGCGCGGGGACGGTCTGGAAACGGGCCAGTGCCTGCGCGCCAAGCGCCGTATCCGCGCAGGCATGGCGCATGTGGCTGACCCATGGCCGCATATGCTGTTCCACATCGCGCACCAGTTGCCGTTCGCCGCCGAAGAGATGCGTGCAACCGGTGATGTCGAACGTCAGGCCATCGGGCGGGTCGAGCGCAACCATGGGCGTGAAACGATCGCCCCTGTCCGCGATCCGTTCCAGCCAGCGCAGATCGGCCTGCGGATCGGCATCGAACACCGCAAGTTCGGGGATGCGCGCGCGCGCATCGGCCAGCGCCAGACCCGGCGTCAGCCCCAGCGCATGGGCACGGGGATCCAGCGCGGCAAGACGCATCGCACCGCGCACCTTTTCGACCAGAGCAAAGGGCGCATCATCCGGTACGGCGCAGCGGGACGACGCTTCCCGCATCAGCCGGTCCGTTGGCAGAAAAGGGAACCACAGCGCCAGGTAGCGCCGCTGGCCGTGCCCCGTCGCCTCTGAACATTGTTCGGTCACGATCCCACTCCACATGCCAGATACCGCCCGCTGGCCGCCCACGTTGTCGCAAAAGCTCTACCTCCCATGCCGGATGGCCCGGCGCATTGGCCTCCAATGGTGTCGAAGCCGCCGCGGCGACGCGCCAGCGCGTCTGCGCGGCACTGGGGGCAGGCTGGGCCGCAATCCGCAACAGGATTGCCGTAACTCCCGACGTTTCCGCTGCCAGCGCCAGCCGTCGGCTGGCGGTCAGGTCGAGCAGGCGGGGTTGCCGCCACAGTTCGATCACCGCCACGCCGATTTCCGGGCAGCGCACGACATCGCCAGCGGCTTGCAGCACGGACAGGGGATCAGACAGCACGCCCAGAATCAGGCGGGCGGGGTCCAGACCAGCCTCGACAAGGCCTGCGCCATGCAGAACGCCTTCATGACGCTGCGCTGCCTCTTCGCGCAACCAGACGATGTTGCCTTTCAGCCGTCCTGCCAAGGCCGCCACGAAGCCCGACGCACTGCCTGCATCCGCACTTTCGATCGCAAACACTTCGTGGACATGGCCACGGGCGAGGCCACCGCCCAATGCGCTGTCGATAGCATCGTGACCAAGGCTGGCCGGCGCACATATACCTGACGGCCTCGGCCGCTCCAGCCTGGCGATCTTGTGCTTCAAAAAGCTTACGGGGCGGCGAGACTCATGCATATGTTCACTCTATGTTCTAATCCTCCCAGATCGCGAATGAGTCAAGCGGGTACAAAGTTCCTTCCTTGTTACGGCGAGCCGCTACTGCTGCGGGACCCAACGCCGCAAAGGACGCCGATGCCGCCATGTCAGTGCCCATCGGTCGTCACGATGCCACGATCGACGATGATCCGTCTCCATTATTGACAATGGGGATGACAGTGGCGATCAGTCGATAGGCCGGGTCGCATATGCTACGTCGCAACGGTCGCCCACCAATGACTGGAACCGCATCAGTGTTGCTGCACATGTCCCGCCGCTGTTCGAAGACAGCCAATGCGACTGGACGCCCCCTTTCGGACGTGGCGCGATGAGCTATGTGCTGCACGGCTATTTCCGATCGTCTGCGGCCTTTCGCGTCCGCATCGCGCTCGCGCTGAAAGGGATCGATGCCCAACAGATCTATCATCATCTGCGGCATGGCGAGCAGCGAAGCCCCGATTATCTGGCGCTCAATCCGCAAGGCCTTGTTCCGGCGCTAGAGGCGGACGGCACAGTGTTGACACAGTCGCTCGCGATCATCGAATATCTCGACGAAACGGTGCCGGGTGCCGCGCTGTTGCCGCCCGATCCGACGGCACGGGCGCGCGTCCGTGCGATCGCCCAGATCGTGGCCTGCGATATCCACCCCATCGACAATCTGCGGGTGCTGAATTATCTGCGGCACGACCTTGCACAGGATGAAGCCACTGTCGCCCGCTGGTACAATCACTGGATCGCTTCCGGCTTTGAAGCCATCGAACAGCGGCTGGCAGAACCGCAGACGGGGCGGTTCGTTCATGGCGACAGTCCGACACTCGCGGACATTTGCCTGGTGCCGCAAGTGTTCAACGCGGCCAATTTCAAGCTGGACCTGTCCCCATTCCCCCGCATCCGCGCGATATTCGACCATGCGATGGCCTTGCCTGCCTTCGCCAATTCCGCGCCGCAGCAACAGCCGGATGCCGAATGATCCAATGCGTCCATTGCCGCTGATGCGTTGTCCGAAAAGGTCATGCGGCGATTGCACGACGCATGCCGCCGCAGCCCGTTCGCTTCGCCTCTGAAGCAAACAGGCCCGATTTCGCCTGATCGGAAAAGCAGCCCGCCGACTGCCAAGCCAGGTGCGGCAAAATACTGTTTGCGACCCGACAAAAAACCTATCTTGGCGCTTCCTCACTATTCTCTATTGCAATAGTAGATAATATTGGACGCAGTGAGGCTCAGGTGACGGCATATTGGAATACGGACAAGCTCGTGCTGCAACTCAGCGCCCAGCGGCAGGCATGGCGGTCGGCGCAGCGGCATCACATGGAATATGGCGCTGTGGGCTTCCCGTCCCGTCCGAAGCTCGCAAAGATCACCGACGCATTGTGCGGCGCGCTGTTTCCGATGCGCCTTGGGCCGGATTTCGTGCGGGCGCACAATGAGAATGCGTTCGTGGCGGAGACACTCGATACCGTGTTGAGCCGTCTTTATGGCCAGATACGGATCGAACTGGCCTATTCGCGCGATGGTGCGACGCCCGAGGATGTCGATGCGGAAGCGGGGCAAATCATCGGGCGATTTGCTGCGGAGCTGCCGCAACTGAGGGCGACACTCGATACCGATGTGGAGGCCGCCTTCGCCGCCGACCCCGCCGCACGCAGCGTGGACGAAATACTGATCTGCTATCCCAGCATGCAGGCGATCATCCACCATCGCATCGCACATCATCTTTATCGGCTGGGCGTACCGGTTGTGGCGCGGATCATTTCCGAAGTGGCGCACAGTCGGACCGGCATCGACATCCATCCCGGTGCCGTGATCGGCGAGCGTTTCTTTATTGATCACGGCAATGGCGTGGTGATCGGTGAAACCGCGATAATCGGCAAAGGCGTGCGGCTCTATCAGGGGGTCACGCTGGGCGCTCGTTCAATCCCCTATACCGAGCAGGGCGTTGTCGAACGAGGCGTACCCCGCCATCCGATCATAGAGGATGATGTGGTGATCTATGCCGGTGCGACGGTGCTGGGGCGGATTATCGTGGGCCGAGGATCGGTGATCGCGGGCAATGTGTGGCTGACGAAAAGCGTACCGGCGACCAGCCATGTGCAACAGGCCAACATCGTGCACGATGTGAAGGAACGCGCCGCCGTGAGCGCGCCGCACCGGCTGGGGGAAACGGTATGACGACAGGTGCGCGACCGCCAATCGTTCGCAAATTGGGCCTTCAGGTCGCGCTGGCGATGCTCGCAGGGCTGCTGCTGGGGCTGGCCGCGCGGCAGATCGGTCCGATCGGACAAAATGGCGATCCCAACATATTGACGCAGATCCTTGGCATCCTCGGCAATATTTTCGTCCAGTTGCTCAAGCTGATCGTGCCGTCGCTGGTGGTCACGGCGATTATCGCCAGCATCGCGAACATTCGGGCTCTCGCCAATCCGGGACGGCTGGTGGGGCAGACGCTGCTGTGGTTCGCGATCACGGCGGCGCTTTCTGTGGCGATCGGGCTGGCGCTGGGGCTGCTGCTTCAGCCGGGACTGCACAGCGGCGTGACGGCGGAGGTCGCTTCCGCGCCCAAATCGGTAGGCGGCTGGTTGGACTTCCTGAAAGGCCTGGTGCCGGGCAACACACTTGGTCTGACCGCCAGCACAAAGATCGGTGAGGACGGGGCGACGACCAGCCTGTCGTTCAACGTGCTGCAACTGGTAGTGCTGGCGATCCTGATCGGCGCGGCTGCGGTGCGGACGGGCGAGAAGGCGGAGCCGTTCCTGGCGTGGAATGCCGCATTCCTGGCGATCGTACGGACGCTGCTGCGCTGGATCATCCGTCTCACGCCGCTAGGCACGATCGGGCTGTTCGGCACGGCGGTGGCGACATATGGCTGGAGTGCGCTGGCAAGTCTCGGCTGGTTCGCAGGCGCTGTCTATCTGGGTCTCGCCCTCGTGCTGTTGGGCCTCTATCCTGTGCTGCTTGCGCTCAACGGGCTTGATCCGCGCGTATTCTTTCGCAAGGCGTGGCCTGCGATCCAGTTGGGTTTTGTCACCCGTTCGTCGATCGGGACTCTGCCGGTGACGGAACTGGCGACCGAAACACTCGGCGTGAAGCGCGAATATGCCGCATTTGTGGCGCCGCTTGCCGCGACCACGAAGATGGATGGGTGCGCGTCCATCTATCCTGCCATTGCTGCGCTATTCATCGCCCAATTCTACGGGCTGCCGCTTGGCATCGGCGATTATGCGCTGATTGCATTTGTGTCCGTGCTGGGATCGGCAGCGACCGCTGGACTGACAGGTGCGATCGTGATGCTGACGTTGACGCTCACGACGCTGGGCCTGCCGCTTGAAGGCGTAGGTCTGCTGCTGGCGATAGACCCCATTCTCGACATGGGGCGGACAGCTACCAATGTCGCGGGGCAGGTGCTGGTCGGCACGATCGTCGCCAAGCGCGAAGGGTTGCTGGATGCAGACCGCTACGCCGCCGACGTCGCGCCGACCGCCCTGGCGCTATAGGGACAGGTCGACGCGCACCGGCGTCACCGAACGGAGGGGAGCAATTCCGAACGGCGTATCGGTCGGCGCAACCTGTCCCGCGCCAGGGATCGCATGAGCAAGGAGGCGGTCCAGCAGGGCAGCGCCTTCGCTCCATCGACCCAGATCGGCTAGGCCGCTGGCAGAACCGATAGCCCCGCCGTCCGCACAGTCGCTGCCCCAGAAACGGGCAAGGGCCTGCGCCCCGGCAAAGTCCATTCGCGGATCGTTGCGACTGGCAACGACAATCGAGGGAAATGGCAGCAAGGCTTTTGGCGTCGGGCCGAAGCCGACAAGGCGCAGGTCGTCACTGGCCGTATCGACATTGGGCGGCGCGACCAGCAGCGCACCGGCGACCGGATGGCCGTATGAGGGCTTCTCGAAACTCGCCCACCAGGCGACGGCATGGCAGGCTAGGCCGCGGGCTACAAGAATGACCGGGCGGTCCGCCTGCTTGACGGCATGATCGATGGCCGTGATCCAGCTGTTGCGATGGGGCCGGTCCCAAACGCCAAGATGCACCCGCTGGCAATCAGGCCGTTCCTCTTCCCAGCGGCTGAGCCAATGGCTCGAGTCGGGTTGCTCCATACCCGCAAGGGTCAGGATCAATCGGGGGGCTTCGGTCGAAAGAGACATGGGCATTCTCCTGTCAGCTTTGAATTATGCCTCCCATATATTTCTATGGATATGATAGACAATGCTTTGGCGTTCAGATGTGCCGGATATGCGCCCAATCATGACGATGGAGCCACGGCCGCCAGCCTTGTGGAAGGCTATCGTCTACTTGCCCGGATTGCCCGCAACATCCTTCCAGACGGGACGATCCATCTGAAACGTATCCCCTGATCGCAGGTAGACGCCCGCACCATGTACGCGCGCGATCAGGTGCATCGCGCCCGTGTCGATATGGCAGCGTTGTTCATCAAGCACATAGGCATCGGCGACATGCGCCATCACCACTTCGGCAACCATAAGGGTCTGTGCGGCGCTCAGGGTCAGCCGGTGCAGGAGGCGGCATTCGAAGCTGGCGGGTGCCGTGACAATGCGGGGCGGGGCAACACGGTCGGACGCCACCACCTCAAGCTTTGCCAGCGTGATTTCATCGACGTCCGGCGGTGCGTCGATGCAGGTCAGGTTCATGGCCTGCGCGTCGGCTTCGCAGACCAGATTGACGACGAACTCGCCGGTTTCCAGTATGTTGGCGTCGCTGTCCTTCAATGTGCCGTCGGGTCGCGCCATCAGCCCCAGCACGATCGTCGCCGGATCAGGCCCGAAGAAGTTGAAGAAGCTGTACGGCGCGGCGTTGCGCCCGCCCGCTGCCGACTGGCTCGTCACCCAGGCTATGGGACGCGGCGTGATGGCGCTCGCCAGTATCTTGTAGCGATCGGCCGGTTTCATGGCTGGAATGTCGAATCGCATCGCGTCATTGCCCCCGGACAGGCGGGCGGGGCGCTTCATCCACCGCGAGCGAGAAGATGTCGGGTCGGGCATAATGGCCGACCACATCGAAATCATATTTGCCCCGCAGCACGGCGTCGGGATCGAGATCGGCATAGAGGATCGTTTCACCGCTGAAATCCGGTCCGGCCAGCACCTGGCCCAATGGATCGACGATGCAACTGCCGCCCCGCATCAGGACCAGATCGGGGTCGTTGCCCAGCGCGCAGTCATAATCGGGCGGATAGGCGCCGCGTGTGATATGCTGGCAAGCCGACAATACGAAACAGCGCCCTTCCAGCGCGATATGCTGCATCGACGGTAGCCAGGTATCGCGGTCGTCGGCGGTCGGCGCGCAATAGAGCGTGACGCCTTTGGCATACATCGCCATCCGCAGCATCGGCATATAGTTTTCCCAGCAGATGACCGCGCCGATCCGGCCGATTTCCGTGTCGATGACCGATAATGTCGATCCATCGCCAAAGCCCCAGATGAGCCGCTCGGCGCCGGTCGGCATCAGCTTGCGATGTTTGGCGACCAGCCCCTTCGCGCCATCGAAGAACAGCGCCGTGCAGTAGAGCGTGCCGCCATCCCGTTCGATACAGCCGATCACAACTAAGATGTCCGACTCCGCTACAGCCTCCGCGACCGTCGCGACCTCAGGGCCGTCGAGCGTAATCGCGGCACGATGATAGGCGGCGAAGTCAGCGCGTCCTTGCGGTTTGCGCATTCCGACCGGCGCACCGAATGATGCGCCTTTGGGATAGAAGCCCAGAAATGCCTCGGGAAATACCGCCAGTCGCGCCCCCCCCGATGCGGCCTCCCGTATCAGCTTTGCGGCCTTGTCCGCGCAGCCCTGCGGATCGAAGGGAAGCGACGCTGCCTGCACCACGGCCACTCTGCAATGTTCCATCATCTGTCGCCTCACGTTGACACTTATCGCAATTTACTTTAAGTCTATAATAATTGGAAGTCGAGGAACGAATATGGCCGCTCGCAGCTATGATGCCTATCGGGAAGATCGGGTCGGGCGTGCCAATGTTGGTGATACCGCGCCATTGCGCGCTTATTACGCCGATCTCGAGCGCATGCACGCCGGAGCACTCTGGACCGTCGCAAACAAGATCGAGCCTTGGGAACCGAAAACCGAATCCGTGCCGGTCGTGTGGCGCTATGCGGACTTGCGGGAACCGGTGCTGCGCTCGCTCGATCTCGTGACGCCGGAGCAAGCCGGGCGTCGGGTTGTGTTTCTGGAAAATCCTGGCCGTACCGAAATGTCGGCGGCGGTCGGCTGGCTCTACTCGGGCTTGCAGGTGATGAACCCGGGGGAACTTGCCTCCAGCCACCGTCATTCCGCCTCCGCCCTGCGTTTCATCATGGAGGGGGAGGGCGCCTTCACAAATGTCGATGGGCACCGGATGACGTTGGGTGCGAATGATTTCGTGCTGACGCCCAACGGGACCTGGCATGAGCATGGCGTAGCCGATGACGGCACGGCGTGCATCTGGCAGGACGGTCTCGACATTCCGCTGATGAATGCCCTGGAGGCAGGCTTTTACGAAGTGCATCCCGACCTTCAGCAGGCGGTGACCTATCCTGTCGATGATATGACGAAGGCATGGGGTAATCCTGGTCTGCGTCCGGCAGGCGCAGCATGGGACAAGCGATATTCGCCGCTGTTCAAATATGAATGGGCACCGACTTATGAGGCGCTGCATCGCTTCGCCAGCGTGACGGACGGCTCGCCGTTCGACGGGATTCATATGGACTATGTGAACCCCGCGACAGGTGGCCCGGTGATGCCGACCATCGGTGCCAGCATGCAGATGCTGCGCCCCGGGGAACATACGAGGGCGCATCGCCAGGTTGGCAGCTTCCTCTACCAGTGCGCCAAGGGCCATGGATATTCGATTATCAACGGACGCCGCTACGACTGGCGCGAACGCGACATCTTCTGTGTTCCCAACTGGATGTGGCACGAACATGTCAACGGATCGGCGGGCGACGATGCCTGCCTGTTCGCCTTTCACGATCTGCCGGTGATGAAGGCGCTCGGCCTGTATCGGGAACAGGCCTTCGGTGACAACGGCGGATATCAGCCCCTTCTCGAACAATAAGGAATAGTCGGCTTATGCGTCTTGTAACCTATCGCGCCCATGGCGAAAGCGCCGCCCGCCTCGGAGCGATCCAGGGTGATCTGGTGGTCGATCTGGAGCATCTGGGTGCGGCTTCGGGTGTCGCGTTGCCGTCCAGCATGCTGGCGTTCATCGACCTGGGGCCAACGGCTGTGACGGCGGCGGTGGCGCTGCTGACATCGATGGGCAACGATTGGCCGGTCGGCGTGGCGACCCCGCTCGCCAATGTGCGGTTGCTCGCGCCGATCCCGCGCCCGCGCAAGAATATCTTCGGGATCGGCCTCAACTATATCGATCATGTGGCTGAATCCGCTGCTGCGCTGGACACGTCGCCCGACCTGCCCAAACAGCCGGTCATCTTTTCAAAGCCGCCGACGAGCATATGCGGACCGGGCGATCCGGTCCTGCACGATGCGACGATCACACAGCAACTCGACTGGGAAGTCGAATTGGCAGCTATCATCGGTACGACGGCGAAGCGGGTGTCGCGCGCGGACGCGCTGAAGCATGTTTTCGGTTACAGCGTCCTGATCGATATGAGCGCGCGCGATTGCCGCCGCGCGGGTCAGTGGATCTACTCCAAGGGGCAGGACAGCTACGCGCCCATGGGTCCGTGCATCGTCACCACCGACGAAATCCCCGATCCGCAGACGCTGGACCTGTGGCTGACGGTCAACGGGGTGGAAAAGCAGCGCAGCAACACCAGCCATATGCTGTTCAAGGTCGATGAACTGATTGCCGACATCAGCCGCGGGATCACGTTGGAACCGGGTGACATCATCGCCACCGGCACCCCCGAAGGCGTCGGCGCGGGGCGCACACCACAGGAGTTTCTGTGGCCGGGCGATGTCATCGCATGTGGCGTGGAAGGTATCGGCGAGCTGCGCCACCCCATCGTGGCGGTGTAAATTACCTCAGGCGACGGACTGGATCGCGATCATGTCGGTCGCGGCCAGTCGGTCACGGATGGCGGCGGGCCAGGGCGTCGATTTGCCTGTGTCCAGATTCATGCACACCAGCACGGCGGAGGCGCGCACCCGATCCTCGCCGTTGCACTCTATGGCGTAGCGCAGAGCGCAGGAGCTTTCCCCGAGCCGCTCGACCGTGATCGTGATTGTCAGCATGTCGCCCAATCGACTCGGTGCGACGAACTGGCTGTCGATCTTGACCGTTGGTACGCCCAGTCCCCGTTCAAGATGCAATTCCGCAAAGCCTATGCCCGTTCGGGCGGCAAACCAATCCTCGACCGCGGCGTTCAGCATTTCAAAATAGCGCGGATAGAACACTATGCCTGCGGCATCGACATGCGCAAAACGCACCGGCAAGCGCAGCGAGAAGCTCATCGGTCCCTGCTTTCTGCGGCGATGGATGTCTTGACGACCGAAAGAAGATCATAGAGCGCCCGCTGCTGATCGCCGGAGACGCCCTTGAACATGTCCGCTATCCAGCCGTGATGTGCCGCTGCCAGCTCCGCGAAATGCGCAGCACCTGTGGTCGTCAGCTGCACGATCAGGGACCGGCGATCGTCGGGGTCCTGTTGCAGGGTGACATGACCGTCTCCCTGCAATTGCCGCACGAGTGCCGTGACATTGCCGTTCGACACCAGCAGCATCTGTGAGAGTTCGCCCATGGTGATGCCGTCGGGTCGGCGGTCCAGCGCCGCCAGTACATCGAAACGCGGCAAAGTGGTGCCATAATGCTCGATGAAACGGCGGCGGAGACGCTTTTCGACGATCATCGAACAGCTGAGCATCCGCAACCAGGTACGCACGCTCATGGGGCCGGATTCGCCGCCGCCATATTTCTCGGTCAGGGGCACATGTGCTTCCCCGGCGTCCGCAATGTCGTTCATCGGAAATCCCGTTTCCCTCATCCGTGCAGGATGTCGCTGGCCCGTCGCAGCATCCGTGTCAATTGCGCCTGTCCCGTTGCATAGGCGGAAGGCACGCTGATTCCGCCATGGCCGCTCTGCGCCGCAGCGCGCAATACCCACATCGGATCGACCAGATGCGGACGGCCAATCGCGACCAGATCTGCGCGGCCCGCCGCCAATATGCTGTTCGCCTGATCGGCGTCGGTGATATTGCCGACTGCGATCGTCGGGCATCCCGCTTCGTTACGAATGCGATCGGACAACGGCGTCTGGAACATGCGCCCATAGACCGGCCGGGCGTCGGGCGACGTTTCCCCCGCCGAAACGTCGATGATATCCACGCCTTCGGCTTTCAGCGCACGTGCGATGTCCACTGCATCGGCGGGGGTGACGCCGGTGTCTCCGGCCCAGTCGGTGGCGGAGATACGGACCGCCATGGGCTTGCCTTCGGGCCATGCAGCCCGAACCGCGCGGATTACCTCCAGCGGCCATTGCAGGCGGCAGGTCAACGAGCCGCCGTAGCCATCCGTTCTGTCATTCATCAGCGGCGTGATGAACGATGACAGCAGGAAACCATGTCCCGCCTGGATTTCGATCATGTCGAACCCGGCAGCATCGGCGCGCAAGGCCGCAGCGACAAAATCGTCACGCACCCTGTTCATTTCCGCCTCCGTCATGGCGCGCGGTATAGCCCCGCCGCTACGCCAGGGCCTTGCGGACGCAGACAGGAGCGACCATCCTTCGTCTTTCAGCGGCACGTCATAGCCTTGCCCGTCCACCGGCACTCGGGTGCTGCCCCGTGCGCCGGCATGGCCGATCTGGGCACAGATGCGCGCGTCGCTATGCCGATGGACAAAGTCGATCACGCGCCGCCAGGCCATTGTCTGATGGTCGTTCCATAGGCCGGGACAGGCCGGTGTCGCCCGCCCTTCCGGCGCGACCGCCACCATTTCCGTGATGATCAGGCCTGCGCCGCCCAGCGCACGGGTGCCATAATGTACCAGATGGAAATCGGTCGGAATTCCTGCGTGATCCGCCGCATAAGTCAGAACCGGTGACAACACTATGCGGTTGGGCATCGTCAGGCTGCGTAGCCGGTATGGCGTGAACATCGGCGGCGGCGCACTATCGTTCGCCGCGACACCGGGCAGCGCTCGCGCCTCGAACCAGCGTTCGACCTGGGCCAGCCATTTGGGGTCGCGCAGTCGCAGGTTTTCGTGGCTCACCCGCTGCGAGCGGGTCAGCAAAGCATAAGCGAACTGCATCGGCTCGAAAGCCAGATAACGATCGAGCGTTTCGAACCATTCGGTTGAATTGCGCGCGGCATTCTGAATCTTCAGTACGGCGACCTGCCGCTCCGCCTGATAATCCGCCAGGGCGACGGACAGCGCACCGGGGGCATCAATGTCCGGCCGGTCCAGCACCCTCGCCAACGTCATTGCGTCTTCCAGCGCCAGTTTGGTCCCCGAACCGATCGAGAAATGCGCAGTGTGGGCCGCATCGCCCAGCAGCACGACATTGTCGAACGACCACTGGTGGCAGAGCACCCGGCGGAAATTGATCCATGCCGCCGATCCGCGCAGATGCGCAGCGTTTGTGATGAGCGGATGGCCGTCCAGATGGCGCGCGAAGATGCGTTCGCATGTCGCGATTGCCTCGTCCTGGCCCATGCTGTCGAAACCAAGACCGCGCCAGGTCGCTTCGGAACATTCGACGATGAAGGTGGAATGCGTCGCGTCGAAGCGATAGGCATGCGCCCATATCCATCCTGCGTCGGTCTTTTCGAAGATGAAGGCGAATGCGTCGAACAGGCGCGTCGTGCCGAGCCACATGAACTTGTTGGCCCGCGTCTGAATATCCACATCGAAGCGCGCCTCGTTACATGTTCGGATGCGGCTGTTCACGCCATCGGCCGCGATAATCAGGTCATAATCGGCATAATGTGTTACATCGTCCGAAAACTCTGTCTCGAACAGCAGCTCGACGCCCAGATCGCGGGCACGATCCTGAAGGATATTGAGCAGCCGTTTGCGCCCGATGCCGATGAAGCCGTGTCCGCTCGATCGAACATGATTGTCGCCGACCACGACGTCGATATCATCCCAATGTGCAAAGCTGTCGGTTATGGTCGTGGCGCTGACCGGATCGTTCATGGCTAGATTGGCGAGCGTCTGGTCGGAAAAGACAACACCCCAGCCGAAGGTGTCGCCCGCCCGGTTGCGTTCCACCACCCGTACCTGCCAGTCCGGCCGCCGCAGCTTGACCGAAATCGCGAAGTACAGACCAGCCGGCCCGCCACCCAGGCTTATGATACGCATGATCGATCCCTCTTCATCGAATATATTTTAAACTTAAAGCAAAAAGATGAAGATCGCAACCTGTGAAAGGCGCGTCAGAAGGGACGATGCTTACGCCATGTCCTTCTTGTCCAGCGATGCGCCTACCTCAATCAGGCGGTTGATGAAGCGCCGCACGGGCGCGAGCATCACACCGCGCCGGCGATAGGTGACGCCGACCATCACCTTGTCCCAGATCGGCTGGTCCAGCGGCAGCGGCTGGAGATGCGCATATTCGTGATCGAGACGGATCAGGGCGCGCGGGAGATAGCTTAGATATTCGCCTTCCTGCAACATGGTCGCCATGAACGTGGACGATGGTGTGCGGATAACGCAGGACGGCGGGGGCAGGCCCGCGTCGCGCATGACGCGGGTCAGGCGATTGCGCTCGCCTTCGGTCCCGTCGGGCAGCACCCACCGATAGCGGCCCAATTCGGCGATTTCCACCCGGTCGCGGTTTGCCAGCGGATGGTTGCCGTTGGCAACGACGACGATTTCGTCCAGCAGAACGTTTTCCTGCCGAAAATCCTCGTCCCCGCGAAGGCCGTCGGTTGATCCTACCACGATGTCGATTTCGCCACGGCGCAGGCTGGCCAGCAATTCGTCGCGCAGCCCCTGCCGAAAGACCACACTTGCCGATTCATCGGACTGGACGAAGGCGCGCACGGCCTGGGGCAGGAGATATTGCATCATGGTCGCGCCCGCGCCTACGCGGACGATCCCCCGGCCGCTGCCTTTCAGTTCGTTGAGTTCCTCGATCGCACGGTCGATCTCGCTGGTGATCAGCATGGCATATTCCATGAACACCTTGCCAAACTGCGTCGGCACGACGCCACCGGGATGCCGTTCGAGCAGCATGACGCCCAGCGACTGTTCAAGATTGCGGATGCTCTTTGACAAAGCCGGCTGCGTGATATGCATTTTCTCGGCCGCCTGACCAAAGCTGGCGCACCGGACGATCTCGAGAAAATGCTTGATCTGACGTAATTCCATTCCCCGCTCTCCCGCTGCGGCATCCTATACTGCGGCTGGACTATCGCCAAGCAGCGCGGATTTGAGGAACGCACCGGCCTGCGCGATCGCCCATTGCCCTTCATCGACCGAAGCGGCGAAGAGCGGCCAGACGTGGATCATCCCGACCCATTCCTGGAACAGGGCATTGCCGCCTTCCGTCCATATACGTTGCGCCAGCCGCCATGCGTCGTCGAACAGCACCTCGTCCGCGCCGACCTGGATCAGAACCCGCGGAAGGCCTTTCACTGCGCCGAACAAAGGCGAGACGCGCGCATCCTCAACAGGCGCTTCCCCGGCATAAGTAGCAGCAGTAGCAGCCATGCCCGCCGGATCGACGAACGGATCGCGGTCGGCACGCATGGCAATCGACTTTCCGCTGTGGGTAAGGTCGAGATAGGGCGAAACGAAGTGGCAGGCGACAGGAACCGGGCGTCCCTCGAACAGACGGACCTGCACGGCCGCAAGCGCCAGATTGGCCCCTGCGCTGTCCCCGCCGATCGCAACCTGTGACATCGGCAGGCCGTTACCCTCCAGCCAGTCGAGCGCGGCCAGCACGTCGTCGCGCGCCGCAGGGAATATGTGCTCAGGCGCCAGCCTGTAATCGGGCAGCAGCACGGGACAGCCGCTTGCACGACACAGGCGTATGGCGAAGTCGCGATAGCTTGCCGGAGATCCCAGTACGAAGGCGCCGCCATGGACCCACAGGATCATCCGGTCTGCCGCGCTCTCCGGCAAGCGGACGATCAGCCCGTCCTGCGTCGGCGATAATGCAACAGTCCGCGCCTGCATCTCCGCAGGCAAAGATAGTGCGGCCATTTGCGCTTCGAACCCGGCGCGCCGAGCGGCCAGCGGAGGCGGCAGGGCAGCGCGACGCGCCAGAAGCGCCGCCCGGATCGGCGCAAGCTGTTCAAGCGCCATCGGCATCCTGCCTGTCGAGTGCGATCGCGAGCGCACGCAGTGCAACCTTGTCGATCTTGCCGACGGGGGTGAGTGGCATTTCAGGGAGCATGCGATAGCGCGCGGGATGCTTGTAACGCACCAGATGCCGGGTGCAATGGTCGGCCAGTTCCGCGCTGTCGGCCAGCCGGTCGGCACGGGGCGTGACGAACGCGACGATGGCCTCGCCGCGATAGCTGTCCGGCACGCCGACACAGGCGGCGGCGGCGACCGAGGGATGCTGCATCAGCACTTCGTCGATTTCGCGCGGAAAGACATTGTAGCCGCCGACCAGCGCCATGTCCTTCTTGCGATCCTCGATGAAGAGATGCCCGTCCGCGTCGATACGGCCGATGTCGCCGGTGTGCAGCCAGCCGTCGCGCAGCGTGGCAGCAGTCTCCTCGGCCAGCCCGCGATAGCCGCGCATGATTTGTGGTCCCTGCGCCGTAATCTCGCCCACCTCATCGGTATCGCATATCCGTGACGGGTCCGCCGGGTCTACGATCCGCAGGTGCGTCAGCGGCAGAGCGGGGCCGACCGATCCCGGCTTTGCTATCATGCCTGGTCCGAAATAGGTCAGGATCGGCCCTGCCTCGCTTTGGCCATAGCCTTCGAACACCGGGACACCGGTGCGTGCTTCCCAGCGTTCGCGCGTTTCACGGGCGAGCGGCGCGGAACCCGACCACGCCGAACGCAGGCTTTGCGTGCCCTCGCGTGTCAGCGCGTCTTGCGCGATCAGCCCGTTGAAAACCGTGGGACCGGCGGGCAGCCGCGTGATGCGATGATGGGCAATTGCCTCGATCACCCAGTCCGGGCGATAGCGGGGCAAGATGACCAGCGTTCCCGACGCATAAGCCGACAGGTTGATACACATGGCGGCGGCGAAGCTGTGGAACATTGGCATGAAGCAAAGAATGCGCTCATCCCCGAAATCGGTCGGCAGCACGGCTTCGCGCTGGGCGATGTTCGTCGCGATGGCGCGATGCGTCAGTTCGACACCCTTGGCGCGCCCGGTGGTGCCGCCGGTGAATTGCAGTACGGCGAGGGTATTGGGGGCGATGGTGGGGAAAGCGGGCAACGACGCCATGTCGCGGGCGAACAGGTTCGCCAGAAACGTCCTGTCCTCCGGGATGGGCATGACTTGCGCATGAGCAGGCGCAACGGCCATCATTTCGGTCAGGCGGTCGGCATGACACAGCACCAGTTGCGGCGCGGCATCGGCGAGCATGGGTGTGAGCTCATGCAAGGTATAGTCGGGATTGAGCGTCGCGCAGGCGGCCCCCGCACGTTGCGCCGCGAAGATGGCGACAGCGAGCGCGATGCTGTTGCGCAGGATGATGGCAACTGTGCCGCCCGCCGCGCCCCGCATTACCAGATCGGCGGCAAGCATAGCGACGGCATGGCCATAATCAGCGTAATTCAGCGCGATGTCGCCCATCCGCACCGCCACAGCCTCCGGCCGTTCGGCAATGGCCCGGTCCAGCGGGGCGAGGGTGGTGTCGGGCATCCAGACCGGGCGTCCGTTGACATCATGCAGTAGCGGTCCGGTCATCCGCTTACCTCGATTACCACGGCCATGGCGCTGTCCCCGGCGGCGCAACCCTGATAGAGGCCGCGCCCGCCGCCGCGCATCGCCAGTTCCTCGATGAGTTCGATGATGGCGCGCAGGCCGGTCGGTCCCTGCGGATGGCCCCAGACAAGCGAGCAGCCGAAGTTGTTCATTTTTTCCAGCGGAAAACCTGTCTCGCGGGCAAAGACGATATCGTTGACCGCGAAAGGGTTATGCGATTTTACGGCATCGATCTGCGCCATTGTCACGCCGGCTCGGTCCAGCGCCCGCTGCGTGGCGGGAACAGGGGCAGCGGGCATGAACGCCGGTTCGACGCGGGCCTGGCCAACGCCGAGGATGGCGACCTCTATGTCCGGTGTCCGTGCCAGCGCGCGGGCGCGATCGCGGGTGGCGACGATAATCCCGGCATTGCCGTCGGCGGGATGCGTCTGTCCGCCATACGTCACCGTCCCGCCTTCGCGGACCGGATGCAGGGCGCGCAGCTTGCCGGGATCGGCGGGCTGTACGCCGATATCGCCGTCGATATGCCGCATGACCTTGCGGAATGCCGGATCGGGCACGGCAAACGGCAGATCCATGAAGCGGCGGTGGAATGCGTGGTCGTCGGCAAGGGCGTCGGCATATTGCGCGGCGCGCATCAGCACGACGTCGTCCTGTTCTGCCCGATCGATGCCCCAGCGTGCGGCGACATTCTCCGCCGTTTCGACCATAGCGACTTGCGCGAAGGGATCGCGCGCGAAATTATCGAGAATCCAGTTTTCCGAACGACCGGTGCCGCCGGGTGCAGACGGAGCGGGATAGTAGATATGCGGCCCGTTCGACACCCGGTCGCACGTGATGACCAGTGCCGCGCGGGCGCTGCCGTCTGCCACTTCCTGCGCGGCGAGCGTCACGGCCCGAGCGGACGTCGCACAGGCCTGCATCACGGATGGTCCCGCTACATGTGGCGCGCCAAGCTCTCCCATCACCCAAGGCAATCCGTAGAAACTGCCTTGTTGCGGCACGGTGAAGCCCAGCACGCCAAAATCTATCGCCGACAGATCGACATTGCGCTTCTCCAGCGCCTGTCGCCCCGTCCAGGTTGCGAAGCGCAGGCTGTGTAGCTCAGCAAACGCCCCCTGCCAGCGCACGAACGGCGTCGACCAGTAGCTGCCATAGGCAATCCAGGCGATTGCGTTGCCGATCATATCGGCGCGGCCATGGCGTTGAACGGCCCTTCGGCATTGATGAGGTCCACGCGCTTGCGGGCGATCCGCAGCCCCTCGGGCATCCGGCGGAGAAGATGCGTCACGCGCCCGCCGAACATGCGCTGATCTGCTTCGAAACCGCCTCGATTGCGATATTCCAGCATGATCTGAGTCGAGGAAACGACCAGCGCGCCATCATCCATCGTCCGATCGACACGCACCCCAGACACGATGTGCGCGGTGCGCGGGCTGGGTTCCGCACCGAAAGCCCGCGGGTTGGCAAGACGGTGGGTGCGGGCCTTGAGCACCTGAATATCGTCATGGAAATGACTGGGGCCATCCATCGGATCGCGCTGTTCGATGCTGACCGGCACCCAGTAACGCGCATCCGGCAGAAACAGGTCGACCCATTCAGCGTAGCGGCACTCGTCAAGCAATCGTGCCTCGTGATGCACGAAAGCGTCTACCTCCTGCGACAGCGGATCGCTCATGCCTGTGCCATGTAGCTGGACCATGCCGCAAACTGATTGCGGATGAAGGCTTCCGACGTCGCCGGGCTGCGGGTGAAGGCGTTGGTGACTTCGCGCGTTTCCTTGAGGCCGCGGCTCATCGGTATCCACTGCTGGTCGCCAAAGCCGTTGCCCAGAAGGCAGCGTTCGTAGATTTCCAGATCGTCGGCGATGACCGGCGAGGCCGCACTGTTGGCGCCCGTGCAATATTCGACGGCATTGGCATAGGTTTCGTCGGGCGCACCGACCAGACGGAATACGAAGCCGATCATTTCGGTCAGATCATGGCGTACGGGGCGCAATATCCGCACAGTCTGGTAGCGGGCATGCCAGAAGGACGACGGATAGAGCAGCATCAGATGCCGGTCGATCGACAATATCTCACGCGTGCGCTCCGCACCGTGAAACGCGGTCATCGCCTGCACATAGCCGTTTTGCGCATCGGGGGTGTAGCTTGCCCCCATGTGCCCGCCGATATAGCTGTGACCGCCCGGCGCCGTCACCATGTCGATATCCTGGAAGAACTGGATCGGCTTGCCGTTCGCCAGCATCATGCCGAGTGTCGCCACTGGCTGTTCCGAGGCTGGCAAGGCGCTTGCTACATTGCGTGCCGACACTACCGATGCGGCATGAGCGAAACCGGGATGGATGGTGTCGTTCAGATTTTCGAACGTCATCTTCCAGTTGGCCCGATAATAATGGCGCAGCACATATGGGCCGCACTCCACCTTTCCGGTCGGCGAGCGATCGACCAGATCGTCTATGCTGGTCTTCATATGCCCCATGAAATCGAGCAGCGGCGGAGCCGCGTCCGCGGCCAGATTGCCGAACAGGAAGCCGCGATAGGACTCTATCCGTACGCTCTGGATCGCCTGATCGGCAGGATCGAGTACGCCGTCATAGTTGCGGGGATGCGATACGAAGCGCACCGATCCGTCCGCGTTGAAGGTCCAGCCGTGATAAGGGCATTGATGCCCATGCGGGGCAGAGCCGCGGTCGAAGGCGCATAAAGTCGCGCCCCGATGCGAACAGCGGTTGAAGATGCCGTGTATCGCCCCCTGCTTGTCGCGGGTCAGGATTACCGCCTGCGTCCCGAGATGGCGCACGACATAATCGCCTGCTGCCTTGAACTCGCTTTCATGCGCCAGATACAGCCATGCTCGTCCGTGGATGCGCTCCATTTCCAGCGCGAAGATGGCAGGATCGGTATAGACCGAGCGATGCACCTTGTCCTCCCTCACGAGAGCCGTGGGATCCGGCACTTCGATCTGCGGCGCACTGGCCATGGCAATCCTTCCTGTTGGCGTTGTCCCCTGCCTAGGCCGCGCGCGGGGTGGCGGATAATGGCCGCCACGCGCCTGCGCATGAAATGTGGTTATGGGTAAGGGCGCGATTGCGCCTGTGCGGCGGGCCATGCGCGCGGCATAAGACAGGCCTCTGGGAGATACCGATGGCCGCCGACTTTGCCCAATTGCCTCTGTTGCCGGACGATGTGTATGTGATCGATCCGGTGGTTCATGCGCTGAACCTGGACCACGCCAATGTCGCCTCGCGCTACGGTGAGCAGCTTTATGCCATGTCGCACGGGCTGCACGCGATGCTCAGCCCGCGCGACAGGACCGTACCGCAAAACATCTACATGACCGATATGCGACCCGAGACTCTGGCGCGCACGATGCTGGAGGAAAGCCAGACCGCCCTGATGGCGACGCACACGCTGACGCTGGATAGCTGGTTTCATGACGGTTTTGCGGCCGAATGGAAAACGGTCGCGATGGCACGAGATTTTCCGACCCGGGTATTGAGCTATGTCGGGGTGGACCCGACCGGTGACAAAGGCTTTGTGCTGGAGGAATTGGCACGGCAGGTGGAGCAGACGCCCAATGCCATCGGCGTGAAGCTCTATCCGCACCAGATGAACCCGTATCGCCGCTGGCTGACGAACGATGACACGGTGATGGCGCTTATCGATCGGGCGCAGACGCTTGGGCTGCGCAGCATTGCCATCCACAAGGCGTTGCCCAATGGATCGGTGCCGCTGTCGCCCTACCGCATCGGCGAGGATTTCGAGGAGGCGGCGGACAGCTTTCCGCAAATGACGTTCGAGATCATCCACGCAGGCATGGCCTTCATCGAGGAAACCGCGATGGCGATCGGCCGCTTCCCCAATGTCTATGCCAATCTGGAGACGACGACGGCAATGCTGTGGCAGGCACCGGGCCGTTTTGCCGCTGCGCTGGCGCTGTTGATGCAATGGGGTGGGCCAGAGAAGACCCTGTGGTCTACAGGATGCACGGTCGTCCATCCCCAGCATCTGCTGCAACTGTTCTGGGCTTTCGCGTTCGATGAAGAGACAATGGCCCGGCATGGCATCCCCCAACTCGATGACGGAATAAAGCGCATGATCCTGGGCGGAAACTATGCGCGGGCCGCCGGCATCGACATCGGCGATTGGCAGGCCCGGCAGGCAGAAGATGGCTGGCGTATCGCGCCACTCAGGACACCATGGTCGGTATGGACCGGTAATGCTGGCTGAGGCGATCGCAGCCGCGCTCGACCGCGTAAACGATCCGTGCAGCATTGCGGCGGGACGACCCCTTTCGGTACGGCGAATGGGGCTGGTGCGCGCATGGCGGATCGAGGCCGGTGTGCTGTACGTTACCTTCGCCGTCACCTTCCCGGGTTGCACCATGGCACCGCATTTCATGGAAGCCGCGCGAACGGAGTTGTTGAAAATCGACGGGATAAGCGCGGTCGAAACGCGCTTGGATACCGATTACGTCTGGACGCCTGACGTCATGGTGGCGCCACCGGTCGTCATGCGCGGGACGCCGCAGGCCTGGCGCATGACCCGCGCAGACTAAATCCTGCGGCGCGCGCCTTCAGGTCTCGAACGGCGCGAAGAAATCGTCCCATGCCTTGTGGTCCAGCGCCATGTGCCAGACTTCGCATAGCTTGCCCGCGTCATCGACGCGCCACAGCAGACATTCCTTCGTCTCGAGCGCGCGATCACGCCGACGTGCGCGTACCAGCGCCACCAGGACGACATGGTCGTCGCTGCCGAAATAATCGAGCGGAAAGGCCCAGTAGGCATCGACATTGGCCTGCAACGCACCGAAACTCTGCATGATCTGATCGCGGCCGACAAAGGTGCCCGCGAGCACATTGTCGCCGGGCATATGCCATGTGCAATCGGGTGCCATCAGGCCGAATAGCGCATCCAGATCACCTTTCTGAAACGCTTCATGCGCATTCTTGAGCATGATGGCGTTGGGATGATCGGCAGAGGTGAAGGCGCGCAGCGGCGGTGCGTCGCCTTCGCGCGCCAGAGCTTCGGTATAGGTCATGCCAGGCCTCCCTTCACGTCGAATTGGACTGCGATATTGCCGCGCGTTGCATTGGAATAGGGGCAGACCGCATGCGCGTCGGCAACCAATTTTTCCGCCGTTGCCTGATCGAGATGGGGCAAGGTGACCTCATGACGGACGGTCAGGGCGAAGCCGGGGCCATCCTCGCGCATCCCGATCGCCACATGGCCGGTAACGGTGCAATCGGTGGCGTCGATCTTTTGTTGCCCGGCAATGAACAGCATGGCGCTTTGAAAGCATGCCGCATAGCCTGCCGCGAAAAGCTGTTCGGGGTTGGTTCCCTGACCGCCCGGGCCACCCATTTCCGCAGGGGTTGAAAGCGTCACGTTCAATCGCCCGTCGTCACTTGCGGCATGGCCTTCGCGGCCCCCGGTTGCGGTGGCGCTGGTCGAGTATAAGGCTTGCATGAGTCAGTCTCCTGTAGCGGAATGAGCGGCATTTTGTACGGCTTCGCGCGCGAAGGCGGTATGGCTGCGGGGTGCCCGACCCACGATGGAGCGCGTGGCTGCGCAGTCGGCATCGCTTGCCGGACAGCCGAGCATCTGCGTCACCTGCATCATCCGCTCGAAATCATGGGCAAACCAAGCCTCGAAACCGGGCACCTTGGCCTTCATCGCGTCGATGAACGGAGCGATTGCGTCGCCACCATAAGCGACCGGCCTGCCGAGCGCTTGCGCCCAGTTGGCGGCAAGATCGTTCCCCGTGAGACGATCAGGTCCGCATAATGGCACCACCTGACCATCCCAGCGGGATTGCGTCAGTGCACGCGCGGCTGCGACCGCAATGTCCTCGACATCAATGCTCCACACACCGGCAAACCCGACAGGCAGCGGATAGACCCCGCCTCGGACGATCGCGTCGCGCACGAGGAGATCATTCTGGAAGAAGAAATTGGGTGCCAGCACCACGCCGGACGCAGTCGCGCATATCGCATCGCGGATGGGGATTTTCGTGGCGAAATGCGGGATGGCGGCCATCGCATCGAGCTGATGCGCAGCGAGGTAGACGATCTTGCCTACCCCCGCTGCGACCAATGCATCGACTGCGCCAAGGCCGATACGCGTTTCCTGTGGACCGAGCGGTGTCGTCAGATACGCCGCATCAAAGCCGCGTGCCGCTTTGGCAAGACTGACGGTGTCCGCAAGATCAAGGGCCACCCCGCCTGCACCAGGGTGACGTGCCGCAACGACAACATCCGCCCCTGTCGCGCGCAGACGCCGCACCAGCGGTCGGCCGACCTGCCCGGTGCCGCCAATTACCATGATACGCTGGGACGCCACCCCTGCCGCCGCCTAGAAGCTGTAGCCGAGGGTGATGCCAAACTCGCGCGGGCGGCCGAGATAGGTATAGGCCACGCCCTGCGACGTCAGGGCATCCTGGCCGAAGGTATAATATTCCTTGTCGGTGAGGTTCAGGCCATAGACGGAGGCGGAGAAGCGGCGGTCGGCATCCTTCCACGTCAGACGGCCATTGAGGATGCCATAGCCGGCCTGCTGTTCCAGGGGCAGGTTGAACGCGGTAAAATATGTCCGCGCCTGATAGCGGAAATCAACGCGCGGGGTGAGCGTGCCCAAGCTACCCAGATCCGCCTGATATTCCGCACCAAGCCCCACGGTCCATTCCGGGCTGAACGGCAATTGGTTGCCGTTGATCGGTCCGACGAGCGCGGGAACGTCCTGAAACTCGCTGTGCGTATAGCCCAGCGCGATATCAAAACGCAGACCCTCGGTAGGCACCGCCGTCACTTCCAGTTCGAAACCGTACAGCTCGGCGTTGCCCGCGTTGGCGACGCGGAACTGAACGGCGGGATCGGAAATCGTCTGCTGGATATCCTTGTACTTGGAATAAAAGAGCGTGCCGTTTACGCGCAGTGCACGATCCAGAAGGTCGGTCTTGAACCCCAGCTCATAGGCGTCATTTGTGTCCGGGGCGTAGGAAGGCACAGTTGCCTGAGGCGCAATCAGGCGCCCGTTGAAGCCCCCCGACCTGAAACCTTTGGAATAGGACGCGAAGATCAGAAGATCGCTGTTCGGTGTAAACTCGACGCCCAGCTTGGGTGTGAACTTCTCGAACTTCTGCGCAGCGGGGAGGTCGGTCACAATCGGAATGGCAACCCGTTGACCGAGCAGGGTAGCGGGCAGGCCAAAGCCTGCTATCGCACCAAAGCCGACACCGGCGGGCCGGAAATCGAAGAACTGGTTGGAAACAATGGTCTTGTCATCCCACGTATAGCGCCCGCCGACCGTCACCGAAACGGTATCAACCAGCTTGTAACGCGCCTGGCCGAAAACGGCATAGCTCTTGGTGAGCTGGTTATTCTGCTGCGTCCAAGTGTTGCAATTGTTGAACGGCGCTGTGGGCGTGTCGGTGATCGGCGCGAAGCACAGGCCTAGCGACTGTTCGGCGCGTTCACGGAAGAAATAGCCACCAACCAGATAGTTCAGACGATCGTTCAATGCGTCGCCGGAAACCTGTATTTCCTGGCTGAACTGTTCCTGCTGCGTCGTGACGGCCTGATCGTAGAGCCGGAAGCGGGTGCCATCCGGGTCCGACGTGGAAAAGCCGTCAAGGTTCCGGTAAGCCGTGATCGACTTCAGCGTCGCGCTCCCCAGCTCAGCCGTGATCGTGCCGGAAAAACCATAGACTTCGTTGCGCGCGCGCGGACTGTTGGATGCGTAGACGGTGTAGAAATCGTTGCGGTTCTGTATGTCGTTGGCGGCCGTTGCGGGGAAGAAGGGCGCCGCTGTTATCGCGCGCAGCACCGATGGCGCGGGATTGGACTTGTCCAATGAATAATCTGCGGAAAGATCGACAGTCACGGTCTCGCTCGGCGCAAGACGCAATTGGAGTTTGCCGCCGTGCCGATCGGTCGCGCCGAAGCGATCACCGGTCAGCGCGTTGCGCGCAAAGCCGTCTTGCTCTCGGTAGAAGCCATAGGCCCGCAACGCATTTTCGCCGCCAAGAGGCACATTGACGCTGCCATCGACTTCGATGCGATCGCGACTGCCGTAAGTCGCGCGAACATCTGCCCCGAACGCGCCAGCTTCCGGTGTCTTTGACGTGATGCTGATCGCGCCGCCCAGAGTATTGCGCCCGAACAGCGTACCTTGCGGCCCGCGCAGCACCTCAACTCGGCCAATGTCGCCGGAATCGAGCATCGCGCCAACGGTGCGACCCAGATAGACGCCATCGACATAGACGCCGACGCCCGGATCGTTGGTGATGATGAAATCGAACTGACCCACGCCGCGGATGAAGAAGTTGGCGTCCGCCGACCCCTGCGCGCCGGTCGTCGATGTCAGGTTGGGGACAGTCGCTGCCAGATCGTTGATGACCGCTACCCCTTGCGAAGCCAGCGCCTCCGCCGAAAGGGCGGTTATAGCAATGGGGGTATCCTGCAAATTGGTCGCGCGGCGTTCGGCCGTAACCACAATGTCCTCTATGCCACCGGGTTGCGGAGTGTCTGCCAGGCTCTCCTGCGCAAGGGCTGGCAAGCAGACCCCCGCCAGCATGCCCGCCACGATCCCTGTTTTCGCCGCCCTGACCATCGTTTTCCCCATCTCTCACCCCTTCATTATCATGGCTGGCGGAATGCAACCTGATATTGACTTCCGCGACGGGCAATCCTTTCAAGCCTGAAACGTCTTCGATAATGACTTTCGCGCATGATGGGATGAAATGCAGTTACACCCGTCAGAGCCGACGCCGCCAATTGCCTGGCGATCCTCCAAGCGGTCGCACCGATATTTTATCGCCGCGCGTCTTGTTTTCATGAGGCGCCGCGCCGCGTCACGCTGCACCATATCATCATGGTCATGTTGCTTACTGATGCTGCGCGTCGCGCGCTCCTGCCTGGCGAGCGTCTACCTCCTCTGCCGGTGCCATCCCGAATTGTATCCAATGGCGAATACACCCCGCCACCACAGAGCGTCAGGCTACAGGGCTATGAGCGCCGGTTCATGGACGCGGCAGCATTCCGCGCGCGCGCATCGGGGCAGTCGCTCGCGCAATGGTTGCGCTCGCCGGCCGCAATGGCGGGTGCCTTCGCGGCCCTCAACGAAAGTTTCGGCCCCCATTTTGCGGTAGGGAATGGCGAAGCTGACGACGCGCAGGACGCGCAGGCGCGCCGGGACGCCCTGGCGCAGCAATTCATATTCGACGATCAGGTCCATTTTCTGAAGGACGATGCCGATCCGGCGCTCTTCGGGGCGCTGACCGGGTTGATTGAAATTACCGCCGATCTTCTGAAACTGCCGCACGCGGGCCGGTTCACCATTGAGCATATCAAGTTCACGCAGTTCTTGAAGGACATCTATCTCGACAGCGACACGAAGATCGCCTTGCTGTCCGGTGCGCCTTCGGACGATCCGGCAGGCTGGATGCTGACGAACGACATGATGGCGGCGGCACGCGATGCAGTTAATGAAGTCGCCGGCGGCACCAGGCTGCTGACGCATGCGATCCTGGCACCGGGGCATGACGGCTGGCTGGACGAAATCGATCGGGTACATGCGACGATCCGGCCAAGTGGCTGGAAAGGCTATAGCGTCGGCGAGCCCTTTTCCCCGTCGCAACATCGCTGGCGGCTGGATGACGAGGCGCTTATGTATCCTGCATACGACCGGCTGGTGCGGGCGGGCGTCACCAATCTGTGCATTCACAAGGGGCTGTTGCCGGACAACGCCGAGGATATCCTGCCAGGTGCGGAACCTTATGCACGGGTCGATGACCTTCCCCGCGCTGCGCGGGACTGGCCGCAGCTCAACTTCATCATCTACCACGCCGCCTATCGCACCATACCTGGACCGACGGCGGCTGAACTCGCGCGGTTCGAGGCGACGGGCCGCATAGACTGGGTGAGCGATCTCGCCGAAATGCCGACAAAGCATGGTGTATCGAACATCTATGCGGATATCGGCGCTAGTTTCGCGTTCACTGTATTGACTCATCCGCGCCTCGCGGCCGCGATGATCGGCATGCTGGTGAAGGGCCTGGGACCGGACAAGGTTCTTTGGGGTACCGATTCGGTCTGGTATGGCAGCCCGCAGTGGCAGATCGAGGCATTTCGCCGCCTCCAGATGCCGCCGGACCTGATCGCGCGGTTCGGCTATCCCGATCTGGGCGAGGCTGACAGTCCGCTACGACGTGCGATATTGGGTGAAAACGCCGCCCGGCTCTATGGTATCGATCCGTCGAGCTACACAGGGCAGGGTGTCGAGACGCACCATCTGGAGAGTATCGTCGCGGAATATCGCGCGCGCGGCGGTGGTCCCTCCAATATGGTCCATGGATATGCCAGCCATGCTTGAGGGGCGGCACATTCTTGTCACGGGCGCCGCCAGTGGCATTGGCCGGGCGGCCGCTCATCTGTTTGCGGCCTATGGTGCGCGTCTGATGCTGCTTGATCGTGATGAAAAGGTGCGCGAGATCGCGGACGCTCTCCCCGACGCCGACAGCGCCGTTGCGGACATAACCGATGCCGCGGCCATGGCAGAGGCGATTACCCGTTTCCCGCGAATGGATGGTGCGTTCAATAATGCCGGCATCGAAGGGATGGACGGACGGATGGTCCCGATCATGGATTATCCGGATGCTGCCTTCGCGCAGGTGATGCATGTGAACGCCACGGGCCTGTGGCAGTGTATGAAAGCCCAGATTCCGGCGATACAGGCCAATGGCGGTGGGGCGGTCGTAAATACGGCCAGCGTCATGGGCTGGTTGGGCGCGGCAGGCATGGCCGCCTATGTCGCCTCCAAGCATGCCGTTGTCGGACTGACGCGTGCTGCGGCATTGGATTGTGCCCCGCTCAACATCCGCGTCAACGCGCTTTTGCCCGGTGCGGTCGAAACACCGATGCTGACGGAGCGAGGCTTCGTCGTGAACCCCGGCTTTGAGCAGCATGCCGCACAGGCACATCCGCTGGGCCGCTGGGCGCAACCGACCGAAATTGCGGAAGCGGCCGCATGGCTTTTGTCGTCCAAATCGTCATTCGTGACCGGCCATGCGCTGGCGGTCGATGGCGGCTTTTCCGCACGATGACCGGCAGCGCGATCATCCATCGCCTGCTGCGTGACCAGATAGAGCGCCTGTGGGGGCAGGGCGAGGTAGATCTCGTCGATGCCAATTATGCGCACGATGTTGTCGATCACATGCCGGTGCCCGGCCAGCCCGGTGGCCTGGCCGGTCTGAAGGATGTTGTGCGCGCTTTTCGGGCCGGACTTCCGGATATGCGGTTGCGGTTGCATGCGACGCTGGCGGCAGGGGATATGGGCGTGGACGTGTGGACGCTGAACGGTACGCACACGGGCACATTGTTCGGGCGTCCTGCAACCGAGCGATCGGTCTCCTTTTCTGGTATCGATATGGTGCAGGTACGCGATGGCCGCATCACGGCATTGTGGCATGTCGAAGAAATGCTGCATTTCGAACAGCAATTGGGCATCGTGCAGGAGAGCTTCGGCACCCCGCTCAAAGCGGTGCCAGTCGCTGCGACGGACGACAGCGCCTATGAACCCGGGGCCGATGCCTACGTGCCCGGTCTATCGGATTTCAACGCGCAGGAGCATCGCAATCTGGCGATTGCACGAACACATATTGAGGAATTGTGGGCCAAGGGTCGGCATGATCTCGCCTGGCAGCTTTATGCGCCCGATGTCGTCGATCACAATCCCGCACCGGGGCAAAGGCCGGGTATTGCAGGCATTGTGGATGTTCTTGGCTGGTTGCGTGAAGCGGTACCCGACCTGCGCATGCGCATCGGCTGTTACGTCATTGATGGAAATATGGTGGCTGACCGCTGGACGATGACCGGAACACATAATGGGGCGCCGTTGATGGGCATAACGCCGCGAGGACGACGCTTTACGATCGCCGGGATGGACGTGTGCCGTATAGGCGCGGATGGCCTTATAACCGATGTCTGGCATTGCGAGGAGTTTCTGAAACTCCGTACACAGATCGCGTGACAGGTCGCTATCGGTTCGCGCACGAGGCCCGACGTAGAGTGTGGGAGACGGTTATGCGCGATCGTAGGGCGGTTCGCTTATCTGCGTTTGCGCGATTGCCGCAGCTTCCATGAGGCTTTTGCCAGTCTCCAAGGCGGCATAGGGTGTCATCGTGATGGCAATGCCGTGCGGCCCGTCGAGTAGGACAACGCCCGCCTCGGCATTGGCCTTGCCCGGCTGGTTGTGGGTGGAACCCAGAGCATAGCGTTGTGTCATCACATCAGCCTTTCGCGGTCCGGATCGTCAGAATCGAAACGGATATAGAGGTAATCTGGATCGAACTGCCCGCGCCGTGCCAGGCCCTCGACATTCAGGATGTCGACCAGCGACGATCGGAACACGCACAGCCCCTCTTCACGCAACTGGCGCAGCACGCGGTTGGTGTGGACATTGGTAATGCCGCAAATCTCCGACAGATCGGATTGCGTGATGCCAAGTGCGAAGCGCGCACCGTCGCTCAAATCCACCGCTTTCAGGCGTAGATGCGTTTCACTCAAAAAATGGGCGACGCGACCGACGGCATCCAGGCGGCCGAGGCGGAATACCCACGCGCGATGCATCGCCGCATCCAACAATGTCGAAAACCACAGCTTTCGGGTCAGTTCCGGCATCGTGGAATTGATATGATTCAGTGAATCGTGCGGCAGAATAGCGACAGTGACTGCGGTCAGCGTTGCGACATCATGATCGAGAACTTTCAGCGGATAGGCGTGCAGATCGACGAAATCGCCCGGCACCTGTACTGCTACCAGTTGCCGCAGTCCCTGACGGTCATCGACGTAGCGACACATGAACCCTTCGAGCAGCAAGGTGCTGTTGGAAAGCGGTTCTCCGGCCCGCGCGATGGTCGTCCGCGCATCGAGGGTACGGACTTCGGAAATGGCATTCTCCAGCACGGCGCGTTCCTCGCGCGTGAGAGACGTGCCGCTTCGTTGCCTTAGAAACTTGTCGGTAAACACGCGCCATTCCTTCGAAGAGTGTGACGGGCATATCTGGCTTCAAATACATGAACCATTGAATGCCAGCCGGTATCCGGTGCCGGAAACAATTCGTCATAATGCAGATCAGTATCGAACAAGGCATAGCAACTTGTGCGTGCGTGGATGGTTCTCTCATTACAATTTCTGACTTTTTAGCGGGACAGCGCGATCCTGCCTGCCCGTCAGCCTTATACCGTCTGCCAGTTTCGCGTGCGAAACTGCGGTCTTTGCGCGCGTCGCCACATGAGGAACAGCCATGGTGAGAACTATCGGAATAACGTCAATACAGGCCAATGGTGCTGATTGCTCGGCGTTATCTTCGCTCGTTCATCCTTTTCCCGCACAGGCTATGGCCCCGGCGACCGGCTGGGCAAGAGAATCGCATCAACGCGGCGACACAATGCGGATTGGCATCATTGCCCATCTCAAACATCCGATTGCGGAGCCTTTTGCCGGCGGACTGGAGATGCACACGCATCTGCTGGCGCGCGCGCTGCGGCAGCGGGGGCATGCGGTGACGATATTCGCATCGTCGCGATCGGAAACGTCGCTGGGGCTGGAAGCGATTTGTTCTGAAACGGCCATTGCGTCGGTCGGCACCGCAGAAGCCACCGACATCGCCTTCTTTCAGGAGCATCATGCCTATCTCAGCCTGATGAACGGGCTGCGCCATCGCCCCTTCGACATCATTCACAACAACTCGCTTCATTATTTGCCCGTTACGATGGCCGATAGCCTGCCGATGCCCATGGTCACGACATTGCACACCCCGCCCTTCTGCTGGCTGGAAAGCGGCATTCGGCTTTGCAGCGCCAACAACAACGCTTTGGTGGGCGTATCCCAATCGGTCGCTAACTTATGGGCGCATGTCCAACCGGTGGATGCCGTGATCTTGAACGGCATCGATCTGGAGAAATTTGCTTTCCATGCCGATCCTGATCCCGACGACTATCTCGTCTGGTATGGCCGTATCGTCGCCGAAAAGGGTCTGCATCTGGCGATCGCGGCGGCGCGGCAGATCGGCCTGCCGCTTCGTATTGCCGGGCCTATTTTGGACGAAGCCTATTTTCGGGATGTGGTGGCGCCGATGCTGGGCAAGGATGCAATCCATGTTGGGCACCTGGCGCACAATGAACTTGCACGACTGGTCGGTGGAGCGCGCGCTTTTCTGTGTACGCCGCTATGGGATGAACCTTATGGACTGGTTGTTGCCGAGGCGCTGGCCTGTGGCGTTCCGGTCGCCGCCTTTGCCCGCGGGGCCATTCCCGAAATAGTCAATGATAGCTGCGGTGTCCTCGCAAAGCCTGACGATGTGCGCTCTCTTGCGGAGGCAGGTCGTGCTGCGTTGTCACTGGATCGGCATGCGTGTCGTACACGGGCCGAGGAAATTTGCGACGCCAGGCGAATGGTCGACAGCTACGAGAACCTGTATCGGCGCATGATCCGATCAGCGGCGCATAACGATAGCTCGGGGCATGACGTTCCGTCCCGCTTTGCATCGCCAAACCCCCCAATCCCATTTGTGCAGGCCGAAAGATCACGCGCTCATGGGTGAAATGCGATATGATTTCGGGTCTGCCGCCGTCGGTTCGACAATGCCGCGCCTGTGCGTCTGCGTACCTGCGCGGAACGAGGCAGACAGGTTGCCGACCCTGCTTGATGCGTTGGCTGCGCAGCACTGGCCCGAGCGCATCTCGATATCGCTCGGCATCAACAACACAACGGACGACAGTCTCGCAGTGATTGAGGCGGCGCGCCGGCGCCATTCCCGACGCCTTGATCTGCATGTCGTGAAAGCAAATTTTGCGCCTGCGCTGGCCCATGCCGGTTCCGCCCGACGCTTGGCGATGGATGCCGGTCTGGCGATTCTGGGGGACGCAGAAGATGCGATACTGGTCAGCACCGATGCTGATGCGCGGCCACCGTGCGACTGGCTGGCCGCGATCGCTGCGGCTTTTGCAAAAGGCGCCGATATCGTCGGCGGCAGGATCGAGATCGACCCGGCGGAACCGCTGCCCGCGTTCGTTCATCAGTTACGTGCGGCATGGGACCGCTATTGGACAGTAGTTCGAAGTATCGAGGATTCGATAGACCCCCGGTCATGGGACCCCGCACCGCGTCACGGCGATCACACTGGCGCGTCGCTCGCCGTCCGCGCTGAGGTTTATCGCGCCTGCGGTGGCGTGCCTTTATTGGCGACGGGTGAGGATCGCGCGTTGGTCGATGCTGCGTTGGTAATAGGCGCGCGGCTCGTCCATCCGGACACCGTCCGCACCTTTGTATCGCCGCGCCTTCGTGGCCGCGCGGACGGCGGAATGGCAGTTGCGATGCAGGATATGTTTGCGCTTGCCCAGGATGGTGGCGCGCCTATGGCGCCTTCGTTCGAACAGTGGCGCAAACGGGCGCTGTGGCGTCGGGCGTTACGCGCGGGGCCGGATGGCGATAGGCTTGTCGCACAACAGGAACGGGTGTTGCCGCCTATGCCCTGCGACATGCCGCTGGAGATAGGCGCGTGACTCGCCGTCCGATCGGCTATTATGTCCATCACCATGGCGCGGGTCATCGTACCCGTGCCAATGCGATCGTCGCCGCGATGGATTGGCCGGTAACTTTACTGGGTACAGGAATCGGCGATGCCGGTATCGATCTGTGCGACGATCGGCCGTGCGACAATGGCTTTGACGGCATCGATAATGCAGCGACACGGCCGGATTGCCTGCATTATGCGCCAATCGATCATGAAGGCGTGCGCCGCCGGATAGCGCGGATGGCGCAATGGATTGCCGACCATCGGCCTGCTTTGCTGGTCGTCGATGTTTCCGTCGAGATTGCGATGCTCGCGCGCCTGGCGTCGGTGCCGACCATCTATGTCCGGCTCAACGGCGATCGTGGCGACGCTGCACATTGCGATGCCTTCCGTGGTGCAGACGCTCTGCTGGCACCTTTTCATCAGGCCCTTGAATTGCCGTCTACGCCGATGTGGGTTCGAGAGAAGACATGCTATTTCCCCGGTATAGCTTCCGTGCTTTCCCTAGATGTGCCGAATACCAGCCGGGTGCTCGTGGTGATGGGCCGGGGTGGGCCGCCAGGCGATGGCGACCGGATCGCGCTGGCCGCGCGCGCCTGTCCGGATTTGCAGTGGCGTGTGATCGGGCCTGTGACGCCGCCGTCGAACAGGCCGAGCAATCTTGACTTAGCTGGCTGGGTCGAGGACCCGATGCGGGAAATCGCGCAGGCAGCGATCATCATCGGCGCGGCTGGCGATGGTCTGGTGGGTGCCGTAATCGCGGCCGACAAGCCATTTATCTGTCTGCCGGAGGATCGCCCTTACGATGAACAGAGGGCGACGGCGCAGCGTCTGGATGCGTTGGGTGCGGCAGTCGTGCTGCGCAATTGGCCATCGGTGGATCAGTGGCCGACGCTGATCCGCAAGGCGCAGGCGATCCCCTCTTCGGTGCGCATGGCGCTAAACGATCACAATGGCGCGCAGCGGGCGGGTCAATGGCTCACGCGCCGTGCGGCCAATGCCACCGGCACTTTGGAGAAAGTCGCATGACAGCCGTTCGCAAAACCACGACGCCGATGGATGATCCGGTGGTTCGTGCCAAAGCCATCACGGAGCAACTCGCGACGCTTGGTGCCCGCTATGACGCTGCCCCGGTATTCCCGGTTGAGAGCATGAAGCTGCTGTCCGGGGCTGGGTTGCACAGGGCTTTTGCGCCAGTTGAGAGCGGCGGCATGGCCTTCGGCGATCCGTTGGCGCGCAACCAATGCCTGATGACGGTGCTTCGCCTTGTCGGTCGTGCCGATTTGAGCGTCGGACGGCTCTATGAAGGGCATGTCAATGCGCTGGCGTTGTTCGACTGGTACGGGTCTGTGGCGCAACGGGCCGATCTGCGGCAGGCACTTGCGCAAGGGGCATTCTATGGTGTGTGGGCGACCGAGCCGCAGCCCGGCGTGAAATTGCACAACAGCGACAACGGTACCGTCATTCTGCAGGGCAGCAAATGCTTTGCGACAGGGGCAGGCGGCCTCGCCTATGCCATCATAACGGCCCAACCGGCAGAGCGCGAACGGCAACTGGTCATTGTACCGGCCAATGATGCGAAACGGGCCGACCTGTCGCAATGGCGGGTAAGGGGTATGCGCGCCACCGGCAGTGGTCTTTATGACCTGACCGGCATGAACGTCGCCCCTGATCGACTGCTCGGTTTGCCCGGCGATTATGACCGGGAGCCATGGTTCACGACGGGGGCGTGGCGGTTTACTGCGGTTCAGCTTGGCGGGATCGAGGCGTTGTTGGCCGAAACACGGCTTGCCATGTCCGAGGCGGCGCGCGGTGATCCCCTGCAACGCGGAAAGTTTGCCGATGCCGTCGTCGCAACGCGGACCGCCTATCTGTGGGTGCGCGAATGTGCGATCCGCGCAGCGAAGGACGATCCTGACGGCCCGGCCTTTGCGCGAATGACGCGCGGGGTCGTGGAACGGGCGGGGCTGAACGTCATGGAACTGGCTGCTCGGATCGTAGGTACGCGCAGCGCGATGGATGGCCAGAGGATTGACAAGATCATTCGCGATCTCAGCCTCTATCTCCGGCAGGGCGGGCCGGATTATGCGCGCGATCAGGCGGCGATTGCCTGGCTCAATCATGATGTCTGGGGCGTGGAGGATGCATTATGGTGATGCCACTATCGGCACGGCCGTGGCGCGACTTGCGCTGGCTGATCCTTGCGCCGCATCCCGATGACGAAACCTTGGGTGCGGGGGCGCTGATCGCGCAAGCCGCACGGACCGGACATCTGGCAGGAGTCGTCTACCTTACTGACGGGTCCGGCTCCCACCTTGTGTCGGATGGGCGATCAGGCGCGATCAAAGCCGTGCGCAGGCGAGAGGCCGCGACGGCTGTGCGCCGATTGACGGGAAGCCGACAGCAGCCGCCTGTCCATCTTGACTGGAAGGATGCCGCGCCACTCAACGAAGGGGAGGCCGGATTCGATCGCGCCTGTCGCCGATTGGTCTCGCTGTGTCGCCAACGGGCAGTGGATGCGGTGGCAGTGACGGCACTGCATGAACCGCATTGCGACCATGTCGCTGCTGCCCGGCTGGCCTACGCCGTGCAGAAGAATGTCAGGCATCGGCTTGTCGTCGCGGAATATAGGGTGTGGGCCAGCTCTGTTGATCGCGCTACGCATCGCGCGTTAGTGACTGCACCTATGCCTCCGGGGAAGCGGCGGCATGCGTTGCACGCACACCGCAGCCAGCTTACGGCCGCTTACGGGCCAGGCTTTCGGTTACCGGTCGAGCGTCAGCATATGGCTGCGCGTGACACCCTTCACCTGCGGCGGCGCGCATGACACGGCATAGCGGAACCATGCCGCCCGGTTATTTCGAACGCATGTTCTTGGGGACGGCCGACCCATGGGATCTGGACAGCAGTCCCTATGAAAAGGCGAAATATGACCATAGCACAGCAACGCTCGCAGGCCGAACCTATGCGCAAGGCTTCGAGGTAGGATGCGCGCGAGGTGCATTGACCCAGCGGCTCGCCTTGCATTGTTGTGCGCTGCTGGCGGTCGATGTGAGCGAAACCGCATTGCAGGCCGCGCGAATGCGCTGCGCCGAGCATGATGGTGTCAGCTTCGGTCAGATGGCTTTCCCTGAACAGGTGCCATCGATCGATAACATCAATCTCCTGATTTTATCCGAAGTCGTCTATTATTGGGATGATGCCGACATCTGGCGGGCGGCGGACTGGATTGCCAAGCATCTGGCGCCGGGCGGCGATATATTGCTGGTCCACTGGACAGACGAAACGGATTATCCACAATCGGGCGATGGGGCGGTATCGAAACTGCATGCGGCGCTCGGTCCGGCGATTGCAGTGCGGACGGCGGAGCGATGCCCGCACTATCGTCTCGATCTCTGGCGCTGGCCGTCATGACGCTGAGCGTCCTTACAATCGTCAAGAACCGGTCATCCCATCTGGCGCAGCTTGTCGAAGGGCTGCGCCGGTCACACAGGCCGCCTTCGGAACTGGTTATCGTCGATATGGCCAGTACCTCGCCCGTCGATATCGCGCCTGCTCCGTTTCCGACCCGGATAGTGCGTATCGACCTACCCGGATTGCCGCTCGCCGCGGCGCGGAACGCTGCCGCGCGCGCTGCACATGGCGAAATGCTGTTGTTTCTCGACGTCGATTGCATCGCGATGGCCGCTCTGACCGGGGTGATGGCGGACAATCTTGCGTGTCACGACGCTCTGATCTGCGCTGAGGTTTTGTATCTGGGCCCGAACGATGCCGATGGCCCATGGCAGGAAAGCGATCTGCTTGAGCGAGGCGCGCGGCATCCCGTTCGGGCATTTCCGAGGCATGGCGTTCGAAGGGAAGACAATGCCGGGCTATTCTGGTCGCTCGTGTTCGGCATCCGGCGTCGCCGTTTCTTCGATCTCGGCGGCTTTGACGAACAGTTCACGGGCTATGGCGCGGAGGATACGGATTTCGGGTTCCGCGCACGCGCACACGACCTGCCCCTTTTATTCATGGGTGAGGCGGGCGCATTTCATCAGTATCATGACAGCTTCGACCCGCCGCTCCAGCACTTCGATGATATCGTGCGCAATGCTGGGTTGTTCCGAAACCGCTGGCAGTTCTGGCCGATGGATGGGTGGCTGGCAGCTTTCGAGGATATGGGCTTGATAGTCCGCCACGATACGGCAATCGAGGTGCTGCGTAGTCCCTCGTCGGCCGAACTGGCGCTAACAGGGCTGTCAGGTCGATCCGAGAAACTGTCCTAGATGTTGCCTTGCTCTTCGGAAGGGACATCATCGCCAGGGCGATAGTAAAGCCGGGCACAGTCCTCCGCCAAGCAGTCGCCCTCGATCACCAGATCTTCACGCCATGCGTCGCGGATGAAATCCATGCTGTCGAGGTGCCGGTCTTCGAAATACATGCTGTGGACGTCATGGCGACCCGCACCGAACACGATGCGCCCGATCTTGGCCCAGATCGACGCCATGGTGCACATGCCGCACGGCTGCAGCGTCGAATATAGCGTGGCACCGCGAAGATCCATATCGCCATATTCCGGCCCCGCGGACCGGATCGCCATGACTTCCGCATGTGCCGTCGCGTCTTTCAGTTCCTCGGTCTGGTTGACGCTGGCGGCAAGCCGTCGCCCGTCCAGTACGATGATCGCCGCTATTGGCGTATCGGCGGGATCTGTCCCTTTCTGTCTCGCGAGGGCAATGGCCTCCCGCATCCAGGCACAGTCGTCTTCGGTTATCATGATCTGCCTCGGCTGCAGGATTGTCTGCGGGCGACGCCTGCCAGACCCATAAGTTCCCCATCATCCGCGACAGCTGTGCATCTCCCAAGCAGGATGCCATAAATCACCGCTTGATTGTCCCCGCAAAGATGTTAAAAGTTGTCATACACTTTGTGAGGGCATGATGAAAATCCGGTCGGTAACGCCTTATGTGATGCAGGCCGGCGCGCCGACGGAAACGAGCTGGTCGGCCAAGGGGATGAGCATGAGCGGCAGTCGCTGCTGGTGCTTTGTTCAGGTCGAGACCGACGACGGTCTTTGCGGCATCGGTGAGGGAAGCGGATGGCCGCTGGTCGTCGGTGCAGCTATTGCCGATCTGGGTCAGGTGCTGGTGGGTGAGGATGCCCGGAACATAGACCGCCTGTGGCACCGGATGTTCGTTGCACAGATGGGGCATGGACGGACGGGCGTGGTAGGCTCCGGCGCTATCGGGGCCATCGATATGGCGTTGTGGGATCTCAACGCCAAGGCGCTCGGCGTTCCGCTATGGCGCATGCTGGGTGGAAAATTCCGTGACCGCGTGCGCGCATATGTGCACGCCAGTTCGCTCGAAACCGCGCAAATCGCGGTTGCACAGGGCTTCACCGCCCTGAAGACTGGCAACATTGTCGATTGCGTCGAAAAAGTCGCGATGCTGCGTGGTGCTGTCGGCCCCGCAATCGATATCGCCGTCGACTTGCACGGCCCGCCCTGGCTGACCGCTGCGGATGCCATAGCGGCGGCGAAGGCGTTGGAGCCCTATGCGCTGATGTTTCTGGAAGAACCGGTGCCGCCGGAGGATGTCGATGGGTTGGCGCGTGTGCGGGCGGCTACGCACCTTCCACTGGCCGCAGGGGAGCGTCTTTCGCTGCTGTGGGGCTATCGCGATCTGATCGACCGGCAACTCGTCGACATCATACAGCCCGACATGGGGCGTGTCGGCGGCATAACGCAACTTCGCAAGATAGCGGCTTTGGCAGAGGCGCATTTCATTCAGGTGGCCCCGCATGCGGGGACATTGGGGCCCGTGGCCGAATATGCCGCGATCCACATGCTGGCCAGCATACCAAACGGGATGATCCATGAGCGTTTTCTGACGGACTGGCCAGGCCGGGAACAGGCGATCAGCCAGCCGTTGCTGTTGGAGGATGGCCATGTAGTGGTGCCGGATCGTCCAGGCTTGGGCGTCGAGTTGAACCATGATTTCATCGAGGCCCACCCGCCGCAGCGCAATGTCCAGGCAGGTGGCGGGCATTATCTCGGCTCCTATGCGCCGGGCACCGCAGAGGAGCGCCTATACGTCCAGCCGCGCCGGGCGCGCGCCGCACAATTTCAGATCGACAAGGGGAACAAGGCGTGAGGGACGATCCACTATCAGTGCCGGAGGCGACCATCGAAACGCTGCGAAACGCGGCCACATCGTCGCTTGCGACGCTTCTGCTGAAGCGCGGCCTGCGGAACCAGTATGTTCAGGGTGTCTCGCTGGTGGGGGACCGCACCAAGCGGATGGCCGGCCCCGCCTTTACCTTGCGCCACATCCCTGCGCGCGAAGATATCGACGTGGTCGAGGCTTTCCGCGATCCCAAGCATGCGCAGCGTGTGGCGGTGGAAACCGTCCCGCCGGGGCATATCCTGGTGATGGATTGTCGGCAGGATGCAAGCGCGGCATCGGGAGGCTCCATCTTGTTTACCCGACTGGAAGTCCGCGGCTGTGGCGGTGTAGTGACTGATGCGGGCCTGCGTGATTACGATACGATTGCGACGCTGAACCTGCCCTGCTTCGCCGCCAAGCCGAGCGCGCCGACCAACTTGTCCCGGCATCATGCGCTCGACATCAACGTGCCGATCGGTTGTGGCGGTGCCCCCGTTTATCCTGGCGACATCATAGTCGGCGACAGCGACGGCGTCGTCGTCATACCGGCGCATCTCGCGTCAGACATCGCTGCGGAGGTCGGCCCGATGGAGGCGTTCGAGCAGTTTGCGTTGGCGGAGGTGCGCGCTGGTGCATCTGTAATTGGAACTTATCCCCCCAACCCGGATACCGAGGCGCGCTATGTCGCCTATTGCGCGGGCAGCTACACGCCGGGCGGCTGACCATGCCACGGGTGCTGGCGGTGATGGCGATCTGGCCGTTGGCGACGATGGCCCATGCCAGCCCGGTATTGCCGCCCATCTGGTCCGATGGCGCAGTCGTGCAGGCGGATCGACCTATATTGCTCTGGGGGAAAGCCGCGCCGGGCGAGGCGCTGACGGTAACACTTGGTGAACGACGGGGCAGGGGTGTCGCCGATAAAGATGGTCGCTGGAAAATTGCCCTGGCACCATTGCCTGCACAAGCGACTGCCATGACACTCACGGTGACGAGTGCCGACGGCGTGCGGGCGGTGGCCAACGACATCGTGGTTGGCGAAGTATGGCTGGCTGCGGGGCAATCCAATATGGAGTTCCCGATCGAATATGCCGACGAGGGTTATGACGCCTTCATCGAGATCAACGCGCCGCAGATCCGTTTCTTCGTTGTGGAGAAGCATCAGTCGCTGACACCGCAAGAAGAAGCGCGGGGTGTCTGGGTGAAGCTGACGCCACGATCTGCGCCGAAGGTCAGCGCCGTCGGGTTCTTTTTCGCGCGTGAGTTGATGATGCGGACCGGACGGCCGGTTGGCGTAGTCCAGGCAAGCTACGGCGGAACCCCGATCGAAGCATGGACGCCCAGAGAGACAATTGAAGCGGGGGATTACGACTCCGATGCCAGATCGGCATGGCAGGATGCGCTTGATCGGGAGATCAAAGAGCGCCGCGACGCGGCGGCCCTGCTCAAGGCGCGATGGGAGGCCGCACTGCCGGGAATGCGCGGTGAGGAACTGATGGCCTTTTCGCCGGGTGAATGGCCAGCGCAGACCAGTACCGCGCGTATGGCGACGGTGCTCTACAACGGCATGCTTCATCCCCTATTGCCTTATGCGATGCGCGGCATGCTATGGTATCAAGGCGAGACGAACCGGCCTGATGGTGCGCGCTATCGCAGCAAACTTGCTGCTTTTCTCAATGCGCTGGACCAGCGATGGGGCGGGCATCGCCCCGTCGGGATCGTCCAGACTGCGCCTTATGCCTGGCCGGTTGGGGGCGATCCGCAGGATGTGCCGCTGCAATGGCAAGGGCAGGCGGAGGTAGCCGCCAGCCGCCCCAACACCGGGCTGATCCCTACGCTGGATATCGCCGACCGGCGGGATATCCATCCCCGCCGAAAGCGGTTCGTGGGGGAACGTCTGGCCTGGTGGGCGACAAATAGGGTGTATGGCCTTGACGCGCCTGCCTATACCGGCCCGATGCTGCGCAGTATATCCAGAGTGGATGTCGGCTATCGCATAACGTTCGATCATGCCAGTGGCCTGCGCAATCGTGCGGGCGGCGCGGCGGTAGCAATCGAACTCCAGGGCGTGGACGGCATCTGGCAGCCAGCGGAAGCGGCAGTCGATGGCGATGGCCTGATCGTCGATGATCGGACGGCACCCGGTGCGATCCGATATCAGTGGCGCCGCGATGCCCAGCCGGATCTGGTGAATGCGGCGGGCGTTCCGGCGTGGCCATTTCAGTCGAAGCTGCCCTAGCAGGTTTCATCAGCCGCTGATAACGAGAAGCCCGTTTTTAGCAGCGGCAACTTATGGCCCGCACAAGGCGCCGTCAGGGCAAAGGTCGCGCCAGCCAGTCCACCTGGATCGGGATTTGTCTGACGCTCTGCCATTGTCGTGACGAACAATGTTGCCAGCCCGGGTCCGCCAAAAGCGGGGCGTGTGGGGTTGTCGACGGGCAGAATGACCGTTCGCTCGCGCGTGCCGTCAGGCCGGAAGCGGTGCAGGCAGCCGCCGCCGACCGCCGCGCTCCAATAGCAACCCTCTGCATCGGTCGCTCCGCCATCGGGCCGTCCTGCCAGATCCGTGAAATCCACAAACACATGCGGGGCGCCAATCTGTCCTTCGGCATAAGCCGCTGTCCAGACGGTCTGCACTGATGTGTGGGAATCGGAGAAGTACAAGATTTTGCCATCGGGAGAAAAGGCCAGGCCGTTGACCGTCCAGAACCCCTCGGCAAGCCGTGTCCATGATCCGGCTGCCCATCGATAAAGGACGCCCGTGGGTTCTGCTCCCAGTGCGCTTTTCCGCATTGTCCCGATAATCAACGATCCGTCTGGCGCCACGGTCGCGTCGTTAAAACGATGCGTTTCGGGATGATCGCCAGGCGGCGCGATCTTCCGCCAATTCGCTAACCGAGGGTCACCCAGCAGCATGTGCGATTCAAGCGCAACCACGATCCCGCTGTCGGCGATGACGACCGCTGCGGCCATCTCCGGCATTTCGAAACGCTCTGCCCCGCCGCCGTCCGTATGACGCCAAAGCAGTCGGCCCCAAATGTCAACCGTAAACAGGCAATTGTCGCGGATTGACCACGCGGCAGACTCGCCCACGATCGAGCGAACATGGCTGATTGGGAGGGGGTGGGGGATGACGAATCTCCGACAGAAAACAGGTTGATTACCAAGCAGTAAATGATAGGCTGTATTACAAATATTATCAACTTGGGAGATTGTCATGAATATCAAAGCGGGCATGCTGTTGGCACTGGCGATGACGATATCCCATGCGGCCGATGCGCAGACAGCCGAGCAAAAGTTGACTCTGATAGGAGAGTTGGCCCCCAAGGACGCCAAGGATATCGCCGACAGCACATTCTCGATTGGTACGGAGACGATCGACCGGGATTTCAGTCGATATGATGCGTTCAAGGCCTATCTGGCGCCGCTGGGTGCCAAGCATGCCAGGCTGCAATCCGGCTGGGCACGGACGGACAAGGGAAGCGGTCGCTATGATTTCAAATGGCTCGATCCGATTGTTGATGACATGAATGCCAAAGGCGTCCGGCCATGGATCAGCCTTGGTTATGGCAATCCCGCCTATGAAGGCGGCGGGTCCGCCCAGCGCGATACCGATTTGCCAAAAGGCGTGGGGCGTGCCGCCTGGCTCAACTATGTCCGCGCGATCGTGACGCGCTACCGGGGCAAGGTCGACTATTGGGAGCTTTGGAACGAACCCGACCTGATCGCCTACAAATTCACGGCCGACGAATTCGCGGCATTTGCCGCCGAAACCGCCAAAGTGGTGCGCGCCGTTCAGCCCGACGCCACGATCAGCATCGCAGGCTTTGCGGGTAGCGGGTCACGCAAGGAGGGAGATTTCGTTCGCCAGGCGACGCGCAAATTTGTCGAACTGGGGGGGCGCGGCCTCGCCAATGTCGTCGGAATACACATCTACAATGCCCGGCCCGAAGGCGCCAACGCCGCCATGGACGCGTTGATCCCAGATGTGCGTGCGATCGACCCCGGGTTGACCTTGCGCCAGGGAGAGAGCGGTGCGCCATCCATAAACGCGCCGTTTTTTGCGCTGTCGAACATGTGGTGGACGGAGGAGGCGCAGGCCAAATGGGTATTGCGTCGAATGCTGAACGACGTTTCGCGCGGCATGTGGACATCGGTGTTCACGATCACCGACCTGCATTACTCCACGCAGGCCGAGCAGCAGGCAGGGTTCAACAGTTCAGCGGCGCGGAAGGCCTCCGCAATGGCATTCAATACGAAAGGCTTGCTTGAGACACGGCGTTATGACGGTACAGGCAAGAATGACGACAAGACAGTGGTGCGCCCCAAACAAGGCTATCGTGCGATGCAGGCGGTGACCTCTATCTTCGATGCGCGCCTGAAGCCTGCGACGGATGCAGTGTGCGCCGCATCGAACCCGGCGATTACCGTGGCACCCTTCCGCCGCGATGACGGTCAGGTGGCGATCGCCGCATGGCGCAGCACCGATCGGCCCGGAGAAAAGCCGTTGCACGAGGATGTCGATGTGCGCTGCACCGGCATCACTTTTACCGGGGAACCGGTCTATGCCGATCTGCTGACCAATATGGTATATCGGACAAAAGACATGGTCGGTGCGGACTCAGGTGCGCTGACGATAAAGGGGCTGCCCGTCTATGATGCGCCAGTACTGATAAGCGACACGGCATTGATCGATATGTGGTGACGGGGGCAAAGCGGCACGGTGCGGAAATGCAAGGGGCGCGTCTCGGCGCTTTCCTTGCCCGCACATATGGCGTTACGGCTCCCCCGCTTCGGCAGACGCGTAAAATGGCCGCTTCGATGCCTGACCGATACCTGGATTGAGCCGATTGCCAGGATCGAGACTGCGGTAGAAATCCGCCAGCGCCGGTTTGGCGGGATAGAGATGTCCGACATTATGTTCGGCGGGATATTCCGCACCGCGCGCGTCAAGCTGTTTCCACATGGCATGTTCGACAGCGACGGGATCATATTCCTTGCCGATCAGATAATCCTGATGAAAGACGTGGCAGAAGAAATGCCCGTAATAAAGGCGGTCAATGATCGTCTTTTCGATTTCCGGCGGCAGGGTTTCGAACCAGTTGCGATCGTCACGGCGCAGCGCGATGTCGAGGGCAACGATGTCCGCCACCGTATCGCTGTGTACGGCGCGATATCGAATGGCGGCGCCCGCTGCCACGAAGCGATGGAGAAACGCCGCCTCGGCTTCGGCCGCATCGCATGCGAACCAGTCACCCGTTGCCGTCGGAAAGATGCTTTCGAGCAACCGCCGTGCCTCATCGACGGTCGTGCCGGCACAGCGAATCATCAAATGATGGGCATAGGCGTCGCGCCATTGGCGCAGCCTTTTTGGCAGGTGGTCAGGGAGCCACCGCCCGATTCCCTGAAGCAGCCTTTCCTCGAAACCGGGTGACAGGCCCAATCGCTCGCCGAAGCGTGCCAGCCGGTCTTTGGCCCGGAACAACGCAGGCAAACGCTTGGTACCGAGCATGCGGATGGCCAAAAAACTGTCCTTGCCATAGCGATCGGCGATATCGAACGCGCCCCGGTGCATATACTCCGCCGAGACCGGCAAGTCTGTCAGTTCGGTCAGCATGACCCGGCGCAGTTCGGTCAGCTCCGCTGGCGCATTGGTCCCGACATAGAAGACGCGGCTGTCCTGCGCTTTGGGAAAGGTGTCGAGCCGGACTGCAAACACGACGACCTTGCCTGCGCAGCCTGAGGCTTCATGCAGTCGGCGGGGGTCGGCATTGTAGCGCGCAGGCGAAGGCGCATCGACGTCGCGCACCCAGCGGGCGTAATGGGGGTCGGAAGCGGCGCGGCCCGGCTCCGGCAGGCAATCGTCCGAAAAGGCGCCGCGTTCGAGCCTTTCGAGTATCTCTTCCGGCGTATCGCCCAGATCGATGCCCAGATGATTGACCAGCCGAACGGTCCCGTCTGCATCTATGCGTGCGTAAAGCGCATATTGCGTGAAGGCAGGGCCACGCTGGATCAACGACCCGCCTGAATTGTTGCACACGCCGCCCACGATGGATGCGCCGATACAGGATGATCCAATGACCGAATGCGGATCGCGGCCAAGCGGTGCGAGTTTGGCTTCAAGCCGATAGAGTGTTGCACCCGCGTGGCATACGACCTGCGCGCCGCCGCCCAGCAGATGGATCATATCCAGTTTCAAGGTGCTGATTACGACGACCGGGCGACCATAATCTTCGCCATGCGGTGTCGATCCGCCAGTCAACCCGGTATTGGCGGCTTGGACGATCATGGCGACATCATGCCGCACACAGGCGTTGACGACGCGCCACAACTCCACAAGGCGCGATGGAATGGCGACGGCCAAGGCAGGCCCTTCGCCAAAGCGATATCCCTTCACATAAGGCCGCATCGCTTGAGGCTTTGTCACCAGCCCCGCGCCAGACAGGATATCGGACAATTCGCGAATCAGTTCACGCCGATCCGAGTTAGTATCCAGACCATGTGCGGCGGACCTGTGCGGCATCAATTTATTCCTGAAACAATGCTGATAGCGCGCGGGAGCACGATAGGGACGGATTGTGCCTGAGGGTCTGTTCTGCGATCTGGACCGGGGAAGCGGCGCGTCGACCGTCCCCCTCCGCTATGTCACCCTCCAGCAAAACCAAGACGTTTCATGGTGTTGAAACTGAACTCCACGCTCGCGAAGGCATCGGGCTGATAGGGCAGCGCGGCAAAGTCGTTCTCTACGAACAGATGCCTGACGCCCGCTGCCGCGTTACGCGCAAAGATCGCCGCAAAGTCGACGACCCCCGCCCCTACACTGACCATCACGCCATCCCGTGTCCTGTCCTTGACATGATAGGCGACGATATCGCCCGCCAGCCGATCGATGATCGCGTCCGGATTTTCTCCGGCAGCGATGGTCCAGAACAGATCCAGTTCGATCTTGACCAGTTCCGGCTCCCGCTCGGCCACGAGAAGGTCGAACAGGCTGCGTCCGTCGTGCTTTTCCGTAAACTCGAAAGCGTGATTGTGATAGGCCAATTGAATACCCGCACGCTTTGCCTGAGCGCCGAAGCGATTCAGTCCGGCAACCAACATGCGCCAGCCATCCCGCGTGCGCATCGGCACATCGGCATAGGGGATGACGATCAGCGATACGCCCAGCGCACGCCCCCGTGCGATCACCTCAGTTGGCTGATCGATGATCTGCTGATAGGGGACATGCATCGACGATGCGATGATGCCGAGCCGGTCCTGAGTCTTGCGAAGCATCACGGGATCGAGGCGGTCATAGCCTGCACCGCCATATTCCACTTCGCCATATCCGATTTTTGCGACCCGTTCGAGCGTTGCCACCGGGTCTTTCTGAAAAGCGTCGCGGACGGTGTAGAGTTGCAGGCCGGCCGCTTTGATGGCGCCGCCGGACTGCGCCTGCGCGGGCGGCAGGATCGCCGCGGCTGTACCTAGCATGGCGGCACCAGTGATTGCCTGACGACGTGTCATATTCATCTCATCTCTCCCAGGATTTTTGCGTCATGGCGCACGACGTTGTGTATCGCGTTCAGCAAGCTGCTGACGCGCCCGTTGCTCTACTTCGGCGAGTTGTGTCCATTTTTCAGTGCTTCTGTGATTGGCAACAGCCGCCTGAACGAATGTCATCGTCCGGATGCCGTCGGCGATACCGGGAAACCATTCCGGCGTATCGATGGGCGGCGGTGTCGTGCCGCCGGATCGAACCGTCTGTGCAAAGCGACGATAGAGATTGGCGAACGCTTCGAGATAGCCCTCCGGATGTCCGGCGGGTACACGCTGGCGAGCGGTACTTGAAGGTCCAACCCCGGCCCCGCCGGTCCGCACAATTTCAAAAGGTCGATCAGGCCATCGAACGATCAGGCTGTTCGGTTCCATCTGGTGCCATTCCATGCCGCCACGGTCTCCGAATATACGGATGGTAAGATCATTCTCGACGCCGGTGGCGACCTGACTGGCGCGCAGCACGCCGGTCGCGCCGCCTTGCAGGCGCAACAGCGCGGATACGTCGTCATCCAGCCTACGCCCCGGGACATGAATGTTGAGGTCCGCGCTGACCGCTTCGACCGTGAGGCCCGAGATATGTTCCGCCAGTTGAAAGGCATGGGTGCCGATATCGCCCAGGCAACCCCCTAAACCCGCGCGGGCCGGGTCGGTACGCCAGTCGGCCTGTTTGTGCCCGTCAGCGTCGATCGCCTCACTCAGCCACCCTTGAATATAGGCAACCTCCACCAGGCGAATGCGGCCCAGTTCTCCGCTGGCAATGCGCGCGCGGGCTTCGGCCACCATGGGATAGCCGCTGTAGGTGAAGGCGAGGCCATAGAGCCTGTTCGTTCGGACGACGGCGGCCTCGATCTCCAGTGCCTCGGTCAGGTCGAGCGCCATCGGCTTCTCCGACAGCACGTGAAATCCGGCATCAAGAGCGGCCACGGCGGTCGGCTTGTGCAAATGGTTGGGCGTGACGATGACTACGGCTTCCATCCGCTCGTCGGGTGGAAGCTGATTTTCGCCCGCCAGCATCGCTTCGACGGAGGCATAGGCCCGGCCAGCGCCGATGCGCAGCGAATCGGCACTGCGCCGGTTGCGGTCACCATCGCTGCTGAACGCGCCGCAAACCAGTTCCCAGTCGCCGTCCATCGCCGCCGCGATACGATGCACCGCACCGATGAATGCGCCTTCGCCGCCGCCCGCCATGCCGTAGCGAAGTTTTGCCGGGCGAGACGTCATTCGGCTTCCTCCAGTGCAAGCGGGCGCACCCAGATGTTGCGGAACGATACGGGTGAGTCATGATCCTGCAACTGGATGGGTGCCGCATCGCCATGCGGAACATAGGTCGCGACCTTTCGCCAAACGGTAGCGCCGAGCATGCGCTGGCGATTTTGGACCAGCACACCGTTGAGAAAAACGGTCACATAGGCGGGGCGAACCAGCGTGCCATCGGCCCCGAAACGTGGCCGCTCGAACACTATGTCATAGCTTTGCCATTCGCCGGGTGGCCGCGCTGCGTTCACCAGAGGCGGCTTCCACCCGTAAATCGCGCCGACCGTGCCATCGGCATAAGTCGGATTGCGATAGCCATCCAGAATCTGCACTTCATAACGCTGCATGAACCAGATCCCGCTGTTGCCCCGGTCCTGCGAGCTTTTTTCCGGCGGGTTCGGCGACCGGAACTCAAGATGCAACTGCACGTCGCCAAATGCCTGTTTGCTGACGAGGGTGCTTTCTCGTCCCCCGGCCGTCCGTGCCGGAACGGAAAATGCGCCATCGGCAATGGGCCAGGGCGCACCCGTCGCCGTCCAGGCATCAAGCGATCGGCCGTCGAACAATATCGTGGCGTCCGATGGCGCAGCGGCGACTGTTCCCGGCGTCACTACCGGCGGCGCGGGGCGATCGGCATCATGGACACGCCATTTGCCGTCGGGCAGGATCGGCGTGTCGCAAAAACCTGGCTTTTCCTGCGCGGCGACGGCGCTGCTGATTACGGTCAGCGTTACCATTGCAATTGTCCAGCGCGCCACCCTTGTCTCCTTCATCGGCCTGCTGTTCCGGTCGTCAGACATCATATCGGGTTTATCGCGCGATAGGCGGCGATCAGCCTGTCCTCACCCGCGCGACCGCCCGCCGAGTTGCCATGCTCCATCCCGATCACTCCGGCAAAGCCCTTTTCTTTCAGCCATTTGCAGATGATCGCATAGTTGATTTCGCCGGTGCCGGGTTCCTTGCGACCGGGATTGTCGCCGAATTGCAGATAGGCAATCTCGTCCCAGCATTGATCGAGCGTCGGGATCAGGTTCCCGGACTGGATCTGCTCGTGATACAGGTCCGCCAGTATCTTGACCGACGGGTCGTTGACCGCGACAGCCAGCGCATAGCCCTGGGCAATGGTCTGCAGGAATACGCGGGGGTGATTGGTACGGGTATTGAGTGGTTCCATAACCATGACGATACCATGCGGCGCCATGATATCGGCGGCACGGCGCAGCACGTCGATGATGCGGGCTTGCTGGATATCGACAGGCAGGCGGGGATCGAGGAAACCCGGCACCACCGTCGTCCATCTGGCGTTCAATCGCTTCGCGACATCGACAGCCGCGCGTATATCGGTGAGAAAGGCGTCACGTGCGCTATCGTCATCGCCGCCCAGAACGGGCTGGAACTCCTTCCAGCGTGGCATTGAAGCGACGAAAACACCCATGGTCATCCCATGCTGCGAAAGCGCACGGGCCATGGCCTCCTGCTCGGCGACAGAGCGGCGCGCCGCCTCATTGTCCTCCCATGCCCTGAACCCCTGCTCAGCCGCATAGGCAATCTGCTCGAGGACTGTGCCGCGGCTGGCAAAGCTGCCCTGATGGGGCGCGAAGTCTAGCGCAAAACCGTCGGCTGGAGACGCCGCGGCGGATTCCGATATCGCCATTCCGGCGATAGCGCCCACGCCCGCAGCCAGAATAGTACGTCTGCCGACTCTCATCCCGCTTCGCCTGCCAGTTGCGCGCGGGTCTTGCCGCGTTCACGCAGCACGATCAGCCCGAACACCGCCAGCAGCACCGCAGGCAACACGGCCAATCGTACGAAGGAGAGCGACGCGGCTGCATCTTCCACGGCCAGCCTTGCCGCACCGGTTAACCGGGCGAACGCCTCCGGACCACCGGCAAATTCGATTTTCGCCTCATCATACATTGTCCCCAGATAGGGCAGGACAATGTAACTTGAGAGAGCGCCCGCCGACCCGAGCAGACCCATCGCCCAACCGCCGCCGCGCGGATAGCGTTCCGCAACCGAGGCGATCATCGTCGGCCACATCACGCAGACGCCAAGACCCCAGACTGTCGAAGCGGCGATCGCCGCGGCAGGAGACTGGGCGCGAGACAGCATGAAGAGACCGGCCATGGCGAGCAGGCTGGACAACCAGAGTAGGCCAGGATTGGAAATGCGGTTGGCCAGTCGTCCGGCGAAGTGGCGAAACACGAACATCAGCGCATTGACGTAGACCAGCAGGAGTATTCCGCGCATGCCCACGCGATTGGTGAGGGCGACGTCGATCCATTGGCCCGGCGCCAGTTCCGACGCGGCGGTCAGGAACATTGCGGCAAACCATATGAAGAAACTGGGGCGACGAAACACCTCGCTCAGCATGGCGCCGAAGCTGACCCCGGTCGTCGCGTTCAGGGGAGGGGGGAAGCGGGTGGTTGCTGCGATCGCGATCACGGCGAGGGCGGGGGCAATCACAAGTGCCATGATCCCTTGCCAGGGCAGGATTTCAGAGAGAAAGAAACCGGTCAACCCTCCGATGATGATGCCGCCTGGGAACCAGGCATGCAGCACGTTGAGCCGATGCGTCGCATCCTGCGGATATAGTTGCGCCGTCAGCGGGTTGATCGACGCTTCCGCAAGACCCCAGCCGATGCCGCTGAGCAGCATGCCACCCCATACCACCGCATAGATGCCGGAGCCGCTGGTAACGGTGCCAGCCAGGACGATGGCAAGCGTTCCCGCCACGAAGCACGATCCGCTCCCCAGCAACATCCGCCGCATGCCGATCTGGTCCAGCAGGGCGCTGGTCACCAGCAACGTTATCGCAAAGCCGAGAAACGCCGCGCCCAATGCCCCCGCGATCAACTGGCCCGCCTGGAGAGGGGCCACGGGATCGATCCACTCTGCCTTCAGGCTGCTCGCAATAGCGCCGCGAAGCGCCAGGCTGGCCGCGGCGGTGAAAAGCGCGAGGACGCTCAACCAGAACAATCGCGCCCGGTCATAGGCTGGGGTGGCGTTGGTCATGTTCTTTTCTGCATTCCTTCTGACTGACGGCATATCCGGCCGGCTGACGGCCGGTTCAATCGAGACCGAGCAGCTTGCGGTTGACCGCCGGATCACTGCCGCTGGCGAAATCGTCGAACGCGCGTGCCGGTGGCCGGATCATATGCGCTGCTATGAAAGGCGCGCCTTCCCGTGCCCCATCCTCGGGATGTTTTAGGCAGCATTCCCATTCGAGCACTGCCCAGCCGGAATAGCCATATTGCGTCAGGCGCGAGAAAATGCCTTTGAAATCGACTTGACCGTCACCCAGCGACCGGAAGCGGCCGGGCCGGTCAACCCAGTTTTGAAATCCGCCATATACGCCCGATCGTCCCGTGGGGTTCAACTCGGCATCCTTGACGTGAAACATGCGAATGCGGTCATGATAGATGTCGATGAATTGCAGATAGTCCAAAGCCTGCAATACATAATGGCTGGGATCATAGAGGATGGTCGCGCGCGGATGGTTATCGACTCCGGCGAGGAATCTTTCGAACGTGACGCCGTCGTGCAAATCCTCGCCCGGATGAATTTCGTAAGCGAGGTCAACGCCCTGATCGTCGAACGCATCCAGGATCGGCCGCCAGCGGCGCGCCAGTTCGCCAAAGGCTTCCTCGACCAGTCCGGCAGGACGTTGCGGCCATGGATAGAGATAGGGCCAGGCTAGCGCACCGGAAAAGGTAGCATGCGCCTGAAGGCCAAGACGGCGGCTGGCACGCGCGGCAAGATGCAGCTGTTCCACCGCCCATTGCTGCCGCGCGGCCGGATTGCCGCGCACAGCCATCGGTGCAAAGCCGTCGAATGCCGTATCATAGGCCGGATGGACCGCGACCAGTTGCCCTTGCAGATGCGTGGACAATTCCGTCACCTCGACACCTGCCTCACGACAGACGCCGACTACTTCATCACAGTAATCTTGGCTGGCGGCCGCTGTCGCCAGGTCGAAGCAGCGGCTGTCCCATGTCGGTATCTGCACGCCCAGATAGCCTGCGTCGGCCATCCACTTCGCTGCGGAGGCCAGTGTGTCGAAGGGCGCTTCATCGGACATGAATTGCGCAAGGAAGATCGCAGGCCCCTTCATTTGCGCACTTCCGTCCGCGCCGTCGAGCGATCGAGCCGCATGGCCAGCGTCTCCAATTCCTCACGCAAAGTGTCGTCGGGCTTCCCCTTGGTCGGGAAAAACTCCAGCCCGATGGGACCGGCATAGCCCGCTTCCCGAACTGCGCCGAGAACGCGGCCGAAATCCACCTCGCCCGTCCCCGGTTCGTTGCGTCCCGGCGAGTCCCCGATCTGTACATAGGCGATCTGATCGATCCCCTTGCGAAACCGGTCGATCAGATCGCCCTCCGCCCGCTGCATGTGAAACAGATCCCAGTTGATCTTGAGCGCCGGGCTGCCGATGGCGCGCATGATGTTGAGGGCATCTTCCGATCCATAGAGAAAGAAGCCCAAGTGATCGCGTGGATTGAAAGGCTCGACAATCAATGTGACGCCAGCCTGTTGCGCCAGCGGGGCGGCGATGGCCAGCCGTTCCCTGTAGCGATCGAGCGCGGTTGCCCGGTCAACCCCCTCGATCGCCTGATGGCCGACCACCGTCGTCATCCGCGAATCAAGGATCGTGCCCAGGTCCAAGGTCCGGCGTACATCGTTAAGGTACTGAGCCTGGGAAAGACCGGGATCGGCCAGCCTTTTGGCGGTAGCGGTATACTGAACGATAGCCAGTCCTGCGTCCCGGCACTGACGGGCAATCGCCTTGGCATCCCGCTCAGGAGCGTCCACGCCCCAGATTTCGATTTTATCGAAGCCCAGGGCAGCCGCTCTGTCGATCCGCCGCTCTAGAGGCTGGTCTTTCCACCAGGTATCGACATTCACCGCCCACGGCGACAGGGCGGAGCGGGCAGGGGAGGCCGCAGTCGCCGACGCAGGCAACATCGTGCCGATCGCCATGCCACCGGCCATGCCAAGGGCACGGCGACGATCGACGTTCGGCAAAGGAAAGTTCGTCATGCGCTCGTTGTGCCCTTGATTGTCAGATTGCGCCTGCTTTCAGGGCTTTAACTGCATGATCGGATGCACGTGCCGATAGCGCCATGAAAGTCAGCGACGGATTGACGCATGAAATCGACGCCATCTGCGCGCCATCGACGACATAGACGTTCTGCGCATCATGCAATCGGCTGTATTTGTCGACCACGGACTGACGCGGATCGGCTCCCATGCGGGCGCCGCCCATTTCGTGAATGCAGTCGCCCGGCACATGCTCTCTTGCATAGGACGATATGTTGACCAGGCCGGCCCCGCGCAGCATTGCTTCAGCTTCCTTGCGCGCATCGGCCATCATTTTCAGTTCATTGTCGCGGAACGTTACGTTGAACTTCGCCAATGGCACACCAAACCTGTCCTTCTTGTCAGGATGAAGCGTGATACGATTATCCTCATAGGGCAGGCATTCGCCCCATGCCCCGATGTTCATGCGCCATGGGCCATATTCGCGCATCTTGTGCTTCATGTCCGCGCCAAATCCATCGGCGACGACGGGCTCTCGCCGCGCACTGCCCTGATAGCCGTATCCGCGAGTGAATCCGGGCTGATCTTCATCATCAAGATTGCGGAAGCGCGGAATGTAAATGCCGCCGGGGCGACGGCCATATTCGATCAGATCGCCATGGGCGGGAACGTCACCGGTCGCGCCGACGCGGAAAATATGGTCCATCACATAGCCGCCCAAGGTTCCGCTGCTATCGAAATGGCTGCGGTCGGCACCGTCGGGACGCGAATTGAGCAGGATCTGCACTGTGCCGATCGTTGATGCCCCCAGCATGATAAGCCGGGCCGTCACTTCCTCTGCTTTGCCTGTCCGCGTATCGATCAATCGAACCCCTGTGGCGCGTTTGCGCTGGCGGTCGTAAATCAGATTGGTAACTGCAACATCCGAACGAAGCGTCAGCCTCCCGGTGGCTTGCGCTGCCGGTAACGTCACGGCCTGGCTGGAGAAATACGCGCCGAACGAGCAACCTCGGCTGCACTGATTGCGAAACTGACATTTCGAACGACCCTGATCCGGCTTGTCCTCGGTCATGTTCGACAGGCGGGTGTGAATGAGCTTGCGACCGGGGAATTGCTTCTCCAGCCGTTCCTTGACCCAGGATTCTGCGACATTCATCGGCATCGGTGGCTGGAAATCGCTGTCGGGTAGATGAGGCAGGTTTTCGCGGGAACCGGAAATACCGGCATAGCGCTCAACATAGCTATACCACGGTACGAGGTCATCATATCGGATCGGCCAATCGATGCCGTAGCCGTCGCGTTTGTTCGCTTCAAAATCCAGCGGCGAGAAGCGGAACGACCAGCGCCCCCATATGAGCGACTTGCCACCGACGGCACCTGGACGAATCCAGTAGAACTTCTGCCCCTCATCATAAGCGTAGGGATTGAGCCGGTCGTTGTTGTAATGTTTCTTGGTGGCGGGCGTCACATAGCCATGCTGTGATATGAAATAGTCCTGATCACGCTCGTTAACCGGCATCTTGTCGCGGGCCGGTATTTCGAACGGGGGCTTGCCCTCGTAATCATAGCTGCCATGTTCGACCATGACACCGCGATCGAGCAACAGCACGTTAAGCCCTTTTTCGGTGAGTTCCTTGGCCGCCCAGCCGCCGCTGACCCCCGACCCCACCACGATTGCATCAAATCGATCCGTTGTTGCCATTCTGCCTGTCCAATTCCGCCGAAAGCTGTATGCGCTGCGTTGTCGATGCCTTAGCCGACCATGATCCGACCGACCTTTGCATAGGGGTATCCGCCATCGTAGGTGCCGGGCACCGGCAGATATACGCGCTCGACGGTGACGCCGATTTCCGATGTGTAATAGCCGAAGAGCACCATCTGCTTCAGTGCGGGAAAGAAAGCTGGGTCGCAAATCTGCCCGTTCATGGCCCGCGTGAGCAGCGCGTCAAGCTGTTCACCGCTCAGTGCCTGCCCCGGCATGGCATGATCCGCGCGCGCCTGCGCATCGATGGCGTCCAGTCCGGCGACAACGAGTTGTTTGTCACTGTCCGCCGCCCATTGGAAAAGCAATTGCTCGATATAATCCGGAACAGCCGCAGCCTTGGCGCCTGGCGTGTCGGTCGTGGGCATGATCCGTTCGCTAACTTCGGCAAGAAGTGCCCGTTGTTCGGCAGAAAACAGCCGTTCAGCGGGTGGTTTATGAGAGATTGTCGCGCCTGCGGCCTCAGCCCGTGCAAGCGGCGCGAACAGCGACGCCCCGAATGAAGCGGCCAAGCCGCCAAGCACCAAACGCCGATCAATCATCCCACACTCCCGCTGATATCTCTAGCTTGCTCTGGAAATCGATGGCAGTCAACAAACGACGAAACGCCATTTGTCAAATACTGACAACTCGGCCGACATTATATCGGTAAAACGCCCTCGATCCATATTCCTCTGACACCCAACTGTTCACACAAACTTTCCGTTGGGATTCCACCGGGCCGCGCAGTGCCCAAAGCTATTTCAAATCCAGCGACCGGGCAAGGTCGGACAGGGCGAACGCACCGCCTAGCAGCGGCCACTCGGATACGCCTGCGATTGGCGCGTTCGGGTTTTCGATGAGGTGTGCAAACTGTTCTGCGTCATCTTCGGGTTCATAGCCTAATCGTTGCCATGCCGTGCCGACCACTCTGGCGCGGCTGTTCCTGGAAAGGCCCCAGGCTGTCGAAAACCCGTCGATATTGCTACATAAGGCCGCCTTGAAAAGACGCACCGTATCGGCCGGACTGATCCAGGTCGCCAGTTCCCGCACATTGCTGGGCTGATGCCTGAAGCTGCAAATGCGCAACGCAACCGCGCCAAAGCCATATTGCTGAGATGCATAGCGAAGAATGATTTCAGTCGCCGCCTTGGTGACGCCATATGGGCTGTCGGGGTGATAGGCGGCATCATCCGTAAAAGGCGCATCGGCGGGCAGAAAGCCCACGACATGAATCGAACTGGCAAACAGGAACCGCCGTATACCGGCTTCTCCCGCTGCGACGATAAGGCGCCGGGATGCGCGCAGATTGTCGGCTTCGACAATGTCCCAGTCTCTTGAATTGGGATGTCCGGCCAGATGAATGATCGCATCGACATCCGCGCATAACGCTCCAAGCGCGTCCTCCGCGAGATTGCAGATGACGATTGACTCTGCAAAGGCATGGTCATGGGGAGCAACGATGTCGGTCAGCCGCAGGTCGAAATCATCATGCAGTCCGGCGCTCAATGTCCGACCGATCCTGCCTGCCGCGCCAGTAATCAACACGCGCATCATCGATGTCCTTGGTTGTCGTTGATCGCCCGATCGAGAGTTGTCAGGCAAGCGCCATTTACAGTACGCACGCCAGACGTTAACTGGGAAGAGACATGAATCAGACTGACGCCAGCTCGGTAAAACTCGGCGATCTCGTCTACGCCAAGATAGCGGGCCGTATCCGGTCGGGTGAATATGCCGTCGATACCCGCATGCCGACCGAGAAAGAGTTTTCCGAAATGCTCGGCGTTTCCCGACCTGTCGTCCGGGAAGCACTTGCGCGGTTGCGCGATGCAGGTGTGGTTGTTTCCCGACGCGGATCGGGGACCTACGTCCAGCGCAAGCCGGAAGTCAGAGGCGAGGCACCTTTGACTTCCATTGCCGATATGCGGCGTTGCCTGGAGTTTCGCATCAGTTTCGAGGGCGAAGCGGCTTACCACGCCGCCTTGGGGGTTCCGGAGGATCGTCACGACCTGATTGCCGCGATCACCCGCCTGCAACGGGATTCCGAAGAATTGCGGATGGACACCGAGGATGACTTTGCCTTTCATCTTGCGGTCGCCAAGGCATCCGGCAACCGGTTTTTTGTCGGTACGCTTGAGAAGCTGAGGGAAAGCGTCATAACCGCGATGGGCATCACGCCCAGTTTCATGGCGGTGCGGACACCCGATCGGTTGGCGATGCTGCATGCCGAGCATGTTGCGGTCTATGATGCCATCATGGCCAACGCACCGGATTCGGCGCGGGAGGCGATGCGGACGCATCTGAAAAATGCCATGCAGCGGGTCTTTGAAGGCGTTGCTGCCTAGCGCGTTGCGGTGATTGCCAACACCGGTGCGTATCTGACGTCGCTTTGAGGAATTAGTCTCAAGCGTCATTTTTCCGTCCTTTGATTTGGTCGATACCCGTTCCATCACCACCAATACGCCTTTCCCGGCCGATCCAGCAGGGCCGCACAGAAATGATTTGATTTGTCGGTCATATCGCTTAATTTGTAATACCTAATGTTCGAAATGACAAGCTGGGGACACCATGACCGCACGCCGACCAACGGTGCCTGCGCAAGCCGCTAAGCGCATTCGGCAGGGCAGATGCCGGTGACAGGCAAGGCAGGCAAATCCCCGAGCGAAAGCGGGTTGGCAGGCGCGACCGCGTTGCGCACCATTCCGCTTGGCGCATGGTGGGTCCTGGCATTGATGACGGTGGATTATGCGCTCGGCATGATCGATCGAAATGCCGTGTCAGTGCTCAAGACAACGCTGAAGGGGGAGTTTGGCGTCGGAGATGCCGAATATTCCCTGCTGGTGACAGCGTTCATGGTGCCTTATGCCATCTTCTACATCATCTGCGGCAGGATCGTCGATCGATGGGGCAGTCGTGGTCCGCTGACGGTCTTTGTCGTGATATGGTCGCTCGCTACCCTGGGGGCAGGCCTCTCCCGGAGCTTTTATGAACTTGTCGCGTGGAGAGCCGTGCTGGGTGCCGCGGAAGCGGGGCTGCTGCCCGCGACGATTTTTGCCCTCGTCAACTGGTTCCCGCGGGACCGGCTCGCGACGGTCTATGCGATCAAAAATCCGCTCCAGACGATGGGAGCCATTATTTCTCCGCCCCTTATTGCCGGCCTGGCGATCGCTTATGGCTGGCGCGCAAGCTTTGTGGTGCCAGGCGTTGCGGGATTACTGTTTGCCATTTTGTGGTGGTTTGCCGACCGGAACCCGCCGCAATATCGGTCCAGCGGCGCTGAACCTGCAAATACGCAACGCAAGGTGGGTTTCGTTGCGCTTCTGAAAAATCCGATGCTTTGGGGTGTGCTGCTCGCGCGCGTCATCAGTGATCCTGTGTGGTTCTTTTTCCAATATTGGCAGGCCGGCTATTTGCAGGAGCGCATGAACCTCTCCCTCGCTGACGTCGGCAAGCTGCTGTGGATACCGCCGCTTCTGTCGGTGATGCTGACTTTCGTGGTCGCTGCCATATCCGACCGCCTGATTGCCCGGGGCTGGACGCCCGCGCGCAGTCGAATACGGATCATGCAGGCGACGACGATCCTCGCCCCGCTGATTTTCGTGATTCCCTTTGTGAACAATGTGTGGATCGTCATCGGCCTGTTCGCGACCACCTATTTCATGGCATTCACCTGGCTGGCGATGTCGAATATTCTGATGGCGGACCTGTTCCCAAAAAATCAGGTTGGCTCTGCGGTCGGGATCATAAGCTTCTTCGGCACGATCGGTGCGGCCGCGTTCAACGCGGGGGTCGGCGCATTCATCGAGGCATTCGGTTACGTGCCCGTGTTCGCCACCCTGGCCCTGCTCCACCCAACGGCCCTTGTCATCATGCAGCATTTTTATGGAAAGCGCCTTCTCGCATCAAATCCCTCGCAATTGCCTAATCAATATTGACAACTATCAACAGTTGTAAGACAATAGCGGCGAGCTAGCTGAACTGGCCTGCGTTTAAGGGGATTGATGATGCTGAAGGTGAGGGCGCGCCGACTTTGTACAGTGCTGACTGCGGGGGTGGCGGTTCATGCCCTGATCATGCCTGCACTGGCTTCGGCGCAACAAAGTGCCGAGAGCCAGGCAATCCAGCCGGACCCGGCCGCGGGGTCAGATGCCGCGCAGACAGAAGGCGATTCGTCCCAAGACATTGTTATTACGGGTACCAGGCGCAGTCTGGAAGATGCACTTGCGACAAAGCGCGCCTCGTCCATCATCGTCGACTCGATCTCTTCCGAAGGCATAGGCAAGTTGCCTGACCTTAATCTGGCGGAGTCGCTTCAGCGTGTGCCAGGCGTTCAGATCAACCGAAGCGCGAACCGTCGTCAGGGTACGGTATCCATTCGCGGTTTGCCCGGCGACTTTGCGCAGACGCTGATCAATGGCCAGTATCTTGCCAGCCCCGATGTCTCCAATTTTTCTTATGGTACAGTCCGGTCCGAAGTCTTCAGCGGCATTGACGTTATCAAGGCGCAAGGCGCCGACCAATTGACCGGCGGGCTGAGCGGGTTGATCAATCTCCGTACCGGTAGCGCCATGGACGCGAAACAGGGCCTCGCCGTCAGCGTGGATGGCACTTATGAGGAACTCACGCAGAAAATAGCCCCGGGCGGTGCGGTAACGGCAGCGTATCAGATTGTGCCTGACGTCTTGGCCATTCGTGGTGCGTTCGGCTATAAGTCGAGCAACTTTCGTATCGATAATTTCCAAGTGAATACCTACGATCGTATCGCGGGCGCGACGACACCGACCGACAATACGGATGATATTCTGCGCCCCCGTGAAGTGCGGTTGCCCAATCAGCGGATCAAAAGCGATTCCCTGTCGGGTTCGTTCGGGCTGGAATGGCGGCCAAGCGACAGCCTCACGGCCGAGATTCTTGGTTTCTACAATGATTTCCGTTCCGATGCGGACCAGAACGAGTTTCTCGTTTCTGTCCAAAGCACTTCCACCGTCACGGCGCTGGGCAGCCCGGTACAGAGCGGGGATTTCGGCAGCACGATTTCCGCGCTGCGGATCGTCAATCCGCAAATCAATGTCGATACACGGCTGCTCACCGAAAAGTTTCGGACAGGTGCCATCACCGGCAGGCTCGCATGGACCAATGACGACTGGACCGTCACCGGTACCGGCCATTACACGAAGGCGACCCGCGATGTCCTTACGCAGGGTTACCAGTCCATTCAACGCGCCGTGGCAGGTGGCAACGGGTACAGCGTCGATATCGACACCGGGTCAGGTAAGCTCCAGGATGCCATTTTTAAGCTGACGCCGGGAGCCGGACAGCTCGTCGATCTTCAACAGAGATTTGGCGCGCCCATCGCGCCGACATATCGCGAAGTTCAGGCGACGGGTCGACCAGGCGCATCCTTCCTGGGCGGTTTTCGCAATCAGGATGAAAGCGAAGATGAGCTGAGCATTTCTCTGGATATCGCGAAGGCGTTTCAGTCGGGGCCGCTCAGCGCCATCCGGGTCGGCGCGGTCTATCGCGACAAGTCCCAGGATCAATCGCAATCGATCGCCGGCCTGTTTGGCGCCAATCTCGCATCCCTCTCGAACAGTTTCTATGGCTATTCGATCTTTGGCGGCGGTGCCAGCTATCTGAACGGAAAGGCCGATGGCATCGACCTTTCTGGATATGGGCAGCTTGATGTGCGCGCAATCACCGCGGCGATCACGCCGGTGTCGGGTGTGCCCGCAGGCAACGCCTATTTCATTGGGCCGGAAGGGCTGGTCAACTTCTTCGATTCCACCGCACTGTCGCTGATCTATACCAATTCGCAAAAGATATACGGCGGCTACGCCATGCTGGATATCGATCAGGACCTCAGCGACACGATCAAGGTGCGTGGCAATCTGGGGGTGCGTTATGAAAGGTCTGAGCGCGCCACCCAGGCGCAACGTCAACCCCAGGTGCTTTCGCTCGAATATGAGAATCTGTTGCCGTCCGCCAACCTGATATTCGAGTTCGGCCGTTCGCTGGTATTGCGCACGTCCTACACAGAGACGCTCCGCAGGCCGCAAGTTGACTCTTTTGCAGTGCTGCGCTCCGTCGCGGTCGATGGCACTGGCCAGATCGTGACGGTCGGCCTTGGCGCTGCCGATCTGAAGCCCTTCACATCCGAAAATCTCGACATCTCGCTGGAATGGTACAACCGTAACGGCAGCAGCATTTCGCTCATGGGCTTTCGAAAGAAGATCACGGATTATGCAGGGACCACCCGGATTTGCCCGTCCGATGGCGGAGGGTTCGGCTTTGGCGCTTTGACCGACGCCAGCGGGGTCTGCCGCACGGTTAATGCATCCCCGGCGCAGGGTAGTTTTCCTGCGGTGTTGCAGGGGGCCGCGGTAAACATCAACGTCACGGCCAATCAGGATGCTTTCGTCCTCTCCGGTTTCGAAGTGAGCGTTCAGCAGAACCTCGATTTTCTGCCCGCGCCGTGGAACGGCTTCGGCGGCCAGGTCAACTATACGAATGTCGATTTCGAGACCAAGGGCACATTCCGCCTCGGCGAAATATCCAAGCATACCGTCAACGCCATCGTCTATTATGAAGTCGAGCGATTTGGGCTTCGTGCCGCCTACAACTATCGCAGCGGATATTTTCTCGCGAGCGCAGGTACACAGACGGGTGCCGACCGGAGCGTCAAGTCCCGGGCGCAAATCGATCTTTCCGGTTCGCTGAACATTACCGACCGGCTGTCGCTGACTGCGGACGCATTCAACATAACCAATGCGCAACTGATCGAGTTCGAGGGCGCATCAAATCGGATACGCAATTATTTCGAGTATGGGCGGACTTATTCCGTGGGTGTGCGATACCGTTTCTGAACAATACCATATTCGCTTGCGCGGCGGGCCTAGCCGCGTCTGCGAAGGGATGATGTCAGTGCGCGCTGCCTCCGGCCATGTCCGCTGGACGGAAATGTTCTGTCGGACAGGATATGCGCGACTTTCGCGACAGCGTACATCGACTATATGGGGCTTCGGTACGAGAGCAGCATCGCGATATCGCGCGAAGTGGGCGCCCTGATTTGCAAGTTGAATGCTGTCTGCCCGCAGACTATTCTCGAAGCGAGAATGGCAGACAGTTCCAAATCCCCTATCAGCAGTTGGAGTGCCGAAGAACCGCTTGCGACGAGCAATGCAGCGCCAAAGCGTCGCAGAAAATATACCAGCGCCATCATGACAGAGCGACGCCAGCGGATCATCGATTGCGCGCATCGCATTTTGGGTGAAGGCGGCACGCAGGCGCTGACGATTGACCGCCTCAGCCGGGAAGCGGAAGTCGCCCCCAGAACCCTTTATCGCCTGTTCGAGGACAAGGAAGGCGTGATTCTGGCGACCGTTTCGGACCGGTTGCGTGAAGTCCGCGCGTCCATTGCCCGCCGCCAACGCGACTATACCATCGATGTCGTCTTTGACGAGCTAGACTGGATGGTATCGGAAATGCATCGGGACGCTGAATATGCACGCGTCGTGATCGGCTTCTATTTCTCGATGGAGCCGCGTGTGGATGCGATCCGCGAATTACGGTCCGTCGCTTACAACCGCTTTCGCAACTGGATGGACCGGGAAATCCGGCAGGGCCACACCCGCGACGATCTCGATCTGGAACGTATCGCGCAGGAGTTCGTGGCGACAGAGTTCCTAGTCTATCATCGCTGGGCCGTGGGCGCTGTCGATGGCGATCAGTGCCGTGTCGAATTGCACGCCAACTTCCTCAAAACAGCGGCGCTTGTTCTTACAGACCCTGTTCGCAGCACGTATCTCACAATGCTGGCCGACAAGCAGGCCTTACTTGGTACAAGTGCGATCGGGGCGCAGGCATCGACCAATCGCGCCGAACGTGATGCAGGCGATCAGTTCATCGGCAAGGCATAAGCGATAATCTGGTCCGACCGTTTGGTCTGGAACCACATATGCTGGCCCGAGGCAATGACCACAAATTGCCGTCCGCCCGCCATATAGCTCATCGGCGTGGTCTGGCTGCCGCCGGGCAGACTGTCGCGCCAAAGTTCCTTGCCAGAGGCCATGTCGATTGCCCGCAGATAGCCGTCCATCGTCGCCGCGATAAAGAGGACGCCGCCTTTGGTTGCGATCGGCCCGCCGATATTGGGCGTACCCAGGGTGAGATCAAAAGGCAGAGGAATTGCGACCTTGTCGTTGATGGTGCCCAGCGGAACGTCCCATAATGTCCGCCCGGTGCGCAGATCGATCGCTGTCAGCCCACCCCAGGGCGGTTTGGTGCAAGGTGCACCCAGCGGCGAAAGCAGCCATTCGCGCTTCACTTCATAAGGTGTGCCAGCCATCGGCGACACATCCTCGGTCGCAGACAGCTTGACTGTCCCACCTGCGCCTGGTGCCCGCTTGCGCAGACGGATGACCGAGGCAATACGGCTGGAGTTGATATAGTAAATCTGGCGAACCGGATCGATCGCCCCGGCGCCCCAGTTCGCCCCACCCGAAGCGGCAGGATAGGTGATTGTCCCGCGAGCGGTAATCGGCGTGAACAAGCCTTCGCTGCGATAGCGCGCGATCAGATCGCGACATTTGCCGCGGTCCCATGGGGTAAAGCCCCATGCCTCGTCCGGTTTTACCGATTGCGGCACAATCGGCTTGGGCAGGCGCGGGCGCGGCTGCGTCGGTGACAGCCATTCGCCGGGCATTGCGCCTTGCGGAACCGGCACTTCGTCTATCGGAAACAGTGGCGCGCCGGTCCTGCGATCGAGAACAAACACATAGCCTTGCTTGGTCGGCTGGACGAGCGCGGGGATCGTCTGGCCGTTGCGTTGAATGTCGATCAGCGTGGGTTGCGCAGGTGTATCATAATCCCAGATGTCGTGATGGATCAGTTGCCGCGCCCACACCAGCGCGCCCGTCCGCGCGTCCAGCGCGACGACGCTGTTCGCATGGCGGTTGTCACCAGGGCGCAGGCCGCCGTAATAATCCGGCGATGCGCTGGATGTGGGCAGGAACACCAGCCCGCGCTGCGTATCGGCGGAAATGACCGACCAGACATTGGCGGCCCCCGTTCTCGATCGGCTGTCCCCCATCCAGTCGCGATCGCTGCCGCCGGTCTGTGGTATCGGGTCGAACGTCCACAGCGCCTTGCCGCTCCGTACGTCATAGGCGCGGATGATGCCGCGCGGGGCATTGGCGCGCACATTGTCCAGCACCGAGGTGCCGATGACAATGCTCCCCGCTGCAATCGCGGCCGGAGCAGCCAACTTCACTTCACCGGGATGATGGAGCTTGCCCGGGTCTATCCGCACCGTGCCCTTGTCGCCAAACCCGTCGCAAAGCCTCCCGCTGCGGGCATCAAGCGCGATCAGCCGCATGTCTACCGTGGCAAGAATGATGCGCTGTGCGCAGGGTGTTTCCGGTGGCGCGTCTGGGGCGGTCCATTGCGATATGCCGCGGCAGATATATTGATCCGGCAGTTTGAAACGCGGATCGATCTTCGGATCGAATGTCCATTTCTCGCGCCCCGTCGCTGGATCGAGCGCGATCACCCGCGAAAAGGGGGTGCAGGTCACGAGCGATCCGGCCGCAAGGATCGGCGTCGTTTCGCTGGTGCTGTTCGCCAGCATCGCCTCTGGACGGCGCGAAAGCTCTCCGGTCGAATAGCGCCAAGCGACTTTCAGATGCCCGACATTGCCCGGCACGATCTGGGCCGCAGCTGTATAGCGCGTGCCCTCTGCGGTTGCGCCCCATTGGTCCCACGGTGTCTGCGCTGGCAGGCGGGTTGGGATGAACAGCGGTGGCAAGGGGGGATGTGCCATGCGCCACCAGATCGCCGCACCACCGCAAGCGACCGCCAGTAAAAGGCCAAGACCGACCCAGCGGCGCTTGCGTACCCCCTGCGCCATATCAGATCGCAATCGTGGCGATATGAGCGCGCACATCGGCGGATTCGCCTGCGCCGATAATGATCTCGGTCAGCGTGCCCGATCCGGGCGAGGGCACTTCGACGGTCGTCTTGGCCGCCTCCACCTCGACCAGCGGCTCGCCCGCTTCGACATGCTCGCCCACGGCCTTCAGCCAGCGGACGATTTCCGCGTCCTGCATCCCCATGCCGAATTGCGGGAGCAGCACTTTCATGTTGGCCATGATTGCGCTCTCCTTACGCTGACACTGGTCGTGCGGTGCCGACCAGTGTGCGGGCGGCCGTGACGATGCGATCAACCGTAGGGTAGAGCGCCTTTTCGATCGCGGGAGAGAAAGGCAGATGCGTGTCGGCGGTTGCGACCCGCAGCACCGGGCCGCGCAACGCATCGAACGCCTGTTCGACGATCAGCGCCGATATTTCGCTCGCCGCGCTGCATGTCTGATGCGCGGGATCGACGGTGATCGCACGCCCTGTCTTGCGCACCGATTTCAGGATCAGCGCCTTGTCGAGCGGCACCAGACTGCGCGGGTCCACCACTTCGATCGAAATGCCTTCCTTCGCCAGTACCTCCGCCGCCTTGAGCGCCAGCGGCACTGCCCCCGCTACGGCGATGACCGAAATGTCCGTGCCTTCGCGCTTGATGTCGCCCTTGCCCAAAGGGATCATGAAATCGGGGTCGTCCGGCATGTCGGATTTGCTGGTCCAGCAGGTGCTGTCCTCGAAACACAAAACCGGGTCATCGTCGCGGATCGCGGCCTTCAGCATCCCCTTCATGTCATAAGCGTTGGACGGCACCATGATCTTGAGGCCCGGCACGTTCATGAACATGGAATAGGGCCGGTCGCTGTGCTGCGCCGCGTTGGAATTGCCGTAGAATAGGCAGGTGCGGATCACGAGCGGCAGACGCGCCTGACCGCCATAGATATAGCGGGACTTGGCGATGATGCTCATGATCTGGTCCATCGCCGGATAGAGGAAAGAGGCGATCGTCGCATCGACGATCGGCCGCATCCCGACCATGCTCGCCCCGGCCGCTGCGCCGATGAACCCGTTTTCGGAAATCGGCGTGTCGCGCACCCGCTCCGTCCCGAAGGCCTCGACGAAGCCAGTGGTGGTGCCGAACACGTTGCAGATGATGTCTTCTCCCATGATGAACACGCGCGGATCGCGCGACATTTCCTCATGCTGGGCCTGGCGGATCGCTTCGAGATAGGTGGCTTTGGTCATGGGCTGGTCCTCGCCTTCAAGCGGTCAGATAATCGGGGATGGGCAGGCGATCGACGAACACATCGTCGAATGCATCGGCCTGTTCGGGATAGGCACTGTCGCGCGCGAATTGCAGGGCGTCGGCGACTTCGTCCGCAACCTCCTGTTCCATCGCGTCGAGGGTGGCGGCGGCCACGCCCGCTTCCAGAAGCCGCGCACGATAGAGCGTCAGCGGATCGCGTTTGCGCCATTCGTCCACTTCCGCGCCGCGATCGAGCAGGATGCGCCCCATGTTGACGGCATGATCGGCGTAACGATAGGTCTTGGTTTCCACCAGTGTCGGCCCGCCTCCGGTCCTGGCGCGTTCCACCGCCTCGGTTACCGCTGCCTCGACCGCATCCACATCCTGCCCGTCGACGATGATCGCCGGCATGGCATAGGCCTTCGCCCGCTCGGCTATATCTTTAACCGGCACGGCGGCGGAGGCGGGGGTGGAAACGGCATAGCCGTTGTTTTCGCACACGAAGATCGCGGGCAGTTTCCACACGGCGGCAAGGTTCATGCCTTCGTGGAATGCGCCCTCGTTGGTCGCGCCGTCGCCGAAGAAGCACAGCGCCACCCGGTCATTGCCTTGGAGCTTCGATCCCAGCGCCGCCCCGGCCGCCACCGGGATGCCGGACCCAACGATGCTGGTTTCCCCCAGGCTGCCCACGGAAAAGTCGGACAGGTGCATCGACCCGCCTTTGCCCTTGCAGATGCCTGTCACCTTGCCGAGCAGTTCGGCCATCAGCGGGCGCAGCTTTGCTCCCTTGGCGATGGGGTGGCCGTGGCTGCGATGCGTGCCGACCATGTAATCGTCGTTACGCAGCGCGATGCAGGCGCCGACGCCGGACGCTTCCTGCCCGGCGTAAGTATGCAGCGCACCGGGGATTTCGCCAGCGGCGTGGATGGCCTCCGCCTTGTCCTCGAAATGGCGGATACGCAGCATTCGGCGATATTTTTCAAGGCTGCGGTCATTGGGTCGATCAGTCATGGCGGTTCCTTGTGGGGATGGGGGCGGTCAGGCGAAGGCAGGTTCTGGTGGGGCGGATGTCTTGCCCGCGACGATCAGTTCGAGCGGGGCGGCATACATCGGCTCCGGCCCGGTGGCGGTGATCGCATAGACATTTTCCATGTGGCACGGGCCGAGCTTCGCGCCGAAGAACAGGCTGTCGAGGCTGATGAGCATGCCTTCCTCCATCACAAAGCCCTGTTTGACCCCGGACAGCCCGGCGGCGGGGTAGGGCAGCGGGATTTCGAGCGGCATCAGGCCGATCCCATGGGCGACGACGAGCAGCTTTTCGGGCGCGGCGACACCATGGGCCTTCAAATGCTCGTATCCGATCGCAGGCAGGCTGTTGGTCGATACCCCCGGGCGCAGCATGTCCACCATCTTGAGGAAACCGTCGCGCAGGATATCGTGCAGACGCTGATATTCGGGAGTCGGCGTGCCGATGACAGCGGTCCGGTTGATGTCGATCCAGAAGCCGTCAAGTACGCCCTGCGTCTCCAGAATGACGATATCGCCATCACGCAGGGCGCGGTTTCCGGCGGTGCGGAACAGGTCGGGAATGAAATCATCTCCGTCATAGCTGCCGCCAAACAGCATCGCGCCTTCATCAACGGGAATGACCCGGTTGCGGACCATGAAATCGCAGATGCCCGCCTGCACGTCGTTCCAGTCCACTCCGGCATGGAGCAGCGATCCGGCATGCGCGATGACGCGATCGGCCATCCTGCCGACGGTGCGATAGCGCGCGAGCTCGTCCGGCGTCTTGACCACACGCACTCGCATCATCAGGTCGAGGGCATCGCGATAGACATGCGGCGCGCTGGACATGGCGGCGGCAGAAAGGCGATGCTCGTCAAAGCCGATCGTGCATCCGGTCAGGCCGTGATCGACGATGGTCGCCGCCACCGCTGCGGCGATGTCGCTCTGGCATGTCCCTTTGATCGCGCCAGCAATCGCCATAGCGTCATCGGCGAGGCGGCTGCCGGGCCGGTCGGGATCGACATAGCGGCTGACTTCGCAAAAATTGAGCATGTCGAACGTGCGGATCTCGTCGAACGTACATTCCGGGCCATCCCTGTTGAGCACGGCAACGATGCCGAGATTGGCTTCGGGAATGACGAGGATGGAGGGCTTGGTCGGATCGGCGAACACGATCGCGGCAGCAAACGGCTCCATCTGCGTCCATCGTTCGAGCACCGAATGATAGCCGGTGGCGTAGCGCACATCGTGCGGATGGCTTAGCACAACGGCGTCCATCCCCTCGGCGGCGAGCATGGCGCGCAGGCGTGCGACGCGGGCGTTGGCCATGACTCAGGCCGCCGCAAGGGCGTCGTCGGCGCCCTCGTTCGATATGTCGGCAACCAGCGCGCCCTTGGAAAGATCGCGCAGAAACTCATGGTTCAGGATGAAGCGGACTTCGCCTTGCGCATCGGTGAAGGCGACCGCACCATGGCCCATGAACAGATATTCGGTGACTTGCTCACAGCGCGCCTCGCTATGGCGCGAACCGATCGGTTCATAGCCATAGGTTCCCGCCGGTGCGGAGCCGACGTCGTAGATCAGTTCGCCTTTGGTCACGAAATACTGGCCATGACCCAAATGCCAGTGCGGAGCGAAGGTCGCGCCTGGCTGCATCTCCACCCACAACACCCAGTCACCCGTCTCCTCGCTGTAGCGCAGCAGGCGGATGGTCGTGCCTTGCCCAAGTTCATGGGCGCGGGCATCGGCGATGTTGACGATCAGGTCGCCGGTCTTTCCGGCATCATGTTCCGCTGTCACCTTCAATCTCCTCCAAAGAATTACATGGTAGCCGTAAGGCCCTCGTCCGCCGCGATGACGGCGCCGTGGATCGCGCTGGACTGGGGGCTTGCAAGGTAAAGTATGAGGTCTGCTATCTGTGCCGGGTCCATGAAGAACTGGCGGCGCGGACTGGGATGGTTTTCCATCAGCGCAGCGATGGCCGCTTCGCCTTCCGCCGTACGCAGGCCCGCTGTCAGCGGCGTCGCCACTGCACCAGGGCAGACGCAGTTGATGCGGATGCCCCTTGGTCCCTGCTCGGCGGCAAGGGTGCGCGCGAGCATGGCGACCCCGGCCTTCGACGCGGAATAGGCACTGTCGCCAGCGCGCCCGGCAACACCGCTCACCGAGCTAACGAAGATGATCCGTCCCTCGCCCCGCGCGATCATGGCGGGGAGCACAGCCTGCGTGACGTAGAAGCTGCCTTTCAGATTGACGTCGATATGCCTGTCAAACAGCGCGATCGGGCTTTCCGGCACCGGATTGGGCTGCCAGATGGCGGCGTTGTTGACGAGAATATCCGGTGCGCCGATCACGTCGGTCAGCATCGCCACTGCCCGCGCCACCGCATCGGCATCAGCGATGTCGACTTGCTGCGCGGCGGCGACGGCGCCGCTGGCGATCGCCGCATCCAGATCGGCTTGCGGCGCGTTCGATAGAATGGCGACCTTCGCCCCTTCCGCCGCCAATCCGCGCACGACCGCTTCGCCGATCCCCGACGTGCCGCCTGTGACGAGCGCGACCTGTCCGGCAAAGCGTGTCATTGCGCAGTGTATCCGCCGTCCACCACCAGTTCGGAGCCGTGCATGTAGCCTGACTCGTCGGACGCCAGGAACCGCACCGCCTTCGCGATGTCGATGGGGTCGGCCATGCGCCCGATGGGATGGGCAGGCGCCAGTCCGGCAGCGGCCTCCTCCACGGACGGCGCGAAGCCGTTATCGACGAAGCGTTGCAGGATGTGATCCACCATGGTCGTCTTGACGCCGCTGGGATGCACCGTGTTGACCCGAATCTTGTAGCCCAGTGCCGAAAACTCCATCGCGCAGGCCTTAGAGAACAGCCGCACCGCGCCCTTCGACGCGCAATAGCCGGTGTGCAGCGGCGATCCGATCAGGCCCGCGACCGAAGAAATGATGATGATCGAACTGCCGAACGGACGCTGCGCGCCGGTGCGCTGCATCAGGTCGGCGGCGACTTTGGTGCCGAGGAAAGGCCCATCGACGTTGACCGCCATCTGCTTGCGCCACTGCTCGATGGTGGTGGTCTGCATCTTCTCGACCACCACGATGCCGGCGACGTGCACCAATATGTCGAGCGCGCCATGTTCCGCCTCGATCGCGGCAATGACTCGTTGCCAGTCCGCTTCCTGCGTCACGTCGAGCGGGTGATATGTGCTATTCGGCACATTTGCAGCCCATGCGGAGCCGTCCGCAGGAATGTCAGCCCCGATGACTGTCGCGCCGACCTCGGCCAGTGTGCGCGAGATCTCCGATCCGATGCCGCCAGTGCAGCCGGTGACGAGCGCCACCCGTCCTTCGAGCGAAGCGATCATCATGCGTCTCCCTGAATGTCGTTGTCGGTCAGCGGCGTAAAAAGAAGGATATCCGGTTCACCGTCGACGCAGGCCCAGCCCGCCGCGGACATTGCCTTGTGATAGGGCATGTCGGGATGCGCGGTGTAAGCAGCCTCGGTTGCGAAAATTTCGGTGAACACGAACAGTGCCGGATCATCCTGGCTTCGCATGACCTGAAAGATCGGTACGTCCGGCTCATTGGCACGAACATCTTTCTGGAGCTGCGCAACGAGCGCCGCGAAGCTGTTTGACTTTTCCGGCTTTGTGCGGACATGCATGAGTACGCCAATCATTCACTGAGGCCTTTCGATCGATGACTTCGGGTTTGCTGGATGAAGCGGTCAGGCTGGCGCAGGGACCAGATCCGGCGGCGGCGCGGCCGCTGATCGATGCGCTGCTGTCCAAACGCGACGACGATCCCGCCGCCCTCACGCTGCTGGGTCTCGTGGCACAGCGCACGGGCGACGACGCGATGGCGCTGGATGCCTTTGCCCGCGCGCGGGCAGGCGATCCGGACAATCCCGCTCGCATCGGCAATCATGCCATCGCGCTGAAACGCGTCGGGCAGTTTGCGGATGCTATCGCGGCACTGGAACGATCGCTGGTCCTGCGTCCCGGATCGGCTGTGACGCTGGCTAATCTCGGCTCCTGCCTGATTGCTGACGACCGGCCGCAGGCGGCCGAACAGCCGCTGCGGCAGGCCATCGCCGCGGACCCTCGGCATCTGGAGGCCTGGAACAATCTGGGCGTCGCACTGGCCCGGACGGGGCGACGAGCGGAGGCGATCGCCGCCTATCGGCAGGCGCTCTCGATTCGTCCCGATCATGTCGAGGCGGCCCTCAATCTCGTCGATGCGCTGGCGGCCGACGGCGAAGCCGACGCTGCCGAGACGATGGCCTATGCGCTGGTGAAACGATTGCCGGGACACCCGCGTGCCGCGAACCAGCTTGGCAGCCTGATGGAGGCGCGCGGGGCGCTGGATGCGGCAATCGAAACCTATGCCGGAGTTCTGGCGATAGGGCCGCTCAACCACCCGGTCGGTGTCAACCTCAGCCGCGCTCTGATCCGAGCCGGTCGGCATGAAGAGGCCGTCGGGTTGACCGACCGGTTGATCGTGGCGCTGCCCACCGTCACCACGCCGCTGGCGCTCAAATGCGCGGCGCTTGACCGGTTGGGCCGCAGCAGGGAATTGCAAGATTTGATGCGGCTGGAGCAGTTCGTGCGCGTGACGGACATTGTGTCGGCGCCCGGCTTCGACAGCGTGACAGCCTTCAACGCCATGCTGGAGGAGGAATTGCGCGCGCACCCCTCGCTGACGTACGAGCCGCAGGGGCTGGTAACCCGCAAGGGGCGTCAAAGCGACGATCTGGCGACGGCGGAAACGCCCGCCCTGCGCGCACTGGCGCATATCGCGACGCAGGCCTCGCGAGACTATGTTGCCGCCCTCGGGTCCGATCCGCATCCTTTCGTTCAGGCTGCCCCACACCACTGGACGCTGACGATGTGGGGCACGATATTGTCGTCCGGCGGCGCGGTGGAACCGCATATCCACGCGCCCAACTGGCTTTCGGGAGTCTATTATCCGACTTTGCCGCCGGAAGCCGCCCAAGGGCAGCAAGGCTGGTTCGCGATCGGTGCCTTGCCCGACAGCCTGGGTAACGGTGGGACGCGCCACCTCTACGAGCCGCGCGCGGGCCGGATGATCCTGTTTCCCTCTTATCTGTGGCACACGACTCAGCCTTTCGAGGGGGCGCAGGACCGGATCAGCTTTGCTTTCGATCTTGTTCCCAAGGATATCGGACGTCCGCACAGCCTGAAAAAATAGCCGGGTCGGCAAAGCCGACCCGGCAGGTGTTTCCCGATCGCAGTGAAAAACGGTGACGATCAGGAGGGGACGTATGGCTTTCATCGGGCCGCTCAGAACTTCGTCGCGAACTCGACGCCGAAAGACCGTGGCGGCGCATAGTTGGTGAAGTTGAACAGACCCGCGACGGAGTTGGCGGAAACCCGATATACTTTGTCGAGCAGGTTCCTGCCGAAAACAGACACCCGGTATTTTTCCGACGGATCGGACCAGTGAATGCTGGCACCGATCAACGTCCTTGCCTGTCCCTGCGTGAAGGGGGCGTTGAGGGTCACCGATTCATATTCCGACTGGTAATTGGCATCCGCGTTCAGGCTGACCTGGCCCCATGGCGCAGGCGGAAACGCATAGCTTGCCGTGACGTTGGCCGTGATCTTCGGCACGTTGCGCAATTTCAGGAACGACGCGTCCTCGTTGGTGCCGTTGCCATCGATGTCGGTAAAGAACTCGAGATATTTGGCTTTCTGATAGCCCATCGACGCGCCGAGCGTGAGGCCGTCGACCGGCACGGCACTCAGTTCAAGCTCCAGTCCGTAGACTTCGGCCTTGCCGGCATTCGTCGTACGCGTTTCCTGACCAGGCAAGCCGGTGATGGGGTCCACGAACGGGACCACAGCATCCCGCTGCAGATCATTGTACTTCACGTAGAATGCAGCAGCATTGAAGCGGAGCCGACGATCCGGCGTTTCCGTCTTCAGGCCGAGTTCGAAGCTGTCGGCGGTTTCTTCCCGGAAGGGCAGGGCCGACGTCGCAGACATCGCCTGCTCATTATAGCCGCCCGATTTGTAACCCTGGCTGTAGGTGAAATAATTGTTGATCCCATCCGCCAGCTCCCAGCGATAGCCTGCCCTGATCGTCGGCTTTGAGAACTTTGCGCTGTCCGAGTATTCCGGCCAGAACCCGGTCGCGATCGTCGAACGGCGCACCTGCGGCCGAACGGAAAAACTCTTTTCCTCTTTCGTGTAGCGCCCGCCGAGAAAGAGCGAAAAGCTCTGCGCCAGCTTATATTCCGCTTCACCGAACACCGCATAGCTGTCGACCTTGTAGTCCGCAGTCGACTGGTTCGGATCGGTCAGTGCCGTCGGATCGCCAAGGAAGCGCAGGAAGCCCAGGAGCGACGTGGCGTTGGCGTCCATCGTCTGGCCCCAGTACATCGCACCGACAGTCATCTTGAGGCTATCCGAAAAATCGGAGCTGAATCGTGTCTCCAAGCTGTATTGTTCGCGCACGTCGTCACGCGTCGATACGAACAGAAAGGCGTTCTCCCCAGTATAGTCCGACGGCAGGATGGATTTTACCCGACGGTATCCGCCGACCATCGTAATCGCACCGACACCATCGATTTTATGCTCGCCTCTCAGATACAGGCCATCGACATCGATGCGATGGCCATTGAGGGTGCCGGGACAGGTCGGCGTGGTGGCGTTGCCGACATTGTTCGCATCACCCGCGCACAGGGTTGTGCCGGTCTGGAAGGGGCTTCTGCCCGTGGTCTGGATACCGGGGAAACCCAGCACGTCGAACAGAAAGCCTGCGGGCGTCTCGTTGACGCTGGGCGGCGAGTCTCCGCGATCGCGCAGCAACTCATACGTCAGCATGAGGTTGGTATCTGGTGTTGGTTCCCACAGAAGCTTTGCGCGGCCGCTGAAATAGCGGGTGCCGCTGCGCCGCTTGCCGTTGCCGGGCAGGCCCTGCACGCCGTCGACCGCATTGTTCTTCGACATGCGGTAATAGCCATCGCCTTCCTGGAACGAACCGGCAGCACGGAAGAAAAGCGTGTCAGCGAGCGGGATATTGATCGAGGCCTTGACGTCCTTGGTGTCGAAGCTGGAATATCCAATACGCACTTCGCCGCCGAAGGTCCGTTCCGGGCGCTTGGTGATGACGTTGACCACGCCACCCACAGTGTTTTTGCCAAACAAAGTGCCCTGCGGCCCACGCAGAACTTCGATGCGCTCAATGTCGAACAGATCGAACAGCTGCGTTTGGACATGCGCGAGCACGAAATCATCGACGACAACGCCGATCGCCGGTTCGAACGTCAGGATGATGTCGCCTGTGGATTGTCCGCGGATCCCGATCGACGCAGCGTTGAAGCCAGGCACATTGGTAATGACGACGTTCGGCACATCACCTGCCAATGCCCGAATGTCCGTTGCGAACTTGCGGTCTATCGCCTGCGCCGAAAATGCGGTGACGGCGATCGGCGTATCCTGAAGCGATTCCGACACACGCCTGGCGGTCACTACGATTTCTTCAAGACCCGATACCTGCCCACGCTCCGCCGATGTCTGGGCGGTCGGCGCGTCCGAAGCAACCGGCGGGGCCTCCGTCTGCGCTATAGCGATGGTGCTGACGCCGCAGAACAGCACGCTTGCCGCTGCACCGAAAACGTAACGCGACCGTTGGCGGAATCCACCCATAGCATCCTCCCTCTCTAATTCCGGTCGCTTTTGCTGCGACTCGGAATGGTGATCGCTGTTCATGCAGCGACACCGATAAAAGAACATATATGTTCGTTTATTGAAAGAGGAAAAAGACAATCATGTCTGCTTTTTATGCAGAAGGCGGCATTCCAGATATTTCTCCATGAATTACAATATGCTAGATGACGATCATGCGATCGAAAGCGCAGGGCTTTGCCGATGCAGCATGTCTTCATTGCAACCGCGATCATCCCGATCAGGTCAAGTGTGACGGCGGTGGTCAGATCAACCCTGGAAAAAACAGCCGTCGATGACAAAACTGTTGCAGGTATTGAAATTGGTATTAGAGTGGTATTAATCAGTTTTAGAAGATGTATCGCAAATCTGATTGAAAGGGGAGTATTCCATGACGCTCGGGCAGTCAAAATGGCTTGGTTCAGCCGCCTCTATGGTCGCGTTGATGGTCGGTCTGTCGGCCACTTCGGCAATCGCCCAGGATGCGCAAGACGCGCCTGCGGAAGTGGGCGACATTGTCGTCACGGGAACGCGCATCAAGAGCGCAGGTCTGTCGTCGACCAGTCCCGTCAGCGAATTGAGCGGCGAACAGATACAGTTGCAGCGTGCGGTAACGGTCGAGGATTTTTCGGTGAAGATTCCGCAGCTCGCCGGCGGGGTCAATTCGACATCGGTCGGGAGCGACGCCTTCGGTGCGCAGACCCTCGATCTGCGCAGCCTCGGGCAAAACCGCACGCTCGTGCTCATTAATGGCACCCGAGCGGTGCCTTTCAGCTTTCGTAACGCGGTTGACGTGAACGCCATTCCCGCACCGCTTCTGAAGCGAGTTGACGTTCTGACCGGCGGGGCCGCGGCGGTCTATGGCGCTGATGCCGTGGCAGGGGTCGTCAACTTCATCATCAACGACGAGTTCAAAGGCATTCAGGGCGGGGCGAATTACCGCGCCGTAGCGGACGGCGCTTCGCAGTACAGCGTCAACCTGCTGGGCGGTGTCGACCTGGGCGGACGTGGCAATATTGTTGGTTATGTTGAATATACAGATCGCAACGCGCTGCTGGCCGGAGACCGCAGCATATCTCGCCGCGGTGCCGCCATCGAGCCAATCGGTGGCAATTTTACGGACGTAGCCAGCGGCCGGACCTTTTCCTTCGATGCGAACGGCGCGTTCACGCGCACGCCGCAGTCGACCGACTATACGTCACAGTTTCTGCTGGTTCAGCCGCTGAAGCGGTTCAACGCGGATGTTTTCTTTAAGTATGACGTCCTGGACAGCGTGGAAGCCTATGGCCGCGTCATGTATTCCCAGGTCAAGACGCGAGGCGGCACACGTACGGGCCAAAATCCTCCGACGACCGGCGCTGCCGGGATCAACGTGCAAATTGCCGAGAGCAACACGTTTCTGCCCCCGGAAGCACGGCAGCTGCTGACGTTCGTCAACGGCTTTGCCAACGTCAATGTCCGCCGGTCGCTGGGCGAGCTTGGGACCACTTCGGCTGAAAATGATCGCGAAACCTATCAGGCACAGATCGGCCTGCGCGGGCAAATCACGCCTGCGATCGGCTGGGATGCCTATTATCAATATGGCCAGACCACCGAAGACATTACCGTGAGAGGCGATGGCATTAGGGCCAATTTTGCCGGGCTAGTGAATCAGACTGACATTTTCGGTCCCGGCGGCAATTTCACCAGCCTTCTGCAGGATTTCGATTATGGCAGCCGCAAGCGCAAGCAGCAGGTGGCGTCAGCCTATGTATCCGGCGATACGAGCGACTTTTTCGCCGGATGGGCCGGGCCAGTCGGTTTCACGCTTGGTTATGAGTATCGCAAGGAGAACGGCCGCTATTCCTATGGCACAGACCTCTCCAGATCGTTCAACCAGGGCGCGGAATCCGCGCCTCCGATACCACCGTTCATTCAGGTGAACGAACTGTTCGGGGAATTGGTGGTGCCGGTTCTGGCAGACTTGCCGCTTGTACAAAAGCTCACACTGGAAGGCGCCTATCGCCGGTCGTGGTACGAAAAATCGGTAGGCGTGGACCGCCGCTATGATACCGACAAAATCGGTATCAACTGGATCGTCAGTGACGACCTGCGCCTTCGGGCGACCCGTCAGACAGTCATCCGCGACGCGAATATGGGCGAGTTCGCAAACCCCGTATTCTCGATACCCTTCGCCAATCTCGTCACGGTGGCGCGGCTGTTCCCCCGCTATGCGGGCGATCCGTGCGCGCTGGGCACGGGCAATGCCGAACAATGTGCCCGCCAAGGATATAAGGGCAGCTACAATTCGCGCGATCCGCTTAATCTGCAAGGCGGCTATTTCTTCGGTGGCAATGCCAATATCCGCGCTGAACGGGGCAAGACGTTCACCGTGGGCGGGGTGCTGACCCCCCGTTTTCTGCCGGGTTTCAGCCTTTCGGTTGACTACTATGACATCAAGATCCGCGACGCGGTCGGTCAGATTCAGCCTGTCGATGCGATCACGAGCTGCTATATCACCGATCCAAGCGCCAATAACCCCCTGTGTCAGGCAGTTACCCGCAACGCCACTACGGGCTATCTGCAGGATGCCTTTGTGGACGATCGCAATCTGGCTTCGATCAATCAGGCCGGTGTCGATGTGGATATGACCTATGGCATCGCCCTGCCGGACAACCTGCCGGGAAAGAGGCTGACCGTTGGATATCAGGCCAGTTTCGTGACCGAATATACGATCCAGCGAAATGCCGCGCTGGCCCCGATCAACTGCAAGGGCACCTATGGCGCGCGATGCTCCTCCGATCTGGTGACGCTTGTTACCCCGGATTATCGTCATCGGGCGACCCTGACGTGGGATTCCGATCCCCTGACTGTCCAGTTCGGATGGAAGCGCATCGGCAAGGTGCGTGACAGCGCAGCGGGCAGCACCGGCGTGATACCCGCCTATAATTATTATGATCTCAACATCGCCATTCGTCCGCCTATCGAAGGACTGACGATTGCAGTCGGAATCGACAATCTGTTCGACAAGAAGCCTCCGCGGCCCGTAAATTTCGGGGCGTTCAATACCTATCCCGACACTTATGACGTACTGGGACAGACATTCGGCCTTTCATTGACGTTGCGTCGCTGATTGGCCGAAACTGGCTGACGCGCGTTCTGCACGCGCGCGTCAGCCCTTGTCCCTGCACAGTGGAAGCCGATTGAGATGCCATTGCAGTTTACCGCGCTCGATTGGGCTGTACTGGGCGGATATGTGGCGCTGCTCGCTATTGCCGGCTATTTGTCGACGCGCGCCAAGATGGCCACGGCAGACGAATATTTTCTGGCCGGGCATCGCGCGCCGACCTGGCTTGTCGCTATTTCGGTTCTTTCCACGGTCCAGTCCGCCGCGACGTTTCTGGGCGTGCCGGACTACAGCTTTCGCGGCAATTTCAGTTATCTTGCTGTTGTGATTTCGGCATTGCTGGCGGCCGTTTTCGTGTCGAAGATACTCATACCCCGCTTTTACCGAGTAAATGTTTCGACGGTTTACGAATTGTTGGAGGCGCGTTTCGGCGTAGGTGCCCGCCGTGCCGCCGCCGCGATGTATTTAGTCGGTCGTATTCTTGCCAGCGGGGCACGCCTCTACCTCGCTGCAATTGCTGTTTCGATGATCATGTTCCTGGATGTGAATGCAAATCACATCGTCGTGGCTTCCCTGATCCTGCTGGTTTTCGGACTGATTTTCACTTTCATAGGCGGCCTCAGTTCCATCATTTGGAGCGACCTGGTGCAGGTCATCCTTTATATCGGCGCCGCGCTGGTCGTCATCGTTTTCCTGGGCATGAAAATACCGGCATCGGCGTCAGACATCGTGACGGGCCTTATGCAGTCGCCCGGTGGTGTCGACAAATTGCAGATATTCGACACCAGCCTTGATTTTTCCGCACCTTTCTCGTTGGCTGCGGTGCTGACTGGTCTGGTTTTGCTCAACATCGGCAACTCTGGTCTGGATCAGGACACCACGCAGCGATTGCTGGCCTGCGAAGATGCGCGCGAGGGAAGCCGTGCGCTCTATGGCTCGGTGATTGCCTCGTTCCCGGTCATCGCCATTTTCCTCGTCATCGGGGCGCTGCTGCATGTCTTTTACGAGCGTCCCGATTTGATGACCGGCAGCGCACAGGCGTTATCGGGTACGTTCAAGGGTGAAAAAATCACCGTTTTCATGCATTTCATTCTGAGTGAAATTCCGCCGGGAATACGAGGACTTGTGACCGTGGGCGTGATCGCCTCGGCCGCAGTCAATTCAGGTCTCATCTCGATGGCGGCAGTAGCGATCGGCGACTTCTATCGGCCATGGGTAGAGCGCCATGGCAGCAAGCCGGAGAGCCATTACATACTCGCCGGTCGTGTGATGATGGTGGTGCTGGGTATATCGCTCTTCATCATGTCGATACTATGCTATTTCTGGCAACGATCCACGAACATGCCGCTGCTGGAGTTCGTTCTTGGTGTCATGGCCTTTGCCTACGCCGGTCTTTTGGGCGTCTATTTTACCGCCGTATTTTCGCGGCGCGGATCGTCGATGTCCGTTATCGCGGCACTTCTGGCGGGATTTTTTGTGGTACTTGCTTTTCAGCCCTATGTCGTTTCCGCATTGGGGCTGCCGACCCAGTTCGCGATGATTGCATTCCCCTGGCAGCTCATAGTCGGAACCATAGTTGCAACATTCGTGTGCATGATCGGCCGGCAAAGCGAGCAGGCACATTTTGAACAGAGGCCTCATGCAGAAAACTGAATCCGTCAACCCGCGCTATGTCGATATCGACTCATGGCCGATCGAAGAAGCCATTGATGCCATGCTGGAAGGGCAACTGGCTGCCGTCGCGGCAATCAAAGCGCAGGTCGCGGCGCTGGCCAAGGCGGCTAGCGCGGCCGCACAGCATCTGCGCCGGGGTGGTCGCCTGGTGTATGTCGGCGCGGGCACATCGGGCCGCATTGCGGTGCAGGATGGGGTGGAACTTGGGCCGACTTTCGGCTGGTCTCAGGACAGACTGGTCTTTGTTCTGGCTGGCCATCTTGCCGCGCTTTCCGTCAGCGCGGAAGGCGCCGAGGACGATGGCGGCGATGCGCGGGCGCAGCTTGAAGCAGCGCATATCGATGCGAACGATGTCGTGATCGGTGTCGCGGCAAGTGGGCGCACGCCCTTTACAGTCAGTGCTGTTGAATGGGCGAGATCAAAGGGCGCACTAACGATCGGCGTCGCCAACAATATTGATGCACCGCTGTTGAGGGCTGCGGAGTTTGCGCTTCTGGCAGATACCGGCAGCGAATTGATCGCCGGTTCCACCCGGATGAAAGCAGGTACGGCCCAAAAGGTCATCCTCAATCTGTTGTCGACGGCGATCATGCTGCGCCTTGGTCGGGTTTACCGTGGCCTGATGGTTGATATGGTCATATCCAATGAAAAGCTGTTGCATCGTGCGCATGACATGGTGGTGAAGCTGACGCATTGCGATCGGGATACCGCAATCACGGCGGTCCGTGCCGCGAACAACGATATCAAGAAAGCCGTACTGATCGCAAAAGGACTCACCACCGCCCAGGCAACAGACGTACTCGAACGCAACAACCAGCTTTTGCGGGACGCGATTGCGGAGATCGAAGCATGATGAACAGTGCGGTTTCCAGCTTCAGCGGACGAGGGCATGCGCCGATCTACATGCGTCTTGCGGCCGATCTGCGTCAGAAAATCATGACCGGTGAACTTGGTGTAGGCGACGCACTACCGTCCGAGCGCGATCTTTGCGAGATACTCAGTGCTTCAAGGGTTACGGTGCGGCGTGCGATCGAAACGCTGATTGACGAGGGACTGATCGTGCGCAGGCAGGGTTCCGGGACCTTCGTGACGCCGCGCATCGAAGCGCCCGGATCGTATCTCAGCAGCTTCAGCGAGGATGCGCAGGCGCGTGGCGAGAAGATCAGCGCGATCTGGATGATCAAGACGATTGCCAGCGCATCACCGGAAGAAGCCAAGATGCTTGAGTTGTCGGGCGACGCTCGAGTCGCCCGCCTTGGTCGCGTCCGTCTAGCCGATGGCGAACCGCTGGCGATCGAAAATGCGATCGTGCCCGTGCAATTCCTGCCTGATGTCGAGAGCGTCGGCGAATCGCTCTATCAGGCGCTGGATCAGCGTGGTTTTCGCCCCGTCACCGGGACACAGAAAATCCGTGCCTCATTGGCCACCCCCACGGAGGCGGCACTGCTGTCGATGACCGAAAAAGCCGAGATACTGCGCATCGAGCGACTGACCCGCCTCGCCGACGGGCGGCCGGTCGAGTTTACGCGCTCTGCCTATCGCGGGGACCGGTATGACTTCGTAAGTGAATTGCGGGGCGGCTATGCGGTCCTTTAGCATCGTATGTCCGTGACGAACCGAACGGAGCGCGACGGATCGCTCGACGCGTTCCGCGGGCTTACCGTCCTGCTGATGATGCTTGTCAACTTGCAAGGGTCGGATGAAACGGCATTCTGGTTCCTGAAGCATGCCGCCTGGCATGGCCTGACGCTCGCAGATCTCGTGTTTCCCTGGTTTCTGTTGGTGGTCGGAATCGCGATTCCATTGACCGCGGACACGCGACCGCATCCGCCGTTCCGCCATGCGCTGGTGCGCGCGGCAAAGCTGTTCGCGCTGGGCATCATGATCGGATGGCTGCTGCGGCCAACTCTGGACCCAGGCGATGTTCGCTGGGCAGGCGTGCTGCAGCGTATCGCGATAGTCTACATCACGTGCGTCTGGATTGTCCGGCGGTCGGCGGGATACCGGCTCGCCGCGTGCTGCGCAGCCGCCCTGCTAGTGCTGCACAGCGCCCTGTTGCTCGGCGTCGCTGCACCGGGGACCGCGGCACCCAGTCTTCTGCCCGGTCAAGGAATAAGCGGATGGCTAGACCAGCATGTTCTTCCCGGTCGCAGCCATCATGCAGGCTGGGATCCTGAAGGCGTGCTCTCGACGCTGTCGGCGATCGCCACCGGCCTGATGGGTGTCGCCGTGCAGCGTTGGCGACAAGGGCTTCCTTCATCGTCACCCAACACGTTGGCGGGCATCATTGTTGGCGTCGCCCTTGTCATCGCAGGTTTGCTGCTGTCGCCACACATCCCACTCAACAAGTCGCTGTGGACATCGAGCTATGCTCTGGTCGCCGCCGGGCTGGGGATCATCCTATGGATGGTCGTGCGTGAAATCTGGCGACGCTTTGGCCGCAATTTCGTCACTGACATGCTGGAACTGTTGGGAAGAAGCGCGCTGACCGCTTATGTTCTCCACATGGTCTTGATTGCCGCTCTTATCAGGCCTGTCATTCACGGCAAGACCGGTTGGACAATGGGTTATGACTGGTTTGCCGCATCCGGCTTGTCCGGCCCGTGGTCTTCGCTGGCGTTCAGCGTTATCGCGCTTGCGCCTGTCCTTCTTGCCATACCGATGCTCGTATCGCGTGGTTGGACCTTGAAGCTCTGATAACCGCCGGGCGTTTGTCCGGACACAAATCTAAATTGGTATTATATAGGTATTGTATTTGATGACTCGACCGATATAGTCGATCCCATGATCGATACAGAAACTTCACAGATGTTTGCAGAGGCGCAGGATGCGTCTGCGGCCGTCGCGCGACAGGCCTCCAATCTGGCTTCCAGTCTTTCCGCACTTGCCGAACAGTTGCGCACGCTGGCGCCGGGCATCATCTTCACCTGCGCACGGGGCAGTTCCGATCATGCCGCCAGCTATGCCAAATTCCTGTTTGAAACCTGCCTCGGCATTCCAACGGTGTCCCAGGCACCTTCGATAAGCTCGATTTACAAGGCGACCCTGGCGCATGTCGCGCGGGCACCTTTCCTTGTCATTTCGCAATCAGGACGAAGCCCTGATCTTTTGCTGTCGGCAGAAGCGGCTCGTGACGCAGGCGCTCTGGTCATAGCCCTTGTCAACGATGTGCAGTCGCCTCTTGCGCATATCGCCCATGTCGTGATTCCGATAGATGCCGGCCCGGAAAAGAGCGTCGCCGCCACCAAAAGCTATATCTGCACATTGTCGGCCATTGCCCGCCTTGTCGCCGAATGGGCGAATGACCGGACAATGAAACAGGCCGTCGACATGCTGCCAGATAGGCTGGCGCAGGCATGGAATCTTGACTGGAGTGGCGCGATCGCTCCGCTGTCTCGACCCGATGGTCTTTTCGTCCTTGGGCGCGGGCCGACACTCGCCATCGCGCAGGAAGCCGCATTGAAGTTCAAGGAAACCTGCGGCCTGCATGCGGAAGCATTCAGCATCGCCGAAGTGGCGCACGGCCCCATGGCCCTTGTCGGCCCGGATTTTCCCGTTCTGATATTTCCGCCGTCCGACTCCGGCGCAGCGGGTTTGGACGGTCTGATGGCGACGCTTGCGCGGCAGCAGGCACCACTGCTGATCGCGGGGCAGGGGCATGGCGCGGCAGCCAGTCTGCCCGTCATTCCAGACATGCACCCCAATGTCGCGCCGATCGCCTTGATCCAGAGCTGTTATCGCATGGTAAATGCGCTCTCGCTTTCGCGTGGCCTTGATCCCGATCGGCCGCCGCTTTTGAACAAGGTGACGCAAACACGATGACCCGCCGGATATTCACAGGCGCCGCCATCGTGACGGAAGCCGGATCGCGGGAAGGCCATGCGCTCGTCGTGGAGGCTGGACATGTCGCCAGTGTCGTGCCGGATATTGACGTCGATGGAAACGGCGAAGTCGTCTCGCTCGGTGGCGGTACGATCGTCCCGGGTTTCATCGATCTTCAGGTCAACGGCGGGGGAGGCGTCCTGTTCAATGACGAACCGACCGTCGAAGGGATCGCGCAGATTGCAGCGGCTCATCGTCGGTTCGGGACGACGGGATTTCTTCCAACCCTCATCAGTGACGACCGCGGAAAAATTGCAAAGGCAATTGACGCGGTCGAACGGGCGATTGCGATGCGGATACCCGGTGTCCTGGGCATCCATATAGAAGGTCCGTTTCTCAATCCGGCCAAGCGCGGCATTCACGACGCTGACAAGTTCGATGTCATCGATGCTGAGGCGCTTGCTTTGCTGACCGGTCTGAAATCCGGCAAGACGCTTGTCACGCTTGCTCCGGAATTGGCGGCGCCAGGCGTCATACGCGAACTGTCGAAGCATGACATCATCGTAGCGGCCGGGCACAGTATGGCCAGCTATGACGACATGCAGCGCGCCCGGAGCGAGGGCATGAAAGCGGTAACGCATCTTTTCAACGCCATGACTCAGATGGAAAGCCGGGCACCGGGCGTCGTTGGCGCGGGGCTTGAAGGTGCGCTGACCTGCGGCATCATCGTCGACGGGCATCATGTCCATCCGGCTGTATTGCGCATTGCGCTGTCTGCTGTTGGTGCGGAAAAACTGATGCTCGTGACCGACGCCATGCCGACCGTCGGCAGCGCCTCCAAGACATTCTCATTGGCTGGACAAACCATCACGGCGATCGATGGAGCCTGCCGCGCGGCCGACGGTACATTGGCCGGGTCGGATCTCGACATGGCGACAGCATTTCGTAACGCCATCTCGATGATGTCCGCCAGCATCGTTCAGGCTTCGAAAATGGCGAGTACTACGCCCGCGGCTCTGATCGGTCACGGGAAGATCAGGGGCAGGCTGGGGCCCGGCATGCGCGCGGACTTCGTGCATCTGGATGATGCCATGCAGGTTCGCGGTACGTGGATCGCGGGCGCGTCGGCGTGATCCCGGAACTGGGCATCATCGAAGGCTATTTCGGGCGTTGCTGGGATTGGAACGCGCGGGCAACGGTCGTCGAATGTCTGGCCCCGGCGGGATATGGCTTCTTTCATTACGCGCCGAAGATCGACCGCTATCTGAGACGCGATTGGCAAAGACCCTATCCATCGGAAAATCTCGATGCATTGGCTGCATTCGCAGATCGATGCCGTGCTTTGGGCGTCCGTTTCGGCATCGGCCTGACACCCTTTGGCGCGCATCTTTCCTTCGATGCCGACACTCGGCAGGCGCTTCGTGCCAAGCTGGATCAACTCCGCTCTGTTGGCATTGACGATCTTGTGATCATGTTCGATGACATGGACGGCGACGTGCCGGACCTCGCGACGCGCCAGGCCAATATCGTTTCATTCTGCCTCGATCATTCTGCGGCTACGCGATATTTCGTGACACCGACCTACTACTCGGACGATCGGGTGCTGGACCATGTGTTCGGTCAGCGCCCTGTCGATTATCTGGCCGCCCTTGGTCGGAATGTCGATCCTGCGGTTGCCATCTACTGGACCGGCGAGGAAGTGTGCGCCCGACAGCTATCGCCAGGGGCGATGCGGGAAATAGGGGATCTGCTGGGACGAAAGCCTGCTGTCTGGGACAATTATCCGGTCAATGACGGCCCACGCATGTCCGCCCATCTGCACTTGCGGGCCTTTACCGGTCGTCCGGCCAGCCTTGCCGGATATATATCCCATCATGCGATCAATCCCGCATCGCAGCCATTGCTGGGGTGTATCCCCGCACTGACGCTCCCGAAATGCTACACGCTTGGGGAAGACTATCGATACATGACGGCGTTTCGTGACGCGGCAATTGCTGTCGCAGGCCCGGCGCTGGCGGAGATGCTGGAGGCCGATATCGCAATGTTGCAGGACCGCGGCAGGGGGATGCCGAGCGATCAGGTCGCTGTCATCCGTTCGCGCTACGCAGCGATCGATCACCCGGTCGCTGCCGAGGTGGTCGATTGGCTCGACGGAGGATATGCGATCACTGGCGAGATGCTGCGCACGCAATGAACGGCGAAGGCATGATTGCAAGGAATACAGGAGGGCGGTCGTGACATATTATCTGGGCATCGACGCCGGTGGCAGTCATTGCCGCTGCCGCCTCGTGGATTCCGACCGGCAAGTTATAGGGCAGGGTGAAAGCGGACCGGCCAATGCGCGGATAGGCGTAGAGGCTTTGAAAGCAACACTGATGTTTGCGTGTAACCAGGCAATTGCGCAGGCGGGACTCTCGGAAGGCGATGTCGCCCGGATTGACGCCGGTTTCGGCATCGCAGGCATTGGACGTCCCGGCATCAAGGAACAGCTCGCACAACTGGATTTCCCGTTCCGCTCCGTGCGCTATGAAACCGATGCGTTCATCGCCAACCTCGGCGCACATCAGGGTGCGGATGGCGCAATACTGGTCATTGGGACGGGCAGCATCGCACATGTCCGGGTGGATGGCCGCAGCTTCAGTATCGGCGGCTATGGCTTTCCGATATCCGATGAAGGGAGCGGCGCTGCGCTGGGTCTGAGCGCGATGCGCCACGCCCTGCGTGCGCTCGACGGGCGTACCAAACCCACACCCTTGAGCGCAGCGGTAACAGGGCGTTTCGATCATGACACGACGCTGGCGGTTGCCTGGATGGATCAGGCCACGCCGCGTGACTATGCCAGTTTCGCACCCCTTGTGATGGACTATGCAGATGCGGGAGACAGCATTGCGCGTTCCATCGTGGAAGATGCGGCCTTGCATGTGGAACGCTTTATCGAAGCCGTTTTCGAAAGGGGCGCACCGCGGTGCGCACTTGCCGGTGGCCTTTCGCACAGGATGCGACCATGGTTGCGGCAGAAGACTGTCGAACGGCTGGTCGAGCCTTTGGGGGACCCACTCGATGGCGCGCTGTTGCTGGCGGGCAGTCCATGATGTTGCGGGTCATCGTGCAGGAATCGGTTGGTGCGGGTGCCGTCAATGAGGACCGCGCGGGTTCATGCGCACAGGCGGCTTGGGTAATCGACGGCGCATCGGGTGTCATGGCTAGCCAGATCGATGCACTCAGCGATGCTGCGTGGTTTGCGGCGGAAGCAGACCGTGGGTTGCAGCAGGCCTTTCGGATCATGCCGTCTTCATCGACGCGGGATATTTTGCGCTGGGTCATGGCGCGTTGCCGTGAGGCAGCACTGCACCATCTTGGCACCAATTCGGTCTCTGCCAATGACTTGCCGTCGGCCGCCTTTGCCATGGTGCGCGTTTCGCAGGGGCGCGCCGAGTTCACGACATTGGGCGATTGCCGCATTCTGTATCATGCACCTGGCGGCCCCGCCGCCCTGTTCGGAGAGACCGCGCTGTCGGCAATCGAGGCGCGCACCATCGCGCTGGCGAGGGAAATCCTGACAGCGCAGCCTGACATTGCCCCCGCGCTTCTGCGGGAGAAGCTACTGCCGCAGCTTAGGGAAAACCGACGAAGGATGAACCAGCCTGGCGGATACTGGATCATGGGGTGCGACCCCGATGCCGCCGATCACGTCGACAGCATGACCGTTGAAGGTGACCGGCTGGACTGTGCCATTGCCAGCGATGGCTTCCTGCGGCTGATCGATACGTTCGAATGCTGCGATCCGAGCGATCTGATGGACGTTACGACGCCGCAGGCATTTGCTGCGATGATCGCGAGGCTGCGTATGCTGGAGCATAGCCCTGGCTCGATGCTGGACTATCCCCGTGTAAAGGTCAGCGACGATGCCAGCTTCATCAGGCTTACGCTCAGCATGTGAGGGTCTCGCCGTCCGCGGCATGTTGATGCCGTGCAATGACTCCACCGACCATGGGATAGGGAACGCCGGTTGTCTTGGGAAAGCTGATCGGCAGGCCCGCGAGACGCCGCGCCGCAAGATAGGCAAAGCATTCCGCTTCGACGGCATCGCCGCGCCAGCCCACGGCTTCCGCCGACACGATCTCGGCATCTACTCTTTCTGCCAGAGCTGCCATGAGAGAAGGGTTTTTTCGGCCGCCGCCACATACGATCAAGCGGGATGGGCGCAAGGGTAGTCGATGAAGGCCGCGTCCCACGGCTGCTGCCGTAAATGCTGTCAATGTGGCTGCGCCGTCTTCGAGCGAAAGGCCATCGGCCATATCGGCAAGAAAGCCATAGCGATCGAGAGACTTGGGATAGGGCGCAGAAAGATAGGGATGATTCAGAAGGCGTTTAAGGCGGGCTTCATCGACGGTTCCCTGTTGGGCCAAGGTGCCGTCCCGGTCCATCTCTCCGGCGTTGTGACGCCTGATCCAATCGTTGATTGGCGCATTGGCAGGTCCGGTGTCAAAAGCGTGAAGCTCGCCGCTGTTATCACGCCAGGTGATGTTTGCAACACCACCCAGATTGAGAACGGCCGTGTCGCACCCCGCATCTATGCGTCTCAACAGCGCATCATGATAGGATGCGGAGAGTGGCGCGCCTTGCCCCCCTGCGCGCATATCCCCGCGCCTGAAATCGTAAACGACATCGATACCCAGGGCATGCGCCATTTGTGGCCCGTCACCCAATTGCCGCGTATCGCCGTATCGCACTGTGTCCGGTGCGCGATGGAGGACGGTCTGGCCATGAAATCCGATGGCTGCGACGTCTTCTTTCCGCAGTCCGGCGGCAATCATGAAGTCGGCCACAGCTTGCGCCTGCGCGGTGGTCAGGCTGGTCTCCGCACTTGCGAACAGCGCGGGATCGGCGCTGCCGAACTGCCAGGCGAGCGCCGCCTGCACAGCCTGTTCCAGCGTCGCGCATATCTCCCGACCGTAGGGTGCGAGCGTCCAGTTACCGAACTCGATGATATCATGACCATCCGTGCGGATCGCCGCCACGTCGATCATGCCGTCCAGAACGGTGCCCGTCATCAGACCTATAAACCAAGCTGGCTGCATTTGACTTGTCCCGATTGCTGCTCGACCGAACGGCAAGATGACACCCCTAGGATGCACCGCGTCCTAACCTTCATGGAAGACATCGATATAGCAGATAAAATACCAATACAATACCAATTTGTAATGGTATGCGGCCGTCAATGGGCGCAGATCGCAACGCTGAGCCTATCGATCATCGATAGTCACCCAAATCGCAGAGGCATTGGCTATTCGAGAATAGCCCTCGCTGCATTCTGTATCTTTTTTGCTACCGCGCGATAGGCATCCGCATAGGCGGCGTTCCTGCGCCAAGCGGCGGCGATACTGCGCGATGCGGCCCAATCGACAGGATCGATCCGTCTGACCATGGCATCGCCGCCAACTTCCGAGCGGATGTATAGCTCGGGCAGAACCGCTATTCCGATACCACTGCCCACCATTTGACGGATGCTGTCAAGGCTGGTGCCTTCATAGTCCCGCAGGATCACCCCTCCGAGTTCGGCACAGATCGTTTCAACCATATGATGATAGTGATGGCGGGGATCCATGGACAGAAAACATTCCCCGGCGAGATCAGCGCGGGTCACGACCGGATAAGATGCCAAGCGGTGCTGCGGCGAAACGACAATCGCCATCCGCTCGCGGAACAGGGGTTCCAGTTCCAGGCTTTCACCCGCAATGGGCAACGGGCCAAGCAGCATGTCGAGCCGACCAAGGCCAAGATCCAAGGCCTGATTGGCCGGAATGCCTTCGCGGATGTACAGGCGCAGGTCCGGCTGTTCGCGATGCAGCGCCGCGACGATGCCTGGCATAAGATAAGGACCAAGTGTCGGCGTGACCCCGAAACGGACGATGCCTGCAAGGCTGTCCTGAGACCGGCGTGCGATGGCACGGATATCGCGCACTTCGACAATCACTCGGCGCGCGCGCTCGGCAATGTCGCGGCCTACCGGCGTCAATTGCACACCGGCGCCGCCCCGCTCGATCAACTGTGCGCCAATGCGCTGTTCAAGCGTTTTCAACTGATGGCTCAAGGTTGGCTGGGAGACGTGGCAGGCATCGGCTGCCTTGCCGAAATGCCGCAGATCAGCGACCGCGACGAAATATTCGAGCTGACGGACCGTTGGCATGACACGTGCTCCATAGAGAACATCTATCGATAGAGCATCATCCTTTCGATTGGAAGGCAACAGCTGCCGCTGGCATAGCGGTGGCACAACGATAGACGATGACGCAGAATCACAAGGAGAGACCGATGAAAACCACGATCGTTGCGCTGCTGCGATGGATAGAGCGCGGACGGATACGTCGCGCCAAGCCGCAGGTCCGCTTCAGGAATCGCGAACGACAAAGGGTGCAACAGCACGCGCCATCGGGCTGGCCGAACGACATCTTGAGCTGACGGAACCGCCGCAGATTTATGGAGCGATGCCCATGTTCAAAGCCTATCTTGACGCGCTTATCAAGCGTCACCGCGAGCTTGACGACGCCATTGCACGACGCCTGCCAGAAGCACCTGATGTGCGAATGCTCAAGCGCCAGAAGTTACGCCTGAAAGACCACATCACGCATGTTCGCATGCGCTCCGCCCGCCAAGGTGTCTGATCCGATCACGTCGTGGCGATCTCGTGCCGCCTTTGAGCACGAAAACGCCCAGCCCCCGGGGTGTGTCGCGACGTGCCATGGCAGCCGGTGGGCCGCCTGACCCGGCTGGCTGCCATGGGTTACTGGCGACGTGCATTCCGCTCCCTCTCGAATGCACGTCGCCAGACTATTGACCCCCGGCCTCCACCCTTGGGATCGTTATGTCCAAGGGGTGCGCGCTAAGTCCTAGCTTGCCGCAGCTTCTGCTTTCTTCGTCACAACAATGCCCGGGCACGGTCTCGCCGAAGGCAGTGCCCGGCTCGGTAATTGTAGCGCAGTTCGTCACGCCTGCACTCATGTCGGATGGCGCCGCTGCGCCAATCCGCACGGCTTTTTGAGAATGACGACGTGGCAAATAGTGTGTCTCGGCTCTCGTGCGACCGCCAGACCGACCATCTCAACGTCGGGAACCACGCCATCGATGCGGTCCATCGCTCAGAATTCGATGCCTGGCCCTGGATTGGCGCGCAGTGCATGGCGGGTGCCGCGGATATGGTGGGCCAGCAAGTCGCAAGCCTCATCTGTGCGTCGGTCCAAGGCCGCTTCGAGCAGCGCCTGATGTTCGTTTCGCTTGAGCAGGGGACTGTGATCCAACGTCGTTGTAAGGCGCTGGTAACGCTGACACTGGTCGAACAGAAGACGACAGAAGTGCAACGTCCAAGGGGAATCGCATGCACTGAGTAACGCGAAATGGAAGTCGCGATGCCGAGCATCCCAGATATTGTCGAGCAAGCTCCGGTCCTCCTCCGCGCGCTCTTCGATACGCGCGACGAGATGATATGCGGATATCAGCGCGGCCTCCCAATGGTCATCGCCCTGTTCCAGCGAGGAGCGAAGCGCCTTGATTTCAAGATTAAGCCGCAGGCGCTCGATATCTTCAAGATCGCGCATGGAAGCCGGTGCAACAGCAAAGCCGCGGCCGGCGTCACTACGCACCAACCCTTCCGTTTCCAAGCGCGTCAGCGCCTCCCGCAACGCACCCATGCTCGCGCCCGTGCCTGCCCTCAGTCCTTCAAAGCGCAGCCGATCGCCTGGCTTTAGCGTTCCGTTCAATATGTCATTGCGCAAACCCTCGGCGGCATTGGCGGCTGCGCCGTGATCCTCCGGGAGACGGGGCGCGCTGGAGATATAAGCTGTCATTCCCGTTCCGTAGCGGCTTTCGATAGAGTAATAAACGAAATAGATGTTATTTTCGAAAATAGTTGTATTTTCGAATAAAAGTTTGTAGGGGCGTTATGGTCGGTTTCACTCCCAACCTCAGCCACATGGGGATCTATGTTCGCGATCTGGCGGCAATGGAGGCATTCTACACCGGCGTAATGGGACTGACTGTCACGGACCGAGGGCAGGGCATAAAGTTTCCGGTCGATTATGTTTTCATGTCGGCAGATCCGGCGAAGCATCATCAGATTGTGATGTGTTCCGGGCGACCGCCGAATGTCCAATTCAGCACTGTGTTTCAGATGTCCTTTCGGGTGCCCGACGTCACGGCCCTACGAAAAATGTATGATCTGGCCGCACGGCTCGGATTGGCAGACTTGCAACCGATCGACCATGGCAATGCCCTGTCGATCTATTTCCGCGATCCGGAAGGCAACATGATCGAGGTCTATATGGATACCGATCATTATGTGCCGCAGCCGCATTACCACCCGATCGATTTCAGCCTGACCGATCAGGAGATACTGGACCGCGCGAACGCCCATGCGCTGTCCGACGCCGCGCGCGAGCCGCGCGAGACATGGGAGGAGCGCATGGCCGTCATCATGGGAGCGCGGGCATGACCGTCGATATCCGCAAGATCGGCGTCACCCTGGACGAAATTCATCATGACGGTGGGCCACCGCGGACCCCGCCACTGCGGGTCGTGACCGCTTATGCCGTGGTGCGCAATCCCTTCGCCGGGCGGTATGTGGAGGATATCCAATATTGGATGGCCGACCTCAAGCCGCTGGGCCTGGACCTTGCCGACCGGATGATCGCTGCGCTGGGTGACCCGGAGCAGGTGGAAGCCTATGGCAAGGGTGCCATCGTCGGGTCCGACGGTGAATTGGAGCATGGCGCGTTGTGGCACGAGCCGGGCGGCTGGTCGATGCGGGAGCGGCTGGGCGATACCAAGGCGATCGTCTTTTCGGCCAAGACGATCGGGCCGATCGGCACCCGCCTGATGATCCCGCTCGGCCATATCAACGCCGCCTATGTGCGCAGCCATTTTTCCGCCGCCGAGATCGGCGCCTATGACGCGCCGCGCGCCGACGAAATCCTTTTCGGCCTGGCGATGGCGACCGGCGGGCGCGTGAATGCGCGCGCGGGCGGGCTGGGCGTGGACGCGATCAAGGGACAGGACGGGCTGCGCTGAAGCCCCGTTGAACAGGAGCAGAGACATGAGACTCATCAGTTACGCATGGCAGGGCAAGGCCAGCTTCGGCGCGGTGAAGGGCGACGGGGTGGTCGATCTGGCCCCGGCTTTCGCGGACCGGGCCGCGGACCTGCGCGATTTCGTCGGCCTGGACGCGCTGGACGAGGCGCGCGCTTATGTCGAGGGCGCCACTCCGGTGGCGGCACTGACGGACATCACATTCCTGCCGGTCATCCCCAATCCCGACAAGATCATTATGGCCGCCGTCAATTATGACGATCACCGGATCGAGGCGGGACGCGATCGCACGGAAAATCCGGTCCTGTTCCTGCGCCTCGCCGAGTCCCAGACGGGGCATGGCGCGCCGTTGAAAGCGCCGCCCGAATCCCACCATTTCGACTATGAAGGCGAGATCGCCGTCGTGATCGGCAAGGGGGGCCGGCGCATCGCCCGCGATCAGGCGCTGGACCATGTCGCCGGCTATTCCATCTATAACGACGCATCGATCCGCGACTGGCAGCGCCATACGAGCCAGTTCACCGCCGGCAAGAACTGGAACGACACGGGCGCATTCGGTCCCTGGCTGGTGACGCCCGACGAGATCGGCGATTATCGGGACATGGCGCTGGAAACCCGGCTGAACGGGCAGGTGCTGCAATCCTGCGTCGCGTCCGACATGATTTTCGATGTCGAGGCGCTGATCGCCTATATTTCCACCTGGACCCATCTGCGCCACGGCGACGTCATCGTCACCGGCACATGCGGCGGCGTGGGTTTCAAGCGGGTGCCGCCGATCTTCATGCGCGACGGCGACGTCGTGGAAGTGGAGGTCAGCAAGATCGGCATCCTGCGCAACCCGATCGCGAACGAGACGGTCTGAGCGCATGACGCTGCCGCCCGAAGTCGAGGTCCTGATCGCGGGATCAGGCCCGACCGGGCTGGCCTGCGCCAATCTGTTGGGCCTCTATGGCGTGCGCACATTGCTGATCGAACGCAATGCGGATGTGTCGTCGATTCCTAAGGGCATATTGATCGACGACGAGTTCCATCGGCAGTTCGCGATGGTCGGCGTCGCCCCGCTGCTCGAAAAACATTTCGTGCAGGGCGTGGGCGTCACCTTCTATGGCGTGGGGGGCGCGCCGCTGGTCGAAGTCAAGGGCTTCGTGACGCCGAACGGGTTCCCCAACCGTTCGGCGATCCACCAGCCGACGCTGGAGGCCGACCTGCGCGATCATGCGCGGACGTGGCCCGATGTGACGCTTGCTTACGGCCATGGCCTGACCGGGGTGGAGCAGGATGCCGACGGCGTCACCGCGACCATCGCGCGCCCGGACGGCAGCGTCGCCATGGTACGGGCCGCCTATATCATCGGCGCGGACGGCGCGGGATCGACGGTGCGCGCGGCGGCTGGCATCCCGTTCGAGGGCGGGTCGATCAACCAGCCCCATGTCGTGATCGACGTCGCCGACGATCCCGACCAGGTGCGCTTTTCCCGGTTCTTCTGCCATCCGTCCCGCCCGCGCAACTCCGTGCCTGCCCCCTATGGCGGGCGGCGGTACGAATTCATGCTGTTGCCGGGGGAGGACCCGCAGACGATGGCGCGGGACGACAGGCTGGCCGACCTGATCGCCATGATCCGCCCCGACGGGCAGGTGGAGATCATCCGCAAGGCGGTCTATTATTTCCATCAGAAGCTGGTCACGCGGATGGCGAGCGGGCGTATCTTCCTGGCGGGGGACAGCGCCCACCAGATGCCGCCGTTCGGCGCGCAGGGGATGAATTCTGGCGGCAAGGACGCGGTCAACCTGTGCTGGAAGCTGGCGATGGTCCTGCGCGGCCAGGCCGGTCCCTCCTTGCTGGAAACCTATCATGTCGAACGGCATAGCCATGCCCGAGCGATGATCAGGCTGTCCGTGATGATCGGGCGTCTGGCGAACATTCGGTCGCGCCCGCTTGCATTGCTGCGCGACATTTTGTTTCAGCTTGCAAACCGGTTTCCGGCCGCGCGCGCTTGGTTTGGTCGTCAAGGCTATCTGCCTCGCCAACGTTACGTAGACGGCTTTGTGATCGATCCTCCTCGCAGCAGAAATGACGATTCCTTCGTCGGACGCATGCTGCCCTGCCCTAACTTCGGCGCGGCAGGCACTCTCGATCTATGGCTGGGAACGGGGTTTGCGCTGGTCGCTGTCGATGCGCCGCAGGTACACGCCAGCCATCCGCTATGGCGTCGCCTCAACGCGGCCTGTATCGCGTTCGGCGCTGCGCCATCGGGTTTCAAGGCAGTTGACCCGACCGATCACCATTTCGATGCGGTGTGGCGTCGTCATCGTGGGGAAGTTCTGGTTGTCAGGCCGGATCGCTATGTCCTGACCGCCGTTCCTCCCGCCCAGCTCGATAATGCAGCCAGGCGTATTGAAGTCATGCTGGGGCACATGACTAAACAATCGGCAACATAGGTGGGGATGCATATGCATAGTCAGGAAAGCCACGTGCAAATCGGGCTGGCAGGTACCGGGCGGATGGGATGCGCAATTGCCGGGCGCATACTGGCGGCAGGTTTCGATCTAACGGTGTGGAACCGCAGCGTCGACAAATGCGAACTATTGCGCGCCCAGGGGGCCAACGTTGCATCCAGTCCTTCGGCTCTCGCGTCCGAATGTTCTTTGGTGCTGACGCTGGTTTCGGGCGAGCAAAGCAATCTGGCCCTGTATGAAGGGGAAGGGGGGCTTTTTTCGGCACGGACCACGACCAGTTTTTTCAATCTGTCGACCTTGTCGCCACAGGTAATGCGCCGCCTTCACAGAGGCGCTGCGGCGAGCGGGCATGCCTTCATCGATGCACCGGTGTTGGGAACTGTGGCACCGGCCGAGCGCGGCGAACTTGTCATCCTTGCAGGAGGGGATGCGGCAGCTATCGCTCTCGCAACGCCGCTGCTGCAATGCTTCAGTCGGAAAATTGTTACGACAGGTGAGGTCGGCACAGGCACGGCGATGAAGCTAGTCCATAACACCGTGCTGACGCTCTATTGGCACGCAGTCGGCGAAGCTATGGGTTATGGCGCAGCCTCGGGATTGCAAACCGAGGATATGGTAGCGGTAATTGGCGATAGCTTCGCCGCGATCAGGCAATGGCCTCTGAAAGTTCCCGTGCTGTTGGAGCAGACCGCTTCTCCTGGATTTGATCTGAGAGGTCTGGAAGCCGAAATCGCTGCGACGGAGCGGCTTTTCGATCAAGCCGGTGTATCCCATGATATGCTCAGCCTCGCCCGCGGCACCGTGGATGCTGCGATATCTAAGGGATGGGGCGATCGCGATGTCGCGGCACTGGCATTATTTGGACGGGATATGGCGCATTTGCGGACCGTGAAGGAATAAATGTGCAGTAGCATTATGTGATGCCGCGGGTCTGAGATTCCCCGACAAACAATACTTGAGTCTTCGGTTACTTCTGCGCGCCTATTGCTCTTTCGACTGTGTGCCGGTCAGCACATTGCGACGCAGTGGCGGCCTTGCTGCATTGAGGGAATGGACGAGATGACACAGACCGGTGCGCTTCTGCACGTCAAGCTTGCGCAATATCGATGATATGTGAAACTCGACCGTCCGACAGCTGAGCCCTGTTTCACGCGCAATCTGGCTGTTGGTAAGGCCATGCGTAACGAGATGCGCGATCTGACGCTCGCGATCGGTGAGACTGTTTATCTGCGACCGTGTGCGCGCCATAGCGCTGTTTTCCATAAGGGCGATGGGTAAGTCGCTATCAAGACTCATCAGATTGACCGGCGTGTCTGGCGCCCTCAATATCCGCATCGTTACGTCAGACCCGACGCCGCGTGGCGCCAGGCAGCCCATGATGTCATGTTCGATCATCACGCGACGCAACGCATTGCCGAATGCTGGCATTACAGCTCTCACCAACGCGGCGTCGCTAATCGTGAAACTTGTGCCATTCGCGCGATAAAGGGACAATATACTTATTGCGCCATCCAACGGTGCAACCGCTGCAGACAGGCTGTGCATCATATTGTGCCGCAAATATACTTCGCGATATACGTCGGATTTACGGAACACATCGGGAAAATCAACATCGTCACTTCGTGCCACGCCGACTGTTCCATGCTTCATCTGTTCGACAAGCTTTTGAATGATCGGGTCACGTGAAAAAAAAGCGCGAGGCAGCGATGTCTCGGCTATGGAGGGTGTATCGCCGAAATGATAGACAAGCATCGAGTCAAGATCGCCTGCTTCCGAGACGATCAGAACCGACCCATCTGCTCCAATTTCTTGCGCGACGAGATCGAGGCCAAGCCGTTTTATATCGTCGAAACTTGTCGTAGAAAACAATCCGGCATTGAATGCTTCGATGAATTGCTGCCTCATTACCATGGCATGGGTTCGTCTTTGCTGCATGCTGGCCATGCGATCAGCATTGGCCGGTTTGACCATGGTGCACCAAAAACAACCGTTTGACTATCTTTCTCAGGCGCGACCGATGTATACCAGCTGTCACCCCATTCTAAACGACTGATGCGCGATAAGGTCGTCCTCATTCACGGTAAAGCCCAAGCTAATTTTGCCCATAGGCGATTGAACCTGAGCAATGACTTTCCCCGCGTCTTCGGAAAGCGTGGGTGTTTGGCCGCCGCCACTCATCCCGATCATCATTTCAAGTCCCCGTCGGATTTCTGCTTTGCCTCTCTGTGGCCCCATGGGACTTTCTACAACAGCATCATCGCTGAACAGAGCGAGAGCACCATCAATGTTACGCGCTGAAACCGCATCGAAGAACTGCTGTACGACCTCTATTGCTTGCATTTGTAATACCCTATCCTGATATTCAGATGTGTCGAAACACATATTTTGAATATTAAATATTGTCGTTCATATAGTTGATCAATTAGAATATACCCCAGATAGCTGTGTCGATACCAGTCAAGGCTTTACCGTAACTTTCATAGTTTTTTGTTTGAACTGACATATGTGCCTGCATTGTCATCATATCGCGTACGATATACTGGAGATCTTCGCCGTCGAACAATCCCGATGTTCCGCAGATTTCGAATATTTCATCTACCGTTTGCTTGCAAATGCGCGCGGTGTAGACATTGGCCATCTGCGACAGCAGATGATCGCTGCGAGTAATGCTGCTTGGATCATCAAGCCACCGCGCCCAGCAATCGTGAATGATATCGAAGAATTGCGCGCGCGCGGCCCGAAACCGTATTTCGATCTCGGCGATCTTGGCCTGGACGATGGGCCGAGTACGCAGGCTACCCGACGTGCCGCCCACCGTCACGGGATCCTTGCTGCCCGCAAGAACGTGCAGATACTCAAGCGCCCAACGGGCGGCACCAACCATAACGGCCGCATGACCGCCAATTCCTACCGGTCCCTTTGTCGTTCCGATATTCGGTCCCATCATGGGGACGGTCATTTCCTCGGGTACAAAGACGTCCGTTACACTGAAAGTGCCCGAGTGTGTGCCGCGAAGACCAAGTGTGTGCCAGCTATCCGAACCGATGGTCACATCACTGCGCTCGAAATAGGCGATGCGGATTTCCGGCAGCTTGGTTACGCGGAGGCCAGGGCGAGGGGGGAAGGAAATCAGCTCTTCATCAACATGATCAACGACTTGAAAGCCCCCCATGAAGTTCGTCGCATGGCCGCTGTTCGTAGCCCATGCCCAGTTTCCCGAAACCAGACGATAGCCGCCTTCCACCCGCAGAGCCTTGCCACCGGTGCCAGGCGTGCCTGCGATTTCGGTCGAAGGGGATTTCCAGAGCCTGCGAGCACCGTCCAACGTCATCTTGTTGGACAAGGTCGCGGCCGCGAGGCTGGTCAGGACGCACCAGCCGGCGGTCGGCGATCCACGCCCCAGTTCTTCCATGATCCGCCACTGATAAGGATAATCCACCTCACCGCCGCCAAGGCCCAATTCTTCAGGTGATGCCATTGTCCAGCAATGTGCTTCTGCCATGCGATCAATGATGTCCTGCGGCAGTCTCTTCGCCAGTTCGATTTCCTTGGCCCGGCTACGCAGCTCCGGAACCATGGCAATGACCTTATCGAGCGCGATCCGGCTGCTTTCGCTGATCGGTACACGTCGTGTGTCGCGCTCAATCTGCGGGTAGGGCACCGGCAATGTTGGCATTCGCGGTATCTCGAACGTGACGGGCTCCTGTTCCTTTTCTGCAAGCTGGGCGGTCATTGCACATATCTCCTGAACGGGCCTGACATTTCCGTCCGGCCAATGAACCTATGGTCTGGTTATTGCTGAAGTTTCGTCCCGGTTCGATAAGGGTTTCCCCGCATCAACGGCTTGTTCGGACCGGGATCGAGTTGCCTGTTCGCGTTTCGCGCGCAAAGCCGATGTCGAAGGGGGCGGTCAGAACCTAGCAGTTCCTCTAACGGAAATCGTCCGCTTCTGACTTGGCTGGTATATCGTGCCGAAAAAGGGAGAGTTTTGGTAGAACACCCTATATCTGTCGTTGAGAATATTGGTTCCGATCAACTCCAGCGCGAACTTTCCATCGAGAAAGCCTAAGCCTACACCGCCATCGAGAACGAAATAGTTTCCGACTTCCGAAACGGCGGTGTTGGTCGGCAAGATGTAGTTCTTCCCGGTGTAGCGTCCCAACCCGTTTATTAGCAGCGTTGTCTTGCCGCTTATCGGTCGATTGTAAGCAAATCCGCCACTTACCGTCCAGCGTGGTGCCTGGAGCAGGTCTTTCCCGGCGCAATTTTCGGCCGATCGCGTCACCACACCGGCATTGTTGCGTCGCTCGGCCACGCAATTGGGATAATCTTCGAATTGCGCATTATTGTATCCGATCGCCAGATTGAGTGACAGCGGATCTGATACTTTCCACGTCGCCTCCACTTCGGCACCGTAAATGCGGGCTTTCGCAGCGTTGACCAGCCCCGTCAGGTTAAGAGCCGGATTGATTTCCTGGGTAACCTGAAGATTATTGTACTGCATATAGTAGGCAGCGGCATTGAGGCGCAGTCGATTACCGAAAAGACTTGATTTTAAGCCTATCTCGTAATTGGTGACGGTCTCGGGCTGGAGCGTGAAGAGCGTGACGGATGTCGGATCCAGCCCCGTGTTGAAGCCGCCGCCTTTGAATCCCCGTGCCACCGATGCATAGGCGAGGAAATCAGTGCTGGGCTTGTAGCTGATGACACCGCGCGGAGTGAACTTCTTGGCGTTGACGGTTTGCGTCGAGGCCAACTGCTGTGTGATCAGCGTCGGAGGCAAAGGACCATAGCCAAAGCCGATGTTGTCGGGCTGGACTATTGTACCCCGCTGCTCGTCAATCGTGTAACGGGCACCAAGGGTGAAAATGAACTGTCCCACATCCAGCGAAGCTTCGCCGAAAGCAGCGTAATTGTCGGTTTCGACCTTCAACGTATCGCGTGTCGTCGGAGTAGCCGACGGAAAGAAAGTCACCGACAACCTGCTGCCTGCTGGGGGAAAGGGAGAGGCAATGCTGGGTGGTGCCAGTGCCGCAAGGTTGATGGTTTCACCGGCGCGACGGAAATAGCTCTCGTTGTAATAATAGAGGCCCACCAGCCACTTGAATGGCCCGGCGCCGTTCGATGCCAGTCGTACTTCCTGCGACATCGTACGCTGACGGCGATATTCGGAGTTGGTGAACAGGAAAGCGGTCGTTCCGTCGCCGTCGCCGGCGGTCCGGAATGCCGAATAATCATAGGACGATATGGATGTCAGGGCAGCGCCGCCGAAATCAAGTTCACCGGTAATGGCAAGGCCGCGTATCTTGCCGTCGACGGTTTGATCGGTGGTGCCATTCTGCCGGTAATCGAAAGGATTGCTGTCGGCGATAGACGATACTTCGAGAATATCGCCATAGGTGCCGGTTACCGTCAGGCTGCCCGCGCCGCCTTCCGGCGCGAGACGAATGGATGCGCGGTAGTTTTCGCGATTGGTGTCTGCGCGTGATCCGGTATTCGGATTAAAAACCGATCCGCCGCCTTCCTGATGGCTGGCTGCCAGCGATAAATACAGTGTATCGTTCACGATCGGACCGCTTATGTTGCCGTTGACGTTGAACAGTCCACGTTCCCCGTATTCCGCCTGCGCGGAGCCCGATATCATGTTTCCGGGCTTCGCGGTTACGATCTGGATCGCACCGGCCATTGAGTTACGTCCAAACAAGGTCCCTTGAGGACCACGCAACACTTCAACGCGTTCTATGTCGAGCAGGGCGGTGTTCGATTGCACGGGGCTGGTCTGGTAGACTCCGTCCACGAATATGCCGATGCTTGCCTGCGTCGCCGACCTGACGTTGGAACTCCCTATGCCACGCAGACTGTAAAATGTGCTTTGCACGCCCTGATTTTGCGAGACGTTGAAGTTGGGAACGATTTTCTGAATATCCTGCAACTGGCGCGGATTGAGATTACGCAGTTGCTCGGAATCGATAGCAGTAACCGCGATCGGAACATCCTGAAGGCGCTCCGACCGGCGTGCTGCGGTTACGATGATATCTCTCAGTCCGCTGCTGTTCGTTGTGTCATCGTCCGCGGCGATCGGTGCCTCGCTGGTTGCTGCAGAGCCGGCCGACTGAGCGAACGACGACGTCGCTGTAGCCACCATTAAGACTGCGGTGGATACTCCTTCGATCCATAAGGCACTGGTTTTCATTGTCATCATCCTCCCTTTTTCAGTTTTTTCAGTTTTGCATTGCGGGCCGGGCGACGCTGCCCACCGTTCTCCACGCGACGATGCCGCTGGCCATGGCTGCCATGAAACAGAATGCCAGCCATGCCCCGGCGGCTTGGAAAAGGCCGCCAGCGATCAGCGGGGCGATGACCCTGCCGAGGCCTGCGACCGCCTCTACAATTCCAACAAAAACACCGCGATGCGCGGCAGGCGCCGCCTTTGTGACGAGGCTCTGGAACAACGGCTGGCTCAAGCCCACGCCCATCATCATCAGCCCGATACCGACAACAGCGACATAAGGCGGGAGCGGCAACAGCGCGACAATCGCGCCAATGGCCGTCATGCTCATCGTGGTTCGAAGTGCCGCATCATCCCCAAAGCGGCGGGTGAACGGCCCTGTGGCGAAAACCTGAATGGTGATCAGCATGACGCCGACCGACGCCATGAAAAAGCCGAACTCCCGCGCCGACCATCCCAATATGGCTTTGAGATGCAGGGGGACCACAGTGTCGATGGCGCCTTGCAGGCCGTTCTGCAGCATGAACTGGATGGCGATGGCAAAGCCGACGACTCCGAGCACCAAGCCCAGGCGTTTCAACTCCGGCAGGGGTGTAGAGGGCATGGCATTTTTTTGTGTCTTGAGCCTGTCGGGTTCTCGATCGGTATGGCTCTCCGGCACGAAGAAATGGACCAGCGAAGCACCAATGATTGATAGGCTGCCTGCAACCAGCCCGGTTCGGGCATAGCTGAAGCCATTGTCCGTACTGCCGATCACCGACGAGAGAGCATTGCCTGCTACGAAACCCAACGCCACCACCGCCATAAGGTAGGCCATCATCCTGGCGCGTTCGTTGTCCGGCGTAACGTCTGCGATTGTCGATACGGCGATCGGAACATTGCCGCCCATTGCGCCTGCGGTTGCGCGTGCCACGAACAGCATGGCAAGAGACGTGGAGAGGCCGGAAAGTGCGCCGGCGAGACCGGATCCTAGGATGGTTATGGCAAGCACAGGGCGTCGACCAATTCGGTCACTCATGCGCCCCCAGAAAATCATGGACAGAAACATGAACGCGCCGGTTGTCGCAACCAGGGTGGAAAGGACAAACGGCGATGCACCCAGGTCCGTCGCAACGAATGGCAGCATGGGCATGACCATGCCCGTTGACACGAACTCGAACAACAATGCTCCGTAGAGTACCGCAAGCCGCATCGATTCCCCTCTCGTTTGCTATCGGGCCTGCTAGGCTGCGGCTCATTGTAGCTTGGAAAGTCTGGCGGATTTCGTCGGCAATGGAATACGGGATAACCCCTAAATATTCTCAGGCGTTTATCCCGATCGCTGGTGAATAGGCGTTCTTACCTAACGACAAAATCTTGTGCGTCAGACAATGTCCAAACGCACAAGCCCGACAGGTTCGGACAAACTAACGCATAACCGAGTGTCCACATGACCAAGCCGATTGGCGCCGTAACGACGCATAGCATCAAACTGGTATTCGCCGCGCTGATGCTGGTCATGGTTATGGCGTCGCTCGATCAAAGCGCAGTAAATACCGCGCTTCCCAAAATGACCAGTGATCTTGGAGGCTTGGCGTATCTCTCTTGGATCGTAACGGCGTTCATGCTCGGTTCGACACTCAGCACACCGATTTATGGAAAGCTCAGCGACATGGTGGGCCGCCGCCACATGCTGTTGGTCAGCATAAGCATATTCCTTGTCGCCTCACTTCTATGCGGCATTGCTACAGACATGATTGCGCTCATTCTTTTTCGTGGCCTTCAGGGCCTTGGTGCGGGCGGGTTGATGACTTTGTCGCAGACCGTGATCGGCGATCTGGTTGAGCCGCGTGAGCGTGGGCGCTATCAGGGCTTGTTCACGGGGGCCTTTGCGATCAGCAGCGTCATCGGCCCCCTGTTTGGCGGCATACTTACGACCGAATTGTCGTGGCGGTGGATATTCCTCATCAACTTGCCGATCGGTGCCATTGCCCTTGGCCTCATTCTGTTTGCGCTGAAGGATGTATCTTCGCCACGCATCCATCATGTGGATTATCCAGGTGCCGCATTGCTTAGTGTCGGCACCATAGTCATCATGCTTCTGTTGACCTGGGGCGGTTCAACTGTGGCCTGGTCTTCGATCGAGATGGCGGCGATGATAGCCATGTCGCTTGCTTTGCTGTTTCTGTTTATAAGGCGGGAAAAGCGTGCGCCTGAACCCATTATCGATCTTAGCTTGTTCCATAATCGCAGTTTTAGCATCGGGGTCACGGCCAGCGGCATGATGGCTTTTGCGATGTTCGGCTCACTGGTGTTTCTGCCCCTACTGTTCCAACTTGTCTTGGGGCTAAGTCCTGCGAACGCTGGCTTGATGATGGTGCCGCAGGTACTGGCGATGCTGGTCAGTTCGATTGTCGGCGGACGACTATCCTCCAGGTTCGGCCGACCCAAGCCGTTTCTGGTCGCCGGGGTATCCTGTGAGACCGTAGCGTTATGCGCCTTGGGCATAATGACGTGGAGCAATGCAGGTGTTGCCGCCTTTCTTGTGGCTATCGCGCTGCTCGGCTTTGGAATGGGTATCGGAATGCCCAACGCGACTGTGATCGTGCAGAATGCTGTTGGGTCGACGGCGCTTGGAACGGCGACATCGACCATGACGTTCATCCGTCTGCTGGGAGGCGCGCTGGGTGTTGCTTTCTCAGGCGGGATAGTCGCGGCCCAATTGGGTATGCGCCTCGCCGGAGGTGCCGGACCGGACGCCGCTGCATCCCTGCTCGAACACAGCGTCGCGGCGACCATGGCATTGCCGTCATCGGATCAGGCTCTGATCATCAACGCCTACCAAGGTGCCCTTGCGGTTGCTTTCTTTGTGGGGGCCGGTGTGATGCTTTGTGCTTGGTTTGTCTGCCTGATGCTCCCTGACGAGAGATTGAGACGGGGTTCATCGGCTGACAGTGATTTGCCGGTCTAACCTGTCTTTCATGCGCGCATACGATCTGTTGCGAGTTTCGACCGTACCGCGAGTGTCGATGCGTCCAGCGCATTAACGAGGTAGGACAGCTCAGTCCGGTTATTGAGCGCGACTTTCCGTAAAATCGCCGATACGTGGATTTCGACGGTCCGGTGGCTGATTTTTGTCTGATGCGCGATCTGAGCATTCGTCAGACCTTTCGTCACCAGATGTGCAATTTCCCGTTCGCGTTCGCTCAGCGTGTTCAGTCTCTCCTCGGCATTCTGTATTTCGTCATCAAGGACGTGATGTCGCGCAAAAACGGTCTCCACGGCCGTATCGCTTCTGTTTCCTGCCGATAGGAGCAGGGAATGGAAGCCCCGTTCCTCGGTAATCGCTTCCATGGTAAAATCAGAAGCTACGCCGGTGCTGCCAAGGCATCCCAAAATGCTGTGCTCGAGAATGATACGTCTGATGGTGTTGCCGATGGCCGGCATCAGCGCGCGAACCAGGCTGACATCCGCCCGGCTGAAACTCCGCTCAGGATCATGTCTGTAGAAACTGGCGACAGCAACGGCGGATGTCATCGGGGCGACGATGCCCGACAACATCTGACGCATGCCGTGGCGGTCATAGACATCGACATAAAGCTCAGATGCCCGAAATGATTCGATGTCGTCGATGTCTTCAAGGCGCGTGGCAGCAAAAAAGCCGTTTTTAAGACGTTTCATGAGCGCCTTGAACATAGGATCCTGGAGAAAATAGCTACGCCTCCGGCCGCTGGAGTCGTCCGTCGGCGGGCTGTCAAAATAATGGTAGACATGACTGAGGCGCCGACCACCGGGTTCCGAAATGATCAGTATGCACCCGTCGGCTTTCAGGCGACCGCGGATCAATTCAAGTCCGCTTTTCTTGATATCGTCAAACGTGGTGGCAGCGAAAAGGGCGTCGTTGAGCGTTTCGATGAAATCCATATCCACGGTCTGTTCCGCCTTCCGCCATAGCTCCGACAGTTTTGGGTTTGGCTCGCACTGCCGGTATCTTGTTATCCCCAAATGCTGCCGACGCTGCGTCGCCGAAATTTCCAACCCGCTTCTGTCAATATCACGATGTCTTCAATGCGCGTATTCTGCATGACTTGAGAGGGGTTGTCAGGCCCGGTGCCCGATTTCACCAGCAGCAGATAACCGCGAACGCGCGCGCCTTCATCGATTTCATCGATCGTCAGATTGGTGAAGTGATGCAGACCACGGCCCTCCATCATGCCATATGCCTGCTGCACCATCCCGGTCAGTGCCTCGCGCGAGTTCAGCGTCATGCCCGGAAATCCGGTCGCAGGGTCGGGCGGAAAGAAAAACTCCGGTTCATCGGCCCAATAGTCCACCCAAGATATGTCTCCGCGATCGAAAGTCTGGACGGCTCGGGCATAGAGATCACGGATAGCTGCATCATCAGCATAAGCGATGGGCATGATGGCTCTCCCAGCAAGTTATAACAAAATCAGTTTGTGACTGTCCTACAATTTTGCACTCTCATATGATGCTTTGCAATCGCTTAGTGCCGATTGGACTATAGGGGGTTGCACCTATTTGCCTCCCTCTCAGGCAACGTCATGGTCGGTTCACGCCTGTTAACGAGTGGACCGATCATGCGCCTCAGCCTGTTTTCCGTACCCATTTCCGGCGGCCCTGATAGCGACAGGGCCATCATCTTCGACGTCATCGACCGTGCTGCTTTGGCCGATTCCCTTGGATTTTTCTGCCTTTACTATCCCGAGCATCATTTCGACGACTATTGCCCCTGGGCCGACAACATGTTGCTTGTGGCTCATCTGGCCGCAACGGTAAGGCGCGCGCACCTTGGTCTGAGTATCGCCATCGCGCCTTTTCATCATCCCGTGGCGCTTGCGGAACGTGCAGCGTTGATGAGTCAGTTGACGGACGGGAAGTTCATTCTGGGTGTCGGATCAGGTGGCGTGCCGCTGGAATCAACGGGCATGGGGTTCGACCCCGCAACGCAAGGAGAGGAACTTGAGTCCATCGTTGTCGCGGTGGAGAAACTGTGGGCCAAGCGGCCCGCCGATCCCCCCGTCGATTTTTCGACACGTCGCTACGCAGGCAAAGTCGTGCAGCGCATCATGCCTGCGTCCGCTGGCTCGCCTCCTGTCATCAAGTTGGCATGCGTCCGGCCCGATCGGGCGTTGCTGGCGGCCACGAAGGGGTGGGCCGTTTTTACGGGCGAAAAGATAGCACCAGTTTACGTCCGCGCTTTGCTGGACGCGGGACATGCCGAGGAAACCGTAGCGAGATGCCTCGCTTATTCCTCCATCTCGGTCGGGCCCATGCATGTTGCGGAAACTGACACGCTGGCCCGTACTGAATTGATTGCTGCTCTACAAACACGGCAACAGTGGCTTGATCGGCAGAAAATGCTGGAGACCCGACATAATCTTGGCAATCCGCTAATGGTTCCGGCGCCCGATTATGCATCGGAGGCCTATCTGTCGGCGCGGTGTCTCTATGGATCACCCGCAACTGTGCTGGCGCGCATGCGGTCACTGGCTAGGCTGGGGTTCGGCGAAATACTGGGCGAATCCGATGTCGGTTTGAACACGCCGGAACGCATGGCCGCAGTACGCCGCTCGATTACACTGCTGGGGCAGGAGGTGATCCCCGTGCTCAACGGTATTGTCCCTGCAAATACACAAGAGGCTGCGGCATCCGTTGACCGGGTTGTGCAGGCAGAGGTTCACCCGGCATTTGGCGAAGCACCCCACGCGCCCGCGGGGTGACGCACATTGCCCCACGGCCCGTTCCCGGCTCGAAAACGGTTGGCCGTTTGCCGGTTTCCATGCCGATCATCTGACTCGGGCGTTGTCCTTGAAAACCTTAATTTTGGCGACAAAGGGATCATCGAGGGAGGAAAAAGGGCCTTCGGCATATACCGGATTGCCATCCATGATAGTGAGCAGAGAATGCAGGTAGCGAATGTCCGTCTCCGGCACGGTGAAATAGTCATCGGACAGTACGATGAGATCGGCAAGATCGCCAGGACGCAGAGAGCCAATACGGTCGTTCTGCAGATGGAATCTGCAATTGACGGTCTTGGCCTTCAACGCCTCAAGGCGACTGATCCGTTGGCTAGGTGGCTGCTTCAGGCCATTGGGATCCATCGTCTCGCCAGTCACGGCATACCACATATGGCCGAAGGGATCTGACGGATTGCCAAGCGTGCCGTCCGATCCCATGCACCATTTCACGCCGGATCGCACGAGATCCGCAAATGGCGTAGGTCCTGCCACATCCGGCAAGGGTGACCTGCCTTGAATATTGGTGGAAAAGGTCGTTACCCCGATCCCCAATTTCCTTATCCGATCGAGGGAAGCCTGCGCGAGAGGTTCCTGAATGCCTTCGAAAGACCAGCGCAGTCCGGCAATCGGGCATGTCCGGTTTACCGCCTCGATGACATCGAGTTTGTAGCGGACGGTCGCTTCGATATAAGTTTGGTCGGTCCAGTTCCAGCGGTTGCACGCCAGTGTCTCGATGATCTGACGATAATCCTTGGGCGGCAACAGCGTTGCGGTGTTGCCGAAACGGACCTGGCCCATGTAAAATCCCGGGCCAATCCCGCCGATCCGCACGCGATCATTCCCCATCATGCCTACGGAATGATACACAGTTGCTTTGACGCCCTCTATGCCGCCGCCGCGCGGATCAAGCATCGCGAGAACACGCGTCGAAAGCAGGCCTGCGCGATCAAGTTCGTTCACTGGGTTCAGACCGTCTCGATGAGGGTTGCCGTCATAATCGAACCGCGGCATCGCCATGGGATTAGGTTCCGCCCATCCGCGATCGATGCTCGTCGGCAGAACCCCTTCCGCCAATGCCTTTTCGCGGTAGGCCGGAGTTGCGCGCGGCGCGTCGGCCTCAGGAGCCAGGCGTGCGCCGGGTACACCGGCATTCGCACTCCATGCGCCGGCATTGAAGATGCCCCCTTGCTGTGCTCCGGCGTAACTGGTTAGCCCCGCCCGATTCATGGCGTGGGAAAAATCGAGATAACAACTTGCCTGCTGCCCCAGGCTGGCGGCTTCAAACTGCCTGGAAATCGCTGTGCGGGCCCTGTCAAGGGCCGGCATTGCGACCTTGCCCGTAAGGGTGCCGGTACCTTCGCCCAACTCGACGCCGAGATCGCCGGCTTTCAGATCGAGAGCCTTGATCGCCGCACTGTTCAGTTGTGCGTTAAGGCCAAAGCCATTGGCCATAATCATCACGGGATTGTTCGGCGCCGCGCGGTCCAGCTCGGCCAGCGTGAACATGCCCGGAGGGCTGAGGCCATTTACGTGGAAAACCGCTGGTAGGCGAGTAGTCCACAGCCATGTTCCCCGTGCATTTGCTTCGGCCGTGCGGCTGATCTGTCGCAATGCTTCGTTTCGATCCGAAATGAAATCGATCCGGATGTTGCTGGTCCAGCAATAATAGGCGTTCCGTGTGCCATGGATATTGCCGTCGATCAGCCCGGGGAGGACGGTGCGTCCTTTCAAATCGACTTCGACCGCCTGACCCTTTTTGGCCAATGCGCGCACATCTCCCTCATTGCCTACAGCCAACACCGTGTTGCCCCGCAGTGCAATGGCGTCCACGACGCGGTTGTTATCGTCCATCACATGGATGCGGCCGTTGTACAGGATGAGGGTCTGCTCATCCTTCGCGTGTTGTGCTGCGGCGAGGGCAGGGGCCAGGCTTGTGGCCAGCAGGGCAGCTGTCAGCGCGGATCGATTGAACGACTGTGTCATCATCAATATCTCACGGTAAGTTGAAGACCGATTTCGCGCGGAGGATTGACGACACCCGAGCCATTGCCCGACCCTGAGTTATATCCGGCGGTCACCAGGTAGGTCTCATTCAGAAGATTCCGCGCGTACACAGAAATATCCCAGTCTGCGGCGTTCGACTGATAGGCATAGGTGGCGCGGACGTTGACGATATTGAAGCTCTTCGTCGCCAGACCATCGCGGAAACTCGTGTCCGTTGCGCCTGCTTTGACGTTATTGAGATAGTTTTCGTAACCGCTGTTGTACGACCAGTCTGCACGCAACCGGAGCTGCGCCGCATTGCCGACATCCTTTGTGACTTGCGCACCCAGGCTTGTAGTCCATTCCGGCACCTGAACCGGCCGATCTTCCAGACCGAACGGCGCGCCTGCCCGGATTTCCTTGTACTGGGCGTCCGTGTAACCCAGCGATCCGAACAGCGTGAGCGCCGGAACAGGACGGAACGTCACTTCAGCTTCCACGCCTTGGGTCTTCAGCTTGCCGACGTTTTCGACGATGGAAAGAAGCCCGAAATTGGGGTCGGTAATCGAAACGACTTCCTGGAAATTCTTGTAATCATTTGTGAACCCGGCCAGATTTAACCGCAGTCGCTTGTCCCAAAGCTCCAATTTCGCGCCCGCTTCGTAAGACAGCACGGTTTCTGGATCGACCGGCTGGACAGCTTGGGTGTTGTTCGGGCGTCCGTTGAAGCCACCTGATTTGAAGCCTCGTGCCACTTTGGCATATAGCAGGACGTCATCGGTGGCCTGATAGTTGAGGGACGCCATCGGAGAAAAGTCGTCCCAGCTGTCACGGGCAGACCCTTGCGCTGCGATCCTGTTGATCTGGAGCTGGGTTGCGAGGATCGAGAAGTTCTTTTTCTCATAGGTGTATCGCAGCCCGCCCGTCAGCGACAGTCTATCGGTGAGGCGATATGTTCCCTGCGCGAATGCTGCATAGGACTTGCCCTCGGTATCGAGGTCGTTGTCGCTGTTGAAGTCGACGCATACGACACCACGCCCACTTTGGCACGCCGCCGCATTCGGGACCGTTATCACAAGGCCAGTCCACAACCGCGCGCCTGATAAAGCCGCCGCATTCTCCTCAAAATAATAGAGGCCGACCAGCCAGTCGAAGCGATCGCCGAAGGCTTTGCCCGTCAATTGCAGTTCCTGGCTGAACTGGTTCTGGTCGATGTCGTTGATGTTGGAGAATATCGGCTGAATGGGTGACGAGAAGCGGGATTGCAAATCGCGGTAAGCGGTAATCGACCGGAGCTGCGCGTTCCCCAGATCCCAATCGACGGTCACCGCTGCGCCCCAGCTGTCAACATCGTCGTAGCTCGCCGATGTGCCCTTGATCCTGTAAGGGCTGCCGGTCGCGCCGGTGGCGTTCGTCAGGGGTTCAACGCCAAGTCGCGGGGCCACCAGGGCATTCCATTGGCCGATTATGGTCGCGGCGCCGGTATTCGGGTTGACCTGATCGATCAGAAGCACATATCCGGGCGTGGATTCCTGACGTTGACGCATACCGTCGACTGACAACAACACTTCGAGGGTTTCTGCTGGCTTCCACAGCAATTCGCCCTTCAGCATTTGACGATTGGTATTCGCCAGTTTCAGCCCATCGGTAATCCGGGTCACATATCCATCGGCCGAACGTGACGCTGCGCTGATTTTTGCAGCCAGCCGATCGGCGATAATTGGCCCTGATACGGTCGCGTCGAGATCAAAGCGATCGCGCTCACCCAGGGTCAGACGCCCTTCCGCGGTAAATGCGAACGACGGGCGTCTTGTGATGATATTGACGGCGCCGCCGATCGTGTTCTTGCCATAAAGCGTGCCTTGAGGACCTCGGATGACTTCAATGCGTTCTATGTCCGTGAAATCCAGGTTGGCACCGACACTACGGCCCAGATAGACGCCGTCGCGATAGACGCCCACGCCCGGGTCAACAGTCGGAATGAAATCACGTTGGCCGATGCCACGAATGAATATCGCGGCATTCGCGCTGGATCCGCCGGCAATGCCCTGCGTAATGTTCAGGTTTGGGACCGAACGCGCCAGCTCGTTGACCGAGGTTATGCCTCGGGCGGTCAATTCGCCTGCTGTTATTGCCGTCACGGCGACGGGACTATTCTGGATATTCTCGCTGACCTTGCGCGCCGTCACGATAATGTCGGCCAACCCTTCGGCATCGTCCTGAGCCAACGCGGGATCGCACATTTGCGTCGCCATCAATGCTGCGACGCTCCACGATATTCTGCCCCTCATCACAAGATCCTCCCTATCCCATTTTGGTATACCATAATGGGATACGTTTGGGAGATCAATCCCGGAAGTTGTGATGTCGTTGCTCAGATGTCCGTCGTCACGATCCTTAAGCTGTCCGTGATGTGTCGTCGCATGGCTTCGTCGGCTGCGTCGGCGTCACCGGCAGCGATTGCCTTGGCGATTTCGATATGGACGGCCTGACCGGCACGCTGTGTGCCCAGGTCTATTGCCGTGGCGGACTGGACGCGCCCCACCGAAACCTGAAGCTGGCGCGCAATCTCCACAAGTCGGGCGTTGCCGGACATTGCCATTATCAAATCATGGAATTGCTGATTTTTCTCGCGATAGGCACCAATCCTGCCGTCATCCAGTGCCACATTCATGGCATTTACGAGATCGTCTAGCGGAGCAGAGTCACATGCGCCTGACTGCACAGCCATTGCAGCGAGGCGTGCCGACAGTCCTTCGAGAACTTCGCGAACCTGAAAGAGCGCAATGATCTCCGCCTTGCTGAGTTGCCGCACTTTTGCGCCGCGATGATGCTGCAATTCAAGCAGTCCTTCGCTTGCCAAACGCCGGAAGGCTTCTCGCAAAGGGCCACGACTGACGCCGAGCGCCACGGTCAAATCGGCCTCGACCAGCCTTTGCGAAGGCGCCAGTCGACCACTGCGAATGTCTTCACGCAGCCGATCTGTAATCGCTTCCACGGTCGATACATTCATTGCGGCATTCCCCCTGTTTTCACTCTGCCAGTCTTCGCGATCCATAGACTGTCGCACGCAATTTTATCGCCCACAATGCAAAGCGGACATTGTTCGTTCAAAGATTGCCCTACAATATTGTTGACAATATGCTATGACCTGCTACGGCTAGCCTGAGCCAAGACAGGGAGAATAACGCCATGAGAATACGCCACATCGCTGACGCGCCGACGAGCGGGGCGTCTGCTCATCGCGCAGGTGGCATATCGTTCGTCCATCTCATGGAAGGCGATGAGGGTGCACCGGACAATTTCGCCCTGACGATTGTTGATATCGCGGATGGCTACGTCACACCGCGCCATCGCCATAATTTCGAACAACTGCGGATCATGCTCGATGGTAACTTCGAGTTTGGCCCAGATCTCAAGCAGGAGCCGGGCAGTGTCGGCTACTTCTGCGAGGGAACCTACTACACCCAAAGAGGTGTCGGATCGTCCAAGACCCTCTTGTTGCAAGTCGCCGGTGCGAGCGGGGCAGGCTACCTGAGTCAGGCGCTCATGCGCAAGACGATCGAGGCCTTGCAGCAGCGAGGTACGTTCTCGAATGGGGTTTTTACATGGGAGGAGGACGGCAAGCGACATAACAAGGATGGTTATGAAGCCGCTTGGGAGGCAGCTAACGGGCGTACGATCGCCTATTCCGCGCCGCGCTATAACGCGCCCATATTGATGAACCCCGATCATTTCGGCTTTGTGTCGCTGACACCCGGCGTTGACCGGAAGTTTCTGGGCCGGTTCAACGAACGCGGTCTTGATGTTGCCCAATTGCGGATGGCGGCCGGAACCCGATATCGCATCGACGCCACGGATCAACCGATACTGCTGTATGCGCTTTCCGGGGCAGGCAATCTGGCGGACAGCCAGTGGTTCACAGGATCAACGACGTGGGCGGAGCGTGGCGACGTTCTGGAATTGGCGGCGGAAGACGACGCGCTATTCTATATGATCGGTTTGCCGGTATTCGATCAAGCAAGCGTCAGCTTCGACAAACGTGCGGCGTGAACGACAGGAACATGTGACATAAGCTGTGTGTCACATAATGATGGATTGCCAGTGCGGCGGCCGGGGACCGGGCGGTAGTTTCATGAGGTGGTAATCGGCGGCGGCTGGCCGGTTCAGCGCATTTGTGAGCCAGCTATCCACCGTCGGCCATGCGTCCAGGTCCATATCCGCCAATCTCGCCATCGCCATAATTGACGCGACGTTCAAGTCGGCAACGGTGAATCTATCTGCGAGCAGATATTCATGCCGATCAAGGTGCGAGGCGAGCACGGACAAGGGACGGGAGAGCTTGTCGATGGCCGTTTCCAGTTCTGAGTCATCGCGATGCTCGGGTAAAAACATTGCGTTATTGGCAAGAACGACAAGAAGAGGCGTCTCGATTTCCGTGGCAGCCCAAAGGGCCCATTGGACAGCCTGGCTTTCCTCTACCAGACCATCGGGCGCCAATGGGCCGCCATGTCGTCGTGCAAGATACAGATTGATTGCCAGTGATTCCCAGAACACGCCATTGTCATCCGACAAGGCGGGTACCCGGCCATTCGGGTTGATGGCCCGATATTCGGGAGTCAGCTGAGCCCCCGAAAAGAAATCGACTGGCACCATATCATGCGCAAGGCCCAGTTCCCGCAGCATCCACTGGACGCGGAACGCCCGCGAATGGGGCGGGCCGTACAAGGTGATCATTGCGCTGCCTCCAGGCGGTATCGCGTAATGCCGGGTGTCTGGTCGGATCGCGCTCGATTGGCGAATATCCCGCCGTCGTTGGCGACGTAGAGATAACGTACACCCCGATCTTTCATGATCACCGCCGACGTAGGCCCTGCAAGTGCCTGTGCTGCTGTCGCGATGACGGTCGAGGTGCCATCCGGCGCAACCTGAATCACGCTGTCATGTGGATGCGTTGTGACATAGGCGGTACCATCGATATCCAGCGCAAAGTCATCTCCCGGGACACTGGTGGCCACAACGGTGGGCACACCTGCCGACCCATTCTTCGCGATCGGCAAACGCAGCAAAAGCCCGCAGTCAGAATTGGTAACATAGACGAGATCGCCAATGCGCTGGACACCATTGGCGGCCGGCAATGTGCCGATGTAATCTCGTCGACTCAACAAGGGATCAAGACTCCACCGCGCGACGCTGCGCTTGGCGGGATCGACATGCCAGAGACCCGCGACATTATCGCCGACAATAATCCCGCCGCGGCCATCGGATGTCAGGCCATTCGGCTGTGCCTCCGGCGGGAAAGTGACGATTTCTTCGAGTTCGCCGTTCAGGTTCATGCGCCAAAGCTGACTGACGGGCTGGCCCGCCGGGTCATGGTTCTGAACGGTGGCGTAAACTGTCCCGTCTTTTTCGCGGACCAGGCATATAAAGCCGGGTGATCCGGGGCGATAGCCGGGCAGGCGAGCGATGAGCTGCGTCTTGCCGTCTGGCGAAAGCCGCATGATGGTGCCCGTGTACAGCAACGTCATGAGCAGGCTGCCGTCGGGCTCGGCGGCAAGGGATTCAATAAAATCACCCGGTCGTGCACGGTAGACTGTTTTGCCCTCTAGCGGGCGGACAGGCTCCCGCACGGGCATTGCGGTGGTAATAGCGCGCAGTAGCGCGAACAAGTTCGTGCTGGTCGTCACTTTTGCAATCTTGCCGCCTGCCTCTCGGTCGATGATGTCGATGGCGTCGAACTCGACCAAGGCACCGTTTGCCTTGTATCCCAGCAGGGGCGCTCCACTGAAGCGGCCCGAGAACTGCAAGCGCAGTACCGTCCTGCTTCCGATGGTGTCGCGGGAGAGAATGGTGATCCGCAAATCCGGCAGTGAGCGTCGCAACATAGCTAGGCCAGCAGCATAATCTGCGCCGCTGAACGGACGGGGCGGTCCACCGGCCAGGCCGAATGGACGCGGTATCCCCTCTATGACTGTTCCGGCGGTTGTCGTCGGGAGCACATCTGCATTCACGGAGGATTGTGCCGTTTGCGCTGCGGCGAATTGTGCCGTCGCAGCAGTCGCGACGGCACATCCGATCGTCCAGAATGCGCTGCGCATCATCCGTTTGCCCGATGCATCAGAAGTCCCATTTCAGCGACACACCGAATTCACGTCCACGCGCGACATAAGCAACGGACTGGCCGCCGCCGGTCCGGAACAGCGAGTTGAAATAGACTTCATCGGTCAGATTGCGACCGTAGACCGCAATCGAATAGCGATCGCCGATGGTAAGCGCGAGGCGGCCATTGAGCAGTCCATAGCTGTCCTCAACAGTGTCCGGATTGTTCGCTGCATCATGAAATTGCTTGCCGACATAGACATATTCGATGCGCGCTAGAACATCACCCACGCCGTCGATAGGCTGCGTTACTTGACCGCTGGCCGTGAAGTTCCATTTCGGCGCCTTTTTCAGCGTGTTACCATCGGCGACGCCGGTAGCCGCCGCCACCGCCGCATCGATCTCGGTAATGCGGGAATTGGTGTAACCGCCCGCAAGCCCAAGTTCGATAGCAGGAATCGGCTTTGCCAATATTTCCAGTTCCGCGCCGTACACACGTGCGCGTCCTGCATTGACCAAATTGATGAGCAGGCCCTGCGCGGGGTCCTGAACGACCGATTGCAACTGGAGATCACGGTAGATGCTGTAGAAGCCGGCGACGTTCACGCGCAATCGGTTGTCGGCGGTCTGCGTCTTCAGCCCGACTTCGAACTGGTTGACGGTTTCCGGGTCGACCGATGCCACCCCTTGCGTATTCGTGGCACGGCCGTTGAACGTACCGCTCTTGAAACCACGTGCATAAGATGCATAGCCCATGATCTTGGGCGTGAAACGATATTCCGCGCCAAAGCGAGGAGATAGGTCGGTCCAGCTGTCTTTGGCAGAGCTTGGTGCAACGGCATAATAAGGCGTGCCCAGTGACGCGCTGACCCCCAGACGTTGCTGAAAATAATCGAAGAACTTTTTCTCATATGTCAATCGCAGCCCTGCGGTGAAACTGAGCTTCTCGGTTGCCTGGAACGTGCCCTGTCCAAATGCCGCAAAGTTGCGCACTCTCACGGTCTGATCGACCAACAGTTCGTTATCGAGGGTCGTATTGGCGATATTGTTCGTGCAGCCAAACCCCGATCCGTAGGAGAAAAACGGTGTGCCCGGGATGGGAGTGCGCGCCGCCAGGGCGCAGGGCGTAACCGTTTGCCCTACGAGCACCGGCGAGCTGTTCAACGACGCATATAGTCCCGGCGTGATATTGACTGTATTGAGGTCGGACGATTTTTCGTTGAAGTAGTAAAGTCCCAGAACCGCATTCAAACGATCCAGATCAAGGATGGCCTGTACTTCCTGGCTGAATTGACGCTGCCGGAAATCATCGTCGGTCGATGCGATATTGACCGACGCTCCGTCATTGTCGCTCTGAAACTGGGCATTGAGCTTGCGGAACGCCGTGATCGATTTGAAGCTCAGGCTGTCGCTGACAGCCCAGTCCACAGTGCTGGAAACGCCCCATATTTCTGCATCATCCTGACTTGGTGCGGTGGCACCCGAATCATAAGGATCAGTCAACGGCCGCAGTTCCGCATTGGTGAAGGGATTTCCCGACGGACCACCGACAAATCCGTTGTAGAGCGCGATGATCGAAGAATTGCCAACGTTCGGAATATTCGTACCTGCCTGCGTCGAACAGACACCCAGCGTGCCGTCCGCGCAAACGAGGCCGTACACCGCGACAGGATTGTTGTTCTGGCGTTGCTGATACCAGTCACCCGAGAGCGTTACCGTTACGGCGTCGCTGGCTTCCCACAGCAGCTTGCCGCGGATCAGGCCATAATCTTCATTGCCGAACTCGGTGCCGTCTGTCGTGCTTTCACCATAGCCGTCGCGTTTACGGTACGTGCCTGACACGCGGGCTGCGACAGTGTCTCCCAACGGCAGGTTAAGCGCGGCATTGACGCCGATCATGTCGTAATTTCCGACATTCAGCTCGATATTGCCTTTGACGACGCCGAGTTCCGGATCGGCAGTGCGAATGTTCAATGCGCCGCCGATGGTATTGCGGCCGAACAACGTGCCCTGCGGGCCACGCAGCACTTCAACTTGGCTGAGATCAGCAGCCTTCAGCAACCCGCCTACCGAGCGACCAAGATACACGCCATCCACATAGACACCCACACCAGGGTCGGCAGTTGGCAAAAAGTCGTCCTGGCCGATGCCACGAATGAATATCTGTGTGTTGTTGCCGCCCGCGGCGTTGCCCCCGGCCTGCAAATTGACATTCGGGGCCTGCGTCGCAATCGCACGGATGTCGAACGCAGAGTTGCGAGCCAGAACCTCAGGTCCGAAAGCGGTGACCGCAACGGGAGTCGTTTGCAAATTTTCCGAAACGCGCCGCGCGGTCACAATGATATCGGCAAGTCCGGATTGCTCGGTTTCGGCAGCCGCATCGCTCGCCTGCACCTCATCTGCGCCACTTGCCAGCGCGATAGCAGGGTTAACTGCGCCAGACAGAAGTGCGGCAATAATCCAGGTACGTCTCGTCATGACTTCATCCCTCCCAGGCTACTCTATTACCGAGTATTATTTTTGGTATACCAAAATGGAATACTATTTGCAATATCGAGTGTTGTTTACACCGCGATCAGATCTGCCGCAGGATGATGTCGCGGGTAGAGCCGGGCAAATCGCAGATACATCGCAAGATATTTGTCCGATTCCGCCATGCGATCGTGCCGGAAACTCATGCTGTCATGCACCGGTGCGTCTTCGGCAATGAGCCGGTCGCCAAAATCAATCATGATCTGGATAAGCTGCTCAGCCATTTGAGCGTCGCCCGGTGCATCCGTTGGCTTCACTGTCGAGTCTATGTTGAAAATGCGCGCTCTGTTCCCGGGCAATGGACAACCTACGGACATCTGGAATGTCTTTCGGCCCATCGTCACCCCTTCGAGAGCGATCGAGTTGGTGCCCCATGCGCGGATGGTCTGACGTACGGTGCCAATACCGGGTATTTTCATGTTTTGCGAATAGGTCATGCCCCGATCGGTAATCTCGAGATCTTCAAGATCGCCAATCAGTTCCACACCGTGAACTACCTTCAGGTGCTGAAAGTCCATCGAATTCGAAAAGACCATGTAACTGTCGATGTTCATGTCTTTGACATGGTGCGCCTTCAGCAGGAGAGTGTCCTCCGGTGCGGAAAAATGCGGAAGCTCGACATCTGGCTCATCGCCATTGAAAGCCCAGATCAGACCCAGACTTTCGCGCGTGGGGAAGTCGAACAACGTCGCGTCGCGCGGCGGCGTGTCGCCCGCCGCGATCTTGATGCACTGGCCCTTGCCGTCATAGGACCAGTGATGAAACGCGCAGCGTATATGCTCTCCAACCACCTCGCCGACCTTGAGATGTGCACCAAGATGTCGGCAGAAGGCCGACTGTACATGCGGCGTACCGCTCTCGCCGCGCCATATGACGATCTGACCGTCCATGAATTCCCGCCCAATGACTTCGCCAGGCCCTACATCGGTAGAAAGGCATATCGGGAACCAACTACGATCGAAGCCGCCGACACCCTGAGGCGGAATCTTCAACCCGCGTGTGCGCGGGGCGGGGGACGCATCACTTTTCGCCAGCGTGGCCATGGAATCTTCTCCAACTTATGTTTGAATGTTCAGGCTGCCGCGAACTCGGCTATCGCTCGGTCCTGAAGATAGTAGCCGCCGGCTATGCCCAGAGCGCCAATCACCCTTTCCCCGTCCTTCAGCGGGATGCCGCCCGGCAAAAGATTGATGCTTTGATCCCCGAGGACAACGATCTTGGCCAGCGGATCGCGCGATACCGCGTCGACGACCTCATGGGTGGGCTGTCCAAAAGTGGCCGACGCCAAGGCTTTCTTTCGAGCGACTTCGATATTCACATGGCCAACGCCATCCATGCGGGACATTGAAACAATATGTCCTGCGACATCCGTGACCACAGCGACGATTGGTACATTCTGAGCCGTCGCTGCATCTATGGCTTTCGCAATGACGGCGGTGGCAGCGTTCAAGGTGACAGTCATCAAGTCGTCTCTCCGATCAGGGATATTTTGTAGGACGAAATTATATGGCAAAGCATTTTGAAGCCATTCACTTTCGTGCCATAATATTTCGATTCTACGCCATAAGGGTATCTCCATGCGCCGCATCATTGATCTGATCGATCCAGACGGAAATGCGCTGGCGACAGCACCTGAAAACTTGCGGCACCTGCTGAGCGGATTTGTGGTGCACGCTTTCGACAGCAACATTCCGTTCAACGTGCGGCTGACCCATTTTGGTGGCTGGGCATTCAGTTCGAGCGAAGGGGGAGGTCATCTGGACATAGAATGGAGCCCGCTTGACGACAGACCTCTCAATTATGTCATCCTTATCATGTTGGGATCGGGATTGGTCGAAGCGCCACATGCCCGACATGATCAACCGTTGCTGGCCAAGTCGCGACAAGCCGCGCTCTACAACCCTCATGCATTGCCCGATGCCCTGCATTTTGCGGGATCGCTGCGCAACACTATCGTTTTTCTGCCTGCGGACGCATTTTCTGATCTGCCGCTAGGCGTCCCGATATCGACGGACTTTGGATTGGGTGCGGTCATGAGTACCACGATCCGCGCCGTGGAGAGCCAGTCATCGTTTGGCTGGGCAGACGCAATGGTGGGCCTTCTTCCCGATCTCGCCAACATGATCCGACATGCATTTCAAACGTCTTTATCTGGTACCGCAGCGATCCGTGACAAAGAAGATGTTCGTCTGCTGCGGTTGCATGATTTTATTCATTACCATCTCGAAGACCCAAATTTGAACGCGAGACATGCGGCAAGAGCCTGTGGGTTATCATTGCGCCAATTGCACAGATTGTTCGAGCACAGCGGCTCGAGCTTTGCATCGACAGTCCGTCGGCTGCGCATGGAGAGAGCATCGGCGCTGCTGGCATCTACGCCTTCGTCGGTCACGGTGGCTGATGTAGCTGTAGCAACCGGATTTGCCGATTCGGCCTATTTCGCGACCGCGTTTCGTCGATACATGGGAATGCCGCCGTCGCAATGGCGGCGCGAACGAGAAGCGATCGCCTGTCGGGAGAAGATGACGACTTCGCAACAACCTGAGTGACGATAGAGCAAACGCCCTATCGCGCTCGTACGGCGTTTTTTGCGTATCATGGCTGCAATCTTCTGCGTACGAGATGGAATGTCCGTACGAGGACTGTCAGAATTACGGGCAGTGCAAGCAGCAGCAGCCCGATCCATCCATCGGGCGACGCCGGCAACATGATGCCCGCCCGGTGGGCGAACCACAGAGCCCCGACATGCATCGCACATCCGGCAGTCGCGCCAAAGATGTAAAGCCGGGTCGGCATCGACGTTGTGCCCAGGATGATGGCGAGAACGATACGCAACCACCAGGGACCGGGCGGGGGCAGGAAATGGATGAACGCCGCAATCAGATGTCCATTGCGGACAAGAAATGGCTTTTGTCCGGGTTTCTGAGGGGGCAGGGGAGGGGCGCAAAATGCAATCACCTTTGCCAGCTTGCCTGGCGAAGTTGCCGTTGCCGATGATGCAGCACCTGCGGCGGGCATTATTCGCGCGGCGAACCTCCCGAGCGACCGTCCCAGCAAGAAGCAGAGGATGGTAGCTGCAGTCATGCCGAGCGAGAGTGCGATGATAAAGATGGGGCCCTTCTCAGCGCGAACGGCGTCGCCAAAAGCGGCACCGTCGATAAAGCCGACAATACCATAGCGGAATGCGTCAGACAGCGTACCGGATTGAATGGCTGGGCCGCGATGCCAGAGGTAAAGACCAATTATTGCCAACAAAGCGAACAATCCCGTCAGCAACCTAGTTGCTGATCCCGCAGACCGTGATTGCGCGATCGTCTCTCTGTGCATGCGAATCCCCTCAACACCGGATAATTGACACCATTATCGTAACGGTATACCATATTGGTATTCTAAAGTGAAATATGGAGCGAACTGATGGGGGAGCGCAACGTTCATGCGGCCGAGGTGCTGATTGCAGCAGCGGCAGCCGTCTCGCGCGAACTGGCGCATGATGTGGCCATCGTCTGCGTCGATCGAGGAGGGCATGTGCTGGCATCGCGTCGTACCGACAATACGGGATATCCCGCAATGGAAGCGGCAAGGCGCAAGGCGGCCACATCGGCAGTGATGGGTGTGCCAACCGCGATGGTTGCAGGGCTGGTAAGCCAGGATCCGCTGGCAGCGGCAGCATTGTCTTCATCGCCCGACATGCTCGCTGTTCCAGGTGGTGCGCCGCTGGTCGTCGATGCCGTGACTGTTGGGGGCATCGGCATCGCCGGGGCGCATTACAGTGAGGACGAAACCATACTTCAGGCCGCGCTGTCGCGTGTGTCGGAGCAGACCCGCGATGCCGGAGAATCCGTATGATCGATGGTGTCTTTGTTGTCGACGCGGCGGTGCACGGTTTCAACTTCACATCCGATAATCTTCGTGCGCCCTTCATGCCCGAAATCGTTCGCATGCTCTATCATTTTGGGTTCGACACTTTGCACCCGCTAGGTGATGCCCGTTACCGTTTGACATTCGAACAATTTCAGAACCTGTTCACGCTACAGCCGGAACTGATGCAGCGGGTTCTTTTCGCTGAAAGCCATATCGATATGGCCTGTTACCACGGGGTGCCGATGTACGGCCTTTTCGGTGACGGTTCTTCACCAATCTGGATCGGCGAACAAATTGCGGCACAATTTCCGCATCGGATGCAGATCTATGCCGATTTAAGCCCGACGCACCCCGATCCGGTCGGCTGGATAGACAGCGTCGCCGGGCGGCCCAATGTTCTGGGCGTCAAATTCTATCCCGTTGACCTTGTCGAAGGCAAGATTGTCACGGTCCAGCTGGATGACGATAAAGCCGTTATGCCGCTCATCGAACGTTGTCGGACGAAGGGTATACGCACAATTGCGGTTCACAAGGCCGTGCCGCTCGGGCCGATCGGGCGTGAGCATTATCATGTGCGGGACATGGCGCCCGCGATCGCGGCCTTCCCCGATCTGCAATTCGAAATCGTTCACGGTGGATTTGCCTTTGCGGAAGAAACCGCAGCCTTGCTCGACAAATATGACAACGTCTGGATCAACCTCGAAAGCACACCGTGTTACGCCGTGAACAATGCGGACAAGTTTGCCGACATAATCGAACCGCTGATCGCTACGGGCAAGCATGAGCGCATCATGTTCGCGACCGGTGCCACCGGCATGCATCCACAGCCTTTCGTCGAGGCTTTCTGGCGGCTTGAGATGCCGCGCGGATATTCAAAGCTGAGCGATGAAATGAAGGCAGGCATCTTGGGGCGTAATTTCTGCACGCTTCACGGGATCGATGTCGAGGCCGCGCGGACGTCTTGTTCGGCTGATATCTATGGCATCGACGGCAAGTTGGATGCGCCTTGGACGATGGTTCGCGAACTGGAGCAAGCCGCAGCATGATTACCCGCGCAGATGTACGCGAAGCCCTGAACACGATCATCGATCCGTGCAGCATTCGGGCCGGAATGCCAGCCAGTATCGGCGAAATGGGTCTGATCCATGCCATCTCCATCACCGAAACGGCCGACGGTGCGCATGTGGCAATTGTACTGGGCGTTACTGATCCCACTTGCCTGATGGCGGCGGTATTCGTGGCCGAGGCGCATCAGCGGATCGGTGCGTTGGAAGGTGTGGCGCATGTCGAGGTCACCCTGGATCATACTGTTCTTTGGACTCCCGATCGTCTCGATCCCGCTTATTCCCGGCGGCTGAAAAGCCATCGTGCATCAGAAGCCGGCAAAGACGCGGTGATGGCACGATGAGCAACGATGCCGTGACACGGATCGTGGCCCGTGCCGATGAAATCAGCCGGTTGGGGGCGCAGGGAGAGGAGTTGCGTCGCCTGCCGGGCGAGCTGGTCACACTCATGCGGAACGAGGGTCTGTTCTCTATTCTGACACCGCGGGCTTATGGCGGTCTGGAGTACGATCTTGCAACCGCTGTAGACGTGATTGAAGCAGTGGCAAAGGCGGATGCGGCGGCGGGGTGGTGCCTGTTAAAAGTTGCGACGACGAACCAGTTGTCGGCCTATATCGATCCGGAGGTTGCCGCCGCAATCTGGACTGGGCCGCACATCGCAAGTGCGGGGAGCCTCAATCCGCGCGGACGCGCTGTTCGTGCCGATGGCGGCTGGCATGTATCGGGGCGCTGGGACTGGGGCACGGCGACAGGATTTTCCGACTGGATCGTCGGCGGAGCGATGCTTTTCGAGCAGGGTGCCGATGTCCCGCTGACGGGACCGATGGGACCGCAGACCCGGTTGTTCCTGCTCCCCTCCAGCGTCGTGCAATTTATCGATACATGGCATGTGCATGGCATGCGTGGCACGGGCAGTCAGGATTTTGCGGTCGACAATGTGTTCGTTCCCGATCGGCATGCCATTGACATGACGACTTTGGCGCCGCGTCAGGTCGGCCCGCTGTACGATGCTTTGCCATATATGGCGATGATGATGGTTCCCCATGCGCCTGTCGCTACTGGCATTGCCCTTGCCTGTATCGAAGCATTCAGTGCGTTATCTGTAAGCAAGACGCCGCTCATGTCGAAAGGCGTATTAGCTGACAAGGCCATGGCGCAAGATGCTTTGGGTCGTGCAGTGGCAGAGGTTGAGGCAAGCAGGGCATATTTAAAAAGTGCGATAGCTCGTATTGGCGACGCACCGGGGCCATCGGTTGCGACGGCGCTGCATCTGGCAGCGACACATGCTACGCATAGTTGCGTAAGCGCGGTCGATCGACTTTACGCGGCAGCTGGGGGGACGGCGGTGTTTGAAGCGTCGCCTATCCAGCGGCACTTCCGTGATATTCACGTGGCAGCATCGCACTTCCTGGTTAATGCCGAAAAATATGCTGCGGCCGGGCGCGTGACACTGGGGCTGAGCCCTTCGATGCTGCGCTGATCGATCATGAGGGGGTTACAGGATAAGGTCATCTTGGTGACGGGGGCCGCCAGCGGGATCGGCGCTGCCATCGCGCGTCGCCTCGCAGAAGAGGGTTCGACCATCATTGTAACCGATCGCGACGGAAACGGAGCGGAGAACGTTGCAAGCAGTCTCGACGGCGTTGCATTTGAACATGACGTCGCCAGCGAGGCATCCTGGGAGAGCATTATGCAGGATGTTCTCGCACGCTTTGGCCGACTTGACGGGCTGGTCAACAACGCCGGCATTGGCGGGCAAACCATTTCGCTCGTGGAATCGACACTCGCTGAATGGCAGGATGTTTTCGCTGTCAATGCTGTCGGCGTTTATCTGGGTACGCGCTTCGCCATGTGCGCCATGCAGGATGGCCCAGGGGGAGGCATTGTGAACATCGCGTCGCTCGGCGCACTTCAGGGTAGCGCCGGTCATGCCGCCTATTGCGCATCCAAGGCTGCGGTGGTCAGCCTGTCGCGCACCGCAGCTCTTGAAGGTTCACGGAGTGACGCAAAGATCCGGGTCAATGCCGTGTGTCCTGGCTTCGTCGATACCCCCGCGGCAAACTCTATGGTGGATAGAACATTCGGCGATAGCCCAGCTGCCCTCGCGCGCTTTCATGATGCATTGCCGCTCGGCCCAGGCCAACCCCAGGATGTTGCTGCCATCACCGCGTTTCTTCTGTCCGATGATGCCCGCTGGATCACCGGTGCAACATATGTTGTGGATGGTGGTATGAGCAGCTAGTCTGCTGTCCGCCTTCATCCATACAGGACTTTCCGGACATAATGATATGAGTTGGTCTGCCACGCCGCATGGGCCTCCGGTCGAACTTGGTAAGGCGCAGGAAGCGTATAATCACTTGCGTGAAGCCATCCTTACATTCGAGTTGCGGGGCGGGCAGCCGGTATCCGAACGCATGCTGGGCGACGAGGTCGGCAGTTCCCGGACCAGCGTGCGTGCGGCACTGGCTAGGCTGGAGGCGGACGGATTGATCCGTCGGCGCGGGCGCAGCTACGAGGTTACGTCCATCGATCCGCAAGAGATAGGCCAAGCTCATGAATTGCTCCTGGCGATTGAACCGGCGGCGCTTCTGCTGGCGCAAGACGATGGATTGCGAGAGAAACTCGATGCGATGCAGGGCATTGTGGATCGTGTGGTTGCCGATCCTGCACTGGAAACTTATTCGCAGGCCGTACTGGATTATCATTCCGCACTTGTTCGACTGTCGGGCAACGATTTTTTCGCCCGCGCGTCTGACGATGCGCAGACGCGGTTGGTCAGAGCTGCCTGGTTGACCCGGTGGCTTGATCCTGCGGCCCGCCTGGACTGGGCGCCACAGAACAAGATTATAAAATTGATGCGCCGAAACGAACGCAAGGAAGCCGCGAAGATATTGTCAAAACTGCTGCGTGATTCGCAGCGTCATATGACGAGTCTGGTTATACAATATCGGCAGGGTTTGCTCGCGCATGGCGTAGCCGTGGACAAGGTGAGATCACGTGCTGCTGCGGCAAACGATGGACAATAGCAGGCCTTCATCGACCACTACGCTTGCGCCGCTCCATCGCCGATTGTTGATCTCGTCCTGACTTTTCCCGCTGCAAATGCATCTTGATGGCCCACTACCATCTTGACGATCTTGTTAGTTAGTGTGTAATCACTTACTAACAAGATCGGGGAGAGGATAAGATGGCTGTATTCAGGCAGGTCGCTGGCCAACCCAGCAAAGACTACCATAAAAGACTGTTGCGCGTGTTAAACGGGACCACTGTGGCGCTGCTTTTGACGGGCATGTCGGAACGCGCCCATGGACAAGCCGCAGACAGCGCGGATCGGGCGTTGCAGCAGCAGGACATCGTCGTAACGGCGCAAAAGCGGACGGAGCGGCTGCAGGATGTTCCTTTAGCTCTGACGGTCGTCACCAGTGCCACGTTGGCCGACCGTGGAATAACCCGTTTTGATGAACTGGGTCGATTGGTGCCGAGCCTGTCGTTCGATCCCGGCGCGACACCAAATGAAAACAGCTTTTCTCTGCGTGGTATTTCCGCTGCCGCTGTCGGACAGGGTCAGCAATCGAGCGTTGGTGTTTATGTTGATGGCGTCTACCTGACGGGCCGCAGCGCACTCAATCTCGATTTGTTTGACGTTGAACGCATTGAAGTATTGAGAGGTCCGCAAGGGACCCTGTTTGGACGCAATACGGTCGCTGGTGCTCTTTCGATCGTTTCGCGTCGCCCCGCAGAGTCTGTCACCGGCGCTGTCGAGATTGAGTACGGAAGCTATGATTTGCAGCGGATTCGCGGCAGCGTCGGCGGTCGTGTTGGCGATGGCCCATTCTATGTTCAGACTGCCGTCAGTCATGTTGCGCGCGATGGCTATGTAAAGAACCTTGCGGATGGGTCGCGTCTTCAAGGCGGGAGCAGCATCGCCAATCGTACGTACCTTGGTTATCGTCCGGAAGACGGTGCTCTGACAGTCGAAATCGTCGGCGACTACACCCATGAGGAAAATCAGTCGGGCCTTCTGAGCGACCGCCCGTTTGATCGTCGCGTCTCGATTGATGCGCCCAATCGGGATGAGCGAACGGTCTATGGATTGTCGGCAACAGCAACATTTGATCTTGGTTGAGGATCAGCGTGCAATAGGCACCCCCTTCGTGGGGTGATCGGCGTGCAAAAAGGACCCCTTCATCCCGGGGATTTAGTTGGCCGACTGGTTTTGATCAGTTGGCGAGAACGGGATGTTGATCGTGGAGACAGTGGTTCGGATTCGGCGTGAGCATGCAGCGGGTAAGGCGATCAAGGCGATCGCTCGTGACCTTCGTTTGTCGCGGAAGGTCGTCCGCAAAGCGATCCGGTCGCCGGAGGCGGCGTTCAACTATCAGCGCAAAGTCCAGCCGCTGCCGCGGATCGGTCCTTATCAGGATCGTCTCGATGCGCTGCTTGAGGAGAACGAAGGTCGCGGCCGTCGCGATCGGCTACGGATGACGCGTATCCATGACCTGCTGGTGCGCGAGGGGTTCGATGGATCCTATGATGCGGTGCGCCGCTATGCGGCGCGCTGGCGTGCTGCGCGGCGGAAGGATGCTGGCGAAGGCGCACCGGCGTTCATCCCGATGACCTTCCAGCCGGGTGAGGCCTACCAGTTCGACTGGAGCCACGAGGATGTGGAGATCGCCGGCAAGCCGATGCGGGTGAAGGTGGCGCATATGCGTCTCTGCGCCTCGCGCGCACCCTATGTCCGGGCCTATCCGCGCGAGGGCCAGGAGATGCTGTTCGATGCCCATGCCCGGGCGTTCGCGTTCTTTGGCGGTGTGCCGCGACGCGGTATCTACGATAATATGAAGACGGCGGTGACGGCCGTGTTCACCGGCAAGGAGCGTGTGTTCAACCGCCGCTTCTTGATCATGACCGATCATTACATGGTCGAGCCGACCGCCTGCTCGCCGGCGGCGGGATGGGAGAAGGGCCAGGTCGAGCAGCAGGTCCAGACGATCCGAGGCCGCTTCTTCCAGCCGCGGCTCCGGTTCGCCAGCCTGGCCGAGCTCAACGGGTGGCTGGAGGCCGAGTGCCGGCGCTGGGCCGAGCATCATGCCCATCCCGAACGCGGGGATATTACCGTCGCCGAGGCGCTGGATATGGAGCGACCGGCCCTGCAGCCGATCCTGGCACCGTTCGACGGCTTCCATGAGAGCGAGCATGCCGTCACCGGCACATGCCTCATCAGCTTCGATCGCAACCGCTACTCGGTCATGTCGACGGCCGCACGCCGGACCGTTCAGGTGCGCTCCTATGCCGATCGCATCGTCATACGCTGCGGCGATGCGATCGTCGGGGAGCATGAGCGCCACTTCGGTCGGAACCGCACGATATACGATCCCTGGCATTATCTGCCGGTCCTCGCGCACAAGCCCGGCGCGCTGCGTAACGGCGCACCGTTCCAGGACTGGGATCTGCCGCCCGCCCTGCACCGATTACGGCGAAGGCTCGGCACCGGGGACGAGGCCGATCGCAGGTTCGTGCGGGTCCTCTCGGCGGTCCTCACCGATGGCCTGGAGCCGGTAGAGGCTGCCGTGCGCGAAGCGTTGGCGAACGGAACGGCCAGCGACGAGCTGATCCTCAACATCCTCTCCCGGCGCCGCGAGCCGGCGACACCCCACAGCATCGTCACTTCGGAAGACCGGATGCTGCAGCATCCTCCGCTCGCCGACTGTGCCCGCTATGATCTGCTGCGAGGCTATGATGCAGCGGCATGATATGATCGACACGATGCGCGGCCTCGGACTCAAGGGCATGGCGGCGGCGTTCGACGAGGCGGTCACTACCGGCCTCCAGCGCAAGCGCACCACCATGGAGATACTGACCGACCTGCTCCGTGCCGAGGCGACCCACCGGGATGCAGCCTCCATCCGCTATCGGATGACGGCTGCGAGGCTGCCCGTGGTGAAGGACCTGGAGCGGTTCAGCTTCGAGGGCACACCGATCAATGAGGAGATGATCCGCTCCCTTCACGACGGCTCCTTCCTCCCGCCTCGCCGCAATATCGTGCTGGTCGGCGGCACGGGGACAGGCAAGACCCACCTCGCCATCGCGATCACCGCCAATGTCGTGCGAAGGGGCGCTCGCGCCCGCTACTTCAACACCGTCGATCTGGTGACACGCCTCGAAGAGGAGACCCGGATCGGCAAAGGCGGGACCCTGGCGGCGCAGCTGTCGCGGCTCGACCTGATCGTGCTTGACGAGCTCGGTTATCTGCCGTTCGCCCGCTCGGGAGGGCA